>JALJCR010000004.1 GCA_022953095.1 Qipengyuania sp. ABI-127-1 | reverse complement strand
CGGGCGTCGTCTCGCCCTCGCTCAGCGGCACTTCGATCCCGTCGCCCGCCTGCGCCACGCCTCCCCCGCCGCCGCCTCCGGCGCCGGTCTGCGAGACGGGTCCGTATATCGTCTTCTTCAACTGGGACGAATCGGCGATCACTCCGGAAGCAGCGACGATCCTGGACAATGCGGTTTCGGCCTACGCCAACTGCGGCACTGCCTCGGTGATGCTGGCCGGTCACACCGACCGTTCGGGTTCGGTAACCTACAATATGGGTCTCGCCGAACGACGTAACGACTCGGTTCGTGGTTACCTGAGCTCGCGCGGTATTCCGGATGGCCGGATCACCAGCGAAGCGTTCGGTGAATCGCAGCCGCGCGTCCCGACCGCCGACGGTGTCCGCGAACTGCAGAACCGTCGCGTCGAAATCACTTACGGTCCGGGTTCGGGCATGTAAGCGAAGGGCGTAACGCCAAAAGTAAGAGGGGCCGGAGCAATCCGGCCCCTTTTTCGTTGGCAGGAGTAAGCCGACCTTCAAACCAAGAGGACCGACATGACATTTCGTTCACTGCTTCCTTCGCTCGCCGCACTCGCCCTGGTCGGTTGTACGACAATAGAGAGCCTGCCGAGCGACCGAGTGGGCGAAACCACGCTTCGCTTCGCCAACGGCCTGCCTGCGGGAACCGTCCAACTGCTCAGCAACGGCCAGACCTTGACCGTCGCGGTAGCGGCCGTGGGAATGCCAGAGGGGGACCATGGCTTCCACCTCCACACCACCGGTCGCTGCAAAGCCCCCGATTTCAAGAGCGCGGGCGGCCACCTCAATCCGCGCGGTGCCACACATGGCCAGCTCTCGCCTGGCGGCAAACACTTGGGGGACATGCCCAATCTCGCGATCGGCGCCAACGGCACCGGTAGCGCCGAAATCGTCCTTGAGGGCAACGCCGACGCGATCCTCGATGACATTTTCGATGCGGACGGCACTGCCGTGATTGTCCACGCGGACGCCGACGATTATCGCACCGATCCTACCGGCAATGCCGGTGCGCGGATCGCCTGCGGCGTTCTCAAGCGCGGCTAGACCGGCTCTCCCGCTTCGCGCGCGCGCTCCACCACACTCGAAGCCGCGCTGGGCACAAGTTTCAGCGCGGCGATCAGCAATACCAGCCCGAATGGCGCGGCCACAAGCGTGGAAAGCACGCCGACTGACAGGTCGTCGCCATTGGAGGCCGAGACGTAACCGGCCATGAAGGGGCCGAGCCCCAGCCCGATCAGGGTAGTGGAGAGGAAGAAGGTTGCCGTCGCGAGTCCGCGCATTCGCGGCAGAACCAGCGCCTGGCTCGATGCTGCGGCGGCGCCCAGCGCCGATGCACTCAGCAGCTGGGCGACGAAGGCTCCGATATAGAACAGCACCACGTCATCGGTCGTATAAGCGACCCATATGGCCGGTATGGGTGCTACAAGGCCGAAAAGGATGACCCAGATGCGTCCCTCGGGCCTCCGCTCGAGCAGAAAGTCTGCCATCCGACCGCCAAGGATAACGCCCAGAAAGCCCGCCACGGCGGCAGGGGCGCCCAGGAACCAGCCGAGATCGGTCTTGTTCACGCCCAGCGCACGTTCGGCATAGGGCGCGCCCCAATAGGATACGGCATAGGCCACGAAAGCAACCGTCCCGTAGCCGAGAACCACGCACATGAAGGCGGATGATCCCCAGGTCAGTCTGAAAGTCGGCAGATCGCGTGCGCGCAGGCCCATCGCCCAGCTGAACACGGCGTAATATCCGACGCCGAGAAACAGCCACTGTTCGAAGACGCCCGTCCAGCGCCACAGCGCCCAGGCCAGCGCGGCGAAGAATGCCGCACCCAGCAGGTTCAGCGCCAATGCGCCCGCCCCGCGTCCGGCCGCCCCGAAAACCGTGAAGGGCGGAATGACCTGGAAGAGCTCGCGAACGAAACCGCGAAAGGGCGCCGGGTCTTCCGGAGTAGGCAAGCCATCGATCGCCCCGCGTGCCGGTTCGCGCAGGGTGAGGACCCACAGCGCGAGAGCTATCCCCGGTATTCCAACCGCGAGGAATGCCGCCTGCCAGCCGACGAGCCCCAGCGGCCCGCCGTCGGGGTAGGCGGCATTCCAGTTCTCGACGATGAGCCCGCCGATCAGCAGTGAAATCCCGCCGCCGATATAGAGCCCCGACGAATAGATCGCGAGGGCGGTCGCGCGCAGCCGGGCAGGAAACCAGTCAGAAATGAGCGAATAGGCCGATGGGCTGGCCGTGGCCTCGCCCACGCCCACGCCGATGCGCGCCACGGTCAATGTGGTGGCGTTCTTCGCGAAGCCCGACAGGGCCGTCATCGTCGACCACAGGGCAAGGCCGAGGCTCATCAACCGCACCCGCTTCCAACTGTCGGCAAGCTTGCCGAGCGGGATGCCGAACAGGGCGTAGAATACCGCAAAGGCGGTGCCATAGAGAAAGCCGAGATAGTCGTCCTCGACGCCGAGATCGGCCTTGATATCATTGGCCAGGATCGAGAGGATCTGCCGGTCGATGAAATTGAGAACGTAGACGAGGACGAGAACACCAAGCGCATACCAGCTATAAGCGGGTACCTTGTCCGTGCCGGCACCGGCTGCGTCGTGGCTCGGCGGTGCGGCATCCTTCGTTTGGCTCAATTCCCTACTCCCCTCGGTCGTGGATTTCCTCTGCGTAGGGCGTGGTATCGGCAAGGCCCGCCTCGGCAAAGCCTTTTCGCCGCAGGCGGCACGAATCGCAGGCCCCGCAGGCGAGGCCATCACCTGTGGGATCGTAGCAGGACCAGCTCCACGCGGGATCGAGACCCAGCCTGTAGCATTCGCGCGCAATGTCCGCTTTCGACATGTCTTGCAGCGGCGCATGGATCGTGAACGGTCGACCTTCCACGCCCTGTTTCGTTCCCAATCGCGCGGTTTCGGCAAAGCTGGCGATGAATTCCGGCCGACAATCCGGATAGCCTGAATAATCAAGCGCGTTGACGCCGATGAAGATATCCCGCGAATTCGATGTTTCGGCAAAGGCGGTGGTCAGGGCAAGAAAGACGAGATTGCGTGCCGGGACATAGGTCACGGGTATGTCGGTTCCGACGCCGGTCTTGGGCACGTCGATATCGTCGGTCAGCGCCGATCCGCCGAAGCGCCTCAGATCGAGGGGAAGGACAACGTGGCGCTCGACGCCGAGCCTTTCCGCAATCGCCCGCGCCGATTGCAGTTCGCGTACATGGCGCTGGCCATAATCGATAGTGAGGGCATGTACCGCCATCCCCCGTTCACGGGCGATGGCGGCGGTGACCATGGAATCGAGCCCCCCCGAAAGCAGGACGACGGCGGGGCCAGAAGATTGGGATTGGCTCATTCAGGCTCGCTATTCGCAAGCGCGCAAGCCTGCAAGAAGCGGATCAGCCGCAGCCGCCGGTCCGGCGAGCCTCGGCTGTGAACTGGAACGGCTTACCGCCGGAAATTCCCTGACTGTCAATCTGGACCAATGAGGCCGTTTCCTTGCGGATATGGGTCCGGCCATAGCCATTGCCCCGGCAAGTATATTGAACAGTCACGTCGCTGGCGCTGTCGTCAACGACGAACCGGTTGCAGGCGCTGTCGGGATGGCGCAACTGAATGAATTCGCGCCCGGTACGCACGCACACCTTGCGCGCGGCGCTGCCATCGCGGTAGCGGACTTCCCAGCCGCCCCGATCAAGGCTGTCGAGCATGGCGAGCGAAGCCTGCGCGATAGCTGGGGCGGCAAGAACCGCGAGCGGCGCAGCAAGCGCCGCCAGAAAAAATGCCCGTTTGCGAGCCATGTCGAAATTCACCTTTCGTCCGTAAGTTCAGACGCGCCCGTGATTCGTAATCATTACAGCACAATCACGATGAACTGTTGTATAACAACGACACGCCGGTCAGATTTCGATCCCGAACTGCTTCGAGCAGAATGCGCAATCGACCATGACGATCCCGTTTTCGTCGCGCATATCCCTGCGGTCTTCTTCCGGAAACCGTCCAAGCGCCTCGCGATAGTGATCGACCGAGCAACGGCAGCCTTTCGAGATATCCGCGCCCGGTTGGATGCGGACCTCGTCCTCCTCGTGAAACAGCCGCCAGGCGATGGCCTCGAGCGATAGCGCGGAATCCAGCAATTCGTCATGGCGCAGCGATCCTGCGAGAATGGCCACATGGTCCCATTCGGGATGATCGAGTTTGCTGTGCAGGCGCTCCCGACCCTCTTCGCCTTCGGGCAGATGCTGCACCAACAGTCCGGCCGCGCTTACCCCCTCGCCATCCGACCGTACCGCGCAGCGAATCAGCGTGGGCACCTGCTCCGACTGATAGAAATAGCGCTCGCAAGCCTCCGAAAGATTGTCGCCTTCCAGCGGTACGATGCCCTGGTACCGGCCCCGACCGCCGGCCAGATCGAAAGTGATGGCCAGATAGCCCTTGCCGAAGAGCGCGAAGAGCGAAGGATTGGCGCCCAGTTCGGCCAGCCTTGCCGAGTCGAATTCGACATAGCCCCGAAGCTCCCCGCCCTTGTAATCGCACACCAGCAGGCTGACCGCGCCCGCTTCGGTCTGCGCCTGCATGGTGACTTGCGAGCCATCATCCTTGACCAGCCCACCCATCAGCACCGCCAGCACCAGCGCTTCGGCGAGCAAATGGGTCACGGGTGCAGGATAGTCATGCGCGGCGAGAATGGCGTCGAGCGTCCGGTCGAGCCGCACCAGCCGACCGCGCGCATGGCGCGTGGGAATGGTGAAGGCGAGCAGGCGTCCGGAATAGGTTTCGGGTGTAGTCTGGGGAGTAGCGTCCATCGCCGCCATATGGGGCGCCCCTTCGCGGATTGGTAGAGTGTGCCGTCGGCTGTCAGATTTTATCGAAACACCAAAGCAGAACCGACTTTTGCGCGTGAATGCGGTTCTCGGCCTCGTCGAACACGACGGACTGGTCGCTCTCGAACACGTCCTCCGTCACCTCCTCGCCGACATGGGCGGGGAGGCAATGGAGGAATTTGGCATCGGGCTTTGCCAATCCCATCAGCCGATTGGAAACCTGGAACGGCGCCATGGCTGCAAGCTTGTTGTGAACATGCTCCTGCCCCATCGAAACCCAGGTGTCGGTCACCACGATATCCGCCCCCGCCACGGCTTCATCCGCATCCTGGGTCAAGGTGACTTTCGCCTCGCCCGCGCGTGCCATTTCGACAAATTCGGGTTCGGGTTCATAGCCCTTCGGCGTACCGATCCGCACGTTGAACTTCATCAAGGCGGCCGCCTCGAGAATCGAGTGCAGCACATTGTTGCCATCGCCCAGCCAAGCCAGTTCGAGACCGGGCAAGGCCTTGCCATGTTCGATCATGGTCAGGAGGTCGGCGACAATCTGGCACGGATGCGAACGATCGGTCAGGCCATTGATGACCGGCACCGTCGCATGGCGCGCCATTTCCAGCGCCTTTTCATGATCGTCGGTGCGGATCATGATCGCATCGACCATGCGGCTGAGCACCCGCGCGGTATCGGCGATGCTCTCGCCGCGCCCGAGCTGGCTGGTACCCGAATCGAGGATCAGCGCCGTTCCGCCAAGCTGACGCATGGCGATGTCGAAACTGACCCGTGTGCGGGTGGAGTTTTTCTCGAAGATCATGCCGAGCACATGGCCCGCCAGCGGCGCATCGGCATCGGGTCTGCCTTTGGGCCACTCGCGGCGCGCCGCCTTGCGGTCCTGTGCATCGTTTATCATGGCGGCGATCGCATCCCCGCCCGCATCCGATAGATCGAGGAAGTGCCGCATCGTCTCGCTCCGTTCAGCCGGCCGGGGTGTAACTTGCGGCACCGGCCGAAAGCTTGTCGAAGAATTCGTCGAATTCGGCATCGCCTGCCACCAGCGGCGGCAGGACGCGCAGGGTGTTGTCGCCCGCCGCCACGGTCAGCAGTTGGTGATTGTCACGCAGGTGAACGAAGAAGGGGCGGCTTTCGACCTTCATCTTGACGCCGAGCATTAGCCCCTTGCCCCGGACCAGCTCGAACAGCTCGGGGTAATTGCCGATGAACTGTTCGAGGCGACTGCGCAGCCGCTCGCCCTTCTCGGTCACCTCGGCGAGGAATTCGTCATTGGCGACGGCGTCCATCACCGCCATGCCTGCCGCCATCGCCAGCGGATTGCCGCCATAGGTCGAGCCATGCGTGCCGAAGCCCATGCCGCGCGCGGCCTTTTCGGTCGCGAGACATGCCCCCAGCGGGAAGCCGCCACCGATACCCTTGGCGCTGGCCATCACATCGGGCTGAATGCCGTAATGTTCATAGGCATAGAGTTTTCCCGTACGCGCCACGCCGCACTGAACCTCGTCGAAGACCAGCATGAGGTCGTTCTCGTCGGCCAGTTGGCGCAGGCCGCGAATGAAGTCTTCGCTGCCGGGGCGAATGCCGCCCTCGCCCTGGATCGGTTCGACGAGGAAGCCGGCGGTCTTGTCGCTCATAAGCGATTTCGCGTGGTCGAGATTGTCGAATTCGGCGTATTGGAACCCGGCGAGCAGCGGCATGAAGCCCTTGTGCATCTTTTCCTGGTTCGAAGCGCTGATGGTGGCCATCGTGCGGCCGTGAAATGCGTTGGTGAAGGTGATCAGTTCGGTGCGATTGGCATCGCCATCTTCGTGCTGATGATAGGCGCGTGCGGTCTTGATCGCGGTTTCAACCGCTTCGGCACCGGAATTGGTGAAGAAAACCGTATCCGCGAAAGTCTTGTCGACCAGGCGCTGCGCCAGCGCCTCGCCCTGGGGGCTGCCATAGAGGTTCGAGACATGCATCAACGTCTCGGCCTGCTTCTGGATCGCGCCGATCAGGCCGGAATGGCTGTGGCCAAGCAGGTTTACTGCGATACCGCTGGCGAAATCGAGATAGCGCGTACCGTCTTCATCGATCAGATGGCAGTGATCGCCCTTGACCGGGCGGACCCCGCAGCGAGGATAGACGGGCATCAGCGGCGAAATCGACATGGTTCCTCCAGCGGCACTTCTCGGGGTGTGCCTTGACAGTGCGAAAGACAAATGGCGGCTCCCGGGGAACCGCCATTTGCGTGTTTGCCAGCGATCTATTGCGTATCGCGCGCCGGGTCAAACCGGATCGCGGGAACGCCTTTCCTCAGTCCTGCGCGGGGACGAGATTGACCGCCGAATATTTGCCGCGTCGATCGACCTCGAGGTCGAATTCGTAACGCTCGCCCTCGTTGATACCGGCTAGACCCGACCGCTCCACCGCGCTGATATGCACGAACGCATCGGGCTGCCCGTCATCGCGGGTGAGGAAGCCGAAGCCCTTCATCGAGTTGAAGAACTTGACCGTCCCGGTAGCCTTTTCACCGGTCAGTTCGCGGCGCGGGGCCGATTCGCGATCGCCACCGCCGCGCGATTCCACGGGGATGACATCGCCGACGATCTGCAGGTCTTGTGCAGACACCTTACCGCCGCGATCGACGAGGTTGAATTCCAGTTCCTGCCCTTCCGCGAGACCTTCGAGACCGGCACGTTCGACAGCGCTGATGTGAACGAAAACGTCCTCACCGCCGCCATCCTGCTGGATGAAGCCGAAGCCCTTTTGTCCGTTGAAGAACTTTACCGTTCCCTTGCCGGTGCCGACGACCTGCGCAGGCATGCGGTTGAACCCGCCGCCGCCGCCGCCGCCGCCGCCTCGGTTGCCGCCGCCGAAACCGCCACCGCGATTTCCGCCGCCGAAACCACCGCGGTCGCCGCCGCGATCACCGCCTCCGAAACGATCCTTCTGGAATGCTTCGTGCGGCGCGAAATCGGCCGGGGGGCCACCGAAATTATCGAAACCATCATCGCCGAAACCGTCGCGCTTATCCTTCCCGCGGCGGCGCCCTCTGTCGTAACCCATAACTCGAACAATACCTTGTCGTGCAGCCCGACGATCAGAACCCACCGAAACGAAGGACTGCAGTCCGTACCGGCGCGGGCGGGCACGAAACCCTCCCTTGCGTATTCGCCATAGCGCGAAACAAGGCTATGCGCGAATGATTTAGCTGTAATGGCCTGCAAACCGCAAAAATGTGACATTTTCGCAAAGCCGGTGCCGCGTGAAAGAGGTCTTGAACGCGGCGGAAGCGTTCGGCACAGCACAAATCATGGATTTACTGGCTCTGGTTTCCGATCCGGCCGCCTGGCTGGCGCTGCTCACCCTGATTGCGCTGGAGGTCGTGCTGGGTGTCGACAACCTGATCTTTATCGCGATTCTTTCGAACAAGCTCCCCGAGCATCAGCAGCAACGCGCACGGCGCATCGGGCTGGCGCTGGCGCTGATCATGCGAATTGCCCTGCTGATGCTGATCGGCTGGCTGGTCACGCTGCAGACTCCGATCTTCGATCTCGGCATCGTCGGCCCGCCGGTCGAAGGAACCAATAAGGTCAGTTTCGAAACCGCTTTTTCAGGCCGCGACCTCATTCTTCTAACCGGCGGGCTTTTCCTGCTGTGGAAGGCGACCAAGGAAATCCATCACTCGATGGAACCGGAAGACGATTCGGGCGATCTGCTCGACAAGACTCCCGGTGTCGCCGATGCCGCAAAGGCCACTTTCGGCACGGTCATCGCCCAGATCGTTGCCATCGATATCGTCTTTTCGGTCGATTCGATTCTTACCGCGGTCGGCATGACGAACGAAATCCCGATCATGGTCACCGCAGTCGTGATAACCGTCGGCATCATGATGGTGGCCGCCGATCCGCTGGCGAAATTCATCGAGAAAAACCCCACCCTGGTAATGCTCGCCCTGGCTTTCCTCGTCATGATCGGCCTTGTCCTGATCGCCGATGGCTTCGGCTTCCATGTGCCCAAGGGATACATCTACGCCGCGATGGGCTTCTCCGTCGGGGTCGAAATCCTCAACATAATTCAGCGCAACCGCCGAGCGGAGAAACTGGCCCAAGCGCAGGGAGAGACACGATGAGCGAGTTTCGAAAACTGTCCGACGATTTCTATGCGAGCCCTCAGGTCACGCCGCAGGAAATTTCGGAAGCCGCCGCCATGGGAATGGCGCTGGTGGTCAACAATCGGCCCGATGGCGAGGCTGCCGACCAGCCGCCGGGTGCCGATATAGAAGCTGCAACGCGGGCGGCAGGGATGGATTATATTGCAATCCCGATCGGCAGCGCGGGCTTCAGTGAACCTCAGGTCGAGGCGCTTCAGGAAGCGCTTGCAACCGCCAAAGGGCCGGTGCTGGGTTTCTGCCGTTCGGGTACGCGCTCGACATTGCTGTGGTCGCTGGCCCGTGCGCGCAGCGGCGATGATCCGGATGCCATCGGCGAAACCGCCGCGGCAGCCGGTTACGACGTCAGCCCGGTTCGCCCGGCAATGGATATGTTCGCCGCCCGCGCGCGGGGATGACTACTTGCGATAGTCGAGCGGCGGCTTGCGATCGCCGAGCAGCGATTCGTACACATAGTCCGCGCCCCTGGCCTCGGCGAACTCGGCCTTCGCCGTCTCGCGCAGTTGCGGATTGGTATAGAGTTCGACTGCCGCGAGCACCATCACCTTGGCCGCATGCTGCGTGCCCTTGGTGCCGTAGCTGTGCCCGCTCGCGGCGACCGCCTGCCAGCTATGCGCCGCCGTGCCCGGTACCCAGGTGGCAGTGCGCACACTGACAGTGGGGACCGCGCGGCTGACATCGCCGACATCGGTGGAGCCGTATCCCGTCAGAACCGCATAGTCTTCGACCTGCTGCGCCCGTGCCAATTCGGGCGCGTCCTCGCCCAGGCTTTCGCGAATCGTCGCGGCCCATTCCAGTTCGTCGGCGGTATGTTCGATCGGCTCCAACGCGCGCAGCTTTTCATCCATCATCAGTTGCAACGACTGGAGCGGCAGCGTCGGGTTGTTGCCGTGGATGATCTCCCAATCGACCTCGGTGCCGGTGCCCATGGCCGCACCCTTGGCCGCCGCTTCTATACGCGGCCACAAGGCGCGAACCTCATCCGCGTCCGAATGGCGCACATAATAGAACACCTCGGCGAAATCGGGGACTACATTGGGCGCCTTGCCGCCCTCGGTGATAACGTAATGGATGCGCGTGTCCATGCTGGTATGCTCGCGCATCATATTGACCATCATGTTCATCGCCTCGACCCCGTCGAGCGCACTGCGCCCCCTTTCGGGCGCACCCGCTGCATGGGCCGAAACCCCGCGGAAACGGAACTTGCCCGAACGGTTGGCGAGGCTTTTGCGGGAGGCCGCCGAATTCCGGTCGGCAGGGTGCCAGTCGATCACAAAATCTGCATCGTCGAACAAGCCGGCGCGGGCCATGTAGACCTTGCCCGACCCACCTTCTTCGGCAGGTGTACCATAGAGGCGCACACGGCCCGGTGTGCCGGTCGCCTCGAGCCAATTGCGTATCGCAATCGCCGCGCTCAACGATCCGGCACCGAAGAGGTTGTGTCCGCAGGCGTGGCCCGCATGCTTTCCCGCGACCGGGTCCCGCGTCGGGGCAGAGGACTGGTTGATGCCCGGCAGGGCGTCGAATTCGGCCAAAAGGCCAATGACCGGTCCGCCCTCGCCCCACTCGGCCACGAACGCCGTAGGGATTTCCGCCACGCCTTGGCGGATCGAAAATCCCTCGCGCTGCAATTCATCCACCAGCAGCCCGCTCGAACGCGTTTCGAGATAGCCGAGTTCGGCAAACTCCCAGATTTGCCGGGCGACGCGCTGGGTTCGTTCCTGTTGTGCTTCGGCCTGAAGAATCGGATCGGCACTCTGCGCGAATACCGGGGTGGCGATTGCGGCAGCGCCAGCGGCGAGAATGGCAAAGGACTTCATCGAAATCTCCCTTTCGCGATCTGCTTGCCGTAAAGTGTGCAACATGCCAATCAAAGCATGTGATGGAAATCGCCCCTGCCCTGCTGCAATTCGTCGGCTCGTTGCTCGCCATTCTTGCGCTGGCGGGATTGGCCTATTGGCTCAAGCTCGGCCCTACCCCGCGTCTCGCGGACGAAGAGGCGGCGCGCCTTGCGGCCGACGAAGCCGTCAGCGGATACGAGCCGGTTGCGATCGGGCTGGATCGCCATGGCAAGGGCGCGCTGATGCGCGATGCAGCCGGGCGTGTGCTGCTGCTTCGGCCCCATGGCGGGCATTTTGCAGGACGCATCCTCACCCCTGCGGCCCGGGTGCATGACAACGGGTCTGCGCTGGTCATCGATACGGCGGAAAAACACTATGGCGAGGCGCGCCTCCTGCTCGACGATCCGGCGGCTTGGGTTCGAACGATAGAGGCGATAAGGACATAGACATCATGCCCGATTTCTCGCCCACCGAATACGCCGTGCCCGGTTTCGTCGCGCTGGTTCTGATCGAAATGATCTGGGCCTGGCGCAAGCGGCCCGAGGCTTACGAACCCAAGGACACCTTCACCAGTCTCGCCTTCGGGTTGGGCAGCACGGTTTCGAGTTTGCTGTTCGGTGGCGCCTTCTTCGCCCTTTTCCTGTGGGTTTGGGAATTCCGCCTGTTCGATATTCCATGGACCTGGTGGGCCTTCGCATTAGCCTTTGTGCTCGACGATCTCAAATACTACTGGGTTCACCGTTTCGGCCACCGCGTGCGCTGGTTCTGGGCAAGCCATGTGAACCACCATTCGAGCCAGCACTACAATCTCAGCACGGCGTTGAGGCAGACCTGGACAGGCTATCTGACGCTGGGATTCGCCTTTGCCCTGCCGCTGGTCCTGCTCGGCTTCCACCCGGCGATGATCGCGATCTGTGCGGGGTTCAACCTGATCTACCAATTCTGGATCCATACAGAGGCGATCGACAAGATGCCGCGCTGGTTCGAAGCTGTGATGAACACGCCGAGCCATCACCGCGTCCATCATGCGACCAATCCGCGCTATCTTGACCGCAATTATGCCGGTGTTTTCATCGTCTGGGACAAGATGTTCGGCACGTTCGAGCCCGAAGCGGAGGACGAGACGATCCGCTACGGCATCGTCAAGCAGCTCGGCAGCTTCAACCTGCTGTGGGCCGTGTTCCACGAATGGATCGGCATAGCCCAGGATATGTGGCGCGCGCCGTGGAAGCACAAGCTGTCCTACCTGCTGCGCGAACCCGGCTGGACGCATGATGGCAGCCGCGAGACATCCGACCAGATTCGCGAAGGCTGGCTCGAACGCCAGGGAGCCGAAGAAAAATCCGTTTCATACGAAAACCGGATTGCAGGCGAGGCGGAGGCTGCCTAACCTCTCCAGCGAGAGAGGAGATATCATGGACGAATTCGATGTCATCGTGATCGGTGGCGGGAGCGCAGGCAGCGCCGTCGCCGGACGGTTGGCCGAGAGCGGCAAAAGCGTATGCCTGCTGGAGGCCGGCCCCCGTAACAACACAGTCTTGGTCAAAACCCCGGGGTTCATGCCCTTCCTGCGCGACTCCTCGAACTATCGCTTCGAAACGGTCCCGCAAAAAGGGCTCAATGGCCGGATCGGCTATCAGCCACGCGGTCGCGGGCTGGGGGGATCGTCGGCGATCAATGCGATGATCTACATTCGCGGCCACAAGTGGGATTACGACAATTGGGCCAAGCTCGGCTGCACCGGGTGGAGCTATGACGACGTGTTGCCCTATTTCAAACGGGCCGAGCACAATGTGCGCGGAAGCGATGCGTATCACGGCGACGATGGCCCCTTATGGGTCAGCGACCAGAACTGGCCCAACCCCGGCAGCCTCGCCTTCGTGGAAGCGGCAGCCCAACTGCAATTGCCGCGCAATAATGATTTCAACGGCGCCAAGCAGGAAGGCTTCGGCCTTTACCAGGTGACGCAAAAAGACGGCGAGCGCTGGTCGGCAGCGCGGGCCTATATCGAACCGAAGCGGGCCATGCGCAATCTCGACGTGCGCATCGGCGTGAGCGTGCAGCGGCTCGAGATCGAGGACGGACGGGTCACGGGAGTCACCTATAGCGTTGGCGAGAAGCAGCGCACGGTGAAGGCCCGCGGCGCGGTGGTCCTTTCGGCAGGCGCTTTCAATTCGCCGCAGATCCTGATGCTATCGGGCATCGGCCCGGCCGCGCATCTTCGCGAACACGGGATCGACGTAGTGGAAGACAAGCAGGCCGTGGGCAACGATCTGCAGGACCATATCGACTATGTTTCGAGCTGGCAGACCGCCAACAAAGAGCTGATCGGAGACAGTTTCGCAGGCACCGTACGCATGGCCAAGGCGATTATCGAACATCGTCGCAAACGCACAGGGATCATGACGACGCCCTATGCCGAGGCCGGGGGATTCTGGGCGGTCATGCCCGATGCGCCGGCGCCCGATGTCCAGTGGCACTTCGTACCTGCCATGCTCGAGGATCACGGTCGCACGAAAGTGAAGGGCCACGGCTTTTCTCTCCATGCCTGCGTGCTCCGCCCCGAAAGCCGGGGTACCGTCCGCCTCAACGGGCCGGATGCGCGCATGGCGCCGCGGATCGATCCCAACTTTCTCGACGACGAGCGCGATATCGCGACTCTGCGCGCGGGCGTGCGCCTGTCGCATCGCATCGCCAGTTCGCCCAGCCTGGCGAAATACGATCCGCAAGACCGCTATCCGATCGACCTCGACGACGATGCTCAGCTCGACGAGCTGATCCGCAATCGGGCTGATACGGTGTACCACCCGGTCGGCACGTGCCGCATGGGCGCGGACGAGGATGCGGTGGTCGATCCGACGCTCAAGGCGCGCGGAATCGATGGGCTCTACATCGCCGATGCCAGCGTGATGCCGCGACTGGTTTCCGGCAACACCAACGCACCCAGCATCATGATCGGCGAACGCTGCGCCGATTTCGTGACCGCAGCGCTGGCTGGCTAGTCCACCGCACGCACGCGCGCCTGGAAGATCGACAAAAAAGGGGCCGGAGACGAATCTCCGGCCCGGCAAAGTCGGTGTTCGCAGGAGGAACATGGTTGGGCGGGGGCACCGGAGAAAAGAGGAGAGAACGGCGCCCCCGCCGAACTGGTTAATTGTAAGCACGCTCTCCGTGTTCGGAGATGTCGAGCCCGTCGACTTCGGCTTCTTCGGTGACTCTCAGGCCGATCAGCGCCTTGACGATCATGCCCACAACCAGTGTGCCGATGCCGGCCCAGACGATGGTCACGAGGACACTGAATATCTGGACCCAGAGCTGCGCGCCGAGCGCAACCGAGCCGTCGCCGGGTCCGGCGAGGAAGGGCTGGTAGACGACCGCCGTACCGACTGCGCCGACAATGCCGCCGATGCCGTGGATGCCGAAGGCGTCGAGGCTGTCGTCATAGCCGAGCTTGGCCTTCACCTTGGCGACGAAGAGGTAGCAGATCGCCGCGCTGATGATGCCGAGCAGGATCGCACCGAACGGCCCGCTATTGCCCGCTGCCGGAGTGACCGCGACGAGGCCAGCGATGACACCCGAGCAGAAGCCCAGCGCGCTGCCCTTGTGGCCCGCTGCGCGTTCGATGACCATCCAGGTCAGCGCGCCGGCTGCCGTGGCGACGAAGGTGTTGATCATGGCGAGACCGGCCGAAGCATCCGCTTCGAGCGCGCTGCCCGCGTTGAAGCCGAACCAGCCGACCCACAACAGGCCCGTGCCGACCATGGTCAGCGTCAGGCTATGCGGGGGCATGGGCTCTGCCGGATAGCCGCGACGCTTGCCGAGGAGGTAGGCGAGCACGAGGCCCGAGACACCGGCATTGATGTGCACCACCGTGCCTCCGGCGAAGTCGAGCGCGCCGTCTTCGAACAACAGGCCGCCGCCCGCCCAGACCATGTGGGCGATGGGGAAGTAGACTACGGTCAGCCAGAGCGGGACGAACAGCATGACCGCGTTGAACTTCATGCGTTCCGCCGTCGCGCCGAGGATCAGCGCGGCGGTAATCGCGGCGAAAGTCATCTGGAAACTGATGAAGACGAATTCGCTGATGACTTCGTCGGTGAAGGTCGCCGCCGTGCTCGCAGCATCGGTCTGCGACAGGAACAGATTGCCCCAGCTGAAGAAGGCGTTCCCTTCCGGCCCGAAGGCGGTCGAATAGCCCCACATCACCCATACCAGCATCGCCAACGAGGCGGTCGCGCCGATTTGGGTCATGGTGGAAAGCATATTCTTCGAGCGGGTCAGGCCGCCATAGAACAGGGCGAGGCCCGGCAGGATCATCAGCATGACCAGCACGGTGGCGGTCATCATCCAGGCATTGTTGCCGGGGTTGGGCACTGCGGCAGCGGCTTCGGCGGCCTCCTGCGCGAATGCCGCGGCGGGCGTGAGCAGCGCAAGGCCGAGGGCGGCGCTACGAGAGAGTGTTCGAAACATCATGGGTCCCATCCTGTCCGTCAGAGCGCGGTGTCGCCGGTTTCGCCGGTGCGAATGCGCGTGGCGCTGGCGAGGTCGAATACGAAGATCTTGCCGTCGCCGATCGCTTCGGTGCTGGCCGCCTGCTGGATCGTCTCGACCACCTGCGGAGCGAGGTCGTCGCTCGCGGCGATCTCGAGCTTCACCTTGGGCAGCATGTTGGTCGAGTATTCGGCGCCGCGATAGATTTCGGTCTGGCCCTTCTGGCGGCCGAATCCCTTGACTTCGGTAACGGTCATCCCAGCCACTCCGATACTGCCGAGCGCTTCGCGCACCTCGTCCAGCTTGAATGGCTTGATGACAGCGATGATGAATTTCACGCCTTCACCCCCTGTGTGGTCCGCCGGTCCGTCACCGGCGTTCGCACATGCAGCAAAGTACGTGCCAAACCGCTTTTCGGCACGATTCGACCTGAGAAGCGCGCCGCCCACACCAAATATTGCCTAATAATTAGGCTATTGCCTATTTTTTATTCAATTCCAGCGTGGCAATTACGGGCAGGTGGTCCGATGCCACCGCCGACAGACCGGTGTGATGGACCTGCGCCTCGACGCAGTCCCAGTGGCTGCTGGCCACGATCCGGTCGAGCGTGGCAACGGGCTGGCGGCTGGGATAGCTTCGACCGGGCGTGACAACATGCCAGCCTTCGGCAAATTCGCGCATGGCCCCGGTGCGCCTCCCCCACTGATTGAAATCGCCCATAATGACGGTCGGCAGATCGCGTTCGCAGCCATTGCAGAATTCGAGCAGCGACCGGATCTGGTCGCGGCGGCGCAGGCCCGACAGGTCGAGATGCGTGCCGATGACACGCAGCCGGTGTCCCTCGACCATTAGCTCGCCGCAGGCCGCGCCGCGCGGTTCGAGCGTCGGCAGATCGAGCGCTTCACCGTCCAAGACATCCATGTCGCGCCGCACCAGCAGCGCATTGCCATGCCAGCCAATGCTGCGCGGTCGCTTGGCCACTTCGACGACGCGCCAATGGGTATCGTCGATCTCGGCGCGCGGGAGCACGCTGGCGCGCTGCCCGATACGGCGATCCGCCTCTTGCAACGCGATGATATCGGCATCGATCTCGTGCAGCACGCTGAGAATGCGCTCGGGATCGCGCTTGCGGTCCAGCCCGACTGCCTTGTGGATGTTGTAACTGGCGAAAGTCAGGCGCACGCGCGGTCAATCGCCAGCAAAGTAGCGGTCGGTCGGCCTGGTGGGGATGCCGTCGATACTGCGATCGCGTAACCGCCGCCTGGCCACGAATGCCTCCGGATCGCGCCCCGCATAGTATTTGACCAGCGTATCCCGCTCCCGCTCGAATTGCATGAACGGTACACCCCAGCCACAACTGGTCTGCACGCTGTCCACTGCGATATCGAAAATCTGCCTTGTGCCAGGCAGCAGGTTGTAATGCGCCGCTAGCTCTTCCCAACCGCGATCCTGCGGCAAGACCGGTTTGCCCGTCCCGTACAGCCGCAGGATAAGAGCGGGTTGTTCGAAGTTGCAAACCATGATCGTGATGCGCCCATCCACTGAGAGATGAGCATGCGTTTCATTCCCCGATCCGGCGACATCCAGATAAGCTACGCGGTTCGGTCCGAGCACGCGGAACGTGTCATAACCCTTCGGGCTCAGATTGATCCGTCCGTCCTTCGCCGCGGTGGCGACGAAGAAGACCGGCTGCTTTGCCAGCATGGCGATATGGTCATCGGCAATCCGGTCGAAGAATTCCGCCATCAGAGGAAATCCCGTATCGTCTTCATGAACCGGTCGAACTGGTCGTGGTGCAGCCAGTGACCCGCATTCTCGAATTCGATCACCTCGGCATTGGAGAAATGGTCGAGCCGGCCGTCACCTTGCGGATTCGAGGCCCAACTGTCCGCGCCATAAAGCAATAGCGTGGGCGCGGTGATCGCGGCCCAAGTCTGGTGGAGAAACTGGTCGGCGATGTCCTCGACTGCCCAGACATTGAGGTGCGGATCGAACTTCCAGCTATAGGTCCCGTCTTCGTTACGGTTCACACCGTGGATGGTGAGGTGCCGCGCTTGGCTCTCGGTGAGGTAGCTGTTTTCCTCAATCATCCGCGCGAAGGCGGATTCGATGCTCTCATATTTGCGCGGGATCCGGCCCGAAGCGGCGCGCTTCTTGCCGATCCATTCGTTGAGCCGCTCGGGATAGCTCTTCGCACGCATCTCCGCCTGCCGCTTGGGGCTGGGGCCGAGCCCTTCGATCGCGACGATCTTGGTGACCATCTCGGGGAAGGTCCCGGCATAGCGCAACGAAACATTGCCGCCCATCGAATGGCTGACGATCGTCACCGGCCCTACACCGAGCTGGTGGACCAGCTGTGCAAGATCGTAGACCATGTCGTTGGCGGAATAATTACCGTCGCTGACCCAGTCGGAATCGCCGTGGCCACGGTGGTCCATCGCCACCACATGCCAATCGTCGCGCAATTGTTCGGCGACCCAATCCCAGCTGCGCGCATGGTCGCGCCCCCCATGGACGAGCACGAGCGGCGGCTTCCCGCGATTGCCCCAGTCGAGATAGTGCAGCCTGAGCCGCTGCGAAATGAAGGTCTGCGAAGTCGGTCCGGCGTGAAGCGTCATGGCGCTGCAATGCCGCCTTGGTGCGCCTGTCGCAAGCCTACCGCTCCTTCGTCGCCGAGAAGGTGAGGTCGGGGTTCTTTTCCTGCTGGTAGTTCACGTCCCACGGGCTCTTGGCCATGAACACCAGATCGCCGTCGCGATCCTTGGCGAGGTTGGACAGGTTGAATTTCTCGAACTCGTTCATTGCCTTCTCGTCGCCCTTGATCCAGCGGGCGGTGGCGAAGGGCGAGGCTTCGAGCCGGGCCTCGACCTTGTATTCGGCGGACAGGCGGCTGATCAGCACGTCGAGCTGGAGCTGACCGACCACGCCGATAATCCACTGGCCGCCGATCTCGGGATAGAAAACCTGTATCACGCCCTCTTCGCTTAGGTCGTCGAGCGCCTTTCTAAGCTGCTTGGTCTTGGTCGGATCGACCAGCGCCACACGGCGCAGGATTTCGGGCGCGAAATTGGGCAGCCCGGTGAATCGGATCGCGTTCTTTTCGGACAGCGTATCGCCCACGCGCAGCGTGCCATGGTTCGGAATGCCGATGATGTCCCCCGGCTCGGCAGTGTCGGCAACCTCGCGGTCCTGCGCGAAGAACAGGATCGGCGAATGGATCGCGACCGGCTTGCCCAGCCCCGAAGGCGTCAGCTTCATGCCGCGTTTGAAGGTGCCAGAAACCTGCCGCATGAAGGCGATGCGGTCGCGGTGGTTGGGGTCCATGTTCGCCTGGACCTTGAAGATGAAGCCCGTCACTTCATCATGGTCCGGCGCAATCTGCTCCTCGCCCGCGGGCTGAGGGCGGGGTGGCGGGGCATACTTCGCGATCGCTTCGATCAGCTCGGTAACCCCGAAATTCTTGAGCGCCGAGCCGAAATAGACCGGGGTGAGGTCTCCACCCCGATATGCGTCGAGGTCGAACTCGGGATAGCCGATCTGCGCCAGCTCGATCTCCTCCGCGAAACGCTCGGGGATCGCGGGGTCGCAATCGCGCGTGCCGGTGAACTCCTTCGACGGGCCTTCGGGCCGCGCCACACAGCCGCTGGCGAAATCGAGCACGCCTTCGAACTCGCCGCCCATGCCGACCGGATAGGCTTGCGGGCTCACGTCGAGGGCCAGCATGTCGGCGATCTCGTCGAGCAGTTCGAAGACCGGGCGCCCTTCGCGGTCGACCTTGTTGACGAAGGTGATGATCGGCACCGAACGCAGGCGGCAGACCTCGAACAGCTTCCTCGTCTGCGGCTCGATCCCCTTGGCCGCGTCGATCACCATGATGGCGCTATCGACTGCGGTCAGCGTGCGATAGGTATCTTCGGAAAAGTCCTCGTGCCCCGGCGTGTCGAGCAGGTTGAACGTGATGCCCTCGCGCTCGAAAGTCATGACCGAGCTGGTCACCGAAATGCCGCGCTGCTGCTCGATCTTCATCCAGTCCGACCGTGCTCGCCGCGCCTGCCCGCGTGCCTTGACCTCGCCGGCCAAGTGGATCGCGCCGCCGGTCAGCAGCAGCTTCTCGGTGAGCGTGGTCTTGCCCGCGTCGGGGTGCGAGATGATGGCAAAGGTGCGGCGGTCTGACATATTCTCTTTTCCTACCCGCCCGTTCGCATCGAGCGAAGTCGAGATGCGTCCAGGCCATCCGTGTCTCGACTTCGCTCGACACGAACGGAGGCGGGCGTTGATGGGTTAGTGGTGTTCCCGCGCCACCCTGAAACCGGCAAAATCCTGGCTTACCGGCATCAGCTCGATGCGGTTGATGTTCAGGTGGGGGGGCAGTTCCGCGATCCAACGGATCGTATCGGCGATGTCTTGCCCCGTCATCGGGTCGGCGCCGCGATAGAGGTCGTCGCTGGCGTCCTGGCTGCCGGTTCGCACCAGCGTGAATTCGGTTTCGACCATACCCGGCTCGATGCTGGTCACTCGCACGCCCGTGCCATGCAGATCAGCGCGCAAAGCGAGCGTGAAGTGGTTCACGAAGGCCTTGGATCCCGCATAGACATTGCCGCCGGGGTAGATGTAGCTGCCCGCGACCGAGCCGATGGCGATAATCGCGCCCTTGCGCTCGATCAGCGTGGGCAGCAGCTTGCGGGTGAGCACCACCATGGCCGTTACATTGGTGTCGATCATGGTCTGCCAGTCGTCGAGGCTGGCTTCCTGCGCGGGCGACAGTCCCTGCGCGAGGCCGGCGTTGTTCACCAGCAGATCGATGCCCGCGAACGCTTCGGGCAATGCGGTAATCGCCGCGTCCATGGCTTCGGCGTCGCGGACATCGAAACAGGCGGCATGGACCTTATCCGCGCCAAGCTCCTCCACCAGCGCGTCGAGCCGCTCCTTGCGCCGCCCGGTTGCCACGCAGCGCCAGCCGCTCGCCACCAGCGTGCGCACGGTCGCTTCGCCAATGCCTGCGGTTGCTCCGGTGACGAACGCGGTCCGGCTCATCCGCGCAACTCCGCGCCCTGCTTGGCGGCGCTCGCGACCACCTTGTCCGAGATCGCCTTGATCTCGGCGTCGGTGAAGCTCTTCTCGCCCGGCTGGAGGGTGACTTCGACGGCGACCGACTTCTTGCCTTCGGGCACGCCCTGTCCTTCGAACACGTCGAACACGCGCGCCTCGACGATCGCCTTCTTGTCTGCGCCACGCACCGCCTTCACCAGGTCGCCCGCCGCAAGATCGGCGGGGACGAGGAAGGCGAAATCGCGCGTGAGAGACTGAAGCGCGGGCGGCGCGTAGTGGGCGCGCGCGAAGCCAGCCCCCTTTTTCGCCGGGACCGAATCGAGGAGGATCTCGACCGCCATTACCGGGCCATCGACGTCGAAGGCCTTGAGCGTCTTGGGATGCAGCGCGCCGAAGCGAGCCAGCACGTTCTTGGGGCCGAGGCGCAGCGTGGCCGACTGGCCGGGGTGGAACTGCTCGCCCGCCTCGCCCATCACCATGAGGTTTGCGACCGGCGCACCGGCGGCTTCGAGCAGCGCGACGGCCTCGGCCTTGGCGTCATAGGCATCGAAGCTCTGCGCCTTGCCGCTGTGCCAGCCGCGCGAAGTCTTGTCGCCTGCAAGCACCACGCCGAGCGTCGGCTTCTCGTCGCTCGCCCCGCCAGACCCGTGAAGATAACGCCGTCCGATCTCGAACAGGCGAGTACTGTCCGCCCCGCGATCGGCATTGCGCTTTGCCGCGGAAAGCAGACCGGGGATGAGCGAGGGGCGCATCGCCTTCATGTCTTCGCTGATCGGGTTGTCGAGCACCCAGAGCTGCGCACTATCGGCAAAATGCTCGGCTTCGGATGTGGGCAGGAAGGACCAGGTGATCGCCTCGTTCAATCCGCGTGCAGCGGCAGCGCGGCGCAGCTTGCGCTCGGCTTGCTGCAACGGGGTTGCGGTGGGCAGCGCGACACCAGGACGACGCGGGAGCGGCTCGCTTTCGACCTCGTCGATGCCGTGGATACGCACCACTTCCTCGACCAGATCGGCCGGACCCTCGATATCGTGGCGGCGCGGCGGACAGATGACCGTCCAGTCGTCGCCCACCGCGAAGTCTAGCGAGGTGAGGATGGCGCGCTGCTCGTCATGGGGAACTGCCAGACCGCCAAGACGCTCGGTCAGGTCGGGGTCGAACGTGACCGTCCGTGCGTCTGTCGGCGGCGTACCAGAACGCACCGCCTCAGTCGGCTCGCCGCCGCAGGTCTTCATGATGAGGTTGGTCAGGATCGCGAGTCCATCATCGAGGAAGGCCGGATCCACACCGCGTTCGAAGCGCGTGCGCGCGTCCGAAGCGAGGCCGAGCTTGCGGCCCGTCACGCCGATCCGCTCGGGATCGAAATAGGCGATCTCGAGCAGCACATCGGTCGTCGCTTCGGTCGCACCCGAATGCTCTCCGCCCATGATCCCGGCAATATCGTGTACATCGTTATCGTCGGCGATCACGGTCATCGTGTCGTCGAGCGTGTAGGTTTTCTCGTTCAATGCCTCGACCGTCTCGCCGTTCTTCGCGCGGCGAGCGACGACTGCGCCCGAGAGCTTGGAAAGGTCATAGACATGCGCCGGACGCCCGAAGGCGAGCATGAGGTAATTGGTCGCATCGACCAGCGGGGAGATCACGCGCTGGCCCGCAGCAATCAGGCGGCGCTGCATCCATTCCGGGCTCGTGCCGGTGTTGTCGACCCCGCGAATAACGCGGCCATAGAACGCCGGGCAGCCTTCCGGATCGTCGGTGCGGATTTCGACCGGGCATGGACCCGAAGCCTCGAGGGCCGAAGCTTCGACCGGCTTGTAGGCCCCAAGGCCCGCCGCCGCGAGGTCGCGCGCGATGCCCTGAACGCCCATGCAATCGGGGCGGTTCGGCGTGATCGCTACGTCGAAGACGGGCGAGGCGTCGTGGTAATCGGCGAATGTCTGACCGACCGGCGCATCTTCGGGCAGCTCGATGATGCCATCGTGTTCCTCGCCCAGTTCGAGCTCGCGCACCGAACACATCATGCCATTGGATTCGACACCGCGGATCGCGCTCTTGCGCAATTCCATGCCGTTGGCCGGGACGACCGCTCCGGGCAGGCCCAGCACGCCCTTCATGCCCGCACGTGCGTTAGGCGCGCCGCAGACGACCTGCAGCGGGTCGCCCTCACCCGTATCGACGGTGAGGACCTGCAGTTTATCGGCATCGGGATGCGGGGCAGCGGTGAGCACATGCGCGACGCGAAAACCGGCGAGCTTGTCTGCCGGGTCCTCAATCCCCTCGACCTCGTGCCCGATGCGGTTGAGCGCGGCCGCGACCTCCGCCGCGCTCGCATCGGTGTCGAGGAAGTATTTCAGCCATTCGAGCGAGAACTTCATGCTTTCGCTCCCACGCCTGCGGAAAGGGTCGGCTGGTCGAAGGGCGAGAAGCCGTAGTGGTCGAGCCAGCGCTGGTCGCCATCGAAGAAGGCGCGCAAGTCGTCCATCCCGTATTTGAGCATGGCGAGGCGATCGACGCCCACGCCGAATGCGAAGCCCTGCCATTCCTGCGCGTCGAGCCCGGCGAACTCGATCACGCGGGCATTGACCATGCCGCTCCCGAGCAGTTCCATCCAGCCGTGGCCCGGCGCATCACCGTCACCGCCAAGCACGCGGCGGCCGTTCACATCCTGCCAGCCGACATCGACCTCCACCGAAGGCTCGGTAAATGGGAAATAGCTGGGGCGCAGGCGCAGTACGATGTCCTCGCGCTCGAAGAAGGCCTTGAGGAAAGTTTCGAGTGTCCACTTGAGATGGCCCAAGTGAATGTCGCGATCGATGACGAGGCCTTCGACCTGGTGGAACATCGGCGTGTGCGTGGCGTCGCTGTCGCTACGATAGACGCGGCCCGGCGCGATGATGCGGATCGGTGCGCCCTGCTTGACCATCGAACGAATTTGCACCGGCGAGGTGTGCGTCCTGAGCAGCATGCGCCGCCCGTCGCTGTCGACGTCCGGGAAATAGAACGTGTCGTGCATCGCCCGGGCAGGATGCGTCTCGGCCATGTTGAGCGCGGTGAAATTGTGCCACTCATCCTCGATTTCGGGACCGGTCGCGACCGAGAAGCCGAGGTCGGCGAAGATTTCCGCCAGTTCATCCATCACCTGGCTGACCGGGTGGACCGATCCTTTCGGCGCTTCGGGCGCGGGGAGGGTCAGGTCGAGGCTTTCGGTTGCAAGCCGCGCTTCGAGTTCGGCGTCCTCGATCACTGCCTTTCGCGCGGCGATGGCGTCGGCGGTTTCGGTCCGCAACCCGTTCAGCAGCGGCCCCTGTATCTGCCTCTCCTCCGGAGTCATCTTGCCGAGCGTTTTCATCAGCCCGGAGATCGAGCCCTGCTTGCCGAGGAATTCGATCCGCAGCGCTTCGAGGGCCGCGGCATCGGGCGCATTTTCGATCCGCGTCAGCGCATCGGTCTTGAGGTGTTCGAGGTCGGTCATTCTGTCTGGCTTGATGTGTCGGGAAGGTATGCCCGCGCCCTCTAGCCGCTTAGGCGCCGCATCCCAAGCCCCGATTGGCCGGGCCGCTCGCTCGAGATGCGGGCGAATGGACCAAGGAAATGCGCCCGGTCACAGCGACAGGAGTTTCGAGGATCGATCCCGTATCTCGTCGGATCACGAGCGGGGAGCGTGCGAAACTTCGCAAGGCACGCTGGCGGCGCAGGAAGATGCGCTGCAGGAACCCTTCTTGCGGCACGTGTCGGTCATTCGCCGCCGAGTGGCCGAGAAGGCTTGTGTAGAACCTGCATCGCTTCGCCCGCAATGGCCGCACGAGCATGGGCCGCGGCCATCAGTACCGGATGCGGCAAGCTGGCATATTCGCTGGGCGACATCATCATGAACCGCCTGAAATCGCGAACGAAATGGGCTTGGTCGTGATAATGGGTATCGAGCGTGTCGATCCATTTGAGCGATGGGTCGAGCATGAACTTGGCGAGGCTGCGGACGAATCGCTGGCGGCGCAGCAACAATTGCGGGCCGAAACCGAACATCCTGCTGCAAAACCGCTCCATCGTGCGTGTGCTCATGCCGAGTGTCTGTGCGAGTTCGGTCACGCTATGGAACCGCGGATCGGTAATCGCCTCTTCGATCCGCAGCAATCTTGCCTCACGCGCGCCCTCACCCGCGGCAGGCTCCGCCAGCAACGCATCCAGCTCGCCGACCATGGCGTCGCGCTCGGCGACGAGATCGCCATCTCCATCGAGGACGCAGGCACACAGTTTGCGCAGACGCTCGAGAGCAGGATCGGTTTCCACATCGGCGTAGCGGTCGGCATAGGCCCTCGCCGGAGCATCGGTCAGCCGAGCCCAGCCGAGCGGCAGGAAGCCAATGCCCCACGACCGCCCCCTGGTGGCCCGGAAATGAGTGGTCACGCTGGTAGGCCCCGCCATAACCGCCCGCGGTACGCGTTCGAGCGGCCCGCCTCCCATTCCCGCCTCGATCGTGCGTTGGGGAATCAGGCGCAAATTGGCCCATTCGGGATGTAGCCAATCCTCCACCACATCGTCTTCGCCGCCGCCCGAGATCTCAAGATGATAAAGCG
This sequence comes from Qipengyuania sp. ABI-127-1, assembly GCA_022953095.1. Classification (GTDB taxonomy): domain Bacteria; phylum Pseudomonadota; class Alphaproteobacteria; order Sphingomonadales; family Sphingomonadaceae; genus Qipengyuania. The sequence continues at coordinate 50,958 of JALJCR010000004.1, read as the reverse complement.
TCGTGACGAAGGGGCGAAGATGCTCCGGCGGGAGGAAAAATCGCAAGGCAATCGCTGGAGATGCGCCCCCGATCGTCATTATCGTATCACCCCGAGGGCGAGGCGCGCAGCACCCTGATTGGCGGACTTCGGGAACAGATCGTTCATCCTGTCACCATTGCAGGCCTGAAGTATGTTATGATCCTGCTCATGGTGAAACCAGGGTTTGCGCCGGCGACCCCCAAACCCGTTTGCGATCCGCCATGAATGCAGCCATCACCGGATGTGGTTTTGCCGCATATTCGCTGGGCGAGCAGCGCATGAAAGCGTGGAATTCATGCACGAAATGCGACTGGTCATGATAGTGACCATCGATCACGGCCGACCAACTCGTCCGCGGTTCAAGCATGAAGGCCGCAAGGCTGCGCATCAGCCGCTGCCGCCTCAGCAGCAGGCGCGGAGAAAATCCGAAATGACGGGCACACAGACGTTCAAGCGTTCGCTTGGACATGCCGCTACGCTGGGCGAATTCATCGACATAGAGCAGGCGCGGATCGATCATGATCTCGTGCACCTTCTGGATCCGCGCACTGTCGCGCGGAGGGCTGGCAAGCTTGCGGAAGAAATCCGTAAGGAATGCAAATTGCTCCTCGTCCGAGTGCTCGCGCGAGCACATTACCTCGCACAGCGGTGCAAGACGCGAGAAATGCGGACTCGCTTCGCCATCGACAAGCGTATTGGCGTGATCGGCGGCGTGCGCGCCCACGAAGCGCGCCCAACCTTGCGGGAACAGGCCCACGCCCCACATGCGCGTTCTGCCGAGCAGAAAATGTGTTGGGCAGGAAGTCGGGCCGGTTGCCAGAAACCGGGCGCCGGACACGCTGGGTCCTTCAGGAAATTCGGCCTTCGGTGGATTTTCGGCGAAGAAACGCAGATTGGACCATTCGGGCTGGAGCCAGTCTTCGAGTACCTCGCCTTCGGGCAGGCTCACTTCAAGCCGGTAAATCATCGTGAAGCATCGCGCCAGATCATCCGGCGGTGCGAAAAACCGCACATCAATACAGTTCTGATCGATCAATCGCCCCCTCCCAGCATGTAGGGGAATATACCTAGTTGTGGAGCGACGACAAGCGCTTACGAAACAAAAAAGGGCGCTCCTCGCGGAGCGCCCTTTGGAATGAGCCGCAGATTGCGCGATTAGGCGGGCAGTGCCTTCTTGGCCTGCTCGATGATTGCCTTGAAGGCAGCCGCTTCGTTCATGGCGAGATCGGCCATCACCTTGCGGTCGAGTTCGATCCCGGCGAGTTTGGTGCCGTGCATGAACTGCGAATAGGTCAGGCCTTCCGCGCGAACCGCAGCATTGATGCGCTGGATCCACAGCGCGCGGAAGTTGCGCTTCTTAACCTTGCGGTCGCGATAGGCGTACTGGCCCGCCTTTTCGACCGCCTGGCGGGCGATGCGGATCGTGTTCTTGCGACGGCCGCGATAGCCCTTCGCCTGATCCAATAGACGCTTGTGCTTCTGGCGCGTGGTGACGCCGCGTTTGATGCGAGGCATTTCGTATTCTCCTTAATTCGCGCTCAGTCGAGGCCGTAGGGCGCCCACTTCTTCACCGTCTTGCTGTCGGCTTCCGACAGGACGGTGGTGCCGCGGTTCTGGCGAATATACTTCGCATTGTGGCTGATCAGGCGGTGGCGCTTGCCCGCAACACCGTGCTTGACCTTACCGGTGGCGGTGATCTTGAAGCGTTTCTTCACACCGCTTTTGGTCTTCAGCTTGGGCATTTTCATCTCCTTGACAGAGACACGTCGCGCCAGCCCTGGCAGCCCTTACGGCCAGACCGGCGGTGAATCACGTGTCGGTGAAGGGCGCGCATCTAGCGGTTCTGCGCGCAAAAGCAAGTCAGAAGTGGGCCAGATAACCCCCATCGACCGCCAGCGTGTGGCCGGTGATGTAACTTGCCTCGGGTGAGGAGAGGAAGGCCACCGCGCCGACGATTTCGTTCGGCGCTCCCCAGCGACCGAGCGAGGTGCGGCGTGCGAGGTGCTGCGCGATATCGGGATCGGCGACCATCTCCGTATTCGCTTCGGTCGCGAAATAGCCCGGCGCGACGGCGTTCACGGTAATACCGGCATATCCGAGTTCGGCGGCAAGCGCGCGGGTCAGCGCCGCCAGCCCGCCCTTGCTGGCAGTGTAGAGCACGTCGCCGCGCGCAATGTCGGCGGCGATGGAGGTGATGTTGACGATCCGGCCATATCCGCGTGCCTGCATCAACGGCACGGCACGCCGCGCAAGGTCGAACGGCGCGACGAGGTTGGTGGCAAGCATCGCCGCCATGTCGTCGCGCTGGAGCTGGTCGAGGGGGCGCCGGTCGCGCTGGCCGACATTGTTGACAAGGATGTCGAGTCCGTCCTCTGCCAGCCGGGCGAAGGCCTCTTCGGTCGCGGCATCGTCGGAAATATCGAAGGGCAGCGGCCGCGCGCCATCGCCGATCCGCTTTGCCGCCTCTTCCAGCGGAACCGGGTCGCGGCCGTTGAGCCAGACGGTCGCGCCGCCTTCGATCAGTCGCCGAGCAATTTCGAAGCCGAGCCCGCGCGCCGCTCCGGTAACCAGCGCGATCCGCCCTTCAAGCGTGTCGGTCACACAAGGCACCGGCGCATCAGACAGGCATGGCAGAGATGCTGCACATCTGCTCGAGTCCGTGCTTCATTGCCGCTTTGACGACTAGCAGTGCCAGCGGATTGGGCCACCCCAGTTGAGTGACAAGCAATCCGGCGAGTAGAGTGAGAACCTTCTCGAGATCCCCGCTCTTCGCAAGTTGGTCGTATGTGCCGCATACGAGATTTTTCGCCTCGTTCCACAGCTTGCGAAAGATCGCCTTTCCCTTTGCCACCACGTCGCCCCACAGGCCCGCAGCGTGCATCTCCCCCATCATCTCCGCCTTCGTAGCGAAGACACCATTTGCGACACCGGCAATCCCAAATTGCGCGGCCGCAGATGCATCGTGAAGCGCAATGTTCGCCATGAGCTCGTCTTCGCTAAACGACAATAGCTTCGCACGATCCGATGCGCTGATCTCGATCTCGCTCATACCCCGTCTCCTCCCAGCGGCGATCTTTTCATCCGCCTTTACCTCACCCCATCGCTTCGAGCACGTCCTCCAGTCGCGCGGAATCCCCCAAAGCGATCACGCGGCCATCGCTGTTCGCATCCAGGGGATTGCCCTGCCAGTCGCTCATCACGCCGCCCGCACCCTCGACCACAGGAACCAGAGCCGCGAAATCGTGGAGCTTGAGGCCCGCCTCGACGACTACATCGACATGGCCCGATGCGACCAGCGCGTAATTGTAGCAATCGCCGCCATAGATGATCTTGCGTTCGGCCACCGATTTGACGACGCCCATGAAGGCATCGACATCATCGCCTGCAAACTGGTGCGGGGTGGTGGTGGCCAGCACTGCGTCGGACAGCTCTTTGCAGGCCGCGGCCCGCACCGGCTTGCCATTGAACGTCGTGCCTTCTCCAATGCGGCCCACCCACCGCTCTTTGGCGATGGGCTGATCGATTACGCCCAGCACCGGCCAGCCGTCCTGCATCAACGCGATCAGCGTGCCGAAGATCGGCCGTCCGGCGATAAAGCTGGTGGTCCCGTCGATCGGGTCGAGCACCCATTGCCGCCCGGCGCCTTCATTGCGCGTGCCGTATTCCTCGCCGATAATGCCATCGTCGCCACGTTCTGCCTCGATGATCGCCCGCATGGCAGCCTCGGCCGCACGATCAGCCTCGGTCACGAAGCTGCGATCGGACTTCTGTTCCTGCGACCATTCGCCGCGAAACAGTGGTCGAATCGCTTCGCCCGCCGCCTCGGCCAGGCGGTTGGCGAGGACGAGATCGGCCGCGCTCGCCATATCAGTCGAACAGCGAGCTGACCGAACTTTCGTCGGCGATCCGGCGCACCGCCTCGCCGATAAGCGGGGCGATGGTGAGGATGCGGATGCGGTCGGAATCCTTGGCGGCATCGGTCGGACGGATCGAATCGGTGATGACCAGTTCTTTCAGCGCAGAGCCATCGACGCGTGCCACCGCGCCGCCCGAAAGGACGCCGTGGGTTATATAGGCGGCGACAGATGCTGCGCCCTGGTCGAGCAGCGCCTGCGCCGCATTGCACAGCGTACCGCCCGAATCGACGATGTCGTCGATCATGATGCAGTGGCGGCCCGACACGTCGCCGATAATGTTCATCACTTCGCTCTCGCCCGGGCGGTCGCGGCGTTTGTCGACGATGGCCAGCGGGGCGTTGTCGAGCCGTTTGGCCAGCGCACGGGCACGCACCACGCCGCCGACGTCGGGGCTGACGACCATCAGATCCTGATCGCCGTAGCGCGCCTGAATGTCCGCCGCCATGACCGGCGCGGCGAAGAGGTTGTCGGTCGGGATGTCGAAGAAACCCTGGATCTGCCCCGCATGCAGGTCCACTGCAAGGACCCGGTCGGCGCCTGCTTCGGTGATCAGATTGGCCACCAGCTTGGCCGAGATCGGCGTACGCGGGCCGGGTTTGCGATCCTGACGGGCATAGCCGAAATAGGGAACAACCGCCGTGATCCGGCGCGCCGATGCGCGTTTCAGAGCATCGATACAGATCAGCAGTTCCATCAGGTTGTCGTTCGCCGGATAGCTGGTCGACTGGACCACGAAAACATCTTCGCCGCGCACGTTTTCGTGAATTTCGACGAAAATTTCCTCGTCGGCGAAGCGGCGCACCTGCGCATCGACGAGGGGCATTTCGAGATAGCCTGCAATCGCGCGAGCAAGCGGCAGGTTCGAATTGGCGGCCATGATCTTCATGCGGCGAATCCTTGGGAGCTAGCAGTGCGCCCCGCCTAGCCGAGCGTCATGGGATTGCAACACGGCGGTGAGGGTTTTGAAGAGTCTTTAGCCCATGTGTGCTGCCGACACTCGCGACCAGCACACGGCACTAATATTACTTCGTGTGGTGTTCACCTTTGATCCAGCGCACGGTGCCGCTCGACGCACGCATCACCACGCTTTCCGTCGTCATGCGGCCACCGCGCAGATATTTTACGCCTTCGAGCAGGGAGCCGGAAGTCACCCCGGTAGCGGCGAAGATGCAGTCGCCCTTCACCAGATCGTCACGGATATAGATACGATCGAGATCCTCGATGCCCCATTTGGCGGCACGCGCCTTCTCATCGTCGTTGCGGAACACAAGGCGTCCGTTGAACTGTCCGCCGACGCAGCGCAGCGCTGCAGCAGCGAGGACACCTTCGGGGGCGCCGCCCTGGCCCATATACATGTCGATCGTCGTATCTTCGTCGGTCACGGCGATCACGCCCGCCACATCGCCATCGCCGATCAGGACCACGCCGCATCCAAGGCCGCGCAATTCGGCAATCAGATCCGCATGGCGTGGGCGGTCGAGAACGCAGACGATGATGTCGGAAGGCTCCACGCCCTTCGCTTCGGCGACCGCCTTGACGTTCTCGGTCGGCGTTTTGGCCAGATCGATAATGCCTTCGGGATAGCCCGGGCCGACCGCCAGCTTGTCCATGTAGACATCGGGAGCGTTGAGCAGGCAGCCCTCTTCCGCCGCCGCAAGAACTGCCAGCGCATTGGGGCCGGCCTTGGCGGTGATGGTGGTGCCTTCGAGCGGATCGAGAGCGATGTCGATCTTGGGGCCGCGGCCCGGCGCGCCGCCGACCTTTTCGCCAATGAACAGCATTGGTGCCTCGTCGCGCTCGCCCTCGCCGATCACCACCGTGCCGTCCATATAGAGCGTATCGAAGGCCTTGCGCATGGCTTCGACCGCAGCGGCGTCGGCGGCCTTTTCGTCGCCCCGGCCGATGAGCTTGGACGCGGCGACCGCCGCGGCTTCGGTCACACGGACCATTTCCAGCACCAGAACGCGGTCGAGCGGATTGTCGGCAGGCGAGTTCATTATCGGTTCATTCCCTCACGTGAGTTTGGCGCGACGGATTGCCGACGCGAGAATTCGTTTGCGGGGCGCGGATAGACAGGGAGCCTTGCATTGTCGAGACGCTGGTGGGTGGCAATTACTACAATCGGCGCGGTCACACTGTCAGGCGCCGGGGCCGCGCAGGAAGGCCCCGGGCCGCCCGAACGTATCGACATCCTGATCCCGCAGCGCGATTTCGAAGGCCCGCTGGAGGATTGCAGCGCGGAACAGGAAGCCGCGACCATATCGGGAGAAATCATCGTCTGCCGCAAGCGCCGCGACAATGCCGAGTACGGATTCGACGCCGAGCGCGCCCGGCAGCGCTTTGCCGAGGAAACCATGAACAAGGGCGATATCCGGGCACCCGACGTCGCAGGTGCGGGGATTTTCAGAGGACCTGCAACCGTCGGCGGCGTATGCGGGATCGGCCTGAACCCCTGTCCGCCCCCGCCGGCCTATATCGTCGATTTTTCGGCTCTGCCGGAAGCCCCACCCGGATCGGATGCTGATCGCATGGCCCGCGGTCTTGCACCGCTCGGCAATGCCGCCCCCGCCCAGCAGCAACGCAAAGAGGTCGACCTCGGCCTGCCGCCCGTACCGACAACGGACCGAGGCAGCGACATCAGTCCTTCAGAATCGGCATCACCAAAGGTGGAGCCGTCAGGCTAGGCGAACCATCGAGCAGCTCGAGCGCCTTGGCCACGCAGCGCTCGGGTCCCTCATGCGTGACCATGGCCACCAGAACCTCCCCGCCCTCATGGTCGCGGCCACGCTGGATAAGGCTTTCGATCGAAACCTCCGCATCGCGCATGGCGGCGGTGATTTCGGCGAGCACGCCGGGTCGGTCGTTCACGGTGAAACGGATGTAGTCGCGGCCCACGCGATTGCCCGGATCGGCAGGAGCGAATTGTTCGAGCTGCTCCACCGGGACCGAGAACGGAGCTCCGCTATCGCCTCGCGCAATATCGATGAGATCGGCAACCACGGCGCTCGCGGTAGGCCCGGCCCCGGCGCCGGCCCCTTGGAACAACAGGCGTCCGACGAAATTTCCCTCGGCGACAACCGCATTGGTCGGCCCGGCGACCGCTGCCAGGGGATGGCCGCGCCCGACCAGACAGGGGCGAACGCGCTGGAGAAGCGTAGGCTGCTTTTCGCTTCGGTCGAGCGAGGCGATACCGACCAGCCGGATGACATAGCCAAGCGATCCTGCCTGGGTGATGTCGGCTGCGCGAACTTCACCAATACCCGTAGCCGCGACATGATCGAAATCCACGCGAGCGCCAAAACTGATCCCAGCGAGAATCGCCAGCTTGTGCGCGGCATCGACTCCTTCGATATCGAAGGTAGGATCCGCCTCGGCATACCCCTTTTCCTGCGCCGCGCGCAGCATGTCGCCGAAATCGGCACCGGTGCGCTCCATCTCGGACAGGATGTAGTTACAGGTGCCGTTCAAAATACCATAGATTCGCTCGATCCGATTGGCTGCGGCGCCTTCGCGCAAGCCCTTCACCACCGGAATGCCGCCAGCAACCGCCGCTTCGAACTTGAGCGGCACACCGCGCAGGGCAGCCTGTTCCGCCAATGCGAGCCCATGATGCGCGATCATCGCCTTGTTCGCGGTGACGAACCCTTTGCCGGCATCGAGTGCCGCCCGCGCCAGTGTGAGTGCGGGACCGTCCGATCCACCGACCAGTTCGAGCACGACATCGACATCGCCGCGCTCGGCCATGGCCTGCATGTCGTCGACCCAGATATAAGAGGACAGGTCGATACCGCGATCGCGTGAACGGTCCCGTGCATTGATTGCAACGATCTGGAGTTCCCGACCGGCACGGCTTTCGATGGTCGACCGGTTGGTTTCGAGCAATTCAATCACACCGATTCCGACGGTGCCGAGCCCGGCAAGGGCAATGCGGAGAGGTTCAGCCATGGCGCTCGCCTAGCCCAGCCGCAGGCGTGGGGGGAACCAGTTTGTCTTGTGGAAGGTGAAGCGCCGCCTGTCAGTCGCGGGTGCGGGGGCAAGGCCCCAACGCCTCGCGAACCAGTGTATAGTCCACGCTGGCAAGCGCACGCGAACGCGGGTCGCGCGACAGGTTGGCATTGCCGGGCAACGTATCGGGCAGCGAACAGGCAAGCCTATACCATTCGAGCGTGTCACGCTGCGGAGCGCGTGCCGACTGATCGACTATCTCGGTCCACGAGACACCCCAGCGTGGAGCCTGCCCCGGGCGCCGCACGATGGTGACCGAAACCGGCCCGTCGTTTTCGGTGTCGAGGAAAAGCTGGGTTTCGGATTCACCGGCCAGGGTACCCTCGACCGCGAGGGCATCGCGGATGCCAGTCACGCGCGGAGGCGCATCCGGTGAGAGGAGCGCGGACAGAACCGGCCGCAGCCGCGCTTCGAATGCCTCACTATAGGAAAACTGGGCTCGCGGATCGACAAGCTGAATTTGGTCGGGTCGATCCGGGACAGGACGCGCGAACAGGATCACCTCCTGCTTCTTCAGCTTGGGCGCCCTACCCCGCTCATCCAGCGGGACATCGACCAGATAGCGCAGCGACTCGCCGACCGGCACATTTCCCGCGATCAGCGCGGAGGTCCGCGCCTCTACATAGAGTCGGACGAATCCCGGCAGGAGACCCGGCGACCGCTCGGGCTCCACCGTAGCTTGTCGGCGAATCTGCGCGCGCAAGACCAGCGGAGCGCCATCGGCGAGGTCAACGATATCGGCATAGGATAGCTCGTCGGCTTCCGCGTGATCCTGCGCCATACCCGGCACCGATACCGATATCAGGGCGGCGCAGGCGAGCAGAGATTTCGCTGAATATCGTGTGATTTGCATGATGATGGCTACTTCTGCTTGCGTATGCGGGAGGCAATTCGGTCAACCGATGACCACTCGCCAAGGTTCCTCCGCACACGGCACTGAATCCCCGGTTAACCGATAAAGGATTTGCGGTGAAAGGGCATCGTAGCTAAAGGGTCGGGCCGGACCCGAGTAGATGATACATTGTTGCTTGGGGAGAGGTGTCCGGGTTCTAATTGGGAACTTTCGTGCACCTTCGCCGCTGAGCCTTCCGTGGCCCGAGCGGTGCGAATGCGTTAACGATGCCCCATGTCACGCCAATCGGGCGGGTCGCAAGTGGGTGTCAAATGGCCCCGGGTTAACCGGGGCGACCGATGGAGTGATGCAACCGAATGGCTTATGCTGACCAACAGATGAGCGGCAATCGCATCGTCGCGATCATCATTGTTGCCCTCATTCATGTCGCTCTCGGTTACGCTCTCATCACCGGCCTCGCATATAATGCGGTACAGCAGGTGGTCGAGCGCGTGACCACGATCGATATCGAGGAACCACCGCCCCCCGAGGAAGAGCCGCCGCCGCCGCCGCCGGAGAACGTGCCCGACACGCCGCCGCCGCCGGTCGCACCGCCGCCGCCGATCAATATCGCGCCGGCTCCGCCTCCGATCCGGACGCAGACGACGATTCCACCGCCGGCTCCGCCGCGGCTCGTCATCCCGCCGCCCGCACCGCCGGCGCCGCCTCCACCGCCGTCGAAGGCCCGCAGCGCGACTCCCAAGGGCCAGAGTGGCTGGGCTCGTCGCATTCAGAGCAACTATCCTCGCCGCGCGGAGCGGGAAGGTACCGAAGGTTCTGTCGGTGTGACAGTTCAGATCGGGGCCAATGGTCGCGTATCTTCCTGCAGCGTGACACGCTCTAGCGGATCGAGCGACCTCGATTCGGCCGCTTGTGACGGGATGACCCGCTATGCGCGGTTCAACCCTGCGCAGGATGCCGCAGGCAATGCGATTTCGGATACCTGGTCGACCACCATCGTCTACCAGCTGAACTAACTCTCCAGGGCCTGCTGCGGCAGGCGGACCACGGAATACTCAAAAGGACCACTCGTTATGACCTTCGAACTTCTTGCAGCTGCCGCAGATGCAGCTCCGCAAAGCTCTTTCGGTTTCATGGAAGCCATGGAACAGGGCGGCTTCGTCGCCTGGTTCATTCTCGGCGTGATGGTGATCATGTCGGTCGGCTCGTTCTACATCCTGTTCACCAAGCTGTTCGAACAGCGCAAGGTGCTGGCCCAGTACAAGGCCGTGCGCACGCAGTTCTGGAAAGCCGGCTCGCTCAAAGACGGCGCAACGAAGCTCGACAAGAACAGCGCATGGCGTCAGCTCGTCGATGATGCGATCCTCGCCGAGAACCAGCATGCCAAGATGACCGACAAGCTCGAAGCGCACGACTGGATGCACGGTTCGCTGCAGCGTTCGGAAGACACGATCAACTCGAAGCTCGCAGGCGGCCTGCCGTTTCTCGCAACGGTCGGGGCAACCGCACCGTTCGTCGGCCTGCTCGGCACGGTTATCGGCATCTACCGCGCCCTGATCAACATCGGCATCGCCGGTTCGGCTTCGATCGACAAGGTCGCCGGTCCGGTCGGTGAGGCGCTGATCATGACCGCAATTGGTCTGTTGGTCGCGGTTCCGGCCGTGTTTGCCTACAACTGGCTCCAGAGCCGCAACAAGCGCATCGCCGAGCTGATGCACGCCTTCTCAAACGACCTTCTGGCCAACATCAACTCGAACGGTTCGGTCAAGCCGACCTACATGACCGCGACCTCGACGCAGGCAGCCGGCAAGGCCGCCCGTACCGCTCCGGCCGCCAAGCCGGCTGCGACGACCACCACGGTCAAGAAGTAAGCGATCGGGATCGGGGGCAGCCTTCGGCCGTCCCCGATTTCTCCGCATCGAACCCAAGAATTTCGAACGTTAGGAACTGAACCATGGCGATTTCGACAGGAGGTGGCGGCGAGACGCCCATGTCGGACATCAACACCACGCCACTCGTGGACGTGATGCTGGTGCTTCTGATCATCTTCCTTATCGCGGTTCCGGTCGCGATCCAGACTATCGAGAAGCTGGAAGTCCCGGTCTTCGAATCGCTCGAGTCCAAGGACAAGGTTGAAAACCTCCTCCTCACCGTCAGCACCACCGACGACAATGGCGTCAGCGCTGGCGAGCCCGGTTTCCAGGGTGCATCGCGTAACGGCGACTGCCGCGTCTATTTCAACAATATCGCGCCGGTCACCTCCGAAGAACTGTACGATCAGGCTTTCGAGCGTCTCGACGCCATCGTGCAGCGCGCCGGAGGCCCCGAGGCGATCATGGAAGACCCGGAGAAGATTCCGCAGGTGCACATCCGCGGTGACGTGAACGCTCCCTGGTCCTGCGTGGCCGGTGCGATCTACAACGTCCAGGCGGCGGGCTACCCCACCGTCGGCTTCATCTCGAACCCGGTCGATCCCAACGCGTGATCGCGCGGTTCGGCAAAGCACATTAGGGAGTAACCCACTATGGCAATGTCAGGCGGCAAGGATGATGGCGCGCCGATGATGGAAATGAACATGACGCCGCTTATCGACGTCCTGCTCGTTCTCCTCATCATGTTCATCATCACCATTCCGGTCGCGACCCATGCGGTCAACATTGACCTTCCGCAGCCTAACCCGACACCGCCCGATGTCGTCGTCGAGCCTGAGAAGAACAAGCTCGTGCTCACGGTGGACAACGCGATCCTGTGGAACGGGAATGCGGTCGACATGGGTCAGTTGCGTACGCTGCTCGAGCAGTCGAAGGCCATCAACCCCGAGCCCGAGCTGCAGTTCGAGCCCGAGGCGCAAGCCAGCTACGATCTGGCCGCCAAGGTCCTGCAACTGATCAAGGCCAGCGGTGTGACCAAGTTCGGCTTCGTCGGAAACGAACGCTACCGGACGTTCGGGAAGGCCGGTTAAGGCGTTTCTCGGCACAATCGGACAAAAGAGAGGGGGCGGAGAAATCCGCCCCTTTTTTCGTTCACTCGGCGTCGGTGCCAGGCAAGATTTCCATGCGCATCGCAGCGCCTGCGAGACTCTCCGCCTCGAGTAGCAATTCGTCGTCCACCGCCCCTTGAGGAGTCGCCTCGCGGCCGATCATGACCATGACCGGCACGGCGAGCGGACTGACCCGGTCGAGTTGGACATGCACCAATTGTTCCTCGGATCGGTCGAGCAGGTCGCCCAGACGGCCGACATCGGTCAGGCGCGCGCGCGCATCGGCCCATGCCGCCTCCAACAGGACGTGATCGGGTTCGTATTTGCGGAGGACGTCGTAAATGAGGTCGGTGGAGAAGGTTACCTGCTTGCCGGTTTTGCGCTTTCCGGGATGCTGCCGTTCGACCAGACCGCCGATCACTGCGACTTCGCGAAATGCGCGGCGCAAGAGGTGCGAACTCTGGACCCAATCGATGAACTCATCCTGCAGAATGTCGGGAGACAGAAGCGGCGCCGGGTCGGTCACCGGCTTGAGGCCCCACACCGCGAGTGAATAATCGTTGGCCACGAAACCGCCGGGCAGAAGGCCCCTATCCTCCATCCGCCGCGTAATGAGCATGCCGAGGCTCTGGTTCGCGTTCCACCCCTCGAACGTGTAGTAGACGCTATAATGCCGTTTGGCGTGGGGGAAGCTTTCCACCAGCAGTTGCCCCGGCCCTGGCATTTGCGAACGCCAGTCCTGCACTTCCAGCCATTCTCGCACATCGTCGGGGAAGCGGCCCCAGCCGGTACGGTCGACCAGCATTTCGCGCACCCGTTCGGCCAGATGCGTGGTGAGCGGCATGCGCGCCCCGCCATAGCTGGGAATCATGGCACTGGTTTTGGCTGCCGTGACCACGACTTCCATGTCCTGAAGTTTGACAACCTCGAGGCTCATGCCCGCGAAGGCGAATGTGTCCCCCGGGCTGAGCGAGGCTGCAAACCGTTCCTCCACCTTGCCGAGGCTGCGCCCTCCCCGCCCTCGGCCCGCATGGATCCGCACTTCGAGCATTTCGGAATCGACAATGATCCCGGCATTCATCCGATGTCGCTGTGCTTGTTCGGGGTGGGTGAGCCGCCACACACCGTCCCGATCACGGACGATCCGCTTGAACTTCTCGTAGGCCTTGAGCGCATAGCCGCCGGTCGCGACGAAGGTGAGCACTCGCTGCCACACCTCACGATCGACCCAGGCATAAGACAGGTTCGTGCGAATCTCCGCCAGCAGCTCATCTTCCTGGAACGGTGCCGCGCAGGCGCAAGCCATGACGTGCTGTGCCAACACGTCGAGCCCGCCCGGACGAAATTCCTCGCCATCCCGTTTGCCTTCATCCACCGCTTCCTTGGCGGCGGTGGCCTCGAGGAATTCGAAACGATTGCCGGGAACCAGTAGAGCTCGGCTGGGCTGATCGAGCCGATGGTTGGCGCGGCCGATACGCTGAAGGAGCCGCGAGGACCCCTTGGGCGCACCCATCTGAACCACGAGATCGATATCGCCCCAGTCGACACCGAGGTCGAGACTGGCCGTTGCCACGAGCGCCCGCAACTCGCCCCGTGCCATCGCCGCCTCGACCTTGCGCCGCGCCTCCTTGCTCAGACTACCATGGTGAACCCCGATCGGCAGATTGTCTTCGTTCACATCCCACAGGTTCTGAAAAACATACTCGGCCAGAAAGCGCGTATTCGTGAAGATCAGGGTGGTGCGGTTGGTCCTGATCCGTTCGTAAAGCTGCGGAATTGCCCAGATCGCCGCGTGGCCGCCCCATGGCACGCGCTCTTCGTCTGGTAGCAGGATCTCGACCTCGGCTGCCGCGCCCGCTTCGCCCTCGACCAGCTCCACGGCATCGACCTCACCTTGTTCGCCCGTAGACAGCGGAGCAAGCCATTCGCGAAAGCCTTGCGGGTTGGCGAGTGTTGCGGACAATGCCGCACGCTGCATCCGCGGCGCGATGGCCTGCAATCTGGACAGCGCCAGAGCCAGCAGATCGCCGCGCTTGCCGGTGGCAAAGGCATGGACCTCGTCGATGACTATCCGTTTGAGCCCGTGAAACAGTTCGAAACTGTCGGGATAGGAGAGCAGCAGGGAAAGGCTCTCAGGCGTGGTCAGCAATACATGCGGCGGACGCATGCGTTGGCGCTTCTTGCGATCCGAAGGCGTGTCGCCGCTGCGAGTCTCCACCCGTATGGGAAGACCGATCTCCTCGATCGGCGTCAGGAGGTTGCGCTGCACGTCATGCGCCAGGGCCTTCAGCGGCGAGACGTAGAGCGTGTGAAGGCCTTCGGGCGGCTCTGTACCATCCAGGCGCGAGGGCGTGAAGTCGGCCAGCGTCGGCAAAAAACCCGCAAGCGTCTTGCCCGCCCCGGTATCCGCGACCAGCAAGGCATGTCGACCGGCATCGCTCGCCGCCAGCATGTCGAGCTGATGGCGGCGCACATGCCAGCCGCGCCCGGCGAACCAGTCTTCGATTTCGGGAGGAACCGCGGCCATGGAAGGTCAGCGTAGCGCAACCCGCGCGGTTCCCGCTAGAGGCCGACGAACAGGGTCATGGGCGCATCCTCCGAGCGGTCGAATTCGGCCTTCCGCGTCACATACGCCGCACGGGTTTCATCCCTGCTCTTGGTCTCTGCGATACCGAGTTCGGCCCAGGGCGAGGCAGTAAAACCGGCTCACCTCCCCTATTCAGAACGGCGCGTCCTCCGCATCCTGCTGCTCGACCTGTCGCATGCCCACTCGCAGGTCTTCTTCGGTGAGGCCGGTGAGGGAGAGTATCCGCTGACGTTCGGTAGCGCCCAGCGCCTCAAAGTCTTTCTTTTCCGGAAGGTCCGCCATCTCCGCCTTCATGTTCTGGCCCATCTCCTCGAAAGTCGCGACCATCTTGGGAAGTTCGCTCATCGCGGCGTGCATGATGCGCGGGTCAGACGTAAGCTGGTAGGACTTACGCGCATAGGTCGCGCCGATTTCGGTCGAGAAGAATGCAAAAATGCCCTCGAGTTCGGCTTGCGTGAAATTGGCAGCGTATGCCTCCGCCATGCCTCGTTTCATCGTCGGCTCCATAGCGGTCATCATCTGGCCCATCATAACCTTCGTCAGGTCCATCGTCCGACGCTGGCGTTCGCGCCACTCGGGATCGATGATGGCGGCAATCTCGGCCACTGCCTCGTCATCCAATTCGAGCTCGGTCTCGTCATATCCGATGAAGGTCGAAAGGCTTGGACCTGCCTGATCGGCAAAGTCCATGATCGGACCAAGCATACCGTCGAACATCGAACCCATAATCTCGTCCATCGTGCCATCGGGCATGATTTGCTCGATCAGCGAAGCGGCAAGCGGCAGGCGGGCCTGCTGCTCTGGAGTCAGTGGCTCGGCCGGGAACATCTGGGCTATCATGGCGATCGCCTCGGCCTGCTTGTGGGCCTTGGCGTCCTCTTTCTCGTCAGCCACAGCGGGCTGGCCAATCAGGGCCAGCGGCGCAGCTATCGCCAGCATCCATTTCTTCATCATGCGAACCCTCCCTTACAAATTCAGTGTCCGACGCTTTCGCCGCGCTCGAGGCCCGAGGCGGCAAGCTGCTCGTCGATCTGCGCGACCAAGCGGTCTAGGCCTTCCTGGCTTTCGCTTTCCGCGCGCGCGACCAGGACATCCTGCGTGTTCGAGGCACGCAGCAGCCACCATCCATCGTCGGTCGTCACGCGCACTCCGTCGGTCGTGTCCGCAACCGCATCGCTGGCAGCGATGCGTGCGGCGATCTCCTCGATCGCGGTGAACTTGCGGCTTTCGTCGACCTGAAACCGCATCTCGGGCGTGTTGACCATCGGCGGCATGGCACCGCGCAGCTCGGTCACCGACTTGCCGATCCGCGCGGCGGCAGCAATCAGGCGGACACCGGCATAGAGCGCGTCGTCATACCCATAATATTCGTCGGCGAAGAACACGTGGCCGCTCATCTCCCCGGCCAGCGGCGATCCCGTTTCCTTCATTTTGGACTTAATTAGCGAGTGGCCGGTCTTCCACATCAGCGGTTTGCCGCCATGCGCCGCCACATGGTCGAACAGGGCGCGACTGGCCTTGACGTCCGCGATGATCGTGACACCTTTGCGGCGCGCGAGCAAATCTTCGGCATAGACCATCAGGAGCTGATCGCCCCATATCACGCGCCCTTCACCGTCGATGGCGCCGATCCGATCGCCATCGCCGTCGAAGGCCACTCCGAAGTCGAGCGACTTCTCCGCGACGAGCGCGCGCAGATCTTCCAGATTCTCTTCGACCGTAGGATCAGGATGATGATTGGGAAAGTCACCGTCGACATCGGTGTAGAGCAGGTGGTGTTCACCGGGAAGGCGCGCGGCGAGCCTTTCGAGCGCCGGCCCCGCAGCGCCATTGCCCGCGTCCCAACCGACCTTGAGGCGATCAAGCACCGCGGTATCGATGCCATCCAGCGCTTCGAGCATCCGGTCGATATACGCATCGAAGACGTCGCGTTCCTCGACTTCGCCCGCACCATCGATCCATTCCCCTGCGGCGGCGCGGCGGCCGAGTTCCTGGATATCCGCGCCGAAGAAGGGGCGACCCTGAAACACCATCTTGAAGCCATTGTAATTGGCGGGATTGTGGCTGCCAGTTATCTGGATGCCGCCATCAATATCCTCGGCTGAGGCCTCGGCATAATAGAGCATGGGCGTCGCCCCCATGCCGACCCGGGCCACATCGATGCCCGAAGCGGTCAGGCCCTCGATCAAGGCATGTTCGAGCATGGGCGAGCTGACCCGACCGTCATAGCCAACCGCGACCTTCTTGCCGCCCGCCTCGGCGAGCATGGAACCGAAACCGCGGCCGATCGCGCGCGCATCCTCCGCCCCAAGGGTTTCCCCGATAATGCCCCGGATGTCGTATTCGCGCAAAATAGTGGAGTGAAATCTGTGGCTCATTCGGAACGCTCCGTTCGAATACGGGAAAGATGGTCGAGCAAGAGATCACGCGCCGCGTTTGCCTCTTGCAAAGTGGCGGTGCTACCCCCTCTATCCGGGTGATTTATTGTAGCAATGCGACGGTGCGCCGCGCGAATTTCCTCGGCGGTCGCATTTCGGGAAACGTCGAGAATGGCGCGCGCACGCGCGAGCGAGCGATCGGCTGCGCTGTGTGCCCTCAAATACTCCCATGGCCATTTGCCGAAGATCAGGCGACAGGCCACCGAAACCAGGAAGACGAGGGCAAGCAGACGGATCACTGCGCGGCTTCCGGCACGATTTCGGCAATGCTGTCCGGCAGGCGCAAGCTGGCGATCAGGCCGCGCAGCTCCTGCCGCGCCACGAGGTGGCTGGTTCCCAAATCGCCCAAATGCCCCTTGTCCAGCAGAGTAAGACCCGAGGGGAAAAGTTCGCGATAAATGACGCGCTCCGACAGGCCTTTCGCCACGCGGAACCCGACTCTCTTGGACATTTCGGCCAGGGCCTGGTTGATCCGCCCCATATTGCGCGCCTCGGTGTAACCGGTGCGGTTGCGCACCACGACCCAATCCATCTGCGCGCGGTTCTGCTCAATCGATGTCCGGCTACGCTTGATGCGCGCCTCCCAGATCAGCTCGGCATAGAAGGACAGTTTGCGGACTTTGAAGCTTTCCCCTTCCACCTGTCCGATGAGATCGAAATCGACGAAGCTGTCATTCATCGGCGTCACCAGCGTATCGGCCGTCGTCGCGGCATGGCGAGCCAATGGATCGTCACGGCCGGGTGTATCGATCACCACGAAGTCCGCACCGACGGTCCGCTCCTCGACAAATCGCTCCATCGCAGCTTCGTCCATGCCTTCGACGACATGGCATCGGGCAGTGGGCAGATCGATGCCGCGCCGCTGCATCGTTTCCGCGCGGTTTTCGAAATAGCGGCACATGGTTCGCTGTCGATGATCGAGATCGAACGCGGCGACATTCGCACCACGATAGGCAAGCGCCACGGCGACATGCACGGCCGTGGTGGATTTACCCGTTCCGCCTTTCTCATTGGCGAACACGATCCTGTGCGGTTGGGGCATCATTGGTATGTGACGGTGTAAATCATGCTGCGCTCGTCCCTATCCAACCCGCTGCTCCGCGGCAACGCAAGGCCATGGGGAGCACGTTGGTTTTTCCCACAATGGCGGATGTATACTAGCCTGCATTGCAACTTTTGATATTGTGCTGCTCATCCGGGTCGCATTTGACCGGCGAGAAACGACAGCAGGTCGACCGCCGCGAAATGTTCACAGAGGGGGATCCCGGATAATGAAAAAGGTATTTTTCACAGCGTTGGCCGTACTTTCCATGACAGGCATGGCGGCCGAGCCGGTGCTCGCACAAGGCCGCTCATCGGGCCGCAAGGCGCAAGACCGCGCGACAATGGAAATTCCGCGCTGCACCCAAAACCTCGGCACCATCGCGGTGGTCGAGCCGGATGACAAATGGTGGCGCGAACTTAATCTCGGCAGTCCCGAACAAATCATCCGGGTATTCGTCCAGCGTTCGGGTTGCTTCACCATGGTCAGTCGCGGGCGCGCGATGCGCAGCCGGGCGATGGAACGGGCGCTCCAGGAACAGGGCGAGCTGCAGGATGGGCAGAATGTGGGCTTGGGCCAGGTCCGGACGGCGGATTACTTCCTTCAGCCTGACATAGTCAGTGCGAACAGCAATTCGGGCGGCGGCGGCGGGCTGTTGGGCGGCGTCGTCGGCGGACTGTTCGGGCGGACCGCAGGCGCGATCGCCGGTGGTATCCGGGTCAAGAAAGGCGAAGCGAATGTTGTCCTTTCGCTGGTGAATGCCCGTACCACGGTGGAAGAAGCCCTGGTCGAGGGATATTTCCGCAAGAAGGATCTCGGCTGGGCGGCCGGTGGCGGCCTGTTCGGCGGGGGCGGCGGTGCAGCGGGCGGCTTTGGTAGCTATGAGAACACGGCGATCGGCCAGATCATCGTGCTCGCCTATCTCAACGCCTATACCGATCTGGTGACGCAGCTGGGCGGCCTGCCGGTCGATGCCGCCGCCGCGGCGCCCGAAGCGCGCTGATATTCGGACGGCTTGCAAGAAGCGGGGCGGGGCGGCACAGATCGCCCCGCCCTTTTCGTTGACGGAGTGCGAGCGCTGGACACGATCACGACATTGAACGAATTGCGCGGCGCCACCGCCGCCTTGCGCAAGACCGGATCTCTGGCGCTGGTACCGACCATGGGCGCCTTGCACGAAGGGCATCTGACGCTGGTGCGCGAGGCCCATAGACTTGCGGAGCATGTCGCCGTGTCGATTTTCGTCAATCCGCGTCAGTTCGGCGCGAACGAAGATCTCGATGCCTATCCCCGGCAGCTTGCGCGCGATTCGGAGCTGCTCGACAAGGAAGGGGTTGCCCTGCTCTGGGCGCCGCCGCCGAGTGAGGTATATCCCGATGGCTATGCGACCAACATATCGGTTGGGGGAGTGAGCGATGGCTTGTGCGGCGCCGACCGGCCGGGCCATTTCGACGGTGTCGCGACCGTCGTATGCAAGCTCTTCAATCAGGTGCGTCCCGACATGGCCTTTTTCGGCGAGAAGGACTGGCAGCAGCTCGCGGTTATTCGCCGGATGGCACGCGATCTCGATCTTACATCGCCACATGTCGATGCGATTTACGGCGTACCCATCATACGCGAGGCGGACGGGCTCGCGATGAGCAGTCGCAACGCCTATCTTTCGACGGAACAGCGCAATATCGCGGCCGCCCTGCCACACGCCATGCACGAGGCAATTACCCGGCTTTCAAGAGGACAGGCAGCAAAGGCGGTTCTGGCCGACCTTGCCCGGCGTTTGATCGATTTCGGCTTCGATACAGTGGATTACGCCGAATTGCGGCACGGTGACAACCTTGTGCCCGCCACCGCTGCAGCTCCTGGAACCCGGCTCTTCGTTGCCGCCCGGATCGGCGGAACGCGCCTGATCGACAATATGGCGGTCGACTGAAACCGGTTGCAGGCCGCCGCTCGGGCAATGCCTACCAAGGATAAACGCGGGTCCGTTGGAACGTCGATGCAGAGGCGGGCCTCCGGGCAGGCACCCTTCGCTTCGCAAGGGCCGAGTGCGGGGCGCTGTCTAGGGAAGGCTTCCGCTTCACCCGGCCTCCGCTACCGATAGTGCCATGCACCCCTGCGCACCGCTCCGTTCGTTTATGGTAGGAAATTTGGAGCGGGGAAATTTGGAGCGGGTAAGGGGAATCGAACCCCTCTAGCCAGCTTGGAAGGCTGGAGCATTACCACTATGCTATACCCGCTCGGGCGATGCGCCAATGCCATCGAAGGCACGTCGGCGTCAACACGCTATTCTTCGGTCTCTAGGTCTTCTTCCGAACCCTCTTCCCCGGCTGCAGCAAGGCTTTCGGCGAATGTGGGCTGTTTGCCCTGAACGGGCTGTTCTTCGCCGCGCACTTCTATTTCCACACGGCGATTGGCGGCCCGCCCCTCTTCATTGGGCGAGCCGTCGGGCAAGGCATTGGGAGCAGCGGGGTTCTGCTCGCCGAATGCAATGACCGTGATCCTTTCGCTATCGATCCCGTTATCGACCAGCCAGTCGCGCACCGCTTCCGCCCGTGCCTGCGAGGCGCGCAGATTGCCGTCATCGCTACCTCCGCTGTCGCTGTGACCCCGCAGAATGATCTCTCCGCCCTCGGCCATCTGAGGCGACGCCAGAACCGTCGCCAGTTCCGCGAGAGCATCCTCGGTCAGTTCGGCCCCGTCCGGAAACAGAACCCGGGTTTCCAGCGTGCCGAGCGTGTCCAGGCTTTCGATTGGCTCGACCTGGAATTCGGGCCTGAAGATGGAACGCTTCTCGCCAGTATCCGCCGAATCTCCGGCGTCGGTCTCCGCCGGGCGCTGGTCACTGCAAGCCGAAAGAACGAGCGATGCCGCGGCAATTGCGAAGATGATTGTCAGCCGGTGGTTCATATCACGTCCCCTGTTCGGCGGCCTTATTGCGCTTGCGTTCGCGTTTCGCCGCAGCGTCCTGGGCGCTGCGTTCCTGTGGCGGGGCGAAACTGACGATGATGTCCCCCGCCCTTGGTTCGGGCCGCGCCGCATGGGTGAAGAAGCGGAGTGTGCCGTTTTCGCGGACCAGCAATAGCATCGAGGCTGCATCGGGCAGACGTTCTTGCGCGGCCTCGAAATCGAACTCTTCCGACAGCTTCGTTTTGCGGAAGACCCAACCCCGCGCGAGCCGTTCGTTGACGTCCTCCACACCGAATCCGGTTTCAAAAAGTGCGCGGCCGCGGATGCTGCTGGGCAGGGCATGTCGGTCGTCGTCGTCGACCGCGTCGCCGAGCTGAAATACCGTATCGCGCCCAATTTCATAAGCGAACTCGTTGCAGACCAGCGCGTTATAGGCCTCGTTCTCGGTCGCGGCGACCAGCACCGCATAGGGGGTCAGATCGAGATTGTGCTCGGTCGCCTCGTTGAGAATTTCGCCGTGATAGAAGGGCAGACCTTTCTGACGCGCGAGGGCCAGGCGTTGCCAACTGGGGTCGACGATCATGACCGGCGATTTCAGTTCCTTCATCATCAGCGCGAGCGAGATCGTCCACGGCGTGCTTCCTACGATGATGACGCCGGGCCGTTTGCTGCCCTTGAGGTCGAGCAGGCGTGCGACAAGGTCAATCGTGAATCCATGGGCGACGATCGTTGCCACCACCACTGCGAAGCTCAGGCCGATCAAGGCCGTGCCATCGTACCCGATGTCCTCAAGGCGCAGGGCAAACAGACCCGAGATTGCGACAAGAACGATACCGCGCGGGGCGATCCAGGCGAGGAACAACCGCTCGTTCCACGGGACAGAGCTGCCTAGCAGACTGAGCAGAATGGTTGCCGGGCGCACGAGAAAGAGCAGAGCGAGCAGGAACAGCCCGAAATTCCAGTTGAGGTAGGCCAGTTCCTCGAACTCGAGGCTGGCCGACAACAGAATGAAAATGCCCGAAATCAGCAGGACGGCGATATTCTGCTTGAACGGATGGATGCTCCGAATCGACGTGATGTTCATATTCGCCAGAGCGATGCCCATGACCGTGACCGCGACCAGACCGGCTTCATGTTCGATCTGGTTGGAGAGCACGAACACCACGATGACCGAAGTCAGGAGGACGGGAACTTTCAGGTATTCTGGGATGGCCCCGCGCGGAAAGGCCCAGGCGATGGCGGCAGCGGCGACATATCCGATCAGACCGGCGATAATCGCCGCTATGACCAGGGGCGGGACGACCTCTATCAGGCCCGAGCCCGGCGCTTCGGCGACCTTGCGGAAGTATTCGTAGGAGACGACTGCGAACAGCGCGCCGATGGGATCGTTGACGATCGCCTCCCATTTGAGAATTGCCGCCGGTCGGGCCTTGACCGAGGACTGGCGCAGCAGCGGCATGACGACGGTCGGCCCCGTGACCACCAGTATCCCTGCGAACAGGATCGCCACCGGCCATTCGAGTCCGCCGATGGAGTGAGCCGCGAAGGCGCCGAGCACCCAGGCAATCGGCCCGCCGAGCAGCACCAGACGCCAGACGCCGTCGCCGGCATGGCGTAACTCCCGAAAATCGAGGCTAAGGCCGCCTTCGAACAGGATCAGGGCGACACCGATGGCAATCATCGGGTCGAGCAGGTCGCCAAAGGCATGTTCGGGATCGAACAGGCCGAGGACCGGCCCGGCCAGGAAGCCTGCGGCCAACATCAGAACGATGGCCGGCCATCCGGTGCGCCAGGCCACCCATTGGGCGCCGATGCCCAATATGCCGACCATTGCGATGACTAAAGACTGTTCCATGCCCCTCCCCGACTGAGCGACGATCCGCTGCTCAAGGCGCGAGTTCTATAAATGCCCGAAGCGGCGAATATATCCAGCCCCGGATCGGATGGCTCAATCGCCCTCGAATTCCATCAAGGCACGGACATCCACTGCTTCATCGGCGAGGCGCTTGCTTCCACCGAGATCGGGAAGGCCGATCACGAACGCCGCCCGGCTGACCCGGGCACCCGCCTTGCGAAGCAGGGCGGTCGCAGCCAGAGCGGTACCCCCCGTCGCGAGCAAATCGTCGACGATCGCCACCTGCTGTCCATCGGTAACGGATTGGGGGTCCATCTCGAGACGGTCAAGTCCGTATTCGAGCTCGTAATCCACGCCAATCACCTGACAGGGCAGCTTGCCGGATTTGCGGATCGGCAGGAAGGGCAGACCGAGGCGCGCAGAAACTGCTGCTCCGAAGATGAACCCGCGTGCCTCCATTCCGGCGATGGCCTCGGCCCCGCGTACCTCATCCGCCAGCCATTCGACCGACGCGGCAAACCCCCGCCCGTTACCGAGCAGAGTCGTAATGTCGCGAAACTGGATGCCCTTTTTCGGAAAGTCGGGGATGGTCCTGACCAAGGCCTTCAGGTCGGCAGGCGTCATGTCGTCTCTCCCGGAATCGAAAGCGCCCCTTGCATCGATGTGACGCAAGGGGCGCTGGTCATTCGTGTCGACCGAGGGATCAGTCGCCCTTGCGCTTTGCGGCAGCCCAGATCTGCTTCTTGGACATATAGGCAAGCACGGTGGCGAAGAGCAGGAAGATCAGCACCGGCCAGCCGGTCTGCTTGCGCGCCACCAGAGTCGGCTCGGCGGTCCAGGTCAGAAAGGCCGCGACGTCCTCGGACATCTGCTGCACGGTCGCCTCGGTGCCGTCGTCATAAGTCACCTGACCGGCGGTGGTCAGCGGCGGTGCCATGGCGAGGTTTAGATTGGGGAAATAGGGGTTGTGATAAAGGCCCGGCCCCGGGGCGGCCTCGGGATGCTCTTCGAGCAGTTCGGCCGAAGGTTCGGCATAGCCGGCCAGCAGCGATGCCACATAGTTCGTGCCGTCTCCGCGCGCCTTGGTCATCAAGGAAAGGTCGGGCGGGATGGCGTTATTGTTCGCTGCAGCCGCCGCGACATTGTTCGGATAGGGCGACGGGAAATAATCGGTCGGAAGGCCGGGGCGCGTGGTCGCCTCGCCGGTGTTCGGGTCGATACCCGGCACCTGCTTCGACGCAGCAAAGGCTTTCACCTGGCCTTCGTCATACCCGATCTGCTCAAGGTCGCGAAAAGCGACATATTTGAGGCTGTGGCAGGCGGCGCAGACTTCGTCATAGACCTTGAAGCCGCGCTGAAGCTGCTGGATGTCCCATTTGCCGAACGGCCCGTCAAAAGAATAGGCGATATCTTCCGGCTTTTCATACGGAACGTGTCCGGCGGCTTCCTCCGTGATCGCGGCATAGGCCCCGACGACGAAGGAGTAGAGTGCGATCAGGGCGAAGCCGAGGCCGACGAGAATGGCGACGAGGCGGACGCTGAGAAGTTTGGTCATTTTCTATCTCGTTCTCGCTTAGACGGCCGGTTTTGCGTTTTCGCCGAGCACTGCCTGCTTGTCTTCGCCAAGCACGGCTTCGGTGATCGAATAGGGCAGCGGTTCGGGCTTCTCGATCTGGCTGACGATCGGGAGGATCACCAGGAAGTGCAGGAAGTAGTAAGCCGTCGCGACTTGGCTGAGCATCACATAGGGCTCTTCCGCCGGGGCACCGCCGCAGATGAACAGAACGATCATCGCGGGAATAAGGCCGAACCAGAAGAACTTGCGGAACAGCGGCCGGTAATGGCCACTGCGCACCGGCGACTTGTCGAGCCAGGGCAGGAAGAACCAGATCAGGATCGACCCGAACATCGCGATCACGCCGAGCAGCTTGGCGGGGATGAACAGGAAGTCGACCGTGAAGGCACGCAGGATCGCGTAGAACGGCCAGAAATACCATTCGGGTACGATGTGCGCCGGGGTCGAGAGCGGGTTCGCCTCGATGTAGTTGTCGGGGTGACCCAGCGCGTTGGGCAGGAAGAACACCATCGCGAAGAACAGCAGCAGCGCGACGCCGAGACCGAAGCCGTCCTTCGCCGTATAGTAAGGGTGGAAGGGCAGCGTATCGCTTTCCTGCTTCACTTCGACCCCGGTCGGGTTCGACGACCCCGGGATGTGCAGCGCCCAGACGTGCAGGATCACGACGGCGGCGATGACGAAGGGCAGCAGGAAGTGCAGGCTGAAGAACCGGTTCAGGGCAGCGTTGTCGGGGGCGAAGCCGCCGAGCAGCCAGATCTGGATCGGCTCGCCGACCAACGGGATCGCGCCGAACAGCCCGGTAATCACCTTGGCACCCCAGAAGCTCATCTGCCCCCAGGGAAGGACATACCCCATGAAGGCGGTCGCCATCATGAGCAGGAAGATCACGACGCCGAGCAGCCAGATCATCTCGCGCGGGGCCTTGTACGAACTGTAGAAAAAGCCGCGGAAGATATGGAGATAAACGACGATGAAGAAGAAGCTCGCGCCATTGGCATGGGCATAGCGCATCAGCCAGCCCCAGTTGACGTCGCGCATGATGTGTTCGGTCGTGGCGAAGGCAACCTGCGCGTTAGCTGCATAGTGCATCGCCAGGACGACGCCGGTGACAATCTGTACCACCAGGAAAAATCCAGCGAGAACGCCGAAATTCCAGAAATAGGACAGGTTGCGCGGAACCGGATAGCCCGCGCCGACCGCGTCGTAGACAAGACGCGGCAAGGGCAGCTTCTCGTCGAAGAACTTCATGACCGGATTGGTCGGGGTGTATTCCTTGGCCCAGGGAAAGCTCATCGTTTCGTCTCTTCTCTCTAAGCTCAGCCGACCTGGATGACGGTGTCCGAGGTGAACTCGTATTCCGGCACTTCGAGATTGGTCGGCGCCGGACCTTTGATGATGCGACCGGCGGTGTCGTAATGCGAACCGTGGCAAGGGCAGAAATAACCGCCGAACTCGCCCTTCACCTCGCCTTCGGCCGCGCCCAGCGGCACACAGCCCAGGTGGGTGCAGACCCCCATGGTGACCAGCATGTCCTCGCGGCCTTCCTTGGTACGGTCGGCCAGTGTTTCGGGATCGCGCAGCGACGAAACCGGGCGCGCATTGGCTTCGGCGATTTCCTGCGCGGTCAAACGACGGATGAACAGGGGCTGCTTGCGGAACACCGCCTTGATCGCCTGCCCCGGCTCGACCGCCGAGACGTCGACCTCGGTCGTGCTGGCAGCCAGAACGTCCTTCGAAGGCGCCATTTGACTGACCAGCGGATAGACCACTGCCAGACCACCGATACCGGCGGCACTGACCGCAGCGATGTCTAGAAAATCGCGGCGGCGGATACCATCTTGAGTCTCGCCTGCCGTTTCGTGTGTTGCGGTTGCAGCCGTGTCTGCCATCAGCGCTTTGCCTTGCCTGCTTTGGTAGTGCGCCTCCGCCCTCTCGGGGTTCGACGCGATGTGCGAATCCATCCCGGTCAGCGATAAAGGCCGGAGCGCCCGACAGAATAATACGCGCGCGAAAGCCCCCAACGTGCCCGGTTTGGAGGCGCCTCTAGCCGCTATGCGACAGGTTGCCAACCGCCATTTTGGCAAGCATTGTGCACTGGCATGCAAGAGCCCGGGAATTGGCGCCCCTATGCAGGAGTGCCTGTCGGCCCATGCGCATTGCGTGGCGGAGACTCAGGCGGGCACAGCAATGACGCTGAGCTGCCGCCCCTCGTCCGCTTCCGCGCGATGGGTAGCGCGGCGGAACGAGAAGAATCGGTCGGGCTGCGTATAGGTGTCCTCGGCGAGGTCCTCTATCCTGAGGACACCCGCAGCCTGCAAGCGGTGCGCTACATAGGCAGGCAGATCGAACTGGTAGCGGCCTGGGCGGCCGACTGCGAAGAACTGTTCGTCCCCGGCCCTGAATTGTTCGCGGAATTGGCGATCGACCTCGTAACTTGCCTGCGCGATAGTCGGACCGATCGCCGCGCGGATCAGGGCACGGCGCGCACCAAGCGAGATCATCGCCTCGACCGTATTCTCCAGAACGCCCGATCGCGCCCCGCGCCAGCCGGCATGCGCCGCGCCCACAACCCCTGCCTCGGGATCGGCGAACAGCACCGGCGCGCAGTCGGCGGTGACAATGCCGAGCACAAGGCCGGGCCGATCCGTGCACAAGGCATCGCCTTCTGGCCGATCCGGCCATGATTCGGCTGCGCGATGCACTCTATTGGAATGCACCTGTTTGAGCCGCACCAGCGGCGCGCCCGGAAGAATCTCGCCGACATCGAGCCCGACAGCGGTCGAGAACCCGTGCGGGATCGCCTGCAGCAGGCCTGCTTTCAGTATCTCCGCCATTCAGCCCCGCCCGAGAGAACGGGCGACCTGTTCGAACGTGTCGCGCGACAGCTTGGGCGCGGTGGCGATCCGTTCGAGCGCCTCGCGCATCAGTATCGCGCGTTTTTCCTCGATCCGCCGCCAGCGTCCCAGCGGCGGGACGAAGCGAGCAGCCGTCTGCGCATTGATCGGGTCGAGTTCGAGAATGAGATCGGCGATCATCGCGTAGCCCTCCCCGTCCTCGGCATGGAAGGCGGCAGGATTGGCGGCGAAGGCCATATAGAGCGAGCGCACGCGATTCGGATTCTTCAGCGTGAAATCGGGATGGTCGCGCAGTGCCTTCACATGCTCGATCGCCCGGGGATGCAACGAGCCTGCCTGTATCGCGAACCATTTGTCGATCACCAGCGCATTATTCTGGTAGCGATTGTAAAAATCGAGCAATTTGCCGGTACGCTCGGCGCTATCGAGCCCGGCCAGCACCATCAATGCGCCCTGCCGGTCGGTCATGTTGTCCGCACGATCGTATTGGTGGGCTGCCAGCTCGACCGCCTTGGCGGGATCGCTGGCGGCGATATAGGCGAGCGCCAGGGTCTTGACCTTGCGCGCTCCCTTTGCCCCGGCATCGAGCGAGAACGGCGTGTTTTCCGTGCGGGCGTATAATTCCTGCAAAGGACCCTCCAGCCGCGTTCCGAGATCGGCTTTGAGCGCCTCGCGCCGGGCATGAATGCGCCCCGGGTCCGCCACCAGCATCTGTTCGGCGACATATGTCGCACCCGGCATAATCAAGAGCTCGCCGCGCATCAGATCGTCGAGCTGATCGTCCTCCAATACCGACCGCATGGCGCGCGCGATATCCTCGCACGCCGCCTCGCGCGCATCGTCATCAAGGTCGTCCGTCACATCCGCGACGAGATGCCCGGTCATTAGTTCCTGCATCGCCTCGTAACGGGCGAAGGGATCGTCATCCTTTTCCGCAAGAAAAACCAGCTCTTCGCGCGATACGTCCCGCTCGATCGTCACCGGCGCCGAGAACGTCCGGTTGATCGACAGGATCGGCTTTTCGGTAAAGCCATCGAAAGTCACCTCGGCGCGATCCTCGTCGAGAATCACAAGCTCTTCCCCCCTATGGGTGCCGCTCGCACGATCGAACAGAGCGAGCTTGAGCGGGATGGGCATGGGCTGCTTTTCGCTCTGGCCGGGGGTGGCGGGAACGGTCTGCGTCAGCGTGAGCCTGGCCGTTTCGCCCTCGTGCTCCAGCGTCACACCGACCCTGGGCGTTCCGGCCTGCGAATACCAGCGGCGGAACCGAGTGAGGTCCAGTGCCGTGCCGTCCTCGATCGAACTGACGAAGTCCTCGCAAGTCGCCGCCTCTCCATCGTAGCGGTCGAAGTAGAGATCGGTCCCTTTGCGGAAGCGCTCCTCGCCGGCCATGGTGCGCATCATGCGGATCACCTCGGCGCCCTTGTTATAAACGGTCGCGGTGTAGAAATTGCTGATCTCGCGGTAGGAGTCGGGCCGGATCGGATGTGCCAGCGGCCCCGAATCTTCCGGAAATTGCACCCCGCGCAGAATCCGCACGTCCTCGATCCGCTTGACCGGCTCGCTCCCCATATCGGCGCTGAACAACTGGTCGCGCAGCACGGTGAAGCCTTCTTTCAGGCTGAGCTGGAACCAGTCCCGGCAGGTAATGCGATTGCCCGACCAATTGTGAAAGTATTCATGGCCGATAACGCCTTCGACCCCGTCATAATCGCCATCGGTGGCGGTTTCGGGGTCGGCGAGGACGTATTTGGTGTTGAAGATATTGAGGCCCTTGTTCTCCATCGCCCCCATGTTGAAGTCGCTCACGGCGACGATGTTGAACAGGTCGAGATCGTATTCGCGCCCGAACATCTCCTCGTCCCACTTCATCGAGCGTTTGAGACTTTCCATGGCGTGTTCGGTGCGCTCGAGGTCGCCTTCGCGCACCCAGACATTCAACTCTACCTCGCGGCAGCCCATCGTGGTGAAGCTGTCGCTGCGCGCGACGAGATCGCCCGCCACCAGTGCGAAGAGATAGGACGGCTTGGGCCAGGGATCGTGCCACTCGGCCCAATGGGTATCACCCTCCTCGCCGGTCGCCACCCGGTTCCCGTTACACAGCAGCACCGGAAACCGGGCCTTGGAGCCGCTCATCCGCACGCTGTAAGTGCTCAACACGTCGGGCCGATCGGGAAAGAAGGTGATCCGGCGAAAGCCCTCGGCCTCGCACTGCGTGCACAACATGCCGCCCGACGCATAGAGCCCCATGAGCTGCGAGTTGGCGCTCGGGTCGATTTCGGTTTCGATACCAATCTCGTGGGCGTCCCCCGGAAGTGTCAAGATGAGATCATCCCCATCCATCACCCAACTTTGCGTCGGTTCGCCATCGACGGTGACGCTGGTTGCCTCGATCCCGTCGCCATTGAGCCGGATGGTCGCCGAACGGTTGGCCTTGGCATTGCGCGCGATCGTGAGGGTGGAACGAACCCGGGTGCAGTCGATGCCGAGGTCGAAGTCGAGCCGCGTCTCCGACACGATCCAGGGAAAGGGCCGATAATCCTCGCGCCGGATTTCGGGCGGATCCTTGGGGTTGACGGCAGCGTCGGCCATTTCCGGATTTCCGTCGGGATTGGAGGGGGTGCGCGCGATATCCATGCTTTTCCTGTCAATTGCGGGATCACCGGCTAATACGCTCCGATGGCCCGATTGTTCATCTTCGGTCTCGGCTACACGGCGGGACGTTTTGCGCAAGAGATGCGCGCCCGCGGCTGGCATGTCGATGCCACGGGAAGCGCGGGAAACATCGATTTCTCGGACAGTGAATCGGTGGTCGCGGCGGTGTCGCGGGCAAGCCACGTGCTGAGTTCGGTCCCGCCTTCCGATGGGAGCGACCCCGTACTCGACCGCTATGGCAATGCGGTGACGGACAAATGGCTCGCTTATCTGTCCTCGACCGGCGTCTATGGCGACGCACAGGGGGCGTGGGTCGACGAGGCATCGCCTACCGGTGGCGGGCGGCGCACTGCGCGTGCGGATTGCGATGCGCGCTGGCTCGAAGCAGGGGCACGGGTGTTCCGCCTTCCCGGCATTTATGGCCCAGGTCGCAGCGCGCTCGACCGGGTGCAAGGCGGGAACGCCCATCGGATCGACCTGCCCGGCCAGGTCTTCAGCCGCGTGCATGTCGACGATATAGTGTCCGGCGTCGTTGCAGCGATCGAGAGCGATGCGCTGCCAGGCGCCTACAACCTCGCCGACGATCTCCCGACCAGCCAGAATGCCGTAATCGAGGAGGCCTGTCGGTTGCTGAGCGTCACCCCTCCCCCGCTCCAGACCATCGAAGAGGCGAAACTGTCGCCCATGGCGCGCGGCTTTTACGCGGAGAATCGCCGGGTCGCGAATGGCAAGGCGAAGCGCGTCCTCGGCTGGGAGCCGAGATATCCTACATTTCGCGAGGGGCTGGCCGCGCTTACGGTTCGGGCGTAGCGCGTCTTGGCGGGGCGCTGGCACGTCCGCGCATCGCGACGACCATGCCGATCAGGGTGATGATCGCCCCGGCAGCCGGTAGCGCGCCCCACTGAAACCCCTCGAACAGGGTGGAGAGCACCATCGCCACGATCGGAACGATCACCGAACTGTAGGCGGCCTGTCCCGCCCCGACCTTGCGCACGAGGCCGTAATAGAGCGGGAAGGTGACGACCGAACCGGCCAGCCCGAGATAGAGAATGCCGAGCGAATAGGAGGGTCGCATGTCGAATTGCGGTGGGCCGTCCATCGCGAAGGCATAGACGGTGTTGATTGCCACGCCGATTGCCATCGACCACGCGAGCAGCGCCAGGAAGGGTTGCTTCTTCGCGCCGTCCATCGCCTGCGTGATGTTGGCGATGCTCGCCGAGAGAATTCCGCCGACAGTCAATCCCGCGCCCAGCAGGACCTCTTCGAGCGTGGCGGGGGATGAGCGCCATTCATGCGCGAACAGTAAAGCGACGCCAAGCGCCGCGATCGCCGATCCGAGCACGAAAGCGCCGGTAATCCTCTGGCCGAGCAGAATGCGCCCCAGCACTGCATTGGGCACGACCAATAGGGCGAACATCACCGCGACGAGGCCGGAGGTAATGTAGCTTTCCGCATTGTAGACGAAGCCGAAATTGAGCGTGAACTGGAACAGGCCGAGCATGACCGCCCAGCGCAGCCCGCCAGGCGCTAGGCGCAGCGGTTCCCGCCGCATCGCGGCAAGTGCGAACATCCCGAAAGAAGCCACGAGAAAACGATAGGAGATCGACCAGCTCGCCGGAACACTCGCTATCTGATCGCGGATGACCAGCCAGGTTCCGCCCCAGATCAGGCTGACCAGCAGAAAGGCTGCGAAATTGCGCGGGGTGAAGAGGCTTTCTGCCTCGGCCGGCGGATTCATAAGCTCGCTATCGCCTTGGCGAGCGATAGCGCATCCTCGTCACGCGTGTTCCAAGCGGTGACGAAGCGCGCGGCGCCTTCACCCCAGTCATAAAAGCCAAAGCCCCGCTCACGCAGCGCGTCCCGCTCTGCGAGCGTGCAGCGCATGAAGAGTTCATTGGCCTCCACCGGATGCATCAGGCGTCCGTCACAGGCCTGCGCGATCTCCTGCGCGGCGGCATTGGCGTGACGCGCATTGTGCAGCCAGACGTCGCCTTCGAGCATTGCGTGTAGCTGCGCCGCCAGAAAGCGCCCCTTCGACTGAAGATGCCCGGCGCGTTTGCGCCGATACCGTGCGACATCCGCCAGGTTCTGCTCGAAAAAGACGATCGCTTCCGCCCCGAGCCCGCCATTCTTGATGAACCCGAAGCTGAGCGCGTCGACCGGCCCCGCCGCAGCGGCAGGCGCGCAATCGAGGAAAGCGACTGCATTCGCGAACCGCGCGCCGTCCATATGCAGGCCCAGCCCGCGTTCGGTTGTCAGCGCAGCAATCGCCTCCACTTCTGCCGGCCGGTAGCTGCAACCGTACTCGCTCGCCTGGGTGATCGAAATGGCATGGGGCTGGACTTGATGCACATCGTTGCGGATCGGATCGATCGCATCGCGGATCGCCCGAGGGGAAAGCTTGGCCCCGGCCCCCTCGCACAGTATCAGCTTGGCGCCGTGAAGGAAGAAGCCCGGCGCACCGCCCTCGTCGACTTCGATATGCGCTTCTTCGTGACACACGACCGCGCCATGCGGCTGGACCATCGTCGCCAGCGCCAGGCAATTCGCCGCCGTCCCCGTCGCCGCCCACAGCACGGTACAGGGCTTGCCGAACACCTGTGCAAAACGCTCGTCGAGCGCGGCGCTCAGCGCATCGTCATCATAAGGCGAATCGGGCGAATCCGCGGCTTTGAGGGCTTCCCACACACTTGGGTGGACCGCAGCGGCATTGTCGGACAGGAATTGCATCGGAACGCCCTTAACTGCCGGAGCATTGCTTGCACAGAAGGGAAAGTTCGAAAGGATGAAAGTGGAGCGGATCGAAATCGAAAGGCAAAACTCTGCGGGTAGCGGAGCCTATCTCGCGACCGGCGCAAGCGGTACAGAGGCTGGGAAGCTGACCTGGACCTTGCGCGATGGGGCGCGGGACGCGCAGCATACGATCGTGCCATCGCATATGCGCGGCCATGGAATCGCCGCCCGGCTGGTGGACGCCCTGATCGAGGATGCCCGCCGGGAAGGGTTCACCATTATCCCGAGCTGCTCCTATGTAGCCGCGCAGTTCGAGCGCCATCCTGAATGGGCGGATCTGCGCGCCTAGGCGCGCACGGTCTGGCCCTCGACGATCTCGGAAAAATCCTGCTCGGTCATACTGTCGAGCACGGCATCGCGTATCTGGCGGGCTTCCACGAGCGGAAGCCCGCGAATGCGCAAGCGTCCGCCTGCCAGACCAAACCGCAGGTCGGCATAGCCGCGCATTCGCGCCAGCGGATTACGGACAATCTCGACCGATTGGAGCTTGCCGCGCGAGGCGATGGCGACATCCGGCGCGAACCAGCCGCGGCGTGTGTAAAGCTGCCCGGCATCGATCGCATGGCGGCCCCAGCGCCAGGCAAGGTATTCCTGAAGCGCCATCCAGCCACCACCTATGAACACAAGCAGCAGCGCAACGTCGAATCGGCCCAAAGCAAGCACGACGGCAGAAGTCACGAGTGTGATGGCGAAACCGACTAGGAAATTGTCGATCCGATAAGTCGGCATTGCGCGGTGCCAATCGAGAGTGTGGCCAGGCAGCGAAAAGCCGGTCTCCGCGACCACCGGTGCGATTTCCTGCATCTGCGCGAAGGGCACCGCCTCGTGATTGGCCGAGCCGCTGTCACCCGCAAGGCTCACAAGCTTCAGCGCATGCCAGCCGAACAGGCGGCGGACGAATCCCGTCCGTACCCGCAGCGCCTGCACGCGGTGCACCGGCATGACGAGATCGGTCCGCGTCACCAGTCCGCGTCGCCGCCGCAGCCCCTTGTCGGTCCGTTCAAGCCGGAAATCCCATTCGCGCATCACAGTCCGGATCACGCCCGTCACCACGCCGACGAGCAGGAGCGAGCCGACCGCGAACAGACCGCCGATGACCTGCGCAAGAAAACCGAGTCCTGCCAGCCATTGTCCCGGACCGGCCAACTGTTCGCGCCAGGCTCTCCAGTCCCAGATTTCGAACGGCAGCAGGAAGTCGATCTGACTTGCGAAGCCGCCGACGACGGCCACGACCGCAAGCGAGAACTCGAACAGGCCGAAGGTGACGACGCGCCGGGGCGACATGGCGAAGAGCAACCGGCTCTCTTCAGTCGAAGCGGGCACCTCGTCATCGGATTGCTCCAGCACGGCACCTTCGCGGCGGGTGCGCACCAGTTCGCGCAGACGCTCGCCCTCGCTTTCCGGAAGATAGGCCAGCGCGAGATCGTCTCCGCCGCCCGCGCCAGTCTCAAACTTGACCTCGACCAGACCGAACAGGCGTGGGACCAGTTTCTGCTCGAGGCTGACATCCTGGATACGCTCGTAAGGAACCGAACGGGCGGCGCGCGACAATACGCCGCTGTCGACCCTTATATCCGCTTCGCCCACCGAATAGGTCAGCCTGCTCCATCGCAGATATGCGAACAGGATATTCGCTCCCACCACTGCAAGGACCAGCGGCAGGAAGAACAGGATCATGTCATCGAATTCGCCTTCATCGAGAATGGCGAAGCCGCCGATCATGATCGGGATGACGAGCTGCGACAGCAATGAGACCGCGCGGACCGCAAAGGTGCGCGGATCGGTCCGGCGCGGTGTATCGTCTGTGTTTCCGCTCACCGCGTGTCGCGCCGGATGGCCGCACGGATATTCTCGCGCATGGCAGTCGCGTCCTCATGCCTCAATCCCGGCAGAGACACCGAGGCGTTGTGCGTGCCCGCAGTATGCACGGTCAGTGTGGCGATACCGAAAGCCCGCTCGAGCGGTCCCTGGCCGACGTCGATATGCTGCACCCGACCGAATGGAACCACAGTGTCGGTGCGGAAAAAGATGCCGCGCACGACCCGCAGGCGTTCATCCGCCAGCGAGAAGCCGGTCGCATGATAGCGCCGGAGAGGGACGCGGATAAGCGCATAGGCAGCCACGCATAGGGCGGGGATCCACACCGCACCGGTCCAGCCGGGAATCGCCACCTCGGCAATCGTCGCCGCGACAAGCAGGACAAGCGCGGCAATCGCCAACTGCAATCGCAGCATCGATTTGTAAGCGGGGTCGAGCTGGGTGAGGTCGTCGGCGTCGTCCATGGCGTTCTAGCTAGGCAATACAGCCAGGCGATTCAATTGGGTATCGCGCAGACATTCGAGTAGGACTCTGCCCGGGCAGAGGAGATAGCGATGGATACTTCAAGGCTGATGTTTCGCGAGGGCCTGATGGAGGGCGAGCGCATCCTCGTCACCGGCGGCGGCACCGGACTTGGCAAGGAAATGGCGGAAGCCTTCCTCAAACTCGGCGCCGAAGTGCATATTTGCGGGCGGCGTCAGGGCAAGCTCGACGAGGCGGCCAAGGAACTCGGCGAGAGGCACGGCGGAAAGATCGTCGGACATGCCTGCGACATCCGCGATCCCGATGCGATCCATGCCATGGTCGATGCGATCTGGGACAGTGGGCCGCTTACCGGTGTGGTCAACAATGCCGCAGGCAACTTCATCAGCCGGACCGAGGATCTTTCGGTCAATGGCTTCAATGCCATCAGCGACATCGTCTTCCGCGGCAGCTTCTACGTCACGCTCGATGTGGGCAAGCGGCTGATCGAAGAAGGCCGCAAGGCCAGCTTCCTCTCCATCCTGACCACGTGGATATGGAACGGCGGCCCCTTCGTGGTGCCGAGCGCCATGAGCAAAGCGGGCCTGAATGCGATGACGCAGAGCCTCGCGGTGGAATGGGGCCGCTATGGCTTGCGCTTCAATGCCATCGCGCCGGGTCTATTCCCCACCGACGGGATGAGCGCGCGCCTTTCGCCCGGCGGGAGGGGCGGCAATTCTCACGATGATATGAACCCGATGGGCCGCCATGGCGAAATGCACGAAATCGCCAATCTCGCCGTCTTTCTGATGGGGCCGGGTGCGGCTTGGGTAAACGGCCAGACGATCGCCATCGACGGCGGCGGTTTCCAGACGCATGGCGGCAACTTCTACACCGCGCTCAAGGACATGGGCGACGAGCAGTGGGAAGCGATGCGCGCGATGATCAAGGGCACGAATGCCAAGGATAAGGCGGATAGATCGACCTAGGTCCCGCAGCGCATTCGGTTTTTGTTGAGCCTCAGGCGCCGACGGCCGCGCCCGCGGCCTTAGGCTATCCTCGCTCACACGCCCTTCGGGCGCGTCGCTGCGGGGGCGCAGTCGCGCTAGCCTCGCCTGACGGCTCGGAGACTATTGCAAACCCTGAGGGACGCCCGCGATCCGGGCCGAGATGGCCCGGCAAGGTCAAGCGGCCGCCCCGCAGCGGGTGCAGCTTGCTGCACGCATAGCGAGGACGCGCCGACGGATGTCGGTGCGAAAAACAAGGAATCCATTTTTCTTCGAAAAATGGTGCTGCTGGGGAGGATTGAACTCCCGGCCTCACCCTTACCAAGGGTGCGCTCTACCACTGAGCTACAGCAGCACGTCGTGCCCGCCGGAAATGCCAGCGGGGTGGAGGCGCGCGCTAATGGCAGACGCGGCGCATAAGTCAACCTTCGCTTGCGGCTGGAGCCGATTTTCGCAAAAGGAATGCGCCATGAACGCCCGAAATGACAAGATGACACGCGAGGAGCGGCTCGCTGCGAAACTTCGTGAGAACCTGCGCCGCCGCAAGGCGCAGGGGCGGGAAATGCGCGAATCGGACGAGCAAGGCCTTTCCAAGGACGATACGGCCAGCTAACGCGCCTTGCTCATTGTTGTCCCGCTTACGCGGGGATGCGGTTCCAGCCCACTCCCCACCCGGCCACCCGGACAGTATCTTGCCGTGGGTGCCGGGGGAGTGGGCTGGAACCGGAAACGGGAGCAGATATGTCGAAACTCATCCTTGTCCGCCACGGCCAGAGCGAGTGGAATCTCGCCAACCGCTTCACCGGCTGGTGGGATGTCGACCTCACGGAAAAGGGTGTGGCCGAAGCGCGCGAGGCAGGCGAGCTGATGAAAGCCAAGGGCGTGCTGCCCACCACTGCGTTCACCAGCGTCCAGAAGCGTGCAATCAAGACGCTCAACATCGCGCTCGAAGCCTGCGACCGCCTGTGGATCCCGGTCACGCGCGACTGGCATTTGAACGAGCGCCACTATGGCGGGCTGACCGGCCTCGACAAGCAGCAGACACGGGAGAAGCATGGCGACGAACAGGTCCATGTCTGGCGCCGTAGCTTCGACGTGCCCCCACCCGAGCTCGAGCCGGGCAGCGAATTCGATCTGTCGAACGACCCGCGCTATGCGGGGATCGACGTGCCGCGCACCGAAAGCCTCAAGCTCACCATCGAGCGCGTGCTGCCCTATTGGGAAAGCGCGATCCTGCCGCAACTCGGCAAGGGCGAAACGGTCATCATCTCCGCCCATGGCAATTCCTTGCGCGCGCTGGTGAAGCATCTGTCGAACATTTCGGACGACGAGATTACCGGTCTCGAAATTCCGACCGGCCAACCGATCGTCTATGAATTCGACGGCATGCAGGTGTCGGGCGACCGCTACTATCTAAAGGATGCCTGAGATGAACGCCAAGGTCGCCATCGTCATGGGCAGCCAGTCCGATTGGGACACCATGACCTGCGCCGCCGAGGTGCTCGAAGAGCTGGGTGTCGAAAGCGATGTGCGTATCGTCTCGGCCCATCGAACGCCGGATCGCATGTATGATTTCGCCAAGGGCGCGGCAGATGCGGGCTTCGAGGTAATTATTGCAGGCGCGGGTGGCGCCGCGCATTTGCCCGGCATGATCGCCGCGCTGACCCATGTTCCGGTGCTTGGCGTGCCCGTACAGTCAAGGGCCTTGTCGGGCGAGGACAGCCTGCTTTCGATCGTCCAGATGCCCGCCGGCGTACCGGTTGGAACACTGGCTATCGGCAAGGCGGGCGCGACCAATGCGGGCCTGCTTGCCGCCGCGATCCTCGCCAATCACGACTCCGCGCTTTCGCAGCGCCTGCAGGATTGGCGCGCGGCGCGCAGCGCAGCCGTGACCGAGCGCCCCGTCGACTGATGCTGAAGCGCGGTTCGACAATCGGTATCCTCGGCGGTGGGCAACTTGGCCGAATGATGGCCGTGAGCGCCGCACAATTGGGCTATCGCTGCATCGCCTACGCGCCCGAAGGCGACAATGTCGTCAATCAGGTGTGCGACGATCTGTTCGTGAACAAGTGGAACGAAACAGCAGCCCTTGCCGCCTTTGCCGCGCAGTGCGACGTAGTCACCTGGGAATTCGAGAACGTACCCGTCGCCACGGCCAATGCTATGCCGGAAGGACGCATTTTTCCGCATCCACGCGCGCTCGAAACGGCCCAGGATCGCCTCGCCGAGAAGCGCTTCGTGGAAGGGCTTGGCGGCCGACCCGCCGCTTATGCACGGGTCGATTCGCGCAGCGATCTCGAGGCGGCGGTCGATCGGCTGGGCGCGCCCGGCATCCTCAAGACCCGGCGGGACGGCTATGACGGCAAGGGCCAGTGGCGGATCGGATCGGACCGCGATGCACAGGGCCTGCATCTGCCCGACGTCCCGCTGATCTACGAAGGTTTCGTCGAGTTCGAGGCCGAATTCTCGATCATAGTCGTGCGCGGACAGGATGGCGAAATCCGGTTTTGGGATTCGGCGCGCAACACGCATGAAAATGGCATTCTGGCCGCTTCCACCCTGCCCGCGGGCGACATCATCGAAGCCCAGGTGGACGAAGCGCGCGAGCTGGCCCGCCAGGTCGCCGATGCGCTGAAATATGTCGGCGTGCTGACGCTTGAATTCTTCGCCACGCATGAAGGGCCGATCTTCAACGAGATGGCCCCGCGCGTGCACAATTCGGGCCACTGGACGATCGAGGGCGCGGTCACCAGCCAGTTCGAGAACCACATTCGCGCGGTCGCTGGCCTACCGCTGGGCGATACGGCGACCATCGCCAGATCCGTCACCATGACGAACATCATCGGCGCCGACATCAAGACGGCGCAAGAACAGCTGGCCGCGGTCGACACGCACCTGCACGATTACGGCAAGGCCGAGGTCCGCGAGGGACGCAAGATGGGCCATGTGACCCGGCTCGAACGGTGAGCCTGTTCCTGATCTATGCCCGCGCGGCCAATGGCTGCATCGGCAAAGACGGCGTGCTGCCATGGCACCTGCCCGCCGATCTGAAGCGCTTCAAGGCGCTGACCATGGGCCAAGAGAACCAAGGCCTGCCGATGATCATGGGCCGCAAGACCTTCGAGAGCCTGCCGGGCCTGCTGCCGGGCCGCCGTCATATCGTACTGACCCGCCGCGAGCGCTGGGATTCGACGGGCGCGGAAATTGTGCGTTCAGTCGAAGAGGCGCTGTCTGTCGCAGGAGACGGCGACGTGGCCGTCATCGGCGGCGCTGCGATATACGACGTGTTCAGGGAACATGCCGACCGTATCGAGCTGACCGAAATTCACGCGGAATTCGAAGGCGACACTTTCATGAAACCGCTCGGTCCCGAATGGAACGTGATCGGCCGCGAGGATTTCGCAAGCGAAGGCGACCTGCCTGCCTATAGCTTCGTCACGCTGGAGCGCGCGGCGTGATGCGCAAGCTGCTCATGGGCATCCTCGGCCTGATCCTCGTCGCGCTCGCCGGGTTCTTCCTGCTCGTACCGGGAATGGCCGAGCGGGACATGAACAAGATCGATGGCAAGCCGCTGATCGAAATCTCGGACGAGGCGAGGGCGTTGCACGCCAGCCTCGAAATCGTCGACCTCCATGCCGATACATTGCTTTGGAAGCGCGATATCCTCGACCGGGCGGAGCGCGGCCATGTCGACCTGCCGCGGCTGCGCGAAGGCAATGTCGCGCTGCAGGTCTTCTCCAGCGTGACTAAAACCCCGCGAGGGCAGAACTACGATTCGAATTCCGCCGACAGCGACAACATTACGCTGCTGGCGATCGGCCAGATGCAGCCGGTGCGAACCTGGGGTAGCCTGCTCGAACGCTCGCTATGGCATGCCGAGAAACTGGAGCGGGCATTCGAGGCCGGGCGCGAAGAAATCTATCAGGTCTGGACCCCGGCGGACCTCGATCGCCTGATGGCGGCACGTAAGGACGCCTCCAAGCCGGTCGGCGCCCTGTTCAGCGCCGAAGGCCTGCAAAGCCTCCAAGGCAATCCCGACAATCTCGACCGGCTTTATGCGGCAGGCATGCGCATGGCGGGGCTCACTCATTTCTTCGACAACGAACTGGCCGGGTCGATGCACGGGATCGAAAAGGGCGGCCTCACACCGATGGGGCGCGATGTGATCCGCCGGATGGAGCGCATGGGGATGATCGTCGATATCGCCCATTGCAGCCACCAATGCGTCGCCGAGGTACTCGCCATGGCGCAGCGGCCGGTGGTCTCCAGCCATGGCGGCGTGCAGGCGACCTGCCAGGAAAACCGCAACCTCACCGACGCAGAAATTCGCGGGGTCGCGGCGACCGGCGGGATCATCGGTGTCGGCTATTGGGAAGGCGCGGTGTGCGACACCTCGCCGCGCGCCACCGCCAGGGCGATGAAACATATTCGCGACCTAGTCGGGATCGAACATGTGGCGCTGGGCAGCGACTATGACGGCGCGGTCACCGTGCGCTTCGATACCTCGCAACTGACCCAGGTTACGCAGGCGCTGCTCGACGAGGGTTTCACCGAGGACGAGATTCGCGCGGCGATGGGTGGCAATGCGCTGCGGGTGATCGGTGAAGGGCTGGTGCCGCAGGAGACCACGCGATGAGATGGCTCGATCACCGCGAACCGCTGCCCGAGAGCCTGCGTGGCGCGATCA
The DNA here is from genome assembly GCA_022953095.1 of Qipengyuania sp. ABI-127-1. GTDB lineage: Bacteria > Pseudomonadota > Alphaproteobacteria > Sphingomonadales > Sphingomonadaceae > Qipengyuania. The sequence goes on along the minus strand of JALJCR010000004.1, from coordinate 10,503 downwards.
TCGCATTGGGCAATTTCGACGGCTTTCACCTCGGCCACCAGGCCGTGGCGGGCGAGGCGATTCGCTGGGCGCGCGCGGAAGGCCGTCCCTCGATCATCGCGACATTCGATCCGCATCCGGTGCGCCATTTCAAACCCGATGCACCGCCTTTCCGGCTGACGACGCTCGAACAGCGGCAGGAACACTATATCGCCGCCGGGGCGACCGCGATGCTGGTGTTCCATTTCGACGGCGAACTGGCCGGGACCACGGCAGAGGATTTCGTGGGCAGGCTGCTCGGCGATCATCTCGGCGTCGCGGGCGTCGTTACCGGCGAGGATTTCACCTTCGGCAAGGCGCGGGGCGGCAATTTCGACAACCTGGTGAGCCTCGGCAGGGATGTCGGGATCGAGGCGCGCGCAGTGCCGCCGGTGATGGATGGCGGAAAGCCCGTATCCTCCAGCCGGGTGCGCGATGCGCTGCGCGAGGGCGATCCGCAGGAGGCTGCGCGCCTGCTTACCCGCCCCTTCGCCATTCGCGGCGTGGTTCAGCACGGCGACAAGCGCGGGCGCGAAATCGGCTATCCCACGGCGAACCTGCCGGTCGAACAATATCTGCGCCCGAAATACGGCGTCTACGCCGTGACCGGGCGCATCCTGTCGACCGGGCAGGAACTGAAGGGCGCGGCCAATATCGGCGTGCGCCCGCAATTCGACCCGCCCAAGGAATTGCTCGAGCCCTATTTCTTCGATTTCTCCGGCGATCTCTACGGGCAGGAAATCGAAGTCGCCTTCCACCACTTCCTGCGCGGCGAGGCGAAGTTCGATTCGCTCGAGGGGCTGATTGCCCAGATGGAAAAGGATTGCGACGAGGCCAGGCGGCTGCTCGGCTGACCGAAACTCTTTCCACCGCGCCCCAATTCGGTTAGCGGCTCGCCTCTATGTCCGAGAAGCGCGATTACAGAGACACGGTCTTCCTGCCCAAGACCGATTTTCCCATGAAGGCCGGCCTCCCCGCAAAGGAGCCGAAGATTGCCGCGCGCTGGGAAGAGGAAGGGCTTTACCGCCAACTGCGCGAAGCGCGCGCCGGGCGCGAGAAATTCATCCTGCATGACGGCCCGCCCTACGCCAATGGCGACATGCATATCGGGCACGCGCTCAACCACACGCTCAAGGACATGGTCTGCCGCACGCAGAACCTGATGGGCAAGGACGCGCCCTATGTCCCCGGCTGGGATTGCCACGGCCTGCCGATCGAATGGAAGGTCGAGGAGCAATACCGCAAGAAAAAGCGCAGCAAGAACGAGGTCCAGCCGAAGGAATTCCGCGCCGAATGCCGCGCCTACGCCCAGAAATGGGTCGATGTGCAGCGCGAGCAGTTGAAGCGCCTCGGCATCATGGGCGACTGGGACAATCCCTATCTGACGATGCAGTTCGAAAGCGAGGCGACCATCGTTGCCGAGCTGATGAAATTCGCCGAAGCAGGCAATCTCTATCGCGGCTCGAAGCCGGTAATGTGGAGCCCGGTGGAAGAAACCGCGCTGGCCGAGGCCGAGGTCGAATACGAGGACCTGACCGACAGCCCGCAGATCGACGTAGCGTTCGAGATCACTGAGAGCCCGATCGAGGAGCTGGTCGGCGCGCATGCGGTAGTGTGGACGACGACGCCTTGGACGATCCCGGTGAACCAGGCGATCGCATACGGTCCGGAGGTTGAGTATGTTAGGCTCGAGTTTGTCGCGTTCAACGCGCTCGAAGACGTCGATGCTCAGCATACAAAATCGACACCATTGGACCATCCGTGGAGCGGCAAGACCGTCCTAGTGGCGGCAGAGCTAGCTGAACAACTTAAGGGAAGGCTTCTCAACCAGCTAATGCGGGAGAATCCTGCGAATCTTACTCAGCCGAAGTATGGTTTGGAGTATGGCGTTCGCGGCAAACTGCGAGGCTCCGACCTCGCCGGGACCGTCGCGCGTCATCCCATCTACGACCTCCTCCTCTCCCGTCAGCCCGGACTTGATCCGGGCCAAGGCTTCTCTTCTGCGATGGCAGCGGAAGGCAGCACCACCCCGGATCAAGTCCGGGGCGACGACGGTAGTCAGGTCGCGGCGTGGGAAAAGGCGCTCGCATTCTACGCCAAGCCGCGACCCTTCCTGCCGGGCGATTTCGTCACCACCGATAGCGGCACCGGTCTCGTCCACATGTCGCCCGACCATGGCGAGGACGACTTCCTGCTCTGCCGCGAGCATGGGATCGAGCCGGTCTTCGCGGTCATGGCCGATGGGCGCTATCGCGACGACTGGCCGTGGCTCGGCGGCGAGGACGAGCGTCGGCGCAGCGTCATCAACAAGCCGTTCAATGCGCCCGAAGGCCCGATCTGTTCGGATCTGCGCGAAGCGGGCGCGCTGCTATCGGCGAGTGCCGATTACGAACACTCCTACCCGCATTCGTGGCGCTCGAAAGCCAAGGTAATCTATCGCTGCACACCCCAATGGTTCGTGCCGATGGACAAGCCGTTAGACGTCGTCCCAGCGAAAGCTGGGACGACGTTGAGGGAACGCGCCATGTCCGAAATCGAGCGCGTGCGCTTCGTGCCCGAGAAGGGGCGCCGCCGGATCGGCTCGATGGTCGAAGGCCGCCCCGACTGGGTGCTCTCGCGCCAGCGCGCCTGGGGCGTGCCGATCACGCTGTTCGTGCGGCCTGACGGTTCCTATTTGCAAGACCCGGACGTCAACGCCCGCGTCGTCGTCGCGGTGCGCGAAGACGGCGTCGATGCCTGGGACGAGGCGCGCAAGGCCGAATTCCTCGGCCCCGAGCACGATCCGGACGAGTTCGAGATGGTCACCGACATTCTCGACGTCTGGTTCGATTCGGGCTGCACCCACGCTTTTACGCTGGAAAGCGGGCGCTGGCCTGCGCTCAAATGGCCCGCCGATCTCTATCTCGAGGGCAGCGACCAGCATCGCGGCTGGTTCCAGTCCTCGCTGCTCGAAAGCTGCGCCACGCGCGGCCGGGCGCCCTACGACCAGGTGCTGACGCATGGCTTCACCATGGCCAGCGACGGGCGCAAGATGTCCAAGAGCCTCGGTAACACGATCGATCCGCTCAAGGTCATGGAACAGTACGGGGCGGACATCATCCGCCTGTGGGCACTGAGCGTCGATTCGACCGAGGATCACCGCATCGGCGACGAGATCCTCAAAGGTACGGGCGACCAGTACCGGAAGCTGCGCAACACCTTCCGCTATCTGCTCGGCGCGCTTGACGGATTTGTCGGCGATATGAGCGATGTCGGCGAAGTGCCCGAACTGGAGCTCTACGTCCTCGCCCTGCTCGCCGATCTCGACGGAAAGCTGCGCCAGGCGGCGGAGAATTACGACTTCACCGCCTATACGCGGCTGCTGGTCGATTTCTGCAACGAGGACCTGTCGGCCTTCTACTTCGATATCCGCAAGGACGTGCTCTATTGCGACGGGCCGGACAGCGTGAAGCGCAATGCCTATCGCACCGTGCTCGACCTGCTGTTCCACGCGCTGGTCCGCTATGCCGCGCCGGTGCTGGTGTTCACTGCCGAGGAAGTGTGGTCGACCCGCTATCCCGACGGTGGCAGCGTCCACCTGCTTGAATGGCCACAGGTTCCCGGGGTCGGCGCAGATGGCGCCCGGTGGGACAAGCTGCGCGAATTGCGTGAAGACGTGATGGAAGCGATCGAGCCACTGCGGCGCGACAAGGTGATCCGCTCGGGGCTGGAGGCCGACGTGGTCGTGCCCGCCGCGGCGGTGCCCGAAGGCTTCAGCGATGCCGATCTCGCGGAACTGTTCATCACCGCGTCAGTCACCCGCAGCGATAGCGACACGGTGACGGTCACACGGACAAACGAAAGCAAGTGCGGGCGCTGCTGGCGCCTACTGCCATCGGTCGAGGAAGACGGCGATCTGTGCGATCGCTGTCAGCCCGTCGTCGCCCAATGGGATGCCGCCCGATGAACGCCGTGATGAAGAACCGCCTGATCGGCTGTGTGGTCGCGCTGGCGATCTTTGCCGCCGATCAGTGGAGCAAGAATTACGTCACCAAAGTGCTCGGTATCGACCGGGTCGGCGACGCCATGGAACTTCTGCCGATCTTCGACCTGCGCTTCACGCGCAATTTCGGCGTGTCGCTGGGTATGTTCGAGGCGACCAGCCCCGAAATGCGCTGGGGCCTGGTCCTCGTCACCGCACTGATCGCGCTGGTCGTGACGGTGTGGATGCTGCGCGAAAAACTGCTCGGCGATATCCTCGCGCTGTCGCTGATCCTCGGCGGGGCGCTGGGCAATATCAAGGACCGCTACGCGTTCGGCTATGTCGTCGATTTCGCCGATCTGCATTTCGGGGATTTTCGCCCCTTCCTCATTTTCAACGTCGCCGATGCGGCTATCACCATCGGCGTAGTCATCGTCCTTGCGCGGGCCTTCTTCATGCGCGACAAGGATGAACAAGAGGTCGATGGCCTCATGAACAACAAGGCGGCCGACGCCGCGGAGAGCAAGCAATGACCCAATACGCCCGTATCGCCCTGATCGCCGGCCTCGGCGCCATGACCGCAGCCTGCGGTGGCGGGGGCCTGCTCAACCGTGACCGGCCCGACGAATTCGCCGTCCAGCGCCAGGCTCCCTTGGTGGTGCCGCCCGAATTCAACCTCGTTCCCCCGCAGCCCGGCGCCCCGCGCCCGGCCGAAGGCAGCGCGGCACAGCAGACTCTCGAAGCGCTCTTTGGCGGCCCGCAGGCACGCAGCGACGTGGAGACGAGCCTGCTCGAACGCGCAGGAACCGCGGCACCTGGAATCCGCAGCGCTGTGGGTGACCCGGATACCGCGACTGTCGCCAAGGGCAGCGTGACCCGCGACATCATTGCCGCGCCCGAAGGCGACGGTGCGAGCGCGAGTGCGGTGATCCCCGGGTAAGGGCTTTTGTTTTGCGAACCCGCCTCCGCGGGTTCGTCCTCGCTCGACATGCAGCAAGCTGCACCCGCTGCGGTGCGGCCACGTGGCCTTGCCGGGCCTCCCCCGGCCCGGACCTGGTGCGAATCCTGATGTTGGCGAAAGTTCCGAACCGTAGGCGAGGCAAATGCGACCGCCAGGTCGCGTGAACGAGGATAGCCTAAGGACCCGGACAGGCCCGCCGGTGCTTGAGGCCAAACAAAAACCTCTCTTCTTTAGCCCTCTGCCGTTGGAACGGCATTGCTCTCGCGGCTCACCAGCAGCTTGTCGATACGTCGGCCATCCATATCGATCACCTCGAAACGCCAGCCCTGATCGGTGAAATAATCGCCTTCGCCGGGAAGGCGCTTCAGGACGTGCAAGGCAAAACCGGCAGCCGTGCCAAATTCGCGGTCCTCGCCATATTCGATCGCCAGCCGATCCGCGAGAACGTCGGCGGAAAGCGAACCCGCGACCAGAAGGCTGCCATCCTCACGTTCGACGATACCCGGCGCTTCGCCCGGATCCTGATCGCTGACAAAATCGCCGACCAGCGCGGTCAGCAGGTCGACCGGCGTGACGATCCCGTCGAGATGCCCGTATTCGTCGTGGACCATGGCCATCGCGACCTCTGCCTGCTGCAGAACCCGTAGAGCGTCCACGGCATCGAGCTGGTCGGGCACGACCTCCGCCTTGATCATCAACGACTGCAGATCGACCGCCTGCTTCGCCACCAGCCGGGTCAGGATCTCGCGCACCTTGACCACGCCCAAAATCTTGTCGGGCGACCCTTCCGCCACCGGCAGCAGCGAATGAGGGCTTTCATCGAGCACAGCGCGAATCGCATCTTGATCGGCTTCGATATCGATCCAATCGACCTCGGTACGCGGCGTCATCAATTCACGCACGGGCCGCTGGGCGAGGCGGACGACACCCTGCAACATCTGATGTTGTTCATGTTCGATCACACCCGAGCGTGTCGCCTCGGCGAACAGCATATGGAGTTCTTCGGCGGTCACCGCGCTCTGACCCGCCGGCCTTACGCCAAGCAGACGGATGAGTGCGCCAGAGGATATATCCAGCAACCACACCACCGGAGCGGCGATTCGCGCCAACATCTCCATGGGCCGTGCCATGACAATCGCGATCGGCACCGCAGCGCGCAGCGCGACCTGTTTGGGCACCAGCTCGCCGACCACGAGGCTGAGATAGGTCGTCACGGCTATGACCGCGGCGAAGCCCGCCTCCTGCGCCCAGCCGGTCGGGAAACCGATAGCGGCGAGACGCTCGCCCACGGGGCCGCCAAGGCTCGAGCCCGAATAAGCCCCGGCAACGATCCCGATCAATGTGATTCCGATTTGGACCGTGGAAAGGAACTTGCCCGGCTCCGCTGCCAGTTCCAGCGCAATCTTGGCGCCGCCGTTCCCCTGCTGCGCCGCCGCCCTGAGGCGGGCGGTACGGGCAGAGACGATGGCCAGTTCACTCATGGCGAAAACGCCATTCAGCACGATCAGCCCGGCAATGATCAGCAGGTCGGTCCAAGGAAAGGGTGTCACAGGGCGGGGGCTAGCACAAAACCCGCCTCGTGCCAGCGGGCTGTGCGACTTATCTGCAATTGCGCTGGAACGCTGCGGTGACTGAGCGGTTTGGGCAGATGTGACGCGGGTGGGCGCGTCCGGTACCGTTCGCCCGGCCTCGGCCCCCTTATTCGGGCCTGGAGCTACACATGATGGGGAATATCATATGAAAAAGTCGCGCATTCTTACCGCCAGCCTGGCCGCCGTATCGCTTATGACCGTTTCGGCCTGTGTCACCGATCCCAACACCGGCGAGAGAAAAGTCTCGCGCACCGTTCTCGGCGGGGCCGGGGGCGCCATCGTCGGGGGCCTGCTTGGCGGGGTGATCGGCGGCAAGACCGGGCGCATCATCGGCGCGGCCGCAGGCGGCGTTGCCGGCGGCGCGGTCGGTTACAAGATGGACCAGCAGATCAAGGAACTGAAAGAACAGACCGCCGGATCCGGTGTCGACGTTTCGGAAACCGATGGTGGGGAAGCGATCCTCGTCAACCTGCCCGACGGCGTGACCTTTGCCACCGGCAGCTACACGATCTCGCCGGGCTTCCGCGACCTGCTCGATCGCGTGGCGAGCAGCCTCACGCAATATCCCAACAGCCTGATCGATGTGTACGGCCATACCGACACGGTCGGTTCGGCGCAGTCGAACCAGCGCCTATCCGAACAGCGGGCGCAAGCGGTGTCCAACTATCTGATCTCGCGCGGGGTCAGCTCTTCGCGCATTCGCTGGATGGGTTTCGGCGAAACGCGGCTCAAGGTTCAGACCGCCGATGGCGTGAACGAACCGCTCAACCGGCGCGTCGAGATCAAGATCATTCCTTTCGACGAGCAGGATGTGCAGGCAGCGCAGGGACAGGGGTACTAGACGCCCGCCCTTCGCAATATCCGCAACCATTCGGGGTCGGCCTTCGGGTCGGCCCTTTTTGCGTGGGGTCAGGACCTCCGTCCTGACCGTTCTGCACCGGCCCACTCCCCCACCCGGCCACCCACGGCACGGTAACTTATGGGGGGCCGGTGCAGCCGCGAGCTATCGACGGAGGTCGGTGGCGCACCTCATATCAGCCTACCCAATCCGCTTCGCCAAGCGCTCGACCGCTGCTCCATGGATATCGGGCGCGCTGACCAGGACTCCGAAAGCACGCGGGTCGCGCTTGTTGTAATCCAGCTTGTTGCCATAGGCGTCGCTAACCGCGGCCCCCGCCTCGCGCGCGATCATTCCGGCCGCGGCAATATCCCATTCGAAACCCCAGCGCACGGTGGCGACAAGGTCGGCCTCGTCGGCGGCCACCATGGCAATACGCAGCGCTATCGAGTTGGGCTGGTCGACGGTGATCAGATCGCCATCGGTCTTGGGCAGAGCAAAGGCAGGCACGCGCGATCCGGGAAATTCCCGCCGCGTGCTGGCATGAAGCCTCTTGCCGTTGCGAAACGCCCCCTGTCCGGCAACGGCCTGCCAGACTTCCCCTCGCGCCGGCGCGCACAGCGTACCGATGAGCGGCCGACCAGCGCTGATCAGCGCGACGGACACCGCCCAGCCGGTTCGTCCGCGAATGAAATCGCGCGTCCCGTCCACGGGATCGACCAACCAGATCAGGTCATGATCGAGACGAGACGAATCGTCGGCGGTTTCCTCGGACAGCCATCCGGCCGAGGGGAGCAGCGCCCCCAGCTCTCGCTTGAGAAAGGCATCGACCGCTAGGTCCGCCTCGCAAACCGGGTCTCCGGGTTTCTTCTCCCATGAATCCAAGGCGTTCCCCGCCCCCGGCCACAGGCCGAAGGCGATCCGTCCCGCTTCGGAGACGATGGATTCCAGGCGCTTGCTGTCGATCATGGGTGCTCGGGTCGCCAATGTACCGGAAAGTCGGTCTTTTCAAGCGCGCCCAGACATGCTTATGGCCCACGCGACACCCAACTCCCCCACGCGCATCACGCGAAGGACGACGCTTCGACATGAACATTCACGAATACCAGGCCAAGGAACTGCTCGCGAAATACGGTATCGGCATCCCCGCCGGTCATGCCGCGCTGACCGTGGAGGAAGCGGTCGAAGGTGCCAAGCAGCTTCCGGGTCCGCTTTATGTCGTCAAGGCGCAAATCCATGCCGGCGGGCGCGGCAAGGGTAAGTTCAAGGAACTCGGCCCGGATGCGAAGGGCGGCGTGCGCCTGTCCAAGAGCATTGAGGAAGTCGAAGCGAACGCCAGGGAAATGCTCGGTAACACGCTGGTGACCGTGCAGACCGGCGATGCGGGCAAGCAGGTCAACCGCCTCTATGTGACCGACGGGGTCGATATCGCCGAGGAATATTACCTCTCTATGCTGGTCGACCGCGCCACGGGCCGCGTCGCCATGATCGTTTCGACCGAAGGCGGCATGGACATCGAGGAAGTCGCGCATTCGACGCCGGAAAAGATCACCACCATCACCATCGACCCGGCGCAGGGCTTCATGCCGCACCATGGCCGCGCGGTGGCCTTCGCGCTCAAGCTGACGGGCGATCTCAACAAGCAGGCGCAGAAGCTGGCCAGGCAGCTTTACACCGCCTTCATGGATCTCGATTGCGAAATGCTCGAGATCAACCCGCTGGTTGAAACCGAAGACGGCAATCTCCTCGTCCTCGACACCAAGATGAGCTTCGACGGCAATGCGCTGTTCCGCCACAAGGATGTCGAAGCGCTGCGGGACGAGACCGAGGAAGACCCGGCCGAAGTCGAAGCGAGCGAATACGATCTCGCCTACATCAAGCTTGACGGCAACATTGGCTGCATGGTCAATGGCGCAGGCCTCGCCATGGCGACGATGGACATCATCAAGCTGAACGGTGCTTTCCCGGCCAACTTCCTCGACGTGGGCGGCGGCGCGACGACCGAGAAGGTCACCGCGGCGTTCAAGATCATCCTCAAGGACCCGGCGGTCGAGGGTATCCTCGTCAACATCTTCGGCGGCATCATGAAGTGCGACGTCATCGCCAACGGTATTGTTCAGGCGGCGAAGGACGTGAACCTTTCGGTTCCGCTGGTCGTGCGCCTCGAAGGCACCAATGTCGAAGAGGGCAAGGCTATCCTCGACAATTCGGGCCTCCCGATCGTCAGCGCCGACGACCTGGGCGACGCTGCCCGTAAGATCGTCGCCGAGGTGAAGCAGGCGGCCTGACCGGCCGCCACGCTTCGGCTCAGTTCGTCCGCTCGAAGCGGAAAATCAGTTCGTTGATCTCGCTGCCATTGCTCTTCATGCGCACGGCGGCGAGCAACCCGTTCTCGCCGTCGCAGCGCAAGGTCAGGGAGCGGAAATAGGCCGCGCATGGCTCCATGGCGATGAGGCGGAAGGTGAGCATGTCGTCCTTCTCCTCCCATCCGGTCAGGTCGGCATTGAAGTGCTTGAGGCGCAGGACCAGCGTGCCCTCTTCCTCCATCAGGTAGAGATGTTCGGTGAAGCGAATCGTCTCCGCATCGGCTTGCTGGACGAAGGTGCCGACCATCGTTCCGCCTGTTGGCGGGAGCCAGCTTTCGTAGGCAGGCTGACCACCGATGCCTTCGCCCGCCCAGTGACCGACCAGCCAGCCCATCTGCTCCAGCGTCGCCGGAGGCGGCACATGGCCATCGGGCGCGGTGCGTGTCTCCTGCGCCAGTAGCGGATTGGAAATCAGCCCCGAAAGGCTTGCGATTAGGGGCCAAACGCGCATGGGACACCTCCTGTCTCGTGGCGTGAAACTATGCCTCGCGCCAACCATAGTAAAGACTGAGCCATCCGCCGCTTGACCTGTCCCGCGCGCCGCGCGAGGGATCGGCCAAGTGTCACGTTCCGGCACACCGCCTTGCTTGACGTTTACGTAAACGCAAGCTAGGCGGGCGGCACAGGTTTCAAGTCGAGAGGAAGGTATTGCATGAAAATCCTCGTCCCCGTGAAGCGGGTGATCGATTACAACGTCAAGCCGCGCGTGAAGGCGGATGGGTCTGGCGTTGATCTTGCCAACGTCAAGATGAGCATGAACCCGTTCG
>JALJCR010000003.1 GCA_022953095.1 Qipengyuania sp. ABI-127-1 | reverse complement strand
CCAGCGCCAAGGTGATCGTCTCGGGCGGCCGCGCGCTGAAGGATGCGGAAACCTTCGAACAGGTCATCACCCCGCTCGCCGACAAGCTCGGCGCCGGGATCGGCGCGAGCCGCGCGGCGGTCGATGCAGGCTATGTCCCCAACGACTATCAGGTCGGCCAGACCGGCAAGATCGTGGCGCCGGAAGTCTATATCGCGATCGGCATCTCGGGCGCGATCCAGCACCTGGCCGGCATGAAGGATTCCAAGACCATCATCGCCATCAACAAGGATGAAGACGCCCCGATCTTCCAGGTCGCCGATATCGGCCTCGTCGGTGACCTCTTCAAGATCGTACCCGAACTCACCGACAAACTCTGATTGCGTTGTGATGCATGTCGATGCCGATCGAGGAGAAGCGCCTTGCCCGCCACCCTGCTGAAATCCGAGCCCGCCGACGGGGTGATGCTACTCACCCTCAACCGGCCAGACGCCCGCAACGCCCTTAACTCGCCCCTCGCCGAGAAGCTTCTCGAAGCACTCGCCGAACTTCGCGCCGATTCACACTGGCGGGCCTGTGTTCTCACCGGATCGGGCAGCTCCTTTTGCGCAGGGCTCGATCTGAAGGAATTCAGCGATCCGACTCGATCGAGAGCGCACATCGCCGATTCCATTTGCGCGGTAAGCGAGGCTGGCAAACCTATCATCGCCGCCGTGAATGGCCCGGCCATCACCGGCGGCCTGGAACTGGCGCTTCGCTGCGATTTCATCCTTGCTGGCGAAAGCGCGGTCTTTGCGGATACGCACGCCATGCTCGGTGCCTTTTCCGGTACCGGGCTGGCGAGCCTGCTGAGCGAGGCGGTGGGCACGCGATGGGCCAGTCAAGCAATGCTCACCGGCGAGAAGATTGACGCGCCGACTGCATTGAGGATTGGCCTGGTCAACGAGATCGTCGACGATCGGGCGCTGCCGGCGAGAGCCTGCCAAATCGCCACAAGGATCGCCGCGGCACCGCAGTCCGTTTCCGATGTCGCGCGAAGAACGCTTAAAGCGGCGGCAAGCCACACCCTGGCAGGCAAACTCCACGCCGAACATCAGATAATCCAGGCCTACAAGAGTGCCAAGGCAGGCTGAATCGCACTCCCGACTGCACAGGCGCAGAAGCGAAAGCAAAAGTCACTGCGCGGTGGCAAGCACGAAAGGCGTTACTTTCCAGCCATCAGATCGGCACATCCCTGGGCAGTAGTGGGTACGCCGTGCCGTTTGCGCCTCAGATCAAAGGCAACCGCCTTGAGGATCGAAACCGCCATTATGGCGACCACGAAGCTGAACGGCAGGGCTCCGATAATCATAGTGATCCGGATTGCATCGATCCCGCCGAGGATGAGCATGCTGCCGACGACGAACGCCAGTGCCGCGCCCCAGAAGAAAATATGGTGACGCCGCTCGCCTTCGCTATCCCCGGCACCGTTGATGGTGTTGACGATCAGGATCGCACTGTCCGTCGATGTGATCAGATAGGTCATCAGCAGGACGACAACCAAGCCCGAGACCAGCGCGGCGACCGCCGGATCGAGCAAAACGGCCAATGTTGCATAAAGCTGGTCGGAAATGCCGGTGCCGACGATCGCGCCCTGGGCAGCTCCGCTCAATTCCAGATCGATGGCTGTGCCGCCGACGATCGTCATCCACACGAAACACATGAGCGAGGGCACGAGAATCACGCCCAGGACATATTCGCGGATCGTCCGTCCGCGCGAAATCCGGGCGATGAACATGCCCACGAAAGGCGCAAAGGCGATCCACCACGCCCAATAGAATACGGACCAGTCGAGTTGCCATTGTACCAGTGCGTCGCCCATCGCGCCTCCGCCTTCGAACAGAGTAAGCGAATTCGGGATCAGCGTGCGCAGATAATCCCATAGACCCGTGCCCAGAAGACGCAGGCCGAACAGACCGGACCCGACAATCATGAACAGGGCGAGAAGGGCGAAAGACAGGGCCATATTGAGATTGGACAACCATTTGATCCCGCGGCCAACGCCGGAAAGCGCACTCAGCGTGGAGGCGCCGACAAGGACGACAAGAGCCAGGATCACCGCCATTGCGGAGGAGGACCCGTCGGGATCGAGCAGCCAGTCTCCCAGCCCCAGCCGGGCGAGGCCCGCGATGAATTGTTCGACGCCAAAGCCCATGGTCACCGCGACCCCGAGGATCGTCGCCACGACCGCCACGATGTCGACCAGATGGCCCCACCGCCCAGACAGGTGCAGTCCGAACAGCGGCGCAAGCGCCGAACGGATGGTAAGCGGCAAATCGCGCCGGTACGCCACATACCCGATCGCCAGCCCCACCAGCGCATATGTCCCCCAGGCAGCGAAGCCCCAGTGCAGGAAGGTGTAGATATAGGCCGGCCGCACGGCTTCGACCGACCGCGCTTCGATTGCACCGCGAATGATTTCGGGATTGTTCGAGAAATGCGCCAGTGGCTCGCCGGTCGAATAGGTCAACATCCCGATACCGATGCCTGCGCCGAACAGCATGGCGAACCAGGAAAACCGCCCGAATTCGGGCTCCTCCCCCGGATTGCCGATACGCAATTCGCCCGATCGCGGGAGAATTGCCAGGACAAAACAGGTCAACGTCAGGAAGGCGACAAGGTAGACGTACCAGCCCGAAAAGGATGAAATGATCGTCGAATTGGCGGCGGTCAAAGTCTCGCTGGCGCTGACCGGAAAGAAAATCGCCCACATGATGAGCAGCGAAACGATCACCTTGGACGGGATCGTCACTTCTCGGCTGAAACCGTCATAAAATCCACGTGATGCAGTCTTGATGGGCAGGTCGACCAACGGAGGCTCGATTGTTGTATCGGTCTCTGCGGTCATGTTGTCTCCTGCTCTGGCGCCCTTGGGGAAGCGCGAAGTTTTCTGACGATCTTGGGAAAGGTTGTGAGGCACGAGCATAGAAAGCCCGCCGAAGGATGCAAATGCGTGCCTTGATGAATCGAAAAGGGCCACCCCTCGAGGCGGCCCTTCGGATCATACCGGCAGTCGCGTATGGTCGTCAGGCGGCTTGGACCCTGCCATTTCCACTTTCGGCACGAGATACTGGTTCGCCGGAGGAATCGCTCTTTTCCTGCTGTTTCCTGTCGAGCACCGTTTTCGCGACATAGCCACCCACGCCGAGAGCGATCATTGCAGGCAGGCTCATGCGCCGCAGCACAGTGGTTGCGACTACGCCCAGCGCGGCCCCGCTCGCTCCTCCGATGCCATTGGTATGTCTGGCGATGCGATCGCCGACAAATGCTCCGATAACCTTGCCTATCATGTCGATGCTCCTTTGGATGATCAACGGTGGCACGTGCGCGCGGTTCCGGGATCACCCGCCCGATCCGCCAATCCCACTGGCGAGCATACCGTTGGCCCGGCGAGCGATTTCCTCGAAATCGGGATCGCCTTCGCGCGCCCAGATGACATAACGCAGACCGAGAAACACGTTCATTCCCATCAGCGCCCAGGCTTCGGGAGTGCCGAGACCCGGTAGGAATTCCCCGCTCTCCGCGCCCTTTCTCAGGCGCTCTTCGATCCGCGCACCGATGGTTTCGTAATGCGCGCGATAGCTTTCGGGATCGACGAATTCCGCCTCGTCGATGATCCGGTATATCTCTTTGTGTTCCGAGGCGAATTCGAGGAATGCGCGCAGGGCGACACGTTCCACTTCCAGCGCGCCCATCGACGGATCGAGCGCTTCGCGCGCCGCCTTGCCGACACCGGCGCTCATATCGGAGACCAGAGCGCGAAAGATCGCATCCTTGCTGTCGAAATAAGTGTAGAACGTGCCCAGCGCGACACCGGCGCTGCGCGTGATGCCGCTGATGGACGCCTCGTGAAAACCCCGCTCGGCAAACTCGGTTGCCGCCGCATCCAGCAGCTTGCGCAAGGTTCGCCGCCCGCGCTCCGTTCGCGGCGTCTTGTCGTTCAATTCGCCCGCCCTCGTCATGCGCCGATCCCCCAACCCGAATGCCCCATACCTATCAAACGGCACCCCTCGTGCAAGAACAAACTTGAAAGTTGGTTCAGGTTTCAGTATCGCTACCCGCAAGATATTTGAGATCGGGAGGGAGAATCCGAAATGCGTTCGACCAGAATTCTAGCCGCAAGCCTGCTCTGCAGCGCCGCCACGACAGCACTGATTGCCTCGCCCGTGCAGGCGCAATCGGCTGAAGACGCGATCTCGGAAGCTACCCCTGCCGCCGACGAAGATGTCATCATCGTCACCGCACGGCGCCGCGAAGAACGGCTGCTGGACGTTCCCGTCGCCGTCAGCGCGATCAGCGGCGAAGAGCTTACGCAGCGCGGGGCGCTCGATATTACCGATGTCGGCCAATCGGTCCCCAATGTGACGCTCGAGGCCAGCCGCGCGACCAATTCCACCCTGTCCGCCTTCATCCGCGGGATCGGCCAGCAGGACCCGGTTTCCGGCTTCGAACAAGGCGTCGGCATCTATCTCGACGATGTCTATCTCAACCGCCCGCAGGCAGCGGTGCTCGATATCTACGACGTCGAACGGATCGAGGTTCTTCGCGGCCCACAGGGTACGCTCTACGGCCGCAACACGATCGGCGGCGCGGTCAAGTATGTCACGCGGCGCCTGCCGCAGGATACTGCGCTGAAAGTGCGCGCGACCTATGGCACTTACGACCAGGCCGAAGGCGTCATCACCGCCTCGACCCCGCTTGGCGACCTTGCCCGTATCGGCGGGTCGGTCGCGCGGCTTTCGCGCGGCGGTTTCGGGGACAATCTCACCACCGGTCTTGAAAACTACAACAAGGATATCTGGGCGGGCCGCGCGAGCCTCGAGCTTGGCGGCTATGGCGAGCCGGTCTTTATCCGCGTTCAGGGCGATTACACCAAAGACAAGAGCAATCCGCGCGGCGGCCACCGGCTGATCCCGGGGCTCGTTTCGGGTGCGCCCATTCTCGACAATGTCTTCGACACGCGGGGCGCGCTCAACGATCCGGAACAGGAAGTCGAATCCTACGGCCTGTCGCTGCATGCGGAAGTCGAACTGAGCAATGCGCTGACCTTCCGGTCCATCTCGGCGTGGAGGAAGGACGACAGCTTCACCCCGATCGATTTCGACGCGCTGCCAGCGGTCGATCTCGATGTGCCGGGCGCCTATTTCAACGAACAGCTCAGCCAGGAATTCCAGCTCGTCTGGGACGATGGCGGGCCGTTCAGCGGGCTGCTCGGCTTCTATTATCTCGACGCCAAGGCCGACACGCTGTTCGACGTGCGCCTTTTCACCACCTTCCCAGGGTTTACCGCCTTCACCCAGGCCAATGTGGATACCGAAACCTATGCCATCTTCGGCGATTTCACCTACGATCTGAACGAGCAATTCAGCCTGTCGGTCGGCGGGCGCTACACCTGGGATGAACGCAGCGCCGAAATCCTCCGCCAGAACTATCTGGGCGGTTCACCGGTATTCGGTGGGCCAGGCGTCACCTTCGGCGGGCCGAGCACAGACTTCGCAGGTAGCCGCGAGTTCAAGAAGTTCACACCCCGGGCGTCGATAAGCTTCAAGCCCACGCCCGATCACAATATTTATGCGAGCTATTCGAAAGGCTTCAAGGGCGGCGGGTTCGATCCGCGCGGGGTCGGCCTCAATGCGCCCACCACGACGCCGGGAGGCCCGACCGACCAGGAAGTCGCTGATTTCCTGAGCTTCGCGCCCGAGGAAGTCGACAGCTACGAGATTGGCTACAAGGGCAATATCGGTATCCTGAACATCGCCGCAGCGGCCTTCTATGCCGACTACACCGACGTTCAGATTCCGGGCTCGGTCGCGTGTCAGGTCGGGGGAGTGACGACCTTCTGCGGCGTCGTCTCCAATGCGGGCAAGGCCACCTTCAAGGGCCTCGAGCTAGAGGCCAATGCACGCTTCCCCGGCGGGTTCGGCCTTGCCGGATCGCTCGGCTATATCGACGCGCAATATGACGAATACATCACCAATATCGGCAATACGCCGACAGATGTCGCGGAATTCCGCGTGGTTCAGAACACGCCCGAGCTGACCGGCAGCATCACCGCCAGCTATGACATGCCGGTTGGCGAAGGCGATCTCTATCTCGGCACGACGCTGTCCTATCGCAGCAAGACGAGCCAGTTCGAGATCCCCAACCCCTTCCTCGACCAGAAAGGCTTCGCCCTGCTCGACGCAAGCGTGGTCTATACCGCGCCCGGGAAGCGCTGGAGCGTGGGCCTCTACGGCAAGAATTTGCTCGACAAGGAATACAAGACCAGCGGCTATACCTTCGTGGTGACCGATCCGAGGACGGGCGCGATCCGGAACGGCGCAAACGGATTGCCGATCCCGACGCTCGGTCCCGAAGGAACGCTGACGGCCTTCTATGGCAACCCGCGGCAGGTCTTTGCTTCGGTAACCTTCACCTACTGATCCATCCGGATCGAAGAGGGGTCGGAGGCCTGGCTTCCGGCCCCTTTTTCGTGCCTATTTGGCTACCCGCCTCGGCATGGGTGCCGCCCGTCCTTCCATCGGGATGCCGTATGTCTCGGCATAGTCGGCGAAGCGTTCACTGACCTCGCCTTCGCTGAGACCAAACTCCTCCAGGCTGTAGCGGTGCGGGTTGCGCTTGAGCTGGGCCGAACGATCGAGATAGCGCTGCATTCCCGGCACCGCGGGTTCCATGTCGAGGCCGAGGAAGCGGTAGACCCGCTCCATGGTCCCGCGCCAATCCTGCTCCATATCCTCATACTGCACATCGATCATCCGATCACGCGGGATGGCATCGCGCGCAGAACGCATCTTCGCGATCATCTGGTCGGTCTTGTCGAGCCATTGCCGCCCGGTTTCCTGCGGCGACACATGATCGGTGTAGATCGTGGTCTGGTTCCATGCGAGCGAGGCGGCACTGCCGACCACCTGACGGGGATCGCGATGGGTGAAGATCAGCCGCGCGTCGGGAAACACTTCGAGCAGCGCGGGCAGATCGAGCATGTGCTGCGGAGTTTTGAGGATCCAGGGCCGCAGCGAGCTTTCCTGCTGCGACCAGCCGATCAGCCGCAGCAGATCGGCCATGTGGCGATAGGCCGGCACCGCGGATTCGCGCGCGCACCAATCCGAGTATAACGGTACATGCCACTGGGCCTCCCACTTCATCCCGTACATCGAGGCGGCCATGAGCCCTAGTTCTTCCTCGGGTTCGAACGCACCGGTCGGGTGGATCGACAGCGTGCGCGGATTGGCCAGCCGCGCGACCTTGAGGATACGGCTCGCAAGCTTGGGCCGGAAATCCTCCGCCTCACCCGCCAGCACCGCTTCGAATTCGGGGCGCGGCACGGGGCTGATCGTCTCGAAGCTGCGCAGATGGGCAAAGCGTTTATCGCTCGCCAGCAGCCGATGGAGCCGCGTCGTTCCCGAGCGCATCGGCCCGACAATCACCACCGGGTTCTTCAGCGGCCGGGCGAGGATTTCGGGGTGCCGGGCGAACCACATCTGGGCATAGAGCCGGTCGCGCAGCACGTGATGGAACATCTTCATGGCGGAGAAATCGCCCGCCGCATTGAGCTGCGCCTCGCGCCGAACACTGTCGAGCAGCACGTCGAACGGGCGTTCGAACCACCGATCGCCGAAATCGTCGAGGCCGGTCGCGTCAACCGCTTGGTCTAACAGGAAATTCCTGTCGAGCCGCGCCGGATCGATCAGCCCCAGCCTCCGCCCACCCCGGATCACGCCGTCCGCGATATCGATGAAGCGGGTTCGGCGCGGTGGCTGGATCGGCTGGTCGTTCAAGCTGGCTGGCCTTTCAAGCTCTTGGAATTGCCCCCTGAACGTTCGGAGGCTAGATGCGTGCCCGCAAAAGGACAAGGCGCGGCGGCCCGAAGTGTCTGGCCAAGGCCAATGCGAAAAGGCATAGGCCCGGCCATGCACGATATCGCCTTTATCAGAGCCAATCCGACCGACTTCGACGCCGCCCTCGCCCGCCGCGGGGCGGAGCCGGTGGCCGACCGCATCATCGCGCTCGACGCCAAGAAGCGCGAGGCGGCAACACGGGTCCAGCAGGCGCAAAGCCGCCGCAACGAGGCCTCCAAGGCGATCGGCCAGGCGATGGGCCAGGGCGACAAGGACAAGGCCGAAGCGCTCAAGGCCGAAGTCGCCGAGATAAAGGCGAGCATGCCCGAATGGGAAGAGGCCGAGCGCGCTGCGGGCGCCGAGCTGCACGATCTGCTCGCCACCCTGCCCAACCTGCCTGCCCGCGATGTACCGCAGGGTGCGGACGAGACCGACAATGTCGAGCAGCACCAGTGGGGCACCAAGCGCGAGTTCGATTTCGAGCCGAAGGAACACGCCGATATCGGGCCCGCGCTGGGGATGGATTTCGAAACCGGCACCAAGCTCTCGGGCGCGCGTTTCACTTTCCTGCGCGGCGATATCGCCCGGCTGCACCGCGCGCTCGCGCAGTTCATGCTCGACAAGCAGACGCGCGAAAACGGCTACACCGAATGCAATCCGCCCGTGCTGGTAAGCGACGAGGCGATGTACGGTACCGACAAGCTACCCAAGTTTGCCGAAGACAGCTTTGCTACCGACAAAGAAGCGAACAGCGATTTGCGTAGCTTCAAAGAGCTTATGTCATATGTCGACCAACTCGGCGATGAGGGCGACGACGGAGCACAAAAATGGGGAATGGTGCAAGCCAAAGCCAACGAGCTTCATGCCCACTATCGTTCGGCAGCTGAGCAGCGCCGATGGCTCGTTCCTACTTCTGAAGTCCCCCTCACCTATTCGGTTGCAGGGGAAATCCTCCCCGATCTCGCCGAGCCGATCCGCATGACCGCGCACACCTTGTGCTTCCGCTCGGAAGCCGGCTCCGCTGGCCGCGATACGCGCGGGTTCATCCGCCAGCACCAGTTCGAAAAGGTCGAGTTGGTCAGCATCTGCAGTCCGGAGGATAGCGAGGCGGAACACGAGCGTATGACGAAATGCGCGGAAGGCGTGCTCGAAGCACTGAACCTGCCCTATCGCCGCATGCTGCTATGCACCGGCGACATGGGCTTCGGCGCGCGCAAGACCTACGATCTCGAAGTCTGGCTGCCCGGCCAGGGCGCCTGGCGCGAGATTTCGTCCTGCTCGAACACGGGCGATTTCCAGGCCCGCCGGATGAATGCGCGCTATCGCCCCGAAGGCGAGAAGAAAACGCGGTTCGTCCACACACTCAACGGCTCGGGCCTGGCGGTCGGACGCACGCTGGTCGCGGTGATGGAAAATTACCAGCAGGCCGATGGCAGCGTCACCGTGCCGCAATGCCTTGCCCCCTATATGGGCGGTGTCACCAGACTGGAACCAAAATCCTGATGCGTATCCTGCTCACCAATGACGATGGCATCCACGCACCGGGTCTCGAAGTGCTCGAAGCGATTGCGCGCCAATTTTCGGACGATATCTGGATCTGCGCGCCGGACGAGGAACAGTCGGGCATGGGCCATGCGCTCACGCTGACTCGCCCTGTCCGCCTGCGCAAGCACGGCGAACGCCGCTTTTCCGTTACCGGAACGCCGACCGACGCGGTCACCATGGGCCTGCGCAAGGTGATCGAGGCACAGCCCGATGTCATCCTGTCGGGCGTCAATCGCGGCGCCAACCTGGCCGACGACATCACCTATTCGGGCACCGTTTCGGCGGCCATCGAAGGCGCGCTGGCCGGTGTGCGCTCGATCGCGCTGAGTCAGGTCTATGCGAAAGAGGGCATGGGCGAGAACGGCCCCTTCGGTCCGGCGATGGAATGGGGCGCGAAAGTGCTGGCGCCGCTGCTCGACACGCCGCTACCCAAGCGCACGCTGGTCAATGTAAACTTCCCGCCGGTGCCCCCTTCCGAAGTGAAGGGCATCCGCGCGGTGCGCCAGGGCTTTCACGATTACTCGCGCGGGACGGTGGTCGAAGGCCGCGATCCGCGCGGGTTCCAGTATTACTGGTTCGGCCTCGAAGCGATCGAGCACACGCTCGACCATGGGACCGATCTCGAAGCAATCGACGAGGGGTATATTTCGGTGACCCCGCTGCAACTCGACCTCACCCACCACTCTTCGCTCGGCGCGCTGGCCGAGCGTTACGAAGGGTGATCCCGCGCTATCCTATTGACCCTGCGTGCTTCCGCGCGCACCAAGGCCCGCGATGAGCAGCGACAAGCAGGTCGACAGGATCGCCCCTACCAATCCGCCCCGCAGCTATCGCGGGCCGCGGTTCCAGCCGCTCAGGCGCGCGGTCAAGCTTCCGGTCTGGGGCGATCTGGGTATCCGGCTCGGCCTTGCGCTGTTCCTGATTTTCATCGTCGTCATGGTCCATTGGTGGGACCGCGAAGGTCTGGTCGACAATCTCGACGGCGAGGTCAGTTTCCTCGACGTCATTTACTTTACGATGATATCGATCACCACCACGGGTTTTGGCGATATTGCCCCGATTTCGGACCGTGCGCGGCTGGTTGAGGCCGTCATCGTGACTCCTATCCGCTTCGCCGTCTTCTTCATCTTCGTCGGCACAGCCTATAATTTCATCATCAAGCGCAGCTGGGAGAAATGGCGCATGGCCCGCATCCAGGAACAGCTCTCCGATCACATCGTCGTGCTCGGCTATGGCATATCCGGCTCCGAAGCGGTCGGCGAACTTATCGAGCGCGGCACCGATCCGTCCTGCATCGTCGTGATCGATCCGAGCGAAGAACGTCTGGTGGAAGCCGAAGCGCTGGGGTGCAATGTCATGGCCGCCGATGCCACGCGCGACCAGACGCTCAAGGCAGTTCGGATTGCCGAAGCGCAAAATGTCCTCGTATCGGCCGGGCGCGACGATACCACGATACTGATAACGCTGACCGTGCGCGCGCTTGCTCCCAATGTTCCGATCAGCGCGGTCGTGCGCGCCGATGACAATGAATCACTCGCGCGTCAGGCAGGTGCCGACAATGTCATCAATCCCGTGCGGTTTACCGGCCTGCTTCTGGCCGGCAGCGCCAAGGGAGAACATATCGCCGAATATCTCGCCGATCTTGCCAGCGTGACCGGCCGGGTTCAATTGGTCGAACGCGAGATTACCGAGGAAGAATGCGGATGTGCCATCGGCGAGTTGCGAACGGGTGGCCGGGGCTTGCGCGTGTATCGCAAGGGCAGGGCGCTCGGCTTCTGGGAGGAAGAATGCCAGAACTTGCAGCCCGGTGACGTGATTGTCGAAATCGTGCCCACCACCAATGGCGAGACCAAGGGCGATGGCCACGCCCGCGAGGATCGCGAACAGGCCTGAGAGGTCAGCGCAAATACAGGAAGACACCGCCCATCGCGGCCATACCGACGATGAAGTGACCGGCATCGATAAGGAAATGGGCCAGCGTCTTGCGTAGGTAGAGGTAGTTGATCCCGATCGCCGGGGTCATGATCGCGGCGCCGAAACCGACCGCCATCATCATCACCGCCCGGTCGCTGGCGCCGGTGCGGACGATCAGATGCCACAACGTCATCGCGATCACGACTTCTGCCAGGAATGTCAGACCGAAGATCAGCGCCATATTTCCGCCCTGAAGCTGCTCGTCGCTAACCCCTGCTGCCTTTTGCCACGCCTTGCTGAACAGGACCCCGTACCAGATGGCCCCCACCAGAAAGAAGGCCAGCGCGCCAAGCAGCACGGGCAACCAGTTGATCTCGCTCATTTCTCCGTCTCCCTCAAATACCCGATACGCTCTAAGCTAGCGCAAAGCCGCCCGCGGGTGTAGAGGCGCGCGCAATCATGAGTACGACCACCACCCCGATCCCCGACCAGAAGAAGGTCGGTATGGTTTCCCTCGGCTGTCCCAAGGCATTGGTCGACAGCGAACGGATTCTCACGCGCCTGCGCGCCGATGGCTATGCGATGAGCCCGGACTATGCCGGTGCCGACGTAGTGCTGGTGAATACCTGCGGCTTTCTCGATTCCGCGAAGGAAGAAAGCCTGCAGGCCATTGGCGAGGCGATTGCCGAGAACGGCCGTGTCATCGTGACCGGCTGCATGGGCGAGGAAGCCGACGCCATTCGCGCGGCACATCCGCAGGTGCTCGCGGTCACCGGGGCGCACCAATACGAACAGGTGGTCGAGGCCGTGCACGAACACGCCCCGCCGTCGCAAGGCCCCTATGTCGATCTGATCCCACAGCCCGACATCAAGCTGACGCCACGCCACTACAGCTATCTCAAGATATCCGAAGGATGCAATCACTCCTGTGCCTTCTGCATCATCCCGGACCTGCGTGGGAAACTCGCCAGCCGCCGGATCGATGCCGTGCTGCGCGAAGCGGAAAAGCTGGTTGCTGCGGGGACGAAAGAGCTGCTGGTGATCAGTCAGGACACCAGCGCCTATGGGGTCGATACGCGCCACGAAAGCCGCCAGTGGAAAGGCCGCGAGGTCCGGGCTCACATGACTGACCTCGCGCGTGAGCTTGGTCAGCTCGACATCGGCGGAGGCGTGCCGCCCTGGGTAAGGCTCCACTATGTCTATCCCTACCCCCATGTCGACGCGGTAATTCCGTTGATGGCAGAGGGGCTGCTTACGCCCTATCTCGATATCCCGTTTCAGCATGCGAGCCCCAAGGTGCTGCGCGCAATGAAACGCCCGGCCAACGAGGCCAGGGTTCTCGAACGCCTCAAGTCGTGGCGCGAGACCTGTCCCGAAATCGCCATCCGTTCGAGCTTCGTCGTGGGCTTCCCCGGCGAAACCGAAGAGGATTTCCAGTACCTGCTCGACTGGCTGGAGGAAGCCCGGCTCGACCGTGTCGGTGCCTTCCGCTTCGAACCCGTCGAAGGCGCACGGGCCAATGCCCTGCCCGATCCCGTGCCGGAAGACATCAAGGAAGACCGCTACGCCCGGATCATGGAAGTCACCGAACGGATCAGCGCGGCGAAGCTCGCGGCCAAGGTGGGGACTACGATTCCGGTCATCATCGACGAAGTCGGCGAACCGGATGAAGATGGCGACATCGGCGCAACCGGGCGCAGCCAGGCAGACGCGCCGGAGATCGACGGGGCGGTTTACCTGCGCAATGTGCCGCGCGACCTCGCTGCGGGCGATATTGTAACTGTCTCAATAGAGGACAGTGACGCGCACGACTTGTATGGAGTGGTACACTGATACAGCCGCATCCGGCCTGTTAACCCCGCCGGGTTACCTTTCCCCCGCGCGCTTATCCAATTCAATCGGAACGGGAAATCGCCCCCGGACGATCCGCCAATCCAGCCGCGGTTCGAATTCCGTTCAGCCAAGTTCCTAAACTCGCATTAACCTTCGTAACCCCCGGCGCTCTTGGGGCAAGGGCTTACAGCGAGTGGGCCATCAAGTTTTTCTTAAACTTAAGGGCGCCATAAGGGTGTTCGATGGGTGGAACACGCATCTTGAAGGCGGCAGAGGCAATCGTCGGTGGCGGACGCGCGCTGCTCAGCAGGCGGCTGTTCGAACGCCTACGGCACCTGCTTTGGGCGGGGTTGATTACGCTTGCCACATACGGCGTTCTTCTGTTCGAACCGGTCGATCAGTTCCTCTGGCTGATCCAATCGCGCATCGCCGACCGGCATCCATCCGGTGACGTCGTGTTTGTCGGCTCCGACGAAGCGCTCAACGATCCCGCTGCGCCGGAGCGGCGATATAAGGTGGCCGCAGCGCTCGACGAGCTCGATCGGCTCGGCGTCGGCAAGGTTTTCCTCGATGTCACGTTCGAAACGTCCGACAATCCGGCTGCCGATGCGCGGCTTGCCCGCGCAATCGCCGATCTCGGCCCCCGCATCACATTGGTCGATCGGATTGTCGAGGAGGCGGGGCGCGACAGAATGCTTCGACGGACCTCACCCGACATTGCGAGCGCTGTCGGACGTGTCGTATCTGATCAGACTGATCGGAATTTCTTCGGTTTCGCGTGGGAGATTCACTATGGATACGAAGTAGACGGCTCTTTGGTCCGGTCGCTTGGTGCAGCAATTGGCGGGGTATCAGATGCACAACAAGGACGCTTTGCAATCGACTACGGCTTCAACAGCCGTGAGATTCCGGTCGTATTGCTTGAGCAACTGATCAGCGCGCAATCCAAGAATGACTACGACGACATAGATGTGACCGGCAAAACCGTGGTGGTTGGCCACAGTAACTACGCCGGCGGCACACCACAACTTATTCCCGGGAGCACCAACGGTCCCGCGAGTTTTATCGATATATACGCTGGGGAAACCCTGAAGTCCGGCAGAACAACATATTTGCGCGGAAGCCTTGTTCTACCTTTTTTCGCCGCGATGCTCCTTCTAGCGGTCATGATAGCTAAGCCTCGAAAACGGCGCTGGACGGCATATTTCGGTATCGTTCTTGTCCTGCCTGTCGTATTCGTCTTATCAGCGAAGATCGGCGTAAGGCTCGAGCTTGCTTACGCATTATCCCTTCTAGCGACTTACGGTGCCCTCCGCTCTCGCGTACGCTGGAAGCGCCGTGTCGAGATGGTGAACAGCGAAACCGGCCTGCCAAAACTCCGCGCTCTCGAAAGCCGACTCATACGTGACAAAACCGGAAGCGGCCATGTCGTCATAGCCAAAATCCAGAACTACGAACGTATCCTCAAGACCTTACGCTCGGACGATAAGGGAAGCTATGTCCTTAAACTTGTCGACCGATTGCGCGCGGCCGATCCCAATCTGGCCATCTATAGCGATGGGCACCACCTGGGCTGGCATGTAGCAAGCGACGACACCAATGCGGTAACCGATCACCTCGAGGGCTTGCGCGCCATTTTCGCTGCACCCGTTCAGGTAGGCGGGTTTTCCGTGGATGTGGGGATCACATTCGGCGTCGCCGCGATCGATGATGACCCGACCGTTCGACTGGCCGCTGCCGTTGCCGCCGCCGAAGAGACCTCGGAAGCTCACAATCCTATCGCAGTTGCCGAAACGGGATCGCAAAGCGATCTGCTATGGGACATCTCCTTGCGGGCACGGATCGACGAGGCGATGGAGGCAGGCGAAATCTATTGCGTCTACCAACCCAAGATCGACCTCGCATCCAAGTCGATTGCCGGTGTTGAAGCGCTCGTCAGATGGCACGATCCCGCACGCGGCTTCATTTCGCCCCAGCACTTCATCCAGCAATGCGAAAAAGCGGGACGGATGGAGCATTTGACCCGCTACGTTCTGCAAAGCGCCTGTTCGGCCGGACAATTGCTCCATTTTCGCGGGCGGGTGATCTCCATGGCAGTCAATCTCTCCGCCACGCTTCTCGGCGATATGCGGATCGCCGGTATCGTCCGCAACGTGCTGCAGGCAACGCGTTTCGATCCTGCGTATCTGACCCTCGAAATCACCGAAACCGCGCGTATTTCCGATCATACCGTCGCAGCGAGTATTCTCGAGGAACTCAGATCCCTCGGCGTCAAGATTTCGATGGATGATTTCGGCGTCGGCGCCGCCAGCTTCGAAGCCTTCTACGAACTGCCCTTCGACGAGCTGAAAATCGACCGGCTCTTCGTTGCCAATATGGCGAAGGACCCCAAGGCAAGGGCCATCGTATCGAGCATAGCCGCAATGGGCCGCGAGGCGCGAATCACCGTGGTGGCGGAGGGTCTGGAAAACCCGCAAGACATCGTTCTTTTTGAGGAAGCGGGCTGCCAGCAGGTCCAGGGCTTTGCATTTTCACGCCCCTTATCTTTATCTAATCTTCTGGAATATCAAGACTTTACGCTAAACAGGCCAGCCGCAAACATGGTTTAAACTTTACAAACACTTATGGTTAATGACATATAACTCCTGAAGTAACAGGAGGTACGACCATGTGGAGCTTTTGGGATTGGCTTTTCCGCAACGACTGAGCGGTATCGCCACATAGAATTCGAAGGGCCCCGTTTCGGGGCCCTTTTTCGTTTTCGCGGGGGTTCTCATGCGGTTTTCAAAAACATGACAACGAAACCTCCCCGCCTCTCCCTCGTTGACCGGCCATATGCCGATCTCCATCGAAACCCGCTTCGCCTTCCACCTCGCTGCACCGACGGACATCCTGTTGCAGTTCGAAGCCGCTGCAATCCCCGAGCAGACTATCCTCTCGAGCGATACCGATCTGGCCCCGGACGAGCGGTATACGCGTGTCTCGGCGCTGCATGACATCGGCGAACGCATCTGGATGAGGGCGCAAGGCGAGTGCACAGTCGCCTATCGCGCGCGTGTCGAAATCGAGCGACAGGTTTCCGATCTGGAAGAGCTGTCTGCCCTGCCCGCCCATCGCCTGCCTGGCGAGGCGGTCGAATATCTCTTCGACAGTCGGTACTGCCCGGCGGATGACTTCCAGTCTTTCGTCGTTGCTCAGTTCGGCGATACCACGGGCGGCGCGCGCATCGCTCGGATCAGGGACTGGATCGGCGAGAATTTCACTTATGTTCCCGGCGTATCGGATTCCGGGACCGGTGCCGCACAGAGCTTCATTGCGCGGCAGGGTATCTGCCGCGATTATGCCCATGTCCTGATTGCCCTCGCACGCGCCAGTGCGATTCCCGCACGCTACGTCGCCTGTTACGCCCCCGGGGTTGATCCGCCCGACTTTCACGCGGTTGCCGAAGTCTTCCTTGCCGACCCGACGACACCCGCTGGGGGGACGTGGCAATTGGTCGATCCGACCGGGATGGCCGATCCTTCCCGGACCGTGAAGATCGGCGTCGGACGCGATGCCGCGGATGTGAGCTTTCTCACCAGCTTTGGGCCAAGCGACTTCCGCACGAGTTCGGTTTCGGTTTCGCAAGAATAGGAATGCAGCCGACTGGTGTGCTCGCTCTCGCGCTGGTACCCGAACTCACGAGGAGCAATGACACGATGATCGCGTGGGCCACTGCATGAATATTACCGCGGACCGCCTCTTGTTGTTCGGAGCCACCGGCGATCTGGCGCAACGCATGCTGTTACCTTCCCTATGCGCGCTGGACGCCGATGGGTTGCTGGAACCCGATCTCAAGGTGGTCGGAACTGCGCGTTCGGAAATGACCACTGCGGCCTATCGCGATTTCGCGCGTGCAGCGCTGGAGAAGTTTCTTCCCGAAAACCGGCGCGGGGGCATCGCGCAATTTCTCGATCGGCTGAGCTACGTGCCCGTCGATGCGACCACGCTCGGGGGGTATGAGGCGCTGGCCGAGGAGGTGGGCGAATACGCCAAGGGTCTGGCGATCTTCCTGTCGACCGCACCCAGCCTGTTCGAGCCGACAATCGACGGCCTCGTCCATGCCGGGCTGACCGAGGGAAACGTCCGGATCGGGCTGGAAAAGCCGCTCGGCACCGATCTCGCCTCGAGCGAAGAAATCAACGACGCTGTAGCGAGAGCCTTCTCGGAAGACCGGATATTCCGGATCGATCATTATCTCGGCAAGGAAACGGTACAGAACCTCCTGGCGCTGCGTTTCGCGAACCTGCTGTTCGAGCCTGTATGGAACGCGACCTACATCGATCACGTCCAGATCACGGTGGCCGAGACGGTCGGCCTGGAATCGCGCATTGCCTATTACGACGATAGCGGGGCGCTGCGCGACATGGTCCAGAATCACATGTTGCAACTGCTTGCGCTGGTCGCGATGGAACCGCCCACCAGCTTCGATTCCACCGCGGTGCGGGACGAAAAGGTTAAGGTTCTGCGCGCTTTGCGCCCCGTTGCCAAAGACGAGACCGTGACCGGCCAGTACCGTGCCGGGGCCGTGAACGGCGAGGCGGTTCCCGGCTATGACGACGAACTGGGCAAGGACAGCGAGACCGAGACCTTCGTGGCGCTCAAGGCCCATGTCGACAATTGGCGCTGGAAGGGCGTGCCCTTCTATATGCGCACCGGCAAACGCCTGCCGGAGCGAGTGACCGAAATCGTGGTCCAGTTCCGCTGCATCCCGCATTCGATCTTTGCCGATCGCGGCGCGACTACCCGGCCCAACCGCCTGGTCATCGGGATCCAGCCCGAAGAAAACGTCCAGCTATCGATGATGGCAAAGGTGCCCGGCCTCGACCGCGAGGGCATTCGCCTGCGCCAGATCCCGCTCGACATCGCCATGCCGGACGCCTTTTCCGGTACCGTGCGGCGCATCGCCTACGAACGGCTTTTACTCGATCTGATTGAAGGCGATCAGACGCTGTTCGTCCGCCGCGACGAGGTGGAGGCACAGTGGGAATGGATCGACGCCATTCGCACCCTGTGGGAGCAGGAAGGCATCACGCCCAAAGCCTATGGTGCAGGCAGCTGGGGGCCGAGCGCGGCGATTGCACTGGCCGAACGCGACGGGGTGAGCTGGCATGACGAATAGACCGCTGAACGACACGATCCATCGGGTGACCCAGCGGGTGATCGAAAATTCGCGGCAAAGCCGCGCGACCTATCTCGACCTGATGGACCGCGAAAGCGACCGACAGGTCAATCGCGGTACGCTTTCCTGCTCGAACCTGGCCCATGCCTTTGCCGGAGCCGAGGAGGACCAGGCCGCAATTATGGCCGCCAAGGGGCCGAACCTTGGTGTAGTGACGGCCTATAACGACATGCTCTCGGCCCATCAGCCCTATCACCGTTATCCCGAGCTGATGAAAATCTGGGCGCGTGAGGTCGGGGCGACGGTTCAGGTAGCCGGTGGGACACCCGCAATGTGCGATGGTGTGACGCAGGGTGAAGCGGGCATGGAACTTTCGCTCTTCAGCCGCGACACGATCGCGCTTTCGACCGTCGTGGCGCTGAGCCATTCCATGTATGATGGCGTCGCCCTGCTCGGCATTTGCGACAAGATCGTACCCGGCCTGCTGATGGGGGCGCTGCGCTTCGGGCACTTGCCGGCGATCTTCGTGCCCTCCGGCCCGATGGGCACCGGTATCTCCAATAAGGAAAAGCAGCGTACCCGCCAGCTCTATGCCGAGGGCAAGGTCGGACGGGAGCAATTGCTCGCCAGCGAGATGGGCAGCTACCATTCACCCGGCACCTGCACCTTTTACGGCACGGCCAATTCC
The DNA here is from genome assembly GCA_022953095.1 of Qipengyuania sp. ABI-127-1. GTDB lineage: Bacteria > Pseudomonadota > Alphaproteobacteria > Sphingomonadales > Sphingomonadaceae > Qipengyuania. The sequence goes on along the minus strand of JALJCR010000003.1, from coordinate 447,689 downwards.
AACCAGATGATGATGGAAATGATGGGCCTCCACGTTCCCGGCGCGGCCTTCATCCATCCGGGCGCCAGGCTCCGGCAGGAATTGAGCCGCGCGGCCACGCACCGTCTGGCTGCCATCGGCAAGCGAGGCGAGGATTTCCGCCCGCTTTCGCGTGTCGTCGACGAGAAAGCAATCGTGAACGCCGCCATCGGCCTTCTCGCCACGGGCGGATCGACCAATCATGCGATCCACATCCCCGCTATGGCAAGGGCGGCAGGCATCGCGTTCGATTGGACCGATCTGTCGGAACTCTCGAGCGCCGTCCCATTGGTCGCGCGGGTCTATCCCAACGGGTCGGGCGATGTGAACCATTTCCACGAAGCGGGCGGCATGGGCTATGTCATCGGCACTCTGCTGGAGGAAGGTCTCGCCCATGCGGATATCCTGACGATCTGGGAGGGCGGGCTCGATGCCTACAGCCGCGAACCGGGCATGGATGGCGATTCGCTCACCTGGCGCGATCCCGGGCCTTCGGGCGACACCACAATGCTGCGCCCTGCCTCCGACCCTTTCCAGCCCGATGGCGGGATGCGTCTCGTCGAGGGAAATCTGGGCCGCGCCTGCTTCAAATCCTCAGCGGTGGAGCGCGAGCGTTGGACCATCGAGGCCCCGTGCCGCGTATTCGAGACCCAGCGCGATGTGAACGAGGCTTTCACCAACGGCGAACTCGACCGCGACGTCGTGGTCGTCGTCCGCTTCCAAGGCCCGCGCGCCAATGGCATGCCCGAACTCCACAAACTGACCCCCGCGCTCGGCGTGCTGCAGGACCGCGGCTATAAGGTCGCCTTGGTAACCGATGGGCGCATGTCGGGCGCATCCGGCAAGGTGCCCGCCGCGATCCACTGTACCCCGGAAGCATTGGGCGGCGGCCCGCTGTCCAGGTTGCGGGATGGCGACGCTATACGTGTGTGCGCCGCTAGCGGCGAGCTTTCGACAACGGCCGATCTCGACAATCGTGAGGCCGCGCCCCAGCCCGAGATCGAAATGGGGATGGGGCGCGAGTTCTTTGCATTGTTCCGCCAGCATGCCGATGGCGCGGAACAGGGCGCCTCATCGATGTTGGCGATGGCGGGGCTGTGAGCATGGAGATCGTCACCGTCGATATCGGCGGCACCCATGCGCGTTTCGCCATAGCCACCGCAAAGGATGACGGCAGGATTGCGCTGAGCGATCCCGAAACGCTTCGGACAAAGGATCATGCGAGTTTTCAGACCGCATGGGAGAGTTTCCGTGAACGGATCGGGGGCACCCTCCCGCCCCGCGTTGCGATGGCCATCGCGGGCCAAGTCAGCGATGATATCATCCGTTTTACCAACAATCCATGGATCATCCGCCCAGCCGTTTTGAAAGAGAAGCTGGGTGTCGAACGATACTGCATTGTCAACGATTTCGAAGCGGTAGCGCATACCGTCGCACGGGTCGGCGAAGACCAGTTCATCCATCTGACCGGCCCCGACAGACCTCTTGCCCCGACTGGCCGCCTCAGCGTGATTGGCCCCGGTACCGGCCTAGGGGTTGCGCACCTCTATCGCGAAACGGACGGGACTTACCGCGTATCCGCCACCGAAGGCGGTCATATCGACTTTGCCCCGCTCGATCAGATCGACGACGCGATTCTTGCACGCCTGCGCAAGCGCCACACGCGCGTATCGGTGGAGCGGGTCGTGGCAGGGCCGGCCATATCGGACATTTATCAGACGCTTGCCGCGATAGAGGGCAAGCCTGTCGCCGAGGAAGACGACATTGCCATCTGGACGCGCGGACAGGATGGCAGTGACAGTCTTGCCGCAGCGGCTGTGGATCGCTTCTGCATGTCGCTCGGCAGCGTCGCGGGCGACATTGCGCTTGCCCAGGGTGGTTTCGGCGGCGTCGTAATCGCCGGGGGGCTCGGTTACCGGATCCGGGAAACGCTGCTCAGATCGGGCTTTGCCGAAAGGTTCAAGGCCAAGGGGCGTTTCCGGGAACTGATGGCCTCGATCCCCGTCAAACTTATCACCCACCCGCAACCGGGCCTGTTCGGTGCCGCAGCGGCCTTCGTAAGGGAGCATCGATGACCATCGCGGATATCATGCAGACCGCCCCGGTAATCCCGGTCATCGTGGTGGACGAGGTGGAGCATGCGCGGCCGCTGGCCCGCGCCTTGGTGGCGGGCGGCCTGCCGGTGCTCGAAGTCACGCTGCGTACCCCGGTGGCCCTCGACGCGATCCGCGTTATGAGCGAAGTCGACGGCGCGATAGTCGGGGCTGGAACAGTGACCAATCAGTGCGAGCTGGCCGATGCAATCGATGCGGGAAGCCAGTTCATCGTCTCACCAGGCCTTACCGAACCGCTTGGCAAGGCGGCCATTCGCGAAGGCATTCCGTTTCTGCCTGGCATCGCGAATGCAGGCGACATCATGCGCGGGCTCGACCTAGGGCTGACCCATTTCAAGTTCTTTCCGGCAATGGCAGCTGGCGGTTTGCCCGCCTTGAAAGCTCTTGCGGCGCCCTTCGGCCAGTGCCGCTTCTGCCCTACCGGCGGCATATCGCTCGCCAATGCGGGTGACTGGCTGGCTTTCGATCCGGTCTTGTGCGTCGGGGGTAGCTGGGTCGCCCCTCGCGGGCCGGTGAACGAAAAAAACGTCGAAGCGCTGGCGCGGGAAGCTGCCGCTCTGGCCGGTTAGCTCCCGTCGTCCGAACGGTGCCGGTTCGAGACGGTTTCCAAGGTGAAACTGGAAAATTCACCATTGCAGGCGCATATTGGACGCATGGACGTGATTCTGAAATGGATTGGTGGCGGAACCGTGGCAGCGGCGCTGGTGCTTGCAGGCATCGCCATCGGTGGCCGCGCAACGGCGGAAAACGACATGTCCGAGCCCGCCATCGAAACCCCGACGCCCGTGTCGCAACCGGTTTTCGCCCACGGCGCGATCGCGGCGAAGGCCGCAGCCGATGCCAAGCGGCTTTATACGGTTCGCCGCGTCCTGCCGATCGAAGGGCCGATAAAGTATGGCGAATGGCATTGGGACGATGAGGGCGTTCCGGACGGCCCGCTACTGGTCACGGTCGATCTCCAGGCCCGTGTGATTTCGATATTCCGGGGCGGATACGAGATCGGCGCCGCGGCGGTCATGCTGGGTACCGATCAACACCCGACCCCCACCGGCGTCTTTCCGATCCTGTGGAAGCAGAGGCATAATGTTTCGGAGAAATACGGCAATGCGCCGATGCCCTGGAGCATGTTCCTGACCAATGACGGGATTGCGATCCACGGGGGGAGCGAAGTGGAAAACGGGTATGCCAGCCATGGTTGTATCGGCGTTCCCGACGATATTGCGAAGCGCCTGTTCGCCATCGCCAAAGAGGGCGATCGTGTCGTCATTACCGATGGCAAGCGGATGGGTATGGGCGATAGCATCATCTGATCGCGCTCAACCCGACCGGCGCGGCGGCTCGGGCGAGCAGGCGTACACATCCTGCTGTTTCTCGATCAATACACCGGCAATATTGCCGCGTCTGTCGAGGGTTTTGAGGAAGCCGGCGACCTCCCCACGCGACACGGTTTGTCCGAAGCCCGCAATGGCGCGTGCCACGAGGCGGGATGACACATCGATCGAATCCGCGATCGGTACGGCAATATGTCCGTCGGTCACTGTGGCTTCGCTATCCCACAACTGATCCGCAATCGACGCAAGGGCGCGCTCGGCTTCTTCGAGATGGGCAGCGGAGCGTGCTAGGGCGAGCGGGTCGATCCAGTCCGCCTTTTCGAGTTCGCGCCTTATCCTCACGCGCTCGAAGCTCTCGTCGCGGTTGCTGGGATCGTCGGCGAAAGGGGTGCCTGTCGCGCGCAGGATGGCGCGCAGTTCCTCCCTGCGGAACTGCAACAGGGGGCGGACCACGGGAACGGGACATCCCTCGATCATCGTCGATGAGCGAATTCCGGCCAGACCAGCCAGCCCGCTGCCTCTGTTGAGCCGCATCAGCAGCGTTTCGGCCTGATCGTCGGCATGGTGCGCGGTGGCAATGGCCGCCAGTTGCCGATCGCGAGCCCACTCGCCAAGCCCGGCATAGCGGGCGGAGCGCGCGCGGTCCTGCAGGTTCCCCTCGGCCACTGTAACCTTGAGGATACGGCAAGCGATGCCCCGCTCCTCACACACGCGGGCCACGAGCGCGCATTCCTCACCGGCTTCGGGCCGCAGGCCATGATCGACCGTTGCAACCTCGATCATGCGGTCGAACAGGGCGTGGGCGAGAACCAGCAGCGCCATACTGTCCGCCCCGCCCGATACCGCCAGCCCGAGCGTGCCATTGGGCCTGTGCGCGCGAAAACCGGCTTCGAACCGCGCGAGAACAGCTTCGTCTAACCGCTCGTCAATTGCAGTTCACCTTGGCGCGATTGGCCTCGTACTGGCCTTGTAGACGGCCCGCTGCGAGCGCCGGATAGGTCTCGGAAAATTCGGCCAAGGCGATGCAGGCCCGGCGGGTATCGTCGAGCGCAATCATCGCCTCGGCAAGATAAAGCAGGCTGTCGCCCGCCCGCGCCCCGGTTTTGTCTTCCTGGTAATTCTTGAGGAACCAGGGGGCGGCTTCCTTTGCCTTGCCATCGTCCAGATAGGCCCGGCCCAGAAGGTTGCGCCCGTAGGTCGTGCGCCAATGCTCGGGATTCTGCTCGACGAACAGCGTAAGCTGCTGCTGCGCCTCGGGATAGAAGCCCGCATTCCAGAGACGATAACCATAGGAATATTCATCGTCCGCCGGATCGTCGGTCTGGGGCTTGGCGATCGACTGGACTGCGGCAAGCCGCTCGTCGCTCGGGCCGGAAGCCTCCGCCGCCAGCGAGCGCGATGCGCCGGGTGCTTCCTCGCCCCCACCCGTAGTAACCGCGACCGGTTCCGGATTGCCGACACCGCCGCCTTCCAGCGCATCGATCCGCTCGGTAAGCAAGCGGATTGTATTCGCATTCTCCTCGTTCTGCGCGGTCTGGCGCTGAAGCTGCGCCTCAAGCGCATCGAGCCGGGCGAGGATATCGGTCACCGCCGTGGTCGAGGACCCCGACACGGTCGACCGCACCGAGGGCTGCGCGCTGATCTCGGGTTCGAAGAAGCGCCCGTCCCCGCCAGGAAAAACCTTGCGCTGCAAGGCCCGCACTTCGGCTTCGAGGCGCCGCAGGCGCGCCTCGTCATTGCCATCCTGCGGCAGCGCCGGCGTTGAAGTGGCGAGCAGGGCAAACCCCGCTCCGAGAAAGGACAGGTTGCGGGCGAAGGATCCGAACGTCATCGGGGGAGGCTCCTCGTGGGATATCCGTATGTTGCGAGAGTGCCCTAGCCTCGCGAATCTGTCGAGGCCATGAAGCAGGCTTATCCCCTTCCGGGGGGGGATGGTGCGATCAGCCGCCGCTACTGCTGTCGGTTTCAGGCGCGGCTCGATCATCGGTCCGCGCCAGCAGCGCTTCCGCCGTTATCGGCACGTCCTTGATAATCTCGTCTTCTTCGGAGAGTTTGCGAACCGGGCGTCCGCCGATCGTTATCGCCAGGGCATAGGGTCGGCCGGTCCAGACCTGCGGCCCTTCGGCGTCCGGGGGCACTGTGAAACTGTCACCCTCCGCCATCTGCGCTTCGTATAGGCGTTCACCATTGGCATCGTAGAACTTGACCCATGTGCCATCCATCTCGCTGGTAAACACCACCGGCCCGGACGCGGCAGGGGTTTCGGGGCGCTGCGAAGCCTCACCCTCGTCTTGCGAGCCGAGGGCTACCTGTTCCTGCGGCTGGCTCAGCGGAGCAGGCCCCAGTCCCGGGGCGAAATAGCTGTTATAGAAGGCGTATATCCCGCCCAATAAAAGCACTGCGGCGAACAGTGCGAACCATGCAAGACCACGCCCCGGCACACGGGCGGGATCGCCGGGTTCGAACTTGGCCGGGCCGACGCCGTTCTCGTCGCCTTCCGCCAATTCCTCGCGGACCTGTTCGACGATTTCACGCTCGTCGAGCCCGACCAGACGCGCATAGGTGCGCGAAAATCCAACCGCATAGGTGCGCGCCGGCAGATCGGCCAGCGACCCATTCTCGATCGTCAGCAGATGCCGCTGGGGAATACGGGTTTCCGCCGCCACCTGGGCGATATCCAGTCCCGCCGCTTCGCGTGCGCGCCTCAGTCTTGCGCCAACCCGATCGGGTTCTTCCCGCTGTTCCTGCTCGTGATTGTCTTCCTCGCTCATGCGATCCCCGAATAATGCGATCCCGCGGTTTCCCCGCGCCTGGTCTTGACAGCGGACAAGCGACACGGCCGACCTTCTGTCAAGATCGCAGTATAACACATTAAACGCGTACCGACGAAGAGAGGCGGTTTCGCGACGAAATCAGTCGAGATCGATATCGTGTTGGACTGCCCAGCGCTGAAGCTCCGCGCGCATATCAGCCGGCGGCGTAGCCAGCCAGCGCGTCATCTGCTGCGTCAGTTCATTGAGATCGACTTTGCGGACCAGTTCCTTGATCGGCCCCACCGCCGCCGGGGTGATCGAAAGGCGCCGGTAGCCGATGCCGAGAAGCGCCAGGGCCTCGAGCCTGCGTCCGCCCATCTCGCCGCATATGCCCAGCCTGACATTCTGCCCCACAAGCGATTGTGCGACGCGCGCCAGAAAGCGCAGAATGGCAGGGCTCAACCAGTCATACCGTTCGGCCAGCTTGGGATTGGCCCGGTCGGCGGCAAAGAGGAACTGCGTGAGGTCGTTGGTGCCGACCGAAATGAACGAGAGCTTGGGTGCGAGAATGTCGAGAACATCGGCCAGCGCCGGCACTTCGAGCATGCATCCATATTCGATCGTTTCGGGCACCAGCTTGCGCCGCTCGCGCAGGAACCGGAGCTGGTCTTCGAAAACCTGCTTTCCGGCATCGAATTCCCACGGCTCGCTCACCATCGGGAACATGACCGAAAGCGAACGGCCCCCGGCCGCTTCCAGCAATGCGCGTGCCTGGGCCTTCAGCAGGCCTTCCCGCTCTAACGACAGGCGCAAGGCGCGCCAGCCCATGGCCGGATTCTCGTCGCGCTCGCCCACCGCGCTGTCGAGATAGGGAACTGCCTTGTCCCCGCCGATATCGACGGTGCGGAACACAACCGGCTTGCCCCCTGCGGCGTCGAGCACATCGCGGTAAAGCCGCAACTGACGGTCACGCTGCGGAAGCGTGGAGGAGACGAGGAACTGGAACTCGGTTCTAAATAACCCCACCCCATCCGCGCCGCTCATCGCCAGCGCGCTCATATCGTCGCGCAGGCCTGCATTCATCATTACCGTGATGCGCGTGCCATCGCGAGTGAAAGGTTCGACATCGCGCAATTCGGCATAAGTCGCCTGCTTCTCGCGCGTTTTGGCGAAACGCGTTGCGAAGGCGTCGATCACCTGCTGCGTCGGGCGCAGCGTGACGGTGCCCTCGACGGCATCGAGAATGACCTCATCGCCTTCCGCGACGCGGGTGCGGATACCGGACACCCGCCCCAGTACGGGCACGCCCATCGCGCGGGCGACGATAACGACATGGGCGGTGAGCGAGCCCTCTTCGAGAACCACGCCCTTGAGCCGCCGCCGGTCGTATTCGAGCAGTTCGGCCGGGCCTAGATTACGGGCGAACAGGATCGTATCGCGTCTTAGACCCTGCGTCGCAGCAGTACCCAACTGGCCGGATACGATCCGAAGCAGGCGGTTGGACAGATCTTCCAGATCATGCATCCGGTCGGCCAGCAACGGGTCGTCGATCTCGCGCATCCGCATACGGGTGCGCTGCTGCACGCGTTCGATCGCCGCCTCGGCCGTCAACCCGCTATCGATCGCCTCGTTGATCCGGCGGCTCCACCCTTCGTCATAGGCGAACATCTTGTAGGTTTCGAGCACTTCGACATGCTCGCCACCCTTCCCGAATTCCGGCTCCTTGCCGAGCGCGTCGATCTGGTCGCGCATCTTGTCGAAAGCGCGATAGACACGCTGGCGCTCGGCCTCGATATCCTCTGCCACGACCTGATCGATTTCGATGCGTGGCTGGTGGAACACCGCCTGCCCGGCCGCGAGGCCTTTTACCAGGGTCAATCCTTGCAACACGTCGTTCTCGATATGCGCGATTTCGAGATCGATCTGCCCTTCCTCGTCGACAAGTTCCTTGTGCGCGATAAGTTCGGACAGGACCATGGCAGTGGTCTGCAGCGCTTCGATCTCGATTTCCTCGTATCGGCGTGGTTCGACGTGCTGGACGCACAACACGCCGACCGCCCGTTCGCGGTAGACGATCGGCACACCGGCGAAGGAATGGAATTTTTCCTCGCCCGTCTCCGGGCGATAGGCGAAGTCGGGGTGCGCCTTGGCCTCGGCCAGGTTGAGCGTTTCGATATTCTGCGCGATCGTGCCTGCCAGGCCCTCGCCGATAGCCAGGCGGGTAACGTGGACCGCTTCGGGATTGAGACCCCGCGTGGCGTAAAGCTCCAGCGCGCCCTCGCGCAGCAGATAGATCGAGCAGACTTCGCTCGTCAGGCTCTCGGCAATGATCTCTACCACCCGGTCGAGCTTGTGCTGGGCATGAGTGCGCCCGGCCATGACCTCGTGCAGGCGGGTGAGTATCTGGCGTGCTGAAGATGCGGCTGACATGGCCGCAGCCTATAGCAAATTCGTGGAAAGGCGGAAGCGGGACCCGTAGCCCCGCTTCCCGACAATCAGGTTCAGCAGGAAGCGAGTTCTTCCTTGATAAGGAGCTTTTGCTTCTTGATCTGCTGGATCATCGCGATGTCGGGCGCCGGTCGGGTCTGCTCCTCGTGCAGGCGGGCCTCGAGACCGGCGTGCTTGGCTTTGAGCGCGTCGACATGTGATGATTGCATCGGGTTGTCTCCTTGACGGTTGTGCGACCTCAGGAGCGACTCGTGCGCGGGTGCGGCACGGGCCGCAGAACAGGTATCAAACCACAGGATTGATAATTTACAAAGGGCCTTGTTGAAGGCATGCGACGAAACGGTCGAGTGAGACGATTTTCTGGGAAGGTCGGCGTGAACGAACAGGAACTGCGCAAGCGGCTGGCATTGCTCCGCAGCGAACACCGCGATCTCGATGTAGCAATCGCGGCGCTGTCGGATGCCGGTGCGCAGAGCGGTTTCGTCGACCAGTTGCAAATGGCCCGGCTAAAAAAGCGCAAGCTTGCGCTCAAGGACCGGATAGCAGCCATCGAGGATGTTCTGCTACCGGACATAATCGCGTGAAACCCGCCTCTTGAGCCCCGGCGCGTATCAGCGCGGGACAAGTGTGGTTAATCCGCTGGCGGCGAGCAGGGCGGAGGCGTAATTGCCTTTTCATGCCAGCTCGCGACATCAACGAAGAAATCATCGAGGATCTCTATTCGGAAGCCCTCGTGCTCGCGGACGATGCGCGCGCCGCCTTCGATTTGCGGTTTCAGGACGATGCGTCCCATGTCGGAGACCTGACGCGGGTAGCGCTTTCGATCGAGGGGCTGCGCACGACCACACGTTTGATGCATATCCTCGCCTGGCTGCTCAACCAGCGCGCCTATCGTGCCGGGGAGCTTTCCGAACAACAGCTTGAGCGGTGTGGTAACTTGCCAGTCGAGCGCGAGGCGGACCCCGACAATCTGACGCGGCTTGAGCCCGAGACACGTTCTTTAATCGAAGAGAGCGAAAGGCTCCACGCGAGGGTGGCCCGCCTCGATCGAGATTGGCGCCGCGAAAGGCAGGGGGAAGATATGCCGGTCGCCTCGCTCCAGGATCGGATCGCGCAGGCCTTCGCTTCAGCCTGATCACACCGCCGCCAGCGCCTTGGCATATCGCGCAAGGCGGGTTTCGCGCACCGGGCCTTCCATGTCCGGCTCGAACACCCTCGCCTTGCCGCGCATCGCTTGCGCCGCGGATTCGAGAGTGTCGTGCATCCCGCAGCCGACCGCCGCCAGGATGGCCGCGCCGAGCGCGGTCGTTTCGATGAAGTCGGGTCGTTCGACCGGCAGATCGAGAATATCGGCCAAGTCCTGCGCCATCCAGTCATTGGCGCTCATCCCCCCATCGATCCTCAAACGCGACCAAGGCGCCCCATCGGCCTCGAAAGCGCTGGCGAGATCGTGGGTCTGGTGCGCCATCGCCTCCAGCGCAGCGCGGGCGATTTGCGCGCGCGCGCTGGCGAAGCTGAGGCCCGAAATCACGCCGCGCGCATCGGGCAGCCAGTGCGGCGCGCCAAGCCCGGCCAGCGCAGGCACGATCACCACTTCGCCGCTGTCTTCGATCGAGCGGGCCAGCTCCTCGGTTTCCGCGGCATTGCCGATCAGCCCGAGCTGGTCGCGAAGATATTGCACCAAGCTGCCCGCCACGAAACACGCGCCTTCAATGGCATAGGTCCGCGTGCCGTTCTCCTGGTAAAGCACGGTGCCGAGCAGGCGATGGTCCGAATGCGGGATATCCCGCCCCTTATTGGTCAGCACGAACGCGCCGGTGCCATAGGTCGCCTTGGTCTCGCCGAACGCAAGGCATCCCTGGCCGATCGTTGCCGATTGCTGATCGCCCGCAAGGCCGCAGATCGGGATCGCCGCGCCGAGCAGGTCGGCGCTGCATTCGGCCAGCCGTCCATGCGTATCGACCACTTCGGGCAGTGTGGCACGCGGTACGCCGAACAGTTCGCACATATCCTCGTCGAACTGCGCCCCGTCGAGCGCCAGCAGCAGCGTGCGGCTGGCATTGCTCGCATCGCTCAGATGCGCCCCACCCGACAGTTTGAAGACCAGCCAGCTTTCGACCGTGCCAAAGGCCAGCGTGCCCTGTGCTGCGGCAGCGCGCACGCCTTCGTCATGATCGAGCAGCCAGCGCATCTTGGTGCCCGAGAAATAGGGATCGAGCAGCAGGCCGGTTCGCTTCTGGACTTCGGCTTCGTGACCGTAATCCTTCATGCCCGCACAGAATTCCGCTGTCCGCCGATCCTGCCACACTATCGCGCGCGTCAGCGGCTCGCCGCTGGTTCGGTCCCACGCGACCACGGTTTCGCGCTGGTTGGTGATACCGATCGCGGCGATGCGTCCGGCATCCCCGCCCACGACCTCGCGCGCGCAGGCAAGCGTCTTGTTCCAGATCTCGGCCGCATCGTGTTCGACCCAGCCGGGCTTCGGATAGTGCTGCGTAAGGTCCTTCTGCGCGACCGCCTCCACCGTTCCATCGGGTGCGAAAGTCATCGCCCGGGTGGAAGTGGTACCGGCATCGAGGACGAGTATGTGTTCTCCCATGCAGCTCTTCTGCCGCTCGCCTCGATCCGATGCAACGCCCGCTGAAAGCAGAACTCGACCGGCCCGGGCACAATCTGTCTCGACTTCGCGCGATCCGAACCTCTAGAGTTGCATTGCAATGGCTGGAATTCCTCCCAAACCGTGGCCGACCGGCAAGGCGATGCAGCTCGAACCGCTGGTGCGCCGCGTGCTCGCTCCCAATCCGTCGCCCTATACCTTCACCGGAACGCAAACCTATATCGTCGGCCTCGGCGATGGCTGCGCGGTAATCGATCCCGGGCCGGACGAGAAAGAGCATCTGCTCGCGCTCGATGCCGCGATAGGCGAAGAACATGTCTGTGCGATCATGTGCACGCATACGCATCGCGACCACTCGCCGGCCGCGAAGACGCTGGCGGCCAGGACCGGCGCGGCCATCGTCGGCTGCGCGCCGCTGGTGATCGACAGCAACCTGCCGCGTTCCGATGAGGCTTTCGACCCGACCTATGAGCCCGACCGGGTGATGGAGGACGGCGAGCAGATGACCGGCCCCGGCTGGACGCTGACCGCCGTGGCAACGCCGGGCCATGTCTCCAATCATCTGTGCTTCGCCCTGGAGGAGAGCGGCGCGCTGTTTACCGGCGATCATGTGATGGGCTGGTCGACCAGCGTGGTTATCCCGCCCGATGGCGATATGGGGGATTATATGAAGAGCCTCGACAAGCTCTATGCGCGCGAAGATCGGGTTTTCTATCCCGCGCATGGCGAAGCGGTCGAAAAACCGCGCCAGCTGGTGCGCGGCATGATCGGCCATCGCCGCCAGCGTGAGAACCAGATTCTTCGCCATCTGGGCGAAGGCCCGCATGCGGCAAGCGATTTCGTGCCCAAGATGTACAAGGGGCTCGACACCAAGCTGCACAAGGCGGCGGAAATGTCGGTCACCGCGCATCTGATCGATCTGGAACAGCGCGGCCTCGTCGCCCGTTCGGGCGATGTATGGCAGACGATCTGAAGACCGAGACACCCGAAATCCAACCCGAGGTCCGGCGCGAGCAGCCGCTCGCCCGCGTGCAGGCGGTGCCGTGGCTGATCGTGATTGTCTTGCTGGCCGCTGTCGCCTGGCTCGGCTGGCGGGCCTTCTATCAGGAAGAAGGCGATCCGGTGGGCAGCGCGATGCTCGCTTTCGAGAAGCAGAATTCGCTGACTGTCTTCTCGTCCCGCTTCGAAGTCGTCGCGGAAAGCGTCGACCGGCGCGGCGTGCTCAATCTCGACCTGCTCGAAAGCCGTCAGGCGGCGATCATCCCGGCGACGGTCGAATACCGCCTCGATCTGTCGAGCATGGACCGCGACCGGTTCGCATGGGACGAGGAACGCGAGCAATTGACCGTGATCCTGCCGCCGCTGCGGATCTCGCGCCCCAACCTCGACGAAGCAGCGCAGAAAACCTTTACCGAGGGCGCCTATGTCAGCCGCGACGCCAGCACCGACCTCGCGCGCAACAATTCGCAGCAGGCCGAACGCAAGGCCGCCGAATTCGCCAAGAATCCGCAGGTTCTCGCGCTTGCCCGGCAAGCGGCGAAGGATGCGGTGCGGCAGAACCTCGCCATCCCGATGCAGGTCGCGGGCTATGGCGACGTGTCGGTCGAGGTGCGCTTCGACGGGGAGCCCGCGCCCGAGTGATTTGACCTTGTCCCGGCGCCGCTATAGGCCTTGGCCAAAAGACAGATCGGTCGCTTGGCTTTGAGGGGGGCTTGGGACCATGGCCATCGCAACCGCGCCGCGCGAAACTGTCGTTCACGGCGATACGCGCTTTTTCACGATCATGGCCTTCGTCATGTCGTTCATCATCGTCGCCGGATTTTCGGTCAATCTCGCAATGGGCCGGTCGAGTTTCGACGTACCCGCCGCCTACCACGTCCATGCTCTCGTCTTCATGGGCTGGATCGGCCTCTATCTCGCGCAGCACCTGACGGCATCGCAGCGCAATTGGAAGCTGCACACCGCGCTCGGCAAACTCGCCTATCTCTGGGTTCCGGCCATGGTGATCGCGGGTGGCACGATCATGATCGTGGTCGCACGCCGCACGGGCGGCCCGTTCTTTTTCGACGTGAACGAATTCCTCATCAGCAACCTGGCCCTGCTACTGTGCTTCGGCGGCCTTGCTCTATGGGCGTTGCAGCGCCAGCGCTATGGCGGCTGGCATCGCCGCCTCATGCTGTGTTCGATGGCGGTGCTGACGGGACCCGGACTTGGTCGTCTGCTTCCCATGCCGCTGATGATCCCCAATGCATGGACCATAACGATCACCGCCACGATGATTTTTCCGATCATCGGGATGATCGCGGACAGGCGCAGGCACGGCGGCATCCACCCGGCCTATCGCTGGGGACTGGGCATTTACGCCGCGACCTTCATCGTTTCGATGCTGCTTGCCTATTCTCCGATGGGCTACGCTTTCACCGAATGGGTCATCGCCGATAGCGCCGGAGCCGAGCGCCCGATGAAGGCTTTCCTCCCGCCGGGCTTCGCCATGTGACAGGATGCAAACGCGCTTGCCCGGAACGCACTCGCCATCGCGTCCGTTGCAGCTATAAGCGCCTCACACGCATCCAACGGGATATTCAATGACTGCCGAAACCAGCCTGCCGACCGGCACCGATCTCCTCGCCGAAATCAACCGCCTGCGTAAGGAAAAGAACGCGATCATCCTCGCGCATTACTACCAGACGGCCGACATTCAGGATATCGCCGATTTCGTCGGCGACAGCCTCGAACTGTCCCGCAAGGCGGCCGAAACCGATGCCGATGTGATCGTGTTCTGCGGCGTGAAGTTCATGGCCGATACGGCCAAGATCCTTTCTCCGGAAAAGATCGTCGTCCTGCCCGATATGGATGCCGGTTGCAGCCTCGAAGACAGTTGCCCGCCCGAGAAATTCAAGGCGTTCCGCGAAGCGCATCCCGATCACATCGCGCTGACCTACATCAATTGCTCGACCGAGGTTAAGGCGCTCTCCGACGTCATCGTCACCAGCTCCAGCGCGGAGACGATCATCAGCCAGATCCCCGAAGACCAGAAGATCATCTTCGGCCCGGATCGGCATCTGGGCGGCTATATGAGCCGCAAGTTCAATCGCGAAATGCTGCTGTGGCCGGGCGTGTGCATCGTCCACGAGGCGTTCAGCGAAACCGAGCTGCTCAAGCTGAAGGCACAGCACCCCGATGCGCCGGTTGCCGCGCACCCCGAATGCCCGCCGACGATTATCGACCACGCCGACTATGTCGGCTCGACCAGCGGCATTTTGCAATTCGCCAAGACCTTCGAAGGCGACACGCTGATCGTGGCGACCGAGCCGCACATTATCCACCAGATGGAAAAGGCGCTGCCCGAAAAGACCTTCATCGGCGCGCCCGGCGCGGACGGCAACTGTAGCTGCAACATCTGCCCCTATATGGCGCTCAACACGATGGAGAAGATGTACGCCTGCCTGCGCGATCTGGAACCGCGCATCGAGATCGAGGAAGGCCTGCGCCTGAAAGCCAAGCAGAGCCTCGACCGCATGCTGGAAATGGCCAGCGGCACGATCGGCAAGGGCGATCTGGGGCGGGTATAGCCTTTCGCTGGACAGCTCCGGATTGTTTCGCCTGCGGCTCGCAATGACGGAGGGGATCGCGCTGGCCCTGGCGAGTTAGGTCGGCTGCGGACCATTTTCCTGCCTTCGTCATTGCGAGGAGCGCAGCAACGCGGCAATCCAGTCCGATCCGATGTCCCGCACTGTCGGACCCGCCGTCTACATCATAGCCAGTAAGCGAAACGGCACGATCTATGTCGGCGTGACCTCAAACCTTCCGCAGCGCGCCTACCAGTATCGCGAAAGTCTGATCGATGGCTTTACCAAGCGCTATGGCTGCAAGCTGCTCGTCTGGTTCGAAATGCACGGCGATATGGAAAGCGCGATTCTGCGGGAGAAACAGTTGAAGGGCGGATCGCGGAAGAAGAAGCTCGCCTTGATCGAACAGCACAATCCGCAATGGCGGGACCTGTTTGCCGAGATTTGCGACTGACGGCCTCTGGATTGCTTCGCCTGCGGCTCGCAATGACAAGGGGCTGCTTGACTGATCTTCTTTCCGTCTTGGCGCCTTTCCCGCCTCCTCGTCATTGCGAGGAGCAAAGCGACGCGGCAATCCAGCCCGGCAGCCGCGCCTTCGGCACTGGTTTCCGAATGTGCATTACCCGCTTGCCCCTCTCCCGCCGCACAAATACACCACCCGGCATGACACAGACCACGCCCGTCGCACGCTTCGCGCTCGCCACCGCGCTTGCCTTCACCGCCACACCCCTCGCCGCGCAGGAAACCGATGCGGACGACCCGTATATCTGGCTCGAGGAAATTCAGGGTGAGCGCGCGCTGGCCAAGGTCGATCAGTGGAACGCCGATACCGAAGCCGTGCTGACCGCGCGGCCCGAATATCCGCTGGCCAAGGCTTGGGCGAAGCAGATCCTCGACGATACGCGCCAGATTGCCATGCCCGATGCGATCATGGGCGACCAGGTTACAAATCTGTGGCGCGATGCGAACAATCCGCGCGGGCTGTGGCGTATTGCCAGCCTCGATAGCTACATGGTCGGCGCGCCCGAATGGCGCGTGCTGATCGATGTCGATCGGTTGGGAGAGGAAGAAGGCGAAAGCTGGATCTGGCACGGTGCAGACTGCCTCGCGCCCGAATACACCCGCTGCCTGATCTCGCTCAGCCCCGGCGGAACCGATGCCGATGTGGTGCGCGAATTCGACGTCACGACAGGCGCCTTTGTCGAGGGTGGCTTTACCCTGCCCGAGGCTAAGTCCAACGTCGCCTGGTTCGATCGTGACACGCTATTCGTCGGCACCGACGAGGGAGAAGGCTCGCTGACCGACTCCGGCTATCCGCGGCTCGTGAAGCTGTGGCAGCGCGGCACCGAATTCGCCGAGGCACGCCAGATCGCCGAAGGCGAACAGTCCGACATCAGCATGAACGGTTTTTCGATCCTCGACGGCGACACCCGCTGGCGCTTCGTGCGCCGGGGGCCGAGCTTCTGGACGAGCCAGTACAGCCTCGCGCGCGAGGATGGCACGCTCGTACCGCTGCCCTTGCCCGAGGACGCCGAATTCGAAGCGGTTCTCGGCGGTCAGGTGATCGCCAAGCTCAATTCCGCCTTCGAAACCTCGCGCGGTGTCGCACAGCCTGGCACCCTGCTCGCATGGTCGCTGGAAGACGTGTTGCGCGGTTCCGATCCCGATCCTGTCGTCGTTTTCCGCCCGAGCGAGACACAGGCCGTCGAAGAAGTCGCCGCATCCGAAAACAAACTCTGGGTCAAGGTGCTCGACGATGTCTCGGGCAAGCTGATCGCGCTGACCCCGGGAACCGAGGGCTGGGCCGCGCGCGCCATGGACCTGCCCGCCAACAGCACGGTCCAGATCGCCGAGACCAGCGGCGAGGGCGATACCGCCTTCGTCACAGTCGAAAACATGCTGACCCCGCCGACGCTGTGGGCGGTGCCGAGCGAGGGCGAACCCCTCGCCATCGCCAGCGAACCGGCGCAGTTCGATGCGGACAAGTTTACCTTCGAACAGAAATTCGCGACCTCGAAGGACGGGACCAAGGTCCCCTATTACCTCGTCCGGCCCAAGGGCGCCGAAGGCCCGCTGCCCACGCTGATCCACGCCTATGGCGGGTTCCGCGCCGCGCAGACGCCCAAATATCTTACCGCCGAGCCCTATCGCAGCGGTCCGCTGGGCCTGTTTTGGGTGACAAGCGGCAATGCCTATGTGCTCGCCAATATCCGCGGCGGTGGGGAATACGGTCCGCGCTGGCACGAGGATGCGCTGCGCGAGAAACGCCAGAACAGTTTCGACGATTTCCATGCCGTGGCCGACGACCTCGTGGCCAGCCGCCTCGCCGATCCCGGCCGCATCGCCGCTTCGGGCCGGTCGAATGGCGGCGTTCTGGTAGGCGCGGTCGCCAACCAGCGGCCCGACCTTTACGGCGCGATCATTTCGGGCAGCCCGCTGATCGACATGAAGCGCTATAACAAGCTGCTCGCGGGTGCATCGTGGATGGCCGAATACGGCAACCCGGATGTGCCTGCGGACTGGGCCTTCATGCGCGCCTGGTCTCCCTATCAGAACATGCGCGACGGCCCCGATGTCCCCGCCGCCTTCTATTACCTCTCGACGCTCGACGACCGGGTACATCCCGGCCACGCGCGCAAGGCGGCGGCCAAGCACGAGGCCTTCGGCCAGACCTTCTACTATCACGAATATCGCGAGGGCGGGCATTCGGTCGGTTCGGACCACGAGGAGGACGCCAAGCGCGCCGCGCTGCTACTCGCCTATCTCAACCGCGAAATCGGCAGCGGAGCGGAGTGAGGCACCCAATTGCGATTCGCGCGTTCATCCCCTGACCGCAACTGGCAGGGGATGCCCGCTTGACCGCCGACATACGTTTTTTCTGGGCACGGCTAAACGCGAATTACTGGTTCTATCCGGCGCTGTTCTCGCTCGTTGCGGCGGCGCTGGCGTTTGCGATGGTGGCGGTCGATCGGGCCGGTTTCGCAGAGTTTCTGAACGACGTGGACTGGATCGTGCCCGCCCGCCCCAAGGGCGCAGCCGATATGCTTACCGTCATGGCAGGCAGCATGATCGGGGTCGCGTCGACAGTGTTCTCGATCACCATTGCCGCGGTCGCCTATGCCAGCGGCAATTACGGGCCACGCCTGCTGACCAATTTCATGGAGGATCGCGGCAACCAGCTCAGCCTCGCGACCTTCATCGGCAGCTTTGTCTATGCGATCATCGTGCTGCGCGCCGTTCGGGCGGAGGACGAGACCGCGGCGACCGGCGCGGATGCCGCAGCCACGGCCCTGCCCGGTTTTACCCCGCAGCTCTCGCTCTTGGTTGCCTATATTCTCATGGGCCTGTGCGTGGCCGTGCTGGTCTTCTTTCTCAACCATATTCCCTCGAGTATCCGCATCAACAAGGTGCTCAAGGGCATCGGCGAACGCCTGCTGGAGGCAATCCGCGAAACCTATCCGGTCGAGGACACCTTCGGCGATGCCGTCGAGTCCGTTGCCGGCAAGCCGATCACTGCCTGGGGAACCGGTTATGTCCAACTGATCGACTTCGAGGAACTGGCGAAGATCGCCCGCGACTGTGGCTGCACCTTTTCGCTCCGCGTGCGCACCGGCGATTTCGTGCACCGCGATGTGCCTTTCATGGACATAGAGGGCTGCGAGCCCGAATGTATCGAGGAGCGCGTGCGCGATTGCTTCACGCTCGGTTCGACACGCACGCCCGAACAGGACCCACAGTTTCTTATCGACGAACTGGTCGAGATCGGTTTGCGCGCCTTGTCGCCCGGCATCAACGACCCCTTCACGGCCATCACCGCGCTCCATTGGCTTGGCGCCGCGACGGCGGAGATCGGCCGACGCGATTTGCGCAAGGATATTTGCGGCGAAGATAGGGATGATTGCCCCGTCATTCCCGTCCCGGACGATTTCGATCACTATGTGAAGCGCGGGTTCGGGGCGATCCGCAGTGCCGTGGCCAGTTCGCCGATCGCTGCGGAAGTGATGCTCGACACGCTCGCCAACACGGCAGTGCCGATCAAGGACGAACGGCGGCAGGGTCTGCTCAAGAAAGAAGCGGAGCACCTGGCGCAACAGGCGCGTCTGATCCTCGTCGGCCCGGATCTCGAGCGGTTCGAGACCCATGTGGCCCAGTTCAACCAGTCCTTCTGGTGATGGCTTAGCGCACCCGACCGCCCCGGCCTGGCGCCCGCGCCAAGACGAGCGCCGCGCCGACCAGAACCATACCCAAAATGTCGAGCGGGACGAGCATTTCGCCGAACGCCAGCCAGCCGACAAGCGCCGCGAGGGCAGGCTGTGTCAGCAAGGCCATGCCGATGATGAGCGGCGGGAAATGACGCAGCGAGAAAACCAGCAGGCCCTGCCCGACCACCTGGCTGCTGACGGCAAGGGTCACCAGCGGCGTCCAACCGGCCTCGCCCGGCAGGATAGGTTCCCCCGCAGCGAGCGCCATGCCGAGGAGCAATGGCGCAGCCGCGAGGCTGACCAGCAGCAAAACCGTCCATGGCCCAAGCACTGCCCGGGCACGCTGCGCGGGCAGGAGGTAGAAGGCATAGAACACGCCCGCCGCCAGGCAGAACAGGTCTCCGACAAAAGTAGCGGCCGAAATCTCCAGGCTGCGGCCAAGCAGAATCGCCGCCCCGATCAGCGCCGCCAGCACCCCGGCGCCTTCTTTCCCCGTGGGCGCCCTGCGCGCCGCGATCAGGCCCCAGATCATCAGGATAACCCCGCCGGAATTGCCGAACAGCGTCGCATTCGCCAGCCGGGTCTGTTCGATACCTACGTGCCAGCTAGCCAGATCAAGGGCGAAAAAGGCGCCGCCCATCAAGCACAGAAGCGCCAGCCTGCGGTCGAGCGGGCCGGGTGACCGCGCACGCCACGCCAGGAACGCCAGGATCGGAACGGGCAGCAACAGGCGCCAGAAGGCGGCCGAAACCGGCCCGCTATCCGACAGGCGCACCAGCCAAGGCCCCAGCGCAAGCGCAACGTTTCCAGCGATCAGCGCGACAAAGTGCCACGCACTTGCCTGAAAGCCATTCTTGTCCGGTGGCATGGTTGCGCTGCTCATGGGCCGCCCTTAGCTCAAGGGCCAAGTCGCGCCAGCAAAAAGGATTTGTCCCCGCATGCACGATACCCTGTTCCAGCCGCTCACCATGGGCGCACTCGAAGCCAGAAACCGCGTTTTCATGGCACCGCTCACGCGCGGTCGCTCGACCCAGCCCGGCTCGGTCCCCAACGAAATGATGGCGACCTACTATCGCCAGCGGGCGAGCGCCGGATTGATCATTTCGGAAGCGACCGGCATCAGCGTCGAGGGTCTCGGCTGGCCTGCGGCGCCCGGTATCTGGAGCGAAGAACAGGTCGAGGGCTGGAAACTGGTCACCAATGCAGTGCACGAGGAAGGGGGGCTTATCGTCCTCCAGCTGTGGCATATGGGTCGCCTCGTCCACCCGCTGTTCCTCGGCGGCAATCCGCCGGTTTCGGCCAGCGCGACGACCGCGCCGGGTCATGCGCACACGTTCGAGGGCCGCAAGGATTACGAACAGGCGCGCGAGGCGACGACCGAGGACATCAGGCGGATCGTCGAAGACTACCGCCACGCTGCCGAAAACGCCAAGAAGGCAGGCTTCGACGGCGTTCAGCTACACGGGGCGAATGGCTATCTGGTGGACCAGTTCCTGCGCGACAGCACGAATCTGCGCACCGACGAATATGGCGGCAGCCCGGAAAACCGTACCCGCTTCCTGCGGGAAGTGCTCACCGCGCTCGTCGATGTCTGGGGTGCGGACCGCGTCGGCGTTCGTCTGTCACCCAATGGCGAAACGCAAGGGTGCGACGACAGCGATCCCGCAGCAACCTTCGGCGCCGCAGCCAGGGTGATCGAGGATCTCGGCATCGCCTTTCTCGAGCTGCGCGAGCCGGGACCGGACGGGACGTTCGGGGCCACCGAGGTTCCCAAACAGAGCCCGCTCATCCGCCAGATCTATTCGGGACCGCTCATCCTCAACAGCGACTATTCGCCCGAGGGCGCCGTCGCCGACATCGAGGCGGGCCGGGCCGACGCGATTAGCTGGGGCCGGGATTTCATCTCCAATCCCGACCTGCCGGAACGCTTCCGCCTCGGCGCAGCGATAGCGCCTAATGAAAACGTGCCGCATAGCTGGTATGGACGTGGTCCCGAAGGGTATGTCGATTACCCTGTGCTAATTGCGCAAGAGCAAGCTGCCGCCGAGTGATTCGCCGTGCGGCGATCATTTGGAGGCGGTCATGCGTTCGTGGATCCTGGTCCCGACGGATAAGCGCGAGGCGCTCGAGTCGATAGCCGGATCCGGGGCCGATGCAATCGTTCTGGATCTCGCTCGCTCCGGCGCGCCGGCGCAGAAGGCACGAGCCAGAATCGAGGCGGCCAACTGGCTGCGCTCGCATCGCGAACAGGTTCTGGCCACGCGCAGATTTCAGCGCTGGGCCAGGATCGGCGGCATGGACACCGCCGACTGGCGCGCGGATCTCGACGCCGCGATGGAGGGATCGCCGCATGGCATCGTGCTGAGCCGGTGCCGCGGCGCGGACGATATCCGTCAACTGGCTTCGGTCCTGTACGAAATCGAAGATCACCGCGGCCTTGCGGCGAACATTACCCGCATTATGCCTGAACTCGGATCGACCCCCGCCAGCGCCCTGGCGATCGGGCGACTTGCCGATGAACTGCACCCCCGGGTTTCCGCACTGACTTGGGACGCCGTCGGGCTGGCCCATTCTCTCGGCGCGCGCCGCCTGCGTGGTCCGGCGGGTCGCTGGAGCGATGGGTTCGCCTATGCCCGCGCGCAGATCTTGTTGGTCGCCCACGCCCGCGGCATCGGCGCGATCGAACATCCCTTTCGCGACACACGCGATGACGATGTCTGCGCCCGTATCGCCGAGGCGGCGCGGGCGGATGGCTTCACGGGCATGTTGGCGATCCATCCTTCGCAGCTTCCCGGGATCAACGCGGCCTTCGCACCGCTCGAAAGCGAGATGTCCGAAGCGCTCAAGATCGTCTCGGCATTCTCGACCAATCCCGGCGCGACCATGCTTACGGTAGGCGACCGGCGCGTGGATCGCAGCGACCTGGAACGCGCCAGGCGGCTGCTCGGCGAGGATTAGGTTTCCGGTTCGGTTGCCTCGCCGTCATCCGAATCAGCGGCGGGTTCGGACTGGGGCGAATCCTGCGCCGCGCGCACTGGCGGCGACTGCGAACGCAGCCGGTCCAGCGGGATCATATCGTCGCTGATCGTACCGCCGATCACATCGCCCTTGGCATCGCGATCCGCTTCCTGTTCCGTTTCCTCCGCCGGGGTCTCGTTGCTGCATGCGGTGAGCAACGCGGCACCGCATGCGAGTAGAAAGGCAGACCGTAATATCATGGCAAGCAGCACTCCTGACCGGCGAGAGATGCGAGGAAATCGCCCAAGCGCGCGTGCAATGCCTCATCGAAAGCGGACGGCGCAAGGTCGATTCCGAGCCGCGCCAGGCTGGTGACGCCGAATTCCTCGATGCCGCAGGGGACTATTCCGGTGAAGTGAGACAGATCGGGCGCAAGGTTCACCGAAAATCCATGCATCGTTACCCAGCGCCTTACCCGCACACCGATAGCGCCGATCTTGGCCTCGCGCCCGTCAATGTCGCGAGTCCAGATGCCGATCCGCCCTTCGCTACGCCAGCTCTCCACCCCGATATCGGCCAATGTGGCGATGACCCACCCTTCGAGCGAATGGACGAAACACCGCACGTCGCGGCCCCGCTCTTTCAGGTCCAGCATGATATAGCCGACACGCTGGCCCGGTCCGTGATAGGTATAGCGTCCGCCGCGCCCGGCTTCGATCACTTCGAAGCGCGGGTCGAGCAGTTCCGCCCCGTCGGCGCTGGTTCCGGCAGTATAGACCGGCGGGTGTTCGAGCAGCCAGACCTGCTCGCGCGCCTCGCCCTCGGCAATCGCCCGGTTGCGAGCGGTCATGTGTTCGAGCGCTTCGCGATAGCCGATTGGCCTCGCTTCGGCATGCCATTCGATATTTTCGGGTAAATTGGACGACATGCGCGATTGCGTGGCGACTGGAGAAGCGCTTATCAAGGGGCAAACGGGAGAACCGCTGCATGAAATTCGATCTCGACACCGCTTGGAAAGACGCCATGGGGCTGCTGTCCCGCAATCGGGGTCTGCTGGCCGTCATTGCCGGCGTGTTCTTTTTTCTGCCTTATGCCGCGCTGGCGATCGCCTTGCCCGGAATGGGCGATCTCGAGGCTGCCCAGGCGAGCGGCAACCTGGACGCGATGATGGGCGCGATCAACGATCTCTATGCCAGCTATTGGTGGGTCTACCTCATACTCGCAATCGTTCAGGGTACTGGGCTGCTGGCCATGCTGGCGCTGGTGCGCCGGCGCGCGAATCCCACTGTGGGCGAGGCATTGTCGACCGGGGTGAAATCGGTCCCGACCTACATAGCGGCGCAACTGCTTCAAACCGCTCTGTTCGCCATTGTCGCGGGGCTTCTCATCGGGGTCGGCGCAGTCACCGGATTGCCGGCGCTGGCGGTGCTGGGCGGCGTGATCGCTTTCGTGGTCGTGTGCTACATCGTGACCAAGCTTTCGCTGGCGGCGCCGGTGATCGCGATCGAGGGTCAACTCAATCCCATCAGGGCGCTGCAACGGTCCTGGGCGCTGACCCGCGGCAACAGCATCCGGCTGTTTTTCTTCTACCTGCTGCTGCTCGCCGCCTTCGTGGTGCTCTCGATCGTGATCTCGCTGGTTCTGGGGTTGGCCTTCGCGATCGCGGGAGAACAGGCCGCGCTGCTGGGCGAGGCAGTGATTTCAGGCCTGCTCAATGCGATCATGATCGTGGTCATCGTGTGCGTCCTGGCGGCCGTTCACACCCAGCTCGGCCGTCTGTCCGACAATCCGGACGCCGCGACCGAGGATTAGTCCTCGCGGTCCTTCCAGCCCCAGAAGAGTTGGCACGGCAACACGTTCCAGAATTCGAAACCGCTATCGATGCGCTTGAAATGCCGGGCCATGAACTCACGCGCCCTGGCCGAGAACTGGTAGACCAGAAAGGCGCCGCCCGGCCGGATGACGTCGTAAGTCGATTTCGCGATCGCCGGCCCGACGCCATCGGGCAGGGTCGAGAAAGGCAGGCCGGAAAGAACGTAGTCCGCCCCGTTGTGACCATGCGCCTCGACGATCTCGACCACATCGGCAGCCGAACCGTGCACGGCGTGGAAACGACTGTCCGTAAAGTGCTTCTTGAGATAGTCGATATAGAGCGGATTGGTGTCGATCACGATCAGCGTGCCGTCGCGCCGCAAGCGATCGAGGACGGGCTGGCAGAAGGTTCCGACACCCGGGCCGTATTCGACGAACACTTCGCACCGCTCCCAATCGACCGGCGCCAGCATTTTGCGGATGGTGAAGCGCGAGGATGGGATGATCGAGCCGACCATGCGCGGCTCTTCGAGAAACCCGCGGAAGAACACGCCCCACTGGCCGAAAAGCCGCGCCGCGCGCTTGCGCCAGCTCGTGCGTTCGATAACGCCAAAGCCCTGATGTCCGGTCAAAATCGCAAACCCTGTGACAATTTCGTTGGGGTGGCGGTCTGGCAGGCTCGCTGCGCCATTGCAAGCTGACCGGCACCCCCCTACCGCCCTCACAATGGCAGACTTCGACCCCACCAGTTCTGATACGGCGCCTCCGGCGGCCGGGCAGCACGCCATTCCGCGTGGGCGCATGGCGCTGCTGTTCACGGTCATGTTGACCACTGCGGCAGGCAATACCGCAATGCAGTCGGTCATGCCCTCCATCGGAACCTCGCTGGGCGTCGACGATGTCTGGATCAGCCTGGCCTATAGCTGGTCGGCATTGTTATGGGTGATCTGCGCCCCGATCTGGGCGCAGCGGTCGGACCGGCGTGGGCGCAAGGCGATGATGGCGCTGGGGATGCTCGGCTTCATCGCCAGCTTCCTGCTGTGCGGGATCATGCTGTGGATGGGGCTTGCGGGGGTTCTTCCAGCCTTCTGGGCCTTGCTGTTGTTCGCGGCTGCCCGCAGCCTCTATGGCGGGTTCGGCAGCGCCGCACCGCCCGCAGTCCAGGCCTATGTCGCCAGCCGCACGCCCCGGTCGGAGCGCACGCAGGCGCTGTCGCTGGTCGCGTCCAGCTTCGGCCTGGGGACGGTGATCGGCCCCGCGCTCGCTCCGCTTATGGTGCTTCCCTTCTTTGGGCTTGCCGGCCCGTTCCTGATCTTCGCGCTGATCGGCCTGGTCACGCTGATTGCCCTGCGCTTGCGGCTGCCCGACGACGTGCCCCGGTTTCCCGCCCGTGGCAGTGCCTATGACGCGCCCTATTCAGGCAGCCCGACCGCCGAGGTCTCGAAAGAGGAGCAGGAAGAGAGCCAAAACGCTCCGGCGAAATTGCGCTGGTTCGAGCCGCGCCTGCGCCCGTGGGTCATCTCGGGCCTGATCGGTGGGCATGCCCAGGCGATGATCCTCGGGATCGCAGGCTTCCTCGTGCTCGACCGGCTGGGACTGCGCGGCGATCCGACTGCCGGGGCAGGTCCGGTCGGTCTTGTCCTCATGGCCGGTGCCATTGCCACCCTGCTTGCCCAATGGGGGCTCATCCCGCGGCTTAAGCTGGGGCCGCGCGCGGCATCTTTATGGGGGATCGCCATTGCGGCGCTCGGTACGGTAGTGCTGGGCGTGGGACAGAACCTGCACACGATCGCGCTCGGCTATTCGATCGCCTCGCTCGGCTTCGGCCTGTTTCGGCCGGGCAATACTTCGGGCACATCGCTCGCGGTCTCGCGGGCCGAACAGGGCCAGGCCGGCGGCGTCACCGCCTCGGTCGCCGGGGCGAGCTTCATCTACGCCCCGGCGCTCGGCGTCTGGCTCTACAACTATTCCGACTGGCTGGGCTTCGGCCTGATCGTCGCCCTGTGCGTGGTCGTTTTCGCCTATGGCTCGCGAGCGCTACAGGCCGACAGCACGCTGACGCTCGACCGGCGCTGAGCGGCTAGAGGATTTCGAGCACCCGGTCCTGCGGACGACACAGGCGCGCGCCCTTCTCGGTTTCCACCAGCGGGCGTTCGATCAGAATGGGCTCTGCCGCCATGGCCGCCAGCACGGTGGCATCGTCAGCCGCGGGCAGGCCGCGCTCCTCGGCGTCGGTTCCGCGCAGGCGCAAGCCCTGCTGCGGGGCGATGCCCGCATCCTTGTAAAGCTGCGCGAGCTTTTCGGCGCTGGGCGGGTCCTTGAGATACTCCACGACCTCGACGTCCACCTTCGAAAGGTTTTCGAGAATGGCGAGCGTCTTGCGTGAGGTGCCGCATTTGGGATTGTGCCAGATGGTCGCTTTCATGGGTCGAGTCTCCTTCGTTTGCGCCGTCGCCTAAGCGAGTGTTGCGATCAGTGAAAGCGACCCTTGCGATTTTTTCACGCAGATGAAGCTTGCAAATGCGAATAGCTCTCAATAGCAGGCCGCGAGCAATTGATAATCATTCGCAGGATTCGAAAGTACATTATGAGGGATCAAGTCTCGCGCGCCGCGCTTCTCGCCGGTGCAGCCTTCGTCTTCACAGCCAGCGCTGCCCAAGCACGCGATGCAGACCAGCCCGAACGCGACTATCTGCCGACCGACATTGTCGTTACCGGCGATCGCGGTACGGGATATGACAATGACGACGGCTCGAGTGCGACCAAGACGCCTACCCCGTTGATCGACGTTCCGCAGGGCGTCAGCTTCATCACCGAGGACCAACTGGAAGACCAGGCGATCCATCAGCTCAACGAAGCGCTGCGCTACGTTCCCGGCATCAGTATGGAAACCGGCGAAGGGCACCGCGACGAAGTGTTCATTCGCGGCCAGGAAAGCACCGCCGATTTCTATATCGACGGTCTGCGCGACGATGCGCAGTATTACCGCTCGCTCTACAACATCGAACGCGTCGAAGTGCTCAAGGGGGCCAATGCGCTCATCTTCGGTCGCGGCGCTGGTGGTGGCGCCATCAATCGCGTGGCCAAACGCGCCAAGTTCTCGGGGCAGGCCATCTCCGGCGAGGCGTCGGTCGACAGCTTCGGCGCCTTCGCCCTGCTGGCCGATGTCAACCAGCCGCTATCCGATGGCGTCGCATTGCGCGTGAACGGCACCTATGAGGAATTCGACAGCCACCGCGATTTCTACGAAGGCCGCTTTTTCGGCATATCGCCGACCCTGACCGCTCAGTTGGGGCCGCAAACCACGCTGATCGCCAGCTATACGTATGACGATGACAAGCGCGTCACCGATCGCGGCGTGCCGTCGGTCGGCGGCACCGGCCCGCTGCGCGGCTTCGACGACACTTTCTTCGGCGATCGCGATTTCAACGAAGCCGAAGCGCAGGTTCATATCGGCCGCGTCCGCCTGGAACACGATTTCGGCAGCGGTCTGACTGCCAATGCCACGGTGCAGTATGCCGATTATGACAAGGTCTATGCCAATATCCTGCCGACCGGCGTCGATACGGTAGACAACACCGTCTTCCTCGGTGGCTATCGCGACTACACCAATCGCGAAAACTGGATCGGCCAGGGCAACCTCGTCTGGCAGACCGGAAGCGACACGATCGAATCGACCTTGCTGCTGGGCTTCGAGGCCAGCCGCCAGGATACGCTCAATGGTCGCGACACGGTTAGTTTCACCCGCGCGCCGGACCCGAATGGACTGGATCCCAACGAAACCCCGTTGGCCGACACGATTTTCGTGCCGCCCTTTGCGCTCAACGTGGGTGCGCGCCTGCGGGATTCGCAGCTCGAAACACTCAGCTTCTACATCCAGGAACAGCTCCAGATCGGCGATCATATCGAACTGGTTGGCGGCCTGCGCTGGGATCGCTTCGATCTCGAGACCGTCAATGTGAACACCGGCATCAGCGGCGACCGGGTGGACGAAAAGGTCAGCCCACGCCTCGGCCTGATCGTCAAGCCGAACCCGGACCTGTCGATCTACGCCTCTTATGCGGAGAGCTTCCTGCCGCAGGCGGGCGACCAGTTCCTCCTGCTCAGCCCAACCTCGGCGCAGTTCGAGCCTGAGAAGTTCACCAATTACGAACTCGGCCTCAAATGGGCGCCGCTCGACAAGGTGCTGGTGACGGCGGCGATCTTCCGCCTCGATCGCAGCAAGACCCCCTTCACCGACACCCTCGGTAACACCACGCTGACGGGTGAGAGCCGCGTCGACGGGTTCGAAATTGGCGCCGTGGGCGAGATCACCGATTTCTGGAAGGCCAATATCGGCTACACCTATCTCGACGGCGAATTGCGCACGGCCAGCAGCTTCGGCCCCGCCGGTCAGCGCCTCCAGCAGACGCCCAAGCACCAAATCGCTGCCTGGAACCGCTTCGACGTGACCGAAGCACTCGGTTTCGGCCTCGGCGTGATCCATCAGGCGGATCAGTACGCCAGCTTCTCGAACACGGTCGAACTGCCCAGCTACTGGCGCGTCGATGCGGCGGCCTATTACACGGTCAACGATCGCTTCAGCGTCCAGCTCAACATCGAAAACCTGTTCGACGAAACCTACTATCCGAGCGCGCACGGCAACAACAATATCCAGCCCGCCGAACCCTTCAGCGCGCGGATCGGTGTGCGCCTAGAAATCTGACGAAAGCCTCCGCCTTCGCGGAAGATAACAGGCTTTCCTACACGAGCGGCGGGTACCTATGGTGCCCGCCGTTTCCTGTCGTGCCGTGCTGTCCGGGGGGGCGTCCAGCACCATGCGTCACCCGCCCGCATCCCAGAATTACTCTTTTGTTTCAGAGTTATGGAGCCACATAGCCCGGATGACAGGGTGTCGCCTTCGTCACCCTAATCCGACTGGTCCGCAGGTGCGTTGATCGCGGGGACTTCCCGCGCGGCGTCCCCGGCGTTGATACCGGGCGCTGGAGCCGCGCTGATCGTCTCGCTGCGCCGGGCCACGCGGCCCGCGCGCTGGATGGCGCGGACCAGTCTCGGATATACGCCGCAGCGGCAAAGATTGGGTATCCCGGCCTTGATTTCCGCCTCGGTTGGCGCCGCCGTTTTTGCCAGAAGAGCACTCGCCGCCATGACAATTCCCGGCGTGCAATAGCCACACTGGATTGCCTGTTCCGCCACCATCGCCTGCTGCACCGGATGCGAGCGATCGCGGCTTAGCCCTTCGATCGTGGTAATGAACCGCCCTTCGGCTTCGGCAATGGTGATGAGGCAGGATCGCAGCGCCTCGCCGTCGACATGCACCATGCAGGCGCCGCAATCGCCCTCGCCGCAGCCGAATTTCGTGCCGGTCAGATTGGCAGCATCGCGCAGCGCCCATAGCAGTGGCGTGTCGGGATCCATCAGAAAGCGCACCGGCTTCCCGTTGACAGTCATGCTGGTCATGCAGCGGGCGCCTCGACGCTAGGCGTCAGTATTTCCAGCTATCGTCGATCTTCGACACGCGGCGCTTCCACGCTTCGAAATCGAATACGCCCGCCCCGCCCTGCGACTGCATCACGGACAGGTCGCGCTGATGCACATCGACCACCTCCTGCGGGACGATATTGGCCGAACCCTGGCTGAGCGTGGCGATCTGGATCTCGCAGGCGCGCTGCAACGCCCACATCTTCACGAACATGCCGGGGATGGTCTTGTCC
Organism: Qipengyuania sp. ABI-127-1; assembly: GCA_022953095.1. Classification (GTDB taxonomy): domain Bacteria; phylum Pseudomonadota; class Alphaproteobacteria; order Sphingomonadales; family Sphingomonadaceae; genus Qipengyuania. The sequence continues at coordinate 418,153 of JALJCR010000003.1, read as the reverse complement.
ATCACCACCGGGCCGTGATTGCGCAGCATCAGGATCGAATGATCGCCCAGATTCTCGACCAACCGCTCACCCTCTTCCGGACGCACCGTGACGCCTTCGAAATCGTGATAGCCGATCTGGTTCTGGAAATTGCAGGCATAGAAATTGGTCGGGACCAGCCCGTCCTTGTGACTGCATACGGCCATGGTCGCGGTGGTGTGCACATGGCAGATCGCAGTGGCGCGGGTGCCCAGATGCTTGTGGAAATACGCATGCTGGGTAAAGCCGGCCTTGTTGACCATATATTGCGACGGGCCGACATTGTTACCTTCCACGTCGATCTTCACGAGGTTCGAAGCCGTCACCTCATCATAGAGCAGCCCGAAAGGGTTGATGAGGAAAGTATCGTCCTCGCCCGGCACGGCAACCGAGATGTGGTTATAGATGCTTTCGCCCCAGCCGAGATGCTCGAAAATGCGATAGCACGCTGCCAGGTCCTGCCGCGCCTGCCATTCGGCATCGCTGCATTCGAAATCGCGGGTCTTCATCTGCGTGGCCATGGCGTCGTCTCTCCGTAAGGGGTTTTGTTTCGAGACCTGTATCGCATGAGGATACGGCGGTCGGCAAGCGGGCAGGACTCCGCGCTAGGCAAGCTCGCCGCTGACCGCTACCGCCCCAAGCGATGAGCGAGATGGCAAAACTGACCCGCGGCAGCATTCGCGGCCACCTCGTAAGCCAGACCATGCCGATGATATTCGGCGTCGCGGCGATCATGTCGGTCGGCCTGATCGACGCCTATTTCATCGGCCAGCTTGGGGCAAAAGAGCTGGCGGCGGTCAGCTTCATCTTCCCGATCACCATCGCGCTTTCTAGCCTCGGCGTCGGGGTCATGGTCGGGATCAATTCGGTCATCGCCCGCGCGCTGGGCGAAGGCGATTCAGAGCGTGCAGAGCGGAGAGCGAATTTCGGCGCGGTGTTCGCGCTGGCGACCGGCGTGGTCCTCGGCCTGGTTCTCTACATCCTCCTCGACCCGCTGTTCCGCCTGATGCAGGCATCGGAAGACCTGCTACCCCTGATCGGGCAATATATGCGGCCCTATGCATTGGGGCTGCCGGTCATGCTGTTGCAGATGGGGCTGAACGGCGTGCTGCGCGGACAGGGCGAGGCGCGCAAGACCAGCTATGTCTCGATCACGTACTCGATCGCCAACTGGGTGCTCGACCCGATCCTGATCACCGGGGCCTTCGGCATCGCGGGGTTCGGCGTGGCGGGCGCCGCCTATGCGACGATTGCGGGGTTCTTCATCGCCGTTCTCGTCGCCCTATGGCTGATCAAGGGGGCGCAGTTGCAGATCCACCCGGCGGCGATCCGCGACTGCGATGTCGGTGCCTCGAGCAAGGCAATCCTGTCGGTGGCGGGGCCGGCCGCCTTCTCCAATGCGATCAACCCGATCGGTCTTTCGGTGCTGACTGCGCTGCTCGCGAGCCAGGGCGAATCCGCCGTCGCGGGTTTCGGCGCGGCGGGGCGGTTGCAGAGTTTCGCGGTCGTCCCGCTGCTCGCGCTGTCCGGCTCGATCGGGGCGATCGTGGGCCAGAACTGGGGCGCCCGCCGCGCCGACCGATCGCGCCGGGCGATGTGGTGGTCGGGCCTGTTCTGCATCGCCTACGGCCTCGGCATAGCGGTATTGCTCTATGCCACGGGAGGCTGGTTCGCGCGGTTCTTCACCGAAGACCCCGCGGTCATCGAACAGTTCACGCGCTATCTCGAAATTTCGGTGTGGGGCTATGTTGGGTTCGGCCTTCTGATCGTGGCCAATGGCGCGCTCAACGCCGTCGACCGCGCCGGGTTCGCTCTGGCCCAGAGCGCCGCGCGCGTGTTCCTTGTCATGCTGCCTTTTGGCTGGGTTTTCAGGGATGAATGGGGCTCTGATGCGATCTATGCCGCCGAACTGGTGGCAAATCTGGCGGGCGGCCTCCTTGCGGCCCTCATAGTCTGGAGAGTGCTGCGTTCCGGCCCCGACGATGGGCGCCGATAGTCAAACCAAACGTTAACCATCCTGGTCCATAGCCTTTCCCGATCGTACGAGGGGCCTTGTATCATGGATGACCTGCTGGCGGATTTCGTCGCGGAAACCCGGGAAATGCTGGAAGCGAGCGGCGGCGAAATCGTCGCCTGGGAAGCCGATCCGTCGGACAGGGCGCGCCTCGATACCATTTTCCGCTTCGTCCATACGGTGAAGGGCAATTGCGGCTTTTTCGACTTTCCGCGTCTGGAAAAGCTCAGCCACGCGGCTGAAGACGCGCTGGCCGATTGCCGCGCCGGCCGCCGCGAAGCCGACAGCACTCTCGTTTCCGCAGTGCTCGCCATCATCGATCGGATCAGCGAAATGATCGATTCCATCGAAGCGGGCGAGGACCATCCCGAAGGCGGCGACGATGCGCTGATCGCCGCGCTGAACCCGCATCCCGATGTGCCTGGCATGCCCTCGGCCGAGCCACACAAATCGTCAGAAACCACACAGGTCACAGCCGCATCGCCCGCTGAGGGCAAGGCGGATGCTGCCCCCAAAGCGGCGCGCGGTGCAAGCGTCCAGCGCACCATTCGCCTGCCGACCGAACTGCTCGACGAGGTGATGAAAGGCGTGTCGGACATGGTTCTGGCTCGCAACGACCTTGCCCGCCGATTGCGCGACGCCGGAGATCACCCGCAGATCGACGGCCCGTTCGATCGTCTGAGTACCATTCTCGCCGAAGTTCGCAGCTCCATCACGCGCATGCGGATGCAGCGGCTCGAACATCTCTTCAGCTCCCTGCCCCGCCTGGTGCGCGATCTTTCGACGGAACTCGGCAAACAGGTGATGGTCGATTTCGAAGGCGGCGAAGTGGAACTGGATCGCGAGATGATCGAAATGGTCCGCGATCCCCTGACCCACATCATTCGCAATGCGATCGACCACGGCCTGGAAGGGCCGGGCGAGCGTATCAAGTCCGGCAAGCACGAGATCGGCCTGCTCAAATTCGCCGCCCGCCAGTCGGGCAACCAAATCACTTTGGCGATCAGCGACGACGGGCGCGGTATCGATGCGGATCGCCTGGCAGCCAAGGCCGTGGCGGCCGGGATATACAGCCAGGCGGAAATCGACGAGATGTCGGACAGGCGCAAACACCACCTCATTTTCGAACCGGGCCTTACCACTGCGGAAAAAGTCAGTTCCGTATCGGGGCGCGGCGTGGGCATGGATGTGGTGCGCGCCAATATCGAACATGTCGGCGGCTCGATCGACGTCACGACCAAATCAGGCGAAGGCACCAGCTTTCATCTCAAGCTGCCGCTGACACTGAGCATCATCGCCGCGCTCACCGTCGGGAGCGGCGGCCAGCGCTATGCCATTCCGCGAAGCTATGTCGAAGAGATCGTCTTCGGATCCAGCGACCATGTCGATTTCGCCGAGGCCGGAGATCGCCGCCTCGTCACCTTCAGGGGCAAACGCGTGCCCTGCCTCGCTTTGGGCGAAATTCTCGGAAGCGAGGACCCCGGCAGCATCGATTGGGCAACCATGACGCTCGTTCTCGTCCGCATGGCCTCGAACGATGTCTTCGCCCTCGCGGTCGACCGGGTTTACGATCACGAAGATGTCGTGGTGAAACCGATCGCACCCGCGATCATGGAAACCGGCCTCTATGCGGGCACGACCCTGCTGGACGATGGTCGACCCATGATGCTTCTCGACCTCCCCAGCATTGCGCAAAAGTACCGGCTGATCGACGAGATGCGCAGCATGGCCCGAACATTGCCCGAGGAGGAACAGACCGAGCAACGCAAGGCCCGGCCTGTGATGCTGTTCACCGGCCTCGACGGACGCCGCCGCGCCGTTCGTCTCGAATTGGTCCGCAGGATCGACACCATTTCCCGCGAGGCGATCGATATCGAGGGGTCGCGCAAGCAGGCGGTGATCGACGGCGCCATCTTCTCGCTTCTCGGGCTGGAATATGGCGAGCTGCCGGAAGGCCGATGCCGCCTCTTGCGCCTGTCCGATGGCGAACACGAAGTGGTCTATGCCGTAAGCGAAGTGCTCGACGCCGCCGATATGGATGGCGAAATCGTTCCTTCCAGTGCCGATCCCGCTGTCGAAGGCGTTACGCTCATCGACGGCGAACCCGTGCCGGTCATCGACGGCCATGGGTTGTTCGCGGCCCAGGACACCGCGCGCAAGACCGGGCGGACGGCGTCCTGCCGCCTGCCTGCGAACAGCGACTGGGCACGCACCATTCTGGAACCACTGGTCGAGGCGGCCGGCTATCGCGTGTCGACCGAGGCGGAAGAGGAGACCGACGTCGCAATCGAACTGGTCGATGACGATCTGCGGCCTGCATCCCCCGCCCGCCACGTCATTCGCCTGCGCCCGGAGCCCGAGCCAGCCGAGAACGATGATGAGAGCATTTATCGATACGACCGAGAGGCGCTGCTGAGCGCGTTGAAACGAGCCAGAGTAGAGAAAACGGCATGAACGATCTTCTTCTGATGTGCCTTATCGCGGGCCGTCGCGCGGCGATCCCCGCGGCCCGTGTCCAGTCGGTGATCGAGATCGATCAAATCACGCCGATTCCCGGAGCACCCGATTTCATTCTCGGCCTGACCGCCATGCGCAGCCAGGCGCTCACCGTGATAGACTGCCAGATTGCGCTGGGATTTGGCGGGCAGGAGCCGGATTCCGACCGCCGAGCGGCAGTCGTCCAGGTCGGTGGGCATTCCTACGCCCTGCTGGTCGAAGAAGCATATGATGTCGGCGAGGCCCGAAGCGAGCCGATCGAGGTGCCAGGGGGTTTCGGTCGCGGATGGCAGATGGCCGCGAGGGGGATGGTCGAAACCGATTGCGGCCCCACTCTGCTGATCGATGTCGATGTGCTCGTCGCCGGCCCCGTGGCCCGGGCAGCTTAAGCGAATAGTTACCTACAGGCGCTAGCAACCAGCCGAACACTCCAGAGGTCATAGAAATGAAATCCTGCCTAATCGTCGATGATTCGCGCGTCATCCGGAAGGTTTCGAGGCACATTCTCGAAACTCTCGGCTTCACTGTCGAAGAGGCTGAAAACGGCCAGGAAGGCCTCGACAAATGCAATGACGGCATGCCCGACGTAGTCCTTCTGGACTGGAACATGCCCGTCATGACCGGTATCGAATTCATCACCCAGTTGCGACAGCGCGAGGGCGGGGACAAGCCCAAGGTGGTGTTCTGCACTACGGAAAACGATGTCGCCCACATTCGCGAGGCAATCAGCGCGGGGGCCGACGAATACGTCATGAAGCCCTTCGATCACGAAACCCTGCAGATCAAGCTGCAGCTTGTCGGAATGGCCTGAGGAGGCTCGAAATGGGCGCACTCTTCAATTCCGCAGACCTGACATCGGATACACAGGACAAGTCCTGCGCCGATCCGGTGAGAGTCATGATCGTCGACGATTCACTCACCGTCCGCACGGTCTTTTCGCGCATGATCGCCCAGGAAAACGACATGCGCATCGTGGCAACCGCAAGCACTGCGGAAAGCGGCCTCGCCGAACTCGCTTCGGTCAAGCCGGACGTGATCCTGCTGGATCTGGAAATGCCGGGAATGGGCGGATTGGAAGCGCTGCCCAAAATCCTCGAAGCGGCGCCCGACACGCAGGTTCTGGTGATTTCCTCGCTCACCGCCGATGGCGCGGAAGCAACGGTGAGCGCCCTGTCTTTGGGCGCTGCGGATACCATGCTCAAGCCCCGCCCCGGCGGTTTCGATGATGAATACAAATCCACTCTGCTCGACAAGATCCGGGCGCTCAAGGGTGTTTCGGAACCCGGCCCGTCCGAGATGGTCCGGGCCTCGGGCACCAGGAAGGGGGCAGGCAAGCCCCCCAAGGTCGTGGCCATCGGCGCTTCGACAGGCGGCATCCATGCATTGAACCTGTTCCTGCGCCAGATACCGGCCAATTTCGATCTGCCGATCCTGATCACCCAGCATCTGCCCTCCAGCTTCATCCCGGTCTTCGCGCAGCAAATGAAACTGGCCGCAGGCCGCGACGCGATCCTTGCGGATGAAGGGATCGAGATCGAACGAGGCAAGATCTATATCGCACCGGGCCACGGCCATATGGTTGCCCGCAAATCAACGGGCTGCCGCGTGCTGGGACTGGCCTACCATCCGGTCAAAAGCGGGTGCATGCCATCGGTCGATCCGATGTTCGAGACCCTGGCCGAAGCTTACGACGGACATGTCGCGGCGGTACTCTTGTCCGGCATGGGGCGCGACGGAACCGACGGCGCGCAATCCATCGCATCGGCCGGCGGCACGATTTTCGCGCAGAGCGCCGAAACCTGCGCAGTCTGGGGCATGCCCCGTGCCGTTACCGAATTGGGCCTTGCCAGCGCCGTCCTGCCCCCCGCCGACCTTGCCGACAAATTGCTGTCTGGCGCGGGAGCCGACGCATGGCGATAGACGACGCCGCGCATCGGATTATCGGCGATTTACTTGCGCAGCGTACGGGACAGCAACTGACGGAAGGGCGCCGCTGGCGTGTGTCGAGCGCCCTTGCCGGCCTGTTCCGCGAGTTCGGCATAGAGAATGTAGACCAGCTCGCATGCATGCTCGAGCGCCCCGGCGAACGCCATCTCGCTACGCGGGTGGTCGAGGCATTGCTCAACAACGAAACCTATTTCTTCCGCGATCAGGCCTATTTCTCGGTGCTGGCCAATCAGGTCCTGCCCGATCTCGCGCGCAAGCGGGACGGGAAGAAGCGGCTGACCATCTGGTCGGCGGGCTGTTCGACAGGGCAGGAAGCGTTGACCCTGGCGATGATATTCGCCGAACAGCCCAACCGGTGGAAAGACTGGAAGATCGAGATTCTCGGCACCGATGTTTCAGGCAAGGCGATCGATCATGCCCGCAGCGGGTGCTACACCCAATTCGAAATCCAGCGCGGGATCAGCGTCTCTCAAATGCTGAATTTCTTCGTCGAGGACAACGGCCATTGGCAGGCGATCGACAGCATCCGGTCCATGACCCGGTTCCAGCAACACAACATCCTCAATGCTCCGCCACCGCCGGGCCGCTTCGATCTGGTCATGTGCCGAAACGTGCTGCTCTATTTCGATCCCGAAACGCGCGCCGTCGCCTTCGACAGGCTGGCCAGCGGTATCGCCCCCGATGGATGGCTGATGCTCGGCGCGGGGGAAACCGTGGTGGGGCAGACCGCGAAATTCAAACCGGCAGAGTTCGGATCCTCGCTTTACAGCCCTGTTCTGGCGGAGCGGGCGAATCTCCGGCCGCGCCTGCGCGCAGCGGCCACCTAGCCCGCAAGGACGACGACAGGACAAGGTAAACCGCCGGTTTACGCTTCTTTAGCGAATGCAATTTACTCCGTCGCCAAGGGTCGTAAGAGGGACGCGTCGGGAAGGATGACTGCCAGCACGGACATCTCGCATGCGAGCGACGGTACGCGGGCCATCCTATTTGGCCCCATGGCGGCGCTGGGCGGGAGTTTTCTCCTGACATGGTCCGTGGCCTTGGCCAATCGCTTTCTCGGCTTCGCGACTTCGTCCTCGATCCTCGTTTTCGGCGCCGTGGCGTTCAGCATCGCAGCCGCGATTTCAGCATTTATCGGGATCCGCTACATCCGCCGCGTCGAACAGCTTTCTCGCAGCGACAGTCTGACACTTCTGCCCAATCGCCGTGCGCTGCATTCCGATATCCAGCATGAATACAGACAGGGCCACGAAGTCGCCCTCGCCATGATCGATCTCGACGGTTTCAAGCTGATAAACGACCACTATGGTCACTTCGTCGGCGATGCGGCGATCCGCGAATGCGCCGAAATCTTCAAGCAGGTCAGCGATGGCGAAGCCCGGGTCTACCGCCTCGGCGGCGACGAATACGCGATGATGATCGGCGGTCCGGTTGCAGGCACGCTCCTCGAGGGGGTGTGTCGGCGCATTATCGAACGCCTTGCCAAACCCGTCCAGGTGGAGGACCGCAGGCTTACTCTGGGGGCGAGCATGGGCCTTGCCCGCCATAGCCCCCGCGAAGAGGTCGCGTCGTCCGAACTGCTCCGGCGCGCCGATATCGCAATGTATGCTTCCAAACGCGGCGGCAAGATGCGCTGCACATGGTTCAGCTCGAGTTTCGACAAGAGCCGCGAACAGCTCAGAGAGATGAATGACGAGCTTCGCGAAGCGCTGGCAAGGAACGAGTTTCGCCTCAACTACCAACCGCTCGTCGACAGCCATTCACGCCGGATCGTGGCAGTGGAATGCCTGTTGAGATGGGAACGCCCCGACGGGAAACATGTCGGCCCGAACATCTTCATTCCAGTGGCCGAGGAAAGCGGGCTGATCAACTCGATCGGCCTTTGGGTTTTGCGCAAGGCATGTTGCGATGCGCTCGCCTGGGACGACATTACGCTGTCGGTCAATATTTCGGCCGCCCAATTGCGCAATCCGGAATTCCCGATCCAGCTCGGCCACATCCTCGAGGAAACCGGCTTCGACCCCGAACGCCTCGAGCTGGAGATCACCGAAACCTGCCTCGTACTCGAACCCGTGGTCGCGGAACGCAGTCTGGCGGTGGTCCGGCGCTTCGGCGTGAAAATCTCGCTCGACGATTTCGGTACCGGCTATGCCTCGATCGGTTTCCTGCGGCAGTTCCGCTTCGAGAAGCTGAAGCTCGATCGCAGCCTTGTGGTTCAGGCGAGCGAGGACGAAGGCAGCCGGGCAATGATGCTTTCCAGCATCACCGTCGCGCGCGCCATGAAGATGGCTGTGACTGCGGAAGGCGTCGAAACCGAAGAGCAGGCGGCCATGGTCCGTGCCGCGGGATGCGATCAAATCCAGGGCTGGCTCTACTTCAAGGCCATGCCGGCGGAAGACATCGCCCAGCATCTCGGCAAGCCGGCCGGACTTCCGAACCTCTCCAGTAACAGGAATGAAAAAGTCGCATGAGCGCGCTCCAGGACATGGTCAACGGCATGGTCGCCGAACACGAGATATCTCCCGAGGATCGCCCGAGGGAAACCGCGTCGCGCGCAGCGTCCGCTCGGGCGCATCCCAGCGATGGAGGGATCGACGCGCAGACTACCGCCCGATGGCCGTCGCGCCTTTCGGTCGGCGGAAAGCTGCGGGCGATTTCGATAGGCAATGCCGCAGTGGTGTTGCTCTGCCTGATCGCAACGCTTCTGGGCGGATATTTCGCGCTCGGTGCGCGGGCCGAGCGAATGGAAATCTCGGCCGCTGCCCTTCTGAGCGAACGGATGGTGGCGGACACCAATGAAGGTCTTGTCTTCGTACAGCGCTATGCCGTTTCGGGAGATCGCAATGATCTCGTCTCGGCGCAGGATGCTTTCACCGAGACCGACCGCGATCTCAGCCGATTGGCAAATCACGTCACCGAAGCCGCGCCGATCCTCCTGCCACAGATCGAGCAGCTCAACGCGATGCTGGCCTCGATGCGAACACGGGTCGAGGCAGCGCAGCAATCGCGCGGCTCACAAACGCAATGGCAGGAATTCGCCGACAGCGTCTATTTCGAGGGCCAGGACTTCGTGGACCGGGCCATGAAGACCCGCGAGGACATCGAAGCGATCGGAAAAGTATCCGATGCGCGTTCGCAAACCATGATCATGTGGTTGTTCGTTGCCTTCTTCGTCGTCGCCGCCACCGGAATTGCCACTGTCTGGATGAGCGCGCGCTTCCTCGGCCGCGACGTATCGCAGACCCTTGGCCGGATGACCGCGGTCGCAACGCGCCTCGCCGATGGGGAAAAGGACATCCATATCCCTGCCACACACCGCCACGATGAAATCGGCGACCTCGCCCGTGCGCTGGAGGTATTCCTTCAGGCAGCAAGACAGATCGAGAGCATGGCGCAGGAACGTGAAGCCCTGCGCAAGGAACGCAGACAGGAAATGGCGCGCTTCGCGCAGCGGTTCAAAACGACTGTGGGCGAAGTGGTCAACGGGGTGGCGTCTGCCTCCGCTCAGCTCAAGACCACGGCCGACTCGATGGCTTCCACCGCCGAGCAGGCATCCGTCCAGACGACCAATGTCACCGATTCGATGGAGCAGGCATCGAATGGTGTGACCGCTGCCGCCGCCGCCTCGGACGAATTCGCCATGTCGATCGGCGAAATCAGCCGCCAGGCGTCCCATTCGGCTGCCTTGGCACGCAAGGCAACCGCTGCCGCCAGCGGTGCCGACCAAACCATTTCCGCCCTCTCCGTTTCGGCGGACCAGATCGGCCAGATCGTCGAACTGATCCAGTCGATCGCCCAGCGCACCAACCTGCTCGCCCTCAACGCTTCAATCGAGGCGGCCCGTGGAGGGGAAGCGGGGCGCGGCTTCGCGGTGGTCGCCAGCGAGGTCAAGGAACTGGCCACCCAGACCAGCCGCGCGACCGAGGAAGTCGCCGAGCAGATCCGCGCCATGCAGGATTCCACCGGTGCCAGCGTCGGCGCGTTGCGCTCGATCGCCGAGCAGATCAAGGAACTCGAAAGTACCGCCACATCGATCGCCAGCGCGGTGGATCAGCAATCGGTAGCCGGGCAGGATCTCGCCCGCAGCATCGACCTTGCCGCACGATCCGCCGACGAAGTGTCATCCAATATCGTGCAGGTTCGCGAGACCAGCTACGCGACCGGAGCGGCCGCCAGCCAGGTGCTCAATTCCTCGACCGAGCTCGAGGCTCAGGCGATGACACTTCAGACGCAGGTGTCGCAATTCCTTCAACACGTGCGCGCCGCTTAACTCGATTGCAAGCAATCCGCCCTTACGGTTGACGCAGCCTTAAAGGGGTAAACGGGGATGACCGCATACAGTTCGATCATGGCCGACGAGTTGGTCCAGGAAATCGCGGATGTCGATATAGACTATTCGCAATCGCGAACTCGCAATTCGGCGCTGTCGCGCTGGTTCATGGATTTGTCGTTGGCGCGCAAGGCAAAGCTGGCATTGGGTATCACGCTCGGCGGCCTGCTCGTGATTGCGGTTCTCGCCGCCATCGGTCTGACCTATCCCGAATTTGCGGAAACGGCCCGTTTCGCGGTGATTACCATCGCCGCAACATCTCTTGCCGGCGGCATCGTAAGCCTCAAATTGATACTCGATCAGGTCATCGAACCCTTTCTCCGCGTGTCGCACGGCATGTCGCGCCTGGCCCGGGGCTCCCGCGACATCGAGGTGGCAGGACTCGACCGCGAAGACGAAATCGGCGATCTTGCCCGATCGCTGGAAGTGTTTCTGAAATCCGGTCACAAGCTCGACGAACTATTCGCCGACCGCAAGGAAGCGGCGGAAAAACGCAAGACTGAACTGATGCGCATGGCCGGCGCCTTCGAGAGTGAAGTCGCAGATGTGGTCAGCGGCGTGGCGACTGCGGCGAGCCAACTGAATGTGACCGCCTCGGGGATGGCAACCAGCGCGGAGCGTGCAGCCGATCAGTCGCAGCGCGTTTCCCAGTCGATGAACCAGGCGAATAATGGCGTGACCGCCGCGGCGGCGGCCTCCGACGAATTCGCCCTGTCGATCGGTGAAATCAGCCGTCAGGCGGCCCATTCGGCCGAACTGGCGCGCAAGGCGACCGACGCCGCCAACGGGGCCGACGAGACCATTTCCGCCCTTGCGGTTTCGGCGGACCAGGTCGGGCAAATCGTCGAGTTGATCCAGTCGATCGCCCAGCGCACCAACCTGCTCGCCCTCAACGCCTCGATCGAGGCGGCGCGCGGCGGGGAGGCAGGCCGCGGCTTCGCGGTGGTCGCCAGCGAGGTCAAGGAACTGGCCGCCCAGACCAGCCGCGCGACCGAGGACGTGGCCGCCCAGATCCGGGCAATGCAGGATTCGACCGGCGCCAGCGTCGGCGCGCTGCGTTCGATCGCCGGGCAGATCAAGGAACTCGAGTCGACCGCGATTTCGATTGCAAGCGCGGTGGACCAGCAATCGGTCGCCGGGCAGGATCTCGCCCGCAGCATCGATCTCGCCGCCCGTTCGACCGACGAGGTCGCATCGCATATCGACGAATTCCGCGAAACCAGCCTCACCACCGGTACCGCCGCAAGCCAAGTGCTTAATTCGGCAACCGAGCTAGAAGGTCAGGCCAGCGCGCTCAAACAGCGCGTGGAGGCGTTTTTGGGGCAGATCCGCGCGGAATAGAAGCCGTCATGCAGGCCCGGCAGACGGGCAGCGCGAAACCGCAATCCGCACCGCCCGTCTCGGCCGGGGTCATTCCCACCAATAGGGCAGGCGCCGGGCGTCGCCGGTCTCGACCTCGTTCATCGTCCGCGCATCGTAAAGGCGACCGCCCAGCATCACGCGGTCGATCTTGTCCGAATTGCGAATATTTTCGCTGGGATCGGCATCCAGGACGATGAGATCGGCCAGCTTGCCGACTTCGAGACTGCCGATATCGCGCTCCATGCCGAGCGATTTGGCAGGCTCGATCGTTCCCGCCCGCAGCGCTTCGACCGCCGACATGCCGCCCCGGGCAAAGCTCCACAGCTCCCAATGGGCGGCGACACCGGCCTGCTGGCCATGCGCCCCAATGCTGACCTTGACCCCGCGCTGGGCGAGCTTCTTCGCCTCACGCGCGGCCTCGTCGTCGACGAAAGCCCAGTCGGGCGCCTTCACGCGCCGTGCCGTTTGCGCAATCAGTTGGCGCGGCGGGGTGTGGACCATCAGCGGGTTGGCGAACACATCGGTCGCCTGCCGCCAGTAAGGATCGCCGGCCAGGCCGCCATAGGTCACCACCAGCGTGGGCGTGTAATTGACGTTCGACCCAGCCCAGAATTGCAGCACATCCTCGTAGAAGACTTCGCCGGGAACATTGTGCTCGAGGGTGGAATTGCCATCGGCGATGAGGTTCATGTCCATGCCGAACAGCGATCCGCCTTCGGCCACCACCAGCATGTTCTCCGCACGCGCGGCGGCCACCACCTGCTGGCGCTGGTCGCGCCGCGGCTGGTTGTAATTCTTGATCGAAATGCCGCCCTGCGCCTTGATCCGCTGGATATGCGCCAGCGCATCCTCGTAGCTGTCGATCCGCGCATAGACGCTCGGCGCCTTGGCCCCATAGACGATTTCCGCCGTCGAGAAGATGCGTGGCGCGAGCAGCGACCCCGCGCGCTGGCGTTCGGCCGCGGCGAAGATCATGCTCGCCTGCGAGGACGGATCATGGATCGTCGTCGTGCCCATCGCAAGGTTCTGGACCAGCGACCAGTTTTGCTGCGGCACCAGATCGCCCGTGCCTTGCGGCCCATGCGCATGCGCATCGACCAGGCCCGGCATAATGGTCTTGCCCGCTGCGTCGATCACTCTCGCACCCTGCGGGACCTGGACCGAGGACGCCGGACCGATCGCGGCGATCCGGTCGCCGATGATGACAATGGTACCATTGGTGATCTCGCCCGCACCCTCACCCGCCATGGTCAATATCTTCGCGCCGGTGATCGCCACCGTGCCGCGCGGCTTGTCGGCGGCGACCATGCGTTCGAGCGAAGTCCCGCTGGTCGGCGGGACGAATTCGGGTGCGTCCTTGTCCTTCGGCGCATTGGCGAACATCGCGGCGATGCTGGCGCGGTAGAGGACCGGCCCCATCGACCAGGTCAGCATATCGCCGCCTTGCGTCCAGCCGATATAATCCGCCCCGCCCTTCGACGCGCGCACCACGGGCAGCGAGCTGGCCTTTTCGCCCACCGTCACCGCCTGCCCACCGGGCATAAGCGGCGTGGCGAAGACCTCGTAATTCTCGCGAAAGGCAACGAAATCGCCGCGCGGACTGACGTGATATTCGGTCGCCAGTTCGCCCTCGGCGTGGACCTGCCGCGCTTCGCCGTCGAGATCGGCGGAGAGCAGTTGCAGCTTGCCATCCTTGCGGCCCAGCATGAACACGCGGTCGCTATCGGCGCCGAATTGCGGGTTCGACGTGTCGCGCGCAATCAGTTCGGGCGTGCCGCCGGAGGCGCTGACGCGATAGACACCCTCGTTCTCCGAGAATTCTGGCGAGGTCAGGTATCCGCCCGATCGCTTTTCGAACACGATCGTGTTGCCATTGGGCGAAAAGCGCGGGTTCGCGTAATGGCCGCGCATCGAAGTGACCGCCCTCGCCCCCGAGCCATTGGCATTGGCCGTCATGATCTGGCCGAGCCCGGCATCGGTCCAGCGGACATAGGTGATGCGGCGCCCGTCGCGCGACCACGAAGGCCATAGCTCGAGCGCATCGTCATTGCCCGAGGTAAGGCGGCTCGCCGTGCCGCCTGCTACCGGCTTGGAATAGAGCCTGCCGAGGCTCTCGAACACGACCGTGCGGCCATCGGGCGAGACGCTGGCAAAGCGCGGGATTTTTGCAGTGAAACTGTCAGGCGAAACCGTGATCACGGGGTGAGGCGCATCGGCGACGCCGCGCGTGTCGTTAATGGTGAAGGGAATGTCGCGCGCGCCGCTGCCATCTGCGGCGACACGCTTCAATTTGCCGCCTGCCCAGAGCACGAGCGAATTGCCGTCGGGCGTCCAGTCCATCAGGGGATAGAAGCCATAGACCGCCCAGGTCTCCTGCATATCCATGTCGAGATCGCCATAGATCATGCGCTGTTCGCCGGTCGCAAGGTCCTTGACCCACAGCTCGGTCTGGTCCTTGTCGCGGCGGATGAAGGCGAGGCTGTTGCCATCGGGCGAAGGTTGCGGACGCACCGCGCCGCCGAAGCCGCTGGCGGCAGTGGTTACCTCGCCGGTGGCCAGCTCGTAGCGTTCGATCGCGAAGGTGCCCTGCGTCGAATCCTGCGCATATTCGAAGATCGGGCCGCCGGTGACGTTGCGCGAATAATAGATCGCCTCGCCGTTCGGCGCATAAACCGGCTCCCCCAGTTCCTTCTGCAACGTCTCGCTGGCGCGCTTGACCAGCTTGACGCCGCCGCCGCCCGAAACGTGGTAAAGCCAGATTTCACCCGTGCCGAGCGAGCGCTGGGTGGTGAAATGCTTCTTGGCGACGATGTAGTTCCCGTCGGGCGACCAGCTCGGCTGGTTGAGAAGGCGGAAATCTTCCTTCGTCAGCTGGCGCTTGTCAGACCCGTCGGCATTCATGATCCAGATGTTGTCGCCGCCGCCGCGGTCGGAGGTGAAGGCGATCCGGCGACCGTCGGGCGAAAAGCGCGGCTGCACTTCCCATGCGAGACCGTCGGCAATGCGCGTCGGCGCACCGCCCGTGATCGGCATGGTGTAGATATCGCCCAGCAGCGAGAAGGCCAGCATGCGCCCGTCGGGCGACACGTCGACATCCATCCACGTGCCTTCGTCCGTCCGGATCGGGACCTGCCTGATCGTCGCTCCGCGCGGTGCGGTGATGTCCCATGGCTCGTCCTCGGCCTCGGCTGCCGGATTGGCCGTCGCGGGCGCCGCATCGACAGCCATGCCGCTGCCTTCGGTCGGCCCCTCTTCCGCCGATGCGTCGACTTCCTGCTCCTCCACCGGGTTGGGGCTCGGCTGCGGGTCCTGGGCATGGGCGGCCTGGCTGGCGAACAGCGCGGCAAGCACGGAGGCAATACTGGTTTTCATGGGTCTCTCCGGGTGGATTATTCGATTGGTCGGCGCACGCTGGCGCGCTCGACGAGATGGACAGCAACACGGCGTTCGGGGCGTTCGTCCTGCGATGCAAGGGCGGTATCGACCAACAGCATGCCGGCCTGGGCGAAATCGGGTTCGACCGTGGTGAGAGGCGGCGAGCTGAACTCGCCCGAGCCGAGACCGTCGAAGCCGATAACGCCAACATCGTTCGGCACATCGATGGTGCGCGCGGCCAGTTTCTCCAGCGCGCCCAAGGCCATCGCATCGCAGGCGAAGAAAAGGCCATCGAAGCGTGCACCGCTGTCCACCAACTTCGCTATGGCGTTGCGCCCCTGAGAGACGCGATCACCGCCTTCGCTGACCACGGCATCCACCGGCGCAAGCCCCGCCGCTTCCATAGCGCTGCGATAGCCATCGTAGCGCTCGCGAAATTGCCGCTGGGAAGATGCGGTATCGCCGACGAACACGATTTGCCGGGCACCACTGCTCACAAGGCGTTCCACTGCAATCCGCCCCCCGTCGCGATTGTCCGAGCGGACCCAGACACTGTCGTCGAAGGGCGAGCCCCAAAAAGCGATGCCATCGGTATCTTCCGCGCGTTCACGGAAATAATCCCAGGCTGCGTGATTGGTCGCCGTCCCGATGACGACCACACCGTCGGCCTGGCGGCGCGCGACATAATGTCCGAAAAGCTCCTCCGGCTTGGCCTGGAACGAAACCAGCGCCTGGTATCCGCGCTCTGCCGCCGCAGCGCAGGTGCTTCCCAGCAGGCTGTAGTAAAACGGGTTGATGGCTGCGGGACCCTGTCCCTCGCGCCCGATGACCACGATCGCTATCGTGCCCGTTTCACCGCGCCGCAGGCCCGCAGCGCGCATATTGACGTGATAGCCCAGTTCCTCCGCCGCCAGCTCGACCCGGCGGCGAGTTGCCGGGGTGATGGTTTCCGAACCGGCCAGCGCGCGACTGACGGTCGACTGGCTCACCCCGGCGCGTTCGGCCACGTCTATCGAAGTGACCCGCCGCGGCCTCTGCTTGGCGCTGCTAGACATGCTGCGAAGGTTCCCCTTTCCGACCGCCCTAACGCAGCCTCTGCGCGAAAGCGATAGCCAAGCAGGACGCGGAGGCGATCCGCTCGTCGATGGAACCGACCCCGCAGATTAGGTTGCGCCCTGCAACTGAGGCTGGTGCTTTCGTTCAGACTGAGCTAGGTTCCGGGAACTTGGGAGAGACAGATGACGAACACGGCGACCGATTTCGATGTTATGATCGTGGGTGCAGGAATTTCCGGCATCGGCATGGCAGCGCACATGAAGGAAAAGGCGCCGGGCCATGATTTCGTCATCGTCGAACGCCGCGAGAACCTGGGCGGCACCTGGGACCTGTTCCGCTATCCCGGCATCCGTTCGGATAGCGACATGCACACGCTGGGCTTCGATTTCGAACCGTGGAAACACGAGAAGTCGATCGCCGATGGGCCTGCCATTCTCGAATATCTGGATCGTATCGTCGATGAACGCGACATCCGCAAGCATATGCGGTTCGGGCACAAAGTGCTCGCCGCCGACTGGCGCGAAAGCGATGGGCGCTGGCACGTAACGCTCGAGACCGGCGAGGGCGAGAAAAAGCACCTTACCGCCAACTGGCTCTATCTCGGATCGGGCTATTACGACTATGACGAACCCTACGATCCGGGCTTCGACTTCGGCGAATTCGAAGGGCAGGTTATCCATCCACAGTTCTGGCCCGAAGACCTCGACTATACCGGCAAGAATGTCGTCGTGATCGGATCGGGTGCGACTGCCGTCACTATCGTCCCCTCGATGAGCGGCAAGGCGGCCAAGGTGACGATGCTACAGCGCACGCCGACCTGGATGTTCAGCCGTCCAGCAAAGGATGCGCTGGCCAATTTCCTGCGCAAGATCCTGCCGGAGAGACTCGCCTACCGGATCACGCGGTGGAAGAACATCACCTTGCAGGATTTCGGCTTCAAACGCGCGCGGACGCAGCCCGAGAAAATGGCTGCGACACTTCACAAACGTATTCGCAAGTCGATGGGCGAGGATTACGATCTCGCGCCCTTCACCCCGCCCTACAACCCTTGGGACCAGCGCCTGTGCCTGGTCCCCGACGACGATTTGTTCACCGCGCTCAAGAGTGGCAAGGCCGATATAGTCACCGGCCATATCAAAGCCTTCGAAAAAGGCGGAGTGCGGCTGACCGACGATCGTTTCCTGCCCGCCGATATCGTCGTTACCGCAACGGGCCTCAAACTCGCGGTGGCGGGCAAGATCCAGCTCTCGCGCGAAGGGCAGGCCATCGATCTCGCCCAGCATTATTATTACAAGGGCTGCATGTTCTCGAACCTGCCCAATTTGGCGGTTGTGTTCGGCTATCTCAACGCCAGTTGGACTCTGCGCGCGGATATCAATTCCGATTTTATCTGCCGGGTGCTCAACGAAAGCCGCGCGAAGGGCGTCGATGTGGTCGAGCCGGTTCTGACAGCCGAGGCAGAAGGCCGGATCGAGGAAGACGACATCTTCGATTTCTCTTCGGGCTATATCCAGCGCGCCAAATCGATCATGCCGAAAAACGCGGTCGCTTATCCCTGGCGGCTAAATCAGGAATATGTGGTCGATCGCAAACGCATGAAGGAAGAGCCGGTCGACGATGGCGTGCTGGAATTCCGCCGTCACGGCGCCAATGCGCGCGCTGCCGACCAGCAACTGGAAGCAGCAGAGTAGCATTCATGCGACGAGCACGTTAGGCGTGCCATCCATGAATGAACGCATCTATACTGCGGGTCTGGTCGTCATCGGCGACGAGATCCTTTCGGGGCGCACGCACGACAAGAACATCGCCCAGGTCGCCAGTTGGCTACAAGTGCAGGGTATTCGCCTGTCGGAAGTGCGCGTAGTTCCCGATGTGATGGATCGCATCGTCGAAGCGGTGAATGCCTTGCGCGAAGCGTATGACTACCTCTTCACCACCGGCGGTATCGGCCCCACCCATGACGACATAACCGTCGATGCGGTGGCAGAGGCGATGGGTGTTCCGGTGGTCATCCATCCCGAGGCGAAGGCCATGCTCGAACGCTATTACGCCAGCATCGGCAAGGAATTGACCGAGGCGCGCTTGCGCATGGCGCGCGTGCCCGAGGGCGCCGAACTGATCCCCAACCGGATGTCGGGAGCACCGGGGATCAAGCTCGGCAATCTGCATCTCATGGCCGGCGTGCCGCATATCACCGCCGGCATGCTCGATGCGCTGACCGGAACGCTCGAAGGCGGCGCCCCGCTGCTGTCCCAAACGGTCGGATGCTGGACGCCCGAAAGCGAGGTCGCCGACATTCTGCGCCAGGTCGAACAGGCCCATCCGCAGTGTCAGATCGGCAGCTATCCCTTCTTTCGCGAAGGGCGGGTGGGCGCCAATTTCGTCGTCCGTTCGACGCGGGAGGACGAGCTCCAGAGCTGCGTCGACAGCCTGTGCGACGGGCTTGCGACTGCCGGTTTCGACTTCACCCCGGGCGGCATCTGACGGCCCGGCTTCGTCATCATGCCGTTAACCCTCGCATGATAGGGTCCGCGCGATGACTAGGGTCTATATCACGATCGACACGGAGTATTCGGCGGGGCTTGCCCTGCGCCTCGGCGCGCATGCGCGCGAAGAGGTGTTCGACCGCTCGATTGCCTGCCGCACGCCGACCGGCGATGTCGGGATCGGGTATCAGATGGACGTGATGGACGCCCACGGGATCAAGGGCGTTTTCTTCGTCGATCCCATGCCCGCGCTGCTATGGGGTACCGGGGCGATCGCGGATGTCGTCGAACCGATCCTGGAACGGGGGCACGACGTGCAATTGCACCTTCACCCGGAATGGCTGGAACTGGCGGGCGATGCCAACCCGCTCGCCGGACGCACGGGCCGCAACATGCACGATTTTATGGAATCGGAGCAGGTCGAACTGATCGAAATCGCGCGCGAGTTTCTAGTGCGGGCCGGGGCTCCCGTCCCCACCGCCTTCAGGGCGGGCAATTTCGGTGCGGACGATGCGACACTGCGCGCGCTGGCGAAGGTGGGGATCCGTTACGATAGCAGCCATGTGCCCGGTATCGCTGGTTCGGAATGCCGCATTTCGCTGTCCGCCGACGACCGCCGGGTCGTTCGTCACCACGGCACGATCGAAGTCCCCGTAGGATCGATCCACAGCCATGGTGGCCAGCGCCACGCGCAGATCACCGCGCTTTCGCATCGCGAGCTCGCGGCGGCGCTGCGCTTCTGCGTGCGCGAAGGCACCGCCATGCTCAATATCGTCAGCCACAGTTTCGAGCTGATGAGCCGCGACCGCACGCGCGCCAACACGATCGTCCGCGATCGCTTCGCCAGGTTCTGCGCGAGCATAGCGGCAACGCCGGGGGCGCACGGGGCGACCTTCACCAGCCACCCGCCGCAAATCGGCGACGGAACCGGCGCAGCCGCCATGCCGCACAGCCCCTTCCGCACCGCGGCACGGACTATGGAACAGCTCGCCTCCAATGCGCTTTACGGCGCATCGTGACGGGTGATCTCATGCCTTCCACCGAATATCGCATCCCGTTCACGGTAGGATCGCGACGGCTGTTCTCGATCGAGCGCTCGGTCGCCACGCTGGCCTTTTCGCTGCAGGATATTCTCGCCGGGCGGGTGCCGCCGGTGCCCGCGCTGAACAGTGTCGAAGGGCTGCGGGTGCTTTCCGCCCCGGCGGCGGCGGAGCTTCGCCTGCGCTCAGCGATGCCGGGTTTCCTGATCGGTTCGCGCGAGCAATATGCGCGATACTTCATCGACATGGCGGGCAGCTACGAACACTACTTCTCACGCTTCTCGGCCAAGACCCGTTCGACGCTGCGCCGCAAACGCCGCAAGTTCGAAAAGGCGGCGGGCGGCTCGCTCGATCTGCGTGCCTATCGCACACCCGAGGAAATCGACACGTTCACAGCGCTGGCCCAGCCGCTATCGCGCAGAACCTATCAGGCACGCCTGCTCGACGCGGGCTTGCCCGAAGGCGAAGCCGCCCAGGCGGAGAGACACGATCTGGCGGCAGAGGACCGTCTGCGCGCTTTCCTGCTTTTCCTCGACAACGCTCCGGTCGCCTATCTCTACCTTCCGGTGGAGCGCGAGACGCTGGTCTATGCCTATCTCGGCTTCGATCCCGGCCATGCCGGCCTGTCGCCCGGCACGGTGCTGCAGATGGCAGCGCTCGAGAGCCTCTTCGCCGAGGGACGCTACCAGTATTTCGACTTCACCGAGGGCGAAGGCGCGCACAAGGCGCTGTTCGGAACCGACAGCGTGGATTGCGCCAGTTTCCTGATGCTTCGCCCAACCTGGGCCAATCGCGCCCTGGTTGCGAGCCTCGGCGGCTTCGATGGCGCCTTGAAATCCGTCAAACGGCTTGCACGGCAAACCGGCGTCGAGGGCACCCTGCGGCGACTTTTGCGCTAGGGAATGGCCCTGCGCTCGCCCACGCAAAAGGGTCGGCGGGTCTGCACCCACCGGCCCTTTCGTATGTCTTGGCGACGGCTGCGAAGCTGGGCTTACGCGCCTTCGACTTCAGCCAGGTCGACCTTGAGGCCCGGACCCATCGACGAGGTCAGCGTGACCTTGCGGACGTACTTGCCCTTGGCACCCGAAGGCTTTGCCTTGACGATGGCGTCGGTCATGGCCTTGAAATTGGCCTTGAGGTCCTCGTCCTTGAACGAGAGCTTGCCGATGCCCGAGTGGATGATGCCCTGCTTTTCGACGCGGAATTCGACCTGGCCGCCCTTGGCGTCCTTCACGGCCTGTTCCACGTTCGGGGTCACGGTGCCGAGCTTCGGGTTCGGCATCAGGCCCTTGGGACCCAGCACCTTACCGAGACGGCCGACGACGCCCATCATGTCAGGCGTGGCGATCACGCGGTCATAGTCGAGGTTGCCGTTCTGCATGTCTTCCATGAGATCTTCCGCACCGACCTTGTCGGCACCGGCGGCTAGGGCCTTGTCGGCATTGTCACCCTTGGCGAACACGGCGACCTTGACGTCCTTGCCGGTACCGCTCGGAAGCGACACCATGCCGCGGACCATCTGGTCGGCGTGGCGCGGGTCGACGCCGAGGTTCATCGCGACTTCGACGGTCTCGTCGAACTTCGCCTTGTGCTCGCGCAGCGTGGCGAGTGCTTCGTCCACGGTGTAGAGCTTTTCACTGTCGAGCTTGGCGACGAGCTGCTGCTTCTTGGTCTGCTTAGCCATTATCTTAGCCCTCCACCACGTCGAGGCCCATCGAACGCGCGCTGCCTTCGATGATCTTAGTAGCCTGTTCGATGTCGTTTGCATTCAGGTCGGCCATCTTCTGCTCGGCGATTTCCGCCAGAGCCGACCGCTTGATGGACCCGGCCGAAACCTTGCCCGGCTCCTTCGAGCCCGACTTCAGTTTGGCAGCCTTCTTGATGAGGAAGCTGGCCGGCGGCGTCTTGGTCACGAAGGTGAACGAACGGTCGGCATAGACCGTGATGGTGGTCGGAATCGGCATGCCCTTTTCCATGTCGCCGGTGGCGGCATTGAAGGCTTTGCAGAATTCCATGATGTTCACGCCGCGCTGACCCAGCGCAGGGCCGATGGGCGGCGAGGGGTTGGCGGTGCCGGCAGGCACCTGCAGCTTGATATAGCCGTCGATCTTCTTGGCCATAATTGGCCTCCTTTCTCACTATCGCCACGGCACTTTCGAACCGGGGCTCATGGTAAGCGGTCAAGCGGTCCGACTGGACGGACCTCCCGCACGGGTTCCCGAGGATGTCTTGGGAAGGCGCGCACATAGCGATTTTGCGACCGAATGCAAGCGATTCGCCCCTATTGTCGGTGGCTGCAAGGGGCGGGTTTCTTCCTCCCTTACCGGCCTCGACGCAAGCCGTCCTGCAGGCGGCTCACGACGTTTTCCTCTTGAGAACAACAAAATAGACCCTCGCGTCTATCGCTTTGACCGGACTGTGCTAGGAGTGCCCTTCCTAAGGGGAGCGCGCATGCAGAACTTTGTCGATATCTGGCAATATATGCCCCACGGCATGTGCCTGCTGTGGCAACCGTGGCTGGTTTTCCTGTGGGCCGGCAGCGATCTGCTGATCTTCCTGTCCTATACGGCAATCCCGGTGGCGCTGCTCACGGTGCTGCGCAGGCGCAAGGACATTCCCTATTCGGGACTGGTTGTTTTGTTCGCCAGTTTCATCCTGCTGTGCGGGCTGACCCATATGATGGGAATCGCAACCCTGTGGTACCCGATCTATCCCTGGGTCGGTTTGCTGAAACTGGCGACCGGATTTGTCTCCGCCGCTACCGCCATCGTGCTGTTCCGCCTGATTCCGATCCTGGTTTCCCTGCCCTCCCCTGCCCAGCTCGCCGAAGCCAACCGGAAACTCCAGGCCGAAGCACGGGCGCATGAGGAAACGCTAGCGAAGCTGGAAGACCTGGTGGCAGCGCGAACCGAGGAGCTTCATGCCGCCAATGCCAAGCTTGCGGTGCAGACGCGCGAAGCCGTCCACCGCAGCGGCAATCTGCTATCGGTCGTCACTTCGCTCACGAGGCAGACGGCACACGGCCACGAGCGGACCGAAGAGTTCGTCGAAGCACTGCTCGGTCGCATACAGTCCCTGGCGAGGGCAACCTCGACCGTGCTTCGGGGCGACGACAACCAGTCCGGAGATCTGGCGACGATCATCCGCCAGCAGCTCGATCCGCTCTTGCTGGCCTATGGCGAACAGGTTGTCATCGACGGGCCGGACACGCAGATCGTCAGCGAAGCGGCACAGCAAATTTCGCTCGCAATCCACGAACTGGCGACCAACGCCCAGAAATACAGCCTTCCCGGCACCCCCGAAGCCCGGGTCGATATCTCCTGGGACATCACCGGCTCGAACCGAGACCAACTCTTCACGCTCGTATGGCGCGAGACCGTAACCCTTGAAGACGAACCCGGCGGAAAGACGCTTGCCGAAGGCGGCTTTGGAACCAAACTGCTGACCCGCATCGTGCCGCAAATGCTGCGGGGCGAAGCGTCGCGTTCCTATACCGATGACGGACTCGAATATCGTCTAGAAGTGCCCGCCTCGGCCGTGCTCTCCAATCCTCAGGATGCGGATAGCGTTGCTCTCGCTGCCCGCCTCGTCGACGAGACCTTCGAATAGGTGTAGCTGGCGCGCGCGCCTCTCCGGTCGGACCGGGTTTGTTCCTTGTCGATGATGATTCGCTCGTCGCCCGATGGGCGTGTATTGCATCGAGAATGAGCAGATGTGTCCCGACGATTGCTCTTTCGGCTTTGCTGTGCATTGCCACGGCCGCCTCTGCGCAGGTGGAACCCGCTCCGCAATCGCCGGAACCCGCCAATACGCGACTACCCGCCATTCCGTCAGCCGAATTCGACGAAACGCTGGCTATCGGCGGCGAAGAAATAGACGCGCGCAAACTGCGCAGCCGGATGACGGTAGACGTCATGGTCAATGGCACCGGGCCGCACAAATTCGTCGTCGACAGCGGGGCCGACACATCGGTGGTCGGCGAACGGCTTGCCGGGAAACTGGCCATGCCCCCAGTCGAGCCGACGATGCTGCACGGGGTGACGGAGAGTAAGATGGTCGACCGCGTCTTCGTCGACGAACTCGTACTTGGTCCGACTGCGACGACCGATCTGGAACTACCGGTGCTCGACGAACGGGACCTTGGCGGCGATGGCATGATCGGCCTGGACGCCCTGGTCGAACAGCGCCTCCTCATCGATTTCGAGAAACGGCACATCAGCGTGGACGATGGTTTCACCCCGGCTCCGCTGGTAGGCGGCGTGATTATCGTCAAGGGGCGTCTTCAGAGCGGCCAACTGATCCTGACCGAAGTCAAGGCAGGCCGTGTATCGGTCGACGCAGTGGTCGATACCGGGTCCGAAATCACCATCGGCAATACGGCGCTGCGCGAGCGTTTGACGCTCAGGCGCAAGGACAAGCTCCAAAAGATCACCGTTTATGGCGTTACTGGGAAGGCTTTGGATCTGGATTTCATGGTGATCCAGGAACTCAAGCTCGGGCCAGTCGCCCTGCGCAACGTACCAATCGCTTTCGCCGACATTCCGCCTTTCGAAGTCTTCGGCCTCCAGGACGAACCCTCGCTCCTGCTCGGCACCGATCTTATGGAGAATTTCCGCCGGGTTTCGCTGGATTTCAAGGACCGCAAAGTCCGGTTTCAACTCAAGAAATGCCAGCGATCGCTGCTTCGCCTGCGGACCACCACTGTTGCCTCGCGAATTCGGGCTACCGATGAGCGAGCCTGTTCGCGCTGAGCCCGGTTCTTCGCGGGCTATGTACCAGATGGGACATTCAGGCGGAAAGAGGGCGCCTGTAATCGTCACGAACCTTTTGGAATCAAGGGATCGTGACCATGAAACATCAAATTCTCATCGCCGCCGGATTGGCCGTTGCCGCCACCGGAATCGCCACCACTCCCGTTAGCGCGGGTCCGTTCGACAAACTCAAGAAGGCCGTCAAGAAGGTCGAGAAAGCGGCAGAAGATGCCAACACCGCCGTCGAGGTGGTCGAAGAAACCCGCCGCACCAAGGGCCGCAACGTCGTGGGTGCGGCCGCTGCCGTGGCTGGCGGGCGCAATGCAGCCATCGCCACCGGCGTCGCGGCAAGCGCCGCCAGTCGCAGCGGTTGCGACGCGACCGGCGGGACCGGTCGTTGCACCGCCAAGCGTCCGGGATATGCGGGCCGCGCCCCGACACCTTCGGCCAAGTTCACTTCGATGACCAAATGCGCCGGGCTGCCGATCAGCAATGCCTTTGTCGGCAAGTTCGGCGATTATACCTTCCAGCAGGGCCTCTCGCAGGAGAAGCGCGGCGGCATCATCGACCGCGAGCCGGTCAGCGCCAGCAATGGCTGTATCATGCCCTCGATGGCTTCGGGCGATGTGCTTTACATGGAAGTGCCCGCCAATCGGTGGGCCTCGATGAAGGGTGGCTGGAAAATGCAGTGCATCGAGATGGACACCGGCCAGAATGCCAATCCCGCAGCCTTCCCCCGGTGGAGCAATATCGCCGGCAAGGACATCATGCTGCACACCGGCAATTCGCTGGGCTACGAACCGACCGCCAGCGGCAGCAATTCCGACCGCTCGCGCGCCTGGGACAACGATCTCAAGCGTCGCGGCAAACACATGCTCGGTTTCAACATGCCCGACCTACACAATGACAAGGGCACCGACTTCTATTGCCAGTATTACAATGTCGCTTCGGGCGAGAGTGTCGCTGCCTTCGCCTATCGCCGCGGCGCCACGAGGCGCTGAACCACGCGGCCGACGCGGCCCGCACCCGTCCTAGGTCCCAATCAGGTAATTGCGGGCCGCGTCATCCCTTTCTCCAGGGCGACCCGAGTGACCGGTTCCGATCGGTCCCCCTGAACAGCCACATCCGCACGGCGCGAGGGCTTCCCAAAACGCCATGCGGCACGGTGGCCGACTGACAGGCGGGGGCGGTCCCGAACCGTTCCCGCTTTTTTCTTGGAAAAGCAAAGCGCAACCGCAATACACAGCCGGTGAATGACGCAGAATGGGAAGCGGCTGGCGAATTGGACGATGTGTTTCGCAACCGGCTGATACGCGAAGCCTATGAGGTCGTGGCCGACCCGGAGCACCTTTTCGACCTGCAACTCCAGGTGGCGAAGGCAGCCGATAAGGGCAGTGACGCCCCCCAGATACTGGCCCCGCACATCGAACAGGTCGGCGAGATATTCGATCGGGTGCATTTCGCGGACGACTCCGATTTTGCCGGGTTATCCCTAGGGCCGCCAAGCGGAAAGCACGGCCTCGACAATGCCATCGCTTTTACCATCGATAGCTCCTTGCGCTTGGTCGATGGTGGCCAGGACCCCTCATGGGTCCCCGGTGACACGCTGCCGGATTTCGCGACCGGCTTCGATGCCGATCGGCGCCAGCGGCTCAGGCAATTCGTCGAAGGACGGGATTCCCGGCAATCGATGATCCTGCGCATCCAGCGAACGCCGGAAGACGAACGCGGCGTTCCGATGGTCGCCACGGTTCGCGAAAAAGAGGGCCGGCGGTTGATCGACCTGCGCCGCCTGAGCCTATCATGGGTCGATCCCGTCGCGACCGAATTCGCCATTGCAATGGGCCTGAGCACAGCGGAAAGTGAATTGATGCGCTATCTGGTCGAAGGCCGGAGCCTGACCGATTTCGCTGCCGATCGCGACCGTTCCATCGGTACCGCACGCAATCAGCTCAAGGCGACCATGCGCAAGCTGGGCGTGGCTTCGCAGAGCGAGCTGGTCGCGCTCTATGCAGGGTTTTCGGAAGCGTGGCGGCTGCGTCAGATGGGTCCGACCGGTGGCCTGAAAAGCGGAAGCATCCGCCAACCGGCAGCGGTTCTGGCCGATGGCAGCGAAATGCCTTTCGAACGATGCGGGGTGCGGGGCGGGACGCCGGTGCTTATGCTCCATGGTGCTATCGAAGGTCCCATCCTCATCCCCGATCTCGAACAGCGAGCGAAGACGGAAGCGTTCGATCTCGTCATTCCGTGGATGCCGTTCTACACCGCGCGAGAAGCGTCCGAAGACGTGGTGACCGGGGTCGATCAGTTCGCCCGCCGAGCGGGAATGCTCCTCGATGCGCTGGGTATCGAACGATGCGTCGTCCTGGCGACGAGCTTTTCGTCAGCCTACGGATTGGCGGTGCGGGCCCATCTCGGGGACCGTATATCGGGCGTGGTGCTGACCGGATCGCCCATTCCCATGCGAGACGGAAGGGACACTGCCACACGCAATCCCCTGTGGCGCGCACCGCTGCTGCTGGCACGCACGAGCCCGGCCTTCCTCCAACTGCTGGTGCGCGCCGTCGTGCGCCTGTCCATGCGCGGCGAGACCTATCGCTATTTCGACCGGTTGCTCGAGAAAAGCCCCCTGGACCGCGAAACGCTGCGCAGGCCCGACGTGCAGGCAGCGGTACGGAGAGCTTTTGTTTCGCGTCCCGACCGTGCCGCGCGGGGGATGACGATGGGGCTGCTGCTGATCCTGCAGGACTGGTCACGCTGGCTCGATGCACAAGGCGCGCCGGTGCGTGTGCTGGTCGGCGAAGAGGACACGATTCACGATTTTCCCACGCAACTCGCCCATTGCAACGCGCATGGCTTCGAGGCGATCGGACCGATAGCGGGTGCTGGCGGGTTCACATTGTTTCAGCGTCCGGGACTGGTGCTGGATCACTTGCGTCAGTTGTCGCCGGTCGTCGGCGCGTGAAACAGGCAGCGGCGGTCAGAACCAGAACCGCACACCCACGACGACGCTGGTAACCGAGGGATCTTCGCCTTCGAGACGCGCGAAATCGGCGCTGTCGCCGAGCTTCCATTCCTGCTCGATTCCGATGTAGGGCGCGAATTCGGGCGCGAGTTCGTAGCGCAGGCGCAGCCCCGCCTCGAAATGGTCGATCCCCGCGCCCACACCCAGCTCCGGAATGTCCTGCGCCGATAGCGCCAGTTCCATGCGCGGCTGGAGAATCAGGCTTTGCGTAATCCGCTGATCGAGTTCGGCCTCGATCCGCGCGGTAATATCGCCCTTGTTCGACACGAAGGCCGCGGCATCCACTTCGAAGAGATAGGGGGCGAGGCCCTGTACTCCGATCACCGCATGGGTTCGGTCGGGACCGGTAAGGTCCTGCCGGACGCCTGCCTGCAAGTCGAACCACGGGCCGATGGCGTGCGACCACAGCGCCTGCACTTCCGCATCCTCGAGCGGGCCGCTCACTTCGCCCTCGCCCTCCGTCTTGACCCAAAGCTTGTCGATATCGCCGCCATACCAGCCCTGCATGTCCCACAGGAAACCGTCATGTCCTTCGCGGCTGCGCAGTTCGAGCCGGTCGCCCTGAACCCAGAACAGCGTCATTCCCCCGTTTTCGCGCGCCAGAGCCTCACGGCT
This sequence comes from Qipengyuania sp. ABI-127-1, assembly GCA_022953095.1. Taxonomy (GTDB): domain Bacteria; phylum Pseudomonadota; class Alphaproteobacteria; order Sphingomonadales; family Sphingomonadaceae; genus Qipengyuania. Next base: position 389,638 of record JALJCR010000003.1, on the reverse strand, counting down.
TTCGCGCATCGCCTCGGCACCCCAGATCGCGTCGGCCGCGCGGGGCGGCCCGCTACCGGCGGCCGCCGGTGGCGGTGCCTCGGGGGGCTCGGGAATATCAAGCTTGAGGCCCTGCAAAACCGGACCGCCCGAGGTCGCGGCAGCGGCACCGTGATCCATCTGAGAATGGTCCATCGTCGAGTGGTCGGTCGGCTTTTCGCCTTCGGGCTGGCCATGCCCTTCGTGCTGCGCAAGGGCGGGCACGGGAACAGCGACGATTGCAAGCGCGATCACTGTCCTCATGCCGCGCCCTCCGGCGAGGCGACAGTGACCACCTGAAACATGCCTGCATGCATGTGATAGAGCAGGTGGCAGTGAAAGGCCCAGTCGCCCGGCTCGTCCATCGTCACGTCGAAAGTCGCACTGCCGCCCGGCTGTACGATGACTGTGTGTTTCTGCGGCTGGTGCATCCGATCCGCGCCATTGACCAGTTCGAAGAAATGGCCGTGCAAATGAATAGGGTGCGCCATCATCGTATCGTTGACCAGCTTGACCCGCACACGCTCGTTGAAGGCAAAGCGGATCGGCCGGTCGGCAACCGCGTTGTATTTTGTCCCGTCGAACGACCACATATAGCGTTCCATATTGCCGGTGAGATGGATTTCCATCGACCGGCTGGGGCTGCGCGGATCGTCATTTGGCTCTAGCGCCGCGAGATCTTTGTAGGTGAGCACCCTGTGGCCAACCTTGTCGAGCCCCAGGCCTGGATCGCCCATGCGGTCGACCGGGTCGGCGCTGACCATATCGAGACCGGGGCCGACCTTGACGTCGGTCGGCAGCTTGGATGTGTCGCGCATGTTCATCGCGCCGTGGTCCATCTCGCCCATCGGCATATCATGACCCATCGCGGCATGGTCCATGCCGGAATGGTCCATCCCGCCGTGTCCCATGTCTTTCATCGTCAGCAGAACCGGATCGCGCAAAGGCGGAACCGGCGCGCGGGCGCCGGGACGCGAGGCAAGCGTTGCCACCGCCATGCCCGAGCGGTCCATCGCCTCGGCAACGATCGTGTGGGCCTCGCCCGTCGGCTCGACAACGATGTCATAGGTTTCCGCCGTGCCGATCTGGAATTCGTCCACCTCGACCGGACGAACGTTCTTCCCGTCGGCCTGTACCACCGTCATCCGCGTACCTGGGATGCGCAGGTTGAAGAAGCTCATCGCACTGCCGTTTATGACGCGCAGGCGCACGCGTTCACCGGGCTTGAACAGATATTCGAGACCGTCCGAAGGTGCATGGCCGTTGGCGAGATAGGTGTAGGTCGAACCGGTCACATCGGCGATGTCGGTGGGCATCATCCGCATACCCGCCCACATCCTGCGATCCGCACCACTCAGCGGATAATCGTCGGTCCAGCTCGTCTTCTGGCGGTTGAAATATTCCTCGCCTTTCTTGAGCTTGGCCATGATCGTATGGGGGTGCAGCGGGGTGAATTCACTCAGCATCAGCACATAGTCGCGATCTGCCTCGACCGGATCGGTTCCCGCAGGGTCGACGATCAGCGGGCCGTAATGCCCGGCCTGTTCCTGCAGGCCGGAGTGGCTGTGCCACCAATATGTGCCGGCCTGCCGCAACGCGGGGATCTCGTAGACAAAGGTCTCGCCTGGCTTGATACCCGGAAAACTGACGCCGGGCACGCCATCGAACTGGAACGGCAGCAACAAGCCATGCCAGTGGATCGACGTATCTTCAGCCAGGTGATTGGCAACCCGCAGCGTAACCGGCTCGCCTTCCCTGAGGCGGACAAGCGGCCCCGGAATGCTGCCATTGACCGCAAAGGCATGACCGCGCCGACCGGCGACTGCAACCGGCCCTTCACCGACCGCAAGATCGATGACGCGGCCCGATACTTCGTCAAAGCCCTGGCGGATCGGGCCATGCGACACCCCGCGCGCCCACGCGGGCATGGCCGCGAGACCGCCAATGGCAACTGCACTTCTGATGAGCGATCTGCGGGTTGTATTGATCGAAACTTGCATCTGGCTTGCCATTTCTCCGTTTCGGGCGCAGTATACCCCCACAGGGTATCTTTCAAGCGAGAGTTCCGATGGCCGAAAAATCAGCACAGGCACGTATCGTCGATCGCCTTCGCAGGGTCGAAGGGCAGGTGCGCGGGGTTACACAGATGGTCGAGGACGATCGGTATTGCATCGATATCCTGCATCAATTGCAGGCGGTGAAATCGGCGCTCGCCCGTGCCGAGGACGAAATCCTCAAGAAACACGCCTCGCATTGCGTGGCCGAAGCGATTGCCTCGGGAGATACGCGCGAACAGCACACCAAGGTCGAGGAGCTGGTCAACCTTTTCGCGAAGGCCAAGCGATAGTCTGCGGCCCGGTTTTCCGCGGCCCGGTTTGGCGAAAGGAGCAATGCTGAATCGAAAAGGCCCCACCGGGCATATCCCGGCGGGGCCTTTCGAAAGCCTGTAGTCGAAGCCTTACTTGACCAGTTCGACCTGTTCGAAATCGAGTTCGACCGGGGTAGCGCGGCCGAAGATCGAGACCGAGACCTTGACCTTCTGCTTGTCGAAATCGAGTTCTTCCACAAGGCCGTTGAAGCTTGCGAACGGGCCGTCCAGCACCTTGACCTGATCGCCGATCTCGTAATCGACGCTGATTTCCTTCTTCGGCGCCGCGCGGGCTTCTTCCACACCGCCGAAATAGCGCGCCGCTTCCTTTTCGGAAATCGGCTGCGGCTTGTTGTTGGTACCCAGGAAGCCGGTCACCTTCGGCGTGTTCTTGACGAGGTGATAGACGTCATCGGTCATGTTCAGCTTGGCGAGCACGTAACCGGGCATGAACTTACGCTCGACCTGGACCTTCTTGCCGCGCTTCACTTCGGTTACGGTTTCGGTCGGAACTTCGACTTCCTCGACACCCTCGGAAAGGCCCAGCCGTTCGGCTTCGGCGATAATTGCGTCGCGAACCTTGTTCTCGAAACCGGAATAGGCGTGGATGATGTACCAGCGTGCCATGTTTTCTCTATTATCCTGTCGAAATGCGGCTCAGGCCAGAAACATCAGGCCAGCGTCAGCAGCCAGCGCACCACGGCGCTGAAAAGCGAGTCGATGCCAAGGAAGAAAAGCGAAAGGATGACGGTCATGATGAACACGAAGATCGCCGTGCGCACCGTTTCCTCGCGCGTCGGCCATACGACCTTGCGCCCTTCGGCCTGCACCTGGCGAAGGAATTCCGCCGGGCTGGTTTTCTTTTCGTCTGCCATCGTTCACGTCTCTCGCGTAAAAATCGTGCCGCCTTCCGCCACGTCCCTTTCAGGTAGGGTCTCTCGCCGCCCCGGTTCAAGTCCGGGAGGGGCTTTTCTCGATTCCCAATGTCGGAAGACACAGCCGCACTAGTCCCGCGAACCCGAAAAGGCAAGCGGTGGACTCGCGCGAATCTCCTCTTTGCAAGTGTGTTGCCCGCGACTAGCCTACGCGCTTTCCGGTCAAGGGACGCATGAGGGGAATTTACGCGATGGCAACAAGCCAGGCACCGAGTCTGGGCGAGCGGCTGATTCAGCCGGTCACCAATCTATCCGATTTCATTTGGGGCGGGACATGGAACGGGGTGGAAGTGCTCCCCTTCCCACCCATGACCATCATCCTGCTGGGCATTGGCCTGTGGATCATGGTGGGGCTCAAATTCTACCCCATCATCAAACTCGGCAGCGCCTTCAAGAACCTCTTCGCCGGTCGCAAGAGCCAGGGCGAAGGCGAAATTTCCCCTTTCGCGGCACTGTCTACAGCATTGTCCGGTCAGGTCGGGACGGGCAACCTAGCCGGTGTCGCGACCGCTATCGCGCTGGGCGGTCCCGGGGCGATTTTCTGGATGTGGGTTACGGCCCTGTTCGGCATGGCGCTGGCCTTCGCCGAAGGCTCGCTTGCCATCCGCTACCGCGAGCGTACGAGTGATGGCGTGCTGCGCGGCGGGCCGATGACCTACATCATGATGGGCCTGGGCAAGAAATGGACCTGGCTCGCCGTGGTTTTCTGCCTCGGCACGCTGTTTTCCGCGCTGGTAACGGGTAACTCGATTCAGGCGAATGCCGTGGCGGACGGCCTCAACGAACTGTTCGGCATCGAGGAATGGCTCGGCGGGCTGATCGTCGCGATCCTCGTTTTCATCGTCATCATCGGCGGCATCAAGTCGATCGGCAATGTTGCCGAGAAAATCGTGCCCTTCATGGCGGCCACCTACATCGTCATGGCGGTCATCGCGCTGATTCTGAATTTCGGCGATCTGGGTGAAACCTTCGGCCTGATTTTCCACGGGGCTTTCAACCCGCAGGCGGCCAGCGGCGGCTTCGTGGGGGCGGCGATCATCCTCGCGATCCGTGCTGGCGTTGCACGGGGCCTGTTCTCCAACGAAGCCGGCCAGGGCTCGACCGCCATCGCCCATGCCGTCGCGCAGACCGACGATCCCGAAACGCAGGGCCGCATGGCCATGCTCGGGACCTTCATCGACACGATCGTAATCTGCACCATGACCGCGCTGGTCATCCTTACCGTGCGCGGCGATTTCACGGCAGGCGGCGAAGCCGTGGCCCACGCGTGGCAATCCGATCGCGTCGGTTTCGAAATGACCAGCGGCGCTTTCGCGGCGGCCTTCCCGGTCGAGATTGCCTCGGTTCCGATCGGTACGCTAGTGGCCTCGATCGCACTGATCCTGTTCGTCTTCACCACCTTGTTGACATGGAGCTATTACGGCGAACGGGCGATCACCTTCCTGTACGACCGTGTGAAAGGCTCCAGCCGTTCGGGCGAGAAAAAGCTGCATATGGCTTGGCGCGTATTGTGGTGCGTGGTCATCTTCCTTGGCGCGGCACAGCCGAGCGAGCTGGTCTGGCGACTGGGCGACATCTCCAATGCCGCCATGGCCCTGCCGAACCTTCTCGCCCTTGCCCTACTCAGCGGGGTGGTATTCAAGCTGGCGCAGGGCCAGAAAGACGCGGGGCCGACACATACGGCCGACACCCCCGAAGAGCCCGAAGAATACTGAAACCGGGCCGATACCAAAGAATTGGGGCCGGAGGTCGATATGACCTCCGGCCCCGTCCATTTGCGACTGAACCCTCAGCGTAGCCCGAACAGACGAGCCAGGAAGCCCGGCTGTTCCATCGGCTGGATCTTGCCGTGCATCCGATAGCGCAGCGAACTGTCGCTATAAGGCTTCGGCTGCACCCAGCCATCGGGGCGGCTGCTGCGGAAGGACAAACTCGACATGGCGTACCTCCATGAAACTTCTGCCCTCCGTCCTGATGAGTAAAAACACTAGGGTGCGCGAGAGGTTCCCGGCCCGCTTGTCCCGCCACGGCTCCAGACCAGCGCCAGCAGTACCAGCGCGGCGAACGGCATAAGGTTGATCCCCAGGGGAAAGGCCAATGCGCGGGTGGCGTAGGGCGCGAAATAGAGCACCGCAAGCGCCAGCTTTTCGTAGGGGCGAAAACCGTGCTCCAGCCCCTGCATGACCAACCAGAGCGTCGGGAAGATCAGAAAAGGCAGATCGTAGCTGAAGAGATAGGGCGAGGCGAGCGCGGTCGCGGCGAGCACCGCGGCCCCCGATGCACGCGCATCGCCCCCGAAGCGGCGGGAAGCAAGCAGGGCCGCCGCGCAAGCCGCCAGTCCGGATATGACACCCAGCACCAGACCCGCGATGTCGCCTCCCAATAGACGTGCCTGGGAATAGAACGTTGTCATGCGCAGCAGGAAATCGGGATTGATACCATCCAGCAGGGCACCGCTCGCGCGCCAGCTTGTGGTATAGGCCGCGATGGTTTCGCTGCCGAAAGCAGCCCACGAGATTGCGATCAGAGCCAATGCGGTGCCTCCGGCGCCTATGAAAGCGCGCCATTTGCCCCCCGCACCGAACCAAAACGGCGCCAGCACTGCGAGATGCGGTTTTATCACCAAGGCACCGATTGCCGCCCCCGATACCGCCTGGCGTTTGCCCAGTTCATGCGCGGCCAGCACCAGCAAGGCGCCTGTCAGGAGGCCGGTCTGGGCGTGGCCCGCCGCGATCAGCGCGCCGGGATAGGCAATAACGAGGGGCCAGAGGCGGGGAAACGCACGAATGCCGGCCCAGGCCCACAAGCCCCAGGTAACCACCACCCAGGCGGTCCAGGCGAGCGGAAAAGGTAGAGTAGCAAAGGGCGTAACGGCAAGCAGGAAGGGCGGCGGATTGACGAAGGCGAACCATCCCTCGCTCCCCGTCGCCGTCTGGATGCGCTCTTGCAGCGCAAGGTCGTAGGCGGCGGCCGGATCGCCTCCCACCACGGCTCGACCTGCCCCCCAGAAGGCGAGGAAATCGGTGCCCGCAGGTGCCATTGCGTTCATATAGGAGATGGCCAGCACCCCGAGGCTGACGAGCGCGAGGAGCAGCGCATACCCCCGCACCCGCTCGCGCGTCAGCCAGTCGGCATTGCGTAGCCAATCCATCGCGCCTGCCCCTTCACCACACAAGGTTGCAACGCAATTAGCGCGCCGGTGGAGAGCTAGCCAGATCGGGCGGGTGGCAATCCCCGCCCGTGCTGCGGCCTACCCGGCCTTGGAAGCGATCCAGCGGTCGATCTTGGCCTCCAGCACCGGCAGCGGAAGGCTGCCCGTATCGAGCACCTGGGCGTGGAATTCGCGAATGTCGAAACCGGCGCCAAGCCGTTCTTCGACTTTCTTCCGCAATTCCTGGATCTTCAGCGCGCCGACCTTATAGGCGAGCGCCTGGCTCGGGATCGCGATATAGCGCTCTACCTCGGCCACCACCTCGGTCTCGGTCATGCCCGAATTTTCCAGCATGAAGTCGATCGCCTGCTGGCGGGTCCAGCCCTTGGCGTGGAGGCCGGTATCGACCACCAGCCGCATGGCGCGAAGTTGTTCGTCTTGCAGCGTGCCATAGCGGTTCCAGGGATCGGCGAAGAAGCCCATCTCGTAGCCCAGCGTTTCCGAATAGAGCGCCCAGCCCTCGACATAGGCAGTGTTGCCCCCGAAGCGCATGAAGGCAGGCAGATCCTCGTTTTCCTGCGCCAAGCTGATCTGGAAATGATGACCCGGCGCGCCTTCGTGGAGGTAGAGGGTGACGTTGCCGGTCGTCAGGCGGCTGGGCAAGTCATATGCATTGAAATAGAACGTACCCGGGCGCGAGGCATCTGGCGGACCCGACTGATAGGAACCTCCAGCCTGGAATTGTTCGATCGATTCGTCATAGGGCTTGATCTCGAGCTGGGCCTTGGGAATTACCGAGAAATACTGGCCGATCTTTGCATCGACCTCTTTCCCGATATCGTAATAGCTCTGGGTTAGCGCCTCACGGCTTTCCGGCTTGAACCGAGCATCGGTACGCACGTAGTCGAAAAATTCGTTGAGCGTGCCGACAAAGCCGACTTCGGCCTTGATCTCTTCTAGCCCATTTTTGATCCGCGCCACTTCGTTAAGGCCAAGATTGTGCAGGTATTCGGCAGTCAGCGGCAGCGTGGTGGTCTGTTCGATCATGTGGGCGTAGAGCTTCTCGCCACCCTTCATCTGACTCAGACCGACGCTCTCGCGCGCTACCGGCAGATATTCATTGCGCAGGAAATCGCGCAGCAACGCATGGGTGGCGTAGAGCTCGCTAGTCTTGGCTTCATAGGCCGCCGTCAGCCGCGCCTTGTCCGCGGCAGAGATACTCTCGGGAAAGTTCTTCACCGGTTTCATGAACATTGAATCCGCCAGCGGAACCGCCAATAGCGTATCGAGCTGCTTTACGACGCGGTCGATGGTCAGCCTGGTTTCGACCACCCCCGATTCCATACCGTCGCGCGATCGTGCGATCGCCCGGTGGGTGATGGCGATATAGTCGTCATGACGGCTGAGGTTGTCCTCGTAATTGGCGATCGTCTCGAACTGCGCCGCGCTATCGCCACTGGCGAAGTTCGGGTAAAAGGTGTGGAAGCCGGCGAAATGGTTGATCGGTCGCGTTTCGGTCAGTTCGCGCATCTCGTCGCTCTGACCCCTGAGCGTGGATTCCTGTTGATATTTGAACACGTCATAGGCGAGTTGATCGGTTTCGCTCAGCTTCGCCCGGTCGATCTGCGCAAGCAGCGCGAGATTGAGCTGGGTATCGGTCCGCGCGGCAAGAAACATCGAGTCAGTGAAATAGTCGCCGAGGCGATCGGCGTTGGTGTCGTCGCCGCGGAACAAGCGACCGATCGGGTTGAGCGCGAGGCTGCGCGCGTCGGATTCGGCGAAAAGGGTAAACAGCTTGTCATGCTCGCTCGCCTCGGATGCGGATTGGGTCGCCTCCTTGCTATCGCGCGCCAATGCGGGACCGGCGGCAAGGATAAGCGAGAGGGCGGCGCCCGAGGCGAGCGCGTGGCGTGCGAATTTCATGGATATTCCCCTGACATCTGTATTGCCCATGCAATACAGAACCGCGGATGCGGCACAACCATGCCGTCCGACGACCGTGCGATTCCCATCGACGGGCGGCTTCGTTCAGGCGAGCCGCATCATGCCCGCAACGGCAAGCGCCAGCCCGGCCATCAGTGTGAAGAGCGGCCATAGCCGATGCAAAGCGGCGAGATTTTTCAGCCAGAAGTGGAAATAGATGTCGCTCATCGCCATGACGACAAGCGCCTCGGCCATCATCAATCCGCCGATCGTCTTCACGATCATGGCCAGCAGATCGCCCTGAATCCACGGGTTGAGGAGAAAGATGGCCGCCCCGACGGAGAGCTCGCAAAACCCGCTGATGAGCTGGAGCGCGGGCGAACCGTCGATCTCGTCGACCATCTGGCGCCACAGACCGGGCTGGCGCAATGCGCCGATAGCGACGGCGATACAGAACAGGCCGAGCAACGCGGCGCTCCAGGCGGTGGGATCGAACGCGTCCATCTTTTGTCTCAGGCGGGGATCGCCTGCTCCTTTTTCTTCGTGCCTATCGATCGTTCGCCGGAATAGACGAACTCGGGCGCGTCATAGGAAATCTGGGGGATCTCCTCACGCTCGCGCCAGTAATCCTGATTGTGTCGCCACTCGGATTTGTCGCCGCGCCGAGGCATCGCATCGAGCCCGCGCATCAGATATCCGGGGTTGAAATTCTCCGCCTCGATCCAGGGCAGAATGTCCATTTCCTGGTCCTCTGGCCGAAACTGCACTTCGACACGGTCGACGCCCCTGTCCCGCATGTGGTTGAGCATCCCGCAAACGAAATCGCCCATCATGTCGACGCGCAAGGTCCAGCTCGCGCGGAAATAGCCCATCACCCATGCCATGTTCGGAACGCCGGTGAACATCATCCCGCGGTAGGTTACCGTGTCCGACCAATCAACACGTTCGCCATCGACCGTGAACGGAATGCCGCCCATGACCAGCAGGTTGAACCCGGTACAGGCAACGATAAGGTCTGCTTCGATCTCCTCGCCCGAAGAGGTCGTGACACCGGTCTCGGTAAAGCGCTCGATCGTATCGGTCACCACGGTCAGATTGCCATCGACCGCCGCCCTGAAGACATCGCCGTCCGGGCAGAATGCCAGGCGCTGCTGCCAGACCCGGTATTTCGGTGTGAAATGCGGTTCGAACTCGAAATCGGGCTTGCCGGTGAAGGCGCGCACCAGTTCCTTGAGTTCCTCGAACACAACATCGGGCTCTTTCTGGCAGCGACGGGTAAGCTGATCCTGATCGTACATGATCTGCTGGCGCACGATGCGGTGCACGGTCGGCTCGTCGACACCGATTTCGCGCAGACGGTCGGCCAGTTCGTTCTTGTTTTCGCTGCAGAAGAAATAGGTCGGCGAGCGCTGCAACATAGTCACATGCGCGGCCTTTTCGGCAAAGGCCGGAACCACGGTGGCCGCGGTAGCACCCGATCCGATCACGAGGATCCGCTTGCCTTCGTAATCGTAATCCGGGTCCCATTCCTGCGCGTGGACGAAATCACCCTGGAAGTTGCCGAGCCCCTTTTCCTGCCACTCGGGCGGGAGATAGGGGTTTTCGTGATCGTAATAGCCTTGGCACATCCACAGAAAATTGCAGGTGAAGGTCAGTTCGGCACCGTCTTCCAGCCGGGTCGCCGTGACGGTCCAGAGGCCGGTATCGCGCGCATAGGCACAGGATGTGATGCGGTGGCCGTAGCGGATATGCTCGCCGATGCCGTTCTCCTCGATCACCTCGCCCATATATTTGAGGATCTCCCCGGCACTGGCGATCGGCGCGCCGACCCAGGGCTTGAAGCGATAACCGAAGGTGTAGAGATCGCTGTCGGACCGCACGCCGGGATATTTGTGCGTATCCCAGGTGCCCCCGAACGTGTCTTTCATCTCCAGGATGGCGTAACGCGCCCAAGGGCACTGCTCCTGCAAGTGATAGGCAGAGCCAATCCCCGAAATTCCAGCCCCCACGATCAGCACGTCCACATGGATCGCCGTATCGCTCTCTATATTGCCGACAATGTTCATCAACCTCTCCTCTCTCGCGCGAAACCATCGCATGAGAGAGAAGATCGATGCATTGATCCGTATCAAAAGGCAGAACGGTCCCAGGTTAGAAGGTGTAGCCGATCCCGAGGGCGCCCATCCATTGATCCGCATCACCGCGAATGGACGTAAAGGGGGTCTGCTTGGCATCGCCCAGCAGGCGCGAGTAACCGCCAAGCACCACCAGTGCGAGACCGCCATCGGCGAGATTGCCGTTGAGATCGATCCCGGCGAGCAGGTTCACCCCGACGCTGTCCCAACCCCCTTCGGCCTGAAATTGCGGCAATGCCCCGCCAGCAGGGACGGAATAATAATATCGCGCATAATCGTCGTCGACATAGCTGCCGCCGGCAGAAAGCGAGATTGCCATGCCGCGGCTGAGCGGCGTGAAATATGTCGCCATGGGCCTGACAACGACGCCGTCATGGGCGCCTGCAACGTCCCACAGAGTATCGACATTGAAACTGAGACTGTCGAAGCGGTTCATCACGCCGGGAAAGCTGATCCCGACACTGGGGCCGACCTCGAAAGCCGTGTCGAGTTCGCCATAGCTCAAAACCACCGTGTCTTCGATCTGAGTTGCACGATTGCGATTGAGGCGCGCCGCGATCCCGGCCGAGATTTTCGCTCCTTCGCTCTGGTCGTTGACGAAATCCAGGGCTGCCCCGCCCGCTCGCGGATTGATGCGCACGCCGCCGATTTTCCCCTGCACGATGGGAATCGGGCTGAAAACATAGTCGTCAGAACCGTTGTAGCTTGCCGAATAGACAGCTCCCACGCCAATGGAAAACCAGTCGCCATCGAACACCGTTTCCTCTTCGGCGGGCAGGTTCTCGACATTTTGTGCATGCAGGGGCGCAGCACCCAGCAGCGCCAGCAAGCCGGTGGCGGCGAGCATCGATTTCATAAGTATATCCTTGGATTTCCCTGTTTGTCGTCCAACACTTGTAACAATGTCATGTTCCCGCCTTTGTTGCCATATCGAATGCGGCGAAACTCGGCTGCACTAGGTCCAGGGCGGGAACTACGCGATTGCCGCAACCGCACTTCATCCCTAAGCCCTGACCACGATGAACGGGCGCACGATCGATATGGCCATCGTGGGCGGTGGGCTGGCAGGCGGGCTGGCCGCGCTGGCCGTCAGCAAGGGCCATCCCCAGATGCGGATCGCCCTGGTGGAAGCGGGCGATGCCTTTGGCGGGAATCACCGGTGGAGCTGGTTCACCAGCGATCTCGACGATGATGGCGCTGCCCTGCTGGCCCCATTCGCAAAGACCGAATGGGATGCCGGATACGATGTCTTCTTTCCGGGCCATGAGCGCCGCCTCGGCTCGACCTATCGATCGCTTGCAAGCCGCGATTTCGACGCCACTTTGCGCCGCGAACTGCCGCAGGGTGCGATCCTTACCAATTCGCGCGCCGTCGAACTGACGCCGGATGGTATCACACTTGAAAACGGCGCGAGCCTGGCCGCCCCGGTCGTGGTCGATTGCCGCGATTTCGAACCTTCCGCGCATCTGCACGGCGGTTGGCAGGTCTTCATGGGACGGCATCTGCGGACGGACACCCCGCATGGGCTTGCCTGTCCGATCGTGATGGATGCGCGGGTAAAGCAGCATGACGCGTACCGGTTCGTCTATACTTTGCCGCTGACCGCGAATGAGCTTTTCGTAGAGGACACCTATTACGCCGATGCCCCCGTGCTCGATCGCGATGTGCTGTCGGAACGGATCGATCGCTATTGCCAGGAAATGGGGTGGCGGGGAAACATTCTTGGCGGGGAAACCGGAATCCTGCCGGTAATCACGGGCGGCGACTTTACCGCATACCGCCGCGGCCTGGGCCAAGCTGGCATAGTCCGCGCCGGGGCACGCGGCGGCTTCACGCATCCGCTGACCAGTTACACTCTGCCCTTCGCCGTTGCCAATGCCCTGGCGCTGGCCCGCGTGGCGGAGAGGCCGGGACCCCAGATCGCCGCGCTGTTCCAAAAGCGCGCCCACGATCACTGGCGCGCCACCCGCTTCTATCGCCGGCTGGGACGGATGTTGTTCGATGCCGCGAAGCCGGGGGAACGATATCGCGTGTTCGAACGCTTCTATCGCCTGCGCGAACCGCTGGTCGAACGCTTCTATGCCGGGCGTCCAACGCTCGCGGACAAGCTGCGCATCCTGTCGGGCAAACCGCCCGTAGCTGTTACAGCCGCAATCCGGGCGCTGCTTGGCAAGGGCAACCCGCTCGTTCATGAAAGGTCGCAATGAACGCCGAACTCAACACCCCCACCGCCGCAGGTTCCGGCGAACAGCCCGTCGATCCCGTCGCCACGGGCAAGACCGCCTGCGTGATCGGCGCCGGTTTCGGCGGTCTCGCGCTGGCCATCCGGCTGCAATCTGCCGGTATCCAGACTACCGTGGTCGAAGCGCGCGACAAACCCGGCGGTCGGGCCTATTTCTGGGAACAGGACGGGTTCACCTTCGATGCCGGGCCGACGGTCATCACCGATCCCGACTGCCTGAAGGAATTGTGGGCGCTTACCGGACACGACATTGCCGAAGACGTCGATCTGATGCCGGTAATGCCGTTTTACCGCCTGCACTGGCCCGACGGCACCCAGTTCGACTATTCGAACGACGAGGAACAGCTTTTCCGCGAAATCGCGCAGCTCAACCCCGCCGATGTCGCGGGCTATCAGCGCTTCCTCGAATATTCCGAAGCCGTCTACGAAGAAGGCTATGTCAAGCTCGGCCATGTCCCGTTTCTCGATTTCAAGTCGATGATCAAGGCCGCGCCTGCGCTGGCCAAACAGCAGGCCTGGCGCAGCGTCTATTCGATGGTTTCGAGCTATGTCGAGAACGAGAAACTGCGCGAAGCGCTGAGCTTCCATACGCTGCTCGTCGGCGGCAATCCGATGAAGACCAGCAGCATTTACGCGCTGATCCACAAGCTGGAAAAGGATGGCGGCGTATGGTGGGCAAAGGGCGGCACCAACCGCCTGATCGCCGGCATGGTCAAGCATTTCGAGCGGATCGGCGGGACCGTGCGGCTGCACGATCCGGTGGTCCACATTCACACGCTGGGCAAGCATGTGACCGAGGTGGAAACCCATTCGGGCTGGCGCAAACGCTTCGATGCGATCGCCAGCAATGCCGACATCATGCACAGCTACAAGGACCTGCTTTCAGGATCGAAGCGCGGCGCAGATTACGCCCGCAGCCTGTCGCGCAAAAGCTTCAGCCCCAGCCTGTTCGTGGTCCATTTCGGGATCGAGGGGACTTGGCCGGGCATCCCGCACCACATGATCCTGTTCGGACCACGCTACAAAGGCCTGCTCGAAGATATTTACGATCACGGCGTGCTGCCGCAGGATTTCTCGATTTATCTCCACCACCCGACGGTGAGCGACGCCAGCATGGCGCCCGAGGGTATGAGCACCTTCTACGCGCTGGTGCCCGTGGCCCATATGGGCAAGCTGGCGGTCGATTGGGAGGAGATGGGTCCGCTGCTCGAGAAACGCATCCTCGATGAACTCGAGCGGCGCCTGATCCCCGATATCCATTCGCGGATCGTGACCAAGTTCCACTACGCGCCGCGCGATTTTGCGATGGACCTCAACGCCCACATGGGCAGCGCCTTCAGTCTGGAGCCGGTGCTGACGCAGAGCGCCTGGTTCCGCGGGCACAATCGCGACGATGTGCTTGACAATTTCTACCTCGTCGGTGCTGGGACGCATCCCGGCGCCGGTATTCCCGGCGTGGTAGGCAGCGCCAAGGCGACTGCGGGACTTATGTTGGAGGATTTGGCGGTATGAGCCGCGACATGAAACGACTTGCCATCTATTGCGGATCGGCTTCGCCGGATGACCCGCGCTATATTCAACTCGCCTACGATGTCGGCAAGGGTCTTGCCCAAAACGGGATCGGTGTCGTCTACGGTGGCGGGCGGCTGGGGCTGATGGGCGCCACCGCGCGCGGCGCACTGGAAGCGGGCGGCGAGGTGATCGGCGTCATTCCCGATGCGCTGGCTCATTCCGAAGTCGCCAATCACGATTGTACCGAGCTTTACACCGTCGGCGGCATGCACGAGCGCAAGCAGCGCTTCACCGACTTGTCCGATGGGTTCATAACCATTCCCGGCGGCGTCGGCACCATGGACGAGTTGTGGGAGGCCATGAGCTGGGCACAATTGGGCTATCACAACAACCCGGTCGGCCTGCTCAACGCTTTCGGCTTCTATGACGAATTGATCGCCTTCAACCGCAAGATGGCCAGTGTAGGGTTCGTCCGCCCCGTCCACCAGGGCATTCTGGTCCACGATACCAGTCTAGCAGGGCTGCTCGACCGGATGGCCGCCTATCAGCCGCACACCCCGATCTTCCAGATGAAGGCGGACGACCTCTGAACAAGCCCCGCCCTCTCGCCCCGTCGCGCTATTTGCGGCCCACCCCGGCCAGGGCCGGCGGCGGGCGGGACCGGGCTATGCTGGTCGAGAAATCGCTCGATTCGATCGAGCAGGGCTCGCACAGCTTCGCCGCCGCCTCGAAATTGTTCGACAAGGCCACGCGCGAACGCAGTTGGCTGCTCTATGCCTGGTGCCGCCGCTGCGATGATATCGCGGACAATCAGGATAAGGGCGGTCCGCTGGGCGACCAGGGCACACCCAAGGATGCGGAGGACCGGGTGCAGGCGCTGCGCGTGCTGACCAAGCGCGCCTTCGAGGAACAACCGACCGCCGATGCGGCCTTCGATGCGTTCGGTCTCGTCGCCCACGAATGCGGTCTGACGCTGGAAGAAGCGAACGACGTCATCGCCGGTTTCGCGCTGGACGCCACGCGCTGGAGCCCCACGACCGAACAGGACATGATGCGGTATTGCTATCACGTCGCCGGGGCGGTCGGCATTATGATGGCCCGGATCATGGGCGTGCCGCGGGACGATGGCGAAACGCTCGATCGGGCGTGCGATCTGGGGTTGGCCTTCCAGATCGCCAATATCGCGCGCGATATCGTGGAAGATGCGCAGGCCGGGCGCTGCTATCTGCCCAAGGTCTGGCTCGACGAGATGGGCTGGGAACAGGGCGAGCATGCGCTACCCGAAAACCGTTTCAAGCTCGCCAGCCTGATGCCCCGCATGATCGCGCTGATGGAAAAGCACGAAGCCGCTTCCAAACTCGGCGCGAAACGGCTGCGGTTCCGCCAGCGCTGGGCGGTGCTCGCCGCCGCGCGCATCTATGGGGCGATCGGGCGCAAGGTCCTCACGCGCGGGCAGGTCGCATGGGACACACGCACACGGGTAAGTGGGCCGGAAAAGCTGTGGCACATCGCCGCCGCTTTCGGCGAGGCGGTCTGGAACCGCCCCAGCGGCCCGCAAGAGCCGATCATCTGGAGCCGCCACGATTTCCGGCCCGTCGCCGGGTGGTAGCTGCAAGACTCCGCTCGTATCGAGCGGGGCGCGAAAGCGCGCAGTCGAGATACTGGCTGCCAATGTGTTTCGACTACGCTCGACACGAACGGTTTTCTTTTCGCGCTCGGCGGACTAACCCGCCCACATGATCCAGAAGCTCCTTATCGCCAATCGCGGCGAAATCGCCTGCCGCATCATCCGCACCGCGCGCGAGATGGGGATCGCCACCGTCGCGGTCTATTCGGATGCCGACGCCAAGGCGCTCCACGTGCGCGGCGCCGACGAGGCAGTGCATATCGGTCCCTCCCCCGCCGCGGAGAGCTATCTGGTAGGCGAGAAGATCATCGCCGCGGCCAAGCAGACCGGCGCCGAAGCGATCCATCCCGGCTACGGGTTCCTATCGGAGAATGCGGGCTTCGCGCAGGCAGTCATCGACGCTGGCCTCATTTGGGTCGGCCCGAAGCCGTCGAGTATCGAGGCGATGGGCCTGAAGGACGCCGCCAAGAAGCTGATGCGAGAGGCGGGCGTACCCGTCACTCCAGGCTACGAGGGTGAGGACCAGTCGGTCGAGCGGCTGAAACAAGAGGCCGACGCCATCGGTTACCCGGTGCTGATCAAGGCGGTCGCCGGCGGCGGCGGCAAGGGCATGCGCAAGGTCGATGCGGCAGGAGACTTCGAGGCGAGCCTCGAAAGCTGCCGGCGCGAGGCCAAGGCCAGCTTCTCCAACGACGAAGTGCTGCTCGAAAAGTGGATCACCTCGCCCCGCCATATCGAGGTGCAGGTCTTCGGCGATAGCCACGGCAATGTCGTCCACCTGTTCGAACGCGACTGCTCGCTGCAACGGCGCCACCAGAAGGTGATCGAGGAAGCCCCCGCCCCCGGCATGGACGAGGCGACCCGCGAAGAAATCTGCGCCGCCGCCGTGCGCGCCGCCAAGGCGGTCGATTACGAGGGCGCAGGGACAATCGAGTTCATCGCCGACGCCAGCGAAGGCCTGCGCGCCGACCGCATCTTCTTCATGGAGATGAACACCCGGCTCCAGGTCGAGCACCCGGTGACCGAGGAAATCACCGGGGTCGATTTGGTCGAATGGCAGCTACGCGTCGCGGGCGGCGAGCCGATCCCGGCCACGCAGGACGAACTCTTCATCGACGGCCATTCGATCGAGGCGCGCCTCTATGCCGAAGACCCGACCGGAGGCTTCCTGCCTTCAACCGGACAGCTCGAACATTTCGACCTAGGCGTCGAAGGCCGGATCGAAACCGGAGTCGAGGAAGGCGATATGATCTCGCCCTACTATGACCCGATGGTCGCCAAACTCGTCGTCTGGGGCGAGACCCGCGCCGAGGCGATCGACCAGCTCGCCGATATCGCCGAAAGCGTCGAGATATGGCCGGTCAAGACCAACGCAGCCTTCATCGCCAATTGCCTGCGCGATGAGGATTTCGAGGAAGCCAATCTCGACACCAGCTTCATCGAATCCAAGATCGATGTGCTCGTGTCGTCCGACGAGGCGGATGCCGAGATCTGGCAGACCGCTGCCGACTTCGTCGCACTGGCCGAGACCGAGGAGCACGACGACCTGCCCATCGGTCTGCGCCTCAACGCGCCGGGCGTGCTCGACGCGGTGCTCACCCACAAGGGCGACACGCGCAGTATTCCTGCTGCACGTACGCATGCCGAAAGCCATGCAACCGGCTTCGTTGACCCCGAACGCACAGTTGTCTTCGCCTACGGTCAGAGCTTCGTCTTCGAACGCCAAGCGCGCGGTTCGGGTGGCGGAGCGGCGGGTGACGGCGCCATCCTTGCCCCAATGCCGGGCAAGGTCATCGCGGTCGATGTGGCCGAGGGCGATACCGTAACCACTGGCCAGCGTCTGATGGTGCTCGAGGCAATGAAGATGGAACACGCGCTCACCGCGCCGTTCGACGGGACCGTGACCGAGCTTTCCGCCAGCGAAGGCGGGCAAGTGCAAGTCGAGGCGGTGCTGGCGGTTGTGGAGCCCAAAGAAGAATAAGGCTTCACAAACCTCCCTGTCATTGCGAGCGTAGCGAAGCAATCCAGTCCCGCGCTGTCTGGATTGCCGCGTCGCCTGCGGCTCCTCGCAATGACGTGTGGGGAGAGATTTGTGACTTGGGAAAAAGAACTCGAAGAACTGCGCCGACGCGAGGCACTCGCTGAGCAGATGGGCGGCGAGGAGAAGGTTGCACGGCAGCATGGTCGCGGCAAGATGGATGCCCGCGCAAGGCTTGCGGCGCTGGTCGATGACGGAAGCTTTCGCGAAATCGGCAAGATCGCCGGCAAGGGCAGTTATGACGAGGAGGGCAATCTCGAAAGCGTCCTTCCCGCCCCCTTTCTCTTCGGCAAGGCGCTGATAAACGGCCGCCCCGTAGTCGCCACGGCAGACGATTTCACCATCCGCGGCGGTGCGGCGGATGCCGGGATTAGCCGCAAGATGGTGCAGGCCGAGAAGATGGCGCATGAGCTGAAACTCCCGCTCGTCCGCATGATCGACGGCACGGGCGGCGGCGGCAGCGTCAAGACGCTCGAACAGATCGGCGCGACCTATATCCCTGCCGTGCCGGGGTGGTCGGACGTGGTGAGAAACCTCGATACGGTGCCGGTCGTCGCGCTCGCACTCGGCCCCACCGCAGGGCTCGGCGCGGCACGCACCGTCGCCAGCCACTATTCGATCATGGTCAAGGGCCTCAGCCAGATTTTCGCCGCCGGGCCTGCCGTGGTCGATGGGCTGGGTGAAAGCTACAGGGGCTCCAACGACCACAGCCAAGCCAAGGAAGACCTGGGCGGCAGCGGCATCCACACCCGCAATGGCGTGGTCGACGACGAAGTCGCCAGCGAGGCCGAAGCCTTCGCCCGCGCGCGGCATTTCCTGTCATTCATGCCCGAGCATGTCGGCCAGCTCGCGCGCCGCTCCAACTGTACCGATCCGGTCCACCGGCGCGAGGAAGCGCTGCTCTCGCTCGTCCCGCGCGAGGACAAGCAGGTCTATTCGATGCGGCGCTGTATGGAGATGGTCTTCGACCAGGGTACAGTGTTCGAAATCGGCCGCATGTGGGGCCGCGCCTGCATCACCGCGCTCGCACGGCTCGATGGCTGGCCCGTAGCGGTTCTGGCAAGCGATCCGAGCTATCTCGGCGGATCATGGGACGCCAAATCGAGCGAGAAAGTCGAGCGGTTCGTCAAGCTCGCCGACCAGTTCCGCCTACCCATCGTCCACCTGGTCGACAATCCCGGCTTCATGATCGGGCGCGAGGCGGAAATGGCGGGGACTATCCGTTACGGCGTGCAGGCGATGAACGCGATCTACAAGGCAAGTGTCCCGCTCGCCTCGATCGTCCTGCGCCGTGCCTATGGTATTGCGGGAAGCGCGATGAGCAATGCCGAAACCTACCAGTATCGCTATTGCTGGCCGAGCGGCGACTGGGGCAGCCTGCCGATCGCGGGCGGGCTGGAAGTGGCCTACAAATCGGAGTTGGAAGCCGCCGAAGATCCTGCGGCGGAGCTCGAAGCAATTCGCGCTCGGCTCGACAAGGTCACTTCACCGTTTCGCAGCGCCGAACGCTTCAATGTCGAGGACATCATCGACCCGCGCGATACGCGCCCGCTGCTATGCGAATTTGCCGGGCTGGCATGGCGGAAACTGGAAGGCGGATAGGCCAGTATCCCCTATCCGTACCGGCCCTGCTGCTCTTGCCCGTTCTCCTGCGGAGATCTTATTCCACCTCGGGCTCCGGCGGCCCGAACAGCGAGCCGCGCTCGGAATAAAGCACGAATAGCAGGCTCATGACCGCGGAAACGAGCAGGGCCAGTGCCAAAGGGCGCGCCGTGCCGTCATAGGCATAGCCCACCGCTGCCCCTAACGTCGCGCCAGTGGTCATCCTCAGGAAGCTTTGTGCACTCGAAGCCGCTCCCGCGATGTGGCGAAAAGGCTGCATGGCGATCGAGCCGAAATTCGCGCCGATGAAGCCGAGCAGGCTCATATTGGCGGCCATCAGCGGCACGAAGGTCCACAGGCTTTCGTCCGGTTGAGTCGCGAACCACAATTGCAGGGCGGACACCACGATGAACAGGAAGAGCGCGGAATGGCTTACCCGGCGCGCGCCGAAGCGTTCGACGATACGGCTGTTCGACCAGTTGGCGAGCGCCATGCTGCCCGCACAGAAGGCGAAGAGCAGCGGAAACATATCGCCCGCGCCGAAGGCTTCGCCGATGAGCTGCTGCGAGGAATTGATAAAGCCGAACAACCCGCCGAAAACCAGCGCGCTCGCCAGCGTATAGCCGATGGTCGATCGCAGAGTGACCGCCCTGCGCATGTTCCGGCCGATGACCGAGATGTTGATCGCCTGGCGATCATCGTCATGCAGCGTCTCGGGCAGGCGCGCATACACCCAGACCGTCATCGTCACGCCGAGCAAGGCCATCGCGACGAAAATCCAGCGCCAGTCGCCCAGCAATAGCAGAACACCCTGCCCGATACTCGGCGCCACCGCCGGTACCAGGAGGAAGATCACGAAGATAAGGCTCATCATCCGCGCCATCTTGTCGCCGCCCACGCGGTCGCGGATGATCGCGGGCGGCAAGGCGATGATGCCCGCCGCAAAAAAGCCCTGGAGCGCCCGGAGGACGATCAACTGCGTAAAGCTTGTGGCAGCAGCACAGGCCAGTGACAGCACGATGTACGCGCCGAGCGCCGCAAACAGCACCGGCCGCCTGCCGAAGCGATCGGCGAAAGAGCCCGGGATCAGCGTGCCGAAACCCGCCGCCAGCAGATAAACCCCGACCACGAACTGCCGGTCATTTCCCTGCGCACCGAGGCTTCCGGCCAGCTCATCGAGAGCGGGCAGGATGGCATCGATTCCGAAAGCGTTGCACGCCATCAGCAGCGCCATCATCCAAATCAGCTCGCGTTCGCCGATATGCGGGCGGCGCGCCCGGTCGGATGGCGGCCTTTCACCGCTGGCAAGCTGATCGTTTCGCATTTGCACGAAATGGCAGGTGACGGACAAGGTTCCGCTTTGCAACCCGTGCCTTTATGCTGGTGCGACGATGAGTGACCCGAAAGACACGGACGACGATGGCGAGGCCGAGGGCCTACGCAAGATCATCCATGTCGATATGGACGCCTTCTTCGCCAGCGTCGAACAGCGCGACAACCCCGAACTGCGCGGCAAGCCGGTGGCCGTTGGCGGATCGAGCGGGCGCGGCGTGGTGGCCGCCGCAAGTTACGAAGCACGCAAGTTCGGCGTACGCAGCGCCATGCCGAGTGTAACGGCGAAACGCCTGTGTCCCGACCTGATCTTCTGCAAGAGCCGCTTCGACGTCTATCGCGAAGTCTCGCAGCAAATCCGCGCAATCTTCCGTCACCATACCGATCTCGTCGAACCGCTGAGCCTCGATGAAGCCTATCTCGATGTGACCGAGGACAAGCTCGGCATCGGCAGCGCGACACGAATCGCCGAGCTGATCCGTCAGGAAATCCGCGCGAAGACCCGCCTGACGGCGAGCGCGGGTGTCAGCTACAACAAGTTCCTCGCCAAGATCGCCAGCGATCAGAACAAGCCGGATGGGCTATGCGTCATTCGTCCGGGCGAAGGCTCGCATTTTGTCGCCGACCTGCCGATCAGGCGGTTCCATGGCGTCGGTCCCAAGGGGGCGGAGAAAATGGCAAAGCTCGGGATCGCAACGGGCGGCGATCTGGCGACGAAGGATATCGAATGGCTGCGCGCGCATTTCGGCAGCTTTGCCGACTATCTTTACCGAGCCGCGCGCGGGATCGACCTGCGCCCCGTACGTTCCAGCCGCACCCGCAAGTCGGTAGGGGGCGAACGGACCTTCAGCCGCGATCTGTCCTCGGGCAGCGAACTGCGCGAGACCATGGAAGACATCATCGATATCGTCTGGGGCTATATCGAGCGCGCCGAAGCGACGGGCCGGACTGTCACCCTCAAGATGAAATATAACGACTTTCAGATTTTCAGCCGGGCGAAGACGGTCGACCGCCCCATCGCCTCCAAAGAGGAATTCGCCGCCATTGCCCGCACGCTGCTCGAGGAAGTGCTGCCCCTGCCGATGCCGATCCGGTTGATGGGGCTGACACTGTCCAAGCTCGAGCGGGAGGGCGGGGAGGAGCCTAAGCGTCCCGACACCCAGCTTTCGCTCCTATGACGTCGCGAAGAACCAGCGTCTTCGGCAACGATGCCGAAGCCCGGTCAGAGGCCCGGAGAGGCGCTCTAGCTCCTCCTCGCCTGCCACAGTTTAAGCCGTTCTTTCGTGCGCGGGCTCAGCGGTTCGGGTAGCGAATGCGTGGGAAAGAAACGCGCCTCGATCACCTCACGTCCGTCGGGACTGGGCATCGCATCAACCACTCCGTCAAAGAGATAAGCCGTGTGCGGCGCGCCGGAGAGTTCCTCTTCGATCACGCCGACCGGCGTCAGGCTCACGATGGCGCAGCCCGTCTCCTCACGCATTTCGCGGTACGCGGCTTGCTCGGCCGTCTCATTCCGCCTGATCCCGCCGCCGGGGAAATACCAGCCGTCCGGACCGTAACTGTGCCGCACCAGCAATATCCGGCCATCGAGGTCGTGGCCGATGATGCTCACACCCCGTCCGGTTCTGCCGGTGATCCGGCGCCAGTGATGGCGCAATCGATGACCGAATCTGAGCGCCAGCTTGTGCACTGGCCTTGGGATCAGATGAAACATGTTACCGGTTGTCTAGCCGCAGCCAGCAACCGCGCAACCGGGAGATCGGATTTTCCCGCAACTGCCTGATCGAACACCGCCCGTTTCTCATCCCCACGGATGACGAACACGATCCCGTCGCTCGCGAGCAGTGCAGGGATCGTCAGGCTGATCCGGTCGAACGGCGCCTCCTCAGGCAGCGGATCCGGGGTGAGAAGCACGACCTTGCGCGGCTCGCCTATCTGGGGATCGGTGTTGGGAAAGAGCGACGCAATGTGTCCGTCTGTGCCCATCCCCAGCCAGGCGAGCGCGAAATGCGGCACCGCTGACGTTTCGCTCAACGTGACCACTTCGGCGCCGGCCGGTTCGAACATGTCCCGCAACTTGCCTGTGTTGGAAGCCAAGTGATCTTCGGGCACCAGGCGATCATCGCCAGGCCAGACGACCAGCCTGGTCCAGTCGAGATCGTGTTCCAGCAAAGCTTCCATGATCGGGAAAGGCGTGGAGCCGCCCGGCACGGTAATCGGAACCAACCCCTCGCAAGCGTCGAGCGAGCGGCCCAGTTGCACTGCCAGCCAGTCCGCAATCGCGCTGTCGCTGGATCCCTCGACGATGGTGACGTTTTCCATGGCTACCTGATACACCAAGGCCGCCCATCCCCAAGGGGAAAGGCGGCCCCGATGCGCATTCGCATGGCGATGGGTTTATTTGCTGGTCTGGTTGAGGAACCAGATGCGTTCCTCGCACTGGTCGATCCAGTCATCGACGATACCGCTGGTGGCGTTGTCTCCGGCCTCTTCGGCGGCATCCTTTACCTCGCCCAGACGCTGATGCAGCTTCTTGTTGTCGTCACGCAGTTCGACGACCATCGCATCGGCCGTGAGCGTCACATCGTCCTGATCCTCGATCCGCGTCTGTTTCTGGACGCTCCCGATCGAAGTCAGGGTGAATTCATCGTTTTTGCGGACGCGCTCCCCGAGATCGTCGACCATGCCGATCAGTTGGGCGGCCTGCTCGTCGAACAGCACGTGAAGATCGCGGAACCGCGGCCCGGCCACGTGCCAGTGGAAGTTTTTCGTCTTGAAATAGAGTGCTACCGTATCCGCCAAGGCGCCGTTAAGTGCGCTCACGAGACCGGCTTTCGAATTGTCACCGACTTCGGCCATGAAATTACCCCTTTCCGTTATTTGGTTACTCAACACACTAACGAAGGTCACGGCGTAAGGTTTCACGGCTATGGCAGGTCGCAGTGATCGATTTAGGCGATTATTCCCCGCGCGGTAAGCCCGGTAATCGATGCAAGCACGAACAGCGCCAGCGCCAGGCCGATCCGGATGGCCCGCAGTGGTAGACGCTGTTCCAATGCCGAATTCATGGCCCAGCCGATCGCAACCGCCGCCCCGCCGCCAAGTGCCCCGCCGAAGCCCGTCAAGGGCCATGACGCGAAGACGACCGCGAAAGCCGCGATGAGGAAGCGCGAGGCATCGGTCAGTTGCCGCGCGAACAGCACGATGGCGATGGCGCCGAGCGAGCGTGTGGGCTCCTTGGGTGCCTTTTCGCGGTTCGGCCAGGCGCATTCGAACGCGGCCAGCAGCAGGGCAATCGCCACGAACATGGTCGCTGCATTTTCGGACATCGTCTGCGCCAGCCGTGCGCCGAACCATGCGGCAAGGCCCGCCGTGATCGCGGAACTGGCCAGAGCAATGGCGAGTAGGGCCGTCGAAGGGCCGAGCGCGGCCGACAGGCGCGCGACGAGCAATTGATCGCGCGCGCCGGTGGCGGCAAGAAAGCTGGCGACCATGGCGAACAATAGCGATGTCATGGCGCGACCGGTTCCCCTTCTCATGCCCGGACACCTGCGATAGCACGCTGGCGCGAGAAACACAGGGGAGAGCGGATATGGAATTCACGCAAGGCATGGCTGCGGTGGTCACCGGCGGCGCATCGGGATTGGGCAAGGCGAGCGCCGAAGCGCTGGCCGAGGCGGGCCTCAAGGTCACGATTTTCGATATCGACGAAGAGGCCGGCGAAGCCCATGCAAAGGCCATCGGCGGCACATTCGCGCGCGTCGACATCACCGACGAACAATCGGTGGTCGCAGGGTTCGACAAAGCCCGCGCAGCCCACGGGCAGGAGCGCGTGACGGTCCATTGCGCGATGGCCAGCCGCCGCGGGAAGACGCTGGGCTGGGACAAGGAAAACGGGCGCTACAAACGCCTGGCGACGGAGGATTACGCTTTCGGCGCGGAGGGGATTCTCGTCTCATCCTATCGCGTCGCCAGCCACTCGGCGCTCGGCATGGCCAATGCCGAACCGCTCAACGAAGACGGCGAACGCGGCTGCATCACGCTTACCGCCAGCGTGGCGGCGCAGGACGGGCAGATCGGCCAGGTCATTTACGGGAGCTGCAAGGCGGGGGTAAATGGACTCGTCCTGCCCATGGCGCGCGATCTCATGGACATCGGCATTCGCGTGAATTCGGTCATGCCGGGCATTTTCGCCACGCCGTTGATGCTGGGCATGAAGGATCGCAACCCGCAGATGTGGGATCAGCTCAACGCGTCTGTCCCCTTCCCCAAGCGGCTGGGCCACCCCGAAGAATTCGCCTCCCTCATCTGCGAAATTGCGCGCAACAGCTACATTAACGGGCACCAGTTCCGGCTGGATGGCGCAATCCGGATGCCGCCGAAATAGTGCCCGCGCTCAAATAGCGAAGCGATAGCGCACCGAAAAACCGACGCCCGCGCTCAAATAGCGAAGCGATAGCGCACCGAAAAACCGACGCCCGCGCTCAAGTAGCGAAGCGGTAGCGCATCGATGACCGCTAAATGCACCAGTCGCGCTGTTCGCCCTGGCGCCGGTCGCCGGGGCCGAACTTCTCACGCCCGTGAATCATATCGGCCGACAATTGCTTGACCGCTTTGCTGCCGGTCGTCTTGCACCAGAAGGGGAACACCCCGTGGACGATGCAGGCGAGGCCGGCACCGATCAACTTCGCACCGAAACGCGATGCGCTGACGAAATGCTCGAAATAGCTCTCGCCGATCGAATGCGGGTGGTCGGTAAAAATCGACATGGCAGATGATCCTGTAAGTTGATCAGAGCGCCCACGCCACGCTGAGCGCGAGGGCGAAGGCAGTCAAGGTGGACGCCGCGACGGGCACGAAGGCTTTCCAGCCATGCGACAGAATGCCGGAAAGATCGGCCTTGATCGCTGCCGCCGTCACCGCGAGCAGCAGAAAGAAGCTTGCGGTCGAAGCACCCGCCTTCTCCACCGCAGCGGGAATTTGGACGAAGCTGTTGAGTGCGACCACAGCTACAAAAGCCGCGATGAACCAGGGCACGCCCTGCCGCAGCGAGAACCGGCTACCCCCGCCCTGCCGCCCGAGAAACAGTGCGACGAGCAGCAGCAGCGGGACCAGCAGCGTGACGCGCGACAGTTTCACCACCGTCGCCACCTCGCCAGCCTTGTCGGATACTGCGAAACCGCCGCCGATGGCCTGCGCCACGTCATGGATCGAGGCACCGATGAGAAATCCGGCCTGCGTGTCGGTCAAACCGAGCATGGCGGCGAGCGCGGGATAGGTCGCCAGAGCGAGCGCGCTAGCCAGCGTAACGCCGAGCACGGTGATGGCAAAGCCCTCCTGGCTCACCCTTTTCGACCCGATGATGCTCCACAGCGCGAGCGCGGCCGAGACGCCACAGATAGCCGTCGCGCCGCCCGCGAGAAGCCCGAACCGGAGATCGAGCCGGGCACAGCGCGCCGCAACCATCCCCGCCCCGATCACCGCCGCCATGATCGCCACGAGGCCCAGGAAGGGGATCAGCCCCAGTGCGGCGATCTCGCCGAAGGTGACCCGCAGGCCCAGCAGGACGATCCCGACGCGCAGCAAAGTCTGCGAAGCCATGTCGAGCCCGGGCCTGAGCCGTTCGTCGGCACTTGCGAAGTTCAGGGCAAAGCCGAGCAGAAGCCCCAGCAGGATCTGCGGCGCGCCATAATGGTCGCTCAGCCACAACGCCGCCAAAGCGGCGATCGTAACCAGCAGCAA
The DNA here is from genome assembly GCA_022953095.1 of Qipengyuania sp. ABI-127-1. Taxonomy (GTDB): domain Bacteria; phylum Pseudomonadota; class Alphaproteobacteria; order Sphingomonadales; family Sphingomonadaceae; genus Qipengyuania. The sequence goes on along the minus strand of JALJCR010000003.1, from coordinate 363,013 downwards.
ACCGGGGACGGGGGCATGCCAGCTACGGCTCTCCGCCATCGGCGAAAGCTGCAACTCGCCATAGAGATCGGCCATGTAGAAGGTATCGATCCTGTCGCGCATAGCCCCCCGCTAGCGATCGAAAGCAACGGCACGATTGGAGCGGGTGAAGGGATTCCAACCCTCAACACCGCACCTCTGAAAGCCGCAGGAAACCTTGGGTTTTCTGGTCTGTGAGAAGGTGTGTAGCCCACTATGTGAGAAGGTCAAGCGTACAGCATTTCGATCCTGACCGAACGCGTTCGACAAATGCGATCAACGCTCTTCGCCATCGCCAGCAATGCGCGACCACGCCTCCTCGACCTTCTTGCGATCCTTTGCGCGGTCCGCTTCGATCGCTGCCTCGTGCTCAGGGAAACGTTCTGCGAGCTGGCGATGACGTTCGTCCAGATTGCTTGCCAACTCCCCGGTTTCCGTCATGGCCTTCACAAGCGCATTGCGTTGACTCACCAAGCTAACCACCGCGGGATCGATATCTTCTACCGGGACCGCCAGACGGGGCTGCCCATCGCCAACGTTGATCCGGATGACCGTGCCTCGCTCGGTCGTCTCGATGTCCGCACCGGACGCTGCAGCGCGCTGCCAGACTTCCATTGACCGACCCCACTTCTTCTTCTCTGAATCCAGATTGGCACGTTCTGTATCGATCTCGGCCTGATCTGCCGCGAGCTTGGCCTGTCGTTTTTCGAGGCCATCGACCTCGGATTGAAGAGCAGCCTTCCCGGCGGACAGTGCGACATTCTCCTCGCGCAACGATTCTCCTTCGCTGCGCACGGTATCGAGTTCGCTCCGAGATCTGACGATGGCATTTTCCACGTCAGCGAGATCCACCTTCTTCATGGAAATCGCGTCATCCAATTTTCCTAGCTCGGCCTGCTTGTCACTGAGACGCGCCGAAACGGCGTCGGCACGTGTGATCAGAGCATCGGCTGCAAGGCGATCCGCGCCAGCATTCTCCTGCGCTTTGATCGCAGCTTCTTCGGCCTTCTGTGCCTCTCTCTCTTTCCTTTCGGCTATCGCTGTCCGGTGGTCAGCGTCCTGCGCGCGCTGTCTTGCGGCCTCCTGCGCAGCATGGGCACCCAATTCCGTCGTTCTCACTGCGTTTCGACGCGTCCTCAACTTTGCGAGCATCGACCGCATCCTGTCCGCTAGTCGCTTACGGGAGGTGGTCATACTCATGGCGTGACGTAGCGCCGTCCCAAGAAGCTGTGGCCATGGCGATGAAAGCGCCGACTGCTCCTCAGGCGTCGCACTACCGCCATGCAGTGCGGGCTGTTTTTCTTCATCCCACGTGACCGCCAATCGACCGGAGAAAACACCGGTCAGGACGCTGATCTGGCTGAGGGTTCGTTCCACATCACCGTGCTTGGCGTCTACAACAGCCGCCTTCTCGTTAAGCTTTGTCTCATGCCGGGCGATGCTTTCTTCGCGGCTTTGAGCCTGATTTTCCCGTTTCGAAAGGCTGTCTTCCTTGCTCCTCTGGTTCTGTGCGACGGTTTCGAGCAGCGATCGCCTGGCTTCTAGGCGCTCCACAGCATGCTGGTGAGATCTCGCTTTTCGCTCCAGGTTTTCCTCTTCCTTCGCGAGGGAATTCTCTTTTTCTAGGATCCGATTTTCTTGCTGGGATAACGCTTCGCGCTGCGCGGCTATTGCTTGTTCGGCAGCGATTATCCGCCGTTCGCGTTCATCGAACTTGTTCTGCTTCGCAAACAGTTCCAGCTCATCTTTTTCGAGCTCTTCACGTTGCAAACGCTGCTTTTCGAAGCCATCGCGCAGCTGCTGATCGTAATGCGCCAGCATCTGGCGCTCATTCGCCAGTTCCTCCGCCTGTCGTCGCAGATCGCGATCCATTTTCGTGAGAAGCTCAGCATATCTCTTCAGGGGGATGTGCTTGATTCCCAGGCCAACGGTGTCGCGCCCTCGAGCAAGTCCGAGATGCGCCACGAATTTATGGTACGCCGTCTGATGCGCAGCTAAGCCTTCGGGACCCCCGCCGAAAACGGCATCGTGCGACAGCCGCCAGATCTTCTTGCCCGTCGCTTCTTCCTCGAGGCGCTTACGCAATTTCTCGGGGTCCTTCGGCTTACGGCCCCGTGTTTTCGCCACCGCATGATAGAGCGGAAGACCGACGAACTGCGCGTGCGGCGAGGACTCATCGAGATGAGGCGTGAAGGCCAGCAAGCCAGGCCCAAAGAGATGTTTGGCATACGCGTACTGCGCCAACCACCATTCCCGCTTCTGCTCATCTGTCGCGGTGTCCCACCACTCCGGCGATGTGCTGACCATCACCTCTACGGCAAGTATTTTTCCTTCGTCATGAGTGGCGCCAACCTCTTCGAGAATGGCGTCAGCACGGTTCCGATACGACCCTTTCCGGTCCACCCATTCTTCCGGCAGACCAAGGCCCTCGACTACGCGCGCCGGGCCTTTGCGGGTGTTGTGCCATTCGACCGCATCGAGGACGGTGCGGGTATGGATCTTGCCGATCCGCATGATCGCGTAATTGGGTTTCTCAGTCATGGCGAACGCGTTCACCAGACAGGTCGTCATAAGTGACAGGAATTAGCCCTACACTCACTCTGGGGTAATAGTGCCTATTACCCCCCGTTCGCAGCCGGAGCGTTGCCCGGCGTGCAATTGCCCCTTTTGCGTTGCGCCCCGGGGCAGCGGCGGCCTGACGGCCGCCGCGTAATGACGGTGGAGTGCGCATCAGCTTGCTCCCCCGTCATGTCTTGTCTCCCTCTCGCCCGTTCCGGACTGGTTCGCCCCGAGCGGTAGGGCAGCCTGCTGGCTGCCCGTGTCGGCGCGAGAGAGGGAGGTGTCTTTCTCTTCAGGAGAAAATGGCGATTTCGGCTCGCCATTTCGGTCAGGCGTTTCGACCGGAGTGGTACGATACGCCCGCTCGGGTGCGAAGGGCATCTCTTCGCTGTGAAACCTTGCTTCGCTTGCTCGCGCTGCATTGGCTGCAAGTCGGTCGATCTCGATCTGACGATCTTGTTCTGTAGGCGGAATAGCACCCTGATCAGCGCTTTTCCGGTCATCCTGGCCAACTGGCTCTTCTACCGATGACCCATCTCCGCCACCGTCTGCCCCGACAGATGCATCGTTGAGATCAACCGGGCACATCGCGAGCTGCTGGGACAAGGTGTCCACCAGCAAGTCCATCATCTTTTTTGAACTGTCTACGTGGTTCCGGATGGACAGCAGCGTAGAGAGCGCACCGCTCCGCTCTACCCTGTCCGCCCGCCAGCGAGCGATATAGTCGTGGTAAGTCTCGTTACTGCCACTACCGCCACACGCTGTCTTCAACTGTCGGGTGGTCGGAACCTGATGAGTTTTCACGAAGTGACGGTCAAGTTCCTCGCACACCACTTCGTAAGTTGGCGCTTTCCTGCTTGCCATGATACAGTCCCAGCACGGTCCCAACCGTGGGTGTTCTTAGCCGGTCTTGTGGGGCACAAGTCGGACCCTATGATTTTTTCATAAGGCAACAGGGCTTATAGGAATCAGTTTTGGGGGGATGCCAAACGAGTCTCACTCAACTCGGCTCTCTTCTGCCTCCATTCATCGCAATGTCGGGCGGAATTTTTTTTCTAACATGATTTTGTCGGCTTTCAGGCCGCACGTGGGAAGGTCAAGTCGGGTCAGAATATCCGGTAGAGCGGCTCCTGATCAGTGGCATTTTCGATTTTCGGATGCCCCCTGCTAACATGCCCTTATCCATTGCATTCGAAGATTACAGGCTGACTTTTTCGGATCGCTTGTAAAGTCCGGTTAGATCGTTGTGCGAAACGCGAAACTGGCTTCGGCGCTTAATCTCAGGTGCCATCGTGGACGCGTTCACCAGCTTGATGGCGGGATCGTAGTAGATCTGTCCTCTGGCAAAAGCCCGAAGAAACATCAGGAAGTCTGTTTCCTCACATAGCAGCACCTTAGGGCCGTAACAGTATTCAGGAGGCGGAGTGCGGAACAGTGACGGCACATAGGCGGCCTGCGCATGCTTGCGGTTCCAGTGGGCCATCATCCCCTTGAAGCTCCAGGTCGCTGCTATTTCATCCCGGTCGCTGATGAGAACCAGTTCACCATCAAGATCGGTGATCTTCCCGGTCATCTCGTCATAACCCGACAGCGTCATACGTAGCCCAGTCAGCAGATGGCGCGTGCGCTGGCAGTCGTACCGGCCACCAAAGTTGATGCGGTCCGCTTTCCCGGACTGATCGGGATATCCGAAGCGCCGCATGAACGCATCGACACCCTCTGTGCGGTAAATGCCTCCGGTGGGCTCAGGCGTCATCAGCGTGACCGGCGACTTCGCCTTGAAGGACAGGAAGTCGCGCACGCCATATTGTTTCACTTCCCAGCCCAGATAGTCCGGCTCTGCATAGCCGTTGGGCGTAACGCCGAGTTCCGCTTCTAGTGTGTAGCCACCGCCGTTGCGGGCAGCATAGGGAGCCTTGCTTCCGTCAGCCGCCAGCTTCTGCGATGCGATCCAGTTGAGCCGATAGATCCGGCGCAGCTCGACAAGCAGCTGCTCGCGCGGGTCCCTCGCATCATCTAGTGAAAGAGGCAGTTCAAGGAAGACGCCGACCATTGGCCACTCGCGCGCGACCAGCTCCCTCGCCACCGGGTCGTCGGCAGATACCGCATAGCCCACGACCGAACCGGTGCGCGTGATGCCAAAGAATAACGCGCGGCCTTCATCCCTCACCCGCATGATATCCGAAGGTGCTGCTTTGCAGCCGAGAAGGAAACCCGACATGCGAACTTCGGGATATTTGGGATAAAGGATCAGGCCCGTATTTGGCGCATGGTGAAGGCTGTCCCCGTCCACCCAGTGAAAGTCCACAGGTGCCTTGGCGCGGTCGCGCACAGCCCCGGCAACGTCAGTATCATCGCTATAGATCTCGCCATGCGGGATGATGTTGAGAGCGGAAAAGTCGCCGCCAAGATAAACCTGGTTTTTTGAATTGTCGTTCGGTGCGAGGCGCTTTGCATAGATACGGGTCGCGCCGTGGTGACGCAGGAGGTCCAGCAATTGCGCGAGTGACCCGGCCAACTATTTACCCCTGAGCGTGATCGACGGTTCAGCCGATCTTACCCACAAGGCGAGTGACTGCATAGTTTCACCGAAATCTGGCTTCGTCCTGCCCTTAAGCGCGCACTCCCAGATCACACCGACGCGCCATCCATCAGCCTGCAGCGCCGCAGCAGCTTTTGCGTCGTTGGCAACGTTGCGGCCGATCTTATCCGCCCAGAATTCCTGTCGCGTGGCGGGCATCCTGAAGAGGTGGCAATCATGCCCGTGCCAGAAGCAGCCATGCACGAAGATCACCGCCCTGTGACGCGGGAATACGAGATCCGGCTTGCCGGGCAATTCCTTCGCATGGAGCCGGAACCTCAGACCGAGCGCATGCAACGCCCGGCGGACCTGAAGTTCCGGCTTCGTGTTGGCACCTCTGATCGCCGCCATATTCCGGCTGCGTGTGGCAACGTCGTGAACGTCGGCCACGCGTCAGGCCGCTTTGCTTCCCCTGACAGGCTCGACCAGAGCCTGAATATGGGGCTGCATAACGCGGGCAACCGCTTCAAAGACCGGCACTGCCACCGAGTTGCCGAATTGCTTGTAGGCCTGTGTGTCAGAAACGGGAATGCGAAAGTCGTCACCATAGCCCATGAGCCGGGCGCATTCGCGGGGCGTCAGGCGACGAGGATTGCTTTTCGGTCCTTGGCTGACGAGGATTTCCGACCCGTCCTTGTAATACCGGGCTGAAAGCGTCCGCGCCACATCATCACCTGTCACCAGCCCGAAGCCGAAACCATTGCCCGCTGCCTTGTGCTTTTCTGCATAGCCCTGCAGGTACTGCCAGAGCTTATCGGTCAGTGTGTACTTGCTGTTCACAATAGCATCCGGGCCAAGCGTGTATGGAGCCTCTGCCTTCTCCGAGCCGTCTTCCGGATGGAGAATGTTGTTCAGCCGGACGCTTCTCTTTGGCGGGAGTTGCAGATCGCCCCAGTTGAACGGAACGGCTTCGCGAAAACCGACAATCACTATCCGCTCACGGTGCTGCGGCACGAAGTGCTGCGCATCTATCACCTGATGCCAGACCTTGTAGCCCAGTTCCTCGGTCAGCGTGCGCAGGATGACATCGAAGGTACGGCCCTTGTCGTGGCTCTTGAGGTTTTTCACGTTCTCGAGAAGAAACGCGGCAGGCCGCTTTGCCCTTATGATGCGGGCTACATCGAAGAAAAGCGTGCCCTGCGTTTCATCAAGAAACCCGTGCTTGCGCCCCAGCGAATTCTTCTTCGAAACACCCGCGATCGAGAACGGCTGACACGGGAAGCCCGCCAGCAGCACATCGTGATCCGGAATTTCGTCAGTCTCAATGGCTGTGATGTCGCCATGCGGGGGATGATTGTCGCGGAAGTTTGCAGCGTAGGTTTCCTGCGCGAATTTGTTCCATTCGGAAGTGAACACGCAGTGCCCGCCGATAGCATCGAAGCCCCTCCGGATTCCGCCGATCCCTGCGAAGAGGTCGATGAAGTTGAACCGGCTGCCTGACTTCACAGGACCCACAGAAGCCATAGATTGCAGCACTCTGACGGCTGCCTCTCTCGGTTTTCCGTCCCCCGCTTCCCAGCGTTGTACGTGCCGAACGCTATAACCGGTCAATTTGGCAACATCGTCGACAGAAAGACCGGCACGGACGCGTAGAGCGGCAAATTCGTTAAGCATAAAACCTCTGGGTCAATTTACGACGTAATGTCGCTGCTCTTCCCAGTTGGCAAGCGCGATTATGGTTTTGTTCGCAATTTGTTCAGGGGTGAACACTCAGGCGAACGGCGCAGCACCGAGGATATTTTGGCCTTGGACGATGACATTGCACCATCGCTTCGCCCGAGTAATCGCGTTGTAAAGCAGGCGACGCTTGTGTTCTGCATCACCGCCCACCTGATAGGGCCAGATGACCACGACGCCCTCGAATTCCCTGTTCTTGGCCTGCTGCACTGTCATCGCCGCCAATTGATACGATGCGCCGCTACCATGCTGCCGTCGCAGCGATACCTGTCGCGTAATCATGGCCTCGATCTCCGCGCGGGTGAAATTTACCCGGCCGCAGGCGTGGACCTGGTTTTCGACCCACGACAGTGTCCCACGCAAGGGTCCGTTGCGTGGCATCGCTCGCAGCGCTGCGCAGGCAACAGCAGCCGGCGCATTGGCCGCAAGGTCGAGATCTGCGATGATTGCCTGCGCCTCGTCGCGGTCATTGCCTTCCCAGTGCACAGTGTAAGGCCCGTTTCTACGTTTGCCGCATGGGCCCATAGCAAGCCGGGCGACAACCGACGTGGCAAACCCGCCTTGCAGCGCCGGTGTGATTACCGCGACATCGCCGCCCTGCCGCCAAGCGATGGCATTTGCGAGCAACGTCGTAGCGAGCGGCACGCTAGCTCCTGGTGGCAGCAGCTTGAATCCGGCGCCGTTGACCGGCGCATTCCCCTCGCGAATTGCGGTCGCTGCCGCCAGCAAACCCGGCGCATTCGTGCGACGCACCTGAATCAATGACTCCGGTTCTGCATCCTGTTGCAGCCATGCAACCAATGGATTGGGGCGAAGAGCCTGATCTAGACACTGGAACTCGTCGGCGGCAATCAGTGCATGGACGGTGCCCGCAAGCGCCTTAAGCATGCGCAGGCGCTCGGGCTTAAGATCCTGACCTTCATCGACCAGCACAATTGGGAAGCTAGTCGCGACCCAAGCGCGAACTTGCGGCTGCTCCAGCAGCAATCCAGCTGCCTCGCAGACGCGATCGAACTCGCCCTCGGTCGCAGGAGCGATGGCGAGCGCGCCTGCCAAACCCCGCCATCGGCGATAGATGCGCCACGCAAAGGCATCGATCGTGCAGCATTCCACGCGTCCGCGAAGATCGGCGACCGCGCGCAGCCGCTCGGAAAGGCGCCGCCGCGACCCGTGCATGAAGGTGAGCGCGAGAACACGCTGACCGTCGTTCAAAGGGTGAGTTTCAAGCCGTTCAGCGAGCATCTCCATGAGCCGATATGTTTTCCCGCATCCGGCACCGCCTTCGACAGCTTGGATAGTCAAGGCGTGAAGACCTTAATCGTCGGATGGTTCGGATCCGCCACAAACAATGGATGCTCGTTACCCTGGGCGACTTCAGTGACCGCGTTGAGGAGCGATCGCGCTCGCCCGCAACACGCGTCGTTTGCGCCGATCGCGCCCGCAATCGCCTCGTAGCTTGAACTATCCTTCTTGAGCCCGCCTGTCGCTCGCGACTCGTCTTTGAGGCGGGCGACGAGATTGCCGACATTTGCGGGAGGGTTGTCGATGGGAATCGTCGGCAGGCAAGCGGCCCCGTCAGCATCGATGATCCAGCCGATCACATCCTCGAGCATTTGGCCGTCGGCCCAGCGCAGAATGATCCCCGAATTCGGAGCGTCCGTCGCGGCGAGCGCATTAGCATAGCCCACGCCGTCCGGATCGCCATCTACCAGTGCGACTACGCGCGGGTGTAGCGGGGACATCGCTGCAACCGTGCGCACAACAGACCCGTCATGAGTTGGGATGACGCCCACCAAAGCGTCGAACCGGCATTCATCGCCCGCGGCCCAGCTCTGGTGAAGATCGACGGCCCTTACGAGCAGGCGCAGCCATTCAAAGTCCGTCCTGCCCTCGGGGATTAACACGAATTCGTGCATGACTGCCGCGATCGTCTCAACACGGTTTACCTGGAACAGCTTCCGGACACTATTGGGTGTGTCCGCTGGCAGGGTCGATTGAAGGAGCGCCACCGAAGTCAGGATGCCGCCTTCATTGCGCAGGACCGCGACGCCGCTGGGGTCCGCCAGAGCGGCGACCATTGGCGAGTGAGTCGAAACCAAGGTCTGGCGTGACAGTGATTGTATGCGATGCACTAGCCGCCGCTGCAATGCCGGCGGGACATGCAGTTCGGGCTCTTCCAGCGCCATCCAGAAATTCTCGTCGGCTTCGACCCGCAGTCGCCCGAACTGCAGCAGCAACAACAGATGCTGCAGCGACAAAAGCCCACTGCCATGTCGCTTCGCCGGGAGCGGTAGGTCCGCCCCGTTATGAGCGTAGTGCGATACGATGGATTCGAGCAGCCCGTTAGAATCGGTGGGCGTCACCCGCAGATGCAATGTCGGGTTTGTCCGAAAGAAGCCGCTCAGCTCCTGATTAAGCCGGTCGACGATCGGCGAGAGCCGTTCGTCCTGCTCAAGACTCGCATCAGGCGCGCGCAAACGGTCGCGCTCGGCAAGAACCGACTCTGAAGGCTGTCCGTCGCCAGCCGCGACTACGCGGCGGAACAGCTCGGAACCGAACGATACGGTTCGGTCCCACGTCCGCGCTGCAGGCACGAAGAAAAAGCCGAGTTCGCGGATCAGACGGGCGGGAAGCGGAGTTGCCGTCTCGTCGTCAAACACATCGCCGACACTGTCGTCGTCGTGGAAGTAGCGTAGCGTCTCTACCTCGAGCGAGGGCCGATGGAACCGCGCTGAGAAGGCAATTTGGCAGGCGAGATTCCATGCCGGATTGTTACGTGCGGGATGGACTGTGCCGGTCGCCGCGTTCCACCATTTGACGATGCCCCTGTCGTCCCGGAACCAGTCCGGATGCTGGGCCGGATCGTCGTCGTGGAAGCCTATCACCGTTGCGGTCAGCCGAATGCGATCTGCTGGCTGGGGATTGCTGCCGTGGAAGTCATGCTCGGTCAAAGAGCGGATCATTCGGTCGCGGCCGAACAATAGCGCCAGCGCCTCGATCACTGTGGTCTTGCCGCAGTTATTTGCACCGACGATCACCGTATGCGGCGAGAAACGGACGATGCCGTGTTGCACGCCCCGAAAATTCTCGATCTTAAGGCTGGCGATCTCCATTTCATCCCCCCGCTACCGATCGGATACCTATTGGAGCAGCATCAGACTGTCAGCAAGAGATCGGTTTCCGGCCAGCGATTGCATTCCACCGTGAAAGAGGTGTCAATATCCTGCCATATGGATTGAAACGCGATTAGGTAACGATCGAATATCTCGTCAGCAGAACACTAAAATAGTGCAGTTTGGAAGCCCGCCGGTGTAAAACGGAAAAATGACAGTTACCCAAACAACGGTTGGCATGACCGAAACCGACCTTGAAGTCCACGCGAACTCCGCACTACGAATCGCTTTGCCTTGGCTCGATGTCGCTGCGATAAAGCATCAGCTGACCTTCTCCTTTAAACTGGGTCATAAGACTGTCGAGATCAACGGCGCCAAAGCCTCAAGCCGACGGGGTCGGCTCGATATGCTGATTGAAAGCGCTGGTAAACGACTGGCGGTGCTCGAACTGAAGAAGCCGGGGCAGCCGCTCGATGCGGACGATGTTGATCAGGGGCTATCCTACGCCCGCGTGCTGCATCCCAGACCCCCGATCGTAATCGTCTCGAACGGGACCGAAACCCGCACCTATGCGACCGAAACGGGTGATCTTCTGAGAGACGGGCTAGCGAATGAGCAGGCCTTCGCCGCATTGATGGACGCCGCGATGGCGAATGCCCACGCCGGGCTGCAGGATGCCATCGCAACGCTCATGGGGCCGGGCTCGGACGTCTGGATGGCCGCCATCCGGGCCGCGACCGAGCAGACGCTCGACGAGCTGACAGGCGGCTGGAGCGATGTCCGCACGCCGTTCACGCCCGATTTCCACATCTCCCGCAAAGCATCGGCTGAAGCGATGACGGTCCTGCGCGGCACGCGCCGCGTCATTGCGATCGAGGGCGCCCCCCTGATCGGCAAGAGCCATGTCCTTCGCGAACTTGCGATCGGCACGACGGAGTCGGACGAGATCGCGGTGCTCCTCGTCGAGGCATCGGGCACCGCCGCGATGGGGATCGCGGACGAGGTCGCTCGGCTCGTGTCCGGCGCGGTCGGCTGGCACATTTCAGCCGGCGAAGCGCGGTGCTGGCTCGAACGGCTTGCGAAATCAGATGGTCCGCAGCTCGTGATCGCCATTGATGGCTTGGGCCTCGAGCATGACGGCATCCGCCGGGAACTCGAAGCGCTGTCGGCTCAATCGATGGGGCCAAAGGTGAAATTCGTCATCGAGGCTGACACCTCGGTCGTCGACCGCCTCTGGAAGGGGGAGACGCGGCGCAAGGACACCGTCTTCGCCCGCCGCGGCGAGCGCATTCTGGTCGATCGGCTCGACGACGACGAGTTTGGCAAGGCGCTGAATGTGCTTCAGCGGCACGATGTTACATTCATGCACGGCGCCGACAGGGCCGACGAATATCGTCAACCTTGGCTCCTGCGATCGATGGCGGCCGGCGTGATCGAAGCGCCGGAGCGGACCGAGGGCATGACGGCGGTTCTGCCACCGCTGCTCAGCCTGGACCTCTTCCTCTATACCCGCGCTCATTTCATTCAGGATGAACTTACCGAGCAAACGGCGACCTTCGCACGCGCAGTGTTAGATGATTATGGCCGAAGCGATCGGTCCCCCGACGTTATCCTGCGTTCGATGCACAGCTTCATGGTTCGCAAGGCGACGATGCGCGACCATGCCGATAGCCACGAACTAGCGGCGATGGTGCGGTCCGGCCTCACTGGAACTGCGCTCGACATCGGTAATCGGCCTCTGGTCACGGGACGCATTCCCGAACTGATCGCGTCCGAACTCGCCCGGCAGATCGCCGAGCAATTGGCCAAGCGCATGGGTGACGAGGAGGCGGATACCGACGCTGACGCCGCCGACTGGTTGGTCGCGACGACCGCGCGTCTGCCCTTTGGCGACGTGATCGGCGCGCAGGCGCTAGTAGATCTGATCTCATGGCGCAACGGCATCTCGGTCGCTTTCCTGAACAGATTGCTGCAGCGGGCACCGAAGGTCCGCCCGATCAAGCCAGGCACGCGCGCCGTCGTCTGGATGCCGAGCGTAGGCCAGCTCCAAATGACGACGCGTGCCGACGGCGTGACCGTGATCAAGAAGCCCGGCTGGAGGGAAGGTATCGAATTGCCCGCCGGTGAAGCCGCGGTGACCTATGCCGATCTCGACGCCTGGCTGATCCTTTCGCATCTCGCGAGCGTTCGGATCGGCGCGCTGGCGACCGACGAGGACCGGATTGTCGGCCTCATAGACCCAGCGATTTTGGCGCTGGTCGGCACCAGTCCGATCCTTCTGCGCCGCGTGCCTGAAGATCCCTCACGCTCCGGCCACCACACCCATGACGGCCCTAGCGGTGCCCAACTCACTTGCCGCGAAGATGGGATCATCGAGCCAGTCACGTTCTCGCTTCTGCGCTTTCTCGAGCGCGAGCAGGACAATGCCGACGAGTGGCTCGATGAGGCTTGTGAAGACGGATCGGCCCCCTTGTTGAACCGCCTTTCGCAGGCCCTGTTCATTCTGACAGTGTTGAACCCAAAGACATCGCGGGCGAAATGGGCGAGAGTCCGGCTTGACACAATGGTGAGTCCGGCGCTGAAAAGGGCCCTTTCATCGTCGGAAGGCTAGCGCGTAACCTAATGTCGGCCTTTCCCCCACTCCCCGATGATATGCCCGAGCATCTGAGAGTGCTCGTGGAAGAATTGGATCGCCGCCAACAGGCCTTCGATGCGGAATGGCCGAAGGTCATGGAATTGCGTCGCCGATATTTCGTCGAGCGGACCGACGCTGCCAAATTGGAGATGGAAGCGGCGATCGAGCGCGCACAACGGGTCCGTGTCGATCTCGATGCCGCAGTGGCAGCCATGCGCGAGGCCGCCGGTATCGATCCGGACGATCTTGTCGAGGAAAGAGAACCGGTAGGCGATCCCTTTCCGAGGCTCGGCCGGGCATCGATTGTGGACGAGGCACCGGCTGCGACTGCTTACGTCGAGGACTTTCTGCCCGACGCAATCGAGCTGATCGAACGCCACGCGCCAAACGGCTGGTTTGAGCGGGAGCCTGCCGACATTTTTCGCTTGTCATCGGTGGCCGACGAACAGCCCGTCTCCATTGTGAAAGGTGTGCGACTGGAAAGCGAACGGCCGAAGGGACACCGACTTCGCCAAGCCATGACACTGGCGAAGGACTATCTCGCCAACGATCCGCGCTACGACCATTTCGGTGGCGCGCTGGCCGTAACCCAGCTCGCGCAGCTCGGGCGGCAGATCGAGGCGCTGCGGGCAGTCCATGGCTCCCAGGAGAGGATCGACGCCCTCTTTTCCGGCGCCGAAACCGATGCGACCGTGTTCGAACTTCTCGTCGCTGCTGCTTGCTCGGCGAAAGGCAGAGCCATGGAATTCGTCGAGCCAACCAGCGTCAAATCGCCTGATCTGCGCTGTACCGACGCATTCAACATGGTCGTCGAGTGCAAGCGCAGCTCGGCGCTTACGGTCTATGAAGTCGATGAGGAAACCCAGATACGCAGCATGTTTCGCCTGCTCAGGGCTGGTGCCATGGCGCGCGGCCAATTTGGCACCTATGAGGTTGCGTTCCAAATTGAGGCCAGCGCGGTCGACATCGCGGATGTCGTCGCAACGTGCCTTCGGCAGCGGCTTGCTGCGCATCCCGAGCGGCCACTCGACTATGCATGGGGCAGCGTTGCGTTTCGACCGTTGCCAAATCGCGTCGACCTCGACGAGGTGACGAAGGCGTACAGCCCGATCATGCTGGATGAAGTGTTCGGTTGGAAATTGGAGATGCCCAGCTGGGATGGATTCATCTGTCAGATCGACGGGCCACCCGCTGTAGCCGTAGACCAAGTGCGCTCGCCCGTGGGGCTCGCCTGGCGAGTCGACGCTGAGGCGGCGATCACTAAGCGGAGCCGCGCACCACTAGGCCTATTCGCGAAAGCGGTAACGCAGGTGCCGCGCGGGGAATTCGGCTTGGTCTATATCGCCTATCCTGAGGGCGCGCGCGCCGATGTGGCCGACAATCGCACCCGTGCGTATATGGAGCGCATCCATCAATGGGAACATGACGGCGCCATTCGCATTCCCGCCACCTTCCTCGTGCGCCAGTTCCCTATGCCGACCGGCCATGGAAATCCGGACATGGTCGAGAACACCGTCCGGTTCCTGAGTGAGGAAGGCGGCGGCGGCGAGTGGATCTTCCGCGAGTATCCAGCCGCCATTTTTACGAGCTAAGGATTAGCCCGATGCTTCGGTTTTCCGAATTGGACCCGACACTGCTCAATCCCAGTAGCGATCAATCGGTATTCGAGGCGACCATCAATGCGCTCGGCACATACACGACGGAGCATTTCGTTCTGCGCTTGAGCCCCCGTACGCACGAGCTGGTCGATGCCATCACCCGGCAGGAAACAGACGGCTATGACACGGCCGAATTGTATCAGGCCTATTCCACGTATCTGCATGAAACGATCCACTGGTGGCAGCATGTGGGCTCGACGGCAGGCCTGATCCTGAGCCTAGCCTATCCTGCGCAGGTGTACAGCAGCATGGGCTTCCTCGCAGATTTTGCGCGCGAGGTAGGCGCCGTGAAGCCGGTCAAGGCATGGGCAGATCGCGCTTTGATCGACGGCACGTCGCCACTCGATCCAGGACTCGTTGCCGGCAACGTCGCCGTTAACAACGCACTCGATATCAATTACTAAAAGCAGCTCGCTTTCTTTCCCAAGTCGGTGCTGGAGCATGAGCGCTCGCCGTTCTTCCTCGGTGTAGGACACAGCTATCTCAAGGCCTATGGCGACACCGTCAGCGCCATCAACCGCTCGTGCGACTTCGCTGACGGCCAATTCCCCAATCCTGAGAGCTGGGATGCGGAAACCCGTCGCCTGCATGCCGAGCGCAGCGAAGGCTTTCCTTATGGTCCGCGGCCGCCCTACGCGGAAATCGGCCTTCGGCACATCTTTGAAGGCCAGGCCCGCTTTTGTCAGATCCAGTTTCTGGCGTCGGCCGGCGGCCCGGAACTGCTTCAGACCTATCGTGACGAAGGCTATTTCGCACCGCTCTACCGGGATGCCTTCGAGCTGTTCCTCAAGTTGACGGTCACGCAATGGCCGGAACGCTACGACGACCCACTGGTCGGTCTCTTCCTTTTGATCTGCGATCTGGCGATTAACCCTACGCGTGGTTTTCCGCTGGATATCGAGCGTTTCGACGACCTCATCAGCGACGTGGATGTCGGCGCCCGTTTCACGCTTCTGTGCCTCGCTGCGGCGGAGGCGCCGGAACTTGCGAAGGGCGTGCAGACCTACTCCGCCCTCGAATATAATGATATCGCGACTCGGCTGACCGACCGTTGCGGCTATGACCATCCGCGTGCGGCCCTTGAAGCGGTCGTCAGTCTTCTCGGAGATGGTGGTCCGGTCGATGCGTTGATGGAGGAGCATCGCACATTCGGCTTCCAGGCCGTCAACACGCCGGTGCGAGTCATGGTCGCGCATTATATCTCTTTCTGTCGCGACAAGCTGAAGCGACCTGAATTCTTCTGCTGGCCCGGTATGTGGCTGGCCGGCGATAAGGTGACACCAGAGGAGAGCGCCCTTTTTGTGGATCATCTGTCCCTCTTTCAGGACCGAGCGGATACTGAGCAGATTTATCCGCGCGCGATGTCCGGCCGCAGCGATCAGAACATCAAAATGCTCGTGCAGACCTTCTTCACTGGCATGCTCGTGTACGATCTGGCGCTACAATGGACCCTGCAACCGGGGCCGTTCCGCTACGACTTCAAATGGCTCACCGGGAAAAGCGACAATGCCGCTCTCATCGCGCTGGCCAAGCACCAGTTCCGACAATATTATGGGATCGAGTGTGATACGTGCAATCTAATCGACCCACCTTCTATCTAGTAGTAAGTGCAGAGTAGCGCATCGGTGACTTGCCTAACCGGTTCCGGCGTTTCTCTTCATGAGCGAAGTGATGATGTTTTCCAGTCAGCGCATAAGATCATCTTCCTCATCATTCGCGACCAAGTCGAGCGTCCTGTTCCGACGTCAGCTTTAGGGCGCGTCGATCAATTTACAGGATGACCGGAAATCAGGTGCGAAGCAGTTACGCAAATCTTGACTTTCGACTGCCTGCATTTGCCACCACACTAGGAAAAGTCCGTCCGGCCAGCGTCGCTGTTCGAGGTCGGTAGGATGAGGGGAAAAGCCCTTCGGCCGGCCTCATGACACGAGGCAAAAAATGAACAATCTGAATGAACAGTCGGAAGAGACCGGCAATGACGACAGGCGTGTGCTTCACCCAATCCGCGGCCGCAACGACTGGCCCCGCACAGCAGCAGAAGGAGAGGCAGTCCGGCGTGTGGCCGTTATCGACTGCGAAACCACCGGCCTTGCGGTCGAGCGCCACCAGATCATCGAACTGTGCGTGGCGATCGTGCTGGTGAACGAAGTCGGACGGATTGTCGCTGTAGAAGTCGTCAGGAGCGGACTGATAGATCCCGGCCATCCACTGACAGCGGAAATTGCCGAACTGACCGGGCTGACCGACCAGGATTTGGACGGGCGGTCGATCGACGAGGAACAGGTCACAAAGATACTGGCATCCTGCGAAGGTGTAATCGCATACAACGCGGGGTTCGACAGGCCCTTCCTCGAAAAGATGATCAACCGCCACGTGGCAGTGCCGTGGGGCTGCGCGATGGCGGATGTGCCGTGGCGTGAGATTACGTTTGAGCCGGGACCGCAAGGCTACCTGCTCAACCAGGCCGGCTACTACATGCCGCGAGTTCATCGAGCGAAGGATGACGTCCTCGCGCTAATCCAACTGCTCGATCACGTCTGCGACGATGGCGAGACCATCATGGCCAAGACTCTGGCGTCAATGAAGGCACCAGCCTGGCGGTTCGAGGCGCAGGGTGCGCCTTACGGATACCGCCACGATCTGCGTGACCAGCGTTATCGCTGGGCGTGGGGAAGGCTGCACGATCTGTGGCACAAACACGTGCGCGCCGAAGCCTATCAGGCCGAGCTCGACTGGTACGTGTCGACCATCGGGAAGGAACCGGTGATCGTTCCGCTGCCAGCAAGCGAGCGGTATCGCTTCCATACGACCTGGACCCCGGCTTGAGAGGCGTAGACCTCAAGAAGGCAAGGAATGTGAGCCATCCGGCTGAACGGAAAAAGGCTCCGGCCAACAGGCCGCCAACCACACAACAAGGAATGACGAATGATCGATCTCGATATCGGCGGGGCATGCCCCCGCCAGCCGCTGACCTGTGCCCTGTCGCAAGCGCTGGGTCTGCCCACTGACCCTGGCGCTGGCACCGATGCGCTGACAATCGGCACCATGGACTATCCATCCGAACCCGCGCTTCAAGTGGTCGCCCGGGCCACGATACAGGCAAGGCAAGACTCCCTGCTGGCCATGTTCGCCAATGACCAGACCAGCATCTGCGGCGGCCTCGCGCTAATTTACCGGACGAGGGATGGCGCGCAGATCATGCAGGTCGAGCCCTGCCGCCTGAGCCGTAGCAAACCGATCATGCTCGTCACCACGGATCTGCGCCAAGCGTTCCGCCTCGATAAGCGGTGCGTGCTGCGATCCTGCGCTGTGCCATCGCGTGCGAAGGTCGAGCGCGGCGTCGAACGCGCATGGGCTGACATCCGTGCAGCGATGAGCACGGTCGATGTCGATCCTGAGCAGTGGCAAGCCAGCTATTTCAGCCTGTTCACCGATGCGCAGGCCTTCGCCGACTTCATGGCCTGACCGGCTTCACTCCAACCATCATCACTCAAGCAGGCGTCGTCTCCACCCGGAGGCGCCGCCTGTCTCGTTTTGCAGAACAGGAATCTATCATGCCACAGTCCCACATGCGCCATCCGCGGATGCTGTGTTCGCTCGCCATCATCCGCGATCCCGGCGAAAACAGTCCGCGCTCCGCTATCCGTTCGACCTCACTCTTCACCGTGACACGTGAGCAAAAAAGCGGAGCGCGGTTCGCCATCGATCACCGCGCCTTCGACCGGAATGCAAACCGGGCCGACATTCTGGCCGGACTGACCAAGCGCATTCCGAAAGGAGCGACCGTAATCTCGCGCGCGTCCCGCACGCCGCAGCATTACTTCCGACACGCGTTTGCAAGTGGCGGCCCCCTCCCGCCGGCTGACCTGCAACTGCTTCAGCGGAGCCGCCCAGACCTCGACATCATGCCGCTGGAATGCGCGAACAGCGTGCTGGAAGAGATTGCGGCAGCATACCGGATCGAGCGAGCCGGTCCCGGCTCGAACGTCCTGTCACGATCGCGCAGGGCGCCGGACGAAGCGCAGTGCCTGTGGGCAGCATTCCTGTGGTCCCAGTGCTCACCGCTTCAGTCCAAATCGTTCGCCGCCGCTTGGCAGGCATGGCGAGAAATTGAGCGGGCCCGCCCGCTTTCCTTCTGACGAAGCGTGAAGATACGAACAGCTAGAGAAAGGAAAAGCACAATGGCAAAAACGTTCATCGCGCTCGACGCGGAATTTTACTGGGACCGGGACCTGCATGAACTACACAAGGCAATGGATCCCAAATCGCAGCGACATGCGGTTGCCGTGAAGAAGGTCATGGCGGCGGCCGTCTTCCAGTTCACCATCGACGAAGATGGCCGGGTGAGTACTGGCGAGATCGGCAGCTGGAGTGAACGCGACTGGGGCAGCGAAAAAGGTGTGGTCCGAAAAATATTCGACTACCTGCGTGCGCACGAAAACAAGCCGATCGTTACCTTTGGCGGTCTGGCGGTTGACGTGCCGGTTCTTCTTCTGGCCGGAATTTCTCACGGACTGCGCCTGCCTCCGCAGCTGGTCGATCAGCCCGGCAGACGAGGCCCACGACCCCACCTCGACCTTGCGCTGCAACTGAAAGGAGGTGGCCGGACCTGGACCCATCTCAGCCAGCTATTGCTGCGCATGGGCGTGCCGTTCGATCTGGTCGCGGCGAAGTCCACTGTCCCGCGGCCGGCCAGCGATGGAGCCTGGCAGAACGTGCGCGATCATGTCGAGCTGGACTGTCTTCTGCTCGC
The DNA here is from genome assembly GCA_022953095.1 of Qipengyuania sp. ABI-127-1. Taxonomy (GTDB): domain Bacteria; phylum Pseudomonadota; class Alphaproteobacteria; order Sphingomonadales; family Sphingomonadaceae; genus Qipengyuania. The sequence continues at coordinate 344,019 of JALJCR010000003.1, read as the reverse complement.
CATCGCGAAGATTGGGTGGCTGGCCGCCCAGGGCACGAATGGCCTGAGTCTCGAGACTGCCATCATGACGTTGGTGGAAGGGTTCTTGCGACGACGCCCGGACCATAAGCTTGCTGCCGGTTTGCAATCATACGCCAATGAATTGCACGGCAGGATCGCCGTCGGCTTAGCTAACGCTGCTTAAACGTTATCCTCGTTTGCGCCGGGCCGGAAAAATTCGGACTTTATCGGCCCGGCGCAGTTAGGCACTGTGCGTCACAGGGTTACGTTTTCGCACTGAAGGCAGGACGTGGAGGAATTGATCCCCGGTCAGCCGTCTAGCGTTCCAGAACCGCCTCGACGTCTCGAAGCCGTGATCCATGTCCCACCGCTGCCTGAATGCGCGTCGGCACGACGGTCCTTGAGCATTATCAATTCAATTCTGCGACATCACAAGTCCGCCAGACAGGATTGCCTTAGCTGGAATGTATGACTGTTCTTGTTCTCGGCGTTGCGACCGTATTTTTTCTCCGCCTAGGTCTGTAGAACTACTGACAAAATTTTCGCTGTGCATCGCGGCCGGGAGCAGATCCAACGCGCGAGCGCTTTCTGAGGGGCAGCAGACTAATGTTCGTTTGCCGCGGTATATGTGACGTCACGTTGGGCATTTCGCGCACCATCACGTCTAGGCGCTCACGCAGCTCCTTGACCTCTCCCAGCGCCAGAGCGCGCCGGTTGTATTTCTTCTGCCCGGTCCCCTGAGACGTATGGCCCATATGCATATCGAGGATCTTCTGCGCTACGGTCGGCGAAGCGAGAACACTGTGATTGTAAGTCCGCTGCGAGTGGAAGTCAGCCTTCTTGCCATCGCTCGTTTCGGGCAGCGGCATTACGCCATGAGTGGCGTCGGCAATATACCGCCATGCGATGGCATAGAACCTGCGACCGCCGATCGCAGGCACCTTCTTGCCGTCACCGCGATACTTTGCCTCTTTGCACCAGAGCTCAGGGAAAATCGGGGTGCATGTGCCCACCTGATGACCCTGTTCCTTCGCGATTGCCTCGACGTATCTCTGCAATCCCAGCTCAAGAAGCTGAGGATGCAACGGCATCACCCGGGCGCGTGCCATAGTCTTCAGGCGGCGAAGGCTGTTCTTCTTCACGACTAGGTAAGGCACCTCGCAAGCGAAATTGAAGTCATCGATTTCGAGCCCGGAGCCTTCTTCGCGACAGATGCCCGTATAAGTCGCGATGAGCGGGAGCCAGTATGCCGCGTCCATGTAAACCATCGGCCGGCCGCTGGGCTTGAGACGTTCAATGCTTCCGCCGCCACCCTGCCAAAGAGGCAGCGAGTAAAGCGTTTTCAGATGGTCTGGCGTCCATGGCATCCGATCGGGATTTTCGGGGTCGTCCTCGACTCGGATCGTATACTCGAGAAAATCAACTTCGAGCCTGTCGCCGTATTTCAGGCGCCAGTGCGTTTTGGCCAGCCGTTTCGACACGTTCTGGAGAATGCTCAGGTCGCGGTTTATTGTCCTCGGGCTGCGCTTCATTCCCTTGTTTGAGGGAATGGCATCCTCGCAGAATGGGACGGCCATTGCCCCTGATTTGTTCAGCTTACCCCACGAAAATTTGTTGGGGAATCTGGCGACGGTTTTTGCAAAGTATTTCGCATCGGCCGCGCTCCAGTCCTTTAACCGTTTATCACCGCATATCCATGCGGCACGTTCACATACCGCTTCGCGCTGGCCATTGTCTTTCTCCCACCCCTTTTCTTCCATCAGCTCCGCAAGAACGTCCTTCATCACCTCGCTGAAGCGTAGATCGCTCGGGAACGCGTAGATGCTATCCTGCACCGGCTCGGTCATAGATGGGGCATCCGGCCTTACGGCTTCACCGGCACAGTCGTCTGGCTTACCAGGCTTACTCTGAGCCGACCAAGCCCGCCCGATGATGTCGTCATCGAGAAGAGCCACGATCCCCCGGCCAGATGATCTCACCTCGTCGCTGTCAATCAGGGATGCACGGCGGTGCGCTTCGGCATGTCCACGCAACAGCTGTGCACGTGCTTCCTTCGCTGTGCCATCGTTGAGCGGACCACCTAGGTCGCCCACCGCCTCCAATGCTTCGGTGCGACTAATGCTCATCGGCGTGACGAGCATATGCAGCGTCTTCCAGAGCAACAGGATTTCATTCTCTGTCCAGCTGTCGTCAACCTCGGCTTCGAAGGTCTCTAGATTGATGACAGCGGCATCATGTGGCACTCGGGCCACGATGCGATAGGCCGCTTCCATGATCTTGTGCGTCCCTGCGTGAGGTTGTTCGGCACCGATGGGGGCCGTGAAATGCGCGGTCGCTCTTGCGAGCTCATCCTTCAGCCCTTTTCGGAAGAGAGCTTCCTGTTCATCAATCGTCAGATGACCGCGCTCGATTTTCGGCATCATCAACATAAGTAACTCGTCCCATCTCGCGGCCAGCCTACGGACAAGGCGACGCGCCTCGACCGGGTCAGCTGTGCCCAGCGCGATACTTATAGGACGGTTGCAAGGGAAAACGGCCGGATTTCTGCGGCGGAAGTGATATCGCGCGCCGCGGCGAACAAGGTAGCTGTTCTGCCGCATACTAGCGAACTCGTACGCCGAACGCGTTCGGTATGGCCATCGCCGCGACGGCCGTGATGTGAGAAGCCGTGTGAGAAACTATGGGTGAAGGTGTGCGCACTACCGCCTCCGGAACGGCGGTTTTCTGCGGCTAATTCAGAATTGTGGAGCGGGTGAAGGGAATCGAACCCTCGTCGTCAGCTTGGGAAGCTGCTGCTCTACCATTGAGCTACACCCGCATGGTGGTGGCGCCATTGGCTTGGGGCGCGCGCCAGGTCAATGGGCAGGACATAAAAAGCGACCCCCGGCCTATCCGCCGGAGGTCGCTTTTCCTTGGCGCATCGCTGCGATCAGAAGCGGTAGGCGAAGCCTGCGCTCAGGACCCAGGGATCGAGCTTGTGCTCGGTCTCGATGGCCAGCGTATTGCCGGCATACCAGCGGGCCGTGGTGTCGACGAAGTAACGCTTCGCATCGAGGGTGAAGCCGAGGCCGCTATCGTTGATCGGCACGTCGATGCCAGCCTGGAGAACGAAGCCAAATTCATCCGACAGAGTGGTTTCGGTGACACCCAGCGGGATGGTCGCCGCACCCGGCTCGACATCGATCCACCAGAAATAGGTGGCGCCCGCACCGAGATAAGGCTTCGCGCCGCCGACGTCGAAGTGATACTTCGCGGTAAAAGTCGCCGGGATCAGCTTGGCGTCGGAAACCAGTTCGGCACCGGGAAGGCCGGACACGGCATCGACATCGTGCTGGGTCACGCAGCAGATCGTTTCGATCGAAACATTCGGGCTGACGAAGTATTCGATGGCCAGCGTGGGCACGAAGTTGTCGTTCGCTTCGGTCTGCGTTCCTGCCGGGAGGCCGACGATATCGGTGCGCAGATCGGTGATCTCGCCATCGGGGGCCACATAGGTGCCAAGCACCTTGACCTGGATCTTGCCGTCATTGTCCTGCGCCTGAGCAGGGGCGGCAATCATCGCTACACCGGCGAGAGCGGCTGCAAGCAGCTTCTTCATGGTCTTTGTCCTCATGGCGCTGCAGCGGTCGCCCCGTGCGACTCAGGATGGTTGCAGCGCTTGAGCCCTATTTGGAGGCCGAATATTCGGCCTTCATTGATCTCGATCAAAGATTTGCAGGTCGCGAATTGCGAGAGATACGGCATGACGAGTTTCCCCGAAGCCTTCGAAAGCTTTGCCTTGAAGATCCTGTCGCCGGACCTGTCCGACGCGGCGCATCTCCGTTTTCAGGCGCTGGCCCGGCAGGTCGCGCTGGAAAAGGACCGCTCGCTCGATTTCGACGGAAATTCCTCGCAACTTATATTCGTCGGCCACGGCGCGACCAAGCTGGTTGCCCATGCGTCCGAGGCACGCGACCAGATCGTCGCCTTCCATTTCGGCGGCGAGGTGTTTTCGGTGCCCGAACAGGACAATTATTCCTATTCGGTATGCGCCTTGCGCGATTGCAGCCTGCTGACCTTCCCGGCAGACGATTTTCTCAACCTCGCGGCCAGCGAAGCGGGGATCTTGCGCCACCTGCTCGATAATACGACCGGCTCCTTGCGACGCTGCCGCGAAAAGACGATCGCCCTCGGCCGTAAGACCGCTGCAGAACGAGTCGCGGTTTTCCTGCTGGCCATGAGCGAGCGAATCGGCATGGAACAGGACGGAACGGTTCTTCTCGAATTGCCGATGTCGCGCCGCGATATCGCGGAAAGTCTTGGTCTTACGATCGAAACGGTGAGCCGCCAGCTCAGCCTGCTGCGCGAGGCACACGTGATCGAGACGACGGGGCGATCGGGCATCGTTCTGCGCGAGATGGGAATGCTGAAGGCACGCGCCGGCTATCTGCGTGATGCAGCATGAATTCTTTCACCAAATTGATCCAGATCAATGCGACTGCCGAGGTGGCCGCCTAGGCCGCTCTTGAACGGACGGAGACCCTTATGCACGCTGAAGCCGCACTGGGCCGGATTGGCCTATGGTTCATAATCATGCTTGCGGCCATCGCGTCGGCGGTAGCGGCCGCTGACGCCGGTTTTGCCGCGCATGCCACGATAATCGCCATCGTCGCCTTTGCGATGATCTGGATGAGCGCGTCGCGCTTCGATCCGATGGGCAAGGCGCAGGGCTTCTTCAAGATGCCCGATGGCCCGTCCCGCTATGATGACGACGTGATTCGCTGGGGCGTGATCGCGACCATGTTCTGGGGTCTCGCCGGGCTGCTCGCCGGTGTCTTCATCGCCGCGCAGCTTGCCTTTCCGCAGCTCAATTTCGAACCCTATCTCAATTTCGGTCGCGTCCGTCCGCTTCACACCAGCGCGGTGATTTTCGCATTCGGCGGCAATGCACTGCTGGCGACCAGTTTCTACGTCGTCCAGCGCACCTGCCGCACGCAGCTCGCCTTTCCGGGTCTCGCCCGCTTTGTGTTCTGGGGGTATCAGCTGTTCATCGTGCTGGCGGCCACCGGCTATCTGCTCGGCATCACCCAGTCCAAGGAATATGCCGAGCCCGAATGGTATGTCGATCTGTGGCTGACGATCGTATGGGTGGCCTATTTCATCGTTTTCGTCGGCACGCTTGCGAAGCGCAAGGAACCGCACATCTACGTGGCCAACTGGTTCTACCTCGCTTTCATCGTGACGATCGCCATGCTCCACATCGTCAACAATCTGGCGATGCCGGTGAGCCTGCTGGGCGCCAAGAGCTATTCGGCTTTCGCCGGTGTGCAGGACGCGCTGACCCAGTGGTGGTACGGCCATAACGCAGTCGGCTTCTTCCTGACCGCAGGCTTCCTGGCGATGATGTATTACTTCGTCCCCAAGCAGGCCGAACGTCCGGTTTACAGCTACCGCCTGTCGATCATCCACTTCTGGTCGCTGATCTTCCTCTACATCTGGGCCGGCCCGCACCACCTCCACTACACCGCGCTGCCCGACTGGGCGCAGACGCTGGGCATGGTCTTCTCGGTCATGCTGTGGATGCCGAGCTGGGGCGGTATGATCAACGGCCTGATGACCCTGAACGGGGCATGGGACAAGGTCCGCACCGACCCGATCATCCGCATGATGGTGATGGCGCTGGCCTTCTACGGCATGAGCACTTTCGAAGGGCCGATGCTGTCGATCAAGAGCGTCAACAGCCTGTCGCACTATACCGACTGGACCATCGGCCATGTCCACTCCGGCGCCTTGGGCTGGAACGGCATGATTACCTTCGCCTGCGTCTACTTCCTGGTTCCGCGTCTGTGGAAGCGTGGGCGGATGTATTCGCTGCGCATGATCAACTGGCACTTCTGGCTCGCGACGCTCGGCATCGTTTTCTATGCCTCCAGCATGTGGGTCTCGGGCATCATGCAGGGCCTCATGTGGCGCGAATACGGGCCTGACGGCTATCTGGTGTGGTCGTTCGCCGACAGTGTCGCCGCGATGTTCCCGATGTATGTCATGCGCATGGCTGGCGGGCTGATGTATCTCAGCGGCGCGATCATCATGAGCTACAATATCTGGATGACCCTGGCCGGGAAGCAGCGGGAGGAGGCACCGCTCCGCGATGCAGCCTACGACCCGCAGGCCGACCGCCCCATCGTCCAGCCCCGCCCCGAAGCCGTTCCGGCCGAATAGGATCGCACGACCATGTCAGACCCCGTCGTCGAAGAAACCGTCAAGGGCCACAAGCGGCTCGAACGCAACATCACCCTGCTGGCCGTGGCGACGTTCATTACCGTCTCCATCGGCGGCCTCGTCCAGATCACGCCGCTGTTCTATCTCGAGAACACGATCGAGGAAGTGGAGGGCGTGCGCCCCTATACCCCGCTCGAACAGGCCGGGCGCGACATCTATATCCGTGAGGGTTGCTATACCTGTCACAGCCAGATGGTCCGCCCGTTCCGCGACGAGGTGGAACGCTATGGCCACTACAGCCTCGCGGCGGAAAGCATGTACGACCACCCGTTCCAGTGGGGTTCCAAGCGTACCGGGCCTGATCTGGCACGCGTGGGCGGCCGCTATTCGGACGAATGGCACGTTCAGCATCTCGAAAACCCGCAAAGCGTGGTGCCCGAAAGCGTGATGCCGCAATATGGCTTCCTCAAGGAAACCGATCTCGAGATCGGCGATCCGGCCGCCACGCTGACCGCGCTGCGCCGCGTCGGAGTGCCCTATAGCGACAACGACATCGAACAGGCCGAAGCCGACATGCTCGCGCAGGCCGATCCCGATGCCGATCCGGGCGATCTGGCCGAGCGTTACCCCAAGGCGCTGATTCGCGATTTCGACGGCGATCCCGATCGCCTGACCGAGATGGACGCGCTGATCGCCTATCTTCAGATGCTCGGCACGCTGGTCGATTTCGACAGCGCTGCGCCCTTGGAAGAATTGGCCGAGGAGAAGGGTCGATGAGCTTCTACGAAACCCTGCGCCATTTTGCCGACAGCTACGCATTGATAGCCATGCTGGTTCTGTTTGTCGGGCTGTGTGCCTGGCCTTTTCGGCCCGGCGCCGGAAAGCGCAACCACCACGCCGCGACGATGATTTTCAAGGGACAAGACGATGGCGAATAAGCGCATCGACGAACCGACCGGCACCGAAACAGTCGGCCACGAATGGGACGGTATCGAGGAACTCAACACGCCGCTTCCGCGATGGTGGCTGTGGACCTTCTACCTGACGATCATTTTCTCGATCGGCTACGTTATCGCCTATCCGGCCTGGCCGATGATCGACCGGGCGACCGTGGGCATGCTCAACTGGTCCAGCCGGGGAGAGCTGGCGAAGGACATGTCCGCCGCCGATCAGGCGCGGGCGACCGTCCGCGAGCAACTTGCCCGCATACCGATCGAACGGCTGCCCGAAGAAAGCGGCCTGATGCAGCAGGCGGTGGCCGGCGGAGCAGCCGCATTCCGGGTGAATTGCGTCCAGTGCCACGGCTCCGGTGCCGCCGGCAGCCAGGAACTGGGCTATCCCAACCTCAATGACGATGACTGGCTGTGGGGCGGCGATCTGAAGGCGATCGAATACACGCTCGTTCACGGCATTCGCCAGGCGGGGGACGATGAAACCCGCATGAGCGTGATGCCGCCGTTCGAAGGTGCTTTCGACACCGCGCAGCTCGACGCGCTCGTCGACCATGTGCTGTCGCTGAGCGGCAAGGCGGAAACCAACGCCACGGGCGCCCGGATCTATGCCGACAATTGCGCGGCCTGCCATGGCCCCGCTGGCGGCGGCGACCGTGCACAGGGTGCGCCGACGCTCAACGACGCCATTTGGTTGCGCGGAAGCAGCCGCGAGGCGATCAAGCGCCAAATCCTGCAGCCCCGGATGGGCATGATGCCCAAATGGGAAGGCAGGCTCGATCCGGTGACCATCAAGATGCTGGCCGCCTATGTCCATTCGCTCGGGGGAGGCGAAGACTTCGTGGAGGTCGCGGAGAACCCCGAGGCAGAGGTAGATGAACAACCCTAACGAACGCAAACCCGGCGACGACCGCGACTGGTCGGTCGTCGTCGAGGACGGGGTCGCCAAGACCAACGAACCGGTTTCCAGCGCGGTCGCCGAACCCGAAGCGGCGACCCGTCGCCACGAGCCGCACGAACCTGCCCGCACGCATCTCCCCGAAAAGCTCTACGAAAAGCGCGCGGTCGTTCACAACAAGCGCATCGACGGGCCGTTTCGCCGCTTCAAATGGCTGGTGATGGTCGTCACTCTGGCGATCTACTATATCACGCCGTGGATTCGCTGGGACCGTGGCCCCTATGCGCCCGACCAGGCGGTGCTGGTCGATCTCGCCAATCGCCGCTTTTACATGTTCGGCATCGAGATCTGGCCGCACGAATTCTATTTCGTCGCCGGCCTGCTCATCATGGCCGGGATCGGCCTGTTTCTGATCACCAGCGCGGTAGGCCGCGCGTGGTGCGGGTATGCCTGCCCGCAAACCGTCTGGACCGACCTGTTCCAGCATATCGACCGTCTGTTCGACGGCGATCGCAATGCCCGGCACCGCCTGGACAAGGCCCCGTGGACATTCGGCAAGATTCTGCGCCGGGGGTCGAAATGGACGGTCTATCTTTTCATCGGCCTGATTACCGGCGGCGCCTGGATCCTCTATTTCGCCGACGCGCCGACACTGCTGCGCGATTTCTTCGCGGGCGAAGCGGCACCCGTGGCCTATGGCACCGTCGCCGTCCTGACCCTGACCACGGTCACGCTGGGCGGGTTCATGCGCGAACAGGTCTGCGTATATATGTGCCCCTGGCCCCGCATCCAGACCGCCATGATGGACGAACAGTCGCTGCTCGTTACCTATAAGGACTGGCGCGGGGAACCGCGCGGCAGCATCAAGAAGGCGCAGAAGAACCCCGGCGCGTTCGGCGACTGCATCGACTGTCAGCAATGCGTCCAGGTCTGCCCGACCGGGATCGACATTCGCGAAGGGCCGCAGATCGGCTGTATCACCTGCGCCCTGTGTATCGATGCCTGCGATCGGGTGATGAAGGACATCGGCCGCCCGCGTGGCCTGATCGACTATGCGACGCTGGAAGATTGCGAACGCGAAGCCGCCGGTGGCGAGCCAAAATCGCCCTGGCGCACGCTGTTCCGCCCGCGCACCCTTGTCTACCTCATGATCTGGGGCGGCATTGGCGGCGCGATGCTGTTCGCGCTGGGCGTTCGCAGCCATACCGATCTCACCGTTGCACCCGACCGGAATCCGCCCTTCATGCTGCTGAGCGACGGATCGGTACGCAATGCCTACACGCTCAAGCTGCGCAATATGGAAAGCCGCCCGCGCGACATGGAGATCGCCATCGAGGGACTGCCCGGTGCGGTCATGTGGACGGAAAACGTCAATCGCAGAGACGCCGCGCCGACGCAGACCGTGAACGTTCCGGCGGACCTCGTTCGTCAGGTGCGCGCTTATGTGGCCGTTCCGGCCGGCACCCCCTCGCAAGAGTTCTCTTTCCGTGTAACCTCGCTCGACGAACAGCGGGAAAGCGATGTCGTGCAGACCCGTTTCGATGCACCGGAGAGCGAATGATGCGGCGTGAATTCACCGGCAAGCACATGGCCTTGATCATGGTCGTGGGCTTCGGGATCGTGATCGCGGTCAATTTCTACATGGCCTCGCGCGCGATTGGCGGCTTTGGCGGTGTCGTGGTCGAAAACTCCTATGTCGCGAGCCAGAAGTTCAACGGCTGGCTGGAGCAGGCGCGCGAGAGCGAACGGCTGGGCTATTCCGCTTCCCTTGCGCGTAATGCCGATGGGCGGCTGGTCGTGACCACGGACAAGGTTCCACAAACCGCCCTGCTCTCCGCCGATCTTCGGCGCCCCCTCGGCAAGCCCGAGGACATGGAGCTGCAATTCGAGCAGGCTGGGCAGAACCGCTACGTCTCCACTCGCGCGCTTCCCGCCGGGCGCTGGATCGTGAGGCTGACCATCGATGGTGGCGGCGCCCGCTGGATCGACGAAACCGAGATCCGATGAACGCCCCGGTTCCTCTCGACACGCTCGAGGGCGCCCGGCTGGAAGACAGCCGGTTCACCGTACCGGGCATGCGCTGCGCCGGTTGCATTGCCAAGATCGAGCGTGGCCTGGCGGGCCTCGAAGGAGTGGAATCGGCCCGAGTCAATTTCTCGTCGAAGCGCGTGGCCGTGCGCCACGAAGCCTCGCTCGGCGAGGAAGACCTTGTCCGCGCGATCGCCGGGATCGGTTTCGAGGCCCAGGCGGTCGCCGACAATCCGATGGGCAAGGACGAAAAGGAAACGAAAGCCCTTCTGCGTTCGCTGGCCGTGGCGGGCTTCGGCATGATGAACATCATGCTGCTGTCGGTCAGCGTATGGTCCGGGGCCGGCGGCGTGACCCGCGACCTGTTCCACTGGCTCTCGGCGCTGATCGCCATTCCCGTGGTCGCCTATGCCGGCCGCCCGTTCTTCGCCAGTGCGATCATGGCCCTGCGCCACCGGCGAACGAATATGGACGTGCCGATCTCCATCGGTGTGCTGCTGGCCGTCGCGCTGAGTATCTACGAGACGGCCACCGGCGGCGAGCATGCCTATTTCGACGGCGCGGTGATGCTGCTGTTCTTCCTGCTGGCCGGACGCGCGCTGGATGCGACCATGCGCGACAAGACCCGCGCCGGGATCGGTGCCTTGCTATCGCGCATGGGCAAGAGCGCGACCGTGGTGGACGAAAACGGATCGAGCCGCATGGTGGCCGCCGAAAAACTCGAGCCGGGAATGCTCATGCTGGTAGCAGCAGGAGAAGCGCTCGCTGCCGACGGCGTCATAGAACAGGGCGCGTCGACGCTCGACAATTCGATGCTGACGGGGGAAAGCGTCCCCCAGCCGGTCGCCGCTGGCGAAAGCGTGTATGCCGGGGCCGTCAATCTGGGGAATCCGATACGGGTTCGCGTAAGCGCCGCCGCCTCCGACACTGTGCTGGCCGAAATCGCTCGCCTGATGGACGAGGCAGGCCAGTCGCGCAGCAGTTACGTCCGCATCGCGGATCGCGCATCGCGCCTCTACGCACCGGCTGTCCACTCGCTCGCCTTGCTGGCCTTTATCGGCTGGATGGTGGCGGGCGCTGGCTGGCACCAGTCGCTGGTGATAGCGATTGCGGTGCTCATCATCACCTGCCCCTGCGCCATGGGGCTGGCCGTGCCCGCGGCGCAGGTGGTGGCCTCGGGCGCGCTGGCGAAGCGCGGCCTGCTGGTGAAAGACGGCAGCGCGCTGGAACGGCTGGCGGAAGTCGACATGGCCCTGTTCGACAAGACCGGCACACTGACGGTCGGGGAGCCGGTGCCGCAAATCGATCACCTCTCCCCGCACGAGGCCCGCGTGGCGTTGGCGCTGGCGCAATCGAGCAGGCACCCGCTCAGCAAGGGAATCGCGAAAGCGCTCGGACAGCGCGATATCGTTCCTGCCGCAATCGACGATCTGCGCGAGGAAGGCGGGCGCGGCGTGTCGGGCAGCATCGACGGCGTTCGCGTCGCGCTCGAACGGTCCGAAACGGAAACCGCGACCCTTTCGACCGCCTTGCGAATAGGGGACGCGATCGTCGCCATTCCCTTCTCCGATCCGCTGCGCAGCGATGTGCGCGAGGTGATCGGCTCTTTGCGCGACCAGGGCATCGAAAGCCGTATCGTGTCGGGCGATCGCGCATCCTCGGTCGAGGCCGTCGGGCGCGAGTTCGACATCGCCTGGGACGCACACCTGCTTCCCGACGACAAGCTGGCACTGCTCGATCGACTCAAAGCCGACGGTCATCGCCCCTTGATGATCGGTGACGGCATCAATGATGGCCCGGCGCTTGCCGCTGCCCACGCCTCGATCGCCCCCGGGAGCGCCAGCGACGTCAGCCAGCAGGCCGCCGATGCGGTATTTCTGGGCAAGGCACTGATGCCGGTTTCGCTGGCGGTGAATGTGTCTCGCCAGACCATGCGGATCGTGCGGCAGAATTTCGCTTTCGCCATCCTTTACAACGTCTTCGCTCTGCCGATCGCGCTGGCCGGATTGGTTACGCCGCTGATCGCCGCAGTGGCGATGTCGCTCAGCTCGTTGGTCGTGGTCGGCAATTCGCTGCGCCTCGCCCGGGCCGCCCGATGAGCGGGCTCGCCTTTCTGATCCCCATCGCGCTGGGCATGGGGCTGCTGGGCCTGGCCGGGTTTTTCTGGGCCATGCGCAAGGGCCAGTTCGACGATCTCGACGGGGCCGCCCAGCGCATCCTCATCGATGACGAGGAAGAGGGCGAAAGCGAATGAACCGGTCCCTGTCGCTGGCCGTGATGGCATTGCTTCCGCTGGCGATCGGGCCTTTGCCCGCACAGGCGCGCAGCATCACCGCGCAGATATGCGGGGGCAGTACGATAGAAATCCCGATCGAGCGCGACCCCCAGCCGCAGGCGCCCTGCACCGCGAAGGGGTGTCATGCCGGTTCCTGCCGCAAGAAATTTGATTCAGCGCAATGACGCTGTGACCCATCCTGCCCAGAAGGCAGGCATGTGGACATATTATCCTGATCTGCTCGCCACGCCCGTGCCCCGTTACACGAGCTATCCGACCGCCGCCGAATTCGCCGACATACCTGTCGATGCCTATCGCACGGCCTTGCAGGAAACGTCGGGAACGGTCTCGCTCTACGTGCACATCCCGTTTTGCGAGAAGATCTGCTTCTACTGTGGCTGCAACACAGGAAAGGCGAACCGCCGCCAACGGCTCGAATCCTATCTCGACGCCCTTCACAACGAAATCGCGACCGTGTCGCGCGAGCTGCCGGATGACGTTCGTGTGGGCCGGATCGCATTCGGCGGGGGCAGCCCGAACGCCATCACACCAGATGATTTCCGGTCGCTTTTCGCGGCATTGGGAAGCCGTTTCTCGCTGGACGATCCCACGCTTTCGATCGAACTCGATCCCCGTACGATGACTGCGGAATGGGCGAACGTCATTGCCGAACACGGCATTTCGCGCGCCAGCCTGGGGGTCCAGACCTTTGCCGCGCATTGCCAGAAGGCCATCGGCCGGGTCCAGCCGGAAGAGTGCATCGTGGAAACGGTCGACTGGCTGCGCGATGCGGGCGTCACCTCGCTCAATTTCGATCTCATGTACGGCCTGCCCGGCCAGTGCATGCACGACCTCGAGGATACCCTTCAGCGTACCCGCGTGCTCGGCGCCGACAGGATTGCCCTGTTCGGCTATGCCCATGTCCCGCATATCGTCCCGCGCCAGCGCGTTATCGATACCACCGATCTGCCCGATCAGGCCGAACGCTTCGCCATGGCGGAAATGGGCTATGCCTATCTCGCGACTCACGGCTACACCCCGATCGGATTCGACCATTTCGCGAAACCGGGCGGCGATCCGCTGGCCAAGGCCGCCTTCGAAGGCCGACTGAAGCGCAACTTCCAGGGCTTTACCGACGACCAGAGCGAGGTACTGATCGGACTCGGCGCATCGTCCATCAGCAGCTTCCCGCAGCTTCTGGCACAGAACGAGAAGAATAGCGGCCGCTATCGCATGCTGTCCTCGCAGGGTCTCCTGTCGGCTGGCAGGGGCGTGGCCCGCAGCGCGGACGATCGCTATCGCGGCGCGGTGATCGAACAATTGCTATGCCAGGGCCGCGCGCGGCTCGGCGCCTGCTTGATGCACGAAGCATCGGGTCGGCTCCGGCCATTCATCGAGCGCGGACTGGCGTCGATCGACCGGCAATGGCTCGAAATCCTGCCCGAAGGCCTGCCCTATGCGCGCTCCATCGCGGCAATCTTCGATGCCTATCGGCCGGTTTCCGCGCGCCGCTTCAGTTCTGCCGTGTAAGGCACCGCCGCGCGGATTGGCATTCGCCTCGCGGCGCGCTAGGCCCAGCTCAGAACAGGAACGATGGGCGGGACCGCAGGGCAGATGATCAGCGACGACAGGATTATTTTCGGGCTTCTGGCCCTGATGCTCGGATTCGTTTTCGCCACGCGCGACCGCCCCGGCTGGCAGCGTTTCTACGTCTTCGTGCCGATCATTCTGGTGTGCTATCTGGTGCCCAGCTTGATGACCACGTTCGGGCTGATCGACGTCTCGGAAAGCAATCTGTGGCCGACCGCGAAGGATTATTTCCTGCCTGCCGCGCTGTTCCTGATGACGCTGAGCATCGATATCAAGGGCATCCTCGGCCTCGGCAACAAGGCGATCATCATGTTTCTGACCGCCACGATCGGCATCGTGATCGGCGGTCCCCTGGCGCTGTGGATCGTCGCCCAGTTCGAACCCTCGATCATCGGATCGGGCGATACCGCCGCATGGCGCGGTCTGGCGACACTTGCCGGGAGCTGGATCGGCGGCGGCGCCAACCAGACCGCGATGCTGGAAGTCTATGGCTATCCGCTTGAAGGCTTCGCCGCGCTGCTCGCGGTCGACATCATCGTCGCCGAAATCTGGATGATCTTCCTGCTGTATGGCGCGGGCGCGCATGAGCGGGTCGATAAATGGCTTGGCGCGGACAGTTCCTCCATCGCGAAGCTGCGCGATAAGATGGCGGATTATACCGAAAGCATCGAGCGTGTCGCCAAGGCCAACGACTATGTCCTGCTGTTTGGCGTGACTTTCGCGGTTGTCGGCCTGTCGCACCTGCTCGGCACCTGGCTCGGTGAATTCTTCGCCGAATTGCAGGGCGAGGAAGCGACGCTGGCGAGCGAATTCTTCTGGGTCGTGGTGATCTCGACCACCGCCGGGCTCCTTGCGAGCTTCACCCGCGCGCGCGAACTCGAGGGGATCGGGGCGAGCAAATTCGGCGTCGTGTTCATCTTCCTGCTGGTCGCGGTGATCGGTACGCGGATGGATGTGACCAAGATCGCCGATGCCCCCGCCTTCATGGCGATCGGCTTCATCTGGATGCTGTTCCACGTCATTCTGCTGCTGGTGGTTGCCAAGATCATCAAGGCCCCGTTCTTCTTCGTCGCGGTGGGCAGCAAGGCGAATGTCGGAGGGGCGGCATCGGCTCCGGTGGTTGCGGCCGCCTTCCACCCTGCCCTTGCCCCGGTCGGCGTCTTACTCGCCGTGCTCGGCTATGCTCTGGGCACGTATGGCGCGATATTGTGCGCGCAATGGATGGCTGCGGTCGGCTAGCCGCGAGCCGTGCCGGTTTCACCTGAAACCGGTTGATTTCGGACCCCTCGCGGCTATTGGCCGTTGGCAAGACACGAGAGGATTTATCATGCGCCAAGTTGACCATTTCATCGTCGGCGATAGCCCCGCCACGGGCCGCACTCACAAGATCTGGAACCCCTCCACCGGCGAGGTCCAGGCCGAGGTCGCGCTGGGCGATGCGGCGCTGCTCGAACAGGCGGTCGCGGCGGCCAAGAAAGTCCAGCCCGAATGGGCGGCGACCAACCCCCAGCGCCGTGCCCGCATGATGTTCGAATTCAAGCGGCTGGTCGAAGCCAACAAGCAGGAGCTTGCCGAGCTGCTGTCGAGCGAGCATGGCAAGGTGGTCGACGATGCGCATGGCGATGTGCAGCGCGGGCTCGAGGTCATCGAATTCGCCTGCGGCATCCCGCAGGCGCTGAAGGGCGAGTACACGCAGGGCGCAGGCCCAGGCATCGACGTCTATTCGATGCGCCAGCCGCTCGGCATCGGCGCAGGGATCACCCCGTTCAACTTCCCGGCGATGATCCCGATGTGGATGTTCGGCATGGCGATCGCGGCGGGCAATGCCTTCATTCTCAAACCGTCGGAGCGCGACCCCAGCGTTCCGGTGCGCCTGGCCGAACTGTTCCTGGAGGCGGGTGCACCCGAGGGGCTGCTGCAAGTGGTCCATGGCGACAAGGAAATGGTCGATGCGATCCTCGACCACCCGGATATCCCGGCGATCAGCTTCGTCGGCTCGTCCGATATCGCGCAATATATCTACTCGCGCGGTTCGGCCAACGCCAAGCGCGTGCAGGCGTTCGGCGGCGCGAAGAACCACGGTATCGTCATGCCCGATGCCGATCTGGACCAGGTGGTGAACGATCTTGCCGGGGCCGCCTTCGGTTCAGCGGGCGAACGCTGCATGGCGCTGCCGGTCGTCGTGCCCGTGGGTGAGGATACGGCGGACAAGCTGCGCGACAAGCTGATCCCCGCAATCAACGCCCTGCGCGTCGGCGTCTCGAACGACGCGGATGCGCATTACGGCCCCGTCGTCACGCCAGAGCACAAGGCGCGCGTCGAAGGCTGGATCGACACGGCCGAGAAGGAAGGTGCCGAAGTCGTCATCGACGGGCGCGGCTTCAGCCTGCAAGGTCATGAAAACGGCTTCTTCGTCGGCCCGACGCTGCTCGACCGTGTGACCACCGACATGGAAAGCTATCGGGAAGAAATCTTCGGCCCGGTCCTCCAGATCGTGCGCGCCAAGGATTTCGAAGAGGCGGTGCGCCTGCCCAGCGAGCATCAATATGGCAATGGCGTGGCCATCTTCACCCGCAACGGCCATGCCGCGCGCGAATTCGCCAACCGTGTGAATGTCGGCATGGTCGGCATCAACGTGCCGATCCCGGTGCCTGTCAGCTATCACAGCTTCGGCGGCTGGAAGCGCAGCGGCTTCGGCGATATCGATCAATACGGCATGGAAGGCCTGCGCTTCTGGACCAAATCCAAGAAGATTACCCAGCGCTGGCCCGATGGCGGCGGCGATGGCTCGAACGCGTTTGTCATCCCGACAATGGGATAGGAAAGGCGGCCGGAGCGTTGAAGAGCAATGATGATACGCACATACCTCTTCATCGCTCTACCGGCCTCGCTTGCTCTGGCGGCATGTTCCGCTGAACCAGGCGAACCTGCCGAACCGACCCCCGGCGAGACCATGCTACCCGTCGAACCCGATGGGGGAATCGGCGATGGGGCAGGGCCGCTGGAAGTGGAAGCGGACACGATCCCCGCCGCCTTTCTCGGGGTTTGGGACTATGTCGAGGGCACCTGTAACCCCGCATCCGACCTGCGCGTGGAAATTACCCCGCGTGGCATGCAATTCTACGAATCCTATGGCGAAGTGACGCGTGTCGAAGTCGACAGCCCGCAGCGCATCGTCGTAAGCCTCGCCATGGAAGGCGAAGGCGAAAAATGGCAGATGACGCGCAGGTTCACGCTTTCCGAAGACAAGACTACACTCACGCCGTCGGCAGTCGACGAAGAGCAGTTCGAGCCCATGCCCCTGAAGAAATGCGAATAGCGAGGCAGTACCATGCGCATCCCGATCCTTACCAGTCTTGCCTTGCCGCTGGCCGCCTGCGCTGGATATGCCGAGCCCGCCGAAACACCGACCGATCGGATGCGCCAACTCACGGGCGGCACATGCGATGCGGATGCCGTGCAGGGCTATCTGGGCCGCGAGGCGAGCGACGAAATCGGCGAGGAGATCGTCGATAAAAGCGGCGCCAAAACCCTGCGCTGGGGTCCGCCCAATTCGGTCTGGACGATGGACTATCGTTCGGACCGCGTGAACGTGCAGTATGATGAGGCGATGACAATCACCGAAATCACCTGCGGGTGAGCCGCCGCCGCGCCTTCACCGGCTCGCCCTACGAAGCCCGGTTCGGCTTTTCCCGCGCCGTGCGCGAGGGCAATCGTATCATTGTCGCCGGAACCGGCCCGGTCGAGGATGACGGTTCTTCCACCACCGGGGGCGCCGCCGCACAGGCAGAGCGGTGTTGCGTCCTGATCATGCGCGCCATCGAGGAACTCGGCGGCAGCGCTGCGGACCTCGTGCGCACACGAATGCTGCTGACCGATCCGGCAGACCAGGACGCGGTCGGCGCGGTCCATGCGCGCTTTTTCGGTGACGCAAAACCCGCTGCGACCATGGCGGGCGTGGCTTGGCTGTGCCGCCCCGAATGGAAGGTGGAGATCGAAGCCGAAGCGATCCTGCCGGATTGACCGCCGCGCCCCCTTCCCTAGCGTCACACGGAGCGCTAGAGCCCGCGGCATGACTACGAATGCAGGACAGTTCCAGCTCACCGAAGAGCAGCTGCAGATCCAGGAAATGGCGCAGCGCTTCACCGCCGACAACATCACCCCCTTCGCGGGCGAATGGGACGAGACATCGCACTTTCCCATCGACGTGATCAAACAGAGCGCCGAGCTGGGCTTCGGCGCGATCTATGTCAGCGAAGAATCGGGCGGGATCGGCCTCGGCCGATTGGAAGCGGCGCTGATCATGGAAGCCATGGCCTATGGTTGCCCCGCGACCAGCTCGTTCATCTCGATCCACAATATGGCCGCATGGATGATCGACCGGTTCGGCGGCGAGGAATTGAAGGCGAGATACCTTCCCGACCTCGTGACCATGGAAAAGGTCGCCAGCTATGCGCTGACCGAACCGGGCAGCGGCTCGGATGCGGCCGGTCTGAAGACGAGCGCCAAGCTCGATGGCGACCACTACGTTCTGAACGGCACCAAACAGTTCATCTCGGGTGGCGGCTTCAACGACATCTACGTCACCATGGTTCGCACCGGTGAACACAAGACCAAGGGCATCACCTGCCTGGTGATCGACAAGGACACGCCGGGCGTTTCCTTCGGTAAGCCGGAGAAGAAGCTCGGCTGGAATGCCTCGCCCACCGCTCAGGTCATATTCGAGGATGCCCGCGTTCCGGTGGCCAACCGCGTCGGCCCGGAAGGCGACGGCTTCCGCTATGCGATGATGGGTCTCGATGGCGGGCGCCTCAATATCGGGGCCTGTTCGCTCGGCGGCGCCCAGCGCTGCCTCGACGAGGCGGTGAACTATACAAGGGAACGCCAGCAATTCGGCCAGCCGATCGCCGATTTCCAGAATACGCAGTTCATGCTCGCCGACATGGCGACGGAGCTGGAGGCGGCGCGCGCCCTGCTCTATCTCGCTGCGGCCAAGGTCACCGACAATGCGCCCGACAAAAGCAAGTTCTCCGCCATGGCGAAACGGCTGGCGACCGACAGCGGCAGCAATGTCGTCAACAATGCGCTGCAGCTCTTCGGCGGCTACGGCTATCTCAAGGAATACCCGATCGAACGCTTCTGGCGCGATCTGCGCGTGCATTCGATCCTCGAAGGCACCAATCAGGTCATGCGCATGATCGTTGGCCGGGACCTGCTGCGCCAGTGATCATGGCTGCCCCCCCTGTCCCCGTTCGGTTCGAGCGAAGTCGAGAACCGTTCGCGCCAACGTGTCTCGACTTCGCTCGACACGAACGGAGGTTGATTTGTCTGACGAAGTGAACATCCACTCGCATGGCCGCACCGGCCATATCTCGCTCAACCGGCCCAAGGCGCTGCATGCGCTGACGCTCGACATGTGCCACGCGATGAGCGCGGCGCTGGCCGACTGGACCGGCAACGATGCGATCGAGGCCGTGATCCTCGACCATGCCGAAGGCCGGGGCTTCTGCGCCGGCGGGGACATCAACCTGCTGCGCCATTCCGCGCTGAACGATGACGGGGCAAGCGGACGCGCCTTCTTCCACGACGAATATCAGCTCAACCACCAGATGTTCGAATATGCCAAGCCCATCGTTGCCTTCATGGACGGCATCACAATGGGCGGCGGCGTGGGCATTGCCCTGCCCTGCAAATACCGCGTCGCGACCGAGAACACGCGTTTCGCCATGCCGGAATCGGGCATCGGCCTGTTTCCCGATGTCGGCGGTGGCTGGCATCTTGCGCGGCTTGGCGGACGGCTGGGCCAGTTCCTCGCGTTGACAGGCGCGCGGCTGGACGGGGCGGAATGCCATTTTGCCGGGATCGCCACGCATTACCTGCCAGCCGACAAGCTCGCAGAGGCCAAGGCGCGCATCGCCGAAAACCCCGATCGGATTGGGGGCATCCTGTCTGAATTGTCCGTCACCCCGCCCAAGGCGCGGGTCGAGGAGAATTGCGACCGGATCAACAAGCATTTCGCCTCCGATCGCTACGAGGATATCCTCGCCAGCCTCGAGGCCGATGACAGCGAATGGGCGGCGAAGGAACTCGCCACCCTGCGCACCAAGAGCCCGCAGACCTGCAAGGTCGCGCTGCGCCAGCTTGCCGAGAGCGAAAAGCTGGCCAATTTCGCCGACAATATGCGCATGGAATACCGCATTGCGAGCCGTGTGCTGACCCGCCCCGATTTCGCCGAAGGCGTGCGCGCGGTGATCGTCGACAAGACGCATGACCCGAAATGGAACCCCGCGACGGCAGAAGAGGTCAGCGAGGAGCTGATCGACAGCATCTTCGCGCCGCTTCCCGATGGCGAGGAATGGACGCCGTTGAAGTAAGCGTCATCCCAGCGAAAGCTGGGATCGCTGTCCGCCTAGTCGGACACGACCGAAAACGATCCCAGCTTTCGCTGGGATGACGGAGAATTGAATGACTTACGAAACCATCACCGTCGAACAGCGTGACGCGGTTACGCTGATTACCCTCAACCGTCCCAAGGCACTGAATGCGCTCAACAGCACGGTGCTCGACGAACTGATCCACGCCTTCGCCGCCTATCAGGCGGATAGCAGCCAGCTATGCGCGGTGCTGACCGGGTCGGGCGACAAGGCCTTTGCCGCCGGCGCCGACATCAAGGAAATGAGCGAGAAGGCGGCAGCGGATTTCTATCTCGACGACTTCTTCGCCCCCTGGACCAGCGAGATCGTGAAGAAGACCCGCAAGCCGTGGATCGCGGCGGTCAATGGCTTTGCGCTGGGCGGTGGGTGCGAGCTGGCGATGATGGCCGATTTCATCATCGCGAGCGAGAACGCAAAATTCGGCCAGCCCGAAATCAAGCTGGGCGTGGCCCCCGGCATGGGCGGATCGCAGCGGCTGACCAAGGCGGTGGGCAAGTCCAAGGCTATGGAAATGTGCCTGACGGGCCGCATGATGGACGCCGAGGAAGCCGAGCGCAGCAATCTGGTCGCGCGGGTCGTCCCGCATGAGCAGCTTCTCGACGAAGCCATGAAGACCGCAGCGCAGATCGCCGCAATGCCGCCCATGGCCGCGATCGCAAACAAGGAAATGGTCAACGCCGCCTTCGAAACCAGCCTGGATCAAGGTCTGATCGTCGAACGCCGCATCTTCCAGATCCTTGCCGCGAGCGAGGACAAGGCCGAAGGCATGGCTGCTTTCGTCGAAAAGCGCGAGGGCAAGTGGAAGGGGCGGTAATCCCACTCCGTTCCCCTCGTCATTGCGAGGCGCATAGCGACGAAGCAATCCGGCGTCCGACCTTTCCTACAGCGCGCCACCCCTGCTAGCTTCGCGGTGCACCTGCCCTACTTGGGTTAAGGGGCGTATGGGAGGAACAGCCCCCCGCCCAAATCGGCCCAACCTGTCACCCTGGGCAGGAAATGATACTTGAATTCAGTGGTTTGAGCTGTTGGATTTGGCGGACACCGGTGTAACCTTGTGTCACCTACAGCAGCGCGGATAAACAGTTTGCGAGAGGAAACGAGAATGAAAATCGCCTTTATCGGCCTCGGCAATATGGGCGGCGGGATGGCCGCGAACCTCGTGAAGGCGGGACACGCGGTAAACGCCTTCGACCTGTCAGAAGAGGCGCTCGCCACCGCCAAGTCCAATGGCTGCGCGACTTTCACCGATGCGTCCGAAGCCGTGCAGGGTGTCGACGGTGTGGTCACCATGCTGCCCAATGGCGCGATCGTGAAATCGGTCTATGAAGGCAGCGTGATCGGCAAGGCGCCCGCTGGCGCGGTGTTGCTCGATTGCTCGACGATCGACGTGGCAACCGCGAAAGAGGTTATCGCTGCTGCCGAAGCAGCCGGATACGACATGGTGGATGCTCCGGTGTCGGGCGGGATCGCGGCGGCCAATGGCGGCACGCTCACCTTTATGGTCGGCGGCACCGAAAAAGCCTTCTCTCGCGCCGAGGTGGTGCTCAAAGCGATGGGCAAGGCGGTGATCCATGCAGGCGATGCCGGTGCGGGCCAGACCGCCAAGATCTGCAACAACATGCTGCTCGCCATCAGCATGATCGGCACTGCCGAGGCCATGAAGATGGCCGAGAAACTGGGCCTCGACCCGCAGAAATTCTACGAAATCTCCAGCCAGTCCTCGGGCTATTGCTGGTCCTTGAACGCCTACACGCCCATGCCCGGCATCGGCGTCGAAAGCCCGGCGGACAAGGATTACCAGGGCGGCTTCGCCACCGGGCTGATGCTCAAGGATTTGCGCCTGGCGATGGAAGCGGCAGAAACCGCCAATGCCTCCACTCCGCTCGGGCGCCATGCCAAGGAGCTCTACGAACGGTTTGCCGAGGAAAACGCCGGGCTCGATTTTTCGGCGATCATCGAGACGCTCTGATCTCTGCCAGCACCCGCGCGAGCCATTCGCGCGGGGTCTTGCGGCGCCCGACATCGGCGACGAATTCCTGCCCGCGCGCGACACTTCTGAGGCGTCCGCCGCGCAGCCAGCGGTCGGCGCGGTCGTGATAGCTGAGCCCACCCCGTTTCAGCCAGCCGGGGCGGTTCCACAGCGACGGCGGACCGCCTGCCACGGTCAGTCGCAATCCATCACTGGCATGGTGCGCCTCCTCGCCGGATCCGGCATAGATGACATCATTGGCAGCGTGCAGCGCGAGGGCATGCGGGTGGCCATGCTCCACCAGATGGCCGGGCACACCGTCGCCGAGCACGGCAATCTCCTCGACTTCGAGATAGCCGAATATGCGGTGATGCGGCTCACCGCCTTCCTCGCGGAACAGGCCGAAGAACAGGAACACATCGCCTATCCCGACGCCCTGATTGGCCAGATGCGTCTGCGCCGCACCGCACTGGCCGAACAGGCAGGTGCCGTCCGCAAGGAACATCGGATCGTGGTGGCACAAATCCTCCGCGCCCAGGCGCCCGCGGCTGGCCGTCGCGGCATATGCGCCCAGTCCCAGATCGCCATAAGTGGTGCGCGAGGCAGCCCCTGCCGGGATCGGCAGGCTCACCGGACGGCCAGCGACGATCGGCGAAGGCCCGCCGCCCGCCGCGCTGTCGAAGCCCTTGCGAGAAAAGATGATCCGCATCGGCGCCTCGTGCCGCAACTGCCAGACCGTGACAACCGCGCGATTCGGGCCTATCTGCCCGGCCATGACTGACGAGAACAAGGGCAAGGTCACCGCACTCATCATGGCGGGAAAGCGTTCGGGTGTGCTCGATCCGCTTGCCGAGCGTGCCGGCGTGGCCCAGAAATGCGTGGTTCCGGTCGGCGGCATGCCAATGATCGAGCGCGTGGTGATGAACGTCGCGGCCAGCCCGCGCATCGGCGAAATCCGCGTGGTCGCGCACGAGCCGGACGAAATCGCAGCGATTCCCTCGATCGCCAAGCTGGTCGATGAAGGCCGTCTGGTATTCAAGCCGGGTGCCTTCAACCTCGTCGACAGCGTTTTCGCCGGAGCCGAGGGCGCAAGCTATCCGATCCTCATCACCACGGCCGACAATTGCCTGTGGCTGCCCGAGGATTTTACCGAGTTCGCCGACAAGGCGAGCGCCAGCGGCGCCGGTGCGGCCGCCGCATTGGCGCGCAAGGAAGACGTGATCGCGGCCGATCCGCAGGGACAGGCCAAGTTCTATGAATTCTCCGATGGCGGGTATTCGAACTGCAACGCCTACTGGATCGGCAATGCCAAGGCGCTTTCCGCCGCGGAGATCATGCGGGGCGGCGGCCAGTTCGTGAAATTTCCCGGCCGCATCGCCAAGGCTTTCGGCGTGGTCAATCTGATCCGTTTCTTCCTCGGCTGGGGCACGAAGGAAAAGCTGTTCGCCCAAGTCTCGCGCCGGTTCGGATTCGAACTCAAGCCGCTGGTGATGAACCACGGTTACTGTGCGATCGACGTCGATAACGAACGCACCTTCGAAGTGACGGAAAAGCTGCTCGTCAAGCGGCTGGCGACTGCCTGATACCCACACCGGACCGATGCACCGTCTGATCCGCAATATCGGCTGGCTCCTGACGGGGCGCGGTGTCAATGCCGTGCTGAGCATCGTCTATCTCGCCTTGGCCACACGGACGCTGGGCCTCGATCATTTCGGCTATTTCGCCATCATTCTGGCGCTCGGCCAGACGGTGACCGGGCTCGCCAATTTCCAGACCTGGCAATTCGTGGTGCGCTGGGGCGTCGGCGAAGACGGCCCCGGCGATGCAACCGGCTTCGCGATCGCGCTCGATATGCTGTCGGTCGCGCTTGGCCTGGTGCTGGCGGCTGCGCTGGTCTGGAGCGCCCCATTATGGCTGCCCCTGCCTGCGGAATTGCTTCCGGTCGCATTCGGCTATTGCGTGGTCGCCCTGTTGTCGATCCGAACCACGCCCACGGGGCTGCTGCGCCTGCGCTTTGCCTATGCAAGGGCTACGGCGGCGGAATCGGTTCAGCCGATTGTGCGCGCAGCCGGTGCCGGAATCGCGGCGGTGGCCATGCCCACGGTCACGGGCTTCGTTCTGGCCTGGGCGGCGGCAGAAATCGCGGTGGCGACGGCGCTGTGGATCGCGGCTTCGAAACAGGAAAAGATCGACCTGTCGCGTATCAGCTTCACCCGCATTCCGCGCGCGCATCCCGGCGCCTGGCGGTTTGTCTGGTCGACCAATATGTCGGGCAGTCTCAACGTCGGATCGAAGCAGGTCCTGATCCTGCTGGTCGGCGCCATAGGCGGCGAAACGGCCGCGGGCGGCTTCCGTGTCGCCAGCCAGTTGGGACAGGCGCTCGTCAGCCTGGCGCAAACCGTATCGAAGGCCATCTACCCGGAGCTGGTTCACGCCCAGGATAACGCGCACGACATGGCCCGGCGTATGGCGAACATCGCCCTGATCGCCGGGGTGCTCGCGGTTCTGGTAACGCTGTTCTTCGGCCGGACCGCCCTGGCTCTGATCGCCGGGCCGGAATTCCGCGTATTCTGGACGATGGTCATCCTCGCCATTGCCGGGGCGATCGAACTGGTCGGGGCAAGCCTGGAATCGCTTCTGGTCAGCGCGGGCCGGGCGGGGACGGCATTCTTCATCCGTGCGGTTCCCACGCTTATCGGGCTGGCGCTGCTCGATGTGGCCATGGGCTGGAACGGAACCAAGGGTGCAGCCTTCACCGTGCTCGGCTCCTCCGCCCTGTCGGTGATCGGCTTCTGGGTGGCGATCATCTCGCTTTCGCAGATCACCATCACCGTCAAACCGAAGGCCGATCTCCCGCCGAAAGCCTAGGGGATGGCCGAGGACGGGTTGCGGCCCGGGTTGCGGCGATCGGACAAACCGATCCTGCCTTGCTGGCCCAACGCGGCAGACAGGGGGCGCCAGCCGCGCGCCCCCTCGCGTCAGACCATGTCGGGATCGTTCCAGGCCAGGATCGGCTTTCTCGCCGCCTGCGTTTCGTCGAGGCGGCGCCGCGGCGCATAATGCGGCGCGGTCTTGAGGCTTTCATCCCCCGACTTGACCCGTTCGGCAACGCTGCGCAGGGCCATGATGAACTGGTCGAGCGCCGCCTTGCTCTCGGTCTCCGTCGGCTCGACCAGCATCGCGCCATGCACCACCAGCGGGAAGTACATGGTCATCGGGTGATAGCCCTCGTCGATCAGCGCCTTGGCGAGATCGAGTGTGGAGAGGCCTTCGGCGAAGCCTTTGTCGCTGAACAACGCCTCGTGCATGCACGGCCCGCTATGGCCAAAGGGCGCGTCGAGCACATCTTCCAGGCTGCGCAGCACGTAATTTGCATTGAGCACCGCGTCCTCGGCAACCTGCTTCAGCCCGTCGGCGCCGTGGCTGAGCATATAGGCCAGTGCGCGGGTGAACATGCCCATCTGTCCGTGAAAGGCGGTCATGCGGCCGAACGCCTTGGTATGCTCGAACTCGGCCGCGTTCTCTTCCTCGACGAGATGAACCACGCCGTCGCCGTCACGCGCCGTGAATGGCAGGGGTCCGTAGGGCGCGAGCGCCTCTGACAGCACCACCGGGCCGGAACCCGGCCCACCGCCACCATGCGGGGTGGAGAAGGTCTTGTGCAGGTTGATGTGCATGGCATCGACGCCGAGATCGCCCGGGCGCACCTTGCCGACGATGGCGTTGAAATTCGCCCCGTCGCAATAGACGAAGCCACCCGCTTCGTGGACCGCATCGGAGATCGCCTTCATGTCGGGCTCGAACAGGCCGCACGTGTTGGGATTGGTGATCATCACCCCGGCAACATCGGGGCCGAGCCGCGCCTTCAATGCTTCCAGATCCACCCGGCCCGCGGGCGTCGCCGGGATGTCCTCGACCTTGTAGCCTGCAAAAGCGGCGGTGGCCGGATTGGTGCCATGCGCGCTTTCGGGCACAAGAATGACCTCGCGCGCATCGCCACGCGCCTCGAGAGCAGCACGGATGCACAGGATGCCGCACAGCTCGCCATGCGCGCCCGCCTTGGGGCTCATCGCAACGCCGTGCATGCCGGTGAGGTCGATCAGCCAGCGGGCCAGCTCGTTGATGACTTCGAGCGCACCGCGCACCGTGTCGACCGGCTGCAAGGGATGGACATCGGCAAAGCCGGGCATGCGCGCGACTTTCTCGTTGAGGCGCGGATTGTGCTTCATCGTGCACGAGCCGAGCGGGAAGAGGCCAAGGTCGATGGCATAGTTCTGGCGGCTGAGGCGCGTGTAATGCCGTACCGTTTCGGGTTCGGAGAGGCCGGGCAAGCCGATGGTCTCGGCCCGGTCGAACCCGCCGAGGCGGTTCGCGCCGCCCTGCGGTTCGGGCAGGTCTACGCCGGTCGTTTCAGCATGACCGATCTCGAAGATCAGCGGTTCTTCGAGCATCAGCGCGCGGTTGCCGGTGGCGGTGTCAGGACCGCTCATCGCATTGTGCCCTTCGACCGGGGTGCCGGGCTTCCAGCCGGAGGCGTTGGGCGCGTTCATGCCAGTTCTCCTTCAAGAGCGGAGGCGAGCGTTTCGATATCGTCTTCGCTCGTGGTCTCGGTCACCGCGACGAGCAGGCCGTCGGCGAGTTCGGGATTGTCGGGGAAGAGCCGACCGAGCGAGACGCCCGCCAGCACACCCTTATCGGCCAGCGCGCGCACGATCTTGCGGGCATCCGTGCCGAGCCTGATGGTGAATTCGTTGAAGAAACTGTCGTTGAGCAACGTCACGCCGGGCACCCTGGCCAGTCTGTCGGCGGCAAGGCAGGCGAGACGATGGTTTTCCATTGCCATCTGGCGCAGGCCCTTTTCGCCCAGCAGAGTCATGTGAACACTGAAGGCGAGCGCGCAGAGGCCCGAATTGGTGCAGATATTGCTGGTCGCCTTCTCGCGGCGGATGTGCTGCTCGCGGGTCGAAAGTGTGAGCACGAAACCGCGCTTGCCTTCCGCGTCCACCGTCTCGCCGCACAGCCGCCCGGGCATCATGCGAACGTGTTTTGGGTCGCGCACCGCGAAGAGGCCGAGATAGGGGCCGCCGAACTGGAGGCCGACGCCGATAGACTGACCTTCGCCAACAACGATATCCGCGCCGAGTTCGCCCGGCGACTTGACCACGCCCAGGGCGACGGGTTCGGTATTGACCGCGATGAGCAACGCGCCTTTTTCATGCGCCGCCTCGGCGATTTTGGCGAGGTCCGGCAAGCGGCCAAGAATGTCGGGATACTGCACCACGACGCAGCTCGTGTTCTCGTCGATCCGGGCGATCAGACCGTCGTCATCGGGCTTCGCCGCCAGGCTCGGCGGGGCATCGGCGATCTCGTCCTCGGTAAACTTCGCCATGGTGCGCACAACTTCGGCATAGTGCGGATGAAGCGCGCCGGAGAGCACGACCTTGCGTTTCTTGCCGCGGGCCACGCGTCCGGCCATCGCCACCGCTTCCCAGCAGGCGGTCGAGCCATCGTACATCGAAGCATTGGCCACCGCGCAGCCATAAAGCCGCGCGACCTGCGTCTGAAACTCGAACAGCATCTGCAGCGTGCCCTGCGCGATTTCCGGCTGGTAGGGCGTGTAGGCGGTCAGGAACTCGCCGCGCTGGATGATGTGATCGACGCTGGCCGGGATGTGATGCTTGTAAGCCCCTGCCCCCAGGAAAAACGCCGCATCGGAAGCCGCGAGGTTCTTCTTCGACAGCCGTCGCATATGTTTTTCGACAGCCATCTCGCTGGCATGCATCGGCAGGCCCTCGATCGGGCCGGAAAGCCGCGCTTCCTCGGGCACGTCCGAAAACAGCGCATCGATGTCGGGCGCGCCGACTTTCTCGAGCATGTCCGAACGGTCGATATCGGTCAGGGGTAGGTAGCGCATTTTAGAATCCCGTCATCCCAGCGAAAGCTGGGATCTGGTGCAGCGAAGTCCGACCAGGCGGACAGCGATCCCAGCTTTCGCTGGGATGACGAATGTTAGAGCCCGTCGCAGAAGCTCTTATAGGCGCCCTCGTCCATCAGCCCTTCGAGCTGCGACTTGTCGCCAATGGTCATGCGGAAAAACCAGCCATCGCTTTCCGGCGCGGTGTTGACCAATGCCGGATCGTCTTCCAGCGCCTCGTTGGCTTCCGTGACTTCGCCATCGATCGGAGCGTAGACGTCGCTTGCCGCCTTGACGCTCTCGACAACCGCCGCATCGCCACCCTTGCTGAGCGTGGTGCCCGAACCCGGCAGTTCGACGAAGACGATATCGCCCAACTGTCCCTGCGCATAATCGGTAATGCCCACGGTGGCCGTGTCGCCCTCGACATCGATCCACTCATGTTCGTCGGTGAAGTATCGGGCCATCTCTCACTTTCCTCTGTGATAGCGGTGGGGGACGAAAGGAAGCTTGGCCACCTTCGCCGGTAATCTTTTGTTACGAACCTCGACTTCGAGTTCGGTTCCCTCCTCGGCGTGCGCAGTGTCGACATAGCCCATGGCGATGGGCCGTTCGAGCGTGGGCGAGAAGCCGCCGCTGGTCACGCGGCCTACCTGCGTATCGCCGGAATAGATCGATGCGCCTTCGCGCGCGGGCATACGGCCTTCGATGGCGAGACCGACGCGTTTCTGCACCGGGCCGCGATCGAGCACTTTCATCACCGCCTCATGCCCCATCCAGCCGCCTTCCTCGCGGCGGCGCTTGGTCAGCGCAAAGCCAAGATCGGCCGACACAGGATCGGTTTCGGTGGTGATGTCATGGCCGTAGAGCGGCAGGCCCGCTTCGAGGCGCAGGCTGTCGCGCGCGCCCAGGCCGATCGGGCGCACCTCGATTTCGGCGCAGAGACGGTCGGCAAGGCTCTCGGCGAATTCGGCAGGGACCGAGATTTCGAAACCGTCCTCGCCGGTATAGCCCGAACGCGTGATACGCAGCGGCCATTCGCCGAAATCGTGAACCACGCTTTCCATGAAGACCATGTCGTCGATGACATTGCGCATCACCCGGTTCAGCGCGGTCGCCGCATTCGGCCCCTGCACCGCGATCAGCGCATGGTCGTCCATGTGGGTGAGCGTAACATCGTCATCGAGATGTTCGCGCAAATGGGCGATATCGTCCCATTTGGTCGCGCCATTGACCACGAGGTAATAGGCCGGTTCGCCCCAATGCCCTTCGGTGCCTTCCTCTTCGTCGCCTTCGATCCAGGGGGTCGCGTTGGTCACCATCAGATCATCGAGGATGCCGCCTTCTTCATCGATCAGCAGCGAGTAACGCACCTTGCCGGGCTTCAGCGAGGCGATCGCGCCGGGCAGCAACTTTTCCAGCTCTTCGGCGGCCTTTTCTCCGCTGACCAGCAACTGGCCCATATGGCTGACGTCGAACAGACCCGCCTGCTGCCGGGTCCAATTGTGTTCGGCCACGATACCTTCGAACTGGATCGGCATGTGATAGCCCGCGAAGGGCACCATGCGCGCGCCCTTGCGGCGATGCCAGGCATCCAGCGGCAGCGTTTCGGTGTCGGCAATCTGGTCTTCGGTATCGTCGCTCAAGTCCCGTCCCTCGCAAGCATGGGTGCGCCCCGTGCAGGTGCGCGCACATAAAACCCATGCCCCCTCTGTCGGGAAACCTGAGAGACTGACGCGCAGATGAGCACGCTTACCCCTTCGGTGGCCCGGCGAACGCCGGACGCTTTCCAGAGTGTCGATGGCCCGCACGGTCCGTGTAGCCTGAGAGTTTCCGGGGCGGTTGCTCCTTCGGCGCCGGATGGCCGCTGCCACCCGATCTCTCCCGTGCGTGCCCGCCGCAGAATCGCTCCCACAGCCGACGCGGTATGCCCTGCGCGATTGTACGCCTGCGGTCAATCGCGAGTTGAGATCGCACGCGGTTCGCAGCACAGCAAATGGCAGTCCGACACGATAATCCGGGCCATTGCTCTCCCGCCATCCCGCGCGTCGGCCCAGGACGCTATGCTTCGATCTGAGCCTGGGCCGAATATGGGCGCAAAGCGCCGTTCGTCAGTCGAGATTGGGCCTGAGCCATCTTTCCGCCGTCGCCATGTCCACGCCGCGTCGCCGCGCATAGTCTTCCAACTGGTCGCGCCCGATCCGCGCCACCCCGAAATACTCCGCTTCGGGATGGCCGAAATAGAACCCGCTGACCGCCGCCGTGGGATACATGGCGAAATTTTCGGTCAGCGTGATGCCGGTGTTCGCTTCGGCATCGAGCAGGTCGAACAGGATCGGCTTGAGGCTGTGATCGGGGCAGGCGGGATAGCCCGGCGCCGGACGAATCCCGCGATACTGCTCCTTGATCAGCGCCTCGTTGGTAAGCTGTTCCTGCGGAGCATAGCCCCACAGATCGGTGCGGACATGCTGGTGCAGCCGCTCGGCGAAGGCTTCGGCGAAGCGATCGGCCAGCGCCTTCAGGAGGATGTCCGAATAATCATCCTTATCGGCGATGAAGCGCTTCGAATGGTCTTCGATCCCGTGGATGCCGACCGCAAAGCCGCCGATCCAGTCGCCGGCCGGGTCGATGAAATCGGCAAGGCACATATTCGCCCGGTCGCGCGATTTCTTCACCTGCTGGCGCAGGAAGGGAAGGACGACATGCTCTTCGCGCCGGACGCGGTGAATGGTCACATCGTCTCCGTCGCGCGCGCAGGGCCAGAATCCTGCCACCCCCTTGGCTACCAGCCATTTCTCCGCAACGATCCGGTCGAGCATGGCGTTGGCATCGTCGAACAATTGCCGTGCGGTCTCGCCCACGACATCGTCGGTCAGGATGGCGGGATAATTGCCGTGCAGTTCCCATGCGCGGAAGAACGGAGTCCAGTCGATATAATCGCGCAGCTCGGCGAGGTCCCAGTCATCGAAGGCATGGACACCGGGCTTGAGCGGGGGCGCGGCCTTGTCGCTGAGATAGGCATCGAAGAAATTCGCCCGCGCTTCCTCGAGGCTCAGGAGCACGCTCTGCCCCTTGCCTTCACGCGCGGCGCGCACCTTTTCGTATTCCGCCGCGGTCGTTTCGACGAATTCGTCGCGCTGCGTGTCGGAAAGGAGGCGACTGGCAACCCCCACCGCGCGGCTCGCGTCGAGCACGTGGATCACCGGCCCTTCGTAGGCCGGTTCGATGCGCAGCGCGGTGTGGACCTTGCTGGTGGTCGCCCCTCCGATCAGCAAAGGCATGGTCATTTCGGCGCGCTGCATCTCTTCCGCAACCGTCACCATCTCGTCGAGCGAGGGGGTGATGAGGCCGGAAAGCCCGATCATGTCGGCCCCGTTCTCGTTCGCGGCGGCAAGGATGTTCTGCCAGGGCGCCATCACCCCGAGGTCGATCACCTCGTACCCATTGCATTGGAGGACCACACCGACGATGTTCTTGCCGATGTCGTGAACGTCGCCCTTGACCGTGGCCATGACGATCTTGCCCTTGGACTGGTCGGCGAGGCCCGATGCTTCTTTCTCCGCCTCGATGAAGGGGATCAGATGCGCGACAGCCTTCTTCATCACGCGGGCCGACTTCACCACCTGCGGCAGAAACATCTTGCCCGAACCGAACAGGTCGCCGACCACGTTCATCCCGTCCATCAGCGGACCTTCGATGACTTCGATCGGACGCCCGCCGGAGGCTGCCACCAATTCGCGCGCCTCTTCGGTATCGGCCACGACATGGGCATCGATGCCCTTGACCAGCGCATGTTCCAGTCGGCGCTTGACGTCCCAGCCGCGCCACTCTTCCGCCGCCTTCTCGTCCGCAGCGCTCTTGCCCTTGTAGCTTTCGGCAAGCTCGATCAGCCGCTCGGTCGCGTCCGCGCGCCGCATCAGGATCACATCCTCGCAGGCTTCGCGCAGTTGCGGGTCGATCTGGTCGTAGACATCGAGCTGCCCGGCATTGACGATCGCCATGTCGAGCCCGGCGGGAATCGCGTGATAGAGAAACACCGAATGCATCGCGCGGCGCACGGTCTCGTTGCCGCGAAAGCTGAAGGAGAGGTTGGACAGGCCGCCCGACGTCTTGGCATGCGGACAGGCCGTCTTGATCTCGCGCACCGCCTCGATGAAGTCGAGGCCGTAGCGGTCATGCTCCTCGATCCCCGTCGCCACGGCGAAGATATTGGGGTCGAAAATAATGTCCTCGGGTGGGAAGCCGATGCCTGTCAGCAGCTCGTAAGCGCGGGTGCAGATTTCGACCTTGCGCGCCTTGGTGTCGGCCTGCCCGCTCTCGTCGAAAGCCATGACAACGGCCGCCGCGCCATAATCCATGCACAGCCGCGCATGGGCAAGGAACTCCTCCTCGCCCTCTTTCATGCTGATCGAATTGACGATCGGCTTGCCGGACACGCATTTCAGCCCGGCTTCGATCACGTCCCACTTGGAACTGTCGATCATCACCGGCACGCGCGCGATGTCGGGTTCGGCGGCGATCAGCTTGAGGAAGGTCGTCATCGCCTTTTCGGCGTCGAGCAGGCCTTCGTCCATATTGACGTCGATTATCTGCGCGCCGTTTTCGACCTGATCGCGCGCGACTTCCACGGCGGTTTCGTAATCGTCCGCCATGATGAGCTTCTTGAACCGGGCGGAGCCGGTGACATTGGTGCGTTCCCCAATATTGACGAAACGGGCAGTGGAGAGATCGTTCATGGTGTCAGATCCGCTCGATGGCGCGCGCCAGCACGACATCGTCATAAAGGGTTCCGCCGACATCGAAACGGCGCGTGGCGATCTGCCGGAAACCCTGTTTGGTATAAAAGGCGATCGCGCGATGATTGTCGTTCTTCACCCCGAGCAGCAGACGTTTTCGGCCCGCCGCCCCGGCCAGCGCCGCATCGAACAGCCGGCGGGCGATCCCGCTGCCATGGAAGCGGGACAGGAGGTAGATCTTCTTGAGTTCGATATCGCCGTCGTGCGCGGCTTCGAGTTCGGGCTCGGTAAGCAGGGCGTAACCTATCGGCGCGCGGTCGATTTCCGCCAGCCATGCCCGCGCGCCCGCGGCCAGAAGGTCGCGCAGAAAACCGGGATCATGTGCCCGTTCGCAATGCGCCACCAGCGCGTCGCCGCAGATCATCCCTGCGAAGGTTTCGAGAAAAGTGGCATCGGCGACCAGCGACAACCTGCCGACGTCGTCGGCACAGGCTTCGCGGATCACCGCCTTCGTCGGATCGTACGCCGTCATGCGGCAAGTGCAAAAGGTTCGAGGCCGGCAAGATGCATGTCGGGAGGGACCTTTGGCAGCACGCGCGGAGAGAGACCTTCGACGGCCTTGGCCATGGCCGCGATATGAGCGGGCGTCGAGCCGCAGCATCCGCCCAGAACATTCACACGGCCATTCTGCGCCCAGACTTTCGTCAGCGCGGCGGTGGTTTCCGGCACCTCGTCATATTCGCCGAGATCGTTCGGCAATCCCGCATTGGGATAGGCCATCAGCCAGGTATCCGCGATGTCGGACAAAAGCTGCACATGCGGCCCGAGTTGCTCCGCACCGAAGCTGCAATTGAGCCCGATCGTCAGCGGTTTCGCATGGCGCACCGTATGCCAGAAGGCCTCCACGGTGTGGCCCGACAGGTTGCGTCCCGAAAGGTCGGTCAGGGTGAGCGAGATCATGACTGGGATGTCGCGGCCGAGCTCGCGCTCGAGCTGCCTGACCGCCATGATCGCCGCCTTGCAATTGAGTGTGTCGAACACGGTTTCGATCAGGATGAAATCGGCCCCGCCTTCCACCAATGCGCGGCCCTGTTCGACATAGACCTCCACGATCTCGTCGAAACTCACCTCGCGAAAACCCGGATCCTCGACATCGGGCGAAAGCGACAGCGTCTTGTTGGTCGGCCCCACGGCCCCGGCGACGAAGCGCGGCACTCCATCGGTGCGCGCATCGACCGCTTCGCGAATGATGCGCGCAGCCGCGACGTTGATTTCATGGACCAGCCCCTCGGCGCCGTAATCTGCCTGGCTGATCCGGTTGGCGTTGAAGGTGTTGGTTGCCAGAATATGCGCCCCGGCATCGATATAGCTGTCGCAGATTTTGCGGATCACCTGCGGCTGGGTCAGATTGACGAGATCGTTATTGCCCTTCTGGTCCTGCTCCAGCGAGGTGCCGGCGGAATAATCCTCGGGCGAAAGTTTCGCACGTTGGATCTCGGTCCCGTAAGGCCCGTCCTTGATGAGGATGCCTCGCTTCGCAGCGGATACGAAGTCTTCGCGCTTGGACATTGTCAGACCTTCGGGCGCAGACCGAGCATATGGCAGATCGCATAGCTCAGCTCGGCGCGGTTGAGAGTGTAGAAATGGAACTGGCGCACACCGCCCGCATAGAGGCGGCGGCACAATTCCGCGGCAATGGTCGCGCTGACCAGCTTGCGCGCTTCGGGCCGGTCGTCGAGGCCGTCGAACAGCCCTTCCATCCAGTGCGGAATAGCGGTGCCGCATAGCCCCGACATGCGCTGAACAGCGGCGAAACTGAGCACCGGCATGATGCCGGGCACGATCTCGCCCTCGATCCCCGCCGCCGCGGCCTTGTCGCGAAATTCGAAGAAGCACTGCGGATCGAAGAAAAACTGGGTGATCGCGCGCGTGGCACCGGCATCGAACTTGGCCTTGAGATTGTCGATATCGGCCTGCGCATCGGGGGAATCCGGGTGAACTTCGGGATAGGCGGCAACCGAAATCTCGAAATCGGCGACCTTCTTGAGGCCGGCGATGAGTTCGACGGCATTGGCATAACCGCCCGGATGCGGCGTGTACTTGCTCGCACCATCGGGCGGATCGCCCCGCAGGGCGACAATGTGCCGGACGCCTTCCTCCCAATAATGGCGGGCGACCTCGTCGACCTGTTCGCGCGTGGCCTCGACGCATGTCAGATGCGCTGCGGCAGGGATGTGGGCTTCATTCTGGATCCGCACGACCTGCTGGTGCGTGCGCTCGCGCGTGGACCCGCCAGCACCATAGGTTACACTCGCGAAACGCGGCCCCAGAGGCGCAAGGGTTTCAACGCTGTGCCACAGCGTTTCGTTCATCTTGTCGGTCTTGGGCGGAAAAAACTCGAAGCTCACTTCGATATCGCCGGACAGGCCCGAAAACAGCGGCGTTTCGAGCGCGCGCTGGGCCTCGCGCATTTGGTCGATTGTCGGGCTCACGAGGCTGCTTTCCTGTTTTCGGTGCGCCGATGCGCGATCCATATCTTGACCACCAGTTCCCCATTGCCGAGCGAGGTCGGGGCCAGGGCATCGAAACCCGCTTCATCCAGCAGGTTGCCCATCTGGCCGTCCTCGAAGCCCAGGCGGGCATGGGCATGCCGGTCGCGCAACTCTTCGCGCTGGTGTGCGGCGAAATCGACAATCGCGATCCGGCCGCCCCGACGCGTCACACGTGCTGCCTCGGCCAGCGCCGATCCGGGATTCTGGGCGAAATGCAGCACCTGATGAAACAGGGTGGTATCGAAACTGTCCGGCGCGAACGGCAGGGAGGAAAAATCGCCCTGCACCAGCTCGACCGTCTCGGTCGGCAGATGCTGCAGCTTGGCGCGCGCGACCCGCAGCATGGCCAGGCTCTTGTCGAGCGCCACGATACGCTCGGCACGCGCGGCAAACAGCTCCGCCATGCGCCCGGTGCCGGTTCCGATGTCCAGCAAGCGGCCGAGCGGGCCATCGCCAAGGGCCTCGGCCAACGCGGCTTCCACGGCTTCGTCGGAAGAATGGAGGCGACGCAGTTCGTCCCAATCATGCGCGTGCTCGCTGAAATAGGCCTGCGCCTCGCTCTCGCGATGGTGCCGGATTTCGGCAAGCTTGCGGCGATCCCGTTCGCACTCTTCGGCGAATTGGGCGTCAGCCCGCTCCGCTTCCATGAGCAATTCGGCGATCGCCGTGCAGAGCGGTGGCACCTCGACTGCGTTGGCGCAGGCCCGCAGAAAAACCCAACTGCCTTCTCGGCGCCTTTCGGCGAGGCCCGCATCGCACAGGATACCGATATGCCTTGAAACTCTGGGCTGACTCTGGCCGAGCACTTGTGCGACCTCGCCCACGGCAAGCTCCATCGAGCCCAGCAGGCGCATGATCCTCAGGCGCGTGGGGTCGGCAAGGGCACGAAAGATGGTTTCGGTTCGCATTCCAGGCGGAGATATAAAGGTATTTTTATATCTGTAAATCACAGCTCAGCTAAATCGACCCATAGAGATGCTTGGACAATAATCCTGCACATCCACACGGGTTATTTACCACTGCGTGCGATGCGGGGCTGTCATGCCCCGCCGTCGCTCCGATCACGCCGCCGAGCGCGAGCGTTTCGTCGAAGACTTGCTCGCCATCATGACGGTGGAGGAGAAAGTCGGTCAGCTCGTGTTGCAACGTCCGCCGGTTGCAGGGAATTCGAGCCACAATCACCAGATACGCGATCAATTGCGGCGCGGACATCTGGGCGGCTTCGTCGGATGGGGGTTGTCGAGCGAATATGCCGCTTTCCAACGGATCGCCGTGGAGGAAACCCGTCTGGGCATTCCCCTGTTCATCGCCGACGTTCCCGGACGCGGCGAAACGGCGGTATTGCCATCACCCTTCGCTTTCGCATCGAGCTGGGATTGCGAGCTGGCAGAGCGCGCTGCCCGCTTGATCGCGGGAGAGGCGCAGGCGGCCGGACGGAACTGGCTGCTGGGGCCGGATGTGTCGCTTTGCACGAGTGTTGCCGACAGCGATCTTGCGAATTGCTGGGGATCGGTGGAATTGCTCGCCCGTCGGATGGCTGCGGCCTGGGTGCGTGGCTTCCAGTCGGAAGATGTGCGGGAACCGGGGCTGCTCGCCTGTCTCAGGCTGGACGATCCTTCCTGGACTGTCCGGCGCGATGCGCGGCGAATGCGCGACAAACTTCGTCTGATCGCCGGCGTCCTGCGCAATTCCAATCCGGGCAGTGTCGCGCTGGGGGCCATGGCGCATGGCTTCCCCGATTTCGCCGATGGCTCCCGCGAACACTCCCTGTCGATCGGCGAGCCCGGGGGCTATGAGGGGCTGGACCTTGCCGGATGGTCGAAGATCGCTGCGGCAGCCGGTCTCGAAATGGCGTCCGGACCACTCGAGGGGCTGCCTCACGGCGCCATGGTGGCAGCGGTTGAAGACGGACGTATCGCGCCGTTTCAGATCGACGACGAGGTACGCAAGGTCATCGGGGCCAAATATGATCTCGGCCTGTTCAGCAGCGAGGGACTGGATCGGCACACCGACCGGGCGATAGAGGCGGAGGAAACCCGCGCGCTGGCGCTGGACGCGGCGCGCCATGCCATCGTGTTGCTACGCAACGATCCCGCTCTGCTACCGCTGGGGATCGATTCGGGGGATCTAGTGGTGGTTGGCCCGGCGGCTACCGATCGTGCGCTGCCGACCGGGTCCTCCGGCAGGGAAGGGGCCAGCCTGACGGACGGGTTCGATGCCCTGGGGATCGCTTATAAATATGTTCCCGGCCTGGCATTGCGCCAGGGTGGTTCCGATTCCGGCCGGTTGGCGCCCGCCGACCGAATGGCGATCGGCTTGGCGAGCGAAGCCGCGCGCCGATCGCAAACGGTGATTGCCGTGCTTGGCGCCATGGCAGAGCTGGGTGAGGCACAACGTAGCCTGCTCGAGGGACTGCGCTCCGCCAATCGCAATACCGTTCTGGTCACTCTCGGATCGCATCCGCTCGATCCGGATATACTGGGAAGTAAACTGCCATGCGTTCTTCATGCGGGGCAATTGGGCAGCATGTCCGGCCATGCCATCGCCGAAGTGCTGACCGGGGCATTCGCGCCGCGTGGGCGCCTGCCCGTCGCCTTGATCGACAATTCCCGCGAAGGTCTCCCGCTGGGTCACGGGCTGGGCTTTTCCACGTTTCGCATCGAAGAGCCGAGAATAGAGCTTGGTCACAACCGTATCGTGGTGACCGGTATCCTGCATAATGTCGGCGAACGCGAAGGGATGGAGACGGTCCAACTCTATCTCCGGCGCCCCATCGATCGCGGCGCCGCCGAACGTACCCTGGTGGATTTCCAGCGAATATCTCTGGGCGCCGGGAAGAGCTGCAATCTGATGTTCGAACTTGGCGGCAATCAGTTGGGCCACTTCGAGACCAACGGCAAATTCACCGTCGAGCCCGGAGCTTACGAAATCTCGGTGGGGCTCAGCGAGAGTCGCGCCCTCTCGGAGCAGATTTCGGTGCCCCGCGCCGTTGTCGAAGCGATGAGCAGAGACCTCGCCTCCGAACCCCTCCCCGCCCTCTTCGGCAAGCTTCGCAGCGTCGGATAGCCATTGATCCGCCATGCTCGGCGCGGTCGCTTGCCGAAAAAGCAGGACCGGAGGCCAGGCTGGAGCGCAGGCGGCGGCCTTCGCCTGAAAGCAAGCGCGTGCGCGCCGGTTTGCAGCCCACCTGCCGCGCGCTACAAGGTCGGCATGACACACTCGCCTTGGCATAGCCGTCTCGCCCTTGTTCTCGCGCTTTTGCTTCCGGTTTATTTTGCCGTCGCGGCGCTGGGCACGAAATTCGGCCTGTGGGGCTGGCGCACGGGCCTGATCACCCTGACGATACAGGCGGGACCGGTATTGCTCGGCATTGTCGCCCTGATCGCGCTGGTTTCGCTGATCGTCGTGCTGATCCGCCAACCGCGGACCGGCTGGCTGATGTCCCTGCTCGCGCTGCTGGTCCCGCTGGGTATCTTCGGCACGCTGGCCTACGTCCGTGGGCAGGCCGCCGATATCCCACCGATTCACGACATCGCGACCGATGTCGATAACCCGCCGGCCTTTTCGCAAGTAACGCTGGATGCGCGGGCGAACAGCGATGCCAATCCGATAAACGATTATCGCACACCGTTGGGCGAATTGGAGATGTGGGTGAACAGCGAAGCGCCGCTCGCGGATCAGTCGCATGCACAGGTGATCGTCGAGGCTTATCCCGACCTCGCGCCCCTGCCGATCGGTTCGGCGAGCGAAGACGAGGCCATGGTCGCCGTGGCTGCGGCGATGATGGAAATGGGCTTCGACGACGTCACTTCGGATATAGCGAACAGCCGCGTTGAAGGCGTTGCCGAAACCTTCTGGTTCGGCTTCAAGGACGATGTCGTGGCCCGCATTGCCGATGGGCGGATCGATTTCCGCTCGGTCTCACGCGTCGGCGTCAGCGATCTCGGCGCAAATGCGGCGCGGATTGCGGAATTGCGCGCGGCCGTTGCCGCGCGGCTCAATTCCTGAACTGGATAACGGCCAGTGCGCTGCGCTGGAATACGGTCAGCACGCACAGCGCGGCATAGCCATAGGCGATCGGCACGAACCAGCCGGGAAACAGGGTGAAGGCAAGGAAGACGGCGATCGTCTCGCCCCCCTCCGCCAGCCCGGTCGAATAGAAGAAGCTCTTCCTGCCATGCGCTGCGGTTTCCTCGCCGCGTTCTGCGGCGATCACGGCGTACGCAAGGAAGCTGACTCCGGTGAGCACGAAGCTCGCGACCAATACCAGCGCGGCCTGGGTATTCGCCGGATCGAAAATGCCGAAAGCGAGCGGGATCGAAACGTAGAAGGCGAAATCCGCGACGATATCGAAATAGCCGCCCAGCGATGTCGGCCCATTGGCGCGGGCGACTGCCCCGTCGAGCCCGTCGAGCAGGCGGTTGGCAATAATCAGCAGCAGCCCGAGGCCATGCTGTCCGAAAGCGATGGCGAGTGCACCGCACAATCCCAGCGCGAGGCCGGTGAAGGTCAGCAGATTGGCCGACACACCCGCTTTCGCCAGCGCAAGGCCGACCCGGTTGAGCGGCGGGTCGATCAGCGGGCGGAGCTTGGCGTCGAACATGGTCGTATCAGCCCCAGCTTATCAGGCCGATCCACGCACCGGTCATCGCCGTGGCCATATTGCCCGCGATCCAACTGCGTATGCCAAGCCCGGCGACTTCCCCGCGCCGTTCGGGGCACAGCGTCCCGATGGTCGAAACGAGCAGGCCGATACTGGCGAGATTGGCCACGCCGCACAGCGCATAGGTCACGATCAGCAAACTGCGCGGCGCGAAAGTGCCATCGGGCAGCGCCGCAAGCTCGAGATAGGCGACATATTCGTTGAGGATCGCTTTGGTTCCCATCAGGCTGCCCGCCGCCTGCGCTTCGCCCCAGGGCACGCCGATCAGCCACATCAGCGGCGCGAAAGCCCAGCCGAACAGGCGTTTCAACGTCAGCGGATCGCCATCGATCAGCGGCAACAGTGAAAGCACCTGATCGGTCAGCGAAACCAGTGCGAAGACCACGATAATCACAGCGATCACGGCGAGGAATAGCTGCATGCCGTCCATCGTACCCTTGATGATCGCATCGATGCTCGATTCGTATTTCAGCCCGGCCTCGTTGCGGGTCGGTTCTTCGCTGTCGGCATTGTCCCCTTCCCCCGGCACCATCAGCTTCGCGACCAGCAGCGCGGCGGGGAGAGAGATGAGCGAAGCGGAGATCATATGTCCCACCGCATCGGGCACGGTCCGCGACAGCGTCGTCGCGTACAGGATCAGGATCGCGCCGCTGATCGTCGCCATCGCCAGCACCATGACCTGGAACAGGTCTGCGCGGCTCATCTTGGCGAAATAGGCACGCACCACCAGCGGGCTTTCGACCACGCCGAGAAACATGTTCGCCCCGCCCGACAGACCGACCACACCGCTGACCTCAAGCGTGCGGCGCAGCAGGTAGGACAGGCCGTTCACCAGCCAGCGCAGCACACCCCAGTGCCACAGCAGCGCCGCAAGCGCGGAGAAGACGATCACCAGCGGCAGGATCTGGAAAGCGATGACGACCGGCGCCTCGGTGCCTTCTTTCAGCTCGAATGGCAGCGGCGCGCCGCCGAGATAGCCGAACATGTAGGACGAGCCGTCGAGCGTGGCGCGTTCGATTGCCGCGACCGCATCGTTCGCCAAGGTCACGGCATCCCAGACGATCGGCACCCGCACGATCAGGAGCGCTAGGAAAGCCTGCAGCGCAAGCGCACCCGCGATCCAGCCCAAGGACGGACGCCCGGAACGGTTCTCCGACAATCCCCACGCGAGCAATACCAGCAAGGCAATGCCGGCAAGCCCGCGAAACTGGTCGAATATCTCCAAGTGCGCCCCTCGCCGATCAGTCCTTGCGCTGCAACAGGCTGTCCAGCGCCAGCGTGTCATGTTCGCGAAAGGCGATCAGCGCAAGCGCCGCGCCAGCCACGGTGATGGAAGGGAAGAACAGCAGGTTCGCATCGTCGGGATTGGCAAAGAGGTAGCGCCCGAACGGGTCGAGGAAATGGCGCCAGATCGGAAAGGCTCCGCCGACGAGAATGATCGCCGAACCGATCAGCGAAAAGCGGCGAAACAGCCCCAGGACTACGAGCGCGCCGATCACCACTTCGACACTGGCGAAGGCGAGCTGGAAGGAATTGGCCGCACCGACGCCGCCATAGTATTTCTCCGCCAGCTTTGTACCCATGCCGTCGCCCAGCAGCCGCACGCTGCCCCACAGGACGAGCAGCATGCCGGTGCCTATGCGCATGACCAGAAGCGACATCTTGGCAAGCATCCCAAAGTCTCCGTTTGGCCTGGGCGCGGCTATCCGCGGCGCCAGGCGTGATATTTCTCGACCAGCTTGAGCAGGCCTTCCGGTTTGTGCTTCTTCTTCCATTCGCCCGCAGCGAATTTGTTCGCTTCCGCCATGGTCGGATAGGAATGGATCGTGCCGAGGATCTTGCCCAAGCCGAGCTTGTGCTTCATCGCCAGCACATATTCGGCCAGCAACTCACCGGCATGCGCACCGACGATGGTCGCGCCGAGGATCGTGTCCTTGCCCGGTGGGGTGAGCACTTTGACGAAGCCCTTGGTCTCGCTTTCGGCAATCGCCCGGTCGAGATCGTCGAGGTCGTATCGGGTGACCTCGTAATCGATCCCCTGCTCTTTCGCCTCGCTCTCGTTGATGCCGACGCGCGCCACTTCGGGGTCGAGGAAGGTCACGGCGGGGATCACACGGTAATCCGCCTTGAAGCGCTTGAACTGGCCGAACAGCGCGTTGACGCTGGCGAACCAGGCTTGGTGGCTGGCCACATGGGTGAGCTGGAACGGCCCTGCGACATCCCCCGCAGCGTAGATGTTCGGGAACTTCGTCGCGAGGAAATCATCGGTGACGACGGTCTTTTCGGTATCGATCCCCAGTTGCTCGAGTCCATAGCCTCTGAGCCGCGCGGCGCGGCCCACGGCGACGATCAGCGTGTCGAAGGGGATGGCCACTTCCGCGCCCTTGTGGTCGGCGACGAGCTGGCCTTTACCGACGCGGGCCGCACGGTGGCCGGTGAGTACGCGAACGCCCGAAGCTTCCAGGAATGCCTTCGCAAGTGCCGAGACCTCGGTGTCCTCCCGGCCCAAGACGCGGTCTTCCATTTCGAGCTGCGTCACCTGCGAACCGAGCCGGGCAAGCGCCTGCGAAAGTTCGCATCCGATAGGACCGCCGCCGAGCACGACGACGCGCGCAGGTGGCTCATCCATCTGCGCAAAGGCATCCCACATGGTATCGCTGGTCAGAAAGCCGGTACCTTCCAGGCCTTCGATCGGAGGTATGACGGGATCGGCGCCTGCGGCAATTACGATCGCCCGGGTCGTCAGGCGCTGCACGCCGCCATCCTTGCACGTTATCTCGACCCTCCACGGATCGACGATCTTCGCAAAGCCCTCTACCACATCGACACCGAGGCCTTCGTAACGTTCAATGCTGTCATGCGGCTCGATTGTCTTGATCGCGCCCATGACGCGCTCGATGGTCTTACCGAAGGGCACCTCGGGCTCAACCGCCTCCAGCCCGTAACGGTCGGCATGCCGCATCTGCTCGGCCACCTTGGCGCTCTTGATCAGCGCCTTCGACGGCACGCAGCCGGTATTGAGGCAATCGCCACCCATTTTGTCAGCTTCGACCAGCGTGACCCTGGCCTTCACCGTTGCCGCGATCAGCGCGGAAACAAGCCCCGCCGACCCGGCGCCGATCACAACCAGATTGCGATCAAAGCGCTTGGGCTTGTCGAAGCCCGCATAGACCTTGCGCCGCTTGATCCAGGCGATGATCGCCTTGGCGAACCACGGCGCGACGCCGAGCAGTGCGAAGGAGGCGAGCACGGCAGGCGAAGCGATCCCGGCCAGGCTGTCGATCCGCGCAAGCTGGGTCCCCGCATTCACATAGACGATCGTGCCGAGCAGCATGCCGACCTGGCTGACCCAGGCGTAGGTCCACGCCCGGATCCGCGTGAGCCCCATCACCAGATTCACCACGAAGAAGGGGAACAGCGGGATCATGCGAATGGTGAAGAGGTAGAAGGCCCCATCCCGCTCGAGCCCCTGATTGACCGCTTTCAACCGCTCGCCGAAGCGCGCCTCGACAGTGTCGCGCAGCACATAGCGCGAGGCGAGGAAGGCCAGCGTGGCGCCCAGCGTCGAGGCGAAAGACACCACTACCGTGCCGACGAACACGCCGAACAGCGCGCCTGCCGCCAGCGTCATCACGGCCGCGCCCGGAAGCGAGGCCGCCGTCACCGCGACATAGACTAGGAAGAACAAGGCGATCACCTGCGCCGGATTGCGCGCGTAGTAACCGCCGACGTCATCCGCGATCTGCTTGATGCCCTCGACTGTCAGATAGTCGCCGAGACCGAACGCGAAATAGGCCACGATCAGCGCCGCAAGAGCCAGGATGATGAGGATTTTCTTCATGGATTCCTTCCGTCGATCGCCTGTTCGTGCGCCACTGCCTGCCGGTTACACTCCCCCGCTCAGCTTGGCGAAAGATGCTATCCAGCGCGTGTCTATCCAGCGCTTGAGCCATCCCGCCCAGCGGCCATGGGCGGCGAATAGGCCGTAGCTGGCTATCGCTTTTCCGTCTGCGGTGGAGACAAGGTAGAGACTGGCAGGCCGGGGCCTGTAGCTGCGCAGCGCACCGTCGCCGCCCAGCAATCGACGCAAATTGGCGGCAAGCACGGGGCCGCTATGCACCGCATGAA
The DNA here is from genome assembly GCA_022953095.1 of Qipengyuania sp. ABI-127-1. Taxonomy (GTDB): domain Bacteria; phylum Pseudomonadota; class Alphaproteobacteria; order Sphingomonadales; family Sphingomonadaceae; genus Qipengyuania. Next base: position 299,681 of record JALJCR010000003.1, on the reverse strand, counting down.
CACCCGAGCGGGGTACTGCTTTGTCCTGTCGCATGGCGATGTCGCCCGCTGCCAGAATGTGCGGGTGGGACACAGATCGCTGATGGCGATCGACCACGATGAGGCCGCCACGGCTTACGGCGAGCCCGCCCCTGCCGGGCCATGTCGGAGCAGCCCCGCCAAGCGATGCAATGAGAAGGTCGACCGGCTCGAGCAATCGCGTCCCGGCGAACAGGCGGCCCGCCTCCAGGCGTGCGTCCTGTTCAATAAAGGCAATGTCATGACGCCGCAGCGCGCGCCTGGCCAGTGTCCTGGCGCGGCGGGAAAAGCCGTCGAGCAAACCTGCGCTGCCCGCGATCAGCGTCACGCGCGTGCCACGATCCTCGAAGCGGCGGCGCATGGCGAAAGCCAGCTCCACGCCTCCGGCACCGCCCCCGATCACTGCAATATGGTTGGGTTCCGAACCCGCCCCTTCGCATTTTTCGGAAAGGCGCGAGATGAAGCTTGCAATCGGTCGGACGTCGAGAAGGCGCAGGTCTTCTCCCAGCACCCCTCGCGCCTGCGCAACGCTGCCGATATCGATCGAACAATAGTCGAATTCGATGCGACCGCCTTTTTCCGTTTCGACCGAGCAGTGCGAAGGATCGATCGCCGTGCACCGGTCGAGCACCAGTTCCACTCCGGCCCGCTCGGCCAGCGCGGCAAGGTCGATGGTTCCCTCGTCGATCGCATATTCGCCCGCAACGGTTCCGGGGATCATCCCCGAATAGCGTGCATGGCGGTGCGGCGTGACCAGAATGATCCGGCCGCGCGGGCTGCCATGCTTTATCCAGTCCGCCAGCACCCCGAGATGCGCATGCCCACCCCCGACGAGCAGCAGAACTGGTCCGGTCTTCCGCATCGACATCGGGCGTGTCCGGCTGCCCGAAAGAAGTCAATCGTATTGGATCGTGCCGGAGAGTGCAGCCAGCAGCGCGGCACCCCTAAATCAATTGAAGGCGCGCACGCTTGCGGGCCTCGTCGGCGATGATTTGCGCCACTTCGGCATACAGATCGGCATAGGCGGCGCTGGGGCGCCAGGCTGCGGCGAGGCTGCGATACTCCGTCCAGTCGTCCGGTTCGGCAATTCGCACCATATCCAGCCCCCCTGCATCCGACCGAATGTAAAGTTCGGGAAGGATCGCCAGCCCGACGCCGGAACCGACCATCTGTTGCAAGGCATCGAGGCTCGTGCCCTCGTAATCCGACAGCACGGAGGCACCCAATTTGTCGCAGATGTCCATGAGCTGGCGATGATAGTGATGCCGGTGATCGAGCGTGAGGAAGGTCCGACCGCGGAAGTCTTCGTGCACGAGCGAGGTCTTGTCATGCAGCGGGTCGTCGGGAGGCGCGACAATCCGCAAGGGCTCGCGAAACAGCGGTTCGACCTGCAGCCCGCGCCCGGCGATCGGCAGGGGGGACAGGACCATGTCGAGCTCGCCCGCCGCGAGCGCCGCATGCTGCGCGGTCGGGATACCTTCGCGCATGAACAGGCGTAGATCGGGGTAGCGTTCGTGGAGGATCTTGATGACAGCGGGCAAGAGATAAGGTCCGATCGTCGGACTGACGCCGAAGCGGATCGAACCGGCGGGCTTTGCGGCGACATGATCCGCAGCATCGCGGAAATCGCGGGCGGCGGCGATCACGCTACGCGCCCCGGCGACAAGATCGCGGCCGGCAGGTGTCAACTGCATGCCTTTGGGGACCCGTTCGAACAGACGCAGGCCCAGCCTGTCCTCAAGCGCACGCAATTGCTGGCTCAAGGCAGGCTGGGTGAGGCCAAGCCCCCCGGCAGCTTCGCCCATATTACCTGTTTCGGCCAATTTGACGAAGATCTCGAACTGTCTGAGCGTAGGCACGCGCCTCCATTAGCATATCTTATTGAGCAGGGAACAGGATTTGAATTAGATTATCGCATCGCTATCGCGCATATCTCTGTCCAAGACAATGGAGAGCAAGATGACTCGCAAGTCACCCGATGAGACGATCATGATACCCTACCTGCGCAAGCTCATGCGTGAGCATCGCCAGCTAAACCGCCTGATCGACACTACGAAATCGGCGATCGCACGCGACGAGCTGAAGGCGCTGAAGCGACTGCGTCTGCGCCTCAAGGACAAGATCATCGCCCTCCAGCGGCATTACTACGGGCGCAGCCTCGCAGGCTGACCCAGAGGGCGGCGGCCGGAACCCCCATCCCCATCCTCCCCCCCGGTCGTCGCCCCATCATTTCATGACCCAGCCAACCTCCACCGAGCGCCTCCGCGCCTTCATCTCCAGCGAAAGTGCCGGCGGCATCATGCTGATCGTGGCCGCCGCAATCGCGCTGGCCATCGCCAATTCGCCTCTCCTCTCCCAGTATCAAGGCTTTCTCGCCACTCCGGTGAACTTCACCGCCGGTGATCTGGTCACGATCGACAAGCCTTTGGTGCTGTGGATCAATGACGGCCTGATGGCGCTGTTCTTCTTCCTGATCGGGCTCGAAGTGAAGCGCGAGATCATCACCGGGCAGCTACGCAATTGGAAGCAGGCTTCCTTGCCCGTCTATGCCGCGATCGGGGGGATGGCGGTCCCGGCTCTGGTTTTCGTCGCCATCAATGCCGGATCGCCCGAGAACATCCGTGGGTGGGCCATCCCGGCCGCGACAGATATCGCCTTCGCGCTGGGCCTGCTCGCGCTCCTCGGCAGCCGTGTGCCGGTAGCGCTCAAAGCATTGCTGCTCGCCATCGCGATCATCGACGATATTGGTGCGATCGCGATTATTGCCCTGTTCTACACAGAGAACATGAACCTTTCCGCACTGGCGCTCGCGCTCCTTCCGGCGGCCGGAATGCTGCTGCTCAACCGCTTCGGCGTTGCGCGAACCATCCCCTATTTCCTGCTCGGCGCCTTCCTGTGGATCTGCGTTCTCAAGTCGGGCGTCCATGCGACGCTGGCGGGCGTTGTGACGGCCATGTTCGTCCCCATCGCGACCGGCGAAGAACGCCCGCTCGAGCGGCTCGAACACACGCTTCACCCCTGGGTCGCATTCCTGGTGCTGCCAATTTTCGCATTTGCCAATGCAGGCGTATCCTTTGGCGGGGCCGGGCTCGAAGCGCTCCTCGCGCCGCTCTCGCTCGGCATTGCGGCAGGCCTTGTGGTGGGCAAGCAGATCGGCATCTTCGGGGCCTGCTGGATCGCGGCCAAGACCGGAATGGCGACACTGCCGCCGGAAGTGACCTGGAGGCATGTCTATGGCCTGTCGTGTCTGGCCGGTATCGGCTTCACTATGAGCCTGTTCATCGGCGGCCTCGCTTTCGTCGATCCGGCTCAGGTCGATGCCGTGAAGATGGGCGTATTGTCCGGATCGCTGGTATCTGCTGTGATCGGGATGACCGTACTTGCCGGTACGCCTCGGGTCGGCCGCATCATTGGCAAAGACCCCCTTCATGCCTGATCTCTTCCTGGCCGACTGGCTCGGCACGCCGGTCTGGTTCTGGGCGGCCTTCCTCGGCATCGTCATTGTCCTGACCGCCTTCGACCTCGGCTTCCTCCACAAGGAAGACCGCGAGCTCGGCATCGGCGAAAGCCTCAAGCTTTCGGGCTTCTATATCAGCGTCGCGCTGCTGTTCGGCGTGTGGGTCTGGTTCGAGCGCGGCGAGCAGTCGGGTATGGAATATTTCACCGGCTTCTTCATCGAAAAGGCTTTGTCGATCGACAATGTCTTCGTGATCAGCCTGATCTTCACCTATTTCGCCATTCCCGCGAAGTACCAGTATCGCGCGCTGCTGTGGGGCATCCTGGCGGTAATCGTGCTGCGCGGCCTGATGATCGCGGGTGGCGCTGCCCTGCTCGCCGAAGCCTACTGGGTGCTCTACCTGTTCGCCGCCTTCCTCATTTTCACCGGTATCAAGATGTTCTTCGCCGGAGATCAGCCCATGGACGTGGGCAACAATCCGGTAGTCCGCTGGATCAGCCGCCACATGCGTGTGACGCCCGAACTCCATGGACAGAAATTTCTGGTCAAGGTGCGCGACGAAAAGACCGGACGCATGGTCCGCGCCGCAACCCCGCTGCTGCTGGCATTGGTGGTAATCAACCTGGCCGATCTGGTCTTCGCGGTCGACAGCGTTCCTGCGATCTTCGCGATCACGACCGACACCTTCATCGTCTACACCTCGAATATTTTCGCGATCCTCGGCCTGCGGGCGCTCTACTTCGCGCTTGCCGCGATGGTTCACCGCTTCCACTATCTGAAATATGCCCTGGCAGCCGTGCTGGTGTTCATCGGCAGCAAGATCTTTGTCGCCGATTTCCTGCTCGGCGGAGAGAAATTCCCTGCCTGGGTCAGCCTTGGTGTGACCGCCGCCCTGATCGCTGCCGGTGTGCTCTATTCGCTATGGAAGACACGCGGTGACGAGGAAGAGGACTGGCCGAGCGAGAGCGACGGTCTGGCGCCGGTCGACGAAAGGTGACCGCCAGGCTGGCCAAGTCGTCGCCGATGAGATGATCGACCGGCGGCTGGCCCGCGCTAGAAAGAGTATTTCGTCGACACCTGGATTTTCTGCAGATTGCCCGAAAGCCCGTTTTCGAGCGAGCGCTCCGCATACATGTATTCGATGCCGATATCGACCGGACGCACGGGCGAAAAGATCAGGTTGGCGAGCACGTTCCAGCTCTCATCGGTCACGGTTCCGCCAGTCAGCAGAACCGGATTGTCGGCCTTGAAATAGGAACCGGCGATCGTCGAACGCAGCTTGTCCGACCAAACGTGTCGGTAGGCGGCAAATCCCGAATAGGTGAAGATCGGGTCGAGATCGCCATTGAGGTCCAATGCGGCGTCGTTGACGATATTCAGCCCGATATACCGCCCGAGGCCATCGCCGACGGTGCCCATGAAGCGCAGGTCGTCGCGTTCGCCGAGCTTGACCTTGCCCGACAGGCTGACCCCATAACCCAGGGCGCTGTCGGTACCCGTGCCGAAATCATCGTCGGTAATCCGCAGATTGCGGACGATCCCGGCGGCGCTGAACGAGCCCCAGTCACGCGCAAGATTGTAGCGGAGCACGAAATCGGGGAGCGTATCGTCGCCCGCCAGCACACGGGCGCCCCCTGGCGCGGTGACAGTGGTTTCGGCCTGTTCGGCGGCGACCATGAGCCCGCCCTTGGTGTAACGGATCATCGGTTGGCGTTCGAACACCGTGCCCGGGGTGGTTCCGACAAAATCCAGGCTCTCGGGCAGCGCGCCGACATTCTGGAAAGTCGACCAGGTCTGGCCGAAGAGCCAGTTGTCGTAGGTTATGAACGCCTGTCGCAGGCGCGGCTGGTAGCTGTTCGACACGCGCTCGTCGCCACCCGGGGTAATCATGAAATCGAGCTCGATCTGCGAGTTGAGTTCGTGCCCGTTGCCGACATCGGTGGCGGTCTTGAAGATCAGGCGCGATTGCCGCGCGCTGAAATCGCTATCCCATCCCGACGCGGGGCCGCCCACCGGAATAGCACCGGGAATGAGGAAATCGCGCACAATACTGCCGGTGCCGATTTGCCCGCCACTGGTACGCTGCGAGATCGCATCGAGCTTCACATATCCGGCATAGGCGATGGTGGTGTTGCCGACGCGAAAGCCCTTGTCTTCCTGTTTCTTCGGCTCGTCGATCTGCGCGGCCAGTTCCACCTGGCGTTCCTGCAAGGCGCGCGTTTCGGCGAGCGCCTGTTCGGTCGCGGCGAGCGTTTCGGCCTGGCGGGCATCCATTCGCCCTTGTTCGGCATCCATCCGTTCGAGCAGGCTTGTTACCAACGCCTCCAGCCGGTCGAGCCGCTCCTCGACGCTCGCATCCTGGGCCGCCGCCGGCGTTGCCGTAAGACACGTCGCGGCAAGCAGTGCCGCACGGGTGTATTTTCCGATATCCTTCAGTGCCATATCCCAACCTCCCTCGCTGCTATTTTGTCGCGAGTATGCGGCGCCCGGCACCGGCCGGGAATGGGCAGATGGTCGTAAGACCTTCGTCTGAAAGCGCGCATGGGGGGCAGAGTGCTATTGAACAGGATGAAGGGAGATCATCGATGCTCGATTCCGTCCAGCGCCTAGAAACCAGCCATGCAACCCACTGCACCTCGGAAGAGTATGAGGAGCTGTACCGGCGATCGGTCGAGCAGCCGGATGAATTCTGGCTCGACCAGGCGAAACGCCTCGATTGGTCGACCTTTCCCACCAAGGCGGGCGAATGGTCCTTCGATCCGGTCGACATCGCCTGGTTCGCCAATGGCGAGCTGAACCTGTGCCACAATGCGGTGGACCGGCACTTGGAGACGCGTGGAGATCAGACCGCGTTGATATTCGAGCCGGACGATCCCGCATCCCCCGGCCGCACGCTGACCTATCGGCAATTGCACCGCGAGGTCGTTGCCATGGCCAATGCGCTCAAGGCTATCGGCGTCGGCAAGGGCGATCGCGTGACGATCTACATGCCCATGATCGTGGAAGGCGTGCTCGCCATGCTTGCCTGTGCGCGTCTTGGCGCGATCCACTCGGTGGTCTTCGGCGGTTTCTCGCCTGAAGCGCTCGCCGGACGCATCGAAGGCTGCGGCAGCCGCTTCGTGGTCACCGCCGATGAGGGCCTGCGCGGTGGCAAGCACATCCCGCTCAAGGCGAATGTCGACGCCGCTCTGGCCGAACCGGATCACGATACGCCGCTCGACGGGATGCTGGTGGTTCGCCACACCGGCGCGGACATCGACATGACGGCGGGCCGCGACCACTGGTATCACGAGGTGGCAAGCGATGCCGAATGCCCCTGCGAACCTATGAAAGCGGAAGATCCGCTCTTTATCCTCTATACGTCGGGATCGACCGGCAAGCCGAAGGGTGTGGTGCATACCACCGGCGGCTATGGCGTCTGGACCGCCACCACCTTTCATTACATCTTCGATTATCAGCCCGGTGAGGTGTTCTGGTGCACGGCGGATATCGGGTGGGTCACCGGCCACAGCTATATCGCCTACGGTCCCCTGTTCAACGGGGCGACGCAGGTGATTTTCGAAGGCATACCCAGCTATCCCGACCATTCGCGCTTCTGGCAGACGGTGGAAAAGCACAAGGTCAACATCCTCTATACCGCGCCGACCGCGATCCGCGCCCTGATGCGCGAAGGCGATGCCTTCGTCACCGCGCATGATCGCTCCTCGATACGGCTGCTGGGCACAGTCGGGGAACCGATCAATCCCGAGGCGTGGCGCTGGTATTTCGATGTGGTTGGAGAAAAACGCTGTCCGATCATCGATACCTGGTGGCAGACCGAAACCGGCGCCTGCATGATCACGACCCTGCCTTCGGCGCATGACATGAAGCCGGGCAGTGCGGGTAAGCCCTTCTTCGGTGTACGCCCTCAACTGGTCGACCACGAAGGCGAGGTTCTGGACGGGGCGACCGAGGGCAATCTGTGTATCACGCATAGCTGGCCCGGCCAGGCACGCACGGTCTATGGCGACCATGGACGCTTCGAACAAACCTATTTCAGCACCTACAAGGGCAAGTACTTCACAGGCGATGGCTGCCGCCGCGACGAGGACGAATATTACTGGATCACCGGCCGCGTCGACGACGTCATCAATGTATCCGGGCACCGCATGGGTACCGCCGAAGTGGAAAGCGCGCTGGTTCTGCACCCCAAGGTCGCCGAGGCCGCGGTGGTCGGATATCCGCACGATATCAAGGGGCAGGGTATATACTGCTACGTCACGCTCAACGCGGGCGAGGAAGGCGGCGATGCTCTTTATGCGGAACTGCGCGGCCATGTGCGCAGCGAAATCGGACCGATCGCTTCACCCGACCATATCCAGTTTACCGACGGACTGCCCAAGACCCGCAGCGGCAAGATCATGCGCCGGATTCTGCGCAAGATCGCAGAAGACGATTACGGCACATTGGGGGATACATCGACGCTCGCCGACCCCAGCCTGGTTGATCGATTGATCGAAGGCAGGCAAAACAACTGAGTTTATGGCCCAACGCATCATCATCGCCGATGACCACCCGCTGTTCCGCACGGCACTGACTCATGCGGTGACAAAGGTCTGGCCCGATGCGACGATCGTGGAAGCTTCGAGCGCGAGCGAGGCACGGCGCGAAGTCGAGGCCGGGGCCGAAGCCCTGCTGCTCGACTTGCATATGGAGGATTCCAACGGGCTAACCGCCTTGATGGATTTCCGGCAGGACTTTCCCGCCCTGCCGGTGGCGATCATTTCGGCGAGCGAGGAACCGCGCGTCTATGCGGCTGCCAATCAGCTCGGCGCAGCCGCGTTCATTCCCAAGTCGGCCAGCCTGGATCGAATGCGCGAAGCACTCGCCTGCGTTCGCGAAGGGGATCCCTGGTTTCCGCCGAACGATGCCCAAACCGATGACGATCTGGCGAAGATCGCCAGCCTTACCCCCGCGCAAAGGCGTATTCTCGGTCAGCTCAGCGAAGGGCTGCTGAACAAGCAGATCGCCTATGAGCTCGATATCAGCGAAGCGACGGTGAAGGCCCACATCACCGCCATTTTCCGCAAGCTTGGCGTGGTCAACCGGACCCAGGCGGTGCTGATGGCCGCCAAATTGGATGTCGATCAGGAAAAGGCCGAACCCGCTTCGGACTGACCTGTGGCCGAACGGCGGGCCACGCAGTCGGAAATCAGCGCGCGCAAGGCTGCGGGCGAGGACGGCTTGAGCAGGCGATTGGCCCCCATGCGCGCGGCGGCCTGCCCCGTCTCCTCACCCGCCTCGGCGGTCAGCAGAATAGCCGGTGGGCGCGCTTTCCAGACCTTGCACAACTCTTCGAACACGCCGTCGCCGCGGTCGGGGCCATCGAGACGAAAATCCATGATGACCACATCGGGCGCGGTGGGCGCAACCGCCAGCGCCTCCTGCTTGCCCGATGCGCAGACGACCCGAAGGCCCCATTTGCCGAGCAATGCAGCGGTGGCGCTGAGTGCGGAAGGATCGTTGTCGACGACGAGAACATTCGCATCGAGCAAAGTCGATGCCCGTCGCATACGTTCGGGCGCCGCGCGCGTCCCCCAGCGCAACACCGGCAACCGCACGGCGAACCGGCTGCCCGATCCCCGGACCGAACGGGTCACCACCTCGACGCGGAGCAGAGATGCGATACGCCTGACAATGGCCAGGCCCAAACCCAGGCCTTCGCGATCGCCGGACTCGCCCCGCTGGAATTCGCCGAACAGGCGCTCGACATCGTTTTCCGCAATGCCCGGCCCGGTGTCGTAGACACATAGCTCCACCTCCTCGCCAGAGCGCCGCACGCCCAGGAGAACACCTCCCTTGCGCGTATAACGGATGGCATTGCTGGTGAGATTGCGCACCACGCTGGTCAGCAACCCGCGATCGGTTGTCACCCAGGCACTGGTATGCACACGCCGCCAATCGAGGCCCTTGTCGCGTGCCTGGACGGCGAATTCGCGTTCCATTTCGTCGAGAATATCATTGAGCGCAACGGGTTCGGGCCGCGGCTTGATGCCGCCCCCATCGAGTTTCGAAATATCCAGCAAGGTGCGAATGACGCGATCGGCGGAGCTGATCGAGCCATCGAGATCCCGCACCAGCCGGACGAGCTGATCGCGTCCGCGCACCTCTTCGCCTAGCGCGGACGCGAACAGACGCGCGGCGTTGAGTGGCTGGATCAGGTCGTGGCTGGCCGCCGCAAGGAAGCGGGTCTTGGAGCGTGTCGCGGCTTCCAGGGCGGCGTTCGCTTCGCTCAACTGGCGCGTCCGGTCCGCAACCTTCTGTTCCAGCGCCTGTTCGGCCCTGCGATCGGCTGTGACATCGCTGTAACTGGTCACATACCCGCCACCCGGTGCCGGATTGCCGACGATGCGCATGATCCGCCCGTCGGGTTGCTCCCGCTCGAGACGATGCTGGCGGCCGGCGCGCATGTGGTCGAGGCGCCGGGCAACCTGCTCCTCGATCTCCACTTCGGACATCCCGCTCTGCTGGAGATTATACCGAATGAGGTCGGCAATGGATGTGCCGACGCTGGCCAGATGATCGGGTAAGGCGAACATTTCCTGATACCGGCTGTTCCAGGCAACCAGTTTCATCTCCGCATCGACCAACGCCACCCCCTGATCGATGTTCTCGATCGCCAGTTGCAGGAGATCGCCGCTGAAAGTCAGGCGGCGGTTCGTTTCGTCGAACATCGCCACGACCTGTTCGAGCGGCACGGGGTCGCCTTGCGACCAACTGGTCATCAACATGCGGGCCGAAGAGCTGCCGACCACACCGGCGATGAGCCGTTCGGCCATGCCCAAAATCTCCGGGCTCGCCGGATCGCTGTCGCGCAGGCCGGTTCCCATGGCCTCGAGCGAAGCCCGCGCGCGCCTTTTCCCGACGAATTGAGCGAGCAGCAGGCGGATATCGGCGATCCGCTTGGCGGTTGTGAAGGCAGGCCTCCCACCTGGCGCGGCTGCGCCGACGAAAGCTGCGGCCTGTGCCGCATCGACCAGCGTTTCGCGTCCGACGGCAGAGCCGAACCAGAAGGCCGCGACATTCGCCCCAAGGCTGAGGATAACACCCGACACCAACATATCTGGGTGGATCGAGAAGATAGGAGCCTGACCGGTCGCCGCAGGGTAGATCAGCAGCACCAGCCAGCAGGCGAAACCCGCCGCGAGACCGGAAACCATGCCGACCTTGTTGCCATGGCGATTGGTCATGCCGATCACCAGCCCCGGGGCGAACTGCGCCGTGGCGGCAAAGGCCAGCGTGCCAAGGCCGGCCAGATTGGCCGCTGCTCCGAACCCCAGATAGAAGAGATAGGCGAAGAACAGAAGGCCGGCGATGACCAGGCGCCGGACCATGAGCAGTCGTGCAGCAAGGCGAGTGCGATCGCCGCTGCCGGTCAGTTCGCGCCTGAACAGCAGCGGCGAAATCAGATCGTTGGTAATCATCGTCGACAAGGCGACACTGGCGACAACGATCATTCCGGTGGAAGCGGAAAAGCCGCCGATGAACACCAGCAGTGCAAGGGCATCGCTGCCACCGGCAAGCGGCAGAGCCATCACGATCATGTCCGCATTGGTCGATTGCGGCAGGATCGAAAGTCCGGCCAGTACGATCGGCACGATGACCAGCGATGTGACGACCAGATAGGCCGGAAACAGCCAGCGCATGGTCGGTGTCGCCCGATCGGTCTGCGCCTCGACGAATGCCATGTGAAACTGGCGGGGAAGGCATAAGGCAGCGCATGCGGCGATCAGCGTCAGGATCGCGAAACGCGCGTCGAGCTGGGAAGCCGAAAAGGGCGATGCCACCTGCGTGGGCGCCTCCGGCGTCGGCATCAGCAAAACCAGCGCAAAGGCGGCAAGCGCCACCAGGGCAACGAGTTTCACTATCGATTCGACCGCGATGGTTATCACGAGACCGCTATTGTCACCCGACCGGTCACCGCGACGCGAACCGAACAGGATCGCGAACAGCGCCATGCTGCCCGCCACGAGAAGAACCAGCTCGTCGGTCGTAACGCTGGCCTCCAGGCCCGGATCGAGAGCGAGCAGAGAGCTACCGACGGATTGGAGCTGGAGCGCCATATAGGGCAGCGAACCTACCGTTGCGATCAGGCTGACCAGCGCGGCGACCACGGCGCTCTTGCCGTAGCGGGCGGATAGAAAATCGGCGATCGAGGTGGAATGCTGCGCCTTGGCCTGCGCCAGGATACGGCGCACCAGGCCGAACCCCAGCGTGAACACCAGAATCGGCCCCAGATAGATCGAAAGATAGTGCCAGCCGGCAGTGGCCGCAGTGCCCACGCCGCCGAAGAAGGTCCAACTGGTGCAATAGACCGCAAGGCTCAGCCCATAGACCCAGTCGCGCTGGCGTGGCGGCAGCGTCCTGCCCGCATCGGCTGCGCGGTCCTGGCGCGCGGCCAGCCAGAACAGGCCAGCAAGATATAGCGTCGCGGCAGCGATCGCCGTCCCGAACAGCATGGCCGATTGCCCTCCCGCAGACAGACTATCCCAGTCGCCGCGCAATGCAAGGAAGGGGGCGGCACCTTGAAGCGCCGCCCCCTCCTTTCACTCCGGCCCGAGCCTAGTGCGCGTGGGCATCACCCGCACCGCGCGGCACGCGGATCGAATCCACCAGCTTGCGGATTTCCATTGGCGGGCTCGCCGTTACCTTCGACACCGCGATCGCGACGGCGAAGTTCAGCACCATGCCGACCACGCCGATCCCTTCGGGCGATACGCCGAAGAGCCAGTTCTCCGCCACATTCGCCGCCGGGTTCGCCAGCTTGAAGTAGAAGATGTAGCCGAAGGTGAAGGCCAGGCCCGTCACCATGCCCGCAATCGCCCCTTCCTTGTTCATGGATTTCGAGAAAATGCCCATGAAGATGGCCGGGAACAGGCTGGCCGCAGCCAGACCGAAGGCGAAGGCGACCACCTGCGCCACCCATCCCGGCGGATAGATGCCGAGATAGCCCGCAACCACGATCGCCGCCGTCGCCGCGACACGCGCCGCCAACAACTCGCCCTTCTCCGAAATGTTCGGCTTGAAGGTCGATTTGAGCAAATCGTGACTGACCGAACTCGATATCACCAGCAGCAGTCCTGCCGCCGTGGACAAGGCCGCCGCAAGGCCGCCCGCTGCGACAAGCGCGATCACCCAGCCCGGCAGATTGCCGATTTCCGGATTGGCCAGCACCATGATGTCACGATCGACATAGACCTCGTTTTCGCTGGTCATGTCGGGTTCGTTGTTGAGCGCGCGCTGACCCGCAGCCGCCGTCGTTTCGGCATAGCTGGGGGCACCGATGATCGAATCTCCGCTGCGATACTGCATCACACCGTCTTCGTTCTTGTCGTAGAAAGCGATCAGATCATTGCGTTCCCAGTTCTTGAACCAGCCGGGCGCCTCGGAATAGCTCGTCTCGTTCACCGTATCGATGAAGTTGAGGCGGGCGAAGGCACCGACGGCCGGAGCAGTGGTGTAAAGCAGCGCGATGAACACCAGCGCCCAGCCGGCCGATTTGCGGGCATCGGATGCCTTGGGCACGGTGAAGAACCGCACGATCACATGCGGGAGCCCCGCCGTACCGACCATCAGCGCCAGCGTGATGCAGAACACATCGATCATGCTCTTCGACCCGTCGGTATATTGCCCGAAGCCCAGATCGGTGAGCACCAGATTGAGTTTCTGCAACACATACAGCCCCGACCCATCGTTCACCGTGGAACCCAGCCCGATCTGCGGGATTGGATTGCCGGTTATCATGAAGCTCAGGAAGAAGGCCGGAACCATATAGGCGAATATCAGCACGCAATATTGCGCCACCTGCGTATAGGTGATGCCCTTCATCCCGCCGAGCACGGCATAGACGAAGACGATTGCCATGCCGATGATGACGCCCAGCGTGATCGGCACGTCGAGAAAGCGGCTGAAGACGATCCCCACGCCGCGCATCTGGCCCGCGATGTAAGTGAAGCTGATGAAAATCAGGCAAATCACCGCCACCACGCGCGCGGCCTTGGAATAGTACCGCGTGCCGATGAAATCGGGCACGGTAAACTGGCCGAACTTGCGCAGATAGGGCGCCAGCAGCAGCGCCAGCAGCACATAGCCGCCGGTCCAGCCCATCAGATAGACCGATGCATCATAGCCGAGGAAAGCGATCAGGCCCGCCATCGAAATGAAGCTGGCGGCGCTCATCCAGTCAGCCGCCGTTGCCATGCCGTTGACGACCGGGTTGACCCCGCCGCCGGCAACGTAGAATTCCTTCGTCGACCCGGCGCGCGACCAGATCGCGATGCCGATATACAGCGCAAAGCTGATTCCGACGAAAATATAGATCAGGGTCTGTGTATCCATGATCGCCTCCTCAATCGTCGAGATCGTATTTGCGCTCGAGCTTCTTCATCCGGACGACGTAGAAGACGATGAGTGCGATGAAGATGTAGATCGAGCCTTGCTGGGCGAACCAGAAGCCGAGCGGGTATCCGCCGAGCATGAACTGATCGAGCCAGTCGCGCAGCAGGATCCCCGCGCCAAAGGAACAGGCGAACCAGATCGCCATCAGGCTGACCAGCAATCGGATATTGTCGCGCCAGTAGGCGCCCTCCGCCTCGCTGGTTTCGTGGACTTCGCTTTCGTCGGCCATCGCCTCCCCCTTCCATATCGTTTTCGAGCGCCCGCAGATTCGGGAGCGTCGCGCAAGCAGGCTATGGGTATGGCCGCGCGAGAACGAGCGCGACATAAGTCTAATGGGGCAAGCGGCTACCAGGCTTCGAGCGAACCCAGACGCGGCGCAGGCGTCATGCGGGTTAGCTGGGCCAGGAACAGTTCGCCCGCCGCCAGGGCATCGGACAGAGCATCATGTTGCTGATAATCGGGCAGATTGTAACGTCTGCGTGCGGCGGCGAGCCGATAGCCGTCATTGCCGATCCGGTTGGGGCTCAGCCGCCGTTCCAGCGCCAATGTGCAGATGGAGCGTACCGGAATCGCGACGCCGAACAGCGCCTTCGAGATCCGGCGGATCACCTCGATTTCGATCGAAGCCCCGTGGGCCACGACCACTCGCCCCGCCAGATCACGGAGAAACCGACTTGCGACATCCTGCAGAGCCTCACCCGATTGCGCCCGCTGCTCCCCGATGCCGTGCACCGTGACTGCATCCGCATCGAGCCGTCGCATACTGCGCACATCGATTGAACACGCGCCGCCGATCTCGATGCCGCGGGTCGTGAAGGGGAGCCAGCCGGCCTGGAGGACATGGGCACGCGGCCCCAGCCCATCGAGTTCGAAATCGAGTGCGATGAGCCGCGCTTCGTCCATGGGCGCATCGCGCGATGGCCATTCGGCGTCGGCATAGGTTCGCAACAGGTCGATGTCCGCCGCGCGGCAGGATTTGAGCCCGCGTTCGAAACGCCACCTGCCGAACCGTTCACGCAATGCCGCCTGCCAGATTGCGCCGTAGCGATTCGAGACCCGCCCTGATGACCGAGAAAGCATCCTTCAAATAGGCGCGTTCCAGCGGAGACAGGGCATCGGGTGCAATTTCGTTGTCCGGTTCCGTCCCCGACCTGATCTGTCCGGCCTGGTGGGAAATGCGCAGTTCGTTGACGAGCAGGAAAGCATCCTTGAGGCTTTCCGCATCGCCCCGCGCCATCTTGCCGCTTCCGGCAAGCGCTTCGAGCCGTTCAAGCGTGCCTACAGCGTCGATTCCCTCCGCCAGCGCGAATGTGCGGGCAATGTCGATCACCGGCAGGATGGCCTGCGCCTTGGCATCGAAAACCTTATGCCCATCGGCCGCCTTTTCCAGCACGAGATTGCGGAAAATGCCCAGGGGAACCCGGCTGCGCTGCGCATCGCGTGCCAGATAGCTGAGGAACAGGGGATTGGCCCGCGCCTGGGCGAGAACCTCGCTGCGCACACTGTGCTCTAGGTCCACCTTGCCATGGACGGCGCGCATGTCGAAGAAGATGGTGGCGCGCAAAATCCGGTCTTCATCGGGATCGTGAATCCAGCGCGCATAGCGGGTACGCCATTCGCTTGCGGTCAGGCGCTGCTCGGCATTCTTCGCCATGATCCCGCCCCTGCAATAGACGAAACCGGCCTGGTCCAGCAGATCCGAGATACGGGTGCCCAAAGCCTCGAAATAGCGCCTTCCGGCATCATCGACGGCATCATCGATGACCAGCCCGTTATCCTGGTCAGATCCGACCAGTTGTTCACCCCGGGCGAGCGAACCGAACACCATGAGGGCGTAGGGGACGGGGGGCGGACCAAGCTCCGCTTCTGCCAGTTCGGCGGCTCGGCGATGCACCGCTTCGCCCAGCGCCGAGGTGAAGCGCATCGTATGATCGGCATGGAAGCCCCCGGCCTGCATTCGTGCAAACCCTTCCGGGATCCGCCGCGCGGCGGCAATCAGCGCCTGCGGTTCGGCGGCCTTGGCAACCAGCATGCCGGTATCGATCGCGCTGTCACCGAGATGGGCAAGGATATCGGTCGCGCTGAGGATTGCGCCAAGCTCCCCATCGGGAGCTATGGTGGGAATGTGCCGGAATCCGCCTGCCGCCATGATCGCCATGGCTTCCGATATGCTGGCGCTTTCCGGCAGGGTTCGCGGATTGGGCGTCATCACCTCATCAACGGGCCGGTCGAGACCATGGCCCATGGCCACTACGCGATTGCGCAGATCCTTGTCGGTAAAAATTCCCTGCAAGCGCCCGTCATCGTCGCATATCGCCAGCGTGCTGACATCGCGATCGCTCATCAGCCGCGCCGCGGCCTCGATCGATGTCTGCGGCCCGCAGGACACCGTTGTGCGGTGGCGGACCAGCGCACCGATCGGTGTTTCTTCCAGAATGCCCGAACGCTTGAGCTTGAGTTCGCGAACGGCATTCCCGATGCGTTCGCCTTCGCTTTCGGCGAAGAACTGGCGAATCCGCGCCGATGCCTCGCGCAAGCGATGGAATTCGGCGGCAGGCAAGAGGTAAACCAGCGCATCCTCGATAGCGCGGGCCTCGTTTCTCACCTCGCCTCCGCGCAGCAGGGAAGGGAAAGCGAAGATACCCCCGCTGCCGATGCGCGCGGTCAGTTCTTCGCCCGCCAAACGAAGCTCTACCGCGCCCGAACGGACGATATACAGCCAGTCATTGTGCGAACCCGCTTCCAGGATCGTCTCGCCTCCCCGGAAATACCGCACCATCACCGCGCGCGCGATGGGGGCGATCTGTTCCGCATCGAGGCGATCGAACGGCGCAGTGGCGCGAAGGAAGGCTTCGATGTCGCGGGGTTCGCTGGCCATGCGCGAAACCTAGCACCGATCCGGTTTCAAGTCGCATCGACCTTCGTCTTATTCTCATCCCGGCATGCAGGAAGGCCAGAAAGAAGGGGCGCCGCAAGCATGGCTCACGGCGCCCCTTGAGACGGATTGTAGGGCAGCGATCAGAATGAAAGCGATACGGTCGCCGTCACACCAGCGGCCTCGAAACCGTCTTCTCCTATGCCGTCGTAGAAGCCCGAAACGCCGAACCGCAGGCCGCCCGGCGAGGCGATGTCGAGCCCCAGCGCGCCCCGGCCGCGCAGACCGTTATCGACCGCCGAGAAGGCGTCGGCACCGAAAGTCAGCACACCTTCGAACTCGGCGTAAGGTGCGAAAACCCACCCCTGTTGCGAGATCGAGCGGTAATCCAGCCGCGGACTGAGCGCGAGTTCACCCTGATCGATCACCGCATCGGGCACTGCCACGCCCAGCGTATCGACATAGCCGTCGATATCCTCGCGGATATACCGGACACCGAGTTCGGGCCACAAGGTGAAGCCATCGCCCAGATCCAGATCGCCAATCGCAGACGCGCTGGCGAGGATACGGTCGGTCTCGTACCCGTCGACATAGGTGCCGAGCGGCGAAACGCTGTTATCCGATCCTCCGAAAGCAATGCGCGCATCGAGGTAGAAGCGCGGTGCAAGCCGGGCGGTGAGATATGGGCCGACCATCCACCCATCGCCTTCGCTCTGCCCGGTCGCCAGCGCATCGTCGCTCTCGAAGCGATCGAATTGCGCCAGCGCACCGATCAGGAGGCCGTCCCCAACCAGATAATCGATCCCGAAATAGCCCAATGCGAACTCGCCCCGATTGTTGCCTAGCGAGACATCCGCCAGCGAACCCTCGAACCAGATGTCGAGCTTGCCCCCGCCATCGGGGCCACCCAACGCGGATTGCGCCATGGCCAGGCTGGTCGACAAGCTCTTGCTCGACCGCGTGACATTGATCTGCGCCGGCAGGTTGCCGCTTCCGGGAACCGGAACCTGACCGATCATCGCGCTGCCACCGGCAGCCTGCCGACCCTTCACCCGGTCCAGACGACGCTGGAAATTCGGCTGGTTGGCGAGCAGCAGGGCGTTACGCCCGCCGATGAATTCGCCGATCGCCCGCTGCGCGGCGCTGCGCGTATCGGCCAGCGTCACGGTGCAGGTCAGGCTTTCGCCCGGAGACAGAGCGATCGCCACCGAACCCGAGCCACCGCCGCTGGTCACGATACTGTCGGTATCCGAACAGGTGAGAGCCGTCAGGGCATAGCCCTGCACACGCAGATCATCCACGCTGAAGCTGTAATTGCCGGCGCTGACATCGGTGGCGGTGATTTTTCCGATACCGTTCGATGTGGTCAGTTGGGCGGCAAGGCCGGGAACATTGCTTGAATACCCAACCGTCACGTCATCGCCGATCACCCTTTGAACGATGGTGATCGAACCGCGTTCCTGCACACTCACGCGCACCCGATCGGTCGACTGCCGCTGACCGTCATCGACCGTCAGTTCGAAGACCAGATCCTGCGTGCCGTTAACGCTGGGCGCGGTGAAGCTGGCTTGGGCGCTGGTGCGACCGGCCAGTACCACGGATGGGCCGGAGATCTGCCTCCAGCTATAGCTGACCGTATCGCCATCGGGGTCGCTCGATGCCGACCCGTTCAAGGTCACCAATTTCCCTTCGTCGACGGGTCCGATATCCGCGCCTGCATCGGCGTTTGGCGCACTGTTTGGCGACACCGTGACAACCACGCTGTCCGTCGCCGTTTCTAGCCCATCGTCCACGGTGACTTCAAAGGTCAGTGTCTGTGCGGTCGGCGTGCCGAGAGGGGCCGTGAAGCTTGGCGTGGCGGTGTTGGCACCGGTCAAGGTGACGCTCGGCCCGCCCGTCTGGCGAAAGCTGTAGCTTAACGTGTCGCCGTCGGGATCCGAAGAACTCGTGGCATCCAGCGTGACGGCGGTGCCGCCTTCAACCGTCCTGTCGCCACCGGCATCAGCCACCGGAGCGCGATTGCCGCGAACGGTATAAGTCACTGTATCCGTGGCAGATAGCCCGCCCGGATCGGTTACGGTGACCTGGAAAACGAGCTGCTGCTGCGCAGCGCTTCCGGAAGGTGCGGTGAAGGTGGCGCTGGCACGATTGGAATTGCGCAAAGTCACGTTCGGTCCGGAAAGCTGGGTCCACTGAAAACTCAGCGTGTCACCATCGGGGTCGCTGGACCCGGTAGCGTCCAACCCAACCAGCGTCGCCCCGGGATCGATAGTGGCATCCGGCCCGGCATCGGCGACAGGCGGGCTGTTTACGGGTACGACCACGCCACCCTGCCCAAGGGTCTGGATAGTCACCCGATCGCTGCTCGACGCACCACTCGGGTCTGTTGCCGTCAGTTCGAAAACATATGTCGCCGAAGGACCGGCCTGGGTCTGGACCTGGGCCACCGCCTGATTGGCGTTGCTGATGGCAACCGACGGGCCGGAGACCTGCGCCCAGCTATAGGTCAGCGTGTCGCCATCGGGATCGCTGGTTCCACTGCCATCGAGCGTTACCTGCGATCCGGCGGTGACGGATTGATCCACGCCGGCCTCGGTAACCGGCGCGGCATTTGCCGCATAGCCGAACTTCTGCGCCACTGCCGCACATTCGCCCTGTACCGAGGCCATCTGCGCAAGGTTCACCTGGGTGCGCCCGACCAATTGCTCGCGCGTACCGGCCGCATCGGTATCGTAGATCGCGACATAGGGCGCGCTGCCGCCCCCTCGCAATCCGGCAGACGACAGATCGATCTGCGTGGCCCGCGAACGGCTCCCGCTGGTCAGAACACTCAGCAGCCGCGGGGTGGTGATGTTGTTGCCGTTTGCATCGGTCAGAACCTCGTGAAAGAGATCGTTCTGATTGAGATCATTTTCGGATCCCCTGACCGTGTAACGGAAATTGATCCGGCAGATCGAACCTGCGGTCTGGAAACCTTGGATGATCGGACTGTTTCCCGTGACCGCCTTGGCCGGACTTGCAAGTGCAAGACAGGACGCGGAAGACAGTGCGATTGCGGAAAAGATACGTTTGGCAGACATGCATAACCCCTGGTTTGGAAACTGGGGGTCCGAATAAAGAGCCGGGAAATACAACGGCATGTCCCAGATGGGACATTACGAAAAGCTCTTTGGACGCGTCGGGCGGGCCGCACTCGGCGCCGGGCAGGATCAAGCTACCCCCCGGGAGTCACCTCCGCCAAAATACCAGGCGGTTTCGCTTACCGTTCCGACAGCAGCCGTGCGACCGCCTCGGGGCTATCCATCAGCAGAAAGCTGCCCGCATTCTCGACAAAGCTGGCGCACCGTAGGCCGAGCCGAGCGCTGACCGCTTCGACCAGCACACGAGGCATGTTCGCGTCGTGCGTGCCATACACAAGCGACAGCGGCACCTTTATATCGCTAAACAGTTCAGACCAGTCGCTCGCCCAGAACTGCATCGTATCGATCGGACCATCGAGCGTGCTCGCTATGGAATAGCTGGCGGCACGGCGGAAAACGCTCAGCAGTTCCGGATGCCGCACGGCGTCCAGTTCGCGCTCATACCCATCGTAGAAGTCCTCGACGAACCGGTGGAAAGACCCGCTGCCGATCGCGGCCAGCATGCCCCGCTGATACATCCTGGCAATGGCGGGGGCGGTACGAACGGCGCGTATCGACATTCGGTGGCTGGCGGGGATCAGGCCCATTTCGCTTTCGGTTCCGATCGGCAGGAATGCTCCTGCGCCGATCGCACGATCGAAAATGGTCGGCGACCGCTTGATACAGGCCATCATATACGGTGCGCCCGCCTGCGTCGCGAAGGCCGTGGCGCGTGACACACCGAGATGTTCGAGCAAACCGCTGACCTTCGCTGCAAAGGATTCGATTCCGTCCTGGCCGAACCCTTCGCCGGAAGTGTCACCGTGAAACGGGCGCCATGGGGCGATGATCCGCAAACCGTGCTGTCGGAAAGCGCGTTCGGCCCGGTTCGGCATCAACGCGCCTTCCAGCGGATGAAAGAACACCACCGGCCTGCCCTGTGGATCGCCCATCTCTTCCCATGCGATACTGCCATCGTCTGAATGAAGGAGGTTGGTGCATTCATGCGGCGCCGGGCTGGTGCGGTTGACGCTCCCATCCATGGTGCTCGCGAAACCGGCATAAAGCAGCAGCACCTCTTCTTTCGAACGCACACCCAATTTGCGCTGCAGGACCTTCATCTGATTGCGCACCGTACCCAGCGAGCGATCTCGGCGATCGGCGAAACCGCGCAGGGTGCCTCCACGAACCAGATGGCGCAAAAGCATGGTTTCCACGTCGGAAAGGCTTAGCGCCTCCTGAAAGCTCAGGCCGTGGCGGTCGTCCCACTGCATGCGAACGGCGAAGAAATGAAAACGCAGCCCTTCATCAAGCTCTTCGCGGCGAACCATGAACCAGCTACCATCGGCGTCGTCCTCGCTACAATGGAGGCGCACCAGGCGCGGGGTCTCGTTGCGTGGCAGGCATTCTCGTTCCGGAACCCCCCTGCCCACGCCATCGAGCGCCCATTCGGGCAGGAACTGGCCGGGTATAAAAGCCGGGTCGGCCAAGACGGCGCTGTTCACGTGAACGACCCGCTGCAAGGCATCCATTGCCAGATCGCTATCCGGCACGCGATCGCCTTGCGTATCCAGCGCAGCAAGATCGTCCGCATTGAGCGGATACATCTGATCGATGATGCTGGCTGCATTCGCGAGGTGCGTTTCGAGCGCATTGGTGCTGTCGGCACTGCGTTCGGGAAACCGGGAAACCGCCCCGAGCAATTCGATCACACGGTCAGGGCGCGCGATTGCCGAATAGGTCTGTGCGACCACGTCCTCGAGCTGGGTCGAGTTGAGTTTGATAGTCATAAGAGCGTTGCGATCCGCTGGACTGAGATGATCAGCAAGCAAAGCTAGGAGCGATCGAACAATGCAGGAATGTCCCATTTGGGACATGCGCGCAAATAAAACTCACTCCTATACAGTGGTGGACTGGCCGGGCATTCTACTTGGCGGGACACAGTTGCGACCCGTGATGATGCTTGTCATCATTCGTCCCGCCGGGGCCGTTCGTATCCGCGAACGGCCCCTCCCCGTCCCGGACGGTTGCGTGAGAACGCAGACAAGGGTTGGCGACCGACACGGCCGCCGCGCCATCGATCCGCGAAACCGCCCTATCGTTGAGAGGGCGCGCCAAGCATCCTGCCGAGGGCCTAGTGCGGCGCCTTGCGTATCGGCGCAGCCATGGAAAATGGGCAGCACCGTGTCTGCACGATGCTGCCCGCCGCGTTCTTCGGATTGCGGTTACTTGACGCAGTAGCGGCCCGAGGATTTGAGACCGGAGGGGCACGATCCATCGCGCACCTCTGCATAATCGCCCTTACCACCGACGCAGTAGTTTCCCGAGCTCTTGAAGCCGGTAGGGCACGACCCCAGCCGAACGATCGCAACCTTGCCCGAAGACTTGCAGGACGATCCGCTCGCCTTGAAACCCGTGGGGCACGAACCGTCCTTGGCAACCTCGGTCGAGGATTGCTGAGCCGAGAGGGGCGCCAGGAAAGCAGGCATTGTCCCGATTGCTAGCGTGATCGAGAGGGCGATAACTGGAATACGCATGTGAACGGACCTTTCGCTTGTTGAATGCTGAAGCGGCGACGGGTCTGCACCTGGAGGGGCGAGATGGTCCGCCGCCGCGCAACGAAGCGCCGCGGATCGTCGATGACGCTTCGAAGATCTCGATGAAGGGGAGAACCCGCCTTATCCCAGCGCAGCGCATTGCTGCGGCGCATATGACGCGTCACCGGGCAACACAGCTTCCCATCCATCTCGAACCGAGTAGCGCCCGTCGGCGCTGTCTGCGTGAGGATGGCTACCAGGCAGGGAGCGAGGGCTTAATATCCCATATGGGATACTTTCACCCGATCGCAGCCTTTCCGTCTTCGGCGCGGAGGGTGAAATGGCGGAGCAGGAGGGATTCACTTTGCCACGATAAGCTATTGGCAATAATGTATTAATATGACGCAGACAGCGCCTAATACCCCCAGCAATACCCCACTCTTCTGGGGAAACTGAGCTCGATTTCCCGCGCACGCGCTTCGCGTACGATAGACAGTATCACTCGATGCCAGCTCTGCGCCCCATCCCAGTCATTCGCGGATCGCCGTTGAGACTCCAAAAGCGGACGACTAGCGCACCAAGTGAATTGATCGACATTGCGTTACACGCCCCTGCCGGTTATCGCAGCTATGTGATCCGGTTTCTCGCCCTCGTCCTGCTCGTAAGCGCGCTGATCGTGCCGCGTGCTGCGTGGGGCGCGCACTTGAGCGGGCATGAGGATCTGAGTTCGGTCGGTGCGGTGCATTCGCACCACGATGACCACGCTCACGAACATTCGCCGACTGACGAAGATCCGACGGAGCAGGATGATGCGCCGGGCGATCTCACGCACGATCACAAGCCAGCCTTCGCCGTAAGTGGAGACATACCGCTGCCGGAGATTTCTCCGGTCAAGACAGTGATCGGTGCCCGCTCCGCAGAAGGTCTGACGGAACTTCGCCTCAGGGTGCTTTCACGCCCGGATTCCTTTTTGCGACCACCCCGCGCGATCTGACGTTCCTGCCGGGCGGCTGCCCGGCTGTCAGTTCACGCGGAGGAATCCATGCCCAAATTGCGGATGCACGATGCATCCATTCCCATTGCAATTCTGTTGTGCGCCATGCCCGTTGCGGCGCAAACGCAGAACGTTGTCGACGAAGATGCGGCGATCGAGCGTGCCCTCGCGCGCCAGGGCATTTCCGCTCGTGACGATGCCGAACGCGCGGCTTCGGCGGCTGAGATCGACGCCATCGGCCCGCGTGACAATCCGATTGTCGAGCTGTCGCGCGAGGGCGCAGGCGGTGAGAACGAATACCAGCTGGGCATCGTCCAGCCCATCGATCTGAACGGGCGGCGCGGATCGCTCCGCGACGCTGCACGCGCCGATGGTCTTGCGACGGAGGCCGAGATTAAGCGGCGTCGCCAAGTGCTCGTGGCTGAAGTGCGCCAAGCCTATGTCCAATGCGCCGCTGCGAGCGCGCAGTTCGACGTCTGGCAGCGCTATACCGATGAACTGGCCGAGGCAGAGCGGGTCTCCACAGCGCGCGCCGAGGCAGGCGATACCGCCGTTTACGACGTGCGCCGAGTGCGGGTCGAACGGCGGGCTGCCGAGGCGCAGCTGGCTCGGGCACGCGGCGATGTCGCTGCCGATTGCGCCGCGCTGGCATCGCTCACCGGAATCGCGGACCCGCAGGTCGAACGCGAAGCCATCACGCGTGTTGCAAGCGCAGCGGAGCTGGGTGAGCGAGCCGATCTTGTCGCCGACGAGCGCCGGATCGAGGCGGCGCAATACCGTGTTCGCGCTGCCGACCAGGCCCGCTTGCCGCAGCTTGCCGTAGGCGCTGGCGTGCTGCGTCGGGATGATGGGATCGACACCGCCTATGGGCCCGTCGTTTCCGTCGGCGTCACCGTTCCGTTGTGGAACTCGGGTTCCGCTGCCGTGCGGCGTGAAGAGGCCCGTGCCGCCGCGCTGGAATCCGAGCTTCTCATTGCCCGCCGCCGGGCTGAAGCGGAGCAGAATGCTGCTGCTGCGCGGCTTGCTGCCGCGCGCGATGCGGCCGTGACTGCCGCCGGTGCGCGCGAAGATGCCGGACGCCTCGGGACCATTGCCGAAACCGCCTACCAGGCGGGAGAGATTGGCGTCGTGGAACTCCTCGACGCCTACGAAGCCGCGCGCGAGGCCGACCTGTCGGTGATCGCGCTCGCAACCAGTGCGGCCCTTGCGGCCGTCGAATACGACCTAGCCATTGGAAGGACTTACTGATGAAGAAAACGATGATGCTTGCCGCCATTCCGGCAATGTTTGCCCTAGCCGCGTGCGGCGAGTCCGCGAGCGAGGATGCCGCCGAAACCGAAACGGCGGTGATGGACGACGATAATGATGCGCCCGAGCCGGTGGCCGAACCCGTCGCCGAGGAAGAGCCGCACGACGAATCCGTGCCGCACGAACATTGATAGCCTGACCTTTCGAGTATCCTGATTATGACCCGATCCCGCTTGTTCGCAGCTTGCCTAGCTGCCCTCTTGCCCCTGTCGCTGGCCGCCTGCGGCAGCGGTGCCGATGCGCCCGCCGAAGAGGCGCATGGGCACGGAGGTGGCGGGATCGTGGTCACTGATTTTACCGAGACGACCGAGCTGTTCGTCGAATACAGACCGCTGGTCATGGGCAAGAACCGCCGGTTCGACGCTCACCTGACCTGGCTCGACAGCTATGATCCGGTGACCGACGGCACACTGACTGCAGAACTGAGATGGCCCGACGGATCGACCGATACGGCGGAGGCCGGGCCTAGCGATGTCGAAGGAATTTTCCGCCCGCTGATGACCGCTTCCAAGAGCGGCACGGCACGCCTGCGGCTCGTGCTCGACAACCCGCGCGGTGTGTCCTCGCACGATCTTGGCGACGTCACCGTCTATGCCACCAGTGAGGAAGGGGCAGAGGCGGCCCCGCCCGAAACCGAGATCGAGGGCGCTATCGCCTTCACCAAGGAAGTTCAGTGGCGCATTCCCTTCATGACCGCACCCGCCACGATGGAGGAGCTTGCCGAAACCGTGCCGGTGACGGTCGACGTGCAGATGCAGCCACAGGCCGAGGCCATCGTTTCCGCGCCTGTCGATGGTATCGTGCGCGCGCCGCGGGTCTATTCGTCGGGCAGCTTTGTCCGCCGCGGACAGACGCTTGCGAGCATTTCCTCGACCCTTGGCGGGGGCGAGGATGTCGCCACGCTCGAGCTTGCAGTCAACGAGGCGTCCATCGCCCGCGACGCCGCGGCGCGCGAAGTTGCGCGGATGAATAGCCTCGTCGAGGCCGAAGCGGTTCCGGCGCGGCGCCTGGACGAAGCGCGAACCGACCTGCGGCTCGCCGAAGCGCAACTGCGTTCGGCCAAGCAGCGGCGCAATGCCGTGGCCGGTGGCGGAGCCGGTGTGCCGGTGGTTGCGCCCATTTCGGGAGAAATCCTCGAAAGTTCGCTCGTCCAAGGCAAGGGTGTGCAAGGGGGTGAACAGCTTATGCGCATCGGCAATCCGGCTGCCTTGTGGCTGGTGGCACGTGTTCCCGAAAGCCTTGCTGCGCAGGTTGGCAGTCCGCAGGGCATCGAACTCAGATTGCCGGGCGAAACCATCTCGCTCGGACGCGGCGATGTATCGCTGGTCCAGCGCGGAGCCGCTATCGATCCGGCCACCCGCACACTGCCGGTCATTTTCGCCTGGAACAGCCGCGCGGTTCGACCGGGCCAGCGATTGCAGGCCAGCTTGCGCACCGGAACTGCGACCGAGCGGCTGACCATCCCTGCAGGCGCAATCCTGAACGAGGGCGGGCAGGACGTCGTCTACGTGATGCTGGGCGGAGAGACGTTCCAGCGCCGCGCTGTGACCGTGCTGTCCCGCAGCGGCGAACGTGTAGCCGTGGAAGGCCAGATCGAGGCGGGCGAGCGCGTAGTGTCGCAAGGTGCCTCTGCCGTGCGTGCAGCGGCGGCAACGCCCGGCGCGTTCGGCCACGGCCATGCGCACTGAGGGGCCGGACAATGCTTGAACGTCTCGTCCGCTGGAGTCTCGAAAACCGGATCGCAGTCTATGCCATTGCGCTGCTATTGACGGCGTTCGGGGCCTGGACTGCCATGCGCACGCCGGTCGACGTGCTGCCCGACCTCACCGCGCCGACCGTCACAGTGGTGGTCGATGCGGGCGGCTATACGCCAACCGAGGTCGAGCAGCGTATCACCATCCCGCTGGAAACCGCGTTGAACGGTGCGCCGGGATTGCGGCGTATCCGTTCGAACAGCGCGACCGGCCTTGCCGTCGTGACGATGGAATACGACTGGTCGACCGAGCCGGAACAGGCACGCCGGGTCACCGCCGAACGGCTCCAGACCGCGACCGACGAACTGCCCGACGATGTTCCTCCGCCGCACATGACCCCGGCAAGTTCGGTGATGGGCGAGATCATGTTCGTGGCCATGCGGTCCGACACGGCGAGCCCGATGGAACTCAAATCTACCGCCGACTGGATCGTCCGCCGCCGCGTGATGTCGGTGCCCGGAATTGCCGAGGTGATGACCATCGGCGGCGACGAGCGACAGGTGCAACTGCTGGTCGATCCGGCGCGGCTGTCGGCGCGCGGCATCGGCCTCAATCAGGTGGTGGAGGCGATGAGCAGTGCCAGCGCCAATCAGAGCGCGGGTGTCGTCGTCGAGAACGGACAGGAGCTGCTGATCGAAGGCGTGGGCCGTGCCGCCACGGCAGAGGAATTCGGCAACGTAGTGGTCGGCGAGACAGGTGGCCTGCCCGTGCTTGCGCGCGAAGTGGGCGAAATCCGCATCGGCGAAGGTCTGAAGCGCGGCACCGGAGCGTTCAACGGCGAGCCTGCCGTGATCCTCGCCATCCAGAAGCAGCCCGGTGCCAATACACTCGAACTGACCGACCGGCTCGACACGGTCTTCGCCGAGATCCAGCGCACCCTGCCCGAAGGCATGGTGCTGGAGACGCAGGTCTTCCGCCAGTCGGACTTCATCCAGCGTTCTGTAGACAACGTGACGACCGCGCTGATCGAAGGATTGGTCCTCGTCGCGATCATCGTCTTCATCTTCCTCGTGAGCTGGCGCGCGACTGCCGTCGCGCTGGCGGCGATTCCGGTTTCGGTGGTGAGCGCGATCATCGTCATCAATTCAGGCGGCGGCACCATCAACACGATGACCCTGGGCGGGCTTGCCATTGCGCTCGGCATGCTGGTCGACGATGCGATCATCGTGGTCGAGAACGTGGTCCGGCGATTGCGCCTGGAGCGCGAGAAGCCCGAGGGAGAGCGGCAAAGCGACGTCAAGGTCGTCGCCGCAGCCACCAGCGAGGTCCAAGGCGCGATCATCTTCGCGACCCTGATCATCCTGCTTGTCTTCCTGCCGATCTTCGGCCTGACGGGCATCGAAGGCAGGCTGCTGCAACCCCTTGCACTGGCCTATGGCGTATCGCTGCTGGCCAGTCTCGCCGTGGCGCTCACGCTGACCCCGGCGCTCAGCTACGACCTCCTCAGTCGCAGGCCCGAGGATGTCGGCAACGAGCCGAAATGGGTTGTCCGCATGAAAGGCTGGTATGACGGCGTGCTGTCGCGCTGGCTGGACCGCTGGAAAGTGCTTGCCGTCGCCTCGCTGGTGATGGTCGTTGCCGCCGGGATCGGCATCGCATTGGCGGGCCGGTCCTTCCTGCCTGAGTTCAACGAAGGCTCGCTGACGGTGAATGTCACCACTCTGCCCGGCACCAGCCTTGAAGACAGCGACCGCGCGGCAAGCGAGGTTGAGGCCGCTCTACTTTCGCAGCCCGAAGTGCTGACCACGGCGCGCCGGACCGGCCGAGCGCCGGGCGATCCGCACGCGCAGGAAGTCTTCGCGTCTGAGATCGAGGCGACGCTTGCGGAGGACGGCCGTGATCGCGAAGAGCTTGTTTCCGCCCTACGGGGGGCCGTGGGTGCGGTGCCCGGTGTTCAGGCGATCTTCGGCCAACCCATCGGACACCGGATCGACCATATCCTGTCCGGCGCGCGTGCCAACATCGCGATCAAGGTGTTCGCGCCGGATACCGACACGCTGCAGACGATCACCACGCAGGTGGAAAGCGCAGTCTCCACCATTCCCGGCGCGGTCGATGTGCAGAAGGACACCCAGAGCCGCGTGCCTTATCTCCGCGTGCGCCTGCGCCGCGCTGATCTGGCCAATTACGGGCTTGCCGTGGAAGACGTGACCGGCGCGATACAGGCCGCCATTGCCGGGGCCGAAGTCGGCCAGCTTGTCGAGCGCCCGGTTATCACCGATGTCGTGGTGCGCTACGATCCGGCGCAATACAACGATGCCGGACAGATGGAGAACATGCTGCTCGCCGCGCCCGACGGGCAATTGCTGCCACTAGCCGCGGTGGCAGACGTCGTGCGCGATCAGGGACCGAACGCCATCACGCGCGAGAGCGTCGAGCGGATGCAGCTGGTGATGGCCAACGTCTCCGGCCGCGATCTGGGAGCCGTGGTCGAAGACGTTGAAAGCGCGCTGGAAGGTATCGATCTCCCGCAAGGTTCGCACATCGAACTCGGCGGACAGTTCGAAAGCGCAGCCAGCGCCACGCGGACGCTGTTGGCACTTGGTCTGATTGTGCTTGTGGGGATGTTCCTGCTGCTGCGCCAGGCATTCCGATCCTCCAACGATGCGGCGCTGGTGATGATCAACCTGCCGCTGGCATTGGTAGGCGGCGTGGTAGGCCTGTGGCTGACCGGCGGGGTTCTGTCCGTGGCGACAATCGTCGGCTTCATCACGCTGTTCGGTATCGCCACGCGCAACGGCGTGATGATGGTGACCCATATCAAGCACCTTCAGGCAGTCGAAGGCGTCAGCGATCTGGCAGAGGCCGTGCGGCGCGGCGCGGAGGAACGGCTCGTGCCGATCCTGATGACCGCCATCTCCGCCGGGCTGGCGCTCGTCCCGCTGGCCATTGCGATGGGCCAGCCGGGAAGCGAGATTCAGGCCCCAATGGCCATCGTGATCCTGTGCGGCCTGACGAGTTCGACAGTTCTCAACATGCTGGTCCTTCCCGCCATCTACCTCAAGGTGACGCGGGATGGATGGGGTGTCGGCCGATTGCGCGACAGGATGCAGCGCGGCGATGATAGCACCGTCACCGAGCCAGAACCGGCCAGCTGAGGAGGAGGCGCGATGGGATACTTCCTGCTCAAGGCTGCCCTGTCGGGCATTATCATCGCGCTCGTCAGCGAGGTCGCCCGGCGTGCTCCGGGCCTGGGAGCCCTGATCGCTTCGCTGCCGCTGATCTCCGTGCTGGGAATGATATGGTTGTGGCGCGATACCGAAGATACCGCGCGCATGGCAGAGCACGCCTACGCCACATTCTGGTTCGTCCTGCCGAGCTTGCCCATGTTCCTCGCCATTCCGATCATGCTGAACCGTGGCGTCGCTTTCTGGCCCGCTCTCGCCATCGGATGCACCATGACGGTGCTGCTCTACCTCGCAATGGTCTGGGCGCTAGGCCATTTCGGCGTGCGGCTCTGAAACCGGCTCACAAGGCGGACAGGATCAGCCCGCCGATCGCGCTGATCGCCAGCACCCGCACGACCGACCACTTTGCGACAAAGACAAGAGCGCAGGCAAGCGCGGTCAGCAGCGCTGCCCGCCAGTCAAGCGTTTCCCAATCCGGCACGTAGAGCCGCACAGGTCCAAGCCTCGCTTCTCCCACCGCGGAGAATATCACGTGGATGGCGAACCAGACAGCGAGGTTCGCGATAACACCCACGACCGCCGCGGTGATGGCCGCAAGCCCGCCCTTGATACGCACGGCATTGCCCAGCCGGTCGATCCACGGGGCAGAGGCAAAGATCCATAGGAAACATGGCGCAAAGGTCACCCACGTGGTCAGCCCTGCACCCAGCAGCCCCGCAACTAGCGGTGTGAACGGCTCCGGCGCGCGATAGGCGGCGAGATAGCCGACAAACTGCGTCACCATGATCAGCGGCCCCGGCGTCGTCTCGGCAAGGCCCAGCCCATCCGCCATCTCGCCCGGTTTTAGCCAACCGAAACCCTGCACAGCCTCCTGCGCCATATAGGCAAGGACCGCATAGGCGCCGCCGAAGGTAACTACGGCGAGCTGCGAGAAGAATGCCCCGATGTCCCACAGCACGTGCTCTGGGCCCAAGGTAGCGAGCACAAGGCCCATCGGAGCAGCCCAAATCACCGCCCAGATAGCGATGGATTGCAGCGTCGCCCGCCACGGGCGCGGTCCGGTAGCAATCCTGGAAGGCGTGGCTGATACCGCCAGCCAGTGCGGCCTGACCCGGGCGATCGCCAAGCCAAGGATTCCTGCACACAGTATGACGACGGGAAACGGCAGGTCGAACAGAAACAACGCGGCGAAGGCTGCTATTGCCAACACCTGCTTGAACCGCGTGTTCAGCGCGCGACCCGCAATCCGGAACAGGGCTTGCAGCACGATTGCCAGCACCGCGGCCTTCACGCCGAGGAAAAGCGCTTCGAACCAGTCGAGGTTTGCAGCGACCGCATAGAGCATGCTGAGGGCAAGGATGATGAAGGCGCCGGGTATGACAAACAGCAGCCCCGCAGCCAGCCCGCCCCGCCATCCGTGGAGGCGCCAGCCTATCCACGTGGCGAGTTGCTGCGCCTCCGGCCCCGGCAGGAAGTGACAGAAATTGAGCGCGTGCAGGTAATCGTCCTCGCTGATCCACCCACGCTCTTCGACAAGTTCGCGGTGCATCAGTGCGATCTGTCCGGCCGGCCCGCCGAAGCTGAGCAATCCGATACGCCAGAACGCGCGCAGCAGCTCTGAAAAGGACGGCGCCACGGACGGTCGAGACATGTTTACCTCACAACTATTGGTCCGCAGCAGGCGCGGAGCCATGAGGCAACACTTGAACCGGCACGGTCTGAGCGGGAGGTTGCTTGGTCCCGCACATTCTTGCTTACATCAGAGGCGCGCTTTCGGGAAGGAATGCTGGGGGCCCAGAGGTTCCCTAAAGCCATCCCCGTATGAGCGGCGGACTAGCCGAGGTCGCCGCCCAAAAGCGGACCGTCCGCAAGCGGCCCAGTAACCGACATAGCCCCTGCTATGAATTCGGCAACGCGGCCGCGCCAGCATGCTGAACGCCGCGCCCCGCCGTCAATAAATCAAGCGACGAGTGACATAGAGATATAGGCCTTCCGGCATTCAACCGGAAGCGAATGACCTTTCACAAGAGCAGGATGAACGGATCGTGAGAAGGAAGGAAAAACTTCTGCTTCGCGACCGATCACACGCAACTTGCGGAAGGAAATACCAATATGAACTCTTCGTATCACCCCAGTGTTTACAACACGGCGATGAACAAAATCCTGCGAGGCCTCCACGCCGAACTCGAAGCCCGCACGGTGCGGCCGCTCGACTTCCTCGTCATCGGCGGCACGAAGCTCAGCGGGCCGGACATGCAGCAAATCCTCCGTTTCGCCATGACGAAGAACTGGGAGCTGCTACACGTCGGAATGGATCCTGCGCGCCCCTGCGTGACCTTCGACGCCCAGGCGCTCGATCTAACCTACTTCATCACCAACGGAGAGACTGAAGCAAAGGCAATCTTGGACGGCGCAGTATGGAAACGTCCTCGAGATGCACGTGCGAAGCTGATCTTCGACGTCGGCTTTCCTCTGGAAGCCTCGATCCGCAAGAACGGCAGCGCATGCCTTCGCGAGGGCTCCTCCCGCTACTACGGCGACGACATCGCTCTTGCAGAAAAAAGCATCCGGAAGCGGATCGCCAAGCTCGCGCCTTCCGGCGAAGTGCTGTTCACTATGGGCAGCACGCCCATCGCCTGCGACATCGCGACCTTCAGGCGACTGGCAAAAGGCGACTGAATAACTGGGGGCGGCTTCCAAGCCGCCCCTCTCGCGCGTCTGCGCGCGGTCCCGACTTGTAGCAGGTAGGTTGAATGAAAGGGGATAGAGGAAAAGCGGGAGCCGAGCCCGGCCCCGTGGCTTCGCCATAACCGGCTGAAAGTTAAGAAATGGTTGAGGCCGGCCCGGAAATCTGGAGCTCACCTCCAGCTGACCTAGCCGACCTCAGGGGACGCGACGAAAACTCATCGCGCCCCCGGGCGCCTGAAGGCGCCCTTGGCATCCGCTACGGCGGATGCCCCCGACAGGTTCGTCGTCGGGTTTTTCCTCTCTCCTCTTCAGATTTCATTTCGATCAACGGATTGCGAAGTCTATCAGGCTGTTCGATCTTCATTTCACATCTCCTTTTTGCGCCGGCAGGCGTCTGAAAGCTTTTTCCTTTCACCGACGATTTTCAAAATCGTCGTCCCGAAAAGGATTTAGAACCGGTCGCTATTGCGTCGGCACAGCGCGCCCCGGCGGGGTCGCGCGCGAAGGGCCGCCCGCCGGCGGCGCCTTCCCCGGGCCGGGTTCGCGAATGCGAAGAGGTCCCACAAAAACGCGCCGCTGGTGCGGCTCCATTTAGGGGAAGACTTTCTTTTACACGCGCACGGGTAGCGGAAGAGCGCTTCGACGAGGGATGGCGATGGGCTTGTCGCATTTTCTCCCGTGGCTACGTCACCGCCGAAGGAGTAGCCAAGACGCGACTGCCGCCAAGCGTACGGCGGGCGCCACCCCTCTATGTGGAGGATAACCCGGCCTCCAGCACCTGACGGATGGCGATGGGGACGAAATCAACGGCAAGCCTTATCGAAGCACTAGCTTGTGCAGGACAGCGCTCAACGCCCAGATATGACTTGCGCGTGCAACGGGCGCGTTGATCGCTCATCTGCATTGACGCAAGGCTTGATCGCCGCCTTCAATCGATGGCACTTGCCACCCTGTTTGGGTCTGGCTGTCGTCTGTCCTAAAAAGCACTTCGTATCATCCCACGGAGTGCTTCACCTTGAACGACAAAGATAGCGATCGCCCCGCGCTGAAGGCCGGAACCCTTTCTGATGATGATCAGAAAGTTAAAGCGGCTGGCGTTGAGGGTCCGGCGAAAAAGACTGGAAGGACCCGTTCCAGGGCGCAGCGCGAACTGGACCGAAAGGCGCGCGCCGCCAAGAAATTTCCGCACGGTCCGGAAGCGCAGGAGCTCGCCGAACTCGAGCCGACGATGCCACAATCTCTGCGTGACCGGATAGCGCAGAGCGACGATCACGCATTGTGGCGCGAGGGGTTCGAGTGGATGGCCACTGGTTTGCGCATGAAACTGAGGCATGGCAAGCGCTTCTATCCCAAGAACGTGATCAAGGATTTTCGCGCAGCCTATCCCATGATCGTTCTGCGCGACGAGGATCTCGAGTGGCTCGAAAGATGGCTCGGCTACCTGAAGCTGTCCCCGACTGCGCTGCGCTCCGGGGGCAAATACGGGCCTCGCGTGTCTATCGTCGATGCGCTGGGAGCGGAGGTGGATATCTATTCTTCGATCGACAACCTCAATCGGCCTCCCACCGAGCAAAGCGTGTCCGCTCCATCGCCGGCAACTGAAATGTCGACCGGAGATCTCCCGGCGCCGCCGCGCGATATGCCCTTCCGATTCAACCAGCTCACCTCCTCGACCGCAAAAACTTTCTGGCGCGCCTACTGGAACTCTAGCGATATCCATGAACTTCGCGAGGCAGGTAAGACTTTAGCCTCGGACCCTTGGGCCAGAGACGAGATGCGAACGCTCGACACCGAGGCCGAATCCCTTTTTGTCCAGACGATGGCGAAGCTTGGGATACCCCTGCCGTGAGAAGGTCTGACGAAAGGGGTGTAGCTTTTAAGCAGGATGGGGGCGGTATGACCGCCCCGGCCAACATCGTGTCGCTGCGCTTCGTGACGTTGGTTTTTCGCGCCGCCATTGGGCGCGCGGCCAGCGTGGAGCGCATGGGATGAGCAAGAAGGAGAAGAAAGATAAGGGTAAACGCGTTCGCTTGAGCGTGTGTTGCGACAGCGAGGAACAGAAGCGGAAAATCGAGCGCGCGGCGGGCGGAAATACCTCGCGATACGTGCTCGAACGGGTTTTGTATGACGATGGATATGCAGACCGACGCCACGACGTCGCGGCGCGAGTGATGCGTCTGGCCAATGAATTGTCAGATGAACTGCACCGGATCGGTGATCTCGTGCGCGCAACCACGGGGTTGCGGCAGGCAGTAGAAGCATCTCCGGCACCTACAAACGATCGTCGCACCCGTCAGGCTATCGAAGACATAAGTTCCATCATCTCGAAGCTTCTCGAGGGCCACGAACAACGGGCGCATCTCTCCGGCGAGTTGATCAAGGCGATCGTGGATCACTCCACGGCCTGCGCCGAATGGGATCTGCGCCAGGAGCGCAAGGCCACCATCCAACAGCGTCGGGCGCGCGCGTCATGATCATCAAGATCTGGCGATACAAGGTGCGGCAACAGAAAGGCATCCGTCCCCGGACGACGCAGAAGAACGCTTTCGACATCGCCTTTGGATGCGCAAGCTACATTGCCGGTCTGAATATCGAACCCGAATGCGTGGAAGCGTTCGAGAATGCCATGGTTTTTACGGAAGCTTCGTCAGATGCGCGACGGGCAGGTGATTACATCGTGCGCCAGGACGATCACGATGTCGCCGGAACGCTGGGTCACGGGCTGGGCGACGGACACATTGTCGAACAGATCCAGATGATGTCCGTTGCCACCGCATCGGCCGGTCTGGAGTATTTCTACCACTACACTTGGTCTCACCGTGACGGAGAAATGTTCGCGCCGTACGAACTGGCCCGGCAGAACCGCACCATTCGCCATGTGCTCGAAGCCTCCGGGTGTCCTTCCCTGGAAGCCTATCATCGCGAAAAGCGTCGAGGAAAGACCCAGATCCACGGCCACGGCAATCTGCTCTCGGTCGATCAAAACGGCGTGGGCAAGCCGCTGGCGCATTCCTGGTACAGGGAAGCAGCGCATCTGGCCATCGCCGTTGTGGAGCGGGACGATGGCCTGCGCCCCGAACCGATGCGGCGCTACATCGCTACCGATGACGGCGTATTCGGACTGTTTACAGGAGTCCGAGTAGCCGACCGCAGCGGACGGATCCTGCGCGCAACTGATTCGGCCAAGGTCGACCGCGAAGGTGAAACCCTTCCCGATGGTGGACTGATGGCACGTGCGCGCCGACAGCATCAGGCAGTCATCGAGGGGAACGACGCTCCGGACGGATATGAGCCGGGCGACCGATGGCCCCTCGAGCGGTTCGCGAAAATCGTGATTGCTCCACGGATCCAGAACGCCCGAAACTGGCAGGAGGTGCATCGCAATCTCGCGCCGCTCGGAATACGATATACTGTGGTCGGCAATACAGGCCGCCTCATTGCAATCGGCGAGAACGGAGAACCGAGCGGGGAATGGGTCGGTGCAGGCGCCGCTTACCCCAATGCTGCTCTTGGCAAGTTGAGCAAACGCTTCAAAGCCGATTTCGAGCTCCCACTGGGCGCGCTCGATTTGCGTCCGCTGACCGTGCCAGTATTCAACCGACCGGACGATGCGTCGGAAGAGCCTGTCGAAAAGAAAGAACTGGTCAGGCAAGAGGCCGTCCAACTCAAACCGGAGATCGAAGCCATCGAGCGGCATCTTGCCGACGAAGGGAGACGTCGACGCAAGGAGATACAGCAAGCCAAGCTCGGGAAGGACCATAATCCGGCCATTGCCGCAGAAGCGGCCCGCCGACGCCAGGAAGAAGAAACCGTCCATGAGTTCGCGATCGCGAAAGGCGCGCGGCGAACGCGCAGGACGGCAGCGACCAAGCCGGAGGTTGCAGAGCGCGTTAGCGGTTGGCGACCGATCTGCCTGATCATCTGGGGCGCAATCAGGAAACGCAGAAGAAAGGCTTCGGCCAATCGGCGCGCCGCCCTCGATCAACGTTACGACATCAGATCCAAGGAAGGGTATGTCGAATACTGGCTGCGCGGCCCCACGAGCGACGCCACCCTCGCCTTTGTCGAATCCGATAACCTCATTACGGTCTGGCATACCGCGCGCCGCGTCAATATCGACGCGCTCGAAATTGCCAGCGAGAAGTATGAGCGGATCCGGATCGCAGGCACTGAGCGCGCGATATCGGATAGCATCAAGATCGCCGCCGAGCTCGACCTGGTCCTAGAGGCCAATCAGGCCGAGACTGGACTAGAGCATCGTAAAGCCGTTGCAGCGCGCAGAACCGGCAGCATTCTCGAAGCATCCCTGCGGTTTCACAAAACAACGGATGATCGTGTTCGCATACGGCAGGCGGCCCGACGGGTTCGGAAAGATCGCGACCTTTTCACAGAGGCGTCCGTACGCGACGAAAGCAACTCCTTGAAGGCGTCGATCGCCGCGTACTTGAACAGCAATCAGCGTACGCTAGCTCATGCCGACGACGCCGAGGTCATCGAAGCGCGGCGAAGGTTGGACGAGGACATCGATCACGACCGCCTGTTCCTCGCATCATCGCGCTATCACGTCCGTTACCAAGGGCACCATTTTCGATTCCTGGACGATGGTGCCTTGACGAAGGCGTTCAGCGAGGCGCCCGAGCTTCTCATCGACCGCGAGATGCAGGACAGGCTGCGCGCCATCGAGGCCATTCAGCTGGACAAACGACGCATCATCGCTGCTGCGATTGTTGCCGGTGCCGCCTCGATTAGCGACGGCGAACTTAGCATTGATGGCCCGCAGGCTGCCTGGGCGCAAGATTTTTGGAAGGCGCAGCGGTCCGACCCGACATTCCAGCGCCTGATTGCCGTCGCATGGGCAAGACCAGACAGATTTACATATGACGAAAGCGCGCGGCCTGGAGAGCGAAGCCGAACGCTGGCGTTGCAGAACAATGAGCTGCCGCTTGCAAAGGCCATCGCGCGTCAGATGCTTGCCTACGAGCGGATCAATATCACCGCCGCCGAAGGCAATCGATCTCCCATGGAAACCGCGAGCATACCTTCGGAAAGCGCTGTTCCCGAGCTCACATCCGACAAATCTTCCCGCACTGAAACCGGCATCCCTCGTCCTGCCGATGGGACGGATCAAAACCCCCCCGAACGGCCGCGACATCCTGGTCGTGCCGGTCCGGACGGTTTCGAACGATGACCGCGATCATCCTCCTCATCCTTGGAATCCGGCTTGCCGTAAAATGCGACGATCGAAATCGCCCGGTCAGCGTGCGTGCCCGTTTCGCTTCCTATCGCCTTCGGCTCGCGCCCATCGTCGCGACACCGCATGATCTACGATACGCAATTCGCTGCATTCGCTGCGGAGCCAGCTCTCGGTTGAGCAAAGAAACCCCCGATCCTTCCCGATAAGCGGCGGTCGCAACGAACGTCCGGCTGACCAACGATAACAACCAGCGAACCCAGCGACATTCGCTGCCTTCGCTGGAGCGGACAGGAAAGGTTCGAAATCATGACAAAGAAGAATTACAAAACGCAGACCGACGTCGACGCCATTGCCAATCGGTTATTGCAGGAGGCCGGCGGCGATCTCGACCAGGTGTATGGGAACGCCGTTGCTACCGCGCTTGGCATGCCGAAAGGCAACGAATCGGTCTACAACAAGGTAGAGGACTGGAAGAGGCGCATGGAGGCGCAGGGCATACGACACGTTCGACAGGCGCCCGACGGCCTGCGTAAGGAACTCGAAAGGCAGTTTCGGGCCGGTATCGAAGAGATGGTGCATGTCGCGCTGGGGCTCACGGGCAAGACCATCGACGAGGAGCGTCAGCGTAGCGACCAGACCGAGTCCTTGCTGCGAAAAGAAATCGCCCTTCTCGAAAGCGAGCTCGTCAGCGAACGGGACGCCCGTGTGCTCGCTGACGGAAAGGTCGACAAACTGGCGCAGGACGTCGCGGATTCCGCCCGGAAGATTGCAACCGAAAAGGAGCGAGCGGATCTCGCCGAAGCCCGGCTCGACGAGATCCGCAATCAGCACGATGCCCTGCTTGGAAGGTTGGGCGTCGCATCCTGTCGAAGCGAAGTGGTGACGGAAACGGCAGCATCTGAAGAAGCCGAAGACTACCCCATAGACATGTCGCGATACGACTACGAAGAGCAACGCATCCTTCCGATAGGCTGAAAGGGGGCGGCCGAGAGACCGGCCCCTTTTTTATATCCGCACCAGAAAAACATGACCGCCTTCCCGGCGTCATGCGAACGACAAAAAGACATTAGTGGAGATCTGCCGTGTGAACCGGCAGGGAGAGAGGAAAAGAGCATGAACGCTCGGCTCTCGCCTCGCCGGTTCGGCAACGAACCGAAAGGCAAAGCTTCATGAATACCGAACATCTCAATCCTGACAGCGAAGCGCTCGCGCATCGCCTAGCAACTGATGGCGATTACCGCATCCTGCGCGCGGTCCCGCGTCCCTATTTCAATGCGCCAAAAGGCGCGCCGCCCGATGCCCGCTGCCTCGCGCTCATCGACCTGGAAACCACCGGCCTCGATCCTGCCAGCGATCGCATCATGGAACTGGCGATCATGCTCGTCTGGGTGGACGAGAACGGTGAGGTCGTGAACCATGCCGCGCCTCGCGTCTGGCAGGAAGATCCGGGCGTCATGATCGACCCGCGCATCATCTGGCTTACGTCCCTTGCGAACCATCACCTGATCGGCAAGTCGATCCCCGACGAAACGGTCCTTGCCATGCTGGACCGCGCGGACTTACTCGTCGCGCATAATTCGTCGTTCGAGATCGCATGGCTGGAGCGGCGCTATCCGCAACTCGCCGGTGCCGCCTGGGGATGTTCGATGAAGGACATCGACTGGCTGCGCGCGAAGATGGACGGACGCGCACAGCAGTGGCTGTTGGCGCAAGAAGGTTGGCACACCACGGCGCATAGAGCGGGCGATGACGTCTGGTCGCTGTTCTGGCTTCTCCAGCAGCGCCGCAGGGGCTGGGGCGCCGATCCCGAACGCACCCACTTCAAACGTCTGCTGGAAGGCGCCGACCGCACCACAACGTTGGTGCGCGCGACCTTCTCGCCGATCGGCAAGAAGGATCTGCTCAAAGCGCGGCAGTATCGCTGGAATGCGGGCGCGAGCGTCTGGGAAAAAGAGATCGAGCCCGAACTGGTCGATCACGAGCGGGCCTGGTTTTATCGCAGCGGCCTGCCGGAGCCGACGCTCAGCACCATGACCGCTCACCAACGGCACCGCTGATCGCAGCTCCCCATCCAACCTTTAACGACCTTCACGAAGGCCCGCCCGATCCGGCGGGCCTTCGTGCGTCTGCAGTGGAGAATTTACATGACCGATAACACCCCCAATGGCGTAACCGATCTCGTCGCGCTGGAGCGCTCGCTCGAGCGACAGGCGCATGCCGCTATCGCTGCGCACGCACGGGACGAAACAACTGGCCCGCGCGTCTTCCTCGTCTGCGATTTCGAGTACAAGTTTCGCCGCGAGGCACACGAGGCTTGGGCCTATGGGCGCGAGCCCAGATACGACAAGCGTGGCCATCGCATCGCAGAGAAGATCCGCTGGCCGTTCCAAACCATCGCTGCAGCCGCTTGGATGGTGGTGCGATTCGATGGGCAGAGCGACCTTCCCGAGATCGCCGAACCGGTCGTCATGACGCTCGCTGAACATGCAGAGACCGACATAGTGCGTGGGCTATTCAACACACTCGATGCCATCGGATGCGACGCGCGGATGGTGACCTGGGGTGGCGAAGTACGCGACCTCGCCGTGCTGCGTTACCAGGCCTGCCGTTACGGCCTGAACCTGCCGGTCCATCTGCGCGATACCTCGCCGCATGCGCGCGAGCGGATCGACCTGTGCCGATCGACCACCGTGCAGGCCGATCAGGTGCATCTGGACGAGTATGCCGCGGGGTGCGGCATCCCCTCCAAACCCTCGCCGCCCGAGGCCATCGGAAAGCTGGTCGAGGCTGACGAGTGGAACATGGTCCACGACCACGTCCTTGCCGATGTCCTGACCACCACGATCGTCGGCCTGCGCTGGCTCGCCGCGATGGGCGAGATCGGCTGCGACCGCGAGCGCACCGCAATGGCCGTCGCCGATGCGGCGTTGGCGGCCTCACCGGACAGCGCATTTCTGATCCGCGACTTCAAGCCGTGGGCACGAGACCGGCTGCGTGAAGCGGCCTTGCGCGGGAATGTCTACCGGATGGAGCAGGCGGCATGATCGTCGGCCACCGCATGTCGCACCCGCGGGTTCTGGTTTCGGTCTGTATTGATGGCGGCCGGACGCCGGGCGCCGCGCTGCTTGTTGTGAGGACTAATCCGAAGCGTGGCGCGCGGTTTGAACTCGATCGGCGCTCGTTCGGATCCGCCGAGACGCGAGGCACCGTCATCGCCTCTATCGCCGAGCGAATCCCGCGTGATGCGACGGTGCTGGCGCACACGAAGCGCTTATCGGATCATGCGTTGCGACACAGCGCCATCCTAGGCCGGGTCGCTACCGCCCGATCCCCCAACGCTGATCACGGGCTACCGGCCCGATCTCAGGACGATCTGCCTGCAGTGCGAACGACGCGAACTTTTCGATGCGGCGGAAGCCTATGGGATCGTCGCCGAGAGCGGTCCCATGTGGACGAGGCTGGAAGCCAGGGCCGCACGCGATGCGCAGGCGCTCTGGCTTCTCTTCCTGTGGACCCATTGCAGGGCGAAGCAGCGCGACTGGTTGGCCGCGGCATGGGAAGCGTGGCGCGGATCGAGCGGGCACGCAAGGCGCCGAGCTGAAAGCCGGGCAAAATCGCGTCGCCGCGACGGCGCAGCACCAGCGGATCGGCGGTCGGGATGACGACGATAACGATGAAATGAAGAGGGAGGAAACCATGACCTGATCCAGCAGGATGACGGGAGCCGGCACGGCCCGTCGTTCGCGATCTACCGTGCCATCCGCGCTCGCCATCCGGCGGGCGATCAGCAGCCGCTTGTCCACTCGGGACAGCGGCTTTTTTCGTATCAGAAGGACTTATCGAAATGCCCAAGAAGAAAACCACTGCCAGCCAAGCGCTTGTGCCTACCGGAGAAACCAAGACCTACCCCATCGCGGGTACCGAGATCGAAGCGACGCAGGTATTCCACGTCCCCGCGCGCCATCCCTCGGGCGATGGACCGTGGCAGCAAGAGCCGGACAAGCTCGCCTGGGTCGATGCCGCCACTGGCCTGCCTTGTACCATCCTGCGGCAGGAAGACGGGGTGCTTGGGGGCTATACCGGCGTAGGCGAGGATCATCCCCTGTTCGGGTTCGAGGTCGACGCCGTGCCGGGTGCGCTCGGAATCAGTCCGCACGGCGGCCTCGACTACGCGGCGCCGTGCGAGGACGGGCCCACAGAGATCACCATCTGTCATCCGAAAACGGCTAGTAGGAAACGTCCGGGCCGGAGCAAGGATGGTGATGACAATCATGGCAGCCACGAACCGCTGTGGTGGTTTGGGTTCCAGTGCGATCGGAACCACGATCTGGTCCCCGGTCGTCAAGTTAATCCGAACGACCTCGGCGCGGAGAACGGCCGGGTCTACCGTGACATCGCCTATGTCTACGCACAGACCTGCCGGCTCGCACGACTGCTCAAGGCCGCCGTCGATGGCAAAAGCGACAGCGACACCCAGCTCGATCCCGCATCCCCGCCGCCGGTCGGTCTCGATCCGGAGCGCCGCCGGTGAGCGCGCGCGACTGGGACGAGATCCCCTACACCGACCGCTTCAATCCCAACCTCCCTTGGGGCTACTGGCTCGTCGCCCAGGGCGAGCTCGATGGCTATCCGCCGCTGACAGACCACACCGGCCAGACCTGGAGCAGCGTCCGGGAATACTTCTGGGCGGAGCGGTTGGGGATGGCCGCGATCCCGCGCACCGATACCCGCAACCAGGAGCTCGAGTTCATGCTCGCCACGCTGGTCTCGCTCGATCGCCGGGTGATCTACACCGAGGAACGCGCGGTCGACCTGTTCGGCAGTTGGGACCGGAGCAGACATTACATGAGCTGGCTTGCTGGCCAGAAGCTGCTGATGCCGCAACCAGAAGCCGATCTCGCCGCCGAACTGTCGCCCGAGGGGCGCGCGGTTCTGGTGATGCTCGCTTCCACCCGAAGTCCCGATGCGGCGCCGCTCGCGATCGGCCTGCCGACGCTCAAGTCGTTCCACGGCCTCACCGGCACACCCGATCAGGACGAGCGCGATCGCCTGATCGCGGCGCAGGAGCGCGCGACCCTGCACCTGCAATACCGGTTCGGGCGCAAGAGCATCGCAGGGCAGCCGGCCATCGTGCTCGCGGGGGTCGGCCTCGGACCGAACATTCCGCTCACGCGCGTTCTATGGTCCGCCACGTTCGCGGACGACTACGCGCGCGACAGGATGCTGTTCTGGCTCCACGAGCGCATCGACCGCTGGCCTGACTGGGGAGAGCTCGCCTACCGGCAAGGCGCCCGAGCGTTGAGCGAGCGGCTGATGCAACTCGCGTTCGCCGATCGGGAGATCGGTGGCGGTTAAATCGAGAATGGGGCGGCCCGCCGCAGTGGGGCGCCCCACCCCCTTTTTTTGCATCCGCATTCGCTGATCTGCGTTAGTGGAGTTCGCCAGTCCCAGCCGCTGAGAAGTCGTCCGCGCGCGTAGAAAAATGTATCGCGGTCCTAGCGGACGGCGTTCGAGCATTCTGAACCGTCGATCCTGACCGCATCGGGCCGGTTGCAGACTGTCTTCTGTTGGCGAGCCCGACACGGAATGCTGCCGTTTCGTCCCACACCCTGTTGCCAGCTTTAGCGCTTAGATCGGAGATTCATCTTTCGTCGCTGTGCACTTGGGTTTGTCATTGGAAGTTACTACGATTAGTCTCAGGATCTCGGGTTGTTGTGGTGGTTTGATTTCAGTTGCGGCTCGCAATGTGCCATAGCAACGCTCGTGCAGAGCGTGGGCCGTTTGCAGGAACAGAGCAAAGTGTGGTTGCGGTTGCCCGCTAGGCTAGGGCAACTCGACGGTTGGACCATAAGCCTCATTCCCCGTTTTGCGCAGACGACGCTTAATGGCAGCAGGGGTGAGGTAGAAAGTGCCAAGCTCATCTTTTTCGACTTGCCGGAGCAAAACCTTACCCCGATCACCCGAAAACTGAAGGTAAAAGGCGGTTTCTCGTCCGTCGCAGATGGGGAATATCATCTCTGCCTTGCGCTGCCTAACGATGCCGTGCCAATTGCGTATATCGATGGAGGAAGGCGTAAGAGAAAACCCAGGATGGCTGTGCCATTCGCCAATCCAGTCCATCTTTCCGCCGGATTTACGCCACCTCCTAAGCGCAGCTATTCTGTGCCCCTTAGGCGAGCGCTGGAAGCGCGTCGAACTCTGTCGATCCCATGGCAATGGACGGGTGATCTCAGTCACATGAAGGTAGAGACCCTTGCGCAGCCCAAGTACCAGCCCCCCAGCTTCTAAAGGGCGATACTGCCGCGTACATTTCAACATGTTCTCTGCAGCTTCATGTTCGACAAGAATGCCCTCGATCACGACCCATACCTCGCGAGGCATGATGGGCACGTTTTGTGAGCTGAAGGAGACGTTGGTTTACGCTCGATGCCG
This sequence comes from Qipengyuania sp. ABI-127-1, assembly GCA_022953095.1. Lineage (GTDB taxonomy): Bacteria > Pseudomonadota > Alphaproteobacteria > Sphingomonadales > Sphingomonadaceae > Qipengyuania. The sequence goes on along the minus strand of JALJCR010000003.1, from coordinate 255,740 downwards.
CGCTCGTGGTCGAGTACGATCGTGCGAAGCCGCGCCCCTGGCTTATCGTTGGCCCAACCTATCGCCATGTCGCAAGCTAATCCGGCAGCGGTGGCAGGCGCAGCAACGGAGTAAGGAATATAGTTCCCATCTCCGCAGGTCGCAGGGGCCAGGTTGGCTTCGACCCCCGGTTTGAGAGCTGGGAAACGCGGCCCCGCGTCCATAGACGGTCTCAAACAGCGAAAGCAGCACTCATCGCCGCGAACATTCAGAAAAGCCTGAACAGCTGCGCCGTTACCGCTTATCCAGCAATGTAAAATGGCATCAGCCGATATGCCGTCCTCATAAAAAAGTTCATTCAGCGCATATTGCGTGTTCCAATCACCTGTCGCGTCGACGAGTAGATTGGCGTCAGCCAGCACCGTCGTTTGAGCTAGCGCATCGCCAACCGTAGCACGGATATCGCATTGGGGGTGAAAAGATTTTAGCTCCTCAGCCAGTGCGCTCGCCTTCGGTTCGCCTATCCGCGAATGACCGAGATAATGACGCCCAATATTGCCAGCAGAAAGCACCTGACCATCAACTAGCGTCAGGGGGGCACTGACGCCCGCGCCACTCTGGATAAGGAATTTGGCAAGATGGCTTCCAAGCGTGCCGCAACCTATAAGAGCGATGGCCTTCCCATCCAATGTTTTGATCCCGTGCAAATTACGTTGAGCGATTTCAGCCAATCCCGTCCAATAACCGCCGGAGCGCTTGATATCGAGTTTAGTCTTCTGATTGGCTAAAAGTGGCTGCAATTTCGAAGATCGCAGTTTCTTTGCACGGACCGCCACTGCAATGTTAGCCGGCAGTTCAACTGTGACGCCGAGAGTGCAGTTGTTTGCTGCGAGGCATACGAATTTCCCCGACAAAAGCGCTCTCTCACATTCGCTCCAGCGATCAGCAACCGCAGCCGTTTGCCCACGAAACCATTGCTCAAGAGACAAGAAGCTGTTCGGGACCACTCGATCAGCGGTCGGTCCCAACTCGGCATCGAAATGGAATACAACGGCTCCAGACAATCGGGTAGCCTCGTGGTCATGTAGACTGATCGTATCAGCGATCGCGAAAAACGGACTTCCCGTTTCAGGCTTGAAGACCGCGTATTGCAAACCGGCTTGTCGCCCAGCTGTACCATACCGGCTTACGAGAACTCGGAAATGCGGCTCCTTCGTTATCCAATACTCTTGGTACTCGGCCGCAACTTCGGCGCCGCCTTTCCCGGCAAAACTCTTCTCCAGCGAAAGCTCGGCCTGTCTGAGCACGCGCAAAACGGATCCGCCTGGATTGTGAAAGTCGAGTGGCAGGCCTGTTGCGGGGGCAAAGCAAACCACAGAGCCTTGGATGTCGTCACGGCTTATATGTCCAAATGCGCCAGTGGGGAGTTGCTTGCGATCGACAAGCCGAACAATGGGTAGCTCCACAAACTTTGAATCTGGAACAACCAGCTCAATATCGACCGCACGGCCATGGACGTTTATCGATCCGCGAAACTCTGGCGATGCCCCTTGCTGTTCGGTGAAGCCTTTATTCGCAAGCGTAGCTGCAATGGCGCGCCACCGATCGGCTTGCGACATCATCCGGAATCGGAACTAGTAATGTGCGGTGTGGCCACGGTCGCCGCAGGAGCGGCACGTACAGCTGCAGCCGTGTCACTCTCAATCGCAATGATATCTGGCCTGTAGGGAATGCGTCGTCCGAATGCATCGCGCAGATGCTCGATAACCCGGTCGGCGTCGCCAGTACGCTCGAGCGCAGCCTCCATTGTCGCAGCAAGAGCTCGCGTTTCCGCCAGAACATCTCCGCGCTCTTCCTCGCTCCAGCTGTTCAAACAGCTCGCCTTAACCACCGGGTTTTTGATCTCGCCTGAAAAAATCGGCGGAAGCAGTCGCGCGACATCGAGTATAGTCTTATCATCGCGGTTTTCTGCGCTCTGACCGAGTTCGAGCAGAGCCGCATCGATCGCACACATGAGGCAGATTGAGGATAGCGGGCTGTCGGCCCAGACATGATCGCGCCAGCCCTTAAAGAAGCGGCTCATTCGACGGAATGAAGGGCCGTGGCGATCAACTCGGTTTTCAACCCAGTCATGAAGCTGTTTGGGATCCGATTGAACCCATTCTCCGCCGCGCTGGGCCAGCATCACGCGGTCGCTCGGAATCGCAGGAACGCTGTCAAAAGTTAGGTTGCGCGCGCTGAAGGCGGCTTCCTCAATGGCTGCCTTCATGATTCTGAAGCGCTCCTCTGGAACGGAATAGATCGGGATGTCGATATGCGCGCCTCGCCAGAGCCTGATCCGCACGCACGTGCTCTTGCTGGAGTCGAGCGACCAGCCGTTAGCCCGGCAAACCGGGCGAAGCACTTCTTCAACGAAGGTAAACAGGGCGCCAGCCGCTAGCGCGGGATGATTATCGCTCAGAAAACGGACCGGAACGTACATGCCATCGTCAAGATCGATCTCCTGCAAATCCGGCTGCGCTGGAGCATTCAGCGTCTTATACGCGAAGCTGCCTTGCGTCATGAACTTGACCTTCACATCGTCCTGAATGCGATTGGCAGTCTCGATCAGATAACCACGCCGCCAAAAGCTTTTGTCTGTTTCGAGGCGATGCGTTGCATTGCGAAGGGCCGTGCGGATGGTTTGACGGGCATTTAAGAGGCGCTGCCGCTCGTTATCTTCGATCTCGAGGCTTGCAAGATAGCTCGGGTTCTTTTGAAGCCCGACAAATAGGGCATGCGCGTTAGCTAAAGTCATGGCGGCACTCCTAAATCAATCGGGCCTTTCCTACAGAGATGCGGCAGGTTACAGCGAAATCAAGAGGCGAACAAACAATGTACAGAATTTTCCCGGTAAAAGCGCTGATCTACGCTGCGGCACTCTTGGCCGTGGGCGTTTTCCTGGCGATAGAATTCGCTACGTCTGCATTCGATATCGAAGTTCGAAGGCTGGCAATACCAAGCATCGTTTGGGCAATCTGTGTTGCCCTTACATGGAACCCCATCTGGCGATGGGTTTGGGCGGTGAGTAAAAGGGTTGGCTGGTTGCCCGATCTTGGGCACCACGTGTTCCCGGATCTTAACGGCAAGTGGGCTATGACGCTTCGCAGCAATTGGTCGCGTCAGATGCAGTTGCTTGATGCGGCCGCCGATCGGCGACGTAGTTTCGACCCTCGAACTTGCGAAGCGGACGAGCTTGCCGAGTTGCTGCCTGTCTCACTGGTCGCCGAGATCGAACAATCGTGGTGGTCCATCAAGATCACAATGACCAATCCGCGCGCTGATACACCGATTAAAAACTCGACAAGCTATATCGTCATGCCGCGCAAGCGTTCGGAAACTGAGCGGCCCTCGCTCTGCTATTTCTTTAGCCAGCAAAACGACACCGATAACCAAGCGGATGATCCCAGTTTCGATGCAGCAGCCTGCTTGTTCTACGACAATAAGAAGGATCAGCTTGAGGGAACATTCTGGACAGCGCGACAATGGCGACGCGCAATCAACACTGCTGGAACGCTCACACTCGATCGTCTTTCTAATCAAACGGTTTAGGTGCGCGCGCTCGAAGCGTAGAAGCCATTGAAATTCGCTCGGGCTACAAGCGGATCGACCGCACTCTTCGCTGTTGGGTGGTCAAGAAAGAATTCGAAACTCTTTAACGAGAAATCACAATCGTAGCTTAGAAACCCCCTTCTCCGCGCGGCCACCCGCGTCCATCGACCTATGCGAATGTCCGCTCTTGGGAGCTAAAATCTCGGGTGGCTACGTCTTGGATGGGGCGCGTAGCTGCCGCTCCGTTAACCGGATTCGGATCCTCGCGAGATATTGCTTTCCATTTGTAGGATGAGCCTGTTAGCCCCCACGGATGAAACCGTGCCTGCACCCACAAGAAGCCGAGCGACTCCAAGAGCTACGCCGATACGGCATTCTCGATACAGATCGCGAACGAGATTTCGACGAGCTCGTCGAAATTGCATCTGACATTTGTGACGCACCGGTTTCCGTCGTCAATTTCATCGATGAAGGCCGGCAGTGGTTCAAGGCTGAGGTTGGTCTCGGCATCAGGTCTACTCCGATAGAAACCAGCCTGTGTGGGCACGTCATCCTTCAGGGTGACTTCGTCGAAATCCCTGACACACTCCAAGACGAAAGGATGGCCGATAATCCACTGTGCACAAGCGAGCCAGGATTCCGGTTTTATGCTGGAGCCGTCTTGAGAGGGTCAAATGGCCTGCCCTTGGGAACACTTTGCGTACTGGATCACAAGCCGCGAACCCTTACCGATCGCCAAAGAAAAATACTAACGGTGCTTTCGAAGCACGTGATGCGGGAACTCAATCTTCGCGTTGCGCTACATCAGGAGCAAATGCTCCGGCGCGAAGTTGACCACCGCGTCAAAAACTCACTAGCATCGATCAGCGCGCTCGTGTCGATGAAAGCTCGCCATACGTCTGACGCAGCACTCAGATTGGCCCTCAACGATACCAGTGCGCGAATTCGCGCGCTGGCTTCCCTTCATGCTGAACTCCACGAACTTGAACATGGCGGGAAGATTGACCTCCAGTCCCTGTTCTCTCGCGTCCATTTAGACCTGAAACAACTTTTGCCGACAGGTACTAATCTGGTGATCATGACGGAGCCTGGAGAAGCGACGCCGGAGATTGCAAATGCCTTGCTCCTGATCGTGAACGAGTTCGTCTCGAACAGTGTGAAACATGGGCCGGTGGATGGAAAGGGCGCCATCGAGATCGCCATCGACGGGGCAGGCAGAGACTGGTCGATCATATGTACCGACGAGGGCGGTGCGTCGCCTGATGATGCCGAGCGGGCTGCGTCCGGCACGGGGTTGGGTACAAGGGTCATTGGGTCCCTCGCCACTTCGCTGGGGGCGACGGCGCGTTGGACTGCCGAGGGTGCTGGCATGCGGCTCAGCGTCACTACACAGCCCCGTTAATTCGTAGTGCAACCGCAGTTCCTACCTACGTTCTGCGAAGCCATTTCGGGCAGGATAAAGCGTCTGCTTTCGGGGAAATCGCTGACTCTGTTTCATGTCCGATATGAGGGCGCTTTTCTGACCGGCAGCTTCTGCTGTTAACAGACCGATAGCTTTGGGGCGGGGAGCGGCGTTTGCGTCTCTTATAGGCTTTGCTCTTAAAGCAGACTTCTTTCACTGTTCAAAAAGCTGCAATCGCCGCGCGTTCCGATTTCCCCGCCGAATGGTAGGGAGTAGAAGAGAAGAATCGTTTTGGAGCGAATTCAAGGGCGACCCACGCTCAACGGTAAAACTCTATCTTGAATTCGACGGCTCCAAGCGGCCTTACGAAATGCACCTGCTCGGGCTCGATAACCAGATGCTCGTTCTCGCTTATGGTATGCATTTGTTCCGGCGTACCGGGTATGACGAATTCAAGAGCTCCGGAACTCACGCAAAGCCTGCCCCAAACCCCGGGCTTTAGATGATGGTCCGAAAGCAACTTTCGCGGCACCGTTTGCTCGGTGAAGAGCGATGATTCCCCGTATTTCTCGACATGGTCTGGCAGGTTCTTCGCTGTGGTCATTCGCCCGCGCCGATCGCCCAGACTATGATCATAATCCCGACACCGAAGAAAGCGACCGCCAAGGGTACGATTAGTATCTGGCCATAGACCGCTTTCCGATCCATCAGGCCGGTCCACGTATCGAGCATTCTGCCCTGCTTGAGCGGGGATGTCTCTTCGGCCCCGGCCTGCCTGGCGCCGATCCTCGCGACCCCGAAATAAACCAGGGTGTAAAGCACTGAGACCACGATCGCGAAACGCGCCGACCCGCTTCCTCCGGTTGCGATAGCAATCGCTCCGAAGAACACCGCATAGCAGGACAGCATTGCCATCCAGACACCTCGCGGAAGCTGAAATCCCGCACTCCGGGGCGCAACTGGCGCGGCAGCCAGGGGGTGAAGCGTATACGCGAGCGCTTCGACTTCCACCTCCAGATCGGCTTCGCGTTCGGCGACAATCGCACGTTGTTCAAGCATAGGGGAGGTTCCTTCCTGCTTTGGATCCGGACATGCCGTCCCGCCGGATAGAGATTCCGGTCAGAAGGCTATCGGCGATGGCGCGTGCCTTTTCGGCTACCAGCGCAACGCCTTCGACTGATGGTTCGAGGTCGTTCAAAGTCGCGTAGAAAAGCTCGAGCCAGCGCGCGAAATGCATTTCTTCCAGGCTCGGGATGGCCATATGTTTGAGCATGGGATTTCCCGAAAACTCTCCGCTATTGAAGAGTATGGATCGCCAGAAAGTTTTCATCCGCTCCAGATGTCGGGGCCAGTCCGAGATGCGTTCGGCGAAGATCGGTGCCAGCAGCTCATCCTCCCGAATACGGCCATAAAAGCGCTCCACCATGAGCGACACGAACCGCTCATCCACGCCCAGCGCTACGGAATGCGCGCGCTTTGCTGCCCTTGCAGCGTATACTTGCTCTCGTGATCTCTCGGCTGCGGTATGCATCTGAAGCTCTCTTTAAAGAGGTATATAATATACCTGTTATAGCGCGTTGGAGGGAAAAGCAATACCTGATATACTTGTTTTATGCAGCTGAACCTTCGAACAGATTATGCCTTGCGAATGCTCATGGCCCTTGCCGCCAAAGATGATGTCGTGTCGATCGACTGGCTGGCCGATCACTACGACATATCGCGCAATCATCTCGCGAAAGTCGCACAAGAACTGGTCGCCGCAGGCTATGTCGCATCCCTGCGAGGAAGGGGGGGCGGTCTGCGTCTGGCGCAGCCTCCAGCGGAGATAAATGTCGGCGAGGTGGTCCGCAGATTGGAGAATCTCACGGGTTTTGTTGCTTGCATGGGCGGCAAGGAGAATTGCACAATCGATGGTGCATGTGGCCTGAAGCCTGCGCTAGCTGGCGCTCTTGAGGCCTTTCTGACGCATCTGGACCAGTTCGACCTGGCGCAAATTACGGGCGAGCAGCATAGACTTCTCAGTCGGCTAGCGCCTTGACCGGTCCAGGTTGGGCAATGTCCATTGCCCAACCATCTGCGATCCGCTCATCGTTGCAGCAAACCCGCATTTGGCATCAAATGATTTGCGTGATTTCGCCCAGACTTGGGATATGCGTTTTCCAACCGAGTTGGCTGGTAATCTTCTCCGCGAGGGCAGCGGACGACGATGCCTCGCCATGAACGACAAAGGTCCGGGATGGAGGCTTCTTGAATCCGCCAAGCCAATCCAGGAGCGCAGCCTGATCGGCATGGGCAGAAAAGCCATTCAACGTATGGATATTGGCTCGGACGGGCACATCCTGTCCAAAGATACGAACCAGATCGGCTCCGTCCACCAGCCTGCGCCCCAGCGTACCTTGCGCCTGAAATCCGGTAATGAGAACAGCGCTCTCAGGGCGCGGCAAATTCTCCCGCAAATGATACTTGATACGGCCGGCCGTGCACATGCCGCTCGCTGCGATTATGATCGCGCCAGCGCGAATGTCGTTGAGCGCTTGGGATTCCTCGACGCTCCCGACGAACTTCAAGTTGGGGATATTGTCTCCCTCGGCATGCCACCGCGCCAGACTGCGGGCCTGTTCGTCAAAGAGATTCATATGCCGCGCGGTAAGCTTGGTCACTGCGGTTGCCATGGGCGAGTCCACGAAGATGTCGAGATCGCCAAGGCGTCCTTCGCACACCAGCTGGTGAAAGTAGTAGATGAGTTCCTGTGTCCGGCCGACCGCGAAGGCCGGTATGATGACGTTGCCCTTCTTTACATGAAGTGTTTCGGACACGACAGCCACGAATTCATCGACAGTATCGGTGAGATTCTTGTGCTGACGGTTACCATAGGTCGACTCGATGAAGAGGACATCGGCTTCCTCGATGATCGCCGGATCGCGCAGAATCGGGCGCCCAGGCTGCCCCAGGTCCCCCGAGAAGACCAGTTTTCGGGCGCGCCCATTATCGGTGACCCATACCTCCACGATCGCCGAGCCGAGAATATGACCGGCATCGCGGAACCGAACCTCGATGCCGGTCTGCGGTTGCAACCGTTCTTCGTAGTCCACCGGTCGCACCTGGAGCAGGACAGCTTCTGCATGAGCGAGTGTGTAAATCGGCTCCTTCACCGGCTTGCTGCGATTGCGGCGACGGCGCGCCCTTCTCTTGGCCTCCGTTTCCTGGATATGCGCGCTATCGCGCAGCATGATCTCCAACAACTCCGCCGTCGCCGCCGTTGTATGGATAGGTCCGCGAAACCCTTCGCGGTAGAGCTTGGGTAGCAGGCCGCTGTGGTCGATATGCGCGTGTGTGAGCAGCACGAAATCGATGTCAGACGGCTCGAACGCAAAAGGAGTACGGTTCTTGTCGCTTGCCTCGCGGCCACCCTGAAACATTCCGCAATCGACCAGAAACCGGGTCTGTCCGGTTTCGATCAGTGTGCAAGAACCGGTGACTTCCTGCGCTGCGCCGTTGAAGGTAACTTGCACGAGACTTTCCCTCTACAGATTTGGCTAGTGTGGTCGATCGGGCTCATTCCGGCGGCTCGCCGCCATAGAAACCGTGGATGACGCGAACTGCATCCTCAGCGCTATCGACGATTTCAAACGAAGCGATATCGTCGGCATCGATGAACTCTTCTTCGACAAGGAAATCAAAGTTCACCCCCTTCGCCCAATAATCACGACCGACCAGGACGACCGGGATCGGCGCGATCTTGGCGGTCTGGATCAGGGTCAGGACTTCGAACAGTTCATCAAGGGTGCCGTAGCCGCCCGGGAAGGCGACGAGAGCCTTGGCACGAAGGAGAAAGTGCATCTTGCGGATCGCGAAATAGCGAAACTGGAAGCACAGTTCGGGGCTGACAAAGGGGTTTGGTTCCTGCTCATGGGGCAGAGCGATGTTAAGGCCCACACTCTTGGCACCTGCCTCCCGCGCGCCCCGGTTGGCGGCTTCCATGATCCCCGGGCCACCGCCGGTGACGACAGCGAAATCGTGCAGACCCGCATCGTCAAAACTGCGCGAGACCAGCGAGGAAAATTTCCGCGCCTCCTCGTAATAGTGCGAATATGCTTTTCGCTTGTGCGCTCGACCAAGCTCTGTGCGCAATTGCGGATCGTCCGGTTCCTCGCGCAGCTCGGCTTCAAGTTCTTCGATCCGCGCACTGGCCACCTCGGGCGGCGATATGCGTGCACTCCCGAACACGACCACGGTCGAGCGGATTCCCTCCTGACGCAGATACCATTCGGGCTTCAGCAGTTCGAGTTGAAGGCGCAGCGGGCGAAGATCATCCATGTTGAGGAAGTCGATATCTTCGGATGCCGGCGTGTAAGCGGCGCTTACGACCGGAGTGCCATTCTTGCCTGGCATGGATGGATTTCCTCGCGTTTTCATTGGACACGCCGGACTGCCCGCCGACGAGCATACTCGAAAAGCGCGTTCATATATGCACGGTCGAAGCGCTCGCGATCCGGGAACAATTCATCGTCGAAGTCTTCTTCGATTGCCACGACAGAGAAGGTCATGCCATTTCGTTTGGCGAACCTCTGATAGCTTCGCAGCATTCGCCGATCGGCGGCAGCGATCATAGTTTGAAGTGATCGTGCAAGGATCGGGAATGTGCGCGGTTCGACAACCTCGTATCGCGGCTGCGTATGGCCATTGTAAATAATGGTCATCGAACTTCCCGCGGAAATCGCCGGGCGGTAATTCGCTTCTTCGTTCCATAGCACGGTTGGCGGTACTGCCAGAACGCTGGCGATCGTGCCGCCATCGACATGCATCTCGGTAAAGGTTTCGCCGTCGGCCGTCACTTCGATCAGTACCGGTGGCAACAAAACCGGAATGCTGGCCGAGGCGAGGAGCACGCGCTCGACGAGCGCTTCCGCCTCCTCTGTGCCCTGTTCAGCGATCGCTCCGATGTCCCAGACCGTGCCGCGCTGGGTATCGAGATTGGTCGTCAGGACAAGCAGACGCCGACCCTTGGCGTGCGCCTCTGCGATCTCGCGCAGCAGTGCCGGTGTGACCTCGCGCTCGATCATTGCGCGCAAGGGACGGCTCGACGCCAGGCCGGGACCGCCCAGCACTCCAGAAACGGGACGCAAACGAAATACGTCGTCCGCCTCGATGCCGGTGTAAAGGCGATGCAATGCCGGATCCTTTTCCGGGCCGACGAAGGCGAAAGGAGCGATCAGCGCGCCCGTGCTCACTCCGACAACGATGTCGAAGGCGGGACGGGTTCCCGCTTCGGTCCAGCCGACGAGGTATCCCGCTCCAAAGGCTCCGTCGTCCGAGCCGCTAGAGAGTGCGAGGAGGTTCAGGGGGTCTGAGACTCGTGCGTTCGCGCGATCCCGGAGTAGGTCATCGCGCCAACTGTCGATCCTCGCGACCGGTGCGTCGAGCTCGAACCTGATGGCGGAGAACCCTGGCACAGTCGCGCGTGCCTGCAGCTCGGCAGTCGCCAGTGCCCTGTCTGGAAGGGTCGCACAGGCTCCGGTGAGGGAGGCGACGGCGATGATCGCAAAGACGCGGCCATGCGTCATCGTCCGCTCGGCGTCTGGGCTTGGTAGTCAAGATCGGCCAGTCCATCTTCGTCCAGGTCAACCCAGGCACCGCCGAGCGCCTTATAGAGCGTCGCGGCAGACCAGGCCCGAGCGGCTTCGGAGAGCGCGACCAAGCGAGCCGCTTCCAGGAACTGCAAGCGCTGCCGCTCCAGGGCGAGCTTGTCATCCTCGCCTGCCCGAAAGCGGCTCTCCGACAACCGAAGAGCCGTCTCGGCCGCTACTGCCGCTTCGCGCGCTGCCTGGAGCCTCCGACCCGCGGTCTGAAAGCCATTTATGGCATCCTCGGTTTCCGACAGCGCTTCGGCGATGATCGTCTCGAAGCGCGCTGCCGCCGCGTCTGCCTGAGCATCAGTCGCCCGGATTTGGGCACGGATACGTCCACCACTGAAGATCGGCCAGGAAAAGCTCGGTCCGATGCTGAAGCGTAGGGTTTCGCCACTCGCGAGATTGTCGAGGGATTGCGACTGGAGGCCGAGACTGCCCAGTAGCGAAAAGCGGGGATACAGGTCGGCCGTGGCGATTCCGACGTCGGCGACCTCGGCGGCGAGTTCGCGTTCTGCGCGGCGCACGTCTGGGCGGCGCGCCAAGAGGTCCGAACGCAATCCGACGAGGATCGTGTCGGGGACCTGCGGTATGGCGCCGTCGTCGGCGAGTTCCGGCACCACGGTTTCGGGCGGTGCGCCGAGGATTGCGGCGATGCGGTAAGCCGCACTGCGTGCACCGGCCTCTAGCCGCAAAACAGCCTCGCGCTGCGCTTGGGCGCTGATCGTCGCCTCGGCGGCCTGGATGCGCGAGGATTCACCCCCCTCATAGCGCAGGCGCGTGAGGCGTTCGAGTTCCGCAGAAGCATCCGCCGCCGTCCGTGCCAAGCGGGCTTCCGCCTGCGCCTGACGCAAATCGACGTAGGATCGGGCCAGTTCGCCGGTAAGCTGCACGATGACGTCGCGCCTTGCCTCGGCAGCCGATTCCAGCCGCGCCTCGGCGGCTTGCCGGGAGCGGACCTGCCGACCCCAGAAATCCAGTTCCCAATTCGCGTCGAAACCGATGTCGAAGAGGGAGTATTCCGATGAGAAACCCGGAATGTTCGATACCGGCAGTTGCCCCTCCTCGCTTATCCGGTTCTGCGTTGCGGACGCAGTCAGTCCGGCTTGAGGCTGGGTCCGCCCGATTACCGCGTCGCGATTGGCGCGCGCCTGTCTAAGCCGAGCGCTCGCTTCGGCCACGTCGGGACTGTTGGCAAGAAGGCGCTGGATCAGCGAGGTCAGGACCGGATCGTCGAAACGTGTCCACCATTCGGTTGTCACCGATCCCTGACCGCCCGGTTCGAGCCAGTTTGCGGCGATCGCCGAGTCGAGTTCGGGTCGCTGGTAGTCGGGCCCCACCGTCGTGCAGCCAGCAAGTCCGGCAGCTACGGCGACGGCGAGAGAAGAATTACGATATCCCATGATCACTCCATGCGGGCGCGGAACAGCCAGGCGGAGGTGCCCAGAGTCGCGATCGAAAGCAGGACGAGCGGCCAGAGCAGTCCGAGCACATCGAATAGCGGCATGTCCTTCAGGAAAATCCCGAGCGACATTTCGAGAAAATACCGGGCGGGAATGAGGTAAGTTATCGGCTGCAGCCAATCCGGCATATTGGCGATCGGGGCGGCAAATCCCGATAGCAGCACGATCGGTACAGTAATGACGAAGGAGCCGAGGAAGGCCTGCTGCTGGGTCTTGGACAGGCTGGAGACGAACATGCCGAACCCGCCCAGCGCGAGGGCGTAGAACGAGAGGCCCAGAACAAACAGGAGTATCGATCCAGTGAACGGCACACCGTAGATCGGGGCTGCCACCACAAAGACCAGTCCGGCGAGGACGGCGACAAGGAATGGGGGGATGATCTTGCCGATCAGGATCTCGTGGACGCGGAGCGGCGAGACCATCAATTGGTCGAACGTGCCCAGTTCGCGCTCGCGTGCGACGCTTTGCGCAGTAACCGACAGCGCGGAGACCGACACGATGATGCAGGCGAGTGCCGGAATGTTGAACCAGATGAAGTCGAGGTTGGGATTGAACCAGCTGCGCGTGATGCTGGGCGGACCGGTGGTCCGCGCCGGTCCGGCCTCCATACCGACCGACGAGGCGATCTCGGAGATGTAGCGTGACACAATCTGCGCGGCGTTGATGCGCCTGCCATCGAGAACCACCCCGATTGCCGCCGGTTTCGAGGAAAGGACCGACCGGTCGAACTGCTGGTCGAAGACAAGCGCGGCGATGATCTGCTGCTGGTCAATCGCATCCTGGAGCTCGTCGTAGGAACCGAGCCTGCGAACTTCGTCGAAATTGCCGCTCGCCTCCAGGCGGCTGAGGATCTCTACGCTCTCGACCCCGCTCGATAGATCGAGGTAGCCGACATCCGTGTTCTTGACTTCGAGCGTGGCCGCGAAGGAGAACAGCAGGAGCTGGATGAGTGGCGGGACGAACAGGGTTATGCGCCCTCGCGGATCACGCAGGAGCGCCCAGGCCTCCTTGACGATGATTGCCTTCAAGCGCTGCATCAGGCGAGGCTCCGGCGATTGACGCGAAAAGTGAGAAACAGAAGCAGGGCGCCGAAGCCGACTAGCGCAGCTATGTTCGGCAGGAACAGCGCCCACACGTCCCCCGCCATGAATACAGTCTGCAAGGATGGAACCAGGTAGCGAGCCGGGATGATGTAGGTGATGGCCTGGATCGGCCACGGCATAGACGAGATCTCGTAAAGAAAACCCGACAGGAGGAGAGTCGGCAGGAATCCGCTGAGAAGTCCCGCCTGACTTGCTACGAACTGGTTCTTGGTGACCGCGCTGATGAGCAGGCCCAGGCCGAGGGCGGGCAGGAGGAATGCGCAGGAGATGACAAACAGTGCCATAACCGATCCGCGGAACGGAACGCCAAATACTGTCACTGCCAGAACCGTGCACAGCGCGATCGAGACCAGCGACAGGATGAAGTAGGGCACGACCTTGCTGACCAGAAATTCGCTCATACGCATCGGCGTTGCCATCATTGCTTCCATCGTGCCGCGCTCCCACTCGCGGGCAATGACGAGCGATGTCTGCAGCGTCCCGATTATCACCATCACGATGGCGATCGAGCCGATAACGAGCGAATAGCGGCTCTTGAGTTCGGGGTTAAACCAGTATCTTTCTTCGGTGCGAATACCGCCGCGCTCCGCTTGCCCCGCCTCCAGTCCGCGGCCCGCCGCCCAATTGGCGCGTAGTCCTTCTGCGTAGCCGGCGGCGAAAGTTGCGTTGTTGGGCTGCGATCCGTCGGTAACGATCTGGATCGGCGGCGCTTCGCCGCGCGGTACGCCTTCACCGAAGCCCTGCGGAATGACCACCATCGCGAAGATGTTTCCGCTGACGAGATCGACCTCGATCTCGTCCACGCTGCGGGCCTGCTCGACTTCGAACCAATCGCTGTTGTGATAGGAGGCTGCCAGCGACTGGGCCGCCTCGCTATCGTCCTGAACGACAAGGCCGATCCGCGTGGTGCCCATATCCAAATTCAACCCGTAACCGAACAACAGCAGAAGGATAAGCGGCAGCACGAGAGCTATGATGTACGTCGATGGATCGCGCGAGACCTGAAGAATTTCCTTGCGCGACATCGCGGAAAGACGACGGACGTCGAACTTCTCGCGATCTCCTGCCCGGTTCGTTTTCGGTGGCGGCACGGATGCTTCGGCCTGCGCTTTCATGCGGCTTTCTCCACCGCAGCATCCCTGTCTTCGACCAGGGCGATAAAGGCATCCTCCATCGTCGGGGCCTGCAGGCCGGGCGACAACTCCTGGGCGCGGCGTTTCAATTCATCGGGAGTTCCCTGAGCGATCAGTTGCGAGCGGTAGATCAGCGATATGTCATCACAATACTCGGCCTCTTCCATGAAATGCGTCGTCACCAGGACTGTGACGCCCTTTTCCACGAGGCCATTGATATGCGTCCAGAATTCGCGGCGGGCGACCGGATCGACACCCGAGGTCGGCTCGTCGAGAAAGAGCACCGGTGGCTGGTGCATCACTGCGCAGGCTAGCGACAGGCGTTGCTTGTAACCCAGCGGCATCTCGCCCGCACTTCGGCTCAGACTGTCACCAAGTCCGAAGACCTCGATGGCGCTATCGATCGCATCGCGCGCCTCGCCGCGCGAGAGCCCGTAGGCGCCAGCGAAGAAATTCAGATTCTGGCGGACGCTGAGGTCGCCATATAACGAGAACTTCTGCGCCATGTACCCGAGTGAGCGGCGCGCCTCCGGCCCTGCAGTGCGCAGGTCATGTCCCGCCACTGCCCCCGAACCTTCGGTGGGAGTCAATAGACCGCATAGCATCTTGAAAGTGGTGGATTTCCCTGCCCCGTTGGGGCCGAGCAGTCCGTAAATCTTGCCGAACGGTATGACAAAATCCATGTTGTCCGCCGCCGTGAAATCACCGAAGCGCTTGGTCAGGCCCTTAGCCTCGATGGCGCAACCGTCACCACCAAGGATCGTGCGATACCTTCGGGCGAGTTCACTCGTTCCGTCAGGCCCGCCTCCGAGCCGGTTGATGAACCCGTCCTCGAAGCGCGGTGGGACCGACTGCATCTGGGAGTCGGCGTCAAGGTCCAGCACGATCGGCTCGCTGGGCGCAGGGCGATCGAACAACAGGCGGATCGAACGTCCCTGAAGCGTCCCGTCGATCACGTCGTCACGGTCGAGCATCCGGGTGAGCAGCCTTCGCCGCCGTCCCTCGAATCCGGTGACAACCGCCACACGTCCGGTAACCTCGTCGGTCAGCTCCGATGGATTGCCGGAAAAGAGCAATTCGCCATGGTTGAGCAGGTAAACGACCTCGCATTGCTCGGCCTCGTCGAGATAGGCGGTCGACCACAGCACGCCGATACCTTCGTCGACAAGTTGCTCGATCATCCCCCAAAGTTCGCGCCGCGATACAGGGTCCACGCCCACACTCGGTTCGTCGAGCAGCAGGAGCCTGGGGGTTCGCACGAGGGCACAGGCGAGACCGAGCTTCTGTTTCATCCCGCCCGACAGCTTGCCTCCAAGCCGTGACTTGAAACGGGCTAGGTCAGTGAAGTCGAGCAGGCGCGCAAATACTGCGTCCCACTCGCTTTTCGGAAGCCCGCGCATCCGGGCATAGAGCGTCAGGTTCTCGATAACGGACAGATCTTCGTACAGGCCGAAGCGTTGGGGCATGTACCCCAGATCGAAACGGTTGGTGCCCGGCTCGCCTCCGAGCACCTCGACGCTTCCCTCGGTGGGGGACAGGAGATTGGCGAGTATCCGGATAAGCGTCGTCTTCCCGGCCCCGTCGGGGCCGACAAGTCCGGTAATTTGACCCGTCTCGACGGTGAGGGCGACGCCCTTGAGCGCGTCGTCTTCCGCACCATCGAAACGCATGACCAGGTCGCGAGCACTGGCGACAGTCTCACCCATCTCACTCGTCCCTCGCGGGGCGCGCCTGCGGGATAGTGACAGTTACTGGCTGGCCCTGCCGCAAACCGCCATCGGCTTCGTCCACCACGATCCGGACGCGGTATACAAGGTCGGTTCGCAACTCCTCGGTCTCCACCGACTTAGGTGTGAACTCGGCCTGCGGAGAGATGTAACCGATCCGGCCATGGTAGGGCTCGGCTCTTCCATCGACCTTGATGCTCACGCCCATACCCGGCTCGATGCGCGTCAAATCAGGCTCGCTGACGTAGGCGCGGATGCGCACCGGTCGATCGATTGCGATGGTGAAGGCGGGCGTTCCTGGCTGCACGAGCGTTCCCGGTTCTACGGCGCGAGTAACCACAATCCCCGCTATCGGTGCTCTAAGCCGTGTGTCGGCAAGATCGGTTTGAACGCTTGATCGCTGCGCTAGCGCGGCGTCCAGGCGAGCCTGTACCGCGGCAATATCTTCGCTGCGGGTTCCGGCCCGCAAGAGCGACAAGACTTGCTCGGCTTCACGCAGCTGCGCCTGAGCGCGCCGGGCCTCTGCGAGCGTTCGGTCCCAAAGCTCACGGCTGATCGCGCCCTCGCCGACAAGTGGGCGGCGGCGGTCAACGTCGCTCTCGGCCTTTGTAAGCGTGACCCGCGCGGCATCGACGCGAGCTTGCGCTTGTGCGATGTCCTGCGGGCGATTGCCATTGCGCGCTCTGGCGAGCGCCGCGCGGGCTTGGGCAACGTCGGCTTCTGCCTGCCGCATCCGGTCCTCGCTTCGGGCGGGATCGAGCGATGCGAGGATCGCGCCACTCTCGACCTCGTCACCTTCGTCCACCTTGATTTCTTCGATCCTGCCGCTGTTCTCGAATGCAAGATCGACTTCCCGGATGTCGACGTTGCCGTAGAGCGTGAGCTGTCCTTCGTTCTCGCTCATCCAAAGGCCGAATCCAGACGTCACGACCAAAGCGACAACTGCGGCGCCGAGCGCGAGGAGGCCGATGATAGACTTTCGGGTCACTGGCGACACTCTGGGCTCTGGGTGAGGATGCAGCGGGCATTTGCAACGACTCGATCGATCATGAGTTCGGCGGCCGCCGCGTTCATGGTGTTAGCCTCAAGCAGCCGTTCAATCGAGGCCCGCCCGAGACGCAGGAAGATGGCCTGCCCCCAGATCGTGATCGCGACGCTACGGCGGTGGATTTCATCGAGGTCGGGGCGGGCAATTCCGACCAGTTCGACGACCTTTGCCATTATCAGATCGATCGCCCCTGTAGCGATGCGCTCGAAAGCTTCGGTGGGCTGTTGTAGCTCGTTGGACACGAAGCGCGCCCAGGGCGCTGTTTCTTCGGACATCATTATGCCTGCGAAGCCTCGCAGCAGGAAGCAGACCGCCTCCGTCGCGCCTGAACGGTCGCTATCTTCTACCTCAACAGTACTTAGCAGAGGTGTGATACGGTCACGAACCTCCTCAACTATATAATCGGCGCACGCGAGGTACAATCCTTCCTTCCCGCCGAAGTGATAGGTGATCGAAGACATTGCGGTATCGGCCGTCGCGGCGATTGAGCGGGTCGACGCTCCGTCAAACCCACGCTCGCCAAATTGATGAATAGCCGTTTCAAGCAGGTGTTTTCGAATCATTACTCATCGATAGTTCGGTCGAACGAACAATGCAAGTGGCCCGGATATTTCAGACGGAGCGCCCCGGAGGCTGAGCTTTGGATAACTGGGCAACCGTTTGCACCCTGAGGTAATTCGCTGAAATTCCGCTTTCGGGCGGTCGAACAATGACCCCGAAAGTCTGATATTAGAGCGCAAAGCTGCCGAACCCTTGCTGAACCCAACGGTGCTGCTAGCCTGCGATCGTGAGCACTACCATCCCGCCCTGGTCGCCATATGAAGGCCGTCCGTCGCTTGTATCTAAGGGTCGCAAAACGCTGACCGCCGCTTTTGCGGATGTGGTCCAGTCCCGCGCTGGATTTCCGTCTTACGAACTTCCCGACATCTTTGCCGCACCGAACGATGAGGGTGAGAACGACGCCGCGCGCGATCTGGTGCGCCTCAATGCCGAACACCTCGTCCGGATGTTCGCGAACGGTCGGCTTGCAACATTCGCGCGTCCCCTAGGCGGAGGCGAGGTCGTCGGTATCGACGCTGGTCTATGGGAGCTGGACGATCCGCTTCCCCGCTTCGCAACTGGGGCGTTCAACGTCGAACGATGGATTGACTCCGGAGCACCGTTGACCCATCGCATTTTTGTTGACGATGCACAGTTCGACGAATGGTTGGCTGCGCTAAAGCCGCTAGGCCCGCTGACCGCTCGGCAGGTCGAGGAGATTGTCGATCCGCAGCTGCGTGCCGCGCGTGTGGTCGCAGCACGAAGAGTGAACTTGGGTCCGACAGTCAAGGCGGGAAGCGGCGATTTGCACATAGCGGCCTCGTCCGATCCGCCCGGTGTCGGCCCGATGTTACTGTCGATTGACGAGGTGAGCGAACTGATCGGGCGCAGCCAGTCGTCGATCTACGAAGACGAAAAGAAAGGCGGGTTCCCCGAGCGCCTCAAGCTCGGGTCGAGCTCGCGCTGGCGCAAGGACGAAGTGCTCGCCTGGATCGAGGAGCAGTCGGCAAAGCGCGGCGGGCGCTAGCGCGGCTTGCGGCGCGGGCTGTCGATGATGTCATGGGCCGGGATCGCATTTTCCATGATCATATCCGCCCAGCGCTGCGCAAGTTCGCGGCGCCGCGGCATGTAGGCAGCGCGATTGTAGCGCAACTCGCTCGCGCTCATTCCCTTTGGCGTATGCGCAAGCATTAGATCGATGATCATCCGATCGGCGAGCAGCCGTAGGTCCGTACCCAGTTCTCGCTCTGCTTGCTCGTTCATGATGGTTGAGAAACTCGACCGCCAGCCATGGGGAACGTGGCGGCCCTTGTAGCCTTCGCGGTTGTAGAGATAGCCGATCGCGTTCTCGCTGATCGGCTTGAGACCGGAACGGGCGCCTGGGAATACAAGGGGCGATCGCCCCGTCAGCCAGCGCACGGCGCGAAGCGTGTCGACCGCCTGCAGGGACAGCGGCACCGGATGATCGAACGCTTCGTCGGTGCGCAGGTGCAGTTCTTGTTTGATCTTCTCAGCCGGCACCTTCCACAGTGCCGCGCTCGTATCCGCGTTCGGATCGCCCCAGTCGATCCCGGTGATGTCATCCCATTCCATGAACCGGACCATGCCCGGACGCTGTGCGGTGAGCGCCAGCAGGCGCGCAGCGAAGCGGTTGACTGGTGAGGCACCGGCACGATCGATGTCGCCGATCATCGTACGGATCGCATCGATGTTGGTAAGGGCAGGATAGCGCTTCGCAGGCGGCAACGGTGTCAGCGCGTCGTTGATATCCAGGGCCGGGTTCTCAAGGCCAGCGCCTCCGGCATTGGCGTAGCGATAGATGGCCGCCACGCGCTGCTTGATACGCCGCGCTGTTTCGATCGCACCGCGTTTCTCGACCTTATGCAGAACCGAAAGCAGCAGCGGCTTATCGATTTCGGCCAGCGGCATCTCGCCCAGATGCGGGAAGACATCACGTTCGAGGCTGGTGATGACATCGTTTGCGTGCACCGGCTTCCAGCGTGCGACCTGCAAAGCATGCCATTCGCGGGCCATCCCCTCGAACGACTTCGCCGCATCATTCCTGCCAATCAACCGACTGCGCTTTGCGCTGTGCCTCGGGTCTCTACCATTTCTTAGAATCTTCTTCGCCTCGTCGCGCTTCTCGCGAGCATCGGCCAACGACACCTCGGGGTATGCACCTAGCGTCAGTAAGCGCTCCTTGTTTTCGAAGCGGTATTTGTAGCGCCAGCTCTTGTGACCGCTCGCAGACACGTGAAGATGCAATCCGCGGCTGTCGGCAAGCTTGTATGCCTTTTTTCTCGAAGCAGCCGCGCGCACCGCCTTGTCCGTCAGCATCCGATACCCCATGTCGATCAGTTCGTTACCCCCAAAATACCCCGACATGCGTCTGGCTAGGGGTGAGATGGGCTGAACCGCATAGGAGTCGCAAACAGCAGAATTGTAAAGCTTTCCGCACGATTTTGGAGGTGATTGGAGAGCCTCGAAAGGGCCGGTGGCGGAGCAGGAGGGATTCGAACCCTCGATACGGGGTTACCGTATACACACTTTCCAGGCGTGCGCCTTCGACCACTCGGCCACTGCTCCGCGTTCTCGGTTGCGCTACCACTTCGTTACTCGAGCGCGGCACCCACTTCAGCGAGCCCGGCCTCGAGCAGCGCACAACGCGGTAGGCCAACCAAGAACGCGCGCGTCTAGCGGCGACCGGTGGGTTTCGCAAGCCGAAGCGGAACGCAAAGGTTCTCAAAATGCGGATTCGGTGTACAACCGTCCCCAGTGGCAGTGCTGCGCGGATCAGGCATACCCTGCGAACACCGCCTCGAAGCCCCCTCCCGCCCCTACAATGCGCGAGAGGGGGCTTTTGTTTTACTGCGCGCAATGGCACGTCTTGCCCCATGACAAAGCCGCTGATTTCGCTCGCCGCGCTGTTTGCGCTCACTTCTCCCGCGCTGGCGCAGGATGCACCCGCGGCGCCCTCGCCCAACCAGGTCGTGGCCGAGGCTCCGGTGGAAGAGTGGCTCGATATCCCGGCGGAAGACCTCGTCGTGATGACATTGGCGCCCGCGGCAAACGGCTCCGGACGCACGGTCGTCATCCAGCTTATGCCGGAGCCCTTCAGCCAGAGCTGGGTCGACAACATTCGCACGCTCGCACGCGCGCAGTGGTACGACGGCATCACCGTCAACCGCGTTCAAGACAATTACGTCGTGCAGTGGGGCGATCCGAATTACGACAATCCGGAAGCCGATGGGGCGGCGAAACCGCTGCCGGAAGGGCTGGTGGAGACGCATGAGAAAGATTACGTCTTCGAGTACCCGCGCGATCCGGGCGGGGACCCATCCTACTACCCGCTCAGCGCAGTCTTGCGGACAAATTGGATCAAGGGGCTGGTGGAACAAGGAATCATCCCTGACGAAGCGCAGATTCGGGAGGCATTGTCACGGCAGAAGGGCGACAGCTACGCACTCGAAACCGCCTATATCGGGGGGTGGCCGGTCGGCATGGCAGCCGAGTCCCAACCCCAACACCGGGACATTGCCTGGCCCGTGCACTGCTACGGCATGGTCGGGGTGGGCCGGAACCTGGCGCCCGATGCAGGCACGGGGGCGGAACTCTATACTGTCATCGGCCATGCGCCGCGCCATCTCGACCGCAATATCGCGCTGGTCGGGCGCATCGTGGAAGGGATAGAGCACCTTTCTTCGCTGCCGCGCGGCAAAGGACAGCTCGGTTTCTACGAAGACGAGAGCAAGCGCATCCCAATCCTTTCTGTGCGCGTTGCCAGCGACCTGCCCGAAGCCGAGCGACCCGCCTTCGAATACCTCTCCACCGGGGGCGAGACCTTCGCGC
Organism: Qipengyuania sp. ABI-127-1; assembly: GCA_022953095.1. Classification (GTDB taxonomy): domain Bacteria; phylum Pseudomonadota; class Alphaproteobacteria; order Sphingomonadales; family Sphingomonadaceae; genus Qipengyuania. The sequence continues at coordinate 234,278 of JALJCR010000003.1, read as the reverse complement.
GCTATGCCGATGCGCGGGCCAATCGCCGCGATCCCTTCTTCAACGTACCGGCTGGCGGTGCCGATATCTGCAACATCCCGGTGCCCGTGCGGCGAGTCGCCGATTGAACGAGACGCTCGCCTTTCGCGGGCCAGTGACCCGCTGGCAGGGCGAAAAGGCGACCTACCATCTGCTGACTATCGATGGTGCGGCGGCCGAGGCGATTGCCATGCACGAACGCATCCGCCGGTTGGAACTGGGCGGCAGGCGCGGCTTCGGATCGGTCAAGGTCATGGCGACGGTCGGCGAAACGCGCTGGAAGACTTCGGTCTTTCCTTCCAAAACGGGGGATTGGTGGCTTCTGGTCGGCAAGAAAGTGTTGAAGGCAGAAGATCTCATGGCGGGCGACGAAGCCACTCTGACACTCAAACTGCTCTAAACCCTTTGCATCAATTCGATACGATTGCCGAAGGGATCGGCGATATCGCCCCGGATATAGCCATCCAGCTCCTTGCCCGGCTTGAAGCGGATTCCCGCCTTGCCCAGCCGCTCCACCAAAGCAGCGAGATCGCTGACCAGCAAGGCGGGATGCGCACGGCGTGCGGGAAGAAAGCCCTCTTCCACACCGCAATGGATCGCGACACCCCCACCTTCGAACCAGCAGCCGCCATTCACCGCAAGATTCGCGGGCTTCGCCACCTCTTCCAACCCCATCAGATCGATCCAGAAGCGCCGGGCATGCGATTCGCCGCCATGCGGCATGGCGAGCTGGACGTGATCTATGCCGGTGATCGTGCTCATACGCGCTCCGCCTGGGCCACCGAATCGCTGGCCCGCAATGCGCTCAGAATACGTGTAAGGTGCGGCACGTCCTGCACCTCGAGATCGATCTCGTAAGTGGTAAAAGGATGGTCGAGCTGGGTTTGCTCCAGGCTCGTCACATTGACGTGGTTCTGCGCGAAGATGCCCGCCATTTCAGCCAGCGTCCCCGGCCGGTCGTAAAGTGTCACGCGCAGCCGCCCGACCGCCCCGCGCGAACGTTTGCCCCACGATAGATCGAGCCAGTCGCTGTCGATCCCGCTGGCCAGGCGACTACAGTCGATCGTGTGTACCTCGACCCCCTCGCCAGGCTTGCGCAAACCCACGATCCGATCGCCGGGAACCGGGTGGCAGCATTCGGCGAGCTGGAAACCCACGCCGGGCGTCAACCCCCGAATCGACAACGCCTTGCCGCTCTTCGCCCAGTCCGGTTCGTTTTCGAGCTCCGCCGTGCAGCCCGGCACCAGCGCCTCCATGACCGTGCGGTCTTCGATCTTGGCCGCACCGATGGCGTAGAAGAGGTCTTCGTCTTCTTCCATATCGAGCCGTTTGAGAGCCTCGCGCAAGGCTTTCTTGCCGATCTTGGCGGGCACGCGCAGAGCGATTTCATCGAACAGTTTCTTGCCGATCTCGGCCACCTCGGCGCGTTCCTTGAGCCGTACCGCACGGCGGATCGAGGCACGCGCCTTGCCGGTGACGACGAAGCCCAGCCAGCTCATCTGCGGATCGGCCTGATCGCTTTTGATGATCTCCACCACGTCGCCATTGTTGAGCTGCGTGCGCAGCGGCATGTGCCGTCCGTTGATTTTGGCGCCAACGGTCTGCGCGCCCAGATCGGTATGGACGGCAAAGGCGAAATCGACCGGGGTGGCCCCCTTGGGCAACTGGAACAGCGCGCCTTTGGGCGTGAAGGCGAAGATGCGATCTTGATAGATCGCCATCCGCGTGTGTTCGAGCAGCTCGTCGGGATCGTGGCTGGCATCGACGATCTCGATCAGGTCGCGCAGCCAGCCGACCTCGCCGTCGGGACGGTCGTGTTGCTTATAGGCCCAATGCGCCGCCAGTCCGAATTCGTTCAGCCGGTGCATCTCGCGCGTGCGGATCTGCACCTCGACCCGCATCGACTTGCCGTAGATCAGCGAAGTGTGGAGCGAGCGATAGCCGTTATTCTTCGGGGTAGAGATGTAGTCCTTGAACTTGCCTGGCAGGAACTGCCACGTCGTGTGGAGCACTCCCAACGCCCGGTAGCAATCGGATACGTCCTCGCAGATGATGCGAAAGGCCATGATGTCGGTGACCTGCTCGAAGCTGACATGCCGTTCGGCCATCTTGCGCCAGATCGAATAGGGATGCTTCTCGCGGCCGGAAACCTCTGTGGTAATCCCGGCTTCGGCCAGCGCATGCTTCATGTCGAGCGCGATGGCATCGACTTGCCCGCCATCCTCGTTGCGGATCTGGTCGAGCCGCTGGGTGATGGTCTTGAACGCTTCGGGCTCGATTTGCTCGAAAGCGAGCATCTGCATTTCGCGCATATATTCGTACATGCCGATCCGCTCCGCCAGCGGGGCGTAGATATCCATCGTCTCGCGTGCGATGCGCTGGCGCTTCTCCGGCTTTTTGATGAAGTGCAGCGTGCGCATATTGTGCAGCCGGTCGCCCAGCTTGACCAGCAGCACACGGATATCCTCGCTCATGGCGAGCAGGAACTTGCGCAGGTTTTCCGCCGCGCGCTCGTTCTCGGGCATCTGCTCGATCTTGGAGAGCTTGGTAACGCCGTCGACCAGCCGTGCGACATCGGTGCCGAAATTGGCCTCGATGTCCTCGATCGTCGCCAGCGTATCCTCGACCGTGTCATGGAGCAGCGCGGTGGCGATGGTTTCCTGATCGAGCTTCAGATCGGTCATAAGGCCCGCGACCTCGACCGGATGCGAGAAATAGGGGTCCCCGCTCGCCCGCGTCTGCGTGCCGTGCTTCTGCACGGTATAAACATAGGCACGGTTGAGCATCGCCTCGTCGGCGTCGGGGTCGTATTCCTTGACCCGCTCTACGAGTTCGTACTGGCGCAGCATCCTGTGCTCACGATGTGGGCAAACCCTGCTGCAATGCAACGAAAAATGCTGAGCCGCGCGATCAAATCCGTTGCGACAGGACTTCTAGGAAGGGCGCCGACTCGTCCAGGCGGAAGGCCACCCGATGAACCTGCCGCGATTTCCCGAACAAGGGACGGTGTTCGAGCGGGCGCGACAACCGCAGCACGACATTGGGATGTGAAAGGATGGCCGCGTTCAACACGGTCTTCTGCTGCGTTTCGGCGTGGGAAATCGTCGGCTCTACTTCCGCGATCGCGTCGAAGGGGACGAAAATATCGATCACCGTCCCCGCACGCACCTGCACACCGTCTTCCCGCAACAGCACCGGATAGAGCCGGAATGCCTTCATCAGCGCGACAAGGAACAGGAAGCCCCAGATACCCAGCGCCAGCAGCACCCACGCCGCCCGCTCGCTCCAGTGGCTGACCAGCAGATCGACTACGACAATTTCGATGACTTGCAGCACAAGGAAAACGCCGATCATCGGATTGATCACGCGATGATAGGCAAAGCCCCGCGCGCCATCGGGCACATGCGGCCTTGCACCCCAACTGAACAGCGCCATCCGCATCATCGCGCTTTCATGCGCAGCGAACTGCACGAGCTTTGCGGGAAGGACTTCACTGGCTGCAGCTTCTACCGAACGGGTGGCCAGAAATGCCCGCGCGGCCAATGTAAGGCTCCAGCCGAGATAGGCCGTAACGGTCAGCCCCATCGCGATGACCACGCCCTGCATGTCGAGCAAGGCCGCCCGTACCGGCGCCGCCGCAGCCAGAGTGGCCACGATGCACCCTGCTGCAACCGCGCCCAGCAAGGCGCGCAAACCTGGCCTATTGCGAGGCGCCTTCGCAATCAACGCCAGTGCCAGCGCATCGGCGGCTATCCAGAGGAACAGGATCGCAGCCGCACGCGGATAGCGGGCGGCCATGTCGCTATGGGTTGCCAGCCGGGCCGCCAGGATTGCCAGCAGCGGGGCTAGCAGCAGTAGTAGTATCGGCGCGGTTCTGGCGGCGAGGCGAGATGTCATGGCAAATCTCCCTGTCGCCCCAAGCCCTAGCGTCAAGCCGACTTCGTTTCAATCGCATCCAGTGCACGCAATCATGCGCTGCCTGCAATCATTCGTCATCCATCACCCGGTCCACTCCGGCCCGCGTCACCGCGTGATAGCTGTCGCGGGTTTTCGCGTAGATGCGCGTCGCAATCGGGCGCCCCCACTCACCTTCGTTCCACAGGACCTGGAACAGCGGGCGGACGAATTTCGCGCGGCCCACTTCGGACAGAAAGGCATCGACCTGCGGCACGGCGGGATCGTAGCGGTTCTCCAGCGCCATCTCCAACCACAGGAAACGTATCTCGTTATTGCCGGTGTCCGAGAGGCCAAGCGTTGAATCGAGTGCTGCCAGTTGGTCTGCGGTAAGCTCTTTCGGGAGGTTGTCGAGAAAGCGCATCTGTTCGGCAGCGGTCCAGCCGGAATAGGCGGCGGGGATGGTTCCGGCAGACGTATACGCTGTGACGGCGCGGTCCACCTCGGCGAAGGCCGCCTGATCGGGCTTGGCGACGTTCGCCGGCAGGCCCGGCTCGAAAATCCACTGGCGCAGCATGAGCATATCGGCCTCCGCCTCGCTGCGTACGAGGTTGGTCATCATATCCTCGTAGAACATCTCGCTCGTGGCGGGCTGGAAGGCGTGGCTGTCGAACCACTGGCGCAGCCAAGTGTCGAACCGATCGCGCCCGACCGTGCGTTCGACCGTGCGCAGGAAGAAAGCGCCCTTATCATAGGCGATCGCGCTGCCCAGTTCATAGCCGCCATCGGTGCTCAGCGCCGTACCCGGCGCATCCCCGCCCACTTCGGCCAGTGTAGCGAGGATATTGGCATACATCAGAGCAGCTTCCTGCTCGGCGCGCTTCTTGCCATAGACCGCTTCGACAATGCGGTTCTCGAAATAGGTGGTCACACCTTCGTTGAGCCAGCTATCGCCCCACACCGCATTGGTGACGAGGTTGCCCGACCAGCTATGTGCCAGTTCGTGCGCGACGAGACCGTTGTTCGACCGATCGCCCGCAATGAAGGTCGGGGTAAGGAAGGTCATCACCGGATTTTCCATACCCCCATAGGGAAAGGCCGGTGGCAGCACGATCATGTCGTAGCGGCCCCAGCGATATTCGCCGTAGAGCTTCTCGGCTGCGACGACCATCTCCTCGGTATCGGCCACCTCGGCATGCGCGCGAGCGATCACCGACGGCTCCGCCCATACGCCGGTGCGCGGACCAATCGCCCGGAAATCGATGTCGCCCGCCGCGATCGCGATGAGATAGGGCGGCACCGGCTTGTCCATCACGAATGTGAAGGCCCGGCGCCCGTTGCCGAGATCCTCGGGCTCGCCCTGGCGAACGCCGCTCATCACCACGTCGAGCGGCTTGGGCGCGGTGATCCGCGCTTCCCAGGTCTGGCGGATGCCGGGGCTGTCCTGCGTCGGAATCCAGGTGCGGTTGAGGATTGCCTGGCCCTGACTGAACAGAAAGGGATGAACCTTGCCTGCGGTCTGTTCCGGGCTGAGCCATTGCAGCGCGCTGGCGTCGGCAGGAGCGCGATATTCGATGCGCAGGGTGGTTGCGCCGTCAAGCTGGATGGTCAGCGGAGCGCCCTTGCCGCCCTTTTCGACCAGTTCGCCGATCTCATAAGCCAGTTCGCGGCCTGCAGCGTCGGTAATGCGCGCGATCTCAAGGCCGTTGCTGTCGAGCACGATCTCCTCCGCGCCCGGAGCGGCCAGCACGTCGAGCTGCGCCACACCGCCCACCCGCCGGGCGGCGAAATCCAGTTCCAGATCGAGCGCGACATGCGTTACCCGCGCAATTTGCGGCTGCGCATGGGTCAGGCTGTCGACCGCCTCGGCCGAGGTCAGGATCGGCGAGATCATGCGTTCCGGCTGCGGGGCGGAAGTCGTCGGCGGAGCGGCCTCCATCGTGGTGCAGGCGGTGCTGGCAAGCAGCAGGGCGAGCGGGGCGGCAAGGCGGCGCATGGGCATGTCTCCGTTGCATGGTGCCGGATTCGCGACCCGGCCTGATGTTCTGTCTACGCCGGGGCGCTATTGCCGATCCAGTGACCGCGCGCCAGCCCGAACGCGAGCCCGTGCGGTCAGCTCCACACTGCCTCGGGCGGCAGGCTCATCAGAATCGCATCGATATTGCCGCCGGTCTTGAGGCCGAACAGCGTGCCGCGATCATAGACGAGATTGAATTCCGCATAGCGCCCGCGCCATTCGAGCTGGGTCTGCTTGTCTTCGCTCGTGAACTCGCTCTCCATCCGGCGGCGGACCAGCTTGGGGAAAATGTCGAGGAAGGCTTCGCCAACATCCTTGGTAAAGGCGAGATTGCGTTCGAAGGCGGCAGCGTCCTCGCATTCGAGGTGGTCGTAGAAGATCCCGCCTACGCCGCGATGGACGCCCCGATGGGGGATGTAGAAGTAATCGTCCGCCCACTTCTTGAAACGCTCGTAATAGGTCGGATTGTGCGCGGCGCAGGCGGCGCGGAAGCGGGCGTGGAAATCCTCTGTATCCTCGGCGTAGGGGATCGGCGGATTGAGGTCCGCCCCGCCCCCGAACCAGGCCTTACCCGTCGTCAGGAAACGCGTGTTCATGTGTACGGCGGGCACATGCGGATTGGCCATATGCGCCACCAGGCTGATGCCGGTCGCGGTGAAACCCGGGTTTTCCGCGCTCGCGCCGTTGATGGTTCCGGCGAATTCGGGCGCGAAATTGCCGCGCACGGTCGAGACATTGACCCCGACCTTTTCGAACACCTGCCCCTTCATGAGACCCCGCGTTCCACCACCCGGATCGGGATTGCCTTCCTCTCGCCGGTTCCAGCTATCGTACTGGAAGCGCGCATCCGATCCTGCCTCGCGCTCGATGCTCTCGAATTCCGTGCAGATGCGATCGCGCAGGGTTTCGAACCAGGTTCGGGCGGTGTCGGTCTGCTGGATCCAGTCGGTCATGTCGAAGCCCTTGCCATTGCGGCGCGCAGGCGGCAATAGCCACGCATGGTTCCCCTTTCGTTCGCAGGCGAGGAATGGCTCCTAACAGAGGGCCGCGCGCTCTACTGGCCGCGCGAGCGCGCGCTGCTGGTCGCCGACCTGCACCTCGAAAAGGGCAGCTTCTTCGCTCGTCATGGTCAGATGATCCCGCCCTATGACAGCCGCGAGACGCTGGAACGCGTGGCGCTGGCCGTACGTGAAACCGGCGCGCGCCGCGTCATCACGCTGGGCGACAATTTCCACGATTCGGACGGATCGACGCGCCTCGAACCACACGCCGCGGGCATGCTCGATGCGCTCACCAAAGCGGTCGACTGGGTCTGGATCACCGGTAATCACGATCCGGAAATGGAAGCACGCTACGGCGGCACTCTGGCCGAGGAACTCGAGATCGGAGGCGCCATCCTGCGACACCGCGCGCAGAAGGGCGAAACCCGGCCCGAACTTTCCGGCCACTACCACCCGCGGCTGCAACTGAAGGTTCACCAGCGTATGATCCGCCGCCCCTGCGCGGTGGTGAGCGCAAATGACGCCGCCGGCGGCGCGCCCACGGGCCGCATGATCCTGCCCGCCTTCGGCGCTTACACGGGCGGGATGAATGCAGCCGATCCAGCAATCCTGAAAGCCCTCCAACCGGCGGACCGAATCGACGCGGTGGTTCCTGCAAAGGGCAAGCTGGCCCGGTTCAATTTGTGGCAGGCGGCTTAGCTTTTTCGCGCTGGTCCGTCTCGGTTTCCAATGGAGCCATCCCGCCACCGCGCTGCGGCCGATGCGGATGAGGGACGGCTATCGCACGCAAGGAGATGGACGTCTGCGACAAAAACCTTTCTTCCCCCTTCCGAATTCCGGCGTTTCTCCCTACATACCCCCCTCGAAACAGGCAGAATCGAGGAGATTACCCCATAGCCCGTCCACCCCGCCGTAGCATGCAGATGCCCGTAAAAAGCGGCCCACGCTACGATAACATGATCAATGTGCCGAAGGTCCGCGTGATCGATCACGAAGGCGAGAACCTCGGCGTTATGTTCACCCGCGAAGCGACCGAGCAGGCCAACGAGCTTGGTTTGAACCTCGTCGAAGTGTCCCCCAATGCGGACCCGCCGGTGTGCAAGTTCCTCGATGTCGGCAAATATCGCTACGAGGCGCAGAAGAAGGCGAACCTCGCACGCAAGACGCAGAAGACGCAGGAAATCAAAGAGATCAAGATGCGTCCCAATATCGACGATCACGACTACGATGTGAAGATGCGCAATGTCGTCAAGTTCATCGAAAACGGCGACAAGGTAAAGTGCACGCTGCGTTTCCGCGGCCGCGAAATGGCCCACCAGCAGCTTGGCATGGATCTGCTCAACCGCGTCCGCGACGATGTGGAGGAAATCGCCAAGGTCGAAGCCTTCCCGCGTCTCGAAGGCCGCCAGATGATCATGGTGATCGCGCCCAAGTAAGGCGGCGCCTCGCGGCGACAACGAAAAAGGGCGGGTCTGTGTGGCCCGCCCTTTTCCTTTGGTGGTGCTGCGATCAGCGCCCGATATGGTCGTCGAGGAATTTCAGGTAGGCTTCCGATGCGGTGATACGGTTTTCACGGCGGCGGAAGCCGTGGCCCTCGTCGGGGAACAACACATATTCGACCGGCACCCCGTTGGCCCTGACCGCAGCGACCAGTTCGTCGCTTTCGACCTGAAGCACGCGCGGGTCGTTTGCGCCCTGCACGACCAGCATCGGCTTGGTGATATTGCCCGCATGGAACAACGGCGAAATCGCGCGGTGACGTTCCTCGTCAATCGCCGGATCCCCCATCTCGTCATAGAGCGCATCGCGGAAACTGCCCCACCAGGGCGGGATGGATTTCAGCGTCCGCACCCAGTTGGTAACGCCGAAAATGTTGATGCCCGCATCGAACACCTCCGGATGAAAAGCTAGCGCAGCAGCCGTCATGTAGCCACCGTAGCTTCCGCCCATCACTGCAATGCGATCGTCTGCGACCCAGTCGAGACCCTGCAGGAATCCCTTGGAGGCAATCACATCCTTCAGGTCGACATCGCCGTGCCGCTTGTCGTCCATATGGAAGAAGGTCTTGCCATAGCCCGAGGAACCGCGGTTGTTGATCGCGTAGACAGCGTAGCCATTGTTCACCAGATGCTGGATCATCGCGCTGTAGCCGCGCGTGCTCTGACCGCCCGGGCCACCGTGGACAAGCACGACTGCCGGGGCCGGACTGGCCGCACTGGCGCCCTTGGGCCGGTAGAGTATGCCAGGGATTTCCAGCCCGTCGTAACTGGGAAAACGGGCCACCGTGGCAGTGACGAGGTCATCTTCGTCAATCGCGGGGTTGAGCGCCTTGGTCAGCCGGGTCGAAGCGCCGCTCGCCAGGTCCGCGACATAAATGTCGGTCGGTGACGTATCCGACGTCAGTGTAAAGGCGATCCGTGTTTCAGCCGGGTCGAAGCGGATAGATCCGAGGCTTCCCTCGGGAAGGCCATCGAGCGTGACCGCTGCGCCACTGCTCTGATCGAGGATCGTAATGGCCGTCAGCGCATCTTCGTTGATCGCACTCACCCGATTAGCGGCCAGTGGGCGAATATTGCAGGAAGGCGACATCCCAGTCCGCCTCGACCACGGGCGATTTCTTGCCGCTCGCGAGGTCGTAGCGCCACGCCTGACTGAATTCGCCATGCTCGTTGGTCGCGTAGATCAGGGCGGCATTGTCGCGGGTGAAGGTGTAGGCACCATAGCTCACATTGCCTTCGTGTGGGGTGATCAGCTTCGGCTCAGCCCCGGCTGCAGACAGGTCCGCCACGTAGAGATCGCTGTTCGCGCTCGATAGGGCTTTCGACAAGGCTACCCAGCGCCCGTCGGGCGACACATCGCTAATCGAAAAGCCACCTTCATTGGTGAAGACACGGCTGCGCTCGTAGGTTGCAGCGTCGTAGGCATAGAGATCGAAAGCCGCGGAATCGCGTTCGTTAGTGGTGACGTAGAAGGTCTTTCCATCGGCGTTCCATCCGGCGAAAGCTGCCTTCAATTCCTCACCTGGCGTCAGATCGGTGACCGTGCCGGCCATGTCCATCACGAAAAGGTGGTTGAGTTCGTTCCCCCCTTCGTCGGCGGTGAAGAGCACCCGCGGATCGTCGGGGAAAAAGCTCGCGCCGAAGGTGGCATTGGTACTGGATTGGGTCAGCGGCACGGGTTCGCCACCTGCCACCGGCATCTTGTAGGCGTTGAATACCCCGGTCGCATCCGAAGTCACCAGCACGAACTCCCCATCGGGCGAGAAGTTGAAACCGCTGGGCGAACCGACTCTGTAGCTGGTCGATTCGAAGAACTGCTGCGCGGTGTAGGTTTTTACCTGCGCCTCCTCAGTCATGGCGTGCCTTTGGTGCGGCTGCGCGAAAGCGGGGGCGGCCAGCGCGGCTAGCGAGACGGCCGCAAGCATGGAAATCGATCGGATCACGGATTCCTCTCCTGTGTGATCAAAGTAATACACCCACCTTAACGGGCTTCAGGATTCCGGCAAGCGCCAAGATTGTCCTCGTGAAAGGAGACTGTTAGCAGCGGGCATGAGGGGGATCGCGGCGACATGACGACCAAACGCATAGGATTTCTGGTGGGCGTGCTGGCGTTGCTGGCGAGCATCTTCCTGCCTACACCCGCCGGTATGAGCCGCGAGGCCTTTATCGTCGCCGGCCTCGTCGTGCTGATGGCGAGCTGGTGGATGACCGAGGCGCTGCCGCTGACGGCAACCGCGCTGATGCCCTTCATCGTGCTGCCCTTCGCCGGGGTGATGAATGCGCGCGACACGGCCAGCGCCTATTACTCGCCCATTCTGTTTCTGCTGCTGGGCGGGGCCTTCATCGCTCTGGCCATCGAACGCACCGGTTTGCACAAGCGCCTCGCGCTCGCGATCCTCAATGCGATTGGCGGACGCGGCGGACAGGCGGGACTGCTGCTGGCCTTCATGATCGCCGCCGCGATCCTTTCCATGCTTATTTCGAACACTTCAACCGCGCTCATCATGATGCCGATGGCGCTTGCGGTGCTGGCCGGGGGCGGGGTCGCCACAGACGAGCGCGAAGGCCTTGCGGGCGCGCTGCCGATGGGCATCGCCTTTGCCGCGAGCGTGGGCGGGCTCGGCACGCTGGTCGGATCACCCACAAACGCTATCGCGGTGGGCCTGCTCGACACGATGATCGGAACGCAGATCAGCTTTGCCGAATGGACACTTTACGGCCTCCCCATCGTGGTGCTCGGCGTGCCGCTGGCCGCCTTCCTGGTGGCGCGCGTGCAACGTGTGGCAGAGCACCCTTTCGACGTTGCGGCGGCGCGGGCGGCTGTCGTGAACGAAGCACCGATGGGATCGGCGGAACGCCGCCTGATGGTAACCGTCGGCCTGACCTTTCTCGCCTGGATGACGCGGCTGATCGTTGCGCCCTATCTGCCCGAAGGCTCGTGGACCGACGGCACCATTGCCATCATCGCCAGCCTGGTTTTGTTCCTGCTCCCCGACGGCACGGGACGCCCGCTCCTGATCTGGGACGAGGCCGACCGCGCCCCCTGGGGCGTCATAATGATGTTCGGCGGCGGGCTGGCGCTGGCGGCAGGCATGAGTGCGAGCGGGCTGGCCGATTGGCTGGGTAATGCGCTGCTGCCGCTCGAGGCGTGGCCGCTGGTGCTGGTCGCCATTGCGGTTGTGGCGATGGTCGTGCTGATTACCGAGTTCGCCAGCAACGTCGCGACGGCCAGCGGAATTATCCCGGTCGTGGCCGCATTGGTGGTGGCCTTGGGAGTCGATCCGATCTTGCTTGCCATGCCCGCCGCGCTTGCCGCCAGTTGGGGCTTCATGTTGCCCGCCGGGACCGGACCTAACGCCATCGCCTGGTCGACAGGGCACATCCGGATCGGACGAATGGTGAAGGCCGGTTTGTTGCTGGACATTGTCGGGATCTTCATGATCGTGGGCGTGGTGTGGGGGATGAACGCGCTGGTCTAACAGGGGCTTTTGCTCCCCGCCCCAGTCCGTGTCGGATCGACGCGATACCGCGCCATGCGTACACCCGCTTTGCACGCGTTCCCATGGCTTGTTTCAGCCTACGCATCTTGGTCCTTAACCGCAGTCCATGCCGCCGGCTTCGTCGCAGTTGAAACCAATCTCGCTCCGACATATGGATCGCAGCCGAAAGCGCTGTCGGTGGAGAGGCGTTCCTGCGGAGGTTAGGAACGGGCGCCCTGACCAGCCCAACCGGCTCCCGCCTTCCTGGGGGCGTGATACAGGAAGGATGCTCGCCCGATGAGCGACCACGACATCGACCCGACCTCGCCGCGCATGGCCCCCAAGCCCGAAGTGACCAAGATCGATGGGCGCGAACTGAAGCCCAGCACACTGATGATGGGTTATGGTTACGACCCGGTTCTGTCCGAAGGCAGCCTCAAGCCGCCGATCTTCCTCACGTCCACCTTCGCCTTTCCCAGCGCTGCCGATGGCAAGCGTCATTTCGAAGGCATTACCGGCAAGCGGCCGGGCGGCGCCGACGGCCTCGTCTATTCGCGCTTCAATGCGCCGAACCAGGAAATCCTCGAAGATCGCCTAGCGGTGTGGGATGGCGCCGAGGATGCGCTGAGCTTCTCCAGCGGCATGACCGCGATCTGCGTGCTGATGCTGGCCTATGCGTCGAAGGGCGATGTCATCGTCCATTCCGGCCCGCTTTACGCCGCGAGCGAAGGGTTCGTCGCCAAATGGATGTCGCGCTGGGGCATCGAGTATGTCGACTTTCCCGCGGGTGCCACGCGCGAGGCAATCGACGCCGTTCTCGCCAGGGCCAAGGATCTGGCCAGCCGGAACGGCGGCAAGGTCTGCATGATCTATCTCGAGAGCCCGGGTAATCCAACCAATGCGCTGGTCGATGTCGAAGCGGTCAAGGCAGCGCGCGACGAAGCGCTGGACTGGGATTGCCCGATCGCCATCGACAACACTTTCCTCGGCCCTCTCTGGCAGCGTCCGCTCGACCAAGGCGCCGATATCGTATGCTATTCGCTGACCAAATATGTCGGCGGCCATTCGGATCTCGTCGCCGGCAGCATCGCTGGAGCCAAGAAGTGGATGGACTCCGTGCGCATGCTGCGCAACACGATGGGCGGGATTTGTGATCCGAACACCGCCTGGATGCTCCTGCGCAGCCTCGAGACGGTGGAACTGCGCATGAGCCGCGCGGGCGAAAACGCCGCCAAGGTCTGCCAATTTCTGGCACAGCACCCGAAGGTCGAGGGGCTGGGTTACCTCGGTATGATAAAAGACGTGCGGCAGCAGGATATCTACGACCGCCATTGCAAGGGCGCGGGCAGCACCTTCTCGCTGCTCTTGAAGGGCGGCGAGGCGGAATGCTTCCGGTTCCTCGACAGCCTCAAGATCGCCAAGCTGGCGGTCAGTCTCGGGGGGACCGAAACGCTTGCGAGCCACCCGGCATCGATGACTCACCTGTCAGTGCCAGAAGGACGCCGCGCTGAACTCGGCATTTCGGACAATTTGGTGCGGATCAGCATCGGAATCGAGGACCCGGACGATCTCATCGCCGACTTCGAGCAGGCACTGGAGGCGGTATGATCCGTATCGGTTTCCTCGCTTGTGCCGATACGCTCCCCGGCGATGGACCGCGCCGGGGAGATGCCTTCGAGCACGATCTGGAGGTCGCGGCGCTACGCCCGGCTTTCGAGACTGCGGGACTGGACCTGCACGAAATCGACTGGCGCGCGCCGCTGGAGGATTTCGAGGGAATCGCACTGATCCTGCTCGGCACGGCGTGGGACTACCAGGATCATCCCGATGCGTTTCTCGCCAAGCTCGAAGCCCTCGCGGCGCGCGGCATTCAGGTTTGCAATCCACCCGAGGTAGTGCGTTGGAATGCCGACAAGCGCTATCTCGAGCAACTGGCCATGCGCGGAGCGACAAGCGTTCCGACACTCTGGCACGCCGACATCGACCGGGCCGGTATCGAGGCAGCGATGGACCATTTCGGCGCCGATCGCGTGGTGGTGAAGCGTCAGGTCGGTGCCGGCGGGCTGGGTCAGTACAGCTTCTCGCGCGATAACCTGCCGGACGAAGGCTGGTCGATGGGGCGCGCCTGCATGGTCCAGCCGTTCCTGCCGAGCATCGTCGAAGAAGGCGAATACACCTTCGTCTTCGTCGACGGCGCTTTCAGCCATGGCGTTCTCAAGCGTGCTGGCGAAGGCGAATACCGTATCCAGTCGCTTTATGGCGGCTATGAATGCGACTATGCGCCCGACGCGCAGGACCTGGCCAGGGCCGAAGCGGTCGTGACGGCATTGCCCTTCACCGACTTGCTATACTGCCGGATCGACATGGCACGGCTTCCGTCGGGCGAACTGGCAGTAATGGAAGCCGAGGCGATCGAGCCGTATCTCTATCCCCAGCAGGGGCCGGGCTTGGGGCAGCGCCTGGCGCAAGCCATCGCAGCGCGCCTTGCAGACCGCGCGGTGGCGGCCCCTATCCCTTCCACTCGCGCCGCTCTTCCGCAGCCTTGAGCACTTCGTAGGCGAGCTGGAGCTTCTGGAATTCGGCGGCGGCTTCCTTGTCGCCGGGTTTCACATCGGGATGGACGGTCTTGGCCTTGTCGCGCCAGGCCTTCTTGATCGCGATGAATTCGACGTCGGCCTCCAGTTCGAGCACCTCGAGCGCGCGCATTTCATCGGCGCTGCGCGAACCGTCGCCACTACCGCTCCAGCCATAGTGCTGCGCTTCGGCATAGCCCGCATTCTGGCTTTGCTCGGTTTTGGTCCGGGCTTCTTTCTCAGCCTTGTCGAGCCCTTCAAAATAATCCCACTTGCGATTGTATTCAGCGGCGTGCTTCTGGCAGAACATCCACCGTTCGGGACTGTTCGGCGCCTTGGGTGCCGGGCAATCGCCCGGTTCCTCGCAGCCGTGCCGGTCGCATAGCCGCACAGTCGTAGTCTCGCGCGACGATCCATAACCGCGCCAGCGGGGAAAGCCCCAATCGTTCGAGCGGCGCGCCTTAACCATGCGAGCGGGATTTTGTGAGGCCGGAAAACATGCGCGTCAATCTAGGCGGCCTGACGAAAGGTGCAAGCGCGCGACAATAAGTTGCAATCTGAAATGTTGCAATGCAACGAAACCTTCATATGTGGACCGTAGCGATCCTATATGAGAGAAACCCCGTGAGCAGACAGCTAACCTTATCCGCCACCGCCGCGATCTTCACGATGGCCGCTTTTGCCATGGCCAGCGGGCTGGGCCATTTCTCGCCAGTGTCCACCGATCGGATGGCGGGTGTCTCTCCCGTCGCAGCCTTCGCTGCGATCCGATAGGCCGGGCCGGTTTGAACAGCAGCCAGAAAGGGCTCCCCGTCTCTCGGGGGAGCCCTTTCCGCTCGATCAGTTGATGGTGACGGTAGCCGCGCGGCGGTTCTGCGCCCAGGCGGCCTCGTTCGAGCCCAGCGCAACCGGACGTTCCTTGCCGTAGCTTACCGTGCGTATACGGTTGGCGGGGATGCCGATCGACACGAGATAGTTTTTCGCCGCATTGGCACGTCGCTCGCCCAGGGCCAGGTTGTAATCGCGCGTGCCGCGCTCGTCGGCATGGCCTTCAATGGTGAAGGTGACCTGCGGATACTGACTGAAATACTGCGCCTGACGCTGCAGCTTCGTCTGGTCTTCTGTATCGATGTTGAAGCGGTCGGTATCGAAATACACCACCGTATTCGCCTGCCCCACGGCCTCCACGAAATGCGTCTGAGAACCGACTGCGGGGCCAGTTGGGGCGGTGGGCGTTGGCGTGGCCGTTTCGACCGGAGGTGGCGGTAGCTCCTCGGGTGCCTTTTTCTGGCAGGCGGCAAGAGCGATGGTCGATGCAAGCATCAGGCCTGTAGCAGCACGAGTATTCATAGGCTGTCCCCTTTTCAAACAGCTTGGATGATCGGTTTGCCCCCCGAATTCGTCCCCTGTTCAATCCAATGCAGTTACGGCAAAATCGGTCCCCAGGCCGGGTCGGACGCATCGACCGGCGTCGGCAAACGGCGCAGATTGTCGCCCGTGAGATCGACCTGCCAAAGCGAGGTCTTGCCGCTGTTGCGCTCGGTCCGGAAGAACTGGATGATCCGGCCATTGGGCGCCCAGGTCGGCGCTTCGTCCTGCCAGCCACTGGTCAGTGTCCGGACATTACCGCCCGACGGCGTCATCACCGAAATGTTGAATGAGCTCGCATTGGTGAAGGCGATCTGGTCACCGCGCGGGCTCCACTCGGGCGTCGCGCACCGGCTGCCGCCGAAGCTGATGCGGCGCTGGTTCGAACCATCGGCATTCATCACATAACATTGCTGCGCGCCGGAGCGATCGCTTTCAAAGACGATGCGGCCACCGTCAGGCGAGTAGGACCCGCCGATGTCGATCCCGGGCGTATCGGTCAGCCGAACCGGCTCTCCTCCGCTGGAAGACACGCGGTAGATGTCGGTATTCCCGTTGACCGCCATCGAATAGAGCAGCCAGCGCCCATCGGGGCTCCAGCGCGGCGCGAAGGTCGGATTGGCGCTTTGCGTCACCAGCGTCTGGCGCCCCGTACCGATGTCATAGACATAGATACGCGGATTGCCGTCGACATAGCTCAAATAGGACAGCTTCTTGTAATCGGGCGAATAGCGCGGGGTCAGCGCAGTCGAACGGCCCGTGGTGATGAAGCGGTGATTGGCCCCGTCACTGTCCATGATCGCGAGGCGCTTGGAGCGGTTATCCTTCGGACCCGTCTCGGCGATATAGGCGATACGGCTGTCGAAGAACGGGCTCTCGCCGGTCAGGCGCGAATAGATCAGATCGGCGCATTTATGCGCGGCGCGGCGCCAGTCGGCAGGCGGCACAACCCAGCCCTCACGCACCAGCTCCTGCTGCAGCGCCATGTCGTAGAGATAGCAACCGACCGTCAGGCGGTCGTCGCCGCGGCCACGAACATAGCCATGAACCAGCATTTCCGCGCCGCGGTTGGACCAGGTCGGCCAGTTGGGTGACGTGATTTCACCGAAGGAGGGCTGCGGCAGCGCATCGGGGCCGGTCGGCTTGAACAGGCCGTTATTGCGCAAATCGGCCGTGATGACCCGCGCCAGTTCCTTGCCCAGCGCCGCGGTGCCCGATGAACTCGCGGGTGTCGCCACATCGCGATCGGTCGCGAAGCCCGGAATGGCGATCCCGAGATCGTCGAGATTGCCTTCGAAGCTGACCGAGCCCGAGAGACCCTCGCTCTCTTCGATCGTCTCGACTTCTCCACCCTCAGGGATGGGTTGGCCGAGATCCTGGTTCTGGGCGGCAAGGGGGGCAGCGACGAGGGCCGCGGCGGCAATCAGAACATACTTCACTGGGCCAATCTCCAGTCGAAATCCACGGTGATGAGTTTCCATGCCTCGTAGTATTCGTCGGGCAGGTCGAAGGGGGCAGCCAGTTGTACCGCACGGATGGCCTGTTCGCCATGGCGTCCGGCCTGCGCGCGGTTGGTGGCGTTCACGCCGCGCTGCCCCGCAACGCTTGGCGCACCGGCGAGCGTGCCGTCGGGATTGAGGCGGAAGCGGACTTTGGTAACGATCTTCTCGACCTCGGGGCCGCTCGGCGGCTGCCAGTGCGGGCGCAATTGACGAGCGACTGCCTGGAAAAGCGACGCCTTGGCGCTGTTACCGATCCGCGAGGCCGGGATACGCGTTTCGCTCGTACGGGTGCTGTCGCCGGCACCGTCGAGGAAATTGTCGCCCAGGCGCGAGCCGCCGCTGCGCTGGCTGCTCTGCGGCTGGCTTTGCGTACGCGGGGGATCGGGGCGGCGGCGCGGACGGGTGTCGGCGGCCGAATTGGGTGCGGGCACCGGAGACTGGACTTGCGGCGCGGGACGCTCGACCTGCGGCGGGGTCGGCGCTTCCTGCTCAGGCGCGGGAGCCGGGTTGATATCCATGGTCGGCGCGGTCGAGGCACGGCTTTCGGCGACCGGATCGGGCGCGGTCGCGGCGAGCCCGACATCTTCGGCGAGGCTGACCGTCATGCGATGCGGCGGATCGATCGCCGGGGCCGGGAACAGCCCCTGCACGACCAGCAGGCCGAACAGCGCAAGATGCAGCACGACCGCGACGATCAGTCCGGTCCGCTCCTCTGCCCTGATGCCCGTTCTCTCCATGACGCCGAGGCTATTCCTCGTCCGATGAACCGGCGTTGAGCGGTGCCGGTGCGGCGCTGTTGGTAATCAGTGAAATGCGGTTGAGGCCTGCGCGATTGAGTTCGCCCATCACCGCCATGACTCGGCCATAGTCGAGCGCCTTGTCGGCCCGCAGCGTAATGTCCGGCCCCTCGCCTCCGCTCCGCGGCAGGCTTTCGAGCGCTTGCGGCAGCCCGCCGACGGGCACCTCCACATCGTCGATATAGACATAGCCGGCGCGGTCGATGGTGATCGTCACCTGCTGCTGTTCATCGGGCAGTTGCGCTGCCCGGCTGTCGGGCAGATCGATCGGCACTCCGGCGGTCAGCAGCGGGGCGGTGACCATGAAGATAATCAGCAGCACGAGCATCACGTCGACAAAGGGCGTGACGTTGATCTCGCTCATCGGACGACGCCGCCCGCCGCGTCCGCGTCGTATCGCCCGCGAAGAGGCAAGCCCCATCGCCATCAGCGCGCCTCAAGCTGGCGGCTGAAGGTCGCGTTGAGCTTGTCGGCGAAACGCTGCAGCCGCGCTTCGTAGCGATCGACGCGGTGGCTGAAGCGATTGTAGGCGATCACCGCCGGGATAGCGGCGAACAGGCCGATGGCAGTCGCGAACAGCGCTTCCGAAATGCCCGGCGCGACGACCGCAAGCGAGGAGCTTTCCTGCGCGCCGATCTGGAAAAAGCTGTTCATGATGCCCCAGACGGTTCCGAACAGCCCCACAAATGGGGCAACCGAGCCGACCGTGGCGAGGAAGTTGAGCCGCTCGGCGATATCGTCGGCTTCGAGCGCGATCTGGCTGTCCATGGCCACCGCAATCCGGCCGCGCAGCGCCTCCGGGTCGCGGACGGTGGTCTTGGTCGAACGGCGATATTCGGCCACGGCCGCCTGCGCCACGCGTGCGGCGGGGATGTCTTTACTGCCGCGTTCGGACGTGAAACGGTCGAAATTTTCCGCCTGCCAGAACTCGTTCTCGTAATCGATCGTCCGGCTGCGCAGCTTCTTCATCCGCAAGCTGAAGCTGACGATGATCATCCACACCCAGATGCTGGCGACGAGCAGCCCGGCCATGACCAGCTGAACGACGATATCGGCGTCGAGGAAAAGCTGGATCGGATCAAGCCGGGTCGGTGCCCCGGCGGCGAGAAGTGATAGCGAACTCATGAATCCCCTTGCCCGACAAACCGCGCGAAGGCCGCGCGCCATTCCTCCGGCTGGCGTTTGGGCCTGCCTTCGGGTGAAACGAAGCCGACGCGCAAATGTGCCTCGGCAAGTAACTCGCGCTCTTCACCTGCCAACCTGAACGCAAGCTGGTGCATTCTGCACGAAGCGGCGCGCATCTCGTTGCAGCGCGTCTCGATCAGCACATCATCGTCGAGCCGCGCTGGGCGCAGATACTTCAGGTTGATTTCCGATACCGCATAGGCACCCTCGCCCGCCTCGATCGCCGCGCGCTGGTCTATCTCGAGGCGGCGCAGCAAATCGCTCCGCGCGCGTTCGAACCAGCGCAGGTAATTGGCGTGATAGGTGATGCCCGAGAGGTCGGTATCCTCGTAATAGACGCGCACGGCATAAAGATGCCGGTCGCCATCGAGCGTTCCATCGGGGAAAGAGGGCAAGGTCATAGGCAAGCGCGCCCTCTAGACGAGCCGCGAGTCCGGCGGCAATGCTGAACGACGAACCGCCGTTTTCGAGCGACCAACCGGCGCTGCGTCACTCGCCGCGCAATTCGGACAGCTTGCGCTCCCATTGCAATGCATGCGCGATGATATCGCCGAGATCGGCATGCTTGGGCCGCCACGGCAGCGTTTCGCGTATCCGCGAAGGGTCGGAAACGAGCTCTGCCGGGTCGCCCGCCCGGCGTGGCTCCATCCGGCGGGCGATCGTCTGGTTGGTCACCCGGTCCACCGCGTCGAGCACTTCGAGCACCGAGAAGCCGCGCCCATAGCCGCAATTCATCGTCAGCGAGCGACCGGGCTGTTCGATCAGCGCTTCGAGCGCAAGCAGATGCGCATTCGCCAGATCGCTGACATGGATATAGTCGCGCACGCCGGTGCCGTCGGGCGTGTCGTAATCGGTGCCGAACACCGCCACGCTGTCGCGCTTTCCTGTGGCCGCTTCGCAGGCGACCTTGATCAGATGCGTGGCTCCGGCAGTGGACTGGCCGGTCCGGGCCTGCGGATCGGCGCCCGCGACATTGAAATATCTGAGCGCACAGAAATTGAACCCATGCGCCGCGCTGGCATCGGACAGCATCTGCTCGGTCATCAGCTTCGACCAGCCATAGGGATTGATCGGGCGCTTGGGGCTGTCCTCGGAAACGGGCGAGGTTTCCGGCGTACCGTAAGTCGCGGCGGTCGAACTGAAGATGAAATGCTCGACCCCGCCCGCGACCGCCGCCTCGATAAGCGCGCGGCTCCTCACCGTGTTGTTGTCGTAATATTTCAGCGGGTTCTCGACCGATTCGGGCACGATGATCGATCCAGCGAAATGCATGATCGCCTTGATCCCCTGCTCCGCGAAGATCTGTTCGAGCAGGATGGTGTCGGCAATATCCCCTTCATAGAGCGGCACATCGTCGGGCACGGCGAAGGCGAAGCCGGTCGACAGATTGTCGATCACGGCCACCGGCCAGCCTGCATCGCGCAGGGCGAGCACCGCATGGCTGCCGATATACCCTGCCCCGCCGGTAACCAGCACGGGCACTTTGCTCGTATCGCTCATGGTCTGCGCAGTAACATACCAATTGGTAACGGCAACGCCCTAACGCGCGTGGAAACGCCTTCCGGTGCGGAATTGTTTGCCCATGCGTTGTCAGGGCAAGCAATCGGGCTCAACACGCAAGAAGGATCGCTGACCATGAAACCGCTTCCCCTCGCCCTAGGCATTACTGCAGCCCTGACGCTGGCCGCTTGCACCACTCCGCCCGGCCCGGTTGAAGTGACCCGCTTCGTCGCGCCCGACCGCATGGCACAGCTAGGCCAGGGACGCATCTTCGTTGAAACTGCTGCGGGTGTTCAAGAAGACAGTCTTGCGCTGGCGCCCTACAAGGCAGCGGTCGCCGACGAACTGCGGCGCCTCGGCTATGTGGAAAGCGACCGGGGCAGCGCGGGCCAGATCGCCCAGATCTCGCTCGAGAGATATGTCATCGGCAGCGCTGGCAGGCGCAACCCAGTCAGCGTCGGGGTCGGCGGATCGACCGGCAGTTACGGCTCGGGCGTCGGTGTGGGCATTGGCATCAATCTGGGAGGCGGGCCGAAGGATCGTCTCGGCACGGAGCTTGCCGTGACCATTCGCGACAAGGCCAGCGGCCAGAGCATCTGGGAAGGCCGCGCCGATTTCCAGCCGCCCGAAAATTCACCCCTTGCACGCGGATCGGCGAACGCTCAGACGGTCGCCTCCGCGCTGTTCCGGGAATTTCCCGGCAACAATGGCGAAACGATAGAAGTAGAGGTTAGCGAGTGAGCGATATCCGGATCGATTCCGCCTTCGACAGTGGCAATATCGAAGTCCTGTCGGTGGACGGCGCCAGTGCCATGCTGGCGATCCCGAAAGACACAAGCAGCGAATTCAAGCAATGGTACCATTTCCGCGTTTCGGGCGCGGCGGGGCGGGAACTCGTTCTCAAGATCACGGGTCTCGAGGAAAGTGCCTATCCGGGCGGCTGGCCCGGCTATGATAGCTGCGTATCGGAAGACCGCGACTATTGGGGCCGTGCCGCTTCGACCTACGATAATAACGAACATGGCGGCACGCTGACGATCCGCTACACCCCGGCAAGCGACATCGCGTGGTTCGCCTATTTCGCGCCCTATTCGATGGAGCGCCACCACGATCTGATCGCCGAGGCCGCCGCATCGGAAGGCGTCGACTACGTCCAGCTCGGCACCACGCTCGACGGGCAGCCGCTCGACAGCCTCGAAATGGGCGAAGGTGAATTCAAGGTATGGCTTTATGCCCGCCAGCATCCGGGCGAGACGCAGGCCGAATGGTGGATGGAGGGCGCGCTCGAAGTGCTGACCGATCCCGCCGACAGCGTGGGCCGCGAATTGCGCAAGCGTTGCCGCCTGCACATCGTGCCCAATTGCAACCCCGACGGATCGACACGCGGCAATCTGCGCGTCAATGCGGCGGGCACCAATCTCAATCGCGAATGGGCCGAGCCGACCGCCGAGAAATCGCCCGAAGTGCTCGCAATCCGCAACCGGATGGACGAGACCGGCGTCGATTTCGCAATGGACGTGCATGGCGACGAGGCTATTCCCGTCAGCTTCCTTGCTGGCTATGAAGGCATCCCCGGCTGGACCGAGGAACAGGGCAATCGCTACTATCGCTACGAGGCGATCCTCGACCGTCGGACGCCGGACTTCCAGACCGAGCAGGGCTACACCAAGGCGGCGCCCGGCAAGGCGAACCTGTCGATGAGCACCAACCAGGTGGCCGAGCGCTTCGGCGCGACCGCGATGACGCTGGAAATGCCCTACAAGGACAATCCGGCCAGCCCCGAGCCCGAACAGGGCTGGAGCCCCGAACGCTGCAAACTGCTCGCGCGCGATTGCCTCGCGGCATTGCTTGAATGGATGGAGACGCGCGAAGGCTGATCGCGGCCAGCAGCCGTTCAGCAGCTATTGCGTATCGCCCCCGGGATGCGAAAATCTCTCTTCCTCGCAGCCGCCTTTTCGCTTGCGCTGGCCGCCCCGGCGCAAGCGACCGGCGGGTATATATGTCGCACTGCGGATGGCAGCGATCTCGAGATAGCGGTGGGGATCGGCCATGTGCCCGGCGCGCCGATCATCTCCACGCAGTTACGCGCCAAGGGTAGGACCATTCCCGTCAACGCCCCTCAATGGTGGCTCGATGACGAAGAACTGCGCCTGTTGCTGACCGACGCGAACGCGCTCGAGACGCTGGTCACGCTCCGCGCCAGATACAATGAGGACCGCTATGACGGCACGGTAGAATGGCAGGGCGCGAAGCGGTGGATTCGCTGTTACGAAAACTGACCGATCAACCTGCCAGAATTTTTTGCGCGACCTGCTCTACGGTTCCGGTAACCAGCAAAGGCTGGCCGCCGACAATGCCGACACTTGTCTGACCGTTCTCCGCCGCACGCAGCCAGGCCACGTTCGAAGCGACCACGAGATAGTTACCGCCACGCGATTCAAGGGCAACGAATTTCATCTTGGGTATGTCTCCTGACACACCCGCAATAGCGCGATTCCACTCAAAAAGCGGTTAACGGGAAGCCCGCTATCAGCGCTTCTCGCGGCTCGCCACCCGGCCTTCGATTACCACACCCGTGACGTGGCTGGTGTATTCGAGCGGATCGCCGTCGAACAGCACCACATCGCCATCCTTGCCGACCTTTAGCGAGCCCACGCGATCATCGACCCCGATTGCCCTGGCCGCATCCGACGTGATCGTTCCCAGGGCGGCTTCTGGTGACAGGCCGTTGGCAGCCGCCCACCCTGCTTCCCACAGAATGACGCGCGTCTTGGGAACATATCCTTCATAGCCGGACTGCAGGGCGAAAGGGATACCCGCATTGCGCAGCTTGGCGGCGGTGGCGAAGCTGGCATTTTCCATATCGCCATAATGACGCGCCATGGTCGGGTGCAGAATAACGGTGACGCCCGCATCGCGCAGTTCGTCGATCAGGAGATAGCTTTCCGCCCCGCCATCGATCACCACGTCGATGTCGAACTCTTCCTTCAACCGCAGGGCCGACATGATGTCCTGAGCGCGGTTGGCGGTAATCATCAGCGGCACGCGGCGGGCGAGGACATCCTTCCATACCCTCGCATCGAGCTTTTCGAAGGTCTCCGCATCGTCCTTGTCCGCACCGTTGCGGGGCGGTTTGGGTGTGCGGGCCGCGGTGAGCGCGGAACGAAGGAGAGCGATCTGCTTGGGCCGCGTTCCAGGCCCCTTCTCGCGGTCGAGCGCATTGGCCCCCAGATTGGCCGCGATCATAGCGCGCGGAACGATCACCGCTGCATCGGCAGTCTTCGCCCATGTCTTGGCGACCATCGTCTGGCCTGAAACCACGGCCCCAGGGCCGTGTCCCGTATGGATCGTCGTCACCCCGAAACCGCGCAACCAATCGACCAGATCCTCATCCGGATTGTATCCATCGATGGCCCGCAGATGCGGCTGAAGCGGAGAGCCGGTATCGAGCTGGTCCTGGTCGTGCGCTTGGTTCATGAACCCCGCGAGGCCCACCACCGTACGCGCATCGACGAAACCGGGCGTCGCGACCGTGGCAGTGAGAACTTCGAGACCGTCGGGAACCACGGTAGAGGCGGCAGGCCCGACAGCGGCGATCTTGCCGTCCCGGATAACCACCACACCGTCCGCGATTGCGGCGCCTTCCATGGTGTGCAGGGTTTCGGCGCGAACCGCGATATCCTGCGCGGCAAGGCTGGTGGGAGCGATCGCCAGCATGATCGCGGCGAGTTTGGCGATAGGGGCGTTCATTGTGCGGTCTCCGCTTCGGCGACTTCCCAGTGATGATGCGCAAGCTCCATCGGATTGCCCGCGCCATAACCGCCCTCGGCCATCAGCCTGCCCTCTTCGGTGCTGCGATCGAAGAGCTTTCGTCCCTCGACCCAGGTTTCCATGAGGTCGGTGTAAACCGACAGCGGATCGCCATCGAGGATCAGGAAATCGGCATCCTTGCCGGGTTCAAGACTGCCGACCCGGTCATCGAGCCCAAGCTGCTTCGCCCCGTTGATCGTCAGCGCCCGCAGCGCGCCTTCGCGGCTCATCCCGCCGCGCACCGCGATGCCCGCCTGACGGAACATCAGGCGGCTGTCGATGATCCCGTCATCCGAATGGAGCGAGGTGAGGACCCCGGCACGTTCGAGAATTCCGGCCGTCTCCAGCCGCGATTCCATCGCCTCCAGCTTGCCGCCCGGGCTGTCGACGAGGATGTTCGACACGGGAATACCCGCCGCCGCCAGTTCCTCTGCGACCTTCCAGGCTTCCATCCCGTGCTGGATCAGCACCTTGAATCCGAACTCGCGCTGCAGCCGCAGCACGGTCATGATGTCGTCGGCGCGGTGCGTATGGAAATGGACGAGCCGCCTGCCCGACAGCACTTCGCAGAGTGCTTCCTTGCCGAGGTCAACCTTCTTGCGGTCCCCTTTGCAATAGCTCTGCGCCTCGGCGAAGGCCGCCCGCGCAAGCGCCGCGGATTTGGCGCGCGTGCCGGGAAACCCTGGCGTATTGCCAATCGGATTGGTGCCATTGGCCATCTTGAGTCCACCCATGACCGCCCCGTCGGGAAAGTACCAGGCGATGTCCTCGATCGTGTTGCCTTCGCGCAGCCGCATATAGAAGGTCTGGCCGCTGACCAGCCAGCCGGAACCGGGCATGACATTGGCGGTGGTGACGCCGCCCGCCCGCGCCTTGGCGATGCTCGCATCCTTGGGATTGATCGCGTCCATCGCGCGCACATCAGGCTGGATGGGCGAAGATCGGTCAGCCCCCGCGACCGAACCGATATGCGAATGCGTATCGACGATACCCGGCATGATGACCATGCCGCTGGCATCGCGAGTGTCGGCGTCGGCAGGCACGGCCACATCGGCGCCCACGGCCACTATCCTGCCATCCTCGATAACCAGCGTGCCATTTTCGATGGTCGGCCCCGCCATGGTGTGGATCGTTGCGCCGGTGAAAGCCGTCGCGCGATCCTGCGCTCCGGCGCCGCTCGCCGCGCAAGCCAGGATGGCACCAGCCGCGAGCGCTGCACGGCGTAAGGTTCGAGCAGTCATGAAAATCTCCCTCGAGGGCGAGGCTTAAACCGCGCCGAATGGAAAAGGCAAGCAGGGTCAGCCAACTGCGGGTTCGAGCATCCGCAGCGTGCGCGAGGCGGTATCGAGTTCGACCGGAACATTGACCGGCAATGTAAGCTGGTTGGTCACGTGGCCGGTGTTGAAGCCGGCAATCACCGGCTTATCGAGCCCACCCAGATGCCGGTCGATCACATCGTCCAGCAAAAAGCCCGCATAATCCGGGTCGGGCGAGGTGCAGCGCGTGCACTGTCCGAAAACGACGCCGCTTACCCGGTCGAATATGCCCGCGAGCTTCAAGTGCTGGAGCATGCGGTCGACACGGTAGGGTTCCTCGCCGATATCTTCGAGGAAGAGGATCGCGCCGTCGAAAGCAGGTAGCCAGCCGGTGGCCATCAGCGTGGAGAGGATCGTCAGGTTCCCGCCCAGCAGCCGCCCGCGCGTAGACCCGGGTACCAGTATGCGCGCCACCCGGCCCGAAGCGCGCTCGACGTCCTCGCCGCCGAGTACCGGCGTGGCGCCGGCAAAGGCAATATGCCACAGGCTCTCCCAGCTCGCCGCCTCCCATCGGCTCGCGGCATTGGGCGCATGTAGCGTGGGGAATCCGGCGCGCGCCGCAATGGCCAGATGCAGCGCGGTGGTATCGCTGTAGCCGATCAACAGCTTGGGGGTGGTACGGATCGAAGCCCAGTCGAGAAGAGGCAGGATACGCGCGCCGCCCCATCCGCCGCGTACCGCGAAAATGGCGCGGACTTCGGGGTCGGCGAACATGGCATCGATGTCCGCCGCCCGATCGATATCTCTTCCGGCCAGATATCCGTCCTGATCCGCGACGTGTCGTCCGATCTTCGGAACGAGGCCCATGCCTTCGACCCAGTGGATTGCCCGGTCGAGTTCGTAAGGCACCGTCACTGCACTCGCGGGGGCCACAAGGCCGACCGTGTCGCCCTGGCGCAGGCGCGGTGGTTTGCGCGGGGTCCTCGCAGTCGCTGCGATCGGCATCAGCGCCGCCCCCGCCAGCCCGCCCATCAGACCAAGCGCGGCGCGGCGCGCGATCATGTCAGGCTCGCAGGTCCGAAGGCGTGGGGAAGCAGGTCGGAAAGTCGCAGCTTGCGGACCTCCTCGGCTCCGACACAGAGAATTTCCGGATCGGTCCCACCGAGCTGTGCTAGTTCGTTAAGCACCTGACGACACCGACCGCACGGCGTGATCGGGTCGGTCCCCGGGCCGGTTACCGCGACCGCTTCGAGTCCGCCGCGCACCCCATCCGCCATTGCTTTCGACACAGCCACCGCTTCGGCACACAGCGCGAGGCCATAGCTGGCATTTTCGATATTGCTGCCCGTCACCACACTGCCATCGGCAAAGCGCAGCGCCGCGCCAACGGCGAAGTTCGAATAGGGCGAGTAGGAATGGCGCGATGCGTCCCGGGCAGCGGCAATAAGATCTTCGTCGGTCATGGCAATATCCTCAGGGCTGCACCACGACCCAGCGTAACGGCGACTGCGCCGCTTCGGTCTGATACCAGCGGTTGGCGGTCCACATCAGCCAGGGGCGGGTGGCGTAGTCGGGTTCGAACCAGCTACGCGTCAGCCAGAGCTGGCGGTCGAATCGGCGCGAGGGGGCGTAAGCTTCCTCGAACTCCTCGAACGGTGCGAGGATCACGGGCTTTCCGCTATGCGCCTCGATCTGGTTGACGAGCGTCGTCAGTTCGCTCTGCACGGCTGCTTTCGATACGCGCGAGGGACAAATTGTAGCGGTCGTCTCAAGCAGGATGGCGGGGGGCAGAAGATCGCTGTCCCGCGGCACCATGGTGACGTAATTGGCGGACTGCCCATCGGCGACAGCGCAAGGGTCGAAACGATGCGCCGCGCCGACTTCCAGCCCCGCAGCGCGGGCGCGGGCGAAGTTTTGCGCAAAAGCGATGTCCGTGCGCCCGGCCCCGTCGCTCGCCTCGAGATAAACGAATTTCGCGCCCAGCCCGGCGATTGTATCGAAATCGACCGCGCCATCGCCCGCACCGATCAGGGCACCCTGATCCGGCCACAGTGCTTCGTCAGGCCGCCAATTGCGCCCTTCGTGCCAGGCATAGGAAGCTCCGATTGCGGCAACGACCAGCAGGACCAGTACTGGCTTGCCCCCACGCGAAAGAGCCTTCGGGAGGCGGGACTTTCTCCGGCGCCGGTTGTTCCTGGCCATTTGCGCCCCCTCAGCCCTTGATGTGGAGCACGCAAATCAGCGTGAACAGGCGGCGGGCAGTGGCAAAGTCGGTCTCGATCTTGCCTTCCAGGCGTTCCATCAGCAGCTCCGCCGCACGATTGTGAACCCCACGGCGCGCCATATCGATCGTTTCGATTTCCATCGGTGTCGCCTTGCGGATGGCCTGGTAATAGCTGTCGCAAATGGCGAAATATTCGCGAATCGGCCTGCGGAACCGGGCAAGACCGAGCAGCAGCTCCTCGAGCAGTCGTTCGCTTTCATCGGTAATGGTCATCAGCAAGCGCCCGTCGCGCACCGCCAGCGTCAGGCGATAGGGGCCGTTCGCCCCGCGTTCGACCGCACGCAGCGGTTTGAAACAGTTTTCTTCGATCAGGTCGAAAATCGCGATGCGGCGTTCCTGCTCGATATCGGCATTGCGCCAGATGATCGTCTCCTCGTCGAGCTCGATATGCGCGATGCGGTGGTCGCCCGAAGAGGATGCGGAATCGGTCATGCGTGAAGGCTGCTTTCGCAGAGTTAGGCAGGTTGCGGCAAGGGGAGAAACTGTGTCCCCACTATCCACAGGACAAGAGCCGGCGATCGAAAAATTTCGCCGACCCGGTGCCTTCCACTGAAGCGGCGCAACAGGCATCTAGGGAGAATGGCCGATACCGATCTCCTTTTTCCCGCAGATGATTCGACTTCAGAGAAACCGGCCAAAGGCCCCGTACTGCCTGCCAACCTGGAAGCAGAGGCCGCCTTTCTCGGCGCAGTCCTGATCGACAACAAGGTGATCGAGGAGCTGACGACGCCGCTGATGGCGGAGCATTTCCACGAGCCTGTGCACCAACGTATTTACGAGCGTGTCCTCAAGCTGCTCGATCGCAATTCGGTGGCTACCCCCGTAACGCTCAAGCCCTATTTCGAGAGCGACGAGGCGCTGAAGCAACTGGGCGGAACGACCTATCTCGCGCAGTTGACCGCCGACGGGCAGGGCTTACTCCACCCACGCGAACTGGCCGAGCAGATCTACGACCTCGCGCTCTTACGCGAACTGGTCACGGTGGGGCGGAACCTCGTCGAAGGCGCGCTCGACACGTCGGACGAGGTCGAGCCGCTGCGCAAGATCGAACAGGCCGAGGCCGACCTCTACCGCGTGGCAGAGGGCGCCAGCACCGGCAATGAGGCGCAGAGTTTCCGCAAGGCGGCCTTCGGCGCGCTGGAGGTCGTGCAGGCGGCGATGAATTCGGGCGGGCGGTTCTCGGGCAAGACCACTGGGCTCGACACGATCAACGACAAGACATCCGGCCTGCACAATTCCGACCTCGTGATCCTCGCAGGCCGCCCGGCGATGGGCAAGACCTCGCTCGCGACCAATATCGCCTTCAATGCCGCGCGGCGGCGGATGGACGACGAAAAAGCCGGGATCGATCCGGAAAAGTCGCCCGGTGCGGGCGTCGCCTTCTTCAGCCTCGAAATGAGCGCGGACCAGCTCGCTACGCGTATCCTCGCCGAAACGGCGGAGATTTCGAGCGAGAAGCTGCGTTCTGGCAAGCTCAGCCGCGAGGAATTCCAGCGGCTATCCTTCGCCAGCCAGGAGCTTACCGATCTGCCGCTCTACATCGACGACACTCCGGCGCTGACCATTGGCGCGCTGCGGACGCGGGCGCGCCGGCTCAAGCGACGCCACGACATCGGCCTTGTCATCGTCGATTATCTGCAACTGCTACAGGGATCGGGCCGCGCGAGTGACAACCGTGTGAACGAAATTTCCGAGATCAGTCGTGGCCTGAAGACCCTGGCCAAGGAGTTGCATGTCCCCGTGATTGCACTGTCGCAGCTATCGCGTCAGGTGGAACAGCGCGAAGACAAACGCCCCCAGCTTTCCGACCTGCGCGAATCCGGCTCGATCGAACAGGATGCCGACATGGTGTGGTTCATCTTCCGCGCCGAATATTACCACAACGCAACAAAGCCAGACACACCCGACGAGACCTCGTCGGAAGCGGTGCGGATGAAATATGCCGAGTGGGAAGCGCGGCATCTGGAACTGGTCAACAAGGCCACGCTGATCGTCGCCAAGCAACGCCACGGGTCGACCGGCAACGTCCCGCTGCTGTTCCACAGCGAAATCACCAAGTTCTCCAGCCCCGACGTGCGGCATTACGAAGATTACGAATGAGTCTCTACAATCCGAGATTGAGCCGCCGGGCGACATTGTAATCGACCACGGCAACGATAAACCAGCTAAGGTTCCAGCGGATGCGGTTCCACAGGGTTGACTTGCGCAGATGGGCAGCGGGGGTGATTTCCTTGGAACCTGGATGGTGATCGGCAATGAACCGGCGCATCCTTTCGGCGAACCCGGCATCCTCAACGCGTAACATCAACTCCAGATTCACATACAGGCTGCGCATGTCGAAATTGGCGCTGCCGAGATAGACGGCATCGTCCACCACAAGCAGCTTCATATGCAGTTTGCTGGGCCGGAATTCCCAAATTCTCGCCCCTTGCGAGAGCAGATAATGATAGAGCGAACGCGCCGCGCCGATAGTCGCCCCATTGTCCGATTTGCCCGCCATGATCAGGTTCATTTCGCCGCGCTGAGCCATTTTGCCCATGCGCCGCAGCATCCGTTTGGACGGGGAAAAATAGGCCATGACCATGTCGAGCCTGTCGGCGCGCTCGATATCCTCGGCCACGCATTTGGCCCAGCTCGACAGCCCTCTCGTCGGGCCGCCGATTAGCAGCCGCACCGGCCCATTGCCCGGTTTCCAGCGCATGACCTTGCGAATGATTGCACGAAACTGCGCATTCGGACGCGAGACCCAATCCTCGATCTCATCGAACCATTCGATCAACCGGGCGACAGCATCGCCGGTGACCCTGACGCCGAGATCATGCCAGCCATTATTCTCGGGTGTTTCGAAATAGTCGTGTTCGATGTTGAAACCACCGATCATCGCGACATCTTCATCCACCACTACCAGTTTTTGGTGATTTCGGATGAGAGCCCGCCGGGACCATTTGGCCAAAAAGCGATGATAGCGACCACCTGCATCAAGCAATGGCTGAAAGAATCCCTCCTCCACGTCCTCACCGAAACCATCGACCAGCAGGACCACATCCACACCGCGCCGCGCGGCTTGCGCCAGCGCATCACGGACTCGTCGTCCTGTATCGTCATCCACGAACATATAATAGAACGCCCGGATCGACCGCTGCGCGCCTGAGATCATTGCGAGCAGCGCGTCGAGTCGTTGCAGACCAGCCGGGAAAATCGTGAAATGGTGGCCCTGCGCGGTCGCTTCGAACGCCTCGAGTTCCCGCCAAGGGGCAAGATCCGCAGATTCAGTATCGGGATAGGCATCGGCCATCGACTTGACCGCTTATCCGTGCTTGCTCCCCGGTGCAAATCCTTGACTATGGTGCGTCCCCGGCTTAAATGCCGCGCTTCCCCGGAATCACTTGATTTGCATCGGAGTGCCCCATGGCGCGCGTTACCGTCGAAGACTGCGTAGACAAGGTCCCCAACCGTTTCGATCTCGTTCTGCTGGCCGCCCAGCGGGCGCGCGAGATTTCGGGCGGCGCCGAGCTGACCCTCGACCGTGATCGCGACAAGAACCCGGTGGTGGCCCTCCGCGAAATCGCCGAGCAGACGATCAAGCCCAAGGATCTCAAGGAAGCGGCCGTTACCAATCTGCAGAAAATTCTGCCCGACGATGATGACGAGATCGATGAAGTCGGCTCGCTCAGCCAGTCGGCGGAGGCCCTGCGGATTACCGCGTCGGCACCCACTCGCTCGACCTCGATCGGCGCCGATTACGACGGCTGAACCGAGCGCAAATCGCCGAACCGTGGAAAGGCCGCCCAAGGGGCGGCCTTTTGCGTTGCGACATCGCGGCCGTCTTCCCTACTCTGTGGCTCGACAGGAGGCGTGATGAGCGACGGTGTTGAAGGGCTTGGTACGGCAGTCGAGGGCAGCTTGTACGCCAAAGCGGTTGCCGAACAGCCTGGCCATCCCACACCGCTGGAAAAAGGGCATTTCGCCGAAGGCGCCTGTCTCAATTGCGGCACACAACTGGTCGGTGAACATTGCCATCACTGCGGCCAGAAGGCCCATCTGCATCGCACGCTGAACGCGTTCATACACGATATCGCGCATGGCGCGGTGCATTTCGACAGCAAAACCTGGCGTACCTTGCCCAAACTGCTGTTCAAGCCCGGCGAGCTTACCCGGCGATATATCGATGGGGAACGCGCACGCTTCGTTTCGCCAATGGCGCTGTTCCTGTTCTCTATCTTCCTGATGTTCGCCGTATTCCAGATCGCCGGCATCAGTGCGCCCACCGACCTGCGCGGCGATACCGATGCGCAATTGCGGGAACTGGCCGGAGAGCAGGTCGAGCGGCTCGAAAATCGACGCGACACGCTGGCAGAGCGCATCGCCGACCCCGAAACGGGGCATGCCCAGCGTGCGGGCGCCGAAGAAGAGCTCGCCGAGCTCGAACGGCAGCTCGCCGCAGTGGCGCAAGCGCGCCAGGAACTGCCGTTTCTCAAGGGGCCTGCCGAAGAAGAACCGACGATTCACTCGCAAGGCCAATCGCCACAGATCGTGACGAACACCGATTCGCAAGACCTCGCCCAGGTCACAGCGAGCGAGGAGGACTGGAACCTCGACTCCGCGAATGCCGGGTGGCTGAAAAAGGGGCTCGAAAAGTGGCAGCAAAACCCCGGCCTGATGCTCTACAAGCTGCAGACCAGCTTTTACAAATTCAGCTGGCTGCTCATTCCCCTATCGGTCCCCTTCGTCTGGCTGCTGTTCTTCTGGAAACGCCGCTTCCGCGCTTATGACCACGCCATTTTCGTCACCTACTCGCTGGCCTTCATGACGCTGCTGATTTTGGCCATCGTATTGGGCGGAATGGCAGGCGTGCCCACCAGTATAGTGGCTTTGGGATCGTTGCTGATTCCACCGATCCACATCTACAAGCACTTGCGCGGAACCTATGGCCTATCGCGGTTTTCGGCCTTCTGGCGCCTGTCGGTGCTCAGCATTCTGATAGTAATCGTCCTCGGCCTGTTTACATCGCTGCTGATGCTGCTCGACCTCTACTGAGCAAGAAAAAGGGCCGTCCGGGATCGCCGGACAGCCCCAATTCTGCAACGACGACTGGCGTTACGCGCCCTGGGGCGCGGGGCCTCCGTCGAACTTCTTGCCGGCCTTGGGCACGGCGGCACCAGCCGTCGGTTTGACAACAATCGGCCCCTTGGGCTCGTCGGGCCGGTCGATCTTGCCGTTCTTCATCAACTGATCGATCTCGTCGCCGGTCAGCGTTTCGTATTCGAGCATCGCCTGAGCCAGCAGGTGGAGCTTGTCCTCCTGCTCGGTGAGCACTTCCTTCGCCCGGGCGAGGCCGTCTTCGACGAGCCGTTTGATCTCCGCATCGATCAGCTTGTTGGTTTCCGCGCCCGACATGGTACGCGCCGTCTGGCCCATGCCGAGATAGCCTTCCTGACTTGCCTCGTACTGCAGGGGGCCGAGCTTGTCGGACATGCCCCATTTAGTGACCATGTTGCGCGCGAGATCGGTGGCGTATTGAATGTCGCCGCTGGCTCCGCTGGATACCTTGTCGTGTCCGAAGATGATTTCTTCCGCCACACGGCCGCCCATGGCAACAGCCAGGTTCGCGTGCATCTTGTCGCGATGGTAGGAATAGTTATCCCGCTCGGGCAGGCGCATCACCATGCCAAGCGCGCGGCCGCGCGGGATGATGGTGGCCTTGTGGATCGGGTCGGATGCCGGCTCGTTCAGCGAAACCAGCGCATGGCCGGCCTCGTGATAAGCGGTCATCTTCTTCTCGTCCTCGGTCATGACCATGCTGCGGCGTTCGGCGCCCATCATGACCTTGTCCTTGGCGTCCTCGAATTCCTGCATGGCGACGAGACGCTTGTTCCGCCGCGCCGCCAGCAAAGCCGCCTCATTGACGAGGTTGGCGAGGTCTGCGCCGGAAAAGCCCGGCGTGCCGCGCGCGATCGTGCGGGGGTTCACATCCGGTGCTAGCGGCACCTTCTTCATGTGTACGGCGAGGATCTTCTCGCGCCCGTCGATATCGGGGATCGGCACCACCACCTGGCGGTCGAAGCGGCCCGGGCGCAGCAGCGCCGGGTCGAGGACGTCGGGGCGGTTGGTCGCGGCGATGATGATGATGCCCTCATTCGCCTCGAACCCGTCCATCTCGACGAGCAACTGGTTGAGCGTCTGCTCCCGCTCGTCGTTCGAATTGCCAAGGCCATGGCCGCGCGAACGGCCGACCGCGTCGATTTCGTCGATGAACAGGATGCAAGGCGCATTTTTCTTGGCCTGCTCGAACATGTCGCGCACGCGGCTCGCGCCGACACCGACGAACATTTCGACGAAGTCCGAACCCGAAATCGTGAAGAAAGGCACGCCCGCTTCGCCCGCGATGGCGCGCGCAAGCAAGGTTTTGCCGGTACCGGGCGAACCGACCAGGAGCGCGCCCTTTGGTATCTGCCCGCCTAGCTTGGAGAAACGCTGCGGATCCTTGAGGAATTCGACGATCTCCTCCAGCTCCTCACGCGCTTCGTCGATGCCGGCGACATCATCGAACGTCACCTTGCCCTGGCGCTCGGTCAAGAGTTTCGCCTTGGACTTGCCGAAGCCCATCGCGCCGCCCGCACCGCCACCCTTCTGGACCTGACGCAGAGCGAAGAAGGCGATGCCGAGGATCAGGACGAAGGGCAGGATCTGGATCAACGCATAAAGGAGGATATTCCCGCCTTCGGCTTCGACGCCGGAATAGCGCACCCCATTATCTTCCAGCAGTTGCGGCAGCGTGGCGTCGTTCGCCACCGGAATGGTCGAGAACTGCTCGCCGTTCTTCATCTCGCCCACGATCTGCGTTTCGGAAATCTGCACGCTGGCGACGGAACCTTCGGCTACCTTGTCACGGAAATCCGAATAGGGAATTTGCGTACCAGCGCCGCTCGACCCGCCGCCGAAGACCGAAACGACCATCAGCAGGGCAAGAAAAATGCCGCCCCAGATCATCAGGCTTTTGACCCAAGGGTTAGGCCCGTTGCCCTCGGGCTCGGTCGGGGAATTCTGATCGCTCATGCGCGGGGTCCTTTCACTGCCGATAATGTAGGATGCAACCGGGGAATGGCAAGTTGCAGGGCTATACGGAAATTCCGCTTTCAGGCGACGAGCCGGTCGATCAGCCAATAGCTGCCCGTCATACCGATCGCATAGGCGGAAAACCGGATCAGTTGCGGTCTGGCATCCGGACGCAGCCGCCCGACCCACTCCATGAGTAGCAGGACGGCGGCAACGACAAGCAATTGCCCCGCCTCCACGCCCAGATTGAAGCTGACCAGCGCGGCGGGCACTTCGCCCTCCGGCAGACCGATCTCGCGCAAGGCCCCGGCAAAACCGAAACCGTGCAGCAGGCCAAAGGCGAAGGCGACCAGCCACGGCAAGCGGCGGGTAAGCGTATCGCGACTGCCCCGTGCGATTTCCACGGCAAGGAATACGATCGACAGCGCGATCAGCGCCTCGACGACGTTTTGCCGGATTCCTTCGAAGCCCAGCGTGACCGCCGCGAGCGTGATCGAATGGGCCACTGTGAAGGCCGTGGCCGCTTTCACCACCAGCCAGGGCCGCGCGACGAGCAGGACCAGCGCGATAACGAACAGCAGGTGATCCCATCCGGCAAGGATGTGCTCGACGCCGATGACGAAATAGCCGCGCCAGACCTGCGCGGAAGAGGGCTTTGCGGCGATCATGGCCGTGGGTTCTTCGGGCGTCAGGCGATGGACCTGAACGCCGCGATCCAGCGGCGCGACCCGCAGGATCGCCTCGCCGTGGCCGGGGAAGGCAGGCCAGCCGATCGACTCACCGGCAACGGTGCCGTCGCAAGTCACACGTGCATTGCCGTGAGCAGCAAGCGGCGCCATCCGGCGCTGGATGTCTCCTTCGATACGGCAATTCTCCGGCAGGTGCGGCATCGCCATGCGGTCGTCCGCCGCACTGGCGATCGGCTGGCGCCAGCCTAGCCGCCAATCGGTTCCGTCGATTTGCTCGAACTGGATTGCGACCGGTCGCATCTCGTCCGCCAGCGCGGGCGCGCTGAACACGAGCAGGCACAGCGCGGCAAGCCAGCGGATCATTCGACCTCGACGGTATAGGCGGCGCGCAGCACTTCGTAAGCGCGCTGGCGCCGCTCGGCGATGGTCGTGCTGCGCCAGTCGGCCTCGACCCGTTCGCGGATTTCATCGAGTGCCGGTACGCTTCCTGCCGTCCGCCGGTCGAGGCGTACGAGGTGCCAGCCAAATCCCGAGCGGACCGGCCCTTGCCACGTCTCATCGGCGGAGAGAGCGGAAAGCCCGGACGCAAATTCCCGCCCGAAAACCGCTTCGACTTCGGCCAGCTCCATCGCGTCGACCGACCTCGGCAGACTTATCGCTGTGCCCCGGGGTGGAGCCAGCCCGCCGCGCGCGTCACGGGCGGTCTTCTCGCTTGGGAAAAAAGCCTGTGCGAAGCTAACCGCGCGACCCTCGGCATAGCGTTCCGCATTGTCGGCAAGCCACTCATCGAGCACCGCATCGGTCGGCCGCACGACCTCCGCCTCCGCACCGGCGAGCTCGTCCATCTTGGTCGCCAGCCGCCGCCGCACGACTGCATCGCCTTGGTCGATACCCAGCCGCAACGCCTCGCGGTAAAGCACTTCCTCGCGTACCCAGCGTGCAATGGCCGCGTCCATTTCGGCATCGGTCGGCGGGCGGCCCATCATCCGCTCGAAGCCCAGCGCGATCCCCGCCTGCCGCTCGCGCGACAGCTCGATCGTTCGGCTCGCCGGATCGACCGGATCGCCGATCAGCGCGAGCGCGCCCCAGATGGCTGCCCCAGCAAGAAGGAAATGCGCGAGCGGATCGCGCAGCAGCGTGCGGATCATCCCTCGTCCATGATGCGCGGCGCATCGCCCGGCCCCCGGCGCGGTCGCAGCCAGACGGGCGACGAATAGGCGCGTTCCTGGATCACGTTCGCCTCGACCACTTCGGGCGGCAGGTCGAAGCCGAAACGCCTGGCATCGAACAGGACCCAGCTCGGCGTCGGGATCTCAATCGCGCGCACGTAATAGAAGGCGCGCTGGCCCGCTCGATAGTCGGGATCGCGCCAGGTCGCGCGCAATTCCGCCGCGCCGATCGAGTTCTCGTAAGTCGCCTCGCGCCGGACCACGGTATCGCCCACAGCGGGTACTTTGCCGCCGACGCGGCGCCGTTCGCCGTCCATGTCCGACCAGGCCACGTCATAGACGCGCTCCTGCGCCTGGCCGTTGGCATCGACCCAGCCCTTGATCACCTGCACCCGGTCGAGATTGGCGCCGTCGGGATCCTTCAGCGCGGAGATCAGGAATACCGGCGCCCGGCCGCTATCTTCCAGATCGCCGCCCATCGGGACGCCGCGCGTATAGCCGGTGCGGACCCAGTCGCCATCCCAATCGTCCTCGACAAAATCAAACCCGGCGAACAGGCGCAAGGCCATGCGCGGGCCAGTGGTCGCGTAGACTTCGCGCCGCATGAAGGCGTCGAAGATTTCCGCGCGCGTATTGCCTCGCGCCCACGCCGCCGCGTAACCGCCGGCAAGATAGTGCCAACCAAAACGCCCTTCCCGTGTTCCAAGGTTTTGCGCAGCCAAGGCACGCTGAGCGCGCGGTTCGCTGCCGGTGTGCTTGCCGAAGAAATTGTCCTCGTCGCCCGTCGCCAGTGCGGTATGGCTGTCGGTCGATCCGATCAGGCCGAAGGCATAGGGATTGACTCCCATCTGCTGTTCGAGCGTCAATCCGCGCAGCAGCGCGCTGCGCACATAGCTGCCCGCATACATCTCGGGCGTCGAGCGGCGGGTTAGAGGAAGGTTGCCCAGCTCCCAACCCGCCACGCCGAATGCGGCAAACTCGTCGTTCGGGGAGAGGAAAGGATGCGTTTCGCTGTCGCCCTTGATCTGCGTGGCCTCGACCACGGGCTCGTAGCGCGCACGGCGGCGGGCATAATCGGCACCCATCGCCCCGCCATCGGGTCCGACCAGATCGAACATCATGCCATTGGACAGATTGGAATTATGCGGGATGGCCAGCACACGTCCGCCGGTATTGGCCTCATAGGCCTCCATATAATCCCATAGCTGTTCGGGTGTCGTATCGAGGCCGGGAAATGGCACCACTTGTCCCGTCTTCACGCTGCCATCCCTGAACATCACCACGCGGTGGAGATTGTTGCCATCGGGCATCAGCGTCCATTCGAACCCCGCAAAGGCCGTGAATTCGCCGGGACGGTTGTACCGGTCCAGCATGGCGAGGTGGGTGTCCCACAGTTCGCGAGTCGCAGCCGCCTGGCGGGCGGGGTCGCGCAAAGCCTCGGGTATCTCGTCATTTGCCGCCGCCGTGATGAGTTCGGCCACCGCGCGGGTCGATTGCTCGGGGCTTTCGTGCATCATATCGTACCAGCGGCGCAATGTCGGATCGCGCACCAGCATGCGCGGTGCATCGTACAGGCGGCGCGTCGCCCCCATGGCGTCGGAGTGGTCCGAAATCACAAGGAAATCGAGCGGCCGGTCGAGCTGGGCCTCCATGCCGGTCGTGGCTGTGACCTTGTCGCCGCGCGCGAATTTCAGCGCCTCTTCCGCCCCCAGCCTGACACCGAATCCAAAGGCATCAACGGAGATATCGGTATGAAGATGCGTGTCGCCCCAATAGGGCCGGTCGGGAAATTCGGCGAGTTCGATCGTATCGGTGCCGTCCCCGCGCTGGTCTTCCGTCGGTTCGCCCGGCCCCATCGAGCAGGCGCCGAGCAACCAAACCGCGACGGTCGCGTAAAGAGCTGTACGCATCATCCCTCTCCCTCGACCCCGACGCATCTTGAGCGCGGAGCGAGGCAGCGGTCAAGCCCGGTGGCCTGCGGTCCAGGATGGCGCGCGAACCATGCCACCCGCGCCTTCGCCTTCGTCCGATGTGTAATAATAGTAGGTCCCGCCGCCGAGCGCCGCCGCTGCCAGCAACAGGGCACAGATCATGACCAGCCCGTCCCGTACAATCAGAGCCAGGGCGATCACCGCGATGGCGAGCATCGGCGCAGAGCTGGCGAATGGCAGAAATTCCAGCGGAGGGACCGTAGCGCACAAGAGGAGAACCGCCACCGCGGAAACCTTGATCCATATGCCTCGTGTCAACGAATGGAAACGGTCGCGGCTGTGATCGTCGAGCCACCGGGCGACGCCGCGCAGCTTCATGACCGCCTTGTGCAGCTTCTTGGATTCGATCGCGCGTCGTTCGACGAAACCGGGCAGCCAGACATGATCCTTGCCGATCAGCATTTGCATGGCGATCAGCGCGATGATTGCGGCCAGAAAGCTCGGCACGCCCGGAATTCCACCGATCGGCGTAATTTCGAGCAAGGCGGGAAGCAGGAGGAAGGGGCCGAAACTACGCCCACCGAAATCGTCGAGCACATCGCGGATACGCACGGCATCGCTCTTCGAGGCGAGCTCGTCCAATTCGCCGATGACTTCCTCGACGCTTTCCGGTTCCTTGCTCGACACGTCGCTCTCCCTAGCGCACCAAACGCGCGAGGAGCAGAAAGGTTACGCGCCTATTTCGAGGGCTTCTTTCTGAGCAGGGCCGAACGCTCGCAGCGGCACACCACTTCGCCGCGCTGGTTCACCGCCTCGTGCAGGAAAGTGACGATGCCCGTATCGGGGCGCGATTTGCTTTCGCGCAATCCGATCACCTCGCTGGTTGCATGCAGCGTATCGCCGATGAACACCGGCTTGGGCATGACCAGCTTGTCGTAGCCGAGATTGGCGACCAGCGTGCCGAGCGTGGTGTCCCCCACGCTCAGCCCCACCATAAGCGAGAAAGTATAGGTCCCATTGACCAGGATCTGCCCGAACTCGCTTTCCTTCGCCGCTTCCACATCGAGGTGGAGCGGCTGGGGATTGTGAGTCATCACGGTGAAGAAGAGATTGTCCGCCTCCGTCACCGTGCGCCGGATTTCATGGGTCAGCTTGTCGCCGACCTGCCATTCGTCGAAGTGCTTGCCCGCCATCAGCCGTGGCCCATCACGGCTTTCACTTCGAGGAAGTCGTGGAAGCCCCACTCGCCCCATTCGCGGCCATTGCCCGACTTCTTGTAGCCGCCGAAGGCCGCGTTGAGATCGTAGCCGCCATTGATCGCGACCCGGCCGGCGCGAATGCGCTTGGCCAGCTTGCGGGCGGTCTCCACATCCTCGCCCGTGATCGCGCTGGCAAGGCCGTATTCGGTGTCGTTGGCGATACGGATGGCGTCGTCGTAATCCTCGTAGCCGATGATGGTCAAAACCGGCCCGAAGATTTCCTCGCGCGCGATGGTCATGTCGTTGTCGACATCGGCGAAGACGGTCGGTTTGACGTAATGGCCGGTTTCCAGACCCTCGGGCTTGCCCGGCCCGCCCGCGACCAGCGTCGCGCCTTCCTCGATGCCCTTCTCGATCAGGCCCTGGATCTTGTCCCACTGCGTACGGCTGACGACCGGACCGATCGCTGCATTGCCCTTGGGATCGCCGGGGATCACGCCTTCCGCGGCTTCCTTGGCGGCGGCCTTGGCCTCCTCCATGCGCCCCTGCGGCACGAGCATGCGGCTGGGCGCGGTGCAGGTCTGGCCCGAATTGCCCATCATCGCGACGGTGCCCTTGGCAACCGACTGGGTGAAGACGCTGTCGTCGAGCACGATGTTGGGGCTCTTGCCGCCTAGTTCCTGCGCCACGCGTTTGACCGTGTCGGCGGCGTTCTTGGCAATGAGAATGCCCGCCCGGGTCGAGCCGGTGAAGCTGACCATGTCGATATCGGGATGGCCCGAAATCGCCTCGCCCACGCCCGGCCCGTCGCCATTGACGAGGTTGAACACGCCTGCCGGAACGCCCGCCGCATCAATTATCTCGGCGAAGATATAGGCGTTGAAAGGCGCGATCTCGCTTGGCTTCAATACCATGGTGTTGCCTGTCGCCAGCGCGGGGAAGACCTTGCAGGCGATCTGGTTGAGCGGCCAGTTCCACGGGGTGATCATGCCGACCACGCCAACCGGCTCCCAGACGTGCAGCGTCGGACCATCCTGGCGTTCGAACTCGAAACCCTCGAGAATTTCGATGGCCTTCTGGCAGTGCCCGGCAAGCAGCCCGACATGCGGGCCATTCGCCAGACTCATCGGCGCACCCATTTCGTCGCTCACCGCAGTGGCAAGCTCTTCCTTGCGGTTCTCGATCTCGGCCTGGATCGCGCGCAGCAGAGTCAGGCGCTCTTCCTTGCTCGTCTGGCTGAAGGTTTCGAACGCCCCGCGCGCAGCGGCCACGGCCTTGTCGACATCGGCTTTCGTGCCGAAGCTAATGTAACCGATGGTTTCCTCGGTAGCCGGGTTTTCGACCGGCTGGGTGTTTTCCTCGACCGGATCGACCCACTGGCCGTCGATGTAGAACTTGGTGCAATTGCGCATGGGAATCTCTCCTTTGCGCGTGCGTTTAGCCCCCTTCCGCCCAGCGCGCCACCACCTGATCGCCGTCTTCCGCACTGTCGCGAATGGTATTCGGCGTGCGGTCGAAACGCGGGGCTGGCGCGGTGTGCCAGCGACCGCCGTGCTCGACGAAGGCGCCGCGTGCCTTCATGTGCGGATGGTCCTTTGCATGGTCGAGCGGGACGACCGGCGAGAAGCACGCATCGGTCCCTTCGAGCAGTTCGCACCATTCGGCCTGCGTCTTGGTGGCAAAGAGTTCGGCGAGGTCCTCGGCATAATCGTCCCACTTCGCGGGGTTCATCTGCGCCTCGCGCAGATGCTCGGGCGCGCCGGCGCGCTGGAGCAGCTCGGCATAGAATTGCGGCTCGATCGCGCCGACGCTGACTTCCTTGCCGTCCTTACAGGTGTAGCAGCGATAGAAATGCGCCGCCCCGCCAAGCAGGCCCGCACCGCGTTCGACCGTGCGCAGCGCGCTGTGCGGCTGGCCGTAGAAGAAGCTCATCAGGCTGGTGACGCCATCGACGATGGCGGCATCGACCACCTGCCCCTTGCCGCTCCGCTCGCGCTCGAACAGCGCGGCGAGTATGCCCATGGCGCAATACATCGAGCCCCCACCGAAATCGCCGACGAGATTCTGCGGCGGCACCGGCAGTTCGCCGCGCTTGCCGATAGCGTCGAGCGCGCCGGTGATCGCGATATAATTGAGGTCGTGCCCCGCAGCCTGCGCCAGCGGGCCGTCCTGCCCCCAGCCGGTCATGCGCGCATAGACGAGCTGCGGATTGGCTTCGAGCATCTCGTCCGGGCCGAGGCCGAGGCGCTCCATCACACCCGGCCGGAAGCCCTCAACCAGCACGTCGGCATGTTTGAGCGCCGTCTTGACGAAGCTATGCCCTTCCTCGCTCTTGAGGTCGACCGCGACACGATGCCGGGCGCGTTCGACCACCGGATTCATCGGCTGATGTCCCGCGCGTTCGATCCGCACCACTTCGGCGCCCATATCGGCAAGCATCATCGCCACGTGCGGCCCCGGGCCGATGCCCTGGAATTCGACGACCTTGAGGCCGGTCAGCGGACCGTTGCTCGACATTTCTCTCTCCTCGGTGATTTCGGTGTTTTAGAAGCTCTTGGGCAGGTCCAGCACATGCGTCGCCACATGGCTCAGGATCAGATTCGTGCTGATCGGCGCGACCTGGTAGAGCCGGGTTTCGCGGAACTTGCGCTCGACATCGTATTCTTCGGCGAACCCGAAACCGCCATGCGTCTGGATACACATGTCGGCGGCAAACCAGCTCGCCTCGCTCGCCAGCATCTTGGCCATGTTCGCCTCGGTCCCGGCCGTCTCGCCCGCATCGAACATGCGGGCCGCCTTGGTCACCATTTCGGCTGCGGCAGACAATTGAACATAGGCGCGGGCAATCGGAAACTGGACGCCCTGATTCTCGCCGATCGAGCGGCCGAAGACGTTCCGCTCCTTCGCATAGGCGCTCGCCTTGTCGATGAAGAAACGCCCGTCGCCGATGCACTCGCTAGCGATCAGGATACGCTCCGCATTCATGCCCGAGAGGATGTAGCGAAAACCCTTGCCCTCCTCGCCGATCAAGGCCGATTTCGGAACACGCAGATCGTCGAAGAACAGTTCGGTCGTCGCATGGTTGAGCATGGTGCGCACGGGCCGCACGGTCAGCCCGTTGCCGACGGCCTCGCGCATGTCGACCAGCAGCACGCTCATTCCGTCGGACGGTTTGGCGCATTCCTCGCGCGGGGTCGTGCGGCACAGCAGAACCATGAGGTCCGAATGCTCGGCTCGGCTGATCCAGATCTTCTGGCCGTTGACCACATAGTGATCGCCCGCATCCTTCGCGAAAGTCGAAATGCGCGTGGTGTCGGTCCCTGCCCCCGGTTCGGTGACGCCAAAGGCCTGCAAGCGCAGCTCGCCGCTGGCGATCTTGGGCAGATATTCGCGCTTTTGCTCTTCCGACCCGTGCTTCAGCAACGTGCCCATGGTGTACATCTGCGCATGGCATGCCCCGCCGTTCGAACCCGAACGATGGATTTCCTCCAGAACAGCGCATGCCGCCTCGAGCCCCAGGCCCGACCCGTCATATTCCTCGGGAATCAGAACGGACAGGAAACCGGCTTCGGTCAGCGCAGTCACGAATTCGGTCGGATAGGCCCGCTCGCGATCGAGCCGCTGCCAGTATTCGCCAGGGAATTTGGCGCACAGCCGCCGCACCGCGTCGCGGATTTCCGGAAAGGTCTCGTTCAAATGTCCGTCTCCCATTGCAACCTTTTTGGCGCGCAGGAGAAGGTTTGGCAACGGGATAAGAAAATTGGATGCCCCGTGAGGATTCGAACCTCAATTGACGGAGTCAGAGTCCGTAGTCTTACCATTAGACGACGGGGCATCAGCCGTCCGGGCGGGCGGGAATCGCTTTACCGCTCCGGAAGAGGCCGCGCATCTAGTTTCGCCGCCGCGCGAGGTCAACCCCGTGCGTTGCGCGCGCACTTGCCCCGCCCCCGCTTCGCCGCTAGCATCGCCGCCAAGTCCCCGTGCACGGTGGTTTGCGCGGGAGGAATAAGAAAGCTCCGACTATGGCGGACCATACTCCGCCGGACACGAAAAGGGGGCGCGGGACACAACGGGGCGGCAAGTCCGGCAAGGTAGCCGATTTCCGCTACAAACGCCCTTCCCGGCCCGAAACGAAGCGTGGCGGCAAACGTAATGCGCCGCATCGCGACAGCGCAATCGTTCCCCGGCCGAACGGTCAGCCCGGCCCACATTCCGGCCATCCGCCGCGCCGACAGGCCTATGCGGCACTCGATCTGGGCACCAATAACTGCCGCCTGCTGATAGCCCGGCCATCGGGCGAGAATTTTACCGTGATCGATGCGTTCAGCCGCGTCGTTCGCTTGGGCGAGGGACTCGCGGCCAGTGGCAAACTGTCCGACGAGGCGATGGAACGCACAGTGGCGGCGCTGCATGTCTGCGCGGAGAAACTCCGCCGCCGCAATGTTCGGCTTGCCCGGTCGGTCGCCACGGAAGCATGCCGCCGTGCCTCCAACGGCGAAGCCTTCATCGAGCGGGTGCAACGC
Organism: Qipengyuania sp. ABI-127-1; assembly: GCA_022953095.1. Classification (GTDB taxonomy): domain Bacteria; phylum Pseudomonadota; class Alphaproteobacteria; order Sphingomonadales; family Sphingomonadaceae; genus Qipengyuania. The sequence goes on along the minus strand of JALJCR010000003.1, from coordinate 189,528 downwards.
GAAACCGGCATCATGCTCGACATCATTTCCGCTCAGGAAGAGGCACGGCTTGCCGTGCTTGGCTGTCATGTCTTGCTGGAGGAAGGCAACGGCCCGGCGATCATTTTCGATATTGGCGGCGGCTCCACCGAACTCGTGCTGGTGCAGCCGGGTGAAAAAGTCCCGCGCATTCTCGATTGGCTGAGCGTTCCCTGGGGCGTGGTCTCCCTCACCGACATGGTCGATGGGACAGACGAAAGCGAGGACGCTCGGCTCGATCGTTATGTCCAGATGCGCCGCACGGTCGGACGCAGCTTCGCCGAATTCGCCGAACGGATCCGCGAGCATACCTGCGCGCCCGATCCGATCCGGCTGCTCGGCACCAGCGGAACCGTGACGACGCTGGCCAGCCTGCATCTGGAGCTGCCCCAATATGATCGGCGCGCGGTCGATGGCTTGATCGTGCCCTCGCTGGCGATGCGCGACATTTCGACCAGGCTCTCGCGCATGAGCGCACCGGAACGAAAACGCTTGCCCTGCATCGGCGACGATCGGGCGAATCTCGTTATTGCCGGCTGTGCTATTCTCGAATCGATCCTCGACATCTGGCCCGCCGAACAGCTTGGCGTGGCCGATCGCGGCATTCGCGAAGGCATATTGCGCAGCCTGATCGCCGCCGACGCGGAAGGCGAGCGCAGCCGCGCTGCGGTCCAGCGAATGCGAGAGCAGGATGTTTGATTTCGGTGTGTTTGATGCGTGCGGGAAGCGCCTCCGCGCTTCCCTTTCGGCTGTTCCAGCAAGCCTTCGACGGAGGTCGAAGGTGTACCAAGCAAGGACCCAATCATAATGGCACGCTCAGGCAAAGACCGCGACACGCGCGTCCGTACCGCGAAGAAACGCACCGCGAGCTCGACCCGCTGGCTGCAACGCCAGCTCAACGATCCTTACGTGAAACAGGCCAAAGCCGAAGGGTATCGCAGCCGCGCCGCCTACAAGCTGATCGAGCTGGACGAGAAGTTCGGCCTGCTCAAAGGTGTCACGCGCGTCGTCGATCTCGGCATCGCGCCGGGTGGGTGGAGCCAGGTGGTGCGCAAGCTGAAGCCCAAAGCCCATGTGGTGGGTATCGACCTGCTCGAAGTCGAGCCCATCGAAGGCGTGACCATTTTCCAGATGGATTTCATGGACGATGAGGCCCCCGCAGTGCTGGAAGACGCGCTGGGTGGGAAGGCCGACCTGGTCATGAGCGATATGGCTGCCAATACCGTGGGCCACAAGCAGACCGACCACTTGCGTACCATGGGGCTGGTAGAGGCGGGGGCCTGGTTCGCGATCGAGAATCTGGCACCCGGCGGAACCTATCTGGCGAAGGTGCTCGCCGGAGGGACAGACAACGAAATGCTCAAACTGCTCAAACAGCATTTCAAGACGGTTAAGCACGCCAAACCGCCCGCCAGCCGTAAGGGTTCGAGCGAATGGTACGTCATCGCGCAAGGCTTCAAGGGCGGCGCATAGGCGCAGGGCACAAAAAACCCCGCCATGGGCGGGGTTTCGAAATTGATCGATAGCGAAACCGGGGTCAGTCGACCTTGGTTGCGCCTTCATTGTCGATCGCGGCGTTGTCGGCAGCAACCGGCTGGTCGGCGCTCATCCCGCCAGCAGCTTCCGCGGCGCCCACTTCGGCGCCTTCGACCGGACCGGGACCGGCGCCCGGCGCATCCTCGCCTTCGGCAACCTCTTCTTCAGGAGCGGCGGGCTCGGGCTTGGCCGGTGCCCCCCCGTAAGTTGCCATGAACTCCATGACATTGGCCCGGTCTTCAGGTTTACTGAGGCCCGCAAAGCTCATCTTCGTGCCGTTGGCAAAGCCCCGCGGGCTCGTCAGCCAGGCATCCATGTTTTCCCATGTCCACTGGCCACCCTTTTCGCTGAGCGCCGAGCTGTAGGCGAAACCGGCCGCGCCGCCGGCAATCGCCTTGCCCATGACGCCATAAAGATTGGGACCGATACCGTTGGCCCCGCCCTGATCGATCGTGTGGCAGGCCGTGCACTTGGCGAAAACGCGCTCGCCAGCGGCGGCATCCGCATTGGCCAGCAAAGTGCCCAGGTCGGGTCCCGCATCGGCGCCGCCTTCGCTTTCCTCGCCTTCGATGAAATACCCGGGTTCCACACCCTCCGGCAGCCCGCCATCGTCGGCGTGGAAATACATCCCCGAAACTATGGAACCACCAAGGGCAATGATGCCCGCGAAGAGAACCCAGCCAGCGGCGGTGTTGAAGCGATCGTCCATTGCGTAAATACCCGGCGAAAAATCGGTTGGTCTGATGGTTGCGCGCCGCTCTAGTGCGCGTGCACGCCTTGCGCAAGTGCGCAGGGCGCAATACCGCTTGATGCGACCACAACGCATCCGTAACGCCGCTCGGACCATGCGCCAATTCGCCAAGCCCGCTCTCGCCCTCGTCGACTCGATGCGCGCCGCCGCAGCGCAAGATCCCGTGCGCGCCATTGCCTTTGGCGGCGCGCCGGGTTCGAACTCGCATCAGGCGGCTATGCAGTTCGCTCCCGATGCGCTGCCTTTGCCGTGCTTCAGCTTCGAAGATGCGCTCGAAGCGGTCGAAAGCGGTGCGGCAGGCTGCGCGATGATCCCGATCGAGAACAGCCAGCATGGCCGCGTGGCCGATATCCACTTCCTGCTTCCCGGCAGCGGTCTGGCCATCGTGGCCGAACATTTCATGCGCATCACGCACTGCCTGATTGCGCTCGGTCCGGGTCCGTTCGAGGCCGCCTACAGCCATCCGCAAGCGCTCGGTCAGTCGCACAAATTCCTGTCCGAACGCGGGATCATCGGACTCAGCCATGCCGATACAGCGGGCGCGGCGGCCTTCGTTGCGGAGAGTGGCAGGCGGGATGTCGCAGCCATCGCCCCGGCGCTGGCGGCAGATCTGTACGGTCTCGACATTATCGAGCGCGAAGTCGAGGACGCGCATGACAATACGACGCGATTCGTTGTGCTGGCGAAGGAGGCGCGCGATCCCATGGCGCTCGAAGGCGCACTGGCGATGACCACGTTCATTTTCGAAGTGAAGAATATCCCCGCCGCCCTTTACAAGGCGTTAGGCTGCTTCGCGACCAATGGGGTCAACATGACCAAGCTGGAAAGCTATCAAAAGGGCGCGAGCTTCGCGGCAACGCAGTTCTTTGCCGATATCGAAGGTGCCCCGGGCGATCCGCGCGTGGATGCCGCGCTGGAGGAACTCGCCTTCCAGACGAACGAGGTCCGCCTGCTAGGCAGCTATGCCCAGGCACGGAAGCGCGGATGACGCTCGACCGGCGCAGCATGATTGCAGGCGCAGCAGCTCTGGCGGGCATGGCCTGCGTGCCTCTCGACCGGAGCACGGACGGGCGCTTCTTAGCGACGTTTCGTATCCTGGAGCGCGCATTGGGAGGGCGGCTTGGCGTCGCGTTCCATACTCCGGCACGTCACGCCCATGTCGCATATCGCGGCGATGAACGTTTTCCAATGTGTTCGACATTCAAGACATCGCTCGCGGCGCAGGTCTTATCACTCGGACAGGACGGCACGCTGGACCTTTCCGAGCGGGTGACCTGGACAGCCGACGATCTCATCTTTCACACACCTTTCACCGGCGAACGTGTCGCGCAGGGAGCGACGCTGCGCGAACTCGCTCATGCCGCCCAGACGGTGTCGGACAATCTGGCGGCCAACCTGCTGCTCGACCGGGTCGGCGGCCCTGCCGGACTGACGGCCTTCTGGCGCAGGCTCGGCGACGAGACTTCGCGGCTCGACCGGATGGAGACGGCGGTGAATTTCGTCCCGGAAGGCGATGTCCGCGACACGACGACGCCGGTAGCCATGGCTCGCACACTCGCGAAAATGCTCGCTACGAACAGCGAATCGCCACTCGAAGCACCTCGGCGACGGGAACTGCGCCGGTGGATGATCGAATCGACGACCGGTCTCAAGCGCGTGAGGGCGGGGCTGCCCGAAGACTGGGTCGCTGGCGACAAGACCGGAAATTCGGGCGCGCATCCAGCAATGGGTTATCTGCGCGGGAATATCGGCTTTGCGCTCGATCCCTCTGAAGCGCCCACATTCTTTGCCGTGTATCATCAGTCGCCTGTCGGGGCACCGATCGATGGCCAAAGAGTCGACGCGACCTTCGCGCAAGTGGGAAGGCTCCTCGCCGATTGGGCGAAAAGCCACGAAGCGTCCATAAAGGCCTGATTATTCGTCGGCGTAGATCGCCACCTCGTTCGTGCCATCGCTGGTAGCGCGGCCGCGATACATGCCGCTGCTATTCATGCTGAACAGCGGGTGCCCCTCGCTGGTCACGACGATGACACCGCCATCGCCGCCCAGCGCCCCAACCTCGGCGATCACCGCATCGATCTCTTCCTGCGCCTGGGTGGCATCGAGCCCGAACTCGCTGGCGTGGACGATATAGGTCGGCTGCCCTTCACTGTCGCGCGGCACTTCGGCCTGCGCGGCGCCGATTTCCGTCTGATAGCGATAGCGCAGGCGCGTGCAGATCTCATGCGCAACGCCGACTCGGATGAAGAACTCGCCCCAGCCCGTGGCCGAAACCGCGCAGGCGCGGTTGTCGGCATAGGTGCCTGCGCCGATGATCGGGGCATCACCAATCCTGCCCCAGCGCTTGCCCGTCATCCCGCCGGTCGAGGTGCCCGCCGCCATGTTGCCCTCGCTGTCGAGCGCCACCGCACCGACGGTTCCGAACTTGATATCGACGTCGATCGCGGAAAGCTTCTCGGCCTTCATGCGTTCGAGCGAATTCCTGCGCCGCTCGGTCTCGAACCATTCGGGCGGCATGAGTTCCAGGCCTTGTTCCGCCGCGAATGCCTCTGCCCCGTCCCCCGCCAGCATGACATGCGGGCTGTCGGTCATGACCTTGCGGGCAAGCTCGATCGGGTGGCGGATGCCGGTGACGCCCGCCACGGCGCCCGCATCGCGCGTGCGCCCGTCCATGATTGAAGCGTCGAGTTCGATATCGCCATCCCAAGTCAGCACCGCGCCGCGTCCGGCGTTGAACAGCGGATCGTCCTCCATCGGTTCGATCGCCGCCTGGATCGCATCCATCGCGCTGCCGCCTTCGCGCAGCACCTTGGCCCCGGCATCGAGCGCCTTCTGCAGCGCCGCGCGATAAGCCGCGTCCTGCTCCGCCGTCATGCTTTCGCGTTCAATGGTCCCGGCACCGCCATGGATGGCGATCGACCAGCCCGGATCCTCCTGCGCCGCCGCAGGATATGCGAACAAAATCGAAATCGCGGCGAAAGCGCGGGCTAGCGGTGTGAAAAATCCTCTCATGCGAGAGGGATAGCACGGCGAGTTATCCACTCAATCCCCCAGAAGCATTTTGTAGATTTCCGACACCGTGATAGCCCTGACGCTACGGAAACCAATGGGGAGAGGTTTCATGATTTTCGATCGCTATCGTTTCGACGAACAGCTGGCGATGGAGCTGGGGGAAAAAATCCTGCTGGCCATCGTTGCGCTCGTCATCACCTGGCTCGCCGCACGCGCGGCGAAATGGGCCTTCGCCAAACTCGTCGACGCTGTCGATTTCTTCAAGCGCGGAACGGGCAGCGGCCAGTCGCTGGGAGAATCGCTGGGCAAGATCGTATCCTTGCTGATCTGGCTGTTCGGCTTGCTGATCATTCTCAATATCCTCGAACTGGGCGGTGTTGCGGGGCCGATCGACAGCCTGCTCGAGAACGTCGTCGATTTCCTGCCCAACCTGCTGTGGGCGGGCCTGATCTTCTTCATCGGCATGATGGTTGCGCGGATTGCGCGCGACCTGGTCGTGACGACGCTGCAAACAGTCGATTTCGACAAATGGGCCAATCGCGGCGGGGTCGACAATGTCACCGGCAACACCACGATCAGCAAGACGATCGGCACCATCATCTATGTCCTGATCGCCATTCCGGTGGCAATCGCCGCGCTCGAACAGCTTGGCATCGATTCGATCAGCGGTCCGGCTTCGCGCATGCTCGAGATGATCTTCGCCGCCATCCCGAACATCATCGCCGCGGCAGTGCTGCTGGGGATCGGCTATCTGATCAGCAAATTCGTGGTGCAGATCATCAAAGAGGTGTTGCCGGGCCTTGGGGTCGACCGGGCACTGGCGGAAACCGGACTGGTCGGAGACGGCACCACCGCATCGGGCATCATCGCCCGCGTGGTACAAGTCGCGATCATCCTGTTCTTCGCCATCGCGGCTACACGGTTGCTCGGTTTTCCCGAACTGACCGTGATCTTGGATCAACTGCTCGAACTGGGCGGACGGGTGATCTTCGGGGCGGTGGTCATCGCCTTCGGCTTCCTGATCGCCAATCTGCTTGCCCGTCTCATCGCGGGCGATGCCGGAAGCACGACGGCCGCGACCATCGTCCGCTGGGCAACGATCATTCTGTTCGTCTTCATGGGACTGCAATTCACCGGCATCGGCGGAATGATCCCGGCGAATGCGCTGACCATCCTCATCGCGGGAATCGCGGTCGCGGGCGCGCTCGCTTTCGGTCTCGGCGGCCGCGACTGGGCTGCACGGAAGCTCGAACAGATGGACAGCGATCTAGCCGGATCGGCCCCGAAATCGGACGATCCCTTGCCTCCGGGCGCCTGAACATAACAGCCCTTCGGCACCGCTAAAGGGGTGCGGGATTTGATCTTCCGTGCCCCTTTTTCTGTGCTACGCCGCATCCCGGGAAATAAGGAGACGAGGCAGATGAGAAGCCTTTTCGGGGCATGGGTGTTGGCCGCACCGCTGATCGCGGCGGGACCGCTGGCGGCGCAGGACGATACGACATTCAGCGCCGAGGACGTGTTCGCGCTGGAATATGCCGACGACCCCAGGATATCGCCCGATGGTCGCACTGTTCTCTTCGTCCGCCGCTCGAACGACATCATGTCCGACCGGACCGAGGGAGCGATCTGGATGGTCCCCGTGGCCGGTGGTGAACCGCGCCTGGTGGTCGAAGGGGCAAGCCGTGCCGAATGGTCACCCGATGGTCGCCGCATTGCCTATACCGGGCGCGGCTCCAACGACCGTGCCGCGATCTACACGCGCTGGATGGACAGCGGACAGGTTCAGCAGGTAGCAAGTCTGGACAGCGGTGCGAGCAGCCTGGCCTGGTCGCCCGACGGGCAATGGATCGCCTTTACCAGCAATGTCGATGCCGAGCGCAAACCGCTGGCTAAGATGCCGAAAAAGCCTGAAGGCGCCAAATGGTCGGACGCGGTCAAGGTGATCGACCACGCCCAGTTCCGCCGCGACGGCCAGGGCTTTCTCGACCCGGCCTTCCGCCATATTTTCGTGGTTCCCGCAAATGGCGGCACGCCGCGCCAATTGACCCAAGGCGATTTCGATCACGACGGACCGCTATCGTGGAGCCGCGACGGCCGAAGCATTTATTTCTCCGCAAATCGCAACGAGGGCTGGGAACTGCAGACGGTCGAGAGCGACATCTATACGGTCGATGTCGGCAGCGGCGCGCTCAGCCAGTTCACTTCCGGCAGCGGGGCGGAAGGCAACCCGCAAGTTTCGCCCGACGGCACGCATGTGGCTTTCGTCTGCATGCCGAATGTCAAGCGGCCGGTGTGGCAGATCGACGTCTGCGTGAAGAATGCCGACGGTAGCGGCGCGCGCAATCTCACCCAAAGCCTCGATCGCGAGGTCGGCGATATCCGCTGGGGCGGCAATCGCGCGATCTATGTCACCTTCGATGATCGCGGCGAGAAGAAGATCGGCCGTGTATCGCTGGACGGTCGTGTCACAACCGTTGCGGAGGGTCTCGGCGGCACAACTCTTGGGCGTCCCTATACAAGCGGCACTTACGATGTGGCGGCAAACGGCACGCTGGCCTGGACCGCGGGGACCAGCCAGCGGCCCGCCGATCTCGCCGTGCGCAGCGGCAACCGCACTCGCCAGCTTACGTCCCTGAACGAGGACGTTCTCGCCCACAGAACGCTCGGCAAGGTGCACGAGATCACCTATAATTCGAGTTTCGACGGCACCGAGATCCAGGGCTGGTACGTCACGCCGCCCGGCTTCGACCCGGGGAAGAAATACCCGCTGATCCTTGAGATCCACGGCGGCCCCCATGCCGCCTATGGCCCGCATTTCAGCGCCGAGGTGCAGCGGTATGCCGCCGAGGGCTACGTCGTCTTCTACGACAACCATCGCGGTTCGACCTCCTATGGCGAGGATTTCGCTTTGCTGCTCGAGCACAAATATTCGAGCGAGGAGGACGCCGCCGATCACATGTCGGGCGTCGATGCGATGATCGCGAAGGGCTTTATCGACGAGGACAATCTCTTCGTCACCGGCGGTTCGGCAGGCGGGATCGCCACCGCCTATCTCGTCGGGCTGACCGATCGTTTCAATGCGGCGGTGGCGGCCAAGCCGGTGATCAACTGGCTATCGAAGACGCTGACGGCAGACAGCTATATTTTCCAGACGCATCATCAGTTCCCCGTCCTCCCATGGGAGGACCCGATGCATTACTGGAAACGCTCGCCACTGAGCCTGGTCGGCAATGTCACCACGCCGACCATGCTGCTGACCGGCGAAGAGGACCACCGCACACCGATCACGGAGAGCGAGCAGTTCTACCAGGCCTTGAAATTGCGCGGCGTCGACACAATGCTCATTCGCGTTCCGGGCAGTTCGCATGGCATTGCCGCGCGGCCATCGCGCCTGATTGCCAAAACCGAGAACATCCTCGCCTGGTTCGACCGTTACCGGACCGACAAGGACGAGTCGGACGCGAAGGGCGAGAGCGGGGTAACGGCGGGCGACGCCACTACCCCCTGAGCCAGTTTTTCGACCAGCCCTTCGCCGACCCATCGGGCCAGCATCGCACCGGCTTCGGCGATTGCCGCTTCTTCGCCCAGCGTTTCGATCAGCGCCGCGCAAACCGCGCCGAATGTCGCGCCCCTCTGAAACGCGTCCAGTGCCGCGCCTTCCCATGCCGGCCGAAGAGCGAAGACGGGTCGTTCGCCCTCGCGCCAGACGATCGCACATTGCGCCTCTCCGCACGGGACCACATCCGGTTTCGCCCTATCCGCAGCAAGGGAAGACCAGAGGCGAACGAGATCATGGCTTGCGCCAACCACGCGCAGATCGGGCACCAAGGTTAATGTGAGGTCTTCCCAGTCGCCTTCGGTGAATTTGGCGCAGGCCTCCCCGAATCCGGCGGTGGTCAGCGGTTTTGTGTTCCGTGCGACAAATGCCTCGTGCATCGCCCATTCGAGCGCAGCCAGTTCGGCCACGTCGGGATCGTGTGTGAAAAGCTCGGTGCAGGTTTCGGGAAAGCCCTTCCCGACGAGGTCGAGAGTCCAGCTTCGCGGGGGATGCATGATGCAGTGATGCGCGGCGGCGCGGCGGAACGCATCCTCGCCGACAAGCCGCTCGGTCCTCTCGAAGGTCGAGCGTAGCGCTTCCATCAACGACGTGCGGTAATTGTTGCGATAAATCGCGAGACCCGGCGCGCGTTCGTCGCCCCAGCCCGTTGGCAAAGGTGCCTCATCGTCAAGAATCGCGCCGAGAAAGGCCGCCTGTCGCTGGGCAAGGCCGGTCATGCTGCGATGGCCCCCGCATTGCCCCGCCCCAGCGATCGCGCGAGCTCGAGTTCGGCGAGCAACTCGGCCAGCGGCGGGATCTTGTCGTCGCGCTCGATCATCGTCGCGACCGGCCCGAGCTGCGCGATCGTATCCGCATAAAGCTCCCACACGCCGCCGCTCACCGCGCGGTCGTGCGTGTCGATGATGATCTCGCCCGGTTCGTGCCCTGCCAAATGGATCTGGCGCACCCGGTCGAGCGGGAGCCCGGCGATGTAGTCGCGCGCCGAAAACCCGTGATTATGCGCGCTCACATAGACATTGTTGATGTCGAGCAGCAGGTAGCATCCCGTCCGCTGCGCCATCTCCGACAGGAATTCCCATTCGGCCATCTCGTCTTCGGGAAAGGTCAGATAGCTCGACGGATTTTCGAACAACATCGGCCGCCCAAGCGCGTCCTGCGCGCGGTCGATATTGGCACAGACCGCGTCGAGCGCCTCGCGCGTCAGCGGCAGCGGCAGGAGGTCGTGGCTGTTGTGCGCACTGGTGCGGGTCCAGCACAGATGGTCGGACACCCACAGCGGATCGATCCGGTCGGCCAGCCCGCGCAGCTGCGAGAGGTGATCTTCATCCAACCCTTGCGCGGACCCGATCGACATCGACACGCCGTGAAGGATCACCGGGTGCTTTTCGCGCACCTGTTCGAGCACGCGCAAAGGCTTGCCGCCCTCGACCATGTAGTTTTCGGAAATGACCTCGACGAAATCGACATCGACCTCGCCCTCGAGGAAGTCGGCGTAGTGGGTGCGCCTGAGGCCGAGGCCGAAACCGTGAAAGGGGGCGATCGCGCTCATTGTGACTCCGTTACGAGAAGGAGGTTGCGGCCCGGCGGACCGGAGGAGGATAGGGGTTGGCCGGGCCGCCGGGAGACGGATCAGCCGAGGTCGCCGATCGTGCCGCCCTTGGCGAGGCAGTCACCCGCCTTCATCGCCTTGAAGCCGTGACCCTTGCAGTCGTTCTGGCCCTTGCAGGCATTCTCGGTGGTCGCGCAGTCGGCCTGACCCTTGCACGAATGCACGCCGTAGCAATGGACGGTGTCTTCCGCACCGAGCGCGCGGCCGGTGCTGCCCGCGGGCGGTTCGGCAGCGAAAGCAGCCATGGAGGAAAGCGCGAAGGCTGCGGCGGCGGCTGCGGCGGCGGGTTTGCGAATGGCGGTCATTGGACGTGATCCCTTTTGATCGTGATGCGCGGGACTGCGCACACGGGGGTCGTTCGCGCGCTGGCCCGCGCCGGTTACACCGCCGGAATTTTTTCGTCGCGCTGTAACGATGCCCGGCACCCGCCCGAATGACAGGCCAGTTCCGGCGTTCGTGCCGGGGCGCCCCCCAGATGAAGTTTTCGAGAGAGATACCGATATGAACACCCAATCGATTGCCCGTCTCGCCGGTATGGCGCTGTCCGCCAGCGTCGCCGCCGGTCTTGCCGCCACCCCAGCCGCCGCGCAGAAGAAACCCGCGATGGAAAAATGCTACGGCGTCGCCAAGGCTGGCGAAAACGATTGCGCCGCAGGACCTGGCACCAGCTGCGCCGGAACCTCCACCCGCGATTACCAGGGCAATGCCTGGAAGCTCGTCCCCAAGGGCAGTTGCGAGAAGATCTCCACACCCAAGGGCAAGGGTTCGCTGACCGCCATCAAGCGCTGACCGATCCCGCTCCCAGCCACACGAGGTAAGCCATGCAGACGCTACTAGCCCGCTACGATCACCTTGCCGCATGGCTCGCTTCGCGCGTGCCGGAAGGGCTGGCGCTGCTGCTTACCCGTGTGGCGCTCGCCGGGATCTTCTGGCGCTCGGGCCGCACCAAGGTCGAGGACGGTTCGCTGCTCTCGATCAGCGACCAGGCCTATTTCCTGTTCGAATATGAATATTCGGATCTGCCCATCCCCCCGGCCATCGCGACCCCGATGGCCACCTATGCCGAGCACCTCTTCCCCATCCTGCTGGTGCTCGGCTTTTTTTCGCGGTTCTCGGCGCTGGCGCTGCTGGTGATGACGCTGGTGATCCAGATCTTCGTCTATCCCGAAGCATGGTGGCAAACGCATATCGTGTGGGTCGCCATGGCGGCAGTGCTGGTATCGCGCGGGGGAGGCCTGTTCTCGCTCGACGCGCTGCTCGCCTCGCGCCGCGCCAGCTGATAGCCTGCGGATCGAGGGGAGAAGGACGCGATGATCGCCGACGAAGCCAGCCTTGCGCAGCTGATGGCCGCCTCGCAAAAGGGCGATGCCAGCGCCTATCGCGTGCTCCTCGCCGAAATCCAGCTGTGGCTCGAACGCTATTTCCGCCGCCGGGTCGCCCCGGCGCAGCTCGACGATCTGGTTCAGGAAGTGATGATGGCCGTACACGCCAAGCGCGCGACCTGGGACCCGACCCGCGCCTTCCTGCCCTGGCTGGCGGCGATCGCGCGCTATCGCTGGGTCGATCACTTGCGCAAGGTCTATCGCAAGGCGGAAGACGAACTGGGCGACCACGACGCTGCCGAAGACAGCGACGAAGAGGCGGTGATGGCCCGGATGAGCCTGGAACGGTTGTTCGTTCACCTGCCGGACAAGCAGAGCGAAGTGATCGAACTGGTCAAGATCGAAGGGCTGTCGATCGCCGAAGCCTCGGCCAAGACCGGCCAGAGCGAAAGCCTGGTCAAGGTAAACATTCATCGCGGATTGAAGAAGCTGTCCGCGCTCGTAGAGAAAGCAGACTGACATGAACCGGGTTCCCAATTCCCTGATCGACGAGCTCGCGACCGATCTGTCGCCAGTCCAGCCGATGAAGCTGATGCACGGTATTGTGCTGGTGGCACTGGCCGTCGTCGGCACGATCCTCGCCGTCGAACTGCTCGATGGGCTATGGCGCGGCGTTCTGTCGGGCCACGCATCGGCGTTTTTCTTCATCGTCAATGGGATGCTGGGCCTGCTCGGTGTGGCAACGGCGTTGGCCGTGGTGCGCATGGCCGGACCGCGCGTCGGCAACAGCCATGACGGCGCGCGCTGGTCACTGGCGATGTTCGCGGTGCTGCCGGTTGCGGCGCTGGTGACGCTCGGCTTTCATGGCGATCTGCACGAAGTCACGCACGATCCTTATGGGCTGGACTGTTTCCTCGCCGGTTCGGCCTTTAGCGTGCTGACCTTTGCCGCGCTGGTCGGCTGGCTGCGGCGCGGAGCACCGGTCTCGACCACGCTTGCCGGGACCTTTACCGGCATCGCGGCGGGCGCGCTGGGAAGCTTCGCCTATGGCCTGGCCTGCCCGATCGACACGCTGGCCCACCTTGGCACCTGGCATGCCTTGCCGGTGGCTCTCGGCGCGCTTGTCGGGCGCTTCGCCGTCCCGCCGCTGGTGCGTTGGTAATCCGACCACCGACCATCGGCAGCCCGATCAGACAAAGGGCAGAGCCTCGAGCTCACGCCTGAGATCCTTGCGTTCGCGCCGAAGCTTGTCGTATTTGCGCCGGGCCTTGCGTTGTTCTTTTTCGGTTAGTTCATCCTCGTCCAGCGTCTTCTCCAGCTTTTCCAGTTCGGACCGGATCGAGGACAGGCGCGAGACAATCGCCGATCGGCGTGTCTCGATTTCATAGATGTGGTAGCCTTCCGCATAGGCATTGGAAAATTCGGGCGAGCGGCAGATCCCGTTATAGCCGTGTCCGGCGCGCCCCCAGGCAAACCCGTTATCGGGCTCGCAAAAGCGCTCCGTCCCATCTGCAAAACCACGTTGCAATTCGGCGATATTTGGTTCGAAACCGTGCTTACCGCAGTCTTTGAAGATGTCGTCGAGATAGTCCGCTCGATCGTGATTGGCCATCGCTCCGCGAAAACCCACATCATACCATGCGTCATAGGCGCAGCTTTTTTCCGAGATAGTCGCGCAAGCCGATAAACCTGCGATCAGGATTGTGCCTGAGCATATCAGTTTGAGTTTTCCGATCGCCATGTTTTCCCTCGGCTGCTGTGCATTTCCTCGACGACAGCCGCTAAGACCCGGGTGATGACGTCCTTGTGAATTGTCCGGTCATCTTACAGAAAGCACGCTTCGGCCTGCGCGGTCGCGTGTGCGGAAGCAGCGCCCTCCAAGGCCAAGCCCCCAACCACCGCCCGACCGGCCATTCCCGATAGTGGACCAAAATCATCCCAGGCAGGTCGGCCGGGAAACTCAGGGCGACCAAACCCCATCATGGTCACCAGAAAGATTGCCAAAGGCATCGGGCGATTCGTGCAGCACGGTATATGCCCTGTCATTGCCCCTTCATGCTCCACAGACTATATCGCGCATCATGTCTTCCATCCGCCCTTGGCGCACTATCGAGCGCCGCCAGTCCCGCCAGATCATGGTCGGCAACGTCCCCGTAGGTGGCGATGCGCCGATCACCGTGCAGACCATGACCAATACGCCGACCGAGGATGTAGGCGCGACGATCGATCAAATCCGCCGCTGCGAGGATGCGGGCGCGGATATCATTCGCGTTTCCTGCCCGACGGCGGAATCGACCGAACATTTCGACAAGATCACCAAGGCGGCTGGCGTCCCGATCGTCGCCGACATTCATTTCCACTACAAGCGCGCGCTCGAGGCCGCCGACAAAGGCGCGGCCTGCCTGCGGATCAATCCCGGCAATATCGGCAGCAGCGACCGCGTGGCCGAGGTGGTCCGCGCGGCTAAGGCCAATGGCTGCGCGATCCGCATCGGGGTGAACGCCGGAAGCCTGGAAAAGGACCTGCTCGAAAAATACGGCGAGCCCTGCCCCGAAGCGCTGATCGAAAGCGCGCTCGACCACATCAAGCTGCTGCAGGACCACGATTTCCACGAATACAAGGTGGCGGTGAAAGCCAGCGATGTGTTCCTCGCGGTAGCCGCCTATCACGGGCTGGCCGAGGCAGTGGACTGCCCGCTGCATCTCGGCATTACCGAGGCGGGCGGCCTCGTCGGCGGGACGGTGAAGAGCTCGATCGGGATCGGCAGCCTGCTGTGGGCGGGCATCGGCGACACGATCCGCGTCTCGCTCTCTGCCGAGCCCGAGCAGGAAGTGAAGGTCGGCTACGAGATTCTGAAAGCCCTGGGCCTGCGCACGCGCGGCGTCCGGGTGGTGTCCTGCCCGAGCTGTTCGCGCCAGGGTTTCGATGTGATCCGCACGGTCGAAACGCTCGAAAAGCGGCTCGAACACATCAAGACGCCGATGAGCCTCTCGGTCCTCGGCTGCGTGGTCAACGGCCCGGGCGAAGCGCGCGAGACCGATATCGGCATCACCGGCGGCGGCAATGGCAAACACATGGTCTACCTCTCAGGCGTGACCGACCACCATGTGAAGAGCGACGACATGCTCGACCACATCGTGAAACTGGTGGAAGAGAAAGCGGCACTCATCGAGGCGGGCGAGGCAGTGGCCTTCGATCCGCATGCGAGAGAGGCGGCGGAATAGCAATGCGTTGCATCGCTGCCGGTTTGGCGCTGCTTTTGGCAGCGTGTTCCCACACACCAGCACCCCAAGCGCCTCACCATCCCGAAGCGCGGGCTTACGATGCCCAGATGGATGCCACCGCTGCCGTGGATTCGGCACTGGCGCGGGCGGGTGAACGCGATACCAAAGTGCTGCTGGTCATGGGCGCGAACTGGTGTCACGACAGCCGGGCGCTGGCCGGCCTGTTCCAAACGCCGCGCTTTGCGGAACTGATCGACGAACATTTCGAACTGGTCATCGTAAATGTCGGAATGCCTCAGACCGATGACGGCCACAATCTGCATATTGCTCGCCGTTTCGGCCTCGAGGCGTTGCCGGGCACGCCCAATCTGCTGGTGGTCGATCCGCAGGGGACGCTGGTGAACCCAGAAACCGCCACCACCTGGCGCAATGCGGCAAGCCGCGATGCCGACGCAATCTATGCGGAGCTGCTGCGCTTTACCGCGATTTAACACCGCCTTGCGCATAGTCCGCCATCATGCGGGAGATCGCCCTTCTTGCTATTGCCATCACGGCCTTCGCGGGCGCAGCCTTGGTGCCCGATGGCCCGATGGATTTCGCCACCGAAGGCGCGCCCGCCGACACAGCCATCGCTGACACGGCCGCGTACACCGCGAGCGATCCGCAAGCGGGCGACACCGACAGCTATGCCGCATGGGTTGCGGGTGCGACCGAATTGCCGCGCGCCGCGGACGGCCATTTCTATGCCGATGCCAACATCAACGGAACGCGGCTCACCTTCCTGATCGATACCGGGGCAAGCATAGTCGCGCTGACCGGCACCGATGCGCGGGCGGCGGGTCTGTTTTGGTCCCCGGCAGACATACGCCCGGTGGGCCGCGGCGCGTCGGGTCCGGTGCATGGCGTGGAAGTATCACTGGATAGGGTGACCCTGGGCGGCCACGAAGCGCGCAATGTTCGCGCTGTCATCGTGCCCGATGGTCTTGCCGTCTCGCTGCTCGGCCAGAGCTTTCTGACCACCATCCAGCCGGTACGGATCGAGGGCGACCGCATGGTGCTGGGCGAATAGCCAGACCGGCCGGGCGCAATGTTCATGGCGTCGTCAGTCGCTCCCTGCTAAGGAAATTGTCGATGAAACGCCGCGATCTTATCAAGAGCACTCTTGCTGCCGGAGCAGTGGCAGCCCTTCCCACGCGCCTGTTTGCACAGGTCAATCCCACTTCTGCACGCGACGCGAAGCTGATGGCGATTGCTCGCGCTGAACTGGAACGGGTCGGATCGAAAGTCTGGCGCAAGGATATCGTCGGGATCGCCGATTTCGGGCTGCATTCGGCAAGCAAGCGCTTCCATTTCGTCGATCTCGAGAACGAACGCGTGGCAAGCTATCATGTCAGCCATGGCACGGGCTCCGATGGCGAACACGATGGCTGGCTCAAGCGCTATTCGAATATCGAGGGTAGCGAGGCATCGAGCCGCGGCGCTTTCATGACGCGCAGTTGGTATGTCGGACGTTATGGCACCTCGATCCGCCTGGACGGCCTCGATCCGACCAATTCCAACGCCCTTCCCCGCGCGATCGTGATGCACCAGGCGAATTACGCCACGCCCGAGCATGTCGACCGCTGGGGCCGCCTCGGCCGGTCCAACGGCTGTTTCGCCATGGGGCCGGAGCAGTTCGACCGCGCGCTGATCGACCTGTCGGGCGGACGACTGCTGGTGGCGGGGAGCTATGGCCTTGCGGAAGACGGCAGCACCACGGCACCCCCGGTCGCACAGTACGACCTTCTCCGCCGCGAGGATGGCACGACCTTCAGCCGCACCAACCCGGGCGTTTTCTAATCCCGATCAGCTCGTCTGGAGATCGTCGACGATCTCGATGACCTCTTCGCTCGTTTCCCGCGCCCGCTCGCGCTGGCGCGGCGCATCGAGGGCATCCAGAACCGGCGCATCGCGGCCATAGATATCGTCGAACCGGCGCAGCTCTCCGTTCACATCCACCCCGTAGGTAAAATAGGTGATGTAGGCGGGCCACTGCTTTTCCATCGGGTAGCGCGTGTATTTGCGCGATGCTGTGATTTCGGAGACTTCCTGCTGGATCACGGGCAGGTCTTCGCGGCTGTCGGCATTTCCCAGCATGGCCATCGTCATCGCCAGCTCGCGCGCACCCTGCACCCTGATGCAGCCATGGCTCAAGGCGCGGTTGTCGCGCGCGAACAACGCCTTTGCGGGCGTGTCGTGGAAGAAGATCGCATGCGGATTGGGCATGTCGAGCTTCATTAGCCCGAGCGAATTGCCCGGCCCCGGTTGCTGGACCACGGTGATCCAGCCATTGGCGCCCTTGGTCGCCTTGTAGCCATTGGCCCGCGCCCAGCCGGGATTGTTCAGAACCTTCGCGCCCAGCCCTTCGCCCTTCACGATCGATTGCGGCACCGTCCAGGTCGGGTTGAAGATGACCGCTTCGACCATCTCCGCAAGTTGCGGCGTCGCGGTGCGACCCGGCTTGCCGACCACCACGCGGTAATGCTTGATGATCTTGTCGTTCACCGTCAGCCTTAGCTGGTATTCGGGAACATTCGCCAGAAGATACTGCTTGCCCAGATCGCGCGCGAGCCAGCGCCAGCGATCCATATTGGCCCGGATCAGCTTGCGCTTGGCCGGATCGGTCGTGACCGCGAGCTCTTCCTTCAGGCGCGCATAGTCGGGTGAAACCGGGTTGAGCGCCGTTAGCGTGCCCGCGATGTCGCCACTCTCGACCGCAGCTTCCAGCAAGCGGTGCGATGGCAGGACATCGGGATCGGGATCGACGACGAACCACTGGCGGCGCGCGTCCATCGGCGTCCGACCGTCGCGCAGGTCTTCCACCAACCAGATGAAGATTTCGCTCGCCATCTCGTTGAGCGCTGCGCCTTCGCCACTATCGATCGCCATGCGCAATTCAGCGGGACGGTAGTCGGAGGGCACGAGTCCCTCGGCCTCGACCGTGGGAATGAAAGCGAGCAGATCCCGGGCCTGGGCAATGCTCCATTCGCGGACGAGGACCGGCAATTGCTGAACGATCTCGCCACGCTCCATGCGGATATCGTCGAAGCTTTCATCGACACTTGGCTGCGCCGCCGGGCGCGGTGCATCGGCAGTATAATCGGGAAGCTCTTCGGTGACCTTTTCCGGTTCGGGCGGAAGAAGGTTTTCCGGCGCGCTATCCTGCGCCCAAACCGAGGTCGCGCAGAGCGCAGCACCCATTGCGGTGCCGATAATCAGACGAAAGCGTGTCATAAATCCTACCAGGTTCGGCCCAAGCCCCCATGCGGCGCGTGCAGCCTGACATTACAGTAATCGGTTGCGCGGCGCCAATCCAGTACGTTGGCTTTCGCAAGGCTGAATTGGCAGTGACGTAGGTCGTTCGGCCAGATAGGGCGGCCCGGTGAACCGCAACCATGTCCTTCTCCCCATGGCGATGGCTACCCTGGCGGTTGCCAGCCTTTCACTGATGGACGCCTATATGAAAAGCGCCGCCTTGGCGGTGGGTGCGCTTACGGCCGCCTGGCTCCGCTCGGCAATCGCGACCGGCATAGCGCTGCCCCTGTGGCTGGCGCGTGGCGGACGGTGGCCCGGCAAGCAGGTACTGAAACTGCATCTGCAACGCTCGGTGGTTGCGACTTTCATGGCGCTGACTTTTTTCTATGCCCTCACCACACTGCCCCTGGCCGAAGCGATCGCAATCAGTTTCGTCGCGCCGCTGATCGCCCTCTACCTGGCACGCGTTCTGCTGGGCGAGACGATCAGCCGACAGGCCGTGGTTGCATCGCTCCTTGGGTTTGCGGGAACGCTCGTAATCATCGGCGGAAAGATCGGACAGGCTGATTTCGACTACGATACGGCACTCGGCCTCGCGGCCATCCTCGTTTCCGCGTTGCTCTATGCCTACAGCTTCATCCTGATCCGAAGGCAGTCCCAAGTCGCCGGGCCTGCCGAAATCGCTACCTTCCATTCAGGCGTGTCGGTCGTCCTGCTCGGCCTTGCGGTCCCGTTCCTGTTCGAGATGCCCGACCGCAGCACACTGGTTGACCTCACTGCGGCTGCGGTTCTGACAGTCGTAGGCGCGATGGCCTTCGCCTGGGCTTATGCCCGCGCCGAGGCACAAGTGCTCGTCCCGCTGGAATATTCGGGGTTCTTATGGGCTTCGCTGTTTGGCTGGATATTCTTCGCCGAAAAGCTGACCACGCCAACGATCATGGGCACGGCCATCATTGTCGCGTCATGCTGGGTAGCGGCGCGCAAACCACGCACCCCGACCAGAGACCGCCAGATTTAGCGACTCTGCTCGACCTCGGCCGCCTGTGCCGGCTGATCGGCGAAAGTGAAAGCAGCGGTAAAACAGCCTGCAACGCCAAGCACGGCTGCGAGGACAGCGACGCGAAGCGAACGATGCGGGCTGTCACCCAATTCCAGAAGCGAAGACATTGTTAACTCCATCCTTCGGACCGTGCTGCCCGATGCGGCGCACCTGCCCTGATTTTGCCTTAATAAGCGCTGAAGCCGCCCCTAGGTTCCCCAATTGGTCTATGTTGCAGTGCCGCACTCTTGATTTTTTCGGCGTTCCGGCGCAGGTGCGCGGCACATTCTACCGCCCCGCCCATTGGTCGGGTGACGGCTCTCAACTGAAAGGACAGATGCGCGCATGACCCAGGTCGGCAAGGACACGCTCGGAACCCGCTCCACCCTCACCGTGAACGGGAAGGACTACGCCTATTATTCCTTCGCCAAGGCGGAGAAGACGATCGGCGACGTGTCGAAGCTGCCCTTCAGTCTCAAGGTCCTGCTCGAAAACATGCTGCGCTTCGAGGATGGCGGCTTCACCGTTTCGACCGACGATGCGCAGGCGATCGCCGACTGGCAGAAGAACCCCGCGACCGGCAAGGAAATCCAGTACCGCCCTGCGCGCGTGCTGTTGCAGGATTTCACCGGCGTTCCCTGCGTGGTCGACCTCGCCGCGATGCGCGACGCGATTTCGAAGCTCGGCGGCGATACCGCCAAGATCAACCCGCAGGTGCCCGTCAACCTCGTGATCGACCACTCGGTCATGGTCGACGAATTCGGCCATCCCAAGGCCTTCGAAAAGAACGTCGAGCTGGAATATGCCCGCAATGCGGAGCGTTACGACTTCCTCAAATGGGGTTCGAAGAGCTTCGAGAACTTCTCCGCCGTGCCTCCGGGCACCGGCATCTGCCACCAGGTGAACCTCGAATATATCGGCAAGGGCGTTTGGTCGACCGATGATCAGGACGGTAACGCGGTCGCCTATCCCGACACCTGCGTCGGCACCGACAGCCACACCACCATGATCAACGGTCTGGGCGTTCTTGGCTGGGGCGTCGGCGGCATCGAGGCCGAAGCCGCCATGCTCGGCCAGCCGATCTCGATGCTGATCCCCGAAGTTGTCGGCTTCAAGCTGACCGGCGAAATGGCCGAAGGCGTCACCGCTACCGATCTCGTGCTGACCTGCGTGCAGATGCTGCGCGAAGTCGGCGTGGTTGGCCGCTTCGTCGAATTCTACGGCGAAGGCGTGGCCAAGCTCAGCCTTGCCGACCGCGCGACGATCGCGAACATGGCGCCAGAATACGGCGCGACCTGCGGCTTCTTCGGCATCGACGACAAGACGCTCGAATATATGCGTCTGACGGGCCGCGACGAAGAAACCATCGCGCTGGTCGAAGCCTATTCGAAAGAACAGGGCATGTGGTTCACGCCCGAGAACGAGCCGGTCTTCACCAAAACGCTCGAACTCGACGTGTCCAAGGTCGTGCCCAGCCTTGCCGGCCCCAAGCGTCCGCAGGACCGTGTCGCGCTGCCGGAGGTCGACGAACTGTTCAACTCCGATCTCGAGAAAATCTACAAGAAGAGCGCGCCGTCCCGCGTCAGTGTTGATGGCAAGGACCACGATATCGGTGATGGCGACGTGGTGATCGCGGCCATCACCAGCTGCACCAACACCTCCAACCCCGACGTGCTGATCGCCGCAGGCCTCGTCGCCAAGAAGGCGAATGAAAAGGGCCTGAAGCCCAAGCCCTGGGTCAAGACCAGCCTCGCGCCGGGTTCGCAGGTGGTTACCGACTATCTCGAAAAGTCGGGCTTGCAGAACGATCTCAACGACCTCGGCTTCGACCTCGTCGGCTATGGCTGCACCACCTGTATCGGCAATTCCGGCCCGCTTGCCCCGCCGATTTCGAAGGCGATCAACGGCAACGACATCGTCGCCGCCAGCGTCCTTTCCGGCAATCGCAACTTCGAAGGCCGCGTGTCGCCCGACGTGCGCGCCAACTTCCTCGCCAGCCCGCCGCTGGTAGTCGCTTATGCGCTCAAGGGCACGGTGACCGAGGACATCACCGAAACTCCGATCGGTCAGGATCAGGACGGCAACGACGTCATGCTTGCCGACATTTGGCCGACCAATGACGAAGTGCGCGAACACCGCGCAAAGAACATCGACCGCGAGATGTTCGTTACCCGCTATGCCGATGTCTACAAGGGCGACGAGCACTGGCAGGCGATCAATGTCGAGGCCAGCGACACCTATCGCTGGAACCCGACCAGCACCTATGTCGCGAGCCCGCCCTTCTTCGAAGACATGGAAATGACGCCCGCGCCGGTGACCGACATCACCGATGCGAAGCCGCTGGCGATCCTGGGCGATTCGGTTACCACCGACCACATCTCGCCTGCGGGATCGATCAAGGAAGACTCGCCCGCAGGTTCCTATCTGCAGAGCCACCAGGTTTCGAAGCAGGACTTCAACTCCTACGGCTCGCGCCGCGGCAACCACGATGTGATGATGCGCGGCACCTTCGCCAACATCCGCATCAAGAACGAAATGGTTCCCGGGATCGAAGGCGGCGTCACCACCTACAAGGGTGAGCAGATGCCGATCTACGACGCAGCGATGAAGCACAAGGAAGACGGCACGCCGCTCGTGGTCGTCGCAGGCAAGGAATACGGCACCGGCTCGAGCCGCGACTGGGCGGCCAAGGGCACGATCCTGCTGGGCGTGAAGGCCGTGATCGTGGAAAGTTTCGAACGTATTCACCGTTCGAACCTGATCGGCATGGGCGTGCTGCCACTTCAGTTCAAGGATGGCGACACCCGCAACAGCCTTGGCCTCAAGGCGACCGACAGCTTCACCATCAAGGGGCTGGCGGACCTTACCCCGAGCCAGGATGTCGAAGTCGAAGTCACCCGCGAAGACGGGTCGACCTTCAGCTTCACCGCGCTGTGCCGCATCGATACGGCGAACGAGATGGAGTATTACCGCAATGGCGGCATCCTCCACTACGTGCTCCGGAAACTGGCGTCCGCATGATACGGCATGCGCTCCTCGCGGGATTGGCGACGACTATGCTCGGCGCCTGTTCCGCGCAGGCGCGCCCTGCCGACGACGATGTGGCGGAAGCGTCTGCCCGCGCCGCCGCCGAGACCATCGCCCCGGACACGCTGGCAGCGAAGATCGCCGCAGGCGAGCCGGTCCAGCTCATCGATGTTCGCACGCCGGAAGAGTTTGCTCAGGGCCATCTGGCAGGCGCGATCAACATCCCGCTCGGCGAATTCGATCCGGAAGCCCTGCCCGACCCTCGGGGAAGCGAGCGCATACTCTATTGCCGGTCCGACCGCCGCTCGGGCATCGCCGCCGAACGGCTGGCCGCCGCATCGGGTACGGCCGCCCTGCATCTGGATGGCGGCATCCTTGCCTGGGAGGCCTCCGACTTTCCGGTAGAGCGTGACTGACCCCGCCTTACCTGGAGCGGCAACCGGCGCAGTGCGCGCCTGACATGGCTCTGATCGAATATCTGGCCAAGCTATTGGGTCGCGAGGAAATCGACCCGCAGGCCGATCCGATCGTTATGCGGGAAATCGGCGACACTGTGCGTCGCCAGGCAATGAGCAATCCGCGCCTGGAACCGGCGGGGGGCGACAAGGCGGACATGTTCCTCATGCGCGATTTTCTGCCGACGCAGCAATGTCGCGAGCTCATCGCGATCATCGACAGCCGAATCCAGCCCTCTGTCCTGTTTTCGGAAAAAGTGGCGCCGAGGGGCCGGACGAGTTCGACTCATTTCTTCGCCGAGGGATTGCCCGAGACGGAAAAGCTCGCGGCGAGAATCGGCGAGGTGACGGGCCTGGATCGACGGCATGCCGAACCCTTGCAAGGGCAGCGCTACCGCAAGGGTGAGGAATACCGTCACCACCGTGACCATTTTCGCGTCGATCGACCACATTGGCAGGTCGAGCGCCGACGCGGCGGGCAAAGAAGCTGGACCGCGATGGTCTATCTCAACGGGGTCGAGGCGGGTGGCGAAACCGAATTCCCGGAACTCGATCTGAAGATCGCACCCGAAGCGGGAATGCTGGTCATGTGGGACAATATGGACCGCAAGGGCCGCCCCAACCGCGCAACACGCCACGCCGCGCTACCCGTGGAAGCGGGGGCCAAATATGTCGTGACGCAATGGTACCGCCAGGGCGCATGGAGCCTGCAACAGCGCGACTAAGCTCCTGCCGCAGGCAATTTCCTCAGGCGCCGCGTTTGATCCGGAACTTGCGACGGCCGAGAATCGCGGCAGCCGCCATACCGAACAGCGCCATCATCGGCGGAGCCGGCACGTCGGTCCCGCTGCTGCTGCCCGAGCTGGAGGTGGAGCTGGAGCTCGACGTGCTGGTCGAGGAGGAACTCGAGGTCGAGGTGGAAGACGACGATGAGCTCGACGTGCTGGTGGAGGATGAGGAACTGGTGCTCGAGGTGATGTTGCCGCTCGTCGTCGATACTTCGCCGGTCGAGGTCGAGACAGCGCCGGTCGAAGTGGAGACCTCTCCCGTGGATGTCGAGACCGCGCCGGTGGAAGTCGAAACCTCACCCGTGCTCGTGGTGGTCGAAACCGCGCCGGTCGAGGTGGAGACCTCGCCCGTGCTGCTGCTCGAGCTGGTGGTGGTGGAAACTTCGCCGGTCGAGGTGGAAGTCGAGGACCCGCCGGTCGAGGTGGAGGTGGAACTGCCGCCGGTCGAGGTGGTGGTCGATACGTCGACGATCACATCGGGCGTTTCGCCCCCGGTCGTGGTGGTCGAGTTGACGATGACGCTGCCGCCGCCGCTCGAGCCGGAAAAAAAACCGCCGAAGAAGCCACCGCCGAAACCGCCGCCATATCCGCCGCCATAGCCACCGCCGGGGATCGAACGGGCCGCGCCGCCACCGCCGCCGACCGGCGCCGCTGCGGGCAACGGAGGTACGGGAACGGGGGCCATCGCCTGGCGATAGACCGGCGGGCAGATATTGTTCGGATTATAGGCCGCTTCGGGCGATTCGGCGGGCACGCATTCGACCTGGCGCGGAATGGTGCGGGCACGCGGCACGGTCGGCCGCGGCACGGCGCGCGGCTTGGCCTGCTTGACGTATTTCACCGCTTTCGACTTATATTGCGGATTGTCGGAAATCGGCTTTTCCGCGACATGCACCGCGCCGCCCGCAAGCAGCGCACCACCCGCCGCGGTGGCCGAGAGTTTGGCGAGAGCTGACTTGACCGACATCGTAAAATTCCTCTTGCGACCGCGCAAGAAACGGAGGAATTTCCGTTCCTTGCAGCGACCTTTGATTCTTTATGCAGCGCCCGTTTTCGGATTTTCGCGCGAATTTACTGATCGCTCATGCATGCAGAAAGTAAATTTTTCGCGGAAATGCGAGGGTTGCGCAAGCCCCGTCCCGTTTCGGGACCGTTGAGCGTGGCTTTCTTACCGCACCGATAACCCTATTTGTCGAACATATCGCTCTGGGGCGTCGATGGTGAGGGCAGGCCCAGATGCGCCCAGCCGCCATCGTTGAGGCAACGCCCGCGCGCGGTACGGGCGATCAGGCCGAGCTGGATGAGATAGGGTTCGATCACCTCCTCGACCGTGTCGCGCGGCTCGGACAGGCCCGCCGCGAGCGTTTCCACCCCGACCGGACCACCCTTATATGTGGTGGCGATCATGGTGAGATAGCGGCGGTCCATTGCATCGAGGCCGAGCGAATCGACCTCTAGCCGGGTCAATGCCTCGTCCGCCACTCTCGTGGTCACGATCGGCTCGCCCAGCACGCTGGCGAAATCGCGCACGCGGCGCATCAGGCGGCCCGCGACACGCGGCGTGCCCCGGCTGCGGCGGGCAATCTCGCGTGCGCCGCCCTCGTCGATCCCCATGCCGAGCAGCCCTGCCCCGCGGGTGACGACCTTCAAGAGTTCGTCCTCGGTGTAGAAGTTGAGCCGCACCGGAATACCGAAGCGGTCGCGCAAGGGCGTGGTCAGCAGCCCCTGCCGCGTGGTCGCACCGACCAGCGTGAAGGGCGGCAAATCGATCCGCACGCTGCGCGCCGACGGCCCCTCGCCGATGATAATATCGAGCGCGCGGTCCTCCATCGCCGGATAGAGCACTTCCTCGACCACCGGATTGAGCCGGTGAATCTCGTCGATAAAGAGCACGTCGTTGGGCTCGAGATTGGTGAGCAGCGCGGCCAAATCGCCCGCCTTGGCGATTACCGGACCACTGGTGGCGCGGAACCCCACGCCCAGCTCCTTCGAGACGATCTGCGCCAACGTGGTCTTGCCGAGGCCGGGCGGGCCGAAGAACAGCACATGATCCATCGCCTCGCCGCGCCCCTTTGCAGCCTCGACGAACACGCGCAAATTCTCGCGCGCCGCCTTCTGCCCGACAAATTCGGCGAGCGACTTCGGCCGCAGCGCCGCGTCGGGGTCCTCGGGCTGGCGATTGGGCGAGTGGAGGGGGACGGGTTCGGTCATCCCAACCCCTCAATCGTTATAAAGGAGGCAATAAGGATCGTGATAAATGGTAGGTAGTAAGCAATCTCGATCACTTTCTCGGCCTTTGTCACTTCGGACGCCGAAGTCTCATCCAGCGCTTGGGGCAACCCTTCCGCCTCGCCGGTCGAGGCAAAGTCCTGCAGACCCCGGCCCGCCCTTGACACGAAGAGGTGCATTTTAGCGAAAGCCTGCGCCCTAAAATGAGCGACAATCAAAGTGCAAGCAAGGCCAAGAAAGAACCAAATCAACGCATAAAAGCGCGAGTTTGCATCCAAGCCATCTGAATTGAGAAGTGTGATGATGCCGCCAGATGTGATGGAAAGTTGCGCTGCCAGCAACCAGCGCTCCGTGCCGGTTGCTTGCTCCCTATAAAACTTCGACTCCTCAAGCCAATACAGGGCTTGAGGGGCTGTCCTATCTCGGAGCTGCTGTACCCTCTCCGGGGTAAGTTTGTTTTCCTCACTCAAAACGGGTTCACCGAATAGCCTGCCTGCTGCAGCAGCGCATGCGCGGTCATGGCGGAAAGCGCCAATTCGACGCCGGGGATGAGATCGGACCGGGCAATGCCATGCGCGACGGCGCTCTGGCCGCACAGGATCACGCGCACACCCTGGTCGAGAAGGTCGCGCACCAGGGCGTGGCTGGCGTTCACGCCGGACTTGCCCTGCGCCTCCCATGCCGGTTCCTTGAGCAAGTCGAGCGAAGCACCGCCATGGACCACGACCGCGACCTGAATATCCTCGGGATCGACTCCGGCGCCGACGTGCATGTTGATGAAGCGCGCGGCGCTTTCGATATGGCGGTTGGCCTTCCCCTCGCTCGCCGCCTCGCTGACGTCGAAGCTGTGCTTGAACGCCGTGCCTGCCGTCAGCTTTCCCACGCCCTCGACCGGCGCGTGAGGCCCGAAGTCCTCGAACACCGGCCCGGTCTCGAAGGCGCTCATGTCCTGCGCGCTTGCCGCCGAAGCTACCAGCGCCGCCAAGGCCGCCGTCATCGCATATCGCAAAATTGCCACTCTCATCCCGCTGCCCTCTTCAATGCGACGCGAATGAGGTCGCCCTCGCCCGCATCCTCACCCAGTTCGCCCTGCGCCGCAGCCACCGCGCGCGCGGCCACGGCGGGTTTGAAGCCGAGATTTTCGAGCGCGCTCACCGCATCGGCGCTGGCACTGCCCGCGGGGGTCACGGCGACACCCGCAGCGCCGACCATCCCGCCGCCCGGCAGCGCGCCTGCCTTGTCCTTCAGCTCGTTGACGATGCGCCCCGCCAGTTTCGGCCCGACACCGTTTGCGCGCGCGATCATCGCCGCATCGCCGTTCGAACAGGCGGCCTGCACCTCGCCCGTCGAAAGCGCGGAGAGGATCGCCAGCGCCACCTTGCTGCCGACACCCTGTACCTGGGTAAGCAGACGGAACCAGTCCCGCTCGGCGGCATCGGCGAAACCGAGCAGGCGCATATCGGTCTCGCTCACCTGCAGATCGGTATAGACGGTGCAGGCCTCGCCCACCTCGCCCAGCGCAGCAAGCGTCTTGGTAGAGCAATGGACGAGATAGCCGACGCCCGACACATCGATCACCGCCCAGTCCGCGCCGGTTTCGTCGAGCAGTCCCTTGAGCTTTGCAATCATGGTTTGTTCCTGCCCGACATTGAACGACTTGACCAGTCCGGCGGGCGAATTATCGCCAGCACCTGGCCCAGCCGGGTCCGGGTGACAAAGGCGACACCCCGTCACCCCATAGATTTATGGCACAAACCCATGATTTCGCGGCGTAATATCACTCGAGGACCAGGGTGACACATGGCGGGCACCCCGCCCCCCCTTTCTTACTCCCCATTCCTATCGCAAATTTTCGACCATGTAGGAAAATCTCGGCTTCACCCCGCCCCAAAAAAGGCAAAGTGGACAGGCCTGACTGCTTGGGACAAGACAGGCGTATGAGCTGGAACACATTCGGACGCGTGCTGCGCTTTACCACCTGGGGCGAAAGCCACGGCCCCGCGATCGGCGCGGTGGTCGACGGGTGCCCGCCGGGGATCACATTGTCCGAAAGCGACATCCAGCCCTTTCTCGATGCACGAAAGCCCGGACAGAACAAGTTCACCACGCAGCGCAAGGAACCGGATGCGGTCCGCATCCTTTCGGGCGTGTTCGAAGGCAAGACCACGGGCACGCCGATCAGCCTGCTGATCGAGAACACCGACCAGCGATCGAAGGACTATTCCGAGATCGCGAAATCCTATCGACCGGGCCATGCCGACTATGCCTATGACGCGAAATACGGCTTCCGCGACTATCGCGGCGGCGGGCGCAGTTCGGCGCGAGAGACGGCAATGCGCGTGGCGGCGGGCGCCGTGGCGAGGCTGGTCATCCCCGAGGTAAGCATCGTCGCCTATGTCGCGGAAATCGGCGGCGACCGGATCGACCCCGCGAATTTCGACCGCGAGGAAATCGCGCGCAATCCCTTCTGGTGCCCCGACGCACAGGCCGCAAAACGCTGGGAAAAGCTGGTCGACGAGGCGCGAAAGGCCGGCTCGTCGCTCGGCGCAGTGGTCGAATGCGTGGCCGAGGGTGTGCCAGCGGGCTGGGGCGCACCCGTCTATGCCAAGCTCGATGCCGACCTTGCGGGAGGCATGATGAGCATCAACGCAGTCAAAGGGGTCGAGATCGGCGACGGTTTCGAAGCCGCGCGGCTGACGGGCGAACAGAACGCCGACCCGATGCGGCCCTCTTTAAACGATGGGGGCAATGACGGTCCCCGTTTCGAGGCCAACCATGCAGGCGGGATCGCGGGCGGTATCTCGACCGGCCAGCCGGTCACCTGCAGGGTGGCGTTCAAACCCACCAGCTCGATCCTAACCCCGGTCGCCAGCGTGACCCGCGACGGCGAGGCGACCGAAGTGCGCACGAAGGGGCGCCACGATCCGTGCGTTGGTATCCGCGGAACACCCGTGGTCGAAGCGATGATGGCGCTGGTTCTGGCCGATCACAAGCTGCTCCACCGCGCACAATGCGGCTGAATGCCGCACGTCGCGGTTACGTCAAATGCACGCTTGCCGTGCGCGTTATTCCCGGGGTCTGGGCTGCGTGTAATCGACCGAATCGTCGCAAATCCCGTCCGCTTCGCAATCGTTGATCCCGTCACGATCCGCATCCCAGCTCGGATGCATGGTCGGATCGAGATATTCGGGGCAATAAGTCGCTCCGTATTCCGCAGGTTCGAGACCGGCGGCTTGCGCTTCCGCTTCGCTCGCATAGCGGTTGCCTTCGCCATCGCAGAAGCTGATCTTGCGTTCCGCCACCGGAGTTTGCGAGCCGGTAACCTGCTCGATTTCTGCCTCCGCGATTTCCGCCTCCGCGGCACTCGGGTCGGCATCCTGGCCACCCTGGTCGCACGCGGCAAGGCCGACCAGCGCCGTGATCGCCATCGAAATTCCCAGTTTTCGCATCATCGAATTCCTTCCTCGCAAACGGATCGCAGCCTTCACGTGCTCGTCGGCCCGCATGACAGGCACAACGACCGGCCGTTATTCGCGTTCCTCTATGGGCGGCTGCGGGGCGGCACCCCAGCAGGGCGACCGGCACGGGATGGAAAACCACGAACGCGTCTGGATGCCGAGCTTATCGAAGGTTCCATCGATTTGATCGATTATTTCGATCCTCGCAATCGCAACTTATCGCTTTTGTGCATCGCAACAAGCCCTATCTGACCACCATCAGTTTCAACCCGAACTACGGAGACATTCATGGGTATCATCGGAAGCGAGATCAAACCGTTCACCGCCACTGCGTTTCAGGCCGGCAAGGACTTCTTCGAAGTCACGGACGAAGACGTGAAGGGCAAGTGGGCCGTTTTCTTCTTCTATCCGGCCGACTTCACATTCGTCTGCCCGACCGAACTCGAGGATCTCGGCGAACATTACGAAATGCTTCAGAAACTGGACGTCGAAGTCTATGGGGTGTCGACCGACACCCATTTCAGCCACAAGGCATGGCACGACACCAGCGAGAAGATCGGCAAGCTGAACTTCCCGTTCCTGGGCGATCAGAACCACGTTTTGGCGCGCAATTTCGACGTGCTGCGTGAAGGCGTCGGCCTTGCCGATCGGGCGACCTTCGTGGTCGATCCCGATGGCGTCATCCAGCTTGTCGAGCAGACCTGCGAAGGTGTCGGCCGCAATGCCAACGAACTGGTCCGCAAGATCCGCGCGGCCCAGTACGTCCGCAACAATCCCGGCCAGGTCTGCCCGGCCGCATGGGAAGAAGGCGAAGACACGCTGGCGCCTTCGCTCGACCTCGTCGGCAAGATCTAGGCGTTAAGCCTGATGACAGATCGGGCGCTCTAGGGGCGCCCGCATAAGAGCCCGAGCCTAAAACTCGGGTCGCTGGAAGGCCCGGGGCACCCCCCTCCCCCCTCGCCCCGGGCCTTTTCCCTTCCCCAAGATTTTCGAATCCTTCGTCCCACCCGGAGCCCGGAGTCCGCCCATGCTCGACGCAACCATGACCCAGCAGCTCAAGACCTATCTCGCGAATCTGCGCGAACCGGTCGAACTGGTCGCCTCGCTCGGCGATGACGCCAAGAGCGCGCAGACGCGCGAATTGCTCGAGGAGGTCGCCGCGCTTCACGACCTGGTGAGCGCGAGTTTCGACGGGACCGATGAGCGCAGGCCCAGCTTCGTCATTCGCCGCGGCGGCGATGCAGAAAAGTGGGTCCGTTTCGCGGGCCTGCCGATGGGTCACGAATTCACCAGCCTTGTGCTGGCCCTATTGTGGGCCGGTGGCCACCCTCCGAAAATTGACGCAGACCTGCTCGAGCAGATCCGCGGCCTCGAAGGCGATTACGCGTTCGAGATGTACTTCTCGCTTTCCTGCCATAACTGCCCCGACGTGGTGCAGGCCCTCACCCTGATGGCGCTGGAAAACCCGCGCATCACCGCCACGCTGATCGAGGGCGGCACCTTCCAGGAGGAGGTCGATGCACGCGAGGTCATGGCCGTGCCGGCGACCTTCCTCAATGGCGAACCGTTCTACAACGGCAAGATGGAGCTGGCCGAAATCCTGGCGAAGCTCGACACCGGCAGCGAAGCGAAGGCGGCAGAGAAACTGTCGGCCAAGGACGCGTTCGAAGTGCTGGTGGTCGGCGGCGGCCCGGCCGGGGCCGCGACCGCCATCTACACCGCACGCAAGGGCTTTCGCACCGGCATCGCCGCCGAACGTTTCGGTGGCCAGTTGCACGATACGCTGGGGATCGAGAACCTGCCCGGCACGGTCTATACCGAAGGGCCGAAACTGGCGGGCGAATTGAAGCGTCATGTGGGCGAATACGACATCGACCTGATGGATCTCGCCAAGGCAGTGAAGCTGGTGCCTGCCGAACAGGAAGGCGGTCTGCACACGGTGGAGCTTGGCAATGGCGCAAGCCTCAAGGCGCGCAGCCTGATCCTTGCCACCGGCGCGCGCTGGCGCAATCTCGGCGTTCCGGGGGAAGCGGAATATCGCAACAAGGGCGTGGCCTATTGCCCGCACTGCGATGGTCCGCTGTTCAAAGGCAAGCGCATTGCCGTGATCGGCGGCGGCAATTCCGGTGTCGAGGCGGCGATCGATCTGGCCAAGATCGTCGGTCATGTGACGCTCATTGAATATGACGACAGCTTGCGTGCCGACGAGGTGCTGCAGAAGAAGCTGCGTTCGATGGCCAATGTCGAGATTGTCACCAGCGGCCAGACGACCGAGATTACCGGCAAGGACGGCAAGGTCGACGGGCTCGTGCTGAAGGATCGCGAATCGGGCGGGGAGCGCCGGGTCGAGCTCGAAGGCGTGTTCGTGCAGATCGGCCTCGTCCCCAATACCGAATGGCTGCAGGGTTCGGGCCTCGAACTCACCAAGTTCGGCGAAATCGTCACCGACGAAGAAGGCCGCACCAACCTGCCGGGCATTTTCGGCGCGGGCGATG
The DNA here is from genome assembly GCA_022953095.1 of Qipengyuania sp. ABI-127-1. Classification (GTDB taxonomy): domain Bacteria; phylum Pseudomonadota; class Alphaproteobacteria; order Sphingomonadales; family Sphingomonadaceae; genus Qipengyuania. The sequence continues at coordinate 157,712 of JALJCR010000003.1, read as the reverse complement.
TGACCGATGTGCCCTACAAGCAGATCGTGGTTGCCATGGGGGAAGGATCGAAGGCGGGCCTGTCGGCCTTCGACTACCTCATCCGTACCGAACCGGCTGAAGACATTGCGCAAGCCGCCTGAGCTTGCCACAGACCGGTCATGAAAGCGTCGCCATTCCAACGGGATGGCGGCGCTTTTCGCATCTGGAGCGCGGTCCGCCCAGTCATCGCCTAAGGCTATTAAATCGACGCAATTAATCGATTGGACGGATTACCGCCAAAGGCGCATCATTCTTTCACCGGATTTTCGAATCTAAAGAGAGTGGAGAGAGACGATGGACGCCAAGACAGGTGAAATGAGCGGCTGCCCCTTCCATGGCGATGGCGAGATGCGCGGCCTGCTGGGCCGGACCAACCGCGATTGGTGGCCCGACAGCCTGCAGCTCGAAATCCTCCAGCAGGGCGGCCGCAGTGCCGACCCGATGGGCGAGGATTTCGACTATTGCGAGGCGTTCAACGCGCTCGACTATCAGGCCCTGAAACGCGATCTGATCGATCTCATGACCGACAGCCAGGACTGGTGGCCGGCGGATTACGGCCATTACGGCCCTTTCTTCATCCGCATGGCATGGCACGCAGCAGGCACTTATCGCACCGGCGACGGGCGCGGCGGCGCGGGCAGCGGCCAGCAGCGCTTCGCCCCGCTCAATAGCTGGCCCGACAACGGCAATCTCGACAAGGCGCGCCGCCTGCTGTGGCCGATCAAGCAGAAATACGGCAAACATATCAGCTGGGCCGATCTCTTCATCCTCACCGGCAATGTCGCGATCGAATCGATGGGCGGCCCGACCTTTGGTTTTGGCGGTGGCCGCAAGGACGTGTTCGAACCGGAAACGGTCTATTGGGGCACCGAGGAACAGTGGGTCGATACCGGCGCGGAAACGCGCATCTTGCCCGATGAAGGCAAGGCGCTCGAAAACCCGCTCGCGGCGATCCAGATGGGTCTCATCTATGTCAATCCCGAAGGGCCGGGCGGCAATCCGCACGATGCCGAAGGCATGGCGCGCGATATGCGCGAAACCTTTGCCCGCATGGCGATGAATGACGAGGAAACGGTCGCGCTGACGGCAGGCGGCCACGCCTTCGGCAAGGCGCATGGTGCCAAGCCTTCCGACACTTTCGGCAAGGCCCCCGAAGGCGAAAACCTGCACACTATGGGCTTCGGCTGGCTGACCGACCCCGAAGAAATCGGCAAGGGCCATATCACCACCAGCGGTATCGAGGGGGCCTGGACGCCGAACCCGATTGAATGGGGCGGCGACTATTTCCGCCTGCTGTTCAAATACGATTACGAGCTGGTGCAAAGCCCGGCGGGCGCGAACCAGTGGCAGCCGATCGATCCGGACCCGGAGGACATGGCGCCCGATGCGCGCGATCCGTCCAAGAAGGTCCCGACCATGATGACCACCGCCGATATGGCGCTGAAGCGCGACCCGGAATATCGCAAGATTTCCGAGCGTTTCCGCGACGACCAGGCAGCGCTCGACAATGCCTTTGCGCGTGCATGGTTCAAGCTGTGTCACCGCGACATGGGGCCAAAGGTTCGCTACCTCGGTCCGGAAGTCCCGGCCGAAGACCTGATCTGGCAGGATCCGGTCCCCGCCGGGAGGCAGGCTTCGGACAGCGCGATAGCCGACTTCAAACGGGCGGTCCTTGATAGCGGACTCACCGTCAGCGAACTGGTCAAGGCGGCCTGGGCCTCGGCCTCGACCTATCGCAATTCGGACCATCGCGGCGGCGCCAATGGCGCGCATATCCGCTTCGATGCGCTGAGGAACTGGGCGGTCAACGATCCAGAGGAATTGGGCAAGGTCCTGGCCAAGCTGGACGAACTGCGCGGTGAGCTCTCGCTGGCCGATGCCATCGTGCTGGGCGGTGCCGCAGCGATCGAGAAGGCAGCGCGGGATGGCGGCTTCGATGTCAGCGTCGATGTGTCCACCGGGCGCGGTGACGCCACCGAAGACCAGTTCGATGCCGAAAGCTGGGAGCCGCTCGAACCCTTCGCGGACGGGTTCCGCAACTATCTCAAGACCAAGGCCAGCGTGAAGACCGAAGACATGCTGGTCGACCGGGCACATCTGCTCGGCCTGTCCATGCCCGAAATGACCGCACTGCTCGGCGGCATGCGCGCGCTGGGCGCGGTCAGCAAGCATACGCAGCATGGCAACAGTATCGGCGTCCTCACCGATCGTCCCGGCGTGCTGTCGAACGACTTCTTCACCAACCTGCTCGCCATGGGCACGGTGTGGGAAGTCGTCGATGAGAGCGGAGACGAGGAGTTCGTCGGCAAGTGCCGCCTCAAGGGGGATGTGAAGTGGCACGCCACGCGCACCGACCTCGTCTTCGGATCGAATTCGCAGCTCCGCGCCGTGGCGGAAGTCTATGCCGAAAACGGGAACGAGCGGAAATTCGTCGACGATTTCGTCAAGGCCTGGACCAAGGTGATGGAAGCCGATCGCTTCGATCTCGAATACGCCAAATATCACTGATCCGGCCCGCCGGTTCGCACGAAACCCCTGGCAGAAATGCCGGGGGTTTTTGTATTCGTGCGATCCGATCACACCGAGCGGCAAAATGTGTCACCAGGCCCGGGACCCGAACCCGCAACCGGCTCGTATGTCTATCACACTCCAACTGAAAGGCGTCGCCCATGTCCGGCTCAAAAATCCCCCCCACCACCTCCGATGCAGGTATCCGCGTACAGAGCGACGAGCATTCGCTGACGATCGGCCGCGATGGTCCGATCGTCCTCAACGATCACTATCTCATCGAGCAGATGGCGAACTTCAATCGCGAGCGCATTCCCGAGCGCCAACCGCATGCCAAGGGTTCGGGCGCATTCGGGTACTTCGAGACGACTGGCGACGTCTCGAAATATACCAAGGCCAAGCTGTTTCAGCCGGGCGTGAAAACCGATGTCGCAATGCGGTTTTCCACCGTGGCGGGCGAACGCGGCAGCCCCGACACCTGGCGCGATCCGCGCGGCTTCTCGGTCAAATTCTATACCGAAGATGGCAATTTCGACATGGTCGGCAACAACACGCCGATCTTCTTCATCCGCGATCCGCTGAAGTTCCAGCATTTCATCCGCAGCCAGAAGCGCCGCGCCGACAATGCCTTACGCGATCACGATATGATGTGGGATTTCTGGACGCTGAGCCCCGAAAGCGCGCATCAGGTGACCTATCTGATGGGCGATCGCGGCGTGCCCAAGAACTGGCGCGAGATGAACGGCTATGGCAGCCATACCTACATGCTCATCAATGCCGAGGGCGAGAAGTTCTGGGTCAAATTCCACTTCCACACCGATGTCGGCGACATGAGCGGAAACGCACATCTCACGCAGGACGAAGCGGTGAAGAAAGCGGGCGAGGATAGCGATTACCACCGCCGCGACCTGTTCGATGCGATCCACAAGGGCGATTATCCGAGCTGGACGCTGAAATGGCAGATCATGCCCTATGAGGATGCCAAGACCTATCGCATCAATCCGTTCGACCTCACCAAGGTCTGGCCGCATGAGGATTATCCGCTGATCGAAGTCGGCAAGCTGATGCTGAACGAAAACCCGGTCGATTGGGATACGCAGATCGAACAGCTCGCCTTCGAACCCAACAATATGGTTCCCGGTATCGGCCTGTCGCCCGACAAGATGCTGCTCGCTCGCGGTTTTTCCTATGCCGATGCGCATCGCGCGCGGCTGGGCGTCAATTACAAGCAGATCCCGGTGAATTCGGCCAAAAACGCGGAGGTCCATTCCTATTCGCGCGCAGGCGATATGCGGGTGAAGAATGCCGTCGATCCGGTCTATGCCCCCAATTCCTATGGCGGACCGGTCGCACAGCCCGAGGTGGGCGGCGAAGCCACCTGGCACGCCGATGGGGATATGGTGCGGCAGGCCTACACCCTGCGTGAGGACGATGACGATTGGACGCAGGCGGGCATCCTCGTGCGCGACGTCATGGATGATGCCCAGCGCGATCGCTTCGTGTCCAATGTCGCGGGCCATCTGGCCGATGGCGTCAGCGAGAAGGTTCTGGTGCGCGCCTTCGAATACTGGCGCAATGTCGATGCCGCGATCGGCGATCGCATCGAAGAAGCCGTCCGCGACAAGATCGGCGGTAAGTCGAAGGCGCCGGGAATGGCCAGCGCATTGTCGATTTCCGGTGAGGGCGTCGCGTCGAAGGCCAACGCCGAATGACCCTTCAGCGTTCGCGCCTGAGCACGATGTAGAGTGCACCGTCGCCGCCGTGGCGCTGATGCGCGCGGCGGACGGCGGCGATGGCCGAATGGTGGCTCGATGCCGCCAGCCAATCGAGCACCTTGGCGCGGATCGCGCCGCGGCGCGCGCTGCGATCCGCCGACGCCACCGGGCGCGGCTTGCCTGTGATCAGCAGGATCGTGCGTGCGCCCATCGCCCGTGCCTGCGCCACCCCGCTCATCAGCCGGTCATAGGCGGCATCGAGATTATGCCCATGCAGGTCCAGCGTCAGCTCCGGTTGCAGCGCGCCGGATTTGAGCCGCCGGTCCCAGTGCGAATCGAGACCCCGGTCCGGTTGGGTTGGCTGGTTCGGTGGCGGTGGCGGCGCGATGTGGGCCGACTTCGGCGCCCGTGGCAGGCTCGCCTTTCTGGTCGGCCCTGGCTGGGCGGGCGCTTTCGCCTCATGCGCGGGGCGGGGTTGGACAGGCTTGAGCGGATGCAGCGGCACTGTCGTCGCCGCAACCTTCTCCCATGCAGCGGCCTCTTCTGCCGACAATCCGCGCGGCGCGCTCATCGCCGGGCTTCGAGCCGTTCGATCGTCCCTCGTGGCAGCAGGACCAGCGCCGATCCGCGCGTGCTCATCTCGCCCGCAATCGCGCGCGCATCCCGGCCATTGCCCCAGAAAGTGTCGAACCGATTGGCCCCTTTGATCGCCCCGCCCGTATCCTGCGCGATCCACAGGCCATCGGCGACATCGGTTTCCATATCGAGGAATACCGGGGCTCCATAGGGCACGAATTTCGGGTCGACCGCGACCGAGGCTTCACGGCGGACGGGCACGCCCAGCGAACCCAGCGGACCATCCGAATTCAGCTCGCGGAAGAACACCCAGCTCTTGTTGAGGCGCATGATGTCGCGCCCCTCGGCGGGATGATCACGAATATAGGCCATAATGCCCTGCATCGAGGTTTCGTAAGGCGTGCCTTCGCCGATCAGACCGCGCTCGCGCATGACGCGCCCGATGCCGACATATTCGCGCCCGTTCTGACCCGCATAACCGATCCGCATCAGCGAACCGTCGGGCAGGCGCAGCAGGCCCGAGCCCTGAATCTGGAGGAAGAAGAACTCTACCGGGTCCGCCGCCCAGGCAATTTCCAGACCGCGATTCTCCAGCGCGCCCAGTTCGATCTCGGTGCGATCGTGGAACAGCACGAATTCGCCCCTGTCGTCGTAGCGGCCCAGCGGCGGGCGCCCTTCGCGCTCGCTTTCGGGCATGTCTTCGGGCCAGGCGCGCGTGAGTTCGGGCGGGACGCCATAGATGGGTACGTCGTACCCCGCGGCACGCACTCGACTACCGCGGATTTCGGGTTCGAAATAGCCGGTGGCGAAAGCCGCACCATCGCCCACACGCGCGGTTTCGAAATAGCTGGTGAAGAAGCGCCGCGCGTCGGACACCGGCCAGGTTGCCGCGGCTTCGCAAGCGGGGCGCCAGTCTTCCGCGAACGTCAGCCCGCTGGCATCCTCGCGCTTGAGGATCGATGGACACGACTCGATGAAGGATACCAGCGCCGTGCCTGCATCGTCGGGCGCCAACCCCAACGCTGCCACATCCGCTCCGCGCTCGATCGGCGCGAAGGCGGCACTGGAGACGGTTCCCGGCGGTAGCGCCACACCCTGGACCGGCCTGGTATCGGGCACCATCCTGACGCAGGCGGCAAGCGCCAGCGTCATCGCGATCACCATCGATTTGTGCATGAACCCTCCCCGTTGCGCGCGGGGCGTCAGCCCTCGTCCGTCTCGTCGAGCACCCAGTTGGGATCGGACGCCCCGATATTGCGGCGGAATGTCCACACGTCGCGGCTCTCGATCGCATCGTCCAGCGAACCGGCAATCGCATTCCCATCGGCATCGCGCGTCACGGCAGCGATATCGGCAACGAAAAGCACCGCGATGCGGGCGGTCCGCCCGTCGAGGTCGGCCGAATGAATACTGGCATCCTCGATCCGGATCAGACGGTTATCGAGCGTTTCGCCCGCTTCCTCGCGCGCATCGATGGCGCCCGCGAAGCTGGCATAAACATCATCGTCGGTGAGTTCGCGCAGGGTTTCCTTGTCGCCGTTCCAGAAAGCTTCGAGGATCATGCCATAGGCACTCTTGGCCCCTTCGAGAAAGCCGAGCAGATCGAAAGCCGGATCTGCCGAAGCAATCGCGCGGACGCCCGCTTCGTTAGCCGGCGCGCGGCTGTCGTCGGCCCCGCGCAAAACGACCGGCTGGCGTAGCTGACGCGGCGGATTGTCCGCAGGCGGCGAGGTATCCCCACGTTCGAACCGGTGTGGAATCACCTCTTCCTCATGCTCCGAACGGCGACCGAGCACCGAATAGAGCCGCAGCCCGAGAAAGGCGGCGATCATGGCAAGAATGACGATCTCGATGATCACGTAAGTAACCTGCTTCCCTACTTCTTTGCGGGCGGCAGCGTGCCCCCGGCAGTCCAGCGTCTTTCCTGCCCTAGATAGGGAAGAATTACAAACCGACAATGGTAGTGCGATGAACATCCCCCCGCGCCGCGACCGCTCGCGGCGACGCATTGCTACGCGCGGCCGACAATGCTAGGCGCGCGCCCCGACAGTCCCGCGCGCCACCAGCGGCACGCGGGGACGCACATTCGGATAATTGGAAAGCGACTGCTCATGGCCGACGAAGGCGACGTTCTCACCGACCTCAACATGGATCCCGCAGCCGGCGCCAATGGCGTCGACAACCAGCCCAGCGCGGGAATTATCTCGCAATATATCAAAGACCTGTCGGTTGAAAACCCGAACGCGCCCCTGTGCTTCCAGTGGAACGAACAGCCGCAGCTCGACGTGCAGGTCAATATCGGCGCCGACAAGGTATCCGATGAAGTCCACGAGGTAACGCTGAAGATCACGGCCACGGCCAAGACCAGCCAGGGCAATCTCTACCTGATCGATCTCGATTATTGCGGTCTGATGGGCATGCGCAACCTGCCCGACGAACATGCGCACGCCTTCCTCTTCGCCGAAGCACCGCGCCTCCTGTTCCCCTTCGCACGGCGCGTAATCGCCGATGCCAGCCGCGATGCGGGCTTCCCGCCGCTGATGCTCGACCCGATGGATTTCGGCGCGCTTTACCAGCAGCAATTGGCCGCCCGCGCGCAGGAACAGCAAGCCCAGGGCGCAACGCCGCCCGCCGGCGACGCCTGAGCGACAGACTTGCGATGAGGCTCTGACAGGTGAGCCTGCTCAAAAACGTCGGAACGATCGGCGGGCTGACCCTTGTCAGCCGCGTGGCCGGGATGGCGCGCGAGATGATTTTCTCGCGCGTCCTCGGCGCCAATGCGGTGACCGATGCCTGGTTTCAGGCTTTCATCATCCCCAATGTTTTCCGCCGCCTGTTTGCGGAAGGGGCGTTTTCCGCCGCCTTCGTCCCGATGTTTTCCAAACGCCTGAACGGCGAAGGCGGGATCGACGACGCACGCAGCTTCTCCGACGATGTGCTGAGCGTTTTCCTGCCGGTGCTCATCGCGCTGTGCGCGGTGATGATGCTGGCCATGCCGGGCGTCATCTGGCTGTTGTCGGACAAGCCGGTCGATCCCGCGACATTCGATATAGCCGTCGCCTTCGCGCGGATCATGTTTCCCTATATCGTGCTGGTCAGCCTGGTCACGCTGTTCACCGGCATGCTCAATTCGGTCAGCCGCTTCGCCCCCGGGGCGAGCTTTCCGATAATCCTCAATCTGGTGCTGATCGCCGCGCTGCTTGCTGGCGACTATGCCATGGGCGCGTTCGGCTGGAGTGTCGAGCAGGTCGCCTTCGGCGTGGCCTGGGCGGTCACCGGGGGCGGGGTGCTGCAACTGGCCTGGCTCTATTACTGGAGCCGGGTGGAAGGCTTTCGCCCGCGCCTTCTGTGGCCGCGTATCACGCCCGAGGTGAAACGCCTGTCGATCATCGCCCTGCCCGCGGCGATCGGCGGCGGCGCCTACCAGATCAACACGCTGGTTCAGCTCTATTTCCTCAACCAGCTTGCCGCAGGCTCGGTAAGCTACATGAATTATGCCGATCGGCTGAACCAGTTGCCGCTTGGGATCATCGGCATTGCGCTGTCCACCGCGATCCTGCCGACGCTGTCGAAATTCGTCGGCAGCGAGAACAAGCAGGGTGCCGACCGCATCCAGTCCGACGCCATAGAACTTTCCATGCTGCTGACGATTCCCGCAGCGGTGGCGCTAGGGATCTGCGCCACGCCGTTCGTGACCATGATCTTCCAGGGCGGCCGGTTCAGCGTGGAGGATGCGGCCATTGCGGGCGAAGTGCTCGCCGCGCTGGTTCTCGGCCTGCCGGCCTACGTCCTGGTCAAGGTGCTGGTGCCCAATTTCTACGCCCGTGCGGACACCAAGACGCCGGTGATCGCCGCTTTCATCTCGCTCGCGGTCTTCATCGGTTTCAACCTGGCCTTCCTCCAGCGGTTCGGAGTGATCGGCGTCGCCTATGCCAGCGTGATCGGCGCCTGGATCAATGTGGGCTTCCTCTGCCTCGTACTGGCGAAGCGCGGCTGGTACGCGGTGCCGGGCGCCCTGCTGCTGCGGATCGCGCGGCAACTGATCGCAGCCGGGGCGATGGGCCTTGCCTTGTTCTATGCGCGCGATTTGCTAACCGGCTGGTTCGCTGCGGGACTGTTCGCGCGCCTCGCCGCCCTCGCGGTGCTCGTCGCCTGTTCGGCCATCGTCTATTTCGGCGTCGCCTTCGCTGTCGGCGCCATCGACCGGCAGCGCATCGCTGCCCTCACCAAAAAGAGGAATCCCTGATCCCATGCGCCCTGCAATGAGAGTAGTTTCGGGCATCCAGCCTACCGGCAATCTCCACCTCGGCAATTATCTGGGGGCGATCCGCAACTGGGTGCGCATGCAGGATGACATGGAAGAAGCGAACCGCGCAGAGGGGACGACGGAGAGCGGCGATGCAGGCAGGAACCAATGTCTTTTCTTCCTTGCCGATCTGCATGCGATTTCCATGCCGCACAATCCGGCGGAGCTTAAACGGGCAACGCTGGAAATGGCCGCCGCATTGGTCGCCTGCGGGATCGATCCGCAGCGTAGCGTCCTGTTCAACCAGGCACAGGTACCGGCCCATCCGGAATTGCAATGGCTGCTTAACGGCACGGCCCGCATGGGCTGGCTGAACCGCATGACCCAGTTCAAGGACAAGAGCGGCAAGAACCGGGAAGGCGCCAGCGCCGCGCTGTTCACCTATCCGGTGCTGCAGGCGGCCGACGTATTGCTGTATCAGGCAACGCACGTCCCCGTGGGCGAGGATCAGAAGCAGCATCTCGAACTCGCCCGAGATATCGCGCAGAAGTTCAATAACGACTTCGCTTCCGAGGATGCGCCGGTATTCACCCTGCCCGATCCGATCAGCCCGCCCAAAGCCGCGCGGATCATGAATCTGCGGGACGGAACCAAGAAGATGAGCAAGTCCGACCCTTCGGACATGAGCCGCATCGAACTCGCCGACACACCCGACGAGGTGATGAAGAAGATCAAGAAGGCGAAGACCGATCCAGAACCCCTGCCGAGCGAGGAAAAGGGCCTGGAAGGTCGGCCCGAGGCGCTGAACCTCGTCACAATCTATGCCGCGCTGACCGATGGCAGCGTCGAGGACGTGCTGAAGGACTTCGGCGGCGAGGGTTTCGGCAAGTTCAAGCCGGCGCTGGGCGAATTGCTGGTGGAAACCCTGCGCCCTATTTCGGAGCGCTTCACCGCATTGCTCGACGATCGCGAAGCTCTGGATGCAATTCTCGCGCGCGGCGCCAGCCAGGCGCGCGAAATCGGACGACCGACATTGGAGGCGGCCTACACTGCGCTCGGTCTCGTCCGCTAAGTCCTTCAGGGACGGTACGTAGATACAGGAAATGTGAATCCGGGCATTCAAACCGGGTTCATGGGCGTTCGTCTACACACAGGCACAGTTACTGGCAGTGTGCCTTGGGGAAGCGGCGGACTGCGCAAATGCGCGTAATCGTGGTAGATGCGTGCTCGTTCGAAGAGGACTGATGATGACCGACCGCAAAAAGGGTTGGGGGCGCACACTCAAGCTTGCCTCCGTACCGATGATCCTGGCAGGCCTGGCCGCCTGCGCCACACCGTTCAAAGCCGACGTTTCGCGCTATCAGACGCAGTTGCCCGCTCCGCAGGGCGAAAGTTACTTTGTGGTCGCGGACGATCCGGCGCTCGCAGGCGGTCTCGAATTCGCCCAATATGCCGATCTCGTCGAAGCGCAGATGGCGCGGCTTGGCTATGCGGAAGCCGCTTCGCCAGAAGACGCTACGCTGCTGGTGCGCTTCGATTACGGGGTCGACAATGGCCGCGAGCGGGTGCGCACGACAGGCTTTCACGACCCGTTCTATTCGCCCTGGTACGGCTACCGCTCACCCTTTGGCTACCGTTCGCGGCTGGGATATTACCGCCCGCGCTATTACGGCAGTCGCTGGGGCTACGGCTTCTACGATCCGTGGTTCGGCGGCCCCGAAGTGCGCAGCTATACCGTCTATACCAGCGGAATCGACATGAAGATCGACCGCGCGGCGACCGGCGAACGATTGTTCGAAGGCAAGGCCCAGGCGGTATCCACCTCGAACCGTCTGCAATATCTGGTGCCCAATCTGGTCGAAGCGATGTTTACCGACTTCCCGGGCAATTCGGGCGAGACGCTGCGCATCTCGATCGCACCGGAAAAGACCACGGTCCGCCGAATCGACTAGCGGCGCATCCACCACCGACGTAATGACAGGAACAGGGCGGCCGATGGAGCGGGCCGCCCTTTTTCGTTCGTTTGCGTTCGTCTAATTCTGCCTGCGTCCCTGCTCGCTCGATGGACGACCTGGGTATTTGCGCCCTTCCCCGGCTAGAATACCAAGCGAAGGAGATGGGAAATGACTAGATCCGACTTGCGGCTGCCCAGCTCGGGATCGGTCCGTCGCATATATGCCGGCCTGGCTCTGCTGGTGATGATGATCCCGGCAATCGCCATGCAATTCACCAGCGAAGTGGCGTGGGATCTGCGCGATTTCGCGGCCATGGCCGCGCTGCTCGCCATGCTCGGGATCGCGCTCGAAGCGGTATTGCGGCTTGCCCGGACGGCCTCGGCGCGGCTGATCGGCATTGGCGGGGCGATTGCGCTGGCGATGCTCGTCTGGGTCGAACTGGCGACCGGGAAGATCATCTAGCCAAGCCGTGCGTGCCCGCCGGTCGAACCGAAACCGCCGGCGCCCCGCACGGTGTCGTCGAGTTCGTCGACTTCCTCCCACGCGGCCCGAGTGACAGGGGCAAGCACCAGTTGGGCGATACGATCGCCGCGCTGAATCGCGAAATCGTCGGCCCCGTGATTGATCATGATGACCTTCACCTCGCCCCGGTAATCGCTGTCGATCGTGCCCGGCGTGTTCGGCACGGTGATGCCGTGCTTGAGCGCAAGGCCCGAACGCGGGCGGACCTGAATTTCATACCCTTCAGGGATCGCCAAGGCGAGGCCGGTCGCAACCGCATGACGCTGGCCCGGTTTCAGGGTCAGATCTTCAGCCGCGAGCACATCCATCCCCGCCGCGCCGCTGGTGGCGTAGGCGGGCAGATCGAGCCCGTGTCCGTGAGGCAGGCGTTTGAGCCGCACGCCGACGGGTTCAGTCATGGTCGTCCTCTACGGGCTGAAGGGCTTCGGCGGCACGAAGCACCAGTTCGCGCGCCACGTCTTCCTTGGGCATTTCCGGCAGGCTTTCGACACCGCTCGCGGTGACGATGTGAACCTGGTTCAGGTCACCGCCCATCACGCTGTCGCCTTCCGCGCCTGAGACATTGTTGGCGATGATCCAGTCGGCCCCCTTGCGCTTGCGTTTCGACTTGGCGTTCTCGACCACGTTCTCGGTCTCTGCGGCAAAGCCGATCAACAATGTGGGGCGTTTGTGCCCGGCGGCAGTGCTTGCAAGGATATCGGGGTTTTCGGCCAGGATCAGGGCTGGCGGTGCGCTGCCGCGCTTCTTCATCTTTTCGCCTGCGATATGCTTGCTCTTCCAGTCCGCGACGGCAGCCACCATGAAGGCGATGTCGACTGGCAGGGCACGGCGCACCTCTTCGGCCATGTCCTCGGCCGTTTCCACATCGACGCGGTCCACCCCAACCGGCGTCGGCAAATGGACTGGCCCGGCGATCAGCGTGACCCGCGCACCGGCGGCGGCGGCCATCGCGGCAATGGCGAAGCCCTGCTTCCCGCTCGACCGGTTGGCGATATAGCGCACCGGATCGATCGGCTCGCGAGTCGGCCCGGCGGTGATCAGCACATGCTTGCCGTAGAGTGGACGATGCGCCGGATCGGGATCGAAAGCGGCCTGTCCCGCCAGCGGGGAATCGTCAAACGCGACCGTAGTGGTCGCAGTCCGGTCCGCGACCGGCTGCGGCATGGCGCGCATGTCCTGCCGAGCGACTTCATGATTGAGCGCTGCGGGATCGATCGGCGGGGCGGATGACGCCTTGCCCTTCTTGGCAAGGATCGGCCCCGCATCGGGCAGCGGTTCGTCCGCCTCGGGCGGTTCGGCGATCTCGGGCGCATCCGCTTCGGGCAAGTCCTCGAGCTCGGCTTCGATCTCTTCGTGGCTGCGCTGCTGGGTCGAGCGCGGAATAATCATCGCAAGCAGGCCGCCCAATCCGCCACCGCTCGGCTCCGCCTCGTCCTCGTCCTCGAGGTCTTCCGCCGTGTAGGAATCGTCGGCGATGTCCTCTGCGGGCGCCGCAAGCTGCGCGGGCGCGGGCGCCATCAGTTCGGGCAGCTCGATATCGAGACCCAGCTCCTCGCCGATGCGGCCCAGTATCGCAGGTGGCTCGGGCATCCGGCCTGGACCGAACTCGCCGCACGCCATCGGGCCTTCGTCCGGATCCATTACTGCCACGCCCGCCTGGCGCAGCCAGTCGGCATTGCGCCGGGTTGCCGAATTCTCCCACATCTTCACATTCATCGCCGGCACGGTGAGCACCGGCTTGTCGGTGGCGAGGATCAGCGTGGTCGCGAGATCGTCGGCAATGCCCGCTGCCATTTTGGCCAGCAGGTCGGCGGTGGCTGGACACACGACCACGAGATCGGCTTCGCGACTGAGCTGAATGTGCCCCATCTCGACCTCGTCCTTGAGATCGAACAGCGAGGTATAGACCTTGTTCTCGGACAGGGCGGCGAGCGCCATCGGGGTGACGAATTGCTGCCCCGCCTTGGTCAGCACGCAGGTGACCTCGCCCCCCGCCTTGCGGATCAGCCGGACGAGTTCGCACGACTTGTAGGCCGCGATGCCGCCCCCGATGACGAGCAGGATCTTCGGACCGCTCATGCCGCGACTCCACCGGCCTGCATCATGCCCGCACCCTTCCGGGCCGATCGGCGAATGGTAACCCGTAAACTCATCGCTGCGCTTGCTAGCGCCCCCCGTCCGACATGACCAGCGCATAGCACTGGCGTTTTTCCCGAATCCGCCTAACATCACATGGTGAAAAAAGGGGAAACGGGGAGGTTTTCATGCATGTGATCCTGAGCGCGATTCTGCTTGCGCTGGCGATCCTCGATCTGGTGCTGGGAACCAGCTTCCTGGTCGACCCGGCAGGCGCGGCGGGCGATTTCGGGCTGGCAATCGCATCCACTCATGGCGAATCCACCCTGCGCGGAGACATGACCGCATTCTTCTATGTGACTGCCGTGTCGCTTGCCTGGGGCGCATGGAAGCGGCGTCCCGAAGCGCTTCTGCCCGCGCTCGGCCTGTTCGGCATCGCCTTTATCGGGCGGTTCATCAACGTAATCGCGCAAGGCCCCTATGACGGGTGGATGATGCCCATGGCGGTGGAGGCGTTCCATTGCATCGTCATCATCGTGGCCATGCGGGCCTGGGGCATGCCGAAACCGGACGCCTGATCGCACCGACCAGGTCGACAAGAGCACGTGGGGCGAAGGCCAGGCCAACACCGTAAGCGGGGATGAACAGACCCATCCAGTAGACATTCTCCGGTCGCGCGAAAATGGCGACCGCCGCGATGAAGCCTGCGAACCACAGGCTTGCGAATGCGCCAAGTCGGCCGCCCACGGCAAGCCAGCCGAACAGCGGGAGCACACCGAGCGGGCCGGCGAGCCATGCAGGAAGCGTTTGCAGCAAGGTGGTGATGTGGATGCCGTAAAACGGCAGAGCAGGTCCGATCATCCCGTGCCACCCGGGCGAAACGAGATCGCCGGGCGCACGCACATTGGCGACAGCCGACGCATGAAGGGCAAGGCCAAGCGCGATCAGGACCAGTGCGCCTGAAATCGCGACCAGCTTGCGTTGTTCGCCCGCGAATATGGCAATGGCGGCCCACGCAAGCAGAAAGGGCAGCGCCAGTTCGCGCAAGGCTATCGCGGCGAGCGCAAGCGCCAAACCGCCAACCCACAGGCTGCCCACCGAAGCGGCCAGCGCCAGCGACAGCAGCATCCCGGCGAGGATTTCATGGCTGAAGGGAATATCGGCGATAAACGCCACCACGCCGAACAGCCCGGCCAGTGCAGTTGCGGCGAGCCGTTCCAACCGCCGTTCCCGCCGCAAAGCGACCATCCATCCCAGCACATTCGCGCTCCAGAGAATTACCGCGATAATGCGCCAGCCCCCTTCCCCCCAAAGCGCGCTCGTCCATGCCAGAATCGGTGTGCGGACAGTGACGAAAGGCGTCAGCGGCATGCCGAAATCGCGATGCTCGTCTGCCGCCACGGCGTAGTAGTCCTCCCCCGCCGCCACGCGCGCGTTCACCGCGCGGTAGAGGTCCATATCGACCCGCTGCCCGCGTTCGAGCCGCTGTTCGATATCCGCCTCGTGCGCAGCGTTGCGCGTCTCGAGCGCAAAGGCGTTCCAGACACAGGCGAACAGCATCGCCAGCAGCAGCGCCAGCGCCGCCCAGCGCGGCAGACGTGCGAAAGGCCGTTCGGGCAGGGTCACGCCTTGCCTCGCGCAGATTGCATCAGTGACGTAACTGACATGGGCACGAAGGCGAGCCCGACGAACATCGCAGGCGAAACGACCGCTCCCCAGTAGAAATTGTTCGCCCGGCCCGCGAGCATGAAGGCAAGACCATAGCCAAGATAAAGGAGCGTGCCGGTCGTTCCTGCTGGCGATTTCCAGCCCGCCCAGCCGAGCACCATCAGCAGGACCAGCGGTCCGGCGATTTCATGCGGCAGGAAGCGTAAGTTCGAGCTCAAGACGATATTACCGAGCCAGCCCGATAATCCGCGCAGCACCAGCCAATCTGGGCCTTCGGGATCGCTGGGCAGGACGTGCGACGAAACCAGCGCAAAATGCCAGGCTAATGCCAAAAGGAATATCATTATCAGAGCGCCCCATGCCGCTGCCTCCTTCCAATCCCGCCGCCAGGCCGCAATAGCCCCCATGAGCAGGACGAAAGGCAAGGCATGTTCGCGGATGGCCAAAGCCAGCGCCGCCACGGCCAGAGACCCACCCCAGCGCCCGGGCCGGTGCAGCCCTAAGGCCAGCGCCAGAAGCATTCCCGCCCACAGCTCGTGCAGCACGAAATAGTAGCGATTGAGGCCGAGCGAGGCGCCCATGAGTATCAATGCCGCACCGATCCGCTGCACGCGCCGACCGCCCGGTTCTTCGCCGAGGCGTTTCCACCACGCCCAGACAGTCGCGCCCATCAGCAAGATCGCGAGGACAGTCATCCCCGCTTCGCCCAGAGCAGCGTGGATATAGGCGAGCGTCGGGAGCCGGACCGCAAGGCCAGGGCGCACCGGATAGTCTCGCGCGCGCTGTTCCTCGACGACGACATCGTAATAGGCCTCGCCGCCAGCGATCCGCTCGATCACGCGGTCGTAGAAGGCAAGATCATCGTCGCGCGCAGGTTCGCTCTCGGCTGACGGCTCGATGGAGAGCAAGTCGGCACCTTCCGAAGGCGTGCCATCCACGCTTGCGCCCAGCGGAGTGAGCGCGGCAAGAACCAGCAGGGCAACCACCGCTGCCAACAGGATGCGGGCGGGCCATGGCCTCCAATGGGCGAAGCGGTCCCAGGCTGGCGCCGTAGCGGCTTTGCCTAGCCGATCCACCCCTGTGCTATCGCCGCCCATGCTGCCAGCCCCCCTGCCACTGCCGCCACGGCATAGCCCAGCAGCCCTCGCGAACGCTCCTTGCGACGGCGCCTTTCCCACATCAATTCCACATCGGGCAGCGGTGGCGGTTCGGGCGCGCCGCCCTTGGCCGGAAAGCGATCCTCGATCCTGCGGACGAGGTCGGGAATGCGCAGCAGCGTCTCGGTATCCTCGCGAATACGGTCGGCAATCGCGGCTTCCGGCCCCAGCTCGTCGCGGATCCAGCTGCGGACATAGGGTGCGGAAGTGTCCCACATGTTGATGCTGGGATTGAGCTGCGTGGCGATGCCCTCGACCATCACCATGGTCTTTTGCAGCAGCAGCAGGTGCGGCTGGGTCTGCATGTCGAAATCGCGAGTAATGGCGAACAGTCCGTCGAGCATCTGGCCGACCGACAGCTCGCTCACGGGCTTGCCGCGCATCGGTTCGCCCACCGCGCGCAGCGCCGTCGCGAATTCGTCGACATTGTGATAGCTGGGCACGTATTGCGCCTCGAAATGGATTTCGGCGACGCGGCGGTAATTGCCCGTCGTCAGCCCATAGAGGATTTCCGCCAGCCACATGCGCGCGCGCCGGTCGATCCGGCCCATAATACCGAAATCGATCGCGGCAATGGTCCCGTCCGCCTTCACGAACAGGTTCCCCTGATGCATGTCGGCGTGGAAGAAACCCGCAGCGATCGCCTGCTTGAGGAAGGCCAGCACCAGACGACTGGCAAGTTCGTCGGTATCGTGGCCCGCCGCACGGATCGCCTCGGTATTGCTGATCTTGATGCCATCGATCCAGTCGATGGTCATAACCCGGCCATTGGTGCGGTCCCAATCGATACCGGGTATTTCGTATCCGGGCGTCCCGACCATATGTTCGGCCAGTTCGGAAGCGCTCGCCGCCTCGCGGCGCAGGTCCAGCTCGCGATTGGTCCAGCGCTTGAAATTGGCGATGACCAGGCGCGGGCGGAGGCGCGAAGCCTCGCCGCCCATCGCCTCGACATGCGCGGCGGCCCATTCATAGGTGTCGATATCGCGGGCGAACTGTTCGCGCACACCGGGGCGCAGCACCTTGACCGCAACCTGCCTGCCCTCGGTCGTGACTGCGCGGTGGACCTGCGCGATCGAGGCGGCGCCGATCGGAACGGGATCGAATTCGGAATACAGCGCCGTGAGAGGTTGCTCGAAGCTCGCCTCTATACTCTGCCTGATCTGCTCGAAATCGACCGGTGGCAGATCGTCCTGCAAGGTCAGCAGATTGCGCGCCGCGTCCTCGCCGACGAGGTCGGGCCGCGTGGCGAGCGTTTGGCCGAGCTTGATCGCCGCCGGGCCGATTTCGCGGAAAGCGCCCGCATAGTCGGGTTCCGTGGGCTGCACGGTGCCGAAGCGGGCAATACGCACCAGCCGCTTGACCGGAGGCGGTGTGTTGGGATCGCGCTCGATCCCGCGCAGCGCGCCATGCCTTGCGAGCGTGCGCCCCCACTTCAGGAGACGCCAGATATGCGTCGAAGGACGAGCCATCTAGTTCAGCTCGCCTGACGGCTCGGCTGTTCCGTCCCGCGCCCCCTCCCGGCCACCCATAGAATACCGTGCCGTGGGTGGCCGGGAGGGGGCGCGGGACGGAACAGGGCGCAGCGACCGAAGGGAGCGAACAGACGCCACTGTCACACCTTCCACCCCGAATGAATGTTCACCGCACCGCCGAGAATCGATTCGACGCGTGTATTCTCGAAACCGGCACTGCGGATCATCGCCTCGAATTCCGCAGGCCTGGGAAAGCGGCGGATAGATTCGGCGAGATAGCGATAGCTGTCCTCGTCATTCGCGATCACCTTGCCAAGCTGCGGCATGACCTTGTGCGAATAGAGGTCGTAGATTTCCTTGAACCCCGGCCAGTCGGTCTGGCTGAATTCCATGCAATAGAAGCGACCGCCAAACTTCAGCACGCGGTGCGCCTCGCGCAAGGCCTTGTCGATATAGGTGACGTTCCGGATGCCGAAGACGATGGTGTAGGCATCGAAGATCCGGCTGGAAAAGGTTAGCTCCTCGGCGTTCTGGCGGCTCCACACCAGCCCGTCGATCCCGCGTTCCATCGCGCGTTCGATGCCGACATCGAGCATGTCCTGGTTGATGTCGGAGACGGTGACGCTCGCCCCGCGCTCCGCCATGCGGAAGGCGATGTCGCCCGTGCCGCCCGCCATATCGAGGATCGCCTCGCCCGGCTGCGGTTTCACGCGGGCCACGAAGCGGTTTTTCCAAAGCCGGTGCATGCCGCCGCTCATGGCGTCGTTCATCACGTCGTATTTGGCGGCGACATTGGAAAAGACCTCGCCCACGCGGCCGGTCTTTTCGGTCGCGTCGATGTCTTCGTAGCCGAAGGAAACGGTGTCGTTCATGGGTAACGGCCTTAGGGGGTGATGGGCGCAAGGTAAATGCGGGTTGGAAGGGAGTTTTTGTCGCGTGCGTGAAGCGCATCCGCGCTTCCCTTGCTGTTCCGTCCCACGCCCCCTCCCGACCACCCATAAGATACCGTGCCGTGGGTGGTCGGGAGGGGGCGTGGGACGGAACAGGGCGCCGCGACCGAAGGGAGCGAATAGACGCCATCAAGACTCCCTGTTACCCGCACCCCAACCATGCCGGAGCTACCCGAAGTCGAAACCACAGTGCGCGGTCTGGCGCGCTTTCTCGAGGGCGAGACGATCACACGCGTTGTCGTGAACCGCCCCGATATGCGCCGCCCCTTCCCGCCCGGTCTGGTGCAGGCGCTGACCGGGGCGAGCGTGACGCATCTTTCGCGCCGCGCGAAATACGGTCTCATCCATACCGACCGCGACCACGCGATGGTTTTTCACCTCGGCATGAGCGGTCGGTGGCGGATCGATCCGGAGGAGGCGGACAAGCACGACCATCTCGTGATCGAGACGGCGCGCAACGTCTTTGCCCTCAACGATCCTCGGCGGTTCGGATCGGTCGACCTGCTGCTCGCCCCCGAGCTCGACGTGTGGCCACCCTTCGCCGCGCTGGGGCCGGAGCCGCTAGGCGAGGCGCTGACGGCGGAACATTTGCGCGAGGCCACCAGAGGCCGCAAGCAGGCGATCAAGCTGCTGCTGCTCGACCAGCGGATCGTGGCGGGCCTCGGCAATATCTATGTCTGCGAGGCGCTGTGGCACGCGGGCATCCATCCGCGAAAGGCAGGCGGCAAGGTGACCATGCCGCAGCTCAAGCGCCTCGTCCCGGCGATCAAGGATGTGCTCGAGCGCTCCATCCGCGACGGCGGCAGCACCTTGCGCGATTTCGCCCAGCCCGATGGCGAGCTGGGCTATTTCGCCACCCGCTTCCACGTTTACGGCCGCGAAGGCGAGCCCTGCCACCACGAGGACGGCGGCACGATCCGCCGCATCGTACAGGGCGGGCGCAGCACGTGGCTCTGTCCGGTTTGTCAGAAGTGAAGGCGGGTCCATCTAACCTGTTGCGAGCTGAAAATTGCGAGCCATAACAGCGCATGGACAAACTGACTCTTCAATACCGCTATGATGACAGTCACGAAGACAAGAGTCTGCCTCATGAGGACTTTGGGCGGCTTTCAGTCCAAATCGAAACCGAACGTTTTCGAGGCAAGGGTGGCTTTTGGGTACGGTGGCAGGATGTAGTCGCGTTCGGTGAGAGCCTTCGCACATATCCAATTGCGAAGGACGCTCCGGTCGAAACTCTGTGGGGCTACGATACGCTAGAGGGAGACGATGTCATCATTCGAATCCGTATCGAACCGAAAGACGCGTTGGGCCGCTTGTTGGCTTCGGTCGAAATCGCTGACGATCACGATCGCTCGCAGCGCCTCAAAACGTCCTTTCGCACTACTTACGCAGCACTCGACGTTTTCCGTCAGGATATTGCCGAACTGATGGATCAGAAATTGGAAAGTGCAGTGCTACACGGGCATTGATCCCGACTTGCCTCACAAATCCAGCGAAGCATATTCCCGTGGCGGGGGTAGGCCGTCCATTTTCTCGCTCAGCAGCGGGCGGAAGCTGGGGCGGCTTTTCATGACCATATACCACTGGCGCGCCTGGTCATGGCCCTTCCACTCGATCCCGCCAAGATAGTCGACCACCGAGAGATGCGCCGCGCAGGTGAGGTCGGCGAGGCTCAGCGTCGGCCCCGCGAGCCACTGGCGCGTATCGACCAGCCAGTCGATATAGTCGAGATGGCCGTGCAGCAGGCGGCCCATGCTCCGCAGCACCTGCGCATCGGGCGACTGGCGCAGCACGAGGCGTTTCTTCATCTTCTCGTGCAGCGCGGGCTCGGTCACGTCGTGATAGAAATTCTCGTCGAACAGGCTGACCAGGCGGCGGATTTCCGCACGCTGCAGCGCACTGCCGGAAATCATCGGTGTGCGGTCGACCGTTTCTTCCAGGAATTCGCAGATCGCCTGGCTGTCGCTCAGCGCCACCCGGCGCGCGGGGTCATGCAATACCGGCGTCCGTCCGGCAGGATTGAGGTGCCACAGCTCGTCGCGCCCTTCCCAAGGGTATTCGCGCACCAGTTCGTAAGCGACGTTCTTTTCGCCCATCAGCAGGCGCAGCTTGCGGCTGAAGGGGCACAGGGGGAATTGATGAAGTTGCCACATGGATTCAGCCGCATTGCCACAAGGGCGGGCCGCCCGTCCACCGGGCCGAGAAGGCAAGGTGCCAATTTAGCGGTGGATCAATCGCGTTCCGGCATCGCTTCGCGGAACCGCTCGGCCATTTCGCGTAGCAGCGGAGTCATCGCCGCCAGACTCTCGGCCATCGAACCTGCGGCCTGCATGGCGCGCGGGACATTGCGCGCAACCTCTTCGCCGATGCGGTCGGCTTCGGGCGTCATCTGGCGCAGCGTCATGTCGGGATCGATCCGGCGCGCTTCCTCGCCCGCCATGTCGGCGGCGGCTTCGGCAAGGGGGCCGATCGGCATGTCGAGCAGCACCTCGGTCATTGCCTGCAGCATCAGCGCCATGTCGCGCTGACGTTCGGGATCGTGCAGATGCTCGCCGAAGGCCGCGAGCGGCGCATCGGCAGGTCCGGCGGCCTCGGCCATGGTGGGGGTGGCAAGCCCCGCGAGCAAGGCTGGCAGGAGGATTTTACGCATGGGTATCCCCGGCAGGTTCACGATCGGCTCACACCGCTAGCGCATGCGGGCTGACGCGATCCTGAACGGGAGTTACAGGCCCGATGCGTCCAGCATCAGCAGGCAGGCGGGCATCACTTCGTCCAGCCGCTCGGGCGATCCGCCGAATTCTTCATGCTCGCGCATCACCAGGCCCATGATCGTATCGCGATCGGTATCGAGTTCGTGCATCAACCGGGCGGTCGTGCGCACGAAGAATTCCTGCCCGCGCTCGGCCATGACGGGATAATGCGCAAGTTCGCCATCGCGCTGGGCGCGGTGGACCAGCCCGAAGGCGACCGAACAGCGCAATCCGCTGGCCTGTTCGAGCGTGAGATCGGGAAGCTGCGCGGCCGAGGCCGCCGGAGCGCCGGTGGCGGCTTGCATGAAGGACAGGGCGAGCGAGGCGAAGATAGTCGACATGCGGCGCTTTTACGCGCGCCTGGCTGAACCGCAAGCGACGAAGTACGATCGCCGCTTGTCAGGATGCCGCGGCCCAGTAAGGTGGCGAATCGAAACCCAAAGGAGAGAGACGGGATGTTCAACCACATCATGATCGGCACCAACGATATCGACAAGGCCAAGGCCTTTTACGAAAAGGTGCTCAAGGTCGTCGGCTGCGAAATGGCGATCGACAATACCGATGCGAAGGGCAACAAGCGCGTCTTCTTCATGCATAATGGCGGCACCTTCTGCCTGACCCAGCCGATCGATGGCGAGGCAGCCACCTGCGCCAATGGCATGACGATCGGCTTCAAATGCGACAGCGGCGACCAGGTAAAGGAACTGCACGACGCGGCCATCGCGGCTGGTGGCACTAGCATCGAAGACCCGCCCGGACCGCGCCAGAACGCCATGGGTACGATGCACCTGTCCTATTTCCGCGATCTCGACGGTCACAAGATCTGCGGCATCCACCGCGAAGCGTGATGCGCGGCGAAGCGGGATTGCTGGCGGACCTCGACGCGCTGGCAATCCCGTTCGAGGCGCATGAGCACGCGGCGGTCTTTACAGTCGAGGAGAGCCGGACAATCGATGCCGACATTCCCGGCGCGCATACCAAGAATCTGTTCCTGAAAGATGCGGGCGGCGCCTTCTGGCTGGTCACCGTGCCAGCCGAGGCACGCGTGGATTTGAAGGCCCTGCCCGCCGCGATCGGCTGCAAGCGCGTGAGTTTCGGCATAACAGGGGATATGGACCGCCTGCTGGGCATAACGCCCGGTTCGGTCACACCTCTCGCGATGATCAACGCACAGCCCGAAAGTGTGACCGTGGTGCTCGATCGATCGATCGCCGAGGCGAAGCGGATGAACATTCACCCCTTGCGCAACAACGGCACGCTCGGCCTGTCCGGCAAGCATGTCCTCGCCCTGCTGCGCCATTGGGGGCATGAACCGCACGTGGCGGAAATTCCGAAGAAAGCCGGCTGACGATCAGCGCGCGAGTTCGAACACAGCAAACTCCGCACGGCTGTTGGCGGCCAAGCGACCGATCGGGCGCTCTTTGGCGAAATACCAGTCGCGCTCGATCGTCGCGCCCTTTTCGGCAGCGAGGTCGCGAAAGTCGAGAATGGTGACGTGGTGGATGTTCTGCGTTTCGTACCAGCTTACCGGAATCGCCCGTGTTACCGGCATGCGTCCGCCAAACATCAGCGCCGCACGAGTCCGCCAGTGGGCGAAATTCGGAAAGCTGACAAAGGCGCGGTTTCCCACGCGCAGCAATTCACCCAGCATCCGGTCGGGTCGTTCGGCGGTCTGGAGCGTCTGGCTCAGCACGGCATAGTCGAACCCCTTGTCCGGATAATCGCCCAGATCCCGGTCCGCATCGCCCTGCACCACGGACAGGCCCTGCGATACGCAGCGCTCGACACAGGCACCGTCGATCTCGATCCCGCGCACGTCGCATGCCTTTTCGCGCAGGGCCAGCATCAGCGCGCCATCGCCGCAACCGATATCGAGCACCCGGCTGCCCGGCTCGATCTGGTCGGCGATCACCGCGAGATCGGGGCGCAGTTCGGTTGCAGGATGGCTCACCCAAGAAACCCCCCGATAACCCGGTCGAGCGCGGGCACGTCGAGCAGGAAGCTGTCATGCCCGTGCGGCGCGGAAAGTTCGACGAAACTCACCGCGGCCCCCGCCGCATTCAGCGCGTGGACGACATGACGGCTCTCGCTCGTGGGATAAAGCCAGTCGCTGTCGAAGCTGACGAGGCAGAAACGCGCATCGGCCCCCGCAAATGCGTTAGCCAGCCTGCCGCCATGCTCTTCCGCAAGGTCGAAATAATCCATCGCGCGGGTGATATAGAGATAGCTGTTGGCATCGAACCGCCGGGTGAAACCGCTGCCCTGATACCGCAGATAGCTCTCGACCTGGAAATCGGCATCGAAACCGAAGCTCTTGGCGTCCCGGTCCTGTAGATTGCGCCCGAACTTGCCGGTCAACGCCTCTTCGGAAAGATAGGTGATATGCGCTGCCATGCGCGCCACGGCGAGGCCGTTATCGGGCGCTTCGCCCCCGTAATAATTGCCTTGCTTCCAACGCGGATCGGCCATGATCGCCTGGCGTCCAAGCTCATGGAAAGCGATGTTCTGCGCCGAATGGCGACTGGTCGAGGCGATCACCAGAACACGGGCAGTGCGTTCGGGCCAGTTGGCGGCAAGGCTGAGCGCCTGCATCCCGCCCATCGATCCGCCGACCACCGCATGGAGACGGTCGATCCCGAGCGCATCGAGCAGGCCGACATGGGCGCGCACCATGTCACGGATGGTGATGACCGGAAAGCGCATGGCATAGGGAGCGCCGTCGGGGGCAGCGCTTGCGGGGCCGGTCGAGCCCATGCAGCTGCCGATGACATTGGCGCAGATGACATGGAAGCGATCCGTATCGATCGGCTTGCCTGGGCCGACCATTCGCTCCCACCAGCCGGGCTTGCCGGTGATCGGATGGGCCGAGGCGACATATTGATCGCCGGTCAACGCATGGCACAGCAGGATCGCGTTGGAGCGGTCCGCATTCAGCTCGCCATAGGTTTCAAGCGCCACCTCGACACGTGCCAGGTCGCCTCCCCCATCGAGAGGGAGCGGGCCGGGTAGTGTAATCGTTTGCGACGTCGCGCTCAAAACTGACCTTCGCGAGAAGAAAAGAACAGGGATCGGCGCTACGCGCCCGCTTCGCTTCCGACAAGCTCAGCCTCGGTCTTTGCGAGATATGTTTTTTCCTCGCCATTCGCCCTGAGCTTGTCGAAGGGCCGTAATTCTTTCATGCGGCGAAGCACAGATGGCAAAGCAAGCTCCCCCAATGAAGCCCTGGATCGAGGGCATCCACGCCTATGTCCCCGGCAAGTCGACCGGCGCGGATGGGCGCAGGCTCGTCAAACTCTCCGCCAACGAGAACCCGCTGGGCTGTAGCGCCTCGGCGCTGGCGGCACTTGCCACCGATCATGCGCCTGCGGCCTACCCCGATCCGGACGCCACGGCCCTGCGCACCGCGATCGGCAAACAGCACGGGATCGATCCGGCGCGAATCGTGTGCGGTACGGGTTCGGACGAATTGCTCAACCTTGCCGCGCAGGGTTTCGCCGGGCCGGGCGACGAGGTGCTTTTCAGCCGCTTCAGCTTCGCGGTCTACGACATCGCCGCGCGCCGGTGCGGGGCTACCCCCGTCGAAGCGCCGGATACGGATTACGCGGCCGACGTCGATGCTCTGCTCGCCGCAGTGACACAGCGCACGCGGGTCGTGTTCCTTGCCAATCCGAACAATCCAACCGGAACCTATCTGCCGCGGACGGAGGTCGAGCGGCTGCATGCGGGATTGCCGGGCGATGTGCTGCTGGTGATCGACCAGGCCTATGCCGAATATCTCGAACCCGGAGAGAATGACGGCGGGCTAGACCTGGCAATGGTGCATGAGAACGTACTCGTCACGCGCACCTTCTCGAAGATTTACGGCCTGGCTGGCGAGCGTATCGGCTGGGCAACGGGTACGCCTAACCTGATCGATGTGCTCAACCGCATTCGCGGCCCGTTCAATGTCACCTCCAGCGGGCAACGCGCAGCCTTGGCCGCCATCGCCGACCATGCCTTTCTCGCCCGCTCGCGTGAGGCCAATCGCGAGGAGCGCAAGCGTTTTGTCGCGGCAATCGAGGGGCTGGACAATCACGGCCTGCGCGCAATTCCCAGCAAGGCGAATTTCGTGCTGGTGCTGTTCGAGGGCGATCTTGCCGCCGAGGCCGCGCTCGATGCCATTGCCGAGGCCGGATATGCCGTTCGCCACCTGCCCGGCCAGGGCCTGGCGCAGGCGCTGCGCATTACCATCGGCACCACGAATCAGATGGACGAGATCATCGGCGTGCTGCGCAGTCTGTGCGGGGAAGACGCATGACCATCAAGCGCGTGGCGATTGTCGGACTGGGTCTGATCGGGGGATCGATCGGTTTGGCGGTGCGCGCCATGCAGCCCGAAGTCGCGACCACTGGCTGGGATGCCGCTTCCGACGTGCGCGCCCGTGCGGCACAACGCGGGCTGGTCGGCGCTGTGTGCGACAGCGTGGCCGATGCCGTGGGCGAAGCCGATCTGGTCATTTTGTGCGTCCCCGTCGGCGCCATGGGGTATGCCGCCGAAGCCATAGCTCCGCATCTGAGGCAGGGAACCGTGGTCAGCGATGTGGGATCGTCCAAGCGCAGTGTCGGCGACGCGCTGACCAAGGCACTGCCCGAGGCGGTGGTGATTCCCGCACACCCTGTCGCCGGAACCGAGAAGAGCGGGCCGGATGCCGGTTTCGCCGAACTTTTCCGCCATCGCTGGTGCATCCTCACCCCGGGCAAGGACGCACCGCAGGAGGCCATCGAGGCTGTCAGGGCCTTCTGGGAGGGCCTTGGCGCGAAGGTCGAAATCATGGATGCCGACCACCACGACCTCGTGCTTGCGGTGACCAGCCATATACCGCACCTCATCGCCTATACCATCGTGGGCACCGCCAGCGATCTGGAAGATGTAACCCGGGGCGAGGTGATCAAATATTCGGCCGGCGGTTTTCGCGATTTCACTCGCATCGCGGCGAGCAACCCGACCATGTGGCGCGACGTCTTCCTGTCGAACCGCGACGCAGTGCTGGAAGTGCTGGGACGTTTCACAGAGGATCTCAGCCGCCTCCAGCGCGCCATCCGCAACGGCGACGGCGACACTCTGTTCGACCTGTTCGAGCGTACCCGCACCATCCGCCGCTCGATCATCGAAAAAGGCCAGGACGATGCGAGGGCGGATTTCGGACGCAAGGATCACTAGGCTCGGACGGGAAGGCTGGCAGTCGGACTGTCGCCCCCAGTCCTATGCCACCCACGATGGGCCGAAAAGGTATCAGGCCCCGTCCCGCATGATCGCCGCGATGAAGGATTTCGCTTCGGAACTCTCGGGCACTCTCTCAAGATAGGCGCGATAGGTCTCGAGCGCTTCTTCGTTTCGTCCGGCAATGCGCAAACCCTGTGCCAGACTGAAGATGGCGTCATCGGAATCGGGCGCCATCGCCCGGTTCAGGCGCAGCAGATCGATCCCCTCCTCATAGTGTTTCCGGTGAATGTATTTGAAGGCAGCCAGATCGATCACGCCGCCCCGCACCTTTCGCGCGGCTTCCCGGTCGCGGTGCATTTTCAGCCCGGCATCGTATCCCCGCGCGACCGTTTCCGCGATGAGTTGCTTGGTGAAGGCGTAATTGCGGGTTTCATCGGTCGGTCCCACAATCATTTCGTGAGCATACATCTCCACATCCCAGTAAGCATCGACATCGCCGTTGGAGAGGACGACGAAAACGGTGTCGAGGTCCGGAAATATCATCAGCTCCGCAGCGACGCCGTAATGGCCGCCGGAATGGCCGAGGAGACGCGTTCCGTTGAGCGATTGCTCGATGATCCCGTAGCCATAATTCCCAACCGGTGTTTCACGGCGTCCCTGCAGGAAGACATCGGTCATGCCCGGGCTCAGCAACCGGTGTTGCGTGAGCGCGGTGGCGAAGCGGAGCAGGTCTCCGGCAGTCGAATAGCCACCCCCTGCCGCACTGCCGCGCGGCTCGGCTCGGGCAGCCATGTCATCCCACATGCCCGGACGCTCGACGGATCGCATGTAGCTTTTGGCCCGATCGGGCACCGGCTTTCCGGGGAAGAAATACCCTGTATCCTGCATTCCGGCCCTGTCGAAAACCGCAGTCTGCACATGGTCGTAATAGTTGGTGCCGGTCACCGCTTCGATAATCAGCCCAAGAACGACATAGCCGCCATTCGAATAGGAAAATGCCGTTCCCGGCTCATGTTCGAGCGGGATGTCGGCGAACAGCGGCAGATAGTCGCTATGGCTGTCCAGGGCGTCCAGGCTGTCATCATCCAGCTTCTCCATCGCCGCCCAATAATTGCCGACGCCGGAGGTGTGCATCAGAAGATGCTCGATCGTGACGCGCTCTGCCGCAGCGCGGTTCGGATAATCGGGCAGGTGTGTGCCGATGGTGTCATCCAGCGAAATTGCGCCGATATCGACAAGCTGGAGGATGCTCACTGCGGTGAACATCTTCGGCACCGACGCCAGGCTGAATTTCGTATCGACCGTGTTCGATCGTCCGCTCTGCCTGTCCGCCAGCCCGTAAGCGCCCTGGAATTCGATTTCGCCCTCTCGCGCCAGGAGAATCACCCCGCTGAAGTCGGCGGTTCGTGTGAGCTTTGACGCATAGCTTTCCAGATCCGGTGCCGCAGTCCCGTCCAAAGGCGTCAGACATCCGGAAAGCGGGACAAGGAGCGCCGCTGCGGCACCGATAGCCAAAGCCTTGCGGCGAAAAATCTTCGTTATCGACATTTGCGAGGTTCACTTTCAATTTGCTATCGAAACCCATTTATGTAATCGGTTACGGATATGTCAAGCAGGATGGAAACGACACCAGAGGAACCCGCGCGAGACGCGGTCAGAGCCTACGGGGCTGCCGCGCTCGGTGGTCGGCTGAGGCGCTTGAGCGACAGAATCGATCGCGAAGCAAAGGCGCTCTACGAAGAACGCGGGGTTGCGTTCGAGCAGCGCTGGTTTCCCGTCTTCAATTGCCTTCGCAGCGGAGAACCGATGTCGGTTACCGATCTCGCGGATCGCCTCCAGGTTTCGCACGTTTCGATCAGCGTTATCAGGAGCGCGCTCGAGAAGGAGGGCCTCGTCGGGTCACGGGCGGACGAACGCGACGGCAGGCGACGCGTGCTTGCCCTTACCGACAAGGGGATGGCTCTCGCCCGGCAATTGGCTCCGCTGTTCGATGCGCTCGACAAGGCCGCGATCGAGTTGAACGCGGAAGCAGGCGATGCCATCGCCGCGATTGATCGGCTGGAAGATGCACTGGAGAGGAAACCGCTTTCCCAACGCGTCGAAGACCACTGCGGTTAGATTTGCGATGCCGACGCTTTCCCACAGCCCGTTTCCTGGGCTTGCAGGCGCGGCGAACTCACCGGTTGAGCGCGTTGATCGCCTCGCGCACCCGCTCTTCCACTTCCGCGCGGGGGAGGCCCGGCGGGATCGGCTCGCCAAAGCGGTAGGTGATCCGGCCCGGCTTTTTCAGTCGCCTGTGATAGACCGGCCCGCTATCGACCGCGACCGGCACCACCGGAAGGCCGAGCATCTTGTAGAGGCCCGCAAAGCCTGCCTGCAGCTTGCGTTTCTCGCCATGCGGCACGCGGGTACCTTCGGGGAAGATCACCAGCGGACGCCCATCCGCCACCAGCGCCTTGGCCGAACGGATCATGGTCATCAGGGCTCTTGCCCCGGCATCGCGTTCCACCGGAACCAGACCGAAGGCAGCCGCCGCGCGGCCCCATAGCGGGATGTCGAACAGTTCCTGTTTGGCGAATACGCTGGGGCAATCCAGCAGCGCGGGCGCATCGATCGCTTCGAAGAAGCTTTCATGCTTGATGGCATACAGGACCGGCTCGCTCTGCGGCGCGCCCTCGATCACAATCTCGCAACCGAGCAGATGGGTCAGGCACCAGCGCTGCCATTGCGACCAGTCCCGCACCCGCGCCCGGAATGTCTCCACGCTGAAGGTAAGCGCGATCAGCGAGGCCGAGGTAATCAGCAGCGAGCCGACGTAAAAAGCGAAATAGAAGGCTAAGTTGCGCAGCAGTCGCATGACGGGCCTCAGCTCGGCAAGCCTTGCGAAATCGCAGCCGCCAGAAGCTTGTTATATTCCAGAAAGAGCGTGGCGAGATTGGGGTGCGAGGAAACCGCATCCTCGACTACTCTTATCTCCGGCGGAAGCGTTTCGGCGAATTCGGAACCGGCCCGCGCCATGTGCCAATCCGTCGTCACCAGCCGGACGGATCGGAAGTCGTTCTCCTTGAGCCATTGCGCCGCCTCACCGGCATTGCTGCGGGTATCGACCGCGAGGTAGCCAAGCTTGACGCAGCATTCCATCGTGCGGGCCGAGACATCGAATTCGGCCGCGAATTCGGCGGGTCGCACTTCCGGATCGACACCGGATACGAACATTTCCTTTGCCAGCCCCTGTTCGACCACAGAAAGACCGCGTGCGATGCGGCCCGGCCCGCCGGTGAGCACGACGACGGCATCGGTCGGCTCTCCCGAAACCGGCTTTGGCAGGGACACGGCGAAGCCGAGGAAACCGAACGCATAAACCAGCAGGGCGGCGGCGAAGAAACGGAGAATCACAGCATTTTCCTGAGCGAGGCCAGCACGGTCAAACGTGCCGTGTAGACCGCTAGAACAACCGCGCCCACGGGGACAAGGGCCAAGACCAGCCAGTCGCTCGTCTCAAGGCCGCCGCCCGACACCAGACCTGAATCCAGCGCCGCGAATTGCGCCCCCATCAGCCACACGGCCATGGAACCGACCACCAGCCCCAACACACCCCCGACCAGCGCATCGGCGAAAATCGATCTTTGGAAAATGCGGGCAATCTGGTCGTCATTGCCGCCGAGAAGATGGACAATCTCGATTGTCTCGCGATTGGCACCCAGCGCATTGCGTGCAGCCAGCCAGACCGCTGCCGCGCCGGTAAAGGCCAGCAAGGCGATCAAGCCGAGCGCCATCCAGCCGAGCGCGGAAAGCGCCGACAGGACCGGCGCCAGCCATTGCGCCTGCGTATCGATCCGTGCGGACGGCGCGTGATCGACAAGCAAGCGGCGCAATCGATCGAGCGTCGCCGCATCGGCGCCGTCGCGCAAGCGCACGTCGATCAGGGCGGGGATCGGCACCGTCTGCTCGGGATCGTCGGTGCCCAGCCAGGGTTCGAGCAATTGCGCCACCGTCTCCTGCGGAACCACCGACAGGCTCGCCACTGCGGAGTCCTGCGAGAGAATCGCCGCCGCCGCTTGCGCCTGCTGCGCGCGCAGAGCGGGATCGGCTTCGACGATCTGGACCGTCGCACTGCCCGCGAGTTCTCCTCTCGCGCGGTCGGCCAGATTGCCGAGCGCCAGCCCGCCACCTGCGGCTAGCACGACAAGCGCGACCATGATCGCTATGACCCACGGCATCGGCCCGCCCAGGCGCGCCTGCGGCAGGAGATGCGCCGCCCGGCGGCCGCGGAAGGGCGACAGGCCGCGCTCCACCGCGCGGGTGACGACCGGAGGCTTCTTCATTCCCCCGCCCCCACACGGCGTGGCGGGTAGCGCAGGGCACCCGTGGGGTCCGACAATGCGCCCTTGTCGAGCCGCATGATCAGCGAATCGGGCACTTTTCGCAGCAGGTGGACATCGTGGGTCGCCACCACCACGGTGGTGCCGAGACGATTGAGTGCCTCGAACAGGCGAATGAGCTTCAACGCCATTTCGGGATCGACATTGCCCGTCGGCTCGTCGGCCACGAGCATATCGGGCCGCCCGATTACCGCGCGAGCGATGGCGACCCGTTGCTGCTCGCCGCCCGATAGCGTCGCCGGACGGGCGTCGGCCCGGTTGGCGAGCCCCACCCAGTCGAGCATATCGGAAACCGGCCCCTGAAGATCCGCCTCGCGCACGCCCGACACGCGAAGCGGCAGCGCGATATTGTCGAAGGCCGAGAGATGGTCGACCAGGCGGAAATCCTGGAAAACCACGCCCATCCGCCTGCGATAGGCGGGCAGGCGCTCGCGCGGGAGGGTGATGACATCGGTCCCGAACAGGCGGATCGCGCCGCGCGACGGACGCTGGGCGAGATAGAGCAGCTTGAGCAGCGAGGTCTTGCCCGCACCGCTGGCCCCCGTGAGGAAATAGAAACGCCCCGGATAGAGCGTGAAGGAAACATTGGAGAGCACTTCGCGATCGGTGCCGTAACGCAGCCCGACATTGTCGAACTGGACGACTTCGCTCTCGGCCCCGCTCATTGTCCGGCCCGGTCGATCAAGAGGAAGAAAGCGCCCGTCATTGTCCGAAACAGCCTATACCCGCGCTTGCATGTGGAAAAAAGGCGCCGTCGGGGTTTGCGAACAGGACAGTCGCTTGTCGTGATTCACGAGGCAGCCTAAGGCCTTGGGTCACCATGATCATCGCCTGCCCCGCTTGCTCGACGCGTTATGTCGTGCCCGACAGTGCCATCGGACTCGACGGGCGCATGGTGCGCTGCGCGAAATGCAAGCATAGCTGGTTCCAGGACGGCCCCGATGCCGAACGCTTCGAGGCCGTCGATACAGCGCCGGTGCCGCCACCGCCGCCAGAGCCGACTGCGCCGCAACCGGCTGCTGTCGAAAAGTCGGCCGCACCCGATCCGGCAGCCAAGCCGGGCTTTACATATGATGATGCGGATAGCGGAAGAACCGGCCGCGATGGACCTGATTTCGACGAAGCCGCACCCCCCTATGGCGAGGTGCAGGAAGATCTCCCGCCGCCGCCGGAGACCGAAACCGAACAAGGGCCTTCACGCTTCGATCATTCACCCCCGTTCCGCCCGCGCCGGAACGTCACCAAGCTATGGACTTGGGCCGCGGCCCTCTTCGCGGTAATCGCACTCGGCACGGTGGCGGCGGTAAACTCTGTCGGTCTCCCCGAATGGGTGCCGGTGACACGCCCGCTGTTCGGAGCCGCGCAACCCGATCTCGAACTGGCCTTCCCCGTGGACCAGCAGGAACGGCGCACACTGCCCAACGGGACCGAATTCTTCGGCGCGCGGATCATTGTCAAGAATACCGCGCGCGAATCACGGCAGATCCCGCCAATTCTGATCGTCTTGCGCGACCAGCGCGAGCGGCAGGTCTACAGTTGGGTCGTCCAGCCCCCCCAATCGAACCTAGCGCCGGGCGAGGAGCTGACCATCAACGAAGCCGTCACCGATGTACCGAAATCGGCCGTGTTCGCGGATATAGGCTGGGCGCCGCGCTAGCTTTCGAATTCGGGCAACAAAGGTGCTTGCGAGGGCGCAGCCTCGCTGCTAGTGGCGCGCTCCTACCGGCGGGAGCATCCGACAGGATTCGCTCCCGATGCAGACTGTGTGCGGTCGTGGCGGAACTGGTAGACGCGCAACGTTGAGGTCGTTGTGGGTGAATAACCCGTGGAAGTTCGAGTCTTCTCGACCGCACCAATCCCCTGAAATCGAAGAGATGATCCAAGGTTTCGGGGGGAGCGCGGTCTTCGGGCCGCCGTTCGGAGCACATCGGAAAGAGTATCGGAACGCTCGCTATGGCTGGCGCTCGTGACCCGGGCGTCAGGACCTGAGGGCGTTGACCGCCCCATGTCTGAGCCCCTGGCACTCTCATCCGGGCTTATCGCGCAAGCTCTCGATCATCGCGTTCATATGACCGAGCACCTGTGCGGCATCGCCCCCCTCCAACCCGGCCAGCGCCAATTGATTGACCGAATGCGCCGCCTGTTTTGCCGGCTGCTCGAGAGACCGTGCCTTGTCGGTCAACCAGACAAGCTGCGCGCGCCGGTCTTGCGGATGCGGCGTCCGCTCGATCAGCCCGTCCCGCTTCATCCGCGCGAGCGTGTTGGCCATGGTCGCCTGCTCGACATCGAGGCGATCGGTAAGCTCTGCCTGGGTCAGACCATCGCCTTCCCAAAGTTCCAGAAGCGTCATGAATTGCGCCGGGGCGAGTCCCAGAGGCGCGATGCGGGCGTGCAGATGCTGGGCAAACAACCGCGCCAGCCGGTTGGTGACAAAGCCCATGGAGGCGTTTTTTTCGAATGGCATCGCGGGACCTTGAGTATCCATAGCATGCTGTGTATATGAGGATAGCATGCTATGTAGATGGAAGGAAGATCCGATGAAGCATCTTACCGCATTCGCCATCCGGGAAAGCGCGCTGGCCCTCGCCGCCGCTGCGACGCAAAAGGACGAGCGCAAGATCGTGCCGGTGGTCGAAGGCCCCGGATATCGCCGCGCGATCCACACCGATGCGCCGCTCGCAACGGGATCGGGACAGTGAAAATGAAGAAGACCGTCCATCCTCTCGCCGGTGGGGTTGCGATCCTCATGATCGCAACCTTCTGGCTCTCTACCGCAATCTCCGAACTCTCGGGCTCGGAACCTTTCGTGGTTTTCGTCAAGACACTCATCCCGTGGGGGTTCATCATTCTCATTCCCGCTTTGGCGGCAGTCGGTGGAACCGGCATCGCACTCTCCGGCGGGCGATCGGGCGGTCTCGTCGGCAAGAAGCGCAAGCGGATGCCGATCATTGCCGCCAACGGCGTTCTGATCCTCATCCCTTCGGCGCTGTTTCTGGCGGCCAAGGCGAAAGCCGGCGATTTCGATGCAACATTCTATGCCGTACAGATGGTCGAACTCGCCGCAGGCGCGGTCAATCTCTGGCTTCTGACGAAGAACGCGCTGGACGGGCGCAAGCTAACCGCCCGCCGTCGCTCGGCAGCCAGTCGCTAGTTTTCGTAACATCTTGAGGCAGGAGAAATGTAGCTTTATCTGTGTGCGGTCCGCAACGGGATCGCCTGGTCCCGCCCTCGCGATCATCCCGAAACGCGTCCGCTTGAAGTGGCGAGCGGATGTCCTGCGGTCGATCTTCGAACAAATTTTTGAGGGATGCGCCCCGGCCCATCGTATTGCCTGACAGGATAATCTCGACCTCGTGAGACAGAACAGGGGAAAATTATGCCGTCAGGCCAGGAAGCGAAGAGGCCCATCCCCTGCCTCGCGGCCCGACGGTCTCATGCTCTTGGCGGTTTTCCCCGTCTGGCGCGTTGCAGCCATTATCGAGGCATCGCAGGAGCCATGCGTGCATCGTTCGCTTGGCCCCGTTTGAGAAATCATGTCGAAGGAAAGTGAACCAGCATGACCGAAGTTCCATCCCATTCCGAAACGGCAAGGGGCGGCAATTATTGGCGGTTCATGGCCATGGTGTCGACTTCCACCGTGATCATGTTCTTTCTGATGTATGCCAACACCTACGACATGGACGATGTCTTCTGGAGCGAAACCCGCTTCTGGATGATGTTCGTGATGGGCGCGATGATGATGGTCGTCATGCTGCTCTTCATGTGGGGCATGTATAAGGACCGAACCAAGAACTTCGCAATTCTGGGGGTCGGTGCCTTGGTTTTCGCGCTCGCCTTGTGGCTCGTGCGCAGCCAGACGACCGTCGATGACACCGAGTATATGGCGGCGATGATCCCGCACCACTCGATCGCAATCATGACGAGCGAAAGAGCCAGCCTGAAGGACCCCCGCGTGCGCGAACTCGCTCAGGCCATCATCGTCGCGCAGCGCCGCGAGATCGCCGAGATGAAATATCTGATCGACGACATCGAACGGAACGGACCGAGGACCTCAGAACGCCTGCCCGAGGAGATGCAGCAATGAACCGGATCGCATTCATCGCATTGGCTGCGGTACCGCTGGCGGCCTGCAATTCGAATACCGCCATTGGAAATGACCGGGAGGCCCGGCTCGATCCACCGCCGAGCGCGGCTCCGATCGAGAACGCGGCCAGCGCGCTTGCGAATCTCAGCCCAGGGCTGATGCTTCCCGAGACGATGAGCGATGCGGACCTCGCCGCTCTCGGAGCCGAGAAGGCCTGCCAGTTCCGCCTGACCGAAGTCGCCTTCCCCTCTTTCGTCCATGATGGCGACGGGCGGGGCGCGATCAAGATCAACGGCAAGCTCATCCCGGTGACGTCGAGCGGTCCCGGCAGCTATGCCAGCGGAGAGCTTCGCATCCGCACGCGCCCGCTCGACGATCGGGGAACCGCTGGCCTGCAAATGCAGGAAATGATCGTTGTCGCCCCGCGAGCGAAGGACGAGTTCGGCTTCTGGGGCTACACGACCTGCGACAGTGCCGAGACCTAGCCCACGCCCAGGAGGGCGCTGGCATCCGTCGGCACTCGCCTGACAGCATCCATGCACATCCGCCTCCATCGCGCGCTGCCGACAGGAGGACGGAGCAGAGACAAGGGAAGTAAGCCAGTGAGCGATACATCCCCCATCGCAGTTTTCGGAGCCGGAGGAAAAACCGGGGGCGAGATCCTGCGCCAGGCGATCCGCCGCAGCGTGGCGGTGCGGGCGTTCGAACACGTCCTACCGCCGCCATCGGCGCGTATCGAAGGCATCGAATACATCGAATGCGATGTCCTGAACGATGCATTCGCGGATAATCTCGAGGGATGCCGTGCGATCATTTCTGCGCTCGGGATCCCATTGAACCCATCGACAGTCATCCAACCGCCTCCACTCTACACCGAAGGGACGCGCAAGCTGATTCTCGCGATGCGGGAAACCGCGATCCGCCGGATCGCAGTCATCTCGGCAGCTTTCGTTGAGCCGCAGCCCAGCATTCCAGCCTGGTTCGAGCTTACCGCGAAGCCCGTGCTGCACAATATCCTCCAAGAAATGCGGGCGATGGAAAAGACGCTGGAGCGCGAAACCGAACTCGACTGGACGGCAGCACGCCCCGGTTGGCTTCTAGAGGCGCCCTATACCGGCGAAGCCGTTATATCGGACGAGCGGTTGGCCGAAGGATGTTTGCGATGCCGTCATGCCGACCTTGCGGCTGGCCTTCTCGAATTCATCTGCGAAAACACGTGGGTCAGGGCAAAACCGGCGATCGGACGACCGGAGCAGAACCGGTTCGAAGACATTACCGCGTTGAAAGACGAACTTGGCATCGCCTGACCGACCCCATGCGCCGATTTGGCAGCTAGAAGCGTAAGGAGACGACATGATTCTGGAAAAGATCAGAATGCCCGGGCTTTCCCAACTGTCTTATCCGATCGGTTCGCAAGGCAAAGGGGTCGACAAGCTCGATATTCATCTCGGCTCCATGAGCGACTGGCAGTCAGCGTCACGGGCTCTTGCAGGCCAGAAGGTGTAAGCACGCCTTGGCCCAGATGACCGCCCCGAAACGATATATGCGCATGCTGCGCTCCCTGGCGCTCGTCTTGATTGCCGCTGGGCTATTCGTCCAGTCGGCTGCCCATGCTTCGGCGGTTCCGCAAGCTCCCATGAAGTCGGAGGTCGATTGCACAGAAATGCGCATGGCGACCGGACCCTCGCTCGCTCACGACAGCGACGGGCAGCGATGCAGGGATATTCGCCTCGAATGCCTCGTGACTCACGGCTGTATCCCGCCGTTGGCGCTTGTCGATGATGCGATGGCGCCGCGAGACTATCTTGTAACACCATTCCTGTTTACCGTGGTTACCGGCGTTCCTTTATTGGGTACCGGACACGGCCCCGAAACCCCGCCTCCGCAAGCACGGGCGTAGCGCTCGTGCGGGAGTAATCCTGCACGCCCATGCCGGACGAACGGGTACGCGCATTTCGCGCCCCCTGCACGATCCGACCGCGCGCTCGGCGCGCCTCTTTGCGGAACGAAAACCATGAAACGAGTATGTTGGACCGCGCTTCCGGTCCTGCTGACCGTCGCGTCGGCAAGCTACGCCCAATCGGTGGGCTACGAAGACGCTCTGAGATCGGCGGTCAGCGACCAGCCACGGATCCGGGCGAGCGAATTGCGGCTCGATGCACGGCGTGACGTCGCCGATGCAGCGGACGAATTGCCCGATCCGAAACTGCGAGCCGGCCTGCGCAATCTGCCGGTTACCGGTCCCGATCTGCTCGACCCGACCATGATGACCGTGTTCGAGGTCGGGATCGATCAGGAGATACCTAACCTTTCCGAACGCCGCGCGCGCGCCGGACTGGCCGACGCCGACATCGCGCGGGCCTCCGCCGAGCTTTCCTATGCGCGTAATATCGCACGGCTGGGCGCAGGGCGCGCATGGATATCTCTTGCCTATGCCCAACAGGCGGAAGAAGTCGCCAGCGATGCTCTCCACGAGATCGAGCGCCTGGTGCCGCTGGCACGAAGTTCGGTAGCCGCCGGCACAGCCAGACCCGGCGAAAGCCTGGAAGTCCGCCGTGCGGTCCTCGAAGTGGAAGACAGGCGGACACAAATCCGGGCCGACATGCAGACGGCGCAGGCCCGCCTTGCCCGCTATATCGCCGTGGAGGACGCGCTGGCCGTTGGCCCACCCCCTTCACCCGAGGTCAATCCCGAGCAATTGCGCGCGACGCTGGAGTACACCCCGGAAATCGTGCTTGCGGAAACTGAGATCAGGCAGGCCAAAGCGGGTGTCGACCTGGCACGATCCGATCTGCGACCGGACTTCAGCGTCGGTGCCAGCTACGGCATCCGCGAACGCCAATATGGCGATCTGTTCTCCGTCATGGGCACGGTTACCCTGCCACTGTTCGCCAAGCGCCGACAGCAACCCAGGATAGAGGCTGCCCGCGCGCAAGCCGCCGCTGCCGGCGAAGCCAGACTGGACATGCTGCGCACGCTCGAAGCCCAGTTTGGGGCGGATCTTGCGTCATGGCGCAGCGCCTATCGGCAATGGCGACGCGCCAGTGATGAGTTGCTTCCCCTGGCTGTAAGCCGGGCCGAGCTCGAGCGAGCGAGTTTTGCCGCAGGCCGCGCAGACCTGCTCGATGTAATCAGAGCGATCAAAACGCTGGCGCTGCTGCGCATCGAAATCCTCGCGCGCGAACAAGCCACTGTCGAAGCCGCAGCCAATCTACGACTGACCTACAGGGAGCATGGCCAATGAGAGCCGTAACACAATCCGCGTGGGACAGGCTGTCGCCGCGCCAGAAGTCATGGACGATGGCGGCTACTGCCGCCCTGATTAGCCTCGCCGCCGGATATGGTTTGGCACAGCTCGGCGACAACGGCACCGGGTCGAGCGACAACGTCGGTGGGTCGGGCAGCGAATGCAAGGAAGTGCTGTACTGGTACGATCCGATGGTTCCAGGGCAACAGTTCGACAAGCCAGGCAAGTCACCCTTCATGGATATGGAATTGCTGCCCAAATGCGCGGGCGAGGAAGTATCGGCCGGGGTGAGGATCGATCCCGGCATGGTGCAGAATTTCGGGATTCGCACGACAGAGGCGGAATACGGCATTCTCGAACCCGAAGTGACCGTGACCGGTGTGCTGGCCTATAACGGGCGCGACGTTGCGATCGTCCAGCCACGCGCAGGGGGCTATGTCGAGCGCACCTATGGCCATGCGCCCGACGACGTGGTCGGGCGCGGTGCGCCCCTGGTCGATATCCTCGTGCCCGAATGGGGCGGCGCCCAGCAGGAATATCTCGCTGTGCTGCGCAGCGGCGACGAGGAACTGGCTCGCGCCATGCGCGAACGGATGCGCCTGCTCGGCATGTCCCCCAAGCTGATTGCATCGGTCGGACGCAGCGGGCGGCCACACTCGACGATCACGGTTACGGCGCCGATCGGAGGGGCGATCACATCGCTCGCAGTGCGCCCGGGGATGAGTGTGACATCAGGTCAGACACTGGCGGAAATCACCGGTTTCTCCCCGATCTGGCTCGAAGCCGCCGTGCCCGAGACACAAGCTGCGAATGTTCGTGTCGGACAGCCGGTCAGCGCGACGCTGACCGCATTTCCCGACGAACGGTTCGCGGGACAGATTGTCGCCATCCTTCCCAGCGCACAGGACGCGAGCCGGACAATCACCGTTCGCGCCGAACTGCCCAATCCATCGGGACGGCTCAAGCCGGGCATGTTCGCGCAGGTATCCCTGACTCCCGATACCCGTCGGGCGCTACTGGTTCCTTCCGAAGCGGTGATCCGGACCGGACAGCGTACCATCGTAATGGTCAAGCAGGACGAGAGCGGTTTCATGCCTGCCGAGGTTCGTATCGGACGCGAAGCAGGCGGCAGGACCGAGGTTTTGGCCGGTCTCCCTACCGGTGAAAAGGTCGTTACCTCCGGCCAGTTCCTGCTCGATTCCGAAGCCAGCCTGAACGGTCTCGATGTCCGCCCGATCGATCAGGCGAGCGACGCGGCCAAAGAGAACGACAAGGAATCGCGCTTCAGCGCCACGGGCACCATCGAGAAGATTGCCGATGGTACCGTGACCCTGCGCCACAGCGCCGTACCGCGGCTCGATTGGCCCGCGATGACGATGACATTCCGTCTCAAGGACACGGCCCAGATACGCGGGTTCAAGATAGGTGACACGGTACGCTTCACCTTCATTCAGCAAGATGCCGGTCCCCGGATCGAGACCATCCGGAGGAGCGGACAATGATCGCCAGAATCATCGATGCTTCGATCGCGAACCGGCTGTTCATCGTGCTCGGGGCCATTGCCGTGACCCTGGCCGGTTTTTGGGCCGTGCGCACGACACCGGTCGACGCACTGCCCGATCTGTCCGATGTCCAGGTCGTGGTTCGCTCCAACTATCCGGGGCAGGCGCCGCGCATCATCGAGGATCAGGTCACCTATCCCCTGGCAACAACCATGCTGTCGGTCCCGGGCGCGAAGACCGTGCGCGGGTATTCGATGTTCGGTGACAGCTATGTCTATATCATCTTCGAAGATGGCACCGATCTTTACTGGGCGCGCTCGCGCGTTCTGGAATATCTGAACCAGGTGCAGAACCGTCTGCCCGAAGGGGTCACGAGCA
Organism: Qipengyuania sp. ABI-127-1; assembly: GCA_022953095.1. Taxonomy (GTDB): domain Bacteria; phylum Pseudomonadota; class Alphaproteobacteria; order Sphingomonadales; family Sphingomonadaceae; genus Qipengyuania. The sequence continues at coordinate 117,301 of JALJCR010000003.1, read as the reverse complement.
CACTCGGGCCGGACGCGACAGGTGTCGGGTGGGTTTACGAATATGCTCTGGTCGATCGGACCGGCGGGCACGATCTGGCGGGCCTTCGCAGCTTGCAGGACTGGTTCCTGCGCTATGAACTCAAAACCATTCCGGGTATCGCGGAGGTCGCCAGCGTCGGCGGGATGGTCAAGCAATATCAGGTCGTTCTCGATCCCTTCCGGATGGCGTCGTTCGGAGTCACCCATGCCGAAATCGTCAGTGCGATCCAGTCGGCAAACCAGGAATCCGGGGGCTCGATCGTCGAAATGGGCGAAGCCGAATATATGGTCCGCGCATCAGGCTATCTGGGCAGTCTGAACGATTTCCGGGCCATCCCCTTGCGCACAACGGTCGGCGGCGTTCCGGTGACCTTGGGCGATGTGGCGACGATCCAGATCGGGCCGGAACTGCGCCGCGGGATCGCAGAACTCGATGGTGAAGGCGAAGTTGCCGGCGGTATCATCGTTCTGCGCCAGGGTGCGGATGCCCGAAGCGCGATCCGGGCAGTCGAACAGAAGCTCGACGAATTACAGGCCAGCCTGCCCGACGGCGTCGAGATCGTCACGACCTACGACCGCTCAAAACTAATCGACGCCTCGGTCGAAAACCTCACTTACAAGCTGATCGAAGAGTTCATCGTGGTGGCCCTGGTGTGCCTGCTGTTCCTCTGGCACGCACGATCGGCTCTGGTCGTCATCATCACCTTGCCCCTAGGGGTGCTCGCGGCTTTCATCGTGATGCGTTTTCAGGGGGTCAACGCGAACATCATGTCGCTGGGTGGGATCGCGATCGCGATCGGTGCGATGGTCGATGCCGCAGTCGTCATGATCGAGAATGCCCACAAGCATCTCGAACGGTGGGAACACGAGAATCCAGACGCCGTTCTCGCGACGAAAGAGCGGTGGCGTATCATCGCCGACGCTTCGAAGGAAGTAGGCCCTGCGCTGTTCTTCAGCCTGCTGATCATCACCCTGTCCTTCCTGCCGGTCTTTACGCTGCAGGCGCAGGAAGGACGCTTGTTCGCCCCGCTCGCCTTCACCAAGACCTATGCCATGGCGGCGGCGGCCATTCTCTCGGTGACACTGGTCCCGGTAATGATGGGCTGGCTGATCCGGGGAAAGATCCCATCGGAGGATGCGAACTTCCTCAATCGCTGGTTGACAAGAATCTATCGCCCCGGGCTCGACTGGGTCATGCGACGGCCCAAGGCGACCTTGGCGATTGCCGGTGTTATCTTTCTTACCACCGCTATTCCCTTCACTCGATTGGGCGGGGAGTTCCTGCCGCCCCTCGACGAGGGCGACCTGCTCTACATGCCGAGCGCGCTGCCCGCTCTGTCTCCCGGCGAAGCATCGGCGCTGCTGCAACGCACCGATCGCCTCATCAAGTCGGTCCCGGAGGTTGAAACCGTATTCGGCAAGGCGGGACGCGCCGATACGGCAACCGACCCGGCACCGCTCACTATGTTCGAGACCACGATCCGCTTCAAACCGCGCGATCAATGGCGCGAGGGAATGACTCCGGACAAGCTCGTCGAGGAGTTGGACCGGGTGGTCAAGGTGCCCGGGCTCGCCAATGTATGGGTCCCGCCCATCCGCAATCGCATCGACATGCTGGCCACCGGCATCAAGAGCCCGATCGGGGTCAAGGTCTCAGGCGACGACCTTGAGGAAATCGAGCGCGTCGCGCTCGAGATCGAAGGTATCGCCAAGGCCGTCCCCGGCGTGAGTTCGGCGCTTGCCGAACGGCTCTCTGGCGGCCGCTATGTCGATGTCGATATCGATCGGGCGGCAGCCGCACGATACGGGCTTAACATCGCGGACGTTCAGCAGATTGTCGCCGGCGCAGTCGGCGGCGCAAACATCGCCCGTACCGTCGAGGGCCTGGCGCGCTACCCGATCAATGTGCGTTATCCGCGCGAGATCCGCGATAGTGTGGACAAGCTGAGGGCGCTGCCACTGCTTACGCCTTCGGGGCAACAGATCACGCTCGGCACCGTTGCGCGTGTCGGCGTAAGTGATGGCCCTCCGATGCTGAAAAGCGAGCAAGGGCGGCTTACCGGCTCCATCTATGTCGATGTTCGAGGGCGCGATCTGACCTCGGTAGTCTCCGACCTTCAGGAAGCCGTCTCCGCAAGCATCGATTTACCCGCTGGAGTCAGCCTCTCCTATGCGGGGCAGTTCGAATATCTCACCCGCGCCTATGAGCGGCTTCAGGTCGTGGTACCGGCCACGCTGGTGATCATTTTCCTGTTGCTCTACCTGATCTTCCGGCGGGTGGATGAAGCCATGCTTATCATGGGCACGCTGCCTTTCGCACTCTCCGGCGGATATTGGCTGCTCTATCTCATGGGATACAACCAGTCGGTGGCGACCGCTGTCGGCTTCATCGCACTCGCCGGTGTATCTGCGGAATTCGGCGTGGTGATGCTGATCTACCTGAAAGCAGCGCTTGAGCGGCGCAGCGGAGAGCTCACTGCCGAACAGGTCGACCAGAGCATTCGCGAGGGCGCGCTGTTGCGGGTCCGGCCCAAAGCAATGACCGTCGCCGTAATTTTGGCCGGCCTGTTCCCTATCCTGATAGGCACGGGCGCAGGTTCGGAAGTGATGAGCCGGATTGCCGCCCCGATGATCGGCGGAATGATCACGGCCCCTCTGTTATCCATGTTCCTGCTTCCCGCGGCCTATCTGCTTTTGCGTCGGCCCCGTCAGGGCAACCGATACAGTGCGGGCGAGGGTGAACCGGCGAATGCAGAACACCCCAACGCATGGTCCCCTCATCGACAAAAACCGAATTTTGAGGGGTAAGCCCGGCCCGTGCGTATCAGGAATGACTGGGGCAATCCGGTCCGGATCGAAAAAGGAAAGACGCTATGAAAAAGTTTCTTCTGGCAGCCTCCGCGCTGGTGGCAGTCGTCGCAGCGCCCGCTATCGCTCAGGAAACACAGCATCAGCACGGCGGCGGACAGAAGTCTGGCATGCAGATGGAACACAATGGCGGGATGCAGCAGCATCAGCAGGCCATGCAGGAAATGCGCGATCTCAGACAGCGAGCAAGCGCCGCAACGGACCCGGCAGAACGCCAACGATTGATGGCCGAACACCGCAAGAAGATGAAAGAGCAGATGGCACAGATGATGTCGGGCGAAAACGCCGAGATGATGAAGCAGTGCCATCAGCATATGGCGATGATGCAAGAGATGATGGCGCAGATGGCGGAGAACCCGGCCATGGCTGAGGGCGGAAAGACACAACAATAGTCGCCCCTTCATCGATGGCGGCTTGTTCCACACCCAAGCATCCGGACGATTGCATTACGCAGTCCCCCTGAGTCGTCCGGATGCAACCCCGGCCTTCGTCATTTCTAATCCGATGACGAAGGCCGGCAATCCGCCTCAGCGGAGCAAAGCCCAAACGATCTGCCGGGGCGGAGCCCATGACAATGAACGGCACGGAGCCAGTAACAATCGAACGCCTCGTGCCGCCGTTCGCTTCGGCCGATAACCCCGCTCCGGGGCGTTCATATTTGTCACGGCACCCGGTTTTGATCGCCGAGATACCCTTAAGGAGACATCGAATGCGTGTAGCAACCTATCTTGGCCTGCTGGCTGCCCCATTTGCCCTTGCGGCATGCGACAGCGCCCAGGAAACGCCAGAGCCGGCAGAGACGATGATGGGTGAGTCCATGCCCGACGGCGATGGAATGCCCATGTCAGGCGACATGCCTATGTCAGACGATATGCCCATGATGGGGGACACCGATGCGATGCACGATGCTCGCGCCGAAGGCACGGTAACCGCGATCGATCCGGAAGCGGGTACGATCACCATCAAGCATGGCCCGGTCCCCGCGATCGACTGGCCCGCGATGACCATGAGCTTCGAGACCGACAAGCAATTGCGCGACCAGGTCAGCGTGGGCGATGCCGTGGCCTTCGAGTTTACCACCGGTCCCCAAGGCAGCAACATCACTTCCATTGCCCCGCAATAAGGTAGCGGGAGAGCACCGGAGGCCAATACTCTAGCGAGGGAGCGGTACGAAGATGAACGGCGAGGACAAGCCATTCCTTATCGATCGGCGCAAGCTGATCGGGGGTGTCGGCCTTGCAGCGTTTGGATCGACCGCTTTCCCGCTTGCCGGTTGCCAGGTACGCAATGCAGTAATGCTCGATGGTTCGGACGAGCGTAATCCGCTCGCCGTCCCACCCTTGAACACGGGCAGGATCGAGCAGGGTGAGCGAACCTTCCGCCTGTCCGTAACTGCGGGTAAAAAAGAATTCGTCCCGGGTACAGCTTCGCAAACAATCGGTATCGAGGCGCCCTATCTGGGGCCTACGCTGGACATGCGCCGCGGTGAGCGCGTGCGCTTTCACATCGACAACGAACTGAGCGAAGACGTCACCCTCCATTGGCACGGCTTCGAACTTCCTGCCGCCGCCGACGGGGGGCCTCATCAAGTGATCCGGCCTGGCAAGCGCTGGAGCCCGTCATACGAAGTTCGCCAGCGCGCCTCGCTCTATTGGTGCCATTCGCACGTGCATGGTCGGTCGGGACCGCAGGTCTATGCCGGCCTCGCCGCGCCGATATACGTCCGCGACGAGGAAGAAGAACGCCTCGACCTGCCGGGCGAATACGGTGTCGACGACATTCCGGTGATCGTACAGGACCGGATAATCGATGGTTCGGGTCGGATAATCTATCCGCTGAACATGCACACCCGGATGATGGGTGTTCAAGGCGATGCCGTCTATGTCAACGGCACCCGCAACGCGCTGTTCGAAGCACGCACCGGACAAGTCCGGCTGCGCATTCTCAACGGATCGAATGCCCGGTTTTACACCTTCTCGCTCGAAGGCAACCGGTCGATGCAGCTTGTCGCGAGCGACGGCGGATTGCTGGCGTCACCGCATTCCGTTCGTTCGGTCATGCTCGCCCCCGGAGAACGCGCCCAGGTCGTCATCGATCTTTCCGATGGGCGCCCGCTGCGGCTCGTGGCCCGTACCCCGGGTAACGCGATGGGCATGATGGGCAGTCGCGGACGCGGCATGATGCGCGGCCGGGAAGACCGCAGCGGCGATGTGGTCCCCATTCTCGACATCAGGCCGACAAGCTCTTTCAAGGCAACGCGCCTGCCTGCGCAGCTGGCGTCCCTGCCCCCGCCCGATCCGTCGCTTGCTGCCCGGACGCGGCGTTTCGTGCTTGATATGGGCATGATGGGACGAGGCATGTCGATCAATGGCGCAACCATGGACATGAACATCATCAATGCACGTATTCCCGTAGGACAGTGGGAGATCTGGGAGATCGTGAACGCCTCGATGATGGCCCACCCCTTCCACATCCATAATGTGCAATTTCGGGTACTCGATCGCGATGGCAAAGCGCCTCCGCCGATGGAAACCGGCTTTAAGGACACGGTGATCGTCAATTCGCGCGAACAGGTACGCCTGCTGCTTCGCTTTGAGGAACACACCGATCCCGATCTTCCCTATATGTATCACTGCCATATTCTCGAGCACGAGGATGCGGGCATGATGGGACAGTTCGTCGTCATCTGATACCGGAGCCAGGAACTCTGCGTCGTCTTGGTGCGGCGGCTACGGGCTGGCGCGCCTGATCGCCACCAGCAGCCGGCATAATAGCGTAAGCGATCGCCGGGTAATCGCTACCTCCGCTCGCCGAACCCGGTTTCTTGCCGAAGGCTCAGCAGTCGGCACAGTCCATGCTAGTGGTCGTGATCGTCATGATCGGTGTGCGGGCGCGCCGCGTGATGGTCGGCCACCAACGCATCTTTACAGTCGCGCACGAGACACGCTTCGAACGTGGCATGCGCGATGCCGAAACGCTGCGTGAGACGGGCGCGGAGCGATAGCTTCAACTCCTCGAAGGCAGCGAGCGAATCAAACGACGGGACGATATGCGTTTCGAGGGCGCGATGATGTTCGCCTAGGTTCCAGATATGAACGTGATGGACGCTCTCGACACCCTGCTGACCTTCGAGAAACTCGACGATGCGGTCGAACTCCAACTCATCCGGCACTGCGCCCATCAGCAATCGTACGGTCCGGGGCAGGAGCGTGATGCCCTGCCAGATAACGTAACCTGCGATAACCAGCGTAATCACCAGATCGGCGACGTAGAGATCATACAGGAGAATGAGAATCCCGGCGACGATCACGCCCACCGAGGCCAGGGCGTCCGAGACATTATGCAGGAAAGCGGCTTTCATGTTTATGCTTTCATGCGCGCCGCGATAGACGATGAAGGCGGTGACAAGATCGATGACAAGAGCAACACCGGCGACAGCGATCACCGTCCAACCTTCGACGGGCTGCGGATCGGCAAACCGGTTGATCGCCTCGACGACCAGATAAAAACCGATGATGAGCAGAGTCGTCAGGTTGATTAGCGCTGCGACGACCTCGCCCTGCGCATAGCCAAAGGTCATAAGCTTGTCGGCGGGGCGCCGACCTATCCGGCGCGCGAACCAGGCCAGCCCGAGTGAAGCCGCATCGCTGAAATTGTGCAATGCGTCCGCTATGAGCGCGAGCGAGCCGGACACGATACCACCGATGATCTGGGCCAATGTCAAAAGGACATTGATCGCTACTGCGAGAACCAACTGACGATCGCTGAGTTGTTCCTCTCCATGGCTGTGCCCTGTGTGCCCACCCGACTGCGCCATCATTGCACTCCCCTATTCGTGTTATCGCTTCGATAGCCACGCAATTGCGCGCGAGCTAATCCGGGGCCATTCCCTTGGCCTACAAGCGCGACCGGGGTCAGGATTCCAGGACATATCCCCGGTCCCATGTCTCTGTGGAACGCCATCATTCACGTTCCTCGCCATGCACCGTCCCGCGCTCGTCATGGCCATCCATATGGGCATCGCGCAAAATGTCGATCCCGCCATAGATCGCGATCCCGGCCACCGCGATGCCGACGACGAGATCCGGCCAGTTCGCACCCGTCAGCATCACGATGATCGCAGCGATGATGATCCCACCATTGGAAATGAAATCGTTGAAACTGAAGGTCGTGGCCGCGCGCAAGTTCACATCCTTGCCTTCCATGTTCTGTAACAGGCGGAGACAGACCAGATTGACCACCGCCGCGATAGCCGCCATCGCCAACATCATCATGCCAGCGGGATCCGACCCGTCCACGAAACGCCTGATGGCATCGATGATGACGCCTGCCGCAAAGACCAGCAGCATGATTCCCGAAAAGCGCGCGGCTCCCCGCTTCCATCGGCGCGGACGGGCGAGCGCCAACAGGCTGAGCGCATAAACAAGCGCATCGGAGGAATTGTCGAGGCCGTTCGCAAGCAGCGCGTTGGAATCGGCAAGATAGCCGACCGCGAAGAACCCGATGGCGATGGCGACGTTAAGCCACAGTACCACCCAGAGTGTTCCGCGCCTTTTCGCCGTATCCAGCCTGATTTCCCCTTCGCCGCTCATGAAGGCTCCTTTGCGATCCTCACGCCTTTTCCTGCCGCATAACGCGGTGAGGGCGTAAGAATTTCCTCGTTGGTCCGACACCAGGAACGATTGAGCTGGTTCACTCCGTCCTTCCAATCCACCGCGATGCGATCAAAAGAAGACAGGCGGGCGGAGTGGCCGCGATGCACGGCCACTCCTCCGAAACGCATCCTTCGGTCACCCATGTGCTGCATGAGCTGCCCAGCAAGGAGCGCCATCAAACTATGTCTCCCAGCTCACGCTGCTCCGCGCGTGTGGCGTTGCGGCGCAGGCGGTCCCACCATCTTTGGCGCCAACTCTGCCCGTCGTTCGAACGGTTCAGAACGAGCCGCGCAATTGCGGGCAGAACGAAAAGTGTGAGCGCGGTCGCCGTGATCAACCCGCCGATGACGACGGTTGCCAGCGGTCTTTGCACTTCCGCTCCGGTGCCGGTGGCGATCGCCATCGGGACGAAGCCGAGCGACGCGACGAGAGCGGTCATCAGCACCGGTCGCAGCCGGGCCAAGGCGCCATCCACAACCGCTTCGCTGAGTTCGACACCTTTCTCCAGGCGCTGGCGGATCGCGGTGACCATCACGAGTCCATTGAGTGTCGCCACTCCCGACAGCGCGATGAAGCCCACAGCCGCCGAAACGGAAAACGGCATGCCACGCAGCGCCAGAGCGAACACACCGCCAGCAAGGCCCATCGGAATGGCGGTGAAGACGGCGAGTGCCGGAACCCATCCGCCAAGCGCCATGTAGAGCAGCAGCAGGATCACCGCAAAGGCCAGCGGCACGACCAGGGCAAGCCGTCCCTGGGCGGCCTGGAGGTTCTGATACTGGCCGCCCCATTCGATGAAAGAAGCTGCGGGCAGTTCGACCTGATCGCGCACTCCTTCCTGAGCTTCCTCGACGAAGGTACCGAGATCGCGTTCGCGCACATTGGCCGAGACGATAACAAGGCGGCGGCCCTGTTCACGGCGCACTTCGGCAAGCCCATCGACCACTTGGAATTGAGCGACAGTGCGCAAAGGCACTGTTGCTCCATTGGGCAGCAATATCGGCAGCGTTCCGAGCTGGTCGAAGTCATCTCGTGTCGCATCGGCGAGGCGCACCATCACGTCGAATCTGCGATCGCCCTCGAAGACGAGACCCGCCGGCCGACCGCCCAGTGCTATGGCAACCGACTGGGCCACATCTTCCACGGTCAGGCCGTATCGGGCGATCGTCGGCCGATCGAAGACGATGTCGAGCGTCGGGAAGCCTGTCACCTGCTGGACCTTGACGTCAGCGGCGCCCTCGATGTCCCGCAGGACACCTGCAACCTCGTTGGCAGTCGAGGTCATGGCGGCGAGATCGTCGCCATAAATTTTGACCGCGACATCGCCGCGCACGCCAGCGATTAGCTCGTTGAAGCGCAGTTCGATCGGTTGGCTGAATTCATAAAGGTTGCCAACCAGACCATTGAGGGCGCTTTCCATTTCGGAAACGAGCTCATCCTTCGGAAGACCCGGGTCGGGCCATTCCTCGCGTGGCTTCAGAATGACGTAGGCGTCGGATGCGTTGGGCGGCATCGGATCGCTCGCAACCTCCGCCGTTCCGGTACGTGAGAACACCAGCGCAACTTGCGGGAACTGCTCGAGCCGGTCTTCCACCTGGCGTTGCATGGCAAGCGACCGTTCGAGCGACGTGGACGGAATCCTGAGCGACTGGACGGCGATATCGCGTTCGTCGAGCTGCGGAGTAAACTCGCTCCCCAGCAGGGTGAAAACGAAAGCCGCCAGAACGAACAGTCCCGCCCCGCCAGCGATCACTGGCCAAGGCCGGGCAATCGTTTTTCTCAGCAGCGGGCCATAGCGTTCCTTCGCCAGGCGTATCGGCTTGACCTCCTTTTCAGTCATCTTCTTGTTTAAAAGCACGGCGATCATGGCCGGTACGAAGGTGAGCGACAGGACGAAAGCCGAAGCGAGCGCCAGCATGACCGTGATCGCCATGGGTGAGAAAGTTTTGCCCTCCACGCCGGAGAACGTCAGCAGAGGGGCATATACCAGCAGGATGATCGCTTGTCCGTAAACGGTCGGTTTGATCATTTCCTGCGCGGCAAGCCGTGTTTCAGCCAGGCGTTCGCCGAGCGTGAGCAAGCGTCCTTCGTGATGCTGCCGCGCGGCAAGTCTGGCGACGCTGTTTTCAACGATGATCACAGCACCATCGACGATCAGGCCGAAGTCGAGCGCCCCCAGGCTCATCAGATTACCCGAAACGCCGAGGCGATTCATTCCGATTGCCGCCATCAGCATCGAAACCGGGATGACCAGCGCCGCGATGATTGCGGCACGGATATTGCCGAGCAGGAGGAACAGCACCGCAATGACCAGAAGAGCACCCTCGACGAGGTTCTTCTCGACCGTCGCAATCGTCGCATCGACCAGCGAGGAACGGTTGTACACGATCTCGGCGGCCACACCCTCGGGAAGCGAGGATCGGACTTCTTCAAGTCTTTCGGCGGCTCCAGCGGAAACCGTGCGGCTGTTTTCCCCGGCCCGCATGAGAACCGTCCCGACCACGGCTTCATCGCCATTCAGCGAAGCAGCACCGGTTCTCAGATCTCCGCCGATGGCGACCGTCGCGACATCGCCGATCCGGATCGGAACGCCTTCGCGAGTTGCGACGACGGCGTTTTCGATATCCTCGATACTGCCAAGCCGCGCATCGACGCGGGCAAGTAACGCTTCACCGGACCGTTCGACGAAATTGGCGCCTTCGGCCAGATTGGCCGCTTCGAGCGCCTCGATCAGCGCGTCGAAGGACAGACCATATCCGGTCAACCGCGCGGGATCGGGCTGAACCAGATATTGTTTCTCGAAACCTCCGATGGAGTCCACGCCCGCAACACCATCAACCGATCGCATGAGCGGTGCGACGACCCAGTCCTGTACCGTGCGAAGATAGGCCGCCTTGGCAACATCGCTGCCCAGACGATCGCCGCGTTCGGTGACGAAGCTACCGTCGCTTTGCCAGCCGGTTGCCCCACCGACAGGTGCACCTTTGCCACCCGGATATTCGTATTCGATCGTGTACATGAGTACTTCGCCAAGGCCGGTGGATATTGGCCCCATGACCGGTTCCGCACCTTCGGGAAGCGAGGCGGTGATGGGTGCCAGCCGTTCATTCACCTGCTGGCGCGCAAAATAGATGTCGGTCCCCTCCTCGAAGATGGCGGTGACCTGGCTGAAGCCATTGCGCGAAATCGAACGAGTCATTTCGAGCCCGTCGATACCGGCCAAGCCCGTTTCGACCGGATACGTCACCTGGGTCTCGACCTGTGACGGCGAAAGGGCCGGTGCCTCGGTGTTGATTTGTACCTGGACGTTCGTGATGTCGGGAACGGCATCGATCGGCAGGCGCAAAAGATTGAGCGCCCCCCAGATGGAGATCCCGACCGTCAGGACGATCATCACCCAGCGGAAACGGACCGCTACATCGAGGATCATGCCAATAAGGCCATGACCATGCTTTTTTTCGAGGTGCTGACGCTCGGATGGATTATCAGTGACCATGTTCGGCGCTCTCTTTCTCGAGCTCGGCTTTGAGCAGGAAGGCGTTCGCAGTGGCGATCCGCCATTTCGGTTCGAGACCGGATTCGATGACGACCTGGCCGCCCGATCGGGTGCCAGTTACGACGGGTCGCGCCTGAAATCCGCGACGGGTCCGCACGAAAACCATGTCCTGGCCATCGATGGTCTGCACCGCGTCTTCGGGAACCGATATCCGGGTTTGGTCGACCTCCTCCGAAGGCCGGATCCGTGCCTGAAGGAAAGCGCCGGGCTGCAATCCGGGTATCGGCCGGGACAGCGCCAGAACCGCCGTGGCGCTGCGACTTTCCATATCCAGTGAGGGCGTTACGGAGCGGACGCGGGCGCCGACTTCGCTGTCGTCGCCAACTTCCAGAGTGGCCTCGTCACCAGGAGCGATGCGAGTTGCATCGGCGGCAGGCAGAGCCACCTCGACCTGCATCGCATTGGGATCGACAACGCGGTAAAGTTCCTCGCCGGAAGCGACGAATGCGCCCAGTATGATCGGCGCAGCCGTGACCCGACCCGCAAGCGGGCTGGTAACGGCAAGCGATCTCCCATCCCCGCTGACGCCGGCAGCAGCAACGGCTGCCTGCGCGCGCGACAATTCGGATTGGGCGACCTGGAGATTGGCCCTTGCCGCCTCCAGATCCTGGCGCGCGGTCACGCTGGCTTCGAACAGGCGGCGCTCTCGCTCGTAGGCCGCCGATAGCTCATTCACCCGCGCCCGGGCCGCGTTGAGCTGGGATGCCAGCGCAGCGGCATCCGCGCTTTCGATGCGCGCGACGGTCTCCCCCGCGCGAACATAGTCGCCCAGCGTCTTGTTCACGCTCCGCACGACGCCTGCCGCGCGCGCATCGATCCTCGCACTCCCTGTCGGGCTGGCGGCAATTGTCGCCGGGAAAACCAGCTCGACGGCAGAGCCCCGGCCAACGGTCTCGACCGAAATCTTTGCTGCACGGATCTGTTGCTCATCGAGCAAGACGAGCCCTTCGGGCAGTTCGGCCTCGCTCGCTGTTTCGACCGGTTCGGCTTCTTGGGCGCCATCGGGCCAGAAGATCGACAGGATGACGGCGGACAGTATGATTGCCCCGGCGATAATCGCCAGTGTTCTGCGGTTCATGATCATTTTCCTCATTGTGCTGCCAGCCGGATGAGTTCGGCGGCAGCCCGACCTCGTTCTTCCTGCGCCGCGATCAGCGCTTCACGAATGGCGTCGCGCGCCTCGGCAGCACTGAGCACCTCGATCAGAGGGAAGCGGCCGTTGCGGTACCCGATACGGACGAGCCGCAGTGCCTCTTCGGCCTGCGGAAGCGACGTGGCCGAAAGCGTTTCGACACGCATTTCGGCGGCAAGGAACTGGGCACGCGCACGCGTCACCGCCTGCTCGAAATCTGCCAGTGCCACCGCCTCACGCGCGGATGCTGCCCTGAATTCGGCCTCTGCGGCAGCAATGTTGCCTTGGTTGCGGTTGCTGAATGGAAGAGGGATGGACACACCGACAAGAAAAGCGTTGTCATTGCTTTCCGCGAAGCGGCGAACGCCCCCCGAAACCACCGGGTCGGGAACCCGCAGGCTGCGCTCGCGCGCAATTTCGGCTGCTGCCACCCTGCTTTCCGCCCGAGCGACCTTCAGCGCAAGGCCATCCGTCGCGGCGAGAAGAAGACCGGGCGGGTCGATGACCGGGAAGCTGGCAGGAACCGTGGGAGGGTTGCTCTGTTCGCCCCACAGCGAAGCGAGCGCCGTACGCGCGGCAACGCTCGCCGCGTCCGCCGCTTCCAGCTCGGCTCTTGCTTCCGCCAAAGCAGCTTCAGCGCGAAGCGCACGCAAGGGAGGCTCGCGGCCGACCTCGACCAGCAGGCCGGCAATCCGCGCCAGTTCTTCGTTACGTGTGACGACATCGCGCGCAAGTTCGACACGCGCCGCAGCGGCTGTCGCCGCCAGATAGCGCTCGCGCACAAGAAAGGCGAGGTCGACATTCGCGAGATCGGCACGCAGATCGGCGAGATTGGCGCCGGCCTGCGCTGCACGAACCCTCGTCCCACGCTTGTCTCCAAGCTCGAGACGCTGTCCGATGGAAAGCGTATATTCGGTAGCGCTCAAACCCGAAAACGCTCCGCTACCCGCAATATTTTCGACTTCGAGGGATACTTCGGGGTTGGGCCGGAGCCGAGCCTGGCCGACGAGAGCGCGCGCGGCATCGGCCTGCGCCCGCGGACCGGCTATGCGCGGATTGGGCGCGGCCTGCTCAAGGCCCGTAATGACATCCGCGCGGCGCAAGGCATCGGCGAGCGAGAGGCGCTCGCGCTCCTGCGCCGCCACAGGTGTGGCGATTGCGGCGAGAGCCAGCCCTGCAAACAGGACCCCCCGCCAATTGATGGCTGACATTTCTGGAAATTTCCTCTGCTGACGATCCGAAAAGCACTGCAACACGCAGTGCGATGACGGTCGTCAGGCGCGAGGAGGACGCCTCAGTCGATCGCTGACACTCGATACGAGGACCATCGGCGGAGCTGAGACAAGAAGAGCAGGCTCATGCATAGCCGCGGTTTTCTGAACGGGAGCAGCGAAGCTTGCCCCGTGATGGCAGTGGCCATGATTGCACACGCCATGCTGCTCTATCGGAGCGGCATCGTCGGCTGGCTCTTCATCGGCGTCGGCGGCCGAGGCAACCGAACCGCCATTACCGTCAATCAGAACAGCAGGAGCTTCCGGCATCACTTCGGCCCCGCAGGCCGCGGCATCCGCCGCAGTCACAAAAACCATTGCGACCAGCATCAGCAGGACGATGAACGGATTCAGGACAAGGCGACGATAGCTTACAGTCATGGGCTGGCAGCCCTCTAGCAAATGAAGGTTGCCATGAGAAGGGTCGAAAAGTATCTAAATGGCGCAGTTTTGTTATATTATAACAACTCCGCCTCTAAACCACCCGCGAGAGAGCGCTCGAACAGGCGTTCTACATCCTTTACGCGGCACAGGTCGGTACCCGGAGTGAGCACGGCGGCAGCGCCGGCTGCAAGCCCGAAGCGGAAAGCCATGTCCGGTGTCTTACCGGATGCGAGCGCATGGACCATCGCAGCCAGGAAACTATCGCCCGCCCCCACCGCGCTTTTCGTCTCGACCGTAATGGCCGGCAAACGCAGCACACCCTCGCGGCTCGCCAGCAGCGCCCCTCTTTCGGCCATGGTGATTGCCAGATAGTCGATCTTTTTGGTGCGGACCAATTCGGTCGCGGCCTCGGCGATCGCCGTATCGTCCGGCAAATCGTGACCGATGAGGGCACGAAACTCTCCGAGGCTCGGTTTCGCGAGGTGAACCCCGCCGCCTTCGATCCCGGCCGCAAGCGCTTCACCCGACGTATCGAGAACGAAACGCACATCGTTCTTGGCCGCAATCGCAGCAACCCTTGCGTAGAAATCGGACGGTACGCCGCGCGGCAGCGAACCGCTGGCCACCAGAAAATCGTGGTGCGCGCCTTCCAGTCTCGAAAGGCACTCGTTCCATTCCTCTTCCGTCACGTCGGGTCCGCCCGGGACGAAGCGAAATTCCTGGCCCGTATTGCGCTCGTGGACTGCGGTGCTGACCCGGGTCGCCCCCGCGATCCTGATTGGCGAGCGCACAAGCTGATGCAGGTCCAGCAGGCCGTCGAACGCGATGCCGGTTGCGCCGCCGGACAAATAGTAACAGCGCGCATTCCCCCCCAGGCGGACAAAGACGCGGGCCACATTGATCCCGCCCCCGCCAGGGTCGTAGCGTTCGTTTTGCGTGCGCATCTTGCGCATGGGAATGACCTGCTCGACCTCGCACGCGATGTCGATCGTCGGGTTCAGCGTCAGTGTGCCGATGTCCATCATGCGCCCGTCTCCTGCTCTGGGCCGCCTTTACTACGTATCCGTTCGGCTGACGCCACATGGTTTTTGACCGCGACGAAACTATCCGGAGTGACGGAGATCGAATCGATACCGCATTCCACGAGGAAGCGTGCGAATTCCGGATCGTCGCTCGGCGCCTGACCGCATAGCCCCACCTTTGCCCCCGCACGATGCGCCTCTTCGACAGTCCGGCGGATCATCCATGCAACTGCCGGATCGCGCGCATCGAACTGATCGGCCAGAAGCTCGGAATCGCGATCGATTCCGAGCGTGAGCTGCGTCAGATCGTTGCTCCCGATCGAGAAGCCGTCGAATCGCCGAGCGAATTCGCCCGCCAGGACGACGTTGGAAGGGATCTCGCACATCATGTAGAGTTCGAGGCCGTCGCGGCCCCGAGCCAGCCCTTCTTCGCGCAAGGTCTCGATCACGCGATCGGCTTCCTTCGGCGTGCGGCAGAACGGAATCATGATCGCCACGTTGGAAAACCCCATGGTTTCCCGAAGATGCCGGATCGCGCGACACTCAAGCGCGAAGCCCGCACGGTAGTGTTTCGAGTAATAGCGCGATGCACCGCGAAATCCGAGCATCGGATTTTCTTCTTCAGGTTCGAACGCGGCTCCACCGACCAGCCCGGCATATTCATTGGTCTTGAAATCGCTCATCCGTACAATCACCGGGCGAGGAAAATGCACTGCGGCGATCCGCGCAAGACCCTGGGCGAGATGTTCGATGAAATAGTCCCGCTTGTCGGAATAACCCTCGGTCAACCGCTCGATCTCCGCTTTGACGGTAGCATCTTCAAGTTCCGCGAAACGAACCAGAGCCATCGGGTGGACCTTGATGGTATTGGCAATCACGAACTCCATGCGAGTGAGGCCCACGCCGTCGCTCGGCAGCCGCCACCAGCGGCTGGCGGCACCCGGATCGGCAATGTTGAGCATGACCTTCGTCCGGGTTTCGGGCACGGTACTCAAGTCAATATCCTCGACGGCGACCTCCGCCTCGCCACCATAGACGACCCCCTCATCGCCGCCGATACAGCTGACGGTCACCTGCTGGCCGGGTTTCAAAATCCGTGTGGCATTGCCCGTCCCGACGATCGCCGGAAGGCCGAATTCACGGCTGACAATCGCCGCGTGGGAAGTGCGCCCACCGTGGTCGGTGACGATCGCGGCCGCGCGCTGCATGATCGGCACCCAGTCAGGATCCGTCGTCGCGGTGACCAGCACGGCGCCATCGACGAAATCCGCGATATCGCCGGCGCTTTCGATCAGACACACCGGACCGCTGGCCGCAGCCCCGCCAATCGCCAACCCGGTCAGCAACGCTTCGCCTTCGTTGCGCAGCGAATAGGATTTCAGGGAACCGCCCGCCATGCGGGACTGGACCGTCTCGGGGCGGGCCTGGAGGATGCAAAGGCCTCCGTCGGGACCATCCTTGGCCCATTCGATATCCATCGGACGCCCGTAATGCTCTTCGATCAGGACCGCCCACCGGGCGAGCCGCAGCACCTCGGCATCCGACAATACGAACATCTCGCGCTCGGCGGGGTCGGTCTCGATGCTGACAGTCGAAACGTGCGGACCGGCTGCGTAGATCATCTTCTTGCGCTTGCCACCAAGCCTGCGCGTGACGATCGGATTGGCCTCGCGCTCAGACAGGAGGGGTTTGAACACCTGCCATGCATCGGGATCGACCGCCCCCTGCACGATGCTTTCGCCAAGGCCCCATGCCCCATCGATCAGGACAATACCGGGAAATCCGGTTTCCGTGTCGATCGAAAACATCACACCCGAACATGCTCGGTCAGAGCGCACCATGCGCTGCACACCGACCGACAGCGCGACCGTGCCTTCGGCAAAGCCATGAGCGGCGCGGTAGGTGATGGCCCGATCGGTGTAGAGAGATGCGAAACAGCGCTTGCAGGCATCGAGCACGGCGTCTTCGCCGGTGATGTTGAGATAGGTTTCCTGTTGCCCGGCAAAACTGGCCTCGGGGAGGTCCTCCGCCGTCGCGCTGGAGCGAACCGCGACCGTCGAAGCCTCTTCGCCCGCCTGCTCGCCCATCGCCACGTAGGCATCGATGATGGCCCGGCGCAGCGGGTCGGGCCATTCGGCGGCCTCTATGGCAGTACGAATCGCTTCGCCGGTCCGGGCAAGGCCCGCCTCGCCCGCCTCGTGGGCCGCGAAAAGGTCCGCAATAGCGCTGTCGAGATCATTGTGTTCGAGAAACAGCCGGAAAGCCCGTGCCGTCGTCGCGAAGCCGGGAGGGACCACAATGCCCCGGGGAACCAGCGATCGTATCAATTCGCCGAGGGAGGCGTTTTTGCCACCCACGAGGCCGACGTCGTTTTTCGATACCTCGGTGAAGTTCAACACAAGGGGTTCCGTCACACGCGCTCTCCTGCAATCTCGGGCTGCTTCGCCGGGCACAGGACCCGAACCGAATGGGTTTTTCCGGCGGGAGGGAAGGGAATGGCATCGCCGGGGAAGCCTTCGCCATCGACCGTAAGGCGAATATCGGACAGCTCCGGCGCAACCGAAACCTCGATTTCAAGCGTTGCATCGCCGCGCCGCAATGTCGCGCGATAGCCGGGCCAATCACTCGGCAGCACCGGGGCGATACGGACCTTGCCGCCTTCCAAAGAAAGACCGAGCAGACCTTCCACGCCCAACCGCCAGGTCCAGGCCGCCGCGCCAGTGTACCAGCTCCAGCCACCCTTTCCGCCATGCGGCGGTGCCGAGGCGATATCTCCCGCCACCACATAGGGTTCGATCCGATAGTGTTCTGCCCCTTCGGCGTTAGCCGTGCGTGTGGCTGGACAGATCATATGAAAGATGTCGAGCGCGCCGTCGGCATCGCCGGTTTGCGCCAGTGCCAGGCCCAGCCACGCGGCGGCGTGGGAATATTGCCCGCCATTCTCCCGCAGCCCCGGTGGGTAAGCGGCAATATAGCCCGGATCGATGAGGCCCCGGTCGAATGGGGGCCACAAGAGCCGCGCCAGCCGGGCTTCGCCATCGATCAGTTCGCGCCGCGCCGCATCGAGCGCAAGTGCCGTGCGTTCCGGATCCGCACCGGCGAAGACCGCCCAGCTCTGGGAAATCGAATCGATCCGGCATTCGGTCTCGCGCGCCGATCCCAACGGGTGGCCCTCGTCGTCATAGGCTCTCCGGTACCAGGCGCCGTCCCACCCTGCATCTTCGGCATTGCGCCGCCAGCGACCTGCCGTCTGCATCCATTGCTCCGCCTCCTGTGGACGATCCATTCTGCTCTGAAGATCGGCCAGCAGGTCGGCCGATACCGAAGCGAACCAGGCCAGCCATACGCTCTCGCCTCTTCCGCGATCGCCGACACGGTCCATCCCGTCGTTCCAGTCGCCCGTACCCATGAGTGGCAGGCCGTGCGCACCCAGCGCAACCCGTTCCAGAGCCCGCTCGCAATGATCGATCAGCGGAGCCCGGGCCTCCGACCGCTCGAACAGGGCATAACGATCATGTTCGTCAGGACCGAGCGGCGGCGCCGAAAGAAACGATACCTCTTCCTCGAGGATACTCAGATCGCCGGTCGCGCGCACATACGTGCCGGTTGCGTAGGGCAGCCATAGAAGATCGTCGGAGAACCGCGTGCGAACCCCCCGGCCCGAAGGAGGATGCCACCAATGCAGGACATCCCCCTCCTCGAACTGGTGCGCGGCGCAGGTCAGGATGTGGGACCGGACCCTGGCGGGATCGATGAACAGCAGGGCAAGCACGTCCTGAAGCTGATCGCGAAAACCGAAAGCTCCGCTCGCCTGGTAAAAACCCGCGCGCGCCAGGACCCGCGACGACAGCGATTGATAGACCAACCAGCGATTGATCATCAGATCGAAGGCGCGATCCGGTGTCTCCACGCTGACGCGCGTGAGCAGATCGTCCCATTTCCGTGCCAATGCAGCTTCGGCTTGCGGAGTGGCCGCAGGTACTTTCCACTGGCGGGCCAGCGCCACTGCCTCTTCATCACTCGCTGCATCACCGAGAATGAAGGTGACTTCGTCACTTGCGCCGGGAGCAAGTTCGATATGGACCTGATAAGCGCCGCAGGCATCGGCCCCGGCGATCTGCCTGTTGCTCAGCCCCCACCTGCGCAACGCTTCGGGTTCGGCAAAGCGGCCCTCCCGACCGAGGAACTCCTCACGGTCGCTGGTGAAACCGTGCGCCTGATGGGTAGCGCCGAGGAAAGCGCGCCGTTCGGCGGAGTCCCCATTCCAGGGATTGACAGCGATGATGAGCTGCTCCGCTTCATCGAAACGGCAACAAACATGATGGCGGGAGACCGATGGGAGCGATCCCAGCAGCCATTCGCAATAATAGGTCGCGGTAAGCCTGCGATGTCGCCGGGTATTGTTCCTCAACCGAAGGCGGATCAGCTTTATCGGAGCATCCGGCGCCACGAAGACCCGCTGCTCCTGTTCCAGCCCGTGCGAGACGCAACGCCATTCGGAATAGCCCATGCCATGTCGGACATGGCATGTCTGATCGTGTCCGGCAGGGGCTGGCGTCACCGTCCAGATGGCGACTGATTCCTCGTCTCTCAGGTAGAGGGCTTCGCCGGGACGGTCGATTACCGGATCGTTCGTCCAGGGCGTGATACGATATTCGCCGCTGTTGATCGACCAGGTAAAGCCGCCACCGCTTTCGGTGACCAGCGTGCCGAACGCTTCGTTGGCCAATATGTTGGTCCAGGGCGCAGGGG
Source organism: Qipengyuania sp. ABI-127-1 (assembly GCA_022953095.1). Classification (GTDB taxonomy): domain Bacteria; phylum Pseudomonadota; class Alphaproteobacteria; order Sphingomonadales; family Sphingomonadaceae; genus Qipengyuania. Next base: position 97,641 of record JALJCR010000003.1, on the reverse strand, counting down.
TGCCCTGCCCCTGGGCCAACCGGATCGCATATTCGCTCCCATCACGCGCGAAGCCACCATATTGATTGAAAAATGACAGCTTTTCGCTCGCGGTAGGTTGATCGGCCACAACGGGCGAGCGGGGGAAGGTCGGCAGGATCGGCGGCGGGAGGGCACCCGATGTCACTGCTCGGGCTAGCTGCCGGTCGAGTGGGCCGCACGCATCGTCGAGAATGGCCCAGGCCATTGTCTCGAGCATTCTCGTTTGTTCTTCACCACCCTGGTCCGCGAAGAGAAGGTGCAGACCGCCATTGCGCCCAAGCATGTCGCGGGCGCCCATCTCTCTAAGCAATTCCAGCAGAGCTTCGCGGAGTGGCTCGATATAGGCCGAGCCGGAATTTTGCAGAATGACAAGATCGACCGGCAGCCCCGCGCGGCGCCACAATTCGTGCGCGCTTGCGACTTGCGCGAGCAGCCCTTTCCAGTCTCCGTTTACACGCATCAACAGGATCGGATAGTCTCCGGACAACGCAAGACCCCAGAGGTTCGACTGACCGAGGCTGTTTGCCCGGATCCGCTCCGGCTTGGCCCGCAAAGCGCCATGCGGGTAAATCATCAGCGAACCCAGTGCCTGCACATGGGGCAGGTCCGCCGAACGCAATTTGCCGCGCGCGATCGTGCGGGCCGATTCCAGAGCCGCATCGCCGACGATCCAGTCCATCGAAGCCAGAGTGGCATGGCGCGCGGCCATTTCCAGCGCATTTCCCGCGCTGGCCGCCACGGCAGTGACCAGGCACATCACCCGTCGTTCTCCCGGTTCCAGTGCAACCTCCCATTGCAATGCGGAAATCGGGTCGAGTGTGAAGCCGCTCGTACCGTTCAGCGGATGCGATGCACCCAGCGGGTCGTCCAGACCGCGCCCGCGGCCGATAAACGCCCGCCGGTCGACTTCGTATCGCAGCCCGCTGATCGGGCCATCGCCATCGATGACGAACTGAGCCAGCGATGGGTGCGCTTCGCCGGGTTTCCGCGGCCTGCGCTTGAACGCGAGGCCGCCTATCTGACGGACGAATTCTCCGCCGGTGAACAGCTTGCTGAACGCCGGGTGCCGTTCATCTTCCAGCGGCGGGGCAAGGACGATCTCGGCATAGCTGGTCAGCCGCAGGCGCCGCGTCCCGAGGCCTTCGTTTATCAGTGTGACGCGGCGCATTTCGATGTCCTCGCCGCTTCCCACGCATACTTCCATCCGCAGGTCGATACCCTGGTCACGGCGGTGGAACTCCGCGAGATGCGGTTGGAACTGAACCTGATATTCATCGGGAACCGCGCCGGTCGGCTGGCGGGTGGCCGACCACAGTGCGCCACTTTCGACATCCTGTAGGTAAAGCCACATTCCTTCCGCATCGCGTGTTGCGTCGGGGGAAAATCGGGTCAGCGCCTGTTTCTGCCAGCGCAGCGTGCCGCCCCCGCTTTCGCCGATCCAGCTCGACAGGCGTCCATTCCCCAGCACCTGAATCTGCGGGAAGGGCAATGCGCGGGGCGTCCAGGGAGCAATCGGCTCGATCTCAACCCCTCCCGCCGTGGCATCCACTGTTTCCAAACGCTCGATCTCCGGGGGCAGTTCGCGCGGCACTCGCTCACTCAACAGAAGCGAGACCAGTCCCATCTGCGGATCGCGAAGGAAGCGTGTGACCATGCGATCCTGCGTCAGCGCATTGGCTATGGCGCAGATCACCATGCCCTGATGATGCGCCATATAGGCCATGACCGGCACAAACGGCTGCGAAGCGGGAGCACGGTCGGGAGTGAAATCCAGCGCTTCCCACATGCCGTAGCGGCTTTGCGCACCAAGCTCCGTCAAGTCCTTGAGATTTTCGGTCGCGAGACGTGGGGCGACGGCCAGAGCAAGTGCGGACGCATAGGGCGCCACGACGTGATCCCGCGCGAGGCCGCGCTTGAGACCGAGCCCGGGTGTGCCGAATGCCTGGTAGCGATAGCGGTGCTCGGGATCGCGTTCGGCATAGGCGGATTCCGAAATCCCCCAGGGTATTCCCTGTTTGCTCCCGTAACGCCGCTGGATCTCGACCGCTACACGCTCGCTCTCGCCCAGTAAGGTCTCAGGCTCGCCGCGAAGCAGCAGTCGCGGCATGAGATATTCGAACATCGAACCGTTCCACGAGACGAGCGACAATCCGCCTTCGGTCTTGGTTACGGGTCGCTGAAGGTGGAACCAGTGTTCGGGCGGCACATCGCCTTTGGCGATTGCAAAGAAGCTCGCTAGCCGGGCCTCCGATGCCAGCAAATCGTAGTGATGCGTATCGATCCGGCTGGCAGTGACATTGTGACCGATAAAGAACAGGCGGCGTTCACGATCGTAGAGCCAGGCGAAATCCATCGACCAGGCCAGAGCCTCTGCTTCGTCGGCCAATTCGATCATATCGCCGCGCAGCCCCTCCGGCGCATTGAGATCGCGGTTCATTTCGGCCACGTGATGGCGGAAACGCTCAAGCCAGACGAGCAAGTCCTGCAACTGTTCTGGCGCAGCGTCGCCGGTAGCGGCCACAATAGCTTCGACATCGTCTGCAAGAGCGAACACTTCGCCGCTGCGAAATCCGTCGACCATCTTCGCCTGCGTAGCAGGTCGGCTTTCCTCCGCTCCCTCCGCGCCGGAGCGGATCGTAGCCAGGCGGGTCAGCAGCGAATCGGACCCGGGAAGGCCGGACGCGGCTTCTTCGAGGAGGTCGAGAATATCGCGAAGGCCGGACCAGCGCTGGGCTTCCATATCCGGGGAGGCCGCGGCTTCGCGGAGGGTTTCTGCATAGGCGATCAGGCTGACGGCGAGGTTGCCACTATCCACGGTCGAGACATAACGCGGCTCGAGCGGACGCAAGTGTCGGGTATCATACCAGTTGAAGAAATGCCCGCGATACCGTTCCAACTGCTCCAGCGCATCGAGCATATTCCGCCCCCGCGCGGTCAGTTCCTGCCTGCCGAGAAAGCCCAGATCCCAGGCGGCTGCGGTGGAAATCAGCAGCATCCCGATATTGGTCGGCGAGGTGCGGTGGGCGATCTCCTCGTGCGGCGGCGCCTGATAGTTGTCGGGCGGCAGCCAATTGTCTTCCGGCCCGGCGAAACATTCGAAGAAATACCAGGTACGGCGGGCCAACAAACGCAAGAAGCGATCATCCCCATCGCCGAGCGGAATGGCCTTGGCCCGCCGCGGCCGTCCGGTGAAAAGCGCAATCTCGGGTGCCGCCAGCCACGCCGCCAGCAAAGGCAAGGCGATCGGCAGGGCATTCGGCCGCAACACGGCCAGCGCGACGCCGGTAAGCGCCGCCACGAGCGAGCCCAGCCACATCTCGCGCCAGACCGTGCGGCGAGGACTGGTCTGGCCCATACGGGCCGCGACTTGCGCTGCCGCAGTCCACTGCAACATATGCCGATGACTGACAAAGGTGCGCCACAAGGTGATCCCGATGGCATGAAGCGACAAGGTCGCCTCGTGCATCAGATAGACCATCAGCAACAGCCAGCGCCCTGCCTGGTCTGCAAGCCGGTTGGCCAGACCATAGCTGGCGCCAACTCTCCTTCCGCGCGCCAGCCCGCTGACGATATCGGTCATGAGCTGCCAGCCGGGGGCGAGGATTACGAGAACAGTCCAGAAGGCGGGGTGCCCGGGAAGCACGAACCAGCCTGCAAGCGCCATGAACAGAAGGCCCGGCGCAATCAGACTTCGGCGAAGGTTGTCGAGCATCTTCCACCGGTCGATCCCGCTGATCGAACTTTTTAGCCGCGCGCCGCCGGGACCGGGTACGCGCGGCCACAGCCATGCGAGAAGCTGCCAGTCGCCGCGGATCCAGCGATGCAATCTGCGGGCATACTCTGGATAGCTCGCCGGAAAATTCTCGTAGAGCACGATGTCCGTGGCCAGCGCGGCGCGACCGTGTGCTCCTTCGAACAGATCGTGGCTCAGGATTCGGTTTTCCGGAACGCGACCGTCAATCGCGGCGTGGAAGGCACCGACGTCATACACGCCCTTGCCGACGAAAATCCCCGCGCCGAACAGGTCCTGATACACGTCCGACACCGCCCGGCTGTAAATGTCGATCGCAGTATCGCCGGTGAAAAGTCTTGCGAACAGACTGCGGTTGCCCGCTTGCGGCGATATCTCCACCCGCGGTTGCACCAGCGCGTAGCCCCCCAGCACCCTGCCGCTTTGTGGATCGAACCGGGCGCGGTTCAGCGGATGCGCGATGGTCCCGACAAGCTGCGCCACCGAGCCTGGCGGGAGCATGGTGTCGGCATCGACAGTCACCACATAACGCACGTCGCGAAACGCATCCGGATCGCCGATATGGATCGAGAATGCAGACCGATCGCCTTCCACGATCAGGCGATTGAATTGCTCCAGCTTTCCCCGCTTGCGTTCCCATGCCATCCAGCACGCTTCCGACGAATTGTAGTGGCGGGGCCGCAGAAGTAGGTGGAAAGGTCCACTACCCTCCGATTTGCCATGCCTGCAATTGAGGTTCAGGATCGCCTCTTCGAGCGCATCGGAAATGGGCGCATCGCTTTCCATTTCCTGTTCGGGCGCATCGGCCAGATCGGCGAGGAGAGCTACATGGACCCGCGCGTCGACATTCGCGAGCCAATGCGTCTCGAGCTGCTGGGAGAGGCTGGCAATTTCCGTATCGGAGCCGATCACGACCGGCACGACTACGAAGCATTTCGCATTCTCCGGCAATCCCCGGCGGTAATCGAGTTTCGGCAGGACGGACGGAGGAAGTAGGCGGGTGATCGTCCAGTGCAAGGCGGTGATCGCCAGAATCGAAGCAGGCACGGTGCTGACGATCATCGCGCCGATCCAGCCCTCTAGCGACGATCCGACACGGGCGAGATAAAGCGCGGGCGGGATCAACACGCCCAATCCGCCGAGAACCAGCGCCGATGCGTAGAACTTTCCCGGATTGTCGAGAACGGCGCGGCGCATACGCTCGCCCAGGCTGAGAGATACTCCGAGTTTGCGTTCGAGAGCGCGCCTGCCCCGATCGATCAGCCAATATCCGACATGACCGGATGGCTCCGCGCTTGGCATGGCGCGGGCACATCCCAGGGCGGCCTCTGCCACGTCGGTTTCGGTCCACGCGCTGCCACGCGCGATCCGTTCGACGGCCTTTCGGTAACGGTCGCGGGTCTCGAAATCCATTTGCGGATAGTGATGCGTCGGATCGCGCGAGAGAATTCTCTCGACCAGGCTGACGCTGTCGAAAAAATCCTTCCAGGAAATCGAAGCTATGGTGGCGAGATTGGCAATGGAACGCGCGACGCGTTCGGTTGGATCAAGCGAAAGCGTTTCGAGGCAGGTACAATCGGCCGCGAAAGGCGGGCTCTGCGATAGCGCCAGCAAACGATCCATCGAAGTCACGAGGAACTCCACGCTCGCAATTCGCAGCATCGTGGGCAAAGCCCAGATTTCGGCAATCGTGAGGGGCCGGTGCCGCTGATAGCTATTGACGAAACCGGCAAGCCCTTTCGGGGAGACCTGCAAGTGGCTGGCGCGCAGATATTCGGTCGCGAGATCGTAAATCCGTGGAATGCCCTCTCGTTCTCCGCCGAGTGCAGCGAGTTGCCGATAGAAGGTCTGCGCCAGATCCTTGCCTATCTGCTGTAGCGCGCGGTAGACGTGATAATCATTGTCAAGCAGCCACTCGGCAGCTTTGCTGGCATGGGGCGGGGGATCGACGCAGGCTTTGCGCGCCGCCTCGAACCATCGCTTCGTTTCCGCAATGCGGTCGAGCAGCGCCAGCGGCCTGGGCGGCGAACTGCCAAGCATGTGCGCCGCAGCCAGATCGTTGGCGGCATGTTCCAGCGGTGTTTCGAGATCGGCCGACCCGGTCACCCGGTCACCCGGTCAAACGGAAGGCCGAAGAATGGCCGCAGCTTCTTTCCTCGGGGCTGAAACTGCATCGCAGGTTGGGCCTGACGATCAGAAGCGGTACCGGGGTGTGGCCCGCCAGATATTCGGCCACGCTACCGCATGAGACATCGTCCAGCCCGGTCACACCGTGCGATGCCATGACGATCAGGTCGATACTCTCCGAAACGGCGGTTTCGCGAAGCAACGCTCGCGGATCTCCGGGGCCGCGAATGATCGTTCGCACTTCGACACCATCCTCTACGCTGCGGCTCCGCAAGTCCGCGAGATGCGTTTTGCCGAAACGGGTCTGCTGCTTGTCCAGCTCGACACTCAACCGCTGGAGGTTCGGAGTGCGCTCTCTCTCCAATATCTGCGCTTGCGGTACGACATGAACCAGCACCAGATCGGCGCCATGGGTCCGGGCGATACGGCGGGCAACCGGGAGCACCGCATCGCCCCGGTGCGATCCGTCTACCGGGACCATTATCCGGCGGTAGCCGCCCTCTTTCGTCGGTCCCGGAGGCACCAGCAGGAGAGAATGTTCGCCCCGATCGAGAAGCGACTGGGCGGTCGATCCGAGACCTTTTGCGGTCTCGCTTCGACTGCAGCCCGAAACGAGCAGTGTCGCGCCATGTTCGAGCGCCCAATCACTGATCTCCTCTGCCGGACAACCGGCCAGGAGAACGCTGTTGGCGGCTACTGCGGCCTCCTTCTCGCCAGCGAACAGGCGCAAGTCCCTTTTCTGGCTGTGCTGGCGCAATTGCCATTCGACCGGGTCCGCCGGCGATCCGGATTTTCCGGGGGCATCGATGACCCGCGCAAAGGTCACTTCCATTCCAAGACTGCGAGCAATCGCAAGGGCATGAGAAGAAACGCGCCGGGCCAAATCCCCGTCATCGACACAGGCCACCAGGCGCGGCGTGTCGCTATATGGTCGGAAAAGCCCGCGCGGCACCGAGCGCGAGCGATAAGTTAAGGGGGCGGAGCGCGGCCCGGTATCCACAATTCCTCTCAATTGGTTGCCAGGCACGACGTTCTCCTTGGAAAGCGGGGCAGAGCGAGTCTCAAGCGATTTGCCCAGCGTGAAGACCGTGCCGGGCGCTTCCAATACGGAACCCTCCTTAACCGCCGCGCTCAGGATAGTTACGGATGGCCCCTGCCCAACAGCTCCTGCGAAGACGCGCGGTCATGTACCAGCGCAGCCCCGACCGTTTCATCGCCGGTCCGGTTCCGGCCGAACCGGGAAAGCTATGCTCGTGAATGAACCATCCTTAACCGCCGCTCTTGTCGGCTTCGGCCTGGCCGCCGGGGCAGTATGGTGGGCTGGCACGCGCTTGCCGCGCTATGTCGTTGCGCTGAGCGACAAGACCGGGCTGGGACAGGGTTTTGCCGGAATGCTGGTATTGGGCGGCATTACCTCCCTGCCCGAACTTGCAACTGCCACAACGGCGGCCGCAATCGGCGCGCCGCTTCTCGCGACCAACGACGTGCTGGGTAGCGCGGCATTCAATATTCTGCTGCTTGCGGTGGCCGATATGCTGATTGGGTCGCGCCCCTTGACTTCGGTGGTGGCTCGACCGGTCACGCTGATCCAGGGTGTCTCGGGGATGATGGTGCTGGCACTGGTCATCGCCGCGATCACTGCCGAAGGGCGCACACCCATAGGCGGGCCATTCCTATGGCCGGGCCTGATCTTCGCTGCCTCGGTAGCATCGATCGGCATCGCCGACCGGGCCGAACGGCGCCCGATGTGGCAGGTGATCGACCAGAGCGAGCGGGCGTTCGCCGAAGAGGTAAAGCAGCGCGACATCGGTTGGCGGCGACTGTTCCTGTGGCTCGCGCTGCTGGCCGGTATCATCATGATCGCCGGGGCGACGCTGGCAGCCACGGCGATCAGGATCGCGGGCGCGACGGGCATCGGCGGAAGCCTGATGGGATTCCTTTTCGTATCGGCAGCAACTTCGCTTCCCGAATTTTCTGCCATCATCGGCGCCATTCGCAACCGGCGATACGAACTGGCGATCGGCGAGGTGTTCGGCTCCAACCTGTTCAATTTCGGCCTCATTCTCGTTATCGAACTCGTCGCCAGCGGCCCCCCGGTGCTTTCCATGGCAGGTCCATTCGAAGCCATGGCGGCGCTTATCGCGCTGGTGATGTCGGGCGCATTCGTGCTGGGGCTCATCGAAAGACGGGATCGCACCGTCTTCAGAATGGGCGAGGATTCGGTAGCCGTCATCCTCGTCTATGCGGCGGGGCTGGCATTTCTGCTGGCAGCGGGGGGCGGCCTCTAATGCCGATCGGCGCAGGAAGGATGTGTCACTAGGGATAGTTGCGTAGCGCACGGCCGCGACCCACGTTATAGACCCGCGCGATGCCCGAGGCGGTGAAGACAGAACCCGGAAATGGACGCGAAGTTGCCTTTGTCGGGCGATCGCTTCGCAAAACCTACGTCACCGGCGAAACCGAGGTCCACGCTCTGCGCGGAGTGGATCTCGACATCATGGCCGGAGAGATTTTGGTGCTACTCGGCCCGTCGGGCAGCGGCAAATCGACGCTGCTCAACATCGTCGGCGGGCTGGACCGTCCCACCTCCGGCGAGCTCTGGTATCGCGATACCGAACTCACCGCGCTGGACGAAGCCGACCTTACCCGTTTTCGCCGGTCCAGCATCGGTTTCATCTTCCAGTTCTACAATCTCATTCCCAGCCTGACCGCAGAAGAGAACGTGCGGCTGGTAACCGACATCGCGGAAAATCCCATGTCGGCCAAGGAAGCGCTTGAACTCGTCGGTCTGGGGGACCGGCGCCATCATTTCCCGGCCCAACTGTCGGGCGGCGAACAACAGCGCGTCGCAGTTGCCCGGGCGGTTGCGAAACGGCCGGGAGTCCTGCTGTGCGACGAACCCACGGGAGCGTTGGACAGCGCGACCGGCGTCAGGGTTCTGGAGACACTGGCAGAGGCCAATCGCGAACTCGGCACCACCTTGATCCTGATTACCCATAATGCCGGCATCGCCGCCATGGCCGACCGGGTGTTCAACTTCCTCGATGGGCAGATCGCGTCGATCGAAACCAATGAGAACCGAATTTCGGCCTCGGAGATGACGTGGTGAGGGCGCTGGACACCAAGCTCCTGCGCGATCTGTGGCGCCTGCGCGGACAGGCGCTCGCGATCGGGCTGGTGATCGGTGCCGCGATGGCGACGTTCGTGATGGCACTGGGTGTGCACCACTCGCTGACGCAGACCCGCGACGCCTATTACGATCGCTATCAATATGGCGATATCTTCGTCAGCATGACCCGGGCGCCGCGCAGCATAGTGCAGCGGATCGAAGCGGTCGATGGGGTAGCCATCGCCGAAGGCCGGATCGAACAATTCGCCACGCTGGAATTCGCCGACCGCATCGAACCGGTCCGCGCGCTGATCAATTCGGTCGGAGCGGACGGCGAAAGCAAGCTGAACAGGCTGGTCCTGGCCGAAGGCCGCGGACCGGTGATCGACAAGGCCAACGAGGTCGTGATCGACAAGGCGTTTGCCGATGCCAACGATCTCGACCTGGGTGCCCGGATCGATGCTGTCGTCTATGGCAGCCGGACACGGCTCGAAGTGGTCGGCATCGGCCTCGCGCCAGATTACATCTGGTCGATCGCACCGGGAGAGTTGATCCCCGATGCCAGTCGCTACGGTATCTTCTGGATGGGGGAGAAAGCGCTCGAGGCCGCTTCGGGCCGAACGGGCGCGATCAACGCTCTGTCGCTGAAGCTCGAACGCGGCGCGAGCGAGGACGAGGTCGTCCGGCACGTCGATGCCATCGTCGCGCAATATGGCGGGACCGGCGCAGTCGGCCGCGAAGACCACATGTCGAACGCTTTCCTAACCAGCGAACTCGACCAGCTCGAGGCGATGACCACGATCATCCCGCCGATCTTCCTGCTCGTCTCCACCTTCCTCGTCTATGTCGTGCTCGGCCGGACGATCCGCACGGAGCGCGAGGAAATCGGGCTGATGAAGGCCTTCGGCTACGGCAACTGGGCAATCGGCTGGCATTATCTGAAATTCGCCATTGCCGTGGCCCTGATCGGCATCCTCATGGGCTCCGCGCTCGGCTGGTGGATGGGGCTGTCCATGACCGAGCAATATGCAGAGTATTACCGCTTCCCGTTCCTCTACTATCAGGTCGCACCCAACGTGTTCGCGACCGGTGCCGCGTTGGCATTCGGGTCGGCCGGGATCGGCGCCATCGGCGGGGTGCGGGCTGCCGCAGCGCTGACTCCGGCGGTCGCCATGTCGGCGCCGCCGCCGCCCATCTATCGCGCAGGTCTGGTCGAAAAATTCGGTCAGTGGGCGGACATATCGGCGGTGGGCAACATGATCATCCGCCACATCGCACGCTGGCCGGGACGTTCGGCGGTGACCGTATCGGGCGTGGCCCTTTCCCTTGCCCTCCTTTTCGCGACGATCCAGTTCATCGACGGTTCGCGTGCCATGCTCGACAATTACTTCTTCCGGGCGCAGCGGCAGGACATCTCCGTCGCCTTCATCGAACCGCAGAACGAAAAGGTCCTGTTCGAACTGGCCTCGATGCCCGGTGTCCTGAGAGTGGAACCGGCCCGCGCCGTCCCAGTGGTCATGCGAAACGGTGCACTCTCGGAACGGGTCGGGATCGAGGCGGCAGAAATCGACGACCGCCTTTCTGCACGGGTCGATGCGAACGGCTTCGAGGTTCCGTTGCCGGCTTCCGGCCTGATGTTGAGCCGCCCGCTCGCGGAGAAGCTCGACCTCGCGCCCGGAGACAGGGCGGAAGTGGAACTGCTCGGCGGACGCCAGACCAAGACGACATTGACCGTGGCGAGCATTATCGACGAACTGATCGGTACACGGGCTTATGCACGAAGCGAGGCGCTGTCCCGCCTGACACGCGACGGCACTCCGGTGGGCAGCGCCAATCTGCTGATCGATCCGCTCTATCGCGACCAGTTGATAACCGAACTCAGCGATATGCCGCTGGTCCTCGGGATCACCGAACGCGATGCAGCGATGCAGCTTTTCGAGGAAATCATCGAGGAGAACATCATGGCAATGATGGGTTTCTATATCGCGTTCGCAGCCGCCATCGCGGTCGGCGTCGTTTACAACAGCGCGCGCATTCTCTTTTCCGAACGGGCACACGAACTCGCCACCATGCGCGTGCTGGGATACCATCGCAGCGAAGTCGGCATCGTTCTGCTCGGAGAACTAGCCCTGCTCGTCGTTGTCGCAGTACCCGTCGGGTGCCTGACCGGCTATTTTCTGGCCCAATTGATGGTCGCGATGTTCAGTTCCGATCTCTTCCGCCTTCCCTTCGCCCCCGACCGGTCGAGCTACGGGTTCGCCGCGTTGGTAGTGCTGGCCGCAGCCAGCGCGACGGCATTGATCGTCGCACGCCGGGTCGCTCGGCTCGACATGGTCCGCGTATTGAAGGCGCGCGACTGATGTGGGACCGGATCAAGAACTGGCGTTGGGCCATCATCATCACGGCGCTGCTGGTATCCGGGCTCGCCTATAGCTTCTGGCCCGAAGCGGAGGCCGTCGATCTCGGCACGGTCAGCGAAGGACCGATGGAGGTGGGCCTGACCGATGACGGGGTAACCCGCGTGCACGATCTCTACACCGTCACGGCACCGGTCACGGGATATGTCACGCGGATAGAGCTGGATCCCGGCGACGAGGTCGTTGCGGGCCAGACCGTGATCGCCCGCATGTCGGGAATTCCGTCGACGCCGCTAGACCGGCGGACACGGCTGGAAATCGGCAATGCGATTACCGCGTCGCGCGCTGGCGAGGCGAGCGCGGCCGCTACCCTGCGGCTGGCGAAGGCCGATCTGGAGCGTGCCGAGGCCTTGGCCGAGCGGGGTTTTCTGCCCCGGTCAGACCTCGATGCGCGGCGGGCCGCGGCTGCCACGGCGAGCAGCGAACTGGCACGCATCCGTGCCGAAACCAAGCGGTTGCAGAGCCAGCTATCCGAGCCTGCCGCCTCTGGCCTGCCGTCGGGTGGTACAGTGGCGGTACGCTCGCCAGAAAGCGGGGTCTTGCTACGGCGGCTCGTCGAAAGCGAAGGAGTCGTTGCGCAGGGAACCGCGTTGGTCGAAATCGGCGATCCGGCACGCATCGAGGTGGTCGCCGATCTGCTTTCGCGCGAGGCTGCGCGAATCAAGCCCGGCGATGCAGTGAAGATCACACGGTGGGGTGGCGAGGATGCCCTGCCCGGCCGGGTGCGCCGGATCGAACCCTTCGGCAGGCTCAAGATATCCGCGCTCGGGATCGAAGAACAACGCGTCAATGTCATCATCGATTTCGCGGCCGATGCCGCCCGGCAGATCGCGCCCCTCGGCCATGGCTACCAGATCGATGCCACGGTCATCCTGTGGCGCGAAGACGCGGTGGTGCGGGTTCCCGTCGGCGCTCTGTTCCGGGGATCGGAAGGCGGCTGGCAGGTCTTCGTCGAAGCCGATGGCCGGGCACGGCGGCGCGATGTCGCGATCGGTCACCTCAATGATGACTTTGCCGAAGTTCGCGACGGTTTGAAAGCGGGCGAGCGCGTCGTCCTCAATCCGTCGGGTAATATCGAAGACGGTACGCGCGTTTCGCCGCGCGCCTAATCCTGTCCGGGATACTTCACCCGCGGCCCGATCCGCGCAATCACTTCGCGCGCGTCGAAGGCGCGCAAATTGCCGTTCGGCATAGGGCCATCTCCGAGGCGGATTTCGGCAATTGCCTCAAACCGATCGACTTCGCGGATATCGACATGATCGGTCCAGAAGGAATGGCCGTGATAGGGATACCAGGCTTGCCAGCCGCGCGGCCCGTAATAACGCCAGTATGGACGCCAATAGCCATAATAGGATCGATACCAGGGATCGTATAGCGGATCGCGCCGGAAGCTGCGTTCGACCTCGTGCTCGATGACACGATCTTCGATCACGAACCAGGTGTGCCCCTGCTCCAGCGTCAGTTCGGCGGCGCGGAACAACAAGTAACTTTCGACCTGTTCGCGCGAGGTCAGCGAATTGCCTGCAAACGACACCCGAAAGCGATATTCGCCCAGTTGTTCATCGCTATAGCCGCCCGATACACGGTTGGCCGAGGAAATCGGCTGGTATGGCGTACTGCTGTAGGTACAAGCTGCCGTCGCAAGCAGACCCGCCCCGACCAGCGCCGCCATTGCCTGTCTGAGGGGCCGGACCATCTGTTCTCTCCTCGGGATAGTGGATCGATCCGCATCGTCGGCACTATCGCAGCCTCAATCCATAAGTAATGTCCCGGTCGCCCGGAGGCGGCGTGTACGATTGATCCACCATTTCGCAACCTCGGTGGAAAGCAGCACGGCCAGGGCGGCAAGAAGGCCCTGCACGACCACATCAAGGCCGACCGGACTGATGCCGAGCAGTGTCTGGGACAGCGGCAGATGCTGGGCAGCGACATGCAGCATCAACGCACTGCCCAGCCCCGCAAACAGCCATCCATTTTCCGGCGCATGCCACCTCCAAAAGGGCCGATGGAGGTTGCGAACGGTGAGCAGGAAGGCGTTCTGGAACAGCACCACGATGAACAGGACGGCGTTACGTGCCTCCGCGACGCTTTCTCCCGCAGCTAGATGTCCTGCCATGACCCATATCGCGGCTGCGGTCATCACCAGGGTTCCCGGCAACATCAGTATGATGGCATCGATATCGATCAGCGTGGTCAGCTTGCGCCGCGGGGGCCTTTGCAATTCATCCCCCTCTCCCTTGCCGAACCCCAGCGTGACATCCTGAAGACCGTTGGTGACAAGATTGAGCCAGAGAAGCTGGACGGGAGTGAGCGGCATTGGCAGCCCAAAGGCCAGGGCACCGATGAACATGAGGATTTCGGCAAGGCCCGTGGCCAGCATGAAGATCACGATCTTGCGAATGTTGAGGAAGGTAACGCGCCCTTCCTCGATCCCGGACAGGATGGTGGCGAAATTGTCGTCCGCGATGACCAGATCGGAGGCTGCACGCGCAACATCCGTACCGCCCTTCCCCATGGCAACGCCGATGTCCGCCGCGTGCAGAGCGGGGCCATCATTCACACCATCCCCCGTGACGGCGACGATATGGTCGTTGCGTTGCAGAGCTTGCACGATCGCCAGCTTTTGCGCAGGCTCGATTCTGGCGAAGACTTCCGCATTGCCGATCGTCCGATCGAATGCTTCGCTCTTGCTATCCAGCCCCGCAAGCTGAGCCCCGGTCACGACCTCGCCTGGATGGACATCCAGGCCCAGTTGCCTGGCAATGGCGAGGGCCGTCGCCGGATGATCGCCAGTGATCATTCGCACCGAAATGCCTGCCTCGCGGCAATGCGCGACCGCTTCGACAACGCCGAAGCGCAGCGGATCGGTCAAGCCGACGAAACCCAGCAGTCGGAGCCCGTGAAGCCGTTCGTGAATCGGCACTGCGGATGCCGCCGAATCGGCGTAGGCCAGTACCAGGACCCGGAACCCCTCGGCGGCAAGCCGCTCGGCAGTTTCGACCGCGCCCGGGGCCACTTCCGCACACATTGGCAGGACCGTTTCCGGCGCCCCTTTCACCACGAGACGAGTTCCCTGGGATGATACAGCTTCGACGGCCGCGAAGCGGGCCGCAGGCTCGTAGGGAACGATGGCCAGCCGCTCCATTCCGAGCAGGTTTTCGGGATCGTGCCCCGTCTCACGGGCCAGATCGAGCAGAGCGACATCCACTGCATCGCCTACCGGGCTGCCCGTATCGCTCAGATGCGCTTCGTTGCAGATGGCGGCCGCCGAACCGATCTCGCCAAGGGGATCGTTTCCGTCACCATTTAGCCACTGCTGACGCTCGACACTGGTTCCATCGGCCAGAACCACGCGATGGACCGTCAGCCTGTTGAGGGTCAGCGTTCCGGTCTTATCGGTTGCAATGAGTGTGCAGGACCCAAGCCCTTCCACGGCCGGCAGCGACCGCACGATCACATTGCGCCGGGCCATACGGCTGGCGGCTGCCGATAATGCTACGGTTACTGCAATGGGCAGGCCTTCCGGGATCGCTGCAACGGCAAGGGCAATGGCCAGCAGCACAATCTCGCGCCATCCTCCACCCTGAAGCGCAAGCAGGACGGCCAGCACCAGAATCAGGAATACCGTGGCAATGGCTATCCTTCGCGCAAGCTTCGCCATGCGTCTGACCAAGGGTGTTTCGACCGCGACGCGAGCGTTTTCGGTGAGCATGGAGCCGATATTGGCCAGCAAGGTGCCTGCCCCCGTTGCCACTGCGACACCAAGCCCGCGCCCTTCCACGACGACGGTCCCGGCATGTGCCATGGTCAGCCGGTCCCCGGCTACGGTTTCCGCCTCCAACGACCGATCGGCATCTTTCAGCACGGGCATGGACTCGCCGGTCAGGGAACCTTCGTCGATCCTGAGACCATGTGCTTCCACCAGCCTCATATCGGCCGTAACCTTCATCCCGCTTTCAAGTTCGACGATGTCGCCCGGCACGATCTCTGCCGCCGGTATCTCGCGCACGACACCGTCGCGCACCACGCGGGCGACTTGTGGCACCAGGCTGCGCAGCGCGCGCGCGCCGGCATCGGCCTTGTATTCCTGATAACTGCCCACCAGGGCGTTTGTCGTCAGGACACCGAAAATGAACGCCGCGTCCCACCTGTCGCCGATGAGGAGAGATAACGCCCCCGCGAATATGAGCAGATAGATGAGCGGGTTGGTGAACTGGTGTGCGAAGATGCGAAGAGGCCCCATCCTCTGGGGCTCGGGCAGCAGGTTCGGCCCGTGCGATGCCAGCCGCCGCTCGGCTTCGCCCTGCACAAGGCCGTTACGGGAAGAGGCAAAGCGGTTGAGGGCGTCCCTGGCGTCAAGCGCATGCCAAGGTTCGTCAGCTCCTTGCTGCGGATCGGTGATGGAAATGTACCCCTGTTGCAAATTGCAGCGCCTATCGACGGGGCCATACGCCGCCGACCTTCGCATCGGGACTGTGAAACGCGGAGGCGACGCAGGCTATCAGTATCAATCCATATTGATCGGGTCGGCCGCCTGGCAACGCGTCGACCGGTGCCGAACGGCGGGATGGCCTTTGCGAATCAGGTCTCGCTCGCCTCGTAATCCGGCCAGAGTTCCCGAATCTGCTTGGGCAGAGCCCGATAGACCTTGCCGACCTGACCCGGCGAGAGATGGCGATCGAGAACCCCGACGACGGCATCGATCGCGTCGATCGCCCCGACCGCGCGGGCATCGGCGAGATTCGCTGCAATATGATGGCGAAATTCCTCTGCCGTATGCCACTGAGTCGGCATTTTGGAAGGATCGAAACCCGCATAGAAGCCACCCCGCACGAGGAGCGGCAATTGCGCCCCGAAATGGGCGGCCAGTTCCACGGGCAAGCGGTCGCGTAGTGCCTGCAATACGGTGGTTAGCACCTTCCAGGCCAGATGGCGGTCCGGGCCGATCTCCTCCATGATTTCATCGAGCCAGATATGTGTCGATTGGAGAGTCTTGTCGAAAACTTCGAGGCCTGTCGTGCTCATGAAAGATCCTTCGCTCGGCTATCGGTGCAACGGACAAGCTAGCCGTGATCACAAGCGGCGCATTAAGGAAACCTCCGCATCCCGCCGATTGGCACCTTGAAGCTCAGTCCCGGCCCCCGGGAGGCAACCCGGCGGAGTGGAGCGGCCTGCCATCTCGCTCGAAGGCGCTGGCATTGGCGATCGTTATCTGCGCGATCGCTTCGAGCGCTTGGGTGGTGAAAAACCCCTGATGCCCCGTAATCAGAACATTGGGAAAGGTCAGGAGCCGCGCAAAAGTATCATCCATGATCGGTTGGCGCGACATGTCCTCGAAGAAGATGTCCTCCTCTTCTTCGTACACATCCAGTCCAAGCAGACCGATTTTTCGCGTCTTCAGCGCGGCGATGATTGCTTGCGTGTCGATTACCGCCCCACGACTGGTGTTGATGATCGTGACACCGTCCTTCATCCGCGAAAGAGCCTGCGCATCGATCAGATGATGGGTGTCGGGCGTAAGCGGGCAATGGAGAGTGACGATATCGGCGCTCTCGAGCAACTCGTCGAGCGCCACGTAGCGACCATGGAAATCGCCGTTCGGCACCGGATCGGTTCCCAGAACCTCGCATCCGAAACCGGTGAGTATTCTTGCCACGCACAACCCGATCTTGCCCGTGCCAACAACACCGACAGTGCGGCCTGCAAGATCGAAACCGAGCAGCCCGTCGAGCGAGAAATTGCCCTCGCGTACGCGGGCATAGGATCGGTGGATTTTGCGGACCAAGGAAAGCAGGAGCGCAACGGTATGTTCCGCGATTGCATGAGGAGAATAGGCGGGCACCCGCGCTACGGCGAGGCCGAGATCGCGAGCGGCTGCCAGGTCGACATTATTGAAACCGGCGCTGCGCAGACAGATCAGGCGAACGCCGTTATCACGCAGGATCTCCAGCGCCGGACGATCGGCGCGATCGTTCACAAAGGCGCAGATCGCATCGCTACCTTGCGCCAGAATAGCGCTTTGCTCCGACAGATGCACGCGGTGGAACTCCAGCTCGTGCGGGGCGCCCGCCTCGGTGTTGGCGGATAGGAGGAATTCCTCATCATATGGCTTGGTACTGAAAACAGCGATTCGCATCGTCGAACTGCCTTTCTTCCATCGGCCTCAAACCCCGGTGACATGATCAATCGCAGCCCGGACATCGAAAAAAGCCCCGGCTCGTCAATGAGCCGGGGCCTGATTGTGGAGCGTCGTCGTGCGGGGGGGGGCACGTCTAGCTCCTTCGGGCTGTCCCGATAGACGGGAGGTCGGGACAGGGGGCAGCCCGATTCAGGAAGCGCTCTTCGAATGGATCTCGATCTTGCGCTTTTCGGATCTGGCATCCTTGCTGCGCGGGATCGCGATACGCAGCATACCCGCTTCTTGTTCGGCAGTAATTTCGTCGATCAGCGCATCGTGCGGAAGGGAGATGCGCCGCTCGAAGGAGCCATAAGCTCTTTCGCTGATGACATAATCACAGTGCTCTTCGCGGCTTTTCTCTTTCTTTTCGCCCTTGATGATCAGTGTGTCGCGATCAACCTGGATCTCGACATCCCCATTCGCAACTCCGGGGATTTCCGCATCGATGGTATAGAGCGTGTCGGTTTCTGCCATTTCGATTACAGGTGACGCTGGAAACTGCAAGGCCGACCAGCGCGCGGGCAGTTCGTCCATCAGGTGATCGACCCCCGTTCGCATACGGGTGAAGGGCTCGATAAAGCGCTCGGCGAAGCTGGGCTCTAGCCGCCGCTCGGTGGCTCTGACGGTCTGATTGGCCATTCTCCGGTCCTCCTTTCTGCCATTTGTGCAGACCGCATAAATCCGTCCGGAGGCGGCCACGATACGCAAACCTCCGTATGGCGATCATCACCCACCCTGACATGCGAGATCACACGCAGGTCATTCTTGCCTGCTTCAGCAAGCGCGCGCGGCACGAGCGCCGTAAATCGTACTGGGGATCGCCGAGGGCACCCATATAGTGTAAGTATCTTACGCCTGAATTCGTCTATCGGAGGGCCTAGGCTGAGATATTGTGTCTCGACGCTTAGCCATTACCCAAATGAAGGTCGCTCAACCATAAATTCGAACATGAACAATCATCAATCCACCCCAGAAGTACCTAGCCAAGTGTTTCGCCGGATCGACGAGCTTCACGCGCTGATCGATGTGGTTCCCGACGCAATGGTCGTAATCGATCGAACCGGGGCGATCCGATCCTTCAACAAGGGTGCAGAGCGGATATTCGGGTATAGCGAAGAGCAATTGCTGGGCGAGAATGTCAGCGTTCTGATGCCCTCGCCCGATCGCGAAGCGCATGACGGATACATCGCACGTTATCTCGAAACGGGCGAAAAGCACATTATCGGCAGCGGTCGGGTCACGACCGCACGCCGCCGCAATGGCGACACTTTCCCGATCGAGCTGGGGCTAGGCGAAGTGGAAATCGCCGGAGTTTTGCATTTTACCGGCTTCATTCGAGATCTGAGTGAAATGCGGGAGAGCGAAAAGCTCATGCATTCGCTGCAGGCCGATCTCGCCCATGTCTCGCGCATTTCCTCCATGGGAAGCCTGGCGAATTCCATTGCTCACGAGCTCAACCAACCGCTGACGGGGATTGCCAACTATGCAGGCGCGGCCATGGATCTTCTCGACGATTCCTCGCCGGTGGATCTGGAGAATCTGCGTCATGCCGTGTCCGAATGCCGCAACGAGGCTCTTCGGGCAGGCGATATCATACGGCGGCTGCGCGCCTTCGTATCGCGTGGCGATGTGGAGCTGGAGATCGACAGTCTCAGAAGGATCGTGAATGCCGCCACGGCCATAGCATTGGTCAATGGCGACGGGCGCGACGTGGATTTCTCCAGCCAGTTCGCTCCGGACTGCGAATGGGTGCTGGTCGTCCCCGTGCAGATCCAGCAGGTCCTGGTCAATCTGATCCGCAACGCTCTGGAAGCGATGGAGGATACCGATAGCAAGCGCATCCGCGTCTACAGCATGTGCGAGAGCGACGGGATGGTCCGCGTTTCGGTCAGCGATAGCGGACCCGGGCTGGATCCGCACGTAGCGGAAAGACTGTTCCACCCCTTCGTCAGCACCAAGTCCAGCGGCATGGGGCTGGGCCTTTCCATATGTCACACGATCGTCAACGCGCATGGCGGAAAGATCTGGGCCGGCCCATCCGAATTGGGCGGAACCGAGTTCTCATTCACACTCAAAAGAGCCGATTTGAGAGATGCGGATGGCTGATTATCCAGTCTATCTGGTCGATGACGACCCGTCCATCCGGCGTTCCATCGGGTTCATGCTCCGCACGTCAGGGCACACCGTCCAAACGTTCGAAAGCGGCACTCAATTGCTCGGCGAAGTCGAACGGCTCGATCCGGGATGCGTCGTTATCGACATCCGCATGCCGGGTCCCGATGGGCTCGATGTGCAGGAGCAAATGCGCAAGCGCGCCATCACGTTTCCGGTCGTGGTCATGACGGGCCACGGCGATGTCGAACTGGCGGTCAAGGCGATGAAAGCCGGCGCGATCGATTTCATCGAGAAGCCCTTCGACAAACGCCAACTGTTTGCCGCGATCACCGAAGCATGGCGGCGTCTTGACGACGACGACAGATGGCGGACGAGAAGGGAAGAAGCGCAAGCCCGGCTCAAGCCGCTTACTACCCGCGAAACGGAAGTGCTGGAAGGCTTGGTCAAGGGCCATCCCAACAAGACCATCGGCTACGATCTCGGCATCAGCCCACGCACGGTCGAGATCCATCGCGCCAACCTGATGGCGAAACTGGAAGTGCACAGCCTCTCCGACCTGCTTCGCGTGGCGTTCATGGCGGGTGTCGGCGAAGCGGATGAGATTCCTGGGAAAGACTAAACCAGGGAAATCTCGGCCACACGGAATGGCGAACTCGTGCCGTTGCGTTCGATGACCTTGAGAAGCGCGCCAGCCCTGATCGAGCAATCCGGCATGCTGGCAAAGCAGCCTTTACTTCCCGGGTAATCTCCTTCGCGGAAACCCCAGCGGTGCTGACACTTCACGACATAGCCGGACTGATCCGGTTCATTCGGCCAAAAGCGCCTGACGGTAGCTCTTTTCGGGTTTTGCGCCACACCGGCCCCATCGATCATGCCAACCCGATCGAGCGGGACGCGGATGAGATAGGCCCGACTGACAGAACCGAACGGATAGTCGGCCGAACGGGCCATCTCCAGCTTTATAAGGCTCCAGTCGCTCATGGCAGCCACTTCTCCTGACCTGGCGCAATCGTGTCTTTCGTGCGCACCGACGCAAATACGGAAACTACCGAGGCTATCCGTCAGGACATTTGCGTAATTTCGCAAAGGCCTCTGCCGCCTAGGAGGCGGGCTACAGAACAGTCACGGAAAGGGAGAGTTCCATGCGCTCGATACTGCTCCATATTCACGACGACGAGGCCATGGAGGCCAGATTCCAGGCCGCTCTCGACGTCGCTCGGCGCTTCGATAGCCACATCACTTGTCTCCAGGCCGTACCCTACGAATTCGGCATGCCCGGAGACCTCTATTTTTCCCTGGCGATGGACATGGCCGCTTCGTTCCGCGCAAATGCCGACCGGTTTCAGAAAGAGATAGAAAACCGTCTGACCGGCGAAGGGGTGCGATGGGACTGGGTCCGCACGAAAGGCGATGCTGTCGATGAGATCGATCATCTGGCGCCGCTGTCGGACATGGTGATCTTGGGGTCGCGCAACCCCGTCGGGGATGCCAGGCAACCGTCACGGCTGGTCACCGAAGCAGTCGTCGGCGTAAAGGCTCCGGTTCTCGTCGTACCCCCATCGGCCACCGGCTTGGCTCTGGATGCGCCTGCGGCCGTCGCATGGAATGGCTCTTCGGAAAGCGCCCACGCCCTTCAGGCAGCGCAGCCGATACTGAGCGCGGCGTCGGAGGTCCACATCTTCGCCGTTCGAGAGAACACAAGCCATAACAGGCGGGGTTTGTCGACATCGGAGGCAGCGAAATTTCTTGCCCGTCATGATATCGAGCCGCTGATCACCGAACTCGCCCGCGAGGGTGAGACATCAATCGCTACGACGCTGATCGATGCGGCAAAGATACGCGCGGCGGGGATCGTCATCATGGGTGCTTACGGTCGTTCGCGCTTTCGCGAGCGGCTGCTCGGAGGCGTGACGCGCGACATGCTGTCCGATCCTCCGATCCCCCTTTTGCTAAGCCACTAGATAACTCCATTCGTCGCCGGGGGATATTCGTCCGGACTGCGATCGGGTTCGTCGAAATCGGGTTCGGTCGGGATGATCTCGGGCCGCCGGTCCGGAACCGGCTCGTCCGGCTGAGCCGGTGTTTCGGGCGGCGACTGGGGATCGATCCGGTCCGGTTCGTGCGGGGGTGTGGTGGCCATCCTTTACTGCCTTCCTTGCAACGTCTGCCGAGCCACAGATCTCTTGCGATGCATTGGGCCGAACGCGATACGTAATCCACCTAGGACAGGCTGGTAGCGAATGTCCGGGTCGGGCCGCACAGCCGAATTGCCGCTTTTGCGGCGTTTCTCAAACTCCGTCGATCTTGCTGAGCGGCCACCATGGACCCTCGGGCCGTTCTGCCTTGTGGCGGCCGAGATCGCGCAGACGGGCCATGAAGGCGGGTTTGAACATTTCGTCCTTCTTGAAGTTCTCGCCCACATTGCTGGGGAAGGTATCGTAGCGATCCGCGCTGGTCAGCATGATACGGCCGTAGGGATTGTTGAGTCTGAGCGCTGCGATCGCTCCGATTTCGCTTTCATTGACGAGCAGATCATAACCGCGCTGGCCGTTCTTGAGCGGACCCGATTTGGTGTTGAGCGTCGCGTCGGGCTTGCGCGCCGTGGGGCCGTTGCGCACCACATAGACGCTCGGTGCCGTCGCTTCGTAATCCTTGACGAAAGCGTCTTGCGTAACGCCGTCGGCAACCTTTGCCAGCGCGTGGCCCTTCATCTGCTCGCGCACTTCGGCGTCGACGGCAGCCATGGCGCGGTCGAAGAATACCGAGCGGCGGACCCCGCCATCGTAGAGCGCGAGTGCTTTTCCGTCGCTGCCCGCAATGCGCAATTGCTGGTGGAATACGGGCATGGCCGAAGATGCCATTGTCGCCGCCGCCAGAGCCTGTGCCGCTGCTGCGGCATTGGGCGCGGCATTCACCAGCTCCTTGATATCGGCATAGCGGAACACCCCGCGTTCCGCCTCGACGAAACCAGCGAAACCTTCGATGCTCGATTCCCCGATCGCCTCGATCAGTCGCGTATCGCCGCTTGGCATGAGCGCCTCGACGATCCGCTTGCGCAAAGGCGCAGTGCCCGCAGCCGAACCGTAAACCGGGACGCCGATCATTTTGGTGTGTTTGACGACCTCGCTTTCGCTTTTCGGCGAATAGCCCCATACCAGCCGATCGAGCGCGAAGCGGCGCATTTCGGGCGTCTGCTTTCGGTCGAGCGCCACCATCAACATCAAGGTCTGAAGCGACCCGGTCGAAATGCCCGTGATGACCCCGACATCGTTCAACGCCAGTTCGTTGACGCTGTTGCGGCTGAGCGTGTCGAACAGACCGGCACCATAGGCGCCCCATTGACCGCCCCCCGACAGCAGCAGCACGTTGCAATCGGGCCGACCCGCCTGGTTATGCGATTGCACCGCATCGCGGATCGAGCAGGACAGGCGGTCATCCAGGCGGCATTCCTGCACATGCGGAACATCGGCCTGGACATCGCGAATGAAGGGGCCGACGTCGCCATCGACGACATGCGTGTAAAAGTCCTCGATCGCAAAGGTCAGCGGGCCGCGACGAAACAGCCGGAAGGCCAGGTAACCAAAAACGCCAAGCGCCAGCAGCGTGGCGCCTACGCCAAGCAGAAAGTTTCCCATCATTACCCCCCCAAGCGGACGGGAAGACAATGCGCCGGTTTCACGCCAATATCAATCAGCCATGCGCACCGAATTCATTGGCAATCGCGGTCGATATCCGCAGACACAGTGCATAGGACTGCTCGATAGGGTCGATATAATTCTTGCGGATCGCGGCGTATCCTTCGCCTTCGCCGCGCGGATATTCGCCCGGCTCATCGAGCCTGAAATCGTCCTTGCGGGGAAAGCTGGTGGGAAAGGCACGGCGAAGCTGCGCCAAGGCCTCGTCGATGCGCAGGGTGAACACCATTTCCAGTACATCGGTGCGGCTGATGTCGTTGGCGCGGCTGAATGCGGGTACCGAAACCACCTTGAGAAACATGTGCTGAAGCAGCGCCAGCCGTACCGCCTGCAATACCCCGATCGCGCGGCGGACGCTTTCGCGTTCGGGATGCGGATCGTCGTCCGGCACGAGATCGAACAGACGATGCAGCTTTAGGGCATCCACCCGCAGGCGTGAGGCGAGGCGTCGGAAAACACCGTTGCGATCGTCTTTGATGAGATATTCGGCCAACGCCTCGCAAGCCTGCGCCAAATGCTGTTCGGTCCCTCGATAAGGGCGGCTCGCCCAATAGGCGGAGTTGAACAGCTCGCCGAACGCGGCAACGGTCTTGATGCTGGCAAGAGCGTTGGAAGCGCGCACCAACCGCATGATCTGACGGCCGCGTGGGCTTTCCGAAAGCAATGCCCCCACCTCCTCGATATTGCTTTCCGCCGCGCTCCCGACGCCGGCGATGATGTTCACCGGATAGCCCAATTGTTGCAAGATCGCATTATGCGGTATCGCCCGTATCTGCCGCAGGCTCATCTCGCGATCGGCATTGAGGTCGCTCTGGCGGCGCGACCTGCGGCTTCCGGTTTCGTTGAGCAGGCCGAGGCCGAAGGCTGTGATTGCGCGGCTATAGGTGCGGCTTTCGAGATGTTCGCGCTGATGATCCTTGATCGCGCGGTAGAAATCGAGACTGAGATCGGTCCGGCGATAGAACGGATCGGTGGGCACGTCGGAATCGGTATGCGCGGGGCTGTGCGCCACGATTTGCGTCAGTGTGGCCAGCGCCATGTCGGGCGTCGCAAACAACAGGTACCCATCGCCGCCCTGGAAACTCGCTTCGGGTTCGAGCGCGATTCCGGCCCGCGCGAACCTCCGTTGCGCCCATGGGCTGAGCGCCCATTCGATGCGGTCTTCGAAACTGGAAGGATGCGCGCCGCGTCCCATTCCCTCGCCATGGGTGTCGAAAATCAAGGCTGCAATATCGCTCAGGCCATTGGCGTCCATCGCCTCTGCCAGACGGCCCTGGAGGCGTTCAATCGCGAGACTGGCGGGGATCTGGCCAACAAACCGGCCTGCATCGGAAAACCCCGTCTGGATCGCGACACGGCCACGCGTTCGCGCATAGGCCCGATAGTCCGGCTCGGCGAGGAGCAAGTCGAGAAAGCGCCCACCATGTTCCAGAGCGGTTTCCGTTTCGAACAGCGGCGACACATCGACCTTGTCCGCGATCCCGAACAGTCTGGCGAAATAGAGCGCGGCAAGCACGGTCGAGGGTTGTTCGCACTCTGCCACCAGCATGCGGATCGGCGCATCGGCATCGATATGCTTGAGAATCTGCGCCATTGCGAGAAACTGGCGGGTAGCGGTCGAGCTTTCGACGGCGAGGCTGGCGAAGTTGGCGCTCTGCGGCTCGACACTGGCGAGGAGCTCGCGCAACGCCGCAATGGCACCCCGGCTCGACAGATCGATATCCGCCGCGTCCCCGAGGCGAGTCCGGATGGCATTGTGCAATTGCTTCGCGTTCACGCGAAAGTGAATCCACCCCATGCCCAGCCCATCCGCGCGCATGGCAGCAACAAGCGTGCGCAGGGCAATGGCCCGCTCGGCATCCCCAGCGGCTGCATCGCTCTCCAGTTGCTCGATTAGCGGGGCGAGCGAAAGGAGCTTGTCGGGGCCATCCTTCGTCAACCGGTTCGCCGCTGCCGAAAGGGCTTCGGGATCCGACAGATCACCGGCAAATTCCGACGCGCTGGTCCGGGCACGGCCCGATGCGGCGCGCAGGGTGGCGACAAGATCGTGTGAGGGATCGATTTCCGCCAGCCTATCGGCATACCGGCCCAACCGCTGGGCTTTCTCGGCCAGACGGAAGGCAATGGACGTGTACCATTTGATATCGGTGCGGCCATCCATATCGTAGCCGACCCAGGTGGCGAAGCGGAAAGGCAGTGGCTGAAGCCCGGACCAGCGATCGGGAAAGGCCCGCCGCGCTTCCCGCAAAACCCCGCTCACCATGCGGTCGCGCGCATCCTGCGCATTGGCGAGCGCTGCCATCGCGCGATCATGTTCATATCGCAGTGTGATCTCCGGCTCCTCCGGAGCTTCGCGAAGCCGCGGCTCGCCGCCCGACAGGACAGCCTCCGCGACCGCTTCGCTCCGGTGGGGCGACAGGAGGAAGGTCGGATGGGCGGTGAAGACCGCGTGCATGTGGGGCCGTTCCCACATCGCACGAAACGTCTCGAAGTCGTCGTCATTTGCGACGGTCAGGGCCGAGAGTCTCTGGACCGCATCCTGCGGCTCGATCAGTTGGCGCAATCGTGCGGCCCGGGCGCCGAGCGACTGGGTTTCCAATTCGTCGACCAGCCCGGCCAGCGCTTCGATGCTCAGCTCCCCCCCTTCCAGCTTGCGCGAAATATCGAGCGAGAGCTGGAAAACGGGATTGAAGAGCGGCGTTTCGCGCGTTTGTCGGTGGAGGATGCGCAAGCGTTCACTCAAGCTTGCCAATGTCGGTTCGATCGTCGTTTCGGCCATCGTTCTTCTCTATGCACCGGGAAGGGAATGCGTTCCGCGGCAATGCGGCGGCGCTGTCAAGCAATGCCCGCAGCAAGGCCAATGAATACGGATGCGAAAGGGATATTGGCTTACGTTCCGCCCTCATTTGGACGAACGGTCTCGTCCTGCGCTCCTCGATGAGCGCTGATATCATCGCGCGCTAAATTTCTGGACAGAGTACTCGCCAGCCGCCACCCGTGATTTCCTGGACAAGCGCTTCCGGCAAGGGGATTTCATGAGCGAGTGGACCATCGGCATCATCGGGGGATCGGGGCTCTATGCCATCGACGCACTCGAGGAGGCCCAGTGGATTCCGGTACAATCGCCCTGGGGCGAGCCTTCCGATGAAATATTGTGCGGCAGGATCGGTCATGTCAGGGTACGCTTCCTTCCGCGCCACGGCCGCGGCCACCGGATCGCCCCCTCCACCATCAATGCGCGCGCCAATATCGACGCGCTCAAGCGCGCGGGCTGCACCGATATCCTTGCCATCAGCGCAGTCGGATCCCTGTCCGAAGAACTGGCGCCCGGCCGCTTCGTCGCCGTCGACCAGTTCATCGACAATACCAGGGGCCGTGCGTCGAGCTTTTTCGGCGACGGATTCGTGGCGCACGTATCCATGGCCGATCCGGTTTGCCAGCGCCTGTCGAAACATGCAGTCAGATCGGTGGCCATTGCGGGGGGCGAATGCGCCGAGGGCGCTACCTATCTCGCGATGGAGGGGCCGCAATTCTCGACTCGCGCCGAAAGCAGGCTGTATCGCCATTGGGGCGCCGAGCTGATTGGCATGACCGGCATGCCCGAAGCCAAGCTCGCGCGGGAGGCGGAACTGCCTTACGCCCTGCTCGCCATGGTCACCGATTACGATTGTTGGCGCGAGGGAACCGACGCCGTCGATTTGGCGCAGGTGGTCGAGCAGATGCAGCGCAATTCGAAACTGGCGCGCGAGGTTATCGAGACATTCTGCAAGAACCTGCCAAAAAAGCGCACGCCTTCTCCTATCGACCAATCGCTGAGCGACGCGGTGATCACGGCGCCAGAGAGGCGTGACAAGGCGCTGCTGGCCAAGCTCGACGCGGTGGCAGGGCGGCTGCTCAAGTCGGGATGAGCGCGGTTTACGACCTTCTAGTCATCGGTGGCGGCATAAACGGCGCGGGGATAGCGCGCGATGCCGCCGGGCGCGGCATGAAGGTGCTGCTGGTCGAGAAGGACGACCTCGCTTCGCACACCTCCTCGGCCAGCACCAAGCTTGTGCATGGCGGCTTGCGCTATCTGGAACATTACGAATTCCGGCTGGTCGCGGAAAGCCTGCGCGAGCGCGAGGTGCTGCTCCGCAATGCGCCGCACATCATCTGGCCGCTGCGCTTCGTCATGCCGCACGAACCGACGATGCGGCCGAAGTGGATGCTGCGGCTCGGGCTTGCGCTCTACGATCGCATCGGCGGGAAGATGAGCCTGCCGCGTAGCAAGCGCGTGGACCTGCGCATCGCACCGCATCGCGGCGTGCTGCAGGACCGGCTTACGGCGGGGTTCGAATATTCGGACTGCTGGGTCGAGGATGCCCGTTTGGTTGTCTTGACCGCCAGGGACGCGGAAGAGCGAGGAGCCGATGTGCTCGTGCGCACCGAATGCACCGGTCTGGAGCGCACCGCCGATTGCTGGACCGCCACTCTGCGCGACAAAGAGGGCGAACGGAAGGTTTCCGCCCGCGCGGTCATCAACGCCGCCGGCCCCTTCGTCGACCGCATGGCCAAAGTCGCGCTGGGCCAGGGCACCCCTGCCCATCTGCGATTGGTCAAAGGCAGCCATATCATCGTCTCGCGCCGATTCCCCGGTGAGCACGCCTATATTTTCCAGCAGCCCGATGGCCGCATCGTCTTCGCGATTCCCTACGAACGCGATTTCACGCTGATCGGCACCACCGATCTGCTGTATGAAGGCGACCTCGATGCGGTGCGCATTTCGGATGAGGAAACGCGGTATCTGTGCGATGCTGCCTCGCGCTATTTCGCCAGTGCGATAACCGTGGAGGAGATCGCCTCGACCTATGCCGGCGTGCGCCCGCTCTACGAAGACAATGCCGCGAACAATTCGACCGTGACCCGCGACTATGTCTTCGAACTGGAAGCAGAGGGCGGCGCACCGATCCTGTCGGTCTATGGCGGCAAGATCACGACCTATCGCAAGCTTGCCGAACATGCGCTCGACAGGCTGGGCAAGGTGCTCGCCCTGCCGGGCAAGCCGTGGACCGCGCATGCGCCCCTGCCCGGCGGAGACATGCCCGACGGCGATTTCGCGGCCTTCCTCTGGCGCGCGAGCGAACGCTATTCCTGGGCACCGCCGGAGATGCTGCTGCGTCTCGCGCGTGCCTATGGCACACGGATCGACCGGGTGCTCGGCGCGGCGACATCGCTCGATGATCTGGGGCGGGATTTCGGCGGAACACTGTTCGAAGCCGAGTTGCGCTATCTCGTCGATCAGGAATATGCGCGCACGGCGGAAGACGTGCTCTGGCGGCGCAGCAAGCTCGGCCTGCATCTGCCCGCCGAAGCCCTACAGGCGGTCGCCGACTGGTTCGCCGCCCAGGCGTGACGCGACGTTACGGAACCAGGGCCTTTCACAAAGCTTGAAAGCAAAACGTCGCGGGTCCAAGTGGCGCGAGATAACCCTCTAGTCATTCGGAGTCGTATGGCCCTGCACGATCCTGTTCGCCTGCCCGCAATTTCCCGCCAAGCCGTCCGCGAAGCCTATCGCGCGGAGGAGAATGCCTGCGTGGCCGAACGCCTGGCGCAAGCAGCAGGCGCAAGCGCGAAACACGAAGAGGCGGCCCGCATCGCGGTTGGCCTGATCGAAGAAGCGCGCAAGCGCAAAGCCAGCGGGATCGATGCTTTCCTGCAGCAATACGGCCTCGCGACAGAGGAAGGCGTCGCGCTGATGTGTCTTGCCGAGGCGCTGCTGCGCGTGCCCGATGCCGCCACCGCGGATGCGCTGATCCGCGACAAGATCGGCGATATCGACTGGGCTGAGCACATGGGCGAAAGCTCATCCACTTTCGTCAATGCGGCGACATTTTCGCTGATGTTGACGGGGGAAGTTCTCGAGCGCCCCAGAGAAGCCCATAAAAGCATGCGCCGGACACTCAAAAATGCAGTCACACGGCTTGGCGAACCGGTCATCCGTAAGGCCACCTTGCAGGCCATGCGCATTCTGGGCGGGCAATTCGTATATGGCCGTACGATCGAGGAGTCGCTCAAACGCGCCAAGCCCGAACGCGCCCGTGGTCTGACGCACAGCTTCGACATGCTCGGCGAAGCGGCGATGACTTTTGACGATGCCGAACGCTACAGGGTGAATTATCACAAGGCGATCGAGCGGCTGGCAACGCAATCGACCGGTGACATGCGCACATCCCCCGGTATCTCGGTCAAACTGTCGGCGTTGCATCCGAAATACACCTTTCTTCACGCCGATCTGGCAGTGGCCGATCTGCTGCCAATCGTCCGCGAACTCGCCAGCGCCGCGCGGGATGCGAATATTCACTTCACGATCGATGCCGAAGAGGCGGATCGGCTCGAGCTTTCGATGGACTTGATCGAAGCGCTGGCACGCGACGATACCCTGTTCGCGCGTCCCGATGGCGGCCGCTGGGAAGGCTTCGGCTTGGCCATCCAGGCCTATCAGAAACGCGGCGTTCCAATGGTCGACTGGACCGCCCGGCTCGCGCGCAAATATGATCGCAGATTTTTCGTGCGGCTGGTGAAAGGCGCCTACTGGGATACCGAAATCAAGCTCAGCCATGTCGGCGGCTTCACCGACTTTCCGGTCTTCACGCGCAAGCTTGCAACCGATGTCAGCTATCTCGCCTGCGCGGAGAAGATGCTCGCGGCGGACGATGCGATTTACCCCGCCTTCGCCACGCATAACGCCTATACAATCGGTGCGATCAAGGCGCTGGCCGGCTCCAAACCGCTGGAATTCCAGCGGCTGCACGGAATGGGCGAGGACATTTACGGCGCGCTGGCGCAGATGGAAGGCAATGCCCGTACCAATGTACGCATCTATGCGCCCACCGGCACACACAAGGATCTGCTCGCCTATCTCGTGCGTCGATTGCTCGAGAACGGCGCCAACAGCTCCTTTGTCAACCGCATGGCCGATGCCGAAGTGCCCGCAGCCGAGCTGGCGACCGATCCGGTAGCGGAACTCGCCACGCTCGAACCCTATCGCAACCCGGCCATTCCGCTACCCGCGGATATCTTCCCCGACCGACGCAACTCGGCCGGTGTCGACCTGTCCGACCCGCTAGTGCTCGAACCGCTGCAGGAACGCCTCGCCGCGCTCGAAAGCCGTCACTGGACGGCAGAGCCGACCTTCAAGTCGGGCGCCGAGGCCGAAATCGCGCCGATCAACAAGCCGCACGACCTGACGGCCGAAGTCGGCACCCGCCGCGACACGCTCGATTTCGAGGTCGAGGAAGCGATCACGCGGGCCGAGGCCATCCAGCCGGGCTGGGACCGGCTGGGGGGCGAGAAGCGCGCGCTGCTGCTCGAAGCGGCGGCAGACCTGTTCGAAGAGCATACCGACGAGTTCCTCAGCCTGTGCCAGCGCGAAGCGGGCAAGACGCTGATGGATGCGGTGCTCGAACTGCGCGAGGCGGTCGATTTCCTGCGCTTCTACGCCAATGAGGCGCGCCGCCTGTTCACCCGCCCGATGCCGCTGCCCGGCCCGACGGGTGAGGAAAACCGCCTCAGCCTGCACGGGCGCGGGGTCTTCGCCTGCATCAGTCCGTGGAACTTTCCGCTGGCAATTTTCATCGGCACGCCGGCGGCCGCGCTCGCCGCGGGCAATACGGTTGTCGCCAAGCCCGCCGAACAAACCCCGCTGATCGCGGCGCTGGCGGTACGCCTGTGCCACGAGGCGGGCATTCCCGAAGAAGCTTTCCAGCTCCTTCCGGGCGCCGGCGATGTGGGCGAGTTCATTACCTCTGACCCACGCATTGCGGGCGTCGCCTTCACCGGCTCGACGCAGACGGCACAGGCAATCAACCGCAGTCTGGCATCGCGCGATGGCCCCATCGCCACGTTGATCGCCGAAACCGGCGGGCAGAATGCGATGATCGTCGATTCGACGGCGCTGCCAGAACAGGTCACGCGCGATGTCATCGCCTCCGCTTTCCAGAGCGCGGGCCAGCGCTGTTCGGCGCTGCGCGTCCTCTACATTCAGGACGACGTCTATGACGAGATGCTGCGCATGATCCGCGGCGGGTTCGAGGCGCTGACCATCGGCAATCCCGAACATCTGGCGACCGACGTCGGCCCGGTGATCGATCCCGACGCCAAGGCCGCGCTCGAACGCCATGTCGCGCGCCGCAAGAAAAACGGCCGCCCGGTATGGCGCCGCAAGCTCCATCGCGGAGCCGGTGCCGGTTGCTTTGTCGCGCCGACGATCATCGAGATGGATTCGATCCTCGATCTGAAGCGCGAGAACTTCGGCCCCGTGCTTCACGTCGTGCGCTGGAAGGCCAGCGACCTCGAGCAGGTGATCGCCGATATCAATGCCACGGGATACGGGCTGACGCTGGGCCTACACAGCCGCAATGACGATGTCCGCGCCTTCGTCGAGGCGCGCGCCAAGGTCGGCAATTTCTACGTCAACCGCAATCAGATCGGCGCGGTGGTCGAAAGCCAGCCCTTCGGCGGCGAGGGCCTGTCGGGCACCGGCCCCAAGGCGGGCGGCCCGCACTACGTCCAGCGCTTCGCTACCGAACGCGTGGTATGCATCGACACGACTGCGGCCGGGGGGAACGCGACGCTGCTGGCGAGTTGACCGGAGCCACCTCCGCTCAGGCTGAGCGGAGGTGGGAGCGCCTCGATACGCTCCCCCACCCGCCGTGACGGCGCCAAAGAGGGGATATTCCGCGCCTCCGGCTTGCCCCCGCCAGCCCAATCGGGAATGCGTCTCTCATGGCGATTCTTTCCGACAAGTGGATCCGCGACAAGGCACAGAACGAAGGCATGATCGAGCCTTTCGTCGAGGCTCAGCGGCGCGAGGGTGTAATCAGCTACGGGCTGTCGAGCTATGGCTATGACGCGCGCGTGGCGCCCGAATTCAAGATCTTCACCAATGTCGACAGCGCGGTAGTCGACCCGAAGGATTTCGCCAGCAACAGCTTCGTCGACCGCGAAACCGACATTTGCGTGATCCCGCCGAACAGTTTCGCGCTTGCCCGCACGGTCGAGTATTTCCGCGTGCCCGAAGACGTACTGGTCATCTGCCTCGGCAAGAGCACCTATGCGCGCTGCGGGATCATCGTGAACGTCACCCCATTGGAGCCGGGCTGGGAAGGCCATGTGACGCTGGAGTTTTCGAATACCACGCCGCTCCCGGCCAAGATTTACGCCAATGAAGGCGCGTGCCAGTTCCTCTTCCTCAAGGGCAATGAGCGCTGCGAGACAAGCTACAAGGACCGCGCAGGGAAATATATGGGCCAGCGCGGGGTCACACTGCCGAGGCTCTAGACACTTACACAGCCTGCCTCGAGGCAATCCTCGCTCGAAAGTGTGGCCTGCCCATGATATCTGGTTGAACCGGAAGACGGCCCCTCATGCCTTGCACGCCGTAACGGCTTTGACTCTCGCTTCGCCCACGCGCATTCAGACGAGCGAAGGAGAGACTACCCATGGCCACCAGCGAATTCGACATCATCGTTTATGGCGCGACCGGATATACCGGTCGCCTGGTTGCCGAGCATTTCGTACGCGAATACGGCAAGTCTGAGGGCGGGCCTAAGTGGGCAATGGCCGGGCGGAGCATGGACAAACTCGAAGCCGTCCGCGACGAGATCGGCGCGCCCAAATCGACCCCGCTGGTGATTGCCGATGCCGACGATCCCGCGAGCCTCGAGGCCATGTGCGGACGAACCAAAGTGGTTCTCACCACAGTCGGCCCCTATCAGCTCTATGGCGACAAGCTGGTCGCGGCCTGCGTGAAGACCGGCACCGACTATGCCGATTTGTGCGGCGAACCCGCCTGGATGCGCGAACAGATCGACCTGCACCACGATGCGGCGAAGACATCGGGTGCGCGGATCACGTTCTCGAGCGGCTTCGATTCGATTCCTTTCGATCTCGGCGTCCTGATGCTGCAGAAAGAAGCGGTCGCACGCCATGGTTCGCCCGCGCCGCGGGTCAAGGGCCGCGTGCGCGCCATGCAGGGGACCTTTTCAGGCGGCACCGCAGCCAGCCTGACCGCCACGATGAAAGCGGCAGCGAAGAACCCGGGCATCATCAAGGTGCTCAACGATCCCTTCGGCCTGACGCCAGGCTTCGAGGGCCCCGACCAGCCCAGCGGTCTGATCCCGCGCCACGAGGCGGAGCTCGACAAATGGGCCGCGCCCTTCATCATGGCGACGATCAACACAAAAAACGTCCACCGCACCAATTTCCTTCGCGGGCATCCCTATGGCGAGAATTTCCGCTATGACGAAATGATGCTCACCAGTCCGGGCGAAGCGGGTAAGGCGGCGGCCAATGCCGTGGTGGAAATGCTCAAGAACCCCTTCGGCGCCAAGCCGCCCAAACCGGGCGAGGGGCCGAGCAAGGAAGAGCGCGAGAACGGCTTCTACGATGTCCTGTTCGTCGGCGAATGGCCCGACGGCAAACGGCTTCATTACGGGGTAAAGGGCAAATACGATCCGGGTTACGGTTCGACCAGCCGGATGCTGGCCGAAACCGGCATGGCGCTGCTCGACAGCGACGCTGAAGGCGGGGTCGGCACGCCCGGTTCGTTTCTCGGCGAAGCGCTGGTCGAGCGGTTGCGGGACCATGCGGAGCTGACCTTCGCGGTAGAGGAGTAGGAACCACCAGGCCGCAGCGGGTTTGACAGAACATTATACGGGGAGAGAAGCAATGGCAGTCATTACCGCGATAATCGGGCGTATCCTGCTCGGCGCACTGTTCGTCTTCGCCGGGTTCGGCAAGGTCATGGATACCGCCGGGACCGCAGCCTATATGGAAGCGGAATCACCCTTTCCAGGCAGCCTTGCGCTCGCTGTGGGCATTTTCGAGATCGCAGCGGGGCTGGTGCTTGCCAGCGGCTTCATGACGCGGATCGCCAGCCTTGCGTTGATCGTCTTCACGGCGCTCGCCACGCTGTTCTTCCACGAAAAAGTCACCGATCAGGTCCAGGCCGCGATGGCGCTGAAGAATCTGGCCATCATCGGCGGCCTGCTGATGGTCTTCGCCTATGGCCAGGTGCGCGGGCGGATCGACGTGGTCGACGAGCGCGCGAAGCGGCTCGACGCCGAAGTCCGCGCCGCGCATGCCGAAGGCAAGGCCGAAGGCGCTACTGCGGCCAGCAGCGACTAGAAGCTGGCGCGCACGCTCGCACTGATGTTGCGGCCCGCCAGCGGCACGAAATCCTTCGTGAAGCTGGTGTGGCGGCGGCCCGTCACGTCGAAGATGTTGTCGGCCTTCACGATGAAGCTGACGTTCGGGTTGTCGCGCAGCGGCCGCCATGTGATCGCGGCATTCACATGGGTGAAGCCCTCGGTCGCGATCTCGAACGGCGCGACCTTTCGCTGATCGTCGAACCACTCCACCTCGCCGCGCAGGTCGAAATCGCCCGTTGACGCGGTCAGCGCGCCGGACAGGCTCAAAGGCGGAATACGCGGAACCGAATTGCCGTCGGACAGCTTGGCGCGGACATACTCGCCGCGCAGTTCGGTACCGAATGCGATATTGCCGTCATCGTAGAACTCGTAATCGATCTCGCCTTCGACGCCCGTGTAGGTGGCATCCTGCTGGCGATAGGCGAAGACGGGCAGTTCGTCTTCTTCCGTGCCGGTAGCGCTCAGATAGATGAAATCGTCGAACCAGTTCTTGTATGCCGCAACGCTGAATTCTGCGCGCCCCAGACGGCCACGCGCGAAGATTTCCACGCCCCAGGCACGTTCGGTATCGAGATTCGGATCCCCGATCTCAAAAGCCTGCGTGGCGATATGCGGACCGTCGGAAAACAGCTCTTCGCCAGAGGGAGCCCGCGCCACACGCGACAGGTTCACGCCCGCGCGGAAGGCCTGCGCCCCGTCATAGGCCAGCCCCAGTGCACCGGAGAAGGTATCGAAGCTGCGCTCGATGCCGAGCTGGGTCGAATCGACGTCGGTCGATTCGAAGCGGACGGAGCCTTCCACCTGGACAGGCCCGTTGCCATACTCCTGCAACGCGAAGAACGCGAGCTGCTCGGTCCGGTTCGGCGCCACGAAGGCTTCCGCACCGACCGCTTCGAAATCGCGGAAGTAATATTGCGCACCCATCGAACCGCGCCAGCGTCCCTGCTGGTTCTGGACCAGTTCGAGCCGCCCTTCGATACCTTCGACATCGAATACGGTGCCAACCTCGTCGCCCTCGAACTCGGTATGGGTATAGTCGGAATAGCCCGCGCGCAGCCTCAACCGCTCAAAGAAACCCTCGCCCAGGAAGACGTCGCCGCGCAAATCCGCACGATATTGACGCAGGCCAATGCTGACCAATTCCTCGCCATGCTCCTCGTCGCCATGATCTTCCTCGTCATGATCTTCCTCGTCATGGCCCTCTTCTTCCTCGCCGTGATGATGCCCCGCACCGGGACGACCAGGAATGCCATAGTCCGTGTCATAGACGCCGAAGGAAACGCCAAGGCTGCTGTCGGCGCGGAAGAAAGCAATGCCGGCATTGGCCGTCCAGGTCTCTGTCGCGCTATTGGGCAGAACGCCGCGCTGCTCGGCGGCCTCACGCAGCTCCTCAGCTTCTTCCAGCTCGCCTTCTTCCTGCTCCTCGGCCGCATCTTCGAGCAGCTCGGCACGCAAGACCGGCGCCACCTGATAGCCGGCGATCTCGAGATCATTGGTCTTGCGCCATGACCCGTCGATATGCGCCACGAAGCCGCTCTTGCCGAAGGGCACATCGACCGAACCCCCGAATTCGCGCAGATCGCTGGCGGTATCGCCGCGCGCCAGGAGATCGACATGAATGGGCTCGTCGGGAATACGACGCGGAATGCGTTTGTCGATCACGTTGACCGCGCCGCCGATCGCCTGGCTGCCGAACAGCAGCACCGCAGGGCCGCGCAGCACCTCGATGCTTTCGGCGGTCAGCGGATCGATCGACACGGCGTGATCGTCCGACGTATTCGAAGCGTCGATCGCCCCGATCCCGTCGACCAGAACCTTGACGCGCTCACCGGCGAACCCGCGCAAGATCGGGCGTGACGCCCCCGGCGCGAAGCCCGAGGCTGACACACCTGGCAAATTGGCGAGAACTTCACCGAGTTGTCCGTCCATATTACGCTGGAGATCGGCCGCTTCGACCACGCTGGTACCTGCCAGCAGATCGAATTGGCGCAGGCCCTGCGCGCTGACGATGATCTGGCCCTGATAATCTATCCGGCGATCGTGCAGGTCTTCGGAAAGCGGTTCATCGGCTTCCGAAGGTGTTGGATCCTCGCTTTCCTGCGCGGCTATCGGAGCGGCGGCAAGCACGGTTGCAAGTGCTAGTGTGGAGGAGAGGAGGCGGCGGGGAGCTTGTGTACGATACAACATATCCTTCCCCATAGACGGACAGCAGCGTGGCGCAACCGTTTTCGGCATTCGCCTGCCGGTGAATCGACAAACCTACGTTTCTGGACGACCAAATGTTTAACAAAGTAGCCGAGCTGACTGCCGTCGGCACTGTGCATCGGGCTTGGCCGTTCCCGTGCAAGTCGCGCCCCCGAGCCCCCGCTAGATAGGCAAACCGGCATAGGCGCGAGGCGGATCAGTCGCCGCGGAGGCTGCGGTTGGGAATTCGAACATCGCGCTGAGGTTCGTAACCGGCCTATCCTGAGCCCGAAAGGGCTTCCCGACCGACAGACCTTGTGAAGGAGGCGTTTTCTAGCCTTCCTGAGTGTAATAGAGATCGGTCACACTCGCATTCGGGAGCGTCTTGCATGCCCATGGTGCGGCGGCCCCTTCCACGGTCAGGAAGTGGGTTGGACCGGTTTGGTCGACCTCCACGCGTTGAACCGAAATATTCGATTTCGGTTGATTCGCGGTCCTCGCTAGCTCGTCGATGCAGTTCTCTGCGGCGATATCGGGCGCTTCGGGATCGCCCGTAGGATTAGTCTCGACCGAGTCGGGGGCAAGTTCGGGGCTATCCTCCGAAATGCCGGTCGTTTCCTGGGCTTGTTGGGCTGCCGCGCCCCCGCTGTCCGGAGATTCGTTTTCAGCTGAACCACAGGCTGCCAAAAAGGTCGCAAAAAGGGCGGATGCGGCGCTGGCCGCGACGAGCTTGGTTCTCATGAATCAAAAACCTGTCGTTTCGAAACCGGTTCCCATCACGGTCTTCAGAAAGGTCCAGCGATTGACGACGTATTGCGGTTATTAACCTCCGGAAGCCGCAGCCTAGAATGTCCGGGGGGCTGGCGCCGACAAGGCGCTAGCAGGATGGAAACAACCTTGGCAGGCGGCAGTTATATGCCTGGCATTACGACCGGATCAAGAAACGGGACGCGAACTGCTGTGATAGCGCAGGATCTTCCATCCCACCGCATCGTGCATAAGGACAGAGGTCGCGCTGCCGCGGCGTTCGATCACACGACCGTCTACCAGTTCGATCCGGTAACGATAGTTTTCCATACCCATTGCCATGTGCTCGCCCTGGCGGACGATATCGATCGTGGGATCGATGAAGCGGAAACTCTTTATAGCTTTCAGTTCCGGGCCGAGATGGTGTTCAAAATACTCGGCGAACGTTCCTTCAGCCTTGCCATTTTCCACGATGACCGCATCGTCGGCAAAGAGCCGCGTCATTGCCGCGCCATCCAGCCTTTCAAGCGCCGAGCGAAAGGAGGTAAGGGCCTCTTCGGGGGTGGCTTGACCGACGGCAGCCACTTCCGCCTGCCGCGGGGTATGCGCGGCATGACCGGAATGGTCCTGCGCCAGCGCGGGCGTGGCGGCTGTGGCCTGCGCCATCATTAGCATGGTGAGAATTCGCATACTATTCTTCTCCTCAGAACCAGAAACGGATGCCGACAACGTAGTTGGTGACGCTGGGGTCCTCGCCTGCAAGGCGGGCGAAATCGGCACTGTCGCCCAGCTTCCATTCCTGGTCGACGCCGACATAGGGCGCGAATTCGCGCGCGAATTCATAGCGGAGGCGCACGCCCAGCTCTACGCTGTCGAAACCCGCCCCCACGCCGAGCTCGGGGATGTCCTGAGCGGCAAGCGAGAATTCGGCACGCGGCTGCAAAATCAATCTTTGAGTGATCCTCTGATCGAGTTCGCCCTCGATACGGGCGGTCAGGTCGCCCTTGGTCGACACGAAAGCCGCCGCGTCCACCTCGAATTCGTAGGGAACTAGCCCCTGTATGCCGACCGCGAGATGCGTACGCTCCGGACCGGTGAGGTCCTGTTTCGCACCCAGCTGGACATCGAAGAACGGGGCAATTGCGCGGCTATAGAGCGCCTGCACCTCGGCGCTTTCGATCTCCTCGCCGAAGGCGCCCTCGCCTTCCGCCTTGAACCAGAATTTGTTCAGATCTCCGCCGTAATAGCCCTGGAGATCGAAGAGATAACCGTCTTCGCCCTGCCGCGCGCGATATTCGAGCCGATCACCCTGAACCCAGAACACCTTCGGCCCGCGAATTTCGCCGATCACTTCGGCACGCGAGGCGGCCATCACATCGGCGCCCACAAAGGCATCGGCAGCGAAACCCGGATTCTCGAATGCTTGGGGAGGAGGGGCCGTTTCTGGAATCATCGCATCCATCGCCGGGCTGCCATGGCCCATGGCGGCATGATCCATCGCCGACATCTCGCCAGACTGCGCCGAGTCTTTGTCGGCGTCATGCGAAGCCGTCTCCTCGGCATCCATGGATGACATGTCATGCGCCGGCTGCTCTTGCGGGGACTGCGGGGCGGGCATCGTATGTGCTGCGTGCGGCTGCTCTTGCGCCATGGCCGGAGTACCAACCGCCAGCGCAGTGCCGAGAAGGAAGAAAGCGCGGATCATTTTGCGCCTCCACCGGCCAGCGGGCGCACTGTCACCACCTGGAACATCCCATTATGCATGTGGTAGAACAGGTGGCAGTGGAACGCCCAGTCACCGCGTTCATCGGCAGTGAGATCGAACTGTGCACTGCTGCCCGGCTGGACCGTCAGCGTGTGCTTTTTCGGCTGGCGGTCCGGGGCGGTCCCATTGACCAGTTCGAAGAAATGGCCGTGCAGGTGGATGGGGTGCGCCATCATGGTATCGTTGACCAGCTTCACCCGAACCCGCTCGTTATAGGCGAAGCGGATCGGTTCGGTGACGGCACTGAATTTCTCGCCATCGAAGGACCACATATAGCGGTGCATGTTCCCGGTAAGGTGTAGGGTCTTCAGCCGGGTCGGCTGGCGCACTTCCGCATGTGGTTTGTGAGAGACAAGTTGGCTGTAGTCGAGCACACGATGACCGACATCCTCAAGGCCAAGCCCGGGGTAATCCATCCTGTCGACGGGATTTGCCGCAACCATGTCGAGACCGGGGCCGACCTTGACGGTTTCGGGCAGGCGCGATGTATCACGCATTTTCATGGCTCCCCCTGCCATCGCGGCCCCGCCGGACATTTCGCCGCCCATCGAATCCCCGCCGCCATGGGCAGAATGATCCATGCCACCCATGCCCATATCGGCCATGGTCAGTAGTGGCGGCTTGCGCAGCGCCGGAATTGGGGCCTTCGCACCGGGACGGCTGGTCAGCATCGCCACCCCCATGCCCGACCGGTCTGTCGATTCGGCCACGATCGCATGGGCGAGCGCCGTCGGCTCGACGATCACGTCATAGGTTTCGGCAACGCCGATCTGGAATTCATCGGTTTCGACCGGCTGAACGTTCTGCCCGTCGGCCTGGATCACCGTCATCGCCGTGCCCGGTATGCGGACGTTGAAATAGGTCATGGCGGAACCATTGATGAAACGCAGCCGCACCCGCTCGCCGGGCCGGAAGAGATACTCCAGCCCGTCTTCAGGGCCATGCCCGTTGACGAGAAATGTGTAGGTCGCACCGCTGACGTCAGAGATATCCGTCGGCATCATCCGCATGCGCGCCCACATTCTCCGATCTTCACCGGACATGTCGTAATCGTCGGTCCAAGTCGTCTGGTTGTAATTGAAATACCCGTCCGCGACTTTCAGCTTCTTCATGATCTCGTGCGGGCTCATCTCGCTCCAGTCGGAAAGCATGACGACATAATCACGGTCGTATTGGTGGGGCTCCGGCTCGATCGGGTCGATGATCAGTGGCCCGTAATGGCCGAGCGGCTCCTGAAGCGTATGGGCGTGCCACCAATAGGTGCCCGACTGACGGATCGGGAATTCATAGCGATAGGTCTCTCCCGGCTCGACAGCCGCCATGCTGACGCCGGGCACTCCATCCATCAGGAAAGGGACGAGCAGGCCGTGCCAATGGATCGACGTGCCGTGCGCACTGTTGTTGACCAGGTCGACAACGAGGTTCTGCCCCTCCTTCAGGCGGACAAGCGGGCCTGGAATGGTGCCGTTGACCGCAACCCCCGGGCCTCTGCGCGATCCGGTGGTGAACAGGGTGTCCGCCACCGACATGGTCAGATGCTCGCCCGACAGGACGTCGCTGCCCTTGCGCGCAACGGTGCCCGATACCGCCCCACGCGCCCAGGCGGGCATGGCAGTAAGCAGGCCGGTGGCGGCGACGGCACCTGTACTGGACGACAAAAACGATCGACGGCTGAGGGCGGACATGAAGGTGGTTTCCCTGACTGTTTGTCCGCTCTTACGCTATCGCCGGTTCCACCCCTCAGTTTCGGTCGAACTTTTTTCGCAGAGTCTTGCGGGCACGATAGACCCGGGTTTCCACGGTCTTTTCGCTAACGCCGAGAATGTCAGCCGCCTCTCGTTGGCTGCGTTCGTCCACAGCCACGAGGACAAGAGCCTCACGCAGTTTCATGGGCAGCTTGTCGAGCGCTTCGCGCAAATGCAGTAGCTTTTGCCGGTCGATCGCCTGGGCTTCCGGACTGGGAGTATCGTCGGCGATGGACAAATCGTCGATCTGGTCCGGAAAACCGAAAATGCCCGTGACCTTACGGCGCCTCAACCGATCGCGGCACTTGTTCAGCACAACCGTGGTCACGAACGGCGTAAACGGACGCTGGGGATCAAGGCGTGCGCGCGCCACCCAAA
Organism: Qipengyuania sp. ABI-127-1; assembly: GCA_022953095.1. Lineage (GTDB taxonomy): Bacteria > Pseudomonadota > Alphaproteobacteria > Sphingomonadales > Sphingomonadaceae > Qipengyuania. Next base: position 56,220 of record JALJCR010000003.1, on the reverse strand, counting down.
CCGATGCGAGGGCATCCTGAACGCATTCTTCGGCCTGGGCCGGAGCGCCGAGCATCCGATTGGCCATGGCGATCAGCCGCTGGACTTCCGGTCGGATGAGTGCGGCAAACGCCTGCCGATCGCCCTCCCGCACGCGCTCGACCAGAACCTTTTCGCTGCCTGGTTCCTGCTTCAACCGAGCTTCTCAAGCGCGCGGGTCGCGCGTTAAAGCGGTGCTGACATGCCTATCGAACCGCTGCTGCTGGGCCGGGTTCAGAAGTTTGCGCATATCGAATACGTGGTTGATGGTCGCCTTTTGCAAGGCGCCCATGCGCGCATGCACCTCGTCGATGGCGGCGGCGACTTCGGGACCGAACTCGTGTTCGTCGTCCATGGCGCGCGCCAATCTTGCATTGGCGGCGCGCAGTGCAAGTTCCAGTTCTTTGTGTTCCACGGCATAGGCCGCTTCGAGGGTTTCGAGCTGCTTGCTCTGCTCCGCAGTCAACTCGAGTTCGTCGTGGACGAATTCGTGCAGCGTCGGCTCGTCATTCGCACGGATCCACCGATCTGCCGCCAGCGCCCCGATGCACCCGGCCAGAGCCGCCAGCAGTACCGCGATGGCAAGATGCCAGGGCTTTATGCTCATCGTGTTACATGAAGCAGGGCAGAAGGCGTCAGGTCGCCGCCCGAAAGAGTGATGGACGGAACATCGGAGGCGAACGCCGCTGTCTGGGGCACACCCATGCCCGCGCCCAGCCCGATCGCGAAGAGCGCCGCGAACATCGCACTGCGCTGCCTGGCCTCGTGCTTTGCCTGTAACTGTCCGGCTCGCTCCCATACCGCATCGAAAGAGATACTCGCTTGCGATGAAGCGGTGAGCCGGGAAAGGCCTTTCAGGCCCTGGTCGATCTGATCGTAATCGCTCATCGTATTCGGTCTTTCGTGAAATGGCTCTTCATGCCCTTTATACGCGCTGCACCGAACTGACACTCAACAATTTTTTTGAGGGATGGTTGGCACACCCACGTACTGTTCGACATGAAGCTCGTTCTCTCCGCCCTTCTCGCCGCTCTGCTATTCGCGGGTCCAGCCACCGGCGCGTTCGCCCACGAAGCGCATCAGCAGGATATGTCTGACGCGGAAATGGCAGCAATTATGGCGTCCACGCATGGCGAGGCGGCGGCGTCAATCGAGATGGGTGCAACAGCACCCTCCGAGACGCTGGATGGCCCAGCCGTCTCGCAGGCGGTCGAGGATAGATCCCTCTCCCTCTCCGACGTCCTTGGCCGCCTGCATCCCTTTGCCGCGCATTTCCCGATCGCCTTGCTCCTAACGGCGTTTCTCGCCGAGCTTGTATTGCTGGCCCGCCCAGCTCTCGGACTGGAAACGAGCATTCGTATTCTTGTCGCCGGCGGGGCACTGGGCGCCACCTTTGCTGCTGTGCTCGGCTGGTTTGCCGCAGGCTGGCGCCTGACCGACAGGTCCGAAACGCTCGGCCTGCATCGGTGGAATGGCACGGTGATCGCAATCGTCTCGTTGGTCGCCTGGTGGGCAACAGCACGCCCCTCGCGGACACCCCTACGCGCTCTTCTTGCGTTGCTGGGAGCTGCCATTCTTTACCAGGGCTATCTCGGTGGCGAGATGGTCTTCGGACCCAATCACCTCGGACTATGAACAGAACAAGGATCGAGACATGAAAACGCTCAAGTCCCTCGCGGTCGCAACCACCCTGTCGCTCGCAGCCCTGTCGCAGGCGGCGCAGGCTGCCACTTACACCATGTATCGTGATCCGAACTGCGGTTGCTGCCACAAATGGGCCGAGCAAATGAAAGCCAAGCTCAAGGTCGATATAGCGGTGGTCAACCGCGCCGACATGGCGCAGATCAAAAAGGCTAGAGGCGTGCCCGCCGACCTTGCATCCTGCCACACGATGACGGTGGCCGGTTACGTGATCGAAGGCCATGTCCCGGCCAAGGAAATCGCTCGCCTGCTGAAGGAAAAGCCCAACGGTGTAACCGGCATCGCCGTACCCGGAATGCCGCTCGGCTCACCCGGTATGGAGGCTGTCGGCCATGAACAACATTACCAGCCCTACAAGGTCGTTTCCTTCGGGAAGGCCGGCATCCGCACCTATGCCAGCTACCGCTAAAACGACGCGTGATAGCCACTGATCGCAACGGAGCGCGACATGACCAAATGCTGCCAGAACCGCGAAGGCGGCACCATGGAGCGCTGCAAAAAGGATGAGGGCAGGACGTTCTCGGGCTCGATGATGGATGAGAATAAAAGCGCAAAGGCCGACAACGAAGCGGCCCTTGCAACAGGGCAAATTGCCCGTCGGCCGGACTGAGTTGGCCAACAAAAGACACGACACGGAACGCCGACAGCAAGGGGGCTGACATGGCAATTCAGGAAACAATGGGTAATGCAATATCGCGCTGGGGCTGGACGATCTCCACCTTCCTCGCGATTTCCTACTTGATCTGTATTGGCTTCGGCCTCCTTATGCCGGACGCAATGCGCATGTGGACGGCTTGGGCGCCTCTCCTGCCAGGTTTCGAATGGTTGACCTGGACGGCATTCCTGTCCGGTCTGATCAGCGCCTTTGCCTATGGCTGGTATATCGCCCTGATCGGCGTTCCGCTCTATCGGTTCTTCGCAAAGCGGTATCCGGCATGAGCGATCATTCCGGTTGCCATCAAGGCCACGACACACCTGCATCCACCGACGGACGTTACGACGAAGTTCCCGCCGGTTACGACGGTCCGGTCTGGACCTGCCCGATGCACCCCGAAGTGCGCCGCACCAGTATGGGCAGTTGCCCGCTATGCGGCATGGGTCTGGAGCTGGAATCGGCCGCCATGGCCGTCGACGAGCCGAATCCCGAACTGGTCGATTTCACCCGCCGGTTCTGGATTGGCACGGTTCTGACCATCCCGCTGCTGGTGCTCACCATGGCGCCATATCTCGGCTTTCCCGAAGTGCGGGACATCCTCGGCGAGCGCGGCACGCTGTGGCTTGAATTAGTTCTGGGCACGCCGGTCGTGCTGTGGAGCGGCTGGCCGTTCATGGTACGCGGGTGGACCAGTTTTCGCACGCGCAACCTCAACATGTTCTCGCTGATATCCATGGGCGTTATCGCGGCCTGGCTGTTCAGCGTAGCGGCCGTGATCGCGCCCGAAATATTCCCTGCCGGCTTCCGCGATGCCCAAGGCCATGTCGGCGTCTATTTCGAAGCCGCCGCGGTCATCGTCACTCTGGTTCTGCTGGGCCAGGTGATGGAGCTGCGCGCGCGCGAAGGCACGGGCAAGGCGATCCGTGCCCTGCTCGATCTCGCCGCCAAGACCGCCCGCGTAATCCGCCCCGACGGCACGGAAGAGGAAATCGAGCTGGACCATGTCGCGGTCGGAGACCTGCTGCGCGTGCGCCCGGGCGAGAAAGTGCCGGTTGACGGCACCGTCACAGAAGGCCGCTCCTCGATCGATGAAAGCATGATCAGCGGCGAACCCGTTCCGGTTGAAAAGACCGTTGGTGACGCCGTCACGGGCGCGACAATCAACGGCACCGGCAGCCTCGTGATCGAAGCGCAGCGTGTCGGCGCTGATACCATGCTGTCCCAGATCGTGGAGATGGTCGCCGCAGCCCAGCGTTCGCGCGCGCCGATCCAGAAATATGCCGACAAGGTGGCGGGTCTGTTCGTGCCTGCGGTGATCGCGATCGCGGCGCTCGCCTTCATCGCTTGGGCGATATGGGGTCCAGCCCCGGCGCTCGCCTACGCCCTGGTCGCTGCGGTTGCGGTGCTGATCATCGCATGCCCCTGCGCGCTTGGCCTTGCGACACCGATGTCGATCATGACCGCAACCGGGCGCGGCGCTCAGGTGGGTGTGCTGATCAAGAACGCCGAAGCACTGGAACGGTTTGAAACCATCGACACGCTGATCGTCGACAAGACCGGGACATTGACCGAAGGCAAGCCGCAACTGGTCGCGGTGCTGCCCGAGGCCGATTTCACTGAGGACGAGGTCCTGGCGCTCGCAGCCTCGCTCGAACGGGGATCCGAACATCCGCTTGCCGAGGCCATTGTGCGCGGAGCCGAGGAGCGCCAGGTTGCCATGGAAACCGCCGAGGATTTCGAGGCGGTAACCGGCAAGGGCGTGCGCGGCGCGGTAGGCGGCAGGGCGATAGCGCTCGGAAACGGTGCGATGCTCGATCTGATCGGTGTGGGCCGCAATGCGGCCGCACGGGAAAAAGCCGGTCTGCGCCGGGACAATGGCGAAACGGTCATGTTCGTGAGTGTCGACGGCACTCTGGCGGGGCTGGTCGCGGTCGCCGACCCGGTCAAGCGGACGACTCCCGCCGCACTGGCGGACCTGCACGCGCTCGGTCTGCGCATCATCATGGCGACCGGAGACAATGAGCGTACCGCGAATGCCGTGGCGGCGCGTTTGGGGATCGACGAAGTGCGTGCCGACGTGCTGCCCGAGGACAAGGCGCGGATCATCCGCGAATTGCAGCAGGCTGGCGCGAAGGTCGCCATGGCCGGTGATGGCGTGAACGACGCGCCTGCCCTGGCTCAGGCCGATGTCGGAATCGCCATGGGCACCGGTGCCGATGTCGCGATCGAAAGTGCCGGGATCACGCTGGTGAAGGGCAATCTGGACGGGATCGTCCGCGCTCGGCGGCTTGCCCGCGCAACGATGCGCAACATCCGACAGAACCTGTTCTTCGCGTTGATCTACAATGCAGCAGGCGTGCCGGTCGCAGCAGGCGTGCTTTACCCCTTTTTCGGCATCCTCATCAGCCCGATGTTCGCTGCCTTCGCGATGAGCGCCTCCTCAATCTCGGTGGTACTCAATTCGCTGCGGCTGCGTAGCGCGAAACTCTAGGCGAATGGAGCAACACAGCCACACGGACCCTTCCGAGAAGGGCTCGATCAGCCTTGCAGGTGGCGTCGCCATGGGCACAGGCGTGATGATCGGTGCGGGTATATTCGCGCTGACCGGCCAGATTGCCGAACTGGCCGGTCCCCTCTTCCCACTTTCCTTCGTTGCGGGCGCGATCATCACGTCGCTCGCCGCATACAGCTATATCAAGATGTCCAACGCCTGGCCGTCCTCGGGTGGCATCGCCATGATCCTGCAAAAGGCTTATGGTCCGGGCACGGTCGCGGCCTCGGCCTCGCTGCTGATGGCCCTGTCGATGGTCATCAACGAAAGCCTCGTCGCGCGGACCTTCGCCACCTATGCGCTGCGCCCCTTCGAAGCCGATGGCAAAGGGCTTCTGGTCTCCGCGCTGGCTTTGGGGCTGATCGCCTTCGCTTATCTGGTCAATGCGTCGGGCAACCGCTCGGTCAGCTGGCTATCGCTGGTCATGTCCGCAATCAAGATCGGCGGCATCGCGCTGTTTGCGCTGGCGGCAATCTGGGCCAGCGGTTTCGACAGCGGCGCGTTCGCCGGGCCTGTGCGTGTGACGAATGGCGAGGCGCTGCTCGCCTCCGTCGCCTTTTCGATCCTGGCTTTCAAGGGCTTTACCACTATCACCAATAGTGGCGGCGAAATCGTCGATCCGCACCGCAATGTCGGTCGCACGATCATGATTTCCATTGCCATTTGCGTGGCAGTTTATCTGCTGGTCGCCTTTGGCGTCGGCGCAAGCTTGACGATCCCCGAAATCGTCGCCACGCGCGATACGTCGCTGGCCGCAGCCGCTCGTCCCGCACTGGGCGAGCTTGGCTTCTACTTCACGATCGTCATCGCACTGTCCGCGACCATGTCGGGCGTGATCGCCAGTGTCTTTGCCGTCTCCCGCATGCTTACCATGCTGACCGAGATGGAGATGATCCCGCACAGCCATTTCGGCATGAGCGGCGGCATCCGCAGTCATATGCTGGTTTACACGGTTGTTATTGCGGGCACGTTGGCGGTCCTTTTCGACCTGGCGCGCATCGCCTCCCTCGGCGCGATTTTTTATCTGGTAATGGACATGCTGGTACATTGGGGCGTGTGGCGCCACCTGCGCCACGAGATCGATGCCAAAAGCTGGATATTGCTGACCGCACTTGCTGCCGATGCCGTGGTGCTGGTCGCGTTCGCATCGATCAAGCTGGCCAGCGATCCGATGATCCTGGTTATCGCCGCTGTGCTGATCGGCACGGTCTTCCTGGCGGAGCGTATCTATCTGAGCCGCAAACCGGAGGCGCGTGCCTCGAACGAAGCGGGGCGTGAAGAACCCGTCCGATGACGATGGTGATCGCGCTCGGCCTCGCCATGGCGCTGTTTCTGCTCTCGGTGGGACTTCATCTCGCCAGTCTCGGTGTGGGTCATCGATGGCTGGCACGGCGCAACGACTTCGCAGTCAAACTGGCTATTTCGCTGCTCGTGTTCCTCTCCCACCTGCTCGTCGTCGCCCTGTTCGCCACCGGATTTGGGCTTGGCGTAGAATGGGGGCTCGGCACGTTCGCCGGGACGCAATCGCTCGGCTGGATGGATCATTTCTACTTTTCGCTCGTGACCATGACGACTCTCGGCCTGGGCGACATCTATCCGACCGGCCATCTACGCATAATCGCCGGCGTCGAGGCGCTGGCGGGCTTCGTGCTCATCAGTTGTTCGGCACAGATCTTCTGGTCCATGATGCACGAACAGCACTCGCAAGACGGCTAACCGAGCACACCCTCCGTCAGCCGCTCTCCGCCCTGCCTTGCAGACGCATACCGCGAACGTGAAGTGCCCGCGCGGGAACCCTCGCCGCGAATCGAACACAGGACCCTTCTGGAAACAGCGTGCATCCCGGCCGGTCGGGCCCCAAATCACATATCGTTGACACCGGCTCCAAACATCGTAGATTGACATTGATGTCAAAATGGAGTCGAGCGATGTCTTATCATTCGAAAAGCCCGGACAATCTCGTAATTCCGGTACGGAACCTTAAATTCCGGCTCGAGTCCGGGCCGTCCGATGCTGAGCGCTGGTGGCACGGCGGAGATCCGGTGCCGACCGCGTTCTTCAATGCGCTGTCATCGACTTTCCCCGATGGGGAGAGATTTTTCATGGACAGTGTTCGTCGCTTTCAGGGGCTCGCAAGCGAACCCCTCAAATCACAGATCAAGAGTTTCATCGGTCAGGAGGCGGTGCACAGCCGCGAACATCTCGAGTTCAACGCCTTCGCCGCCAAGGGAGGGTACGACATCGCCGCGCTCGAACGCAGAGCCAAGCGTGCGCTGACCTCTCATGAAAAAAGGAGCGATGTCCGCAAACTCGCCGCAACCTGTGCGCTCGAGCACTTCACCGCCATTCTCGCCCATGCCCTGCTTTCCGCTGATAGCGCGGATCTTGCCGGAGCGCCCGAGGAAGCGCGACGGCTTTGGAGCTGGCATGCGGTGGAAGAACTCGAGCACAAGGCCGTGGCCTATGACACGTTCCTGCTGGCGACCAAGGACTGGTCGCGGACGCGCCGCTATCTGGTCCGCGTCGCGGCCATGATGATTTCAACCTGGGTGGTGATGGGCGTGATCGGCGCGAACATGGCCTCGCTCTATCGCCAGGACGGGATAAACACACCGAAGACCTGGTGGAGAACCCTGAAATACCTACTGGTGGCACCCGGCGCTCTGCGGCGAATTATGGTGCCATATGCCCGATATTATCGCCCCGGTTTTCATCCATGGGACCACGACGATCGCGATTTGCTCGCCAAGACGCATGCGCGATACGATCTGTCGACGGGGTGATGAGCTATGATCAAGACAACCATTGCCCTCAGCGGGTTCAGCCGCCGTCGCACCACACCCGAACGTCAGCCTGGCCTCCCAATCCTGGCAGGTATTACCGTTGCTGCGAGAAATCGCTCGCGCAAAAGGCGGTTTCGCCGAAGGAAAAGCCCAATGAAACAAGCAGTCTTGGCAGTTGCCGTGGCAGCCACACTCGGCACCCCCACATTGGCTCAGGGGGCGAGCATCACTGGGGTATGGAATACCGGCAGTGAGGGCGGAAAAGTGCAGATCTACCGCTGCGGCGACGCCTATTGCGGCAGGATCGTCGACGCGGCGCGACTACGCACCAATCCAGATCAGCGCGACGAGCGTAATTCCAACCCTCGCCTCCGCAATCGCAAGCTCAAGGGCCTGGTCGTGCTGCGGGACGTAACCGGCGGACCGACTGAATGGTCCGGGGGGCCAGTCTACGATCCGGAAACAGGCGATGGTGCACGTTCGGCGAAGATAACGTTGCTGTCCAATGGCAAGCTCAGGATCAAGGGCTGCGTCGCGGTGTTCTGCCGGACCAAGATCTGGACGCGGGCGAACTAAGCGCTGCAGCAGCAGCGAGTTTACACTTGATGACAGAGGTTCGGTCCCGATCGGGCGCGGGCTCATCGGGGGATCGTTTGGGTGGATTGTGGCGATTGAGACAGGTCAATTTCGAAAGCCAGTTTGGAGAGCTCCATAGAGCCGGCCGGGCAGGCCCAAATACCGACACCGATCCGACAATTACGGAGCACACGCCGAACAAAACAAATCACCCGCCAGTAAACACCGCCGCGCTTCAATCGGCCCCATATTAAGCGATGATCCACTGGCACCGGCCCCCGTGGAAGTTACCCGAGTGGGTTAAAATGCCATTTATAACCAACATTGACATCATTGTCGACTCGACTACTCTTTACTTGTATCGATTCGCTTCGATGCAGATAAACAATGGAGAGGATGGAATATGTTAAAGAATGTAGGAATTCTGGCTGGTGCAGCGGCACTTGTTATCGCCCCGGCGGCCATGGCCGATACTTATACGCCAGCGAGCACTTCGACCTTCTCCGGACCCGTTTCAGTCCAGAAAGACGGCCTCAAGTACAATTGCACGCTGACAGTCAATGTCGACGCTACGGCGGGTTCCAGTGCATCGGCTACGGCTTCAATCGGCGGCGGCTTCCCATGCGGCCTGATCGCCGTCAACGGCACAGGCTCGGTTGTTTACGATGGCACTTACGTGACCATTTCCGGTCTGGTGATCGATCCGCCGCTCAGCTCGGGCACATGCACCGGGCCGATCAAGACTGTCTGGGGTGGCAACTCCGCCTCGCCGCGCAATATCACTCTGAGCGTCCCGCTTTCGAATTCTTCTGCGACCAGTGGCGCCGATTGCAAGATGGAGGGCACTCTGAGCCAGACTGCCGGCTCCCCGCTGAGCATCACCCCGTGACGTTGACGTCAGCAGAGTAGCTGGCAAGCTCCTCAGCCTTGAAGGGCGCGCGTGGTACGCGCGCCTTTTTTGGTCGGCTCAGCCCAGCACAATTGCCGCGCAAAACGATAAAGGCGTCTCATTACCTTCAAGGCCAACCTCGAGTGGAAGGGACTGCGGCAGTCCTGCCGCGGCCAAACGCCGCGCACCTCCCGGGTACGCGTGCGAATAGCTTGGTCCATCATCTTGTGCGCCTTTCCAATTGGTGAAGGCGGTTCGGTGTTTGCCCGGACCGGCCCGGTGACAAGCGACGAGGCACCCGACCAGATCGCAGAAGCGGGCGAGGACGATCCTCAAGGCCAGCCGATTATCGTCGAAGGCAAACGTTGGGGCCGTGCGGAAATCGACGCGGAGGCCGAGATCGGGGAGAGCGAGATAGCCTCCTTCGCGGCCACGACGATCGGCGAACTTCTGGAAGCCACCGCCTTTCTGGTGAGCGGTTCCGGGCAGATGCCCGAAGTGCTCGTCAATGGCAGGCGCATTGCCAATCCTGGCGAACTAGACGAGTATCCCAAGGAAGCTTTGGCCCGCATTGCCATTCTACCGAAAAACGCGGCGGCAACCTATGGCTTTGCCCAGGGTAAGCGTGTCGTAAACCTCGAACTCAAGCGGCGCTTTGCAACCTGGCGCTCGGAAGCGGGCGCGGAAGCCCCCACGGCCGGCGGCAGGGGGAGCAGCAAGCTCTCGGTCGGCCGGTTCGCCATCGATCACGATACGCGGTGGAATATCGGGGCGACCTATTCGCATGACACCGAGCTTCTCAAGAGCGAGCGCTTTTTTCCGGCACGGGCGGCAGTTTCACATGAGGTCGATAATCTCCACCGGAGCAACGATTCAATCGATCCGGCCGAATACGAAGCCTTGTTGCCGCGAGCGCACTCCGCTGGGGTCAATGCAAGCGCCACCCATCCCTTCGGCGCTTTCAGCGGCACGCTGAGCATTGCGGCAAATCGCAGCCAGAGCATACAGAAGATCGGCCTGCCCCCGGACACCGTTTCGCGGCCTTTACGGCGCCATCTCACGGCCTTGGAAAATCGCCAGACGTCCGAAAGCCTTGCCGCAGGTCTCGCGATCTCCGGCCCCGTTGCGGGATGGCAGTCCAATCTGGGGCTGCGCTACAGTGTGGATTGGGCAACCACAGACAGGGAAAGCGGCTATCGCACCGATGGGCCGCAGCAGGTCGTCGATGATGGCCAAACTCGAACGGCCGGTGATGGTGGTCTGCTCTCGCAAACGAACCGCCTGCGTTCGAAATCGGAAGCCTACACCCTCTCTCTGACCACGGGTAATACCATCGCCTCTCTTCCAGCCGGCCTTGCCCGCGCGAGCCTGTCTTTGAACGCGGGCCATCGGCGCGTGAAGTTCACCGACTTCGCCCCTTCCGCCGACGGCTCTTCTAGCAGCGTAACGCATAGCGAGCAGGTGGACGGCCTGCTTTCGTTTTCGCTCCCCCTGGCTGGCGCGGGAACAGAGCTGCTATCCGGGCTTGGAAAGGTAGATGCCAGCGCAACGGGGGCTTTCCGCAAGGTTAGCGGTGCGCCGACGAACTATCGGATCGGCGGTGCGATCGACTGGTCACCCGTGAAGTCGGTGAACCTTCGCGTCGCCTATTCGCATGAGAATACCGAACCCACATACGATCAACTCTACGCTCCGAGGGTCGAGATATTGAAGCGGGTGTTCGATTTCACGCGCGGAGAGTATGTCCAGCCCCTTTTCCGCCTGGGCGGCAATGACGCCCTGGTTGGGGGGAGCCTCGAGAGTTTCACGGCCGACCTGCGCGCCTCGCCTTTCGACGGGCACGTTCTTTCCCTCGATCTTGGATACCGCCACGCCAAGGCGCAAGGCGGGATCGCCTCTCTGCCGGCGTTGACACCCGAAGTGGAGGCCGCCTTCCCCGAACGGGTTTTTCGGAACGCGAGCGGCGCGCTGATCGCAATCGATGCCCGACCCATCAATATCGGTTCGGACGTGACCAAACGCCTCACAAGCGGGCTGTCTTTGCGTTGGAGCGAGTCGCGAAATTCGCATCGGGACGCCAAAGAAGTTGGCGGTGCGTTCACACCATGGACGATCACGGGATCGCTAACCCATCGGTGGGAATTGAAGAGCGAGACGGCAATCCGAAGGGGCCTGAGTGTCATCGATCGTCTCGACGCAAATGGCCAGGCGCGCCACAGTATTGGCTTTCATCTCAATGTCGGACGCAAGGGGCTGGGCGCAAATTTCAGCGGAACCTGGACCGGACCTGCGAGGGTCACGCGCGATGGAACAGTCGCCTATCGCTATCCGCCTTCGTCTACCTTCGATTTCGGCGGTTTTTTCGAACTCGGGATGCTAATTCGCGGTGCCAAAACCAAGGACTGTGTGGATGCACTGAAGCTGTCCCTCGAGGTCCGGAATCTTTTCGACAGCAGGAGATGGGTCGAATCGTCGACCAGGATGGAAGGGTTTTCGCGCTATGAACTCGACCCGCTCGGGCGGACGATCCGGTTTGCTATAACCGCGCAGCTCTAGGCCGCTTCATCCGGTTTTGTGGTTTCCTCCTTGAACGGCATAGTGATCAGCAGGGGCAGCATATTGGACGTCAGCCTGCGCATTTCGTCGTCTTCCATGTCGAGCATCTCGCGTAGATGCGGCCCGATGACCGCATCCCCGAAGGCCGAAATGGCGATTGTCAGTACTGCCCCCTTGACCCGCTCTTCGGCATGGGGCCCGGAGATCTTTTCAGCAAAGGCACCTACGAGCGACCGAACCGCATCGCGAATCGGTTCGAGATGTTCGTAATCCCTCGCCAGCACTATCCAGGCGGCCAGTTGGCCGGCGCCCCCGGAATCGAACGCATCGAACACCTGCTCGACGACCGTCCGCGGGGCATCGGGGTCTTCGCGAAATTGCTCCACCGCACTCTCGAGCGCCTCGGCGAGATCGTCCACCATCTTGCCCATGAGCGAAGCCTGCAGCCCCGCGGCAGAACCGAAGTGATGGATGATATTGCCATGCGACATACCAACCCGTTTCCCGATGTTGGACACCGTCACCGCGCCGGGTCCGCCTTCCAGCAACAGCGACCGGGCGGCCATGATGCTTTCTTCGCGCGCTTCCTCCGCGCTGCGCTTGCGCCGGGGGGCCTTCTTGCCCGTCGCGCTCGATTTGGCATACTTGCCTCGCGCTACGACTGGTGTGACGGTTCCCTTGCCCATACCGCCTCGCCTTTCCGGTTTTTTCATCCCGGCATCATACGCCGATATCCGGCTCTGACAAATCGATCCGCCCCCCTTCTTGTCGATTGTGCGCTGATGGGACGGTTATGTTATACAATGCAAATCGTCCCGCGCTGCCAGCGCTGGTCGAGCGCCCGCTGCGCGGTGTAATTCTTCTAAATAATTAAGGGCGAAGGTCTATAGTATCGTATACTACAACCTTCTCATGATGCACGACCAGACATGGACTTAGCGGATGAATCACGACGATATTGGGGGCAACCCCTGGCTTGTCGGATCGTATGCTTTGGAAGACGCATACAGATCTAAATCAATCCTGTAATCGACCAAATAACATATCCTATTCTGCTATCTGATACATCATATCATAGGCATTACAAAATATTTATAACCTCGCAATTTGCGTGATATCACAGAACAGTTTGGCGCCTCGTCGCGCCTCAAATATTTCATGAATAACAAGGCCAAAGCTGCGCCAAGAACGCCAGCGAACGATAGATGATATCGCCGCAAACATTCCTCGAAAATGGATCACTGACATGGGTGCCAATGTCAAACCTTATTGACATGAGTGTCAGCATTGGTAGCTTTCGGCCCGTCATGTCGGGATGCGATCCGGGCTTTCGTTGCTGAGGGGCAATGAGAATCGCCGATCACGGGCCACCTCGGGACGACGAGAGAATTACGCTTTTTGCCTGCGCACGAGCCACTCGAAGGGCCGGCGAGGCAATCCGAGCGATGACATGGGGAGAGGATATGAAGGGAAGTTTTTTCGCTCGCGCAGCATGCACGACGAGCATTGTCGCGATCACCGCACTTACATCGGCACCAGGCTACGGTCAGGAATCCGATCAACCAGCCGCATCGGCGGCTACGGGCGAAACCGCGGAGTCGGCGCCCGGCGGGAACGTGATCATCGTTACGGCGCAAAAGCGCGAAGAATCCATCATGGATGTCCCGATTGCCATATCGGCCATATCGGCCGAAGCGCTCAACAATCAGAAGATCGAAGGCGGTTCGGAGCTTCTCAGGGCGGTGCCGAACGTCAACTTTTCGAAATCCAATTTCAGCATGTACAATTTCTCGATCCGCGGTGTCGGGACAAAATCGATCTCGGCGGCTTCGGATCCGGCCGTTGCGGTCAGCTTCAACAATACAGCGCTGATCCGTAACCGCCTGTTCGAATCCGAGTTCTTCGACATGGCCCGGATCGAAGTGTTGCGCGGCCCCCAGGGCACTCTCTACGGGCGCAATGCAACCGCAGGGGTGGTCAACCTCATCCCCGCAATGCCGACCCCGGACTTCGCCGGGGAGATAAGGGCAGAGGTCGGCAGCTTCGGGACCACTCGCGCAAGCGGGATGGTCAACATCCCCTTGAGCAACACTCTGGCAGCACGCGTAGCCGGCGCCTGGACGAAGCGCGACGGGTACGACTTCAACACCTTTACCGGGAAGAAGGTGAATGGCCGTGACCTGTGGTCCACCCGAGCCATCCTCGAATGGGAGCCGAGCAAACGCTTCAACGCCAATCTGGTCTGGCAGCATTTCGAGGAAGACGATAACAGGTCTCGTACCGGCAAGAACCTGTGTACCCGCGATCCTGGGAAAACCATGATCGGGGATACTCCGGTCCCCGTCTCGCAGTTCGAGCCTGTGCCTCTGTCTTCAAAATTCAGCCAGGGCTGCCTTCCCGGCTCTCTGTACAGCGATGATGCCTATGGCGCTCCCAATGCCGAAGCCCTGGCCTTTATCGCCGCGGGTCGGCTTGTTGTGAACATGGGCGAGGACCCCGACAACCCATTTGTCAATACTCCCGCATTTCTGCCAGGCGACCCCTTCGCCGATGTGGTCCAATCGCGCGATCTCCGCGAGATCGCCACCAGCTACGATCCCGTCTTTCGCGCCAAGAACGACGTGGTACAGCTCAATCTCGATTTCGGAGTATCGGATGGTTTGCGGTTGGTTTCGCAAACGGCCTACGCACGAGACAGGTATTATTCGTCGCAGGATTACAACCGTTTCGTATCTGGCCCCATTTTCACCGACACAACCGGCCTCCTTACGCTGGGATTGAACGGGTCACGGATACCCATAAACCAGGAATTCGCCGCGCCTGGGGGCATATTCGTTGACCCGCAACTCGGGGCATCGAACCGGCTTCTCGCCATCGACATAAGCCGATCGCGCAATCGCCAGTGGTCGCAGGAGTTCCGCCTTCAATCCGATTACGATGGAGCATTCAACTTCAATATCGGCGCGAATTATCTGAATTTCAAAACTCAGGATGACTATTTCGTCCTGAACAACGCATTCACTTATTTGGCCTACAACCTTTACAACCGTAGAGGCACTCTGCTCGACTATATCGACTGCCAGCCAGGCACGACGGAGTATGACTGCGTCTATGTCGACCCCAATCCCCTCGGCAGCCTGGACGAGATGGGGCACAATTATTTCCTCAGCCGGAACCTGGTCGAAACCGAATCCTGGGCCGTGTTCGCGGAAGGTTACTGGAATATTGCCGATACGGTGAATATCACCGCTGGCATCCGCTGGACCAAGGACAAAAAGACCACCACCCCCGTTCCAAGCCAGCTCCTGCTGGGCGCAGGCACGAACGGGACCAGCGGCGGATCGATCGCAGGTGGCTATCCCCAAGGCGATCCGGTGGTACAAAAATGGTCGGAGCCCACCGGCAGGATCGTCGTAGACTGGCGGCCGAACCTGGGTTTTTCCGACGATACTTTGATCTACGCATCGGTTTCGCGTGGCTATAAGGGCGGCGGCACCAATCCGCCGCGTCCCGACATCGATCCCTTTGTCGTTCAGTTCCAGCCCCTGCCCGCCACGTTCGAACCAGAATATCTGACGGCTTTCGAAATCGGCACGAAAAACAGCTTCGATGGCGGCCGTCTGATCTTGAACGCGACGGGATTCTATTACGATTATCAGGGCTATCAGATATCCAAGATCGTCGATCGCATTTCCTTGAACGAGAACTTCGACGCGACGGTCTGGGGTCTCGAATTCGAGGCTGCCTGGCGGCCCTCCCGCGCCTTTCGCCTCGATACCAATCTGGGTTATCTCAAAACGCGGCTGAAGGAAGGCGCTCAGTCGATAGATGTCATGAACCGTACCCAGGGGAACGAGGATTGGGTTGTGATCCGCCCATGGCTGCAGGTCCCGTCGAACTGCATCGCGCCGCGGGACATCGTCGAACAGGTTTTGGCCAATCCCATTACGTCATTCGGCATAGGTTTCCCCGCGCTCAGCGCATTGTGTGGTGGAACGGCCGAACTCGGCACCTTTACTCCGGAAATCGACGGCTTGCCGCTCTACCAGTTCTATGGCTTCGAATATAATCCGCTTACCGATGCTCCCAATGGAGGAAGGGGCTTCTATGCTGATCTCGAAGGCAACGAACTGCCCAATGCCCCCAGATTGACGTTCAATATCGGTGCACAATACACATTCTTCATCGACGAGGGCGATTGGGAACTCACATTTCGCGGCGATTATTACCGTCAATCGAAGAGCTTCGCCCGGGTCTACAATACCGAATACGACCGTTTGAAGGCGTGGGACAATGCGAACCTGGCAATCACGCTGGAGCGACCGGCATCCCAGATAGCTTTCCAGTTTTACGTGAAGAACCTGTTCAACGATACTCCGATCACGGATTTCTTCACGAACAGCGACGATTCCGGGCTGACCACGAATGTGTTCACACTCGATCCGCGCATATTCGGCTTCAATGTGACCAAGCGGTTCTGACACATGAATCGGTGACCATGCGTCGCGCAATGGGTGCCCCGTATGGGGAACGAAGCACATCGGGTTGATGTTCGTTGGCATGGCTCGACAAGGTCTGCCTGATTAACGAGGGGAACGGTGCGGGATGTCAGCTACTCTCAGGCCGACCCGAGGGGCGATAGACTATCATGGCGGCCAGGCCTGTCGCCGCGTTTTCGAGATGCAGCCCCACGCCTATCGCCTCGGCGATTTCGTGGGCAATTGCCAAGCCGAGACCAGCGCCCGGCTTGCTCGTGTCGAAGCGCGATCCCAGAACAAACGCTTGGTCGATGTTCTCGGGCTCTATGCCCGGGCCATCGTCGCTAATCCTCGCCACAACAGCGCCGTCTTCGTCGCTGTCGAACACTAGCCGGACTTCGTTACGCGCCCACTTGCCGGCATTGTCCAGAAGAATGGAGAGCAACTCTGCATAGTCCACCGCGTCCACCGGAATGGTCAGCCGACTGCATTCAGCCGCACTCATAACGAAGCGCTTGGTCGGGTGCAGACGTTTCATGGCTCGCATAATGGGCTCTGCGACATCGGGGACGCGGGTCGGACGCGCAGCATAGGGCTGGCCTGAAGACGATCGCGCGCGGGCAAGCTGATAGGCAATCTGCTGCTCCATCGCGCTGCTTTGTTCCAAAAGGACCTGGGCCGCTTGCGAACATTCCGGGTTGCCAGCGAGGCGCTCGGCTTCGTCTGTGATGATGGTCAGCGGAGTGCGCAGCGAATGCGCGAGGTTCCCCGCCTGGACACGCGCCCGGGCGATCATGTCCGCGTTTTGCCGAATATATGCATTGAGATCGCCAACGAGCGGCGCAATCTCGGCCGGGTAACTTCCCTCGAGCTTTTCCGCCTCACCTTGCCGCAAGCGGGCAATAGCTCGTGCAAGCCGGTCGAGGGGGTGCAGGCCGAAGCCGATTATCGCAAGGCCAGTTGCAAGCAAGAGACTGCCGAGCCCCGCAAGCCATAAGGTGAGGTGTCCCGTGAAGCTGTCGATAAGCCGGTCGAGTTCGCTCTGATCGGTCGCGATGACATAATGGATCATCTGACCGGACGGGCCTTTCTCGACGAGGCCGTAAGTGATCGTCGGTCCAGTGGGGCCACTGTCGAGCGTGTGCAAGATTTCGGAAGATTGGGCTATGCGTTCGTCGAGAGTGCCTTTCGTCATAGACCTGGATCGCAAGGGCTTCCGGCCGTCGACACTGATTTGCCAGTAGAAGCCGGACAGTGGCTCCTCAAAACGCGGGTCCGAAAGGGGGCGGCTCAACCGGATTTCGCCTTGACTATCCAACACGGCCAGCCTGGCGAGTTCACGCACGTGGACTTCGAGTTCTTCGTGATAGGACCGTTCAACATGAGCAGTGAAGATTCCGACAGCCGAAAACCAGATCGCGCCAATCCCCAGCGTCACCCAGACTGTGATTGCGAGCAGGAAGCGCAGGCGCAGGCTGCCGGGGACGAGCCGTTTTTTCATTTCTCGAACCTGTAGCCCATGCCCCTGAGAGTGACGATTCGATCACGCCCGATCTTGCGGCGTAAGCGGCCGACCAGAACCTCAACCGTGTTGGGTTCACGTTCGTGTCCAAGTTCATATAGATCGTCGAGGATCGTGCCTTGCGACATCACCTGGCCCGCCCGGCGCATGAACAGGTGCAACAGCTTGAATTCCTGCTTGCTCAGGGACAATGGTCGGCCGGCCTGCTCGACCAGACGCGTCAGCGGGTCGAGAGCGAGGTCGCCTATTTCGATAAGGTTGCGGCGCTTACCCTGCTGGCGCCGGAACAAGGCATTGAGCCGAGCGAGCAACTCTTCGAACCGGACCGGCTTTACAACGAAATCATCTGCTCCCGCATTCAGGCCCTCGACCTTGTCCTGCCAGCTTCCCCGTGCCGTGAGAATCAGGACCGGCGTATCGATACGCAGATCGCGCCAATGCCTGAGGAGCTCGATCCCGTCTCCATCCGGCAGCCCCAGATCGAGGATCACCGCAGCCATCTGGTCAACATCGGGCCAGTCCTCCGCCTCGCTCCTGCTTCGCGCAACCTCCACCGCGAAATCGGCGCCGCGCAGACGTTCGCCGAGGCGCCGACCGAGTTCGGGATCGTCTTCGACAAGGAGCAGGCGCATCGAACAAGCCTCGCAATGGCACGCTGGCGGACAGCCATCGAATATGGTTCTCGAAACTGACAACAAGCTGCCAAACTGACAAGTTGCTGTCAGCTTGGTGCGTCATTTTCGGGGAATGATTGCTCGATCTCTCGTTACTCTCGGGTTCGCCACCAGCCTGCTCGGGCTGTCCGCATGCTCCGACCCAGCTCCGCCAGATGCAGCAAATGCGGCCGGGGCCGATCCGCTATCGGGTCTCGCGATCGAAACGGCTTTGGCCCAGGAGGTGGCCCACGTGCCGATCGGTAGCGTGCCCGGCACCGTCACTTTCCCGCCCGACGCGCGCGTTGCCGTAACAGTGCCGTTTCCCGGCGCTGCGGTGCGGGTCTATGTGATCGAAGGCCAAGCGGTGCGCCGTGGCCAGCCCTTGGCACTCGTGCGTGCCGCCGAACCCGTCCAGATTCGCGGTCAACTGGCACGGGCGCAATCCGCGCTCGGGCTCGCCGAGGCGCGCGCAAAGCGACTGACGCAACTGGCCGATGAGGGGATCATAGCGTCGGCCCGTGCCGACGAGGCGAATGCGGAGCTGGCGCAGGCTCGCGCCAGCCTCGCCGAACAGCGGCGGCTGGCCTCCCTGGCGGGCGTCGGCCCGGATGGCACCATGACGCTGAGCGCGCCGATCTCGGGCCGTGTCGCGCATGTCGGCGCGGTCACAGGTGGCCCGGTGGACGGCATGGAGGCCCCTTTCGTGATCGAGGCCGAAGGTGCCTATCAGGTCGAGTTGCAATTGCCCGAACGGCTGGCGAGAAAGGTCCGTCCCGGCATGCCGGTCGAGATCGCGCTTTCCACCGATGGCGGCGGATCGGTGCCCGTCGGGGGCCGAATTCTCGCGGTTTCGCCCTCGATCGACCCGGCCACCCGGTCGGTACTGGCCCGCGCCAGCATAGGCAGCGCCCCAGGTATCGTCGCCGGTCGCAATGTCAGCGTGACGATCACCGGAAAGGCGTCGCCGCCCGGCATTGCCGTACCCGCCAACGCTGTGACGAAGATCGGCGGAGAAACGCATGTCTTCGTGCGCGACGAAGAGAGCTACGAGCCGCGTAAGGTCACGGTGGTCGGAACGACCGACCAACAGGCTATCATCTCCGAAGGCCTGACGGCGGGCGAAGTCGTCGCCGCGAGCAGCGTGGCGGAACTCAAAGCCATGAGCGCGGAGTAAGCCGACATGCTTCGCAATCTGATAAGAAAGGCGCTCGATCTGCGCCTGGGCGTCATCGGTCTGACGCTGGTGCTCGCCGGGGTCGGAGCATGGTCCTTCGCCAGGCTACCGATCGACGCCTTCCCCGACATCAGCACCACGCAAGTCAAGATCATCCTCAAGGCTCCGGGGATGACGCCGGAAGAAGTCGAGAGCCGCGTGGTAACGCCGATCGAGATGGAGATGCTCGGAATTCCCGAGCAGACCGTACTCCGCTCGGTCGCCAAATACGCTATCGCCGACATCACTATCGATTTCGAAGATAGCACCGATATCTATTGGGCACGGCAACAGGTTTCCGAGCGGCTCAATGCGGTGGTGGGAGACATGCCGGCGACGGTGGAGGGCGGACTTGCCCCGATTTCGACGCCGCTCTCCGAGATGTTCATGTTCACGCTCGAAGGGCCGCAATCGCTGGCCGAGAAACGTCGGGTGCTCGACTGGACGATCCGCCCGGCCTTGCGCACCGTGCCCGGCGTGGCGGACGTCAACGCACTCGGGGGCTTCGTTGAAACTTACGAGGTCGCACCGGACAGCTCAGCCCTGGCGGCAGCCGGCCTTTCCACCGCCGACCTCGCCCATGCCATCGAGATGAGCAACCGCAACGATGGCGCCGGAAGGCTGACCATTGGCGAGGAATCGCTGATCGTCCGTTCGACCGGCGCCATCCGCGCTTTGGAGGACCTTGCAGCCGTGGTTGTCAAAGCCGACACGGGCTTGGTCGTCCGAGTGGGCGATGTCGCCACTGTCCGCATGGGAAGCCTCACCCGTTATGGCGCGGTTTCCAAGAACGGCGAAGCCGAAGCCGTACAAGGCCTCGTCATCGGCTTGCGCGGTGCCGACGCTAGCCAGATCGTCGACGGAGTGAAGCAAAGGCTCGAGGAGATTCAGCCCAGCCTGCCCGAGGGAATGAGCGTCGCGGTCTTCTATGATCGTTCGGACTTGATCGAACGCGCGGTCGGGACCGTCGAGACGGCGCTTTTCGAAGCGACCGTGCTGGTCATCATCCTGCTCCTTCTGTTTCTCGGCGATGTCCGCGCCTCGGTGATCGTCGCGCTCGCATTGCCGATGGCCGTCCTGCTGACCTTCACCTTCATGCGATCGATCGGCCTCAGCGCCAATCTCATGAGCCTGGGCGGGCTTGCGATCGCCGTCGGCATCCTCGTCGATGGCGCGGTGGTCGTGGTCGAGAATGTCGTGGAGAGGCTTTCCGATCCCAAACACTCGACGAACAGCAAAATCCACAACGTGTTCGTCGCTGCTGTCGAAGTGGCCAAACCGGTCGCTTCGGGCCTTGCAATCATCGCGCTGGTATTCCTGCCGCTGCTGACGCTGGAGGGGCTGGAAGGCAAGCTTTTCTCGCCGGTCGCCCTGACCATCGTGCTGGCGCTCGGTTCGGCGCTGGTTCTGTCGCTGATGCTTGTCCCGGTGCTCGCTTTCTATCTGCTCAAGGTCAAGCAAGGCCATTCCGAACCTTGGTTGATGCGCAAGATCGCGCCGCGTTATTCGGCGGCCCTGGCGGCGAGCTTCGAAAACAAAAAGCGCGTGTTCGGGGTGGCCGGGCTCGGGCTCGCGCTGGCGGCCGGGGCATACACCGTTACCGGCAAGACCTTCCTGCCCGTGATGGATGAAGGCTCGATCATCGTGCAGCTCACCAAACTCCCTTCGATCTCGCTCGACCACAGCGTCGAGGGGGACATGAAGGTGCAGCGCGCAATTCTGGATCAGGTCCCGGAAGTCGAAGCGGTAATCGCCCGCGTCGGTTCGGACGAGCTCGGGCTCGACCCGATGAGTCCCAATGAAACCGACAGCTTCCTCAAGCTCAAACCGCGCGAGGAATGGCGCGTGGAGGACAAGGACTGGCTACTGGGCGAATTGCGCAAGGTCATGGAGCAGTTTCCCGGGATAGAACCGACCTTCACCCAGCCGATCGACATGCGAACATCGGAAATGCTGACCGGCGCACGCGGCGATCTGGCGATCAAGCTGTTCGGCCCCGATCTTGACGAACTCTCGCGCCTCGCAGGGGAAATCCAGACGCGGCTGGAAAGCCTCGAGGGAACGAGCGAAGCCATGACCGTCGCCAACGATCAGGTGGATTACCTCTTGATCGATATCAACCGCGTTGCTGCGGGCCGCGTTGGCATGCCGGTGTCCGACTTGCAGGATATGATGCGTGCTCAGGTCGAAGGTGTGCGTACCGGCATCGTCGCCGATGGGGTCCGCCGTGTACCGATCGTCTTGAAGGGCGACGGTTCTCGCGGGCTGACACCGCAGGGTTTCGCCGATCTGGTTTACAGCGCGCCCTCCGGCCAGCTCGTGCGGGCGAGCGATGTGGCGCATGTCAGCCAAGCCTACGGACCGGTCAAGCTCGAGCACGAGAACGGTTCGCGTTTCGCCATGGTACAGGCCTTCGTGTCGGGGCGCGATCTCGTCGGTTATGTCGAGGACGCAAAGGCGGATATCGCTGCAAATGTCTCGCTGCCGCAGGGCTACCGGATCGAATGGGGTGGCCAGTTCGAGAACCAGCAGCGGGCTTCGGCACGGCTGATGGTGGTCCTGCCGATCTCGATCGTGCTGATCTTCGCCATCCTTTTCTTCACGCTGAAATCGATGCGGGCATCCCTGCTGATCCTTACCAACATTCCTTTCGCAGCCGTGGGGGGGATGATCGCCCTGGCGGTTTCGGGCGAGTATCTTTCCGTCCCGGCGTCCGTCGGCTTTATCGCCTTGCTTGGTATCGCCGTGCTCAACGGTCTCGTGATGGTGACATATTTCCGCCAGCTTCGCGAACAGGGCATGCCTCTGTCCGAAGCGGTGCGGCGCGGAGCCGAACGGCGGCTGCGCCCCGTCCTGATGACTGCCAGTATCGCCGCCTTTGGGCTTGTGCCGCTGCTGTTCGCAACCGGGCCGGGATCGGAAATTCAGAAGCCGCTCGCAATCGTCGTCATCGGTGGGCTCGTGACTGCGACGCTGCTGACGCTCATCCTCTTGCCAATCCTTTACGAGCGGTTTGGAGAAACCGCAGCCGAACGCGAGGCGAGCGATGCATTGCGGTTGGAGGAGGGCTAGAATGCGCCCGATCACGACCATGGCGGCCACATTCCTGTTGGTCTCTCCCCTCGCAGCCGAACCTGGCTTGCCCGACGAGGCGACCGTCCAGCAGGTGCTCGACGATCATCCCTCGGTCGTCGCCGCGCGCGCCCGCCTCGAAGCGGCACGCTCGCGGGCCGCAGGCTTGCGCAGGGGGCCACATGAAGTCACCCTGTCGGGCAGCTACACGCGGCGGAGCGTGGATCTCGGCGGCGAATTCGATGAATACGATGCCCAGGTGACGCGCGCATTCCGATTGCCGGGAAAAGCACGGCTCGATCGCGAAATCGGCGAACATGGCATCGCGGCCGCCAGCAACCTCGCGGAGGACGCTCGCCATCAGGCCGCATTGCTTCTTTCCGAACAATGGGTCGATTGGCTTTCCGCATCCGCACGGGCGAAAGTCGATCGCACGGCAGTGGCGAATTACGAGAAGTCGCTTGCCGCCGTAACTCGGCGGATGCACTTGCGCGATGCGGCTCGACTGGATGTCGATCTGGCGCGCGCCGCACTCGCAGAGGCGCGGGTGGTACTGGACCGCTCAGAGGGTAATGCCGCCTTGGCGCGTGCTCGCCTGGAGGCGCATTTCCCGGGCCTTCCGCTTCCGATCGAAGCGCCTGATCTGCCCTCTCCCGAAATCACCGATATGCGCCTCTCCCAGTTGCGCGATCTGGTCGTCCTCAACAGCCACGAGATCGGTGCTGCCCGGGCCGAGGCAAACCGCAGGGCCGCTATTGCCGATCGCATGGACAAGGATCGGCTCGCCGACCCTTCGGTGGGTGTGAGAGTGTTTTCCGAATTCGGCGGCGCGGAAACCGGCGCCGGGCTTGTTTTCTCCATGCCGCTCGGCGGAGGTCATCGCAGGGCATTGGCTGGCGAGGCGGCGGCACTTGCTTCAGCCGCGCGAGCGCAAGAAGGTCTGGCGCGTTACAATGTCGAAGAAACCGCCGATGCAGACCTTGTCGAGGCGCGGTATCGGACTGCAGCATGGCGGCGTTCGCGCGAAGCAGTCGAGGCGCAGATTGCCGCGTTGCGCAAACTGCGGAAGGGTTATGAACTCGGCGAGATCGATCTGACCGACCTGCTGCTGGGCGAACGGATGGTCCACCATGCATTTCGAAGCGAAACCGAAGCGCGGGGCGGAGCGATGCGTGCGATCACCAAGCTGCGCATCGACAGCCACGCATTATGGCTTGCGGATTGAAGAGAAGCGGTACGTTCCCCTGCGCCTCATCCCGCAAGCGGTTCGAAAGCCGACCAGTAAGCATCCTTGCTGGCCTTTCCCCAAGAAGGTGGTCCGTTATGAGAGTTGGAATTGCGGCCATTTACAGCTTGAAACGAGCTGAGGAGTGGCGCGGAAGAGATACATGCCAGAACATATTGTTGCGATGCTGCGAGGGACCGAAATTCGGCTTGCTCAAGGAGAGAAGGTCGGCGGCTGAAGGATCTTGAGAAGGAGGTGTTGGGCGTATCTCAGCGTCGTGCCTGCAAGGACGGTGGGATGACACTGCCCGAAAATTGCTGGAGACGCCGTGACGCCTCCAGCGCAAAGGTTTGGGTGAGGTGTCAGAAGGGCTTCCCCTTGACGCCTCGATAGTTCCTTAAATCGCGCGCGGAATTCCATCGCAGTGATGGAAAGGGCGCTTGGGTTCGTGCTCCAGCGGTTTGTCGGCAGCCTCTAATCATCATTGGCCAACACAGTTTTCGACGGGAGTTTTCGGCGGACGATCCAAGAAAAATCCCGTTTGGTGAAGGACTTGAAGAGGAGGTAAAATCCGGTCCCCGAGAGGAACAGCGTTCCGAATGCGACGATAATGATCAGGGGATGATTGAAGCTGGAGCGATCCAGGTAATCCATATTGTGCAGCATCCAGAAGAAGTCCCATAACCGCCACATATCCCCGCGCATCGTCAGAAGCTCACCTGAGGTGGCCGAGAAGTATGCTGACGAGTTTTCAGCGTCTGCAAAATCGACCCGCCATACAGCCCCCTCATAATCCCTTGCCTCGAGGTTCGGGCGGTCCATCCGCTTGATGGACTTAATATGTGCGGGAGCGATCTCTTCAGCGCGCGCGCGAACGAACGCCGGATCGACCGCTATCGCATTTCCCGTACGCGCATCGAAAAGCCCGATCCCGTCATCATAAGAGACCTCATAGATCGGTCTGTCGCCGATGCTACGGACGGCGAGCCCCGTAATCTGCTCATCAGTGATTTCTGCCGGATCGACAAAATTACCGGCGGGGATTCGGCTTGGAGAGACATCGGGCCGCGCTTTCATCGCCTCCATATCGATGGTCGCCATCATGGCCCCGCTGACAGCCCACAGAATGAACTGAATGCCGAGAACCAGGCCGACCCATTTGTGTATCCGGCGAAAAAACAGGGGCGAGAATCGGATTTTCTTCATCAGCGCTTCTTCTTTTTCCGGCGTTTCGGGAAGGCCCAAACCAGCAGCCACGCGCCGGTAAGCGCCATCAGAACCGCGAGCCAGGTGCTTACCCGAAGGAGGGGATTGTTGATGTCGCTGCGTTCGTCATAGTCCATGATGTGCAGCATCCAGGCAAAGTCGAAGATCCGCCAAAGCGAATGCCGACGTGAAATGAGTGCGCCGGATTCCGGCGAGATATAGAAGGTGGGACTGTCCCAGCGGTCGAATACCACCTGCCAATAGGGTGGCTTGCGGCCCTGCATTTCCATCGGGGCTCTGGTAAGCAGCTCGACCGAGCGGATCGGCTCGTCGAACGCGTAGATTTCGCGAGCGACGGCGGCGGCCTCGTCGCGGGAGACGGGACGAAGCACTTCCCCCGTCCCCGCATCCACCAGCTTTACTCCCGACGGCCCGGAGATTTCCCACACCGTCCGGCCCAACAAGGACGAACTGCGCATGTCGGTCGCCCCTGGGTAGAGACGCAGCGCATCCTCGGGCGAAACCATCCTGTCAACATCCAACACCTGTGCAGGTGCCGACTTGATCAAATGATCGCCGTGGATCCGGTCGATATGGACGACGACCATGTAAAATCCGGTCGCCGTCCAGAATACCACCTGCAGCCCGATGATCAGGGCTAGCCACTTGTGGAAGCGCCGAACGAAGAGTGGCCATCTGATTTTCATGATACGCCCGATCAGAAGCCGGTCTGAAAGCCGACATAGAAGCGGCGACCCATAAGATCATAGGTCATGGTATCCGTATTGGCATCGGTAAAGCTCTGGATGTACGGAGCGTCTCGGTCGAAGAGATTGTCGACCCCTAGGCGGAAGCTGGTGCGGTCATTCACATCGAAACGCACCTGCAGATTGTGATAGAATACGTCCGGCGTCGAATAGCCGATATCGCCGGGGCTGGCGTTGAAGTCGGTGGCAGAGCCGATCCACTGGGTAGACCAAGTTGCGCCGACCGGCCCCTTTTCGACCGTAAGCGTGCCATAGCCGCGCCACTCGGGATAGCCGCCATTGCCGCCACCGATAAAGCCATCGAACTGGATCGGATCGCCGCCCTCGAAGGGATAGACGGTGTATTCGTTCAGCCAGGTGACGTTCAAATTCAGGGACACGTCGAACGAGCCGATCGATCGATTATACACCATCCCGACGTCGAGCCCGCTCATCTTCTCCAGGCCGGTATTGATCGGCTGGGCGGAAAGCTGCGTAACTTCACCGGTCAGCGTGCTCCGCTTAAAATCATCGCAAAATTCGCTGCTCAGATTAGGGCTGGCGTAGCAGACTGCCAGCTTGGTCGAACCGGGAATGGCGCGGATTGCGTCTTCGATATCGATTTCGAACCAGTCGACCGTCAGAGAAAGGCCGGGGATCTGGTTTCTTGGCTGCACGACCGCCCCGATGGTCCAGGTCGCGGAGCTCTCGGGCTGGAGATCGGGGTTGCCCCCGACTGTGGTCAGAATGGTATTGCCGAGCTGAACATATCCCGCCGGCACGCCGGTGGCCTGGCAATTCGCGATAAGCGTCGCGTCGCCGCTCGTGCTGTAATTGCTGCACGGGTCCGTGGTCGTCAGATTGCCTTCGGAAACGCCGCCAAACAGTTCCGGCACGTTGGGAATACGAAAGCCGGTGCCGTAAGTGGTCCGAAACCGCAAACCGTCGAACACTTCCCAATCGGCACCCAACTTGTAGTTCCAGTCGGTACCGAAGAGATCGTAATCGGATACGCGCAGCGCGCCATTGACGGTCAAGGCCTCCGCAAATGCAGCGCCTGAGAAGACCGGAACCGATAATTCCAGATAGGCTTCCTTGGCCTTGCTCTTCCCGGAAATTGGATCCTGTTGATTCGTGTTCGCGATACCGGCAACGGTCAGAGGGTCGGGGTCCCTCCACCCCTTCTCCTCACGATACGCAATGCCGGTCGCGAACGATACCGCTCCAGCGGGAAGCGTGAAGAGATCGCCGGTCAGATCCAGGGTCGCGCTAACGAGTTCGTTTCCGCCCCTGTCTCTCGACGTAAAGAGGATATAGTCGAGGACTTCCGGGGTAAGGTCGCCAAAGCCAAGAAAGTCTGCGCAAGGAATACCGCCCGTACCACAGGTCGCGGGATCGATCGCGTTGCCCACCCGCTCGAGATTCGCGACATTGGTGGAACCGTCGATCGCGGTGTTCTTCCCCCAGCTTACGGCAGCTTCCCAATGCCAGGCATTGGCTAAGTCACCGCGCAGCCCACCGGTGGCCTGCCAGGTCTCGGAATCCTGGAAGAACTGACGGGGACCCGCCTCTGCCAGACGGCGCCGGATAACGACCAAATCCTCGCCCGTCGGGTTGCTGGGGAAGCTGGCCGGGATGGCCAAGTTGCGCAAAGTCCCCGGTGTCGCGATCTGGTTGCTCTTGCGTTTGGTATAGAGGAATTCGCCGAACGCTTCGACCGCAGCCCCCAGTTCGGCATCGCCGAACACCCCGAAGCTCCAGCGCTCGATCGGATTGACCGCATTGAGCGTAAGGGCCGAATTGTAATTGTGCTTGGCCGCATCATAGGGTTCGTAGAAATCCCCGTCCCCACCCAAGACCTGGTTGAAGTTGATCTGCTGCCCATTGGGAAGCACGGCCCGCCCACCAATGGTGGAGGAACTGTTCACGCAGGAAAGAGAGCCCGGTGTGGTTTCGGCAAGCGAACACGGTGCCCGGCTGAACATACTGACCGGATCGGTGTTCTGATAATTGGCCGCAACCATAATTCCGGCGCTGTCCGATCGCCAGCCCGCCAGCACATCGATGGAAGCATCTGCGCCGTCGCCCTGTTCGGTAATGCCGTAGCGCCCGCCGACCCGGATACCCTCGAAATCCGTACGGGTAATCATGTTCACGACGCCGGCCATTGCGTCCGCGCCATATACGGCGGAAGCACCATCCTTGAGCACCTCGGTGCGAGCCAGCATGTTGACCGGTATCATGTTGAGGTCGGGCGAAGAATTGGCACCGGTCCCGCCGGCGACCAGGCGCCTACCATTGAGCAGCACCAGAGTTCGCTTGATCCCCAGGCCGCGCAGGTTGACCTGGGCGGTGCCATAACCATTGCCCGTCCAGTAGGCCGATGTCTGATTACCTGCGAAGCCCGCATTGGCGGGAAGCCGTTGCAGAAGCGTCTCGACGTTCACGATGCCGGTGTTTTCCATTTCTTCCACACCAACGACCGTCGTTGGTCCAACACCCTCGATATCCGCACGGCGAATTCTCGATCCGGTGACGAGGATGGCATTGGACATGTCGGCTTCGGTCGATGTGTCCGCAGCACTCGCTTCGCCAGCGGCTTCGTCCGCAGCATCCTGTGCCACGACCGGGCTCGAGATCGCCACCGCGAGCACACTGGTTCCGATTAAAATGCTCTTGCAACGCATCGAATTCACCCTCCCAAATTGATTTGCAGGAGAGTGAACACACCGCTGATCTCAGTCAATAACTTTTTGTATATACATCAAAAACATCACAAATGTCTGATTTTTATGCGAATTTTTTCGGCAGCGACCTGTAATCCTTGCTCTGTATGGCAATTAATTATCGACGTTATGAAACATTATTTCCGAGCCGAGCCGAATCGGGCGTCAAGGCTGTAGGACTCGCCGATGAAAAGCTGGCGCACTGCGGTTATGTGCTCTTCGCCACGCCAAGTTCGACGTGCGAGAACCAGGCACGGCGCCCCCGGAGTGATCTTCAGACTCCGGGCCTCTCGCTCATTCGCACCGGTTGCCGAGATGTTGGTTTCGGCTTCGGTCCAGGGGACGTGCTGGAGAAGCCAGCTTCCGGGGGATTCCGGGTCGAATGCCGCGTCCTCGATCTCCGGAACCGCGGTCAGGCTCACCACCCTGCGCTCGTAAGCGAAGGGGCGCCCGTCCGCCATATGAACCCCGATCGTCAACAGGGACGGACCCGTGATCGGCGCTATTCCAAATTGATGCGTCGGCTGCAGATCGGACGCCTCTGCCGGGGCGGTTTCACGATGGATAAGCCGGAAACGGTACTCCTGATCACGCCCGCGCACTTCTTCGGCAAGATCGGGAATGTCCAGAACCATTGCATGAGCCTGAGGCCGGGCCACGAAACTACCGGCCTTGCGGCGTCGTTCGACCAAACCGGTCGCGGCAAGGGCAGAAATCGCCTTGTTTACCGTCATGCGGGAGCACCCATATTGCTCCATCAGCTTGGCTTCGATCGGCAACCGGTCGCCCGGAGCTAGATCCCCGCCCATGATGCGGTTTTCGATGTCGGAGCGAATGCGCTCGTGAAGGGAGGTCATGCAAATAATCTCCACAAATTGCCCAAGGGACTTCGTTCGATCTTCCCGTGTCTGCAAAGACCGCCACTGTGCATTTCGGCGGCGCCCCCGCAACCCGCGCGGTCGACGCAAAGCCCAACTTTCATAGGCCCAAACTTAACACGGCCGGCGGGGTAATAGTGGCATACCAAGCCGCGCAGTTCTTCGTAAATGGTATGATTCACGGTGTCCGTGCTGCGAGAAGCAAGCCGCTGCGGGACAAAATCTCGCGATGAGCGCCCGACAGAAAGCGGGCTTGGTCCAGTTGAGTATCGAGGGCTTCGGGAGAGAACCCCGGACCGCAAACCAATCATCGCTGACCCTTCTCCGGCACGCGTTCCTTATCCGCCCGCAAGCACCGCCTAACAGCGGAGTACTTGGCCGCTCCTCGCCTGCGACAAAGCCTCCCTCGACAAAGTTTTGTATATACATAGGGCTGGAGCAAGTAAATGGCGCTGACGGCGGGGGTGATCGGGCATTCTTGCGAATAGCTATCGGATCACCCGGTATGCCGCGAGCTTGACGCACAGCACTTCCGGATATAGTTATCATGCTAACTATAGGAGCTTTGTAATGGCACGATTGAACATCATGGCGCGGATCACGCCGCATCCTGAATATTTCGATGCCGCCCGCGAAGCCGTGTGCGGCATAATCGATCGAACGCGCGCGGAACCGGGCTGTATCGAATTCCGGTTGAGCGAGAATATCGAAACCGGGACCCTGCATCTCTATGAGGAATGGGAGGACGAAGCGGCTCTTAAAGCCCATCACGAGCAGCCATATACCCTTGCGGTTTTCAAAGCATATGAAAACTGGCTCGCCGAGGAGCCGGAGATACTTCGGCTCCGCCCGGTAGCCTAGTACGATGTTCTTTCTCAAGAACTTACCAAGCCGGCAGATGGTGGAAGGCTATTCCGATCGGTTCGAGGGGGTCGATGTCGGCAACGTCATGGACGCGCTCGATCTGATGCGTAAGGCAAGTCTCCTGATCCGCGAGCTGGAGGCGTATTTCGCAGACCATGGTTTCTCGCAATTGCGCTTTCTCACTCTGGTCGTCATCGATCGCGAACCGGATCGCTCATCGCTGATGGCGGGCGAGGTCGCCGATCGGCTGGATGTGTCGAAACCCGTCGTAACGAGAGTGCTGCGCAGCCTGGAATCCGCGAACCTCATCAGCATCGCGTCCAGTTCTGATGATGCCCGATCGCGCGAGATTTCCCTTACCGCAGCAGGCCAGGCGAAACTTGCCGAGATCATGCCGGGCTATTTCTCGATCCTGAATCGCGCCATGTCTTCGGCAAAGGCCGACTCGTGAAAACCGTCCTCCTCCATCTTCTGCTGGTTTGGCTGACCGTATGGCCGCTCGTGACGTGCTTGCTGATCCTGCTTTCAGGCTTGGCCCGCCCCCTTCCGCTGGGCGTGCAAACCTTGATTTTGACCGGAATTCTGGTTCCGCTGACCAACCTCGTTCTCGGCCCGAAAATGCGTCGGCTCGCAAGCTACCTCACGCAGGAAAATCCGTGAGGGGCCATTCCAGAGCGGGCCGTATGCACTGCCTGCAGTAGAGCAAGCCGGCGGGCAGTATTTGCCCCACGCAAAGCGCTTGGCTCCGTTCCGCCGCCACGCGGCGAAATCGAAGCCCTCGCGAAGCTCGGCCCGTCAGCCCACCACGCCCGCACTCGCCAACACCGCCAAGGTCAGCACGTCCGGCGCGATCGCCGTCATCGGGGCGATCTGGACGGGTTTTTCCATCCCGATCATCATCGGGCCGACCGTGGTTTCGCCCGCCAGTTCGCGCAGCAGCTTGGCCGAGAGGTTCGCCGATTGCAGGCCAGGCATCACCAGCACATTGGCCGGGCCGGACAGGCGGCTGAAGGGGTAGAGCTTCATCACTGTCGGATTGAGCGCCACGTCGGGCGCCATTTCGCCCTCATATTCGAAGCCCGGTTCCTCGGCGTCGAGGATCGCCACTGCGTCGCGAATATTGTCGAGCCACTGCCCACTGGGGTTGCCGAAGGTCGAGAAGGACAAGAAGGCGACGCGCGGTTCATGCCCCATCCGGCGTGCCACGGCAGCGGTTTCCTTGGCGATATGCGCAAGCTGTTCGGCCGTGGGGCGTTCATTGATCGTGGTATCGGCCAGGAACACGGTGGTGTTCTTGCCGATCATCATATGCACACCAAAGGGCACCGCGCCCGGAGCCGGATCGAGCACTCTTCCGACCTCGCGTGCGGTCTGACTGAAGGTGCGGGTCAGACCGGAAATCATGCCGTCGCCATGGCCCAGCGCGACGAGCAGCGCGGCGAAAACGTTGCGCTCCTGATTGACCATGCGGGTCACGTCGCGCTCGGTATAGCCGCGCCGTTGCAGCCGTCTGTAGAGGAAATCGACCATGGCCGGGACCTTGTCCGACAGGGCGGAGTTTTCGACGATCCAGTCGTCGGGATCGTCGACGGCAAGTTCGGCCAGCTTCTCGCGCACCTTCTCCGTCCGACCGACGAGTATCGGTTCGCCATAGCCGAAGTCGCGGAACTGGACTGCGGCGCGCAGCACCACATCTTCTTCCGCCTCGGCGAAGACCATCCGCTTGGGATTGGCCTTCGCCTGTTCATAGATATTGGTCAGGGCAGCAGTCGTCGGGTTGAGACGCGCCTTCAACTGATGACGGTATTCCTCGAAATCCTCGATCGGTGCCTGTGCGACTCCCGTGTCCATTGCCGCCTTGGCCACCGCGCTGGATACGACCTCCATCAGGCGCGGGTCGAACGGAGCGGGGATGATGTACTCCTCCCCGAATTGATGCGTGACACCATAAGCGGCAGCCACCTCTTCGGGCACACGCTCGCGCGCCAGTTCGGCGATCGCACGCGCCGCCGCCACTTTCATCTCCTCGTTGATCGCGGTCGCCTGCACATCGAGCGCACCGCGGAAGATAAAGGGAAAGCCGAGGACGTTGTTGACCTGGTTGGGATAGTCGCTGCGCCCGGTCGCGATGATCGCATCGGGCCGGACCGCCTTGGCATCCTCGGGCATGATTTCGGGCACCGGATTGGCCATGGCGAAGATGATCGGCTTGTCGGCCATGTGCGCGACCCATTCGGGCTTGAGCGCGCCCGCCGCCGAGAGACCGAGGAAGATATCGGCCCCCTCGAGCGCTTCTTCGAGGCGGGTGGCTGCGGTTTCGACCGCATGCGCGCTCTTCCACTGGTCGACATTGTCGCGTTCCGGCGTGATCGGGCCTGATCGGTCGCACACGATTACGTTCTCGTGCGGTACGCCGATCGCCTTGATCAGCGCGGTACAGGCCAGCGCGCTCGCGCCCGCCCCGTTCACGACCATTCGGCAGTCCTTGAGATCGCGCCCGGTCAGATGGCAGGCATTGATAAGACCCGCCGCAGCGATGATCGCGGTGCCATGCTGGTCGTCATGCATGACGGGGATATTCATCCGCTCACGCAGAGCCTGTTCGATGATGAAGCATTCGGGCGCGGCGATGTCTTCCAGATTGATGCCGCCGAAGCTCGGCTCCATCAGCGCGACCGCCTCGATGAACTTTTCCGGGTTCTCGGTATCGAGTTCGAGGTCGATCGAGTCGACATCGGCGAAGCGCTTGAACAGGACTGCTTTGCCTTCCATCACCGGCTTCGAGGCCAGTGCGCCGAGATTGCCGAGGCCGAGGATGGCGGTGCCGTTGGAAATGACCGCGACGAGGTTCGAACGCGCGGTGTAGCGTGCCGCATCTTTGGGATTTGCCGCAATCGCTTCCACCGGGGCGGCCACGCCGGGCGAATAGGCCAGGCTGAGATCGCGCTGGGTCGCCATGGGCTTGCTGGCGATAATCTCGATCTTACCGGGACGGATCGTCTCGTGGTAGAACAGCGCTTCGCGGGTGGTGAATGCGGATTTCTCGTCGGCCATTGGCGTCCCCTTGTCTTGCGCTGCTGCCCCTAACCGTTCGGGCGGCGAAGTCATAGGGGAAAGGAGGGCTAGCCCGACTCCCGAATCGCCGCCATGCTCGCTAGGCCCCTCCCATGCCCAGCAAGCCTACTCCGATGATGCAGCAATATCTGGCGCTCAAGCGCGAGGCAGGCGATGCACTGCTGTTCTACCGCATGGGCGATTTCTTCGAGCTGTTCTTCGAGGATGCCAAGGTGGCAGCGGGCGTGCTCGACATCGCGCTGACCACGCGGGGCGAACACGATGGCGAACCAGTCCCGATGTGCGGTGTCCCGGTCCATTCGGCCGAAGGCTATCTCGCCCGGCTGATCAAGGGCGGCTGCCGTGTCGCGATCGCCGAACAGACAGAGACGCCCGAGCAGGCAAAGGAACGTGCCAGACGCGAAGGCACACCGGTATCCAAGGCGCTGGTCGCGCGTGACATCGTCCGCTTCGTCACTGCCGGGACGCTGACCGAGGAAGCGCTGCTCGAACCGCGCCGCGCCAACCTGCTGGTCGCAGTGGCACCGGTGCGCGACGGCGTCGGACTGGCGGCGTGCGACATCTCGACCGGACGGATGGAGCTCGAGGAATGCGATCCGCAGGCGCTCGATGCTGCCCTCGCACGTCTGGGAGCGAGCGAGGTGGTCGCCCCCGAGGACTGGGACGCCGCCCAGCCCGAGATGATCGCACGGCCACGCGCGGATTTCCGTAGCGAAGATGGCGAAACACGCCTCAAGAACATTCACGGGATCGCAACGCTCGACGGGCTGGGCACCTTCACCCGGCCGATGCTCGCGGCGGTGGCCGGGCTGATTGCCTATCTCGATCATGCCGGGCGCGGCACGCTGCCTTTCCTGCTGCCGCCGGTGACTCGCGGATCGGGCGCGCATCTGGCGATGGATGCGGCGACACGCACCAGCCTCGAAATACTCGAGGCGCAAAGCGGCGGGCGGACAGGCAGCTTGATCGCCTGCGTCGATCGCTGCTCCACCGGGGCCGGCGCGCGCCAATTGGCCGAGGACCTTGCCGCCCCGCTCGCCGAGCGTGGCGCGATCGAAGAGCGTCTCGCCAGCGTGCAGCACTTTTACGCCGACCCGCTGCTGCGGGCGGATCTGCGAGCCGTCCTGCGACAGGCGCCCGATCTCGGCCGTGCACTCGGCAGGCTGGTGGCTGGGCGCGGCAGCCCGCGCGATCTCGGGCAGATCCGCGACGGTCTGGCCGAAGCGCGGCGCGTGCGGGACATGCTGGCAGCCAGCAACGACCGGCCTGCACTACTTGCGCGGATGAGCGATGCTTTGGGTGGTCATGCCGCGCTGGTCGACCATCTGGCGCGCGCGCTGATCCCCTCTCCGCCGACCGAGCGCAGCCAGGGCGGTTTCATCGCTAGCGGTTACGACCATTCGCTCGACGCCTTGCGCGAAACCAGCGGCAATGCGCGCAAGGCGATCGCCGCGCTGGAAGCAAGATATCGAGAGGAAACCAAGACCCCCTCGCTCAAGATCAAGCACAACAAGGTGCTCGGCTACTTCATCGAAGTACCGGCCAAGCACGGCGACAAGCTGATGGCGGCGGATAGCGGCTTCACCCACCGCCAGACCATGGCGGGCGCGGTGCGGTTCAACTCGGTCGGCCTGCATGAAGAAGCCTCGCGGATCGCGGAGGCCGGAGCGCATGCGCTGGCGGCCGAAGAAATGCATTTCGACCGCCTTGTCAGCGAAGTGGTCGACGCACGCGAGGCTATCGCCGCAACCGCGGCTGCGCTGGCGCGGATTGACGTATCCGCAGCGCTGGCCGAACGTGCCGCCGAAGATGACTGGGCTCGCCCGGAAGTAATCGACGAACCGTGCCTCGAAGTCAGCGGCGGGCGGCATCCGGTGGTAGAACAGGCGCTAGCCAAGGCGGGGGAACGGTTCGTCGCCAACGACTGCACGCTTGGGCCGGACGACCGGCTATGGCTGATCGGCGGCCCGAACATGGGCGGCAAATCGACCTTCCTGCGTCAGAACGCCTTGATCATGCTGCTCGCACAGGCGGGAAGCTTTGTACCCGCCACGAAAGCGCGGATCGGGCTGGCCGATCGCCTGTTCAGCCGTGTGGGCGCGAGCGACAACCTCGCGCGCGGCCGGTCGACCTTCATGGTGGAGATGGTCGAGACCGCCGCGATCCTGTCGCAGGCCACGACACGCAGCTTCGTCATCCTCGACGAGGTCGGCCGCGGTACCTCGACCTATGACGGGATGGCGCTCGCCTGGGCGGTGGTCGAGGCGGTGCATGAGCAACTCGGCTGCCGCTGCCTTTTCGCGACGCATTATCACGAGCTCAGCCGCCTCGCCGATACTTGCGATGCGCTGAGCCTGCACCACGTTCGTGCGCGCGAATGGAAGGGCGATCTGGTGCTTCTGCACGAACTGGCCAGGGGCGCGGCGGACCGCAGCTATGGCCTGTCGGTCGCGAAGCTGGCGGGCGTACCCGCGCCGGTTATCAAGCGCGCCAAGGCGGTGCTCGACAAGCTCGAGAAAGGCCGCGAGGCTACCGGCGGGCTCGCGGCGGGCCTTGGCGAACTGCCGCTCTTCGCAGTCACTGCGCAGATAGAGGAGGCCGAGGAAGATCCGCTGCATGCGGCGGTGGAGGCAATCGATGTCGATTCACTTTCGCCGCGAGAGGCGCTCGAAACGTTGTATGCCTTGAAGGCGCAAGCCACAGCAACAGACGCTTAACCCCCATCCGCTACGATCTGCGGCAATGGATCAGGAATTTCCTCCCGGACTGGTCAAGAAGCTGGCCTTGGTCGGCGCGTTTCTGGTGGCCGTGGCGCTGCTGATTGGTGGGGAAGACGATCCCGGCGTGATCGGCCAACTGGGCGACGCGCCGGCCATCGAGGGCCGGGCTGCGGGGGCGCAGCCCGCAGGCGGGGACGAATGGCCCGGGCCTGAACCCCGGAAATTGCAAAGCAACGACCAGGCGCAGTCCACCTGGTATGCCGAAAGCGACACCACCGGTCCGGCCAACCCCCAACCATTCGAGCCAGAACCGATCGATCACAGCCGTTTTACCGGCGACACCAATCCCATGGCAGGACAATCTCACGGACGAGCCCCCAGGGCCGCGCCGGACGAAGAGCCTGTCATTGCGGAAGAGGTGCGATAGATAACGCCGGAACCGGCGCGGCCTCTCGCCCATTGACACGTCATGGCGCAGGACGATCCCCCGGACAAACCCGATAAATCGACGCAATGGGCGGAATTTCGCACCGACCTTGCCGAAGATCGCAACATCATGGCGATGGAACGTACCTTCGCCGGGTGGATGCGGACGGCCTTCGCCGCGATCGGTATCGGCTTGGGTTTTCGCGCGGTGTTCGGCGAGTTCGAGCCGCCATGGCTGGCCAAGGCGATTGCAACGGTTTTCATCGTTGGCGGCGGTTGGCTGGCCGTCACTGCGGAACGCCGCGCCTGCCGCACACTGGAACGGCTCGATCCGCATCAGTTCGAGGCGATCCCGCGACCCAATTTCCGCGTCATGGCCTATGCCATCGCTGCGGGCGCGGCGGTGCTTACCGCCGGCCTGTGGATCCTGAACGACGGCTCGATCGAATAATCAGCTACCGTCGCCGCGCAATCCGTCGGGTTTGCGCGCCTTGCCGTATTTGTCGACATTGTCGTCGTGGTTGGGCTCGCCGGTATAGGCATCCATGTCGATCCGGCCCGAGCTTTCCATATCGCGCATGTGATCGACCGTATCCTGCGTGGAGTCGCCCATCAGACCCGACGATTTGTCGCTCTTGATGCTCTCGGTCGGCGAGCCTGTCTCGGACGTCACTTCCCGCGCCTGCTCGGCGACTTCCTGCGCCTGTCTACGGTGATCGTCCTGCTCGTCATTATGCGTTTCGGGGGCGAGGCCCGACTGACGCTTTTCCTGGCTTTCGGACTTGGTGGTACTCATCGAATATCTCCTTTGGAGGAGAAACGGGGAGCCGGGGCCTGGGGTTCCGATATTTGTGGGGTGCGGGCTGGTCGCTCGTCCGGCCCTTCGGTGCCAGCCCTCGCCCCAATCCGGAGCTTTTTATAGGTGCGGTCGGGACGTCCGTCCCGACCTTGCTGTTCCATCCCGCTCCCCCTCCCGACCACCCATAGCATCATCCTGATTGGGTGGTCGGGAGGGGGAGCGGGATGGAACAGCCGAGCCGTCAGGCGAGCAAACTAACGCGTCGGAACAGGCACTTCGCCCGAATAATCGTAGAACCCGCGGCCGGTCTTGCGGCCGAGCCAGCCTGCTTCGACATATTTCACCAGCAGCGGCGCGGGCCGGTATTTGCTGTCGCCCGTGGTGTTGTAGAGCACCATGATGATGTCGAGACAGGTGTCGAGCCCGACGAAGTCGGCAAGCTGCAATGGCCCCATCGGATGATTGAGGCCGAGGCGGCAGCCCTTGTCGATATCCTCGATCCCGGCGGTCGACTGGCCGAGCACGAAGACCGCTTCGTTGATCATCGGCAGCAGGATGCGGTTGACGACGAAGCCCGGCTCGTCCTGGCTCAGCACCACCTCCTTGCCCAGCCCTTCCGCAAAGGCCACGGTCTTGTCGGTTGTCGTCTGCGCCGTGGCAAGGCCGGGGATGACCTCGATCAGTCCCATGATCGGGACCGGGTTGAAGAAGTGCAAACCGATGAAACGCGCCGGATCGGGCGAGTAATTGGCCATGCGGGTAATCGGGATCGAGCTGGTATTGGAGGCCATGATCGCATCGGGGGCGAGGAATTCGCCAGCCTTTTCGAAGATTGTCTTCTTGACCTCTTCCCTTTCGGTCGCCGCCTCGACGATCAGGCTGGCATCCGTCATCGGTGCATAATCGGCCACTGGCCTGATGCGCTTCAGCGTCGCTTCGGCATCGGCAATCTCGATCTTGCCCTTGCCCACCAGCTTGCCGAGCGCCTTGTCGATGCCCGCATGCGCCTTCTCGGCGACATCGAGGCTTATGTCGGCCAGCAGCACATCCATGCCGTGCGCGGCCACGGTTTGCGCAATGCCGGAACCCATCTGCCCCGCACCGATAATGGCGACCGTCTTGTTCATCGAGAATTCCCTTCGCATGTGCAGCAAAGTGCGCGGTCTAACGGGCGCATTGCGACAATACCAGCGCCTTTCCGGCTGGCATGGCCGACCAGCGCATCCCGCGCCTCTATTGCGATCGTCACCCCGGATCGAGGCCGGTATGACCGAGCAGGCCTGAATGGCCCGCAGGCCGACTACCGGTTGGCGCCAGGGATCCACTTCACGTCGGCGCGCCCATCGTCATTGGCCACGCGGGCCAGCACGAAGAGATAGTCCGACAGACGATTGATATAGGCGAGCGCCTGCGGATTGGCTCGCACATGCGAGGCCATTGCCGTCATCGCGCGTTCGGCGCGGCGAGTCGCGGCGCGAGCAAGGTGGAGGCGCGCCGCGACTTCGCTCCCGCCGGGAAGGACGAAGCTGGTCAGGGGCTCGAGCCGCGCATTGGCCGCGTCGATGGCTTTTTCCAGCCATTCGACCTGCGCGGAAACAACCCGGAGAACCATCTCCGAGGGCGCGAAGTCGTCGTCTTCGGCAGCCGGTGTCGCAAGGTCGGCACCAAGGTCGAACAAATCGTTCTGGATGCGATAAAGCGGCTCGGCAAACGCGCTCTGTGCCCATGCGACCGCCGCCAGCCCTACCGCCGAATTGGCTTCGTCCACCGCGCCGATCGCTTCCATCCGGGCATCGTGCTTGGGCAGACGCGACCCGTCGACCAGGCCGGTGGTGCCATCGTCGCCGGTACGGGTATAGATCCTGTTGAGCTTGACCACGCCGCGTTAGGGATCAGTTCGCAATGGCGAGGATCACCGCGACCACCACCACGGCAAGCGCCTGATATTTGATGCGCGCGAACATCATCCTGTTCTGCGCCAGCTGCATATCGGTCGCGTCAGTCTGCTCCCCGCTTTCCAGATCGATCTTGGTGCTCTTCATGAAAGCGACGATCCCACGGATTAGCGAAGCCACCACGAGGACCATCATAATGACGAGAAGGATGGTGAGGAATGTAGTCATAGCCCCACAGGTTTAGGCGCTCAGCAGCGAAATACCAGCCGGAAATCTGTGCAAGCGCAGTTGCTCGGCAAGCAACAGCCCATCCTGCCCGCCCTGTCGCCTGTCTG
The DNA here is from genome assembly GCA_022953095.1 of Qipengyuania sp. ABI-127-1. Lineage (GTDB taxonomy): Bacteria > Pseudomonadota > Alphaproteobacteria > Sphingomonadales > Sphingomonadaceae > Qipengyuania. The sequence goes on along the minus strand of JALJCR010000003.1, from coordinate 16,655 downwards.
CCAGCCCGGAGCCCGAAGCACCCGATCCGCGGCGCTTAGCGAGCTTTTGCCCGCTCCGATCGAGCAGCAGCCCATGGTGATGCCAGCGCGGCACCGGCAGGCCGAGCAGCGCCTGCAGCAGCCGGTGGACATGCGTTGCAGGAAACAGATCGGCCCCGCGCGTCACCAGCGTCACCCCGTCAGCTGCATCGTCGAGCGTCGCGGCGAGATGATAGCTCGCCGGCGCATCCTTGCGCACGATCACCACATCGCCCGCCTCGCGCGGATCGGCAATCTGTGGCCCCGCGAGCTCATCTACCCAAACCAGCTCCCCTGCCTCTGCCAAGGCGCGATCGACATCGAGCCGCAGTGCGGCAGGTTTGGCGGGATCGAGCAGGCGCCCCTTGCAGATGCCGGGATAGATCGCCCCCTGCGAGCCCAGTCGCGGCTCCAGCGCCTCGATTTCCGCCCGGGTACAGGTGCAGGGGTAGAGATAGCCGCGCCGGAGCAATTCGTTTGCGGCCCTGTCGTAAGTTGCCAGCCGGGTCGATTGCGCGGGAACCTCTTCCCATTCGAGCCCCAGCCATTCGAGATCGCGGCGAAACTCGTCGGCAAGCTCTGGGCGTGATCGCGGTCCGTCGATATCCTCGATCCGCAGCAGGAACCGACCGCCCGCTTCGCGCGCCAGATCATGCGCGACGATCGCCGAATAGGCATGGCCGAGATGCAGCGGGCCATTGGGGCTGGGCGCGAACCGCGTAATCACCACGATCCAGCCGCCGCATCCGCGCTCCGCTTGCTGGGAAAGGCGGCAAGTCGGTGGAAAGGCTGTGGATAGCCTGTCTGTAACAGTCTTGACGCTTTACCTTGCAAATGCATTCTCGAAGCTATCGGGAGGGACGCACAGGTGTTCAAGGCCGAATTGCTGGACCGGGCCGTTAGGTTCCGAAGTACCGAGGAAGATCCGACGCGCAATCTGCAGTCGTGCCCCTCACTCGTCCTCAATGCCGATTACACGCCCCTATCCTATTACCCGCTGAGCCTGTGGCCCTGGCAAACCGCGATCAAGGCCATCTTCCTCGACCGGGTCGACGTGATTTCGACCTATGACCGCGAGGTGCATTCCCCCTCGCTCGATATGAAGATCCCCAGCGTGATCGCGCTCAAGCAATATGTGAAACCGAGCGAGTTTCCCGCCTTCACGCGCTTCAACGTGTTCCTGCGCGACCGCTTCAGTTGCCAGTTCTGCGGCGACATGCATAACCTTACCTTCGATCATGTCGTCCCGCGGCGCCTTGGCGGCAAGACCACATGGGAAAACATCGCCACGGCCTGCGCGCCCTGCAACATGAAGAAGGGCGGCCGCACGCCCAAGCAGGCCGGGATGCAGCTCTACACCAAGCCGATCCGCCCGACGCATTGGCAGTTGCAACAGCACGGCAAGCAGTTCCCGCCGAACTACCTTCACGAAACCTGGCGGGATTGGCTCTATTGGGACATCGAATTGGAGGCGTGAGGGAGCACAAACACCTTCGTCATTACGAGCCGCCAAGGGCGGCGCGGCAATCCATAGCCTAAACCTTTAATCCGAGGGAAACGGCCGCCGATCGGGGTCGGAAGCTTCCATCTGGACAGCCTTCTTCGAGCGCGACTCAGCTTTCAGCTCCTTCCCTCGCGATAACGAGGCGAGGTCAGGTAACCGCTGCGCGTTCGCGGAATTCCTCGCGCTGCCACTCTCCGGTTTCCAGCACTTCGGCGAGGTGCCTTGCGGCCTCGGCCATGTCCTCGAAGCACAAATAGGCGGAGGCGAAGCCGAAGCGCAGGATATCGGGATCGCGGAAATCGCCGATGACGCCGCGCGCGATCAGCGCCTGGCAGATGGCGTAGGCCTCCTCGTGGCGGAAGGAGAGCTGGCTGCCGCGCGCATCGGGATCGGTCGGGCTGACGAGATCGAGACCGACTCCACGTTCCGACAAACACTGGCGAAAGAACTCGGACAGGGCCTGCGATTTCTCGTAAAGCCGGTCCACGCCGATTTCCGCGACAAGATCCACGCCGACTTCCAGGGCGGCGAGGCCGAGGATCGGAGGCGTGCCGCAAAGCAGTTTTTCCACGCCGGGCGCCGCCTCGTAATCGTCGCTGAAGGCGAAAGGGGCGGCATGGCCCATCCAGCCGGTCAGCGGTTGCCGCGCGGCCTTCAGGTGCCTTTCGGCGACGAAGGCATAGGCCGGCGCGCCAGGGCCGCCATTGAAATATTTGTACCCGCAGCCGACCGCGAAGTCCGCTTCGCAGCCGTTCAGATCGACCGGCAAGGCGCCGCCTGAATGCGACAAGTCCCACAGCACCAGCGCGCCCGCTTCATGCGCGGCGTGCGTCAGGGCAGCCATGTCGAACAGCTCGCCCGTCTTGTAGTGCGTGTGGGTGAGAAGCAGGAGGGCGACATCCCCGTCGAGCGCGTTCACCAGCGCTTCGCGCGGAGCCAATCGTCGCTCGGCGAGGCCCTGCCGTTCCAGCCCTTCGATCATATAGAGATCGGTCGGGAAGTTGCCCGGTTCGCTGAGCACGACCTTTCTCCCGGGACGCATGGCGAGCGCGGCTGAGATCAGCTTGAACAGGTTGATGCTGGTGGAGTCGCAGGCGATGACTTCCTCTGCCCGCGCCCCAATCAGCGGTGCGATCTTGGTGCCGATCTTGCTTGAAAGATCGATCCAGCCCGCCGAGTTCCAGCTACGGATGAGGTCCCGCCCCCACTCTTCGCGAACCACCTGCTCCAGCCGGGCGGGTGTCGCACTGGGCAAGCAACCCAGGGAATTGCCATCGAGGTAAATCACCCCGTCCGGTACATCGAAGCGCTCCCGAAATTCCTTCAACGGATCGCCCGCGTCGAGACATCTTGCGCGCTCAAGCATCGGGGAGCTCTCGCAGGATCGCGCGGGTGAGGCCGGCATCGCCGCCCGCAATTTTCAGCGGCAGCGCGATCAGCTCGTAGCGCCCCTCGGGCACGCCATCGAGTAGGAGCCCTTCGAGAATACGCATATCGTGCTTGAGCACGGATTTATGGGCATCCATCGTCTTGCTCTCCTGCGGATCGATGCTGGGCGCGTCGGTGCCGACCAGCTTCACACCCTGCAGCGCGAGCCAATCGACGACTTCCGCGTCGATCGCGGTGAAGCTGCTGTCCCATGCATCATGCGGGAAGTGCTCGAAGGTGCGGAACAGCACCCGGTCGGCGCTTTCGATATGCGGCAGATCGCCGACCGAAATCGCGCCGCCGCTCACGCCGGTAGCATCGATCACCAGGCACTCGCCGATATAGGGATCGAGTTCGATGCTGGCGATATCGGGCGCGGTTGCCGAATAGTGGAGCGGCGCATCGCCATGCGTGCCCGAATGGGTCGACAGCGTCATTCGTCCGACATTGACCGGCGAGCCGTCTTCCATCGTCCACGTCCGTTCGAACGCGAATTCGGTATCGCCCGGCCAGACCGGCAGTCCCGGCCGCAACGTCTGCGAAATATCCCAGATGCGCCGCTTGGACCGCCAGGAACTCACAGCGCGGTCCTCATAGGGCGGTCCTCACGCTCAGCAATTCGGGAAAGAACGCCGCTTTCAATACGCCCGCGAGATAGGGCACACCAGGCGTCCCGCCCGTGCCCTTTTTGAAGCCGATGATCCGCTCGACCGTTTTAAGATGCCCGAAACGCCAGCGCTGGAAGTGGTATTCGAGATCGACCAGCTTTTCGGCCAGTTCGTAAAGGTCCCAATATGTCTTCGGGTCACGATAGACCTCGGCCCAGGCTGCCTCGACCTCGGCGGCGTGGGCCCATGGCTCACCGACCGGGCGCTCGAGTATCTCTTGCGGAATGGCCAAACCGCGCCGTGCGAGCAGCGCGACAGCCTCGGCATAGATCGATTTTTTTGCCAGCTCTTCGCGCAAGGCTTCGGCCACTTCGGGCGTCGCCTCGTGCATGGTGATCATGTCGGGATTGCGCCCGCCGAGGAGGAATTCCATCATCCGGTACTGCGCGCTCTGGAACCCGCTCGATCCGCCCAGATGCGGGCGGATGGTCGAATAGTCGTGCGGGGTCATCGTGCTCAGCACGTCCCAGCTCTGGATCAACTGCCCCTGCGCGCGCGCCACGCGGGCGAGCATCTTGAACGAAGGCCGCAGCCGGTCCTGCCGGATGGATTCGCGCGCCTCGATCAGCTCGTGCAGACACAGTTTGAGCCACAGTTCGCTCGCCTGGTGGACGATGATGAACAGCATCTCGTCATGCGCGTCAGACGCGGGGTGCTGCGCCGAAAGGATACGGTCAAGGTCGAGATAGCTGGAATAGGTTACATCGGATGTCATGCACACAGCCCTAGCGCGCATTGGTCGCCGATGAAACTAGTTCTCTGGCCTAGCCCTCGATCACGCGTGTTTGCGGGTGATGTTTGTCGAGGTGCTTCTTCACGATCCGCAGGTTCTTGGTATTCGAGCGATAGACCACGTCGAACGCATCGCCGACCACCGGCACCGCGCCCACCGCGCTGTCGATCGCGATATTGCCAATCATCCGCCACAACTTCCATCGCGGCAGGCCGAGGTTCCTGGCTTCCCAGACGATATATGCGCCCATGACTGCCGTCACGATATCGCCGACCACGGGTACGAACCCGATGATCGTGTCGAGACCGATCGGATAATTCGTGCCCGGCACCACCATGCTGCGTTCGAGCAGGTGTTCCATCGCCTCGATCCGTTTGCGGATCGAAACCGGATCGGTGCCGGTAGGCAGGTCGATCCCCATGGGTCGCGGACGATTCGGGTCTTCCATCTCCGCTAGATGGGGGCGCGGGAGAGCGGGAACAAGGGATGGATGTTCCACGGGTTTTCGCTGAAGGCGTCGATATCCGCTCGTACCAGCGACCAGCGGATCGGCGCACCCAGCGGGATGTAAAGATTCGTTGCCAGAAGCGTGTTCTCCGCTTCGTGGAGATAGGAAGCCTCCTCGGTCCCGTCGCGGGCATCGAGTGCGAGCGAGACGAGGTAGTCCGCATCTTCGCTGCACTGCGCCTGCCGAATCCCGCAATTGAACTGGTTGAGGAACCAGCGCGGCGAGGCATAGCGCGCCACGCGGTCGCGCAGGGCAAGATCGGCTGCCGAGAGCGCTTCGACGCGCGTGGCAGACACCCCGATGGCAGCAAAGTCGTCAGCCAGCCCCTCGAACAGCAGGTCCGAGCCGGGCCCCGGCGGCAGATGAATGGCGACCTCCGCTTCCTTCCCGCTTTGGGAGCGCCACCGCGCAACCCGCTGGCGCGCCTCGCTGCGGCGCTGTTCCAGCGAAAGCGCAGCCCATCGCTCTTCGGGCGGTTCCTGCGCACCCGACAAGGCAACGGGAACGATCCGGGTCGACGCAAGCCAGCCGCCGATATTGAACGGCGCCATGAGATCGGCCCGGTCGATGGCCATGGCAAGAGCCTCGCGATGGGCGCTCGCGGCTAGAAAGCCCCGAGGATTGCGGACATCGAGACCGAGAAGGCCGATAGCTGCGTCCAGCCGGACATTTCCGCGCGACAGGGGGCCGGTATTGGCCAGCGGGAGATCGGCCAGCCGCCCGCCTAGAACCAGGTCGAAATCGCCCTGTGAGAAGCCCTCGGTGGCCTGCTCCGCATCGGTGGCACGCACCCGAACTTCGCGCACGATATCTTCCCATCCGGGCTGTTCCGGCAATCCGCGCCGTTCCGGCGGCAGCGGCCTTAGCGTCAGCACATCTCCGGCCCCAGCAAGCGTCATCAGGGCAGGCTCCCCGTCGCCGAAACCAATGCCGAGTTCGGGCTGAGCCAAGAGCTGGAGAAAATCGGGCATCGGGCTGGTAAGACGGATTTCGATGACACGACCAGTCATCGCGCGAATGTCCCGGATCTTGGCCAGATCGAAGCCGAGCGTCGTCCCATCGAGCTGCCGCAACCGACGCTGAAGGGCGTCGCGGACCACTTGCGCCGTCAGCCGCGTACCATCGCTGAGATCGAATTCGTTGATGCGGAAGATATAACTCGATCCATCATCGGTCACGATCCACCGCTCGGCGACGCCGGGAACCACTGCCCCGCGCGGGTCGATCCGCACCAGACCGGGAGAAAGCGCCGCGCGCAGGTGTTGGCCCGCATTGCTCAGCCGCACACCCTCGGTTTGCAGATCTTCGGGCTCGGCAATGAAAGCCACATCGGTTATGCCATCGTCCGCGCCTGTACCGCAGGCGGCCAGACAGGCGGACAGGAAGGCGAGGAACCAAGGGCGCATGACTGCCGGTTAGCAGCCTGTGGGACGGGCGTCAGCCTTACAGTTCAAAGATTGCGAAGGCGTCGTTCTTCGGGAGAGAAGGCGGAAGCCACACCGACACCCGGCACGGCGGTTTGCGCTTCGCGCGTGGCTCCGACGGGTGCACGGACCACCTTGGGATCGATGTCGCTTTCGAACGACACGCCGAAGCGCGCATCCTGTACCCAGGCGACATTGCCTTTCACCATACCGACATTGCGCAGGTTGATCTTCAGCCGGTCTCCACGCGATACGGCGATACCGGCACACTCGGCCATCAATCCGCCCGCAGAAAGATTGCGAACCTTGACCCGGACCGTCTCCGGCCGACCCTCGAAGGTCAGCTCGGCGAAGAGAAACAGGCTGTCGCGAGCGACATTGCGCGTCTCGACCGAAGACATGGCGTTCATCGTATCCTTGACGTATTCCGTACAGGCCCGGCTCCGGGCGAGTCCCGGCGCCAGGCTACGTTAAGCGACAGACCTAAAAAATCCGTTATCGCGCGTTCAATCGTCGCGCGAGATCTTTTCCCGCCGTTCGTGGGCTTCTTGCGCCTCGACGGTCATCGTCGCGACCGGGCGGGCAATAAGCCGCCTGAGGCCGATCGGATCACCCGTCACCTCGCACCAGCCATATTCGCCCTCGTCGATGCGCCGCAGCGCCGCGTCGATCTTGGAAATCAGCTTGCGCTGGCGGTCGCGCGTGCGCAGTTCGATCCCCCAATCGGTTTCCGAGGATGCGCGGTCGTTCAGATCGGGTTCGCGGATCGGACCGTCCTGAAGCGACTGCAACGTCTGCCCGGCGGCGTCATGAATCGATTTTTTCCAGTCGAGCAGGAGGATACGAAAGTATTCCTGCTGCCGTTCGTTCATATATTCTTCGTTTTCGTCGGGAACGTAGTCGTCGCCGATTGCGGCGCGCGCCTTGGCTAGTCTTTGCTTTTCGTTTGCCACAGAGGCCATTGAGGACCCTCTCATTCTGGTCGAATTGAGACATCGGACCACCGCCGTCCCGCAAGCCCGGATTTTCCCGGTGCCCCGTATGACCCGCTCGGCGCGAGCCTATAGGCAAGCGCCACCCACGGCACAAGCGTCAATCCGGCAAGCCGCGTAAATGCCCGCCACCCGTGGCCGATATGCGGTTATTCGCTCGCCGATTAAGAAAGCGGAGCGTGTATTAACCTTTTATTGACCATACTTTGTGAACTTCTTGAACGTCCGGCGATGGATGCCGGTCCTTCAGGGGAATGACGATGCAGCTTACCGGTATCGAAGGGGGCAACGGCACGATCATCCAGAGCGAGGAAGCCGGGGCGCTGGTCGCCGAATGTCTCGCCGCATACGAACTGGGCAGTATCGACGCGCTCTACGACTTGGGCGTCGCATTTTCGACCGGAAGCCATGGCGCGGTCTGCGACCTCATCGAAGCGCATAAATGGTTCAACATCGCCGCGTCGAAAGGGCATGAAGAAGCAAGCTGGTGCCGCGCCGACGTTTCGGATGAAATGACCGCGCGGGAAATAGCCGAAGCCCAGCGCCGCGCCCGCGAATGGTTGCTCGAGGGCGCCCGCAAAATCGCCTAGTCCTTTCTGAACGGCCCGCGCGTCGCGAGGTAGTTGCGATCCGCGGCCACTCCGCCCCGCTCGCGGTCGAGAAAATCGGCAACTGCCTCACGGAAGCCGACATTGGCGACCCAATGCGCCGAAACCGTTTCCACAGGCTCATATCCGCGCGCCAGCTTGTGCCCGCCCTGCGCCCCGGCCTCCACCCGCGCCAGGCCCAGTTCGATCGCCGCGTCGATCGCCTGATAGTAGCATAGCTCGAAATGCAGGAAGCGCACGTCGCGCGTGCACCCCCAATAGCGCCCGTAAAGCGCATCGCCGCCGATGAAATTGAGTGCGCCTGCAATCGGCTCTCCCTCCTGCAATCCCAGCACCAGCAGCAATGCCTCTCCCATCCGCTCGCCCAGCAGGTCGAAGGCCTCGCGCGTCAGGTAGGGCGTGCCCCATTTGCGCGCGCCGGTATCCTGGTAGAACTGCCAGAAGGCATCCCAATGCTCCGGGCGAATGCCGTCGCCGCGAAAACGGCGTATCTCGACACCGGCCTGCGCGGCGGCGCGCTCCTTGCGCAGATCCTTGCGTTTGCGCGAAGCCAGCGTGGCGAGGAAATCGTCGAAGGTTGCAAAGCCACGATTGTGCCAGTGGAACTGGATGTCGCTGCGCAGCATCCACCCGGCCTGTTCGAACAGCGCTTGCTGGCCCGGTTCGATGAAGGTCGCATGCGCGGAGGAAAAGCCGTTTTGCAGGCACAATTGCTCCGCCGCCGCCAGCAACGGCGCGGCATAGGCCTGGTCAGACAATAGCAGGCGCGGCCCGGTGGCGGGCGTGAAAGGCACCGCGATCTGCAGCTTGGGGTAATAGTGGCCCCCGGCCCGCTCATACGCATCGGCCCAGCCATGGTCGAAAACATATTCGCCCTGGCTGTGCCCCTTGAGATAGGCTGGCATGGCGGCAAGCAAAGGCCCGCCCTCTTCGCCGATGACCAGCGGGGTCGGCTGCCAGCCGGTCCCGGGTCCGACGCTGCCGGAATCTTCCAGCGCAGTCAGGAATTCGTGGCTGACGAAGGGATTGTCCGTGCCCGCCAGCGCGTTCCATTCGCCGCGGTCGAAGGCGCCGACCGACCCGCCGACGCGCGCGGCAAGGCCGCCGTCGCTCATGCCAGCCCCGCCCCTTCGGCAATCGGCGCATCGGCATGGACCCGCGCATGGTCGCGCAAGTCCGGCGTATCCACCGTCCAGGTGAGCACCGGCATACCGCCAGCGCGTAGCGAAGAAACCATCGGATTGGGCAAAGCCGCGACGTGATAGGCGATGAATTCAGGCCGTGCGAACCACAACGCCACATGCCGCTGCCAGGCCTTCTGCGTCATACCGAAATGGTCCTCGCGCATGACCAGGCCCTGCACTGTGTGCGGCGAATGCCTGCGAAACCAGCGCGAGACACGCGGGTCGAAACTCATCACAGCATGGCGCCCTTCATATCCGGCCAGCGCATCGCGCACGGCGACGCAGCTCTCCTCGACATCGTAGCGACGACGCGATTTTATTTCCACGAGGATGGGCACCTTGCCATCCACCAGTTCCAGCAAATCGTCGAGCCGCGCCAGCATGTGTTCGCTGTCGAGATAGGCGATCCGCGCCAGCTCTTCGGCCGAATAACACGCGGTCGGACCGGTCACGCCGGTAAGCCGCTCCAGCTCCCAGTCGTGCATGAGCATCGCCGCATGGTCGCGGCTGCGCTGGATATCGCATTCCACGCCCATCCCGCGTTCGAGTGCGCCGGCGAAGGCCGCAAGCGAGTTTTCCGGAGCAAGCTCGTTATGCAGGCCGCGATGGGCAAAGGTCCATTCGCGCAGCCACCCGACCCGCGCAGGATCAGGCGACGGTACGACAAAGCGATCAAGCCTTGAGAGCAACGATCGCATCGACCTCGACCGCGGCATTGAGCGGGAGGACCGACACGCCCACCGCGCTGCGGGCATGTTTTCCCGGATCGCCGAACACCTCGACCATGAGGTCCGAGGCGCCATTTATGACCTTGGGCTGGTCGAAGAAATCGGGGATCGACGCGACGAAGCCGCCCAGCTTGACCATATGCGCCACGCGTTCGATCAGCCCTGCCGCTTCGAGCTGGGACAGGATCATCAAACCGCAGGCCCGCGCGGCGGCGATACCCCGGTCGAGCGCGATGTCCTCGCCCAGCTTGCCGGTCACCAGCTTGCCGTCGATGAAGGGTAGCTGGCCCGAAACATAGGCGGTGTGGCCATCGACCATCACAGGCTGATAGCTGGCAACTGGCGCAGCCGCCGGGGGCAGCGTGATGCCATGGGCACGAAGACGGTCGTGAATGCTCATGCGGTTTCCTTCTCGATTTCGCCCAGCAGCCACGGCAGCGCTTCGTCCCAGCGATCGATCCGTGCATCGGCATGACCCGATGTGTGCGCGCAATCGATATGCGGGGCGAGCAAAGGTTCGCCGCAGAGGTGGAGCGTGGTGATGGTGCCGACGGTCTCGCGCGCAGAGCGGTGATGTTGCGCCAGATCGTCGATGAAGATGGCCTTCGACGGTTCGTATTCCTCCAGGATCGCCTGAAGTGCAGGTCCCTTGGGTCCCTGATTGGTGAAGACCCGCGCATCGAGCCCGTGATCGAGCAATTGCGCGCGGCGCATCTCCTGCCGTTTGTCGACGAGATTGGTGAGGATCACGACATCGGCGTGTTCGCGCAGCGCGGCCATTCCCTCGATCGCGCCCGATATGGGGGTCTGGCGGTGCATTTCGGTGTCGAAGAAGCCGCCCAGCTTTGACCAGATTTCCTCGGGCGCGAGAACTTCCCCGCTATCCTGCCAGCGTAGCGCCCTGGAGAAATCATTGCCCTCCATACGGAACTCCACCCCCTGCGTCTCGGCCAGCCAGTCGCGGAAGGGCGAGACCATGTGCAGCAGCACTTCGTCGCAATCGGAAATGATCAGCGGCCGTTTCATGTAGCAAGCTCCTGCGCAGCTGCGACCAGTGCCCCCGGTGTGGCATCCAGCGCATCGGCGGCCAGGACCAGGTCGGGTTCGTGATTGGCGAGAAATTCGAGAACCGCGGCCTGAACGCCGCGATCGCTCAACCCGTTCCTCAGCCGTTCGGGAGTGAGGCCGGTGAGCGAGAGCAGCCGCTCGGCCCGCCTCTCGTCGGCCAGCGCCCAGCCGAGTGCTTCGAGCGCCAGCACCTCGGCGGTCCTCGTTTCCTGCCCGGATGGTTCGCGAATAATTGTCAGCGCTCCCGCTTTTTCATATGGCCCCTTCGAAACACGCGAAGGAGCCGCCAAGTGGCAAAGAGAATCCTCGTTGTCGAGGACAACGATCTCAACCGTAAGCTGTTCTGCGACGTGTTGAAGGCCAATGGCCATGAAGTGGTGCCCGTGGCCGACGGGCAGAACGTGCTTGCCACGGCGAAGCGATTCGCGCCCGATCTGGTTATCATGGATATCCAGTTGCCCAATATCAGCGGGATCGATCTGATCGCCCAGCTCAAGGCCGACAGTGCATTGGCCGATGTTCCAGTGCTGGCGGTTACCGCCTATGCCGGCAAGGGCGACGAAGAGCGGATCCGCGATGCGGGCGCGGCCGACTATCTGGCCAAGCCCGTTTCCATCGGGCCTTTCATGGCGGCAGTTCGCGCCCTCGTGCCTGATTAGCGGGCGGTCATCTCGAAAGCGAAGACATCCAGCGCGGCAGACGGGCCAGCTTCGCAGAGGCAAAATCACGTATCCGTTTTCTCTCGCTCGAACAGAGGGTTGCCCGCTTGCGGCAGGGGCGTCACTGCCTGCTGCGCTTGACAAACGCCACCACAAGCCGCTTTGCCCCGGCAGCAAAATGTGCACCGTGCCCCTGGTGGGCCTGCGCCAAATAAGGATTGGATAGCCCCGCGATGGACCGAGCCCAAGTCGACGCAAAAATCCGCGAACTGGCGGCCCCCTTCAACAAGAAGGGTGTGACCATTACTGAAGAAACGACCTTCGCCAACGATCTGGAATTCGACAGCCTAACCGTCATGGATTTCGTTGCCGAGATCGAAGACGAATTCGACATCATTATCTCGATGAACCAGCAGGCCGAGATCGAGAATTACGGCCAGCTCGTGGATGCCGTAACCAAGCTCCAGGCCAACTGATGAGCGAGGGCATCATCCAACCGGACCAGCCGGAGACCATCGAAGGCGAAGGCAGCGATCTGTTCTCGAAGTTCGACGACGTCATCGCCTTGCGCGAAGGGCTGCTCGCCAGCGGGCAGGAAGACCCCTTCAATCTGGTGATGGAAAAGGTCCTCTCGCCCACCCGTGCGATCTGCAACGGGCGCGACACGATCCTGCTCGGCACCTATAACTACATGGGCATGACCTTCGACCCCGACGTGGTCGAGGCGGGCAAACAGGCCTTGGCCGATTTCGGATCGGGCACCACCGGCAGCCGTGTCCTGAATGGCACCTATCAGGGCCACAAGGAAGTCGAGCAGGCGCTCATGGACTTCTACGGCATGGACCATGCGATGGTCTTTTCCACCGGCTATCAGGCCAATCTGGGGATCATCTCGACCATCGCCGGCAAGGGCGATTACGTCATCCTCGACATCGACAGCCATGCCAGCATCTGGGACGGCTGCGCCATGGGCAATGCCGAGGTCGTGCCGTTCAAGCACAACGATATCGAGGCGATGGAAAAGCGCCTCAGGCGCATTCCCGAAGGCGCGGGCAAGCTGGTCGTGCTCGAAGGCGTCTATTCGATGCTGGGCGATGTCGCGCCGCTCAAGGAAATGGTTGCCATCGCCAAGAAGTACGGCGCGATGGTGCTGGTCGACGAAGCGCATTCGATGGGCTTCATCGGCGAGAACGGGCGCGGCGTGGTGGAAACCGCAGGCGTCATGGACGATGTCGATTTCATTATCGGCACCTTTTCCAAAAGCGTCGGGACGGTCGGCGGCTTCTGCGTTTCGAACCACCCCAAGTTCGAAATCATGCGGCTGGTATGCCGCCCCTATGTATTCACCGCCTCGCTTCCGCCCTCCGTGGTCGCGACCGCCGAAACCAGCATTCGCAAGCTGATGCACGGGTCGAACAAGCGCGCGCATTTGTGGGAGAATTCGCGGAATCTGCACAAGGGCCTGAAGGACCTGGGCTTCACCCTCGGCACGGATGAACCGCAAAGCGCGATCATCGCGGTGATCATGCCCGATCTCGAAAAGGGCGCGGCCATGTGGGAAGCGCTGATCAAGGGTGGGTTGTACGTCAATCTGGCCCGCCCACCGGCAACTCCGGCCAATATGACGTTGCTGCGCTGCTCGCTCTGCGCGGAACATAGCGAAGAGGAGGTCGGCGAAATCCTCTCGATCTTCGAGCAGGCCGGGAAGGAAGTCGGGATTATCTGAAGCGGGCGCGCGCGCCTTAGCGCGCTTCGATCGGCGGCGGGGCGGCGCAGGGGCCGGTATCGCCATCCTCGCTTCCGCCGAGTTGGGTGAGGATCACCACCCCGCCCACCACGAGAATCACGAACAGGGTCGTCACCGTGCCGAGATATTTGTCGATCACCCGTTTGATCGGCGCGCCGAACACGCGGAACAGTATCCCCACGGTCATGAAGATCAGCGCGCGGGCGAACAGGCTGGACAGCACGAAGGTGACGAGGTTCATGCCGACGAAGCCGGCGGTGATCGTCAGCAGCTTGAACGGCACCGGCGTGGCGCCCGCGATCAGGATCGCCTCGAAATCGTATTCGCGCAGATGGCAGGCCGCGACGGGGAAGGCCTCGGTCAGGCCCAGCGCGCCGATGAGCCATACCCCGACGCTGTCGTAGAGCCCCCAGCCGATCGCATAGCCGAGCAGCGCGCCTGCCACCGAGGCCAGCGTGGCGATCAGCGCGAACTTCACCGCCTTCTTCGGTTCGGCAAGGCACATCAGGCCGAGCAGCGGGTGCGGCGGAATCGGGAAGAACGAGGATTCGACGAAGCAGAAAAAGGCCAGCCAGCCCACCGCATGCGGATGCGAGGCCTTGTCCATCGTCCAGTCGTACAGCCCGCGCAGCGGTTTCATGATCATTGTGGGGGTGATTCCTCGCGTCCCGGTGAGACGTGCGGGATTAAGCGAGGCGATCCTTGTTGGCAACGCTTTCGAACTAACCTATTTGGTTCTTTTTTCTTGACATCGTGACGCTATTTGGCTAGCAAAAGGGAACATCGGAAAAGTGCGATTCGAACGGCCCGGACCATGATCGGGCCTGGCGGGCGGTCCTTGCGGGGCCGCCCTTCGTCGTTTCGTGCCCAGTGCAAATGCGGAAGGGATCGACGTGCCGAGCAAACCAGCGACCGGGACACCTCGCGAACCCGAATGGATGGCCCCTTTCCTCGCCGCCCTGCGGGGCGAGCCGAAGGTGCGCGCCGCCGCCCGCGCAGCCAATGTGGCCCTGTCGACCGCCTATCACCGCCGCAGGATCGATCCGCAATTCGCCCGCGAATGGGACGAGGCACGCGGGATACCCATCGGCGACGGGGCAGCCGGTCCGGGCGGCACCCGCCGCATCGGCGCAAAGAAGATCGAACGCTTCCTCGAAACGCTGGCCGAGAGCTCCAATGTCCGCGCCGCGGCCGATGCGGCGGGGATCGCACCGCGCGCGGTCTACCGCCTGCGCCGCGACGACCCGGACTTCGCGCGTGCCTGGTATGCGGCCCTCGCCGAAGGATACGACAATCTGGAAATGGAGATGCTCGAACACCTGCGCGCTCAGGGGGCAGGCGAAATCACCCCTGCAAGCGCGCGCAAATTCGACACGGCGACCGCCCTGCGCTGCCTTGTCGCGCACCGCGAAAACGTGGCCCGCGAAAAGGGCCGCCGCGCGCTGGCCGACGAGGTGACGACCATCGCATCGATCAACGCCAAGATCGATGCCCTGCGCGAACGCGCCCGTGCCAACGACCGGACGATCCGCAAATCTCGCCGGAAGGCCGCACGCGATGGCGAAGGCTAAATCCATTCCCTCGCGCGGGAACTGGCTGCGGCGCGACAGTCCGGAAGCCGAGGCCGATCGCGCGGAACTGGGCCGCCTGCTCACGGCCCACGAGCTTGCGGCGCTGGGAAGCTATTACTGGGAAGGCTGGGCACGCGATGCCCAGCTTCCGCCCGAGCAGCTATGGCGGACATGGCTGATCTGCGCCGGGCGCGGCTTCGGCAAGACCCGGGCAGGCGCCGAATGGGTGCGCGACGTCGCCCGCAACGATCCGGCCGCCCGCATCGCTTTGGTCGGCGCCAGCCTGACCGAAGTTCGCAACGTCATGGTCGAAGGCGATAGCGGCGTGCTGGCCGCCGCCCCCGGTGCGCTGGCCCCGGTGTTCGAGCCGAGCCTGCGCAAGCTGACCTGGGAAAACGGGGCGAGTGCCTGGCTCTATTCGGCGAACGAGCCCGAAGTGCTGCGCGGCCCCCAGCACAGCCATGCCTGCAGGACAGGCGCAGAAGGAATTCTTCGTGAACGAAGCGCTGGCGCGGATCGACGCGCTCCTCCACCCGGTGGTGGAGGGACAAGCCAGCACGCCGCCCGCCTCCCCTGCGATAGGGGAGTGCTGGATCGTCGCTGCACCTGCCTCGGGCGAATGGGAGAATCGCGGAGACCATCTGGCGAGCTGGGACGGCACGCAATGGAGCTTCTGTGTCCCGGCGGAAGGCATGCTTGTCTTCGACCGTTCGGCGGGGGAACGCCTGGCCTTTCTCGACGGATGGAACCGGCCCGTTCAGCCGGTGCCGCCGGTCGGTGGTTCGGTAATCGACAGCGAAGCGCGTACGGCAATCGGGGCGATCGTCGACCTGCTTGCAACACTTGCGATAATTCCGCGAATTTGACGGGAACCCGATACGCTTCGTACCGTTCGCCAGATACGGAAGGGGTCCGAAGCACGGAACTCATTCTCAAGGCGCGGGAAAAGCGGCATTATTGCAACAGTTCCCGCCCATTGTTTGCTTGCCACCTCAAGGGTTGAAAGTTAGATATGATGCACTCGGTGGCTCCAATTCGCAAAAAGGGGAAACTATAATGCGGAAATTCGTCATAGGAATGGCGATGGCCTCTACGGCCCTTGCATCGCCAGCCCTGGCAAAGGACGACAGCTGGTACATCGGCGCCGAATTCGGTGCGATGCTCGTCGAAGATACAGAATTCGAAATCAACGGCGGTCCGGACGCACACACCATCAACCATGAATATGGTTTCGATGGCGGTGGCTATGTCGGTTACGATTTCGGTGCTTTCCGTCTGGAAGCCGAAGTCAGCTATCGCCAGGCAGATATCGATAGCATCCTGGTTGGCACTCCCGGTCTGCCTTATGGTGCCGGTTTTGTTGCGCCTTCAGGCTCCTATTCGGCTGGCGGTGATGTCAGCGCGCTTTCCTTCATGCTGAACGGCCTGCTAGATTTCGGCCCCGATGATGGCCTTCAGGGCTATGTTGGTGGCGGTGTCGGCGTAGCGCGCACGAGCTATGAGGTCGCCCCCTATTCGAACTTCGCTTCGTCGATCGACGATTCGGACAGCGGGCTTGCCTGGCAGGTTCTTGCTGGTGTTCGCGCTCCGCTGACCGACAATGTCGATGTCGGCCTGCGCTATCGTTACTTCAACGCTGACAGCGTCGAACTGGTCGACCTGGGTGGCAACGCGCTGGAAGATTCGTTCACCAGCCACTCGCTGATGGGTACGCTCGAGTACAATTTCGGTGCTCCGCCTCCCCCGCCGCCTCCCCCGCCGAACGGTCGAAGACAAGCATGCCTTCCGCCGGGACACAGAAGCTCCATTGCGTGC
>JALJCR010000006.1 GCA_022953095.1 Qipengyuania sp. ABI-127-1 | reverse complement strand
GCATCGACCGCCGCGCGGCTCGCGCCGATCCCGGCGCCGAGCTTGTCGGCGAGCGGGGTGATGACCTGTTCGAAGGTTTCCGCATCCTTCAGCGCGCGGCCGCCCGAGACGATCACCTTGGCGCTGGTCAGTTCGGGGCGGTCGCTCTCGGCGATCTCTTCGCTGACGAAGGCCGAAATACCGGCATCGGTCGGGCCGGATACCTCTTCGATCGCCGCCGAACCGCCGGATGCTTCGGCCTTGTCGAAGGCGGTGCCGCGCACGGTGACGACCAGCTTTTCGTCCGAGCTTTCGACCGTCGCGATGGCGTTGCCGGCATAGATCGGCCGGGTGAAGCTCTTCTCGCCCTCGACCGAGAGGATGTCCGAGATCTGCATCACGTCGAGCAGCGCGGCAACGCGCGGAGCTATGTTCTTGCCAGTGGTGGTCGCAGGCGCGACGAAGGCATCGTGATGGCCCATGAGGTCGGCCACCAGCGGCGCGATGTTCTCGGCGAGAGCGTGCTCGTAAGCCGCATCGTCGGCGAGGTGGACCTTGCCCACGCCCGCGATTCCGGCGGCTTCCTCGGCCACCGCGCGGCAACCCGAACCGGCAACCAGCAGATGGACTTCGCCGAGCTTGCCGGCAGCGGTGACGGCGGCGAGCGTCGCATCGGCGAGGCTCTTATTGTCGTGTTCGACCCAAACGAGGGTTTTCATATCTGTCTTCCTTCTCGTCTCTAGGGCTCAGGCGATGCCCAGCGCCTTGATCTTGGCGACCAGCGCATCGACATCCTCGACCTTCTCGCCCGCCTGGCGAACCGGGGGCTCGGAGACAGTGGTGGTCGTCAGCCGCGGCGCGGTATCGACGCCGTAATCAGCCGGGGTCTTCGTATCGAGCGGCTTCTTCTTTGCCTTCATGATGTTGGGCAGCGAAGCATAGCGCGGCTCGTTCAAACGCAGATCGGTGGTGACGATGGCGGGCAGCGTCAGCTTGACCGTCTGCAGGCCGCCATCGACTTCGCGCTTGACGGTAACATGATCGCCCTCGACCTCGACCGTGTTGGCAAAGGTGCCCTGCGGGCGGCCCATCAGCGCCGCCAGCATCTGGCCGGTCTGGTTCGAATCGTCGTCGATCGCCTGCTTGCCCAGCATCACGATGCCGGGCTGCTCTTCCTCGGCAATCGCCTTCAGGATCTTGGCCACGGCGAGCGGTTCGACCTCGTCCTCGGTCTCGACCAGGATCGCCCGGTCGGCGCCCATGGCCAGCGCGGTGCGCAGCGTTTCCTGCGCCTTGGCCGGGCCGACCGACACCGCAACGACCTCTTCCGCCTTGCCCGCTTCCTTGATGCGGATCGCTTCCTCCACCGCAATCTCGTCGAACGGGTTCATGCTCATCTTGACGTTGGCAAGATCAACGCCAGACCCATCCGCCTTCACGCGCGGCTTGACGTTGTAATCGATCACCCGCTTCACGGGGACGAGGATTTTCATGCAATACCTTCC
>JALJCR010000002.1 GCA_022953095.1 Qipengyuania sp. ABI-127-1 | reverse complement strand
CGTCCCCCGGCGAGAGCCCGTGGACATAGCGCGCCAGCATCGCACCCGAAGCAGCATATTCCCCGATCAGCGCATCGCCATCGTAAAGATTGGTGCGCAGGATCGTATCGCTACCGTCGATCTGGCCAACCGCGCTGTTGCTCGCGCGGATTTGATAGAGCCGCCCGAGCGGATCGTAGAGTAGCTTGACATTGCGCGCGCCCGAAACCTCCACCAGCCGGTTTTGCGGATCGTAAGTGTAGCTGTTGATCCCATCGCCGGTCAGATTGCCGTTGGCATCATAGCTATAATTCGCCGCATCGATCCTGGTATACTGGTTGAGACCGTTGGCGGTGTAATTCTTGGTCAGCTGACCTGGGGGATGCCCGTCCCACGCGTACTTATCGTTGTTCGTGATCTCGTTCGTCACCTCGTTTGCCGGATTGTAGGACCAACCATGCGCCAAATCGTAGGAGGTTGTCTGGTTCGCGATCTCCAGCTTCCGGCTGTCTTGCCGCCTGGCCGCATCAGTGGTGAAGACAGAGCGATAGCCACCCCGCGTGTCGCGCTTCAGCCCGCCCGCCCCAAAATAGTCGAGCGAACGCAGCGTGGTGGTGCCGTTATGCCGGATCAACGTGTTGCGGCCCATTACGTCATAGGTATAAGTGAAGCGCTGGCCATCGGGGTGGATAAGGGCGGTGCGGCGATCGGCCTTATCGTATTCGTAACCCAGCGTACGGGCGGTGGATAGCATCTGATCGGTCACCGATGTCAGACGGCCCAATCCATCGTAACCGTAGGCAAAACCCTTGCCATCGGTATATCTGATATCGACAGGATTGCCAAAGAGATCGTATTGATAGCTGGTATTACGAGTGTGCAACCCGTCCAGTCCGGACCGGGTATCGACAGTCTTCCGCTTGAGCCGACCCAGATCGTCGTATTGAAACACGATCCTCTCGCCCCTGCGGTTGAAATACGTGGCGATCTGACCGCCCGGAAGATACGTCATCCTCTCAAAATCGTTTGGATTGGCGAGACCGGCGGTTGTGGGATGGGGATACAACACTTTGATGGCCCGATCGATACCGTCAAATATATATTCGGTACGATTTCCCTTCGCATCTTCCACCGCTGTCACCCGGCCATTGAGCGAATATTCCAGCTTGGCCGTGCGCTGGGCGAGCGCGGTGTCGATCCCGGACCAGACCTGCGTGACCTGGTCGGCATTATCATAATATGTACGCGAAATCCGGTCTTCGCCGAATGCGCCGGGCGTCATTGCGGTGCAGGCACTGGCCGGAAGAGATGTACTCTTGATGGGAGCGTTCATGCGAAGAGCAGTGCATTCGCGCCTGCCGGCGGCATCGTAGCTGTATTGGGTCAGCGAGAATTGCGTCGAGCTATCGGGATCCTGCTTGGCGACAGTCAGAAGACGGCCGAAACCATCGAATGTGCTTTTGGTCAGCTCGAAAGGGTCGAATGCATTCCAATCCGCGTCGGAACGGCCCTGAAGCGTACCCACTTCGCGCTGATAAACCTGCCCATCGTCCCTTCGCTCGAGCCGTATCCCGACATGGGGCATTCCGGCACTCCCATCGGGATCGGGGCCGATCATTCCGACCAGTTGCCCTGCGAGATCATACCGATATGTCGTGATATCGGCTTCGGTGAGCGGGCCATCGACCTCGATGACATTCATCAGATGATCGTATTTATAAGAGGTTACCGCCCGTAGCGAACTGTCGCCGGTCCTCCGTATTGAAGACGACACGCGCGGGTTACTGGGTTCGCCTACTGTAGGATGGTACAGCATTTCCACGACCAACTCATTTGGACTGCCGACGCAACTGGCTGCGGTACGACACGTCCTGATATACCGCGGTTTCTTGATCGGCTGCGAACTCTGCTCATGAACGCTTGCCGAGATGTAATAATTTGCGCGTTGATTCGCATAGGTGATCGCGGTGGTGGGCCGGATGCCATTGGGATCAGCGGGGCGTTGGATGAGGGTGAGGCCGCCGTGCACCGGATCGTATGTATAGTTCGTCACCTTCCCGTTCGCGTCGGTGCTGGTGAGGGGGCTATCGCAGGTGACCGGATTGGCACAGGCCCAAGGCAAGGCTCCGTCGAGTGCTGGATAGGTCGCGCTGGTCGTAATGACGGCAGAGCCATTTTCGTCGACGTGCCTGGTCTCGATAACTCGTCCACGACTATCGTGGTCGAACTCGACCTTGTTGCCTTCAGGCGCGATTATTGAGGTTACCCTGCCGGAGCCATCATGCGTATAAGAGGTCGGGCCACCCAGTGCGTCGGTGTCTCTAAGAATCACCTTTTTGACAGGATCACTGACAACGGTTCGTGTGCGGCCTAACGCGTCCGTAGACACTGCGACAAACTCGTTATCGCTATTAGTCGACCAGCTATAGTCGCGCGTATAGCTGTTCATTAGCTTTATCCAGTCGACCCGGGACTCGCTATCGTAACCGATAACCATGCCATCGCTGGCCTCGCCGGGGCGCTTGATCGCGGTGAGCCGCCGCGCCCCGTCGATCTTATACCGGGCTTCGCGGCCCAGCACATCGGTGACGGTTTCGTAGGTATTGCTGCCAGATTTCGTGCTTGAGTAGGACAGGTGGGGCCAATCTTCGGTTAGCGCGCAGCTGTTCGCGGTAGGCGAGCAATATTCGACAGCATTGTTGATCGCGGTAACCTTATCGATGGTGTACCACGCATCGACATCCGCCAAACTCGCATCGCCCGAGCCGAAACCATTCGCCTCATATTCGAACTTAAGTTGGAAACCGCCGTTATTATTGACTGACGCGAGGCGGATGGTTTTCAAAGATACGCCATTGCGGGTGTAGGAACCAGCACGATAGGCTAGAGTGGTTATCAGGCCGCCGGGGTGTTTTATCGACGTACCGACCGCCTCTACGCGTTGGTAGTAACTTTCACCATTCTTCACGAGCTGCTTGGAAAACGTATATTTTACCCCATCGCCGCTCGTATAAACAATCTCGTTCGTCGTTTCCGATAGCGTCCCACTTTCGCCATCCAGGGGCAGGAAGCCTCCACTTCCTATTGCGAACTCACGCGCTGTTCCACCAATTTGTATGATATATGTATCACCGACAAGTTGCCGCGAACCGCGAGTGATCGAGAGCAGGTAATTATGCCTCCACCCGTTTCGAACCCGGTAGCGAGTGTGGACCAGACCATCTTCACCTCCAATGGCTATCGTTGATGATGGCATCACGATGTTCCCGGTCGTCAGATCAACGCCGTTTTCATCCAGCGGTGCCCGTATCGGTGGCGGGTCCAGCGTCAATGATTGTGCCGAAACCTGCGTACCAAAGCTCACCAGAGGCGCCAGCGCCGCAGAGGCCAGCAACAGTCGTTTCATTCCCATTATTCAAGCTCCGGAATTTTGCACAGATCGCAGCCCTGAGGCGCGGCAGCAGTCGACGAATTCGCTAGTTAGTCAGCAGCCTCGCGCGCTGAGCGCTCCGTCCAATTCAGCGCTGGGACACAGCACTGCAGGTCGAATGCCCAAGGCCCGTTCAAATTGCGCCTGCACGGCTTCGTTTCCGAAGGCCGCCATCAAGCAGGCCTCGCCCCGAGATCTTTGCCGGTGAGAATGCGAGGTGAGGTTCAGTGCGCCACAGTCAGCCTGAGATAAACCCTTCCGCTCAAGGGTAGGAACATCTGTGGGAGCCACGGCGATGCGAAATTGCTTGCCCCGATTGGATGACAGGGTCTGCGCGGAGCCTTGCCATGTTCCTGTCATGCACACCGAAGTAAGACCTGACTGTTTTCCGCCTACAGCAGGTGATTGCGCGAGTATTGGTAAGGGGGAGAGGCAAAATGTGGACCCGACAATCAAGATGTTGACCAACGAGATATACGAAAAACTCTTCTTCTTTTTCGCGGACTCGATGTTCATTGGTCAGGACTCCCTCCGAAACACATTGCCTCGATCGTAAGAAAAGCTGTATCAGTAGATCCAGCACTGTCTTTTATGGTGTAGGTATATTGGGAAATCCCGGCTGCCGAACCGAAGTTGATAGAAACCGAACTTCCATTAAGCCTTGCCGCCGAAGCTCCACCCCCGGACGTCTCCACGATACCCATCAGCACTGGCTTGGCGGGATCGTCCTCTGCATCGAAATCGTTTGCCGTGACATTGAAAGTTGTCGATGTATTGCACCATCCCCGGGCAAGATCGCCATTCGCAACCGGCGGAGTGTTGGTGGGTGTTGGCGTCGGTGACGAGGTGGGCGTCGGCGAGGACGGCGGGCAATTCGCCACAGAACCGTCGGTCGAAATCCGCAAAACGGTCCGGTTCCCTAAATTATCAAAGCAGTAAGATCGCGTCTCCGTAACGTCGACCCCTCTCGATTGAGTGGTAATTAATCGTCCAAGACTATCGTATTCGTGATTCTCAGTTCGTGTTTGCGCGTTGACTAAACCAGCGATACCTAAAGCGCATGCACTGCACCCGATCCATCGACCCCTTTTTTGCATTACACCCCTGCATTTCGCTATTCTCTGAGGAATAATAATTGTTCGGCGAACTTCAAATGCGAATCGAAGAACGTAGATTAACTTTTCGTTAGGGTTCAAACCCAATCAACCGCACACCCCTGATTCGCGCAATCATGAAGGGATTTGAAGATTATGCAAGTTACCACAAGCGGAAATTGAGGGACTTTTCAAAAACGGCCGAAGTTAAAGCCCGCAGACAACATAAACCCCATTCTGTTTAGCGATATCCCATCAGCTGACGGACCAGTCATTACGTTTCGCCCTTGCAATTTCGGCGAAATCGGGGAAGGATGCAGTCCAACAGGGAATGGGGCGCAGACACTTTTACAATGACCGATCAGCTCCGCCGCGACATATGCTTTATTGCTCTTACGCGGCCACAGATGTTTGCAGGCGTCACCTACACGTTCTTCGTCATAAATGCTGTCATCGCGGTCGAGCTCTTCCTCTTGTTCCGCTCTTGGTGGGTACTGCTGGTCGCGGTCATTCTCCACGGCATCGGCGCGCTTCTCTGCCTGCGCGAACCGCGCTTTTTCGATCTGTGGATCACGCGCGTGCGCAATTGCCCGCGGGTCAAAAATTACGATCTGTGGAAATGCAACTCCTACCGGCCCTGACGCGCGATCCTAAGGTCATCGCCCGCGAGGCACCGGCTGGAACTCATCTTCCCTATGCCCGGCATCTTGACGAGCGGACGATCGAGACGCGCGATGGCCTGCTGATGCAGACCATCCGCCTTGGCGGGCTGCTGTTCGAGACTGCGGATAGCGAAGAATTAAACTACCGGGCCGAGTTGCGCGACGCGATGCTGCGGGCGATCGGCAATTCGCGCTTCGCAATCTACCATCACATCGTACGGCGGCGTGCCGATGTAGTCATGCAGGCCGAATTCCCTGATGCCTTCTCCGAGCGGCTCGACGAGCGTTGGCGCAAACGGTTGTCGCGCCGCCAGCTCTATGTGAACGAGCTCTTCCTCACCATTATGCGCCGTCCGACACAGGGGCGGATGGGGTTTGCCGACAGGCTCAAGGGCCTGTTCGCTTCGGCGACCGATAACCGCGCAGCACTGCTCGCGGCGGAAAAGCATTCGCTCGACAATGCCCGTGAAGCACTGGTGGCCGCGCTCGGCCAATATGATCCGCAGGTGCTGTCCACCTACGACAGCGACGATGGCACGCGCTCCGAACCCCTCGAGTTCCTCTCTTACCTGTTCAACGGCGATATGCGCCCGGTCGTGGTTCCGCATGGGGATATCGGTCATCATCTGCCTGCTCGCAGGGCGAGCTTCGGGCTAGACACTGTAGAGCTAGCGCCCACAGGCCCGCTAGACCGCCGCTTTGTTGCTCTGGTTTCGATCAAGGACTGGCCGCAGTCGACTATGCCGGGCATGTTCGACGAGCTCACGCGCCTGCCCTTCGAGATGACGATGAGCCAGAGCTTCGCCTTCGTCGAGCGCGGCGCCGCACTTGGCCGGATGAACCTGGCGCTGCGCCGGATGAAATCGGCCGAAGACGAGGCCCTGTCGCTGCGCGACGAGCTTGCGATCGCCAAGGACGAAGTGGCAGCGGGGCGCGCGGGGTTCGGGGAACATCACACGACCATCGCCATCCATGCAGACAACCTGAAGGACCTCGACAGCCATGTGGCCGAAGTGATCGCCCTGCTTGCCGATCTCGGGATCACTGCCGTTCGCGAGGACATAGCACTCGAACCTGCCTATTGGGCGCAATTCCCCGGAAATTTCCGCTATATCGCACGCCGCGGGCTCGTCTCGACCACCAACTTTGCGGGCTTCGCCAGCCTGCATAACTTTCCGGTCGGCCAGCCTTCACGCAACCACTGGGGCGAAGCGGTCACGCTGTTCGAGACGACCGCGGCGGGCCCTTATTTCTTCAACTTCCACGCGCATGACCTGGGCAATTTCACCGTGATCGGCCCATCGGGATCGGGCAAGACGGTGGTGCTCAATTTCCTGCTGGCCCAGGCGCGCAAATATCGCCCGCGCACGATTTTCTTCGACAAGGACCGGGGTGCGGAACTGTTCATCCGCGCGATCGGCGGCACGTACGACCGCCTCCGCCCCGAAGCGCCCAGCGGACTCAATCCGCTCCAGCTCGAGGATACGCCCCAGGCGCGGATGTTCCTCGCCGAATGGCTCGGGCTTCTGGCTGGCGGGCTCGACGAAAGCGAAGCCGAGCAGGTGCGCGAGGCGATCGATACCAACTTCACCGCACCGCCTGAGCGGCGGCGCCTTCGCCATTTGGTCGAGCTTTTCCGCGGGGGCGACCGCCCACGCGCGGGTGACCTCTATTCGCGCATGCGGGGCTGGTGGGGCGAGGGAGACCGGGCCTGGCTGTTCGACAACGAACGTGACTTGACCGACCTTTCGCAGGAAACGGTCGGCTTCGACATGACCGCGATCCTCGACGATCCCGTCGCGCGCACGCCTGCCATGCTCTACTTCTTCCACCGGGTCGAACAGCGCCTCGACGGAACGCCGGCGATCATCGTCATCGACGAGGGCTGGAAGGCGCTCGACGACGATGTTTTCGTCCGGCGGATCAAGGATTGGGAAAAGACGATCCGCAAGCGCAACGGCATTGTCGGCTTCGCCACCCAGAGCGCGCAGGATGCGCTTGAGAGCCGGATAGCCAGCGCGATCATCGAGCAGGCGGCCACGCAGATCTTCATGATCAACCCCAAGGCGCGCGCCGAAGACTATATCAACGGCTTCGGCCTATCGCGCCACGAGTTCGAGCTGATTCGCACTCTGCCCGACAGCGCGCACTGCTTCCTTATCCGGCATGGCAAAGATAGCGTGGTGGCAAGGCTCGACCTATCCGGTGAGAAGGAGCTTCTGACCATTCTCTCGGGCCGCGAAAGCACCGTGCGCCTGTTCGACGAACTCGTGAGGCAGCACGGCGAAGACCCGGCCAAGTGGATGGGCCCGCTGCTGGGCAAGGCGGCCTGAGGACGATGGCTTGCCCCGCGATCCTGACCGGCGACCAGTTCCTCACCCGCGTACTGGGAAACATCGATTGCCAGGCAGCCTATCTGGGCAGCTATGGTTGGCAGACACTGGGACACCCCAGCTCGCTCGCCGCCACGGTAATGACGGGGCTGCTAACCTTGTTCGTCGCGCTGTTCGGGATTCGCCTGCTGTTCGGCCCTGCGCCGGGCGCACGCGATGTGGTCGGCGATGCCATCAAGATCGGGATCGTCCTTACCCTTGCGTTTTCCTGGCCCGCCTTTCGCACAATAATTCATGATGTCGTGCTGGATGGGCCGGGAGAATTGGCAGCAAGCGCGGGCGCTTCGCTCATGCCACAACACACAAGTCTCGTCGGCGGTCTCCAGCAAGCCGACGACGCCATGCTCCGGCTGATCGAACAGGGGACCGGGCGGCAGACCGGCGCCTATGTCGACGCTGACGAACCCGGCGGGACGTTTCAAGGCCAGGCTTTGGAAGATGAAAACTCCTTCGGCCTTGCCCGGCTGTTCTACCTGACAGGAATACTGGGCAGTTATGGGCTGCTCCGCATTATTGCAGGACTGCTGTTGGCTCTTGCGCCTCTGGCCGCCGGCATGCTCCTTTTCGAGGCGACGCGGGGGCTCTTTGCAGGCTGGCTGCGCGCTCTGGTGCTGGCTCTGATCGGTTCGGCGACGCTAAGCGTCGTGGCGGCGGGACAACTCGCCATCTTGCTGCCGTGGCTCGGCGATGCGCTCCGGCTCCGGGGCCTCGGCTATGCAACGCCCGCTGCGCCGACCGAATTGCTCGCGTTGACCCTCGGTTTCGCGCTCATCCAGTTCAGTTCGATCTGGTTGATGGCCAAAATCGCCTTTAACCGAGGTTGGGTCACCTTCCCAGCGCTGTCGGACTTGCGGGCGCCGACGGCGGAGCACTCCACGGCTCTTCGCAGCGCTCCGGCTCCGGCCTTTGCGCAATCACGCTCGCAGCGCCTGGTCGATCACATGGAAACGCAGCTAAGGCGCGAAGAGAGTTTCCATCACGAGCGCACCGATCATCGCCTTCTGGCACGGACAGGCGGTGATGCTTCGCAAGGCAATGCCTCCACGAGCCGCGAGCGTAGCGTCGAGCCCTTGGGCAGTTCCTGGCGCCGCACCTCGCAGCGACGCTCGCTCGCAGGCACACGTAGGGACCGAGGCCTATGAACGCACATCACACCATCGACGGCGAAAAGGTCGAGATTCCGGATAGCTGGGGCGCCAGCGTCACCGAGGATCTCGAGCGCTCGCGCCGCATCGCGTGGATCGTCGCGTCCATCGCCGGCGCCATCGCACTGCTGCTGGCGATTGCGCTCGCCGTCATGTTGCCGCTCAAGACGGTGGTTCCCTACACGCTGCTGGTCGACCGCCAGACCGGCCATGTCGAGGAACTCGCTCCGCTCGATGCAGCGGCGGTCAGCCCGGACACCGCACTTACCCGCTCGTTTCTCGCGCAATATGTCGTCGCGCGCGAAAGCTTCGATGCAGCAAATCTGCAGCACGATTACCGCAAGGTGGCGTTGTGGAGCGAAGGAGATGCCCGCCAACGCTATGTCGCGTCGATGAATGCCTCCAATCCCGCAAGCCCGATCGCGCAACTGCGCAACGGCACAACTCTGCGCACCGAGATAAAGAGCGTCTCCTCGCTTTCGCGCGACAGTGCATTGGTGCGCTTCATCACCGTTCGCACGGATCGCGGTGGCCGCGAGCAGGCTCCCGAGCACTGGGCTGCAGTCATCAATTATCGATTCAGCGGCGCGGGAATGAGTGCCGATGATCGGCTCGTCAATCCGCTCGGATTTCAAGTATCACGCTATCGCCGGGATCAAGAGGCACTTCCGGAAACAAGGGAGCCGCGTTTGCCCCAATCCGCTCCGGTTGCCGAGCCCGCCGCATGATGAGACTAGCGATCCTGGCAGGATTGGTTGCTTGGCCGATGGCTCTGGCAGCGCAGACCACGCCGCAACCGGGCGCCGATACGCCCCGCATTCAGAGCGTGCAGTTCATCCCCGGCTCGCCCGTGCTGCTCACCATGCTGCCTGAGACGCCGATCACGGTTCTACTGGAACCAAGCGAATATATAGTAAGTGCGACCCCAGGCGAAGGTGACGATTTCCGAATCCGCGTGTCTTCGGACCGCAATTCCTTCATGATCCTCCCAACCGAAAATGCACGCATGGGAACGCTCGATATCGGCACGCGGGGGCGGAGCTACAATTTTTCCCTGCGTGTCGAGCCCAGCCATTCCGCTGCCTTGCTTGTCCGCTTCGTAAAGGATGTGCTCGATCATGCCGCTCATGAGGCCCAACCCGTAGCAGATCCCCGCCCATTGCAGAGCTGGCGCTATCGCCTGCGCGGCGACCGGGAAGTTCGACCGGCGAGCCTTAGCGACGATGGCTTCAAGACCCGCGTAACCTATGCCCCCGGACAAGCTTTGCCGGCAGTCTTTGCCATCGGCCCGACGGGCGAGGAAGAGGTCGTCAACGGTTACATGCGCGACGGCGTTTTCGTCATCGACCGGGTCTATGGTGAGCTGGTGTTCCGGATCGACAAGGATAAAGCAACCGCGCGGCGTAACGATACACCCGAGGAAGCATCATGAGCGCGGCTTCCTCGACATCGAACGAGACACCTCAGGCCAACGATGTCCGACCGGTGGTCGCCACCGGTAGTTCCGGCAAGCTCGGCTTGACCGCTTTCCTAATCGCTTTGCTCATCGGCGGGGGCTGGATCGTATCGCTGATGAGCGACAGGCGGGCGACGCTCGAACAGGAAGGCCCCCTTGGCACGGTTCCAGAACCCGATGCTCGCATCGCATCCCCGCCACCACTGGCGTTGCCCGGGGATTTCGGACGCGGACCTCTCGGCGAGCGCGAGCCCCTTGCGCAAACGGCACCGACACGTGCGGCGCCCACGCTCAACGCACCCGCCCAGGCTCCGCGCGTGATCGTTCAAACGGCCGCCGCAGATCCCCCCTATGTTCCACGAGAGCCATTCCGCACGGTCGAACCGCCGGTGACATTTTCCGCGCCTCCCGTCGCTTCGGCTGCACAATCGGCATCGCAAGCAGAAGCCGGCACGGTGACCCGGGTCAACGCAGCCCGGTTTGAGAAGCCCTCGCGCACGGTGCCGCAAGGGACCGTCATCCCCGCCGTGCTCGAAACCGCGCTCGATTCCACACGGCCCGGCGGGGTGCGCGCGCTCGTTCAGCGCGACATTCACGGCTTCGATGGATCGCGCGTCCTTATCCCGCGCGGCAGCCGTCTCTACGGCGAATACGATGCCGAATTGCAGCGCGGGCAAAACCGCGCGCTCATTCGCTGGACGCGGCTGATCCGTCCCGACGGCGTGACCATCGCGCTCGATTCGCCTGCCTCCGACCCACTGGGGCGCGCCGGGGTCAGGGGCAAGGTCGACAGCAAGTTCTTCCAGCGCTTCGGCGGCGCGCTGCTGCAATCCGTGCTCGATATCGGCGTCGGGGTTGCGACCCGGGAGGCGACCGATGGCGTAATCGTCGCGCTTCCGGGCAGCACACAGAATGTGACGCCGCGCATCACGGAGGGCGAAATCCGACCGACGCTCAAGGTCCGCCACGGCACCAGCGTGTCGGTTTTCGTCGCCAATGACCTCGATTTCTCGTCGGTCGAACCGTGATAGAGGTCAGCGCACCTGCCGAGACCCGGGGCTTCTACCTCGACAGTTTCCTGGCTCCGCTTGCCCCATGGCTCGGCCGCGCGGACATCACCGATATCTATGTGAACCAGCCCGGCGAGATCTGGACCGAGAGCCTGGGAGGCGGGATCGAGTCCCACGAGGATCCCGCTCTCACCGAACAGCTACTAGCACGGCTCGCGCGCCAGATCGCCGCACATGCCTCGCAAGGGATCAGCCGCGCCGCGCCGCTGCTTGCCGCATCGCTTCCCGATGGCTCACGCGTCCAGGTGATTGCTCCGCCCGCGACGCGCGCCGGGCACGTTCTGGCGATCAGGCGGCACGTGAAGGCGAGCTTCTCGCTTACCGACTGGCGCGACAGCGATGCTTTTGCCGGACTTGCTAACGGCGCGGCGGCCATCGATCGCGAGCGCGTCTGGCATATGGTTGGCGAAAGCGAAGCGGCGGACATTCTTGCCGGAGCGGTGCGTGCACGGCGCAGCATCATCGTCTCCGGGGGCACCTCGAGCGGCAAGACGACCTTCCTCAATGCGCTTATTGCAGAAATCCCGCGCGACGAACGCCTGCTGACCATCGAGGACACCGAGGAACTGCGGATCGAGCACCCCAATGCAGTGGGCCTGATCGCCGCCCGCGGAACGTTAGCCGAGGCGGATGTCAGCGCCGAAGACCTCCTGATCGCCGCGCTGCGCATGCGTCCCGACCGGATCATCCTCGGCGAATTGCGCGGGGCTGAAGCCTTCACTTTCCTGCGTGCGGTCAATACCGGCCATCCCGGCTCGATGACGACAATCCATGCCGATACACCGCAGAGGGCGATCGAGCAGCTTGCCCTGCTGGTCCTCCAGACCGGCTCGCGCCTGTCGCGCGACGACGTTCGCCATTATGTGCGCGAAAGCATCGATGTCTTCGTCCAGCTCGAGCGGCGCCACGGCCAACGCCGCGTGTCGCAAGTGATGGTGGCCGAATGAACGGACCCGTCGCGCCTCCCGGATCCGAAACCGCTCTTGCCGGAGCCATCGGGTGGATAAACGATCTTCTGCTTGGCAGCCTGGCGACCGGACTGTCCATCCTTGCCGTCAGCCTTGTCGGCCTGTTTATGTTGATGGGTCAAATGCCCCTCCGGCAGGGCATGCGCGTTATCCTCGGCTGTTTTGTCCTGCTCGGAGCACCCGTGATCGCCGCAGGCCTTGCCGGCGCATGGCAGTCGGCCTCGCCTGCCGCCCCCGAGCCCATAATATTCATCCCGAAAGAGGCGCGAGAACCACTGCCGTCGGCCGACTACGATCCCTATGCCGGAGCTTCGCTGCGCCGGGATTGACCACGAGTTCGGTGATTGAGGGAGTACCTCATAATCGCACCAATTCGCTTGATCGTCTACGGGGCCACTGCGGCAACGGCCCAATAATCAGTCTGGGCCTAGAGGTAAGTCCACCCAGCGCCATTGCGCACCTGTGGTATCACTTCCATGGAAAATTGGCGCGCCCGGAAGGATTCGAACCTCCGGCCCCCAGATTCGTAGTCTGGTGCTCTATCCAGCTGAGCTACGGGCGCGCTTGGAGGGCGCCAAATAGGCAGGCGCCTGCGTCTTGGCAATCCCTAAATCACAGTTTTTCGAACAACTGCGTCGTCAGCGAGATATCCAATGGCGGTTTGTCCAGTCGCGCAACCCCCTGTGGGTCGAACCAGCCGAGTTCGCCGCCTTCCCGAGCGCATAGCGGGCTGCCGTCATACAGCGATCTGTAAAGCATTATGACAATCGGCGGACGACCCTCAACTGCGGCTTCCTCCGCGAAGGCAACGGGCATGAGATCGCCTTTCCGAATTGCAATGCCGAGTTCCTCGTCGATCTCGCGCACCAGCGCATCTCGCGGTTTTTCGCCCGTTTCGACCTTGCCGCCGGGAAATTCCCACAGGCCGCCATGATGCTTGTCGTCGGGTCTCCGCTGCATCAGCCAGTGCCCCCGACCGTCGAACAGGGCCAAGGCGACGACGCAGGTCCATGTCGGGATTTTTTCCAATATCGCAGGCCTTCTCAACGCTTTTTTAACTGGCTTGGCCGTACTCCCCTACCGTCAGCTTGGACAAGTGGCGATTGGGGCAACGCGAATGGTCAATTTCCTGCACAAACTGGGACGTGACACACGCGGTGCCACTGCCGTCGAATACGGGCTGATCCTCGCTCTGATCTTTCTCGCCATGGTTGGTGCGATCCAATCATTTGGTGCTTCGGCAATCGCCATGTGGTCGAAAGTCGAAACCGCGGTGGTTGCGGCGATAGGCATCTAACGAGGCAATCGGCATGGCCATGGGGATTAGGAGTTTTTCAATCTCTTCCGTGCAGAAAGCGAAATTGCTCGAACCGCATTTATGGGACGAGCCGGGTACGAAGACTGAACCAGGAGACGACACATGAAGTTTTTCCGCAAGCTGCGCCGCGACGAAGAAGGTGCAACCGCCATTGAATATGGTCTCATTGCCGCGCTGATCGCCGTTGCCGCGATCACCGCGATGCAGAGCCTCGGCGGCGAGCTGAGCACGACCTTCAACAAGGTCTCGACCACGATGAGCAAAGCGAACGCCTAATTTCAGGCTGATCGAACAATCGGGGCGGCGGGTTCTACCCGCCGCCCTTTTTCGTGCATGATGCGATCGTCCGGTCTTATCGGCCCCGGACGACGATTTTTACCTTCTGACCCGGCCGAACATTCTCGTTCGAGGTCAATCCGTTCAGGACGCGGAAGCGCTCCACCTGGCTGTCGCTGTAAGCCATCCGCCGTGCGAGCGATTGAACCGTGTCACCGCTCTGCACCGTCACCACGTCGATCACGCGCGGTATGACATTGGCCGCAGTTCGCGCATCGATCCGCCGCATCGAAGAGAACATCTGGTTGAACGTGGATGCCCGTCCCGCCGGAGTAATGGCGAGGAAGTGGTAGGCCCGATCATTGGAAAACTCGTAAGCGAAAACCGTGACATCAACCTGACCGTTGTTCGAATTGACCCGCGCAGTGCCATACGCGGCCGGCAGGCCATTCACGCTCGTTTTCTGGATCGATTGCGGTCGAACCTGCTGCTGCTTGCTCAGCCCCGCAAATACGCTGGTGACATAGCTGTCGAGATTGTTGTTGTAGGGTGCGAGGGTAAACTGCGCCTGCCCGCTCTGGCCATTGATCGATACCGCACGCGTGCCGTTCATCATGTAAAAGCCCTGCGGCGCGGTGAAAGCGAGCCGCAAATCGGGATGGATGAACTGGCGCCCCTCGACGACGCCTTGCGACGGATCGTCGCCATAGGTCAGTCCATCGATCCGCGACAGGAATGTGTCGCGATTGGTGATCCCACCCGCACCACCGGTCGCCTGGGCTTTGGACAACGCAGTCTGCACGCGACTGGCGGGGTCGGGATGTGTGGACGCCCATTCGGGGAGCCGCGCATTGTCACGGCCCTGAACACGCGCGTCGAGAGCATTCTGCAAAGCCAGGCTGCGAAGCACGGTTCCCATGGCCCTCGGGTCGTATCCGGCCTGATTCAGATAGCGGATACCCAGCTCGTCAGCCTCGAGCTCCTGACTCCGCGAGAATTTCAGCGTCAGGAGCTGCGACCCCTGAAGGGCCGCCTGACCGAGCTGCTGCCCCAACCCGCTATTGCCCAGCAGAAGTCCGGACAGGATCGCTCCGGCGGCACCAAGCAACGTATTACGCTGGGCCGCAGCCTGGCGACGCTGCGAATGGCGGGCAGCGACATGGCCGACCTCGTGCCCCAGCACCCCGGCCAGCTCGGCTTCGTTATTCATCAGCGCAACCAGCTGACGCGTGGTGTAAATGTAGCCCCCAGGGATGGCGAAAGCATTGTTTACCGGGCTGTTGAGCAGCGAGACGGTAAACGATTCGCGGGCGTTCCCGAGCCCGGACTGCACGGCGATGTTCTTGCCGACCTGCGCGACATATTGGGCATGCGAACCGCTCATCGCACCGCCGAATTCGTCGAGCAGTTGTGGATGGGCCTTAGCCCCCATCTGCGCTTCGCTTTGCGTAATCGGTGTGGATGCGCTGGGAATGTCCCCGCCGCCCATACAAGCGGATAGGCCAAGCGAAAGCGCGGCGACGGAAGTGGCGGCGGCGAGTTTGATGCGCGACATGAACGGTTCTCCCCGATCTCTGCAAGCACGCGCGAGCCGTCCATTGCGACCCGCACGGCTGTGTTCGTGTACGGTAGGAAGAACCGGAGCAGGCGCGCGTGGTTCCCGCGCCCCGGCGCTTTGTGTCAGCCAGCCAGGGTGAGAAAGCGTTCTTCGCGCATGCGCCTGAGATCGTTGGACGGGAACCGGCTAAGCTCGTCGAGTTCCTCGCCGATGGCCGATCCCAGCGACGTGGCGGCGAGGCGCGGATCGCGATGCGCACCCCCGACAGGCTCAGGCACGATGCGATCGATCACTCCGAGACTCTCGAGATCCTGCGCGGTGACCTTCATCGCTTCCGCCGCATCCGGTGCCCGCTCCGCCGTGCGCCAGAGGATCGAGGCACACCCTTCGGGCGAAATGACCGAATAAACGGCATGCTCCATCATCAGCACCCGCTCGGCACTGGCCAGCGCGACGGCGCCGCCGGAGCCCCCTTCACCGACAATCGCGGCGACCATGGGGACCGGAAGCGCAAGACAGGCCTCGGTGGACCGGGCGATCGCTTCGGCCTGACCTCTTTCCTCGGCCTCGATGCCGGGAAAGGCCCCGGACGTATCCACCAGCGTCACCACCGGCAGACCAAATCGTCCCGCCAATTCCATCAGGCGAATCGCCTTGCGATACCCTTCTGGCTTGCCCATGCCGAAATTGTGGCGGATCCGGCTGGCGGTGTCGTTTCCCTTTTCGTGGCCGATCAGCACGACCTTGCGCCCATTCAGCCTGGCGAAACCGCCGAGAATCGCTTCATCGTCGCCATAACAGCGATCACCGCCCAGCGGCACGAACTCCTCGAACGCGTGCTCGACGTAGTCGCGAAAATGCGGGCGCGAAGGATGCCGCGCGACCTGCGTTTTCTGCCACGGACTGAGCGACTCGTAAGTGCTCGCGAGCAGATTGGCGCTTTTCAGTTCGAGCCGTTGAAGTTCGTTGGAAATATCGACATCGTCGCCTTCCGAGGCACTGCGCAGTTCGGCGATGCGCTTTTCGAGCTCGGCAACCGGCTTCTCGAATTCGAGATAGGAAATCATGGGTTCGCGCTAGTCCGAAGATGGCGCGCGCGCAAGCGGATGCCGCTCGTTCACCAGCTTTACCAATCGCGCCGCATCGAGATGAGTGTATATCTGGGTCGTCGAGATATCCGCATGTCCAAGCAGCGTCTGCAAAGCGCGAAGGTCCGCCCCGCCTTCGAGCAGATGCGTCGCGAAAGCATGTCGCAAGACATGCGGGCTCACCTTTTCGGGCGGCAAGTCGGCGCGAACGGCCAGATCCTTGAGGAGCTGGAACAGCCGCACACGCGAAAGATGGCCACCCCGCGACGGGAACAGCCACGGCGAATCCGGATCGCGAAGCGGCAACCACCGGCTCAGAACCGCACCGGCACGGCGACTGACGGGCACCAGCCTGGCCTGCCCCCCTTTCCCCATGACCGTCATGAACGGCGCATCGCGCGGCACCGCGGAAACCGGCAACGACACCAGCTCCGTCGCGCGCAGACCCGACCCGTAGAGCATTTCGATAAGAGTCAGCAGGCGGACAGCGGTAGGCGTGCCTGCCACCGCCTCTTCCTCCGCCGTAGCGAAAAGGGCCTCCACTTGGTCATGCGAAAGAATTTTCGGTAGCGGGCGGCGCGCTGTCGGACGAGGAAGGGCATGGGTGGGATCGTCCTCGCGCAGACCTTCGTCGACGAGAAAGCCGAAAAACTGCCGCAAAGCCGACACCTTCCGCGCGAGCGTGGCCGGGGCAAGCGAAGACCAACCTTGGCCGAGCCTGGCCAGTTGCGCGGGCGTTGCGGCATCGAGCGTTTCACCGATCAGCGCCTCGGCCTGTTCGAGATCCCGCCCGTAGGCAAGGATAGTGTTGCGCGCCGCGCCTCGCTCGGCGGCGAGCATGGCGAGGAAATCGTCTGTCGATGATCCCGGCGCGCTCACGTCAGGCGCGGGCGACCGCCTCCGCGGCGATCATGCGGGCTTCGGCATCGAGCCCCACCCGTCGCAGCGCCGCCACGATGTGGAACAGATGGCGAGCGGTCATCTGTTCCCATCCGGACCCCTGCATTCCCAGCCCCGCCAGCATCGCTACCAGAGCGGGATTGTCGACTGCAGCCGCGCCCTCGATCATCCGGGTCCAGCGTGTCGGGGCAGACAGATCGATGCCGAGGCGATCGCTGTATTCGCCGATCTCCGCATCGTCGATCCGATCAAGACCGGCCAGTCCTGCCAGCAGCATGCGCGACTTTTGCTGCCCTGACGAATCATCGTCATCGACGAAGCTGTCGAGCTGGCCGTCGGTTACCCGAGTGCTCCGGTTAGGATCGGCGAGAGCGAGCAAGGCCCAGCCAAGGCTTCCCTGTTCGACTTCGCCCGACCAGCGCATGGCATCGCCGTCGAGCCCGGCCGCGAGCATCGAGGCGATAAGATTTCCAGCCTCGTCGGCGAAGTCGGCCCGCACCGGCACGCGCGCCGCAGCATAGGCGGTGAGAACAACGCGGCCATAGGAAAACTCGCCTCCGCCTGACCATATGTCCCGGATCGCTGCCAGCCGCTGCACGGGGTCGCTGCCGACATAGGCCTCGCGCAGCCGCGAGGCGGTCAGCGCGGGATCGCCCTCCACGCCCTCTTCAGCGAAAATCTGGCTGTAGAGATCGACCATCGCCGAAGCCGAGAGAATGCCGCTTGCCCCGGCAATATCGACCGCCGGAGCGCGCTGGACCGGAGACAGCGCCGGGGTCAGCGCCGCCATGCGGAGGAGGTCCGGCCCCGCATCTTCGAGCAAGTTCGACGGGACCGGCTCGCCCAGAGCATTAGCCAGTGAGAATCTCCACGGGGTGATCGGTCCGGTATCCTCCCACTCGATCGTCACCGCACGCCGCCCCCGGCCGGCGGCACCGGCAAAGCGCTGCGCCAGCAACACGTCGATGCGATCGTCCTCGGTTCGGTTGAGCAAGCGGCGCAGATCGTTCTGGGCGCGGGTTTCTTCGCCCGCAAAGGCGTTGCAGATACCCGCCAGCATCTGCCACTCGGTATCCTCGCGCCCGGTATCGACCAACCGTACGGCGGGGCAGGCACCCACGATATCGGCACTGCCGATATAGGCCCTGACGGCAGCATTGGCGAGCGCAGCAGAATAGTCCGCCGTGTCGACATCCTGAACCAATGCCCGCGCGACGACATGCTCGCCCAGAGCATTGAGAACCTCGACCCGCAGCTTAGCGAATTCGACCGGGTCCATTCCCGTGGGAGCTTCCAGCCTGCTGGCCAGGGCTCGGCGCAGGAGAATATGCCCCCAGCGCGATACCATGGGACGATTGGTCCCGGCGAGGATAGCCCGAACCAAGGGAGCCGGCTGGCGGGCGAGCGAACCGGCTGTCAGCCCCCCCTCGCCTGATGCGATGATACCGACCCGTTCGGTCGAACGGCGGGCCGCGTCGGGTATGTCGAATTTAGGCTTCAGGCCAAGCAGTTCGTCGAGCTCGTCGGTCGACATTGACTCCAGCTCTTCGACTGTAGGCAGGTTCGACAAGTCCAGATTCGCGCGCGGCGGAGCCGTTTGTGTCGGCAGGGGCTGAACGATCTCGCCCGATTGCGTCGCGCCCGGCCGGGGCGTCTCGGCGGCGGCAGGCGGGCCGGATTCAGAAGGTTGCGTAGCCCGTGTCGTTGGCGTGGATGTGGGTGTGGGGGTAGGCGCAGGCTGGTTGAATCCCGGGGGCAGCAGGTCGACCGGAGCATCCTGGGCAAGACCCATGGCCGAAGTGAGGACGAGGGCCGCCGTGCCCAGAAGCCACGCGGTCTTCACCGGCCGATCCCCGGCACTTCGATCGCTTCCTCTATCGGGTGCAGCGGCTCCTCGCCGCCATGGATCAGGGCAGCTACCAACAGCACCAAGAACACCATCACCAAGATAGCTCCGATCCGTTTGCCGCTCATCGCCAAGTTTTTCGCGTCCCGCTCCAAGTGCTGATACCTTGCCCGCGCCCTAGCCCAGTTCTAGGCACGGCGGCAATGACCGATACAACCGCCCTGACGCCTGGCGAAATCGCCAAGATCGCCGCGCGGATCGACCGCCCATTGGTGCTTGTCGGCCTGATGGGCGTCGGAAAATCGACTGTCGGGCGCAGACTGGCGGCCATGCTCGGGACCGATTTCGTCGATGTCGACGACGAAATCGAACGCGCTGCAGACCGCACGGTAAGCGAAATTTTCGAAGCGCACGGAGAAGCCTATTTCCGCTCCGGGGAACGCCGGGTCATCGCCCGTCTGATGGAAGAGGCGCATGGCGTGATTGCCACCGGCGGCGGCGCTTTCGTCGATCCGGAAACACGCGCACTCATTCTCGATCAAGCCATCGCGGTCTGGCTCGATTGCGATATCGACACCTTGGTAGAGCGCACATCCCGCCGCAATGATCGGCCCCTGCTGCGCAATGGCAATGCGCGCGAAATCCTGACCGACCTCAAGGACAGGCGCGGCGCAGCCTATGCCGAGGCGCAGATCCATCTGGTGACCGATAACGGACCCCATTCTGAAACCGCACAACGCATTCTGGAGGCGATCGACGCATGGCTGTAATACCTGTCGAACTGGCCGGACGGCGGTACGAAGTCCGGGTCGGCCCGGGCCTGCTGGCCGATCTCGGCGCGCACGCGAAGCCTTTCCTGCGCAAAGCCCATGCCTGTATCGTCGCCGATCAAAATGCGCGGAAGCACTGGGGCGAGACGGTCGCCCGGTCATTGCAGGCCGAAGGTATCGAGCCGCGATGGTACGATGTCGCGCCGGGTGAAGCCTCCAAGAGCTGGGAGAGCCTCCAACATCTCACCGACTGGCTGCTTGGCCAGGGCATCGAACGGGGCGATCATGTCTTCGCTCTCGGCGGCGGCGTGGTCGGCGATCTCACCGGCTTTGCCTGTGCCATTCTCAAACGCGGTTGCGGATTCGTTCAGCTCCCGACCACTCTGCTCGCGCAAGTCGACAGTTCGGTGGGAGGAAAAACCGCGATCAATACCGCTGCAGGCAAGAACCTGATCGGCGCATTTCATCAGCCATCGCTGGTGCTGGCCGATCTCGATACGCTTGCGACCCTACCGTCGCGCGAACTGCGCGCGGGGTTTGCCGAAGTGCTCAAATACGGTGTGCTCGGCGATCGCGACTTCTTCGCCTGGCTCGAGGCACATGCGCAGGCGGTACTCGCATTGGATCCGCCCGATCTGGAACAGGCAGTGGCGACCAGCGTCGCGGCCAAGGCGCGGATTGTCGCGGAGGACGAGCGCGAGACCAGCGGCACGCGCGCGCTGCTCAATCTCGGCCACACATTCGGCCACGCGCTGGAGGCGGAAACCGGCTTCTCCGACCGCCTGCTCCACGGCGAGGCGGTGGCGCTGGGCATGGTGCTGGCCGCGCGCTACTCCGCCCGGCGTGGTGATATTTCGCTGACGGATGCCGAGCGGGTGACACGCGCCGTCGATGCCGCGGGCCTGCCATCGGAAATCGCCGCGCTGCAATTGCCCTGCGATGGGCGCGCGCTTGCCGACCACATGCTGCACGACAAGAAGATGGATGCGGGCACGCTGCCCTTCATCCTGCTGCGCAGCATCGGTGCAGCATGTCTGGCACGGGACGTCGCGCTGGATGATGTTGCCGCCTTTCTGGACGAGCAACTGCAAGCGCACTGAACCCGCGGCAAATCAGAACAGGCGCGATCCGTCGGGCACTTTCTTGTCCGGCGCGAACAGAACCACTTCGCCCGCCTCGTCGGCAAAGCCCAGCGTTAGCACTTGCGACATCAGCGGGCCGATCTGTCGCGATGGGAAATTGACCACTGCCGCGACCTGCCGCCCGACCAGTTCGTCGGCGGAATAATTCGCGGTGATCTGCGCGCTGCTTTTCTTCTCACCGATCACCGGGCCGAAATCGATCACCAGCTTATAGGCCGGTTTTCGCGCTTCGGGGAAATCCTCCGCCGACACCACCGTGCCGATGCGGATATCCGCCTTCAGAAAGGTCGCGAAGTCGGTTTCCTCGGCTGCGGGTGCATCGGGCGAATGCGAAAGGTGCATTCTATTCCAGCTCCAGGATCACCGCGTCCACTGCCAGGCTGTCGCCCTCGGCTGCGTTGACCTTGCCGACCGTCGCCTGCTTTTCGGCGCGCAGGATGTTTTCCATCTTCATCGCTTCGACCGTGGCGAGCGGCTGGCCCGGCTGGACTTCCTCGCCTTCTTCCACATGCAGTTTCACCAGCAGGCCCGGCATCGGGCAGATCAGCATTTTGGACAGATCGGGCGGCGTCTTCTCGATCATATGCGATGCGAGCGGTGCGATGCGGGTTTGCAGGATACGCAGATGGTGCGTCGCGCCGCGTGTGGTGATGTCGTAGCCCATGCGCGTGGGTTCGAGCTGGAACGTGTAGCGATCGAGCGGATCGGCATCCTCGTCCGCACCGTTTTCGAACAGCGCCACATCCACCATCGCATCGCCCGGCGTGTACCGCATTTCGATGGTGATCTGTTCGTCGTCGACGGTCAGCGCGTTTTCCTCGAGCCGCACCTCGTGCGAGGTCGCCCCTTCCTCGCGCTCGCCAATGCGAATGGTCCAGTCGCCCGGCGCGTAATTCTCGTCGGCGAGCTGCTGATTGATCCGCCGCGCCCGGTCGGCATCGGCGGTGGCGATCACGCCACCGACCGCCGCCAGAACCTTGGTCAGCCCGTCAGATGCGGGCGCGCCTTCGAAACCGTCGGGATATTCCTCGGCGATGAAGCCGGTGGTCAGCTCGCCCGAGCGGAAGCGGTCGTGCTGCATGATCGCGCTGAGGAAATCGATATTGTGGCCCAGCCCTTCGATGCGGAAAGCGTCGAGCGCGGCGATCTGGAGATCGGCGGCCTCATCGCGCGTCTCGCCCCAGGTTATGAGCTTGGCGATCATCGGGTCGTAGAACATCGACACCTCGCCGCCTTCGAACACGCCGTCATCCACCCGGATAGCGTCGACACCGCGGCGGCCGTTCTCCTCGCCATCGTCGGCCCAGGGCTGGACCGGCGGCTGATACCGCACGAGGCGGCCCGTCGAGGGCAGGAAGCCGCGATAGGGGTCTTCGGCATAGACCCGGTTCTCGATCGCCCAACCGTCGATTTTGACGTCGTCCTGCTTGATCTGGAGTTCTTCGCCGGCCGCGACGCGGATCATCTGTTCGACAAGGTCGACGCCCGTGATCGCTTCGGTAACGGGATGCTCCACCTGCAGGCGGGTGTTCATTTCCAGGAAGTAGAAGCTTTCGCCCGTCGGGTCGGCGCCCGAGACGATCAGTTCGACCGTACCGGCGCTGTGGTAGTTCACTGCCTTGGACAGCGCGACGCATTGTTCGCCCATAGCCTTGCGCATCTTGGGCGTGACGAAAGGCGACGGCGCTTCCTCGACCACCTTCTGGTGCCGCCGCTGGATCGAGCATTCGCGCTCGTTGAGATAGATCACATTGCCATGCTTGTCGCCGAGGATCTGGATCTCGATATGGCGCGGGTTCTCGATGAACTTCTCGATGAAGACACGGTCGTCGCCGAAGGAATTGAGGCCCTCACGCTTGGTCGCCTCGAAACCCTCGCGCACGTCCTTTTCCGACCAGGCAAGGCGCATGCCCTTGCCGCCGCCGCCTGCGCTGGCCTTCATCATCACCGGATAGCCGATGTCGTTGCTGATCTCGACCGCATGGTCGGTATCGCGGATCTCGCCGACGAAGCCGGGGACTACATTCACGCCGGCTTCCTTGGCGAGCTTCTTGGATTCGATCTTGTCGCCCATCGCCGCGATGGCATTCACCGGCGGACCGATGAAGGCGATGTTCTCCTTCGCCAACGCCTCGACGAAACTCGCGCGTTCGGAGAGGAAACCATATCCCGGATGCACCGCTTCGGCGCCGGTCTGCTTAGCCGCAGCGATGATCTTGTCGGCGATCAGATAGCTTTCCGCCGCTGGCGCCGGACCGATATGCA
Source organism: Qipengyuania sp. ABI-127-1 (assembly GCA_022953095.1). Taxonomy (GTDB): domain Bacteria; phylum Pseudomonadota; class Alphaproteobacteria; order Sphingomonadales; family Sphingomonadaceae; genus Qipengyuania. The sequence goes on along the minus strand of JALJCR010000002.1, from coordinate 644,104 downwards.
CCGCCTCGTCCGCCATCCGCACGAAGGGCGCGCGGGCATCGGCATCGGAGTAGACGGCCACCGTCTGGATACCCATGCGGCGCGCGGTCTTGATGACCCGGCAGGCGATTTCGCCGCGATTGGCGATGAGAATCTTTTTGAACATCGTTATCTTCCCAGTGTCCCTAAATCTGTGCCAGCGCCTGTTCGAGATCGGCGACGATATCGTCGATATGTTCGATCCCGACCGACAGCCGCACCACGTCCGGACCGGCACCCGCCGCGACCAACTCTTCCGCCGAAAGCTGGCTGTGCGTGGTCGATGCGGGATGAATAATCAGGCTTCGCGTATCGCCGATATTGGCGAGGTGGCTGAACAGCTTGACGCTGGAGACGAGCTGCTTGCCCGCCTCGAATCCGCCCTTGAGGCCGATGGTGAAGACGGCTCCGCCGCGGCCGCCCAGATATTTCTCCGCAAGCGGCCTGTATGGATCATCCTCTAACCCGGCATAGGATACCCAGTCCACCTTGGGATGCGCGCGGAGCCACTGCGCCACGGCCAGCGCGTTGCTGCAATGCCGATCCATTCGCAGCGCCAGCGTTTCCATCCCGGTCAGCGCGAGGAAGGCATTCATCGGCGCCATGGCCGGGCCGAGATCGCGCAGGCCGAGCACCCGGCAGGCAGTGATGAAGGCGATCGGTCCGACCGGCTCCAGCGCGTCCACCAGCACCGCCCCGTGATAGGACCCGTTGGGCGCCGTGAGGCTGGGAAACTTGTCGCTCGCTTTCCAGTCGAAACGGCCCGAATCCACGATCAGCCCGCCAACCGCATTGCCGTGCCCGTTGAGGAACTTGGTGCAGGAATGGACGACGATGTCGGCGCCATGTTCGAACGGACGGCACAGCACCGGCGTCGCCATCGTGTTATCGACGATCAACGGCACGCCCGCATCATGCGCGGCCTTGGCAATGGCCGCGATATCGCTGACGACACCGCCCGGATTGGCAAGGCTTTCGATGAACACACAGCGCGTCTTCTCGTCGATCGCAGCGGCGACATTCGCAGCATCGTCCGCATCGACGAAGCGCGTTTCCCAGCCGAATTTGCGGAAGCTTTCGCCAAGCTGGTTGAGCGAACCGCCATAAAGCTTCTTCGCCGCGACGATATTGCAGCCCGGCTCCATCAACGTGTGGAAGGCGATCAACTGCGCCGCATGGCCCGATGCGAGCCCCAAAGCGCCCACACCGCCTTCAAGCGCGGCGATCTTCTTCTCCAGCGCATCGTTGGTCGGATTCATGATGCGGGTGTAGATGTTGCCGAATTCCTGCAGGCTGAAAAGCCGTGCAGCGTGCTCGGGATCGTCGAAGACATAGCTTGCCGTTTGATAGATCGGCGTGATCCGCGCTTTCGTGGTCGGATCGGGCTCGCATCCAGCGTGAATGGTCAGCGTATCGATTTTCTGGTCGGACATCGATTCCCCCCAAATGGGCTATTCGGCCGGAACGGCCTGGGTGCGGCACGCCGCCGCCCGCATCGGTTCTTCCTGCTCGAGCGCGGTCAGGCCGAGCTTGGCGAACAGCGCGGCGTCGGTGTCATCGCCTGCATTGGGAGCGGTGAGCAGCTTGTCGCCCGTGAAGATCGAATTCGCGCCGGCCATGAAGCACAGGGCCTGCGCGGCTTCGGACATCGACTCCCGGCCTGCCGACAGGCGCACCATGCTCATCGGCATCGTGATGCGCGCCACCGCCACGGTGCGGACGAATTCGATATCGTCGATCTTCGCCATCGGCGTGCCTTCCAGCATGTCGCCCAGCACCGTACCCTTGACCGGCACCAGCGCGTTGACCGGCACGCTTTCGGGATGGCGTTCCAGCGTGGCGAGCGTGTGGACGAAGCCCACGCGGTCCTCGCGCGTTTCGCCCATGCCGACGATCCCGCCGCTGCACACATTGATGCCCGCATCGCGGACGTTCTGCAGCGTGTCGAGCCGGTCCTGGTAATTGCGCGTCGAGATCACGCGTTCGTAATATTCAGGTCCGGTGTCGACATTGTGATTGTAGTAATCGAGGCCCGCTTCCTTCAGCATGTCCGCTTGTTTCGGCGTCAGCATGCCCAGCGTCATGCAGGTTTCCAGACCCATGGCGCGCACGCCCTTCACGATCTCGACGATCGCGGGCATGTCGCGGTCCTTGGGATTGCGCCATGCCGCGCCCATGCAGAAACGCTGGCTGCCCGCATCCTTCGCCTGCGCCGCGCGCTGGAGGACCGATTGCACCTCCATCAACTTGGTCGCCTCGACCCCGCTATCGGCCTTGACCGACTGCGAACAATAGCCGCAATCCTCCGGACATCCGCCGGTCTTGATACTGAGCAGCGTGCAGAGCTGCACCTGCTCGGGCGGATGATATTCGCGATGAACAGTGGCCGCGCGGAAGAGCAGCTCGGTGAAAGGAAGGTCGAACAGTTCCGCGATCTCTTCGCGGGTCCAGTCGGTGCGGGGGTGGGTCATACAGGTTTCCTGGCGAGATAAAGACCGATAGCCATCACCACGAGACCAAGCGCCCGTTTGGGTGTGATCGCGCTCTGTATAGACCCCAAAAGGCCGAAATGATCGATGATGGCGGCCGCAACGATCTGGCCGAGCAGCACAAAGAAGATTGCGTTGCCCAGCCCGATTTTGGGCGCTGAAAAGGCCACGGATGTAGCGTAGAAAAGCATCATGATGGCACCGATCCAGAGCCATGGCTTTTCAAAGGAAAAAGCGCTTGCCGGCGGATAGCCCGTGAACGTCAGCATGAGCGTGGCGATTACGAAACCAACCGCAAAGGTAACTGCGGTCGCCGCGACAGGCCCGCCAAGCTGTTGCCCGAGCCCTGCATTGAGCGCCGCGAAAACAGGTATACCCAGCCCCGCCGCGAACATCATGGCCGCGATCGGAAAAAAGGCGCTCGACGAAGATGCGCTCATTCAGCGGCCTCGTCCAGATCCTCACCGGCAGGCGGCATGTTGTGGCCGAGCAGGCGCAGCACGTCCGCCGCGCATTCCACCACATTGCTACCCGGGCCATAAATGCCCTGCACCCCGGCATCGCGCAGGAAGTCGTAGTCCTTCTGCGGAATTACGCCGCCTGCGATCACCTTGATATCGCTGCGCCCAGCCTCCTTCAGCAGGCCGATCAGTTCTGGGATCAGCGTTTTGTGACCTGCCGCAAGGCTGCTCGCGCCGATGGCGTCCACATCGTTTTCCAGCGCCATATCGCGCGTTTCCGCGGGCGTCTGGAACAGCGGACCGGAGACGACCTCAAAACCCATGTCGGCAAAAGCGGATGCGATCACATTCGCGCCGCGGTCGTGGCCGTCCTGCCCCATCTTGGCAACCATCAGCTTCGGCGCGCGGCCAAGGCGGCGCTCGACCGCCTTCACGCCTTCGACCACCTGCCGGTAGCGATCATCATCGGCATAAGCTTGCGAATACACGCCGCGCACCGGCTTGGGCACGGTGTCGTAGCGCCCATAGGCGTCCTCCATCGCATGGCTGATTTCGCCCAGCGTGGCATCGTGGCGCGCGGCTTCTACCGCGAGGTCGAGCAAGTTGCCTTCGCGCTGCGCGGCCCCGCGCGCCAGCGCATCGAGCGCGGCCTTGCAGGCGAACTCGTCACGGCCAGCGCGGACTTTCTTGAGGCGCGCGATCTGGCTCTGGCGCACGGCATGGTTGTCGATGTCGAGCGTGTCGATTTCGGCTTCCTCGGGCAGGCGATACTTGTTCACGCCGACGATCACCGTTTCGCCCTTGTCAACGCTCGCCTGCTTGGCGGCGGCGGCTTCCTCGATCTGTGCCTTGGGCTTCCCGCTCGCGACATACTCGGTCATGCCGCCCGCCGCCTCGACCTCGTCGAGCAGCTTGCGGGCCTCGTCTATCAGGGCAGCAGTGAGGCTCTCGATGTAGTAGCTGCCGCCCAGCGGGTCGGCGACATTGGTAATGCCGGTTTCTTCCTGGATCACCAATTGCGTGTTGCGCGCGATGCGGGCGGAAAAGTCGGTCGGCAGCGCGATCGCCTCATCCAGCGCATTGGTGTGGAGCGACTGCGTGCCGCCAAGCACCGCCGCCATCGCCTCTACCGTGGTGCGGATGACGTTGTTATAGGGGTCCTGCTCCTGCAGGCTGACACCGCTGGTCTGGCAGTGCGTGCGCAGCATCTTCGACTTGGGGTTTTGCGCCCCCAGCCCTTCCATCACATCGTGCCACAGCGCACGCGCGGCGCGCATCTTGGCGATTTCCATGAAGAAGTTCATGCCGATCCCCCAGAAGAAGGACAGGCGCGGCGCGAAGGCATCGATATCGAGGCCCGCTTCCATCGCGCGCTTGGCGTATTCCTTGCCGTCGGCGATGGTGAAGGCGAGTTCCTGCACGGCGGTGGCGCCTGCCTCGTGCATGTGATAGCCCGAGATCGAAATACTGTTGAATTTCGGCATGTTGGCCGAAGTATATGCGATGATGTCGGAGACGATCCGCATGCTCGGTTCGGGCGGGTAGATATAGGTGTTGCGGACCATGAACTCCTTGAGGATGTCGTTCTGGATGGTCCCCGAAAGCTTGTCCTGCGAAACGCCCTGTCGCTCCGCCGCAACGATGTAGAACGCCATGACCGGGATCACCGCGCCGTTCATGGTCATCGACACGCTCATCTGGTCGAGCGGGATCTGATCGAACAGGATTTCCATATCGCGCACGGTGTCGATCGCGACACCCGCCTTGCCGACATCGCCGATCACGCGGCTGTGGTCGCTGTCATATCCGCGGTGGGTGGCGAGGTCGAAGGCGACCGAAAGGCCTTTCTGCCCGGCGGCCAGATTGCGGCGATAGAAGGCGTTCGATTCCTCGGCGGTCGAGAAGCCCGCATATTGGCGGATCGTCCACGGCCGACCGGTATACATCGAGGCATAGGGGCCGCGCGTGAACGGCGCGATCCCAGGGACGCCGGGATCGAGATCGGCGGCATCCTCGCTCGTATAGAGCGGCTTGACCTCAATGCCCTCAGGCGTGTGCCAGGTTAGGTCGCGGCCCTTCACTTCCTTGTCGGCGAGGGGCTTCCAGTCATCGTATCCGGGAGTCTTCTCTCTCATGGAAGACCCCCTAGCGCGGTGTTCCTACGATGCCAATCTATCCATTCTATCTACGCATATCCGGCCACCTTTACCGGTATCGCTGCGAGGTTTCCGACCTCCGCGGCGCCCCCGAACATGGGCTCATTCGCCCTTGAATGCGGGCTTGCGCTTCTGGAGGAAGGCCATCCCGCCTTCCATCGCGTCCTTGCTCGCTCCGGCCACGCGCTGCCCCTCAGCCTCAGCAAGCATGACTTCGTTTACCGTTCCGTCGAGAGCGGCGGAGATATTCCGTTTCATGGTGCGCAAAGCCAGTGTGGGGCCATTGGCGAGCTTTTCCGCCAGTGCCCTCGCCTCGCCCATCAGCGCCTCGTCATCGACCGCCTTGTAGATGAGGCCCCAATCCTCGGCCTGCTGCGCACCGATCTTCTCGCCCAGCATCATCATGCGCGTGGCACGCGCACGGCCGATGGCGCGGGCCAGCAGCCAGGTGGAACCGCCGTCGGGGACCAGGCCGATATTGACGAAGGCCTGAAGGAAGTATGCGCTCTTGCCCGCCAGCACGAAATCACCGGCCAGCGCCAGGCTGCATCCGATCCCCGCAGCCGGTCCGTTGACCGCACAGATCACCGGAACCGGCGCGCGCAACACCATGCTGATCGCCGGATTATAATGGTTCTGCAACGCGCGATGGCTGCCGCCCTTGTTGGCTAGCGCGCTCCCCTCGCCGCGCGCGGAAAGGTCCGCGCCCGAGCAGAAGCCCTTGCCCGCACCGGTGATCAGCACCGCGCGGCTATCGCCCAGATCATAGAACGCCGCGCCGATTTCGTCCGCCATCTGCGGGGCCATCGCGTTCAGCCGGTCGGGCCGGTCGAGCGTGATGGTGGTAAGCGGGCCGTCCTTTTCGACGATAATGGTTTCGTAGCTCACGCGTCTCTCCCCGAAGGTTTATCTCGGCAGGAGGTTTACGCTAACGTCAAGCCAGAGTGCAAGGACGCTACGGCGCGCGGCGTTCGGCCTTCAGTTCGACCAGTGCGCGCCTTCCTTGGGCGTTTCCATGATCTCGGTCAGTTGGCCCATCATGTCCTTGGGGTGGAGGAAGAAGATCGGCGTGCCATGCGCACCGATGCGCGTGGGGCCGAGGATGCGTTTGCCGAGGTCCTCGAACCATTTGCGCGCGTCCTCGATATCCTCGACCTCGTAGCACAGGTGGTGCTGCCCCCCGGCGGGGTTCTTGGCGAGGAAGCCGGTCAGCGTGGACTGCTCGCCCAGCGGCTCGATCAGCTCGATCTGCGTGCCGTTGGTGCCCTCTTCGCCCGGCGTGTCGACGAAGCAGACCTTCACGCCCTGCTCCTCCAGATCGAAAGGCTCATGCGTGATCGTCGCGCCCATGACGTCGCGGTAATAGCGAAGCGAGTCCGCGATACTCGGTGTGGCCACCCCAATGTGATTCAATCGTCCCAGTTTCATTTCATTCTTCCGTCATTGCGAGCACGGTAATCCAGTTCGACCTTAGCCTTGGGCGATTTCCTCGAACAAGTCGCGCCACGTCGGATTTTCCATCTCGATCAGCGCGAGCTTGTCTTGCCTGCTCCCTGCCTTGATCTGCTTTTCGCGCAAAATTGCCGATTCCATAGTCTCATGGCATTCGAACCAGACCAACACTTTGCACCCATATCGTTTGGTAAATCCGTCGGCGACACCCTCACGGTGCTGCCATGCGCGCTGCGGCAGGTTCGAAGTCACGCCGGTATAGATCGTTCCATTGCGTCTGCTGGCCATGATGTAGACACAAGGCTCCTTCGTCATTGCGCGGCGACGCAGTCGCCGCGGCAATCCAGAGCGATCCGCGCGCCGCTCTGGATTGCTTCGCTACGCTCGCAATGACGATTGAGACGGCCGAGTTTCATTTGATCAATCCGAAATGCCTGAATGATGACTCAATGGCTTTCCGCTTGTCAGGAGGACAAGGGTAGGCCCGCTGTGTTCCCTGTCGATTGGGCGCAGTTCGCTTCGTAAGTCCGTGCCTATGCTTCAGATCAGCAATCCAGCAGGTTTTCGGCACGAAACCGAACTTCGCTTTCACGTGTTCCTGAATCTCCTTTTACGTCGCCATAATTCCTCACAGCGGAATATTATCATGCTTCTTCCACGGGTTCTCAAGCACCTTCCCCCTCAGCTTCCTTAGCCCCAGCGCGATCCGCCGACGCGTGGAGTGCGGGTAGATCACCTCGTCGATATAGCCGCGCTGCGCTGCCACGAAGGGGTTGGCGAAGCGGTCTTCGTATTCCTTGGTTTTCTCGGCGATCTTGTCGGGATCGTCGCGGTCCTGGCGGAAGATGATCTCCACCGCGCCCTTCGCGCCCATCACGGCGATTTCGGCGGTGGGCCAGGCGTAGTTGAGGTCGCCGCGCAGGTGCTTGGAGGCCATCACGTCATAGGCGCCGCCATAGGCCTTGCGGGTGATCACGGTGATCTTGGGCACGGTCGCCTCGGCATAGGCGAAGAGCAGCTTCGCGCCGTGCTTGATGATGCCATTGTGCTCCTGGGCCGTGCCGGGAAGGAAGCCGGGCACGTCGACGAAGGTCAGGATCGGGATTTCGAACGCATCGCAGAAGCGCACGAAACGCGCGGCTTTCTTCGACGAATTGATGTCGAGCACACCGGCCAGCACCATCGGCTGGTTCGCCACCACGCCCACCGTGCGCCCTTCGACCCGGCCGAAGCCGCAGAGGATATTGGCCGCATGGTTCGGCTGAATCTCGAAGAAATCGCCCTCGTCCAGCGTCTTCCGGATCACCTCGTGCATGTCGTAAGGCTGATTGGCGTTGTCGGGGATCAGCGTGTCGAGGCTCGGCTCCTCGCGGTCCCATGCGTCGCTGGTGGGGCGCTCGGGCACCTCCTCGCGGTTCGACAGCGGCAGGTAATCGACGAAATCGCGCGTGGCGAGCAGCGTCTCGATATCGTTTTCGAAGCTGTTGTCGGCGACGCTGGTCTTGGTGGTGTGCGTTTTCGCGCCGCCCAGCTCTTCCTGCGTGACGACCTCATTGGTCACAGTCTTCACCACGTCCGGGCCGGTGACGAACATATAGCTCGAATCCTCCACCATGAAGATGAAGTCGGTCATCGCAGGCGAGTACACCGCGCCGCCCGCGCACGGCCCCATAATAAGGCTGATCTGCGGCACCACGCCGCTGGCCAGAACATTGCGCTGGAACACCTCGGCATAGCCGCCGAGGCTGGCGACGCCTTCCTGGATGCGCGCGCCGCCGGAATCGTTGAGGCCGATCACCGGCGCGCCTACCTTCATCGCGGTGTCCATTACCTTGCAGATCTTTTCTGCATGGCGTTTGGAAAGAGAGCCGCCGAAGACTGTGAAATCCTGGGAGAAAACATAGACGAGGCGGCCGTTGATCGTGCCGCTGCCGGTGACAACGCCATCGCCGGGGATCTTCTGGTCCTGCATGCCGAAATCGACGCAGTCATGCTCGACATAGGTGTCGAGCTCTTCGAAGCTGCCCTCGTCGAGCAGGACATCGAGCCGTTCGCGTGCGGTCAGCTTGCCCTTGGCGTGCTGGGCATCGATCCGCTTCTGTCCTCCACCCATGCTGGCAGCTTCGCGGCGGCGTTCCATCTCGGCTATATTTGAAGACATGCTCTCTCCGTGAAATACGATTGCACGAGCGCCTAGGGCGAAGTGTGCCGCAGCGTCAATTCTGCCTTTGGTCGCGTTCGGCGGAAATGAGGAACTCTACATTTCCTTCCGGCCCTTTAATCGGGCTTTCAACAATGCCCTGCACCTCGAAATCCAGGCCTTCGATCCATTGGCGGACTTCGCCGCAAACCCGATCGTGCAGCATGGGATCGCTGACAACGCCCTTCTTGCCCACCTCTTCACGCCCGACTTCGAACTGCGGCTTGATCAGCGCGACCAGGCGGCAGCGCGGCCCGGCCAATTGCAAGGGCACTTCGAGCACTTTGGCGAGGCCGATGAAACTCGCATCGCACACCACCCAGCTAACGGGCCGATCGATAAGCTCCGGCGTGAGAATCCGGGCGCTGGTCTGTTCGAGCACGGTCACGCGCTCGTCTTGCCGCAGCTTCCAGGCGAGCTGGTTGGTCCCGCTATCGACCGCGAATACATGCGCCGCGCCGCCTTGGAGAAGCACATCGGTGAACCCGCCGGTCGAGCTGCCAATGTCCATCGCGGTGACACCTGCCGGATCGAGCCCGAAATGTTCGATCGCATGGGCAAGCTTAATCCCGCCTCGCGAGACCCAGGGATGATCGCGCCCCCGCACCTCGAGCGGCGCATCCTCGGCAAGTTGCTGCCCCGGCTTGGCGAGCTTCTGTTCGCCCGAGAAAACCAGCCCCGCCATGACGAGCGCCTGCGCGCGCGTGCGGCTCTCCACGAGGCCGCGGTCCACAAGCATCTGATCGAGACGTTTCTTCTTCGGCATTGGAAACTTGGCGCTTAGCGATCATTGAAGCGGCATGAAACCGATCTATTTCCTATTCGGCGGCGCATTGGCGCTCAGCTTCACCATCGCCGCCTGCGTACCCGCTCCGGATTCCACCCCCGCACCGAAGCCGACACCCACGCCGTCCCCGGTGCAGACAGCCCCTCCGCCGTCCGCCGCCGCCCCGGCACCTCCCAGGGAGAACTGGATCGACGAGGCGCGTACTCCGGGCGAATGGACCTACCGCAGTCGGGGCGGAAACGGTTCGGCTCAATATGTGGACAGCCGGGGCGCGCCGGTCTTTTCGATTCTCTGTATGGCAGACGATGCCAGGATTGCCTTGGTCCGCCATGGCGCGGGCAGCGGTACACCCGCGATGACCATTCGCACCGAAACGAGCGATCGCATGCTGAACACGAGTGGGTTGTCGCCCGACGAAGCGGGGCGCCCGGTCATCGCCGCTTACCTCGGCCGGACCGATCCGCTGCTCGATGCCATGGCGCTGACCCGTGGACGATTCGCTGTGGAAATTCCTGGTTTGTCTACACTCTACCTGCCGCCTTGGGCCGAAGTGACCCGAGTGATCGAAGACTGCCGCTGATGCGATTCCCGAAACGGCGCCCCTCGTGATCCCGATCGGATCGAACAAAGAAAAAGGCCCGGAGAATGCTCCGGGCCACAAACGCCAATTCTGACGTGGGAAAACTTTTTTTCAAGGGTTGTTTTCGCGCGCTGAGGGCAACAAATTGGTATCCAAGATCAGCGGCGAAACGCGGTCTTGTTCCCCGGAGACGGGGTACTTTGGCTCTAAACAGCGCGAAAGGAGGTGATCCGATGTCTCATGGTTCAGCAGAGAGGTCGGCAAGTTTCCGCGCGAGGTACTATCGGTAAGCAGAACCGATAGAGACTTCGTGAGCGGCACTTCCCGCCGCTGACCATGCGAAGGGCGATCCTCCTACGGGCGAGGGTCGCCCTTCTCATTTTGTTGGGAATTTATTGTTGCGTGCGGGAAGCGCATCCGCGCTTCCCTTGGCCATTCCGCCCCGCTCCCCCTCCCGACCACCCATAGAATACCGTGCCGTGGGTGGCCGGGAGGGGGCGCGGGAAGGAACAGCAAGCTATCGACGGATGCCGATAGCGCACCGAACAAAAGACTCTTCCTTGCCTCTGGCGCCCTCACCCATTACCCGCGCATCCATGGATTTCGAGCACCTTCCCCACCCAGCCCCGGTTCCTTCCGGAACGCGCCAGCAAGCGTTGGAAAATCCCGGCTTCGGCCGACTATTCACCGACCACATGGTCGTGATCGACTATGACGAGGACAAAGGTGGCTGGTACAAGGCGACACTCGGCCCGCGCGAGGCGATCAGCCTCGATCCGGCGGCGGCGGTGTTGCACTATGCGCAGGAAATCTTCGAAGGCATGAAAGCCTATAAGCAGGGCGACGATAGCCTTGCGCTGTTCCGGCCCGAACAGAACGCGCGCCGCTTCAACGAAAGCGCGCGGCGCATGGCAATGCCCGAATTGCCCGAGGAACTGTTCCTCGAATCGATCCGCCAACTGGTCGCGAAGGATCGCGACTGGGTTCCTTCCGATCCGGACGGTTCGCTCTATTTGCGCCCCTTCATGTTCGCGTCCGAGGCCTTTCTCGGTGTGCGGCCCGCACGGCAATACAAGTACATTCTCATCGCTTCCCCGGTCGGCCCTTACTTCAAAGGCGGCGCGAAGCCGGTGAAGATCTGGGTCAGCCGCAACTACACCCGCGCCGCCCCCGGCGGCACGGGTGCCGCCAAGACCGGCGGCAATTATGCCGCCAGCCTTGTTCCACAGGCGGAAGGCATCGATCAGGGTTGTGATCAGGTGGTGTTCCTGGATGCGATCGAGAAGAAATGGATCGAAGAACTGGGCGGTATGAACCTGTTCTTCGTGTTCGCGGACGGCACGGTCATCACGCCCCCGCTCACCGGCACAATTCTGCCCGGCATTACGCGCGACAGCCTGATCCAGTTGCTGCGCGAAGAAGGCCTCCAGGTGCGCGAGGAACCTTACAGCATCGACCAGTGGCGCGCCGACGCGACGGAAGGCCGACTTCTCGAGACGATGGCCTGCGGCACGGCCGCGGTCGTGACCCCGGTGGGCACCGTGCTCGGCCCCGACGGCGAATTCACGATCGGCAGCGGCGGGATCGGGCAAATGACCCACAAAATTCGCGAAAAGCTGGTCGGCATCCAGAAGGGCGCAGTCGAGGACACCCACGGCTGGACGGTCAAACTCGACTGATCAGAAACGTGGCCGCACCAGGAAGCGGCGAGTAAAGGTCTCGCTTGGCCGCAACACGATGATTGCCACCCCGGCAAGTGCAATGGCACCGCCGATGACCAGTCGCTCGCCGATCGCGTCCCCGGTAAGCCAGGCTCCGAACAGGATCGTCAGAATCGGCGTGAACAGCGTAAGCGGGACGACGAGGTTGGCGTCGTGCTCCTGCAGCAGGCGATAGTAGGCGGTATGCGCCCCGACCGAAACGATGATCGCGGCGAAGAACAGGCAGGCAGCGAGCGCCCACGGGGCCTTCGACAGGGCCACCATCTGACCGGCTTCAATCGCTGCCGTCAACGGAATCAGCACAGCGACCGAGGCGACCGCCGCCCAGGCCTGTAAACGAATGGAAGATATATCGAGCCGCTTCACGAAAACCGATCCAAGCGCCCCCACGACCGCCGAGACAAACACGAGCAACAGGCCCGTACTCGTTTCCATCTGGTTGTCCCCAGCCATGGCGAAAAGCACACCGCCGAAGGCCAAGCCAATCCCCAACCCACGCCGCCAACGAATGCGTTCGCCGAGGAAGATGATGGCGAAGAGCACGGTCATGGGCGCGCCGGTCAGGCTGACGACCCCGGCCGCCGAAGGGCTTGCGGTCGCGAGGCCCATGAACAGCAAGGCGAAAGACCCGCCGCTGATGGCGAGGCCAATCAGGAGCACCTGCCAGAGCTTGTCCGGCAGTGGGCGCAGCAGCGGTATGAGAACGGTCACAATGATCACCGAGCGCAGCAGCGCATAGAACAACGGCGGCGTTCCGAGATCGGCGATGGCAATCTTGCTGACAACGACGTTGAGCGCCCAGACGACGTTGCACAGCATCATGATGACCAGCGCCCGCAGCGGCATCGTCAGTCATCCAGATCGGGCAAGGCAGCCACCAGTTCGGCAAGCCAGGTATCGGCCACCGCATCGCTCGGCGCGCGCCAGTCCCCGCGCGGGCTCAGCGCACCACCCGCGCTGACCTTCGGCCCGTTGGGCAAGGCGCTGCGCTTGAACTGGCTGAAGCCGAAGAAACGCCTGAGGAAGTTTTCCAGCCATCTGGCGATGGTGGCGAGATCGTATTCGTTCTTGGCATCATCCGGGAAGTCTATCGGCCAGAGACCTGATTTCGCGTCCTTCCAGGCATGCCAGGCGAGGAATGCGACATGGCTCGGTTTCTGTCCCCAGCGGATGGTGTGGTGGAGGAAGAAGTCGTTGAGCTCGTAAGGGCCGATGATCGATTGCGTACTCTGGATCTGCCCGTCCGCGCCCGCCGGGACCAGTTCTGGGCTGATCTCCGTGTCGAGGATGTCGGCCAGCACGGCATCGACACCCTCATCGAACTGGCTGGTCTGCGTAGTCCAGCGGATGAGGTACTGGATCAGCGTCTTGGGCACGCCCGCATTGACGCCGTAATGGCTCATGTGGTCGCCCACGCCATAGGTGCACCAGCCGAGCGCAAGTTCGCTGAGATCGCCCGTTCCGATGACCCAGCCCCCATGCTGGCCGGCAAGCCGGAAGAGGTAATCCGTGCGCAAGCCCGCCTGCACATTCTCGAAGGTCACATCGTAAACCGGCTCGCCATCGGCAAAGGCGTGGCCAATATTCTCCAGCATCATGGTCGCCGTTGGCTTGATGTCGATTTCCTCGGCAGCGATGCCGAAAGCGTCCATCAGCCGCCAGGCATTGGACTTGGTCCCCTCGGACGTCGCGAAGCCGGGCATCGTATACCCCCGGATGTCCGTGCGCGGGCGACCGAGCCGGTCCATCGCCTTGGCTGCAACGATCAGCGCATGCGTGCTGTCGAGCCCGCCCGATATGCCAATCACCAGGCATTTGGGGTTGGTCGCCTGGATACGCCGCATCAGCGCGTCGACCTGGATGTTGAACGCCTCGTAACAGTCCTCATCCAGTTTGTGCGCGCGATTGGGCACGAACGGGAAACGGCGGACGGGACGGTTCAATCCGATGTCGGCGCGCGATGCCGCGTGCTCGAATTCGATGCGGCGATACCAGTCTTCCGGGCGCCCTGCCGCCTCGGCTGCATCGTTGAAGGTCTGCATCCGCATGCGCTCGGACAGAATCCGCTGCGTGTCCACATCGGCGATGCACAGTTCAGGCTCCAGCTCGAACCGCACGCTTTCGACAAGCAGATCGCCCAGTTCGTAGATCATCCCCTGCCCGTCCCAGGCGAGATCGGTCGTGCTCTCGCCATGTCCGCTGGCCGAATAGGCATAGGCGCAGACCGAACGGTTCGAGCTTGCCCGGCTGAGGAGATGGCGCTCATCCGACTTGCCGATCGTGATGTTCGAGGCCGACAGGTTGAGGAGTATCGTAGCCCCGGCCAGCGCGGCGAGCGTGCCGGGGGGATTGGGCGCCCAGAAATCTTCGCAAATCTCGATCCCGAAGGTGAAGCCGGGCAGATCGCTGGCGGAAAAGATCAGGTCGGTGCCGAAAGGCACTTCCCGCCCGCCGCAGCGGATCGTCAAGCCGGTGCATTCGCGGCCATGCGCGAACCAGCGCTTTTCGTAATATTCGCGGTAGTTCGGCAGATAGCTTTTCGGCACGACACCGAGCAACTCGCCGCGCGCCACGACCAGTGCGCAATTGTAGATCCGGCCATTACGCCGCAAGGGCGCGCCGAGAACAAGCACGGGCGATAGGTCACGCGATGCTTCGCAAATCGCCTCGATCTGCGTTTCGACGGCATCGAGCAATGCCGACTGCAGGTGAAGGTCATCAAGCGCATAGGACGACAGCGAAAGCTCTGGATAGAGCAGCAGATCGACAGCTCGCGCATCCGCCATCCGTGCCTGTTCCAGGATGCCTTCGGCATTATAGGCGATATCGGCGGTGCGCACCTTCGGGGTACTCGTCGCCATGCGCACGAAGCCGTGCGTATGCAGGTCGAAGAAGGGGTGGATATCGCTGCCGCTCATGGGGGCGGGACCTTTCTCGTCGGAATTTTTCGAAGCGGGCTCGAGCCAGTCCGCCGGCTCGCAAATCCCGAGATCGGCGAGGCGTTTCTGGACCGAGGCCCGGGCAATCTTGCCCCTGGCTTCCCAGCCGTAGACCGTGCGGCTGGGCCAGGGTTCCGGATCGCCATAGCGCGTCCCGAATTCCCCCGCACTAAGCGGCGGATCATGGGTTTCGCGAAAGGCGCGTATCTTGGCACCTGCCACATGCATGAAGGCTCGGTATCCCTAAAGGATACTAGATGCAAGCTGCGAGCTAGGCCGCGAGCAGGTCCGCTGCGGCCGGGCTTTCCTGCAGCAGTTCGATCAAGCCGCGTTCTTCCCTGGTGAGCCATTTGGTCGCGCGCGGAAGGCGCGTTTTCGTGCGCCATTCTTCCTGCCGTTCGACCAGATCGATCACGGCTGGATGGATATAGCTCTTGCGGGTGACGGCGGGGGTATTGCCGAGCCTGTCCGCGACGCAATCGAGCAGCGCCTTGATCGGCAACTCTCCCGCGCCTTCGAGCAGACACTGAAACGCCATCACGCTGCCATGCCATGTGCGGAAATTCTTGGCCGTAAATCGTTCGCCCATGGTTTCGGCAAGGTATTCGTTGACGTCGGAAGAACCGACCGCCTGGACATCGCCGTCCTCGTCCACATATTTGAACAGGTTCTGGCCGGGCAAATCCTGCATCTTGCGTACCAGCCGCGTCAAACTGCCATCCGACAGGGTTACTTCACGCAGTTTGCCGCCCTTCCCCTTGTAGCGCAGCCGCAGCGTCTTGCCAGTTAGCTCCGCATGGCGCTTCCGCAGGGTGGTTGCCCCGAAGCTGCGGTTGCGCTGCGCATATCCCTCGTTCCCGACCCGCACCGCGCCGAGATCGAGCAAGCGGACAACGCTGGCGACCGCCCGCTCGCGAGTGAGCTTGCGCCCCCGCAGATCGTCTTCCACCCGCTTGCGCACCAGCGGCAGCAAGCTTCCGAAGGTCACACAGCTATCGAACTTCTCGCCCTCTCGCGCCGCGCGGAAATCGGGGTGATAGTGATATTGCTTGCGCCCCTTGGCATCCACGCCGGTCGCCAGGATATGGCCGTTGGGTGCCGGACAAAACCAGGCGTCGCGATAGGCCGGGGGCAGCGCAATCGCATTGAGCCGTTTCTTCTCCTGCGGATCGGTAATCAGCCGACCTTCGGCATCGTAATAGGCCCATCCCTTACCCGCCCCTTTCCGGGTGATACCGGGCAGATCGTCGTCGACATAGATGAGCTTCGTCATAGCGTAGGGAACAACCGTAGGATGGCTGTCACGGTTCCCCACCTTGTGACGAATGGCGGGGTGAACTAGCCATCCCGCCCAAAGGAGAACGAGTTTGGCCGACCCTACCTACACCCCGCCCGAAGTCTGGAATCACGATGCCGAGAACGGTGGCCGCTTCGCCAGCATAAACCGCCCCACTTCCGGTGCGCGCGAGGAAAAAGAGCTGCCTGTCGGTCAGCACGATTTCCAGCTCTATTCGCTCGCCACGCCCAATGGGGTGAAGGCGACGATCATGTTCGAGGAATTGCTCGAGGCGGGCCATGGGGGCGCGGAATACGATGCCTGGACGATCGATATCGGCGATGGCGACCAGTTCGGTTCGGGCTTCGTCGGCCTCAATCCCAATTCGAAGATCCCCGCCCTGCTCGACCGCAGCGGCAGCGAGCCCGTGCGCGTGTTCGAAAGCGGTGCGATCCTGATGCATCTGGCCGAAAGATTCGGCGCTTTCCTACCCACCGACCGCAGCCGCGCGGAAGTGCTGAGCTGGCTGTTCTGGCAGGTCGGCAGCGCGCCCTTCATCGGCGGCGGCTTCGGCCATTTCTACGCCTATGCCCCGGAGAAATACGAATATCCGATCAACCGCTATGCGATGGAAACCAAGCGCCTGTTCGACGTTGCCGACGAGCGCCTGGCGGACAGCGAATTCCTCGGCGGGAAGGACTACACGATTGCCGATATCGCCGCCTATCCCTGGATCGCTCCCTTCGTTTTCGGCGAGATTTATGGTGAAGCGAAGACCTTCCTTTCCATCCAAGAATACACGCATGTGGAACGCTGGGTGAGACAGATCGCCGAGCGCCCGGCAGTGCGGCGCGGACGCATCGTCAACAAAGTCTGGGGCGAGGATGACGAACAGCTACGCGAACGCCACTCGGCCGCAGATTTCGAAGGCAAGCGATATTGATCGCACCGCCGCGGGCTTGACTTCGCGCCTTCCATGACCTCCCAATAGGTTTCATGGGAGAACCGAATTGTGAGTAAGCCGATCCCCGCCGCCGGGCGACTGGAGAAGATCGGGTACGGGATCGGCGATCTCGCATCGTCCTTCTACATCAACTTCTTCAACATCTACCTGCTCTACTTTTTCGTGGAGCTGGGCGGTGTTGGCCCGGCGGCGATGGGCCTCATGCTGCTGCTGACGAAGTTCTTCGATGCCATAACCGACCCGGTAATGGGCGCGATCGGGGACCGGACGCGCAGCCGCTGGGGTCGCTATCGCCCCTATCTGCTGTGGGGCGCGGTTCCGTTCGGCCTGTTCGGCGCGGCGATCTTCGCGGCACCCGACATGTCGAAAAATGGAATGCTCGTATGGGCTTATGTGACCTATACGCTGACGATGGTCGCATTCACCGCGACCAATGTGCCTTATTCGGCGCTGATGGGGGTGGTGTCGCCCAACGCCGATACACGCTCGTCCTTCGCCGCCTACCGCATGGTTTTCTCCGCTTTGGCCGTGGTGGCGGTGGCGGTTATCGCGACAACGCTGGTACGTGAGTTGGGCGCGGGAGACGAGCGGCGCGGAATCATGCTGACGATGTTCCTTATCGCCGGCGCCGGATCACTCTCGCTGCTGATCGCATTCGCCTCGAGCAGAGAGAGAATTCCACCGGCCCGGACCAATGGGCGCATTCGCGACGATGTGAGATTGCTCGTCCGCACGCCAGCCTGGATAGCCGTTGCCGTCGCTGCAATGCTGACCCCGGTAGCCCTCGCCTCGCGCGCGAGCAGTGCACTGTTCTGGTTCCGCTATGTGGCGGGCGACGATGGCACGCCGATCTTCCTGTTTCTCGACAGGATCGGCCTCTTCTACACAGCCTTCGCAGTGGGCCAGTTGGTCGGAGTCGTTTTCGCGGCCTCGATGGCGCGCCGGTTCGACAAGGCCCGTCTGCTGATCTTCGCCGGCGCGCTCGAAGTCGCTGCGATTGCGATCTTCCATCTGATGCCGCTCGACGCGATCTGGCCGCAAACGATCGCGCAAGTGTTCGTCGGTGTAGGCCTCGGCATGATGATGATGCTCGCTTATTCGATGTTCACCGACATTGCCGAATATCTCGACTGGTCGACGGGTCGCCAGATGACCGGCCTCGCCGTGTCCGGCGCGGTTTTCGCGATCAAGACCGGCGTGGCAGTCGGGGCGGCGTTGCCGGGTATGCTGTTCGCGCTGACCGGGTTCGAGACGGGGGTTGTGCAGACCGATTCGGCGAAGTTCGGTATCGACCTCGCCTTCGCGATAGTGCCCGCCGCGATCATCATTCCCGCGGGCGTTGCGATGTTCTTCTACAAGCTCGACCGGCGGACGATTGCACGATTCGAAGGTGAGCTTGCCGAACGACGCATGCAATCCGAGCCCACCCCCTTCCCTTCCGCGCCGGACACGCTATAGGGGCGCGCACCTGCTGGGGTGTAGCCAAGTGGTAAGGCATCGGTTTTTGGTACCGACATTCGCAGGTTCGATCCCTGCCACCCCAGCCAGTTAACCTCAAAACCAGCCGAAAGGCACGGAAATCCGTGCTTTTCCCAAATGCGAATTCACAGTTGTCCCCAGCAACTGTCCCAACCAGCTGTCCCAAGGCAGGGGTGACAGCAGGCCGAAAAAGGCTTGCCCCATATGCCCCGATCACCCGTTCAGAACCTCAAACGCCGCGGCGCTGTCTACTGGTGGCGTCGGACCATTTCACTCACCTGTTTGGATTTTTCGGAGTCTCGACTCATAAGCTTGGAGTTCAGCCTCTTCACCAAGGAGCTGGACAGCGCCCGCAGACGTGCTGCGGCGATGACCGCTTACAGTGAGAGATTGAGGATGAGTTTCCGGGATAACGTCGCGCAGTTAGGATTGGACGAGCAGTCCATAAGCACGATCTTCGTCGAAGAAGTGCGCAGCTACCGCAACGAGCTCGTCCATCTCGAGGCCGCCTGGAAGGCGCACTCGGTCTGGAGCAAGGTTTCCAACCGCGATGACGATCTGGCGATGTTCCAGTCGCTCTGGAAAGGAATTGCCGACGAAGGGCTCGGCGTTCCCCGCGACTGGGACTTCGTCGAAAAGCATTTCTCCGAATTCGACCACGACATGCAATGTCGTGTGCTGGATCTGCTTCGCGATCACCAAGACCTGCCGGAATCGCTTCGGCTGACCGCGCAGGCGCGTCTCGAGCAGGCTGGCGCTCCCAGCAACGCGGTCAGCATACCGGTTGCAGTGGATGTGATCGCCCGGGCGCGCGCCGAGGCAGCCCGACGTGTGAAGGAAAATGCCGATTTCGACGGTCTCGCCAAGCTCGCATCCCTTGCGACTTCGTTCGTGAAGGCGGTCATGCCGCCCGAAGGCGCGACCCGGCCCGCTAGCCAGTTTCCCGGCGCGTCGCCCCTCTTGGCGTCGCCGCTCACTGCAGAGCAGCGGCGGTATGCTGCAATGGCGCCGACCAGATTCGCCGAGGTGTTTATCAGCGAAAAGTTCGGCGGTCTGGCGCATCGCGAGGATGACAAGCATCAGCGCGAGATGGTGCAGGACTCGACCCTGCGCGACATCCGCTGGGTGGCGGTCTTTACTAGAGAAGGCAATGCCCAAGGGCACGCCGTTCTCTCAGGTCACTATGGAGCACGCGACTTCTCTCGACCGGTGGTTCGGACTCCTACCGACGACCATGGGAAAGTCGCCGAAGGATAGAGAACCGGACACGACCTTCGAGATGATCGGGGAACGTGCACTCCAGCGGGTCGAAAGCGGGGAACTCAGCGCCGATCAGATTGGCCTCAGAGTTAATACAAGCAACTAGCACTGGCAGAACTTCGCGCGCATACACCAACATCTTCGCTCGGTCGTTCCTGGCGTGCTCGAAGTATGCGTCGCGAAGTTCATCACTCCTGAAACGAAAGACGAGCAAGAGGCCCGAGACGCGTACACCAAGGAACGGGGGCAGGCGATTTTCAGTCTCCCCCCTGGACGGGTTGTGCTGGGCTTAACGACAGGCTGAAGGCGGGCAGTGAGATCATCCACGACGCAATTGTGGCGCTATCCTCGATCCCACTAATTCCGTAGAGCATTGAAACGACGGTCTCTTGTTGGTGCGCTTTCAAGCCTCAGGTGCGCTGGACCCGTGTTAGCAACTCCATACCCAAGCACATAAGTAGAAGTCCTGCAGCCAGAGACACCGCGGGAAATAGCGAAGCATTCTGGTCGCGCCTCTCCGGCTCTCACATTGCAATCGAGCCGATCGGCGTGAGACATGAAACATCAAGAAAGCCAGGCCAGCAAAAATATTACCAATATAATACAGGTATTGCCATGGCAGGGGTTTGCGCTAGAATGGTGGCATGACGAGACCCGTACAACGCAACTCCGGCGTCAGTTTGCCTGAGCAGATCAACGGCGACATAGCGCAAATGCTTGCCGGACAGGTGGAGGCGGCGCAGTCGACCGAAGCTCTTGCACCGCTGATTGCGGAGACGGTGGCCGAAGCAGTGCCGCGCCTGAAGCAGGGCGGTCGTATTATATTGGTAGGAGCCGGCACATCTGGACGCATAGCGGTTCAGGACGGAGTCGAGCTCGCACCGACCTATGGCTGGCCGATGAAGCGCCTGAAATTCCTGCTCGCCGGCGGGGAGAGCGCACTGGTGGAAAGCTCAGAGGCTGCGGAGGACGATGCTGCATTGGCAATCAATGAGATTTCGGATTGTGAGATCACTCCGCATGATGTGGTGATCGGCGTCGCAGCCAGCGGCAGAACACCATACACATGCGCCGCGATCGAGCATGCGCGCGCGCAAGGCGGACTGACCATCGGGATCGCCAACCAGCCCCAAACGCCTTTGCTTGCCCTTGCGGAAATCGCGCTTTGCGCTGAAACCGGACCTGAGTTCATCGCGGGCTCTACTCGCATGAAAGCCGGAACAGCGCAGAAGATTGTGCTCAACACACTTTCCACGGGCATGATGGTCGGTCTCGGCCGAACCCATCTCGGACTGATGACGCATATGTCAGTTTCCAATGAAAAACTGCGCCAGCGTGCAGTCGACATCATCTCAACGATTGCCTCTGTTTCTGCCGAGGAGAGCCGGCAGGCGCTGGCACGCGCGGGAAATGATTTGCCCATGGCCATCCTGATCGCGGCAGGGTTTGCGCGTCCGCAAGCTGAGCTGGCACTTGACGAGTCCGGCGGCAGTGTCGGGTTGGCCTTGTCCCTCCTGTTGCGACAATCTGAGGGAGTGTCCAATGGCGCTTGACCTTGCACCCGGCCGGACCCGCTCTACTCCGCTCTATCTTCAGATCGCTGCCAATCTCAAGCAGCACATCATCGCAGGCGAGTGGCGCGAAGGTGAGGCTGTTCCGTCCGAACGTGAATTGTGCGCCCTGACCGACGCATCCCGTGTTACCGTGCGCAAGGCCATTGCTGAATTGATCTCCGAAGGTTTGCTTTCGCGTCGGCAGGGATCAGGAACCTTTGTCAATCGCGTCATCGAGACCAAGAACGACGCGCTGGGGAGCTTCAGCGACGAGGCTTTGGCCCGCGGCGGGACGCCGGGTACCATCTGGATCATGCGGGCGATTGCCCGCCCGACCGAGGACGAGGCCAATATCCTCGGCATTGGCCGTGACAGCGAGGTGGTCCGACTTGGGCGTGTGCGGTTGCTCGATGGAGAGCCGCTCGCAATAGAGCATGCAGTCGTCCCGAAGACGTTCCTGCCTCCGGTCGAGCAGATCGAAGGCTCACTCTACAGGTCATTCGAAGCTCTCGGGAACCGACCCGTCGGGGGCACGCAGAGTATTCATGCTTCGCTTGCGACGCCGACCGAGGCCGGGCTGTTGTCGATTGCCGAGCAAAGCGCAGTTCTCAGAATCGAACGCGTCACGCGCAACGCCAAGGGCGATATCGTCGAGCTTACCCGGTCTGTTTATCGCGGAGATCGATACAAGTTCGTCTCGGACCTGCACCAATGAGCTCTGTGGCAGACCTGATCGCGGCGCTGCCCGATCTTGCCTGGCTCGATGCCGACGAAGTTCGGTTGCGGCAGACCAGTTACTGGGATGCATCCCCTCTTCAGGCATGCGCGCTCGCACGGCCTCGGACAACCCAGCAGGTGTCCGAACTCCTCAGTCGGGCCTCTTCGAGTGCGCAAACCGTCGTTACTCATGGCGGGCGGACTACCTGCGTAGATGGTGTGCGCGGACAGGCTGATGACATCGTCCTCTCGCTCGAGCGCATGAACCGCATCCTCGAGATCGATTGTGTCGAGGGTGTAGCGATCGTCGAAGCCGGCGTGGTTCTCGAGACACTCCAGGAAGCGGTTGCCGAAAAGGGCATGGTTCTGCCGCTTGACCTCGGCGCGCGCGGAACCTGCACGATCGGGGGCAATGTCGCCACCAATGCTGGTGGGGTGAACGTTCTGCGATATGGCATGATGCGCAATCTGGTGCTCGGGCTCGAAGCTGTCCTCCCGACCGGCGAGGTGGTTTCTTCGATGAACCGCATGCTGAAGAACAATTCGGGATATGACCTCAAGCAGCTCTTCATCGGCAGCGAAGGCACTCTCGGTGTCGTAACCAAGGTCGTCCTTCGGCTAGAACCCAGCTTTTCTGGTCGAGAAGTTGCGCTCGTGGCGTTGGACAGTTTCGATGCGGTGCTAACGCTTCAGGCACATGCCAGGAGACACCTCACCAGCACCTTGCTTGCTTTTGAAGTCATGTGGGGCAGTTACTACGATGCTGTAACCGGTGACGGAGGACATCGGGCTCCGATCGCCCCCGGTGCGCCTTACTACGCCCTGATCGAAGCGGTCGCGGATGAATCCGGTGGTGGGAACGGCCTGGTCTCGCTCCTAGAGCGTAGTCTTGAGGCCGGCACGCTTGCCGATGGCGCTGTCGCCACCTCCGAACGCGAAAGGCTCGAATTCTGGAAGGTCAGGGACGATTTTGAGCGCATTCTCGAAGCATCGCCTGTCTTTCTCTACGACATCAGCCTGCCGCTGCGGTCCGTGAACCATTACATCCGCGATCTCATGCACTCTTTCGCAGAGCGTTTTCCCGAGGGCGAGATGCATGTCTTCGGACACCTTTGTGACGGCAATCTCCATCTTTTCCTTACGCCCAAAGCTCAAACTTCAAACCCCGATGATGTTCGCCAGGCAGCAGATGAGGCCGTCTATCTGAACCTCTCGCGCTACGACGGCGCTGTATCGGCCGAACATGGGATCGGCAGAGAGAAAAAGGGCTGGCTGCATGTCTCGCGAAGCGAAGGCGAGATCGAATTGATGCGCAGGCTGAAGCGTATGCTCGACCCCGCCAATATCCTCAATCGCGGCCTCGTTTTCGATGTTTGACGATATCGCCAAGCTCGCGCGGATTGCTGCCAAGCCTGAACGCCATATCGTTGGCCTGATGAGCGGGACCTCGCTCGACGGTCTGGATATTGCGTTGTGCCGCGTCGAAGGGGCGGGCGAAGCGACGTGTCTAACGCTCGATGCCTTCACAACCATTCCTTACAGCGACGATTTCCGCGGCCGCGTGGGTGAGGTTTTTGCCAAGCGGTCGATCGATCTCGAACGGCTTTGTCTGCTCAACCCTTTCGTCGCGCAGGTGCATGCTGACATGATCCTGTCGGCGCTTGAGGAATGGCAGCGTCCGGCGAGCAGTATCGATCTGATCGCGAGCCACGGCCAGACAGTGTATCACGCGCCAGGCTCTGCTGGTGATGAGATGCCTGGGGTCAATGCCACGCTGCAGCTGGGTGATGGTGACCACATCGCCCATCGCACCGGGATCATTACTGTGCATGATTTCCGGCAGAAGCAGATTGCAGCGGGCGGCGAAGGTGCGCCGCTTGCAGCCTATGGCGATTACCTGCTGTTTGGCGAGGACAGCAAGGACCATATCCTGCTCAATATCGGCGGAATTGCCAATCTGACTTTCGTGCCGGGCAAGGCAAAAGGGCGCTGGTCCTCCTGCACCGATATCGGGCCGGGAAATACCGTTATGGACCAGCTCGTGCAGCGTCATTTTCCGGCAATGCGTTTCGATGCTGACGGGGCGCTGGCGGCGCGCGGCACGGTGTTACCAGAGTTGCTCAAGCACCTTCTGGCTGATCCCTTTTTCGCGCGACCCGCGCCCAAGACAACCGGTCCGGAGACTTTCAACCTGGCGTGGCTCGATGCAGCGGCGAGCCGGTCTGGCCATAGCGCGGCACAAACTGTAGACCTGCTTGCCACGCTGAGCTTGTGCTCGGCGCGCTCGATCGCTTCATCAATCGATGCGCTCGGTGCAGCCGAGGACGCGGCTATCTATGTCAGCGGCGGTGGCGCCCGCAATCCCACACTCATGGCGAATATCCGTCGCGAACTTGCCCACCGCCACCAGGTGTTCACCACCGATGAGCTTGGCATCGATCCTGATGCCAAGGAAGCTGTTCTGTTTGCAGTGCTTGCCAACGAGACCATCGCCGGGCGCGGGATCGCCGACGGCCGGATTGCAGGCATGCCGTCGATATCGATGGGGAAGATCAGTTTACCAGGATGAACGAGATGGCAAACAATCGTCCAATCGAGTGCGCAGGACAAGACGTGCGGTATTGGCTCGGCATTGATGCTGGAGGAACTAAGAGTCTTGCCAGTCTGGTCGATGTCAAGGGCCGCGAACTAAGCCGGGTTTTGGCGGGTCCGGGGAATCTTCGCATCGGTGTGGAGGCGGTCGAAGAGTTGACGCTCGACATTGCTCAGCGAGCCATCGAAGAAGCCGGACTGTCAGGGGATGCGATTGGTGCGGTGAGCCTCGGTCTTGGTCTCGCAGGCCTCTCGCGCGCCAGCCAGTCGCGCCAGCTCGTCGGCAACCGATGGCCTTTTGCACAGGTCTCGATCGCGTCCGACGCCGAAATCGCGCACCTAGGCGCCCATGCTGGCGAGGACGGAGCAATATTGATCGTCGGGACCGGATCCATCGCCTACCTGCGGGTCGGTGGCAAAATCGATACCATGGGCGGCTATGGCTTCCCGATCTCTGACGAGGCGAGCGGCGCTGCCCTTGGACTGAGCGCAGTCCGCCATGCCTTGCGGGCGCTCGATGGGCGCACCCGGTCGACACCCTTGAGCGATGCGGTAACCGGTCAGTTCGGCGACAGCACCGTCGCGGTCATCGAATGGATGGAGACAGCGACGCCGGGCGACTTTGCCGCCTTTGCGCCAATAGTCATTTCCTATGCCGAGCGCGGTGACGACATCGCCCGCTCGATCGTGATCGAGGCGGTTCGGCACATCGAGCGTTTCATCGAGACAATCTTCGAAAAGGGCGCGCCGAGATGCTCACTCATGGGCGGATTGTCGGCGCATTTGCGGCCATGGCTGCGCGCCCGGACAAGCGAGATGCTGGTCGAACCGCAAGGCGACGCGTTGAGCGGTGCCCTGATGCTTTCAGGTGCTCCAAGCGTTGTCGCTCGTCCGGGCGCGCCCGTGCCGGAGGGTAGGAGATGATCGCGCAGGCCCAGACGCGGATGGCAAGCGAGGCTGCCGAGGCTCCCGATCGGATCGCGCTGCAAGCCGAGGCATTGGCCGCACCGCTGCAAGAGCTCGCGAGGTGGTGGCTGGCGTCGCCACCGAGCGCGATCATTACCTGCGCGCGGGGCAGCTCCGATCACGCTGCGCTTTTCGGTAAGTATGCGCTGGAACAGGCGACCGGTCGGCCCGTCGCTTCGCTTGGGCCATCGCAGGCTTCGGTGTACGAAACGCAGCTGCATTTTGATGACATGCTCTTCATCACCGTGTCGCAATCCGGGCAAAGTCCGGACCTTTTGCGATCCGCGCAAGCGGCAAAGGCGGGCGGCGCGCTGGTGGTAGGCATCGTCAATGATCCGCTATCTCCGCTTGCCGCAGCAGCGGACATCGTGCTCGACATGCATGCTGGCCCAGAGCACGCTGTGGCGGCGACGAAGTCCTTTCTGTGCACGTTGACGACCTTTGTCCGGTTGATCGCTGCCATCACCTCTTCGTCTGGGATTGCAGGTGCCCTCGACCGCTTGCCAGAGCAGCTCAGGTTCGGGTCCGGCGAGCGATGGGGAAATCGGATCGTCTCACAGTTTTGCGATGCGCAGCGCGCTTTCGTCATCGGCCGCGGTACAGGGTTGGGCATTGCAGCCGAAGCGGCGCTCAAACTAAAAGAAGTGGCAGGCCTTCACGCAGAAGCCTTCAGCGCAGCCGAGGTGCATCACGGTCCAAAAGCTGCTGTCGGCGCAGATTCGCCGGTCATCGTGCTCGGATCTGAAGACGCAGCGCGTAGCAGCCTGGATGAGGCAGCCCGTTCACTGAGCGCGTTTGGTCCCGCAGTCTTCGGCAGCCTCGTGAATGTCGAAGGCGTAATGGCATTGCCGACTGTTCGCACCGGGCATCCCCTGACGCAGCCAGTCGCCCAGGCCGCCGCCTTCTATCAGTTTGCCGAAGAATTATCGCGGCGCCGCAGCCTGGACCCTGACAATCCGCCATCGCTCAGCAAAGTGACGAAGACATTATGACGAGACTCACCGGCGCGAGCACACTTCTGTCCGACGGAAAGTGGCATGAGGGCGTGGTTGACATCGCAGATGGCCGGATTTCCGCAATCGCGCCGGGAAGTGGAACGGCGCCGGGGCTTGCAGACCTCAAGCTTGACGGCGGCTATCTGATCCCGGGCTTTTTCGACATCCAGGCCAATGGAGGTGGCGGTGTCTTGTTCAACGACGCGCCTTCGGTTGCGACCTTGCGCAAGATGGCCAAAGCGCATCGACCATTCGGTACCTGCGCCATGCTTCCAACTTTGATTTCGGATGACATCGACAAGGTTCGGACTGCGATCGCTGCGGTCGAGCAGGCAATCACCGAAGGAGTGCCGGGCATTGTCGGCATTCATCTCGAAGGGCCGATGCTCAACCCGGCCAAGCGTGGCATTCACGATGCCCGGCATTTCCGCTCTTTCGATGCCGAGACGATCGACTTGTTCGCTTCTCTGCCGAATGGCGCCATTCTCGTCACGCTTGCCCCCGAGGAGGTCGAGCGCAGTCACATCCGCGAACTCACCAGCCGCGGTGTGCGCGTCGCGCTGGGGCATTCGCTGGCCGGGTATACCGAAGCCCGACAGGCCGAGACCGATGGCCTGACGGGCTACACGCACCTTTTCAATGCCATGACCGGTGTCGAGTCACGCAAGCCCGGTGCAGTGGTGGCTGCCCTCGAGGGTCCTGCATGGTGCGGACTTATCGTCGACGGACATCATGTCGACCCGGCAGTGCTGCGCCTTGCGATCCGCGCGAAGCGAGACAGGCGCTTCTGTCTCGTCACCGATGCAATGCCGGGGGTGGGAACCGATCTCGACCACTTTCAGCTCGCAGGTCGTCACATTGCGATCAGGGATGGAGTTTGCCTGGCCGAGGACGGCACCCTGGCTGGATCGGCCTTGACCATGATTGATGCCGTGAAGAACGCAATCGACTGGCTGGATCTGGACCTTGCCGGGGCGACACGACTTGCGAGCGCCGAGCCGGCGCGTTTCATGGGGTTGGAGCGCGACCTGGGCGGACTGTTTGTTGGAGCACGCGCCAATCTGCTTCATCTCGATGACAAACTGCGCATCACCCGAAGCTGGATCGATGGCGAAATGCTGGCTCTTCGCCATTGAACGACCGGTCGCCTCGTCTCTTGTCCGTCGATGCCTTGCGCGGTCTCGACATGCTGGTGATCATCGGTCTCGATGCCCTGATCCACGCGTCCGCACGGGCATGGCCGATAGAACCCATGGCCTGGTTTTCCGAGCAGTTCTATCATGCCGAGTGGAGCGGCATCCATCTTTATGATCTGGTCTTCCCGCTTTTCATTTTTCTTTCCGGCGTTTCGCTTGCGATCGTCGATGCCCGACCATCTTCTCAGGCACTCTCGCGCAGTCGGCGGCTTGCGTCAGCGGCGCGCCGCGCGTCGATTCTCTTACTCCTTGGCATCATCTACAATTTCGGATGGGACTGGTCGTGGGAGCGTCTGCGGATCCCGAGCGTTCTCGGTCTGATCGGGGTCAGCTATTTCATTGCGGCGGCGACGTTTATTCTGGTGCGTGACCGCAGCGGGCGGATAGCAACTGCGATCGCCATCGCGGCAATCGTTGCAGGGCTTCAGCTGCTTTATCCGATCCCCGGTATCGGATCGGGTGCCCTTACGCCCGAGACAAGCGTCAATGGCTACATCGACAGGCTCGTTCTGCCCGGCCGGCTTCACGGTGGATCATACGATCCCGAAGGTCTGCTCGGCATGTTCTCAGCCTCTCTTATTACCCTTGCCGGAGCGGGTGCCGGGGCTGCCATCGTATCGAACAACTGTGCCGGAAAGCCATTATCGCTTGGGCTTTCCGGCGTAGCGATCGGACTAGCGGGAGGCATGCTCGGGGCCGCCTATCCGCTGATCAAGTCGCTGTGGACCATAAGCTTCAATCTTGTTGCGATCGGCTCGTGCCTGCTGATGCTTGCCATCGCTCGCCTGGCATTCGACCAGGAAACCTCACCATCCGTGCTGGGTAAGGCGCGCGAAGCGCTCGCGCCGATCGGAGCGAACGCGATCCTCGCCTATATGGTCGCCCGCTTCCTTGTATATCCGCTCTATGCGCCGCTCGCGCAATTTCCCTTCACGGTAGAAATCGCCGGACTGTGCGCACTCATAGCAATCCAGTGGCTCCTCTATCGCGCGCTCTTCGCCCGAGGTTGGCTTCTGCGTGTGTGAAAATCCTTCACCTCTTCACAATCCACGTTTCTTGCATGTGGGTTGCCAAGAGGTTACAAAGTGGTAATATATAGGTTCACTGAGGGGAGTGCCCATGAGATCAACTGCCAAATTATTCGCCGGAACGATTCTTGCCAGCACCGTGGCGACCCTGCCGGGCACCGCCTTTGCGCAGGATTCCGCCAGCACCTCTGAGGCTCAGAACTCCGAAGAAGGCGAGACTATCGTAGTCACTGGATCCCGCATTCAGCGTACAGAACTGACAGCTACGAGCCCGGTCACCTCTTTCGACCAGGAACAGATCGAGCTCGACCGCGCGGTTACGATCGAGGACATCAGTGTCCGCATTCCGCAGTTCGCCGGAGGCGTCAACTCTACCCAAACGGGAAGTGACGGACGGGGAGCGCAGACACTCGATCTGCGCAACCTCGGCCAGAATCGCACGCTGGCCCTGCTGAATGGTACTAGAATGGTTCCGTTCAGCTTTCGGAATGCGGTCGACGTCAACAGCATTCCCGCACCGCTGCTCAAGCAGGTCGATGTGCTAACTGGAGGCGCAGCGGCGGTTTATGGCGCTGACGCTGTTGCGGGCGTCGTCAATTTCATTGTCGACACTGACTTTGAGGGCCTGCGCCTCGGCGGCAGCTGGGAGGGAGCCGAGGACTTTCAGACCTACAACACGAATATTTCGCTGGGCGCCAATCTCGGTGATCGGGGCGGAATCGTGTTTTATGCCGATTACACCAATCGCGGCGATCTGCTGGTTGGAGACCGCGATTACCTCGCCGACAACACCACTTCGACGCTCGCAGGCGCCGGCGGCAATTTCACCGATATTGCGAGCGGCAACTTCTTTGCCTTCGACGAGAGCGGAGTGTTGCAAACAACGCGTCAAACGTCGGATTTCTCGGATCTCTACCCGGCGATCCAGCCGCTCGAGCGCATCAATGTCGCGACTTTCTTCGACTATAAAATCGCGCCATTCGCCGAGATTTATGGGCGCGCGATGTACACGCGAGTCGATACCGTGGGCGCGGGCCGCGCAGGCAACAATCCTGTCACGGTGAACGATCGGGTCTTCATCAGCGAAACCAATCCGTTCCTGACTGCCGACATCCGTTCACGCCTGACCTTCGTCAACGGACAGGCAGAAGTGGGCGTCGAGCGCACCTTGGGAGAGCTTGGCATCCTTACTGCCGCGACCGAGCGCACCACGACCCAGTACCAGGTCGGGCTGCGCGGTCCGTTGGCAGACTGGCTGCGCTACGATGCCTATATCCAGCACGGCCGGGTCGAAGAAGACACGACCACGACTGGCGATGCCTTGCGGGTCAACAGCACCGGCGGCAGCCGCTTTGCCGCGATCGCAAACAGTGTGGACATCTTCGGTCCGGGTGCCGACCTTTCCGGTTTTGGGGCGAATTTCGTCCAGGAAATCCGCGACCGCAAACAGACGGTTGCAGCCTTCAGCCTGTCGGGCGATTCCTCGGCACTGTTTGAGCTGCTGGCGGGCCCTGTCCGCTTCGCCGTGGGTTACGAGTATCGCGATGAATCCCTCGAGACGGGTGACGAGGCGGCGCTGGTCAACGGTCTGACCTACCGTGGCAGCACGGGCGGCGTTATCATCGGCGGCTTCGACGCCAGCGAGGTCTATGCCGAAGTGCTCATTCCGATCCTTGCCGACAAGCCCTTCTTCGAGGATCTCACCATTGAGGGAGCAATCCGCTTCTCCGATTTCTCCAATGCCGATGTCGGCAACACTGACAAGCTCGGAATTTCCTGGCAGGTCGATGACAACATCCGTTTCCGCGGAACCCGCCAGACGGTGGTTCGATCACCGAATATCGGCGAATTCGCCGCTCCGGTTTTCTCGATCCCCTTCTCGCTCCTGCGGACAGTGCCGAGGCTCCAGCCGCGCTACCTTGGCGACCCCTGTGTGTTGGGTACCGGCGACCAGGCCCAATGCGATCGTTTCGGCGCTCCGCCGCAGGGTTCGTATGATAGTCTGGATCCGGCCAATCTCACCGGACAATACTTCTTCGGCGGCAACCCCGATATCGGGCCGGAAAACGGGCGGACCTACACCATCGGCGCAGTTATCACGCCGCAATTCGCGTCGGGACTGGAGATTATCCTCGACTACTACGACATCCGCATCACAGACGCCGTCGGTCAGATCCAGCCGGTCGATGCATTGCAGAGCTGCTACATCGATAATCCGGTCGCGGATAATCCGATCTGCCAGGCGATCTCTCGCGACCCGGTGACAGGCGTCATTGACGATGCGTTCGTAAACGACCGCAACCTTGGGGTTATCGAACAGTCCGGCTTCGACATCGACGTCAACTATCAGATCGATCTGTCCTCCAGTGGCTTGGCTACTGGTCTCAGACTCGGGTATCAAGGGACGATCGTTACTGACTACTCGATCCAGCGCAATCCGGTGCTCGATCCGGTCGACTGTAAAGGGACCTTCGGTTTCGCCTGCTCGTCGGACGCCGTCAGCCTGGTGCAACCAGCCTATCGTCATCGCGCAGCAGCGACCTTCGCTGGCGACATGGGGATGCTGCAGCTCGTCTGGCGTCGGATCGGCGAAGTCGAGAACGCGCTTGATCCGAGCGAAAAAATCGGGGCTGTCGACTACTTCGACTTGAACCTGCAAGTCGATACAGACTTCAACGGTCTCGTGATCAATCTTGGGATCCGGAACCTGTTCGATAGAGAACTGCCGCAACCAGCCTCCACCACTTCCTTCAATGCGCTGCTGGGAACGTACGATATCATCGGTCGCACCTTTGGCGCCTCGGCCAGCATCACATTCTGATTGCGTTGACTTCACGATCCGGCGGGCTCTAGTCCGCCCGATCCGAGCTCCCGCTTTTGGGAGGTGACGTATCCGGACTTCCTGAGGAGGGGCTCTCCCATGCCAATGTCATCGGGTTTCGGAACGATCGACTGGATAGTGGTCGCGATATACCTGCTCGGCAACGCGGCGCTGGGTTGGTACCTTTCAAGAAGGGGAGCACGATCCGCCCGCGAATACTTTCTTGCCGACGGTCAGATGCCCGGCTGGCTGATCGCGTTTTCGGTGCTTGCGACCACCCAATCCGCAGCAACTTTCCTCGGCGGCCCGGATTTCGGATATCGCGCCGACTATACCTATCTCGCCGGATCGCTTGGCGCCGTGCTTGCGAGCCTGGTTGTGGCAACCGTCCTGCTTCCGCGCTTCTATGCGCTCAATGTCACGACGGTCTACGAACTTCTCGATCAGCGCTACGGCAAGCTTGCTTTGCGCAGCACCTCGGCGATGTATCTTGTCGGGAGGATCTTCGCCAATGGCGCCCGTCTATTCATGGCGGCTCTCGCTGTCGCGATGATACTCTTCATGCGGACCGATTTTTCGGCCATTGCATTCGCGACCGTTATCATCGTCATCCTTAGCCTCGCGCTTTGCCTCATGGGCGGCCTTCGTTCGGTCATCGCCAGCGACGCTGTACAGCTTGTCGTCTATGCAGGGGCTGCATTTGTAGTGCTTATCGCGCTCTACATCCGGCTCGACCTCGGTTTCGCCGAAGTCCTCTCGGCGCTCGATGCGCCGCCGTCTGGCCCGAGCAAGCTGACAATTTTCGATTTTTCACTGGCGCTCAACGATCCTTTTACGATTCCGGCCGCCTTTACTGGACTGATGCTGCTCAACATCGGCAATTTCGGGCTCGATCAGGACACTACGCAGCGTCTTTTGGCCGCCAAGAGCTCGCGGCACGCTGGCTGGGCGCTGTTCTGGTCATCGATCGGCGCGCTGCCCATCATCTTCGTGTTTCTGAGCATCGGGCAATTGCTGCATATCTTCTACGATCGCGGCGATCTGACTGGATTGGCTGGAGCGGACGCGGACCTCAACAGCGTGACAGTATTCATGCGCTATATCCTGACCGAGTTGCCCGACGGAGTGCGCGGTCTGTGCGGAGCGGCGGTCGTTGCCGCGGCTGTATCCACGCTAACATCCGGTCTGAGCTCGATGAGCTCGGTCGTGGTCGCCGATTTCTACAAACCCTGGGCTGGCCAGCTTTCCGACGAACAGACCGTCACTGCAGGTCGCGTCGCGATGATGGCGATCGCGATTATCCTCGGTCTGATGGCAGTGGTGTGTTTCTTCTGGCAGCGTTCCGCCGATCTTCCTCTGCTTGAATTCGCGTTGCAGGTGATGGTGTTCGCCTATGCAGGCTTGCTTGGCGTGTTTGCCGCAGCCGTCTTCACCAGCCGCGGTAGCGAGGCGTCGATTGTCTGGGCGTTGGTGATCGGCTTTGTCGCCATGGTGGCAGGCGAAGCGGCAATCGGTGGTATGGTCGGGGTGCCTGAAAGTGTAACATCGCTTGCGTTTACCTGGAAACTGGTGATCGGCTCTGCACTGGCATTCCTTGTGGCAATCATGGGCAACAAACAGAAAACTGACCACTCGACAGAACGGCGCGAGCAGCCAGCTGCGGCATGATACAGGCGATCACCGAAGCAGCCTCCCCGCGCGGAAATGAGGACAGGTTCGGATATGCGGAAGGTGTTGCCTGGGTTCTGGACGGTGCCACGGACCTGTCTGGCTTCGATCTTGAAGGTAGGACCGCAGCGTGGTGGATCGTTGAAGCCCTTCACGCGGAGCTGCACGATTGCGCGGCTGAGGGCGCCGCCCTGCGCGCTTTCGATTTTGCCACTCGCCTATCGTCAGGAGCGAGGCGAAGGCTGCAGCGAAGATTTGGTACAGCGCGCCGAGCTGTTGCCGATGCGTTAGAACAGGCTTCGAGCGCGCTCAGTATTGTGCGTAAGGCGGATCGTCGTTGGACAGTCATCGTTTTTGCGGGGGTGTATCCCCTCCGCATAGGTAACGCTTGACTCAAATGTAGCACGCCCTATCGCATGCCGACCTGCCTATCAGGGGGATCGGGTATGTCTAATCCAGACATTTTGATAAGTTACGATGGTGGCGACGCATCTAGAAACGCAATCGACGCAAAGCTCTACGGCCAGTCCTTGCAAGGACTGGACCGCATGGTTTCAGACATTCTCATCATCATTAC
Source organism: Qipengyuania sp. ABI-127-1 (assembly GCA_022953095.1). Lineage (GTDB taxonomy): Bacteria > Pseudomonadota > Alphaproteobacteria > Sphingomonadales > Sphingomonadaceae > Qipengyuania. The sequence goes on along the minus strand of JALJCR010000002.1, from coordinate 610,209 downwards.
CGAAGAGCGTCTTCCCAAGCGTGGTGATCGAGCCGGCTTGGTACTCAAAGTCAAAGAACCGGAAGCGGGTTCCTATACAAACCCAGCTTTCTTTCAGGAGCTTTCGGACGCGCTGGCGGTCGGTGTTCCGGTGCTCCAGGCAATTGGACCGGAGGTCGTTGCTTACTAGGTCGGGGCGGTCCTTGATCGGTTCCGAGGAAAGGATTCCGCGGTGGAGTTAGCGATCACGAAAATGGCTGAGATGCATCATGACACGATAGAGGGCATGACGCAGATGCACAGGGACTCGCTAAGCGCGTTGGATCGTAAGGATGAGCGCCAACACGTCGAGCGCGAGGGTATGCGAGACATGCTTCGCCGTGCAATTGACGGTAGTGGCGCGGCTGCGCAGAATTACGTTGCTCCGGTCGGTCGCTCTGTAAGCGAGGCTTCGTTTCTAGCTGGTAATGCCCCCCGCTGTTGAAGTTGATAAGACGGGCGCCGATGCTATCCGGGACTCTCAAAAATTGGATTGGGAGGGCTTGGAGCCGATTACGCTGCGGACGGATGGTTTCAAGTTTCACTCGAATGGCCTGAGTGTTGAGAATCCCGATAAAGAAGATGGGTTTCTCATGGCCGACGTGGACGATCCCACTTTCAAAGAGGACGGCAACCCTTACACCCTAGCGGCCCAAAACCGGGCGCAAATTGAGGTTCTTGCTCGCAAGGGCTATAAGAACGGGGAATTGAAGCGGATTCAGATTGTCGAATTCCGGAGGCGAATTGATGACGGCGCTGCGTAAAGCCATAGAGCAAGGCAAACTCGACCAGTTCATCGCCGAACACGAGGGCGAGATTGGCGACCGCGATGCCTTTGAAGCTACTCTGCGCTCAATGGCCGGAAAGTCGAAAGAAGTTCCGGAAGCATCGTCTCCGGACGATTGCGACGATTGAAGCGATACTCGAATTCCTTGGTATAGAGGCCAAGGTATTTCGGGCTGACGCTGGTGTGCGTTCCGCCGATTGAACGCTTCAAGTGGCTCCAGAAGCTTTCGATTGCATTCACGGTCGCACCGCTTTCGTGGCAAACGTATTGTTCTTTCGAGTGATCGACTTGTTTGTGCCAGTAGCCCTTGATGGTGCCCAGTCCGCCGTAAGAGCGCAGCGTATCGGTATGTACCTCGCTGTAGGGAAGGACGTGCTTGACGACATGCGGGAGTAGCGTGCCGCTCTTGCGATCAACCACAACCTCGGTGACTACATCGCCGCCCTTTTCGAGCATCCCGAAAACGACTGCCTTGCCTTTGCCGCCCATGCCGTTCCGGCGATAACCGCCAACGAACGTCTCATCGATCTGGACCTTCTTGAATGGGCCGCCAACGGGCGCGTCACCATCTACGTCCGTCATGTGTTCGCGGATCAGCTTCGCCATGCGCCAAGCGGTCTTGTAGGTCATGCCTAGCTGTCGCTCCAATTCCTTGGCCGACACGCCGTGCCGCGTGGTGGTGAACAGATGGATGGCATAGAACCACAATTGCAGCGGGGTCCGCGTCTTTTCGAACGGGGTGCCGACTGTCGGGTGCAGGTGGTGGCCACACCACTGACAGGAATAAGCGCGCTCCGCCTTGATACGGAACCACTTACTTTCACGCTCACATTTCGGACATTCGTAACCCTGTCCAAAGCGAACATTGAACAGGTGCTGGAGGCAGGTTTCGTCGTCAGGATAGAGGCGAAAGAATTGGGCGGTGGTGATGGGCTTCGTCATAGCCCATTATATAGCTTAATCCGTTACGTATGGCAAGGGGATAGACCCCCATAATTTTCTTGGCTGAGGTCCCTGCCACCCCAGCCAGCTCTCTTTGAACTTTCGGTTGCAGCTTGAAACTCGCTTGCTACGCATGGCAGCGAGAGGAGAGCATACGTGCCAGATCAGGACCCCGATAGAATTCCCGTCATCGTCGGCGTGGGGCAGATCAACGACCGGCCCGAACAGCCCGGCGACGGCCTCGATCCTGTGGGCCTGATGGCCGAAGCGCTGCGCCGTGCCGATGCGGATGCCGGGCACGGCCTGCTTGCCGATTGCGATTCGCTGGCCGTGGTCGCACAGCTGGGCTGGCCGCAACTCAACCCCGTCGACGAAAAGCTGGCAGACAGGCTCGGGATCGATCCGTCCCACCGCATGCAGACCGCCATGCCCAATGGCGACAGCCCGATCCTGCTGTTGAACGAGGCGGCCAACCGGATCGGTCGAGGGGATGCGAAAATCTGCGCCGTTACCGGCGGAGAAGCGCTCCGGACCGCCGCCGGGCTTGCCGCCATGAAAAAGGACGCGACTGGCGAAAAACCCAATGCCCTGCGCGATGCGACGCACCGCGTGCGCAAGGGCTATGCACAAAGCTATGGCCTGATCGTTCCGACCGATGTTTATCCGTTATACGAGAATGCAGGCCGCGCCGCATATGGCCAGTCCCTCGCCGAAGGGCAGGCCGAGAGCGGCCAGATATGGGCGCGAATGAGTGAGGTCGCGGCCGAGAACCAAGGGGCATGGATCAGGACCCCCGTCACGGCCGAAGACATCGTCACGCCGACTGAGAGCAACCGACCGATCGCCTTCCCCTACACCAAGCTGCAGGTCGCCAATGCCTCGGTCAACCAAGGCGCCGGCTTCATCATGACCTCGCTTGCGGAAGCCAAACGCCGGGGAATCGCGAGCGATCGTCTTGTCCATGTCGGTTACGGCGCAGCCGCGCACGAAAGCGGCAATTTTCTCGAACGTGATCGCTACGATGCATCGCCCAGCCTGGTGGTCTCGCTGGAGAAAACGATGGAACTGAACGCTGTCACGGTCGGCGATCTCGCGCATGTCGAACTCTATAGCTGTTTTCCCTGCGTGCCGAAGATGGCGCGCCGCGTCCTCGGATGGCCGGTCGACAAGTCGGCCACAGTCTTCGGCGGGCTCACTTTCGGTGGCGGGCCGATCGGCAATTATATGAGCCACGCCGTCGCCGCGATGGTCGAGGCCCTTCGCGGAACGACGGATAAGGGCCTGTTATTCGCCAATGGCGGCTATGCCACGCACAACCATACGATCCTGCTGTCCGGGTGTCCCACCGACGCGCAATTCCCGCAGGATTTCGATTACCAAGCAGAGGCGGACCGAAGGCGCAGAGAGATACCGTCTCTCGATGAGCACTATAGCGGCCCCGCCACCGTCGAAACCTATACGGTGCATTACGATCGCAGTGGAGCGCCGCGATCGGGCGTCGTCATCGCACGGACACCCGAAGGGGCTCGAACCCTTGCCCGCATTTCCGCCGACGATGTGGAGACGATCGCCTTCTTCACCGATGGAAAGGCGGAGCCTGTCGGAACGAGTGGAACGATCCACCGGAACGGTGACGATATCGCTATCTGGAACGTCGCTTGATGTGATCCGGGCTGTTCACATCGCGCCCCCGACGATGAACCTGGCAGTGCGTCGTCGGTTCCTGGCGAAACTTCGAGCCGGGAAAGCTCACCCATCATCGCGCAATCGCCTGGAGGAAATGCGACCGGTTCTTGCAAGATGATCCAGCCGCGCCCTCGGAAACCATGCCAGGCGATCGGGCCGCTTTCCTACACGCCGAAGGGGCGTCATCACGAGTCGCACTGAGATGAACCGGATGGGCATTTGCCTCACGGCCGGTCGTCTCGGACACATGCTGGATGGAGAAAAGCCATGTCCTTGCAATTTGTCGGCCCGGCATCGCCACTCGATGACGAAGCCATAGAGAAGGCCGCTCGCGACATCGGCTGCCGGGTCGCGGCCGTACGCGCGGTGATCGATGTCGAAAGCCGCGGCGGTTTCCTTGCCGACAAGCGCCCGAAGATCCTTTTCGAGAGACATTATTTCTCGCGCCTGACGAAACGCCGGTACGACCGTTCGCATCCGGCCATTTCGCAGCCAGGCCCGGGCGGATATAAGGGAGGGAGGAAGGAATACGACCGACTTGCCCAGGCAATCGACCTCGATCGCGACGCGGCGTTGCGATCGGCAAGTTGGGGGGCCTTCCAGATCATGGGCGATAATTATCGCATATGCGGCTTCGACGATGTCGAAGATTTCGTTTCCGCCATGGTCTCGGGCGAGCCTGCTCAGCTCCGCGCATTCGTCGCTTTGGTGAAGTCGAGCAAGCTGGACGCCGCGCTCATTCGCCGTGACTGGGCGCAATTCGCACGCGGCTACAACGGCCCGGCATATCGCGCCAACAGATATGACGAGAAGCTCGAAGCTTCCTATCGCTTCCATGCCGCGAGCGACCCACATGCGCCCTCCGCACGCCCGTTGCTGCGTCAAGGAGATCGGGGAGACCCGGTCCGCGCGGTGCAGAACCTCCTGCATATTCTCGCCGACGGCTATTTCGGTCCGATTACCAGACGGGCGGTGATCGCTTTTCAGAAATCGAAAGACCTTTCCGCCGATGGCCTGGTCGGCGAAAAGACCTGGGCGGCACTGGCTGCAAACTGAAACCCGAACGCCAATGCTTGGCGTGGGCTGTGGACTTGCTAGCTGTTTGCCGGGACAGGAAGCGATCGCATGCTGCCCATGCCGTCGGTTTTGAGCGTACCCCGCCCGCTTGCATGGTGGCCTAGGAGACTGTCCATATTGCCCGATGAGCGCGATCGGTGCTGCCGCAGCAAATCGAGCACTCCGCCCCGGGATAGAGGGCGACCGAGGTAGAAACCCTGGCCAAATCCCGCGCCCAAATTCAGCGCCGTCTCATGGTCTTCCGCCGTAGCGATGTATTCGGCAACGCTTTCCAGCTTCATCGCCTCGATCATCTTGATCACGCCGCGAAGCATGTCGCGCCCCTTGGGATGCCGCGCTTCCCGGATCAGCGAACCATCTATCTTTACTTTGTCGAACTTGATTTCGCGCAGATAGACCAGCGAGGCGAAACCGGCACCGAAATCATCGAGCGCAATCCTGCATCCGGCGCGGCGCAGGATTTCAACGTTTTTTCGAGCAACCTCGAAATTCACCAACATGGCCGTTTCGGTAATCTCGAACTGCAAGCGGCTGGACGGAAATTGCTTGCGGGAGATGAGCGCCACGATTTCGTCGGCCGCGCCCTCGCTGCAAATATGCGCGGCACTCAGGTTGAAGGATAACCGGCATGGTGGTTGCCAATCTGCGGCGAATTCCAACGCTTTTTCCAGCAAAGTGAGCGTTATTTCCCGTATCTGGCCAAGCCTCTCGGCTATCGGAATGAACTGTACCGGCGAAACTTCACCCAGCGTGGGGTGGTACCATCTGGCAAGCGCTTCGAACGACGCCAGCTCGCCCGTCCGGAGATTGACGATCGGCTGGTAAGCGAGCGACAGGCACTCGTCCGAGTCCAGCTTTATCAGCTCAGCCTCGATAGCGTGGGTACGCAAGGTTTCGTCGCTGATTTTCTGATCGAAAAGCGTGGTTGTCTCGTCACCTTCGCGTTTGGCAACATACAGGGCCACGTCAGCCTCGCGCAGCGCCTGACCGACATCGGTCGTGCCCGATGCGACAAGGCGAGCGCCCGCACTTGCTCCCACCCTGACCACAGTGTTCGACAGCCGGATGGGCCTGCGCAAATGATCGAGCGCCCGGTCGCACATCGCTACCAGGCTCAACATTTCTTTCACGCAATCGGGACCGCTGACGAACAATCCGAATTCGTCTCCACCCAAGCGCCCCACGATAGCGTGGGGCGGCACGACACGCTGCAATCGCCGGGCAACATAGCGCAGCACTTGATCACCGGCGTGATGGCCGTAGAGATCGTTGATCGGCTTGAACCGGTCGAGATCGACCAGAGCCAGTAGCCCGCAGTGTCCGTCAGCCAGTATCTCTTCCACATCGCGGATGAAGGCGAACCGGTTTCTCACCCCAGTAAGATCGTCATACTCTGCCCGGTGCTGAACATTCCTGCGCGCATCCGTCAGTTCGAGGTTGATCTTTTCCATCCGCAAAAGCGCATGATCCGCATCGTACTGCGCCTTGAACAGCCGCAGCTGCACCTTGTGGCTGGACTCCGCGAGGTAGAAACTGAGCGCAGTGAGCACGACCACCGCCGAGGAAGCCGCCAGGTTTTCAGCCGCAAAAAGGTAGAGGACAGCCAACACCAGCGGCAACACGAAACAGAAGAAAATCACTCTCGATGCGAAAATTATCCCGGTGAGGGCAGCACCTTGAACCAGGGCGGTGAGGAGCCCAAGGCCCAGAATCTGCAACCATTCTATACCCTGCGGCGATGCAGCAGCGCTGGCGAATGCGATCGACAAATAGAAATAACTCTGCGCGCAGGACAGGAGAACCACCATTCCGCCTGTCACCCGCGCGGTTATGGGATTTACGTCCTCTGATTTTCCCGGAGGCAGCGCATACATCCAGTGACGAAAGCGCAGGAGTACCGCTAGTAGAAGAATCGCGCCGACCAGCTTGGTGGCCAAATGGTCCCATTTGATCCAGGCAACCACTGCGAAAGGAGCAAGGATCGCAAGATAGTAAAGATGTATGATCTTGCGCACCGACCTAATGCGCTCGCGACCGAATTCCACAGCAATCGCATTATCGGATTCGAAGCCGATTAGTCTGTCGATGCACTGCAAAGCCGTCACCCGGTTCTCCTATCCGGTCTGCATATGTCAGCACCTCAGAAACTCGTGGTAAAGCAACCTCTAGGGAAACTACTAGCCGACCGTAAGGAATGGTCTCGATCTGCCGCGCTAGAGTGTTTCTGGTCCTTAGATATGCGTCTATATGGCGAGGACAATCAGGAAGACGGCCTCGATAGGGAAGTCATATTCCTTCGCCTTTCAATCCCGAAACCGGGTGCGGAACGATTAACCACACCAATCGCCTGTCACACGGGAAAGTCTGCATGGCATGAAGCGGATCTCTGATATCAGATGGTAAAACCGGGTATCGTCATCGCTTGCGGCGGGCTGGGAAAGCGCATGGGCGGTTCCAAACCGCTGCGCATGCTGGGTGGGGCAACACTCCTCAGACATGCGTGTGACTGGGCCACGGCCCGGTCAGATCACGTCGCACTCGCTGTTCGCGAGGCCGGTCAGTTGTTCGATGAAAGCCTGCCCCTGCTGATCGACCGCCATACCGGAATTGGCCCCATCAGCGCTTTGGCGAGCGCCTTCGATTTTGCCCTGGCAACAAAACGCGAGCATGTTCTGGTGATAGGCTGCGACCAGCCTTTCCTTCCCAACAACCTCGTTGCGCGCCTGTCAGCCGCCATCGGCGATGGCGGTGCTGCGATGCCGACAAGCCTCGGGCGCGATCAGCCGCTGGCCACGCTCTGGCGCGCGGATCGCGGCGCGCTGGCGGAGTATCTGGCAAAAGGCGGGCAATCGCTGAGGGGGTTTGCGCATCGCGTGAATGCAGTGAGCGTCGAATGGGAGACCGAACCCGCTTGCGATCCCTTTTTCAACGTCAACGACCCGGTGGCCTTGGAAGAAGCAGAGCGGCGGTTCAGAAGGACACGGCGGTAACGGTCGATCCCGGCGCAAGAGCCGCTTGTTCCGGCGGGCACCGGATCAGCCAGTCGGCTTTCAGCAAAGCTGCTTGTGCACCACTGTCCTGGTTGCCGATGGGAACCAGTCCGCCTTCATTGAAACGCGCGCGGATAAACGTCTCTCGCCCGCCAGTTGCCTTCAGCGGTGCGGCAAGAGGCAGGCTGTGCCAACGATGGGACACAGTCGCCCCGCCCAGCGCCTGGAAGATCGGGCGCAAAAACAGCGCCCCTGTAACCATGGCCGAGGTCGGATTCCCCGGCAGGCCAAGCACGATTTTCTCCCGCGCCTTTCCCAGCCAGACCGGTTTGCCCGGTTTCATCGCCACCTTGGGGACAATCACCGAAAGACCGTGCGGCTCGAACATGGGCTTAGCGAAATCGCGGTCTCCGACCGATGCGCCCCCCGTGACGATGACAAGATCAGCGCACTCCAGCGCCTCGCCCGCCGCACGAGTGAGCGCATCGAGATCGTCCGGGCACCTCGCCCGGTGCACTACGCAACCGCCTGCTTCCTCGACCAATGCGGCAACGCCATAGCTCACGCTTTCGGGGATCGCATCGCGCACCGCATGAGCCGAGCCGGGCACTGCAAGCTCGTCGCCCGTGCCGATGATTGCCACGCGCGGACGCAGCGCCACCTCAACTTCAGCGACATCGGACGCCGCGGCACCGATCATGGCCCGCGCATTCAGCAAGGTGCCGGCAGGAACGAGCATATCGCCCGCAGCGAAATCGCTACCCATGGCGCGGACATGCCCTGCCGGACCGTACCCTTCGGCGAAAGTCACGCTATCGCCGGTGCGGGTCGCATACTCCTGCATAATCACATAGTCGCTGCCCTCGGGCATCGGGGCGCCGGTAAAGATGCGCACCGCCTCGCCCTCGCCCACGCGCCCCTCATAGCGCCGCCCGGCGATCGCTTCCCCAATAACAGCGATAGCGCAACCCGGCTGCGTCGCTGCCTCGATCACGGCATATCCGTCCATCGCCGATACCGGAGCGCGCGGCGCGGCGCAGCGGGCCGTCAGATCGCACGCGAGCCTGCGCCCGCTTGCCTCGGCCAGCGGGACTGTTTCCGTCCCCAGCGGCACGACATGGTCTGCTATCCGCGCCAGTGCTTCTGCGAAGGGGATCATTTCGGCTCCCATGCGCCCGACTTGCCCCCTTCCTTGGCTGTCACACGGATCGCACCGATCGTCATTGTCCGGTCGACTGCCTTGAGCATGTCGAACAGGGTGAGGCAGGCGACCGAGACTGCGGTCAGCGCTTCCATTTCGACCCCGGTGCGCCCCTCGGTCCTCACAGTCGCGACGACAGAAAAGCCCGGTAGCGCATCTTCCACTGCGATCGCGACATCGACCTGCGACAGAGCCAACGGGTGGCACAGGGGAATCAAATCCGCCGTACGCTTGGCCGCCATCACACCGGCAAGTTCGGCAGTTGAAATCACGCTGCCCTTGGGCGTCCTTCCCGCCCTGACCAGCTCGAGCGTCGCGGCGGCACATCGTAGCTCGCCCCGAGCCCGCGCCCGGCGGGCCGTGACGGCCTTATCGCCGACATCGACCATGCGCGCCCGGCCCTGATCGTCCAAATGAGACAGACCATTCATGCGCATACCTCCCTCAACCGCGGCAATTGCCCTGCTATTGAACAGGGACGGTAGCGGCTATCGAGCTCATAGCGTAGCACCAGGTCCCAGGCGTCGCGACAGGCGCCGGTAGAACCGGGCACGCAGAAAACGAAGCTGTCACCCGCCTGCCCCGCAAAGGCGCGTGATTGCAGAGTTGAAACCCCGATCGTGCCCATGCTGACCTGATGGAAGACTACACTGAACCCGTCCATCACCCGGCGCAGCAAAGGCATGACCGCCTCCGGCGTTACATCGCGCGGTGTGAAGCCGGTACCTCCCGTGCTCAGCACGATTTCCACATCGGGATCATCGATCCAGGCCCGTACCCGCGCTCGGATCGCTTCGACATCGTCCTTCACGATCGCCCGCGCTACCAGTTCGTGCCCCGCCTCTACCAAACGAGAGGCGAGCAATCCTCCCGATGTGTCAGTTTCAGCGGTGCGGGTATCCGACACCGTCAGCACTGCGATCTTCAGCGGATGGAAGGGCAGGCTCTCATCTATTCCTGGCATTGTCATTCCTGTTCACGGATGCCAGCGGCGGGCATCTTCATGATCGCTTTCGCGCGGCTCGATCCATCGGCGTCCCAGCGGGGCTTCCTCGCGTTTCCAGAACACCGCTTCGGTCTTGAGCCGGTCCATGAGATAGTCCGCAGCTTCGAACGCGGAGCGGCGATGGGCCGAAGCGGTGGCGACGAAAACGATGGCTTCGCCGGGCAAGATACGGCCCGCCCGGTGAACCACCCGGCAACGCGTGACATCGAAGCGCGCCATCGCATCGGCGGCGATGTCTTCCATCGAGGCGAGTGTAACGCCACGGTAGCTCTCCAGAACCAGCGCATCGACCAATGCGCCATCCTTAGCCCTGTCTCGCGCATGGCCGGTGAAGCTGACGACTGCCCCTTCCCCCGCAAGCTCGCGCGAGAACGTGCCAAGCAGCTCCGCAGGGTCGAAGGCTTCCGTGGCAAGGGTAACCCGTGCGCTCATCCGCCCGAAACCGGGGGAAACAGGGCCACCTCGTCCCCCGGCATAACGCGCGCATTGGGTGCGACGACTGCCTCGTTGACACAGGCCCTGATCCGGCCTCCGCCAAGCGATGGCGCTAGCGCCGGGTGTTGCCGCGCCACCATAACGAACAGTTCGGCGACGCTGCATCCCTCTGCGGGAATGACGGTCTTCACAAATGCTCCGCCGACATCGGCGAGCTTCCCGCACAGTTCCAGTTCCAGCACGGTTTTTGCCTCATCCGCAGTCGTCACGCTAACCTCCGATGGATGCGAGATGGGGTGTCGCGCCGCTATTTCCCTGGTGCAGGCGGTGCCCCGGGGCCTTGCCTTTCGTCAGGGCGACAATGCGCGCAACGAGTTCGTCCTGCTGGCTGTCCGACTGCAGAAGGTCGCGCAGATCGAACCCGCCATCGCCGAACAGACACAGGTGGAACCTGCCATCGGAACCTAGGCGAAGTCGGTTGCAGTCGGCGCAGAAATCCTTGGCATAGGGTGCGATGATGCCGATCCGTCCACGCGCTTCGGGGTGGCCGAACTCGACCGCTGGCCCGGCGCCGTCTTCACGCGGAAGGCGTTGCCAGCCTGCCGCTTGCAATTGTTCGACGACGCTTTCACCCGGCACGTGCCGCTCAGCGAAGAACTCCGCATTGTCATTGGTCCGCATGACTTCGATGAAGCGTAGCGAGAGATCGCGAGCGGTGACGAAGCGGATCATCGCCTCGAGCTCATCGTCGTTGACCCCCCGCATCAGCACGGCATTGAGCTTGATACTGGAAAAGCCAGCATCGCGAGCCGCGTCGATACCGGCGAGCACTTCACCCAATCGATCATGACCGGTGATGGCCAGGAACCGTTCCGGATCGAGAGTATCGACGCTGATATTGAGCGCATCGACCCCCGCCTCACGCCAGCGCTGCGCCCTTTCGGCGAGGCGATAGCCATTGGTGGTCATGGCCACACGGCGGATACCCGATACAGCGGAGACAGCACGCGCTACATCCTCGAAATCGCGCCGGATGGTCGGCTCGCCACCGGTCAGCCGCACCTTCCACAGCCCCAGTTCGGCAAAGGCCCGCACGGCGCGCTCGATTTCGTCGACTGTAAGTTCGGCCGGCCTGCCGCACGGCCGACGATATCCATCAGGCAGACAATAGCTGCAGCGGAAGTTGCATACGTCGGTGAGCGACAACCTCAGATATTCGAACCGGCGCCCCAAACCGTCGCGCAAGCGCGGGCCGCGCGCTTCGGCGAGCGGGAGGTAATCGCGTGGGCGATCGATAGTCATTGGACAAGCGGTCCCTCGCTGGCCGGAAGTGCAACGCCCCGAATATCGGCCTGCGATGCAAGGATCGCAAGGTATTGTGCCATGGCGCGCCTCAGCGAGGATTCCTCCAAATAGGCGCGGATCGAGGCATCGACCGCCTCGAAAGGAAGCTGCCGGGCTTCCACCTTGCGCCCTGTCCGCACGATGTGCACGCCATAGGGTGTGCATACCGGCTCGGCGCAAAATTCGCCCTCGCCGAGAGCTAAAAGCGCCTCTTCGAACTCCGGCACGGTCTGACCCGGGCCGATCTGGCCGAGATTGCCCCCTTGTTCGCGCGAGGGACAAGCCGAATGCGTCCGGGCAAGTTCGACAAAACGGTCCGGATCGTCCCTGAGCTGCCGTATCAGTCCGCGTGCATCGCTCAGCGCTATGTTCCAGGCGATCGCATCGTCGGGCGAGGCTGAGAAGAGGATATGCTCCGCCTCCACCAACGGTTCGCTGGTGAAGCGGTCCGGATGCGTTTCGTAGAACCGGCGCGCCTCGGCCTCGGTCGCTACCGGGACGCTGACTTCACGTTCGATCAGCGTCTCGACCAGGGCATCTTCCTCGGTCATCTTACGACCACGGTGGTCGCTCGTCTCTTCCGGCTCGATACCCAAGCGCCGCGCTTCGCCGAGCAGCAGTTCGCGCACTACAAGTGCCCTCGCCGCCGCTTTCCAGGCAGCCTCCGCATCGTCGGCAGGGTGGTTCTGCATTTCTGCGGCAATCCGATCGGCAGAGATAACCTCCCCTCCGACACAGACTGCGTCCTTTTCAATCTGGTCAACCATTGATCAGGCTCCGACGGCTGCGCACGATCTGATAACCGCCTCGCCAGATATAGCGCACCGGCACCGAGAGCATGTGGGGCAAGCGCGTGAACGGGAAAACCAGGAAAATCGTCAGGCCAAGGAAGATGTGGGTGCGGAAGATCCAGTGTGCTCCATCGATCCACAACGAGGCCGTGGGATTGAAGGTGAAGATGCCGTTCGCCCAGGCCATGAACTTGACCATCTGTTCGCCATCCATATGGCCAAGCGAAATCGGCACGGTGGCCAGGCCGAGAGCAAGCTGAACCCAGAGCAACACCAGAATGGCAGTGTCGGCAAAGGCGGAATTCACGCGGATTCGGGAATCGAACAGGCGGCGGTGAAGCAGCATCGAGGCGCCGATGAAGGAAACCAGACCCGCAGTCCCGCCACCATAGACCGCCAGAGCCTGCTTCCATTCATGCTTTACTGCCAGCGAATCGAAGACCCATATCGGCACCAGCAGGCCGACGATGTGGCCGAACAGCACGAACAGCACGCCCGTATGGAACAGGATCGATCCCAGAACGAGCTGCTTGCGCCTGAGCAATTGGCTCGAACTGGCTCGCCAGGAATAGGGTTCGCGTTCGAAGCGGATGATCGTGCCCACCACCATGGTGGCAAGGGCGATATAGGGATAAATGCCGAACAGCAGGTGGTTGAGATAGGTATTCATGACTCGGTTCCTCCTCTCGGCGCACCGCCTTCGGGCTCAAGAATGCGGCGTATCATCGCGCTCGCCTGCGGGCAGGCAGCATTGGGATCGGGCAGTTCGTTGGTGAAGCGGACTTCCTCCTCTTCCCACTGCGCATCCAGCTCGGGCAGGGTCTCGGGGTCCTCGGGTGGCGGCAGTGAATTGGCTGCTTCCTCATCCATCTCGACACCGGCAATGTCGCACAGCAGCGCGAAGACCGGCGCATAGTCGGATTCGCGATCGGCCAGTCGCGCGGCCAGCGCCACCAGGACGATGCCCGGTTCGGAAAGTGCCTCGCGCGCGGAATCCTCGGCCAGGGTCGAACAATAGTCGAGGAACAGCGGGAGGTAGTCCGGTAGTTCGTTTGCCACCGGGTCGAGCCCGGCTGCGACATAGCGTTCGCGCAGATCGACCATGGCCTGGCCCCGGTCTCGGCTTTCGCCATGGACGTGCTCGAACAGGTGCAGACTCAGCGCCCGGCCCCGGTCGAACAGTTCGACATAGTTTTCCTGCGCCGCATAGATGTCCTGATCGGACAGCCGGGCAATTAGGGGGGCGAGCCGTTTCCGCGTGTCGGGCGGCAAGGCCGGATCGGCCGCGAGCCGGGACTCCAGCTCGTCCAGAGCCGACACCATTTCCAGCGTCGGATATTGCAGCAGCAGCGAAAACAAATGCAGGGCCTTCATCAGAACACCTCCGTCGGGGTCTGCAGTTTCTTGCGCGGGTTAGTGCCGAACAGATTGGCCTGCGTGCTCCCGCCGGAACAGCCATTGCCGAAGCTGAAGCCGCAAGCGCCGCGCTCGTCATACATGTCCTCGGAATCCTCCCGATGGCCGGAAGGGATCACGAAACGATCCTCGTAATCGGCGAGCGCCATGACCTTGTACATCTCCTCGATCTGCACACCGGTCAGGCCAACGGTTTCGGCGAGACTTTCGTCGGTCACCCCCTCGACCGTTTTGGCGCGCATGTAGCTGCGCATGGCGATCATGCGCTCGAGGCAGTCGGCGATCGGTTCTTCGTCTCCAGCGGTCAGCAGGTTGGCGAGATATTTGAGCGGAATGCGCAAGCTGCGGATGTCGGGCATGCCATTGTTGGTGGCGATGTTTCCCGCCTCCGCCGCTGCGCTGATCGGCGAGAGCGGCGGGACGTACCAGACCATCGGCAGGGTGCGGTATTCGGGGTGGAGCGGGAAGGCGACCTTCCATTCCATCGCCATCTTCCAGATCGGCGACTTGCGCGCGGCCTCCAGCCAGTTTTCGGGTACGCCATCACGCCGGGCCTGTTCGATCACCGCAGGATCGTTGGGGTCGAGGAAGATGTCGAGCTGGGCCTGATAGAGGTCCTCCACATTCTCCGCACTCGCCGCTTCTTCGATCCGGTCGGCATCATAGAGCATCACGCCGAGATAGCGGATACGGCCGACGCAGGTTTCCGAACATACGGTCGGCTGGCCCGCCTCGATCCGAGGATAGCAGAAGATGCACTTCTCGCTCTTCCCGGTTTTCCAGTTGTAGTAGATCTTCTTATACGGACAGCCCGACACGCACATGCGCCAGCCACGGCAGGATTCCTGATCGATCAGGACGATGCCGTCTTCTTCCCGCTTGTAGATCGCACCCGAAGGGCACGCCGCGACGCAGGTCGGGTTGAGGCAGTGCTCGCACAGCCGCGGCAGATACATCATGAAGGTGTTTTCGAACTGGCCGTAAATCTCCTTCTGAACGCCTTCGAAGTTGTAATCCTTCGACCGCTTGGCGAACTCGCCACCCAGTATCTCCTCCCAGTTCGGCCCCCATTCGATCTTTTCCATCCGTTGGCCGGAAACCAGCGAACGCGGGCGCGCAGTAGGAAAGGCCTTGCTTTCGCCCGACTGCTGGAGGTGCGCGTAATCATAGGTGAAGGGTTCGTAATAATCGTCGATCTCGGGCAGGTCGGGATTGGCGAAGATATTCGCCAGAACCCGCCACTTGCCGCCCATTTTGGGCCGGATCGAGCCGGAGGGAGTACGGACCCAGCCGCCGTTCCAGCGGTCCTGGTTTTCCCAATCCTTGGGATAACCGATGCCCGGCTTGGTTTCGACATTGTTGAACCAAGCGTATTCCATCCCCTCGCGGCTGGTCCACACGTTCTTGCACGTCACCGAGCAAGTGTGGCAGCCGATGCATTTGTCGAGGTTCAGAACCTTGCCGATCTGTGCGCGGATTTTCATGCTGCATTCTCCCCTTCGGGAAGGGCTTCTTCGAGCCAGTCGACCTTCGACAGCTTGCGCACCACGACATATTCGTCGCGGTTCGATCCGACCGTACCGTAATAGTTGAAGCCATAGGCGAGCTGGACGTAGCCGCCGATCATATGGGTGGGTTTGAGGATCGCACGGGTGACGCTGTTATGGATGCCCCCGCGCTGTCCGGTCAGCGGCGAGCCCGGCACGTTCACGATTTTTTCCTGCGCGTGATACATGAAAAGCGTGCCTTCCTTCATGCGCTGCGAGACGACCGTGCGCGCGACCAGTGCGCCGTTGGAATTGAAGACTTCCACCCAGTCATTATCGACGAGGCCCGCCTTGGCGGCGTCCACTTCGGAAAGCCACACGATCGGCCCGCCGCGCGACAGCGTCAGCATCAAGAGGTTGTCGGTATAGGTCGAGTGAATGCCCCATTTCTGGTGCGGCGTGATGAAGTTCAGGACGACGTGCTTTTCATCCTTCGCCTCATGGATCACGGGATTGATCGCCCGGGTATCGATAGGCGGGCGATAGACGCAGAACCCTTCGCCAAAGGCGCGCATCCACAAATGGTCCTGATAGAGCTGCTGGCGCCCGGTCAGCGTGCGCCACGGGATCAGTTCGTGGACGTTGGTATAGCCGGCATTGTAGCAGACATGCTCGCTCTCCAGCCCCGACCATGTGGGTGAGGAGATGATCTTTCGCGGCTGGGCGACCACGTCGCGAAAACGGATCTTCTCCTCTTCCTTGGGCAGGGCAAGATGCCGGTGATCGCGGCCGGTATTGCTCGACAGAGCCTCCCAGGCCTTGACCGCCACTTCACCATTGGTTTCTGGTGCCAAGCTCAGGATCACCTCGCAGGCATCGATCGCACTATCGATCCGGGCGAGGCCCTTCGTCGGCCCGTCTTCAGTAACCGTGCCGTTGAGCTTGCGCAGCAGCTCGACCTCGTGATCGGTGTTCCAGCCGATCCCCTTGCCGCCATTCCCGAGCTTTTCCATCAGCGGGCCGAGCGAAGTGAAGCGTTTGTATAGATTGGGATAATCCCGTTCCACCACCGCGATATTGGCCATGGTTGTGCCAGGGACAGGCTCGACCTGTCCCTGGCCCCAGTCCGCAACTCCGAAGGGCTGGGCGATCTCGTTCGGGCTGTCATGCTGGATCGGCACGAGGACCACATCCTCTTCCACACCCAGCACTTCCGGAGCGACCTCCGAGAATTTCTTTGCGATGCCGCGGTAGATGTCCCAGTCGCTGCGCGATTCCCACACCGGGTCCACCGCCGCGGTCAGCGGGTGAATGAATGGGTGCATATCGGACGTGTTGAGGTCGTCCTTTTCGTACCAGCTAGCAGTCGGCAGGACGATGTCCGAATAGACGCAGGTGGTCGACATGCGGAAATCGAGCGTGACCAGCAGGTCCAGCTTGCCCTGCGGCGCCTCGTCGTGCCAGCGCACTTCCTTCGGCTTGCTGCGACCGGTTTCGCCCAGATCCTTGCCCTGCACGCCATGCGCCGTGCCGAGCAGGTGCTTGAGGAAATATTCGTGGCCCTTGCCCGAGGAGCCGAGCAGGTTGGAACGCCAGACAAACATATTGCGCGGCCAGTTGGCCGGATCGTCGGGGTCGAAACAGGACATCTCCAGATCGCCCGATTTCAGCTTGCTGGCGACATAGTCCTTCGGCTCCATCCCCGCCGCGCGGGCGGCCTTGGCCACCTCCAGCGGATTGGTTTTGAGTTGCGGCGCACTGGGCAACCAGCCCATGCGTTCGGCGCGCGCGTTGTAATCGATCAGGCTCGCATCCCATTCGCCCTCAGGCGCAGTGGGCGAGAGAATGTCTTCGACATCCAGCGTCTCGTAACGCCACTGATCGGTATGCGCGTAGAAAAAGCTGGTCGAGTTCATCTGGCGTGGCGGCCGGCCCCAGTCGAGACCGAAAGCGAGCGGCAGCCAGCCGGTCTGCGGGCGCAACTTCTCCTGCCCGACATAGTGCGACCAGCCGCCACCCGACTGGCCGACGCATCCACACATCACCAACAGATTGATGATGCCGCGATAATTCATGTCCATGTGGTACCAGTGGTTGAGACCGGCCCCCAGGATGACCATCGATTTGCCGTTGGTCTTTTCGGCATTGGACGCGAATTCACGCGCAACGGTGACGATTTGCTCTGCCGGAACACCGGTAATCTTCTCGGCCCAGGCGGGCGTGTATGGCTGGTTTGCGGAATAATCGCTGGCTACGTGTTCCCCGCCGAGGCCGCGATCGAGACCGTAATTGGCGCAGAACAGGTCGAAGACGCTTGCCACCAGCGTCTTACCGTCGGCGAGCTCGATCTCGCGAACGGGGACATTGCGGGGCAGGACGCTGGCATGATCGGTGCCTTCGAAATGGTCGTGCTCGCGATTTCCGAAATAGGGAAAGTCCACCGGGACGACCAGGTCGTGCTGATCGTCCATGATGGCCGACAGACGCAATTGGACATCGGCGCCATCGCCGGTTTTTTCCTCGAGATTCCACTTGCCCTTTTCGCCCCAGCGGAAGCCGGCCGAACCTAGCGGCACCACCGGCTTGCCCGTCGCATCGTCGATCGCGACGGTCTTCCATTCGGGATTGTTTTCTTCGCCCAGCGAGTTGTCGAAGTCGCTGGCGCGCAGCAGGCGCTCCGGCACATAGCCATCGCCCTGCGGCACAAGGCGGACCAGCATCGGCATGTCCGAATATTTGCGGCAGTAATCTTCGAAATAGGTGGCCTGGCGATCGAGGTGGAACTCACGCAGGATCACGTGGCCCATCGCCAGCGCCAGCGCCGCGTCGGTGCCCTGTTTGGGGTTGAGCCAGATGTCGCCGAACTTGGTCGCCTCGGCATAATCGGGGCTGACCACTGCGACCTTGGTCCCGCGATAACGCGCCTCGGTCATGAAATGGGCATCGGGCGTGCGCGTCTGCGGGACGTTGGAGCCCCACATCATCAGGAAGCCCGAATTGTACCAGTCGGCGCTTTCGGGAACGTCGGTCTGCTCGCCCCAGGTCTGCGGGCTGGATGGCGGCAAGTCGCAATACCAGTCGTAGAACGACATGCAGGTGCCGCCGAGCAGCGAGAGGTAACGCGAACCCGCTGCGTAGCTGACCATGGACATAGCCGGGATCGGGCTGAAGCCGATCACCCGGTCAGGCCCATAGGTCTTGGCGGTATAGGCATTGGCCGAAGCGATGATTTCGTTCACCTCGTCCCAGGTCGAACGAACGAAGCCGCCATGACCGCGGATAGCGGTATAGCTTTTGCGCTTGGCCGGATCCTCCACAATCGAGGCCCAGGCACCGACCGGCGTGCGCACCGCCCTCGCCTCTCGCCACAGCTTCAGCAGGCGCGAGCGGACCATGGGATATTTCAACCGCTGGGCCGAATAGAGATACCAACTGTAGCTGGCACCGCGCGGGCAGCCGCGCGGTTCGTGATTGGGCAGGCCCGGGCGGGTGCGCGGGTAATCGGTCTGCTGGGTTTCCCAGGTGATGATCCCGTTCTTGACGTAAATCTTCCAGGAACACGAGCCGGTGCAGTTTACCCCGTGGGTTGAGCGGACGACCTTGTCGTGCTGCCAGCGCTTGCGATAGCCGTCTTCCCAGGCGCGCGACTGATTGGTGGTCACACCGTGCCCATCGGCGAAATCTTGCTTCGCGTGGCGGAAAAACGTCAGGCGATCGAGAATATAGCTCATCTCAGGCTTCCTTGAGAACGTAAGGGGTGGCGGCTGGTGCGGGGGCGATTCCACGCTCGATATCGTGGAGCAGGCCGCTGCGGCGGGTGTAGGCCCACCATGTCAGCGCCGCGCAGCTGGCGTAGAAGGCGAAGAAGCCCCACAGCGCCATCAGCGGCGATCCGGTGGCCTCGATCGAGGTGCCGAAGCTCTTCGGGATGAAGAAGGCGCCATAGGCCGCGACTGCCGAGGTGAAGCCGACGATGGCCGCCGATTCCTTCTCTGCCTGGCGGGTCAGTTCGGCACCCTTCAGCTCGGGCATCAGGCGCGGAACTTCCTGGCGCATGATGATGGGGATCATCTGGAAGGTCGAGGCATTGCCCACGCCCGTCAGGAAGAACATGGCGATGAACATGCCGAGGAAGCCCCACCAGCTTCCCGCTTCGAGGAAATACACGATCCCGACCACGGCCAGCATCATGCCCACGAACACCCAGAAGGTGACCCGGCCGCCGCCCCAGCGATCGGAGATCCAACCCGTCGCCGCACGGCTCAAGGCGCCGACCAAGGGGCCGAGGAAGACGTATTTCAAAACGTCGACATCCGGGAACTGGTATTTCGCGAGCAGCGGCAGGCCGGCCGAGAAGCCGATGAAGCTGCCGAAAGTCCCGGTATAGAGCCAGCTCATCAGCCAGTTATGCTTGCGCTGAAAGATCACCGCCTGCTCGGCGAAGCTGGCCTTGGCATCGGCGATGTCGTTCATACCGAACCAGGCAAGAACCGTGGAGGCGATGATGAAGGGCACCCAGACGAAGCCTGCGTTCTGCAGCCACAATTGGCCGCCATCCGCAGTCTGCTGCGGCGTTCCGCCCAGCGCACCGAACACGCTTACGGCGATGACGATCGGCACCAGAAACTGCATCACCGAGACGCCGAGATTGCCCAGGCCCGCATTGAGTGCGAGCGCATTGCCCTTCTGCGCTTTGGGGAAGAAGAAGCTGATATTCGCCATCGAGGACGCGAAATTGCCCCCTCCGAACCCACATAGCAGCGCCAGCACCAGAAAGATCAGGTAGGGCGTTTCGGGATTCTGGACGGCATAACCGATACCGAAGGCCGGGATCAGCAGCGATGCTGTCGACAGCGTGGTCCACAGGCGTCCCCCGAAGATGGGTACCATGAAGCTGTAGAAAATCCGCAGCGTGGCACCGGAGAGGCCCGGCAAGGCCGCCAGCCAGAATAGCTGGTTGGTCGTGTAATCGAAGCCGATCGAAGGCAGGTTCGCCACGACCATCGACCACACCATCCACACGCAGAAGGCGAGCAGCAAGGCGGGTATCGAGATATAGAGGTTGCGCCGCGCGATCTTCTCGCCGGTCTTCTCCCAGAACTCGGCATCCTCCGGGCGCCATTCCTTCAGCACCTTGCCATCCGGCTCGTACGCGTGGGGCTCGTGCCTGGCATCCTCATGCAGCTCCGCCATTTCGGGGAATTCGGGGAGTGTGCGCCCTTCCACGCGGGCGGCTTTCTGCTCCATCTGGCGCACCGCGATGTGCATCCACACCAGCGCCACGGCGACCAGTGCGAAGAGCACCATGAAACAGCTCGTCCAGATGCCGGTAAGATCGCTTACCGCACCGAAGATGATCGGCAGAATGAAGCCTCCCAGACCGCCGACCAGGCCCACCATGCCGCCGACCGAGCCAACATGATCGGGATAGTAGACGGGAATGTGCTTGTAGACCGCAGCCTTGCCCAGCGACATGAAGAAGCCGAGCACGAAGATCGTCACCACGAAAGGCACCAGCCCCATCTCGGTGGAAAAGGCGATGTCGCCCCGCGAACCGTGAATGATATAGTCGGTCGAGGGATAGGACAGCATGAACAGGCAGACCAGCGATACGCCGAAAGTGGCGTACATTACCTTGCGGGCGCCGTAGCGATCCGACAGGATGCCGCCGTAAGCGCGGAAGACACTGGCCGAAAGCGAGAAGACGGCGGCCAATGTGCCCGCCAGTTTCACATCTACGCCATAGACGCCGATCAGATATTTCGGCAGCCAGAGGGCCAGTGCGACGAAGGCGCCGAATACGAAGAAGTAGTATAGCGAGAACCGCCACACCTGTTCCTTCTTGAGCGGCTCGAGCTGCTCGCGCAGGGTTTTGGGCTTCGCGCCGCTCAGCTTGCGCACGGCAAGCTCCGGGTCGTCCTTAGAGAACAGGAAGAAAACCACCGCCATCAGCGCGGCGACCGTTGCCCAGATTTGCGCGACGGCCTGCCAGCCGAATGCCACCATCACCCACGGCGCGGTAAATTTGGTTACTGCGGCGCCGACATTGCCCATGCCGAAGAAGCCGAGCGCGGAGCCCTGCTTTTCCGGAGGATACCACTTCGACACATAAGCCACACCCACGGCGAAGGTACCGCCCGCGACCCCGAGGCCGAGCGCCGCCAGCAGGGTAAGGAAATAGCTGTCGGCGAAAGAAAGCAGATATGTCGCGATCGCCGAAGCGATCATCGTCAGCGGGAAAACGATCCGTCCCCCATACTGATCCGTCCACACACCGAGGAATAGACGCGTGAGCGATCCGGTCAGGATCGGAGTACCGACGAGCAGGCCGAACTGCGTATCGCTGAGACCGAGTTCGCCCTTGATCTCGATCCCGATGATCGCAAAGATCGTCCAGACTGCGAAACAGATGGTGAATGCAACCGTACTGAGCCCCAAGGCTCTATTCTGGTCGGTCTTGCTAGCGGCTGAGCCAAGCTGCATCGCTGGCCTCCCTTGGATGAGTGATCGTGCATCTTCCAGAAAGGAGCCAGCCCGCCCTTCCCTTGATCGAAATCAAGAAAGCGGGATCGCCCGAGGAAAAGGGTGGCTGCACTGATCCATATGAGGTAGGTGAAGGCGCCACATCAAGTACAGGCCTGATAATTATCAATTTCAGGTCCGTTATTCGACAAACCAGGAGTCCGACGCTGCGCCCCGCCGAAAAACCCGAAGTCGCCAACCTTCCGCTCTTTCGCGCAATGAACGAGGAGGAGCGTGACCGCATCTTTTCAGGATCCTTCCTGCAGGTATTCCCACCGCAGCTCGTGCTCTTCGAAGTGGGGCAGCGCGCCGATTTCCTTCACGTGCTGGTGGATGGTCTCGCCGAACTCTATACCTCCGTCGGCGATCGCGACACGACCATGCGGATCGTCCAGCCGGTTCGCAGTTTCATCCTGGCGGCGGTGGTTACCGACCTGCCTTATCTGATGTCCGCGCGTACACTGGAATCGTCACGCGTCCTGCTCGTCCCCGCCGCCTTGATGCGCGAGGTGGTGCGCAAAGACACCGCCCTGATGGAAGCGACCATGCGCGAGTTGGCCTTCGGCTATCGCGATCTGGTCCTGGCGCTTGCGGATATGAAATTGCGCCAGTCCGCCGAACGGCTGGCGCATTTCATCCTCCAGCAACACGATGTTCAAGGGCTGCCCGAAACGACTGTTCTCCCTGCCGAAAAGCGTGTTCTGGCATCCCTGCTGGGTATGACGCCGGAAAATCTCTCACGCGCTTTCGGCCTGCTCGGCAAGCAGGGGGTGAGCCTCAAGGGAAGGATGGTAAGGATGTCAGACCGCGCGAAGCTGGAAGCGTTCGCGCGGCCTGACAAGGTTCCCCGCTAGCCGGGAGAGAGTGGCCGCAGGGTTCAGAATTTCGCTTCGATCGTGAACCACGCTTTGGTTCGATCGGTCGCAAAGCCGTCCGAATTGTAATGGGCGAATTTTGCCGACACACCGATCTGTCTGGTCACGGGGTAGGCGATGAGTGCATCGAATTCCTGCCCGTAGCCCATATCGCCAACAGTCGAGCGGAAATCGTGATAGGTACCCCGCAGCAGCAGCCCCTTTAGCGGGCCGACGGCGACTTTGTACGATGCGTCGGCATAGAGATCGCGCAGGCCATTGGCGGGCGTGTTCAGGAAGACGTCTGCCCAGCCATTGAAGGCATGGAGCGTCGCGAGCGGGGTTTGTAGCGCGACCGCACCATTGCCCTCGAGGCGCTCGTAACCCCCTTTCACAGTGAAGCCCTTGGCCGCGATACCCGCCTCGATCGCTACGTAATCCAAGCCGAAATTCGCCGGGTTCGGCGAAATGTCGGTCTGCCGCGCAAATTCCGCAGAATAGAGCAGCGTGACGTTGGGGGCGACGACCGGCCGCCCGGCCATGCGCGCACCGAGTGTCCGCGAGCTTGCGGCGGGCGCCTCGGGAATGTCGAGCCAATAGCCATAGCCCGTCAAGGTGCCGGCCTTGCCGAGCTTCACACCGACATTGGCCGCGTCGACCGAGGCATCGTGCCAGATGCCCTGCGGCGAATCCGGCCCGAAGATCCGGTTGACCCGCCAACCGTGGAAATACTGTGCCGTCACTCCGGCGACCGGCGTGACCGCGATCTTGGCGGCGTCGAAGGTCTGATCGTTCTGGCGCCAGCCAACCGAACCGATCCAGCGCTGGTTGTCCAGATTGATGACCTGCCGCCCGGCGACCGCATCCACCATCTCGCTCGGCTGAAACCGTATGAAGGCCTGGTTGAGCAAGACATCGGCCGGATCGGCCACGACCGGGTACCGTGTCAGCCCATTGACCGTGTCGTTGTAATGCTTGGGGCCGACGCGCATGATCGCTTCGCCTTCCACCAGCGCGCTCAGACCATGCCACGATCCAGTCCTGGCGCCGACCTTGACCCGCAACGTCGATGCGGTTGCATCTTCGGGCAGGCCATCCTGATCGACGACCTCGAGTCTGTAACGGATATCCGCATAGGGCGTGATTGCGGGTTCATCGGCCGATTGCGCATGCAGGACCGTGGGCGACAGCAGCATTCCGAGAAGCGGAGCGGCGAGGAGCTTTACTTGACTCATGCCACCCAAATAGATCGTTCTACCGGATTGTAATTGATTTTTGTCAAAGATAGTATGCTAGTTTAAGAGCATCCCCACCGCCATGCCCGATACAGATCCCTCCCAGCTCTCGCCTGAAGAAGCCCTCGCCCTGCTTAAAGACGGCAACCGTCGCTTCCTCGACGATGCGACCTACCAGCCGCCCATGGATCGGATGCGACGATTGCATCTCGCCGCAGCCCAGCGTCCCTTCGCGGCCTATCTGTCCTGTTCGGATTCGCGCGTTCCGCCCGAACTGCTGTTCGAACGGGGCCTGGGCGAGCTGTTCATCGTGCGCAACGCAGGCAATACGCTGTGTGCGAGCGCGCTCGGCAGTCTGGAATTCGCCGTCACCCACCTTCAGGTGCCGCTGATCGTGGTCATGGGCCACGAGGCCTGCGGCGCGCTCGGTGCGGCGGTCGCCGTCGCGCGGGAACAGCGCCAGTTTTCAGGCAATGTCAGCAAGGTGCTGCAATCGCTGCTGCCCGCCGTGCTCGAAGCAGATCCCTGGGCAGAGAACCTCGTCAACGAGGCGGCACTGTGCAATGTACGCAAGGTCGTGCGCGAGTTGCAGCAGGAGGCTTCCCCGGCCCTGCTCGAACCGCAACGCCGCGGCGAATTGCGCGTGATCGGGGCCTATTACCATCTCGACACCGGGCGGGTCGATTTTCTGGATGAGCAAGCATGATGGACGGACCAATGGACAATCGCCAGCGCCTGGAATTGCGGCGCCGACGCATTGCGGAATCGCCGCCGATCCTGCAGGGCGGATTCCGGCCTTTCTTCCTGGCTGCGGGCGCGTGGGGCGCAGTTGCGATCGCCATTTGGCTCTGGGCCTTCGCAGTCGGCATGCCCCGGCTCGGCGTGTTCGATCCGCTGGCTTGGCACCGGCACGAAATGCTGTTCGGTTTCATCGGGGCAGCCATTGCCGGTTTCGCGCTGACCGCGGTTCCCAACTGGACCGGGCGCCTACCGATTGCCGGTGTTCCGCTGGCCGCGCTGGCATCGTGGTGGCTGGTCGCCCGTCTGCTGCCATTCGCGGCCCCGGACCTCTCGATGCCGTTCATGGCGGCGATCGATGGCGGGTTCTACCTCTTCCTGGCGGGCGTGATTCTGCGCGAGATACTCCAATCCAAGAACCGCAACCTGCCCGTGGCCTTCGCGATCGGGCTGTTCGGCATTGCCGACTTGATGGATTATGCCGGATCGACCGGCCTGATCGGATACGATATCGGCTATCGCGCGGGGATCGCTCTGGCGGTCACGTTGGTATCTCTGATCGGCGGGCGGATCATACCTTCGTTCACCCGCAACTGGATGCAGCGCGAAGGCCTTTCGGGCCATCTCCCCTCGCAACCGACTCGTTTCGACATCGCGGTGGTCTTGATGACGGCGGTCGCTATGGCGGCGTGGATGCTTGTCGGACCAATCGCTCCGGTTGGAGCTGCTCTGGTAGTCGCGGGTGCCTTCCAGACGGCGCGCCTCGCACGCTGGCGCGGATGGCGAACGCTCGCTTCGCCGATCGTTTTGGTGCTCCACCTCGGCTATGTCTGGGTGCCTCTTGGCCTGTTGCTGCTCGGCGCGACCGGCCTTGGCGCCCCGGTTCCGGCCAGCGCCGGCGTGCACGCGCTGACCGTGGGGGCGCTGGCAGGTATGATTCTGGCCGTGATGACCCGCGCCACTCTGGGTCACACGGGCCGTGCGCTTCATGCCGGCCCGGCTACGCGGGCAAGCTATCTCGCCCTGCACCTGGCCATCCTGACCCGCGTCGCCGCCTCGCTCTTCCCGGCATATTACGAATTCCTGCTACATCTCGCCGGAGGGCTGTGGATCGTTGCCTTCGGGCTTTTCGTGCTGGCCTACGCGCCGCTGATGCTACGCCCCCGAACGGGCGAATAGGGGCCAATGAGGCAACCGGAATGATAAAAACTTCCACCGATCCGTTCGAAACCTTCGCTTCGTGGTATCGCGATGCGCAGTGCCACCCGGCCATTCCTGATGCGTCGGCGGTCAACTTGGCCACCGTTTCGAGCAGTGGTGCGCCTTCCAGCCGCATGGTCCTGATCAAGGATTGCAGCAGCGATGGTTTCGTATTCTACACCAATCTTTCCAGCCGCAAGGCGGGCGAATTGAAGGCCAACCCTAACGCCGCTCTCTGCTTCTACTGGGCTCCGCTTGGGCGCCAGATCCGGATCGAGGGACGAGTGATACAGGTGAGCGGTGACGAAGCCGACGCCTATTTTGCCACGCGCCCGATCGAAAGCAGGATTGGGGCCTGGGCCTCGCGCCAGTCCGAAGAACTCGAGAGCCGCAAGATCCTTGCGGGGAGGATAGCAAAGACTGCCGCGCGGTTCGCCGGTCGAACGGTCAGCCGACCGCCCTTCTGGTCGGGTTTCAGGCTGACGCCCGACCGGATGGAATTCTGGACCAACAGATCGGGGCGCCTCCATGATCGCGTTGGGTTCGAAAGGATCGCCGCGGATCGCTGGCGACGCTTCCTGATCTATCCCTGAGCCTGGCGCCCCCGAGAAACTGCAACCGGAATCATCCCGGAACGCACACCCGGTCCGCGTCATTCGTCCTTGAGCACCGATATCTGGCGCAAGGCGGAGGAGTATCTCTCCAGCGAGTTCGAGGTCTTTCCGCGTGGAAGCATGACTTCGATCAGTTGGAAGCTCCCGGAATCCGCCCGCGCATCCTCGAGTGCCGCCTTCAATTGCGAGCGAGTCGTTACCCGTACGCCCTTCCCGCCCAATGGCGCGGCCGCATCCGCGAAATGCCAATCGTCGAGATCGTGATAGGGCTGGCCCGGCTGGAAACAGCGCAGCATTTCCCAGCTCCGGTTGTTGAGCACGATAACGATCGGCGCCCAGCCATTGCGGCGGCAATTTCCCAATTCCCAGCCGGTCATCTGGAAAGCTCCATCACCCACCAGAGCAACCGGCCGCCGCCCGGTCGAAGCGCAAATCGCCAGGGCGGCGGGCACGCCCATGCCCATCGATGCATAATAGCCCGGTGCGACGAGATCGGTATCGCGCACCTCCAGGCCTACGAAAAGGCTGTCGCCGACATCCGCAGCCATCGGCATGGTTCCCGATGCTGCGAACAAATCGTTCAGCGCCACCGCCACGTCGGAGGGTTCAAGAGCGGTGTCGTCACACGGCAATCCTGTCGCATAGCAAGGGGCCGCCGCCGCCGAAGCCTCTCCGATCGGACCCGCGATCTCAGCCAGGGCATCGACCAGAGCTTCCAAAGTGATATCGGGATAATTGTGGTGCGAAAACGCCACCGCGCTGTCGAAGGCCCGGATCGATGCACGCACATCGACATTGCGATGCGAAACGCCGAAATTGGTGTCGCTCAGGATCACGCCCAGCATCAACAGGCAATCGGCACTCTCGATCGTCTCGGCTATGCTCGCCTTACCGGCGGAGCCCAGATAGGTCCCGAGGAGCGGCAACACTTCGCCGGCGAACAGGCCACGGCCCATGAACGTCGTCGCGACCGGAATTCCGAGCGTTCTGCATAGCGAGGCAAGCTTGCCCTCGAGACCGTAACGGCGTGCTTCGACACCGATCAGGATTGCCGGACGCGCTGCCGATTGCAACCGGCTCAGGATCTCGGCGGCACAGGCATGAGCTGCCTTTGCGTCGACCGGCGGCTGCGATAGCTGCGGCACGCGTTTGCACGGCCTGTCGACCAGATCGCGGGGCACTTCGAGATAGACCGGGCGCGACAGGCTGAGCGCCGTGTCGAGTACTCTGGCGATCTCGGCAGGCGCCGTATCGAGATCGTTCAGGATAGCCTGAGCACAGGTCACCTCGCGAAAGATCTCGAACTGAGAGTTCAACGACTTGACCTGGTGGTGCAGCCCCAGGCCCATTCGCGCCTCTTCCGCACCCGGGCCGCCCGAAATAACGACCATCGGCGATTTTTCAGCATAGGCCTGCGCCACCGCATTGACCATGTTGAGAGCCCCGGCTCCGTAGGTCACGATCGCCACGCCCAATGTGCTTCCCAGCCGCCCTGCGGCATCGGCGGCGTAACCCACCGAAGGTTCGTGGCTTAGCGTATAAAGCGGCAGGATATCGCTTTCCTGGACTGCGCGGAAGAACGGCAGGACAAAATCCCCGGGTAGACCGAATGCCTGCCGAGCGCCGCGATCCTTCAGCGCATCGAGCAGCGCGGTCGCCAGCGTCCTCGTGCTCGCTTTTCCTCGATCAGTCGTCATGACCGGCACGCTCTCGCTCAATGCTCTGTCTCCATGGTTTCTATCGTGGCCGCTGCTTCGAAACCTTCTCAGGCCCGGAAAATGCTGGTGGGCAGCGACCCGTCCATGGAGGGCCATAGAGAAAAAAGATTTTCGGTCCTTGATATTTGTCAAATCTCAATAACTACATAAGGTGTATTTCGTCATCGCGATACACAACATATGGACCCCTCAGGCTGGGGTTGCCGATGATTACAGGAGTGCGCGATGAGTGTGACGGTCAAACAGGCTTCGGCAGGCGATCCCCTTTCCCGATTGCGCGCGGCCACCGGGGCCAGCCCGTCGGGCGACGATATGTGGGTGGGGCGTTCGATCGATTGCTCCGAAACGGTTGGCGAATACATCACGGGCGCCGACTGGCGGATCAAGGCCAATGCCAATGTCGGCTATTCCCACGCCGGACTGGTGAGCAATGTCGCGGGCAAGGTCATAGCCAATTTCTGGCTCGACGAAATCTATTCGCCGGCGGAAGGCAACGCACATCGGCAAGCCGACATCCACATCCACGACCTCGATTGCCTGACCGGCTATTGTGCGGGCTGGTCCCTGCGCGCGCTACTGAACGATGGCTTCAACGGAGTGCCCGGACGAGTATCTTCGCGCCCGCCACGCCATTTCCGTGAGGCGCTGGGCCAGATGAGCAACTTCCTCGGCATCCTCCAGTCGGAATGGGCCGGGGCACAGGCCTTTTCCAGCTTCGACACGTATCTCGCCCCCTATGTCTTTTACGACCAGCTCAGCTTCGCCGAGGTCAAGAAAGCGATCCGCCAATTCGTCTACAACCTCAACGTGCCCGCGCGCTGGGGGCAGTCGCCCTTCACCAATATCACACTTGACATCGTAGTGCCGGAGGACCTGCGCGACCTTTATCCGACCTATCACGACCGGCATCTGTTCGACGGTGCCGAGGACGATGCGCTGCTGGCCCGGGCGCAGACGCGCGACCTGGGCATCCGCGCGCTCGACGATCTGCGCTTCTCCCATTTCGAACCCGAAATGGAGATGATCAATATCGCCTATTATGAGGTGATGACCGAAGGCGATGCCACCGGGCAGCCCTTCACTTTCCCCATTCCGACGGTCAATATCACCGAGGATTTCGACTGGGACAGCAAGGTCGCCACCGCCATTTTCGACAATGCGGCCAAAGTCGGTTCGTCCTACTTCCAGAATTTCATCGGCAGCCAGTTCATCGTCGATCCGGAGACCGGCGAAAGGAAGCGCAATCCGGAAGCCTACTCCCCCGGCGCGGTCCGTTCCATGTGCTGTCGCCTGCAACTTGACCTGCGCGAATTGCTCAAGCGTGGCAACGGTCTGTTCGGATCGGCCGAAATGACCGGGTCGCTCGGCGTGGTGACGATCAACATGGCGGCGCTGGGCTACCGCTACCAAGGTGATCTGCCCGGCCTGATGGACGAACTGGATCGCCTGATGGACCTCGCCAGTTCGACACTGGAGAAGAAACGCGCCTTCGTGCAGCAAATGTACGATCGTGGGCTCTATACCTATACGGCCCGCTACCTGCCGTTCCTGCGCAACCATTTCTCGACCATCGGGGTGAACGGCATGAACGAGATGGTCCGCAACTTCACCGGCGACTCGGCCGACCTCGCCGATGAACGCGGTATCGCCATGGCGCTCGATATTCTAGAACACATGCGCGAACGCCTGCTCGGCTACCAGGAACGCACGGGCAATCTCTACAATCTCGAGGCAACGCCTGCGGAAGGCACGACCTATCGCTTCGCCAAGGAGGATCTCAAGCGTTTTCCCGGCATCATTCAGGCGGGCAATGGGGAAAACATCTACTATACCAATTCCTCGCAGATCCCGGTCGACCTGACCGACGATCCATTCGAGGCGCTGGAACTGCAGAACGAACTGCAATGCAAATATACCGGCGGTACGGTGCTGCATCTCTATATGAGCGAGAAGCTCTCGGGTAGCGATGCCGCGCGCACCTTCCTCAGAAAGGTGCTGACCAATTACCGCTTGCCCTATGTCACGCTGACGCCCGTGTTCTCGGTGTGCGACGCGCATGGATATCTCGATGGCGAGCAGCCCGAATGTCCGCAATGCGGCGCACGAACCAAGGTCTGGACACGCGTAATGGGGTACTTCCGCCCGGTCGACAGCTTCAACAAGGGCAAACAGGGCGAACATCGCGCAAGGCGCCACTTCACCGAGGACGCAGCCATGACCGGCAACCTTCTCGCCGGGGTGGACTGAACCGGCGATGGCGCATCACGCCTACTCGCATGACGATAAAGGGCACGGCAACGGGCATCGCGGTGCGCCTTTCCATGCGATCACGCCCTTCACCATGCTCGACTATCCCGACCGTATCGCCTGCATAATGTGGGTGGCCGGCTGCAATATGCGCTGCCTCTATTGTCATAATCCGCAAATTGTCACCGGCAAGGGCGCGATCGGCGAGCAGGAAGCGCTTGCCTTTCTCGGCGCACGCAGGGGCCTGCTCGAAGCGGTGGTCTTTTCGGGTGGAGAAGCGACTGCCTGGCCCCGGCTCGCCCCCTTCATGCGACAGGTTAGGGCCTTCGGATTCGCGATCAAGCTCGATACCAACGGTCTCAGACCCGACGTTCTCGCCAGCCTTCTCGCGGAAGGACTGCTGGATCGGGTGGCACTCGATTACAAAGCCCCCGCCTCGCGCTTCCACGCCGTTACCGGGACCAAGGCCTACGCACGCTTCGAGCGATCGCTGGATATTCTGTGCAAGCAGGACACCGTCCCGTTCGAGGTGCGCAGCACCATCCACTCCTCCCTGCTCGACGAGAACGACATCCTCGATATGGCCCACGATCTCGCACGCCGCGGTTATCGCGGAACTTATGCCGTGCAGCGGGCAATCGCAGGGCCGGACCGGCCGACGCTGGGAGATCTGCCTGCCGATATGCGCGCCATCGATGTCGCGCGGCTCGTCCGGCTCAGCCCGCTGGACCTCACCATTCGGTAGACCTGCTTCAACACAAGGACATGCTCCAATGCCCCACACTGCCTTAATCGTCGGTGCCGGCCCCGCCGGACTCGCTCTCGCCATCGGATTCGCCAAGGCTGGACTCGCGGTGACCCTGATCGAGCGGCAGGAAGAAGAGCAGATTGCCGATCCTGCTTTCGACGGCCGCGAAATCGCCCTCACACACGCATCCATTGCAGCCTTGAAACGCCTTGACGCATGGGAGCGGATCGCCCCTGATGCCATTCACTCCCTGGCCGAAGCGCGCGTATTCAATGGCACGTCCCCGCTCGCGCTCTCCTTCGATCCGGGACATACGGGCGCGGGCCGTCTGGGATCGCTGGTTTCCAACTGCGATATTCGGCGCGCACTGTACGAGGCCGCGAGGGAATTCCCCACGATCGAACTGCTCACGGGACAAGGTGTAAAACGCGTTTCCACAAACGAACACGAAGCCCGGGTGTGGCTCGAAAATGGGACCGATCACGCCGCAACGCTTCTGATTGCCGCGGATTCGCGCTTCTCGGCCATTCGGGGACAGCTCGGCATTCCGGCCCGGATGAACCGGCTCGGCAAATCGATGCTTGTCGGACGCGTCGCGATCGAGCGCGATCACCGCCATTTCGCCACCGAATGGTTCGATAACGGGCAGACGCTGGCCCTGTTGCCGCTGGGCGAGCGTCAGGCATCGGCTGTCGTGACGCTTCCCGACGGCGCGACGCAACGTCTCGCAGCGCTCAACTGCGACGCTTTGAGCGCCGAATTGACCCGGCGTTTCGCAAGGCGGTTCGGGGAGATGCGAATGCTGACTCCGCTGCATCTCTATCCGCTGACCACAGCCTATGCCCGGCGCTTCGTCGCACCGAGAGCGGCGCTGGCAGGGGATGCGGCCGTGGGCATGCACCCGGTGACCGCGCATGGCTTCAATCTCGGCCTGGCAGGGACGGAACGCCTGTCGCGCCTTGTCGCGTCCGCACTGCGGCGTGGGGTGGACCCGGGAAAC
Organism: Qipengyuania sp. ABI-127-1; assembly: GCA_022953095.1. Taxonomy (GTDB): domain Bacteria; phylum Pseudomonadota; class Alphaproteobacteria; order Sphingomonadales; family Sphingomonadaceae; genus Qipengyuania. The sequence continues at coordinate 578,153 of JALJCR010000002.1, read as the reverse complement.
TCCGATCTCCTGCGACGCTACCAACGAGAGCACCGCACTGTGACCTGGCCGCTTTATGCAGCAACCAACGCGATCGTCGGCCTCTATACCGATGATCGTCCTCCGGGGCGGCTCGCTCGCCGACTAAGCTTCCAGGCCGCCCGCTTCGCCCCGGCGCGCAAGGCAGTCTCGCGGATGCTCATGCAGGGGGCGTGACAATAGCGCCTGTTCGCCGATTGCGTTTTTCGTGAATACGCAGTCGGGCATGCATTTTCAAAATCCTGATAATGTAAAAGCGTAATGTCTCGAACGTCTCAACGTCATTGCCTGTGCAGAGTGGCCATTCGGTCGGCTTCTTCCAGGGAAAAGACTAGTTGCAGAACCTCCGAAATCACCATCCGCCTCAAGTCTCACCTGCTCCACACCAAAGTGTGGCCATTTGCACCTATCGCCGCTTGCGATGTGTGGGATTTGGGGCCGTCGCATTGGTCGCCATGTCGCTGGCCCCTAGTCAGGTCGCGGCGCAAACCACCGTTTATGAGACAGAGGAGTTCTCAATTGATGTCGGCTTCGATGCGGCAGCCGTGGTTTTCATACAGGACAACCCATGGTTCGGCGAGGCGGAGGCCAATATCGGCGTCGATACCGATGGATGGACCGAATTCGCAATCGAACCGCAGCTCTATCTCACCGTCCCGCAAGTTCTCGGCGGAGAACTAACTGCCGGCGTCTCACTTGTAGGCACCAAGACCATTGGCGAAAGCGCCGAAGGCCTCGGTGTCGGCCTCGACAATCCTTCGGCGGCGACCATTGAAAAGCTCTATCTGGGTTGGCGTGGCGATCTTGGTCAAGGAACCGTGCTTGATCTTAAAGCAGGCGATTTCGATTATCAGATCGGAACCGGGTTCTTGATCAAGGATGGCGGACGCGATGGTGGCGACCGCGGAGCTTTCTATCTCGGTGCTCGCACTGCGTCGCGCGGCAGCGTGCTTGCCCAGATCTCAAATGGTAACTTTACTTTCGAGGTATTCTGGCTGGGTAACAATCCCGGCCGTAGCGGCGTGCGCGCACATGTCGGCGGCGCCAATGCGGAATATTCGCTCTCCGATCGAACATCCATTGGGCTGACCTACATCCAGGTCGGGCATTTCGATGATGCCATCGCGGCAAATACCGTGGAAAGACTCAAGACCTATGACGTCCGGGCCTCTGTCGGCCTCGCCAAAGGGCTGACACTGTCCGGTGAATATGCCCGTCAGAGCGGGGCTGATATTTATGATGGCGTGGGTTGGTACATTCAAGGTGACTATATCTTTGACAAAGTACCTCTCGATCCCACGCTCACCTATCGCTACGCGGTTGTGTCAGGGGATGATCCGCGAACGGTGCAGAACGAGGAATTTATCCCTCTCGCCTACGGCTTCACCGATTACGGACAATGGTATCAAGGCGAGATTACGGGCAACTGGATCTTCGCGAATTCGAACCAGAAAACGCACATGGTCAAAGCCTCCGCTTCGCTAAGCGAACGGCTTTCGCTTAGCGGATCCTGGATAAATTTCACGCTCGACGAGCCTGGTCAGCTTGGTGTGTCTGACGAAGATCTCGGCAATGAATTCAATCTTTTCATAGATTTTCAGGCGACCGAAAAATTGTTCTTCTCGATCGTCGGCGCGATCATGGTTCCGAGCGATGGCGCGAAGCAGTTCACGGGCGGTAGCAGCACTTGGTCGCACGTGATGCTCTATGCTTCGGTATCGTTCTGAAGGGACCCCAAGCATGAGAGAAAATGGCGCACGCACTCCCGAGACCCGCAAAGCCTGGCGGTTTGCCTTTCCCACCGCATACACGATATTGTTTGTACTCATCGCCCTGGTCGCGGCGGGCAGTTGGATCTTGCCTGCGGGCGAATACGAGAGGGCCGATAATGCGGAACTTGGCCGCAGTGTTCCAGTTCCTGGAACATACGAACCCGTTGCCCCAAACCCGCAAGGCATTGTCGACGTCTTCATCGCGCCAATCGCCGGCTTCTACAATCCCGAGAGCTATGAAGCCCAGGCCATCGATGTCGCTCTGTTCGTTATCATCCTCGGCGGATTCCTCGGTGTTGTAACGAGAACTGGAGCAATCGATCGCGCGATCGAGCGAGCTATGACCGCACTCAGGGGACGCGAGGTCTGGATGATCCCCATTCTGATGGCATTCTTCGCTGCAGGGGGAACAACATATGGCATGGCGGAGGAGTCGCTCGCTTTTTACGGCCTTCTCATCCCGGTCATGCTGGCTGCCCGGTTTGACTCCGTGGTCGCAGTCTCGGTGATCTTGCTCGGTGCAGGCGTGGGCGTATTGGGTTCAACCATCAATCCCTTCGCCACCGTCATCGCTTCCAACGCGGCAGGCGTGCCCTTTACCTCGGGTTTAGGCCTACGCCTTTTCATCCTCGTCGCGGGATGGGCTGTGTGTTCCACCTATGTTGTACGCTACGCGCTGAAGGTACGACGCGATCCTTCGAGATCTATCGTTGCCGACGAAAGCGATGCGATCGCGGCGCGCTTCAAGAGCGAAGACCACGATCCGACAGCGCCTTTGACCTGGCCCCAGACTCTCACTCTCATCATCTTCGCAGCGACCTTTGGTGTAATGATCTGGGGCGTCTCGTCACAGGGTTGGTGGATGGACAAGATGTCCGCTCTGTTCATCGCCGCCGCCATCCTAGTCGGGATGGTGACATGGATGGGCGAAAAGGGGTTTGTGGAGGCATTCATGGAAGGCGCGAAGGACCTTTTGGGCGTCGCGCTAATCATCGGCATTGCCCGCGGAATAGTGGTCGTCATGGATGCCGGGAAAATGACCGACACCATTCTTCATGCTGGTGAGCAAGCACTGAGCGGGCTCGGTGCGGTGGGCTTTATCAATACCATGTTCGGGATCGAGCTGGGCCTCTCCTTTCTCGTTCCATCGTCTTCCGGTTTGGCCGTACTCAGCATGCCAGTGCTGGCGCCGCTTGCCGATTTCTCCGGCGTGGACCGCTCGTTGGTCGTTACGGCATACCAGTCTGCAAACGGGCTCGTGAACCTGATCAACCCTTCATTCGCCGTGGTGATGGGCGCACTCGCGATCGGCGGTGTCCCTTACCAGCGCTGGCTCAAGTTCATGTGGCCCCTGCTTCTCGTCCTCGCGGCGCTGATCATGGGCGCACTCAGCTTCGCCGTGCTGATCGGCTGACAGACCATCACCCCGTTCCAAGAAAGGACCGCATCTATGACAGGCTTTGGCGTTCATTCCGAAATCGGCAAACTACGCAAGGTCATTACCTGCGAACCCGGACTAGCCCACTCCCGCCTGACGCCGGCCAATGCCGAGGCGCTGCTCTACGACGATGTTCTCTGGGTCCAGGAGGCGCGCACAGATCATGCCGACTTCCGTATGAAGATGAGCAACCGTGGTGTCGAAGTATACGAATTTCACGATCTACTGAAAGAGGTTGTGGAGCTACCCGATGGACGGGCCTGGATACTTGATCGACGCATCTCCGAAAATGAGGTCGGCCTCGGCATGCTCGGGGAATTGCGGGCATGGCTCGACGAGCTCCCCGCTGCGCAACTGGCGGTGTTTCTCATCGGTGGCATCGCAGTCCATGAGCTGCCCTTCGAAACACACGACATGTTCGGGAGCTATCTCGGCCCTGACGGCTTCGTCATTCCGCCTCTGCCGAATACACAGTTCCCTCGCGACAACAGTTGCTGGATCGGCCAGGGCCTTACGTTGAACCCGATGTACTGGCCCGCGCGACGCCCGGAAACACTGCTCGTGAGCGCTGTCTACAAATTCCATCCTGCTTTCGCCGGAGGCGACTACGGCGTCTGGTGGGGCGATCCAGATGTAGACCACGGACCCGCAACGCTGGAAGGCGGGGATGTAATGCCTTGGGGAAATGGTACGGTCCTCATCGGCATGGGCGAGCGCACTTCCCCGCAGGCTGTCGGACAGGTCGCCAGAGCCCTGTTTCGCAACGAAGCCGCATCGCACGTGATCGCCTGCCAGCTGCCCAGAGCGCGTAGTTCCATGCATCTGGACACAGTTTTCTCCCATTGCGACCGCGACGTCGCAACGGCCTATGTCGAGGTGTGCGATCAGATCCAGTGTTACAGCCTGCGACCGGGCGGAAACGGCCAGGAGATTGATTTTCGCAAAGAAGAGAAGCATCTTTTCACCCTTGCTGCCGAGGCAATCGGACTGAAAAAGCTCCACATCGTCCAGACCGGAGGCGATGCTTACTCACAAGAGCGCGAGCAATGGGATGACGGAAACAATGTCGTGGCCATCGAGCCCGGCGTGGTGGTCGCCTACGACCGAAACACCTCGACGAATACCCTTCTGCGCAAAGCGGGAATCGAGGTCATCACCATCAGGGGCTCCGAGCTCGGTCGCGGTCGTGGCGGCGGCCATTGCATGACTTGCCCTATCTGGCGCGATCCGGTCGATTTCTGACCGAATTTCTCGATCCCGCACCACGCCCCCCTCCTCTCGAACAAGAGAAATTATGGCTTACAACCTCAAAGGCCGCAGCTTTCTGAAGTTGCTCGATTTTGATCAGCGCTCCGTGCGTCATCTGCTTGACCTGGCGCGCGACCTTAAGCGGGCAAAATATTCCGGCACCGAACAGCAACATCTGAAGCGCAAGAACATTTGTCTGGTTTTTGAGAAGTCTTCGACCCGTACCATGTGTGCCTTCGAAGTGGCCGCAATGGATCAGGGAGCAGGTGTCACGTATCTCGGCCCCACCGGGTCCCAGATCGGGCATAAGGAAACGATGAAGGATACGGCGCGCGTACTGGGCCGCATGTATGATGCGATAGAATATCGCGGATTCGGACAAGAGAAGGTCGAAGAGCTAGCGGCCTTCGCGGGAGTGCCGGTGTTCAACGGACTGACCGACGAATTCCACCCGACACAAATGCTCGCTGACCTCATGACCATGCGCGAGCACGCCGATAAGCCGCTATCCGATATCTCCTACGCGTTTATTGGCGATGCACGTAGCAATATGGGCCATTCCCTTATGATTGCTGGATGCCTCATGGGTATGGATGTTCGCCTCGCGGCGCCCAAAGTGCTCTGGCCATCCCGCGAGTATCTCGACCCCGCTGAGGCTTTGGCGGAGAGGTATGGAGCGCGTCTGACACTGACCGAGGATCCAGCAGAGGCTGTCGCTGGATGCGATTTCGTGAATACCGATGTCTGGGTGTCGATGGGCGAGCGGGACGAGATCTGGAAAGAACGGATTAAATTGTTATCTCCTTACCAAGTCAACGCTGATCTTATGAAAACGACTGGTAAAGCATCTACTAAGTTCATGCACTGCCTACCAGCCTTTCACAATACAGATACAACGATCGGTAAAGACATATTCGAAAAATTTGGAATTACAGAAATGGAGGTAACCGAAGACGTTTTCGAATCCCCTGCAGGAATTCAGTTTGAACAGGCAGAGAACCGGCTTCATACTATAAAAGCAGTTCTTGTCGCAACAATCGGGGACTGAACCCATGCGAATTGTCGTAGCACTTGGCGGCAATGCACTGCTGCAGCGCGGAGAAGCCCTAACGGCAGCCAACCAGCGCGAAAATATCCGTATGGCGGCCGCCGCCCTGGCGCCGCTCGCGGACGAGCACGAACTGATCATTTCTCATGGCAACGGGCCGCAGGTAGGTTTGCTGGCGCTTCAAGGAGCAGCCTACAAACCCGAAGAAGCCTTTCCGCTGGATGTCCTCGGCGCGCAGACCGAAGGGATGATCGGTTATATGATCGAGCAGGAGCTAAGAAATCGGCTATCGCCGGAAAAACCGGTCGCGACGATATTGACCATGGTGGAGGTCGAACCGGACGATCCCGCCTCCGACAACCCGACCAAGTTCGTCGGTCCGGTTTACACCGTTATGGAGGCCGAATATTTGGCCCGCGAGAAAGGCTGGGTGATGAAACGCGATGGCGAGAACTTTCGCCGGGTGGTCCCCTCCCCCGCACCCAGGCGCATTGCGGAAATAGCTCCCATCCGCTGGCTTCTAGAAAAATCGGCGATTGTCATATGCGCCGGAGGCGGCGGCATTCCGGTGACCCGGAGCCCGGATGGTCTTCTTGTCGGGGTAGAAGCGGTGATCGACAAGGACGCGGCGAGCGCGTTGCTGGCGCGCAATCTCGATGCCGATTTGCTCGTGATGGCAACCGATGTTGACGCGGTCTATCGCGACTGGGGCCAAGCCACACAGCGACGCATTCAGTCCGCAATGCCAGGAACAATCGATGTGGGTGAATTTCCGGCAGGCTCAATGGGTCCCAAGGTCCAAGCTGCGTTGGATTTTGTCACTCGGACCGAAAAAAATGCTGCAATTGGAGCGCTGGCAGAGCTAGGGGCCGTAATCGCCGGACAAGCTGGCACAGCGATCACACCAGATGAACCCTCTTAGTATCGCGGATACACAACCGGCCGGCAATCTCGCCATCATTGGCCTCCCTGATCTCGTTCGCCGCTAACTGTGCTTGGCCGATGAAACGCCCCCTCACCAGCGTTTCCCGAACTCGGGGGAGGTTTTGGCGGGCGAGCGGTCGTCAACATCACACCTGCGGTCGCGATGGCGGTCCCCAGCACCATCAACAGAGTGACACGCTCGCTGAAGAACGCGACGCCAATCGTCAGTCCAAACACGGGAACAAGAAAGCTAAAGACGTTGGCGTTTGTGAGCTCGATCTTTCCGAGCGTGTATTGCCACAGCCAAAAAGCGACGGCGGTTCCGGGAATGCTCAGACCTATAAGACTCGCGATGAACAGAGGTGACCAATCAATGGTTGCGGCGCTTTCGGTCAAGCTGGCGATAAGCGCGAGCGGAACAGCCCCGATCAAGAGTTGTAGACCCATGGCTACAGCCGCATCGGTTTTTTTCGAGAGTTTCTTGATAGCGATATTGCCCACGGCAACACCCGATGCAGCCAGCAGGACATAAGCCAGCCCCCCGAACGAGGACGATTGGTCCCCGTCCATAATCTGCGGTGCCGCAATGACCGCGATGCCCAGGAAACCGATGCCGAGGCCGATCCAGCCACTTGCGGACAAGCGCTCCTTCAGAAAGAGAAACGCCAGAACCGCAGCGATGAGCGGCTGGCTGTTGGCGATCACCGTCGCCAGACCCGGAGCGACGAACTCGGCAGCGTGGAACATACCGTAATATCCAAGCCCGGTCATTCCGAAGCCCGCGAGCGAAATCCATCCCCACGTCGCACCGTCACGCGGCAAAGGTTGGCGTAGCAGTGCGGCACATCCAACAAGCGTCAACCCCGCAATCACTGCGCGCAGCACGGCGAAGGTAAGATGAGGTGCGCTTTCGAGCCCAATCGTTATCAAAGGATAGCACGATGCCCACAACACCATCACCAGAGCAGCGGAGAACCTAGGGGGCACGAATGTCGTCGTTATATTTCGCAAAGGGAAACGGTGTGCACCGCAGCGCCGCCGGGTACAAGCTGTTCGAGGATACGGCGATATGGAAGCTTGATGGCTCGGCATAACCGAGAATTGGCCTGCCCCAAACCGCCGCCCAGGGCATTGCTACGCAGTGGATGATTTTTGAATCGCCCTTCACCGCTATCTAGCTCACACCAGCGTTGGCGCAGCGCCGGTTCCCGAGTTGTAACGCCGGTTCACTCGCTGGGTCCGACAGTGCATCGCCGTTGCGATTATACAGATAATCGCGTGTCAATGGCACGGCATCGCGCTGTCGGCTGAGCTGCATTTGGAACACCATGAGATCGCCGTTTCTGAACATCATCTCGCAGGCTGCCAAATAATACTCCCACATACGGCAAAAGCGCTCATCGAACATTTCTACTACAGTCCCGCGCCGCCGTTGAAAGCGCTCGTACCAGTGCCGCAGTGTTTCAGCATAATGAAGGCGGAGTATTTCGATATCGGCAACCCACAGCCCTGTACCTTCGACCGCCGCAAGGGTTTCCGAAAGAGAAGGGATATATCCTCCAGGGAAGATGTATTTGTTAATCCACGGATCTCTTCCTCCGGGTGGCGTCCGACGGCCGATCGAATGGACGACCGCGATCCCATCAGGTGCTAGATGCTGGCTGATAGATCGAAAGAACGGCGCGTAACTCGGCGGGCCGACATGTTCGAACATGCCAACAGAGACAATCCTGTCGAACTCACCATCGACATCACGGTAATCGCAAAACTCGAACTTCACCTTTTCGTCCATCCCGGTTTCGGCTGCTCGTGTTCGAGCGCGAGCGAGTTGTTCTTCGGACAGGCTGATACCGGTGACATGCGCATCGAAGTCTGAGGCAAGATCAAGGGCCAGACCGCCCCACCCGCACCCGATGTCGAGCACGCGCGAGCCCGGCTCCAGCATCAGCTTGCGCGCGATATGATCGCGCTTGGCGGTTTGCGCCTGCTCAAGGGAATGGCTCCTATCGCAAAAATAGGCGCAGGAATACTGCCAGTCCGCATCGAGAAAGAGCTCGTAGAACTCGTTGGAGACATCATAACGGTGCGCAACGTTCTTTGCGGCGCGCGCCCGACGGATCCCGGTCAAGGCAGTCGTCAGCTTCGAAAACGAAGCGCGAAGCCGCTCGAAGGGAATGCGATCGAGTGCGTCGAGACCGGAAGTGATGATTGCCAACAGGTTCCGAACGTCGCCTTCTTCGATGATGAGCGTCCCATCCATGTAGGCTTCCCCCAAGGCGAGCGAAGGGCGAATCATCAATTTGAGTGGCAGGGTCGCACTATGGAGTCTGATCGTCACCGATGGACCGGACGTACCGGAATCGACGATTCGCTTCCTTCCCTGAGCGTCGATGATGATCACACGTCCGCGCCGCACCAGGGCCTTGAGCGTAGGTATGATCAGCCCGAGAAAGCTGAAGTTCGTCGTGTTACTGGCTGTCCGTCCCCGTTCCATACGTGTCCTCAAATTCATATTGGCAGTGGCCAGTGCAAGGACGCCAGCATGGTGCGTGGCTTACAGTACAAGCCGCGCACATTGCGATCGGGGCGAGGAGGCAATGCTGCTGTAAGAAAGTCGGTGATCGACCGTCTATCATGCCAAGCCCCTAATGCTGGGCAAGGTAGACATTGGAAGATCTAGATTATGGCGCACGAAACGCCCGAAGGGCAAAAGCCGTTCATGAAAACGAGAGCAGGCTTCTCGTTGATCGTGTTTCTTGCAGTGATCGGTTTCTTGCTCCTTTTCGAACACCGCGCGCACATTCCAGGCAATTATCTTTTTCTTGGTCTGCTTCTCGCTGGCTGCATGATTATCCACCTGTTCATGCACGGCGGTCATGGTGGCCATACATCTGGTGATCCGCACGGGAGAGGGCACGAGTCCAGTGACGGTTCTGCCGAAAATCACGTTCCACACAGTACGAAAACAGGCCCTGTCGGCAACAACGGGGAGGCGCGTTGACATGGAAGGCTCGTCTTACGGCCTGTGGATTTTGGTCATATTCAATTCGGTGATCTTCATCCTGTTCGCATTCAGCTTCTTCAAGCCACAAACCGGGCGAGACTGGCGCTCTTTCGGAGCTTTCAGCGCCTTCGTCATCGCGCTTTTCACGGAAATGTATGGCTTTCCGCTCACAATCTATTTTCTCTCAGGCTGGTTGCAGAGCAATTACCCGTCGGTCGACTGGCTTACCCACGATTCAGGACACCTCTTGGAGATGCTGTTCGGATGGCGCGGCAACCCACATTTCGGACCTTTCCATCTACTGAGTTTCGCCCTGATAGGCGGAGGGTTCATTCTCCTCTCGGCCGCATGGCGCACGCTTTATCAGGCCCAACGAACCAACACGCTCGCATCGACCGGCCCCTACGCCCGAATTCGGCATCCGCAATATGTCGGCTTCGTGCTCATCATGCTTGGATTTCTCGTGCAGTGGCCGACGCTCTTGACGGTCGCGATGTTCCCAATCCTGGTCGTCATGTATTGGCGGTTGGCGCTACGCGAAGAACGCGAAGGGGAGGCCGAATTCGGCGAAGAATACCGCCAATACAGGAACAAGGTTCCACGGTTCATTCCGAAATGGAACACCATCATGCCGTCCGGGCAGGGTTCATGAGTGCCGCGTGTGCACACCTGATACTCAGACAAGACCGATGACTGACACTTCACCCGTAACAGTGGTTGGTGCCGGCCCCGCCGGGCTTTCCGCCGCTATTGTGCTCGCACGAGGAGGCCGCGAGGTGATCGTGCATGAATGGCATTCCCAGGTCGGTTCGCGCTTTCATGCTGATTATCAGGGACTGGAAAATTGGAGCACGGCAACGGACGTCCTGCTCGATTTTCAAAGGGCCGGGATCGAGCCGGAGTTTCTCGCTCACCCTGTCCGAAAGGGGTACGGCTTTGATGCCGAAGGCACGCGACACGAACTCTCTTCCGATCGCCCTTTTTTTATCTAGTCGAACGCGGAGGGGGTCCTGAAAGCCTGGAGCAGAGCCTCCTGAAACAAGCACAGTCGCTCGGCGTCGAGATATGTTTCGGGAGCCGTGTCGAGACTGCTACTGGACCGGCAATCCTCGCTGCAGGACCGCGCCGGGCCGACGTCATTGCATCTGGATTTGTATTCGACACAGATATGGCCGACGGCGCCTTTATCGCATTTGACGAGAACCTTGCCCCGTCTGGGTACGCTTATCTACTGATCCACCGTGGGCGCGGGACCGTTGCAAGCTGCCTGTTCACCAATTTCAAGCAACAGAAGCTTTATGTGGAACGCACATGTGCGTTCTTCGCAAGCGCAGCGGGTCTGAAGATGACGAACCCGCAGGCGTTTGGCGGTTTCGGTAATCTACGATTTCCGCAGACGGGGCTGCAAGGGGGGCACCCTGTCATAGGCGAACATGCCGGCTTTCAGGATGCTTTGGCTGGGTTTGGCCTGCGTTACTCGGTTTTTTCCGGCGTTCTCGCCGCACGCAGCCTCTTGGAAGGCAGAGACTATCAGGAGCTTTGGCGACGCGATCTTCTGCACAGAATGAAGGCTTCGGTCGTCAATCGATTTCTCTTCAATACCGTTGGCCGCAGGGGCCGAAGTTTCGTCACACGGAAACTTCTTGGCGGTGATACGGAACGGCTCCTTCACACCCTCTATTCGCCATCACTGCTGCATCACACTCTCTATCCGATCGCCCGTCACCGCTTTCGGGCGAGCCTGCGAGATCCGAGCTGCAATCATCGAGACTGCTCCTGCGTCTGGTGCGAACATGGTCTGGACGACAATCATGAAAATAACTGATCCCGTATGCGGAAAGACGATCGTGCTGGAAACAGTCGAGGCTCATATGGAGTTCAAGGGATGGTCGTATTTCTTCTGCTCGAAGACATGCCTGAATTGCTTCCAGCGCGAGCCGGACCAGTTTGTCGAGGAGCGGAGTGGAGCTCCGCCCTCGATCCGTAGACCGGGCGGGTGAAGGGCCAAGAGAATGCCTTATCCACGGCGGCGGCGCTCTTACAGGGCTTGCTCCAAAATCCCTCGTCAGCACCTTCCTGGGCAAACATAGCTCACAAGTCAGATCGGACACCATCTCGTCTGGAGGCGGCATGGGAATGGCTTTCGCGAGCAAGGAAGCAACACCAACCGGAGTCCGACGCCGCAGTTCGTCGAACATCAAACGTCTGTGATCGAACCTGCAGAGTGATCGGCGTGGCGCACGTCTTCGCGTCATATCGACCGCTCCTTCGGCCCGGATCGAGGACATGGACCTGCTCCGCAGCGATAGCGTCAGTCTCACCTTCATGGCGACGTTGCGGAGAGTGGCCGCGTGCGACAAGGTATCGCTACAATAACGGGCTGAACAACCGCGCCAGATTTTCTGCAAAGCGCATATGGGCAGGTCGCCCTTCCCATTCCGCACGGGTAAGCAATTCACTTCTGGCCATGTTGACCTCGTTCTCGGCCTGAACACGCTGAGCGAAGGCCCTGTCATAGACAATAATGCCGGCTTCGGCATTGAGTTCGAGCGATCGCAGGTCGACGTTCATGGAACCGACCAGACATAGTTGTCCATCGACATGGACATGCTTGGCATGCAGCAACCCATCCCTGTAAAGATATATCTTGGCGCCGGCATGAAGCAGGTGATCGAAAAACGAGTTTTGGGCGAGCTCGACTAAGCGATGATCACCTCTCGCCGGCAGAACAAGCGACACGTCGACACCTCGCAGCACGGCCGCTTCCAGAGCCAGAACGAGGGCTTCGTCGGGAACGAAGTACGGAGTTGTAATAACGATCCGTTCCTGCGCAGCGTGAATGAAGGCGTCGAGAAGAAGGCGGAACACGTAGCCATCATATTCCGGCCCACCCGCCACAAGTTGCGCATGGGCCGCTCCCGGCGCATGGTCATGTCGAAAAAGTGAGTTTTGTGTGAGCGCTTCTCCGGTCTCCAGAAACCAATCCGTGGCAAAAAGTGTCTGAAGCTGTATCACAATCGGTCCTGTGACGCGGACGACAAATTCCTTGTTGCGGGAACCGTCCGATTGCTCGGCTCTGATAATATTTTGCGAACCGATATATCCGACACGACCGTCGACTATGCCGATCTTGCGATGATTCCGAAGGTCCGGGCGCACGGACTGCTCTCCCCAAAAGGAAATTGGAAGCGCGCGCCTGACATCGATGCCACAAGCCTTGAGCTTGCGGACAACACGGCGCGCCCACCAGAAGGACCCGAGGGCGTCAATCAAGATACGACATTGAACCCCGCGCTGGGCCGCAGATCGAAGTGCCGTGATAATCCGTCGCCCAACCGCATCGTCGGCAAAAATGTAAGTCGTGAGATGGACGTGGTCAGTCGCCGCCTCGATATCCCACACAAGGCTATCCACTAGCGCGTCATAATCCGGGACAACGTCAATGGAGTTGCCGCCAACAACCGGGAATGTTCTGGCCTGCTCGATCAGGTGCGCCGTTGGAGCGAAGTCTTTGGCGAGCGCGGGCGAGGAACAATGTCTGGACATCGAAACACCTTGACGCGCTGACTTCAGTAACTGCCGCGCATATGCCAAGCGCTTGCGGCGGCGTGACAAGGCGACGGGGCGGACGAAGCACAGCGAGAGGAGTAGAGCGGGGATCGGGAAAACGAGCGTCAGCGGCAGCCATGCGCGGGTCACCGCAGCGGGTGCGCGCAGGACAGTGGCAAGCAGGATCGCGATGCGTGTGATCCAGTCGATTACGAGATAGAACGCTATCGTCGACATGGGGATTGCCTGTGGCCATGCGCGAAAGCCCCGTTAAGCGACGAATCGAATATTTCATAAGTCGCTACATGCACTGGGAGGAAGAGGCAGCACACCGAGCGGGATGCTGCGCACCTCACGGACGCTGCGCAAGCTTGGATTGCCGTGCTGGAAAAAGGAGCTCGACAGGGCCGATGCTCTCCGGTCGATTCATGTGATGGTTTGATCCAGAGGAATCGTTTGCGCACATAAGGCGTACCGGCACCGTCGCCATTACACTCCTCTCGCCATGCATTGGTTGGCGGCGTTCCGGTCTTCATCACACATGCAACGCTACCGGACTATCGGCCAAAGCGTTTCGAAACGCAGCGCGCGCGCGATGCAGCCGTACCGCCAGATTGTTGGGAGAGATTGAAAGCTCTTCGGCAACCGCAGCAGGTTCGTGTGCACTTAAATCAACCTGCCGAATGAGCGCCGCGTAGCCCGGCCTCATGCGCGAAAGCGTATCCTTGAGGACAAATTCCTCATCCAGCCAAAGCGTCTCTCCCGGCTGGTCGGCCAGGCTACCCACCCCTTCGTCCAAAGAGACCGTCCGCGCCCGCAAGCGGCTTGCCTGTCGATAATGGTCGAGAAGTGCCGTTTCGAACAGCCGCCGCAGCCAACCGTGTACGGCCCGGGTATCGCGCAGCTGCGGTGCGCGTTCGAGCGCTTTCAGGCAGAAGCCGTGAAGAACATCATCTGCTTGCGACAGATCGCCTATTCGTTTGAGCGCCAGTCGGCGATACATGGGGTAATCGACCAACAAGATTCTTTCAACGACAGCCCGCGCTCCTGCTGCCGGTTCCGTTCTCTTTTTCCCGCTGCCGTGTCGTTGTGTACAGCTATTGCACTCAAGCATGACCCTCCCCCGACGAATTGGTGTATCGGTTTCAGATACGCAGAGGCGAGCTCCAGCCCTCAAGAAATTCAGCCGAGTGACCAACCAAGAATTCGTACTGATTGATGATCAAGGGAATCCTCTCACCAGTAATTCCGAATTTTGGTTTAAGTTCACGACACTTAGATCATTAAACTCTTTCCATACCCACGAGCAAAGGCATCAATATTGGCGATCGTCGTATCGAGAATGCGTACGACAGGTTCATGTGTGTTCTAAGCGATGTGAGGGATGACAATCACATTGGAACCCGCAGGAGCACATGATTTGCTACGAGTGCCTCCAAACTGTCTTTTCCCAAAGACGGCCCCCGGAGCCGGCCTTTTGGAGACGGGTTTTGGGGCGGCGCATTACAGTGCGGAACTCTTTTCGCTCCGGAAGAGCAAGCGCAGGCCAATCGGCGTCAGTATGGTCGTGACGAGCGCCATGAGCACGAGAGCGGAAAACAGATTAGCAATCACGGGATCCGGGTGATCGAACAGTCCCGCTTCCAAAGCGATGCTCACAATCACCAGTTCAACCGCGCCGCGGCCGCTCATGCCGATGCCCACTCCCAACGCCTCTTTGCGCGTGAGCCCCGACAACCAGGCGGGTACGCCCGATCCAAAGATTTTTCCGAGAAGCGCAATGACGATTAGCGAGATGACAAATCCTGGCATGACTGTCAGAGCCGCAAAGTCGACTCGAATGCCAATTGAAACGAAGAAAAGCGGCGCGAACAGGCCAAGCGTCAAATCGCTTGTCGTCGCCTTGAGACGCGCAAATCGCGCGGTCCCAAGATTTTTCGCAGTGAAAAACAGTCCGGCCACAAATGGTCCCAGAATGAAATCCAATCCGAGAATCTCGGCAAGTCCAGAAAACGCCAAGGCCAGCAAAAGCAGGGCGGAAAATTCGGAAGCCGGGACCCTTAGCCGCGCGACGAAATCGGCTATCCTCGACGCCGCAAAATATCCGGTCGTGCCTGCTATCAGAAAAAAGAGCGCGACCTTGCCAACGACCCAAAGCATAGCCTCGACGCCCGGAACATTACCGGCGGCGATTGCCCCGACCAAAAGCGCCAGCAAGACCAGACCGGCCACATCATCGAGTATTGCGGCCGCAACCACGGTGCGGCCGGTCGACGTGTGCAACATACCCAGATCCATAAAGACACCGACAGCGACCGGGACCGCGGAGATTGCCAGCGATACGCCAACCAGCAGGGCCTGGACGAACAGTAGCGGATTCTCGGGAATGGTCAGCCACGCCAAGGCGAAGCCGAGCGTTAGAGGAACCACCACGCCGCCCAGCGCAACTCCAACTGAGCGTGCTGAATGCCGTAGGAGCTCGCCTGGCGCGATCTCAAGTCCGGCGATCAGCAGCAGAAAGAATATGCCAAATTCCGAGGCGAGATCGAGGAAGGTGCTATCAGCAAGCTCAAGGATGAATGAGACATTTCCATAGAGGGCGGCAAGCGCGAGCAGGAGTCCGGCCAATATCTCGCCAACGAGCGCCGGTTGACCGAGCCGGACTGCCACTTCGCCGAGAAATCTGGCCAGCAAGAGCAGTAGAATAAGATGGATCAGATGGTCGATCATGTTGTGATGCTCATAAGGAACATTGCGAAAAGACCTACAGCTCCCGCATATCCGAGCATCGGGATTAGCGTCAGTCGGATGATTGCTCCCTCGCGGCCCGACAAACCGACTATGGCAGCTGCGGCGACCACGTTCACCACAGAGACCATATTACCGGCACTCGCCCCCAGAATCTGGGCCGCCAGGACAATGTCAGGCCGCAAGCCGCCTTGGTCGGCGGCGGTCAGCTGAAATGCCGCGAAGGTCATGTTACTGAACGTCGCGCTGCCAGAGAGAAAGCTACCGAACGCGCCGATGAATGGGGCGAAGAATGGCCAACTTGAAGCGGCGGCATCGACCGCGAGACCAGCTAGCGCCATCGGCATACCTTCGAAGCCGACGCCATTATCGGTAGAGTGCACGAAAACACGGACCATTGGTACAGCGGCTGCAAGCGTCAGTCCGCTGGCCGTTGTCGCTTTGATCGTTGCTCGCCCTGCACGGTCGATTTTCCTATACCCGAGGGGAAGCACCCCGATTGCCACTGCGGCTGCAATGACGAACATGGTGCCTGGCAGGTAGAATGGCGCAACCGACGCATTGATCGAAGTCCCCAAGACAGAGGCCCAACCGATCGTCACCGCTTGAAGAGCTTCCTTGAACGGCAGAAGCTCTATCCGGCTCAATAAGAGCAGCACGGCGAGTGAGAGATAGGGAACCCAGGCGTGAAGAAGCGGTAGGGACGATATCTTAGCCGGGTGTTTGGCATCACGCGCACCTGCCCGAGTAGGCAAAAGGAACAGGCCACGCCTTGCGATCGGCACCACGATCATGATCGCGATGAGCGCGCCAGAGAGTGTGGCAAGTTCTGGACCGAGAAAGCTGACCGCGAGAAAGGCTGGCAGCGTGTACGCACAACCGGCAATCAGCGCGAAACGCCAGTAGCCCAGACCGCTGCGCCAGGTTCGCTCATCGGAGAAAATTCGCGAATAGATGAGGATCAGCACGAAGGGTATGAACGAACCCACTACGAGGTCGATGCCAGCGGCCGTCACGGCCGCGCTTTCAACCAAACCTGCGGGTATCTCGCCTGCACCGCCTTGATTCAGCCCTTGAACAAGTCCGATCGCCACGGGAGTTCCAATCGCGCCAAATGCTACGGGCGTGCTGTTTGCCACAAGCGCCAGCGTCACGGCGCCCAATGGTGGGAATCTCAAGGCAACCAACAGGGGGGCCGTGATCGCCGCCGGCGTACCGAAGCCTGCAGCCCCCTCGAGAAACGCGCCAAAAACCCAGGCTACGAGGACGAGTTGAACACGCGGCTCGGAAGAAATCGACGAGAATCCCTCGCGGATCCTTTGCATCGCCCCTCCCTCTATCAATAGCTTTAACAGAAGGATGGCGCCAAACACGATCCAGAGGATCGAGGCAGCAATCGCCAGACCCTCGATCGATGCCGCGATGATCGTCCGGATGGGCATCCGCCATACCGCGAGACCCGCCACGATCGTAATCACATAGCCCAGAGCCATAGCCTTTGATGCAGACGTCCGGAGACCGACGAGCAGAAGCAAGACGGCCAGCAAGGGCGACAATGCTGCAAGAATGAGCCAACTCGTTATCACGCCCTTCCCAACCCTGAAGATTGTCGACGATAGATCCAACGCGTTTCGCCAACGCGATTCCCAGACGACAACACCAGCCTTGCCTTCAGAGGATCTTCTGGCCGGTCAGACCAGCGCCAAATACAGCCTGATCGTGCACTGCGATACGGCAGTGGAAGGAGGTGAGCACAAATCGTAAAATATTTCAGTCATGCGTGTAGTCGAAGTGTACCGTCACGCTTCGAACGCGGTGCATCCGAGGAGGAGTTGAGGGTGACTGGGGCGCTTCCATGTGAGGCGGCCAATCCATCTTGATACCGATTTGGTAGTCGTTCCCCCGGGAAAAGCTTGTGAAGCCACCATAAGTCAAGGCCCCTGCCACGGTCATCGGTTCAAGACGCACCACTCGTTGGAAACCACCAGGCTCCGTAATATGCGCTGTGACCTTGGCATTGGTAATGCGCTTTCCAGAAGCTTTCTCGAATACTGCGGCGACAATGTGCACACTATGCGCGCTTGCCGGAGCCCCGCCGTGCATGCTCGCTTCAGGGTGACCGGTCGGATGTCCACGCACCGTCGCCGCCGGTACGACACCAAGATAGACCGCAACATCGCCTGACGACTTAAACCCGTCCACGACGCCGGCAACACTGGCGGTCGGCCGACCCACGAAGCTCGCGATAACGATTGCAACGGCTGCACTTCTCCAGCCCCAGTTTGCCAAATTCAGCACATCATCCTCACTTCTGTGTGATGGATATGACGGCTTGCAGCTCCGGATATTACACGGCGCAGGACCTGTCTCTTCCGGACGGCAAGCACCGCTTCGGATGCACTCCGATCACTCAGCAAGCAGCGAACTGTAAGACCAATCGATTCGCCGCGTCCGTTGTCTGTTATAACTCAAAGGCGAGGCAACGACTTGTCGCTCCAGGATCGACGCTTCCTCACGCCCTCGGGAAATTCGTCTGATCTGGACTTCACGGACGGCATAAGACCGCTGTCCAGCTTGCAGCGATCCTGCTTCCTACCAAACGCAACACAAACTGCCGGAAGTCTCTCACAAGCCGATGACAAAACCTGCTCGACCCTTACCAGTCGCCCCGGTGAAAACGCAAACATGGCACGCCCAATCTGTGGACGAGGTCCTGAAACATCTCGAAACAGATCATCGAGGGCTCGCTGAATCCGAAGCTGCGCGCAGACTCGCCACTGTTGGACCAAACCGCCTTCCCCCGGCTCGCGTAAAAGGGGCAATAAGCCGCTTCGTCTCACAATTCGACAATTTGCTCATCTACGTACTTCTTGCCTCGGCAGCCATCACCTTCGCTCTCGGGCACCGGCTGGACGCAGGCGTAATTGCGGCGGTGGTACTGTTGAATGCTGTCATCGGCTTCGTTCAGGAGGGGCGCGCAGAATCTGCGCTCGACGCCATTCGGGCCATGCTTTCCCCAAACGCCACAGTCATCCGGAGCGGACAGCGCAAGACTCTTGGCGCGGAAGGGCTCGTTCCCGGAGACTTGGTATTACTCGGCCCGGGCGACAAGGTCCCGGCTGACCTACGATTAGTCCGGACCCGAAACCTTAGGGCCGACGAAGCCGCGCTTACCGGGGAATCGGTACCGGTAGCCAAATCCCCGCATGCTGTCGCTTCGGAAACGGTGTTGGGAGACCGCAGTTCCATGGTGTTTACGGGAACTCTGGTGGTGGCCGGACAAGGGGCTGGCGTGGTGGTCGGCACCGGCGGTGCTACCGAATTGGGCCGCGTCAGCGCGCTTGTCAGAAGTGTTGATACGCTCAAGACGCCCTTGCTGCGAAAGATAGATGTCTTTGCCCGGCGCCTAACCTTTGTAATCTTGGTTTTGTCCGCGGCAATTTTTGGCTTTGCCGTAACGGTCCGGGATTATGCACCCGAAGAAGCGTTTCTCGTCATTATTGGTGTTGCGGTCGCGGCAATTCCTGAAGGTCTCCCCGCCGTTCTGACCATAGCTCTCGCGATCGGTGTCCGGCGCATGGCAGCGCGAAAGGCCATCATCCGGCGGCTTCCCGCAGTCGAGACCCTCGGCTCGGTTTCGGTAATCTGCACCGATAAAACCGGCACGCTCACTCGGAACGAAATGACCGTTACGACCGTCGCGATCGACACGGGCTCTTACGCGGTAAGCGGTGTCGGTTACGAACCAGATGGAGAGATCCAACGCGATGGACGGGTGATACAGCCTTCTGAACATGGCGCGCTGACCGAGTTGGCCTGTACGGCCCTGCTTGCCAGCGATGCAAGCCTACGTAAGAGCGATGCGGGTTGGCTCGTCGAAGGCGATCCGATGGAAGGTGCACTTGTGGTCTTTGCGGCCAAAGCTGGCCTTGATGCAGGACCAGTCCGCCAGCGCTATCCTCGTCTCGACGAAATTCCCTTTGATGCCAACCATCGTTTCATGGCCACGCTACACAGCAAGCCCGACGATCAAGGGACATTCATCTGCCTTAAAGGCGCTCCGGAACGCATCGTGGCAATGAGCGATCGGCAAGGGACTGCTGCGGGGGTCTGCGCCATCGACCCTAACGAGTGGCGGCAACGGGTGGATGAATTGGCGAGGCATGGACGGCGGGTCATCGCGATTGCCACAAAGGACATGCCGTCCGAAACCGAAAGCCTCTCATTTTCCGAAGTGGCAGATGGTTTTACCATACTCGGATTGATTGGCCTCATCGATCCACCACGCGCTGAAGCGCTATCGGCAATCGGTGGCTGCCAGACTGCTGGCGTTCGGGTAAAAATGATCACGGGAGACCATGCCGCGACCGCAGCAGTGATTGCCAACCAGATTGGGATAAAGGCAGCGCGAGCCCCCCTGACCGGCGCGGATTTGGATGAGCTTGACGATAAAGCGTTGGAAAGCGTCATCGGCTACACCGACATATTTGCTCGCACAACACCTGAACACAAGCTGCGGCTGGTCACGGCACTACAGGCCAGCGGCGCCATCATGGCAATGACCGGAGATGGAGTTAACGATGCTCCGGCATTGAAGCGGGCGGATGTGGGGGTGGCCATGGGACAGAAAGGAACCGAAGCGGCCAAGGAAGCAGCAGACATGGTGTTGATCGATGACAATTTCGCCTCGATCGTTGACGCCGTACACGAGGGCCGGACCGTGTATGACAACGTGCAAAAGGTCATTGCATGGACGCTGCCCACCAATGGTGGCGAAGCGCTTGCAATCATCGGCGCGCTCCTTCTTGGGCTGACGTTGCCCATGACCGCTGTCCAGATCTTGTGGATCAACATGGTGACTGCGGTCGCACTCGGCCTGACGCTTGCCTTCGAGCCACCCGAACCGGGAGCGATGCACAACCCCCCGCGGTTGATCGATGAGCCAATCATTTCGGCTTTTGTTGTCTGGCGTATCATGTTCATATCGGTGCTGTTCGTAATCGGCACATTTGGCGCTTTCTTCTGGGCTGAAAGCCGCGACCTTTCGTTAGAAGCTGCGCGGACGCTGTCTGTAAATACGATAGTCGTTATGGAGATATTCTATCTGTTCAGCATCCGATACCGGCACGGTGCATCTTTCACTTGGGACGGTTTGTTGGGCACCCCGGCAGTTCTGATCGGTGTCGGTACCGTAGCCTTGCTGCAGCTTGCCTTCACCTATGCTCCACCACTGCAGGCGTTATTCGACACGCGGTCGCTGGATCCGATCGATGGAGCAATGGCAATCGGGTCAGGGCTGCTGCTGTTCATGGTTCTGGAACTGGAAAAGCTTGCGGGCAGACATCTGGCGCGTGGTTTCGGACATCGAAGCTAGCCGAACGCTGCGACAGACCGATTGCAGCTACTGCGCCACCTGGAACCTCCTTGCAGCCTCATCCCTTAGCGATCCTTGTCCACGGGCTTCAATATCGCCCGCACAAATCCACCGAAGGAGACTTGGCGCGAATATGGCGAAAGGAGAGTGTAAGACAGGCAAGCGGATATCGTC
Organism: Qipengyuania sp. ABI-127-1; assembly: GCA_022953095.1. GTDB lineage: Bacteria > Pseudomonadota > Alphaproteobacteria > Sphingomonadales > Sphingomonadaceae > Qipengyuania. The sequence goes on along the minus strand of JALJCR010000002.1, from coordinate 556,856 downwards.
TGAATCTGAATCCACATGTGTTCTTCCCGCGAGAAAGGATTTTGGTTTGTCCACACTGACGCTTGAAGTCGGCGCCCTATTTGAAGAGCTCGATCATTTGGGGGTCGAAAAGCAGCTCCTTCAGGAAGCTGGTGTCATTTCGGCAAATGCCAATCCGGCAGGAGGGAGCGTGACCGTCAATTACCACCCCAATTTGACCAATCCGGACCGGTTGCGGGACATCATTTCGCGCTGCGGCTTCCGTTGCCAGGGCTCGATCACACCGAAACACGTCTGTTCGCCGCCAGACTCCGGACCAACGATTACGGAGCACTTCGGAGATGCCCTTGGACATGCGCACCGGTCCGCGGCCCCATCCGGCAAAGACGAAATGGCCCACGAGATGGGTCACGGCGGGGGCATGGACATGCAGGAGATGGTGCGCGACATGCGCAACCGTTTCTGGATCGCGCTACTGTTTACAGTTCCGATCTTCATCTACTCGCCGATGGGCGGATTTTTCACACCGCCCGCGCCACCCTTCGGCATTGAGCTGAAACTCTGGCTGTTTGGGCTGGCGAGCGCAGCTGTGCTCTATCCCGCATGGCCATTCTTTGTTGCCGCTTGGCGGGCGTTGCGGAACGGCGTTCTGAACATGGCTGTTCTGGTCGTCTTGTCGGTAGGAACGGGTTATCTCTTCAGCGTCGGATCGACATTCTTCTTCCCCGGCGTCCAGTTTTACGAGGCGGTCGCGGTCCTCCTAGTGTTCATCCTGCTCGGCCACTGGCTGGAAATGCGCGCGCGAGCCGGAGCCTCGCAGGCGATCCGGGCACTGCTCGACCTGGCACCACCCATGGCCGTGGTTCAGCGCGACGGCGAAGAACTGGAAATCCCCACCGCAGAAGTCCTTCAAGGCGACCTTATCATCATCCGGCCAGGCAACAAGATACCCGTCGACGGCGAGGTGGTCGAAGGCAGCTCGCAGGTCGATGAGTCCATGCTGACCGGCGAGTCCATGCCGGTGGGCAAGGCCCCTGGCGACACGGTCATTGGCGCGACGATCAACAAGAGTGGCAGCTTCCGCTACCGGGCGACCAAAGTCGGTGCCGATACGGCGCTCGCGCAAATCGTAAAGCTTGTTCAGGAGGCGCAGAATTCAAAGGCACCCGCCCAGCTCCTTGCAGACCGCGCGTCGCAGTGGCTCGTCCTCATCGCGATCGTCATCGGCCTTCTGACCTTCGCTGTATGGTTCTGGTGGATAGGCCAGACACTACTCTTCGCAGTGACCTTGACCATCACCGTCTTCGTGATCGCCTGCCCCGACGCGCTCGGGCTCGCGACGCCGATGGCGGTAATGGTCGGAACGGGATTGGGCGCAACGCACGGCATTCTCTTCAAAAACGCCTCCGCCCTCGAAGATGCAACCAAACTCGACGTGGTGATCTTTGACAAGACCGGCACGTTGACGATGGGCGAACCACGCGTGGTTGATGTCGTGCCGGCTGCTTCGGAACAGGTCGATGACGTTCTCAGATATGCTGCCGCTGTCGAGCGGGGGTCGGAGCATCCACTCGCGATCGCCATTCTTGAACACGCCAAACATCTTGACGCACCTCATGCGGAAAACTTCCTCAACATAGACGGCAGGGGCGCCCAGGCCGACTTGAATGATGGTAAGATTCTGCTCGGCAATCGTCGGCTGATGGACGAGAACGATGTCGCAATCGGCGATCTGACCTCGCGCGCAGAAGACCTGAAGGGCGCTGGGCGGACTGTTGTCCATGTCGCCTATCGGGGCCGCCTATTAGGCCTCATCGCGATAGCCGACGCACCGCGGCCGACTGCGCGGCGGGCAATCGAGAAGCTCCACTCCAAGGGTATCGAGGTGGCGATGCTTACCGGCGATAACGAAGGAACGGCGCGCCGCGTAGCCGAAGAGCTGGGTATAGATATCGTCCTGGCCGATGTTCTTCCGGGCCAGAAGGCGGAAAAGGTGAAGGAACTGCAGGCGCAGGGTAAACGGGTTGGAATGGTCGGTGACGGGATCAACGATGCCCCCGCGCTCACTCAGGCCGACGTCGGCTTTGCGATCGGCGCGGGTACCGACGTGGCCATGGAAAGCGCCGATGTCGTCCTGATGCGCAGCGACCCCTACGATGTCGTCGGGGCGGTAGAACTCTCACGTGCAACTCTGCGGAAGATGCATCAAAACCTCTTCTGGGCAGTCGCCTACAACGTGGTCGCATTTCCAGCGGCGGCGGGCGTTTTCTATCCGCTCATCATCAGCCCTGCAGTCGCCGCGATCGCCATGTCGGGCAGCTCGGCTCTCGTCGCCGTAAATGCGCTTTTGCTGAAACGAACCCGTCTCGAAGGGATTTCGTCTCCGGACAAGACAATACGGCAGGAAACTGAACACGACGCAAGTCAGCTGTCGGCCTGATCAGCAATGTTCCATGATGCCTCATTCGTGGGCAGCGCAAAGCATTCAAGTGGGCGGCAAGGCCCGCGACAATATCGTATGGTGATCCAGCACAACGCCGCTGCCACCATACGCGAAGGCGCGGGCTGCAGGATCGAGGCGCGCTGCACAGAAGCCGTCAAATACCGCCGAAGGGGCATGCTTGAGGCAGGCGGCCTCAAGCGCGAGGGCGGCCGTTTCGACAAACCGCCGAGCGTCCGCTTCTCTAGGCAATCCCTCAGCCAAAAGCGTGTCCAGCCTTTCAATCGTCGTATCGAGCAACGCATGCGCGCCGGAAGCTTGGACCAATTCGCCGCGAAACGCTTCCCACGCATCGGGTTCGCGGCCAAGCGCGCGCAAAACATCGAGCGCAATGACATTCCCAGAGCCTTCCCAGATCGCGTTCAAGGGACTTTGTCGGAACAGCCGGGGCATGGGTCCTTCTTCGACATATCCGGCCCCTCCCAAGCATTCGAGGGCCTCGTGGACGAATCCGGGTTGGCGCTTGCAGACCCAGTATTTCGCGATTGGCGTCGCCAGGCGGGCGAAGGCTGTTTCTTCCTCGTTACCCTTCTCCGCGGCATCAAATGCCGAGGCTATGCGCATCGTCAGAGCGCTGGCGCCCTCGGCTTCGAGCGCAAGGTCCGAAAGCACGGTTCGCATCGCTGGTTGATCGGACAGCCGCCGCTGGAATGCGGTGCGATGTCGAGTGTGCCAAATTGCTTGCACGAGGGCGGCACGCATTCCCGCGGCAGAGCCTGCAATACAATCAAGGCGTGCGCCCTGTACCATCTCAATGATCGTCCTCACCCCTCTGCCTTCATCGCCAACGCGGTGCGCGAGAGCGCCGTGATACTCGATTTCGGACGACGCGTTCGAGCGATCGCCCAGCTTGTCCTTCAGTCGCATGAGGTGAATGGCATTGCGGCTCCCATCAGGGCGCCAGCGCGGAACCAGAAAACAGGTCAATCCGCCTTCGGCATAAGCCAGCGTCAAGAAGGCATCGGACATCGGCGCGGAACAGAACCATTTGTGCCCTGTCAGCTCGTACTCTCCTTCCCCAACACAACGCGCGCGTGTTGTATTTGCACGCACGTCGCTACCGCCCTGCTTCTCGGTCATTGCCATGCCCATGGTCGCGCCCTCTTTATCGCCGACCGGGATGACGCGCGTATCGTAGCGACAACTCGTCACGCGAGGCTCCCATTCATTCGCAATCGCCGGCTCGACGCGCAGTGCCGGGACAACCGCATAGGTCATCGACATGGGGCAGACGGTGCCGGCATCCGCCTGTGTCATGAGATAAAGCAGTGCGGCGTGCAGCGCATGTCCGCCTTCTTCTTTCCACGCGGCCGCAGAGACGCCTCCTTCCAACCCGAGGCGCATCAGCTCGTGGTAGGAGGGGTGAAACTCGACCTGGTCAATACGGTGCCCGAAGCGATCAAATGTTCTCAACTTCGGGGAATTTTCATTAGCGAGCCGTCCCCACTCGATTACCTCTGCACTTCCAACCTTCTTGCCAAAAGCCGAGAGACGGGAACCATGCTGGTTCGCGCTTGTCCGGGCCAGCGCATCGCGCAAGGGCTGGTCGAGCGCAAAGGCATCGAAGTCTTCGAGAGGTGGAGGTTGATTGGAAACCTCGTGGGTGATGAGCTGACTTTGGGGGCGATAAATAGACATTCCGAACCTTCGTAAGACGCGAAGAGAGACGAGGATGCCATATGCTATCGGAACTGTGCTTCATATCCAGAGGAACTCGGCCTCTTGGGAAAATCCTTCGATGAGATCCAGAATTTGACTGTTTCCGCCACGACCGCGTTCAACGCTCAGAATGCGAATGTCGATTGTCTATGCATTACGCTCGACACGGCAGCGCTCGTTCGGATGCTCGACGAGCGAATCGGGGAGCCTGGCTTCGGCGAAACCCTTCTCGCATCGCATCCACATTTGTTTTCCAGGTCCCCTGTGTTCGTCGATAGAGAAGTGCTGGACCGCATGATGTTGGTGGTCGAGGCGAGCGAAGCTGCCGCGCACAATCCCGGGTTTCGTTCGACAGCCCTAGGTTACGCCCCGCCGATTTCTGCCCATGATTTTGGTACCAGAGGTCTGTTCATGGGTTACGATTTCCACCTCACCGCCGATGGACCACAGCTCATCGAGATCAACACCAATGCCGGAGGCGCATTTCTGAATGCCATTCTGGCCGACGCACAGGAAAGCTGCTGCACGAATGCGGAAACGGCTTTCCTCCCGCATCACCCGAGCCACGCCTTCAACGAGCGGATCGCTTCCATGTTTGAAGAAGAGTGGCGTACGCAGCGAGGTACAGGACGTCCAGAACGTATCGCAATCGTCGACGAAGAACCGCCGGCCCAGCCTCTATATCCGGAATTTCTCACGGCGCGCGCGCTGTTGAAGAATGCGGGATTCGCTGTCGACATCTGCGCGCCCGAACAGCTTTCCTTTTCGGGCCACGCGCTAATGCTGAACGATCAGCCCATTGATCTTGTTTACAATCGGCTGGTAGATTTTGCACTGCAAGAGCCAACGAATGGCGCACTAAGACAGGCCTATTTGAGTGGCCGCGTCGTAGTATCGCCAAATCCTCATGTTCATGCCCTCTATGCTGACAAACGCAACTTGGCGTTTCTGTCGGATCGCCATCGGCTTATCGCGCATGGGGTTTCAGAAGCGCATGCCGGGATTTTGCAAAGTGCCGTTCCGAAAACCCTGATCGTCGATCCTGACAACGCATCTACGCTCTGGAAAGAACGCCGGGCGTGGTTCTTCAAACCCGCTGGCGGTTATGGAAGCAAGGCCGCCTATCGCGGCGCAAAACTGACCAAAAAGGTCTGGGATGAAATCGTTCGTGGCGGTTACGTCGCACAGCGCTACACTGCGCCCAGCCTGCGCCGGGTCAGCGTGGCCGGCGAAACCGTCGATCTCAAGGTCGACATTCGGCTCTATACCTATGCCGGGCGCGCACTGATGGCAGCCGCCCGACTATATCAGGGCCAGACCACCAACATGCGCACATCGGGCGGAGGGTTTGCCCCAGTCCTTTCTTTCGCGGCCCCTGCATAGACGATCCGACAGGCAGCTCTGTAATCTCAGGCCGACCGCCACGTCTCTTTACTTGCGCGCGTCAAAATGACGCAGCGGGATTGAGAAAGGTCGAAAGTGAGCTTTAAACTGAGCTTCCTGGGTGCGGCGGGAACGGTCACCGGATCGAAATATTTGCTTCAAACGCCAGAACACCGGATCCTGATTGATTGCGGCGTGTTCCAAGGCTTCAAACAACTTCGACGCCGCAATTGGCAACCCTTCCCGGTCGATCCTGCATCGCTTGATGCTGTCGTTCTGACACACGCCCACCTGGATCATTCAGGTTATATACCGGCCCTGGTACGGGACGGCTTTGCCGGGCCTGTGATAAGCACTCATGCTACCCAGCGGCTGTGCGAACTGCTTTTGCCCGATAGCGGTTACCTGATGGAAGCCGACGCGCGGTATGCAAAGCGGAGGGGGTACAGCAAGCATGACGACCCCCGCCCCCTTTACACGCAAGCCGACGCCAAAGCCTGTCTCGATTCATTCAGGAGCGTTGATTTTTCGCAAGCGGTCGCGGTGACGCCGGATTGCAGCGCTATTTTCAGACCGATGGGTCATATCCTCGGTGCCGCGAGCATAGAACTGCGATGCGGAGACCTTAAAATCGCATTTTCAGGCGATATCGGTCGCTATGGCAGCGCCACGATGGTCGATCCAGAACCCATCCGTGAAGCCGACTACGTCATAACGGAATCGACTTACGGCAACCGGCATCATGGAGAAGGCGACCCGGAGACCTTGCTCGAGGAGATTATCGGACGGACGGTGAGGCGCGGCGGCACAGTGCTGATCCCCTCCTTCGCTGTCGGTCGCGCCCAGACATTGCTCTACCACCTCGGGCAGTTGCAACGAACAGGCAGGATCCCAGCGCTGCCGATCTATCTAGACAGTCCCATGGCCATCAATGCCAGTTCGATCTTTTGCGAGCACGTTGGCGAACACAGGCTTACGGAAGAAGAATGCCGCGCAGCGTGCGGTATCGCAACCTATGTTCGTGAGGCAGAGGAATCGAAGCAACTCAACCGCGACGCCATGCCCAAAATCATCATTTCGGCAAGCGGCATGGCAACGGGCGGGCGGATACTCCATCACCTCAAGCACTATGCCCCAAGCCATCGCAACACAATCGTCCTGGCGGGTTTCCAAGCTGGAGGCACACGAGGGGCGGCACTGCGCGACGGGGCGAAGGAACTCAAGATCCACGGTAACTATGTTCCCGTCCGAGCCGAAGTTGCGCAGCTTGATATGTTGTCTGCTCATGCCGACCAGAGCGAACTTCTGCGCTGGCTCGAAGGATTCAGATCGCCGCCACGCGAGGTCTTCGTCACCCATGGCGAGGCAACCGCATCCGATACATTCCGACTGCTCATATCCGAACGCCTGGGATGGAATGCGCGTGTGCCCGAACATGGCGAAGAGGTGGCACTCTGATGCAAGACAATTCGGTTAGTCCGATCGCCAGTGATGCAGGCGAACACCACCCCTTGCGCGCGCGGGCCTTGCCGATCGAGACCGATGGCGAAGCGCTGATCTTTATCCACGAGGATTGTCCGGTTGCCAAATCGGAGGGATTTCGGGCGCGTACCAGAGTTGAGCTCGTCGCAAACGGCAGAACGCTGCTTGCTACGCTCTATCGCTCGAAACACGATGTGGTTGCAGAAGATGAAGTGGGCATGCCCTTCCCGCTACTGGAGAGATTGTGCCTACGTGATGGAGATACGCTCACCGTAAGGCATCCCCAACCGCTCGCTTCGCTCAGCGATGTCAGGGCCAAGCTCTATGGACACCGGCTCGACGAAACACGGCTAAGGCAGATTGTTTTCGACGTGGCGAAAGGCCGCTTCTCCGACATCGAAATCGCCTCTTTCATCGCCGCCTTCGCCGCACAACCAACGGACATTCAGGAGACCGCCGCACTTACGAAAGCAATGCTCGCGGCCGGCGATCGGCTGGACTGGTCGACAGGCCAGGTGGTGGACAAGCATTGTGTCGGCGGCCTGCCCGGAAACCGGACCACGCCGATCGTCGTCGCGATCGCCGCGGCCGCAGGCCTCACGATGCCAAAGACATCCTCGCGCGCGATTACTTCGCCTGCCGGCACCGCCGATACTATGGAGACCATGGCTCCGGTTGCGCTGGACGTTGCCGCGATGAAGCGGGTCGTCGAGAAGGAAGGCGGCTGCATAGCCTGGGGCGGAAGCGTCAACCTCAGCCCGGCAGATGATGTCCTTATCCGGATCGAGCGAGCGCTCGATATCGACAGCGACGCGCAGCTGGTCGCCTCAGTGCTGTCAAAGAAGCTCGCCGCTGGGTCGACCCATGTGGTTCTCGATTTGCCAGTTGGTCCGACAGCGAAGATACGCAGTGCCGACGATGCGGGTACCTTAGCGCACTTGTTCAAGAGCGTCGCATTCGAGTGCGGCCTTACCGTGGCTACGGTTCAGACCGACGGAAGCTATCCAGTGGGACGAGGGATCGGCCCGGCGCTCGAGGCGAATGACATACTTGCCGTGCTGGGCCGTAAGCCGGATGCGCCGATGGATCTGCGAGATCGGGCTCTGGCGCTGGCTGCCGGAATATTTGAACTGAGCGGGACTCCCAAGGACGACGCCTATGCCTTGGCAGCGCGATTGCTCGCAGAGGGTGCGGCAGAAGCCAAGTTTCTTGCCATCTGTGAAGCGCAAGGCGGCTTTCGCGATCCGGGCTGTGCTCCGCAAACGCTAGACTTCCTCGCTCCGCGCGCCGGACATGTGAGCGGGTTCGACAACCGGATCATCGCTCGGATCGCAAAGCTGGCGGGTGCGCCGCAACGCTCCACCGCAGGCCTCTATCTCCATGTCAGGCCGGGCGAACGGGTCGAGAAAGCTCAACCCCTCTTCACCATCCACGGCGAAAGCCGCGGAGAGCTCGACTACGCTTTCGCATACGCATTGCGAAACGACGCGGCGGTTCAACTGGAGGCATAATGAACAGAATCGTATTTCCCTTAAGCGCCGCCCCGGGAATGGCCGAAGAGCTTGCTCGGATTTACAGCGCAGAACTTGGACAAATCGAGCGACGGCATTTTCCGGACGGCGAGACCTATCTTCGGCTCATGACCCCGGTACAGGCCGCAGATGTGGTTCTGGTCTGCACTCTGGATCGGCCCGATCCGAAAATCATGGCGCTGCTCATCGCTGCCGAGGCGGCCCGCAACCAAGGCGCCCGAAGCGTTTCGCTCGTCGCCCCCTATCTGGCCTATATGCGGCAGGATAAAGCTTTCAAAAGCGGTGAAGCCGTATCCTCGACGTCGTTCGCCCGACTCTTATCGACCTATTTCGACCTTCTCGTGACTGTCGATCCGCATTTACACCGCATCGCGGCGCTGGAAGACGTCTATACGGTGCCAACCCAGGTCGTATCAGCTGCCCCGGCGATTGCGGATTGGGTACGCACACATGCGCCCAACGCCCTTCTCATCGGCCCGGACGAAGAGAGCGAGCAATGGGTGCAGGACGTCGCGCAGCGCGCGCAGACTTCCTCCATTGTCCTTGAAAAAAGGCGCTGGGGCGACTTCGACGTTTCCATAAACGGCGGCAGCCTACCCGACATGACGGGAAAACAACCGGTAATCATCGATGATATTGCATCGAGCGCGCGAACGCTGGTCGAAACCGTCGAACTCCTTAAGAATGCCCGAGCACCAGCTCCCATCTGTGTGGTGGTACATCCGATATTCGCCGGGCATTCCTATGACGAATTGCTTGCCGCGGGCGCGAAACAGGTGGTCAGCGCAAATACCGTGCACCATCCCTCGAACGCAATCGACATGTCAGAGTCAATCGCTACGGCACTCGAAGAGTTCGGCCTGGATAGCGACGAACTCAACGATGTCGAGCAGTTCCCCCGCCCTGTAAGCAGATGATCGCCCGCCTACGGCGTTATACGACTGAGATTTGGAGAATGCGGACATGACCGGGAATAATAAGAAGATAGGCGTCGGCGTCGTCGGATATGGTGTGATCGGGCGCCGTGTCGCGAGTGCCGTTGAGCAACAAGCGGACATGTCCCTAACCGGGGTCGCGGACATCGCCGCCGACTGGCGGATCGCACGCCTCGCACAGCAGGACGTCGATCTCTATTCGGCAAGCCCGACCGCTGCATTGAAATACGCCGATGCAGGCCTGAAGGTGGTTGGTACGCTCGAGGATCTCGCAGAAGAATCCGATGTGATCGTCGATTGCACGCCTAAGGGCGTCGGCGCCAAAAATGCGGAGTTCTATCGACGCATCGGACGCCCTTTTATCATCCAGGGCGGTGAAAAGCACGAGGTCGCCGGCCATTCCTTCGTCGCCGAAACGAGCTACGAAAGCGCTGTCGGCCGCAATGCCACCCGGGTGGTTTCATGCAACACGACGTCAATCGTGCGTACACTGGGCGCTCTCAAGCGGGCCGACTTGCTGAAACGAGCGCGCGGTACGCTCATGCGCCGAGCAGCCGATCCCTGGGAAAGCCATCTTGGCGGGATCATGAATACGCTGGTCCCCGAACCCGGTATTCCAAGCCATCAGGGTCCCGATGCGCGTCTGGTCGACCCGGAGCTCAATGTGGTGACGATGGCTGTCAAGGTTCCCGAAACGCTAGCACATCTGCATAGCTGGTACGTCGATTTGACGCGCCCTGCGAGCCGGGAAGAAGTGCTTGAAGCTTTCGCCTCCTCGACACGAATCCTTTTGATCGACGGGCGCAGCGGCCTATCGGCACTCAACAGCGTAAAGGAAGCGATGGCGATGCACGGTCGGCCTAATTCGGACCTTTACGAGGTCGCCCTGTGGAGCAACATCCTCTCGGTTGAAGGCACCGAACTGTGCTACAATTATATGGTCGATAATCAGGCGATCGTAATTCCCGAAACAATCGATGCAATCCGTGCGCTCTCCTCAGTCGAAAGCGAACGCGCAGTTTCGATGGCGCTCACCGAAAAGAGCCTCGGGATCGGAGGATTCAATCTGGGCTAATTAGGAGCGGATGCAATATCCGGATCTTTACTATGGATTTCAATAAAAAAGGAACGTGTGGGTCCAGTAAGACCTCTCGCGCGCACCGGTTGCGCGAGGAAGCAATCGACGAAGCCTTGCGCGAATCCTACCCCGCCAGCGATCCCCCTTCATGGACGCTGGGAGCGGACAAATCGGCTGAACCGAACTGCACTGGAGCGAAGTGGAAGACTCCGCCCGGAACGGTTCCCTGAGAGACCTCGTCAGCGATTGGGAAAGACACGCCACCACTGATCAAAGCTTACACGCGTGCCGATGCGGTTTCATGGGCTTTGCAGTCGCAATCGAGAAAGCCATGGATAACGCAGGTGCGGCACATTTGCAGCAGCCGCTCACGCAAGGCTCCCCGCGCGCGGTGGAGCCGCACATTGATATTGTTGACGCTCGTGCCAAGACTTTCGGCAATGCTCTCGCGCGACTCTTCGAGCAGATCCGCGCGCCAAATCACCTCGCCATATTCGGGTTTTAGGGTCGGCAAAAGACGATAGAGACAGTCACAAACCGCCGCTTCAAGCTCTTCATCGGGCACACTCGTCGCTTCGCCCATTTCCGCAAGATCATGCGGATCGACAATCGTCTCGTTTTTGCTGTTCCGCGCGGCCTGCCGGCAAAAATCCGCAATCGTCGTCGCAAGAACTCTGGACAGCCACCCCCGCACAGAGTCGATATTCCGGAGATCGTTGGCCCGCTCTATGGCGCGCAACATGAAGCGCTGTAGGACTTCTTCGGCCTCCTGGCGCCCGCGCATGCGGCGCACAAGGAAGCGCATCATATCCTCGTGACTCTCGACCAAGGCCCGACGCACAGCTTCATCCATAGGCCTCAGTGCCTCATCTACACCCTCAGTCTCGGAGAGTTTACTCTGGTTCATCTAATCTTCCGATGGATCGAAGCTCTTCGGAGGAGGCCAAGCGCAACTCATTCCGGAGACAAACACACAGAACACCTGACTTCTGAAAGCCGTCCTTCGCACTGCCGCAGCAGGAGAGCAAGGCGAATATAGTGAATATAGGTGGGGGTCAGGAAAAGGGCGCATGGGTAGCACTTGCGAACTCACCAAAGGATCCATTGGAGAGTAGCGGCATCAGGACCAAAAACGATACTACCTCGTCCTGCCAAGCTGGCTTTCCCTCCTGAAACGCAGTGCAAAGGACGACTTATGCGAGAGCAAAATGACCCCATAGAACAGTCTAGCCCGTTCGGCGGCGGAACAGCCAGATGGCGGCCGAAAGGCTTACGGCCGCAATGACCGCCATGGGCCAGATGTGGGAAAAATAGAGCCCAATCGGGGCATCACGAAGATATACCGCTTTGCTGATGACTATGAAGTGCGTGATGGGGGTAGCTGTGGCGAGACCCTGTAGCCAATCTGGCATGTTTTCCACCGGTGTGGCGTAGCCCGAAATAAGCACGGCCGGCACCATGTACATAAAAAGCCCGATAATCGCCTGCTGCTGGGTCTTGGCAAGCGATGAGATAAACAGGCCGATTCCGATAATCGCCGAGAGATACATGAGCATGCCAACGAAGAGCAGGGCCAGAGAGCCGCGTATCGGGACGTTAAGGAACAATAGACCCAGTACAAGCATCGCGCTCGCGCTTGTCAGCGCGATCAGGAGAGCCGGAACGCTCTTGCCCACCAAAATCTCGAATGGGCGCAGAGGCGAAACCAGCAGTTGTTCGAAGGTTCCGAGCTCGCGCTCGCGCGCGATCGAAAGCGCCGACACCATGAAACCGACCACGGCAACGAGTACGGCAAACAGCGCTGGCACGGCCGACCATAGCGGTTCGAGATTGGAATTGAACCAAGTCCGCTGGACCAGCCGAATGGGCGGTACGAGCCCAAGCTGGTGAAGACGTTCTTCGTTGAAGGCCTTAACAATCCGGCTGCTGTATCCCAAGAGGATTTGCGCGGTGTTCGACCTGCGGCCGTCGAGAATGAGCTGCACCTGCGCATTTTCGCCGCGCTCGAGACGGCGTGAGAAGTCTTCCCCGACACGCAGGACCAGCGTTGCGCGGCGCGTATCGATAGCCCGCGCGATCTCCGCCTCGGCGCGAAGATGCACTATTTCATCGAAAACCCCGGCCCCCTCGAAGCGGCTGATAAGTTCTATCGAGGCACGGCCCTGATCCTGATTGTACACGGCCAGCGTGACGTCCGACACCTCCTGCGTAATCGCGAAGGCATAGATAAGAAGCAGGAATGGCGGCGAGAACAGTACAACCCACCGGGTTTGTGGGTCGCGCGCGCTTGCCAGAAGCTCCTTCACGATCAAGGCATAGATGCGGTGCCACATGGTCTCAGTCGAGCCGCGTGCGTGTGAACAGCGCGCAGACTGCGAAGATCACAATCCCGAAAATGGCAAGCCCGGCAAGGTCGGGCAGCAGGACCGCCCATACATTGCCAGCGAGAAATTGCGTCTGCAGGGTCGAGACGAGAAAACGGGCCGGGATTACGTAACTGAACAGCTGGAGCGCCGGTGGCATGCTGTCGAGCTCAAAAACGAAATTGGAAAAGTAGAACGCGGGCAGGAAAGCAAGCATCACGGCGACCTGCGCTGCCACGAGCTGGTTTCGGGTGAGCGTCGATATGAGCAGTCCCTGGCCTAACGAACACAGCATAAAGAGCGAGGCTGCGAGTGCCAGGGCCAGAAACGAGCCGCGAAAGGGAACATCGAAGAACCCCACTGTCACGAGCACGGACAGCATAAACGAGCCAAGCCCGAGAACGAAATAGGGGATCAGCTTGCCCAGAAGGAGTTCGAGCGGGCCGACCGGAGTTGCCAGAAGCGCTTCCATGGTACCGCGTTCCCACTCGCGGGCCACAACGAGCGCCGTGAGAAGCGCTCCGATAATGGTGAGAATAATGGCCAGAGAGCCGGGCACGAGATAATTGCGGCTCGACACCTCGGCGTTGAACCACGTGCGCGGCTCGATCGAGACGAGCGGCGCAAGCGGCGGTTGTCCCCTGTCCAGCCATTCCTGTTCGAGCCAGTTGAGAACCAGCATTTCGACGTAAGAACCCACCAGGCCAGCCGTGTTCGGATCACCCCCGTCAACAAGAACCTGTATCGGCGCGGCCTCGCCGCGAAGCGCAGTTGCACTGAAATCCTGAGGCAAGACGATGATTGCATCGAGTTTTCCCGCAGCCATGCGCGATGCAAACACTTGTCGGTCGATGGCGACTTCGATTCCGAAATAGCGCGTATTGCGCAGGGATGCGACGAAGCTTTCGGTTTCGCTCGTCGGTTGTTCGACGACAACCCCGATGGATAACTCCCGAGGATCGAAAGACACCGCATAACCGAAAAGAAAAATCAGCATTATCGGAAGCAGGCCGGAAATCATGAGGGTACTCGGATCTCGAACGGCTTGGCGCGTTTCCTTGCGCATGATCGCAGCCAGACGCGAGAAGGTCATCGTGCCCTTCCCGCTTCAATCTGCTCAATGAGAGCGATGAATGCGTCTTCGAATGTCGGGCTGGGAAGTTCGGGCGAGATCGCCCGCGCCTTGAGCTCGGAAGGGGGGCCCAAGGCGACCATACCGCCGCGATAAATAAGCGCGGCGCGGTCACAATACTCCGCCTCGTCGAGAAAGTGCGTCGTTACGATAACCGTCACACCATTCGTGACCATCGTGTTGATGTGGGCCCAGAATTCACGGCGGGTACGCGGATCGACACCAGAGGTAGGTTCGTCGAGAAACAGAACGTCCGGTTCATGCATAGTGGCGCAGGCGAGCGACAGGCGCTGTTTGAAGCCAAGCGGGAGCTGGCTGGAATTCTCATCGAGCTTGTCGGCTAAGGCGAAGCTGTCGATCATGCGCTCGATCGTGAGACGCTGCTTCGCGCCGGTCAGGCCGTAAACGCGCGCGAAAAATCGCAAATTCTGCAATGTACTGAGGTCGCCATACAGGGAGAACTTTTGGGCCATATAGCCGAGGCGAGCCCGCGCTTGGCTCGCCGCAGTGCGTAGATCAACACCGGCAATACGAGCCTCGCCGCTCGTTGGTTTCAGCAGGCCGCACAGCATCTTGAAAGTAGTCGATTTGCCCGCTCCATTCGGACCGATGAGCCCGAACACCTCACCGCGGCGTACGTCGAAACTGATTTCCGACGCCGCGGTGAAGGAACCAAACATCCGGGTCAATCCGCGCGCCTCGACTACAATTGTGGCACCATGACTGCGCTCCGAATTCCGCGCAAAGGGTGATTCAGCCCGAAACCCGCCGCCGATGAGATCGATGAAGGCGTCCTCGAACCGCGGGGGGATGCGCCGTAATCTTGCGCCGGCGCCTCCCGTCAGGGAATCCAAAGAGGGGACCTGCGCCGTCTCCATCAGCAGCAACCGTACGTCGCTGGCCTGTATCGTACCGTCCAGAACAGCTTCGTGTTGGCGTGCCCGGTTAAGGACTTGGCGTCGGTCGCCCTTTATGCCCTCTACGAGGTACACCCGCCCATCGACTCCGGCAGTCAGATCAGTCGGCCGACCGTCAAAGATGAGCTCGCCCTCACTCAGTACGAGCACCGTTTCGCACTGTTCGGCTTCATCGAGATACGCAGTCGCCCAGACGACCGTAATGCCTTCCTCGGTCAACTGGCCTACCATGCGCCAGAGCTCGCGCCGTGAAATCGGATCGACGCCAACACTCGGCTCGTCCAGCAAAAGCAGTTCGGGCGTCGCGACGAGAGCGCAAGCAAGCCCGAGCTTCTGCTTCATGCCACCCGAGAGGGCGCCAGCCAGCCTGTCCGTGAATGAGCCTAGGCCGGTGAACTCCAGAAGCCGCTCGAAGGTCTCCTTTCGCGCCGATCCGACGACCCCTCGAAGGTCCGCATAGAGAATGAGATTTTCTCCAACGCTAAGGTCCTCGTAAAGGCCGAAACGCTGGGGCATGTAGGCTATGCGCTTGCGCACTTGCCGAGCGTTGGCAACGGGATCGAGACCTCCGACTTCGATCCTGCCATCATCGGCACGGAGCAATCCGGCAATCAGGCGCAGGAGAGTTGTTTTCCCCGCGCCATCGGGACCGACGAGTCCTACAATGCGTCCCGATTCTATCTGTGTGGTCACATTTTGTAGTGCCGACCTGTTCTGGTTATGGAACCGCTTGGTCAAGCCATCGATCGTCACAAGTTTCGACATTGATCAGCTCTCGCGATCGTCTGGCCGCACGATGACGGAAACGGGCATGCCCTGCTTCAGGATGCCTGTTTGATCTTCGACACGCACACGTATGCGGTAGACGAGGCTGGTGCGCTGCTCGCGCGTTTCTACGGACTTGGGTGTGAATTCAGCTGTTGGTGAGATGTAAGTAAGGCGCCCGCGAAATTTGCGCGCGCCTTCAGTCAGGACTGTCACAGGCGCACCGAGATCGACGCGCTCGAGGTCAGGTTCCTCGATATATGCCCGGATCCACATGGGCGAGGTATGCGCCAGCGTGAAGACGGTTTCACCAGGACCCACGAAAGCTCCAGCCTCGCGTGCACGCGTCAGGATGATCCCGTCAGCGGGCGCGTAAAGGTTCGCATCCACCAGACGTTGCCGGGCGAGCGAAGCGGCAGCGCGCTCGGCACCAAGCGCGGCGCGTCCTTGCTGGATTTCTTCGCGTCGCGGACCTTGGCGAACAAGCGAGAACTCTTCGAGCGCCATCTGCCGTTGGGCAGCGGCACGATTGCGCTGGGAAAGCGCTTCGTCCTGCGTCTGTTGAGAAGCAAACCCTTTTCGGGCGAGGTGTTCGACCCTATCCAAAGTGGCCTGCGCGACATTGAGCGCCGATTCCGCTTCAGCAACGCGCGCTCTTGCCCGCTCGATTTCCTCGGGCCGACTACCCGCTTCAAGAGCAGCAACCACCGCCGAGCGTTCGCTGGCTCTCGCCTCGGCCAGCGCAATTTCGTTCTCATAGTCCTGCGGCTCGAGCGAAGCCAGAAGATCGCCGGCCACTACTCGATCGCCCTCATTGAAAACCAAGGTCTTAATCCTGCCGGATACTTTGAACCCGAGGTTGACCTGCCGGATATCGACGTTGCCATTCAGAACCAAATGACCTTCTTGTTCATGTGGATCGGTACGCACGAACCAGATCGCCGCAGCTACCGCAACGAGCAGGACAACCAAGGCCGCGCCAATATAGAGCCCCTTCCGAGAAGTCATGCTTGCCCCTCCCCGCGGACGCACCCAACCGCCAGCAGGCCGTGGAGCTCGAACTCGGTACAATGTGCTGCAAGCACCTCGCTCGGGGCATCTGGTGCAATGAGAACAGAATAGTGCATTGTCCGTTCTATCAGCCCGATCACTAGCCAAGCGGCCAGTCGCGCGGGTAAGTCTTTGATAAGACCCAGTTGCTGAGCGTGGCCGACATATTGGGCGAGGGTGTCGGAACCTTGTTCGAAATGTCGGTTGATATGATTTCGCTGCTCTGCTGGAAGTGCCTGTGTCTCGCGAAGAACCAATTTGGTGAGCGATCTGTGGCGGCGACAGTATCGGATCACCGCATTCCAGATAATCTCAATCTCTTTCGCCACTTGCGAACGGGTTTGCAGTTTTTCGACAGGATGCCGCCCGAGGGTTTCCTTCAACAAGCCGGAAAAGAAATCATCGACGAGCTCGACGAATATCGAAGGCTTGTTCTTGAAATGGAGGTAGAAGGTGCCTTGGGCCACGCCCGCTTTGGCGACGATGTCGGCAACGCGAGTCGCCGCAAATCCGTACCGAGTGAACAGGACTGCCGCAGCTCTTTTCAATTTTTGTCTATTCTTGTCGGACATCGGATCACCTCGATGTGACTGACGCATCAGTCAGCGAGGAATTACAGCGCACCACACCAAGACGTTCGATAGGGGTCCAAGGGTGTGGCTAGAGGAGGTGCCCGTTTCTTTAATCGCCTGGATTACACCAGCCCATGCAACTCCCGGGTCGCGGCAGATCGAATCTTGCGATTGGGCTGTGAGCGCCCGCCATGGCGTGAAACAGAGGGTCAGAACTAATGGCGGTGCGCGAAAAGGCGCGACCTTCCACGACGTCGATCGATTGCGCGGTAAAGCATTCTGCGTCGCCGCCTTACGAGGTGGTCGACCAGTCCTGGCCATTATGGAATGCCGTGGCGCTGGTCTGAACCGATCCCGTAGCAATGTTCACGCCGGGAGTATGCTTCTCAACAGCTACGATATCGGAATTTTTGAACGGTGTTGGCTCGCGGTTCTCAACGGACTTGGGAAAAACGGTAAAGACATTGGAGCCGAGACCCATAATGCCCTCCTGCACATTTGCAGTCAGGCCGCGCCCGAGGGTCACCTGTTGCCCGTAGTCACCTTCCGAGCAAGATGTCATCGTTGCGCCGCCGAACAGTCACCGTAACTTCATTGCTCGGTCACGCCAGATTCTTTTCCAGACGGTACCTGCCCTGAAATACCAATGCTCAGGGGGTTTTCATGTCGGTCCAATCGAACCTAATCCGTCCAATGTTGCTTGCAGGGAGCGCATTCGTCGCGCTCGGCATCACCATGCCTGCCGTGGCCCAAGAGGCGACCATCGACCAGGACCAAGCAGAGATCATCATTGTCACCGGTACGCGCGATGCCAATCGCACGCCGTTCGACACGCTCGCTCCGGTCGACCTACTCTCAGACGAAACGCTCGATGCCGTGGTCTCGGCCGACGTCGGCGATAAACTTGCCCGTACTCTGCCATCGTTCAACATCCAGCGCCTACCCGCCGCCGACGGCCTCGCCTTCGTGCGGCCAGCAACACTGCGTGGTCTTTCGCCAGACCAGACGCTCGTCCTGGTCAACGGCAAACGCTATCACCGCTCTGCGCTGCTCGGTTCGCGCGGTTCGCAAGCGCCTGACCTCAACAGCTTTCCGGGTTTCGCCGTCAAACGCGTGGAAGTGCTGCGCGACGGTGCCTCGGCGCAATATGGCTCGGATGCGATCGCTGGCGTGATCAACTTCATCCTCGACGATCAGCCGGGGCTCGATGCCTACGCACAGTATAGCGAATACTTCGAGGGTGATGGCGACAAGTACCAGATCGGCCTGCAAGGTGGCCTCGCACTCGGCGAGCGCGGCAGCATCGTTTTGACTTGGGAATATGCCGACACTGCAGCGACTTCGCGCACGCGCCAGCGCCGCGATGCCATCGCGCTGCAGGAAGCGCGACCCGACCTCGCGATTCCAAATCCGGTGCAGCGCTGGGGCCAGCCAGAGACCAGCACCGTTCGAGCTGCGGTCAACGCGCACTACGAGTTCGCCGACGCGGCCGAGTTCTACGTCTTCGGAACGCTCGCTGATGGCGAAGGGGTAACCGACTTCAATTGGCGTAACCCGACCACGACAAGAAGCGTCTTTGCGGATACGACAGTCTTTCCCGGGTTCAACTTCAACCAAGTCTTCCCGACCGGCTTCACGCCGCAGTTCGGCACCCAGTTTGACGATTATCAGGTGGCCGCAGGCCTGCGCGGTGGCATCTCCGATAGCCTGACCTACGATCTCAGTGTCTCGGCGGGCCGCAGTCGCATCAACTACACGATCGATGACACCGTCAATGCTTCGCTCGGCCCCTTGAGCCCGACGAGCTTCTACCTTGGTCGGCTCGGTCAGCGTGAATTCAACATCAATGCCGATTTTGTTTACACGCTCGATCTCAGCAACGGCTCTCCGCTCAACATCGCTTTCGGTGCCGAGCGCCGCAAGGAAACTTACTTCGTTCGCGCCGGCGATGCCGCATCGTACGCAGTCGGACCGGGCGCCGTGGCGGGTCTATCGCCAAACTCCAACGGATTTCCGGGTTTCAGCGATTCACAGGCGGGCGAATGGAGTCAGACGAGCTACGCCGGCTACATCGATATCGAGTGGACACCGATCGAAATCCTGACTCTTGGTGCCGCAGGCCGCTACGAAGATTTCTCCGAGTTCGGCGACACATTCGATTACAAGTTATCCGGCCGCATCGAGCCAGTTCCCGGTCTTGCCCTGCGCGCAACCTATTCGACCGGCTTCCGCGCCCCGACTCCCGGGCAGCTCAACACCTCGAGTACCAGCCAAGGGCTCGATACGGTGACTTTGCAGATATTTACGCGCGGCCGACTCTCTCCAAAAGATCCGATCGCCGTCGCGCTCGGCGCGGTACCGCTTCAGCCCGAGGAATCGGACAACCTCTCGGCAGGCCTGGCATTCAAGTCGGGCGGGCTCACCGCCAGCCTCGATCTCTACGAAGTGAATGTCGATGGCCGCTTCGGGCAATCATCCAATTTCGTTGTTCCCGCGGGGGTTCCCAACCCGCTTCGGTTTACAAGGGTCAACTATTTTACAAACGATTTCGATACCCGTACCCGAGGGGTTGATGCGGTCATAGCGTATGGTGCTCCCGTCGGGCCTGGCAACCTCACTGTCAGCGTTGCCTATAATTACAACGAAACGAAGGTGGTGGGCGGTGCAAGCACGACGATCGCCAACGATACCCAACGGCGGATATTCGAAGAACGACTGCCACAGCACAACGCCGTCGCCGCATTCGTCTACGATCTGGGCGTCGCCGCGTTCAACCTGCGAGGCAGATATTACGGGCCGTGGACCGATAGCAGCGGCAACGCGGTCGGCGACATCTTCCAGGATTTCGGTTCCGTGGTGCTCGTGGATGCCTCGTTAACCGCGCGGCTGGGTGAGCACTTCGACCTCACCGTGGGTGTCGAAAATCTCTTCGACACCTATCCGGACGAGGCGACATTTCAGGCCAATCGCGGGCTGATCTATTCCCGAAACGCACCATACGATACCGATGGCGGGCTCTATTATGCCCGTTTGGGGCTACGGTTTTAGCGCCAGGTGACACAAATCCGCAGACGTCTGGTACTGAAGGGAATGGCGGCGGGCGTAGGCTCGCTCGTCGTCCCTTCCCCGGTATCGACGGCGAATGCACGCATCGATCAAAGGCTCGACGATCCGTTCTGGGTCAAGGTCGCGGCCCAGTACGACGTCACCGGCGAGGTGATCCAGCTCGAGAATGGCAATTGGGGAATGATGGCGCGCCCGGTGCTCGATGCATACCGCGCCAGTATCGAGCGGGTCAATCGCGACACCAGCTACTACGCGCGGCGCGGGATGGGACGCGATCTCTTGGCGGTGCGCGCGGAACTTGCCACATTCCTTGGTGTCGATGCTGACGAAATAGCCTTCACGCGCAATGCGACCGAAGCGCTCAAGGCGCTGATTGGCGGCTATAACCGGATCGGAGCCGGCGAAAGCGCACTCTACGCCGATCTGGATTATGGCAGCATGCAGGCCAGTATGCATGCTGCGATGGCACGGCGTGGCGCGCGCGTTATCCGAATCGCGCTTCCCGAACCGGCGACCCACGCTAACATTCTCGCAGCCTACGAGCGCGCCTTCGATGCCGATCGGTCGCTAAGGCTGGTGCTTCTTACCCACATCAGCCACCGCACCGGGCTGATGCTGCCAGTCGCCGAGATCACGGCTATGGCACGCCAACGCGGGATCGACGTAATCGTCGATGCCGCACACAGTCTGGGGCAGACCGAATTCACGCTGCCCGAACTCGGAGCCGATTTCATCGGCCTTAACTTGCACAAATGGATCGGCGCGCCGCTCGGCGTTGGCGCCGTCTACATCCGGCGCAGTTGCGTCGATGCAATTGACCCCGACATCGCCGACGACCGCCCGCAATCGGGTCTGATCGATTCGCGTGTGCACACCGGAACGGTTGACTTTGCCGCGCTCCTCACTGTGCCCGACGCCTTGCGCTTTCAGAACGGCATCGGCAGCTCACGGCGCGCGGCGCGGCTGCGAGCACTGCGCGACCGCTGGGTTGCAAGGCTGCGCAACGAACCGGGGATCGAGATACTGACTCCCGATGATCCGCGAATGCATGCTGGCATCACCTCGTTCCGCTTGAGTGGACAGACCTCCGTCGAAGCAAACAAGGCGCTGGCCGCTGACTTGCTAGACCGGTTCTCTATCTTCACCGTGCATCGGACGGGTCTGGCCTCGGGCGCCTGCGTTCGCGTAACCCCGGCTCTATTTAATTCGATGGCTGACATCGACGTTCTCACGCAGGCACTAACGGAAATTGTCAGCCAAGCGCGGAACCGCCGATAAGAACGACAAATCCTCTTGCCGCTCGGTGATAGGCACAGAGATGATGCCGGTCGCAGAACTTCTCGGAGAAGCTTTCGCGGTACCTGACCGATGCGTTTGCGGAGAGAAAGGTCGGCATTGCCGCCGACATAAATGCCGCCACTGCCTTTCAGGAAATTGCGATTGGGAGCATCGCCACAATTCACAGATGCGAGAAACGCCCCAATAGCTCGGGCTTTAGACGCACGCATACGAATGCTTGCGGCCTCAAGCGAACCGCCCACCTAAAGTGCGTCTCGGCAGTGTTTTTCCAAAAAATCCGGACGCAGAAAAAGGCAGAGACAGCCGATCCCATGCGCGCGCTGATTCTGGTAGCGGAGGAGGGACTTGAACCCCCGACACGCGGATTATGATTCCGCTGCTCTAACCACCTGAGCTACTCCGCCCCAAAGAGGCATGCCGGGGCAACAATCCGCTCGGCAGGCGGCGCATTTAGGGCGGTCGAGGCATGTGGTCAACCGCGCAATTGCGTATGGCCTGCCTTTTCTGCGATAGGCTGCGTAGCCGCTTCGTCCGTGCGCCCGATCTTGGTCACCGGCCCGCGACCGAGCCCTCAAGCAAGCAGTATCCACCTAGGCAGGCAGGCGCACCATGCTCCAGCGCACGACGATCGATCGTCGCCACGCTCAAACGCGGCGCACCGAGGTGCTATGCTCCGCCGCTCCCTCTGAACGCGAAGTCCTTCACCGCCTCCCAGGGTCCCCCGCGATAGCGAAACAGGGCGAGTCCGCGAAAGGTGAAGGGTCTCGGTTCGATGGTGCCCGCCAGCGCCATCTGCAAAGCCCGTGCTTCCTTGCCAGCAACCTTGTTCTGGATCGTGACATGAAGCATGGGGCGGTGCCGATCCTGACTGGTGAGCATGCCACGGAAATGATCCGCGATCATATCGCGCAAGTAAAGCATATCAGGGCTAGACAGCTTGATAGCGGTACCGCCGCCGAGCGGCATCAGGCCATCGACCCGCCCCTTTACGGGCGCGAATTCGCCGGCAATCCTCTTCAGATAGCTGCACAGTTCCGCCTCGCACATTGCAGGCAAGGCGTGAAACAGCGTCACATGAGCTTCGAGATAATTGCGCTCCGGCGGGAAATACGTGTCCCTCAAGGCGGTAAAGCGGGCGTGCAAATCCTGCGGAAGCTGCGCGGTAAGGATCAGCGGCGCGTCACCGGATTCGCTCACATTTCCCCGCGTTCGCGGCGGATTTCGAACCACTTTGCCACGTTGCGGTTATGCTCTTCCAGCGTTTCGGCGAAGGCATGGCCGCCCGTGCCGTCCGCGACCATGTAGCGCGCGCTTGTTTCGGCGGGATTCAACACCGCTGCAATCGCCTCGCGGCCGGGATTGGTGATCGGCCCCTTGGGCAACCCCACCATCGTATAGGTGTTGTAATCGTTGATCGCGGCGATTTCCGATTGGCGGATGCGGCGGCCCAGCGGTTTGCCCTTTGTGAGCGGATAAATGATGGTGGGGTCGGCCTGCAGCAACATGCCGTCCCTCACGCGGTTCGAATATAGCCCTGCGACCATACGCCGCTCGCTCGGCTTTCCGGTTTCCTTTTCGACGATCGAAGCCAGGATGACAGCGTCCCTGATGTTGTCGACCGCGATATCGGCAGAGCGTTTGGGCCACGCTTCGGCGAGATAATTCTGCATCGCCGCCTGCATCCGTGCCAGTACCGCGCTACGCGCCTCGCCGCGCTCGAAATCATACGTATCCGGTAAGACCGAGCCCTCGACCGGAACGGGGATTTCGCCCGTCAGATACTCCTCCGCCATCAGGCGTTCGTGCACCAGGATCGAAGGCATGCCTTCGGGAATGGTGACGAAGCGGCGAATGACTTCGCCATGCTGGAGAGTGTCGAGTATCTGCGCATTGCTGACGTCGGCAGGCAGCAGAAACTCGCCCGCCATAATCGGATCGGACGATCCGAATATCTTGGCCCGAAGCAGAAAGCCGTCCGCGTCGCCGATCAGACCTTCATCCGCCAGCTTTTCGGCGACCGATGTCAAGCTTGCGCCCGAAGGTACGATGAAGCTGGTATCCTCATCAACCTCGGCGCCACCCCACCAGCCAGAAAGGAACCAGATGGCCCCCACTGCCAGGAGCAGCGCGAGGGCGCCTGCCAGGAGGCAGCCGACTTTCTTCACATCAATCGACCTTCTTGACGATCAGCGACGCATTGGTGCCGCCGAAACCGAAGCTGTTGTTGAGGGCTGCTTTTACCTCGCGCTGCCGGGCTTTGAGCGGGACCAGATCCACGCCCTCGGTGCCCTCATCGGGATTGTGGAGGTTGAGTGTGGGCGGAACCACCTGATCGCGGATCGCGAGTATGCAGAAGATCGCCTCTACCGCGCCCGCTCCGCCGAGCAAGTGACCGATGGCCGACTTGGTGGAACTCATCGAAGCCCCGCCGAGATCGTCGCCCAAAACGCGCTTGACCGCGCCCAGTTCGATCGTGTCGGCCATGGTCGAAGTGCCGTGCGCGTTGACATAGTCGATATCGCTCGCGTCGAGCCCCGCTTTCTTCAACGCCATGCGCATGGCGAGTTCCGCGCCCTTGCCTTCGGGATGCGGCGCGGTGACGTGATAGGCGTCGCCCGACAGGCCATAGCCGACCACTTCGGCATAGATCGTCGCGCCGCGCGCCTTGGCGTGTTCGTATTCCTCGAGCACCACGACACCGGCGCCCTCGCCCATGACGAAGCCGTCGCGGTCCTTGTCATAGGGACGGCTTGCTTCGGCCGGGCGGTCGTTCATGCTCATATTGAGCGCACGCGCCTGCGCGAAACCGGCAACACCCAGCGGATTGATCGTGCTTTCCGCACCGCCGGCCAGCATCACGTCGGCATCGTCGAGCGCGATCATGCGTGCCGCATCGCCTATCGAATGCGCACCGGTCGAACACGCCGTCACCACGGCATGGTTCGGCCCCATCAGCCCGTATTTGATCGAAACCTGGCCACTGATGAGGTTGATCAAGCGCCCATGGACGAAGTGCGGAGAAACTCGGCCCGGGCCGCGCTCGTGCAGGACGATCGATTCACTCTCGATCCCTGGAAGCCCGCCGATGCCCGAACCGATCGATACGCCGGTCCGCAGCTTGAGATCGTCGTCCATCTCGGCAAGTCCGGCATCTTCTAGCGCCTGGCCGGCGGCATCGATACCATAGACGATAAACGGATCGACCTGGCGCTGGACCTTGTGATCGACGCGCTTATCCGGATCGAACCCGTCCTCGTGGTCTTTCGGCTTTACCTCGCAGGCGATGGTGCATTTCTGCCCGGTGGTATCGAAACGGGTAATAGGCCCCGCCCCGCTCTTGCCCGCGATCAGGTTCTTCCATGAAGTCTCGACGTCACCACCCAGGGGAGTGACCAGGCCAAGTCCGGTTACGACCACACGACGCATGTAATTCTCCGCAGATAAGACAACAGGCCCGGCCCGTTATCGGGTCGGGCCTGTCCGTTCCCGCAACAAGCGCGGGTTCTGAAAAGCGCTGGGCTTAGCCCTTATGCTCTTCGATATACTTGGTCGCGTCGCCGACGGTGGTGATTTTCTCGGCCGCATCGTCGGGGATTTCGACGCCGAATTCTTCTTCGAACGCCATCACCAGCTCGACGATGTCGAGGCTGTCTGCGCCCAGATCGTCGATGAAGCTGGCTTCCTGGGTGACCTTGTCGGCCTCGACGCCGAGGTGCTCGACGACAATCTTCTGCACGCGGTCGGCAGTATCGCTCATTTTTGTCCCTCTCAGATTTGGGGGTTATTGAATTGCCTGTCGCCCTAATGAACGGCGCGGCGCAGCGCAAGGGCAACTCGTCGGATAGGTCGAACCCATCGTCTCTGCAGGCCGTTTATCCGGTATTCACGACTTTGCAAAGGGAAGCAAAACCATGGCCAGTACCGTATTCAAAAGCCTTACCGACACCACCTTCGACTCGGTCGAAGGCTATCGCCAAGCGGCCGAAAAAGCCGATAGCCCGCAGCTCAAGCAGGCTCTCACCCACCGCCTGCAGCAGCGCGAACAGACTCTGTCGCAGATGAATGCCGAACTGCAGCGGCAGGGCGACGACCTTGTTACCAAGGGCACTCTTACCGGCGAAGCCCATCAGTTGTGGCAATCGATCACCTCGGCATTCGAAAGCAATGACGAAGCCGCCGCCGAACGGGTCGAGGAAGGCGAGGATTACATCAAGGGCAAGTTCGAAAGCGCGTTGGAAAGCGATCAGCTCGAAGCGCAGGAACGGGCCATCGTACAAAAGTGCTACAGCGAGATTTGCGAAGGCGAACGCTTTGGCGACATGATCGAGAAACAGTACGACTGATCACGGCTCGGCTAAGAGAAAAAGGCGCGGATCCCCCCGCGCCTTTTTTACGTCAGCCGTTCTCGTCGCGCCTTAGCTCGTCACGATTGGCGGCATTTCCATTTACGTCGATGGCTTCGGCGGCATTACCGGATGATACCGCTTCGCGCGCCTGCGGGGATAGTTGAATGTTCAGTTCGCGCAATTGCCGGGGCGACACGATGCTTGGCGCGCCCATCATCAGATCTTGCGCGCGCTGATTCATCGGGAAAGCTATGACTTCGCGGATGTTCGGCTCGTCGGCCAGCAGCATCACAATCCGGTCGATACCCGGGGCCGAGCCGCCATGCGGCGGCGCGCCGAGCTTGAACGCCTCGATCATACCGCTGAAGTTCTCATCGACATCGGCCTGGCTGTAGCCCGCGATCTCGAACGCCTTGTACATGATGTCCGGGCGGTGATTCCGGATCGCGCCCGAGGACAGCTCGTAGCCGTTGCAGACGATGTCGTACTGCCAGGCGAGTATATCGAGCGGGTCTTTGGTTTCCAGCGCCTCCATCTCGCCCTGCGGCATCGAGAAGGGATTATGGCTGAAGTCGATCTTCTTGAGCTCTTCGTCATACTCGAACATCGGGAAGTCGACGATCCAGCAGAATTTGAAGCAGCCTTCCTCGATCAGTTCGAGCACTTCGGCAACGCGGGTACGCGCGGCACCGGCGAGCTTGGCTGCATCCTTTTCCTTGCCGGCAGCGAAAAACAGGCCGTCATTCTCGCCCAGGCCCAGCTCGGCATAGAGCTTTTCCATGCCTTCGGTGCCGTGATTTTTGGCGATCGGGCCGCCGAACTCGCCGCCCTTGCGGGTGACGTAGCCGAGACCGGCGAAACCTTCCTTGCGCGCCCAGTCGTTCATCTCGTCGAAGAACTTGCGGCTCTTCTCATGCGTGTTCGGAGCCGGGATCACGCGAACGCGGCCGCCGCCTCCGACGATCTTTTCGAACAGGCCGAAACCTGACTTTTCGAAGTGGTGCGTAACGTCGGAAATGATGAGCGGGTTGCGCAGGTCGGGCTTGTCGGTGCCGTATTTCAGCATCGCTTCGGCATAGGGAATGCGCGGGAATTCACCTGCCGGGGTAACGGTCTTGCCGCCGGAAAACTCCTCGAACACCCCTGCGAGCACCGGTTCGATCGCTTGGAAAACGTCTTCCTGCGTGACGAAACTCATTTCGAAGTCGAGCTGGTAGAATTCGGGGCTGCGATCGGCGCGCAGGTCTTCGTCCCGGAAGCAGGGCGCGATCTGGAAATACCGATCGAACCCGGCGACCATCAGTAGCTGCTTGAACATCTGCGGCGCCTGCGGGAGCGCGTAGAAGCGGCCCGGGTGAAGGCGGCTGGGCACGAGATAGTCGCGCGCGCCTTCGGGACTGGAAGCGCCCAGAATCGGGGTCTGGAATTCGCTGAAGCCCTGGTCGGTCATGCGGCGGCGCAGGCTGGTGATGACCTGGTTGCGCAGCATGATATTGTTGTGCACCCGCTCGCGCCGCAGATCGACGAAACGGTATTTGAGGCGCGTTTCCTCGGGATAGTCTTCCGCAGAATTGACGATCAACGGCAGCTCGTCCGCGCGGCTCTGTACGCTCACCTCGCGCGCGAACACCTCGATTTCGCCGGTTGGCAGGTTCGGGTTCACCGCAACGTCGGCGCGCGCCTTGGCCGTTCCGTCGATGGTGACGACCGATTCCAGCTTGATCTTGTCGAGGATCGGAAGCGCCGGGCTGTCTTCGTCGGCGACGATCTGGGTGATGCCGTAGTGATCGCGCAAATCGACGAACAGCACGCCGCCATGGTCGCGCTTGTTGTGCACCCAGCCGGACAGGCGGACGGTTTCGCCGACATTGTCCTTGGTCAGCGCGGCACAAGTATGGGTACGGTAGGCGTGCATGAAAAGCTCGATCTTTCTGCCGGAAATTGATTGGGGCCGCGCGCGCATCCGGGCGCCGCGCGAAAACGCGCCCCTAACAGCCATCGGGGGCCGATTTGTCAAGATTCGTCTGGCTTGGAACTAGGCGATACGGGCGCGGCGCAAGGCCCGCAACGTCCCGGCCCTGACCCAAGGCCGCGCGCCAGGTGCCGACACCCGCACCCCGCAACGAGCCAGAAGCCCGTTCATCGCCCAGGCGTCATCCTGCAACAGGCTATCGCGTGAGCGCCAGGTCACCGATAGCGAGATCGATGGGGCATCGCCAACCGTGACCGTATGCGCCGCCTTGAACGGGACATGCAGGGCATCGCCCGGCCCCATATCGAAATGAAGCGCGCTTTCGGCCAGCTGCGGCCTCCACGGCAGGAGATTGTCGCCCGTGCGGTGAAACCGCTCATTATCGGCCTTGCCGGGCAGACCGCATTCCGCCGGGATCACGCTGAAGCGCTTGCGCCCCGCGATCTGGAACAGGATGTTGTATTCGGGATCGAAATGCAGCGGAGTGAGCAGGCCGGGCGAGCTGACGAAAAGAAACGCAACGGGCTTGAGCAGATCGCCCGTCACGGGGCCTGCCACAGGTGCAATGCCCGCCAGCACTTCCTCGACCAGCCCCTTGAACTCGGGCCAGCGTCCCAGATCGCGCAGCATGATCCAGCGCTTCGCTTCGCCGAGCGAGGAGAGCAGAGGGCTGAGTTTCGTCGGCAATTCGGCGAGCGGCCTGAAACGCCCAGCCGAACCGTCTTCGCGAATCTCGATCAGCGATCGGTCGCCCTCGTCGATGACAGCGGCGAGCCTCTCCCATGCGAAGCAGCGCTCCGCCGCGAGCGTATGACCAAGCGGTTGCGCAGCGTGAGGATAGGCGAGCCGGAAGCGCGCATGATCGAACGGCCGACCTGCCGCCTGCGCGTGGAAATGCTCGCGTGAATCGATCCGCCCCATGCGCCGCAGCGATAGCGCGCAAGCGTTAAGACTCGCTTGACCGCGCATATGGCAGGTCTAAAGCGGCGCGCGTCGCGGCGGTGCATAGCGCCGCCCGCGCGATTGCAGGCCGGGCGCAAATCCCGCTACCCTGCGCATGCGGGATGACCCCGCGCCACCGTATGGGCTTTGCCCCGGGGGCGGTACTCCGCCCGACAGAACACGAAAAGACACGATGAAAATACACGATCTGATTACCGAGACCGAACCGCTCGCCGAATTGTGCGAGCGTCTGGCGAAAAGCGATTTCGTCTGCGTCGACACCGAATTCATGCGCGAAAACACCTATTGGCCCGAACTCTGTCTGGTGCAGATCGGCAATACGGAAGAGGCTGCGGCAATCGACCCGCTGGCGGACGGTATAGACCTTACCCCGCTGTGGGATCTGATGTGCGACAATGACGACGTGCTCAAAATCTTCCATGCTGGCGGGCAGGATGTCGAAATCGTCTACAATTTCACGCAGCGGACACCGCAGCCGATCTTCGACACGCAGATCGCGATGATGGCGATCAGCCAGTCGGAACAGATCGGCTATGCCAATCTCGTCGAAAGCTGGCTCGGCCTGACGATCGACAAGGGTGCGCGCTTCACCGATTGGAGCCGCCGCCCGCTGACCGACCGCCAGATCGAATATGCCATTGGCGACGTGACGCATCTGGCGCAGATCTTTCCGCGCATCCTCAAGAAGCTGATCAAGACCGGTCGCGGAGCCTGGCTCGACGCCGAGATGGAAAAGCTCGCCGATCCCGAAAATTACGCCAATGACGCGGGCAAGGCGTGGCAGCGCATCCGTTCGCCGGGGCGCAACCCTGCCGTACTTGGTCGGCTCAAGGCACTGGCCGCCTGGCGCGAGAGCGAGGCACAGCACAAAAACATCCCGCGTGGGCGCATCATGCGCGACGAAACGCTGGCCGATATCGCCAGCCACCCGCCCAAGAGGCAGGCCGATCTGACCAAGGTTCGCGGCCTGTCGAATGCGTGGAAAGACAACGACATCGGCAAGCGTCTTATGAAAGTGCTCGAAAAGGCCGAGCCGCTGCCGAAAGATGAAATGCCCGATAAGCCGAAGCGCGGCGCGCCGCTGGGCAAGGAAGGCGCGCTGGTCGCCGATCTGCTCAAGCTGCTGCTCAAGATCCGCGCGCGCGAAATCGATGTCGCTGCCCGTCTGCTGACCAAAGCCGACGAAATGGAAGCGCTTGCCGCCGGCGTGCGCGACCTCAAGATCCTCGAAGGCTGGCGCTACGACGTCTTCGGCAAGGATGCGCTCGAACTGGTCGAGGGTAGGCTCGCCTTCGCGGTCAAGGACGGACGGTTGCTGATGACCCATGTCGACGAGGTCCATGCGGGCATGGTCGAAGCGCAGGCAGCGGAGTGAGCACCTACCTTCCGACCCTCAAGCAGCTTCAATATCTCGTCGCGCTGCACGAACACGGCCATTTCGGCCGCGCGGCGGAGGCCAGCTTCGTGTCGCAATCCACGCTGTCGGCGGGCATTCGCGAGCTCGAATCGCTGCTCGGCGTGACTCTGGTCGAGCGCAGCCGCCGCGTGGTGCGCTTCACGGCGCTGGGCAATCAGGTGGTCGACAAAGCGCACCGCATCTTGCGAGAGGCGGAGGAATTGGCGGACCTGGTCCAGGCCGCGGGCAAGCCGTTGGCGGGGCAATTACGCATGAGCGTCATCCCGACGATTGCGCCCTTCCTGCTGCCGCGCTTTTTGCCGCGCCTGCGCAAGGAACGACCCGACCTTGAGCTGTTCCTGCGCGAGGAAACCAGCCAGGACGCGGTCGAATCGCTCCAGCACGGCCGGGTCGATTGCGTTCTACTCGCCCTGCCCTTCGCCACCGGCGAGGTCGAGAAGGCGCATATCTCGGATGACGAACTCTACGTCGCCTTCCCCAAGGACGATCCGCGCGATCCGCCCGACATCATTCCGCCGAGCATGATCGACGAAGGGCGCCTGCTGCTGCTCGAAGACGGCCATTGCCTAAAGGATCACGCGCTGGCCGCCTGCAACCGCCCCGAATTGCGCGCTTCGGCGACGATGATCGGCACTAGCCTGCACACGCTGGTACAAATGGTCGACAACGATCTCGGCCTGACCATGCTGCCCAAAATGGCGGTGGATGCGGGCATTCTCAACGGCACGGAAGTCGTTGCGCGCCCGCTCAAGAGCAAGAATGCCACGCGCGAAATCGCCCTGATCTGGCGCAAGAACTCCCCCCGCCGCGACGATTTCGAGCTGTTGGCTGAAGAACTGCGCGCGGGTTAGGCCCCCCGCCGCGGGGGCCTTCAATCCATGTGTTTGAGGCCGACGCGCAGATAGTCCCAGCCGGTAATCACCGTCAGCACGGCAGCCGCCCATAATGTCGTGAGCCCTACAGTATGTGGGACGTTCGCTTCGACTTCGCCCAGCATCACGGTCCATCTTGGCAGGCCCTGGCCAAGAATCAACGAGCCGAGCGCGACCATCTGGAAGGTCGTTTTCCACTTGGCGAGCTTGGACACGGGCACCGAGACCTGCAATGGGCCGAGGAATTCGCGCAGGCCCGACACCGCGATCTCTCGCATCAGGATAATCAGCCCGGCGATGACATGCATGTCGCCGACATAGGGGCCGCGCAGCACGCCCTGCGCCGCCAGGACGAGGATCACTGCGCCGACCATGATCTTGTCGGCGATCGGATCGAGAAAGATACCCAGCTTCGACACCGTCCCGCTTGTCCGCGCGAGATAGCCGTCGAAATAGTCCGTAATGCCCATCAGGCAGTAAAGCCCGAAAGCGATCAGATAGCCCGCTTCCCAGCCCGGCCACCAGAGGAAATAGGCCAGCAGCGGGATCGCGAATATGCGCGAAAGCGTGAGGATGTTGGGCAGGTTCAGCATCTTGGGGGTCTGCCTTAGCGGCATTCGCCCCGTCGCAAAAGCCGCTCAATTCCCTTGTCCGCCACGGCGAGGTCACTAGAGTCGATCGGAAGAATGGGTTTCGCCCCGGGGGGTCATGCTTACATCCACGCATTTGCTGCGCCGCAGGCGGTTCCTGCCGCTGTTCGTCACGCAGTTGTTCAACGCGTTCAACGACAATCTGTACAAGACCACCATGGTCCTGTTCGTCGTGTATGCGGTCTACAGCGACCCGGCCACCGAAGCGAGTTTCAGCGGCCTGGCGTCGGGCCTGTTCATCCTGCCGTTTTTCATCCTTTCGGCGCTGGCGGGACAGCTCGCCGACATGCGCGACAAGGCGAAAATCATCCGCACGGTGAAACTGTGCGAGATCGGATTGATGATGATCGGGGCGACCGGCCTCTACATGGCCTGGCAGGGCATTCTCGTCCACACGGTGGCCATCCCGCTGCTGTTGCTGGCCCTATTTTTGACCGGGGTGCAGTCGACTTTTCTCGGCCCGATCAAATACGCGATTCTCCCGCAGCACCTGAAGAAGGACGAGGTTCTGGCCGGCACCGGGCTGGTCGAAGCGGGCACCTATATCGCCATTCTGATGGGCACGATCCTCGCCGGCCCGCTGGCAGTGGACTATACGGGCTGGGCGGCAATCGGGATCATCGTGATCTCCTGCATCGGTTATCTCGTCAGCCGCCAGGTGCCACCCGCCCCGCCCATGGGCGAGGTCGAAAAGCTCGACTGGCACATTCTGCGCGCTTCGGTGAAGCTGGTGCGCGATACGATGCATAACCCGGAGGTCTATTACGCCATCCTCGCGATCAGCTTCTTCTGGACGATTGGCGCAGTGCTGTTCATCCAGTTCCCCCCGCTGGCCAAGAACACGATCATGGCCAGCCCCGAAGTGGCGAGCCTGTTTCTCGTGGTCTTCTCGGTCGGCGTGGCGATCGGATCGGTGGCGGTCAATGCGCTGCTCAAGGGCCGGGTATCGGCACGGTATTCGCCGGTTTCGGTCATCGCGATGGGTGTATTCGTCGTGGCCTTCTACGTCGTCGCGAAGCTGTGGGAGGCCGACCAGCCGAGCCGTCTGTTGAGCGTCGGCGAATTCGTTGCGTGGCCGATGGCCAACGTCCTCTTGCTGTGTCTGCTGGGGATCTCTGTTGCAGGCGGGATGTTCGTCGTACCGCTTTACGCCTTCCTCACCACACGCGTATCGCCCGACAAGGCCTCGCGCACCATCGCGGCCAACAATATCGTCAACTCGGGGGCGATGGTG
This sequence comes from Qipengyuania sp. ABI-127-1, assembly GCA_022953095.1. GTDB lineage: Bacteria > Pseudomonadota > Alphaproteobacteria > Sphingomonadales > Sphingomonadaceae > Qipengyuania. The sequence goes on along the minus strand of JALJCR010000002.1, from coordinate 523,690 downwards.
GTCGGGTCGCTCGTGGCCATGGGCTTGAGCGCGGCAGGCGTGCCGATAACCGAACAGATCCTGCTGTGCGCAGCCATGTGTCTGGTCTCGGCATGGCTGGCGAAGCGCCTGATCGCCGCAGAGAACGAAGCCGCCGAAGCGGTCGCGGCAGTCAGAGTCTGAAATCTAGACGATGAAGGCCAGCACTGCGGCAACGGTGGCGAAATAGGTCGTCGCCACGCCGCGCACATCTTCGGCGGTGAGGCGCCAGTCGATCATCCTGTCCTGGGGTATGTCCGCGAAACCACGGCGGCGCTGCGGCAGGCTGGCCCGGAACCAGTGCCGGTTGCCTTCGCTCGTGAGGACCAATGCGCGTCTCATGACGACGGGTTAACGAATTTTTAACCATTCGGTATCCTCTCGAGTCCGACCTGTCCCCCATTGGCACGCTTTGGTAGAAATTAACCATGTTTGCAGCGATTGCACCGCCCCGATTGGCGAGCTAATCGCCGGTGTCATGACAGCGCCCGACACACCGCAAGCCGCCCAGCTCCTGATCGATTGCCTGACCGAGCAGGGCTGCGATCGCATCTTCACCGTTCCGGGAGAGAGCTTCCTGCAAGTGCTCGACGGGCTCGGTCGGCAGGATGCGATCGATGTGGTCACCTGCAGGCAGGAAGGCGGCGTCGCGTTCATGGCCTGCGCAGACGGGGCAATGACCGGCCGACCCGGTGTGGCCTTCGTCACCCGCGGGCCGGGTGCGACGAATGCCAGCATCGGTATCCATGTAGCGATGCAGGATTCGCAGCCGATGATCCTGTTCGTCGGTGATGTCGACAGCGAAATGCGCGATCGCGAGGGGTTTCAGGAAGTCGATTTCAGCGCCTTTTTCGGCCCCATCGCCAAATGGGCGGCACGGATCGACAGTGCGGATCGCATCCCCGAATATGTCGCCCGCGCCTATGCCACCGCAATTTCCGGTCGCCCGGGACCGGTAGTGCTCGCTCTTCCCGAAGACATGCTGAGCCGCGATACGGATAGCAAGCCGCGCCCGTGCGTCGCACGTCCCGCGCAGGCCCCCTGCCCCGATGCGATGCAGGCGATGATGGCGCTGATCGCCGATGCCGCTTCACCCGTCGCGATCATCGGCGGCGCGGGCTGGAACGCCAAGGCGCGCGAGAACTTCCAACTCTTCGCCGAGCGGCTCGGTATCCCCGTCGCAACGGCCTTCCGGCGGCAGGACGCGATTTCGCCCTCGAGCCCGGTCTATGCCGGAAATCTCGGCTATGGCCCTAACCCCAAGCTCGTCGAACGGGTGAAGAGTGCCGATCTTGTCCTTGCCATCGGCGCACGGCTCGGCGAGGCCACCACCGACGGCTATACGGTACCCCCGCTTACCGCAGCGGATCGCAAGCTCGTTCATGTCCATCCCGATGCGAACGAGCCGAACAGCGTGTACCCGGCCGATCTGGCGATTTGCGCGAGTATGGACGAATTCGCGGAAAGCGCGGCTCTATGGGACCAGGGCGATGCGATCGATTTCGACGCGGGCCGCGAGGCGCATGCCGAGTGGGAAGCCTGGGCGACCGCGCATCCGAACGATCACGCGCTCGACATGGGTCAGGCCGTCCAGTTCATGCGCGACACGCTGCCCGCCGACACGATCATCTGTAACGGCGCAGGCAATTTCTCCGGCTGGTGGCACCGCTACTGGCGTTACGAGGGCCTTCCGACACAGCTCGCGCCGACATGCGGCGCGATGGGCTATGGCGTTCCCGCAGCGGTCTCGGCCGCGCTGCGTTTCCCGCAGCGCACGGTCGTCGCCGTGGCGGGCGACGGCGATTTCCTGATGAATGGACAGGAACTGGCAACCGCCGTCCAGCATGGCGCGAACCCGATCGTCATCGTGGTCGACAATTCCGCCTACGGCACTATCCGCATGCATCAGGAACGCGAATTCCCGGGCGAGGAGCGAATTAGCGCCACCCGCCTCGCCAACCCCGACTTTGCGGCCTTGGCGAACGCTTTCGGTGGCTGGTCTGCGCGCGCGGCGACCACTCAGGAGTTCAAGGATGCGCTGGTCGATGCGCAGGGGCGTGGCGGATTGCGGCTGATCCATTGCACGATCGATATCGAGCAGCTCGCCGCAAGCGGCGCGAGCGTTAGCGGATTACGCAACCGCTAGGTCAAGCGGCGGAACCTCGTCGCTAAGGGAGCTTCGCTTTCTCACGCGCCCGCCTCCTTCTTTAGGCTGGCTCTGTCAGATCCCCGCCATGGCGCAGATCACCGACCATTCGTCGGGCTTGATTTCGGCGACCGAGAGGCGCGACAGCTTGACCAGTTCGCAATCCGCGAGCTTGGGTTCGGCCTTGATCTGCTTGAGGGTGACCGCGTGCGGCAGTTTGGTCTTGGGTTTGACCTTGACCGCCGCCCACTTGCCTTCCGGATCGGTCGGATCGGTAATCCCCGCGACACTAACTTCGCAGATGCCGACAATCTCGAGGCCTTCCCGCGAATGGTAGAAGAATGCCTGATCGCCCACTTCCATCGCGGCGAGGTTGTTCTTGGCGCGATGATTGCGCACTCCGTCCCAAGTCCCCTCCTCTTCGGCGACGAGATCGTCCCAGCTATATTTGAAGGGTTCGGATTTCATCAGCCAATAGCGCATCGGGAAAGCTGCTCCTTCAGTTTCGGTTCGGTAACGGCGCGGGTAACGCGCCCTGCGCGCGATGGCCAGACCTCGTAACCGGCCCCCCCGCGAAAAACACCCGATTAACGGCTTTTTAGGCGATAAGGCCTATCGCTTTCGGCGTGACATAGTCCCACGGGGCGGTTTGGTCGGGAGGAACGCAAATATGGCCAGTAATGGACCCGCCGGAACGGGCAAAGCCACCGCTCGTCAAGACCACGACCTCGTCACGCTGGGAATCGCGTTCGCGGCCATAATCCTCTTCGTGGGCACGGCAGGGATAGTCGTGCCAAACCTCGTCAAAGCATGGAACGGTCAGGCCGCTTCGCTCGATGTGGCACTAAGCAATGCTCTTTTGCTGAACATCGCGCTGATTTTGCTGGGCTGGCATCGCTACAAGGCGCTGACCGAAGAACTGCGAACCCGCCGCGTATCCGAAGAGGAAGCGCGGCGCCTTGCCGAGATCGACCATTTGACCGGCTGCCACAACCGGCGCAGCTTCACTGCGGTATTGGCCGATCTACTCGTCGGTCTGGAACGCCGCGAACGGGCGCTCGCCGCGATCGCTATCGATCTCGACAACTTCAAGCAGGTTAATGACCTTCATGGCCACCAGGCCGGTGACGAAGTTCTGCGAAACACGGCTGCACGGATCCAGCGGATACTCCCGGAAGGCGGTGTCCTGGCACGATTGGGCGGCGACGAATTCGTGTGCGTTGTCCCTTATCATCCGCAAGTACCCAACCGCATCGACCAACTCGCCACGCGGATGATCCAGCATGTCGCGCGCCCGGTCGAAAGCGGAGAAGCGACGATCGACGTAACGATGTCGCTTGGACTGGCGTCCAGTATGCAGCTCGATAACGTGCGCGAAGGCACTTCATCGGCGCAGGATCTGATGCACAAGGCCGACATCGCCATGTATCATGCCAAGAAGCAGGGCAAGAACCGCTTCTACTGGTTCGAACCGTCGATGGAAAACGAGCTACGCTTCCGCAATGAGCTCGAGGCGGGCATTCGCCGGGGAATCGCGAATGGCGAATTCCGCCCCTATTACGAACAGCAGATCGATCTGGAGACCGGCGAACTGGTCGGGTTCGAGATGCTGGCGCGTTGGGAATCGCCCGAAATGGGCGTGGTCGGCCCCGACATCTTCATCCCGATCGCCGAAGAGATCGGCGTCATCGGCGACATGAGCGAAGCGCTCATCGCACGGGCTTTCGAAGATGCCCTGTCGTGGGATCCCAAGCTGACGCTCTCGGTCAACATCTCTCCCGTGCAGATGCGCGATCCCTGGTTCGCACAGAAGCTGCTCAAGCTGCTTGTCGCCCACAATTTCCCGCCCAACCGGCTGGATATCGAGATTACCGAAAGCTGTCTGCACGAGAATGTCGGCATGGTCCGTTCGATGATCAGCAGCCTTCGCAATCAGGGTGTAGGCGTGAGCCTGGACGATTTCGGCACCGGCTATTCGAGTTTGGCGCAATTGCGCAGCCTGCCATTCGACCGTCTCAAGATCGACCGCGCCTTCATTTCCGAACTCAAGGACCAAGAGCACGGCGCCAAGCTGATCGATGCCATTTTGACCATGAGCGACGGGCTCAAACTGCCTGTTACCGCCGAGGGAATCGAGGACGAGGTGGTTCTCGAGGCGCTCAAGCGCATGGGCAAGATGAAGGGCCAGGGCTATCACTATGGACGCCCCGAGCCGTCCGAACAGGTCATCGAAAGGCTGCGGGCCAAGAACCTTCTGGCCAAGGACGGACACGACAACGTCACGAAGGTCGATTTCACCTCTCGCGAAGCGCGAAGCGGGGGCGGCAAGCTCGCGGGCTGACGCATACACTGGACGCTGTGGCGCCAAGTGCATAAATGCAGCGGCGCAATGCGCGTCGATTTCACAAAAATGCACGGACTGGGCAACGACTTCGTCGTGCTCGATGCCCGGGTGCACCCTGTTCCCGCTATCGATACAGCGCTAGCGCGCGCCCTCGCCGACCGGCGCACCGGAATCGGCTGCGACCAACTGATCCTGCTCGAGCCCAGCGATGCGGCCGATTTCCGGATGCGGATATTCAACCACGATGGCGGCGAAGTGGAGGCATGCGGCAATGCCAGCCGTGCCGCCGCACTGCTCCACGGATCTGCTGCGAGCGTAGAAACGTCCGGCGGAACAATCCATGTCGAACCGACAAATGGGGGCGCAAGCGTGGATATGGGCAAACCGCGCTTCGACTGGGAAGCGATCCCCCTCGCCTATGGCATGGACACAGCGGTCATGCCTGTCGGCTGGGAAGGCCTGGACCGGCCCGGCGCGGTCAATGTCGGCAATCCGCATGTGATCTTCTTTGTCGAAAACACCGATGCCGTTCCGCTCGACGTGATCGGACCGCAGATCGAAACCGATCCGCTGTTCCCGCAGCGCATCAACGTCAATGTCGCCACTATCGAGAACCGCAGCCATATCCGCCTGCGGGTATGGGAACGCGGTGCCGGTCTCACACGCGCATGCGGAACCGGCGCCTGCGCAACCGCAGTCCACGCCATGCGCCGGGGCCTGGTCGAGCGCGAGGTGACGGTGACCCTGCCCGGCGGCGATCTGATCATTGAATGGGATGATAGCGAGCGCATCCGCATGACCGGGCCGGCCAGCGAAAGTTATCGCGGCAGTTTCGAATGGGACGATTTCGCGTGAACGAGGCGCAGGTCATTTCGCTCGGCTGTCGGTTGAACATCTCCGAAAGCGAGCAGATCCGCGCAATGGTTTCGGCGGAACGCGATCTCGTGGTCGTCAATAGCTGTGCGGTTACCAGTGAAGCCGTGCGCCAGACTCGCCAGGCGATCCGGCGCGCCCGGCGCGCGAATCCCGATGCGCGATTGCTTGTCACTGGCTGTGCCGCCGAAATCGAACGCGGCCAAATCGCCGCCATGCCGGAAGTCGACGGCCTCGTCGCCAACACGGCCAAGCTCGATCCGCGCGCCTGGAACGTCCCTTCGGAAGCGCCCCCTGCCCCGCAGGACCGCACCCGCGCCTTCATCGCGGTGCAGAATGGCTGCGATCATGCCTGTACATTCTGCGTCATCCCTCAGGGGCGCGGGCCGAGCCGCTCGCTATCGATCGCGCAGGTACTTGCCGAGGTGGAACGCCATCTCGACTTTGGCGCGCGCGAAGTGGTTCTGACCGGCGTCGATGTGACATCATGGGGGCACGATCTGCCGGGCACACCTGCGCTGGGGAAGCTGGCTCACGCAGTGCTCGACACCTTCCCGCAACTTGAACGGTTGCGGATGTCTTCGCTCGACGGGATCGAGATCGATCCGCTGCTGTTCGAACTTTTCGCGCACGAACAGCGCCTGATGCCGCACCTCCACCTTTCGCTGCAGCACGGGCACGACCTGATCCTGAAACGGATGAAACGCCGACACCTTCGTGGCGATGCGGTGGATCTGATTACCCGCTTGAGGGAGCTTCGCCCCGATCTGGCAGTGGGAGCGGACCTGATTGCGGGCTTCCCGACCGAAACCGGCGCGCATCACGCGGCAAACCTCTCGATCATCGACGAGTTGGAAATCGTCCACGGACACATCTTCCCCTATTCGCCCCGCCCAGGCACGCCCGCCGCGCGCATGCCGCAGGTCGAGCGTGGCGAGGTCAAGCGCCGGGCCGCCGAGCTGCGCGCGGCGGTGACCGCGATGCGCGATCAGTGGCTGGCGTCGCTCGTCGATAAGCCGCACGCGGTCCTCGCCGAACGCGACGGGACCGGCTACACGCCGCATTTTGCTCGTGTTTCCGTGCCCGAGGGCACTCCCGCCGGTGACCTTGTCACCGTGACGCCGACCACATTCGAGAATGGCCTTCTGCAATGAGTGACAAGCAAAGCTGGACCGACCGGCTGTTCGGAGGGTTTCGCAAGACCTCCGAAAAGCTGACGAGCAATCTCACCGAGGTCGTCGGCACGGCCAAGCTCGACGATGCGACGCTCGACGAGGTCGAGGACGCGCTGATCCTGTCGGACCTTGGCCCTTCGGCTGCCGCGCGTATCCGCGAAAGGCTGCGCGATAAGCGCTTCGGTCTGGAAATCAGCGAGACGGAACTCAAGGAAGCCGTTGCCGAGGAAATCGCCGCGATATTGCGCCCCGTCGCCAAGCCGCTCGAAATCACCGCGTTCCCGCGCCCGCAAGTGCTGCTGGTGATCGGCGTCAATGGCAGCGGCAAGACCACCACGATCGCCAAGCTCGCCCACTTGTTCCAGGAAGACGACTATGCGGTGATGCTGGCGGCGGGAGACACTTTCCGCGCCGCAGCCATCGGCCAGCTACAGACCTGGGCCGACCGCGTCGGTGTGCCGATCGTGCGCGGGCCGGAAGGCGGCGATCCGGCCAGTATTGTTTTCGATGCGGTCAAGCAGGCGACAGAGATCGGTACCGACGTGCTCATCGTCGACACTGCGGGGCGGCTTCAGAACAAGCGCGAGCTGATGGACGAACTGGCCAAGATCAGGAAAGTCCTCGGCCGTCTCAATCCCGAGGCCCCGCATGATGTGGTGCTGGTGCTCGATGCCACCAATGGCCAGAACGCCTTGAGCCAGATCGATGTATTCAAGGAGGTCGCAGGCGTCAGCGGCATCGTTATGACCAAGCTCGACGGTACGGCGCGCGGCGGCGTATTGGTGCAGGCGGCCGAGCAATATGGCCTGCCGATCCATGCCATCGGCGTGGGAGAGAAGATCGACGATCTGCGCCCCTTCGATCCGGACCTGGTGGCGCGCGTGATTGCGGGAGTGGCATGATGGGTCCTTTCACCGTCATTGCAAGCGACGCAGCCGCGCGGCAATCCATCATCCGGGAACGTGCGGCCTCCGATGCACCATGGATTGCCGCGTCGCCTGCGGCTCCTCGCAATGACTGATTGGGAAGAAATGACCGAAGCTAAAACCAATCCCAAACCGAAATCGGGCTGGCTCAACATCCTCGTCGATTATGGCCCGCTGCTGGTCTTCCTCGGCGTGTACAAGTTCTACCAGCCGCCGGAGACTTCGACCTTCGGGGAGATCGCCGCGGTGATCTACGGCACCATCGCCTTCATGATCGCGGCGGTGGCGGCGCTGGTTTTCAGCAAGTTCAAATTCGGCCATGTCAGCCCGATGCTGATCCTGTCGACCGCGCTGATCGTGGGCTTCGGCGGGCTGACCATCTGGTTGCAGGACGAAAAATTCATCCAGATCAAGCCGACCGCGATCTACCTTCTGTTCGGCGTACTGCTGATCGGCGGCTGGCTGCGCGGAAAGGCGCTGCTGCAAATCCTGCTAGAGGCCGCCTTCGAAGGATTGAACCGCGAAGGCTGGCTTAAGCTGTCGCGCAATTGGGGGGTGTTCTTCTTCTTCATGGCGGGCCTCAACGAAGTCCTGCGTATGCAGTTGAGCTTCGAAAGCTGGCTCTGGGCCAAGCTGTGGGTGTTCATGCCGCTCTCGTTCCTGTTCACTTTCACCCAGATCCCGATGCTGCTGAAGCATGGCCTCGCGCTGGCGGAAAAGGACGAAGTGATAAAGGACGAACCGCCCACGGCCTAGGAGGGCTCTTTCGCGGCCGAATTCTTGCACTTGCGCTCTTCCCACGCGCGCCCGATGACAGGCATCAGGGCGACGGACAGAGCCGTCGCCGCGAACATCGCAAACATGCCATATCCCATGCGCAGAGGTTTCGTCTGAACGAGAAACCACCAGGCCCACGCCGAAGCAAATCCGACAATGCACACACCGATGGTCGCCACCACGACGGAATGGCGGCGCAGGAAAAATTCATAGACAATGCCTGTGAGAACTGTCGGCACGAAGCCCATGATATAGATCGCTACGATCAGGTTTTTCAGGCCGATCAGAAGTCCCAGACCTGCAACGCCCAGTGTAAGGACCACGAAGAAGCTATAGCCGACAAGCGGAAGCGTCAGCGCCCAAATTGCAACGAAGCACCAGCGCTCTGCCAACCCGATCATGGGGAACAACTACACCCCGATCGCTAAACATTGGGTTAGCCCCGCCTAAATCTCCACCTGGCTCCCCAGCTCGACCACGCGGTTGGTCGGCAGGCGGAAGAAATCCATTGCGGTGGCGGCATTGCGCAGCATCCAGGCGAAGATTTTCTCACGCCAGATCGGCATTCCGGGCTTGTCGCTGGCGAGCAACGTCTGGCGGCTGAGGAAGAAGCTGGTGTGCATCATGTCGAATTCACCGCCACACCGCTGCATCTTCTTGAGCCCCTGCGGCACGTCGGTTTCTTCCATGAAGCCATAGTGCAGGATCGCGCGATAGAAGCCGTCGCCGAGATCGTGATATTCGCAGCGTTCCTCGGGATCGACATAGGGTGCATCGGCGATCAGCACGGTCAGGATCACCACGCGTTCATGCAGCACCTTGTTGTGCTTGATATTGTGCAGCAGCGCGGATGGCACGCCGGCCGTCTGGCTGGCCATGAAGATGGCGGTGCCCGGCACGCGAGTGGCGGAATTCTTGGCGCTTTTGGCAAAGATTTCGATCGGCAGCGCAGTCTCGCTCATGCGGTCGCGCATCAGCTTGCGCCCGCGCGCCCAGGTGGTGAGCAAGGTGAAGGCGACAAGGCCGACGACCAGCGGGAACCAGCCGCCATCGGGGACCTTGAACAGGTTCGCCGCGAAATACGCGCCATCGATAATCAGGAAAAAGATCACGACCGGCGCCGCGTACCACCACTTCCATTTCCACACGCCCACGAACAGAACGCCCATCAGCAGCGTGTCGATGGTGACCGCACCCGTTACAGCGATGCCGTAAGCGCTCGCAAGACTGGATGAGGTCTGGAAAGTGAGCACCAGGATGACAACCGCCACCATCAAAGCCCAATTCACCACCGGGATGTAGATTTGCCCGGCCTCGGTCTCGCTGGTGTGGCGAATCGACAGGCGCGGCATGAAGCCCAACTGCATCGCCTGATGGGTGATGCTGAAGGCACCCGAGATGACCGCCTGGCTGGCGATGAAAGTTGCGACCGTGGCGAGGATCACCAGCGGCAGGCGGAACTCCTCGCTGGCCAGGAGGAAGAACGGGTTTTTGACGACTGCTGCTGCCTGCTCCGGCGGAAGGCCCGCGATCATCGCGCCCTGCCCGAAATAGTTCAGCAGCAGGCACGGCATGACGAAGCCAAACCATGACAAACGCATCGGCCCGCGGCCGAAATGCCCCATATCCGAATAGAGGGCTTCAGACCCCGTCACCGCCAGGACAACCGCGCCCATCGCGAGAAAGGCGATGAAGCCGTCGGTTACGAAAAACATGACCGCGTAGTAGGGGTTGAGCGCCCACAGAATGTCGGGGTTCTGAACGATCTGATTGAGCCCGAGACCGCCGAGCGTAAGGAACCAGACGATCATTACCGGCGCGAACAGAGCTCCGACTTTCGCGGTGCCCCGCCGTTGCAGAAGGAACAGGCATACGAGCAGGACGAGTGCAATGGGGATGACGTAGGAAGTCAGACCTTCATCGACCACGGTAAGCCCTTCGACCGCCGAGAGCACCGAAATCGCGGGCGTAATCATACTGTCGCCATAAAACAGCGAGGTCGCGAACACGCCCAGAAGCACGACCAGCCAGCCCCAGCGGGACTTGCCGATATGGCGGCTGAGCAGCGCGACCAGGGCCAGGCTGCCGCCCTGCCCCTTATTGTCCGCACGCATCAGAATGGTGACATACTGGATCGCCACCACAATCAGCATCGACCAGAAGATCAGGCTGACCACGCCAAGCACGTGCATCCGGTCGATCGCGATATTCGCCGCGCCGGAAAAGGTTTCGCGAAAAGCGTAAAGCGGGCTCGTCCCGATATCGCCGAACACGATACCGATCGCTCCGATCGCCAGCGCGCCTTTCGACGCACCATGTCCATGGCCGTGACCACTCTTGGAAGGCGCGCCTTCTGGGACCGGGGTTTGCGCTGGCGCGGTGTCGTTCATGAAAGATTGGGTTCCGACAGCATCGTGTCACTCAGCCATTAGGGCGAAGGCGCGGGCGTTAGCAGCCTAGGTTTGCGCTCGCAACATATCGCGCAAGCCGCTGATTTTACTCCTGTTCTTTCGGCTCCTCGCGAGGCGAAATACCCAAAAGGCCTTCAAGACGCGCGAGTCGCGCGGCAAGCGGAAGACGCCATTGCGCATCGGCGGGAGCGGATTCGAGCAATTCGCGCCACAGGGAAAGCGTTTTGCCCGGCTCTCCCGCTCGCAAATAGGAAAGGCCGAGGAAATATGTTGGCGCCGGATTGTTCGGTGCCACCTGCTCGGCCCGTGAAAAGGCGTAAAGAGCTGCGGCGGTCAGCCGTCCGTCGGCATGTTCCACCAGGGCATTGCCCAGCGCGACCCATGCTTCGCCATCCCCGGGATTCTCAGCCACGGCATTGCGCAGGAAATTCGCCGCCTGGGCATGCTGGCCGCGGCGCGTGAACGCGTCGGCGGTCACGACGAAACGGGAGGGCGCACGACCTCCTCCATAGAATTCGCGGCGGGCCTCGACGAGCAGTTCACCAGTTTCCGGCGCCGCCGTCAGTGCGGCCCCGGCGGGAGCGGATGCCTGGCCGGGATTGCCCTGGGTGGCGTAGCCCGCAAGCCCGAAGAGCAATGTCGAACCGAACAGCATCCACAGGCTGCGGGGCAGTTTAAGCGCATAGATCGCCAGTACGAAGGCCAGAAGCGCGAGGACGAGGATCGGGAGCCAGTTCACGCCCGCCTCCGGAACCGACCGAGCAGGACAGCGCCCACGACAAGCACGAGCAGCAGCGGGATGGCGAAGAGCGGCCAGGTGGTCGAACTGACTTCGGGCTTGTAGCTGACATAGTCGCCATAGCGCTGCATCAGCCAACTGCGAATTTCGCCAGGGCTTTCGCCTGCGGCGATACGGATGCGGACCTGGTGGCGCATGTCCCCCGCCATCGGCGCATCGCTATCGGCAATCGATTGCGATTGGCATGTGAGGCAGCGCAGCGTTTCCATCAGTTCCTGCGCCGCCGCCTCCTGTGCCGGATCGTCGAGCTGACGGTACGCATAGGGCGCGGGCGGCATGGATTGCTGCGCGGCGAGCGGGATCGCCAGAGCCAGAACGATTGACGAAACGAGTGCGCGGATCATCGCACTTTCTCCAGTTCGGCGAGCAACACCGGCACATCGTCGGCACGAATGTCGCCGATATGCTGATAGCGGATCACGCCCTGGCCATCGATCACGAAGGTTTCGGGCACGCCGGACGAACCGATGGCAAGCTGGACTTCGGATAGATCGTCACGCCCGATCCGGCTGTAGGGATTGCCATGCCGGGCGAGGAAACGCGCGATATCCTCGGGCCGATCGCGGATCGCGACACCGACGATTTCCGCCCCCTGTTCTTGCAGGCTTTCGAGATGTGGCGCCTCGGCGATGCAGGGCAGGCACCAGCTCGCCCAAATATTGAGCAGGCGCGGCTTGCCATCGGCGAAGGTCGCGTTCGAGACGCCCTCGACACCCTCCATCGCCGGCGGAAGATCGAAATAGGGCAACGCTTCGCCGACCATACGGCTTTCGACGAAGTCGTCTTTCGGCTGAGTGAGCTGATAAGCGGCAAGGCCGACGAACAGCGCGAACGCGAATAGCGGGACCCACAAGCGCCAGCTCATGCTACAGCCTCCCGATCGGCGCGCCGTTCGGCGATACGCGCTGCCAGGCGGCGATGGCGCAGGTCGCTCAACAACCGGCCGATCAACGCCAGGACGCCGCCGAGCGCGACAAGTAGTCCGCCATACCAGATCAGCGTGACGAAGGGCTTCCACCATAGGCGCAACTGCCACCGGCCGTCGGCCGCGCGATCGCCGACCACGGCATAGAGCTGGCCGTTCCAGCGTGTGACCAGCGCGCTTTCGGTCGTCTGTTGCGGCGGAGCCCAGAAATTGCGGGCCTGCGGGGTGAGAACCCTGGCCTCCCCGCCATTATAGCTTGCCGCGAGACGACCCTCGATCGCGGTCCAGTTGGGGCCGGCGACGGGTTCCACGCCTTGCAACACCACTGTCCACGGCCCTACACTGGCGCTTCCTCCCTCCGCCACCGCCGCGAGCCGTTCTTCGGTGAAAGCGCTTTCGCTCGCCATGCCGATCAGGGCGACAGCGATGCCGAAATGGGCAACGACCATGCCCCATGTCGCGAGTGGTGTACGTGAGAGTTTGCGCCCGCGCAGCGGCAGCAGGCTCGCAACTGCGAGGCCAAGGCCGAGCGCCAGCCCGAGCAGTGGGAGCAGGGCAATTTCCGCCAACAGGCTGAACAGAATCAGCGCGGCCAGCACCAGCGCCGCGAAAAGTGCAATCTCCTTGCCGATCCGGTCCACCCGGTCCTGCCGCCAGCGCAGCAGTGGCCCGACCGCCATCACCGCCAGCATGGGGATAGTGAAAATGGCCCCAACCGGGTTAAAATAGGGCGGCCCGACCGAAACACGCACATCGAAGGCCTCGGTCAGCAGCGGATAGAGCGTGCCGAGGAGCACGATCGCGAGGATCGCGCTCAGCATCACATTGTTGAAAACCAACGCCCCTTCGCGGCTGGCAAGCGCGAAGCGCTGCCCCTCGTTGATCGTATTTGCGCGCATCGCGAACAGAAGCAGCGCGCCGCCTATGAAAATGCCGAGCAGCACGAGGATAAACGTTCCGCGCTCCGGATCGACAGCGAAGGCGTGGACGCTGGTGAGAATGCCCGACCGAACGAGAAAGGTGCCGACCATGCTCATCGAAAAGGCGACCACGCCGAGCATGATGGTCCAGGTCCGCAGCGCATCGCGGCTGGCAAGGACGCTGGCCGAATGGAGCAGCGCCGTCGCGGCGAGCCATGGCATGAGCGAGGCGTTTTCCACCGGGTCCCAGAACCACCAGCCACCCCAGCCCAGCTCGTAATAGGCCCAGTAACTGCCCGCTGTGATGCCGATCGTCAGCAGGACCCACGCGCCCAGCACCCAGGGCCGCATGGCGCGCGCGAAATCGGGCGTCACCTGCCGCGTCAGCAGCGCGCCGACCGCAAAGCTGAAGGCAACCGACAGGCCGACATAGCCCAGATAGAGCGTTGGCGGGTGGAAGACGAGACCGATATCCTGCAACAGGGGATTCAGCCCCATTCCTTCCGCTGGCGGGTTCGGCATGCGCTCGAACGGGTTCGAGCTGAGCAACAAGAAGGCGTAGAAGCCAAGCGCAACCACCCCTTGCGCAGCGAGCGTGGCGTTCATGGTGCGCTCGGGGAGGCGTCGCTCGACCAGCGCGATCAGCGCGCCTGCCAAGCCCATGACCATGACCCACAGCAGCATGGAGCCCTCATGGTTGCCGAAACTGCCCGACAGCTTGAAGATCAACGGCTTCATCGAGTGCGAATTCGATGCAACCAGCTTCACCGACAAATCGGTGATCGCGAACAGCCAGACGAGCATGGCGAACGATAGAGTCACCAGCACGCCCTGTATGATGGCCGCAGGGCGGATCAGTCCGGCCAGTTCACCCTTGCCGTCATCGCGCACCGCCATGAAGCCGGCGATCATCTGCAACGCGGCAAGCGCGGCGGCGAGCCATAGGGCGGCCAGGCCAAGTTCGGCGATCATTCGAGGCCTACGGTAGTTTCCTCGGCCATTTTGGCCGCCTGATGCTGTTCCATTTCCTGCAATTCGCGCGGGACGTAATTCTCGTCATGCTTGGCGAGGAGATTGTCCGCGACAAAGGTGCCATCGGCGCCCAGGCGCCCCTCGGCCACTACGCCCGAACCTTCGACGAACAGGTCGGGCGCGATCCCGCTGAAGCGGACCGGCACGCGCGAACCATCATTGCCGGTCACGGCAAAGGTCAATGTGATCCCGTCATCTGCGGTTTGAAGAGACCCCTCTTCCACCATTCCGCCAAGCCGCACCGCCTGCCCCACTTCGGGCGGGTCGGCCAGCATCTGCTCAGGGAGGTAAAAATAGCTCGCCTGGCTGCGCAGCGCATAGGCCGCCAGAAGTCCCGCCCCGACCAGCGCGACGAGCGCAAGGACGACCAGCACGAGACGCTGATGCTTGGGTTTTAATGCGCTCATTTTCGCCTGCTCTCTTCGCGGCGTTTCTCCGCGCGCTTCATGTCGATCCACGCCCAGGCGATCATGGCGAGTGTGCCCACCACGCCAACCGCGTAGGCCGCGATCACGAAATCCCACTGGTCGAGCGCCTCGCGCATCACGCAGCCTCCATCGCCTTGCGGCGCAGGCGCGCCTCCGCCTGAATATCGGCGAGCAGCGCGCGCATGCGGGCCAGCACCACACCGCCGAACAGCAGCGAGAAGCCGGTCACCGCGACCAGCAACGGCACCAGAAACTCGCCATCGATGGCGCTCTTGCCCATGGTGATGCTGGGCGGTTGGTGGAGCGAATTCCACCATACCACGCTGCGATTGATAATCGGGATGTTGATCGCGCCAAGCAGTCCGAAAATCGCGGGGATACGCGGAGATACGCCCTCGCGCTCAGCCGCCTGGGCGAGCGCCATATAGGCAAGGTAAAGGAAGGCGAGCACCAGCATGCTGGTCAACCGCCCGTCCCACACCCACCAGGTGCCCCAGGTCGGCCGTCCCCAGATAGAACCACTGGCAAGGCAGATCAGCGTGAAGACGAGGCCCGGCACCGCTGCGGCGCGTGCGGCCAGCGCGGCCAGGGGATGACGCCAGACCAGAAATACGAGGCTGGACACAGCAATGGCGGTCCACCCACCCATCCCCAGCCACGCTGTGGGAACGTGGAGGAAGAGAATTCGCACGGTCTCGCCCATCAGCCGGTCCGGGGGAACGCGAAACAATCCCCAGTAGAGCGCAGCCGTACTCACCAGCAGACCGGCGACCAGCAGCAGCGGGGTCAACCAGTTTGCGAGCGAAAGGAAGCGCTTGGGATTGGCGAAGCCATGCATCGAAATATACCGTTCAGCTCCGCTTTGGCAGTGCTCATCCGGCCTAGCAAGAGTGCAGTTCAGCGACCGATCAGTTCCTGGGCCATACGGTCGGCAACCTGGTCGGGCGAACCGCCACCGCGATCGCTTTCCTGCCATATCCGTTCGAGCCGACCGGGGATCAGCGCGATACGCTTGCGCACTTCGTTGATATCGCAGGGCGCCTTGTCCTGGCGGCACAGATATTCGAGCGTTACCGAGATGATCCCCCCCGCATTGATGACGTAATCCGGCGCGTAAAGGATACCGCGCTCGGCAAGCATCGGGCCGTGTTCGGGACGCCGCAACTGGTTGTTCGCGCCGCCTGCCACAATCTGGCAATCGAGCCGCGCGATACCCTCTTCGTCGAGAATCGCCCCCAAGGCGTTCGGGCTGAACACGTCGCAGGCCACCGACATGATCGCATCGGGTGCAGCGGTGGCGGCGCCCAGTTCGGCGGCCAGCGCTTGGGCGCGGTCCTGGTGGATGTCCGACAGGGTCAACTTCGCGCCGTCGCGGGCGAGCAGGCGCGCAACGCCGCCACCGACGCTGCCGGTGCCCTGCAAGGCGACATGAACACCCTCGACGCTATCCTTGCCCAGCTTGTGCCGCACGGCAGCCTTGATGCCGAGAAAGATGCCCAAGGCGGTGAACGGGCCTGGATCGCCGCCCGCCGTATCCTCTCCTTCCACAGGAAGGCCGGAAACATGCTGGGTGCGCTGGGCCACGGCGGCCATATCGGCTTCCGAGATGCCCACATCCTCGGCAGTGACATACTGGCCGCCCAGCGCCTCGACCGCATCGGCGAAAGCCGCAAGCATTTCCGGCGTCTTCGTCTTGTCCTTGTCCGCCAGGATCACCGCTTTACCGCCGCCCATGGGCAGTCCGGCCATCGCGTTCTTATAACTCATGCCACGCGACAGGCGCAGCGCATCGCGCATGGCATCGGCCGGTTCCGCATAGTGCCAGAAACGGGTTCCGCCCGCGCCCGGGCCAAGGTGAGTCGAATGAAGTGCAATAATGGCAGTCAGACCGCTCTTCGCATCCCGTACAACCTGTACGAGTTCATGGTCATCGAAATCCGGTTCGGTCCAGAAAGCCGTCATGCCTTGCGTGCCCCCAAAGAGCTGTGAAGGACGGCTGCGACAAGGGGAAAAGATGGGGCGATCGACGGGGTTCGAACCCGCGACCTCCGGTACCACAAACCGGCGCTCTAACCAACTGAGCTACGATCGCCACATGCCCCCGGAACCGTCCGGGAAGGGGCCTGATACGCATGAGTGTGGCAGCGTCAAGCCGCCCTGCGTAACGGCGCGTGCCTGTTGCACAATGAGCGGTGATTGGGAAGCGAAAAACGTCAAAGGCGTAAATGCGCGCAATTTTCTTTCGCGGTTGTTCGCACCGTCGCCCGCGCTATCCTTATGGCCATGAAGGGACCGGGCGAATCTTCCGTCGAAAAACTGCTCGAGCGCGACGGCCTGCAGCGTGTGCCGAGTGACAAGCTCGACCTTTTCCAATTGCGCGATTTCGTGCCCCCGGAACTGCGGGCCGAACTGATTCGACTCATTGAACGGGGGCGGCGGCCCTCCACCCTCGCCGACGCCGGCGACGACCGTTACTTTCGCACCAGCGAGACATGCGACCTGGATGGAGACGAACCGGCAGTCGAAACGCTCGAAGCGCTGCTGTTCGATCTCAATGGAATCGATCCCGCCTATGGCGAGCCTCTACAGGGACAGCGCTATGACGTGGGTCAGGAGTTCAAGCCGCATTGCGATTACTTCAACCCCGGCGGGGCCGACTGGGCGCGATACTGCTCGGTTGCAGGCCAGCGCACCTGGACGTTCATGATCTATCTGAACGAGGTTGAAGCCGGGGGCGCTACCCGCTTCAAAGCGGTTCGCAAGACTTTTCAACCCGAAGCCGGGAAGCTGGTCTGCTGGAACAATCGCCGCCCCGATCTCAGCGAAAATCCGAACACGATCCATCACGGAATGAAAGTACGCAAAGGGCTCAAATACGTGATTACCAAATGGTACCGTGAAAAGCCCTGGGGGTGGTGAGATGGCCGAAGGCGAAGCACCGCTTCTGCCGCAAATGTTGCATCCATCGCCTTCATCAGGTGCGATCAAAGCCCGATCGTTACGGCCTCAACCTTGCCTGTATCGACGGCATGACGATCTATGACCTGCCCGAGATTCCCATTTTCGATGGACAGAGCCAACCGGCGAATGGCGGGGCCTATAGCTATGTGGGAGTCATGCGTTTCGAGCTGAATGAAAATTGATGCAGGACAAATTTCATTTCCGTATTTCGTGTTAGTTTGATCCCCAGACACGATAATGGGAGTGCATTCATGACCGAATACAGCGACATCCGCGAAAATTTGCAGAACCGGTTAGGGGATTTGCTGGAGCGTGCCGAAGTCATCGAAGACGACTTGCGCCATCCGCTCGAGGCGGATTCGAGTGAGCAAGCCGTCGACCTTGCCGATGACGAGGCACTCGAGGGTATCGATGAAGTTCTGCGCCATGAAATCGCGCAAATCCGCATGGCCCTGTTACGGATCGAAAACGGCACCTACGGCACCTGTGGCCAGTGCGGCAAACAGATCGCGCGCAAGCGCCTGGAGGCCCGCCCCATCGCCACGCGTTGCATCGATTGCGCCGAGTAACCCGCTAAAACGCGAAAAGGGCGGCCCGCAGGACCGCCCTTCGCAATGCCATCGAGGCTTGCCGCGCTCAGTTTTTCTTGAGCGACAGGCCGCCGAAACGCTTGTTGAAGGCTGCGACGCGGCCGCCTTCCTGAATCTGCTTGGTGCCGCCGGTCCATGCCGGGTGGCTGGTCGGGTCGATATCGAGCGTCAGCGTATCGCCTTCGTTGCCCCAGGTGGAGCGCGTCTGGAATTCGCTGCCATCGGTCATCTTGACCGTGATCATGTGGTAATCGGGGTGACCTTCGGCCTTCATTGTAAACGTCCTTCTAGCCTCGGAACGGTTCCGACCGGTCCAGCTGTGTTGTGGAGAAGGCGCGCGCATAGCGGCGAGCGCCGAATTTGGCAACCTTATTCGGGTGCGTCCGCGATCATGGCCGTGAACTGAACTTCGCAGGTCACTTTCCCGTCGACCGAAGCCTCGCCCGCGAATTTGCACACACGGGCACGTTTCTGGACAAATTCGGCCTTGAGATCGAGCAGCACGCCCGGCGTCACCGGCGCACGGAACTTCGCATTCTCGATCGCCATGAAATAGACGAGCTTGCCCGACCCTGCGAGGCCGAGGCTTTCCACCGCGAGCACGCCTGCAGCCTGCGCCAGCGCCTCGATCTGGAGGACGCCGGGCATGATCGGCGCGCCGGGGAAATGCCCCTGGAAGAAATCCTCGTTGAAGCTGACCGCCTTGACCGCGTGAATACGCTCGTCGGCGACCAGTTCCGCGACCCGATCGACCAGGAGCAGAGGATAGCGATGCGGCAACCGCTTCAGCACCTCGACGATGTCGAAACCAGTCTCGCTCATCACCCTGCTCCCGTCGTTCTTTGTCGTCAGCGTCCGGTCGGCTGCGCCGTTTGCTGCTGTTGCTGCTGAGCAGCCTGCTGCTGGCGCGCCGACGCGATCATGAGAATCTGCTGGACTTCCTGGTAGATACCGACTGCCTGCTGTGCCGGTTGCCAGCCTTCGGGCGGCGTGATCTGGACGGAAGGTACGCGCTGGTTAAGTGCGGCGACGACCTTATCGTTCATATTGGCCGCCGGATCGGTGTAGATCACGGCATCGGGCGCGAGGATCATTTGAACCGAATTCTGCGAAGCGACGGTTTGCAGGCTGGCGCTGTACTGCTGCAGAATCTGCTGAATGGCATAAACGCGCGCCGACTCGACCTGGTTGGAAAGCTGAGCGATCTCCCGCTCGAGCGTCTGCAATTGCTGTGCCTGCGGCGCGCTCTGAGCGGCCTGCTGCTCGGCCTGATCCAGGCTGCCGTCACCATTCGTGTCGAGCTGGCGCAACAGGGTCTGAACCTGCTGCTGCTTTTCCTGAATTTGGGTGATCTGGGCCGAATAGGTCGTGCCGATCTGCTGGAAGGCGGTACGCAGCGCGTCGCTTGCCGCGATGGTCGCTGGCGCATTTACGATGCCGATATTGCCGCTGACCTGTGCCGCGGCGGGAGTAGCGATGGCGGCAGCGCCGGCGATGGCTGCGGCGGCCATGGTCTTGCTGAAAAGTTTCATCAGAATTGTGTTCCTACATTGAAGGAAAAGGTCTTTGTGTCGTCGCCAGGCTGCTTCTTGATAACCTGCGATATATCGATCCTGAACGGACCGAAGGGCGAGTTCCAGTTTACACCGATACCCGCCGATATGCGCGGACTGGCCGAATCCCCGACGAACACCTCGCGATAGAAGCTGAAGGGATCGATTGCCGGTTGGTTGGGTGTACCGTCAGGCGCGGTAGGATCGAATGTTTCGCCAATTACCGGATCGCCGTTGTTGTCGAGGATGGGGTCACCATCGGCATCGAGCAACGGCCCCGTATACACTAGCTGGTCCCCGACGCGGATCTGGCGTCCGTTGGGCTGATCGACCAGAAGCGGCTGGACAACCGAGAACAGCGAACCGACATCCACCCAGATCGACGGGCGTATGCCCATTTCGCGAGCCCCGCTGCCGAGCGGAATCTCCAGCTCTGCGCGCCCGAGATAATAGGCTTTACCGCCCACGGAGTCGTCGAAACGCTGATCGGATGCAAGAGCTTCCTCGAGCGGGGTGAGGATGCGCGGGCCATTCGGATTGTCCGGATCGGATATGTAATTGAGGCGAACGATACGCGGTCCGATACCGCGAATGTCGAAGCCGCGCATCTGCGGCTCGCCCAGGAAAAAGCGGTCGGTCAGGCGAACATCGTCGACCCCCGGCCGATTGCTGTCGTCGAGGCCGCGAATCCAGCCACCTTCCCCTGCCAGCGAGAAAACGAAGCCGCTGCCCAGCGGCCAGTATTTCGCCATCCGGGTACGCATGCGCACATATTTTTCCGAACCGCCCAGGCCAGCGAATTCCGTAGTCCAGCTAATGGTTTCACCGCGGCTCGGTCGCAGACGGCTGTTGAGGGTATTGTAGTTGAAGGTCAGACCGAGGATCGAACTCGAACGCTCGCCGATTGCTTCGCACAGGAAACGGCTGGCCCGCGTGATGTCGCATTCACCATTGGTGAAGAACTGGTCCCCGAGCGACACGTCGTCATAATTGAATGTGTAGCTGCCGATCGCACTCAGATACTCCGTCAGCGGTACACCGGCACGGACCGAGAAGCCCGTCGTCGACTGCTGATACGTTGTATTGCGTTCCTGATTGCGGAAGTTGAAGCTGTTGAGATCGCGGCGATAGATATCGACGCCGGCCGAAATGTTGCGATCGAACACATAGGGTTCGCTGAAGCTCACCTGCGCCGATTTGGAATAACGCGAATAATTCAGGCTGAGGCCGATGGTCTGGCCGCGGCCGCGGAAATTGCGCTGACGGATCGAGCCCGCGAGAATGAAATTCTCGATGCTGGAAAAGCCTGCCGAGAGCTGCAGCTCGCCGGTCGCCTGTTCTTCCACATTTGCCTCGAGAACGATCCTGTCAGGCGCGCTGCCTTCGACCTGATTGATCTCGAAGTTTTCCTGGAAATAACCGAGCGAATTGATGCGCGCGGCCGAGCGTGCGACGGACAAGGAATTGAACGCATCGCCTTCTGCGAGACGGAATTCACGCCGCACGACCTTGTCCTGGGTCAGCGTATTGCCGTTGACGTCGATCCGCTCGACATAAACACGCGGAGCCTCGCGCAGGACGAAGTTGACTTCCATCGTCAGGTCTTCAGCGTTGCGCTGAAACTCGGGTTGCACTTCGGCAAAGGCATAACCGAACGTACCCGCCAGCTCGGTGAGCTGCTCTACAGTATCTTCGACCAGCTTGGCGTCGTACCAGTCGCCAGCCCGCATCGGCAGCCGGGCCGCCATCGCGTCGTCGTCGAAATCGCGGATCTGGGAATCGACGGTTACGTCGGCGAATTTGTACCGTTCACCTTCTTCGACGACATAGGTGATGATGAAGTCGCGCTTGTCGGGCGTCAATTCGGCAACCGCCGAAACGACGCGGAAGTCGGCATAGCCTTCCGTCAGATAGAACTGGCGCAGCTTCTGCTGGTCGAAGGCAAGCCGGTCGGGATCGTAACTGGTGTTCGAACTGAGGAAGCTGGTCAGCCGCGCCTGCTTGGTGACCATTTCGCCACGCAATTTGCCATCGGAAAAGGCTTCATTGCCGATGATGTTGATCTGGCGGACCTTGGACTTGGGGCCTTCGCTGATCTCGAACACGATATCGACGCGGTTCTGCGACAACTCGACCATCTTCGGTTCGACCGTCGCTGCGAAACGGCCCTGACGCTTGTACAGCTCGATAATGCGGGCCACGTCCGCACGCACCTTCGACCGGGTGAATATCTGCCGCGGAGATAATTTGATCTCAGGCAGGATCTTGTCATTCTTGAGGCGCTTGTTACCTTCGAGAATGATGCGGTTGATAACCGGGTTTTCGACGATGGTGATCACTACATTGCCATCATTGTTCACCACGCTGACGGTGGAGAACAGCTCGGTCGCGTAGAGATCTTTCAGGACCCCGTCGCCAGCAACCTGGGTCCATACGTCACCCGGCCGAAGCTTGATGTAGGACAGAATGGTCTGCGGTTCGAGCCGCTGCGCGCCGCTGACGGCAATCGTTTGGACGATGTCCTGCTGGACCGCCGGAGCCACAGCTTCGGCAGCTTCTTCCTGCGCGAAGGCCATGGTCGGCACCCCGGCAAGCATGGTCCCGGCCAGCAACCCCATGGCCAGCCGCGCGGCAGGATTCTTGCGTCGCGTGGCGGCATAAGCAAAATTAGTCATCGACAAGGAGATTCCCGTCCTCGTTTCCATACAAGCAGATCCGGCTGTCGCAGCCCCGATCCGGCGTCAGGCCGCACAGTGCGGGGCGGCCATGCCGTCCCCTGCCCGATGCGTCTCTACCAATCAAGCTTTGCTGCGGCGAATTGCCGGTATCCCGCTCCCTTTCCCCGGCTAATTCCCGAATAAGGGAAGCGTCACCAGATCGTTGATCGTGACGAACGCCA
Source organism: Qipengyuania sp. ABI-127-1 (assembly GCA_022953095.1). Taxonomy (GTDB): domain Bacteria; phylum Pseudomonadota; class Alphaproteobacteria; order Sphingomonadales; family Sphingomonadaceae; genus Qipengyuania. Next base: position 500,913 of record JALJCR010000002.1, on the reverse strand, counting down.
TCAGCATGAGCACGAGGGCCACGCCGGCGCGGTACGCCACTTCGGTTCCACGGGGACCCACCGGCTTCCGGCGAACTGCTTCCGCCGCGTAGAAAGCCAGGTGCCCGCCGTCGAGAGCGGGAATTGGCAGGAGGTTGATGAATGCCAAGTTAAGCGAAATCAACGCGACGAAATTGATGAAGGCCATTGCCCCAAGGCTGAGCTGCTCGCCCGAGAACTTGGCGATCTTGACCGGGCCGCCAAGCTCCTGAACCGAACGCTCGCCGGTGAAAATCTGGCCGATCCCGGTGACCATCATATCGACGATACCGATGGAATGGTCGACTGCCAGCGCCAGCGAGGAGGCGATACCCTGAGGTTCGAACTCGAAACCCGCAGCACCCGAGGCGACACCGATCAGGCCGACCTTCGACACATTGCCGAAACGATCTTCCATCTCCACACCGCGTACGGGCACCGCAAAGGTCTGCTCGGCACCGTCGCGTTCGATCGTGATGTCGAGCGTACGACCGGGATAGAGCATGATCGAATCCTGCACATCCCGGAAATCCTCCATCCGCTCGCCTTCGACCGCCACGATCCGGTCACCCACCTCGATCCCGGCTGCACGTGCAGACGATATCTCGGCGAACCGGGCGACGGTGAGCTGGCCGTCCGCATCGGCCGGAACCGGCTTGCCGTACAAGGCGAAAAACCCCGCGAAGATCGCCAGGGTGAGAAGAATGTTGGTCGCAGGTCCCGCGAATACGATCAGCGCACGCTTCCACAGCGCCGCATGATGAAAACTGCCCCGGCGCTCTTCAACGCTGGCCTGAGCCACCGCCTCGGCATCGGGAATACTGGCGGGGTTCATATCGCCCTTGAACTGCACATACCCCCCGAGCGGGAGTGCGGAAAGCTTCCACCGCGTGCCACGTTTGTCCGTGAAACCCCAGATTTCCTTACCGAATCCGACGGAGAAAGCTTCGGCATGAACGCCGAACCAGCGGCCGACGATATAGTGACCCAGCTCGTGAATTGTGACGAGCGGCCCGAGCAGCAAGGGGAAGCCGATGACATAGTAAAGCCAAAGAGGCAGGTTCACTTCCACGGGTCAGACAGGCTCCAGAATACGGGTGGCGCGGCGGCGTGCACCCTCGTCAACGCGCAAGACCTCTTCGAGGGTTCGCGGTGCATCGGGCAGATCGCTCTGGTTCAGAACGTTTTCGACCAATACCGCGATCCTGCTGAACGCAATCTTACGATCGAGAAAGGCCGCCACCGCGATCTCGTTTGCGGCGTTGAGCACTGCCGGCGCGGCCCCACCCGCCTCGGCCGCCTCGCGCGCCAGTCTGGTGGCGGGGAACCGTACCTCGTCCGGGGCGAAGAAGGTCATCTCGCCGATGGCAGGCAGATCGAGCGGCTCCATCGGCGTATCCATCCGCGCGGGCCAGGCGAGGCATGAGGCGATGGGAACGCGCATGTCCGGCGGCCCGAGCTGAGCCAGCGTCGACCCGTCGCAATATTCTACCAGGGAATGAATCACGCTCTGCGGATGGACAACAATGCGAATTCGATCGAGCTCGACCGGGAAAAGGTGATGCGCCTCGATCAGCTCGAGCCCCTTGTTGAACATGGTCGCGCTATCGACGCTGATCTTGGCGCCCATGTCCCAATTGGGATGCGCGATCGCCTGTTCGGGCGTCACGGCGGAAAGGTCTTCGATCATGCGCAGCGGGCCACCGCTGGCGGTCAGTGTGATCGACCGGACATCGGCGATCTCCCCCCCCTGCAGGCATTGGAAAATCGCATTGTGTTCGCTGTCCACCGGCAGCAGCGTCGCGCCGTGTTTCGCAACAGCCGCGGTCATCACCTCGCCCGCCGAAACCAGCGCTTCCTTGTTGGCGAGCGCGATTGTCCCGCCCTGCTCTATCGCCGCCATGACGGGGCCGAGCCCGGCACAGCCGACGATCGCCGCCATGGTGATATCGACCGGGCGCGACGCCGCTTCGCACAGCGCAGCGCGGCCGGCGGCCGCCTCGATCCCGCTTCCCGCCAGGGCATCGCGCAGGTCGCCGAGATAGCGTTCGTCCGCCACAACGGCGATATCCGCGCGGAATTCGCGCGCCGCCCTGGCAAGCTCGGCGACGTTCGAATTGGCGGTCAGCGCGGTCACCTTCCAGCTCTCGGCATTGCGGCGCACGAGATCGAGCGTCTGTTCACCGACCGAACCGGTAGCGCCAAGGATCGATATCGAACGCATCACCGCGCCGCGCCCAGGAGCGCGCCCGCCAGCAACACTACGGGGATCATCCCGTCAGTCCTGTCGAACACGCCGCCATGTCCCGGTATGAGCTTAGAGCTGTCCTTGACCCCGGCCTTGCGTTTGAGCCAGCTTTCGAAAAAATCGCCAGCCTGGGCCGCAACCGCCGTCATCGCGCCGAGAGCGAAAATCTGCCCCGCTTCGGCAAGATCGAAGAACATCGTACTGTCGCCCGACGTCGCTCTGGCCACGAAATAGATCCAGCCCGCGATCCACACCGACGCTCCGACGATGCCGCCCAACAATCCGGCCCAGGTCTTCGACGGGCTGATGGAGGGAGCGATTTTCGGCCCGCCGAGCGTGCGCCCGAAGAAATAGGCGAAGGTATCGACGGAGACGACCGCGCCGACAACGCCGACGACGATCGGGATCGGAAACCGCGAAAGCATATAGCCCGCTATTCCGATATAGATCGCACCGGCCAGTATCCCCGCGAGGCGGTAGGATACGTTCGGCGTGGCCTTGATCACCAGCAGGACGAATTCGAGCATGGTGACGAGAGCCACTGCAAGGATGAACCAACCAAACCATGGAGCGCCCGCCAGCAATGCCCCGATCGCAAGCGCGATCATCACCACGGCGGAAACGATCCGCACGGGAAGATCGGGGTTTTTCCGGACGGTCCCTTCCGTCCCTGTCTCAACGTCCGCCAAATCGCCTCTCCCTCTCCGCGAAATCGGCCAGTGCGCGCTTCAGGTGATCGGGCGTGAAGTCCGGCCACAGCACGTCGAGGAACAGCATCTCCGCGTAAGCCGCCTGCCACAAGAGGAAATTCGACAGGCGCACTTCGCCGCTGGTGCGGATCAGCAGGTCGAGCGGGGGGAGCGGCGCACTGTAGAGGTGACGCTCAATCGCCTCCTCGGTCACTTCGCCTGCTTCGGCGGCCTTGCGCGCCGCCTGCGCGATTTCGGCCTGAGAACCGTAGTTCAAGGCGACTGCAAGCGTGCGTGACCCTTTCGAAGTCTTTTGCAGCGCATCCTCGAGCATCTCGACAATATCCGGCGCAAGCCCCTGCCAATCGCCAAGAATATGAAGCTTCACATCATTGGCAAGGAACTCGGGCAGATCGGATTTGATGAACTTGCGCATCAGGTTCATCAAATCATCGACCTCGTCTTCGGGTCGCTTCCAGTTTTCGGACGAAAACGCGTAGAGTGTCAGGCACTCGATCGACGTGTCCTTAAGGCTGCGCACGAGTTCGCGCACCGCCTCCACACCCTTGCGATGCCCCATCGCCCGCGGGAGGTGCTTGCGCTTTGCCCAGCGGCCATTGCCATCCATGATGATGGCGACGTGACGAGCGGTTCTGTCAGGGGACCTCACGCAAATTTCCGTTCGTATCGAGCGGTTGCGAAACACGGCCTCGAGTGGAACTCGAGACACATTTGCGCCGACGCCTCTCGGCTTCGCCCGAGGCGAACGGAGGCGGGGAGCAAACCGTTCACTGCGACAGGATTTCCTGCTCTTTCTTTTGCACCGTTGCATCGCATTCGGCGACATATTGATCGGTGAGCTTCTGCACCTCGGTCTCGCCGCGCTTCTGCTCGTCTTCCGAGATTTCCTTTTTCTTCTCGTCTTCCTTCAGCGCTTCCATACCGTCGCGGCGTACATTGCGGATCGCGATCTTGGCCTTTTCCCCGTATTCTCCGGCGACCTTGGCGAGTTCCTTGCGGCGTTCCTCGGTCAGATCCGGCATCGGCAGGCGCACATTCTGCCCGTCGATCATCGGATTGAGGCCGAGATTGGCCTTGGCGATACCCTTTTCGACCGCAGTCACATTCGCTTTGTCCCACACCTGCACGCTGAGCATGCGGGGTTCGGGCGCGCTGACCGTGGCGACCTGATTGAGCGGCATCATCGATCCATAGACCTCGACCACCACGGGATCGAGAAGGCTGGTATTCGCCCGCCCCGTCCTCAGGCCCGACAAATCGCCCTTCAGGCTTTCCACGGCGCCCTTCATGCGGCGCTCGATATCGGTCTTGTCGTATTTTGCCATGGCGGTTTCCTCTATCTCTCTGACTTGTCTCAGTTCTGCACGATCGTCTGCGTGCCCTCACCCGCGATGACCCGGGCAAGGTTGCCCTTCTCGCGGATCGAGAAAACGACGATCGGGATATTGTTGTCGCGGCACAGGGCGACCGCGCTGGCATCCATGACCTTGAGGTCATCGGCCAGAACCTTTCCGTAACTGACGGATTCGAAGCGCTTGGCGTCGGCGTTCTTCTTGGGATCGCTGTCGTAGACCCCATCGACGCTGGTTCCCTTGAGCAACGCGTCGCAATTCATTTCCGCCGCACGCAGCGCGGCACCGCTGTCGGTCGTGAAATAGGGGGCGCCGACCCCTGCGGCGAAAATCACGATGCGCCCTTTTTCAAGGTGACGTTCGGCGCGGCGGCGGATCACCGGCTCGCAGACCTGATCCATCTGCACGGCGCTCTGCACGCGGGTTTGAACCCCGAGCTGCTCCAGCGCGCTCTGCATCGCCAGCGCATTCATCACCGTGGCCAGCATTCCCATGTAGTCGGCCTGGGCGCGGTCCATCCCCTGGGCCGCGCCGGCCATCCCACGAAAGATATTGCCCCCGCCGATGACGAGGCAGATTTCCAGCCCGGTTTCCTTGGCCGCCTTTACTTCCCTAGCCAGCTCCATGACAAAGGCCGGATCGATACCGAACTGCTGATCGCCCATCAGTACCTCGCCCGAAAGCTTCAGCAGGACACGTTTCATGGTCGATAAGGGCATGGATTCTCGCTCGGCATCAAGTTTGCGCGGCCTTAGAGCCCCAGCGGGCTGCTGCCAAGTGCGCCAGCAGTAAGTGGACTATGGGCCGGACGATTTCCCGATCCCCGCGCATACAATGATTCCGGCGTTTTTCGCCGGTTGCGATTCGCTGTTGGCTCGGTGAACTCCAAGCGAACTGCGTAAGGTTGCAGGTCGAAAGCGACGGCAAAACCCGCATCAATCCGCCCATAAACACGAAAACGGCCGCCGCGCCAAAGCACGACGACCGTTCCCGAATACGAGCGACCCGAAAAGTACGGGCCAGGCTAATTGGTCATACTCGGAGTCTTTTTTCCAGTCCGGTATTTTACACAGTGCCCAAGATTATCCAGCAACTGCCGCAGCAACTTCCGCTGCGAAGTCCGCTTCTTCCTTCTCGATGCCTTCACCGAGCTGGAAACGGACATAGTCCACCAGTTCGACTTTCGCGCCGATATCCTTAGCGGCCTGCTCGACGACCTGCGCTATGGGGGTTTTGTTATCCATCACGAAGATCTGGCTGAGCAGCGCGTTTTCCTTGGCGTATTTGGCGATCGCGCCTTCGACCATCTTTTCCTGGACGTTTTCGGGCTTGCCGCTTTCGGCAGCTTTCTCCTTGGCGATCGCGCGCTCGCGCTCGATCACGGCCGGGTCCAGACCTTCGGCGGTCAGCGCCTGCGGGAAGGCCGCGGCGATGTGCATGGCGAGCTTCTTGCCGAGCTCTTCGAGCTTGGCGGCATCGCCTTCGCTCTCGAGCGCCACCAGCACACCGATCTTGCCGAGGTCGGGCGCGACGGCATTGTGCATGTAGGGCACGATCACGCCGTTGGTGACCGAAACGCTCTTCATCCGGCGGACCTGCTGGTTCTCGCCGATGGTCGCGACATTGTCGGTCAGCTTGTCGGCAACGGTTCCGCCATCGGGATAAGCCGAGGCCTTGAGTGCTTCGACGTCGTCATTCGATGCGTTGAGCGCGACCTGCGTGGTCTTGCGGACGAAGTCCTGGAACTTGTCGTTCTTGGCGACGAAGTCGGTTTCCGAGTTCACTTCGACGGCAACGCCGCGGGTCGCCTCGACGGCAACGCCGACGAGACCTTCGGCGGCGGTACGGCTCGACTTTTTCTGAGCGGTGGCGAGGCCCTTGGCGCGCAGCGCGTCGACAGCGGCTTCGATATCGCCATTGGCGCCTTCGAGGGCCTTCTTGGCGTCCATCATGCCCGCGCCGGTCTTTTCGCGCAGGGCCTTAACGTCAGCGGCAGTGAATGCAGCCATGATAGTATCCTTCTTGGGTTTGGTGTGCGGGCACCGGGCCTGCTTCAACAGAAGCGGCCCGGCGCGTAACTCCGCTTTGTGACGGGCGCGTGAGAGCACCCATCCTTGGAGGGCTTAGGCCGCCGCGGTTTCTTCCGGCGGATTTTCCATGGCGCCGACATCGGCGCCCGAATCCTGGATGCCTTCACCCTTGCCGCTCTTGGCAGCTTCGGCAACGGCTTCGCAGTACAGGCGGATGGCACGCGCGGCATCGTCATTGCCCGGGATCGGGAAAGCGATGCCTTCGGGGTCGACATTGGTGTCGAGCACGGCGACGACCGGGATGCCGAGGACGTTGGCTTCCTTGATCGCCAGGTCTTCCATATTGGCATCGATCACGAACATCACATCGGGAATGCCGCCCATGTTGCGGATGCCGCCGAGCGACATTTCGAGCTTGTCCCGCTTGCGGGTAAGATCGAGCACTTCCTTCTTGGTCAGGCCCGCAGTGTCACCCGAGAGTCGCTCGTCGAGCGACTTGAGGTGCTTGATGCGCTCGCTGATGGTCTTCCAGTTGGTGAGCATGCCGCCCAGCCAGCGGTGGTTGACATAGTGCTGGCCCGAAGCGAGCGCAGCTTCGCGGATCGCGTCCTGCGCCTGGCGCTTGGTGCCGACGAACAGCACCTTGCCGCCCGAACGCGCGGTCTGCTGCACGAAGTCGAGCGCGCGGGCGAAGAGCGGCACGGTCTGCGACAGGTCGATGATGTGGATGCCGTTGCGCGCGCCGAAGATGTACGGCTTCATGCGCGGGTTCCAACGGTGGGTCTGGTGGCCGAAGTGCGAGCCGGCCTCGATCAATTGCTGCATCGTGACGGTAGGAGCCGCCATAATCATATTCCTTTCCGGTTATACCTCTGGAAAGCTGGAACCCGAATGCGGTCATGTCCCGCGGCGGGCACCGGTATGTGCGCCTTCCATGTGGATTTGCCCGTATAAAACCGGTCGGGAATCGACCCATTCTCTGCGGACCGCGCGCCTTTAGCCTCGTCGAAGAGAGAAATCCACCCTCGATTCACCGCAAAAATCTGAAATCCCGGCGCGAAAAGCGCTTGACACATCGGAACAAAAAGAGAACATTGCTTTCCTCGCCGGAACTGGCGGCGGCGATGACGGATTTGTCCACCAAGTTTCCCCGTACTGTCAACAGCTTTGTCGACAGCCGGGAAAGGAGAATTGAAATGTTCGCACTGTTGCTCATCACCCTCTTCTTCGCCGCCGCGGTGGTGGTTGCGGGCGTGCTTGCCGACAGCGGATTGCGCTGGTGGTCCGCTTTCGGCACGCTTCGGCGTGAATTGAACGGCGAAAACGCCCCCCTTCTGCCCAGCTTGCGCCCGGCAATGCCGGTTTGCGGCTCCAGTACCGCCAACCGCTTCGCGCCAGCGCGCAGTCCGACAGGCAGAGTCAGCCGCGCCGCTTGATCCGCGCGTAGCGAAACAACGTATAGGGCAAGAGCAGAAGGTAGCCCGCGCAAATAGCGCTGAGCGTCCACCATGGCTCGACCAGCAGAGCGGCGAAGAGCAATCCGACAAATGCCAGCACCTCAAGCCTGATGCCGCGTCGCGGACGAATCGATGTCCAACTGGGTGTCGCCATGTTCGAAATCATCAGCAGCGCGATAGCGACCAGCCAGACGCCGACGAAAACCGGATTGCGGAAATCATCAACACCGGTTGCCATCCACAGATAGAACGGCGCAAAAGCCAACCCCGCCCCCAACGGCGCCGGTACACCGGTCAGAAAGCCGAGCGATTTGTGCGGCTGCTCAGACACGTCGATCTGCGCATTGAACCGCGCGAGCCGCAAAGCACAGCAGATCGCGAACGCCAATGCGGCGAACCACCCGATGCGCGGCTCCGCCGATAGCGACCAGAGAAAGATGATGATGGCGGGCGCCGTGCCGAAACTCAACGAGTCGGCAAGGCTGTCGAGTTCGGCCCCGAAGCGCGATTGCGCCTTGAGCGCCCGGGCGATCCGGCCGTCGAGGCCATCGAGCAAGCCCGCAATGATCACCGCCACTACGGCGGCGCCCCAGTTGGCGTCGATGGCAAACCGGATTCCGGTCAACCCGGACCCCAATGCGGCAGCCGTGATCGCGTTGGGTATCATGGCGCGCAGCGTCAATGCGCGCGTGTGAACCTGGGTCGGCTGCTCGTCCTCGCTCGCCTTCGGCCCGAGCCGGCTACCGCCGTGTGGATCGTCCGACAGTCCATTCATTGAGAAACACCTTCGATCAGTTTTTGCGAGCCGATCTCCGCCAGAACCGTCTCGCCCGCGACGGTCCTCTGGCCGAGCAGGACCTTGGAAGCGGTGCCGGCGGGAAGATAGACATCGACCCGGCTACCAAAACGGATCAGTCCGACGCGCTGGCCAATGCCGACCATATCGCCGGGTTTCACGAAGGGCACGATCCGCCGGGCCAGGAGTCCGGCGATCTGCGTGAAACCGATCTTGAGCCCGTCCGTCCGCTCGATCAGAATGTGCTGCCGTTCGTTTTCCTCGCTCGCCTTGTCGAGACCGGCATCGACGAAGCTGCCCGGTATATAGACCGTCCGCAGGACTGTCCCGGCGATCGGCGCGCGGTTGATGTGAACGTCGAATACCGACATGAAAATCGAAATACGGGTAACCTTGCCCGGTTCGAGTCCGGCATGCCCGCTGCCATCATCGACGATCATTTCCGTGGGAGGATCGACTTCGGCAATCAGGGTCACGAGCCCATCGGCCGGCGCGACGATCAAACCATCATCCTGCGGAACCACCCGTTCGGGGTCGCGAAAGAAGGCGAACACGCCCAGCGACAGCAGCAACAGCGGCCAGCCCACAATTTCCCAGTCTAGGCCGATCAGGAACACCAGGCTGATGACCACGGCAATGATGCCGAACTTCCGCCCCTCGGGATGAATCGGAGGCCATGACCAGCGAACATCGCCACGGCCACGATTGTCGAGAAGGTTACCTGCCATTGCCAAGACCTAGGCCCTGTGGCGAGGGCTCACAAGGTGTCATGCCATCTTGCGCACGAACACCGCACCGGCGGAATAGCCGGCCCCGAAACTGCAGATCAGGCCGATATCGCCTTCTGCAAGGTCTTCATTGTGCTTGTGGAAGGCGATGATCGAGCCTGCACTCGACGTATTGGCATAGGTGTCGAGTACGGTCGGGCTTTCGTCGGCGCTCGCCTCGTGCCCCAAAACGCGCTGCGCTATCAGGCGGTTCATCCCTGCATTGGCCTGGTGCAACCACAAACGCCGGAGCCCCCGGGGGTTGAGGCCGAGCTTGTCCGCCTCGGTCACGATCATCTCGGCGACCATCGGAACGACTTCCTTGAACACCTTGCGCCCTTCCTGGACGAATAGCTTGTCCGCCTTCCCCTGTCCTTCAGGAGAGGCGCGATTGAGGAAGCCGAAATTGTTGCGGATGTTGTTGGAAAAGACCGTTTTGAGCCTGGTACCGAGAATATCCCAGTGCTCGTCCGGAGCCATTGCGGCATCTTCGACCAGAACCGCCGTCGCCACATCGCCGAAAATGAAATGGCTGTCACGATCGCGCCAATTGAGGTGCCCGCTGGTAATTTCCGGGCTCACGACCAGGACGCTTCTGGCATTGCCCGAACGCACGTAATCCGCCGCCGTCTGAATACCGAAGGTGGCAGAGGAACAGGCCACATTCATGTCGAATCCGAAGCCGTCGATGCCCAGCTCCCGCTGGATCTCTATCGCCATGGCGGGATAGGGCCGCTCCATATTCGATGCGGCGCACAGCACGGCATCGACATCGGCCGCATCGCGTCCGGCGCGTTCCAGTGCCTGACGCGCAGCCTTCATCCCGATTTCGGCCAAAATCGAAAGGTCCTCGTTCGACCGTTCGGGCCAGCGCGGCGCCATGATCTCGGGATCGAGGATCGGCTCTTTCGCCATCACGTGGCGCGCCTTGATGCCGCTGGCCTTTTCGATGAATTCGACCGAACTTGTCTGGAGCGGTTCCATCTCGCCTGCATCGATCGCTTGCGCATTTTGCGCATTGAACCGTTCGACATAGGCATTGAAGCTTTCGACCAGCTCTTCGTTCGTGATGGTCTCTTCAGGCGTGAAAAGCCCGGTGGAAGATATGACGGGGCGCCCGGTTAATTCGATGTTTTTGGTCATGACGGTTGACTAGGCGCGCTCTGGCCCGCCCGCAAGCATGAGGAACGCGCGATCCGAAACACCCACTTCACATAGCTGTGGGCAACGGATATTGCTGGGACGATGCACGACATGCAGAATCCCCTTCCCAAGAGCTATTGCGACGCCTGTGCCATTCGCAACCGGGCGATCTGCGCCGATCTCGACGAGCACGAGATAGCCCTGCTCAACGGAATCGGGCGTCGCCGGAGGCTGACTGCCGGTGAGCAGTTGATGTGGGAAGGCGACGAGGCGGTTCTCGTGGCCAATGTGATCGAAGGCGTTTTGAAGCTCTCTTCGCATTCCGCCGATGGCAAGGAACAGATCCTGGGGCTCGTCTATCCTTCCGATTTCCTCGGGCGTCCTTTCGGCAAAACCTCACCATATGGGGTCGAGGCGCTGACCGATGCTCATATCTGCGTTTTCGAACGGACGGATTTCGACCGTTTTGCCCGCGAACATCCGCGTCTCGAGCATAAATTGCTCGAAAGAACCCTGAGCGAACTCGACCGTACTCGGCGCTGGATGCTGCTTCTGGGGCGAATGAATGCCGAACAGAAAGTCGCCAGCTTCCTGCTGGAAATGGCCGAACGGCTCGGCACGAACCAGGCTTCGGGGCCGGAAACCACAGTCGCCCTGCCACTGTCGCGGCAGCAGATCGCCGATGTGCTCGGCCTCACGATCGAAACGGTCAGTCGGCAACTGACCCGATTGCGCAATGCCGGGGCGATCGATTTGCCTTCCCGCCGGGAAATCGTCCTGCGCGACACGGCCGATCTGGAAGCGCGAGCGGGCTGACCCGATATTCGTTGCCGCACCGATGGGATGCGGGGCGATCAACGCGAAATTAACCAAGTTTCGCGACAGCGGCACAATGTCGACCGAAGGTCCAACCCACGCCTACCTACCGGCGCCTTCAAGAAGGTGGCGAAAGCAAAATCTCCCTGCATCACCGGGGCCAAAGCCATGAGCACCAGCGCCAGGCCCCGGCGAGCGCGAATGATGGGTTATATCGTTTGGGTCTTGGCCCTTTGGGCCATTCTGCTCAACCTGTTGACCTTCAATGGATATCCGATCGATACAGGCGAAGTCGCATTGGCTTTTCTGGGGTTTGGCGCCATCGGTGCCGTGCTCGGAGTGCTCACTCAAGAACTCGGGCCAGTTCTCAGACACGTTTTGACTCCCCTTTTCGCAACGATAGCGATCGACCTCGGCTTTGGGATCGATCCGTTTCATTTCTTTATTGCGTTTGCTGCCCTCGCGCTGATTTCCTACCTTTGGTACGATCTCTTCCTGACGGTCTTCTTCTCTGCGTCGCTATCGGTCATCGTGTTTCAGGCGTTCGGCATGGCGTTCGCCGATCCCGGTGCCGATGATCCTTCCAGCGAGATGGCACCCACCCAGCAACTGGGAAAAGGGTCGGCGGATCGCCCTGCCCTGATCCACATCATTTTCGATTCCTACCTCGGTTTGGACGGGATGGCCTTAGGCCCGCAATATTACAGGGATCTCCGGGACGAGCAGGCGGATTTCTTCATCCGCGAGGGGTTCCAGGTCTATCCCCGTGCCTACAGCCGTCATGCCAGGACCCTGAACTCCCTCCCCACTCTCTTTACCTATGGGGCGCAGAAAGATTCCGAATTTGCAGCCGGCGTGCAGTATGTCGCTCCTGCCCGATTGCCGTATTTCACCGACCTCGATCAGCGCGATTACGCTATCAGCGCAGTCCTTCCGGCCTATTTCGACCTTTGCGTAAATCAGAAGATGAGCCAGTGCCGGACCTTCGAAAGTTCGGGTCTCACGTCGATGCTCGATACCGATTTGAGCATGGCGGATCGCGTCAAGGTTTTCGGATACACCATCCTCAACCTCTCCCAGACCGTCAGAATGGCTGTACGCGTGTTCGAGGCCCTCAAAGAAAACCGGGGTGGAAATAACACCCGACTGCTAACAAATCGCAGTGAGCTGTTTCCCCTCGCATCGCTCAAAATGCTCGATACCTTCATCGACGACCTGGCGACCTTGCGCCGTGGCGAGGCACGCTTCGCTCATATTCTATTGCCCCATGATCCCTATATCCTCCGGCCCGATTGCACGGTCAAACCGGAATCCGAATGGCTGGACGAACATGGCCCGGGCGCAACGAGCGCCAGAGAACGCGCTTATGCCGACCAGGTCCGCTGCCTGCAGACAAAGCTAGGCGACCTTCTGAACGAACTCGACCGAACACCGGCGGGACGCGAGGCCATAATCCTGTTTCATGGGGATCACGGGTCGCGGATCGCGCCTAGCCAGCCGATAGTCGACGCGCCCCCACTCTCACCGCGCGAAGAGATCATGTCGTTTTCGACATTATGGGCAATTCGTATCCCCGGCGAAGCGTCCGGCGAAATCCCGGGCACCCATGCGCTCGACGAGCTGATGGCGGACTTCAGAAGCCGTGATTTCGCATCCGCCCCACGGCCACCCACCACCGCGCCGCGCGCCGCCCATATCGACCCAATGGGTACACCGAAAGAGTGGCGCGAATTACCGAGTTTCGAACCCTGATTTAAGGAAATGTTAGGTGATTTCGTTCACATTTCGGGCGAATTCGAACTGTTCCAACGGGGTTTCCAATGCAGACTAAAGCTCTAATCTCGATCACGGGCGGCATGGCAATCTTGAGTCTCTCTTCTCCGGCTCATGCCTATATCGATCCCGCGACCGGCAGCATTATTCTGCAAGCCGCGATCGGGGCAGTCGCCGGCGCAACCCTGTTTTTCCGAACATCGCTTTTCAAAGTCAAAGCGCTGTTTTCACGCAAAGACACGAGTGTCGATGAATGAATCCGGCAGTCAGTGTCGAAGCGGGATCGTTTCGCGATCCCAGCGGCCGGGTAATTTATGCGGATGAACGGGTGTTTCGCACGGTCATGGGGGCCGCTGCCGATAGCTTTCGCCAGGCTGAGAAATCGGGCATTTTTCGCAAGCTCATCGCCGATGGGATGCTGGTCGACTTCGTAGATATAACCGACCAGGCTCCGGCATGGGGCCTCGAACAAGCCGACATGCTTCTGGAGCACCCCCGCCTCCCCTTCGTATCGTACCCATACGAATGGAGCTTCAGCCTGCACAAAGCAGCCGCACTGGCGCATCTGGACTTGCATTTGGACCTGCTGAACTCGGGGTTCACGCTCAGCGATGCAACGGCATACAATATCCAGTTCGATGGCGTCAGACCGAAGTTCATCGACCACCTTTCCATCCGACCTTACGAGGACGGAGAAATCTGGGCGGGGCACCGTCAGTTCTGCATGCAGTTTCTCAATCCCCTGCTCATGTGGGCCGTGCTCGACGTGCAGCCCAATCACTGGTTTCGCGGTTCACTGGAGGGGATAGCCCCCGAGGATCTGGCTAAGCTCCTCCCGTGGAGCAAGCGGTTCAACTGGACAATTCTGACCCACGTAATTGCCCAGGCGGCGATGCAGCGCAGATATTCGAATTCGGCCGCCAGTTCGGCAAAGTACGGCAAATCGCGGCTGCCAAAGCAAAGTTTCGAAGCGATGCTGCGCGGCTTGCGGTCGACGATCGCGAAACTGGATGTGCCGTCTCACAAGACGGTCTGGAACGATTACGCCCAGAATACCAGCTATGCCGCGCCCGAAACGCAGGCCAAGCATGAATTCGTCCAGGAAATGGTCGCCAAGGTCGAACCCGGCCTGTTGTACGATCTGGGATGCAACAGCGGGGACTATTCGAAAGCCGCGCTAAATGCGGGTGCGAAGAAAGTGATCGGTCTCGATTTCGACCACGGTGCGCTGGAAGTCGCCTATCGCCGTGCCCAATCCGAGGGTCTCGATCTACTCCCGGTATGGCTGGACGCGGCGAATCCCAGTCCGAACCAGGGCTGGGGCCAGGCAGAGCGCAAGGGCCTCGCGCAAAGAGCCAAACCCGACGCCCTCCTCGCCCTGGCGTTCATCCATCATATCGCGATCGGACGAAACGTCCCCCTGGATATGGCCGTCGACTGGCTGCTCTCGCTCGCCCCGACCGGAGTGATCGAGTTTCCCCATAAGGACGACCCGATGGTGCAGGTGCTGCTCTCTCAACGGCCGGATATATTTCCAGAATACCGGAGCGACATATTCGCCAAAGTGCTTTCCGCGCGCGCTCGGATCGTCAAGACAGTCGATGTCCTGCCCACCCGCACACTCTACTGGTTCGAACGGAACTAAGCCCGGTCTCGCCACGCTGGAAATGCGAAGGTGGTCGGAGACGAACGGGATACCCGGAATGCTACCGTCCTGCCGCAGGGCACCGCATCCCCCTCAATTTCAATCCGAAATGGCGAATTCCGGTTCCGATCCGCATCGACGCCCGCACCGACATTTTCCTATCTGCGCGAACGTTGAAGAAGAAAACGCCCCGCCGACTCGACACCGACGGAGCGCACAGGAAAGAAACGCCAAGAAGCCTCAGAACCGGACTCGCGCACCCACGTAAAATTCGCGGCCCAGAACATCGGCAAGGCTGTTCGAGAGATTGTAGCTGGACCCGTAATTCGCCCCGGTCGGGACAAATGCGCCGAAATCGTCGAAGAGGTTGTTGACCCCGCCATAAATGCGGAACCTGTCGTCCTTGCCGAAGTCGTAGGCCATGTAGATCCGGTGGAAGTCCTGATTGCCGACCTTGAAGTAGCGATCATCCGTCGGATTGGCGTTCTGCGCGATATCGTCGACCCCGCCGCCGAGGAAAGTCATCGTGTAGCTGAACCGGAAGCCGCCATTGCGATAGCCGAGACGGAGCCGGAACTCGTCCTTGCCCGAACCGATCTCGCCCAGGGGCGACGATGTGATCGTCTGCCCACCGATCCCTTCGAAGGACACTTCCTGCTCGAAATAGTGCGTGTAGCGGAAGTCGAGATCGAACCGGCCCGGAATGAATTCCGGATCCACGCGATAAAGGACCTGCGCATCGATGCCGGAGACCACTTCGGTATCCAGATTCTCTTGGAAGTTGATCACCTCCGTAATCGCCCCAACCCCATCGCGAGTGATGACGTCGCAGAATTTGTTGTTGGGAAAATCGGAGGCCGAATAACACAGCGAAACCGTGTTCTGCGTCGAGATGGAAGTGATCGCGTCCTTGATCTTGATCCGATAGTAATCGGCCACAATCGTCAGCCCGGGAATGAACGAAGGCGTGAACGCAAAGCCTGCCGTGATCGTGTCGGCAGTTTCTTCCTGCACGTTCGGATTGCCCGCATTCGGCCCCTGGGTGCCGGTTTGGTTGTCGGTAAAAGGATCACCGGCATTGTCCGGATCGGCAAAGAATGCCTGAATACCCGGTTCGGTCAGGCAGTTTGCTGCTACTACAGCCAAATCAGCGTTCTCGGCGCCGTCGCCGACAATGCCGGTGATGCCCGACCCGTCGGGCAGCAGTCCTTCACATGGATCGGACAACCCGTCCGCATCCGGCCGCGGAGGCGAGAAGATCTCCGTTAGGTTGGGCGCACGCTGCGAACGCGAATATTGCGCACGCAGGCCGAAGTCGTCGCTGACTTGCCAGACCGCCCCGGCATTGTAGCTCAGGATCGTGCCAACCGTGTTGTAATCCCCGATGCGCCCGGCAATCTGGACATTGAAGCCATCGAATACCGGAATGTCGAGTTCGGCATAGGCCTCCACGACCTCATAGCTTGCCGATACGCTCGGGAAGGTCGCCAGCGACGTGACGTCGAAGTCGGTATCGGGCGCGAAGTTCGGGGTATCGCGCGTGGCGCCGTCATTGAGATCGCGCACACCGTTGGCGCCGACGAAAAGATCGCCGTCGGGATCGCCGTCGGTGGTCTGACTTTCGCGGCGCCATTCCACACCCGCGGCGAACTTGACGTCGCCGGCGGGCATTTCGAACAGCGTCCCGGAGATGAAGCCGCCCGCCGTGTACTGCTTGCGGGTCTGTTCCCCGTAACCGTTGTAGCGAATGTAATCTGCAGCGGCGTCGCTGATCGTGCCTTCACCGAAGATGTTGAGCGGGACGCAGCCGTCGGCACGGGCGGCCGCATCGGCACAACGGAAACCACCTGAACCGTCGGGCTCGATGTCGAGCGCGAAGCGCGCTTTCTGAAAATTATACTCGTTTGGATTGTTCTGCTTCTGATCGAAACGCCCGTAGGTACCGAAGATTTCGTACTTCAGGTTGTCGCTCAGGTCTCCGCTGACATCGGCAATTAGGCGGATCGTTTGCCGGTCGTTGATGCGCGCCTGCTCGCCCAGCTCGATCAGGCGCCGGTTGAAGCTAACCGACCCGCTGCGGGTTTCCTCCACTTCTGGCGGAATAAACGGGTGGTCCGACGCCATATTGCCGATCGTTGTCCCATCGCCCAGCGTGTCACCATTGTTGAGCGTTTCGTAGCCCGTGTAATAGGTCGTATCCACGTCCGAATAAGCGGCCGTAAACGAAAATGCCGCAGCCTCGGAGAAATCGAACGAGGTAGTCAGCGCCAGATTGAGTATCTCACGTTCCGGCAAATTGGACCGTCCCGGACGGAAGTTCCAGCCATCGAAATCGGTGTAGAAATCCGAACCAGCCGGCCGGTTCGATGGGCGCAGCGATAGGTCGTTAAACCACTGCCCGTCGACGAACCAGGCATCACCTTCGAACACGCCGCCGGGGGTGGAGCTACTGAAGCTTGGCAGCAGGCAATGGCGGTCGGTGTCAACTCCGAAACAGCCGGGATAATTGATTTCGTCGGTCCAACCGTCACTTCCGGTCGACGGGATCGGGTCGTCGAACTCGAGAGCGGCGACCGTCAGCGGCCGCGTGCTGTCGGCGGCGACTTCGTTCTCCGTCCGATATTCAACACCGAACAGGACGTAACCCCTGCCATCGGCGAATTCCGTGCCGGCGAGGCCATTAATCCGGAATTCCTCGCCACCGCTCGCATCAGGGGTCGAGAAACGTCCATCGATCTGCAGGCCGGAGAAATTGTCCTCCAGGATAAAGTTCGCCACACCCGCGATCGCGTCGGAGCCGTAGACTGCCGACATCCCGCCGGTAAGCACCTCGGTACGTTTTACAAAGCCGGCCGGAAGCGTCGAGAGGCTGACGCGATCCGAATTGCCCGAGTTCGAGACGGCGCGCTTGCCGTTGATGAGGACGAGGGTGCGATCGTCCCCAAGGCGTCGCAGGCTGATCGTCGACAGACCACTCGTCTGGATCAGATTGTTGGAGCTCTGCGGCGAAATCGATTCAGAGACGCCGGGCAGTTGCAGCACAGCTTCGGCAAGGTCGGTGGTGCCGGACTCGTCCAGATCCTGGGCGCCGAGCACCTGGATCGGCACGGCGCTTTCTTCGATCGTGCGTTCGATACGACTGCCGGTGACGACGATCCTGTTCTGCGTTGGATCCGTCGCGAGCGTCGACTGATCGGTGACCACCGTGGCGTCCTGCGCCGAAGCCTGCCCACCCATGCACAATGCGAGCGCAAGCGCCGATGTGCTTACAGCTACCGTATGCGATCGTTTCATCTTACTATACTCCCTGTCCGACATTCATTGGCCAGCCCCGAACGGAACCCGTCGCTGGTTCCGTCCGAACAAGACTGACCAAAACCCTGAACCTCATCTAATTCCGAAAAAGCGGAAGGTGATGCAGGAAACGCAAGACACTCAAATTGAAAGATAATATCCCGGCAATGCGGCTAGGAGTGGGTGAAAATACGTTACCTGCGACAAATTTGTCATAATATGTCTGCAGCACTGATAAGCGACAGGTCTTCGACCTGTGCGGGCGTGGCGCCGTTACCATATTCGTCGATCGACACGCGGGCGCCGGTTTTTATGGCTAGCGCCCGCGCAAAAGCGTTATCCTCGAAATGCAGCGCCGTGCCGTCTTCGAGGGCATAGGCCGGATAGGTCGCATCCGCGCCGCGGAGGTGCCTTTCGAGCGCCTCGCCGCGATCGCTGCGCGCGTCGGAATGGACCGAGATCGTTCCCTTGAGCAGGCCCATCCCGCGTATCGCTTCGATCCGTGTTTTGACCGAGTCCGTCATTCCCCATTCGAACATGATGTTCGCGCCCGCACTTGCCCCCGACAGCACTACCCCCCTTTCATAAGCGCGCCTCAATGCGTCGTCGGCAGACCATTCGCGAAGCAACGTGCGGAGATTCCGTGTCGAACCGCCATCGACGTATACTGCATCTACGCCTTTGAAGAACGTGTCTGGATTGTCGTCCTCCAGCGCGAAAAGATTGAGATGGCGTGGGTCGAAACCGGCGCGCCTGCCAAGGTCGCAAAATTTGCTGACCTTTTCCGATGAGTCGCCGTTCGCCGCGCCGACATGGACGATGACCGGGCGTTCCTTGCCTGTTAGCCCGACGAGATAGCGGGCAAGACAGGGTGTATCCGGCGGTTCCACAAAGAACGCGGACGAGTTGCTCATCGCCAGGATCTGTTTGCGTTTCTGCATAATGATTCGTCAGCCTATCCGCCGATCATGCCCATCAACTCGGCTGTCAGGATCGCCGCGTAGGTACCCAAGGCATAGCCAAGCACCACCCGCATGACACCGACCGTGGCGGTGAAGAACACCATGATGAGCGCCCTCTGCCCAAGGCCGAGGATCACGCTGTAGTCAGCTATCATGGCGCGGTCCCATCGCCGCCGCTGTCTTCGGTGCGGGGATCGATTGCCGGAAGGTCCGCTTCGTAGGCGTCCCGTCCAAGATGCTCCGCATACCACGCAAGTTCGCGATTAATCTTGAACAGCTTATGCGACGGTCGCCGGAAATTGTGCGGTTCGCCCTTACCCAGATAGAGCGCAGTCGGTGTTCCCGTGTCACGCACTGCACGAAACATCAGTATCGCCTGAGTAGGGGGTACGCGCTCGTCATCTCCGCCGCTCCAGAACAATGTCGGCGTGCGGACTTTCCAGGCGTCGAACACCGGCGATTGCGAACGGTAGGATTGCAACGGGGCGTTCTCCTGCCAGGGAGTCCCGCCGAACCAGGGTATCCTGCCCGACCTGCGGTCGCTCTCACCGAACAACGAAACCCAGTCGGCAACGCCGGCACCGGACGATGCCGCCACGAAGCGGTTGGTCATGGTGATCAGCCGGTTGGTCATGTGACCGCCCGCACTCCAGCCCATTTTGATCAGGCGGTCCGGGTCCGCGATCCCGTTCGCGACCAATGTGTCCACTCCGCTCAGCACATCGGTATGCGCATTGCGGAAGTAATTCCCGACCATTGCACGCATGAATGCATCGCCATAGCCAGTGCCGCCCCTATGGTTGGGCAGGAAAACGGCGTAACCTTGCCCGGCGAGCACCGGCACATAACGCGATGCATTCCAGCTTCCGAACTGCGCCGAAGAGCGCGGGCCGCCATGAGTGATCGTCACCAGGGGATAGCGTTGGCCCGCTTGGTATCCGACCGGATACACCAACAGTCCCTCGAGCTTTTGTCCGTCGGCCGCCGACCACGTGAACGCCCGCTGTTTGGGTAGCGTCAACCCACTGAGCGCAGTCGAGTAGATTGCCGACCTTTGCCGCAAGGCGCCTGTCCTCGGGTCGATCTCATGGATTTCACCCGGGCTGTGCTCGTTGGCGAAGCGCCCGAAATGCCGCCCACTCTCCGAGTCATAGGTCCAATCGCTCAGCGAGTGATCGCCGAAGGTTACTTGAGTCAGCGCGCCCCCCCTCAGGCTTACGCGATAGAGCTGCGAACGCAATCCGCTGTTGCCGACCACCCAAATCGAGTCCCCCGAGCGGTCCCATGCGAAGGCCTCCACCTCTAGTCGCTCATGCGGAAACAGCAGACGAGGCGCCTCCTCGCCAACCGCCTGCACAAACAGGTTGTCTTCGTAATAGGGCTCTCCCCCCGCATTGACGGAGGCGATGTAAGCGAACGTCTCGCCATCGGGTGCGAGACGGGCGCCATTTTCCCGGACACGGTTTTCGGTAAGCTGGCGCGATTCGCCGCTGCGCAAGTCGATCCGCCAAAGTTCGGCCGCATCGCGGTCTTCCGCAACAGGGTCGAACCGTTGGCGCACGATCAGGTAGCGGCCATTTTCGGAAAACGAATAGCCCTCGATCAGGCCAGCGCTCGCGAATATCACGCTGGTTTCCCCGCTCGTCATGTCGATCCGGTAGAGCGCGTCGGCATCGGCGCTCCCGAACGGTTCGATGCGCCATTCGTTTGCCGCGTCGTCATCGGCCTCGGCATCGCTTTCGTAGATCAGCGCGCTCCCGTCGGGTAGCCAGCTCACCTGACGGACACCACCTGGATGATTGGTGACCTGCGATGCTCCGCCCGTTTCCGGGTCGAAGAGGTGGATTTGGTCACCACCCTCCTCCTCCACTTCGGCAACGACGACGAATTGATGCGATCGGGGGCGCCAAATCGCTTCGGTCTCAGGGCTTTCGGGCAGATTGTTCAGCGCCATCCCGGCACATCCGTCATCTCCGCAGCGCAGGATTCGGAGCGTCTCGACCGTCTCGTCCTCGGCCCAGTCGGGCGCCGAGAGGACATAGCTCAGATAGCGGCCGTCGTGTGACGCCGATACGCTCGCCACGCGTGGCAGTTCCAGGAATTCGACCGGATCCAGACTGTTGTCGCCCTGCGTCGCGTCCTGAGCGTAGGTCTGAAACGACATGGCCATCGCCGACATCGAAAGGACCGTCAACGAGCCGCGAATTGACGAAAATTTCCCCATTTGCCCCCTCCGTTTGGGTGCGGCGCTAATCCGCCGATCCGGTCTGAACGAGGCAGCAAATTGAAATCGACTTCCAGTTCCGATTTCGTTACCTTCAATGCCAAAAATGCAAGATTATGAAAGGCAAGGGCTTTGGAGCTAAAATGGTTGGAAGACCTGGCTGCGGTGGCGCGACTTGGCCACTTCGCCAGAGCTGCGGAAGCACGCTACGTTACCCAATCAGCGCTCAGTCGGCGCATTAAGGCCCTCGAGGCCTGGGCGGGTGCGGAACTGGTCGACCGGACCGAGCATCCGATCCGCCTGACTGCCGCCGGAACCGAATTCATGAGCAGCGCAAGCGCGATCATAAAACAGGCGAGCGAGGCGCAGGCTGCGGCAGCCAATTATGCCCGTATCAGCGAGCGCGGCATAACGATCGCCTGCCTGCACACGCTGGCGCTGAACTTCCTTCCACGCCTGGTGGCGGAGCTTCACCGCAAGGTCTCCCCCTTCGAAGCAGCCGTCGTTCCGGAAACGCGCACCATCGAGGAGTATCTCTA
This sequence comes from Qipengyuania sp. ABI-127-1, assembly GCA_022953095.1. Lineage (GTDB taxonomy): Bacteria > Pseudomonadota > Alphaproteobacteria > Sphingomonadales > Sphingomonadaceae > Qipengyuania. The sequence continues at coordinate 479,139 of JALJCR010000002.1, read as the reverse complement.
CGCCTTGCGCAACGGCACGTGCGACTTTTTCATCTGCTACAATCACGCGGCCATTCCCTTCGACGTCGATGTCGACGACTATCCGCGGCTGGTCATCTCGCGCGATCGCGTCTTGCCCTATGGCAACCCGGCGAAGTACACCGGCATTCTCGAACCCGGCAACGACGAGCCGATACCTCTTCTGGAATATGGTCCGACGTCGATCATGTCGCGCGTGCTGCGAAACGTGATCAGCAATGCCGAGTTTGAGCGGCGATTGCGGACCGTCTACCGGGCTACGCTAGCCGAAAGCCTAGCCACGGCTGCGCGCGAAGGCCTCGGCATAGCCTGGCTTCCCGAATCGATCGCGCAGCACATTCGCAGCGAAACGACACTCGAGCCGATCTCTCAGGACCATACGGCAGAACTCGAGATCATGATTTTCTGCTCGCGCCACAATAAGCGCCCGACCGTGCAGCGTATCTGGCAATCGCTCGAGGCAGAATAGCGAGACGGGAGCTGTCTGCCGTGAAACCATTCAGCATCCAGGAATGTGCGACGAGCCCCCAACTAGCGAGGTCACTGTATCCTGCGCGAGCGACGAAATTCTGAGCAACTTGCGCAGGTGGAAACCGAGCGAAGGGCGAACATCCTTCAAATCACAGGGTTTTTTTGAAGGGCGGTGGTGACAGGGCTGGTATACGCTATCTGTTATTTTTCAGGTACTTGCGTTGGTAAACCTAGCCATTCTGACCCACGGAGTTCTGCGGCATTTAGGGCTTATTGCCTAACCTAAAATGCGATCATTTTCGGCCGCTTTCAGAGCCTATTTTGGCGAACGAGAATGTCCAATTTGGGGTGGTTTTGCGACTGTCCGGTTGCTGCGCAGTGGTTGCAAAAGCCGACATTGACCAAGATGCTGCGGTTCGCCATCCGGTGACGATGCAAATCCAACATGGCCCGACCATATCATCCTTCATAGATGACTGGTCCTCATCCCTCTTTGGTTCGATAACAACGATTCCGTGGGAAGCGACCCAGCGAGCGGAACGCTGCATCATCGAGCAGCTCGCTCAATTGGACGAAGAATACGAAGTCTCCGGCACGATTGCTGTCCACGTGACGGCTACGGTCGAAGATGGTGCTGTTATCAAAGGCCCTGCCATAATCGGACCAAGATCTCTCGTTGCTGCAAATGCTTACCTGCGCGGCGGTGTCTTTCTTGGAAACGATTGTACCGTAGGGCCTTCTTGCGAATTGAAGACGACTTTCATGTTTTCAGGATCGAAGGTTGCGCACCTCAGCTTTGTCGGTGATTCAATCATTGGTTCGAGGGCCAACATCGAGGCTGGTGCAGTCATTGCAAATTATCGAAACGAACTCGAAGACAAGCTGATACGTATCCAATCGGATGGTCAAGTCATTGAGACCGGCGTTGAGAAGTTCGGTGCGCTTATTGGCGACGATGCGAAAGTCGGAGCAAACGCAGTCATCGCGCCAGGCGCGCTACTCGATAAGAAATCCATAGTCCGCCGCAGCAGCTTGCTGGATCAATCTCCGACTCGCTGAGGTTCGACTGCTTTCGGGCTGTTCTCAAACCGCGATTGACGTCCACAATCGGGTCGTTAGCAGGCCGTCCGCTCCTGGCGCATTGCTAGTTCCGTGAAAGCGTCGCCAGATGGGTGGTTTTCTGACTATCGGCTTTTGGGCAATTGCGCCAATTTTCGGACCAGCATCGAGAATTCGCAATTAGGCGGTAGCTGATGCAAGGCGTCGATCCAAATCTCTGAGCTTCGCGGATTTCTGGATAAGGATCGGTGCCTGATCGAGGCTTTCGACAAAACGCCAAAGATATGAGAACATCGCGAAGACATCGCCCGCTTGCGGCTTTTCCTGAGCAGTGCCCACCTGCCAGAGAGCGACGACGAAGAGAACGATAACGAGCATTTCCATTAGGCTGAAAGCGGTGGCCTCAGCATCTGAAAGCTTGATCCGCCAGCCAGCCAATGCCTCGAAGTGACGCCGGACCCGGTTTTCATTGCCATTCGAAAGCAGCCTCACCTCGTTTTCAAGGCGGTTGTTCAGACCTATGTTCAGAACACCGGACCTTCGTCCCAACCAACCGCCTACAAGAAGCAGCGGAACGCCAAGCGCTAGGCAGGCAAGAGCGAGCAATGGTTCCAGGAACACAAGTGCGGACAACGAAACGGTCAAGGCTATGAAGGCATAGAGTATCCGAGGCACGTCTTCTTCCAGAAAGACCGTGTACTCGCGGGAAAGCGCTACGCGTGCGGCAACGCGGGCTGGCTCAAGCCCGTCAGCGCGAGACCGGGCAACAACGCTCGCAGCCAGCCCGCTATAGACCCTCGTGAATACGCGGGTGTCGTATCGCTTGGACGCAACCGTCAGAATTAGCTGTGCGGTATGGCAGCCCACAAGCCACAGCACCGCTTCGTACTCACCGGCCAACACGCCGTCGATGGCGAAGCCAGTTGCCAATGGATAGAGCAGCGCGGCAATCATGCCGCTGGCCGTAAGACAATAGGCAGAGAAGAGGCGTCGGCGATGGACGCGCGCAAGTTCGAGTAACATGGTAAGTCCCGATGATCAGATATGGAGAGGTCGCGCGGATAAGCGCGCGCGTTCAGTCGCTTGTTTGCGCCGCTAAGCGGTAAATACTGACCTGATCATTTTGACCTCGGAATTCACTTCCAGAACCTCTCCTTATGTACTCGAATCCATACGCGTGAACAATGCGATTTCGAATGGCTGTTTTTCAGCGGGAAATGTCTGCTATCGGGCATCGCCGAAGATAGACTGAACGGCCGAAACTGGGGTCGTTAGCAGAACTACCGCTTTCTGGCAGGAAAGCGAGAAAGCGGCCTGTCCGCTCTGCGGCTTTTCGCGATCCGCAAACTTCCAATGAAGCTCCGACTGCCGAGCCTGGGGCCTGGGCTGATTGGACAAGTTCTCAGCGATTTACCGAGGTGGAAAAACGGCCCAAATGGCGAACCTTCTTCAAGTCCTTAAATTATAAGAATTTTTCGGAAGTTTGTGGTGGCAGGGCTTGAATCGAACCGCGAAAATAACGCTTTGAAATCAATTCTGTCTTTGAGATCGGCGCGAATGCTCCCCCACACTCTCCCCCACACTTTTGTTCATATAAGGGTAGTTCGGTTCAGCTTTTAAGCTTTGAAGCTGAATTTTTCGGCGTTTGGTAGAGCGCCTTTTCTACATATCCCGGCCCGTTCGAAACGCCAAGAAACGCTCCTCAGAAGCGGTTCTTTGCTGTTGCGCACCAACGTTTCATCACGTGGGAGTGGGTCGATGAGCGCCCATCCCCATTTCTTGGTATTGACGTATGCGGATGACGCTGAATCACTGTGCGCTATGAGCGAGTATTGCGGATGAATGATGGTCAGCAGGTGCAACCATTCCAGCAGCTTGCTAGGAACTGAGTGATGAAGACCGACCTCGATCATCTGCCGCCGCAAAAGCAGCGCGAACTGGAACGCGTGTTGCAGCTGATCTTCGAGGAGTTCGATGACGCCTTTGCGCTCGCCAGGCACGAATGGAAGAAGGCCGGGCGCATCCTCAAGGTAATTCTCTACGGAAGTTATGCTCGCGGCACCTGGGTCGATGAACCGCATACGGCCAAAGGCTACCAGTCGGACTATGACCTTCTGATCATCGTCAACGACAAGCGGCTGGTTGATCGGGTCAAGTACTGGTCGAAGCTCGATGACCGGCTGATGCGCGAATACGGCGTTACGAAGTCGCTCAAGACACCGGTCAATTTTATCGTCCATACTCTGCAGGAAGTGAACGACGGGCTCGCGCACGGCCGCTACTTCTTCATGGACGTGAAGCAGGACGGGGTGGCGCTCTACCAGTCCGACGACACCGAGCTCCATACGCCGAAACCAAAGACGCCGGAGCAAGCACTTGCGATGGCGAAGGAGTATTTCGAGGACTGGCTACCAAGCGCTCAGAGTTTCATGCGCGGATACGGCCACGCCGTTAACGATGGAGATCTGAAGAAGGCTGCCTTCGATTTGCACCAAGCTTGCGAGCGCCTCTACCATACAGTCTTACTGGTCTGCACTTTCTACACCCCCCACGTGCACAATCTCGGCTTCCTGCGCACCCAAGCCGAACGCATAGATGCACGCCTTACATTCGTCTGGCCACGTGACACCAAACGCGATCGCGCGCGCTTCGAAAAACTCAAGGAAGCCTACGTCAAGGCGCGCTACTCGAAGCACTACCGCATCACCAAGGAAGAGCTCGAATGGCTCGGCCAACAGGTCGAGGAGCTTGGCCGAGTGGTTCACGAGGTGTGTTCCGAGCGGCTTGAAAAGCTCAAGGCCGAGGCAAAGGCGAAACCCGACAAGGAATAAACAGCGATACGCTGCGGTCTAGATTCTAGAACATTTGGACAGGCCACTTCTGACACTGGACCCACATCCCATGTTTCCGTCGCGACGCTATTTCCGACCTTCAAAGTCGGGGAACAGCGGCAAAGTCTTCTCGACCAGATCGGAATCCCTTGCCTCTCGCATGATCTCGTAAGGCCGAAGCGCTGCCACAATCCGCGCAGTCAGCGTTTCGACTGCAACCCGCCGGTTGAGCGCTCTCGTTGCGGAAAACACGTCGCGGATGGCGTACGCCTTAGCCGTCACCAGCGCGATCTTAATAGCTTGTGCCAGTTCATCATCATTGGCTCGAATCATCATTCTGACATCTAGAACATAAGGGGAACTTTGTGCCAACCGGAATTTGTTGGTCTGCGAGAGATTGACACTCCAACGCGCTCCCGGCAGCGCTTTCCCGATGTGCAATCTCTACCGAATGACCAAGACGCACGACGAGGTCGCGCGCTGGTTCAGCGCGATCGATAAGCTTGGCAACGCCAATTTCGGAGAGGAAGTGTTTCCGGGATATCCGGGCGCGGTCATCGCCGATGGCAAACTCATGCAGATGACATGGGGCTTTCCGCTGACGCTGAAGAGCAAGCGAACCGGTGAGGCGCTCAAGCCAAAGCCGGTCAACAATGCGCGCACCGACAAGCTCGACAGCTATATGTGGCGATACAGCTTTGAAGAACGGCGCTGCCTCATTCCGCTGACGGCCTGGGCCGAAGCCGAAGGCAAGCCGGGCAGCAAAACGCGGACCTGGCTTAGCCGTCCCGATGCCGAGTTGTTTGCAACTGCGGGGCTATGGCGCAACAGCGACGAATGGGGTCTGGTCTACACAATGGTGATGACCGACAGTGCGGGCCGTGCTGCAGAATGTCACGCGCGCATGCCGGTTCTGTTGGCACAAGATGACTGGTCACAATGGACCGATGGCACGCCAACCGAAGCGCGCCGTCTTTGCAAGCCGTGGACCGATGAACTCGCAATCGAACGCACGGATCAGCGTTGGTAGCGGCATTAGCGCGATACGTTCGCAACGCCATGCGGACATCGCGAACCTTGCAACCAGAAGGAAAAGGGAATGCAGATATCATGCACGCGATCTGCAAGCGTGTTGCTAGGGAGCGGGGAAAACAGATGGGTCCGTACGCATATGATTTTAGGTGAGGAAACGAGGGCGAGATAAAAGAGCCGCCGTCGGTCGGGTTGCAGGTGGTTGGTTTTGTTGAGTAATCTGCGACGGCACGCGAAACAGCCCGGCGGCGGCGTGCAGAGAATTCCCTTTCATTTCAATCGATTTAGCGACGGCGCTTGGCCGCATAGCACACTAAGCGGTCATGAAATGCGGAAGAGAGCTGGTCCTCGCTCGTTCGCTAGGATGTGTGCGGATGCATTCCGCTCAGACATTTTCGGGCATCGGCGCAATGGCGTAAAGACGATAAGCCTAGCGTGGCAACGTCATGTGGCGCGATCTGGCCAGGTCGCCGATAATCTATTTCGATGGCGGGCCTGACCTGCTCCCCCCATGTCCCCTAGGTCGGTCCGTCATCACCCCAAAGATGGAAGGACCGACCGGCATGTCGATATCAGGCGCGAACGACCAGCGAGCGAGCGAACAAGGCCTGGCAAATATCGAGCCGATCGCAATGCGCGTACCCGAAGCCTGCCGCTATCTCGGGATCGGTCGCAGCACACTTTACGTGCTCATCGGCCAAGGCGAGCTTGAGTACATCAAGCTGGGCAGTTCGACGCTGGTGCTGACCGCAAGTCTCAAGAGCCTGGTGGAGAGAAGGCGCGTTGCGCGGGATCGGGCCGAAAGCTCACCTACATGAATATGCACCCCGACCTCGCTCACGCGATCGTCCTGGCCGCGCTCACGAAGGCTCCGGATGGCACGAAGCGCAGACTAATCTCGAAAGTGCCCGAGCGTCGCGAGCAAGCCGAAGACGTCATCGCAGCTAGCATCGTGGTGGCGCTCGCACAGAGGCAATGACGGTCTTTTCGTATGGCGAAGCGCGTCCGCTTCGCGCCCCAACTACCGACATTTAAACAGTTGGAGTCGTTGCTCAAAAGCCGATGTTCACTTAGCTCAATGTTTTCAACATCCACTTCATTCCAGGTTTCAGGCCACCGCGACTTCTAAAAAGCGGCAACAACTCTACGCCGACGACGGCGGTCGGCCGCGGTGTTATACGTGCGTTTCTTCATGATCGACGCTACGCGTCGTTTGATCCGCTTATCACAAACCTTCGTTCCTACGACCTTGCGAACGAAAGATGCGCACTTTCTTTTGGAATGCTCTTGGGGATTTTGTGTCTCGCGAAACAGCATCTTTGTTGTCCATCACGTCGATCCTACATAAGTTAGCCGACGAGCCTTTGACACAATGAAGTGCAATGGCTAACCAATTAGAACAAATGGGGTCCAAATTGAAAACAGAACTCTTTCTGAAGGGCCGTTTACGGCACGATCTCAGTCTAGAGGAGAAGCGTGCTCTAGAAGATTCCGTTGTTGACGTAGTAACATTGAAACCTCGCACCACACTGGTCGAACGTGGTGAGCGAATCGAGAATTCCTTTTACATCATCGAGGGCACGATGATGAGGCATTTGGATGATCAGCGTGGCGAGCGGCAGTTGGTTGGTCTTAACGTGGTTGGCGATTTCGTTGACCTCCATGGCTTCCCGATGAAGCGTCTCGATCACAACGTCGCATCTTTGGATCGGGTCACGCTTGCGAAGGTTCCTCACAAAGCCATCGCCGAACTGGTTGACCGGTTTCCTCATCTTGCCCGCGCGATGTGGTTCTCCACACTGCTCGATGCAGCCATGCACCGCGAGTGGATCTTTCGCCTCGGACGTCTCAACGCCGAAGGTCGCATCGCCCATCTCGTCTCCGAGATCATCGAAAGGTTGAAGTTCGTCGGACGCTACGATGGCACGAACCTTCCCGTGCCCCTGCTGCAACGGGACTACGCGGAGGCCTGCGGCATAACGTCCGTCCATGCGAACCGCAGTTTTCGCAATCTGCGCGAGCGGGGTATTCTCGACCCGCAAGGCGATGGCAAGATAGCGATATTAGACGAGCGGGCCCTCAACAAGCTTGGCGAGTTCGACGGCGATTATCTTTATGGCGACGGTGATCTGGCGCTGGAGTCCCTGGACGACCGGTGACCTAGGATTCCTGGTAGAGGTTCGTGACCTCGCTCGCCATCCGTTCGACTGAGTACTTTTCCTCGAACACCCGTCGAACGGTCGATGGTGACAGTTCTCGCACCTCCGGCAGGCGAGCGACCGCTTCCCCCATGGAATTCACGACGATCCCGGTGGTCCCATCGCTCACGACCTCCCCCGCGCTGCCCTGATCCCAAGCGATGACTGGGACCCCGCAGGCCATGGCCTCGATCATCACCAGACCGAACGGCTCGGGCCAGTCGATCGGGAATACCAAGGCGATAGCCTTGTCGAAGAAGGCCTGCTTCTCGCTGTCCGTCAGGCTCCCGACATGGCGTATGTCGTCATCGAGATACGGCTCCACGACTTTGCGGAAGTAGTCTGGATTGCCGACGTCGACCGGGCCAGCCAGCTCTAGAGGAAGACCCACCCGTTGCGCGAGTTCGATGGCGCGGTCCGGTCTTTTCTGGTCGGTCATTCTACCGATGAAGACCAGGCGGTCACGTCTGGCATCGGTCAGTTTATATCGGTCGACGGGAATGCCATGGTGGACGGTACCGGCAAGATTGCCCTTCGGAACATCGGCCGCTTGACGACGGGAAATCGCAATTACCCGCTCATGTGGGAACCGTTCGAAGTGGCGGATGTGATCGGCTTCATCGGCACGCCAGTGTATCGTCCTGAAGGTGGGGACATTTAGGCCAGCGCATACGCCGCTTGCGTGGGCCGACCCATGCAGATGAACCACATCGAAGTCCCGCGCGTGCCGGACTAGGTCACTGAGCTGCTCGGCTTCTAGCTCGGCAGGGAAACCTGGAGGCAATTCGCCTCGCTCGGCAGCGAGAGCCGTCAGCGAGCGATACTCGCCCAGCACCCGGACCCCCGGAAGCCTGCTATCGGCAGGACCGAACACCGTAACGTCGTGGCCTCGCCGAGATTGCGCCGTCGCGAGATCCGCGACCACGCGCTCGGTTCCCCCGTAAGTCTCGGGCGGGACGGGATAAATTACCGGAGAAACGTGGGCGATCCGCATCGAGCTAACATAGATTGCGTGCTATTTCAGGAACTTAGAACCTATAGAGGAATCCATTGTGGTGGAAAGGGTAATAATCCATGTTCATCTGCCACGTTGCCTTGCAAGGCTGCTTGACCTTGCGAGACGTTCCTTACGGACTGACCGCCGACACGGGTGGTCACATCAAGTATCTTCTAGAACTCGCGGAGACCAGTGCGAAGGACCCGGCGGTCGAACGCATCGATCTGGTTACGCGCGGCTTCGTCGATCCAAAACTCGGAGCGCAATACGAACCAGATGTAGGTGAGATGAGCGGCAAGCTTCGACTTGTTCGCCTCGACGACGGAGAAGCGTCCTATCTTCCGAAGGAGGAGCTTCACGAACGACACGACCCTTTGTGCGATGCGTTTCTCGCATACTTGGAGAACCTGGATCGGCTTCCCGACCTGATCCATGCCCATTACGCCGACGCGGGTGTGCTCGCGCGAAGCGCCAAGGAGATGCTTGGAATTCCCTATGTCTTCACGGGTCATTCGTTGGGCGCGGTCAAACGTCAAGCGAACGGTGGTGGCGACAAAGAGCTGGAGCGGCGCATCGCGATCGAGGAGAATGCACTCGCGAAGGCAGACGCCGTCATCGCCAGCTCGAGAGACGAGGCGGAGGCGCAATACGCACATTATCGCTCCATCGAGGCTGGTCGCATTCGCGTGATCCCACCCGGTTGCGAACTCGACCGTTTTGAAGGTGCAGCGCCCTCCACAAAGGTGCAGCAGGATGTCGAGCGTTTCCTGCGGGAACCGTCGAAACCGATCATCCTCGCGATTGCACGTCCAGTTCGGAAGAAGAACCTGCTAGGACTGGTCGAGGCCTACGCCGGCGATCCTGAACTGCAGGAGAGGGCAAATCTGGTGGTCGTGGCTGGCTGCCGCGACAAACTCAGCCGACTCGAACCCGAATGCCGGGAAGTCTGCGAGGAATTGATCCGTGCCGTCGATGCGTACGATCTATATGGGAAGGTTGCCTATCCCAAGTCGCATGACCCCGACGACATTCCCGCCTACTATGCCTTGGCCCGTGAGAGCGGCGGTGTGTTCGTCAATCCGGCTCTGAACGAGCCATTCGGACTGACGTTGCTGGAAGCGGCTGCCGCTCGCCTGCCAGTCGTCGCGACGGACAGTGGTGGTCCGAACGACATCGTCGAGCGCTGCAAGAACGGACTACTCGTTTGCCCTCGAGACCCACAAGCGATCGCGCAAGCCTGTAAGGACGTTATTTCCAATCGACGCATTTGGATTCGCTATGCCTCCGCAGGGGGAGACGCGGTGGCCGCATACGATTGGAAAGCCCACTGCCGAATTTACCATCGGCTCATCGAAGAAATCGCGAAGCCTCGAACATCGTCTGGTTATTTCGAGCGGCTCCTTGTCTGCGACATCGACAACACTCTGCTCGGTGACAGGGACGCTTTGCGAGAATTTCTGGATTGGCAGCGCCAGAACAGTTCGTCGACCGCCTTGGGCATCGCCACCGGTCGCAGCTTCCATAGTGCGCAGTCCATTCTTGCGGCGGAAGCGGTCCCGACGCCGGATGTCATAATCAGCAACGTAGGTGCGCAGGTCCACTGGTATGACAGAGAAAAGCGTCGATTTGTCGAAGATCGGGAATGGGCCAAGCGCGTATCTCGGAATTGGGACCGTGAAACTGTCGAACAGGTGGCCGCTTCGTTGGGACTGCGCACCCAGGCGGCACTCGAACAGCGGATTGGTAAGGCGAGCTACTTCTTGGACGGTCATGATCCCGAAAAGATCGCGAACGCGTTCAGGGATGCCGAGGTCGCCGTGGAAGTGGTTTCCAGCCACGGTCTCTACTTGGATATCTTGGCTTCCGGAATCGGAAAGCACGCGGCGGTGCTACATGTTGCCGACCGGTTGGGGATGACCCAGGCAAAAGTCGTGGTTGCTGGTGACAGCGGCAACGATCGGGCAATGCTTCGCGCCTGCCCCCGACCGATCATCGTAGGGAACTGGAGTGACGGCCTCGGTGACGATCCGGCTCTTTCCCACGCATACAAGGCGTCCGCTACTCATGCTGCCGGTATTCTTGAAGGCGTTCAGCATTACCGCGACGCGGGGGGGTGGTGATGGACTATCGCCCAGTGTCCGTCCTTACGCTGGTCAGAGGGCGACAGGAGCATCTCACGCATCTTATTGCGGGCCTCCGTTCGCAGAGCAGAAGACCGGACGAGCTCGTCATCGCCTACATGCAGGACGACCCCCCGCAAGTTCCGGATGGATGCCCCTTCATAATTCGTTGTATTCACGTGGAAGGGGAGCCGATGCCGCTGGCTGCGGCTCGCAACCGCGCCGCGACGGCGGCGCATGGGGACCTGCTGGCATTCCTGGACGTCGATTGCATACCCGACGAACATTTCGTGAAACGAGCCATAGAAGCCATCCACGAAGTTCCGCACGGCGTGTTCCTGCCTGAGGTGCGGTATCTTCCCGGCGCTCGACGCGGGTGGCTGGAGTCGGACGGACGAACGACGGACTATGCAAGCCTGCAATGGGCTGGTCGCCGTCACCCGGCAAAGCGAGACCTCACAAATGTGTCGATCGAGCCAATCGGCGATTTCGGGGAGCTTTGGGGGCTGGCGTTTATTTTAGCGAAGTCGACCTGGACCGCAGCTGGCGGAATGGACGAAGAATACGTTGGGTATGGCGCGGAAGAAACCGATTTCGGACGCCGGCTCGAAGGCTGCGGCGCTGAACTTTTCTGGCTGGGCGGGACCATCTGTTACCACCAGCATCACGTGGTCCACAAACCGCCCTTGCAGCATTTCGAAAGCATCGTCCGCAATGCTCGGCTTTTCCGGCGCCGGTGGGGCGAGTGGTGCATGGACTATTGGCTGGACGATTTCGAGCGACGCGGCTTGGTGGATCGTTCGGGCGGCGAACTACGCGTCCTGCGCCCACCGACGCCTGCCGAAATTAATGCGACCGAGCAAGGTCCGCATGTGCGGTTCAGTTAGCCCAAAGCCGGACCGCTTCCGATTCCAGCCATTCGGCGGCCTTTTGTGCTGCATCGGGATCATGCAATTTGGCTAACTTCGACACGTCGAGGGCATCGGTGTCGGCCAACACGCGCCGCCATTCGGGAATAGACGCCGGCCACGTATTGAGATGAATAGCAGCGCCGACGCGGGCGAGTTCGGCCGCCTTAGCCTGTTGCTCGTCAAAATAACGCCATTCAGGAATGCAGAGGAACGGTTTGCTCGCGCGAGCGATTTCGTGGACCGTGTTGTCACCAGCGGAGGCCACTACGCGATCGGCGGCGCAGAGATATTGGGTCAAGTTGTCCACCCAGCCCAATTCGCGCAAATTGCCGAAATCGGTTTCGTGACCTTCCCTATGGACAGGACCCGCAACCAGCCAGAGTGCGTCCGGCTCCGCTCGCGCGGCAACTGTGAGCGGAGCGTAAGGTGTGCCGGAACCACCGCCTCCGGCAATTACCAGGGTGATTGGCTTGTCGAGCGGTAGGCCCAGCAATTGCCGAGCCTCGTCGCGCGGGACGATTGGGTCCTTCGTCGTACATAATCCGCCGGTGTAGAAGGTGCGGGCACGCGCCCAATCGGGATAGTCCACCTGCTCAATCGCTTTGTCGAAGGGCGCAAGCATTCCGACACCCGCCTCGTATCCAGCCAGATGTCCGGCATCCGATCGATCGCCATGCATCCTGATCGTGATGGCCGGCACGCTCATGATCCGCGAAAGCAAGGCGATCTCGGCGGATACATCGATTACGAAGATTGCCGGGTCGATCTCTAGCAATGTCGCTGCGATGATACCCATATGCTCGCGCATCTCGTCAACGCCGACTGGGACGCAATGCAGGACGGAAGGTGTAGGTTCTCCGTGCAGGACCTTGCTGCGTGAAGGAGCGCCGATCATGTTCGGAAGCTGGGTGATCTCCGCCTCGCGCGACATCCCCTCGAACTGGTCCGGTTTGGCTGTCAGGATATGTAGCGGACGGGACGCCGGAATGTGCTTCGCTATCGCCATGATGCGGTTTGCATGGCCACGTCCTTGGTGATGCGCGAAGAATGCGATCGGCTTATTTGTCATCCTCGGCCCTCCCTATTCTCATCGGCGGAGTCCTGGTCCACGCCGACAGGATCCCTACGGCGCCCGGCGGTCCAATTCTCCGCGACGCGCACCTTTGGATTGGGCGCGCACCATATCTCGCCGCCTTCGTCGAGGGCGGTGACCCAGATCAGGTTGTGCTCGATACCGTAGTCGATCACGGCGAAGGCCAGCCCCGAACCCTTGTCGATCACATGCACGGGGACCGGCGTCGTCAGTTGGGTGAACATACGTCACGCTCCTCATTCTTGTCAGATATCGTCATGCGGCGTCACGTTGGCGATGAGGGTCCTGATCGTCGAGAATAGAAGGGTCACCATTGCCACTAATAAGGCGCTGAGAAGCACGACCATCCAATAGAGGACCGTGTAGAGAGTCGGGAACCAGGTTTGGGGAACCTCGTCGAACTCGCCGATCGGCATTGTCATCACGAGCAGCATGATGACCGACCCGGCCAGCAACCAAGCACTCAACATACTGATGTGGTAGACCCGGCGATACATCGAGCGGTCGAAGTCCGCGTCGACACGCCGGACGAGACCCAGCAGCGTCAGCATCAAGGCCATCGTGGTGGCCGCACTGGCGGCGATCGCGCTACCGAGATAGAGCGCGGGTTGGCTTAGCGCCTCGATCATCTCGCGAGCGTGGAGAGCTGAGTAGATCGCCCCGTTCGCGAGGTGACCTGCCACTCCGACGGCGATCACCCCGATTGCTGCCAGTGGTGCGAGGTATGGCAGCCTCATGCCGGCTCCGACAACTCGGCTTCACTGACCGCGGCGCGGTCCGGACGGATGAGGTAGCGATAGACGCCCCACAGGTTGATCAGCAGCAAGCAGATGTTCTGCCAACCGATGCCCTCGGCGTCCTCGCTCATGAATCCCCATGCCACCAGTGCGCAGGACGATGTGACGAACAGGACGAACGCCCAGCCCGACACGCGGGGGCTGATGTTGGATGCGACGACGAGCGCGGCCACCACGGCGGAGATGGCGCCATACCATTCGAGAACGTCGAGCATCAGACGCGCTCGATCGCGTAGTCGATCGGCTTGAACGATCCACCGTTGGAGGCGTAGGCCGAGCAGGCGGTCAGCCCCACGATCAGATTCATCTCGGCACGAAAGCGGATGAAGTCTCCAGCCGTGCTTTTCGGCGGTTCGACCGTTAGTCGACCGTCCTTGGCGAGAGGCACGTTCATAAAGACGTTGAATGCGGTCGGGATGCCGTCCGGTTCCACACCGTATGGTTCCAATGCTGCCGCGAGGTTGCCGAAACATCCGCGATGGACGGGTTCGTCGGGATAGAAGTGCTCGAATGTCGCTTGCGAACAGGGCGTGAGCAGGAAGTCGTGCAGGCCGACCGTATCCTCGACGATAGAAAGCATTGGATTGGAGCGGTTCGACCACAGCCGCGCACCAGTCGTCAGGCGGATCGTCTCTTCGTAGTCAAAGGTTCGGCCATTCGAGAGAATTTCCCGTGGGTCCCGCCTGGACACCGCGACTAAATCACTGACCTGGCTTCCCTCGGGATCGATGACGGTGAGAAGGTCGCCGACGGACAGCTCTACTGCCACCCCGGTCCGTGGTTGTATTCGATTGGTCATGCAGTCCTCTGATCGTGGAAGGGACATTGCCAATCGGAACCGACGACCCGTCCGCTGTACTGCTTTGCTTCACTGGCCTCGCCATGCCGTGCCAGCATCGGGTTTATGCTCCCATCGAGCGCTTCGTCTCGCTTCAAGATAGCCTCGCGCATGCGCTCGTATCGCTGACTCTCGCGTAGCTGCTCGAACTGGTCATGGAGATTGAACACAAGCGTCGGGTAGGGCGTGCGGCGAGCTGTGCGAGATGCGTTGGGGTGGAGACCCACGACGAAATAGGCTTGCCGCCCGAAGCTCAGCGAGAAGTGGGGATCGGCAGGATCACTGCTGACATTCTCGCAATAGCTCTGACCGCGCCAGCTGTCCTTATCCGCTAGCGATTGAAGCCGCTCCCACATTGCAGCTTCGAATGCCTCTTCGGTGAGATCTACAGGTCCGTCGAAGACGACCGCCAAGCTACGAAGACCGGACGGGTCGGCCTCATACCGATCGCTCCAATCGAGGAGCCGATCATGGATCATCACGTCGTTCCATGCACTCGTAAGTCGCCAACCCGCCAAAACTTCGAGCTTCTCGTTCGCAAGTGCGGATTTTGCACCGACACATGGGAAGCCCCGTTCGGCAATGTGATCGCGCAAAGACGCTTCGAGGCGCCCGTGGTCCACGTCCAGAACATCTCTGTGATCGAATTTTTGACCCGCCATGGTCAGCAAGCGCATTTCTACGCAAATGGTTGCAGGCACCCAACAAAGGTTAGCCCGATTCTTCAGTGCCCTGCGCGCTGTGCTCTTAAAAGGGACTCAACCTATGTTGTGCGAGAACCACTACCTCCCGTGCGAGTGGGTCGTCATGGAACACTCTACCGATCGAACGGAGCTCGCAGGCGAACGCACCGACCTTGCAGAGGATCGCACCGTCTTGGCGAACGAACGCACGTTCGCCGGATGGATGCGAACCGGACTCGCCGCAGTCGGCATCGGACTCGGTTTCAACGCGCTGTTCGGGAAGATGGAGCCGACGTGGCTGCCCAAGGCGATCGCGAGCTGCTTCATCGTATCAGGTATGGTCATCTTCTATCTGGCCGAACGCAACTCCTGCAGCGTCCTGGAGCGACTTGATGCCCATTCGGTGCAGCCGCTTCGCCGGATGAACCTGCGATTGGTGGCTAGCCTGATGGGGATCGGATCTGCGGTTCTCATGGGCGGAATGTGGTTTTTGCTGTAGTGCTCACAGGTCGGGAAGGTTTTGCGAAGCGAAACCCCAACCTTTGAGCTGCTTCGCAGCAGCCCTCTCAATCAATCGCTCGACGCTCCCGATGTCGTAGGGCTTCGCGTGCTTCATTGCGGCGAGCCCGCTCCACGCGATCGGAATAGCGACGGGAGCGCCGCTGCGAGCTCGGACCGAATAGGGAAGAACGGCGGTGCTCCCCCGGTGGTTGCGCAGCCAGTCGATAAAGATCTTGCCCATCCGCTTAGCCTTGCTCATCGTAGCGGCGAAGCGATCGGGCTCGGCCATGCCAAGTCGCGAACGGCCTATCCAGTTCCGTTTCGGCTAAGCGCTCACTCGGAGGTCGTTCGAACACCCGCCAACAACCGATCGTCCGGTTTACGCTCGCCATGGAGTACGGAGACGTCACCGGTCGTTTCCAGGACCACGGCATGAACCCTCGATAGGTCTAGCGCATTCGCCTCCCGGAGCTTCGCGTAGACATCGCTCGCGGCGACACGGGTTTCCGCCAGCGCCTCGTCGATCATCTCCCCACTCCGCATGAGGAAGATGGGCTCGTTCTGCATCACGTCTTCCACCACATCCGAACTCTTGCGCATGCGCGCAGCGAAATACTGCACCACAAATAAGGCGGCGAGGCCGACGGTGGCTTGCAGGAACCCGGTCCATTCTTCGGATTGTCCTGCACCAGCCAGCAGTGAACCCGTGGCCACCGTCATTACGAAGTCGAACGGCGTCATTTTCGAGAGGGACCGCAATCCGACGATGCGTACCAAGACGACGACCCACGTCATGGCCATAGTGGTCAAGACCGACCCGCGTAGGATCGCGTCGGCTAAGGTGTGGTCGATAAGCATGCGAACACCTAAGGCTTCAATGCCAAGTCCGCCCAATCCAACCGACCTGATAAATGTTGCATGGCGAAACTTCCGCGACCGGACGTGCGTCTTTTAAACAGCGCCTAAGTTCCGGCTCCGATAGTTTTGCAACTTACGCCTCCCGCGGGCGGAACCCACCATGACCCGGTAAGTAGTCCCGATTATGAGCGACGAAAATTTCGAACCCGAGATCAATGAAGAACCGCGCCTGCCTGGCGCTGAATCGGAAATGGACGACAAGCCGCACTGGCGACCGAAGTATGATGGTTCTGACCGGTTGCGAGGCAAGGTCGCTATCGTCACCGGGGCGGATAGCGGCATTGGTCGCGCAGTGGCGGCGCTCTTCGCTCGCGAAGGCGCCGATATCGTCATTGTCTACTATGCCGACGAAGAGACCGAAGACGCCGATAAGACGAAGTCGATCGTCGAAGATGAGGGCCGCAGGGCCGTCTGCATTAAGGGCGATCTCGGGCGACGCGAGTTCGCTGACCAGGTCGTCACCAAAACGATAGCTGAATTCGGCAGGATCGACGTGGTCGTCAATAACGCCGGTGAACAGCACCCAGACGACGAGGTCGAGAACATCACTGAAGAGCAACTTCGGCGGACGTTCCAGACGAACATATTCTCGATGTTCTATCTCGTCCAAGCTGCGCGGCCCCATCTCGAGCGCGGCGCCGCCATCGTGAACTGCACGAGCGTTACGATGTATAAGGGCTCCGACAATCTTCTCGATTATTCCGCTACCAAGGGAGCGATCACGGCCTTCACTCGCTCGCTCTCGGGAAACCTGATCGAAGACGGAATAAGAGTGAACGCGGTCGCGCCCGGTCCGATCTGGACTCCCCTCAATCCGAGTGGCGGACAGCCGCGCGACGAGATGGATGACTTCGGCGAGGATACGCCGATGGGTCGGCCGGGCCAACCCAACGAAGTCGCCCCAAGTTTCCTTTTCCTGGCCTGTGAAGATTCAAGCTACATGAGCGGACAGGTGCTTCACCCCAACGGCGGCATTGTCGTTGGGAGTTAAGGCACGGCCAGGAATTCCGTCCGCTCGCTAGTTACCAAAAAAAGGGACGCATTATGACCAAGGTTCTCAAGACGCTCACCGACACCGTATACGATTCGGTGGAGGGCTATCGGAAAGCATCAGAAAAGGCCGAAAATCCCCAGTTGAAGGCCGCGCTCAACGATCGTTTGCAACAGCGAGAGCAGACGTTGCAGACACTTAACGCCGAACTGCAACGCCATGGGGAAGAGCTGGTGACGAAAGGCACGGTCACGGGCGAACTACACCAGATGTGGATGAGCATTGCCGACTTGTTCGAACGCGGCGACGAAGCCGCCGCCGAGCGTGTCGAAGAGGGCGAGGACTATCTCAAGGGTAAGTTCGAAGCGGCGCTTGACGCCGACGGTCTTGATGCAGGTGAACGGGCGGTCATCCAGCAATGCTACGATGAAGTATGCCAAGGCGAAGCCTTCGGCGACCAAATCGCCCAGCAATACGATTGAGCTTGATCGCCTAGCGATCCGGCGGGGCCGGCAACTTGTCGGCCCTGCCGTTTTCGTAAGATCGACCTACAGCAAATTGGCGGAACCGAACGGGGAGGCGAACGTCAATCAGACATCCGTGATTATCTAAAGTTAATAAGATGCCTCTCTCTGTTTTGATTGTCGAAGACGAATTCCTTATCGCAATGGAAATGGAAGAGGTCTTGCACGACCTTGGTTATCGCTCGGTCGGGATAGCGGACGACATGGAGTCAGCCCTTGAAAAAGCCACGTCGTCGGTTGATCTAGCCTTGGTCGACGTCAATCTCGCTGACGGCGCAACCGGTCCGCGTATTGGCGAACACCTCGCTAAAAATTTGGGGATCGAAGTGATCTTCGTCACGGCCAATCCTACCCAACTCGATGAAGGTGTGGAAGGGGCGATCGGGGCCTTGGAAAAACCAGTCGACCTTGCGGTATTGGGAGAGGTGCTGGACTACGTCATTGCCGTCCGACAGGGCGCTGATGTCCAACCTCCCGCCCACTTGCGGACGTTCGGAAACTAGACGGTATGCAGTCGCGAGCGCTTAACCCGCATTTTTAACGTGAGCCCATCCGGATTCCATTGACGTTCGAAACTGCCGCCCAGTTGCTGCCGGATTGCCATATCGATCAGACGGCTTCCAAAGCCCGGCTCGGCCCCCGCATCTCGATCCAGTTTTACGCCGCTTTCGGTCCAGGAAAACTCAACTTCGCTGTCGGTCTGCTCGACTTCGAGTGCGACCCGGCCGTTTTCGGTAGCCAATGCACCGTATTTCATCGCGTTGGTTGCGAGTTCATGGAATATCAGAGCTATCGGCGTAGCCGCCCGACTATCGATATCCACGTCCGAGCCCGTTATGACGAGGCGACCGTCCGAATATGCAGGGTAGCTTTCGAAGATCGTCGCTAGCAGCGTCAGCAACGTCGCGTCTTTCACGAAAGGCCGGGATTTTTCGGAATGAGGGCGCACGAATTCATGCGCCCGCCCCAATGCGGAGATGCGGCCGAGGAGTTCCTTGGCGGTCTCAGCGAACGCTTCACTGGTTCGAGCAGTCAGACTGACCAGGCCGGAAATGATCGCAAAAATGTTCTTGATGCGATGGCTGAGCTCCTGACTCAGTATCTCGTTCTGGAGAGCCGTTCGCTTCTGTTCCTCGATATCGGTGCAGGTGCCGATCCAGCGCTGTATTTCGCCATCGTCGTTCAGGATCGGAAGCGCTCGACCGATCATCCAGCGATATTCGCCCGACCGATGGCGCAGCCGATATTCGACCTCGTAAGGTTCGCCGGTCGCAAGACTGTGCCGCCACCGTTCCCATGCACCGGGCTGATCGTCCTCATGGAACATACCAGCCCACCCCTCCCCGTCGGTAGAGCCAAAGGGAACGCCAGTGAATTCATACCACCGCGCGTTGTAATAATCGTGGGAGCCGTCGGGAAGCGTGGACCACACCATCTGCGGCATCGTATCGGCAAGCGCGTGAAAAGCCGCGCCCGCTGATTGCAAAGCGTATTCTTCTGCAAGAGGCAGAGCGTCAGACGCGGCAACACTTTCCCGCTCACCCAACTTGAAGTTCGTGATCTCTTGCTCGCCCATATGCGACCCGCCTGCCTCACCCTGTTAAAATCGGCCCGAAAGAGAGTCGAAACGACCTTTTGTTCAACCCATGTTCGTTGCAGAATTCGATGAGATTGTAAATCAATACGCGGCGTTGGCGGTGCCTCATATTTGTTAATTTGCGTCTGCCCGGTTCCAGGCTGCGACGCTTAAATCAACCGCAGCTAATTTCGCACGCGCAAACTGTATCGGAAGCTGAATGCCCACTTGCTGTACCATACCGCCGAAAAACAGACCGACCGCTACCGGCCCACCTCGCGACGGATCGGCATGGAAGACTGGCGGTGCGTTTCTGGTGACACCATTGGTCATTAGCAGACCACCCAGGTCATACCGCGTATTTACAGCTGATCATACTTACCGAACATTCTCCGCCCTCAGTAATTCATTCTATTCGTGTGAATGGGAACCCGTCCGTTGCCTATTAGTAGGAACTGAACGTTGATGGAGAAACAAGATGTCATACATCCGATTAGGATTGGGCTCCCTATTTCTTATGACGGCTACAGTTGCGATAGCCCAGGAAACGGTACCCCGGACTCAAGAGCAGGCGACTGCCGCCTTCATAGAGCGTAAGACTAACGAACAACGCGAAAGGGCTCAAAGATCAGTAGCCCCAAATGAGTTGCGGGAGTTGAATGGAATGGTCCGTGCAATAGATGTGGTCCTGCCGCATCCGTCCGCTATCGACAATCCGGTGCAGTTGGAGGCCATCCGCAATCTCTATCTGGTGGATATCGCACAAGGGTTGGCCAGTTACGGCTTCAAGCCAGGCGATTTGCGATCCAGTGCGGACGGCGGCTCCGCCATTGTCGAGGCTATGGGCAATACGCTCCGGGGAACGGCTTCTGTCGACGACTACCTTATGCTCGCTGATACAGTCTTCGTGGGCACAAAACAGTCCGAGACCAACCAACTTCTCGACGACCAACACCGCACCACGGTCGGTTTCCAGATCACCCGTGAAATCAAGGTCCCGCCTAATTTGAAAGACACGATTGATCTGCGCCGAAGGTCAGGCGCCGGTGCAGGTGGCGAAAACCTTCGCATATCGACGGAAGTCCCGTTGGAAGACGGACAATCATATCTGATCATTGGATCGAGATCCCTTTATCAGTCCGAGTTTTCGGGGAATCGAGGCCAATGCAAGAACTGCATTGTCGAGCTGATCCCCGCGCTCGTCGTTGATGGGGATAGGGCGACCTCGACCGCGCCGCCATCGTTCAACGTTGATCTTTCGTCGCTCTAACTATCGCGCAATTTTCTGCGAAAGGCACAGTAATGAGAATTCAACTCGGTATCGCAGCAGTCTGTTTCGGCCTCGGCACCGCCGTGTCGGCACAGAGTATTCAGCAGCAAGGATATGTGAAACGTATCGTCGACAACCAGGTGCAGTACGTTCGGATTCACGAAGAATTACCGCCCATTTGCGACGGCGATACAATTCGCGCCGCCACGACGGTGAATGAAATCGGTTCGGAGTTTGTGCTTACTGGCGCAGGAGATCACTTCAAATACGGCACCAAGCCCAGCTATACCGACGACCCCGAATTCCTTGATATCGTTCCAGGATCGACGTCGGTCATGTCGACTGAGATTTGGTGGGTAGATAATGGGTCGCGTCCGGTCCCGTACTACGGTGCGCGCGTCGTAGTAAACGCGAACAGATTTTACTATTCGGTTCGGGAAGAGCAGGCAGGCGACTTTGCCTGCGGGACGGTCACCTCGTCCAACATACGGCAACGGATCGACTACGAATCTGCGATGCTGCACGAGTTCGGTCACTTTATGGGGATGTACCACCGCTCCGACGGTACCACTGGCCCTTGCGTCATGTCCCGATACATTACTCAGGGGCAGATCAAGCGTGATTTTTGCGGTGACGAAGAAGGTTTGATGCTCGGCTTTTACGGGACAAGGTAGCTGTCATGTCCGACCTGAAAAGAGTTCTCCTCCTTTCTGGCATGTTGCTGGCGGCTTCGTCGTGCCAGGACGCTTCCGAGCCCGAGCCGACGCAGCACAAGGTGGTTGGACCTGCTGGCGCGGACGTTACCCAGCGGCCCCAGATACCCCCGTCGCGAGGCGATGTGGTGCTGGAAGGTTGCTGCTCATTTGCGCCCGGTGATCATGCTGTCGAGGAGCTTTTTGGAGATTTCCGGGGCTGGAAAGTCAGTGGTGACAGTTTTGAGCTCGTTTTCAGCTACGGGGCGTCGCTCGAACCCGCACCCGATCTGCCGGGTTCGAGCAGAACCTCAATTGATCGGGTGACGGTCAGGTCAACAGCGCTGAAACCCGGGACAGGCGAAATTCCGGTTCTCACGGCCGTTCTCGATGCTTCTAGCTTGGATGGCCTTGAAGTAGTCGATCCGCGCCTCACTGTGTTCGGCCAGTGTGAGAGCGAAAGCGGTTGCGCAGATGCGAGGGTAGTCCTCGACAGTCTGAGGTTTTGAAACTGTACGCAATTAGGCTGAGATTTTGATCTGTGTTGGAGCATGTCAGACGCAGCCCGGCGATGCACGACACGCGAACACGGGCGTGTGTCTGACGAGGCGATTGTTTGAGGTTAGCTCGGAGGTAGAGACCAGTAAAACCGGACGGACCGCTTCCGCCCCCCGACCTCGCCGTGAGCTTCACTTTACCTTGAGGCGGTTTTCGCGCTGCCCCCGGGGGCGACCTGCTCTATCCGGCTGCGCGGACCGGGCCTGTAGTCCCGGCCCATTCGGGTGACGATCAGGAGCAGTTGGATGTTGAGCGGGAGGCTTTGGATGACGCGCTCTGTCCCGCGCTTTCAGCGCTCCTGAGGGCGCGGCGTTTTTGAGCTAACCCGCAGGCACTCTTGCCTCTCTCATTGCCGGACGCCCGCTGGCGCACTGACCGCGCGCGGAGGGCGTCCGGCAGCTTCGCGCAGTGCGAGGGTGCTGTTGCTTGTGCGGATCGCTGTTGCGATCCTTCACGCGGGAACGCCAAGGGCTTCGCCCTCTCGTTCCCGAAACCGCAAATAGACGCCCCCGGGTGGCGGGCTGACGCCCGCTGGCCCGCGCCAGGGCATCGATTTGCGGTTTTCCCTCCCCCTCCCATCCTCGCCGGAAGGCAGGCGGCATGGCTTAAGCCATGCGCGCCAGCTAAGCGAGTTCAAGCTGCCAAGCCTCTCCAACCGCGCAGAATGCATTTTGTGGGGAGGGAATTAGTGGTTGCAAATAGAACAAAGAGAGAACATAAAATCAAGGTTCTCTTTGAGCGGGATTTCGCTAATCAGAGACGAAGGAGAGCCCTTTGACGTCGATTTTGGCACGAAAACTGAACTCGGTCGAACGTGTCGATCAATCGCTTTCGCTTGTTTCGAAGCGAAATGAGTTGGCCCGTGCCCGGACAGTCGCGCGCGCTTGGGCGCAAACCCTTCATGACCAGTGCCGAGCTCGACTTGCTGCCGATTTCTCCCATGTTGCAATGGGTTCATTCGCCGAGCAGGTCGCTCCAAATGTAGATATTACCGACCACCTGGCGGGTAAGAGCCACTCTCTGGACACGACAACCGTACAGCTCGCTCGATCAATCGGGATCGAAGCAGCCTTCCTTCCATTGCTCGAAGGATGCCACTTCCTGACGAGCCTCTACACCGCGCTTCTTCCCTCCAAGCAAAGGAGCGATCTCGGAGCCTTCTACACACCAGCGTCGCTAAACAAGCGGCTCCTCGATCTTGCTGAGGAGGGCGGCATCAATTGGACGACCGCGCGAGTGCTCGATCCGGCAAGTGGCGGCGGAGCTTTCTTGCTCGAAGCTGCTTCGCGGATGCGCAGTGCGCTTGATGGCAGCGAACCGGCGTTTGTCTTGGCGCAGCTTGGGGCGCGCCTATCCGGTATGGAAATTGACCCCCATGCGGCAGCCCTTTCGCAGGTTGCACTTGAGATATTTCTTTCGGATCTGATCGATGCGAGCGGTCGTGCCGCACCAAAGTTCGTAGAAGTGTGCGACACACTCAAAGTTACGCCATCGCCCAAATTCGATTTGGTGGTCGGCAATCCGCCCTATGGCCGCGTGCGCCTCTCGGCGGAGCAGCGAGAGCGCTTCGCGCGGAGCCTCTACGGCCACGCTAATCTCTATGGTCTGTTTACCGATGTTGCTTTGCGTTGGACCAAGCCAGGAGGTGTCATTGCCTACCTTACTCCAACCAGCGTCCTCGGCGGGCAATACTACACAGCTCTGCGCCGATTGCTCGCCAGCGAAGCACCGCCAGAAGCCATTGACTTCGTCCACGCGCGCCGGGGCGTTTTCGAAGATGTGATGCAGGAGACTTTGCTTGCGCTCTATCGCAAGGGCGGTGAGCAGAGACCTTTCCAAGTTCACTATCTGAATGTCGACAATGAGCGTGAAGCTCGATTGACCAAGAATGGGAAGGTCACGCTACCAGATGACTCTTCCACACCATGGCTAGCACCACGACAACCCGAGCATGTTGGCATTATCAAAGCCGCAGCTAGGATGCCCGCTCGTCTATCGGATTGGGGTTATCGTGTTTCGACTGGCCCGCTGGTTTGGAACAGGTTCAAGCCGCAGTTGCGTGAGCGGGCTGTCCGAGGAGCGTTGCCGCTAGTTTGGGCCGAGGCGGTAACGGCAGATGGCCGGTTTATCTTCCGCGCGGAGAAGAAGAATCACGCTCCCTATTTCAAGGTTGAGGTGGGGGATGATTGGCTAGTTGTCGATCAACCCTCGGTCCTCGTTCAGCGAACCACGGCGAAAGAGCAGCCGCGACGTTTGATTGCTGCTGAACTTCCGCAGGAGTTCGTGGAAAAGCACGGCGGCGTGATCGTCGAAAACCACCTGAACATGGTTCGTGCGACTTCAGTCGCCAAAGTCTGCGCCGCTGCGGTGGCTGCAATCCTAAACAGTGATGTGGTCGATCAATTGTTTCGCTGCATCAGTGGGAGTGTGGCAGTCTCCGCATTCGAGCTGGAAGCCATCCCGTTGCCTCCCGCATCAGAAATGAAAAAGATCGAGAAGCTGGTTTCTAGCGGAGCATCTCGCGCCAAGCTGGAAAAAGCACTGCGACAGATTTATGGCCTCTAATCATGAGCCTACCGCCACTTACCACTTGGAGTGAAATTCACCGCCGACTTCCGCTGATATTCCCTGAGGGTTCGCCAAACCGTGAGCACTCGATTTGGGAGATCGCGGCAAAGACCATATTTGTCATGCAGTACGTTGGCGCCGTCGAAGGCAGAGAGCGGTGGATACGCCCTGACCAGGTCACAAGAATGACCGACACTCAGGCCGCACAAACAACCGACACCGTGAGAGAGCAATGGGCCAAGGACTCCATGAAGCCCAGCAAGGCCGACATTCCCGGTCGTTGGTATGCTGTTAACACCCGTGAATCCATTCGTGATGACACTATCCGATATGCTCTGATCGAGAACGGCGCCGTACTAGACAAACCGAGGGTGGCCGTAACTTCTCCAGCCGGGCGATACGCTCTTCAATCAGAATTTGCTGACTTGCTTGATCCGGCGCTGTCTGAGGCAGTGCTCAAAGCCAAAATCGATGCTTGGCAGAAGAGGTATCTCAACGCGGGCGCATTAGCGCGGATTGCCATCGTTCGACGTGGAGCTGCGGCAGGAGGCGATCACCAGCTGGTCACTTTCCCGAATGGTGAAACGCGACGAATGTCTACTGGACCAAGTTCCGATATTTCGAAAGCCGTCATCGAGGTTTTTGCTCCAACATTCCTCGATAAGCCGGGTGTCATCACGCTCAGCGAAAGCGGCAATAAGGTCGTTGCGCGGGATGACGAATTGGCGAAAGCAATCGGGCTGACCATCCCCGCGGAAAAGAACTTGCCAGACATTGTTTTGGTCGATCTCGGCCCAATTCACCCCTTACTGGTTTTCGTCGAAGTGGTTCACACTGACGGTCCGGTAAATGAGGCGCGCAAGACTGCACTGCTCAAGCTAGCTGACAAGGCAGGATTTGCACCTGTGAATGTCGCTTTCGTCACGGCATTCCTCGATCGCGGATCGGCAACCTTTCGGAAGACAGTCGGCACCTTGGCGTGGGGAAGCTACGCATGGTTTGCCTCGGAACCAGAGCGGCTGATTCAATTCAGCGAGAAGGTCAAACGCATTAAGGGTACTTCGCATTGAAACCGACTTTTCCCGGACTGCGAATTTTGCCGTGCCTGTTCGTGGAATTTGCGAGCGGAAAGGATTACTTCGACTGAATTTTGGCGAATTCTTCTGGACGAATGGGGACGATTTTTGGCGTCAAATCAATCCCGACAAACGGTCCTGGGGCAAGGCTCGGGGACAAATTTCTTCAGCCCCCAAACTTCAAAAATATAACAATAACTGAACTTGAAGTTCGGGTCCTCTTCTGACGCCCGCTGGCCCGTGCCACGGCATCAATTTGCAGTTTGCCCTCTCATCCTCGCCGGAAGGCAGGCGGCATGGCAGAGCCATGCGCGCCGGCGGTGCTGGTGGTCTGTTTGTGGAGGGCGTTGCGCTAGTCGTGCGCGTTGAGAGCTTCGCTGACTGTGACTGTACCGGAGCAATAGGCTCCCCATGCATCCATGAGCTTCACGCGCATACCGGGATCCTCCTTGGTGCCAAGATAGGTTGTGCGGCGATACGCCGCCTGCACCGCGTCGGGCGTCTTGTGAGCGAGCGCGGCCTCGACCACCGCGTTTGGGAAGCCCGCGTTTGCCGCCCAGTCCGTGAACGCCGAGCGGAAGCCGTGGACGTGGTAAGGCTCCTGCATGTCGCGCAGCACCTTGAGCAGCGTCATGTCGGACATCGCTTTGCCCGTTGCACCGGAGAAGACCACTTCAGCACCTTCGACCCGAAACGCATCAGCCTTTGCGAGGACACCCAGTGCAGCCTCAGAGAGCGGGACTACATGTGCCTTGCTTCGCTTCATATGTTCGGCGGGGATGGTCCAGAGGCGCTCCTCAAGATCGAATTCGTCCCAGGTCGCGAGTCGGACCTCCTGCGAGCGCGTGCCGGTCAGGATGAGGAGGTCCAGCGCGAAACGTCCGAAGGATGGCTTGCGCCGTAGGGCGGTCAGAAACGCTGGAATGGCGACATACGGCATCGCTTTGCGGTTCTGCGGTTTCTTGATCTGTCGTGGCAGGCCCCTACCCGCTTTCAGGCTGCTATTGCCCGACGGTGCTTCGGTAGATCGCCATCCCTTCGCGTGCGCATAGTCGAGCACGGCACAAATCCGGTTGCGTACCTGGCGGGCGGTTTCAGGGATTTCCTGCCAGATCGGGGTGAGGACTTCAATGATGTCGGCTGCGGTGATGCTGCCGGTTGGCATGTCACCGAGTTTGGGAAAAGCGTAGTTCTCCAGACTGGCCAGCCACTGACGGGTGTAGACAGCGCTCTTCCAGCCCGCCTCGTTGTCGGAATGGTACTGGGTGGCCGCTTCGCGGAAAGTCACCTTGGCGGCAGCCTCGTCCTTGCGCTCTATGAGAACGTCGCGCTTTTCGACCTTCACGGCTTTGCGCAGTTCGTTGGCTTTTTGGCGTGCCTCAGCCAGCGTGACCAGTTTGGCGCTCCCGATCCCTATGTCCCGTCGCTTGCCGTCTTGTTGGAGTCGAATCACCCATGACGCTGACCCGGTTCTCCCAACCTTGAGAAAAAGTCCTTCGCCATCCTGATAAGTGCCGGGATTCGCCAAAGCGGCCTTTACCGCCACTGCCGTGAGTTTGCCCATTTCCTTCCCCACATTTCCGCAGGCCGTTCCGGAAAATACAAGTGTGGGGAAGCACCTGCCCTTCCCCACACCTTCCCCACACTAGACCTCGGATGCGGGTGGATCGCGATGGTCATGTAGGGACGGAGCAGGCGCAATATACCGCAGAATTCCAAGGGTTTCTATGGATTTCTGGGGATGCAGATATATGCTAAAAGAAAGGGTGGTGGTGGACAGGGCTGGATTCGAACCAGCGTACGCTTGCGCGGGCAGATTTACAGTCTGCTGCCTTTAACCACTCGGCCACCTGTCCACACGGGCCATTTCGCTTAGGAAATCGAGGGATCGCGTTGACGATCCCGTGCCGAGAGGCGCCCCTTTGGCGAAGCGAGCCTTGCCTGTCAATGCCCTCGCTGGCACAGGCGCAACCAAAGTTGCAGACAGGACGAATTCGATGGCAAAGGGTGAGCGCAAGCGCGCACTGAGAGGACGGGCAGGCCGGATGAAGGGCGGTCGCGGGAGCGGGCGCGCGAGCACGGGACAGGTCCGATTATGGGGGCGACACGCGGTCGAGGCCGCTCTCAAAAATCCCGACCGGGTGCATCG
Source organism: Qipengyuania sp. ABI-127-1 (assembly GCA_022953095.1). Taxonomy (GTDB): domain Bacteria; phylum Pseudomonadota; class Alphaproteobacteria; order Sphingomonadales; family Sphingomonadaceae; genus Qipengyuania. Next base: position 451,268 of record JALJCR010000002.1, on the reverse strand, counting down.
CAAGCTATGGGCTACCCGCGAAGCGATCGAGACACTCGACGGAGAATTGCCCGACGATTTCCCGCTCGAATATGCCGATGTGACGGATCTTGCACGCCTGGTAGCGAAGGATGCCCCGCATCAAGGGCTGGTGCTCGAATGCGCGCCTCTGGAAGACATGCATCTCGACGAAGTTCTCGATGGCGACGCCTCCAGGCCCATCGTCGTGCTGGACCAAGTCACCGATCCGCACAATGTCGGGGCGATCATGCGCTCCGCCGCGGCCTTCGGCGCCGCAGCGCTGGTGACGCAGGATCGCCACGCCCCGCCCGAAGGAGGCGTCATCGGCAAGGCCGCTTCGGGTGCGCTCGAAATCCTGCCCTGGGTGCGTGTCGTAAACCTTGCCCGTGCGCTCGAACAGATGGCCGAGGCCGGATATTGGCGGATAGGCCTCACCGGATCGGCCGAGGCTACGCTGGCCGAAGCCCTGCCCGCAGGCCCCGTCGCGCTCGTACTGGGCGCCGAAGGAGAGGGCATGCGCCAGAATATCGAATCGCACTGCGATGCGCTGGCCAGACTGCCAATCGGGGACCGGATAGAAAGCCTGAACGTTTCCAATGCCAGCGCGATCGCGCTCTATGCCGTGGCCACGCGGGACTAATCTATTGGGGAAGGAAACGATGTTGACCAAAAGGTTTCGCATGGTCGCGCTCGCCGGTGTGGGGAGCCTGGCGCTGTCAGGCTGCTTTCTCTCGCCAGGCCAGTTCACGAGCGAACTGGAGCTCATGAAAGACGGTAGCTTTCTCTATCGCTACGATGGGGAAATCCAGATGCTCGCGCTGAGCAAACTGGCAGAGATGGGCAGCAAAACGGACGAACCATTCGAGGCCGCATGCCTCGATGACGATTACGAAACCCGCGAATGCACCGGCGCGGAAATTGCCGAGCAAAAGCGCGAGTGGGATGCAGAGGCCGAAAGCCGCCGTGCCAACAAGAAGCGCAAGGCCGAGCAGATGAAAGCGTTTCTGGGCGGGATCGATCCGTCGGATCCGGACGCCGCGCAGGAGCTTGCCGAGAAGCTGGAACGTCAGCGCGGCTGGAACACTGTGGAGTATAAAGGCGACGGGCTGTTCGAGGTCGATTTCGCGATCTCCGGTCGACTTACACACGACTTCTCGTTTCCGACGATCGAACGCTTCGCCATGGCGAATACCTTCGTCAGCGTCATTTTGCGCGACCAAAGGCAAGTGCGGATCGATGCGCCGGGCTTTGCCGCGCAAGGCAGCGGCAATCCGATGCAGGGGATGGTAGCCGGCATGGCCGGACTAGCCGACCTGTCCCCGAAAGACGGGGAAACTCCTCCCCGGATCGTAGTCGCCGAGGGCCAGTTTTCGATCGTCACCGATGGACGTATTTTGGCGAACAATACCGACGGCGGTCCCAGCCATCATCCCGGCGGTCAGGTCCTGACGTGGGAAATCACGCCACGCACCGAACAGCCCCCCATGGCCCTAATTTCTTTCGACTAGCGTCAGTCTCGCAATGCCGACGAAAACGCCGCGCTTCCCGATATGGAAAGCGCGGCGAAGTTCGATCCCTAGCGTGGCGCGACGAGGCATGGCGGCGCGCCGGTCAGGAGGTCCGGCTTAATTTACAGCGTCCTTCAGGCCCTTGCCTGCCTTGAACTTCGGCTGGTTCGAGGCCTTGATGGTCATGGGCTCGCCAGTGCGCGGATTGCGGCCGGTCGAGGCCTTGCGCTTTGCAACGGAGAATGTGCCGAAGCCGACCAAGCGCACTTCGTCGCCGCTCGACAAGGCCTTGGTGATTGCATCGAAAACACCTTCGACGGCGCTCGAGGCATCGCTCTTGGAGAGGCCGCTGGAATCGGCAACCGCGCTGATCAGGTCGTTCTTGTTCATCGGTGGAAACCCCCTTGTTCTTATCGTCAGATTGGATTGGCTGAATCGCCTCGGTGAAGGCGGACGAATTGAGAGTTTTTTGGTCGAAGTGTCAAAGGCAAATTCAGTAAAAACCGGCGGTTTTCGGGGCCAGACCGAACAAAAACAGGATGAAGCGCAGGTTCACCATACAATGCTGCACTGCACCGCCGTGAAAAGGGCCTCGGCAACCCCGAAACGAGCTTCACGATTCGCTGCAGCGCAGCATATCCTTTGTTAATGCGCGGTCGGCGATGGCGCCTGGTGCGGATGGTCTGGTTGACTGGCGAGATCGTCCGCCTCGGTCCATTCGATGGGCTCGGGCACATGACACAAGGCTTGCGCCAGCACCTCATCGACGTGAGCGACCGGCACAATTTCAAGACCGTCTTTCACATTGCTCGGGATTTCGGCGAGGTCTTTGACATTCTCTTCCGGAATGAGAACCTTCTTGATCCCACCACGTAGGGCAGCCAGCAGCTTCTCTTTCAGGCCGCCGATGGCAAGCACCCGTCCCCGCAAGGTTACCTCGCCGGTCATGGCGACATCCGCCCTCACCGGAATCCCCGAAAGCGTCGAGACGATGGAGGTTACCATTCCCACACCTGCGCTCGGCCCATCCTTGGGCACTGCGCCCTCGGGAAGGTGGATGTGAATATTGCGCCGGTGAAACAGGCTCGGCTTGATACCGTAATGCGGCGCGCGCGCCTTGACGAAGCTGAAGGCGGCGGCAACGGATTCGTTCATCACCTCGCCCAGCTTACCGGTCGTCTTAATCTCGCCCTTGCCGGGGGTCGTCACGCTTTCGATCGTCAGCAGTTCGCCGCCGACCTCGGTCCATGCGAGGCCGGTCACGGCCCCGACCTGCGGCTCTTCCTCGCCCATGCCGTGCTTGAACCTGCGGACACCGGCAAAGTCGCTGAGATTTTCGGGCGTGATCGTGACGCTCTCGACCTCGTTCTCGAGGATCTTGCGCAGAGATTTGCGTGCCAGCCGTGCCAGCTCGCGCTCGAGCGTGCGGACACCCGCCTCGCGCGTGTAGAACCGGATCAGGTCGCGCAGTCCGTCCTCGGTCAGCTCGAACTCGCCCTTCTTGAGGCCGTGTTCCTTGATTTGCTTGGGCAGCAGATGGCGCTTGGCGATTTCGACCTTCTCGTCTTCCGTATACCCTTCCAGGCGGATGATCTCCATCCGGTCCAGCAGGGGCTGCGGCAGATTGAGGCTGTTCGCGGTGGTGACGAACATGACGTCCGACAAGTCCAGGTCGAGTTCGAGATAGTGATCCTGGAACCGGTTGTTCTGCTCCGGATCCAGCACTTCGAGCAGCGCCGAAGCGGGATCGCCACGGAAATCCTGTCCAAGCTTATCGATCTCGTCGAGGAGGAACAGCGGATTGCTCTTACCTGCTTTCTTGAGATTGGTGACGATCTTGCCTGGCAGCGAACCGATATAGGTGCGCCGGTGCCCCCGGATTTCCGCTTCGTCGCGCACACCGCCCAGCGATTGCCGCACGAATTCGCGCCCGGTCGCCTTGGCGATGCTCTTGCCGAGCGAGGTTTTGCCGACGCCCGGCGGCCCCACGAGGCACAGAATCGGCCCCTTCAGCTTGCGCGTGCGCGCCTGAACCGCGAGATATTCGATGATCCGATCCTTGACCTTCTCGAGGCCGTAGTGATCGGCATCGAGCACTTCCTGCGCCTTGCCGATATCCTTTTTGACCTTGCTCTTCTTACCCCATGGCAAGCCGAGCAGAACGTCGAGATAGTTACGGATGACCGTCGCCTCGGCGCTCATCGGTTGCATGCTGCGCAGCTTCTTGAGCTCGGCCTCGGCCTTTTCGCGCGCTTCCTTGCTGAGCTTGGTCTTGGCGATCTTCTCGGTCAGCTCGGCAATTTCGTTGCTGCCGTCATCGTCGCCGCCAAGCTCGTTCTGAATCGCCTTGAGTTGTTCGTTCAGGTAATATTCGCGCTGGGTCTTTTCCATCTGCCGCTTCACGCGGCCCCGAATACGGCGCTCGACCTGCAAGACCGAAAGCTCGCCCTCCATATAGGACATCACCATTTCGAGGCGTTTCAGCGGGTCTTTTTCGACCAACAGCGCCTGCTTGTCGGAAACCTTTGCGCTGATTGCCGCGGCGATCGTATCGGCCAATTCGCCCGCATCGTCGATATCGCTCAACTGTTCGGCAGCTTCCTCGCCCAGTTTCTTGTTGAGTTTGGCATATTCTCCGAATTGTTCGATCACCTGGCGCATCATCGCCACGACTTCGCTGCCCGATGCCGTCATGGCATCGGAAATCGATACCGCAGCCTCGACATAGCCGCCCCGCGGCGTGAGTTCTCCCAGCACGCCCCTTGCGGTTCCCTGCACCAATACGCGCACGGTTCCGTCCGGTAGCTTGAGAAGTTGCAGGACCTGCGCGACTACGCCGACATCGAACAGATCGTCCCGTTCCGGGTCGTCGCAACCAGGGTCTAGCTGGGCGAGCAGGAAGATGTCCTTGCTGCCTTCCATGGCTGCCTCAAGGGCGGCCACCGATTTGTCGCGCCCGACAAACAGGGGGACCACCATGCCTGGAAAGACCACGATGTCGCGCAGAGGAAGGAGGGGAAAGGTCTGTGTCATGTCTCAAATCCGTTGGGGCCGGTCTGGCCGTTGCCGGGAATATGGTGAGCCCTGTCCCACAGCGCAACGCCAGGAATTAGAGTCATGTGGATGACGCGAAATTACAATCCGGACCACACAATTATCATTTATTAACTTTAGTCGGAGGGGCGAGGAAATTTCAATTTCCTTTTGGAGTCAGGATGATGTTCGATTCGATGTTTTGCAGGATCAGCGATCATCGTGTGAATCGTCGCCGAGTTTGGCACGATGGGGTGAACTTTCGCACCAAATGCACACGATGTGATACGCTTCTGATCCGCGATGCCAAGGACGGATGGCGACGTTTCGACGAAGAGCGCGACCTCGCGTTCGAGCGTCAGCCCCACCCGCGCAACGCATAGGGAGCGGATACAGCCGTCAGCATTTCAGACCGGGATGCTGACGGTCACTCCTGTAGATTTCGTAAGGAAAAAATGACCCAATGTGTCGCGCACACGGCGCGGCGCACCCTCCGCATCAGGGCCAAGGTTCATGTCGACGTGCCAAACCGTGAGGCGGGTGCACCCGGCATCGATGTGCGCGGCGCTTCAGAGTCGACGCGGTAGCGGGGCGGAGTGAAGCAGGGGCCGATTTTCGTGGAATTTGCAGCGTCAGCCCCCCACGGCCTTACATGCCGGGAAGCTTGAACCCCGGCGGCAGGCCGACATCCTGCTGGATCTTGGCCATTTCTTCGCCCGATACGCGGTCTGCCCGATCACGCGCATCGTTGAACGCCGCCGTTACGAGATCTTCGACGATCTGCTTCTCTTCGGGCTTCATCAGACTCTCGTCGATCGTCACGCCGAGAATGCGACCACGTGCAGTCGCGCGCACCTTGACAAGGCCGCCCCCGGCCGTGCCCTCGACTTCGATTTCGTCGAGCTTGGCCTGGGCATCGCCCATCTGTTTTTGGATGGTTTCCGCGGCCTTCTGAGCCTGCGCGAGCATCTCTTCCATGTTCATGCTTTTCTACTCCATGGTATTTCGCGGCGCTCGGGGGGTGCGCCGCTGTCTTCGATCAATTCGGCATCGGGAAAGGCATCGAAGGCGGCCTTTACCAGCGGATGCGCACGAGTGGCAGCAGCAGCGGCTTCACGCTCCGCCTGCTGCACCTCGACCAGCGATGGCCGTCCGGCACCGTCGGGCACTTCTTCCACCGTCCAGCGCCTGCCGGTGTGGCGGTGCAGCGTTTCTTTCAGCACGGGAGCGATATCGTCAGAAAACTTGGCATCGCGTCCGTATCGCAACACGCCATCCTCAAGCTCGACCACGCGCACCTGCAAGCGCATGATGCTGGCTTCCTGCATCAGACCGGATGCGTCAATCGCCTCGACAAGGCGCTCCCAGTCGAGTGACGCCCGAGGCGTATCGGCGGGGGCGGTATCCGATCCCGCCGGCGCGGGCACGGGTCCTCCCTCGGCCAGCGCTTCGATTTTCTTCGCGAGCTTGCCGGGGTCGGGCATCTGTCCGGCATGCAGCGTGCGCAACAGCGCCATCCGCAAAGCGACCAGGGGATCGGGCGCTACGCGTACCTCTTCATGCCCTTTCAGCAGCAACTGCCACAGGCGGTGCATCTGCGCCACCGGGACCCGGCTGGCCCAGCCCGCAAGCTGACCGCGTTCGTCGGGACTGACACCCTCGGGCTCGCCCCCAGAAACCTGCGCCACGGTAATGCGGTGGGCCAGGTCCATCTGGGCGCGCATAAGCGCCAGAGGCTCGACGCCCAGCGCATACTGCTCGTCGATCGCGTCGAGAAGCGCCTTGCCCTCGCCCTCCAGGATATGCGCGAAGAGCCTACGCTGTGCCCCCTTGTCCGCAAGGCCGAGCATGTCGCGAACACGCTCCGCGGTGACCCTGCCTTCCGTATCCAGATCGGCATGGGCGATCGCCTGATCGAGGATCGATAGTCCATCGCGAACCGAACCCTCGGCTGCATTGGCCACGATATGCAGCGCTTCGGCATCGGCCTCGACACCTTCCTTGCGACAGATTTCGGCGAAATGGCTTTCGAGCAATTCGACCGGAATGCGCCGCAGATCGAAACGCTGCGTGCGGCTGAGAACCGTGACGGGCAGCTTCTCGACCTCGGTCGTCGCGAACAGAAGTTTCACATGCGCGGGTGGTTCTTCCAGGGTTTTGAGCAATGCGTTGAACGCATTGCGCGAAAGCATGTGAACTTCGTCGATGATATAGATCTTGTAGCGCGCCGAAACCGCAGCATAACGCACCGCCTCGATGATCTCGCGCACATCGTCGACGCCCGTGTGGCTCGCGGCATCCATCTCGATCACATCGATATGGCGGCCTTCCGCAATCGCACGGCATGGCTCGCATTCGCCGCAGGGACTGATTGTCGGACCACCCTGCCCATCCGGACCGATGCAGTTGAGTGCCTTGGCAATCAGGCGTGCCGTCGAAGTCTTGCCCACCCCGCGCACACCGGTCATCAAGAAGGCATGTGCCAGCCGGTCACGGGCGATGGCATTGGCCAGCGTGCGCACCATCGCCTCCTGGCCGATAAGTTCGGCAAAGGTCTGCGGGCGGTATTTGCGAGCGAGCACGCGGTAGGGCTGCGCCGGTGCGGCCTTCGGCGCCTCGCTATCGGCTCGATCAGCGCCTGCGGGTTCGGGAACGGGTTGCGCGCCGGTTCCCGAAGTCGGCGTCACACCGAAAATCGATTCCTGCCCGGCCTCTTCGAGCTCCGCGGCGCTCGGCGCGTCGGCCTCGGTTTGCCATGGCAGGCCATCTGGATTGTCCGGTGAATCACCCATGCCGTTCTAGGTAGGCACTGGCGCGGCAAAAGTCATGCCGTCGCCATTACGAATTGTGGGTGAAAAAGGAGCCGACCGACCCGCCGCAATCCACCTGGGCTGCTTCCTTCCGGACCTGACCCGGTGAGCGAACGCTAACGTCCGACCGACTCCCGAAGCGCCATATGGCGGTATGTTGGCACAGTTTCAAGCTCTCAGTCATTGCGAGCAAAGCGAAGCAATCCAGTCCTGTGCTTACTGGATTGCCGCGCCGCCTTTCGGCTCCTCGCAATGACTAGGAGCTACCGAAAATTATCGGCGTAAGCCTGGAGCTTGAGGCTCTTGGGCGGCGTTGCGTGGACCCGAGCAGCTATGCCGTATTTCTCCGCATAAGCCCTCGCCTCGTCCTTGCTCGGAAAGGTCAGCGAGACTTGCGCCTGCGTATCGCCACTGCCAGTCCACCCCATCAGCGGATCGGCATGGCGCGCTTCGGACTGCTCGAATTCGAGCACCCATTCATCGGTGCGGGCCTTGCCCGACTGCATGGCGTTTTTCGGTCGCTGGTAGATTCTCGCGGTCATGGAACTGCCCTGTAATTCAACCTTCCGAACGTGAAAAGGCGTTCTTCGTCTTCAAACTGGGCTTTTCCGCCCAGGGTTCCTCGGGCCAGCGATGTTTCGGATAGCGCCCCTTCATATCCTTGCGCACATCCGCCCAGCTTCCGCGCCAAAAACCCGGCAAGTCGCGAGTCGACTGGATCGGACGCCCGGCGGGACTGGTGAGCTTCAGCAGAAGCGGCGTGTCGCCGACCATCGGGTGGCGCTCTAGCCCGAACAGCGCCTGTACGCGGACTTCGACGCTGGGGGCATCGTCGCCGGTATAGTCGATACGGTGCGTGGTTCCCGCAGGCGAAGTGAATTCGCGCGGAGCCAGCCGGTCGAGCCGCTGGCGGCTGTCCCAATCGAGTTGACCGAGCAGAGCATCGAGCAGTTTTCCCTTGGACAGGCCAAGATCGCGCTGTCCTTGCAGCAAGGGCGCCAGCCAGATCTCCGCAGTGTCTGTCAGCCCGGTGCCTGTCAGCCCCTCGACACCAGCGAAACGCGCGCGAGCCAGCAACTCGGCGGGAAGCAATTTTGCCGAATTCTCCAGAGCCTTTTCCACAAGCATATCCACAATCGCCTGGGGATCGGGCGCAGGGTCTGGCCCGCGCGCAAGCGTGATCGCGCCGAGCTTTCGTTCGAGCAGCGCCTCGACGCGCTCTCCGGTCCAGCGGAGCACCTGCCTGCGCTCGATCCGATCGGGTAACCATTGCTCGATATCGCTTTCCTCGAGCGCGATGGCCGAGGTAATCCGCGCGCCTTTCGCCTGCCCCTGCGCATCGCCGATAACCAGAAACTCCGCCCGCGCCAGGGACGATGCAGTATCGAGCACGAAACCGCGCCCACCGGCAGCGACCCAGTTCTCTCCCGACTTGTCGCGGCGCTTGGCGATGAACTCCGGTCGCCCTGCCGCGAGCAGTATCCCGGGTGGAGGCGGCGTGGTCGATCGCTGGTTCTCCGCAAGTGCCCGGGCACGTTTCGCCCAGCGCCCGGCCAGCTTCCGACTCGCTTCCGCCCTCGCCCCGCGATCGGCATTCCAGCGAGACAGGCGCGCTTCGAGATCGTCGCCCCGCCCCCCAAGCCCGCGCTCCTGCAGCAACAGGGCGATCCGCGCAGCCTGATCGGCAGCCCCATGCTCGGCACCGAACAGCACGGTCGCCGCTCCCTGCGGGTCGAGCGGGAGTTGCGCGACCTTTCTGCCGCGTTCGGTGATCCGGCCGTCCGCGTCGAGCGCTGCCAAGGCCGATAATGTCTCCCGCGCCGCGCTGACCGATGCGGAGGGCGGTGGATCGAGCCACGCCAGCTCTGCGGGATCAGTGCTCCCCCATTGTGCGAGTGCCAGCACCAGTGGCGCAAGGTCCGAGGTCAGCATTTCGGGTGGATCGTAGCGGGGACGTCCGCCATGGCCGGCTTCTTCCCATAGCCGATAGGCTACGCCCGGCCCTTGACGCGCCGCGCGCCCGGCACGCTGGGCAGCCGCCGCCTGGCTTGCGCGATGCGTGACGAGATGCGTGGTACCCGCCGCCCGATCGAACTCGGCCCGGCGCGATAATCCGGCATCGACCACAACCGATACGCCATCCAGCGTCAGCGACGTTTCGGCGATGGCCGTTGCCAGCACGATCCGGCGCCTTCCCTCAGCATCGCGGCGGATCGCGGCGCGCTGACCGGCCGGGTCGATCTGCCCGTGAAGCGGCAGCACGATTGCAGATGGCAGGCGCGCCTCCACCCGCTCGCGCGTCCGTTCAATTTCGCGCACGCCGGGCAGGAAGGCGAGAATATCGCCCGCCTCCTCGCGCCATGCGGTCGCGATGGCCTGCGCCATGGCATCCTCTACCGGCACTTGCGGCGACGAACCAAGCCATTCCACACGCAGCGGATGTGCCCTGCCTTCGCTTTCGATGATTGGTGCGTCGGCGCCCAACAGTTCGGCGAATCGCGCGCCGTCGATAGTCGCCGACATGACCAGCACGCGCAGATCTTCACGCAGAATGCTGCGGCTCTCAAGCGCGAGCGCTAGGCCGAGGTCGCTGTCGAGATGCCGCTCATGCGCCTCATCGAATAGCACCGCGGAAATACCCGTAAGTTCGGGATCGGCGAGGATCGTGTTCACGAATATCGCCTCGGTCACGACCAGAACGCGCGTTTTTGCGGAGCGCTTGCTGTCGAGCCGGGTAAGGTAGCCAATCGTCTCGCCGGGCTTTTCGCCAAGCATCTGGGCCATCCGTTCGGCAGCGGCACGCGCGGCGACCCTGCGCGGCGATGTCAGGATGATGGTTCCCGTGCACCAGTCTTCGCCCAAGAGCGCGGGGGCGACCGCCGTCGTCTTGCCCGCCCCCGGAGGCGCGACGAGGACTGCTCCGGTCTGCTGGCGCACAACCCCGAGCAGCTCGGGCAGGACGGAATGGATGGGCAGATCGGGCACGCCTGCGGCCCTAAGACGGATCAGTACCCGCGCGCTACCGCAAACAGCGCGGCCTGGGTCATCGCCTGGCGCGCTTTGCAGTCGGGGAAGATCGACAGCGCATCGATTGCCCGCTGCGCAAAATGGCGAGCACGGGCCTTGGTATCGTCTACGGCGTTGTGGCGCTCGATAAGCGCGATGGCGTGATCGAGGTCCTCGTCGCTCGTCTTGAAACCACCGATAGCGGCTTTCCAGAAAGCGCGCTCCTCCTCGCTGCCGCGCGCATAGGCGAGGATCACCGGCAGCGTCATCTTGCCTTCGCGGAAATCGTCGCCACGATCCTTGCCCATGGCGGCAGCGTTGGAATCGTAATCGAGCGCATCGTCGACCAACTGGAAGGCGACGCCGAGATTGCGGCCGTATTCGTCGAGCGCCTGTTCCTGCTCGTCGCTGCATTCGGCTACGACGGCGGCAATCCGGCTGGCTGCGGCGAACAAGGCTGCGGTTTTGGCACGGATGATGTGGAGGTAGCGCTCCTCGCTGGTGTCGATCTTGCGCTGGGCGGTAAGCTGGTCGACCTCACCTTCGGCGATGATCGCGCTGGCCCCCGACAGAATTTTGAGGACCTTGAGGCTGCCATCCTCGGTCATCAGCTCGAAGCTGCGGCTGAACAGGAAATCGCCCACCAGCACGGTGGCGGGATTGCCGTAGATGATATTGGCCGCCGCCTTGCCGCGTCGCAAATCGCTGCCGTCGACGACGTCGTCGTGAAGCAGCGTTGCCGTATGGATGAACTCCACCGCGGCGGCGAGCTTGTGGTGGCGCGCGCCGCTGTACCCCACCAGTTCCGCCCCGGCGAGCGTGAGCATGGGGCGCAATCGCTTGCCGCCCCCCGAAATCAGATGACCCGCCAACGCCGGTATCAGCGGCACCTCGCTCTGCATCCGGTCGAGGATGACCTGATTGACCTGGTTCATCCCATTGGCGGTCAACGCCAGCATGGGTTCGATGGAGCCTTCCGGCTCTTTGCGCTTCAGGGGGATTACGTCGGCAGACATTTCGGCTTGGCCATGGTCTGCCCAAGCTTTCTTGGCAAGCTGGGATTTGGTGTTAGCCTGATCGCATGACCACATCGTCCCAGCCCGATCCGATCCTCGCCCGTTTTCGCAAGAGCATCGACAATATCGATGCCGCGCTCATCCACATGCTGGCCGAGCGCTTCCGGATTACGCAGGCGGTGGGCGAGTATAAGGCCGAGGTCACTCTTCCCCCGGCCGACCCTGCGCGCGAGCAGGAACAGATCGCGCGGCTGCGCAGACTCGCCGAGGAAAGCGAGCTCGACCCCGAGTTCAGCGAGAAATTCCTGCGTTTCATCATCGACGAGGTAATCCGCCACCACGAGCAGGCAGCCGCGCGCTAAAGGGATTCGTCGGAAGCGACTGCACTCGTTCGGCGCCAAGCCGTTTAGTGCGCACTTCTCGGCAATGTCAGCTTGACCAGCAAGCCGCCCAAATCCTCGCTCGTATCCAGCTCGACCGACCCGCCGTAAATCTCGGCCACATCGCGAACGATGGCAAGCCCCAGCCCGGTCCCGGGCTTGCCCGTATCCAGCCGGGCGCCGCGATCGAAGATCCGCGTCCGCTCGTTTTCCGGAATTCCGGTACCGTCATCCTCGATCCAGATTGTGCAGTCTTGCGCTTCGCGATCGGCATCGATGGTGACGAACACACTCCCCCCGCCGTACTTGGCGGCATTCTCGATCAGATTGCCAAGGATTTCGTCGAGATCCTGCCGTTCGATCGAAACCGCAGCCTGTCGATTGCCATCGAGGTCGAAACGGGTGTTCTCGTAAATACGGGTTACGGCGCGCAGCACGCTTTCCGCGCTCGGCCAGACTTCGGCACGCGAATGTCCGGATGCACGCCTGCCAACGGCGCGCGCGCGCGCCAAATGATGCTCGACGTGACGCTGCATTGTCTTGGTTTCCCGGCAAACAAGATCGGACAGTTTCGGATCGCGCGCGGTTGCCGCATTGGTGAGCACTGTCAGCGGAGTTTTGAGCGCATGGGCGAGGTTGCCGGCATGCATTCGCGCTTCTTCAGCCTGCTGTTCGGTATGGGCAAGCAGCGCGTTGATTTCGTCGACCAAGGGTTCGACTTCGAGCGGAAGCGGCTCGGTAATCCGGTTGGCCCCTTCATTGCGCATGGCCTGGATTGCATTACGCACGCGGCGTAGAGGCGAAAGACCATACCAGCTCTGCAGCATCGCCATCGCCAGCAGGCCGATCCCCAGTACGGCAAAGCTCCAGAACAGGATCGATCGAATACGGCTGATCTGAAAGTCGAGTTCACCCCGCGCGGATGCTACCGCGAAGGTCCAGCGCGTATCGCTGTCGGGCAGGATCACCGTACGTTCGACCACGCGCAGGGGTTCTCCCTCAAACTGATCGGAATCGTAGAAATGGGGCTCGTTATCGACATACCCCCCCTCGACCTCCAGACTGCGATCCCACAGGCTGCGGCTCGGAAAGGGCTGGTGCCCTTCCCCCGTGATCTGCCAGTAGACGCCGCTATTGGGTTCGAGGAAACGCTGATCGCCGAGCGAGCGGTAAAGCTGGACGTCGCCGAAACTGTCGATCTCTGCCGAGGTAATCAGCGCCGTCTGCACATATTCGAGCTGCTCGTCGAAATTGTCCTCGACCAGTCGGACCAGGGTGCGATCGAGCGCAAACCCACCCGCAAGCAGCAACACGCCTATCCATAGCGCGGCAATCGCCATCATCCGCCGCGCGAGGCTGCGTTTCGCCTTTGGTGTGACGATGGTCGCCGAATTTTCGGCAGCAGCGCCCGATGGCGGGGCCAGCCCGCCGATCAACCGCCCGCCAGACGCTCCTTCAGGCGCGCGGCTGGTCGGCGGGGTCGTCGAGGCTGTACCCAAGTCCACGGATCGTCGTGATCACTTCCGCACCCAGCTTCTTGCGGATGCGGGTAACGAAAACCTCGATCGTATTCGAATCGCGGTCGAAATCCTGATCGTAAATGTGCTCGATCAGTTCGGTTCGGCTGACCACCTTGCCCTTGTGGTGCATGAGATAGCTCAGCAGCTTGTATTCCTGCGCGGTCAGCTTGACCGGTTCGCCCTTCAGCGTAACGCGGCCCGAGCGCGTATCGAGACGCACGTCGCCTGCGGTAAGCTCGCTCGACGTATTGCCCGATGCCCGGCGGATGAGCGCGCGCAAGCGGGCGATCAGCTCTTCGGTCTGGAAGGGTTTGGCGAGGTAATCGTCGGCGCCCGCGTCGAGGCCGGCCACCTTGTCGCTCCAGCTATCACGGGCGGTAAGCACCAGGACAGGGAATTTCCGCCCTTCCTTGCGCCACATGCCCAGCACCGTCAGCCCGTCGATTTCCGGCAGGCCCAGGTCGAGAATGACCGCATCGTAATCTTCGGTACTGCCGAGAAAGTGACCGTCCTCGCCATCGGTAGACAGGTCCACCGCATAGCCGTTCTGTTCGAGCGTCGACTTGAGTTGCTGGCCGAGCGTGGGCTCGTCCTCGACGATCAGGATACGCATATATGTCCGTCCTCGGATAGTTTGGTCTGCGTTTCGTTCATGTAGATGAACGCGTCAACCTGAACGCAGTTTCGCCGCACCGGTTCAGCGGCTGCGGCGCAGCACCCTGCCGGTGCGCGCATCGACATCGACATACATGACCCGTCCGTCACGCAAGAACTTGAGGCGGTAGGCCATCGCCGTGGAGTCGTAAGCCGGGCCGAGATATTCCGCGCCCCGCATCGTCGGCAGGATGCGCGCTTCGATATCGCGCAACTGCATGATATTGCCCGCACTCATCTCGCGACGCGCCTCGCCCTGTTCGGAACGACGCTGCGCGAAAGCAGGATCGGCCATGATCGGACCCGCGATCAGCCCGAAGGCCAATAAGGAGGTAGCAATGCGTTTCATGATGCCTCCCTGCCTAAGCCTGACGCATTGAACAAGGTGTGAATGTCCACGACGCTCGGCATTCAGCCTATCGGGTCATCTCGTATTTGACCGTGATGGTAACACCAGTGCCGACCTCGCCCGGCTCGATAGGTGTTGCTTGATCTGACGCACCATCGCTTGCCATTTTGACCATTGCTTCGGGGCGCGGGCCGTAACTCTGGAAGCTTTCCGAAATCTCGAGCAGGCGCACACCGGAATAACCCGCCATCCTTGCATAGTCTTCGGCCATGGTGCGCCCGCTCTTGAACGCGCCCCGACGCGCTTCGGCCTTGGCCTCGACATCGTCCTCCAGCATGAAATTGGGGCCATAGATATTGTTCGCGCCCGCGCCGACCAGCGCATCGAGCACCTCTCCCGCGCGCTTCAAATCGCGCAGTTTCACGTTCACCTGATTGTTGACGTTGTAGCCAGCGAAAGTCTGCTCTCCCGTCTCCCGGTTGTAATTGTAATTCGGGTTCAGATTGAAATTCGAAGTCTGGATGTCGCGGCGTTCGATCCCAAGCTCACGCAGTTGCGCGATCAGTTTGTCCATCGCCTGCGCGTTCATTTGCACCGCCGCCTTTGCAGTGGGCGCGCGCGTCGATACCCCCGCGCCTATTTGCGCGACGTCGGGTGCACGGTGAACGATCTCGTTGACCGTCAGCTCGACGACCGGCCCCTGGCTGGCGATCTGCACTTCGGCGGCCTGAACGCCCGGCGCCATGGCGGCGGCGGCAAGAAGGGGGATGGCGAAACGGATCATAAAGGTGCTCCTCACTGGTCGAACCGGTTGTCGGCCTTTCCGCTTTACGGCTTGCTGAACGGATGTGTTCCCGCTTTCCTCCAAACGCACATGCCGCTAGCCCCTGGATCGAAAGAGGGGAAACGGATGAAATTCTGGAAAGTCGTATTCGCATCGCTGGCCGCAATGGGTGCGCAACCGCTCGCCGCGCAGATGGAAGCCGTACCCGACCGCTCGGCGCAGGAAGGCGAAGGCCCCTTCGAGAAACTGCTGATCCGCGGCGCGACCGTGATCGAGGGAACCGGCGCTCCTCCCGCCGGCCCGATCGATATTCTGATCGAAGGCAACCGGATTGCCGCGCTTTACCCTGGTGGCGCGCCCGAGGACCAGGCCCGGGAAGTCCACCGCATTGTCGATGCCAAGGGCATGTATGTCCTGCCCGGCTTCGTCGATACGCACGGACATAATGGCGATCCGGCCAAGGCGCCCCAACCCTCCTATGGCTACAAACTCTGGCTTGCTCATGGTGTCACCACGGTGCGCGGAGTAAGCTTCTATTTCGGTCCCGGAAAACCGGATTTGTCCGATGCCCGCCGCAGCGCCGCCAACACCATCGTTGCCCCGCGCCTGATCCCTTACGCCGTCTTTGGTGACAAATGGTCTGGTGGAAATCCCGACACCCCCGCCAAGGCGCGTGAATGGGTCCGCTGGGCCAAGGCGCAGGGCTATTGGGGCATCAAATTCTTCAATTCGGCCACTCCAGCGGTGCTCGAAGCCGCACTGGATGAGGCGAAGCGACAACAGATGGGCACGGTCGCCCATCTTGCGCAGACCGGCGTGGCGGAAGTGAACGCCCGCAAGGCCGTGGAACTGGGCCTAGGCGGAGTGACCCATTTCTACGGGCACTTCGAAAGTCTGCTGAAGGAGGGTCTTCCCTATTACCCCGAAGACTACAATTATTTCGACGAGCAGTCGCGCTTCGGTTGGGTAGCCCGGCTTGCCCCGCAGGCCGTCGAACCGGGAAGCGACAAATGGGACGACTATGTCGATGCGCTCGTCGAAAGCGGCGTCACGCTGAACCCTACGTTCAATATCTACTCTGCCAGCCGCGATGTCATGGCGGCCAAAAACCGCGATTGGCATGCGAAGTACAGCCTGCCTTCCTTGATGGAATTCTACGCGCCCAGCGCGACCAATCATGGTAGCTATTACAAGGACTGGACCAGCGAGGACGAGACCGCCTGGCGCAATTTCTACGCCAAGTGGCTCAGGCTGACGAAGGATTTCCATGATCGCGGCGGGCGCGTCACGGCGGGATCGGATCCCGGCTATATCTACCAGACCTGGGGCTTCGCCTATATCGGTGAGCTCGAAATGCTGCGCGAGGCGGGGCTTTCCCCGCTCGCGGTGATCCGGGCCGCCACGATCGATGGCGCCCGCGAAATCTACGAACCGCGCGGAACGGAACCACCGATGGGACGGATCGCGGTGGGCCAGCTCGCCGATCTCGTGATCGTGCCGGAAAACCCGCTCGCCAACTTGAAGGTGCTTTACGGCACTGGCCATACGCGCCTCAATTACGAGACCGGTGCGATCGAACAGGTCGGCGGCGTGCGCTGGACGATCAAGGACGGCATCGTCTACGACGCGCCCGCCCTGCTCGCGGACGTTGCTCGCATGGTCGAGCAGCAGCGCGCAGAACGCTAGGCGCTTGCAGCCGGAGCCGCGCGCGCCTACCTCGCGCGGCCTATGGCACAGCCTCCCATTCTCAGCCTCGAAGGCATGGCCCTGCAGCAGGGCGGCAAATGGCTTTTCGGCGGGCCGGATCACGATCCGCTCGACCTCCATATCGGCCCGCGCGACCGGATCGCACTGATCGGCCGCAATGGCGTCGGAAAAACCACATTGTTCCGTATGATCGACGGGGTGATCGAAACCGATTCCGGAACACGCAAAACCAAGCCCGCGATGCGCATCGTGTTGCTCGAACAGGACCCGGACCTGACCGGCCATGCCACGCTGATGGACTGGGCGCTGGCGGGCGAACACGCGCCGCAGGAACACGAAGTCGAGGCGATCGCCGGGCAGCTCGGCATCGATATGAGCCGCGAAACCAAGGGCGCGAGCGGCGGCGAGAAGCGCCGCGCCGCGATCGCCCGCGCGCTGGCGCAGGACCCGGACCTGCTGCTGATGGACGAGCCGACCAACCACCTCGACCTCGGCGCGATCGACTGGCTGGAAAGCTGGCTCGAGCGCTATCGCGGCGCCTTCCTCGTCATCAGCCACGACCGCACCTTCTTGAAGCGCCTCACCCGCACCACGCTGTGGCTCGATCGCGGGAACCTGCGGCGCAAGGAAGTGGGCTTCGGCGGCTACGAGGCTTGGGAAGAGCAGGTCTATGCCGAGGAAGCACGCGCGGCGGAGAAACTCGACGCGAAGCTCAAGCTCGAAGCGCACTGGCTCGAGCGCGGCGTGACCGCGCGGCGCAAGCGGAATCAGGGACGGCTCGAAAAGCTCTGGCAAATGCGCGCCCAGCGGGCATCGATGATCTCTGCCGGCGGCACCGCCAAGCTCAAGCTGGCGACCGAGGAAGACTTCAAGTCCAAGTCGGTGATCGTCGCGCAGGACATTACCAAGAGCTATGGCGACCGTACGATCATCAAGCCATTCAGCCTACGTATTCAGCGCGGCGACCGGATCGGCATTGTCGGCGCGAACGGTGCGGGCAAGACGACGCTGCTCAAGATGCTCACCGGCGAACTGGCACCAGACAGCGGCACGGTGGAAATCGCCAAGACGCTGACGGGCGTGATGATCGACCAGCAACGCCAGCTTCTGACGGCGGACAAGACCGTGCGACAAGTGCTCGCCGAAGGCGGCGACTGGATCGACGTACGCGGCAATCGCAAGCATGTGCAGGCTTACCTCAAGGACTTCCTGTTCGACCCAAAGATCGTCGATATGAAGGTCGCGGTGCTGTCAGGCGGCGAACGCTCGCGATTGCTGCTCGCCCGCGAGTTCGCCAAGGCTTCGAACCTCCTCGTGCTCGACGAGCCGACCAACGATCTCGACCTCGAGACGCTCGACCTCCTGCAAGAGGTCATCGCCGATTACGAGGGCACCGTGCTGATCGTCAGCCACGACCGCGACTTCCTCGACCGCACCGTGACCATCACGCTCGGCCTCGACGGCACGGGTAAGGTCGATGTGGTCGCGGGTGGTTACGAGGACTGGGAACGCAAGCGCCGCCAGCCCGTCGCAACCAAGGCGAAGGCAACCAAGCAGACCAACAGGCCCGCGCCACCTCCACCCCCGGCACCCAAGTCCAGCAAGCTCTCCTACAAGGACCAGCGCGATTACGAGCTGCTGCCCGCACGGATAGAGGAACTCGAAGTGGCGATCGCAAAGGGCGAGGCGATCCTCTCCGATCCCGATCTCTACAGCGCCGACCCGCAGAAATTCGCCAATATCTCCAAGGGCCTGGAGAACGCGCGCGCCGAGAAAGATGCGGCCGAGGAGCGCTGGCTGAAGCTCGCCGAGCAAGTGGAAGCATGACTCTGCAGGCCGAGATTGCGGCCTGCCGGACCTGCGCCAAGTATCTACCGCATGGCGTGCGACCGGTAGCGAGTTTCTCATCCACCGCACGGCTGCTCATCATCGGCCAGGCTCCGGGATCGAAGGTCCATGAAAGCGGTATTCCATGGGATGATGCCAGCGGCGATCGCCTCCGCGAATGGACCGGACTTACCAGGGAGCAGATGTACGATCCGGCTCGTGTCGCGCTGGTGCCGATGGGCTTCTGCTATCCCGGTAAAGCGAGCGGCGGCGACAAGCCGCCCCGCCCCGAATGCGCGCCGCAATGGCATGGCCGCGTGTTGGAGCAACTGCCCGAAGAACGGCTGACGCTGCTCGTCGGCACTTATGCGCAGGCACACTACTTACCGAAAGCCCGCCAGCTTTCTATGACCGATCGTGTGCGCAGCTTTCGCGATCATTTGCCGCGCTTTCTCCCCCTGCCCCATCCAGCCTGGCGCTCCGTCATCTGGATGCGAAAGCACCCGTGGTTTGCGGACGAGGTCTTGCCCGAGCTACGGCGACGCGTTTCCGACAGCCTCGATTAGTCGGCGCCGACTCGGACCATGTGTGATACTCTCGCTCGCGGACGGGCACCGAAAGGAATGCGAGATGGCAATCGACCAGATAGCGAGAGATTTCACCCAGGCCGTCGCGGAAGAACGAGCCGACGATTACCAGGCCTATTGGGCCGATGATATCGTCAGCCTCGAACCCAATGACGGCCCCATGTCACGCGTCGAGGGACGCGAGCAATTGTTGCAGAAGCATGCCTGGTGGAACGAGAATGCCGAAGTCCATTCGAGCAACACCGATGGCCCCTATGTCTTCGGCGACCAGTTCGCGGTAAATTACGAGATGGACGTGACCATCGACGGCGAACGCAGCCAGATGAAGGAAGTCGGTCTCTACACCGTGAAGGACGGCAAGATCGCCGAGGAACGCTTCATGTACGGGCAGCAATAGGCTGGATGTCTGGAAGAGGGCTGGTCGAAAGCGTTTCCGCCGATATGGACCACTGTCCTGGGGTGAAGAGACCGCCTCACCGGATGCGATAGAATTCAGCGACCCGGTCGAGCGCCAGCCCGAGCACCAGCTTGCCGCTGCGAGCAGGCCATTCCAGCGCCTTTTCGGCCGCCGGAAGCCCCTCGCCCGCGCAGGCGACGCGCCACAGAACATCGCGCAAACCCGGCCCCGCCGCCGCCATCGCACCGTCAAAGCGATCCTTCGCCGCGATCTGGCGCTCCGATTCGGTAAGGCCATGGCCGCCCGAGCCCCCATCCACGCGAACCGGATCCCAGCGCATGGTCACCGATGGCGCGAGCTGCGCATGCTCGTAATCGGCGCGCACCCGCTCGCCAGCGTCCAGTTGGCGATCGGTCAGATGACCACGCGCATGTAACCATGTGAGCGGGTTTTCGCCTAGATTGACGGAAACGCTACGCTGCCGCGCACGCCGTGCATCTCTGCGGCGGGGGCCTTCGGGGGTGAGTTCACGTTCGACAAGCTGGCGGGGCATTGGGATCTCCTTGTGGCGAGATTTTTCCTTGCGCTGCTTCGGTTCATGTAGGAAAGGTCAAAAACCAGATCGGTTAACAGGGGGATTGACCGGGTGATCAATCGTATCCGCGACATCCGCAAGCAGAAGGGCTGGACGCTCGCCGATCTGGCCGGGGCTTGCGATCCGCCGACTACGCCTCAAACGGTCGGACGGTTGGAAACCGGTATGCGCAACCTCTCGCTCAAATGGATGGAGCGCATCGCCGCCGCGCTCGAGGTCGATCCCGAAATGCTGGTGCGCAGCGAGAAGGCGGATCATCCGCAAGTGATCGCCGCGCTGACGAAAGACGGGCCGGAAGCCCTGCCCGCGACGCGCGATGCGCTGCTTGCAACCGACCTCGGCGGCGACGGTGTGCTGATGGTGCTCGACATCGACTATCCCCACGGCGAATACCGGCCCGGCGACCAGCTCTGGTTGCGCCAGCTCGACCCCGCCGAGCTCGGACGCGCGATCAACCGCGATGTGCTCGTACCGAAAAAGGGCGGCCGATTTGCCTTCGGGCGCCTTATCGACCGACAGGGATCGCTCGTCGGCGTCCTTCCGCCCGGCCACGGCGAGAAACAGCAGGTCGTCGACAATCCAGCGTGGGTTGCGGTTGCCGAAATGCTCGTGCGGCGCCTGTGAGCGTGCGAAAGACCCGCCGTGTCCTGTCGCTTTCGACACTGTTCCCCAACTCGCTCCATCCGCGTTTCGGTATCTTTGTGGCAAAATCGCTCGAAGCGCTGCAGCGCGATACGCAATGGGACGCGACCGTCATCAACCCGATCGGCCTGCCACCGGTGGTCCTGGGACGGTACAAACCGCTCGCGGCGGCGGCCCGGAACGGCCACGAATTCGGCCTTGAGATCCACCGCCCGATCTTCCGCCTGCTTCCCAAGGTCGGCGGCCGGCTTAATCCGAGGCTGATTGCGAAATCGGTTCTCCCACTTGCACGACGTCTGCACGCCGACCGACCATTCGACCTCGTCGATGCACAATTCTTCTATCCGGACGGTCCGGCAGCGATGATGATCGCGCGCGATCTGGGCCTGCCCTTTTCGGTCAAGGCGCGCGGCGCAGACGTCCATCACTGGGGCGCGCGCGCCTATGGTAGAGAGGCTCTGCTCGAAACCGCGCGGGAGGCGACGGGCGTACTGGCCGTCTGCGAGGCGTTGGCGGACGACATGGCTACGCTTGGGATGGAGCGCGAGAAGATCACCGTGCATTATACCGGGCTCGACCGCGACTTGTTCCGTCCGCTCGATCACCTGGGGCTGCGGGCCCGGCTGACCGACACGTTTTCGGTCCCGATCGCGAACGACGACCTCTTGCTCGTCACCGTGGGCGCGCTGATCGAGCGCAAGGGGCAGGCTTTCGTTATCAAAGCGCTCGCAGACCTGCCGAAAGCAAGGTTGCTGCTCGTCGGCAAGGGAGAGGACGAAACGAGCCTGCGCGCTCTGGCGAAAGAGGTTGGCGTGGCCGAGCGCGTCCATTTCCTCGGTAGCCTGGCGCCGTCAATGCTCCCACCGATCCTTTCCGCCGCCAATGCCATGGTCCTGCCCTCTGCCAGCGAAGGACTGGCCAATGCCTGGATCGAGGCACTCGCCTGCGGCACACCGATCGTCATCACCGATGCCGGCGGCGCGCGCGAGGTCGTGACTTCACCCGAGGCAGGCGTCATCGTAGCGCGCAACTGCCGCGCGATCCGCGAGGGGATCGAACTGGTCGCCGACCGGCCCCGCGCACCCGAGGAGGTCGCGGCAACCGCGGCGAATTTCAGTTGGGAAGCAAACGGACGCGCGCTGGCGGAGTATTACGCCCGTCTCGTGCGGTGATCCGCCGCCCCTCGCACGCCGAAGCGCCGAGGAACAACGACATCGAACCGGTTCTCAAACGAGACCGCGCGCCTTCTTTTCCTGCTGGTCCGCAACCGTTTCGGTCGGCACGAAGCTGTCGCTGGTGACGCCCAGCCAGACGAGGATCGGTGCGGCCGAATAGACCGAGCTGTAGGTACCCACGAACAGCCCCAGCGTGATTGCCGCGACCATGCCGAACAGGCTGGCCGGGCCGAAAAGCAGCAGAGGCAGCAGCGCGACGAGCAGCGTCAGCGAAGTCATCACGGTACGGGCCAGCGTTTCGTTGACCGACAGATCGAGCAGCGCGGGCAGTTCCATCTTGCGGAATTTCTTCAGGTTTTCGCGAATACGGTCGTAAATGACGATGGTATCGTTGAGAGAGTAACCGATGATAGCCAGGATCGCCGCGATGATCTGCAGGCTAAATTCGAGCTGGAATAGCGCGAACATGCCCAGCGTCAGACTGACGTCGTGGAACAGCGCGAACAGCGCACCCACGCCGAACTGCCATTCGAAGCGGATCCAGATGTAAAGCGCGATCGCAGCCATGGCCGCGAGCAATGCATAAAGCGCGGTTTGGCGAAACTCGCCCGAGACCTTGCCCGAGACGTTGTCGTTCCCGTCGAGCCGGAAATCCCCATACTCGGCCTGCAACGTGCTGACGATGGTATTCGCCGCTTCCTGCGCGGCTTCCTTGTCGGCCGATACTTCATCGGGCAGGCGCACACGGATCGAGACCTGATTGTCCTCGCCAAAACGCTGGACCACGGGGCTACCATAACCGAGGGCCTCGACCTCGCTGCGCAGCTCCGCGATCGGCGCCTCCGCGCTTTGCGTGAAGGTCGCGCGCACCTCGAGGCCGCCAGCAAAATCGACGCCGTAATTGAGGCCCTTGGTGAATACGAGCGCCCAGCTCGCCGCGATCAGCAGAATACTGATGGCGAAGAAAGGCACGCGCCATTTGAGGAATTTGATGTTGGTGTCGTCGGGGACGAGCTTGAGCAGTTTCATATCGTCGCCCTCCTTACAGCACGATGTCTTTGGGCTTGGCCTTGCGCAGCCATCCGGCAACCCACATGCGGGTCAGCGTGACTGCGGTGAAGACGCTGGTGAACAGTCCGATGATCAGCACCACCGCGAAACCGCGTACCGGACCCGATCCGAACAGAAACAGCAGCACACCGGCGATGAAGTTGGTGATGTTGGCATCGTAAATCGCGCGACTGGCCTCGTTATAGCCGTTCTCGACCGCCGCGATGACCCGCCGTCCGCGTTTGCGTTCCTCGCGGATACGTTCGTTGATCAGCACGTTCGCGTCGACCGCCGCACCGATGGTCAGCACGAAGCCGGCGATACCGGGCAGCGTCAGCGTGGTGTTGAGCGCCGCCATGATGCCGAGCAACATGGCCACGTTGATACCCAGCGCCGCGGTAGCATAGACGCCGAAGCGGCCATAGGTGGCAATCATCAAAACGATCACCATGACCGAACCGACTGCCATGGCCAGCATGCCGCGCTTGATCGAATCCGCGCCCAGATCAGGCCCGACGGTGCGTTCCTCGATAACGGCCAGATCGACCGGCAGCGCGCCCGAGCGCAGCGAAATCGCCAACTGGTTCGCGGTTTCGACCGAGAAGCCACCCGAAATCTGCGCCGATCCCCCGCGGATCGGTTCGTTGATATTGGGCGCTGACAGAACCTGCCCGTCGAGAATAATCGCGAAAGGCTTGCCGACATTGTCGGTCGTCAGCTTGGCGAAGCGGCGACCCCCGTCGGTGTCGAACTGGATGTTGACCACCGGTTCATTGGTCTGCGGGTCGAAACTCTGCTGGGCGCCGGTGAGATTGTCCCCGCGAATACCGCCCAAGCGGCGGACCGCGAGCGAGCTGCCCGCGAAATCACTGGTTTCCGCATAGGGGAAGATTTCCGATCCCGGAGGGGCAAGGCCTTGCTGCACGTCGGAAGGAAGGGCGTTCTGGTCGACCAGCTTGAACTCGAGCTTGGCAGTCTGGCCGAGCAGGGCCTTGAGCTGGTCGGGGTCCTGAAGGCCGGGGACCTGAACGACGATACGCGTCTCGCCCTGCCGGATAATCGTCGGTTCGCGCGTACCCAGTTCGTCGATACGCTTGCGCACCACTTCGGTCGCGCTCTCCATGGCGTCGCTGACGGCCTGGTCGATCCCCTCAGAGGTGGGCGTGAGGATCATGCGGTTGCCGTCCTCAACCGTCAGATCCCATTCGCGCACGAGGCCGGTGCCGTTTATTGAGGGCAGCAGCAATTCACGCGCGCGGTCCACTTCGCTGGAATCGTCGAGCATGAAGCTCAGCCTGCCGTCCCGGGTCGAAACGTCGCCGATACGGATACGCGGTTCGGCACGGCGCATGGTGCCTCGCACGTTTTCTTCCATGTTCTCTAGCCGCTGCGCGGCGACCTGCGCTGCATCCGCCTCGAGCAGGATATGGCTGCCGCCGGCGAGATCGAGACCGAGATTGACCATCGGATCGGGCAGCGCATCGGGCCAACGCACGCTGGTTGCCGACAACAGCGAGGGCAATGCGGCAAAGACGCACAGGCCGGTGATCAGCCAGAGCCAGATCTTACGCCAGGTGGGAAAGTCGAGCATGGAAAACTGCGCTCCCGGCTCAGTCGTTCGCGGCGGACTTGCCGCGCGACGACAGCACATCGCCTATCGTATTGCGAACCGCTTTGACCGTCATGCCCTTGGCAAGCTCGATATGGACGAATTGCTCTTCGACCTTGGTGATTTTCCCGACGAG
Source organism: Qipengyuania sp. ABI-127-1 (assembly GCA_022953095.1). Taxonomy (GTDB): domain Bacteria; phylum Pseudomonadota; class Alphaproteobacteria; order Sphingomonadales; family Sphingomonadaceae; genus Qipengyuania. The sequence continues at coordinate 426,483 of JALJCR010000002.1, read as the reverse complement.
GCCGCCCGCAGTAACCACTTCGTCGCCCTTGTTGAGCCCGGCAACCCGTTCGCGATGCTGTTTCTGCTGACGCATTTGCGGACGCAGGATGAGAAACCACAGGATCAGAAGCATACCCAGCGGCAGAACCCAGCCGGTCCAGGCGGGCGGCTCGGCGGCGGCGCTTCCGGCGGCGGCGAGAATATCGATCATCGTGAGGAATACCTGTCGGAGAAGTGTGTCTGTCTGATCCGTAATTGGGAGATGTCAGCCGCGCGTTCAAGCGGCTGATACGCTCCGTCATGCGGAAGTGCGGGGCGGTTAGCAGCAATGCGGGACCGGGGCAACGAATTGCCTGCGAACTGTGCTTGCCATGCACAAAACCGCACCCTATAGGGCCGCCTCCACTGGTTTCGGGATGTAGCGCAGCCTGGTAGCGCACCATACTGGGGGTGTGGGGGTCGCTGGTTCGAATCCAGTCATCCCGACCAGTGGTTTCCCTTCACGTTTAAAATCCTTCCGATCACTCGCAGGCGCGGAGCCGAGCGAGACCTTTGAGGGTTGCAGAGCCCGATGATGCGCCTGCGGATGCGAAGATATGCTCGTCGCAACTCGGCAGAAGGGAGAATCGGCCTGATGGTCGATGGTCATTTGGTCACGGTCGGCCCTTGCCGCCCTACCGGACGTACCGGTTCCGGACATAACGTTTTCCTACACGAACCGATATGGTTATTCGCAACCATTTCCTCAGTCGGAGCTACGCTATGTCTCTACTCGAACCGCTTATCGGCCCCATCACCTCGATTATCGACAAGGTGATCCCCGACAAGGAAGCGCGCGCAAGAGCGAGACTGGAATTGCTTTCGCTGGAAGGTACGCAGGAATTGAAGCAGATCGAAGCGCGCCTGTCGGCCATCATCGCCGAAGCGCACAGCCGCGATCCCTGGACCAGCCGCGCACGGCCGAGCTTTCTCTACGTCATGTACGCGCTGATTCTGTTCAGTGTGCCGATGGGCGTGATCGCCGCCTTCGACCCCATCGCGGCGCGTGCAATCGGGGAAGGCATGACGCGCTACCTCGCCGCCCTCCCCGAAGCGCTCTACGCCCTCTTCGGCACCGGCTACCTCGGCTACACCGCCGCGCGCCAATGGGGGAAGGTCAAGGGGGTCGAGCTGTAGCTGAGACATCGACTGCTGGAAGGAAAGCGGCCAGTCTGCTTCTGAAACGGAAGGCCCTCAGAAGGGACGCTAGCTCATCAATGCCCGCAAGGTCGCGATTTCCTCCATTGATGGTAATTCGGTTATGTCGTGAGCCATACGCGCTGCGTAGGCGCTCCCAAGGTCCTGACCGAGATAGCTCCAGTGTTTAAAGAACTTTCCGAGATTCGTCGCAAACCGGATGTGTTTTCCGCCTACACGGCCGAGACTTTGTGGACCGACCCCCACTTGGCTCGGCAGATGCTCAAGACGCATCTGGATCAAAGCACTCCGCTGGCATCGCGTCCTTTGCCCATCATCGATCAAACGGTGCAATGGCTCGACGAGCGCTTTGGCCTGAACGGCAAGAATGTTTGTGATCTGGGCTGCGGTCCGGGCCTCTATGCGGAGCGATATGCACAGCATGGCGCGTGCGTTACAGGCGTGGATTTTTCCGCCAATTCGATCGAGTACGCCAATTTGCACGCCAAGCCAGGTTGCGGCTCACTTGCATTTCGGCAGGCGAATTACCTCACTGACGTCCTTCCAGAACAGCAGGATCTGATTACGCTCATCTACTGCGACTTCTGTGCTCTTTCCCCTGCGCAACGCGCGGTCTTGCTGGAGAAGGTGCGCGGTGCGCTCCATCCTGAAGGTGCATTCGTCTTCGATGTGCATTCAGTGAAGGCTTTCGCAGATGTCTCCGAGGGAGTTGTATTTGCGCGCAACTACATGGATGGATTTTGGACAGCCGATGAATGTTATGTCTTTCACAGCACGTGGAAGTACGAGACCGCTGCTGTTTCCCTCGATCTATTCACCATTATCGAAGAACAACAAACCTGGCGTGTTTACAACTGGTTACAGCACTACTCGCAGAGCACCTTAGAGGCTGAGCTGAGATCAAGCGGCTTTGAAATTGAGGACATTAGCGACGGATTGGATGCGAGTGACACAGGCGGTCATGCATTTACCGTCGTTACGAAACCGTCCGGAAACTAATGCCGGAACTGAGTTTGCCACCGGCAAGTCCTTGCTTCAGAGCAGGCTCTCCATCAAAATCTGGACCTTCTGCAACGTCTGTTTCCACACCGGCGCCTTAGAGTAGAGGGGACAGCTATCCGCTTGCGAAGAAGGGAGTTATCCTCTGTCGGAGAAGCGAATAGTCGGCCCTCACCCCGTGTATCGCGGTCACGAGACGACCTTCCGCTTTTCCTATAGGCAACCAGCCGTTATCCCGCCGCCATGACCGACACCGTCTTCGTCCTCAACGGCCCCAATCTCAACCTGCTCGGCACGCGCGAGCCGGAGATTTACGGCTCGGACACCCTCGCCGATATCGAAGCGATGCTGGCCGACAAGGCGCGCGAACTCGGGCTCGTCATCGATTTCCGCCAGACCAACCATGAAGGCGAGCTGGTAGACTGGCTGCACGAGGCACGTACGAGGGGCGCCAAGGCGATTCTGCTCAATGCAGCCGCCTACACCCACACCTCCATCGCCCTGCTGGATGCAATCCGGGCAATCGACGTGCCGGTAATCGAGGTTCACCTCTCCGATCCTGCCACACGCGAGGAATTCCGTCACATATCCTATGTCGGCATGGGCGCGGTGGACGAAGTGAAGGGGCTGGGTCCGCGCAGCTATGCCGTAGCGTTGGAGAAGGCGGCGGCGCTCTAAATCGCGCGCTCACCCCTTGCCCTACGCCTCCGCGCAGAGCATAGGCGGCGCAAACAACACACAAGGGGTTCCATGGCCGATCGTAAAGGCAGCGCCGGCAAATCCGGCATGAATGTCGACACCGCTCTCGTGCGCGAGCTCGCCGATATGTTGGGCGACACCGGGCTCACCGAAATCGAAGTCGAAGATGGCGATCGCAAGATCCGTGTTGCGCGGGGAGGCGGCGTTCCCATGGCCGCCGCGCCAGCGCCGATGCCCGCCCCGGCAGCAGCAGCGCCCGCTCCTGCCGCCCCCGCCCCCGAAAACACCGCGCCTGCCGCCGACACTGCGGGTGCGATCAAGTCGCCTATGGTTGGTACGGTTTATCTCGCCCCCGAACCCGGCGCAGCCGATTTCGTTGCGGTCGGCGACAGCGTCAAGGAAGGCCAGACGCTGCTGATCGTCGAGGCAATGAAGGTCATGAACCCGATCACCGCCGACCAGTCCGGCACGGTCAAGGCGATCTTGGTCGAGAACGCCCAGCCGGTCGAATTCGACCAGCCGCTCGTCGTCGTCGGCTGAGGTCGATCGTGAGCATCTCCCGCATCCTGATCGCCAACCGCGGCGAAATCGCGCTGCGCATCCACCGCGCCGCGCATGAGATGGGCATAGAGACGGTCGCGGTGCACTCCACCGCCGATGCCGATGCCATGCATGTGCGCCTGGCCGACCATGCCGTCTGCATCGGCCCGCCCCCCGCAATCGACAGCTATCTCAACATAGCCAACATTATTTCGGCGGCCGAGGTGAGTCATGCGGACGCGATCCATCCGGGTTATGGCTTCCTTTCGGAAAACGCCAAATTCGCCGAGATCGTCGAAGCGCACGATATCGCGTGGATAGGTCCCAAGCCCGAGCATATCCGCACGATGGGCGACAAGGTGCAGGCGAAGAAGACTGCGGGCGCGCTGGGTCTGCCGCTTGTCCCCGGCTCCGATGGCGCCGTGTCGACGATCGAAGAAGCGCGCGAAATCGCTGTGGAGATCGGCTACCCGGTCATCATCAAGGCCGCCAGCGGCGGCGGCGGGCGCGGGATGAAGGTCTGCGAGAGCGAGGACCAGCTCGAGAGCCTCATGAAGCAGGCCGGGAGCGAGGCGAAGGCCGCCTTCGGGGACGCTACCGTCTATATCGAGAAATATCTCGGCGATCCGCGCCACATCGAATTTCAGGTCTTCGGCGACGGCAATGGCAATGCCATTCACCTCGGCGAACGCGACTGTTCGCTCCAGCGCCGCCACCAGAAAGTGCTGGAAGAGGCCCCCTCCCCCGTTCTGGGCGAGGACGATCGCATGCGGATGGGCGAAGTCTGCGCGCAGGCGATGCGCGACATGGGCTATCGCGGCGCGGGCACGATTGAATTCCTGTGGGAAAACGGCGAGTTCTACTTCATCGAAATGAACACCCGCCTGCAGGTCGAGCACCCCGTGACCGAGGCGATCACCGGCGTCGACCTGGTGCGCGAGCAGATCCGCATAGCGGCCGGGCACCCGCTCTCGGTCAAGCAGGACGAGATCGAGTTCAAGGGCCATGCGATCGAATGCCGCATCAATGCGGAAGACCCTTGGACATTTGCCCCCAGCCCGGGCGAAGTGACCTATTACCACGCGGCCGGCGGTATGCATGTGCGCGTCGATAGCGGCCTCTATCAGGGCTACCGCATCCCGCCCTATTACGACAGCATGATCGCCAAGCTGATCGTTTATGGTCGCACACGCGAAGGCTGTATGATGCGCCTCAAGCGCGCACTTGAGGAGATGGTGGTCGAAGGGGTGAAGACGAGCATCCCGCTTCACCAGGAACTGCTTCAGCAGCCGGATGTGAAGAGCGGTCAGTATTCGATCAAGTGGTTGGAAGAGTGGCTTAAAACGCGCGAGAGCTAACGTCGGCACTGCGGCCCGGCAGGGGCGGTGCCGCGCATATTCCGGAATTCCTCGCAGCAACGCGGAAACTCGCTCCGCCGACACCGTCCTGCCCCACGCCCATCTATTCAGGCGTACCGGGAACTACTCTCAGGCGCGCTCGAGCTGAAGGCGGCGTTGGATGACTTCGTCATCCAGACCACATCCCTCGAGCAGTCTGGCGGCAAGCTGGAGGCTTGCCTCGACCGTTTCCGGGACCGCGGCGGTTGCCCCCGCATCGGTCAGGCGGTCGGCCTGCTCCTTGTCCCGCGCCCTTACGAACAACGGCACATGCGGCGCCGCTTCTCGCATGCGCTGGGTCAGCAATTCCGTATTCTTCGCGTCCCCCAGGGTTATGACCAAGGCTGCAGCCTGCCTTACGTGGTTGGCCTGGAGTATCTCCAGCCGCGATGCGTCGCCAAATCGCACGGGCAATCCGGACGCACGGGCTTCGGAGGCAATGATCGGGTCTTTGTCAATCGCGATATAAGGGAGCCCTTCCCGGTCGAGGATCGAGGCGATCATCCGGCCCACCCTTCCAAAGCCCGCGATCAGAACATGTCCCTCCATATCCTCCATCTGATCGACCGCATCCGGATGCCTTTCGTTTTGGCGATTTTCGATCCTGTCCGCCAGCTTGCGGGCAAGCCCGGCCAGTCCCGGAGTGAGGACCATGGTAAGGCTCGCGACGATCAACATGAACTGGCCCGTACTTCCCGGGAGGAGGTCAAGAGACATCGCCAGGCCCACCACGATGAATGCAAACTCACCGGCCTGGGCAAGAAGGAGACCGGCTTCCACCGCGCGGTGGATCGGGGTTTTCCAAAGGAGGAAAAGGCTCACATTCAAGACCGCCTTTATAGCGATCAGGCCGATGACCGACGCTGCGATCAACAGGGGCGTTTCCATCAGGACCCGCCAATCGATACCCATGCCGACAGACATGAAGAACAGCCCGAGCATAAGCCCCTTGAACGGCTCGATATCGACTTCGACCTGATGCCGGTATTCGGTCTCGGCAATGAGCAGACCGGCAAGGAACGCCCCGAGCGCCATGGACAGACCGACTGCTCCGGTAATGGCTGCAGTACCCAGAACGATCAGCAGGATCATGGCCATGAACGCTTCCCGGCTTCCGGATTGCGCGGTGGCCCGGAACAGGGGCCGCAGCACCAAACGGCCTACCGCATAGATGACCACGACAGTGATAGCTGCCTCTCCGAGCGCGAGGGCCAGCCCGCCCAGCACCCCTTGCCCTTCGGAAGCCGTGCCCAGCACTCCGACAATGAAAAGGATGGGTACGACGGCCAGATCCTGCATCAGGAGGACTGAAAACGCCGATCGTCCCACTGGGGTGGTGAGGCGGCTTTTCTCGATCAGCAACTGCATGACGATCGCCGTGGACGAGAGCGCAAGGCAAGCACCCAGCACGAGCGCAGCCGGACCGGGATTGCCCCAGGCATACGCCACCCCGCCAATCACCACGCCGGTCAGGAGAATTTGGGCACTGCCCAGTCCGAACACTAGGCGGCGCATGGCCCACAAGCGATCGAGCGACAACTCCAGGCCAATGGCAAACAGAAGGAAGACAACGCCGATCTCGGCTAAAGCCCGTACGCCATCAAGATCGTCGATCACCAGAAACGCGGCGAGTGGGAAGGCATCGGCCAGAAGCCCCAGCCCGTAAGGCCCGATCAATCCGCCGATCAGGAGATAGCCAAGAACCGGGCTGACCCTGCGTTGCAGTAGCGGAACCGCGAATCCTGCCACGACAAGGAAGAGGATGACCTCTCTCAAATATGGGATGTGTAGCTGAGATTCCATTGGGCCGACCTTCGGGAAAACAGCCTGCCTTGTCGATACGCAATTGGCTGAATTTCTTGTCCCCCCGGTAATCGCGTGGTACCCGGAAGCCGAGGATGGGTATATCATTCAAAAGGTATAGCCATGAGTAAAAAGATAGTAGTCGGTACGGACTTCCGGGCGGAAGCAGATCGGGCGATTGATCGGGCGTTGAGCCTGGCGGAGGAGTGGGACGCAGAGGTCATACTCGTCCATGCTCTCGACCCGGCTTTGGGCGACCCTCCATCGAGAGGCGAGCTTGACCGACGGATGCGCTCGGTACTTCCGCATCCGGATGCGCAGGTTACATTCCGATATCCGATAGAGCGCGCCGATCTGGCAATCGTTGGCATTGCCGAAGAAGAACAGGCCATGCTGATCGTGCTCGGCGTGGCACGATTCAACAACATGCGGGACTTCTTTCTGGGAACGGCAGTGGATTACGTAATCCGCCACTCCTCGATACCCACATTGGTAGTCAAGAACCGGCCGGTCGATTCCTATAACCAGATCGCTTCCGCGACGGATTTCTATCCACCCTCCCGCTATGCTCTCGAAGATGCAGCAGACCTGTTTCCCGATGCCGATTTCCAGTTGATCCACGCTTATCACGTGCCCTTCGAAGGATGGCAAAAGGCGGCTTATGTCCGCAACCAAGTGAAAGAGGCCGAAAGCAAGGTCTTCAGGGAGTTCATGAACGAGCTGCGGCCCGAAACGCAGAAGAGGGTCACGCCCCACCTCGTCTATGGCAGTCCCGGCGGTGCGCTAGCGAAGGAAATCCGTGAAAGCGAAGCCGGCCTGCTTGTGCTGGGAACGCATGGAGAATCCGCCCTGCGGCACGCGACGATCGGCAGCACGGCCAGCGAACTGCTACGCAGGCTTCCCATAGACACGCTCATCATCAAGAGCGGGGATCGAGACTGAGCGAAGGCGGGCTTGTCGCTTTCGGTTCCGCTATTGGGCGGATCAGTCGAAGCGAAAGCCCGCCGCCTCGGCCTCGGCAATCACTTCCTGACCGGTCTGGCGCGGATGGTCGCCTTCGATGCGGCACCAATCGGCACGTTCATCGACGAAAATCTCTTTCTCGACGGCGTATTTGGCCGCCGCATCGAACAGGCCGGCGGAGAAGCTGCGATTGCCGGTCGGCAAAAAGCGGTACCAAAGGTTGCTGCCGCATTTCGAGCAGAAGGCGCGTTCGGCCCATTCGCTCGATCGGTAGGCCGTAATCGTATCCCCGCCGGAAACCTCGGCATTTTCACCCGTCTGCGCGCTGTAGAACGATCCGCCCCAACGTCGGCACATGTCGCACTGGCAGATTTCGATCTCGTGCTTGGGGCGATCGAGCGCGATGGTGACCGCGCCACACAGGCAATGCCCCTCGATCCGCTCGGCGCCGCTCACAACGGAACGCCCGGTTCGTGCTTGCTGGTGCGGATGGTGAGCGAGGTCTTTACGCTCTCGACATTGGGCGCCGGGGTCAGCTTACTGGTCAGAAACTCCTGAAAGCTCTGCAGGTCCTTGCTGACGATCTTGATGATGAAATCGATCTCGCCGTTGAGCATGTGCACTTCGCGCACATCGGGCAGGTCCTTCATGGCCGCTTCGAATTCACGCAACGCATCTTCGGCCTGGCTCTTGAGGCTAACCATGGCGAAGACTGTGATCGAAAAGCCCAGCTTCGAAGGATCGAGATCGGCATGATAGCCCTTGATAACCCCCTCTTCCTCCAACGCACGCACGCGGCGCAGGCATGGCGGAGCCGTCAGTCCCACTCGGTGGGCTAGCTCGACATTGGTGATCCGCCCCTCATCCTGGAGTTCACCCAGCAACCGGCGGTCTATATCGTCGAGATTGGCCATAGATTGTGTCCCTGCTACCCTTGTGCCAAAGGCAGGGCATCGCGAAACTTCCACGAAATGTTGACAACGCGATGCAGCCCTCTTGGCTAACATTATTATCTTTGCCAGCAATTGTCCCGCTTTGCAACGCGCAGGCAACTTTCCGTTCAGCCTAAGTTTTACAGCTGTAGAAACCCTGGGCTGCGACAAGGTAAGGCCCGCCTGCCGCCACCGATTCCGGAGAACCGATGCATTTCGACGACCGCCTTGCCACCGTGCTGCGCCACCGCGCCGCCGGCGAGCGTGCGGCGAAAACGCAGTTCCGCCAGTTGCTCGATCTGCTCGGAGAGCGTCCGCAGGCGGGCGATCCAGCGCTGAAAGCGGCGGCATATCTGCGCCTGATCGCGCTGGCGGAAGTCATATCCGTGGCTGATCGAGCCGCCATACTGGGCGAAAATGGTTGGCGCTTCCGCAATCCCGAGCTGGTCCGCTGGTTCGGCGAAGCGCATCCCTCGATCGCCGGTGCCGCACTTTATCGTGCCCGGCTCACGGGCGAGGAATGGGCGGAGCTCATTCCTCGTTTGCCGATCCGCGCGCGTGGTTTCCTGCGCCATCGCAAGGATTTGCCGGAGGCGGCGGTTCGTATTCTCGATCGGCTCGGCGTGGCGGATCGCGCATTGCCCGTGCCGGTCGATCCGGAGCGGCCCCAACAGATCGAAGAGCAGGAGGCGCGCCCTCTCGACCTGCATCAGCCCGAACCGTTGGTATTGCGCCCCGCGAATGAAAACAGCGCCTCCAACGATCCGCTGGAAGGGGCCACCCCTTCCGCCCCACCTGGCGCGGTTGCGGACGCTTACATGCAGCATGTGCCAAGCGAGCCTCCAGGCAAATCGGAAAACATCCGGGCCTTGGTCGAACGGATAGAGAGCTTTCGCAAGACGCGCGCCCCCGCTTCGCCCTCAGGCGACGCGCCGACGCTCCCACTGGCTGAACTCGACGACACCCCGCAGCGCAAACCGCTCGACACTTTCAGTTTCGGGACCAACTCGGAAGGCCGCATCGATTGGGCAGAGCCGCATATTGCGCCAATGGTTGTCGGGATCGACCTGTCGCAGCGCCGCGACGCTACGCAAGCCGGGGAAGATTTTGCGACGGCATTCGTCAATCGCCAGCCTGTGCGAGGCGTGGCGGTGCATCTGCGCGGTGCGGAGACGATCGAGGGTGAGTGGATCGTCGATGCCGCTCCCCGTTTCACACACAGCGATGGCCGCTTCTATGGCTATGTCGGGCGGTTTCGCCGCGCGGTTGCCCCCGTCGACAATCGAGCCCAGCGGGGGGCAGACCGCCTGCGCCAACTGCTTCACGAATTGCGCACGCCGGTCAATGCGATGCAAGGCTATGCCGAGGTCATCCAGCAGCAGGTTTTCGGCCCGACACCGCATGAATACCGCGCGCTTGCCGCGTCGATCGCAGGGGATTCCGCGCATATCCTGGCCGGGTTCGATGAATTGGACCGGCTGGCCCGGCTTGAAACCGGAGAGCTCGACCTGGAGGCGGGCGAAAGCGATTTCGCGGCCATCGTCCGCGCGCAACTGGACCAGTTGCAAACCGTGCTGGGTCCGCGCGTGGCGCGTTTCGACGCTCGCATTGCCGACCGACCCGCCGCACTCGCGCTTGCACAGGAAGAAGCGGAGATGCTCGGCTGGCGGGTGTTGGCAACGCTCGCCGGCGCGACCGGTGCCGGGGAAACCGTATCGCTTGTCATGGGACTCGACGATGAACAGGTAACGCTTCGCGCGGGGCTTCCCGCCAAGCTGGCGGATGCGGACAACATTTTCGCGTCGGAAGTCCGCTCGGGCGGCAGCACTTTGAGCTCGGGTATTTTCGGCGCAGGCTTCTCGCTGCGGCTTGCCCGTGCGGAAGCCCGCGCAGCCGGCGGCGACCTTTCACGCGTGGAAGACGTGTTGGTCCTGAGCCTCCCGCTCTTGACCGACACCCGGACGCTGCCTAGCCCTGCCGATGCGCCAGATCGCGCAACCGGCTAGGATACGTCCGCTATTTCAAACGCCAACCTCCTCGATCCGCCGAAGCCTGCTCAGATGGCCAGGTTCGCGGATGGTTTCGGCCAACGCTCATTGTTGACGGTCGATACGGAGGAAGAATTCGAGTGGAACGACAGCTTCCGCAGCGATGGGTATGGCCTTGCCCATGTGCGCTGGATCGCGAAGTTCCAGCAATTCTGCGAAGGGATCGGCGTGGTGCCGGTCTATCTTGTCGACTGGCCAATCGCGAAAGATCGGCAAGCGCAGGACATTATCGGCGATGCCGTAGCGCGCGGCAAAGCCGAAGTGGGGGTACAGCTACACCCCTGGGTCAATCCTCCCTTGAAAGAGGAAATCTGCACTCGAAACAGTTTTGCCGGCAACCTGCCACCTTCGCTCGAAGAAGAGAAGTTCCGCCGCCTGCGCGATGCGATCGAAAAGGGGTTCGAGGCAGCACCGCTGATCTATCGTGCTGGGCGATATGGCCTCGGCACACAGACCGCCCGCCATCTTTGCGCACAGGGCATTGCGATCGATAGTTCGGTCCGCTCGCGCTACGATTATTCGCGCCGTCATGGACCCGACTACAGCCGCCACCCAGTGACGCCCTATTGGGTCGATCCCGAAAGGCGGTTGCTCGAACTTCCACTCACCACGGTTTTCTGGGGCATGCTGCGCCAACAGGGGTCGCAGATCTTTCCGCTGGTCGAAAAGCTGCCTCGACTAGGGGGGCTCCTCGCCAAGACCGGCATGCTCGAACGCATCGCGCTGACACCCGAGGGAGTTTCGCTGGACGAGGCTCTTCGCGGCTGCGACATCGCGATCGACGATGGCCTCCCGGTTCTGGTGCTGAGCTTCCACAGTCCGTCTTTGGCCCCGGGTCATACGCCCTATGTGCGCGACGAGGACGACCTCGACACCCTCTATGACTGGCTACGGGGCGTCTACGCCTATCTGGATTCGCGCGGGGTGCGGCCGACTACGGTTGCGGAAATCATGGCGGCAGTCGACTCCTAGCGCTTGCAAGGCTCTCTCGGCGAGGCTAGGCGCGCTTTTCCGCACGGCGTGGCTGGGGGCCTGTAGCTCAGTTGGTTAGAGCTGGCCGCTCATAACGGCTAGGTCGCGGGTTCGAGTCCTGCCGGGCCCACCAAGCCTGGCGCCTTGCGGAAGAAATCGGTCGGGGAGTGGCGCAGCCTGGTAGCGCACTTGTTTTGGGTACAAGGGGTCGCTGGTTCGAATCCAGTCTCCCCGACCAGCATTTCATGACCCAAGCCGCCCACGGGCGGATCTCGTCGGAAATGCTCGAGCGACAGCGCGGGAGTTGCACCGCTTGAACACCTCCGGCTCTTCCAGCATCGATGCCCGTCTGATCTGGGCGATCGCGCTGCCCGCCATGCTTACCAATATAGCGACCGCGCTGATCGGCGTGGGCGATATGTGGATCGTCGGGCGCCTCGGCGATGCGCCGACCCAAGGCGCGGTCGACGTCGGCGCGAAACTGTTTGCCGCCCTGTTCACCGTGATGAACTTTCTTAAGACCGGCACGACCGGCCTGGTCGCGCAGGAAAGCACACGTTCGGGCGCGCAGGCGCAGGCTGAAGTGCTGCTGAAGGGGCTCGTCGTCGGTCTGTCGATCGCCGCTTTGCTGTTGGTCGCCAAACCGTTCCTGATGCCGCTGCTGCTCGATGCGCTGGGCGCGCAGGCTCAGGTTCGCTCCGCCGCCATCGTTTATGCGGATATCCGTTATTGGAGTGCCCCTGCCGTGTTGGTCAATTTCGCCCTCATCGGCTTTCTCATTGGGCGCAGACGAATGCGCGAAGTCCTGGCGATCGAAGTCTGTTACAATCTTCTCAACGTCGCTCTGGGCCTCTTTCTGGCGCTGGGACTGGACTGGGGAATCGCGGGAATCGGTTGGTCCAGCTTCATTGCAGAATTCGCCAAGCTGACCGTGACTGCCGCGCTGATCTGGCACCTTGCGGGCCGCGACATCCGCGCAGCGCTGGGGGCTAGGACAAGCTTGTCGCCCCGCGCACTGAAGCCCTTCCTTGCCATCAATCGCGACCTGTTCCTGCGCACGGTCGTGCTGATGATCGCGATTGCCGCCCTCACTCGCCTGGGCGCCGAACGCGGCCCGGTGGTGCTGGCCGCGAATGGCATAATCTACCAGCTTTTCGTGCTGGCCGCGCTCTTGCTCGATGGGTTCGAAAACGCCGCTCAGGTGCTCAATGGCGAGCGCGCCGGAGCTGCGGACAGGCAAGGGTTCACCGCTCATATTCGGGCGATATTGCTGCGCTGCCTCGGCGTGGCGATCTTGCTGGCGATCGTCTTTTCGTTTTTCGGCGGAATGATCACCGACAGCTTCGCCGCGACGCCTGCGGTTGCGGCCGAAGCGCGTAAGCTGTCGCCGTGGCTGGTGGCGATACCGCTGGCAGGCTTCGCCGGCTTCGTACTCGACGGCGTGTTCGTGGGCGCGAGTTGGACTCGTGCGCTTCTGAGCTCAATGGCGGGGGCTGTGGCGGCTTACAGCCTTTTTCTGTGGCTGAGTTGGCCGCTCGGAAACCATGGCCTCTGGGCTAGCTTCATCGCTTTCTTACTGCTTCGTCCGGCGCTTCAATTGGCAATGCTGCCAGCGCTGCTACGCAAGAGCTTCGGCTAGGTGCCCACCTCGCGCAATTCGCCGACTGTCTTCTTGATCGGAGTGATGATGGTGCGCTTCTTGCCCGCACCATCGCGTACCGTGCGGTTCCGCCCGCCTTCCTTGGCCCGATAAAGCGCCGCATCGGTCCGCGCGAACAGCCTGCCATACCCTTCGCCCTCGCCGCGCCCGGCAACACCGAAACTGGCGGTGAGACGATGGTCGTCCGGCATTCCGACGACCTGAACCTGCGCGAAATCGGTACGGATACGCTCGGCCAGCGTCTCGGCAGCCTTTGCGTTGCAGTTCCAGGCGAGAATGCAGAACTCCTCGCCGCCGATTCGTCCTGCAATATCCGTCTCGCGGATCGTGCTCTTGATGACATCGCCAAACTGCCTGATCGCCATATCGCCCACCTGGTGGCCCCAGACATCGTTTACCGCCTTGAAATGATCGATATCCGCCACCACCAGCGCAACGGGGACGCATTCCAGCTTCGCCCGTTCGATCATTTCGACCACGTTCTGCTCGAACGCGCGCCGCGTACGCAGGCCGGTCAACCCATCCAGCTCGGCCTGTTCGCGCACAGCCTTGATCTGGTCGTAAACGCAAGCTCCAACCAGCACCATCGCGGTCATAAGCGAGATCACCGCTAAAGACAGGTTGAGAACCGAATAATAGATCGACTGCCGGTAAACGTCAGCCGGGATGCTTTGTTCGACCAGAAGCGTGAGCACGGGACGGATCATAAACTGCGCGGCCAGCAAGGCGTGCATCAGGATGATTAGCTTGTCGATCGCTTCTCGCCGCTGGGCACCGAGCAGCGCCATAACGACCACGAGATACATCGCCCCATACCCCACATTGACGATAATGAGGCGGGACGAAATATCCGGACTTGTCGCGACGGCGACCGCCAGTGTCGCCGCCGAAAACCCGTAGATCGTCAGCAGAACTCCGAGATAATTGGGCTGGTTTGCACGCTTGGTAAGCGCCCAGGCACCCGATGCGACGCTCAGAGAGTAGAAGAACTGCGTGACGTGAAAAACGTAGGGAGAACCGGTGTTGAGCAGATGCGTGGCCGCGAAGCCGAGCGCGAAGAACAGATAGCCCGCGGCAAAACCAAGCACGTAATTGCCCATTTTCCCGCGCCACCACATGATGACGAAGACCGCGAGAAACACGATCGCCATCGTCGGTGTGATCAGACCCATAATCTGTTCGCGCATGGAATGCCCCTGCCCTTCCTGCCCTTCGAATAGGCAGGCCCGGTTAATTGTTAGTGTAAGTAATACCCCCGATTCCAACCCAAAATCGGACGTTTTGGAGGAAAAGTCCACCAATTATACGGCTTTATTTTCGAAACGATGGGCAAATTTGGCTTGCACGCCATCAAGCTTCCAGGGTGCTTGCCCCTTTGCCGCGGTGCGACTATCTGCGCCTGCAAACCTTGCGGGCGGATATGCCCGCGCTTCCATTCCTATCCCGAGGACCTAGCCCGATGGCCGCCCAGTACGCTTTTGTCATGAAGGACATGACCAAAACCTTCCCCGGTGCTTCCAAGCCGGTGCTCAGCAACATCAACCTGCAGTTCTATCAGGGCGCGAAGATCGGCATTGTCGGCCCCAACGGGGCAGGCAAGTCGACGCTGATGAAAATTATGGCCGGTATCGACACCGACTTCACGGGCGAAGCATGGCCGGGCGAAAACATCACGGTCGGCTATCTGCCCCAGGAACCTACGCTGGACGAGAGCAAGACGGTACTCGAAAACGTCAAGGACGGCGCGCGCGAAATCGCCGACAAGGTCGATCGCTTTAATGCCATCAGCGCTGAAATGGGCGATCCAAAGGACGATACGGACTTCGACGCCCTGATGGAAGAGATGGGCACGCTGCAGGAAGAGATCGATGCGGTCGATGGCTGGACGCTCGACAACCAGCTCGAGATCGCAATGGAAGCGCTGCGCTGCCCTCCCGGTGACTGGCCGGTCACCGACCTGTCCGGCGGCGAGAAGCGCCGCGTGGCGCTCACCCGTCTACTGATCCAGAAGCCCTCGATCCTGCTGCTCGACGAACCGACCAACCACCTCGACGCCGAAAGCGTGCAGTGGCTGGAAAACCACCTCAAGGAATATGCCGGTGCGGTGCTGATGATCACCCACGATCGCTACTTCCTCGATAATGTGGTGGGCTGGATCCTCGAGCTCGATCGCGGTTCCTACTACCCGTACGAAGGCAATTATTCGACCTATCTCGAGAAGAAAGCCAAGCGCCTCGAGCAGGAAAGTCGCGAAGAAAGCGGACGGCAAAAGGCGCTCTCGCGCGAACTCGAATGGATCCGCCAGACGCCTTCGGCGCGCCAGATCAAGTCGAAAGCGCGTATCCGCAAGTTCGAACAGCTCCAGGATGCCCAGGGCGATCGCAAGCCGGGCAAGGCGCAGATTGTCATCCAGGTCCCCGAACGCTTGGGCGGCAAGGTTATCGAGGCCAAGAACATTTCCAAGGCCTATGGCGACAAGCTGCTTTTCGAAAACCTGTCCTTCATGCTGCCGCCGGGCGGCATCGTGGGCGTGATCGGACCGAACGGCGCGGGCAAGTCCACTCTGTTCAAGATTCTCACCGGCAAGGAAGAACCCGACAGCGGCACGGTGGAGGTCGGCGACACGGTACGATTGGGCTATGTCGACCAGAGCCGCGACCACCTCGATCCGAAGAACAATGTCTGGGAAGAGATCTCCGACGGGCTCGACTACATGAAGGTCAACGGCCACGATGTCTCGACCCGCGCCTATGTCGGTGCGTTCAACTTCAAGGGGCCGGACCAGCAGAAGAATGTCGGCAAGCTCTCGGGTGGTGAACGCAACCGCGTGCACATGGCCAAGATGCTCAAGGAGGGCGGCAACGTCCTGCTGCTCGACGAGCCGACCAACGATCTCGATGTCGAAACGCTGGGCGCACTTGAAGAAGCGATCGAGAACTTCGCCGGCTGCGCCGTGGTCATCTCGCACGACCGTTTCTTCCTCGACCGGCTCGCCACGCACATCCTCGCCTTCGAAGGCGATAGCCATGTCGAATGGTTCGAGGGGAACTTCGAGGCTTATGAGGAAGACAAACGGCGGCGTCTGGGCGATGCGGCGGACCGCCCCACCCGGCTGGCTTACAAGAAGCTCACGAGGTAATTCCCAATGAGTTGGTGCGCGGACAGCGAAGATTTGCGCCCTCCGCCATCATTCGTGCGCCGAGACACCTGTTGCCACTGCGTGGCCGGGTGGGCGCCTGCCCGCAGGCCGTCCCAGAAAGCCAGTTACCGCATGACAAACTCGCAGGCCGGACCTAACTGCCGACCATGAAGAAGCTGGCTTGGTTATATAGCGATGGGAAGCGGTGGCTGTCGGACACCTTCGGGGCGTCAGAGGACCTGCTGCACATCCATGCCGGCCTGTTGATATTTGTCGTGGCAGCCCTGCTTTTCCGCCATCGCATGCGATCGAGAGTGCCCATTGCACTCGTCTATCTTTTCGCGGTCGGGAACGAGATCGTGGACATTTTCGGACCAAGCCCGAACGCCAGCCGACTGGAACCCTGGCTGGATATCTTCAACACCGTCTTCTGGCCCACCATCCTGTTTGTCATTGCGCGCAGGCGCTCCCGCGCGGGCGATGTTAACCGGACAGCGTGATCGAACCGACGGGCTGAGTGCCTGAGATTGAGAGAGCCAGAACGCAGCGTTCAGCGCAGAAACAGGCCAGCGCGCTTATATTTCGCGTCTATGAGATACTTCTTCGCCCTGATCGCATTGGCGCTGGCGCAGACCGCCATCGTGGCTCATGCCACCCCTCCCGCGATGGATTGGGAAATCGGCCCGATCATCCGTGGCCAGAATTATTCACTGAACATGCCGCTGACCCCGATGCAGACAGAGGACGGCTGGGCGTTCAATTTCCCGAATTCCACCAAGGCCGACGGGCACGTTCATTATGTGACCTTCGATCCCGGCTCGCTGAGAAACGCATCCCTGATCAGGGTTCGCTATCGCGTCGATGCGCGGCAGGGAACGCGGTTCGTGCCGCAGGAAGATTCTCACAGGCCCGGCACGGTCTCGCTATTCTTTCAACGCCGCGGTGACAATTGGAGCGCGAGGGGCCGTTACGCCCTCTATCGCTGGTATGCCCCCGCTCATACAGTGCAGGAAATCGCGCCAGGCGTTCACGAGATGGCAGTGAGGCTGGATGATCCCTCATGGGGTTCGGTAGTCGGCGGAATGAAAGCGGAGGATCGGCCACGCGCGTTTGAAAGATCGCTGGCCAACGCAAGCCGCGTGGGATTGGTATTCGGATCCACTGCCGCGCGTGGCCATGGCGTCTATGCGACGGCACCTGCCAGGTTTGAATTGCTCGATTTCGAAATTCGGTAACGGCTCCTTGTCGCCCAGGCGGAGCATATCACCCAGCCTCGAAACAGAGCCGTAATCGCAGTGTCACGGCCCGAAGATGTCCAGGCCTGGGCCGGCATGCGGGCGTCCTAGCCCTCCTCGCCCTCTATCCGGTCCTTCGCCGTATCTTCCTCGAACTCCTCCATCACTTCGCCCGCTTCCTCTTCGTCCTCCGCATCGGGGGCTTTCGCCTTCTCGTTGCGACCCACAGCAGCGTCTGGGTCGAGGCACAGGCGAGCGATCACCGGACGATGATCGGAGCCGACGCTTTCGCCCACGCGCAGGTCGGCCAGGAGGAATTCCTCCGTCGCGAACAAATGGTCGAGCGGCCAGCCCAACCACACCATGCCCGACGGGAAGGTCGCATAGGTCCCGCGCCCGATCCGCGGGTCGAGAAAGCCGCCAATATCCTTGAACAGACGCGTCGTGTCCGACCAAGCGACATCGTTGAAATCGCCGATCGCCAGCACCGGCATGGCCAGGTCCTGCGATTGCTTGGCTGCCATGACGATTTCGGCATCGCGCTCTTCGGTATCCTGCTTGGGCATAGGCGGGCGCGGATGAAGCGCGATCATACGAAAGCGATGGCCACCAACCGCCAGCGTGGCCAGAACCGACGGCGTATCTTTCTGTGCCAGGTCCTGGATAGAGGCATTGTCCATCGGCAGTCTCGAGGCGAACATGATACCATAGGTATTGTCCAGCGGGCGATCGATCCGACCGGGATAACCCGCGAGCGTCGGTGCCATTGCATCGGCCCACGCCTGATCGGTTTCCATCAGCAGGACGATATCGGGATCGAGGCTGCGGATGAGATCGGCCGTCCGCGCATATTCACGATTATCCTGCAGGACGTTGAGCGTGAGGGCCGTGAAACAGGCCGCGTCGCTGGTTTCATCGGCAGTCACGCGCGATACTTCTGTCGTGGCCAGCGGCGTATAGGGAAATACTCTGTAGAACTGCCACACCGCGAAACCTGCGAGAGCCAGTGGGAGCCACGGCCGCCAGGCACGGTCCAGTTTCCACAGGGCAACCGCAGCAAGGATCATCGCCGCCAGAATCTGCAACCGCGGGAAATCCCAGATGCGGATCCACCACTGGTTGAGATCGGTCGTACTGAGCACCGATCCTAAAACGAGCAGCGCGGCAATGACCCTGAGAAGCCAGAGTAGCGTCGTGCGCCATCCTCTACCGGACTTGCTATTCATTCGCGCTCTTCCTCAACCCCTTGTTTTCGATCACTACCCTATAGGGCCAATCCGGCAACTAGCCACCGAAAGTCCGGAGCGAGACTGCGCCAATTGACTAGCGCGGTACGAATTGCGAGACTCGCTGCAAGGCGCTCGGTACGCGAGCGTGTTTCTTGTCGGCGTATTACCCGCCGCGAACACAAAATCCGAAAAAGGACATTCATGACCACACCCAACAACGGTGACACCGTAACCATCGACTACGTGCTCAAGCGGGGCGACGGCGAGGAGGTTGGCAGTACCGCGCAGGCCGGTCCGCAGGCCATCGAGCTGGGCGGAGGCAGCACTTTCCCGCAGATCGAGGAAGCGCTCACCAGCATGCAGGTAGGCGAGGAACAATCGGTTGCCATACCCTGCGACAAGGCGTTCGGCCCACGGCGCGAAGATCTCGTGCAGGATATTCCCCGTTCGCAACTGCCCCCCGGCCCAGATCCACAGCCCGGCATGGCGCTGCAGGCACAGGGTCCGGATGGCAACCCGATGATGCTGCATATCGTCGAGGTCGCCGAGGACTCGATCAAGGTCGATGCAAACCACCCGCTCGCGGGCGAAGATCTCACTTTCGATCTAACTCTGCGGGCCATCAACTCCGCATCCTGACCTGATAGCGGCGGGCGGTGATCGACCCGCTCGCCGCCTCGATCGCTATTCGCAGGGTCTTCTGGCGTGACGAAACGCGCCGCAGGCATGGTTTTCGACAGCACCACCGAACCATCCACCGTGCGGATGTGAGGCTTCGTACCGATGTGAACCGGTTATGGAGCGATCCATTCGCCGCCGGTGGGCGTCAGAAGCGCGCGGCGATGCCCGGTATGAGCGAGGCTGAACCAGTCGATCTGCACCACCTCGACCAGGAGAATCGCGAAATTTTCCCGCGCGCGTCGGATTTGTTCGTCGTCGGGTTCCACACCCTCGAGATGTTCGGGCAAACCCGATATCGGCTGGTCGGCGCTCGCGCCCGGCGCTTCGCCCAGATAGCAGCGACGTGCAAAATTCGTACTGTCCGCCCAGACAGCATCCACTGCCGGACCCTCGCGCTCTATCCGCCCCGAACCGTGCAGGCGCAGTTGGACTTTTCCCGGCTGGTCATAGGCGACCACGGTCAATCGCGCATCTGTCTCGATCGCGGCGACTTTCGGGGCGCGGACATCGGTATGGAACCGCAAGGTCCATCGCGCGGAATCGAAGTCGCGCAGTACCATCACCCGCGCATCGGCATCGGCGGTAACCACCACCGGAGTATGCATGGGGACGCGGCGGTCCCGCGCAGCTTCGGTCAGTCGCGCAGCGATATCGGTGCGTACTTCTTCGAGTGTGTCGTACATGGACGCCTGCATGCACCGGGCACGTCATGGTGCCAAGCCTGCAACTCGTTCATAAATTCGGTTTTCAAGATGAACAGCAGGGCGGTGAACCGGTTCAGTTTGGGGTCAGGCCGTTGTGATACACTGTGCGACATCAAGAACGGCCGCTGGTGGTGGAGCGGCACCGACCCATAAAAGGACACGCTCCATGCATCTGACCCAGCTCTTGAAAGGCAGCGCGTTGAGCGCCCTCGCCGTGGCGATGGCGATCACTGCCCTGCCCACCGAAGCCGAAGCGCAATCGCGCGATCGGCAGGAACACCTCGAGCGAGACCGGGGCGAGCGCGCCGCGGCGCGCCAGGAACGCCGTGCACAGCGGGCCGTGCGCCAGCAACGCACCGAACGCCGCGCGCAAGGGGAGCGCCGCCGCGAGACACGCCGGAGTGTGCGCCAACAGGATGCGCACGAGTCCCGCCGCGCGCGGAGCGAACGCCGCCACGACCGGCTGAAGACGACCGAATCGACCGGAAACAACCGCGTCAACTTTGCTCAAGCGCGCCGCGAACGTCGCGAAGATGTGCGCGAGCGGCGTGCCGACAGGCGTGAGGACCGCCGCGAAACCCAGAGCCGCAACCGGACCTACCACGCCGAGCGCAACCGCAGCTATGTCGATCCCAATCGTGCAGAGCGGCGCGCAGAGCGTATTGCCGAGCGTCGGCGGGACGCGCGCCGCGAGGCTCGGCAAGATCGCCGTGCCGAACGTCGACAGGACGCACGCCGCGAGGCTCGTCAGGACCGCCGTGCGGAACGTCGCCAGGACGCACGCCGCGAGGCCCGGGAAGACCGGCGTATCCGCCGCGATGCCTATCGTGACGGCCGCAGGGCCGAACGTCGCCGGGATCGCTGGGAAGACCGCAGCATCCGCCGCGACGCGTATCGCGATGGCTATCGCGAGGCGCGCCGGGATCATCGCCGGGCACGCTATTACGATGGCCGCCGGTGGCGCGATTACGACCGGTGGGACCATCGCCGCTGGCGCGACAACCGTCGTTATGACTGGTACCGCCACCGTTACCACAACCGCGATATCTTCCGCCTCGGTCGCTATTACGCGCCTTACCGGGACTATCGCTATCGCCGCCTGAACATCGGTGTGCAGATTGGCAATCTGTTCTTCGGTAGCCGTTACTGGATCAACGACCCCTGGCGCTATCGCCTGCCGAACGTGTACGGCCCCTATCGCTGGGTACGGTATTACGATGACGTGCTGCTGGTCGATGTCTACAATGGCGAAGTGGTCGACGTGATTTACGACTTCTTCTGGTAGGTCTTACCGCCCACCGGTATTCGAGAGTGGTCCGGTTGGCCGTTGGAAACCCCCGTCGGGCGATCGGCGGGGGTTTCTTGCGTCAGTGTCACTCCGGTACCTTGCCGAAAGGCAGCATCCGGAAAATGCCACCGTTCTTGTCGAAGAACGTATGCTTGAGCGCACCGAGAATATGCAGGCCGATCAGATAGAGGAAGATCGTGCCGCCCAGCGCATGCATATCGAAGATCGATCCGCCAAGGTCCTTGTTGGCCCCCACTGGAAGCTGCGGGATCGTGAACAATCCGAAGAAATCGATATCCCGACCGGTCATCGAATTGGCCAGCCAGCCGCCCAGTGGCAGGCCGATCAAGAGGATATAGAAGATGATATGCACCGTGCGCGCGAGCACGGCTTCCCATTTGGCAAGATCGCTCGGCAGCGCTGGAACGGGGTGCGTCCAGCGCCAGGCGAGACGGCCGAGAGTGAGGACAAGAATGAGTATGCCGAGCGCCTTGTGATTCGCGAATATCTCCGCCTTGGCTGGCATTTCGGCTTGCTCGGCCGCTTCGGCGATCCGCCAGTTCACGATTACGGCGATGGCGATCGCCCAGTGAAATAGCATGGCCCCCGTCGAATAGCGGCGCGCGGCTGTCTGGT
The DNA here is from genome assembly GCA_022953095.1 of Qipengyuania sp. ABI-127-1. GTDB lineage: Bacteria > Pseudomonadota > Alphaproteobacteria > Sphingomonadales > Sphingomonadaceae > Qipengyuania. The sequence continues at coordinate 404,380 of JALJCR010000002.1, read as the reverse complement.
TCATAGGTCCCTCTCCGATATGGTGCAGCCAATCTAGCGGACTGATATCGTGCGGCAAGCCGTCATACTTGATGCAGCGCACGCGATTGCTAACACAGTGCCACCATGACCAAGACAGCTTCCGTACCCGATCAGGATGCCCTGAAGCGCGTTGGCGCGCTTGTCCGCAAACGGCTAGATTCCGATCCGCAGGCTTACAGGATTCCGTCCGACAAGGCGGAGATCTACGCTATCGGCAACTTCCTGTCCGAGGAAGAATGCGCGCGGCTGATGCAAATGATCGACGCCGTCGCACGGCCGAGCGAGCTACATGAAACCGCCTATGTCGCAAAATTCCGCACGTCCTATTCGGGCAATTTTGACCCGCATGATCCCTTCGTAAAGGCGATTTCCCGCCGAATCGACGACAGGTTGGGCCTGCCGGGCAAAGTTGGTGAGAACATCCAGGGGCAGCGCTACCTGCCTGGGCAGGAATTCAAACCACATAATGACTGGTTCTATACGGATCAGGAATACTGGAAGCTGGAACGCAAGCGCGGTGGCCAGCGCTGCTGGACCGCAATGGCCTTTCTCAACGAAGTCGAGGAAGGCGGGCACACCCATTTCGTCGAGGTAGGCGCGTCGATCGAGCCCAAGCCGGGCGTGCTGATGGTATGGAACAACGCCACGCCCGAGGGTCGACCCAATGAAAACACGCTGCATGCCGGCACGCCGGTCATCAAGGGGCAGAAATACGTGCTGACCAAGTGGTACCGCACGCGCAAGCATAGCTGAGCCTTGCCGCCAGGGCGATCATCGCCATCTCGCGGCGCGAGATAGAGGGAAGGCCCTACGCCTTCGTTATTTCACGCCCTGGCCAATGCCTCGGCAATCAGCTTGCGGCTGTTCTCGATCCCGTAAAGCGCGATGAAGCTGCCCATCCTCGGCCCCTGATCGCTCCCGAGCAATGTCTGATAGAGCGCCTTAAACCAGTCGCGCAGGCTCTCGAAACCGTATTCGTCACGTTTGCCGATCTCATAAACCTCGGTCTGCAAATCCTGGGCACTGGTATCTGGCGCAGCATCCGCCAGAAACGCGTCGAGTGCACGCAGGGCTTCGGCTTCGTTCGCCGCCGGTGCACGCTTGTTCAGTGTCGGGACGATGTAGTCGCGGGTGTAGGCGATCGCCGTGCCGATCAGCACCTCGAGTTCGGGCGTGATCTTGCCTGCCCCGATATAGCTCTCGAGATAATCGCGCAGCGCCTCCTCGCTGGCTTCCGCGCCCAAGACGCTGGCGAGGTTGAGCAGGAGGCCATAGGTTACCGGCAGGCTGTCGCCCGCGCCCGGCGCTTCGCCACCCTCGAACCCGCCATTGGTGCGCGCCAGATGCCACACCGGATTGCCAAGCTGTTTGTCGAGGGGCTGTTCGGCCAGCCGCTCGCGGAACTGCCAGTAATCGTCGACCGCACGCGGAATCACGCCGACATGGAGTTGCTTGGCGCTCTTGGGATTGGGGAAGATGTAGAATCCCAGGCTCTCTTCCGAGCCATAGGTCAGCCATTCCTCGATCGAGAGACCGTTGCCCTTCGACTTGGAGATCTTCTCGCCATTCTGGTCGAGGAACATCTCGTAAATCAGCCCTTCCGGCTTGCGGCCGCCGAGCACCTTGACGATCCTGCCCGACTGCACCCCGCTGTCCGTCAGATCCTTGCCGTACATCTCGTAATCGACGCCCAGCGCATACCAGCGCATGGCCCAGTCGACCTTCCACTGCAGCTTGGACATGCCGCCAAGCGCCGATTGTTCGACCACCGATCCGTCCTCGTCGGTGAACCGGATCAGGCCCGCTTCGGGATCGACCACCTCGACGGGCACCTGCAACACACGGCCCGTCGAGGGCGAAATCGGCAGGACGGGCGAATAGGTCTGTCGGCGTTCCTCGCGCAGTGTGGGCAACATGATGTCCAGAATGTCCTGGTTCTTGCGCAGGACCTGGCGGAGCGCATCGTCGAAGCGGCCGGAGTTATACATGTCATTCGAGGCGATGAATTCGTACTCGAACCCGAAGCGGTCGAGAAATTCGCGCAGCTTGGCATTGTTGTGCGCGGCGAAGCTTTCATGCCCCTTTTCGAATGGGTCGGGCACACGGCTCAGCGGCAGGTGCAGATTGGCCTCGAGCAATTGTTGATTGGGCACATTGTCCGGAACCTTGCGCAGCCCGTCCATGTCGTCTGAGAAAGCGACGAGCCGCGTCTTGCCGTCTTCGGGCTTCGCGCCGATCATGGCCTCGAACGCGCGCCGAACGAGCGTGGTGCGCAGCACTTCCTGAAAGGTGCCGATATGCGGCAGGCCGGAGGGGCCATAGCCGGTCTCGAACAGCACGGGCGCGCCATCCGGCTTCATGCCGTCGGGGTAACGTTTGAGCAGGCGCTGTGCTTCCTGGAACGGCCAGGCCTTGGACACACGTGCGGCGGCGATCAGCTCGGTCATGCTCATGCCCCGGCCTCTCGCGAAAATGCAGCGCCGACGCAAGCAGCAAGTTGCTCTCCACAGATATGTCCGATTCCGTGGAATCTTTGTCAAGCCGCACGGCGCGCCTTGGGCGATTGCAACCTTTGTATGCGCCACCATGGACTGAGTCGGATTCGAAAAGCTTTGCCGAAACAGAAACAACCTCCGTGCGGCAGCTAATGTCGCGAACAACCAAACTAGGAGGTTACAATTATGGCAAATTTTCCAAGCTTCGACCAAGAAAAGGTCGAACAGGCACTTGATGCCGCACGTCGTCATAACGAAACGGTAGGCATCGAAGCCTCCGATGGCAGCCCGAATATTCTGGGGGGCGGCGAGTATGCCGCACTGGCCGAGTGTATCAGCGTGACGGTGAAGGACCATAAGGTCTGCCTCGACCTGCCGCTGGGCATCGGATCGGTGTGTATCCCGATCCCGATTTCGGTTCCCGAAGGTACCGCTGCACAGGCCTGCCTGAGCATCTGTACAACCTGGGGCTTCCCGACCGGCGTGAAAGTGACCATCTCGGTCGCCGGTGTGACGATCATCTCCAAGACCTTCGGCAAATGCTGAACGCGCCCCGGAACGCAATATTCCGGTAGACAGGGGCGGGGTTGGCGAATGCCGACCTCGCTCGCTTGCATAACTCCTTAGGGAAGCTCGACGGTATCCTTGATCGTACCGTAAACCAGGCTGGTGTTGATCGTGGCTATTCCGGGTGTTGTGTGCAGTGTGTTGCGCATGAAATCTTCATAGGCATCGAGCCCGGCAACGACGATCTGCAACATATAGTCCGAACTGCCTGTCAGCAGGTGGCAGGTCAGGATCTGGGGCGTCTCGCGCACACGCCGCTCAAAACCTTCGACCACTTCGCGATCATGATGATCGAGTGTGACCTGCACGAAAGCTGTAATGGGATAGCCAGCCGCCTCGCGGTCGACGATGGCAACGTAGCGATCGATCACTCCCGCCTTTTCGAGATTGCGAACGCGCCTGAGGCAGGGTGACGGCGAGAGGTTCACCCGCTCGGCCAGTTCCGCATTGGTTAGCCGACCATCGCGCTGCAACTCGCGCAGAATACGGCGGTCTTTCGCATCCATCCATTCCTCCGATTAGCATAATATGCCAATTGAGCCTCAACTACTGGCACGATTTGCAGGGATATTCCATCCATGTAGCTGTATATCGACCTTCAAGACGTATTGAAAGGTCATGTGTCATGAGCCGCACCCCACTATCCGGTTTTGCAAGCCGAGCTATCCACCACGGTTACGATCCGGCCGAGTACCAGGGCGCGCTCACCCCGCCGATGCACATGGCTTCCACCTTCGCCTTCGAGAGCGCGGAACAGGGCGGCGCGATCTTTGCCGGTGAACAGCCGGGCTATTTCTACAGCCGCATTTCGAACCCGACGCTCGATCTGCTCGAACAGCGCATCGCCACGCTCGAAAATGCAGAAGCAGGTGTTGCCACCGCCAGCGGCATGGGCGCCATTTCCGCCGTAATGTGGACGCTGCTGAGTGCGGGCGACGAGATCGTTACCGACAAGACCCTTTATGGCTGCACCTTCGCCTTCTTCCGTCACGGCCTCGCCAAATTCGGTGTGAAGGTCACCCATGTCGATCTAACCGATCCGGCAGCTCTCGAAGCCGCGATGAACGACAGGGTGAAACTGGTCTATTTCGAAACCCCGGCCAACCCCAATATGCGGCTCGTCGATATCGCGGCGATCAGCGAGGTGGCCCACGCCCATGGCGCCCAGGTGGTGGTCGACAATACCTATGCCACTCCCGCCATCACCCGCCCGGTCGAACTGGGCGCAGACGTGGTCGTTCACTCCGCAACCAAGTATCTGGGCGGGCATGGCGACCTTGTCGGCGGCCTCGTCGCGGGTAGCACCGAAACCATGCAGCGCGTGAGGCTTGAAGGTCTCAAGGACATGACCGGCGCAGTGATGAGCCCCTTTACCGCAACGCTCGTCATGCGCGGATTGAAGACGCTGGCGCTGCGTATGGAGCGGCACAGCAAGACCGCGCTGGAAGTGGCGCGGTGGCTCGAAGCACAGCCGCAAGTTGCCGCAGTCCACTATCCCGGCCTCGAGAGCTTCGGCCGTCACGCCCTGGCCCGGCGCCAGATGGCGCTGCCCGGCGGCATGATCGCCTTCGACCTCGCCGGTGGCTACGATCAAGGCATCCGTTTCATGAACCGGCTGAACATGATCGTCCGCGCGGTCTCGCTCGGCGATGCTGAAACGCTGGTCCAGCACCCGGCGAGCATGACCCATTCGACCTACACGGCGGAGGAACGCGCCGCGCATGGGATTGGTGAGGGCCTGCTGCGCCTCTCAATCGGGCTTGAGGATGCCGAGGACATTTTTGCCGATCTCGAACAGGCGCTCGCGGCTTCCGATCTCTCCATCGCTGCGTGACACGGCAATAGGGGCGCCTTCCTTGTGGGAGGGCGCCCCTACCGCTGCGACACCATTCGAAGGGTCGGGAGGGGTTTAGGCTGCCGCAGGACGCCAACCGCGCAGTTCCGGCCAGACATTGGTATACTGGCTCAGGTCGATGCCCGGCTTGCGATTGGTGAAACGGGTCCCGATCGACTGGAGGATCAGGCGGGCACGCTTGGCACGCGCCTTGGAAGAACGGAATGGATTGGCCCGATCCGGACGCGCTTCGATCATGCGGCGCAGAAGACGTCCGCGTTCGCGGCGGCTTTCAGGAAGCTGCGCGGGAAGCGGCACGGCACCATCGCTTGTCGGCTGGGTGGGGGCTGGATCAACCGGAAGTTCGCGCTGCGGCGCCTCGTCATATCCCGCCACTACCGGCTCGCGGTCGAGCGTCATCGGGGCGGCCACTACCGGGCGCTCAATCGTCGGCACATCCGTGGTACGACGACGGCGGCGCATCAGAACGAAGGCAACCAAACCGATGCCACCGATGCCCAGCAGGGCGAACAAGAGCGCAGCGGAACTTCCATCTCGGATGGGTTCAGGGATCGGCGCAAGCTCGCTTTCCGCAACCACCGGCGTTGCCATTGCACTGTCCGCCACGGGCATGGCCGAAGCGGCTGCTCCTTCATTTTCCGACACGGAAATGGCAGCAGCCGGTTCTGCAGCGGGCGTCGACTCTCGGGCATTCGTAGCCGGGCGGACGGGCGCAGGGTCCACGCTCACCGGCTCGACCGGCTCAGCTTCCTCGATCTGCACCGGCTGGGTTTCGAGGAGTACCGGTTCGGCTGCAACGGGGTCGACGGGGAGTACGGGTGCGGGTGTCGTCGGCGTGGTCGCAGACGCAGGCGCGGACGGCTGTGATGCGACGGCCACGGGAGCCGGTGCCGGAGATGAAGCCTGCGGCAGTGTCTCCAGCGCCAGAATGGGCGCGTCCTGAGCACTCGCAGGAGGGGCCTCCTGAGCATGCGCAGGAAGGGTATGAAGCGCGGCCATTGCAGCAATCGCTATGGGGGCGCTGGCGATCAGATGACGGGTCTTGGTCATGCCCAGAAAACGAACACGATTTCGCCACAGTTCCGATGAACGGTTGTTCAGGAAAGTATAAAAATCTGATTTATCGCGATTTTTCCGGTTCAATTCACGACTAGCCGCCAAGTACTTGCGACGAAGCGAACATGCCTCGGCATAGTCTTGCCGCCCTCTGTTTACTTTTCGTTCCGGCGCTATAATTGTCGATGCGTGACACAGCCGGTGCCCCTCCCTGCCCTTCACGCAAGCCATGCCGGAACCTGGCTGCGCGATCCGAACGGGCCGACGCGGGGTTGCTCCAAAGGTGAGGCGGTGATGGCGGCTGCCGACACGCCTCAATTGCTGATGAATGCTCCGCTGGTGGCAAGCAGGCTGGGCTATCCCGACCTGTCTGGCCTCGACCTGCTGGAACTCTTCGCGTTCGTCCATCCGGCCCGGTTCTGCGTTCCCACGCCCAAAGGGCTTGCCCACGCGCTAGGCCTCGACGAACCGACCGATGATGCTGCCGTACCCCTGCTGCTCCAGCAGGCCGCCGGCGCGTTGGTTGCAACCTGCGAGAGCGAGGACTGGGAACAGCGCGAAGGGGCATGGTCGAGCTTGCAATCGCTCGCGCGGCTGCGCTGGCCCTGGGCAAATGTGCTCGCTCCGCATGTGAGGAAACCGCAACGCGCCGAAAAGTGGCTCTTCTCGCGGCTGCCCGAGTGGGAGGAGGCCCCCGAACGAGCGCAACCGGCGCAGGTTCTGATCGAAGAGCCCGAGATCGAGGCGCACCTTGAACGGCTTACCGGCGAAGGCGCGGAAAAGCGCGAGGGGCAAAGGCTGTTCGCGCGCGATGCGGGCAGCGTATTCAGCCCGCGCGACAGGCAGAAACGCCCCCACCTCCTGTTGGCGCAGGCCGGCACCGGCATCGGCAAGACGCTGGGCTATCTAGCGCCCGCCTCGCTGTGGGCGGAACGGTCGGGCGGGACCGTCTGGGTTTCGACCTATACCAAGAACCTCCAGCGCCAGTTGCGGCAGGAAAGCAGGCGAGCGTGGCCGAATACTCGCGCCGACGGTTCGCCGCCGGTGGTCGTGCGCAAGGGTCGGGAAAACTACCTTTGCCTGCTCAATCTGGAAGACGCGCTGCAGGGCGGGTTTACCGGTCGCCCCGCCATTCTCGCGCATCTGGTTGCGCGCTGGGCAGCCTACTCCCAGGATGGCGATATGATCGGCGGCGATCTGCCGGGCTGGCTCGGCACGCTGTTCCGCAAACGGGGGATCGCCGCGCTGACCGACCAGCGCGGCGAATGCGTCTATGCCGGCTGCCCGCATTACCGGAAGTGCTTCATCGAGCGTAGCGCGCGCAATGCCGCCCAGGCCGATCTGGTGATCGCCAACCACGCCTTGGTGATGATCAATGCAGCTCGCGGGCGCGATGCGAACGGACGCCCGACGCGGATCGTTTTCGACGAGGGGCATCACGTCTTCGACGCTGCCGACAGCACGTTCTCCGCCGCGCTGACCGGGCAGGAGGCAATCGAGCTGAGGCGCTGGATCATCGGGCCGGAAAAGAACAGCCGCGGTCGGCGCCGGGGCCTGTCCGCCCGGCTCGCAGATGTCGCCAGCTATGACGATGCGGGCGGCGAGGCGGTGGAAGACGCGGTCGAGGCAGCGCATGCCCTGCCCTCCGATGGCTGGCTCGGACGTCTGGCGGAAGGCTCGCCTATCGGGCCGCTGGAAGAACTCCTCGCCGTCGTACGCGCGACCACCTTCGCGCGCGACGAAAAAGGGCTTGAGGCGGGCTATGGCATCGAAACCGAAACCGCCCAGCTTCCGGGCGAGCTGGTCGAGACGGCAGGCACGGCGGCGCAGGCCCTCGCCTCCATCCGTGCGCCACTCCTCAAACTCGCCGGTCGGCTCGAGGCGGTCCTCGAAGACGCGCCCGACTGGCTCGATGGCCAGGGCCGCGCGCGGATCGAGGGGGCGCGCCATTCTCTGGCCTGGAGGATCGACCTGATCGCCGCATGGGAAGCGCTGCTCGCGCGCCTGGGCGGCCCGGCCGATCCCGAATTCGTCGATTGGTTGCAGGTCGATCGCAGCGATGCGCGTGAATTCGATGTCGGGCTCTACCGCCACTGGCTCGATCCGATGAAGCCCTTCGCAAAGGTGGTGCTCGAACCGGCACATGGCGTGATGCTGACCAGCGCCACGCTGACCGACCGCGACGAGAGCGGCCCCGACTGGGCTCACGCCATCACCAAAAGCGGCGCGCCGCATCTCGAATTGCTGCCCAAGACCGCGCAGGCGGACAGCCCGTTCGAATATGCCAGCCGCGCCGAGGTGCTGATTGTCACCGACATCAGGCGCGGCGATATTCCCGCACTCGCGGGGGCCTATGCTCGCCTGATCGAGGCCTCCGATGGCGGCGTGCTCGGCCTGTTTACGGCGATCCGGCGGATGCGCGCGGTCTACGGCCGGATTGCCGACCGGCTCGCGCGGGCGGGGTTGCCGCTCTATGCCCAGCATGTCGATCCGATCGATACCGGCACGCTGACCGATATCTTCCGCGACGATCCACACGCCAGCCTACTCGGCACCGACGCGCTACGCGACGGGGTCGACGTACCCGGTCGAAGCTTGCGCTGCGTCGTGATGGAAAGCGTGCCCTGGCCGCGCCCCACCATCCTTCATCGCGCGCGCCGCGCCGCTGCCGCAGATCAGGAAGGCGGTGCCCAGCGCTATGACGACCGGATCATCCGCGCCCGCCTCGCGCAGGCCTTCGGGCGGCTGATCCGCACGCGCGAGGATTCGGGCCATTTCGTCATGCTTTCGCCCGCCTTCCCCAGCCGGTTGCTTTCCGCCTTTCCCGACGGCACGCCCGTCACGCGGTTGACACTCGAAGAGGCTTTACAGCGCGTCGCCAAGGGTGTTGTTAGCCCCGAGCAGATGGCAGCGGAGACCCAGCCCCAGTGAAGACGCGCGCATGAAGATTCTTGGCCTGCTGCGTCATGCCAAGTCCGACTGGGGGCAGAGCGACAAGCGCGATTTCGATCGCGGGCTCAACGATCGCGGGCGCTGCGGGGCGCAGGTGATCGGCAAGCATATCCGCGCGCATGGCGTAGACTGGGACACGCTGGTCGCCAGCCCCGCCGAACGTGTGAAGCAAACGCTGGCTGCGGCGCTTCCCGCCTTCGTACCGCAATGGGACGAACGGCTCTATCTTGCGGGGACCGACACGATCATGGACGTAATCCGCGAAAAGGGCGGCGATGGCGAGAGCCTGCTGGTTTCGGGTCACAACCCAGGCCTCGGCGACATGCTGTTCGAACTGGTCGCGCCCAAAAACGAGAACGCGCTCTACGACGAGGCGAAGGTGAAGTTCCCCACCGCCGCCTTTGCCGTGTTCGAACTCGATATCGAGGAGTGGAGCGACCTGCGCGACGGCTGCGGCGTGCTGGTGCATTTCGCACGACCCCGCGACCTCGATCCGGAGCTTGGGCCTGAGTATTGACGACCGTTACCGTTGCCGGAAGCGTTGCGTTTGCCAGAATCCTGCGGCTTTTGCGCTGGACGCGGACACCGGATCTCGGTTGTCCCGCAATCAATTCGAAGCAGTGGCTTATCGGCTATCATCGATCGGGAAGTGGCGCGATAGCAAGGAGCGACGATTCGATATGGACGCCGATCGGCAGATTATTCCGATCAAAGTAGAGCGTTACATGCTTGTCTTCATTGCCTCGCGCTCTATCCATCTTGAGAGTGAGATCAATCCCGTCCTGAGGGCGCTCGTAGAAGGTCGCTCGTGGGCCAATCACTTCACGCGCCTTTCGTCTTTCGCGCCGAGACATCGGCTTGATGATATTAAAAGTTGCCCCAGCGTAGCTATCAAGTTGGCGCACTTGACTTGCCGTCAGCGGAATCACCCCACCCAAGGTTGCATCTTCACCACTGATCACTGCGTTCGAAAAATTCTCGGCCATCTCATCTCGTGAGGGCACTTTTTCAATCGTAAGACCAGCCTCCGTTGGAGCAAAGCTAGCTTTGGTCGGATTGACCGCGAGGGCGAACAGCGCACCATCGTCCTGGAAGCGCAATGTTGTGGTGCGTTTCAGCTCCTCGCCGCCTTCAACGCCAATCGGGCTATCACTACATTCCCAATTATAGATCACCAGATTCGTCCGGATTTCTTCTCCAAGCGAAGCGGAACAGCCTTTTAAATGTGCAAGCTCGGCCAACTCGACTTCATCCAAAAGGAGAGCCAAACCTGTACTGGACAGATCAGCGCCATTTTGGATCGCATGAACGATTGAGCGGGCGTTTTTTGCGGTAGTCGTCTCGTTACCATCGTCGGCTTGGGAAGCGCTCGCCAGTAGCAACGCGATAGACAAAAACACCACTTTCTTCACTGGTAGACCTCACGAGATATGGAACAGATCGCTTCGATCCTGACGCGGCCATGTTACGTTCGCAATCGAGCCATGCGCAATCACCGTAGCACCCGCGGCCCCGGCCCGCCCTCGGCGGCGATGTCGTCGGGGTTGTAGAGCTTGCAGGTTTTCAGGCTCAGACAGCCGCAGCCGATGCAGCCGTCGAGATTGTCGCGCAGAGCCTGCAATTGCGCGATCCGGCGGTCTAGGCTTTCGCGGATCGCCTCGCTGATCTTCCACCAGTCGAAGCTCGACGGCGTGCGGCCCTGCGGCAGGCTGCGCAAATGGTCGCCGATTTCCTCGAGCGACAGGCCGAGCTTCTGCACGATCAGGATGAAGCTCAGCCGCCTGATGTCGCTGCGCAGGAAGCGGCGCTGATTACCCGCGGTGCGCTGTGCCTGAATCAGCCCCTTGTCCTCGTAGAAGCGGATGGCTGAGGCCGACAGGCCGGTGCGGCGCGCGAGATCGCCAATGCTGAGAAGGTCGTTCGAGTCCATCGATCTCACTGATAGGGTTTTTAGAGCTTGACCTCAAGTGAAGTTGAAGTTGCATAGGTACGGGCATCGCAAATGCGGGCGGTTGGCCGGGTTCTGGCTCGCCGCCCCGAACAAGGAGATGCACCATGGTTACAGGACGCCTCGAACACGCCAATATTTCGGTCACCGATCCCGATCGCAGCGCCGACCTGCTGAAAGACCTGCTCGGCTGGAGAGAACGCTGGCGCGGCCAGTCGCAGCTAGGCGGGCGGACGATCCATGTCGGAGAAGCTCACGACTACATCGCTCTCTACACGGGCGAGCATGTGAAGGGCGATTATCGCAAGGGCCAGCCGCTTAACCACGTCGCCTTCACCGTCGACGATCTCGATGCAGCGGAGAAGATCGTCATCGCGCATGATCTCGAACCCTTCGGTCACGATGATTACGAGCCTGGCCGCCGGTTCTATTTCCTGGACTGGGACGGGATCGAATTCGAGGTGGTCAGCTATGAATGAGCCGATCCTGCGCGAGCCTCTGTTCGCGCCGCGCGAGCCCCGCCTGCAGCCCCGTGAAAGCCGGACATCGCCGCCAGCGGCACGTCCTCGAAACGTCCCAGCCAGCGGCGGGCCATCTTCGCCAGCGGCACCGGGTTGAGATAGTGCCGCTTGCAACGCCCGTCGCGCTCGGAGGCGACCAGTTCGGCCGCCTCGAGCACGGCGAGGTGCTTGGCCACCGCCTGGCGTGTCATCGGCAGATCTTCCGATAGGTCCGACAAGGTCAGCCCGCCCTCCTCGCTCAGCCGGTCGAGCAGCAGTCGGCGGGTGGGATCGGACAGGGCGACGAAAGTGTCGGTCATGGCGGCAAGGTTAAGAAACCCCTGCCGAGTCGCTCAAGTTTCGGGTGCCCGACTGCGGCTACTTGTCCACTGTGGGGCGCTAGCGCGGGAGCGTACCGGTCTGCCGCAGTGCCTCCGCCAATGCGATCGCCGCGCTGGTCGCGACATTGAGCGAGCGGACCTCCGCACGCATCGGCAAGCGCACTTTCGCGTCGCTCGCCTCGACCACACGGTCGGGAACGCCCGCGCTTTCCTTGCCGAACAGCAACACGTCGTCGGGAGAATAGGTATAGTCGTAAGCCGACTGGCTCGCCTTGGTGGTGAACAGAACCAAACGCCCCTCGCCCAGAGTCCCGTAGAAAGCCTCGAAGCCTGCATGACGCACCACTTCGACGTGATCGATGTAATCCATCGCCGCGCGGCGCACGCGGCGATCATCCCACACGAACCCCATTGGTTCTATCAGATCGAGGCGCGCGTCCAAACAGGCACAAAGCCGCATCACTGCGCCGACATTACCGGCAATTTCGGGTTCGAACATTGCGACGCGCATCGGGTCAGGCCTTCCGCGCAGATATTACAACGCGGCCCGGCCATTCGCCGCAACCGTTTTCAAGCAATTCGGACACAGGGAAAATCGCGAGCATCAGGCATTTCCAACTACGAAACAGGCCGCGGCGACAAGCGCGCCGGTCCAGCGATTGGCCCGGAAGCGGTCGAGCGGATTGCCCGGATCCCCGCCATCGAGCGTTGCCACCTGCCAAGCCAGGTGCCCGGCGGCGGGAAGCAGAGCAAGCAGCGCAATCCAGTCGGCACGATACAGCCAGAAAGCCAGCGCCCACAGCGCGACCGCTCCGCCATAAAACACCGCCACGCCGCCCTGCACGCGTCTCCCGAGTCGCAAGGCGCTCGACCGGATGCCCACCAGCGCGTCGTCTTCGCGGTCCTGCATCGCGTAGATCGTGTCGTAGCCGATTACCCAGAGCGCAGAGCCCGCATACATGGCCAGGAGCGCGTCCCAATTGTCGGCCCGCAATTCGGTCCAGCCCACCAACAGCCCCCAGGTAAACACCAGGCCGAGCCAGGCCTGCGGCCACCAGGTGATGCGCTTCATGAAGGGGTAAGCGGCGACCAGCACCACGCTGGCGAGTGCTACACCCTGTGCCAGCGGCCGCAGTTGCAACAGCACCAGCAGGCCCACGGCACACAGGGCTGCCAGCCAACCCCATGCCAGCTTCTTGGAGATACGGCCGCTGGCCACCGGTCGCACGGCGGTGCGCGCCACCTTCCGGTCGAGATCGGCATCGACGATATCGTTATAGACGCAGCCCGCCCCGCGCATCGCGATACTGCCGAGCAGCATCCAGCCCAGCAGTTCGAGCTGCCACCCTGCTCCTGTCAGCCACACGCCCCAGGCGCAGGGCCAGAACAGCAGCCACCAGCCGATCGGCCGGTCGAACCGCGCCAGTTGCGCAAGATCGCGGGGAAGCTGTGGCAGGCGCGCGACAAGGCCGCGATGCTCGCTGTCGGGAACGACATCGCCTGTGCCGGTCATGCCAGCCCGCATCCGGTTGACAAAGGTGACACGCTGTCACCCGTGAAATTTCCAAAATACATGTTATTATTCAACGATCTGAGTTCCGACTTCAGGGGTGACACACACGCGCACCGGGGGGGGGGCGGGTGCTGATGTCCGAGGCACGGCTATGCCTAAATTACGGGTGCCAGATAATGCGCGCGTAGGAAACCGTCGATCGAAAGGGTGACGCGCGCACGCGCGAACGCTACCGCAGCTTCATGCCTGCCACCCCCGCCTGGCCCCCCAAGAGCGCCCCGCGCCTGTTCGTCGAGCAGGAACTCTCTGCCAATGCCGCAGTGCAGGTCGAAGGCAATCAAGCCCATTACCTCGCGAAAGTAATGCGCGTTTCCCCGGGAGACGCCGTGATCCTGTGCGACGATATCACCGGGGAATGGGCTGCCGAAGTGGTCGAGGCAGGCAAGCGCCATGTCGCGCTCCAACCCAAGCAGCATCTGCGCCCGCGCGAACCGGTGCCCGATTTCTGGCTCTGCCCTGCGCTGCTCAAGAAAGACCGTTTCGACCTTGTTCTTGAAAAAGCGACCGAGCTGGGCGCCGCGCGCATCGCGCCGATCGTGACCCGCCGCTGCGTCGCAGACAAGCTCAATGCCGACCGCGCCGACATGATCATCACCGAGGCGGCCGAGCAATGCGCGCGCACAGCACTGCCCGAAATAGCCCCAGTGGCCAAGCTCGACGCGCTGCTGCGCGACTGGCCGCAGGAACGCCACCTGTTCTTCGCCGACGAGGAAGGCGGCGAACCCGCAGCCGATGCCTTCTGCTATGCCGAAGGCCCGGCAGCGCTCTTGGTCGGCCCCGAAGGCGGGTTCGACGATACCGAACGCGCCGCCATCCGTGCCCACCCCGCCTCGGTCGCCATCAGCCTCGGCCCGCGCATTCTGCGTGGTGAAACAGCGGCGATCGCGGGCATGGCGGTGTGGATGGCAGAGGCCGGCGACTGGCTCGACGAAGATTAATTTCCTTTCCTCGCAAGGTTCGGTTGCCTATCGCCACGCGTCATGAGCACGCGTGAGACGTCAGGGGCGGAAGATCCCGTCATCGAAAATCGCGACCAGTTGGTCGCCCCGATGCAACGCGGCGAGAAGCCGAAAAGCAAATGGCGAATCGGTACCGAGCACGAAAAGCTCGTCTATTGCTGCACGGAACACCGCGCGCTCAGCTATGACGAGCCCGGTGGCATTCGCGATATCCTCTTGAGCCTGCGGGAGTTCGGCTGGGAGCCGATCGAGGAGAACGGCAAGGTCATCGCGATGAAGGGCGAGGACGGCACGGTCAGCCTCGAGCCTGCCGGTCAGCTCGAATTGTCCGGCGCCCCGCTCGAGAACCTGCACGATACCTGCGCCGAGACCGGCCGCCACCTCGCGCAGGTCAAGGAAGTGGGCGAACGCTTCGGGGTCGGTTTCATCGGCCTTGGCATGTGGCCCGACAAGACACGCGAAGAGCTGCCGATCATGCCCAAGGGGCGCTATGAAATCATGATGCGGCACATGCCGCGCGTGGGCAGTCTCGGCCTCGACATGATGCTGCGCACCTGCACCATCCAGGTCAACCTCGACTATTCTTCCGAAGCGGACATGGCGCACAAGTTCCGCACCAGCCTCGCGCTCCAGCCGCTCGCCACTGCCCTGTTTGCCAATTCACCTTTCACCGAAAGGCAACCCAACGGTTACTTGTCCTACCGCTCGCATATCTGGAGCGATACCGATCCGCATCGCACGGGCATGCTGCCTTTCGTCTTCGAGGACGGGTTCGGCTACGAGCGATGGGTCGACTACATGCTCGACGTGCCGATGTATTTCGTCTTCCGCGACGGGAAATACATCGATGCGGCAGGCCTGAGCTTTCGCGATTTCCTCGACGGAAAGCTGGAAGTGCTCCCAGGTGAAAAACCCACGGAAAGCGATTGGTGGGACCACCTTTCCACCGCCTTTCCCGAAGTGCGGCTGAAAAGCTTTCTCGAAATGCGCGGCGCGGATGGCGGCCCGTGGAACCGGATCTGCGCGCTTCCCGCCTTTTGGGTCGGCCTGCTCTACGAACAGAGCGCGCTCGATGCGGCATGGGATTTGGTCAAGCACTGGACGATGGAAGAGCGCGAGGAATTGCGCAACGCCGTGCCAAAGCTCGCGCTCGATGCCCCGATCCCGGGTGGCGGCAAGCTGATCGATCTCGCCAGGGAAGTGCTGGCAATCTCCCGCGCGGGCCTCGCTGCACGCGGTCGCCTCAACACATCGGGCGATAACGAAACCGGCTTTCTCGAAACGCTCGACGAGATCGTCGCCAGTGGCAAAGTGCCGGCGCAGGTCCTGCTCGACCGCTATCACGGGGATTGGGGCGGCGATATTTCGCGCATTTACGAATACAGCTTCTGAGAGCCGAGGGAGACACGCAGTGATCCAGATCAACGGGACGATCAAGCTGGGGCGTCCGATCGATGCCGCCACACGCAAGGCAATCGTGGAGATGGTGCGCGCCAGCCGCGCTGAAGATGGCTGCCTCGATTATACCTTCGCCAGCGACATAGCCGATCCCGACACTCTGATACTGTTCGAAAGGTGGCGTGATCGCGACGCGCTCGATACGCATGGCCAATCGGAGCACATGGCCGAGTTCCAGAAGGTGATGGCCGCCAATCCGCCGCAGTCACGCGATCTCAGGGTGTACGAGACCGACGAGGGCCAACCGCTCGGCTGACTATTCGGCGGGTTGCGGCGCGATGCCGGGGCGCGGCTTCAGGCGGCTCCACAGCTTCGTCAGGGGTGCGGTCAGAAGACCGTGCCGTGCCATCCAGGCGTGATATTCGCGATATTTGGGGTCCTCGGCGAGGAGATGCGCCTCTTCGGTCTTTGCCCGCCAGAAATAGATGGCATTGACCACCAGGAGGAAGAAGCAGTTGCGGATCGCCTCAACGATCGAACCGCTGGTGACGAGAAAAGGCAAAATGGCGGCCCACCAGAACAGATTCTTCGAAACATAGGCCGGGTGCCGCGTGAAGCGATAGGGGCCATTGGTCAGAACGCCGCGATAGGTGAGGTTGGAAAACCGCAGACCGAAAGCGAAGGTCGCCCAGGCATAGATGCCGGTCAGGAAGACAAGCAATGCGCCCCACAGTGCGATCAGCGCGTCGTTGCCCGCCATCCAGTGCAACCAGCCAGCCGTCTCGAACTCGTAATTGATCGCCTTGCCGCCGCCGAGAATGCCCCAGACGATGGGTGGGTAGCAGATGAGCGCCGCCACCCAGCCGCCCAGCAACGGGTTGCCCGAGCGGATATGCGCATCGAGCGGGCGCATGGTTACGATATAGCCCACCGTGCCGATCATCACATCGATCATGAACATCGCCTCGATGATTGTCAGCGCAATGCGTTCGGGGCGCGCAGCGACCTCCGCGAGATCGGCGTTTACGATCGTGCGGAAGGCAAACGGGATGATGGATATCATGAAGGCGGTGAAGAAGGCCTTGATGATCCAGATCTGCCAGTGCTTCTTCACCTCTGCCAGGTCCCAGCCGGGTCGCATCAGCAGCAGCGCGCCGAAGTGCCAGGCATGGTCGCGCTGGTTCACCAGAGCGCGGTCGATCCAGAAGACATAGGGTATCGAAAGAACCACCAGCGGGAGTGCTGCATAGCCGAGCACCTGCATCGAGAAAACATACTGCCCTTCCCAATACCAGCGGGACAGGCAATAAAGGCCGGCGATGATGGCCCAGGTCGCCCACAAGCCGGCCAGCTTTACCCAGGTGACGCCGCGGTCGGGCCTGCGCGTCCGCCGCAACGACCAGTCGAGGCCCGTCGAGGGACGAAGATGGACCTTTTCGACGAAGATCGACCATGCCGCCATCGGGATCGCGGCGGCCAGCAGGCCAACCAGCGCCGAATTCCTGCCCCCCAGCGTATCGCGGGGCACCGCCCAACCGAAAGCCTCGGCGATATCGGGAAATGCGCGCGCGAAGGCGACCCAGGCGAATAGCCCGGCAAGCCCCACCAGTCCGACGGCCGAAGAGACATCGCTCTTCGGCCGCGCTTGGGGTGCATGCTTCATCGCGCTCATGACCGTGCCTTGCTTAACCGGTGTTGGTTAACACAGTGGCCATGCTAGCATGAAAATCAGCGGAACGCGGTAATCCGCCCGCTGTCGTCGAGGATATACAGCGTATTGTTCGCAACGACCGGCGCGAGCGAAATCGGCTGGTCGAGATCGGTGAACAGGCTGGCTGAGCCTTCGCCCGTACTGATCCTGTAGACATGCCCTTCGGAATTCACGGCCCACAGATTGCCGCCGGCCAGCACCGGGCCCGACCAGAAGATCGGCCCTTTCTTGTCCTCTTCATTCCGCCAGCGCGGCAATTGGGTCAGCCAGCGAATCTTGCCCGTGGTGCGGGCGATGGCCAGCAGACGCGCATCGTCGGTCAGGGCGAAGATCCACTCGCCCGCAATGGCGGGGGTCGAAATCCCGGCAAGGTTGAGTTCCCAGATGCGCTGGCCGGTGACCAGTTCGTAGGCTGCCATGCGACCGCCCTGACCCAGCGCGTAAACGCGGCCATTGTCGATGATCGGATCGGCATCGATATCGGTCAGCGAACCGACCGAAGTCGAAATCGAGGTGCGGGCAAGCGCGTCCGCCCATAGCGTTCGGCCGTTTTCGTACCGGTGCGCGATCAGTTCCCCGGAACTGTAGCCCGCGATGACGGTCCCCTGTCCCGCAGCCGGTGCTGCCACGCCGAAAACCCCCGCCTGAGTGGACGAGCCCGACTCCTGCCACTGGATCGAACCATCGGCAGCATCGAGCGCGAAGATCTGGTTGTCCTGGGTCATCACGAAGACCGAACCGAAGGCGATTGTCGGCGATCCGCGCAGCGGGCCGGACGGCTTGACCTTCCATAGCACCGACCCATCGGCTGCATTGAGCGCGATCACATCGCCAGCGCCATCGGTCATATAGACCTTGCCGTCATCGTAGCTTGCCCCGCCACCGAAGGCGGACGGCTTGAGGTCGCTTTCCAACCCGGGATCGTAGGTCCAGCGCTGCGCACCAGTCTGGGCATCGAAGGCGGACAGCCTCCCGTCTCCGCCGACAGCGAACAGGATGCCATTGCCCACGACCGGTGATGCGCCGAGACGACGGCGATTGGTGGCCCCTTCCACATTGACCGTGAACACGCGCGTAGGCGACGCCCCCAGAGCCAGATGGCCATAGGACTTGGTGGCGTTGCCTCCCGCCTGCGCCCAGACGTCGTTCGACTGTGCCGGCGGCAGGACGACCGAAACCCCGGCCAGCGCCGGATCGACTTCGGCGCCGGTCTGGATACGCGAAAGGATCGGCTGGCGTTCACCCATGGTCGGCGTGACCCGTTTGTTGTCGCCGCCGCCGAAAAGGCCGCCACTGCAAGCGCCGAGGCCTGCGGCCAGAACCGCGACAAATGCCGTTCGCGTAAAGTTTGTGCGGTGCTTCATCTATATCCTCGTTCCGTAAATCTTGAAGGGCCGCAGTCGGCCTTATTCGGTTGCGACCGCGGCGCCTTCGCCATCGGCCCCGCCGCGTTCGACCCTTTGCTCTTCGAGCAGTTCGTTTACATCCTCGATCGCATCGACGCCCAATACGCCTGCCATCTGACGCGCTCTCGACCGGATCGATTCCGGACTTTCCTCGTCTTTGGCGATCTGAGCAAACAGGGTGCCTGCCTCGTCGCGCTTGCCCTGATCGAGATAGGCATGGGCGAGCAGTTCACCGGCGCTCGCGAAATAGGCCTTGCCCGGCACCGCCAGCGGTTTGAGAGCAGCGATAATCTCGGCACTTTCCATGCTATCGTAATCGATTGCAATCGCCCGCAGCCGCGCGAGGTCCCGCATGGCAGGTGCAGCGTCCTCGTTGCCCGCGACACTTTCGAACAGGTTTACCGCCTGCTCGGTATCGCCGCGCTGTTCGGCAATACCGGCGCGCATCATTGCCGCCGCGGCCGCGGCACCGCCACCTTCCTTGCCAGCGAGGTCTTCCAGCCGGTCGAACCCGCTGCCGATATTGCCCGCCTGTATCTGGTCGAGCGCACCCACCAGCGCTTCGGAATCGCGCTCCATCGCGGCTTCCTGGCGGCCGTCCCAATAGAGGTATCCACCGAAGGCAGCCAAGCCCAGTATCAGCAAGCCGAGCAGCGGCTTGCCCCATTTATCGAGGAATTCCTCGGCATCGCCTTGACGCACGGCATCGTCGACCTCGCGCAGCAAGGCCTCCTGCTCGGCACTCTGCTGTTTGGCGCGCTTTTCTTCACGGGACAATTGGTTCTTGGGCGTCAGGGCCACGGCGGCGGGCTCCATCTGGATAGGTATCGGTTTGCGCGGCTCTTTACGGACAGGCGAGGTCGAGGGCAATGGTCGGCTAAGCCTGTCCCCGCCCGCGTGAATGCTGCCTGAAACACCTTACAGCTCAATGCGCATCGCACTCGAATAGAGACGGCGATAGGTCGCAACCATTTTCGCCTCGTCGAATTCGGCAACTGCCTTCGCCCGATTGGCCTCGCCGACTTCCTTGCGAAGCTCTTTGGACACGGCGAGCTGGACCAATGCCATGCCCAGTTCTTCTTCGTCGCCCGGTGGTGCAATGAACTCCGCATTGGCCTCGGACACCATTCCCGCAATGTCGCCCACAGCGGGGGCAATAACGGGAATCCCCGCCGCCATCGCTTCGACCACCGATAGCGGGAACTGTTCGGAATCGCTCGATAGCGCAAAAATGTCGAACAGGCCGATGACCCGCGCAGGATCGTCGACTGCTCCCGGCAGGTGAACACGGTGATTGATCTGCAACCGGTCGGCTTCCGCCAGAATGGCATCGTGCGCCTCCCCTTCGCCGAGGATGACGAGCTGCCAGTTGTCCGCCAGCTGGGAAAAGACCCGCACGAGCCGGGGCAGATTCTTGACCGTACGCAGGCCGGCCAGCGTGCCCACCCAATATTCGCCCGGATGCTTGATCAGCCGCAGCGCATCCTTTTTGGGACGCATGGCGAAGGCTTTGGTATCGATACCGTTGGGAATGCGTTTTACCCTGCCGAGCGGCTGCTGCCAGTCGACCAGGGCGATTTCCTCGAGCCGCTCGGACGGGACCACGAGCCCGGCTGCCCTGCCCAGCGCGATCCGTCGGTACCAGGTTCGACTGATCTTGAGCTTCTTCGCTTCGCTCTCGTCGAAGCCGTCCTCGTGATGGATCAGCGGAGGCAAGCCGTGCAAGTCCTTGAACAGCGTGTGCGCCATGACCGCGTCCATCGCGCCCCAATTGTATGTGCATACGAGATCGTAGCCGCGCATCGCCTTGGCAAGTTTCTGCAATCGCCCGGGCGTGGGCCGCCCTTTGAGGCTGGGAAATTCGGGTTGCAGGCGAATGTCGACGCTCTTGGCGATCCGGTCCGCGGCACCCAGCCTGTCGGGCTCGGCGGATATGATCGTATGCCGCGCCTTTTTCCCGAACGCATTGATCAACTGGACGGTGCGCAATTCCTTGCCTCCGGGGGCGAAGGTGGATTGCAAATGAAGGATGTGCGGCACCGCACCGCCCCGCGCCCGGCTCACGCGATCAGCGCCAGCAGCCGGTCGACTAGGACACGCGCTTCCGGCTCGTCGAGCGTGGGAGCATGGCCGACGCCGGGTACCGTGGCGCAGATGGCTTGCGGCGCGCGGCGCTGCATCTCGGCAAAGGCCTGTTCCGAAAGCAGTTGCGACAATTCGCCGCGCAGCAGCGCCAGGGGCTTTTCCGCCAGCGCATCGAAAGCGGGCCAGAGATCGGGGGGTACGGCCGCTTCGTCTGCCGCAAGAATGGGTTCGGCGATCTTCATGTCGTAATCGAAGGCGATCCGGCCGTTATTGCACAGGGTCAGCGTGCGCTTGGCCATGACGATCCAATCCTCGGTCCCGAAGTTCGGAAATGCGGCGCCATGGACATCCTCGAGCGCGCGCGCGGCGTGCATCCAGGTCGGAAAACTGCGCCCCTGGCCGATATAGGATTTGATCGCGTCGAGCCCCGCGGTTTCGAGCACCGGCCCCACATCGTTGAGCAGGGTCCCGGCGACACGCTGCGGATGTGTCGCCGCGATCATCAGGGTGATGAGCCCGCCCATCGACGTACCGATCGACACGAAACTGTCGATCTGCTCCGTGTCCAGTAGAGCCAGAATATCGAGCGCGTAGGTCCCGACATTGTAGCTGGCTGGATCCTCGGAATAATCGCTGTCGCCGCGCCCGCGGATCGAAGGCACGAGCACTTGCCAGCCCTGCCCGGCGATATGGGGCGCAAGACTATCGAAATCGCGCGCATTGCGCGTCAAACCATGCAGGCAGATGACCGATGGGCGATCGTTGGCAGAGCCATATTCGCGGAAGTGAAGGGTGAGACCGTCGGCGCTCTGCCAATGTCGGTCGGTATAGCTGGTATCCATTCTGGCGGCAAAAACCTTAGTCGCTTTGCGTTGCTGCCCTTGTTTCGGGCCGTCTTGCCGCCCACTATCGCTGTATGCGCGCCGAACCGCAAGCCGCGAGCTATCGCCCCGACACACCCATCGAGACACTGGGGCACTGGATCGGCGATCCGGTGGAGCCCGCCGATTTCCCGAAAACGGTCTTGCGCTTCCGCAACGATCGTCACGCCGCGAGCGTGGGCCTTGCCGGGTTGTCGGATGACGAATGGCTCGCTCGGTTCGGGCGGTTCGAACCGCTCGAGGGCAACCTCCAGCATCCCCTCGCGCTGCGGTATCATGGGCACCAATTTCGCGTCTACAATCCCGAAATCGGCGACGGCAGGGGCTTTCTCTATGCGCAGATGCGCGACGCCGGGGGACGCCTTCTGGATCTGGGCACGAAGGGATCGGGGCAGACGCCGTGGAGCCGCGAAGGCGACGGGCGCCTGACTCTGAAAGGGGCCGTTCGCGAAATTCTCGCGACCGAAATGCTCGAAGCGCTGGGCGTCGATACATCGAAAACCTTCAGTGTGGTCGAAACCGGGGAGGAATTGTGGAGGGGTGACGAACCCTCCCCCACCCGCTCGGCGGTGATGACTAGGCTCAGCCACGGCCATATCCGCATCGGCACGTTCCAGCGTCTCCTCGCCCTGGAAGAACCCGATCATATGGCCCAACTCGTCGATTATTGTCTCGGCAATTTCCCAGGCCCGCCCCCGCCCGAGGAAGCGCCCGGACGTGACGAACCGGCGGTCCGGCTGATGCATCTGGTGGTCGAACGCCTTGCCGATCTTGCGGCGAGCTGGATGGTCGCGGGCTTCGTCCACGGCGTGCTCAACACCGACAATATGAATATTTCGGGCGAGAGCTTCGATTACGGCCCATGGCGTTTTCTGCCAAAGTGGGACCCGCGCTTCACCGCCGCCTATTTCGATCATCAGGGCCTCTATTGCTTTGGCCGCCAGCCCGAGGCGCTGCACTGGAACTGCGGCCAGTTAGCCGTTGCGCTTCGATCGATTGCCGAGGCACCGCCGCTGATCGCGGCCATGGAGCGGTTTGGGCCTCTCTACATGGCAGCGGTTGGCAGACGGTGGTGCTGGCGGCTCGGCATTGAATCGCGCGGCACCAAAGCCGATACCGCGCTGGTCGGAGCCTGCGAAAAAGCGATGACCGAAAGCGGCATCGCACCCGATGCGTTTTTCTTTTCGCATCGCGGGGGCAGGAATATATCGGGCGAACTCGCCGAAGCCTTCGCAGAGTATGGACCGGCCGCAGACGATCACCCCTATTGGGATGACGATGCACCGCAATCGATGCTGATCGACGAGGTCGAGGCGATCTGGGCCGCCATCGCCGAAGGTGACGATTGGCAGCCCCTTCACGCAAAGGTTGCCGCCTTGCGGAGAATGGGCCAAGCGCATGGCACACCACCCGTGCCTGCAGGCCATTCCGGACCATTCCCGTCGAGTTGAATTGACGCAGCGCGTCTTACCTCCCACTTAGGCCGCGCATACAGAGACATAGAGGATACGAATAGCGCCATGGCGACCGATCTGGTCTCAACCGAACCTGCTACCGGCAGCGAAATCTGGCACGGCACATCGGGCAATGTCGACGCTGCTGTCGAGCGCGCGCGCAAGGCGATGCGCGACTGGGCACGCGAGCCGCTCGGTCGGCGGATCGAACTCATGCGACGGTTCGCCAATCAGGTACGCAAGCATTCCGAACAATTTGCCGAACTGATCGCACGCGAGACGGGCAAACCACTGTGGGAGGCCCGCACCGAGGTCGAATCGGTCATCGGCAAGGTCGAGATATCGATCACCGCCTATGCCGAACGGACCGGCCAGAAGAAGCTGAACAGCGCCCTGCAGGGGACCGCCGCGCTCCGCCACAAACCCCATGGCGTCATGGCGGTGCTCGGCCCTTACAATTTCCCGGCACACCTGCCCAACGGACACATCGTTCCGGCACTGATCGCCGGCAATGTCGTGATCTTCAAGCCGAGCGAAAAAACGCCGGCCGTGGGCGAATTTCTCACCCGCTGCTTTCACGAGGCCAAGGTCCCCGAAGGCGTGGTGCAGTGCATCCATGGCGGCGTCGACGTTGGACAAGGCCTGGTCGAACACTGGATGGTCGATGGTGTCCTGTTCACGGGTTCCGCGCGGGCGGGCATCGCGATCAATCGCAAGCTGGCCTCCGATCCAGGCAAGATCGTCGCACTGGAAATGGGCGGCAACAACCCGATCGTCATGCTCGATACGCCCAAGATCGACGATGCCGCGGCAACGATCGTACAATCGGCATTCACGTCCGCAGGGCAGCGCTGCACCGCAGCGCGGCGGCTGATCGTGGTCGATTCGATGTTCGACAAAATCGTTCCGGCGGTGAAGGAGCTGGCGGAAAAGCTGATAGTCGACGAACCATTTGCCGATCCGCAGCCCTTCATGGGTTGCGTGATCGACAACGGCACCGCTGACTTGCTGTCCGAAAGCTTCGTTGCGCTGATGAGCCGGGGGGGCAAGCCGATCATGCATATGCGGCGGCCCGACGAGAAGCTGCCCTTCCTGTCACCTGCAATCCTGGATGCAACCGAGATTCACGAACGCCCCGATATCGAACTGTTCGGCCCGCTTTTACAAGTGATCCGCGTGGCCGATTTCAACGAAGCGATCTATGAAGCGAACAATACCCGGTATGGCCTTTCGGCCTCTCTGATCGGCGGAAAGCCCGAAGATTTCGAACTGTTCTGGCACGAAATCCGCGCCGGGATCGTCAACTGGAACCGACCGACCAATGGGGCATCCTCCGCGGCGCCCTTCGGCGGCGTGGGGCTCTCGGGCAATCATCGTCCCGCTGCCTTCTATGCCGCGGATTACTGTGCCTATCCTGTCGCCAGCACCGAAATGGAACAGCCACGCGCAAGCATCGGCGTGGGCATCAAAGAGGACTGAGCGCGGCCTACTCGGTGGTGACCAGATCGATCTCGGTCACCCCTTCGGGCAGGCGGCGTCCATAGACGACATAGGCCGAGGACCCCTTGGTTCCGCTCAGAATATTGTCCCCCGCGCTGGTGACGTGCTCGACGCTGAATCCCGCAGATTGCGCCCGCGTGCTGTAGAATGCCAGCACTTCGTCGAGCGCGACCGGCGTGAGGAAGGAAACGACCCTCAGCGCGCAATCGCCTTCGTCGGTGCCGGCAGCTTCCTGCGTATTGCCACGCGGGTAGACGGGGAAGGCCGCGGGCAGCTTGGCCGCCCAGGCCGAGGTATATTTCACCCTGTCGCCGCAATTCGCGTCGCCCGGCGCAACGGCAGCGCGCGCGGCAGCTACCATCGCGGCGCTTGGTGCGGCATCGTCGCCCAGCGCCTTGGCAGCCGGGGCCGATGTCAGTTTGCTATGCCCGCCGACCAGTTCGGCCGCGCGGCTGCGTGCAGCCTCGATCGCACGCGGCGACTTGTCGATATTCGGGATGGCGGCATTGCCAGTGCCCGACAGGGCGGCATTCGCCTCGTTGCGGCCGGCCAGATCCGGATCGGTCATCAATTCATCGTTGAGCGCCTGTTCGCTGGCCGGGTCCATGGCGTCGCCCGCCGCCTCGTCCTCTGCCTTGTCGCCACAGCCGGCAAGCAGGACGATCGGGAGGACGGAGACGAGCAGGCGACGTTTCATAGGTAGACCTTCAGCTTGGAACGAGACCCGCATAGGAGCCGGAACCGCCGGGGTTCCAGCCTGTCGGGAGGGCCTGCACCATAGCGGGACATGGACCGCTGCGAAAGCTAATGGGCGCCGCCCGCCCTCCTCATGGAGAACGAACGACGCCCGCACGGCTCGGTGGGAACCGTGGTATCCGACCGCGGGTGGGCACGGCCGAAACTCGTACTAATCGTCAGCCGCAGCGCGTTTTGGAGCGATCGATCGTACGCCCCAGCAAGGCGCCTGCGGCACCGCCGAGGATCGCGCCGAGCGTGCGGTCGCCGCGCCCGGCGACCTCGTGACCGATCAGCGCGCCGACCCCGGCACCTACCAGAAGGCCCGTGGTGCCATTGTCGCGGCGGCAATAATATCGCCCGTCACGCCCGCGCCAGATACGCGTGTCCGAACGGACTGGCTGGCCATAATGGCGATCGTAACCCATGTAATAGGGGCGCGCTTCGTACCGGCGATCATCGCGGTAGTCCCGATAGTCGCGGTACTCACGATCTCGATAGTGACGATACTTGCGCTTCTTTTTATGCTCATAGGTCATGTCGCCGGTCACGGTGGTATGAACCCCTTGGGGTGCATGCAGCGCCGGGGCCGCGCTTGTCGGCATGGCAAGGGCAAGGCCCGATGTGGCAAGCGCCAGCGAAACGGTTTTGAGAATCGTCGACATGGGTTCGTCCTTCATTAGTTGGGCTGACCACCACAGCCGCGTCGATGATGTCGTTAAGTTTTAACCCCACAAAGATGAACCAACTGCAACAGCGTCGTCAGATTTGCGATTTTCGACGAGCCGAGGTCATGCTGAGGACGAATTGAGGCTTGCGGGGCTACCCACAGCCGCCTAGCGCGCCCCGATGGACGCAGGCACCCCACCCCAGCATGATCGGACGGGCCTCGCCGCAGCCTTCGGAGCTTATGTCATCTGGGGCTTCCTGCCGCTCTATCTGATTCTCGTTCAGAGCGTTCCCGCGTTCGAATTCGTTGGCTGGCGCATCATCTGGACGCTGCCATTGTGCCTGCTGATCGTGCTGATACGCAGGCAATTGCCCGCATTGCGCGCCGCGCTGGCCAATCGCCGCACACTCGGCTGGCTGGCGGCGAGCGCGGCCCTTATTGCGGTCAACTGGGTCGTGTATGTCTGGGCGATCCAGAATGGTCAGGTCTATGCGGCCAGCCTTGGCTATTACATCAATCCGCTGCTCAACGTGTTGCTGGGCACCTTGCTGCTGGGCGAGAAGCTGACCCGGCCGCAATGGCTTGCCGTCGGAATCGCAGCGGTCGGGGTATCCCTGCTCGCCGCAGGCGCGCTGACGACCTTGTGGATCAGTCTGACGCTGGCGCTGAGCTTCGGGACCTACGGGCTGATCCGCAAGCAGGTCGATGTCGGGTCGGTCCCCGGGCTGACCATCGAATCCGCCCTGCTGCTGCTGCCATCCATGGGGGTCGCCTGGTATTTCGCGCAGACGCAGGGCTCGTCCTTCGCGGTGTCGACCGAGCTGAGCCTGGCAATCATGGCGGGCGGCGCGCTGACGGCTTTTCCGCTGCTGCTCTTCGCCATCGCCGCACGCAAGCTACCCTATTCGACGCTCGGCTTCATCCAGTTCCTCGCACCGAGCATCGTCTTCATCCTCGGCCTGACGGTCTTCGGTGAAGAGCTGAAACCCGTGCAGGCAGCCTGTTTCGCCTTCATCTGGACGGCCGCCGCGATTTTCGTCTGGGACCTCGTGGCCCGGTCTAGGAAGCCAGCCGCCAGTTGAGCGTTTCGCCCGCATGGAAGGGCACTATCTGCGCCTCGCCCCCGTCGACCTCGGCGGGAACCTCCACCGGCACCTTTTCCAGCGTGATGTGCCCCTCATTGGGCGCGAGCCCGTAAAAGGCCGGGCCGTTGAGGCTGGCAAAGGCCTCGAAACGATCGAGCGCGCCCTCGTCCTCGAACACCTGGATATAGCTTTCGAGCGCAAAAGGCGCATTGAAGATACCCGCGCAGCCGCAGTCGCTTTCCTTGGCATGGCGATGGTGCGGCGCGCTGTCGGTGCCGAGGAAATACTTTGCCGAGCCACTCGTCGCCGCGCCGCGCAGCGCCAGACGGTGCTGTTCGCGTTTAGCCACGGGCAGGCAATACATATGCGGACGGATGCCGCCGACGAGGATGTCGTTGCGGTTGATATGCAGGTGCTGCGGCGTGATCGTGGCGGCGATATTCGGCCCCGCGCTCTCGACAAAAGCCACCGCCTGCATGGTGGTGATATGCTCAAAGATCACACGCAGCGTGGGAAGACGGTCGACCAGCGGCTGGAGAACACGATCGATGAACACCGCCTCGCGGTCGAAGATGTCGATGTCCGGCGTGGTCACTTCGCCATGGACGCATAGCGGCATGCCGATCTCCGCCATGCGCTCGAGCACGCCCATGATGTTGGCGATATGGGTCACACCGTGGGCTGAATTGGTTGTCGCCCCCGCCGGATAGAGCTTGGCTGCGGTCAGCACGCCATCCGCATGGCCGGCCACCAGGTCGTCCGCATCGCTTTCGTCGGTGAGATAGGCCATCATCAGCGGCGTGAAATCCACACCCTCGGGCACCGCCGCCAATATCCGCTCGCGATAGGCGGCGGCGAGTGCGGTGGTGGTGACCGGCGGCGCGAGATTGGGCATCACGATCGCCCGTGCGAACTGACGCGCAGTGTACGGCACCACCGCGCGCATCGTATCACCATCGCGGAAATGCAGGTGCCAGTCGTCGGGGCGGCGGATTGTCAGCGATTCGGCCATGGTGTTGCCTATGGCGGCGAGCGGCCTATCTGTCACCCATGACTGCCACTCGCCTGACCAACCGCGCCGTAATCCGTCTCTCCACCGAGGACCCGGCGGAGGACGTTGTCGACTTCCTGCAGGGCCTCGTCACCAACGATGTCGCAGGCCCCCTGCCCGCCTATGCCGGGCTGCTGACGCCGCAGGGCAAGACGCTGTTCGATTTCCTCGTCTGGCCGGGCGCGGAAGGGGAGCTGCTGATCGACTGCGAGGCGGATGCGGCGGAGGATCTTGCCAAACGCCTGTCGCTTTATCGCCTACGCCGCAAGATCGCCATTGCGGTCGACCCTTCGGTCGCGGTCCACTGGCAGGCGCATCAGGGCGATGGCGGTGCGTCCGATCCGAGGCTGGCGGCCTTGGGGCAGCGCTGGCTCGCGTCGGCGGATGACGGCGATCAGCCAGCGGACAAGGCGTGGCTGGCACATCGCCTTGCTCTCGGCGTGCCTGAAACCCGCGCGGAGCTGGGCGATATCCTGTGGCTTGAAACCAATGCGGTCGAGCTGAATGGCGTCAGCTTTTCCAAAGGCTGCTATATCGGCCAGGAAAACACCGCGCGGATGAACTGGCGCAGCAAGGTCAACCGGCGCCTGATGGTGGTCCCGCTCGCTCAATCCGCCGAAAAGCGGCGCAAGGCGGCCTATCCGGAATTCGATATGGCGGTCGACCATTTGCGGCTCGATGCAATCGACCCTGCCATGACGCCCGACTGGCTGAAATCGGCATTGGCAGAGTAGGACTGGGCAGAATCCCATCACAATGGCTCTGTTTCACAAAGGGTTATTTGAGAGGGTTACATCCGTGCTGAAGAAACTGTCTGCATTTATTGCTCCACTCACTCTTGCAGGCGCGGTACAGGCGCAAGAAGCGCCCGATCCACCGTTCAGCGAAGAGGCAAAAGCCGAAGTGGTAGCGACGCTGGAAGAGAAGCTGCGCGCCAATTATGTCTTCCCCACGATTGCCGAAAGGGCCGCAGCTACGCTCTCGCGCCTCTCAGCGAACGGAAAATACGACGAAATCGACAAACCGCAGGCCTTCGCCGATGCCCTCCGCAGCGATTTGCGCGAAGCGGGCAACGATCGACATTTGCAAGTGCGCTATGACCCGTCCTTCCGCGAAATGTCGCCTGAAGAACAGGGTGCTGCACCATCGGAAAAGGAAGTTCGCGAAACCAGGCGGCAGCTTGGTATGCAGGCCTTTGGCATCCACCGCGTTGCACGATTGCCCGGAAATGTCGGCTATCTCGATGTCCGCTTCTTCGGGCCGACCGAGTTTGTCGCCCCCGGCTACGAGGCTGCCATGCAGATGCTGTCGGGGATGAGCGCAATCATCATCGATTTGCGCTCGAATGGCGGCGGCGATCCCGCCAGCGTGGCGCAGCTTGCCAGTCATTTCTTCGCGCAAGGCGACGAGCGACACCTCAACAGCATTTACAACCGGGTTGAGGACACCACACGCGATTTCTGGACCGTACGCTCTGCTGCCCCGCGCTATACTGGACCCGTCTTCGTCGTGACGTCGGATTATACGTTTTCGGGTGGCGAGGAACTCGCCTACGATCTCCAGACGCAGGAACGCGCGACCTTGGTCGGGGAGACCACGGGTGGCGGGGCCAATCCCGGCCAGCCGATGTCGCTCGGCCATGGGTTCTACGCTTTCATCCCGACCGGACGCGCCATCAATCCGGTCACCGGCACGAACTGGGAACATGTCGGCGTGAAGCCCGACCACCCGATCGCAGCCGAGGAGGCGCTGGTCGAAGCTTATCGCCTGGCGCTTACAGAAGTCGCCCGGAACGAACCCGACGCGCCGACGCGTGCGGAATACGAAGCGCTTGCCAAGCGCGAACTTTCCGAGATTGCCGAACTGCCGCGCTGGAAACATCCACGGGAATAGGAGACTATCCCGCCGGAGGGGGGATCTCCATCGATCGCACGAGCATCCGCTCCGCCCGGTCGCGCGCCGCTGTTTCCGGCAATCCCAGCGAGCGGGAAAGTGCCGTCCCAATGAGGGCATCGCCCATCGCCAGCAGCACCAATGCCAGCGTTTCTTCGTGAAGCTGCATCGGAACGGTGCCATGCGCGGCTTCTTCCGGTGCGATCTCGTCGACCAGTTGGTGAATGGTTTCCACGATCGGCGTCAGCGCATCTTCATTGCCCGTCAGGATCATCCAGCTCGCGAGCGCCCCGGCACCCTCCTTGTCAAACGCATCGAACGCCAGATCGACCACTTCGCGCGGGCTACCCAGCCCTGCCCGGGTCGCCCTGACGGCATCGATAATCGTGTCGCACACGGTCCCCGCCAGGTGCCCCGCCAGCGCCTTCTGAAGGCCTGCCGCCGAGCCGAAATGGTGCAGTAAATTGGCATGGGTACGCCCAATTCGCGCCGCGACTGCCTTTAGCGTGACCGATTGCGGGCCGGTCTCGATAAGGAGCGAGCGCGCCGCTGCCAGAGCAGCAAGCCGTGATTCCTCATGAGAAAGTCGTTTGCGTGTGGCCATATGCGGGAGGACTAGCCCATCGATCCGGTGCTGGAAAGCCACCGCCACTTTTTATTGACAGTGGTGTAAGTAGTGCTTACTTACACTGATGTAAGTTAATTCAGCGGAGCCCATGATGAACGCCCCTGTTTCGATCGATACCACCGTTCGTAAAGCCGCGCCGACACCGGCCGACCTGACGATCACTGTACGCGATGAACGTTTCAACCGCAGCACCAGCCCGCGCCGTTGGTGGGCGGGCGAGCCGTTCGGCACGGCCTGGCACAATGCGCTTTCGGCGACCTTCCCGCGGGGCGAGGCCTTCTTCATCGAAGCGGTCAAGGCACATCGCGAAGGCGCCGACCCCAAGCTCGAGGCCGAAATTCGCGCCTTCATCAAACAGGAAATCAACCACACGCGCGAGCATATCGCCTTCAATCGCCTGGCCGAAGATGCCGGTTACGACATCAAGGCCATCGATGCGCGCGTGGCCGAAATGCTTGCGCTAACCAAGGATCGCCCGGCGATCGCCAATCTGGCCGTGACCATGGCGCTGGAACACTACACCGCGATGATGGCTGCCGAATTTCTCGCCAATCCAAAGCATTTCGCCGAGGCCGATCCCGAAGTGCGCGACATGTGGCGCTGGCATGCGGCCGAGGAAATCGAACATAAGGGCGTCGCCTATGACACATGGCTTCACGCCACGCGGGGCTGGTCGGGCTGGAAGCGGTGGAAGGTTCGCAGCCTGGTGATGATCAGCGTTACCGCGCGCTTCTTCAAGAACCGTTGGACCGATTCGCTCGAACTGTTGAAACAGGATGGTATCACCGGCTGGAAAGCCAAATGGGGCCTGTTCAAGTACCTGACCGTGAGCCCTGGCGTGGTCCGCCGCATTTTCCCCGCATGGCTGGCTTACTTCAAGCCCGGCTTCCATCCGTGGGACCATGACGATCGCAAGCTCATCAAGCTCTATGAAGGCGATTTCGAAGACGCCTTGATGCCTGCGGAGTAAGCGGCCTTCAAAGAGGATAAGGCCCCGCCAGCACATCGCCGGCGGGGCCTT
The DNA here is from genome assembly GCA_022953095.1 of Qipengyuania sp. ABI-127-1. Taxonomy (GTDB): domain Bacteria; phylum Pseudomonadota; class Alphaproteobacteria; order Sphingomonadales; family Sphingomonadaceae; genus Qipengyuania. The sequence goes on along the minus strand of JALJCR010000002.1, from coordinate 372,595 downwards.
TTGCTTTGTTCACGCCGCCATTTGCGGAGCGATGGCGGCATTGTCGTCAAGATCGAGCCGATAGAGCGCGCAGTCGGCATCTTCGCCACGGCCGCAGCTATGCCGCTTGGCGACCTTGCCTGTCGGTACGAAGCCGATTTTGCGCAAGACGCGCCCCGAAGCGGGATTGTCGATGAAGTGCCCCGCCACGATCCGCGTGTGACCGAGCAGCTTTGCCACGTCCAGCACACCGCGCGCGGCCTCGCTCGCAAAGCCGTGCCCCCAGCGGTGACGGGCAACCCAATAGCCTAACTCAACATCGCCATTGCCCATTGGATGGATGCCAATGCACCCGATCACTTCCGATCCCGACTGGGTGGGCAGCGTAATCAGGAAGCGCGGAAAGTGCGGGTCCTGCGCCTGCATGACGAATTCACGCGCATGTTTGGGGAGATAGGGCCAGGGCGCACGGGCAAGATTGCGCACGATGGCTTCGTCGGCAATGCCACCGAACAGCGCATCCGCATCTTCGGGCCAGGCAGGCCGCAACAGCAGCCTCTCGGTTACATGGAACATCGGTATTCTCCCCTTGGATCCACGCTCCGGGCTCCTAGGCCGGACGCGTGACAATTGCGTGATGACGAAACAAGGTTTCGCCAGCGAAATCGAAGAGGGAGAAACGACAAGAGGGAGACGGGTTGGCCCCATCTCCCTCTTCGGTTGCCGGATCATGGACCCGGCTGGGACCGTCCCGTTTGGACGATCCCGTTATCGGAGCGTCCGGTTATTCGGCGGCTTCGGCCATCATGTCGACCGAGACGAACTTTCGGTCGAGCTTGCCCTTGTGGAAGCGCACAATACCGTCGGTAAGGGCGAACAGGGTGTGATCCTTGCCCATGCCGACATTGGTGCCCGGATAGAACTTGGTGCCGCGCTGGCGCACAATGATGTTCCCGGCGACGACGTTCTCGCTGCCGAACTTCTTCACACCAAGGCGACGACCGGCCGAATCACGACCGTTGCGCGACGAACCGCCTGCTTTTTTATGTGCCATCGTCCGTGCTCCTTACTTCTTGTCTTCGGTCTTTTTGGCGGCGGCCTTCTTGGGCGCTGCCTTTTTGGCCGGAGCCTTCTTCTCGGCGGCTTCCTTCTTCGGAGCAGCCTTCTTCTCCGCGGCATCGGCCTTCGGAGCAGCTTCCTTCTTCGGCGCGGCCTTTTTGGCCGTGCCACTGCCGACATCGGTGATGCGGAGCAGGGTCATCTGCTGACGGTGGCCGTTCTTGCGGCGATAATTGTGGCGGCGGCGCTTCTTGAAAACGACGACCTTCTCGCTCTTTGCCTGCGCAATGATCTCCGCCGAAACGGTGACCTTGCCGGCATCCGAAAGCGTGTCGCCTTCGCCTGCGAGCAGGACGTCGCCCAGCGTAATGGTATCGCCGGCTTCACCAGCCAGCTTCTCAACCGCGATCTTGTCTCCGGCGGCAACCCGGTACTGCTTGCCGCCCGTGCGCACTACTGCGAACATGGTACGTATCTCTCGTTCAAATTGCTGTGCCCTAACCCACAAGACGAACTCTTGCGAATAAACGGCGCGCCCGTCTGGCCGCCTATGGCAGCCCCGGAAAGAAGCGTGCCGTTAAGCGAAAGGCGGGGCCAAGTCAACGCTTGCCAAGAGGAAAATTGCATCCTCGCTGGCGCGCTGCGGAGGTCGTGATATGGAGGGCACGATGATCGATCGCAAGCTTATTGTCGCCCCCTTATGTGCTTCGTTGCTCGCCGGATGCGCCGGTACCGCCTCGGATCGCTATCCCTCGCTCGCAGTTCGCGACGTAGAGCGCGCCGAAGGCACCTTCCAGCCGGTACCGGGGCGAACGCTCGACGTTCCCGAGGTGGAAACCGATCTCACGGGCGACCTCGACACGCGGCTCGCGGCTCTGGTCGGGCAGGTCCGCAGCTCACATGCCGATTTCTTCGGCGCGGTGCCGGATGCAGAACGCATGGTGGGGGCCGCAGTCGGCAGCAGCATAGGGAGCGACAGCTGGGCGGCAGCGCAGGTTGCGCTGGCCGATCTCGATTCGGCACGCAGCAATTCGGCTGTCGCGCTGGGCGACCTCGACATCCTCTATACCGCCGCGCGTGTGCAGGCGCAGGACGCCGAGGCCATTGAGGCCGCCCGTAATGTCGTGATTGCGCTGGTGGCCGAGGAAGACGCGGTACTCGAGCGATTGCGCGCGCAAATTCGCTAGCAGGCGGAGGAGCAAACGAAAAAGCGCGGAACCGGTTGCCCGGTTCCGCGCTTCCCCCCGGCTTGCCGCGCGCTCAGGTCAACGCGGCAATCGTCCTTTCAGAGAGACCCCAGTCCAAGACGAACCCCGGAAAAATCGGTTCTGATATGGATAGCCCCGCCGCCATCATGGCGAGGAAGGCCAGATAAAGTGCCACCGTCATGATATAGAGCCACCTCGGCAAATCGAACCCGCGCTCCACCTCGCACGCGGCGACGGCGTGCCTGGCAACAAGTTCACGGGTGAGGCGCTTCGACATGGTCAGCTCCTTTGCGTTCCAATGGATGCGCCGAAGCCCGGACACGGTCCTTGATCCCGATCAACAAGAACCGTTTTTCCACCATGCCGGATCGCAGCGGTCGCGATCCTCCTTCAGGAACCCGCAACCGATATCCGGTCGCGCATCGCATCATCGTCGGCCTCGAGAGCGCTGCTCCGCAGGTCCGAAGCAGTGTGCGCTCGTGGCTCAGATTTCGAGATACTGACCGGTAATCCCGGGCGCGCCGACAAGATACGCTTCGGTAGCGTCTACGGCTTCTCCTTGGCCGGCAACCATATTGATCCGCCGGGGCGCGTGCTTGCGCGCCAGCCCCGCGACGATCGCCAGCCGCCATTCGCGATGGCCGTGATCTGTCGGTGGCAGGAGAAGCAAGACATCCTCTCCCGCTGTCAGCCTGCCTTCGACATGGGCCAGCCAATGTTGGTGAAAAACACCCGCGGCGGCGAGCGGGTCGTCGGGCAATCCGTCGACCGAAATACGTTTCATTCGCGGCGCTCGCGGTGGAGGGTGATGCCGATCTTCTCACCCGCCTCGGCAATTGCCAGCTTGACGATTTTTACCGTTACCGCCTCGACGCGCTTGTCTTGCAGGAACAGGGTTTCGCAGACGTGGTCGGCCACCGCTTCGATCAATTTGAAATGCACGCCCTCAGGCAAGGCATCGGACGCGGCGAACTTCAGATCCATGTAGTTCTTCGAATCGTCGAGCGGTGTATCCGCATCGTAGTGGTCGAGCGGTTTCATCCGCACCTGAATGGTAAAGCGCAGCGGCTGGGGGCGGCCGGTTTCTTCGGAATAAATGCCGGTGAGCACGTCGTGCTCGAAATCGGCCACTTCGAGGATCAGCGAATCGTTCATTGCGGGCGCTTTAGCGCGGATTCGACCAGCGCGCGAAGATCGCGGTCGGGAGCAGTCGGCGCGATTCGTCCTCTTGCACGGCAAGGTCGCCATGCTCGATCGTGCCGGGAAGCCCTTCGCAGACCTCATTGAGCAGGCCCGCCAGCGCGAGGCTGCTCATCCGCACGGCATAAACGGTAAGGAAGAGAAACCGGCTGTCGGCATCGAGCAACTGGCGACAATCGGAAACGAGCCCGGGCAGACCCTCTTCCAGCCGCCAGACCTCGCCATCCGGGCCGCGTCCGAATTTGGGCGGATCGAGAATGATTCCATCGTACCGCCTCCGGCGGCGAACTTCGCGCGCGGTGTATTTCACGGCATCCTCGACCAGCCAGCGAATCGGCCGATTTTCGAGGCCCGCCAGCGCCGCGTTCTCGCGCGCCTGGCCGACCGACTTCTTGCTCGCATCGACATGGGTCACGCGCCCGAAGCGCGACAGCGCCTGCGTGCCGACACCGGTATAGCCGAACAGATTCATGGTTTCGGCGTCGGTGCAGCCTTCGAGCTGGTTACCCATCCAGTCCCACACCGGCGCCATATCGGGAAAGAAGCCCAGATGACGAAACGGTGTGCACTGGGCGGTGAAGCGCGCCTCCTCGCCCCAGCCAAGCTCCCACCCATCGTCAGAAACCGGTTTGGAATAGTGCCAGCGCCCGCCGCCATCCTCGTCACTGCCGGGGACGAATTCGCCATGCGCATCCCATTGCTCCAGCCGGGGCGACCACATGGCCTGCGGTTCGGGCCGGATGAAGCGGTAGGGACCATACGCTTCCAACTTGCGGCCATGCCCGCTGTCGAGCAGGCGATAGGCATCCCAGCCCTCGCCTATCATCAGGACAGGATTGCGGCGCAGTTCGGCCATTATCTCCCCTCCCCAAGGGCAAGGGAGTTGGTTGCGCATTGGCTCACGACGCGTGATCCAGGATATGGTCGCGCACCGCCTCATAGGTGCCGGGCAGTTCGGTATAGGCCTCTTCGCGCGCGAACAGATCACCCACTCGTGTCGGAAGCGCGGGGCGCGTACCTGTGGCGCGCTCCACCGCGTCCGGAAATTTCGCCGGATGCGCGGTCGCCAGCGTGACGGTGGACACGTCAGGCGGCAAATCGCTTTCGCGCGCGGCATGCAGGCCGATCGCAGTGTGCGGATCGACGATCTCCGCGCAATTTTCGCAGGCCCAGCGCATCGCACGCGCCATATCGTTCTCGTCGGCGCGCATGCTGGTAAATAGGGCAGAGGCGCCTTCCTGCTGCGCATTGGTAAGGCGCATCGCCCTCTCGGCTTCAAAGCCACGCATCTGTTCCGCCATGGCCGCGCCATCGCGCCCGCCGACGTCGTACAACAGGCGCTCGAAATTCGAACTTACCTGAATGTCCATGCTCGGCGCGGCAGTGGGCGTGACACTTCCGGTAGAATAGTCGCCCGCCGACAGGGCACGGTGGAGGATGTCGTTGACATTGGTCGCCACGATCAGCCGCTCGACCGGCAAGCCCATGCGCGCGGCCACATGCCCTGCGAAGACATCGCCGAAATTGCCCGTCGGCACGCTGAAGGCCAGTTTACGTTCCGGCGCGCCCAGTTGGAGCGACGCGGCGAAGTAATAGACCACCTGTGCCATCAGCCGCGCCCAATTGATCGAGTTGACCGCGCCGATGCGATGCTTTGCGGTAACGTCGCGATCGGTAAAAATTCGCTTCACCATCGCCTGCGCATCGTCGAACGATCCGTCGATGGCGATATTGTGGACGTTGGGCGCACGCACCGTGGTCATCTGGCGGCGCTGGACATCGCTTACGCGGCCTTTGGGGTGAAGCATGAAAATCTCGACGCGGTCGAGCCCAGCCACGGCATCGATCGCCGCGCTACCCGTATCGCCGCTGGTCGCCCCGACGATTGTCAGGCTGCCATTTTCGCGCTCGAGGAACTCCTCGAACAGCAGGCCGAGCAGTTGCAGCGCGACATCCTTGAACGCCAGGGTCGGCCCATGGAAGAGTTCGAGCAGCCATTGCCGTTCGTCGAGCTGGGTGAGCGGGGTGACCGCCGCATGGGCAAACCGGCCATAGGCCTTCGCCGTAAGCTCGCGCAGACGGTCGGGGCTTAGGCAGTCGCTCACAAAGGGCTGCATCACCCGCGCCGCCAGTTCGGCATAGGGCAGGCCGCGCATCGCCGCGATCTCGTCGTGCGAGAATTGCGGCCATTCTTCGGGCACATACAAGCCGCCATCGCTGGCCAGGCCAGCCAGCGTGACACCGGCGAAATCGAGCGCGGGCGCGCTGCCGCGAGTTGAGACGTACTTCATCGGAAAAGGCGGTTAGCGGGGCGCAGGGGCGCGGGCAAGCAAGCGGCTCTTTAATCCGCCCTAGCGCGGGTCGAGCGGCGGCGCAGCGCGAGGACGTAGATCACCAGCGCGGTCAACGCGAAAAAGAACCACTGACCGGCATAGGCGAGGTGATTATTTGGCAGATCGCGCGGATCGGGCGGAGCAAGCAATTCAAGACCCGCAACGCTTTCGGCGGCGACGATCCTGCCACCCGGGGCAATAGTCCCGCGAACCGCACCCCCGGCCCAGTCCACCGGTGCTGGATTGCGCGAGAATCCCAGATCGATCCGCAGCCTCGTGCCATCGGCAAGCGAACAGGTTGCCCGCTGCGCCACGCCCTTCTCGCCCCGCTGGCTGGTGCCCGCCACTGTGGTGACGCCCTCGATTTCAACGCATTCGATCGTCGTGCGCCGGTAGAGGAAATCCTCCAGGGCATCGGGATCGCGGGGATATCCAACCTCCGACGACATGGCCAGAGATTGCTCGGCCCGGGCGATAAGCGCTGCTTTCTCGTCCATTCGGCCCAATTGCCAGAAGCCCAGCGCAATCATCGTCGCGATCGCCGCCGCCACGATCACGGTCGGTATCAACGGAATGCGCATTTACAGATCCCTGCTGCCCGCCTCGCGGGCATCGTTGAGGAATTCGCTGGCGAGCAGCCATGCCTTGGTCACGCGCAACCCGCCGATCACCAGCGCGAAGGTGAGCGGAACCCAGAGAAGCGCATGCACCCACCAGGCCGGTTCCAGCGACAACTCCACCCAAACGGCCAGCGCGACGGTGATCGTACCCACGGCAAGCGTCACCAGCGCCGCAGGCCCGTCTCCGACATTGAAACGCGAATAGTCGAGGCCGCAAGCGCGGCACCGTTCCGAAAAGGCCAGCATGCCGGCAAACATCGTCTTCGCCCCGCAGCGAGGGCACAAACCAAGAAGGGCAGCCTCGGCGATACCGGGCTGCCCTTCGCGTGTTTCAGGCCTGTCGGAAGGCATCAGTGGACGGCAGCGCCCCAGCCGCCCCAGACATAGACGGTGACGAAGAGGAACAGCCACACGACGTCGACGAAGTGCCAGTACCACGCAGCGGCTTCGAAACCGAAATGCTGGCGCGGGGTGAAGTGGCCCTTATAGGCGCGCACCAGACAGACGATCAGGAAGATCGTGCCGACGAGGACATGGAAACCGTGAAAGCCGGTCGCCATGTAGAAGGCCGAGCTGTAGGTGTTGCCACCGAAAGCGAACGGCGCATGGGCGTATTCATAGGCCTGGATCGCGGTGAAGATCACACCGAGGATGATCGTCAGCCACAGGCCCTTCTTGAGGCCTTCACGATCCCCGTGGATCAACGAATGGTGTGCCCAGGTTACGGTGGTGCCGGAACACAGCAGGATCAGCGTATTGAGCAGCGGAAGGCCGAACGGATCAATCACCGCTTCGATCGCCTGCGGCGGGAAGACCCCGCCGACGACGTCGGAAATCTCGCTGGGGAACAGCGCGAAATCGAACCAGCTCCAGAACCAGCCGACGAAGAACATCACTTCAGACGCGATGAAGAGAATCATGCCGTAGCGCATGTGGAGCTGGACGATCGGCGTGTGATCCCCGCGCTCCGCTTCCTTCACGATATTGCCGAACCAAGCGAAAAAAGTGGCGATCAGGCCGGCGATGCCGAGGCCGAGCACGAGATGCCCGCTGGCCATTTCGTGCATGTAGAGCACCATGCCGCTGGTGAAGGTGAGCGCCGAAATCGAGCCGATCAGCGGCCAGATATCGGGTTCGAGAATGTGATATTCGTGATTGACGTTGCCAGCCATAGTACTCGCGTCCTGGGTTTCGCTTTGCGGGTGCCCTTAATGCGCCATGGCGCGCGGGTCTAGGGGCTACTCGGCAGAATCCAGAGCCCGGTGGAAAGTATAGGAGAGCGTGATCTGCTCCACGCCCTCCATATTCGGATCGTCGAGCGCCTTCGGATCGACGAAATAGAGCACGGGCATGCGCACCTCCTGCCCCGGTTCAAGCACCTGCTCGGTAAAGCAGAAGCACTGGATCTTGTTGAAATAGGCGCCCGCCTGCTCGGGCTCGACATTGAAAGTGGCGGTGCCGGTAATGGTCTCGTCCGAATTGTTTTTCGCCAGATAGATCGCCATGTCGCGCTGGCCGATCGTGACAGTGTCGGTCACCTGTTCGGGGCGAAAGCTCCAGGGGACATCGCCTGCCGTGGTCCCATCGAACCGGATCGAGATCGTCCTGCCGCCCGCGCTGGCGCCCAGACGTTCGGCCACGGCAGCGTCGCTTTCGCTTGCACGCTGGGTTGTCCCGCCGAAGCCTGTGACCTGACAGAACAGTTCGTAAAGCGGGACGGCGGCATAGCCGAGACCGAGCATGGCGAGTGCGCCGCCGAAAGCCAGCAGCGCGGTACGATTCTTGCGGGTTTCGAGAGTCGCGGCCGTCATGAAATCCTCACATCCGGGCGATGGTGATAACGTAGAAAAGGATCGCGAGAAACAGCAGGATGCCACCAACCACGAGGTTCCGGCTCTTCTGGCGGCGTTTGAATTCGGCTTCTTCTTCGGGGGTCATCATATCCATCCCTGATAGGCCAGCATACGGTCCACGACCAGCGCGGCGAAAAGCGCGAACAGGTAGGCGATGCTGAAAGCAAACAAGCGCTTTTCCGGTTTCATCGTATCGTTCTCGCCGGTCTGGCGGAAAGCCACCGGAAACGAAAGCGCCAGAAAGGCGAACGTCAGCGCAAGCGAGGAAACGCCATAGACGTAGCTCGTCCCGCCGATAAACCACGGCGCGGCGGCGATCGGCACCAACAAAACGGCATAAACCAGGATCTGGCGGCGGGTCGATCTCTCGCCCTTCACGACCGGCATCATCGGGATCCCGACATTGGCGTAATCGGTCTTCACGAACAGGGCGAGCGCCCAGAAATGCGGCGGGGTCCACATGAAGATGATGAGAAACAGCAGCACCGGCATCAGCGTGATGTCGCCTGTCACCGCGACCCACCCGATCACCGGCGGGAAAGCCCCCGCCCCGCCGCCGATAACGATATTCTGCGGCGTGCGCGGCTTGAGCCAGATCGTGTAGATGACCGCATAGTAGAAGATCGACAGGGCCAGGATCGCCGCAGCCAGCCAGTTCACGCCCAGTCCCATGATGACGACAGAAGCCGCCGAGATCAGCACGCCGAAATCGCGCGCATCGGTGCGGTTCATGCGCCCTGCGGGCAGCGGCCTGGCTGCGGTGCGCTTCATGCCCGCGTCGATATCCGCCTCCCACCACTGGTTGAGCGCCGCCGCCCCGCCCGCGCCGAGCGCGATGCACAGGATGGCGGTGAAGCCGAGCACGGGATGGATACTGCCGGGAGCAGCCAAAAGGCCGCACAGGCCGGTGAAGATCACCAGGCTCATCACGCGCGGCTTGGTCAACGCGAAGAAATCACGCCATTCGGCGGGGAGCTGGGTAGGAACTGCCTGAGTCATGGAATCGAGCGCCATATAGGGCTTCAGATGCGGTTTAGCCAGTCAATCAGGATGCGATTCACCGCATCGGGCCGCTCCTGCTGCGTCCAGTGGCCGACACCCTCTAGAATATGCCCTTCGGCCTCTGGCGCGAACATTTTCACCAGCGCTATCGGGTCCTCGACAGCGCCGAACAGGAAGGTCGCGGGGTCGCGCGTGCCGCCGATGAACAGAGCGGGCTGCTCGATGCGTTTCCCCGCCCAGCCCTGCAGCCATTCGTAATCCACCTCGTGATTGCGATAGCGGTTGAGCGGTCCGCGAAAACCGGACTGCTGGAATTCGGCTTCATAGAAATCGAGATCGTCTTCGTTCAGCCACGAGACCGGGGCAGGATCGGGCAGCCCCTCAAGGAAGGTCGCGCCATAGGGTTTGTCCCAGTAATCGCCGGGGGGCACATCGCCGCAGATCGAATACATCATGCGCTGGATGAAATCGCGCGGGTCTTTTTCCGCTTCGGCGTCCGCGACGCCGGGCTTCTGAAAGTACTCCTGGTAGAAAAAACGCCCCTGCGAGGTGAAATGTTCGTGAAAGACCTCGGTGAACGGGCGCTGGGGCACACCCGCGAAAGGCACCGATAGGCCGGCGACTGCCCGGAAGTCCGCAGGATGGGTTAGCGCCGAATTCCACACTATCGGCGCCCCCCAGTCGTGACCGATCAGGATCGCAGGCCCATCGGGCGAAAGCGCCTGCCGCAAGCCGACCAGATCGCCGACGATCCGCTCCATTGCGTAGGCCTCGACCGGCTGCGGCTTGTCCGACCCGCCATAGCCGCGCACATCGATGGCGCAGGCGGTAAAACCGGCCCCCGCGATCGGTTCGATTTGATGGCGCCAGGAATACCAGCTTTCCGGAAATCCATGGACCATGATGACGAGCGGGCCTTCGCCCTCGACTGCACAGCGCAGGCTCACCTCGCCAGTATCGATGGTACGCATTTCAGGCATTGGACGGACGCTCCGGACAAAAGAAAACGACCGGTCCACCATGGGACCGGCCGTTCTCATCTGTCCAGTGCCTTGGCGTTCAGGCCGTGGCCGGTTTGCTCATGTGATCGTGAGCCGTGTGGTGGTCCTCGATCACGGGGAGCGTTTCGAACTGGTGGAATGGCGGCGGGCTCGACAACGTCCATTCGAGCGTAGTCGCACCTTCGCCCCACGGATTGTCGGCAGCCTTCTTACCAGCCACGAAAGCGTAGACGATGTTCACGAAGAAGAAGATCATCGACAGCGCCATGATGGTGTAGCCGAACGAGCTGATTTCGTTCCAGTAGGCATAGGCATCGGCATAGTCCGGATAACGGCGCGGCATACCCTGCAGCCCCAGGAAGTGCTGCGGGAAGAACAGCACGTTCACGCCGATGAAAAAGCCCCAGAAGTGCAGATGCGAAAGCAGTTCGGAGTGCATCCGACCGCTCATCTTCGGGAACCAGTAGTAGAAGCCGGCGAACATGGAGAACACCGCACCCATCGACAGAACGTAGTGGAAGTGCGCCACCACGAAATAGGTGTCGTGGACCACGTCGTCGACGCCGCCATTGGCGAGGTAGACGCCGGTCACGCCGCCCACGGTAAACAGGAAGATCATGCCGATGGCCCATACCATGGGTGATTTGAACTCGATCGAGCCGCCCCACATCGTCGCAATCCAGCTAAAGATCTTGACGCCGGTCGGGACGGCAATGACCATGGTCGCCGCAGTGAAATACATCTTCGTGTTCACGTCGAGGCCCACCGTGTACATGTGGTGCGCCCACACGACGAAGCCGACGACGCCGATTGCGACCATGGCGTAGGCCATGCCGAGATAGCCGAACACCGGCTTGCGGCTGAAGGTCGAGACGATCTGCGAGATCATGCCGAAGCCCGGCAGGATCATGATGTAGACTTCCGGGTGGCCGAAGAACCAGAACAGGTGCTGGTAGAGGACGGGATCGCCGCCACCGGCCGGATCGAAGAAGGTCGTACCAAAATTACGGTCGGTGATCAGCATGGTGATCGCCGCGGCAAGGACCGGCAGGGCCAGCAGCAACAGGAAGGCGGTGACCAGCACCGACCACACGAACAGCGGCATCTTGTGCAGGGTCATGCCCGGCGCGCGCATGTTGAAGATGGTGGTGATGAAGTTGGTCGCCCCCAGGATCGAACCCGCACCCGCAAGGTGGAGCGAGAAGATCGCGAAGTCGACTGCCGGACCGGTCGAACCGGTCGTCGAAAGCGGCGCATAAACCGTCCAGCCAACGCCCGCGCCCGGACCCGTACCGCCCGGCACGAACAGCGAGAACAGCAGCGAAACGAAGCCCGCAACGGTCAACCAGAACGAAATATTGTTCATGCGCGGGAACGCCATGTCCGGCGCACCGATCATCAGCGGGACGAACCAGTTGCCGAAGCCGCCGATCATCGCGGGCATGACCATGAAGAAGACCATGATCAGGCCGTGGGCGGTGATGAACACGTTCCACATATGCAGCGAAGTGTCGAAATCGGGCGTTCCGCCCATGAATTCGGCCCACCACTGGAGATACTGGATGCCGGGCTCCGCCAGCTCCATGCGCATGATGCCGGAAATGGCACCGCCCACGATACCCGCCATGATCGCGAAGATCAGGTAGAGCGTGCCGATGTCCTTGTGGTTGGTGGACATGAACCAGCGCGCGAAGAAGCCGGGCTTGTGGTCGGCGTCGTGCGCGTGGTCGTCGGTGTGAGCCTGGAAGCTGTCGGCGGTGGTTGCCATCGTGCTATACTCTCGAGCTAATCGTAAATCTTATGCGGTGGGGGCGACGGGGGGAGCGCCCGCACCCGCTGCGCCAGGCGCAGCGCTTTCGGGATCCTGAAGCGGAACAGCCGACGGATCGGCTTCCATGCCCGCTTCGTCGGCGCCGGCGATCGTGCCGCCCTGCGCCAGGACCCAGGCGTTGTACTGATCCATCGGCAGTGCCTCGATCGCGATCGGCATGTAGCCGTGACGCGCGCCGCACAGTTCCGAACACTGGCCGTAATAAACGCCCGGCTCTTCGATCATGAGCAGCTTTTCGTTCAGACGTCCCGGGATCGCGTCGAGCTTGAACCACAGGCTGGGGACGGCGAAGGAGTGAATCACGTCGGCCGCAGTCGTCTGAAAGCGGATCGGCACGCCGGCGGGAACGACCATCCGGTTGTCCACTGCCAGTTGATGCGGTTCGCCGCGCGCTTCCGCTTCTTCCTTGGTCAACATGTTCGAGACGATCTCGAAATCGCCATTGTCGGGATAGGCATAGCCCCAGTACCACTGATAGCCGATCGCCTTGACGGTGATCGCATCCTTGGGGGGCGACTTGTACTGAGCGCTGAGCAGCCCGATCGACGGCACGGCGATACCGAGCAGGATCAGTGCCGGTACGACGGTCCAGACAACCTCGATCAGCGTGTTGTGGCTGGTCTTCGAAGGCACCGGATTGGCGCGCTTGTTGTACTTGAGGATGACCCACACGAACAGCGCCAGCACGAAGAGGCTGATCAGCACCATGACCCAGACCAGGCCGATATGGAGCGCATTGGCCTGGTGCCCGATGGGCGAGAACTGCTGCTGCACGTCGATACCGCCGGCAACCGGCATGCCCTTGCCTTCGGTGGGCTTCATCGGCGTGTAAGCCCCCGAACCCGCAGCGACCGCATCGGGATCGGCCACATCGGCCGCTTCTGCGGGATCGATCTGTTCGAGCTGCTCGGTCGCTGTCGCTTCGGCGGCATCCTGCGCCATTGCGCCCTGCGCGCCAAAAGCCAGCATCGCCGCCATCGCAAGGCTGGCTACAATCCGGTGGAACCCGTTGAGGGAGCCGAGAATTTTCATCGTCTTGGCACTCTTTCGTGTCGTGTCTCGTTCCGGGCCCGCCACTTTCGCGAATCCCGCGTGCGCGGCGGGACGCGCCCCCTGACAAAGGACCCGATTGCGCCCGCCCTATAGGCAGGCTTTGCCAATGCCTCAAGCGGGTGGCGGATAAAAATGTGCATGCAGCTTTGCCTCTTGCGCTATCGTGCGCGAGGCGCTTTGGACGCTAGCGCCATGACAGAAGAAGAAATCCTCTCCGAATTTCGCGCCAGCGAAGCCCTGCTCGAAGGCCACTTCAAGCTTTCCAGCGGACAACACAGCGGACATTATTTACAATGCGCGCGCGTGCTGATGAACCCCGAGCGTGCCGGTCGATTGGCCTTCGCGCTCGCACAGAAAATCCCGCGCGACATCCGCAGCCGGATCGATGTCGTCGTCAGCCCGGCCATGGGCGGCATCATCATCGGTCAGGAAATGGGCCGCGCGCTGGGCAAGGATGCCATGTTTCTCGAACGGCCCGAGGGCGAGTTTCACTTGCGCCGGGGTTTTCGACTCGAACCCGGTGCCAAGGTTTTGATGGTGGAGGACGTGGTTACCACAGGCCTTTCAAGCCGAGAAGCAATTGCGGCTGTCGGGCGCGAAGGCGGCGAGGCCATTGCCGAAGTAGCCCTCGTCGACCGCAGCAACGGTTCCGCCGATCTCGGCGTTCCTTTTTTCCCGCTGGTCGAGATCACTTTCCCCACCTATGCCGAGGATGAGTTGCCCGAAGACCTGGCCGCCATCGAAGTGACCAAGCCCGGGAGCCGCAAGGCTTGAGCACGCCCCTTCGCCTTGGGGTCAATATCGACCACGTCGCCACCATCCGCAACGCGCGCGGAGGCGATCATCCCGATCCGGTGCGGGCGGCGGAAATCGTGGCCGCGGTGGGCGGCGATGGCATCACCGCGCATCTGCGCGAAGACCGTCGGCATATTCGCGACGCCGATCTCCAGCGTATTCAGGCCGCGACCGACCTCCCGCTCAACCTCGAAATGGCGGCGACCGAGGAAATGCTGGCGATTGCCCTGTCCCACAAACCGCACGCTGCGTGCATCGTGCCCGAGAAGCGCGAGGAGCGGACCACCGAGGGCGGGCTGGATGCGGCGGGCCTGCACAATACGCTCGCGCCCATCGTGTGGAAATTGCGAGACAATGGCATTCGCGTCAGCCTGTTCATCGAGGCCCACGAACGCCAGCTCGAGGCCGCCGGGCAACTTGGCGTGCCGGTGGTGGAATTCCACACCGGTGAATACGCCCATGCCGGGCTCGACGGGGATAACGCGCGCGAGGAGCGCGAGATCGAACGGATTGCAGCCATGTCGAAGCTCGCGCGCGAAATGGGTATCGAACCCCACGCAGGCCACGGCCTCACCTATGAGAACGTCACACCGATTGCCGCCATCCCCGAACTGGCCGAATTGAACATCGGCCACTATCTGGTCGGCGAGGCAGTCTTCGTCGGGCTGGAAGCGGCGGTCCGGCGGATGCGCGAACTGATGGACGAGGCGCGCGCATGATTATCGGCCTAGGCTCCGACCTGTGCAATATCGAGCGGATCCAAAACTCGCTCGACCGTTTCGGTGAGCGTTTCGAGAATCGCGTCTTTACCGATATCGAACGCGCCAAGGCGCGGCGCCGCCCATTCACCATTGCGGGTACCTATGCCAAGCGCTTTGCCGCCAAGGAAGCGTTCTCGAAGGCTGTGGGTACCGGCTTCCGGCGCGGCGTCTTCATGAAGGATATCGGCGTGGTCAACGCCCGGTCCGGCGCGCCAACCCTGGCGCTGACCGGCGGCGCGGCAATCGTGCTTGCGGAAATGGTACCGCACGGCCATGAAGCCCGCATTCATCTCACCCTCACCGACGATCATCCATGGGCACAGGCCTACGTCATAATCGAGGCCATACCCCAGTGACCACCGGCGCCACGGCAGTGAACAAGAAATCCAAGAAATCCGACGAAAAGGTCGACTGGATCGCGGAAATCCGCGGCCTTGCCCTAATGCTGCTGGCGGTCTTCGCCTTTCACAGCTTCATTGCCAAACCCTTCTACATCCCGTCTGAATCGATGATGCCCAACCTGCTGGTCGGCGACCGGCTGGTGGTGAGCAAATATCCGTATGGCTGGAACTGGAGCTCGATCAGCTTCCACCTGGCCCCGCGCGGGGATTGGCGTATTGCCGGATCGACGCCGGAGTATGGCGACATCGTCATTCCCGTGCATCCGCAACGCGACGAGGATTACATCAAGCGCGTCGTCGCCCTCCCGGGCGATCGGATTGCGGTCAGCAACGGCCAGATCATCCTGAACGGTACGCCGGTGGAACAGAGGGTGGAACCGGCCATCGACCTGCCGCTCGATGCCAATTCGCGCTGCGACGGTTTCGGCTTCGACGATTTCCGGGCGCGCGAAGACGGCAAGCGTGTGTGCCGCGTACCCGTCCTGCGCGAAACTCTTCCCAACGGGGCGACCTATCTTGTCATCGACCACCAAAACCAGGCACTCGACAATTTCGCCGAGATCACGGTTCCGGAAGATCACGTTTTCGTGATGGGCGACAATCGCGATCATTCGGCCGACAGCCGCGAACTCGATCATCCGCGAGGCCTGCTGGGACCCATCCCGCTGGAAAATATCGGTGGACGTGCCGAGTTCATCACCTTTTCGCTGGACGGGACGACCTCGCTCAACCCCATTAGCTGGTGGACGAGTCTGCGCGAAGGCCGTGCCTGGTCGACCCTGCGCCCCGCCGTCGTGGAACGAAATTCCGTTTCCGAACGCTAGGTTCCTGATAGAACCTGGGTCCTGATGGAAAGGGCATAGATGGTCGACGAGAAACAGGACACTCAGGACCGGGACCTCGGCACCAGCCCTTCGCGCATCAACGATCCCCGCATCCGGCTGGAGGTGTCGCGGGCCATGGTCTGGGTCGCGGTGGTTGGCACCGTCGCGCTCGCCGTGTGGATTGCGCGGCCCTTACTGGTCATTTTCGGGGCCATGGTCTTCGCCTCGATGATCGATGGCGGGGCGCGCTTGCTCGGCCGTATACTTCATATCGGACGGAGCTGGCGGGTAGCGATCGTGCTGGCGGGGACCGTGGGTTTCCTGCTGTGGCTCGGCTATTTCGCGGGCGCCACGATCTCGCAGGAAGCAGCGCAACTGCCTGCCATCATCGAACGGCAGCTCGAAGAACTCTTCGCCTGGGCCGGGAGCCAGGGCTTCCAGATCGATCAGGACCATCTGCAGAACTATCTGGGCAGCATCGGTAGCGGCATAAGCACCGTCACCCGCGCATTGGGCGGGATTCTGGGCGGGGTGGCAACCATAGTCCTCATCCTCGTTATCGGGGTCTATGTCGCGATCGACCCGCAGTTGTATGAGCGCGGGGTCGCGTGGATGCTGCCACGCCAGCAACGCGGTCGCTTTTACGAAACCGCCGAGCGGATGGGCCAGACGATGCGGCGCCTGATGGCGGGTCGCCTGCTGGGCATGGTGGTCGAAGCGGTGTTCACGTACATCATGCTGGCGATCGTCGCGCCGCTGATCGGTATCGGAGCCGTGCCCATGGCGGCGCTGTTGGCAATCCTGACCGGTCTCCTTGCCTTCGTCCCCAATCTCGGCGCGATCATCTCGGGCGTGTTGATGGTGCTCGTCGGCTTTTCCGGCGGCGTCGAGATGGGCGTTTACACCATCTTCGTCTATCTCTTCGTCCAGAATTTCGACGGTTACGTGGTGATCCCGATGATCGCCAAGAAAACGGTCGATCTAGCCCCCGCGCTGGTTCTCGCCTTCCAGCTTATCATGGGTATTCTGTTCGGTATTCTCGGCCTCTTCCTGGCCGATCCGCTTCTGGCCATGCTAAAAGTTGCGCTCGAAAGGCGGGCTGAGCAGGCGAGCGAAGAGCAGCTAAGAGAAGGTGCCAAAAATGGCGCGTAAATTCTTGTATTTTATTGCAGTCTGTATCGTTCTGGTCATCGTCGGCGGGATCGCGCTATCGATCTGGTCGCGCGAAGCGACGGAAATCGCCTTTGTCCCTCGCGGCGAATTCGTCGAACAGGAACCGTTGGCGGCCAACGCCTATCAGGACCCGGGCATGTGGTATTCGCGCCCGGGAATCGGGACCAGCGATCCGGCGCGCTATCAGCCCGCCATCGCGGAAAGCGCACCCGACCCGGCCGAACGCGAAGCCTCGCCCGACGCGCCAGCGGCCGAACGAAGCCTGGACGCTCCCGATCCGCTCGCCACCACCGGTTCGCGCAGCGGGGAAGCGGCGGATAGCGATACGCTGCCCAGGTTCGTGGTCTTTTTCGTACCGCCGACCAGCTATACCAAGGGCGCCTTGGGCGATTGGAACGCCGCATTGAACGATGCGGACACCGACCGCCTTGCCGCCGTTTTCCTGCGCGGGCTTGCCAGCCCCTTCAACCGTGCGGAAGAACTGTGGGCACCCAAATACCGACAGGCCGCCGTGGGCGCCTTCCTGACCGACAAGGCCGATGCCACCAAGGCCATCGACGCGGCCTATGCCGATGTCGCGCAGGCCTTCGACTATTTCTTGACGAGCGTGGGTCCGGACAAACCGATCGTGCTTGCCGGGCATAGTCAGGGCTCAACCCATGTGTTGCGCTTGTTGCGCGAGAAAGTAGCGGGCACACCGCTGCAGGATCGGATCGCTGCCGTTTATGCCCCGGGCTGGCCGATTTCGGTCGAGCATGATTTGCCCGCCCTACCCCTGCCCGCCTGCGCCGCGCCCAACCAGTCCGCCTGCCTGATCGCCTATGCCAGCTTTGCCGATGATGGCGATGCGGGCCAGCTTCTGCGCCGCTACAGCGCCATTCCAGGCCTCGACGGAAAACCGCGGGGGGTGGACGATCCCATCGTCTGCGTGAATCCCCTGACCGGCACGGCGGGCGGTTCGGCAGCGGCCTCGCGCAATCTCGGTACGCTTGTTCCAAGCAGCAATCTTGCGACCGCCGAACTGGTCGCCGGTGCGGTGCCTGCCCGCTGCGACGATCGGGGGCTGCTGAGGATCGGCGATCCGCCCGAGCTGGGGGAAGGCGTTCTGCCGGGTGGCAATTACCACGTTTACGACATTCCGTTGTTCTGGAAGAACCTTCAGGACGATGTCGTCGCGCGAGTGAAGGCATGGACGAGAGCACGGGCATCGTAACTGACAACGCGCTGGTCTATGGCGATACGCTGCCCGAAGGCGGCGCGCTGCTAGCGCTCGATCTCGGCACCAAAACCATCGGAGTCGCCACATGCGATGCCGGATGGCGCTATGCCACTGCGGGAAAAACCGTGCCGCGCAGCAAATTCACCAAGGATGTCGGTGCCTTGCGCGTGATCGTTGATGAACGATCGATCAAAGGCATCGTCCTCGGCCTGCCGCGTAACATGGATGGCAGCGAAGGGCCGCGCGCGCAGGCGAGCCGCGCCTATGCCAAAAACCTCGCCAAGGCGCTTTCGTTGCCGGTGCTGCTATGGGACGAACGCTGGTCCACTGCCAGCGCCGAAGCCGCCATGCTCGGGCAGGATATGAGCCGCGCCAAACGCGCAGAGAAGATCGACAGTCATGCGGCAGCGATCATCCTCCAAGGTGCGATAGACACGCTGGCTGGCGGTGGGTTCTAGTCGCGCCTTAAAAGGCGGCGGATCGATGGTCTCAGGCACTTTGCCCCGGGCGAATTGCTATATTCTCATACTGAGTTTCTCCACCGCGACCCAGCCCCGCTCCGGGACCCGGGCGATAATCGGGACCGTGTGCGCGATCTTCCGTTTCGCCCTGTTCGCCAGGCTTCATAGTTGAAGCATGGCGCGGCGGAGTTGAGCTTCGCGCGCCAACATCAGATCGCCTGCCAGTTCGGCGTCCCGCCACAGATCGTCACGCTCGGCATCGCTGTGCAACAGGCCGGATCGCGCCTCGAAGCAGGCTAGCCGCATGCGCCCGCTGGGATGGTCACGACCGAACTGCTCGGCAAGGTCCAGAGCCTCGACGCTTTCGAGCGCAACCGCGCAGCGCAGGAATGACTCGTTTGCGCAAGGATTGAGTCGGCACATGACCTCACCCCGATCGAGATCGAAGCCGTACTGGTCGAACCACTCCTGCCCTGCATCCACATGCATGATGTTGAGCGAAACCGAAGTTGATTCGGGCGGCAGCTGGGAATGCACATCCCTATGCGCGCGATAATGCAGCAGCCTGCCCTGCGCCAGCGCGCTGCGTTCGACAAATCGCAGTTCCGCCCTCTCGCCGCGATAACCCGCAATGTCTTCATAGACGATTTCGAAATAGTCGCTCCGATAGCCGGGGCCGAAATAGCCTGCGGTGAGGAAATCGAAATTGTGATCGTGCGGGACACCGTAGACGAAGCTCTTCGCGCCGCTGGTCCGAAAACAGGTTTCGCTCTCGCTCGGCCAGATGTTGGCACGCAGGAAGCAGTCTCCGATCAGCGGTGACAGCACAATCGCCTGGGGGCCGTAAGCGCTGTCTTCGAAGGTATCGCGGTGCCGTTCGCGCAATTGCTCGATCATCATATCGCCAAGAAAGGTCCGGTTATTGGCCAGACGTTCCAGCGCTGCGGCGGCTTCGTCCGTGCTGGCATCGTCCCGGGGATCGAAGCCCCGGGCAATCGTATCGATGGTTTCCTCCAGGCTTGCGGCACCCGACTGGGTATTGGCGATCACGCGCGGCATGGCAGCATTTCTTCGGCCTGTTCCAATTCTGGATACCGCTCGACAAGCTGAGAAAGCAGGCCGCGTGCAGGGGAATGGAGCGGATCGGAAGAGTCGGAGGCGAATGTCCTGAGGAGATCCATGCCCAGGCCCGTATTCAGCGCCAGGCATTCGCGCAGCGCCTGCCAGCGCACATGATCGCTCCCCGACCGGGCAACGTCCGCAAATACCGGCGCGGCATCACTCCGCTTCATTCGCCCCAGCAGTGCAACCATCATCTCATGCTGGCTCTCACGCCTATTGCCACTTGCCTTGTGAACCACCTTTCCCGAAGCGAGATCGACCTGACGGGTCGGGCGCGGACGATCCCCTACCCGCGCCAGCCGCAAGGTGAGCATGCATCCACGCACCCGTCGCACGACACGCGAACAGTCCGCGCCGGCAAGAACGATGCAATCGCCACGGCCGACACGCCGAGCAGTCCGGTCGACTTCCACCCGATCTCCGCAATCCGTCACGATCCGCAGGGCTTCGATCTCGGCCCCGCCGACAAGGACTATCTCATGCCGATCTGCATCGGGGAAGGTCGCAACGACGTGCGATGTAGCCGGCACCATTCCATCATGGAGCGCCAGGCCCAGAGTGGCCGAACCCTTGGCCGCGAGTTGGAGGAAATGAAAACCCGCGCCGGACTGATGGCGCAAGGAGAGTTGAGCCAACGGTGTCTCGCGCTGTTGCCTCACCAGACGCTCAATCATCGGCAGGATGACCGCTCGCGCCGCCTCCTCCGCGCCGACCAGGCGTTGTAGCGCCCCGCATTCCGCCAGCTCCGCCCCAGCCCCATAGTCCTCCAGTTCGCCGACAACCCGGGATAGCCCGCCCTCCCTGCGGCAATCCTCCGCGGCCGACATAACCGCTTCTTGCATTGCGCGTTGCGCGATACGGTCTCCGCGCAACGCGCCTATCCGCAGGTCGACATACATGATCTTCGCTATGCGCTTAGAACAACAGTTCGACCTGCGTCATATCGTGGACGTAGACCATGATCGCCACGATCGTATCGTCCGACGCCACAGCAGCCAGGCTGCCAAAGAGGCCCACGGCCCCTTCCAGTTCCGCCAGGCTGGCCAAATCGATCTTGGGTAAAGTCATGAAATGCTCCTGCAATCCGGTGGACCCCGACCCGATGCCCCCGTCCACCGACGGCAAAGCTGGCGGCAAGGTACGTCGAACTGAAATTAAAACATTGAAAGCCCCCGATTTGTGCGGCTATCGCACTCGGCAATGAGCGAGAAAGCGCGAAAATTCGATCCATCGAAGGCAACCTCCTTCCTTACGGGTCGGGGACATGCGGGCTGGCTCGGGCTGCAATATTCGGACCACGGCGACGATTGGGTCGAGCTGGAACTGCCCTGGCGCGAGGACCTGCTCGGCGAAGAGGGGCAGCGGGTGTTGGCTTCCGGCCCCATTCTCAGCCTGATGGACATGGCCAGCGGCATGGCGATCTGGCGCGCGATGGACGATTTCACCGCCATCGCCACGCTCGATCTACGCGTCGATTACGTGCGCCCTGCCCGCGAAGGGGCCAGCGTGTTCGGGCGTTCGCAATGCTATCGCCTGACGCGCAGCGCCGCCTTCGTCCGGGGCCTTGCCCATGATGGCGATGCGGAGGATCCGGTGGCTCATATCCAGGCGGTGTTCATGAAAATCGCCGCCGCCCCGAGGCTCTGACATGGCTCAAGAAATCGAAGCACTCACACCCTATGCCCGTTCGCTCGGCATTACTGTCGAAAGCTGGGAGGACGGTATTCCGATCCTCTCGGTTCCGTTCGAAGAAACCGTGGAAGGCCGTCCCGAGCATTATCACGGAGGGGCCACCGGGGGGCTTCTGGAAACGGCGGGCTATGCCGCATTGCGCGCGGAACTTGGGCGCCAGAGCCGGGAGGCGATGCTCAAGCCGATCAACATCACGGTGCAGTATCTCGCGGCGGGCAAAAGCCGCACCAGCTATGCGCTGGGCCGCGTGACCAAACTGGGGCGACGCAGTGCCAATATCACTGTCGAAGCATGGCAGGACGATCGCACTCGCCCGGTGGCGACAGCCGTGATGAATGTTCTGGTGGCGAGCCCGGAAGGTTAATTGCGCGCGTCCTGTTCCATTTCGCGCAACCTTTCGTCGCGCCGGTCGCGGATGGCATCGTAACGGCGCTCATCGGCTCGCCTGCGCGCTTCTTCGATAGCTTCTTCGTCGATCGCCACACCGCCTTCACCGAAGGTAATATCGACCGGAATCCCGTCGATTTCCGTCGAAAAAACCGCTTCGCCCTCGCGGATGCGCAGGCGTGAATTGCCATCGCCGATTGGAATATCATCGATCTCCGGGACGTCGAGCGGCTCGATCGGTCCGCCCGGGTCATCCTGTTCGCGGGGCGCAGGCTGGCTCGGCGCTGCTTTCACATTCATCGCGCGGTTCATGAAATCGCGCCAGATCCGCGCCGGCAATCCCCCGCCGCTGATCCCCCCGGCAAGCGGCGAATTGTCGTCATTGCCGATCCATACGCCGACCACGAGATCACCGGCATAGCCGACGAACAGCGCATCGCGATTGTCCTGTGTGGTCCCGGTCTTGCCATAGTTCGGCCCGCGCAACATCGCTGCGCGCCCCGTGCCCTCGTTGATCGCCGAGCGCAGCATCCGCTCCATCTCCGAATGGGTGGAGGACGACAGGCTCGACGGCCCATCCCACAGGTTTTCGAAAAAGCCGCGCTCGGGACGGGCGAAGGCGTGGGGCTCGACCGGATATTCATTGGCGGCAACCGCGGCATAGGCTGCGGTCAATTCGAGCAGCGACATGGTCGAGGTTCCCAGGGCCAGGCTCGGATCGCCCTGGGCGAGAGGTGACGTGACCCCGAGATCACGAGCGGTCGCGATGACTTTTTCACTGCCCACCTCGCCCAGCAGGCGGACTGCGGCGACATTGCTCGACTGTGCGAAAGCCTCTTCCAGCGTCAGGCTTTCCGAATAGCGCTCGCGCGCATTTTTGGGTCGATAGCTTCCCTCGGTGATCTCGGTATTGGCAATTCTGTCTTCGGGGCTCCACCCGGCGCGCAGAGCGGCCAGATAGACGAACAGCTTGAAAGTCGATCCGGGCTGGCGCTTGGCCTGCGTCGCGCGGTTGAACGGCGATTTCGCATAGTCCTTGCCGCCGATCATCGCGACGACCTCGCCATTGCGCCGCATTGCGACCAGCGCGACCTGCGCCTCGCCCAGCGGCGCGCGCTGCGTCACTTGCCGGGCAATGTTCTGCAACCGGCTGTCGAGTGTGGTGGTCAGTGTCTGGCGGGCATAGCCCTGCTCGGTGGAGTCGCGCGCTTCGGGCAGCGCCCAATCGGCGAAATAGGTACCCGTGGGGAGATCGTTGCGCGTGCGCACATCGAGCGCGGGTGGCTTCATCGCGCGCGCTTCCGCCTCGGTGAGATAGCCTGCGGCGACCATCGACTGCACCACGATCCGCATGCGTTTTTCCGCCCGGTCGTAATGCTTGGTCGGCGCGTAGGCGCTGGGCGCCTGCAACAAGCCGGCGAGCATCGCAGCCTGGTTGGGTTTCAGGTTCTCGGGCTTGCGATAGAAATAGTGCAGGCTCGCCGCGCGCAGACCGTAGACGTTGTCGCCGAAATAGGCGTTGGAGAGATAGCGGCTGAGGATTTCGTCCTTGGTCAGCCAACCTTCGAGCCACAAAGCAATCAGCGCCTCGCGCGCCTTGCGTGACAATGTGCGCTCGGGAGTGAGGAAGGTGAATTTGGCGAGCTGCTGCGTGATCGTGCTGCCGCCGCCAGTGCCCGTCCAGGCGGCGCGCGCAATCCCGCGCGGGTCGACGCCCCAATGCGAATAGAAGCGCCGGTCCTCGGTCGCGAGGAAAGCTTCGATCACATGGGCCGGGAGTTCGGACACCACGACCGGCTCGTCGGTAATAGCGCCATTGCGGGCGATTGGCGTGCCGTCGGCGGCCAGGAGCGTGATCTGCGGCGCCGCGATCGGCTCGAGCGATTTGGACAGCGGCGCAGTGATCGCCAGCCAGGTGACGAGGAGGATGAACAGGGCGAGGAGCCCGGCGAGAATTCGCCCCGCCCACCAGCGTTTTCGGCGATCACGCCAATAGTCGCGCTGCCAGAAACGCAGGCGCTTCTTCTCTTCGGCCGCAAGCGCACTGTCGAGCCGGTCGAGGCGGCTGTCCCAGTCGTCGTAATCCAGCCCGTCATGCGTGGCGTAATAGCCGCGATGCGGAGAGAACTCCGCCTGCGGTTCGGCCTTGCGCCGGAAGGAATCGAAAACGCCCATCGCCTACTGTGTTAATCTAACAACACAGTAATTCATAGGGGGTCTATCCTTAACTCTTCCCGACCACGCTTTCGGGCAGGTCCTCACCGAACACACGCTGGTAGTATTCGGCCACCAGCATACGTTCTTCCTCGTCGCATTTGTTGAGGAAGCTGAGGCGGAAGGAGAAGCCGACATCCTTGAAGATGGCGTAGTTCTGCGCCCAGGTGATGACGGTACGCGGGCTCATCACCGTGCTGATATCGCCGTTGATGAAGCCCTGCCGCGACAGATCGGCAACCTTGATCATATCGGCAAGGATCTTCGGATCGATATCCGGATTCTTCGCCTCGACGATTTCCTGCTCGGTTTCGGCGGGCAGATAGTTCAGGCCGACCACGATGTTCCAGCGGTCCATCTGGCCCTGGTTGATCTGCTGGGTCCCATGATACAGCCCGCTCGTATCGCCGAGGCCCACCGTGTTGGCGGTGGCGAAGAGACGGAAATTCGGGTCGGGCCGGATCACACGGTTCTGATCGAGCAAGGTCAGCTTGCCCTGTTGTTCGAGCACGCGCTGGATCACGAACATCACATCCGGGCGTCCCGCGTCGTATTCGTCGAACACCAGCGCGACCGGATGCTGGAGCGCCCAGGGCAGCAAGCCTTCGCGGAATTCGGTCACCTGTAACCCGTCGCGCAGCACGATGGCATCGCGCCCGACCAGGTCGATACGGCTGATATGCGCATCGAGATTGATGCGAATGCACGGCCAATTGAGGCGCGCCGCGACCTGTTCGATATGCGTCGACTTCCCCGTGCCGTGATAGCCCTGCACCATCACGCGCCGGTCGTGGGCGAAGCCGGCGAGGATCGCGAGCGTCGTGTCCGGATCGAAGACATAGGCCTCGTCGAGATCGGGTGTGCGTTCGTCCGGCTTGGAGAAAGCGGGTACCTGCCAATCGATATCGATCCCGAAGGTCTCGCGCACATCGACGGTGATGTCGGGCGCGGCGAGCACGGTCTTGGCGGCGGCGTCGAAGGTCTTGTCGGTCATGTCATTCATCGCGCGAAGCGGGTTAGACGGATGGATAGGTGGCTGCAAGCAACGAAATCGCGGCACGGCCCAAGAGGCACTCGACTCGCCACCCGAGCCGCCGCATAGTCACCCCGATGCCGCCGACACCGCTTTCCGAACGCCTCCGCTTCAAGCTCGTCGAGCGGGTGCGCGGCGTGTTCAACGACGTCGAAGGCGGACAGAAGCCGGTGCCGCCGTCCGACGAGGCTCTGTTCGAGCGGGACAGTCCGATCCGCATGGTTCACGCCGATATCGTGGCGATGATGGTCGGCGGAATCCGAGGCCTGTTGCTGCAGATGCTCCATCCGCATGCGCTCCAGGGGGTGCTCGACCATTCGAACTTCCGCAGCGACATGCATGGCCGGTTGCGACGGACCGCACGTTTCATCGCGGTTACATCCTTCGGCCACCGCGACGACGCCATGGAGGCAATCGAGCGGGTAAACCGGATACATGCGCGGGTTTCCGGTACATTGCCCGACGGCTCTCCCTATTCGGCCACCGACCCGCGCACCCTCGCCTGGGTCCACGTTGCCGAGGCGACCAGCTTTCTCGCCGCCTACATCCGCCACGTTAAGCCGGACATGCACGGCGCTGAGCAGGACGAATACTATCGCCAATTCGCTCTTGTCGCCCGCGCATTGGGCGCCGATCCGGTACCGGAGAACCGCCGCGAGGCCGAAACGATATTTCGCGACCTGCGCGCCGACCTGACAAGTTCACCGGCGGCGCGCGAGATTGCCCAACTCGTGCTTACCCAGCGCCCCGAAGGCACGCCCCCGGCCGTCCAGACCCTGCTCGGGGTGGAAGCGGTCGCCCTGCTCCCGCCTTTCGCCCGCTCGATGCTCGGCCTGGAGCGACCGGGCCTCGCGGCGATACCGGCCCGCGCGGCGACATGGGGCATGGGTAAAACGCTGCGCTGGGCCTTCCGACAAGGCTAGCCAAAGCAGTTGCGTGCCGGGTTCCATCATCCGCGCGGCGCGAAGATCGTAATACCGTCCCGGCTCCGCGGAACCTGAAGCGCGGAAGTCGTTTGTTCTAGAAAGAGGAGGCACCCTTGTCGTATTATTTGTCCACCCACATGCACGAAACTTTCGAGGATGCGATGCCGCAGGTCGAACGTGCCTTGGCGGATCAGGGCTTCGGCATCGTCACCCGGATCGATATGAGCGCGACGTTCAAGGACAAGCTGGGCAAGGATTTCCGGCCCTATACCATCCTGGGGGCATGCAACCCGAAGGCAGCGCATGCCGCTTTGCAGCTCGAAGACAAAGTCGGCACCATGCTGCCCTGCAATGTGATCGTGCAACAGGTGCACAAGGGCCTGGTCGAAGTCGCCGCCATCGATCCGGTCGCTTCGATGCAGGCAATCGACAATCCCGATCTCGACCGGGCGGCCCGCGAAATCCGGAACAAGCTGGCCACCGCGATCGACATGCTCGGGGGCTAGGCGATCGCGCGCGATTTCCGCAGCATCTGATAAGCTTCCACCACCCGGTTGAGCCGTGTCTCATATTGCCGATCGCCGCCGTTTCGGTCGGGATGGTAGCGGCGCACGAGTTCCGAATAGCGACGACGCAGGCGGCGGCGATCGGTGTCGAGCCCCAGCCCCATCGCCTCCAGCGCCTCGGCCTCCTCGCGGCTGAAGCGACCATCCATTGCCATCTCCGCCTCGCGCCGGGCGCGGCTCTTGATCCCGGCCGCACGCGCCGAGATCGCATCGAGCGGATCGTCGAAATCGGCCCAGCGCGGCATCCCATCGACCCCCGCCGTCGGGCGGAAGCTGGGGCTTTCGGTGCGCCAACCGGCGCCCGGCGCCTGCGCGGCGAAGACTTCCTCGGCGCTCATTCCCTCGAACCAGTCGTAGCCTGCATTGAATTCGCGCACATGGTCGAGACACAGCCAGCGCCACTCGCCCGGACCGTCGAATCCATGCCCGCGTCCGCCCGGTGCGCGGAATTCGCCCGCCTCCTCGCAGGCGGGGTGCGCGCACACTTTGCCGCTTTCTTCGTACCTTCCGTGAAACCTTGTCCGGCGCATTCGTTCTAGAATGGGGAGCGAAACGCGCTATGCAAACCCCGAGAAGGAGAATCGAACCCGTGGCAGGTACCGTCCAACAGGAAATGGAACGCCTCTTGATCGATGCGTTCGAGCCCACCCGGCTCGAGGTAATCAACGACAGCGCCAAGCACTCTGGTCACGCGGGCGACGACGGCAGCGGAGAATCGCACTTTACCGTGGTGATCGAGGCTGCCGCCTTTGCCGAGAAATCGCGTCTCGAACGCCAGCGCATGGTCAACAAGGCGCTGGGTGACATTCCGGGCGAACGGGTCCATGCCCTCGCCATCCAGGCATCGACCCCCACCAGCTAGGAGACGCAAGCGCATGGCCCTGTTCGAGCAGACGCTGACCCCGGTCACCCACGATCTCGGACAGTTCGAAGTGCGAAGGGTGTTGCCGTCGAAGGCCCGCACCATGGTCGGCCCCTTCATCTTCGTCGACCAGTTTGGCCCGGCGCAGCTCGATCTTGGCAGCGGTATGGACGTGCGTCCCCATCCGCATATCAACCTCGCCACCGTGACCTGGCTGTTTGAGGGCGCGATCGACCATCGCGACAGTCTGGGCAGTTTCTCGACCATCCGCCCCGGGCAGGTGAATCTGATGACTGCCGGCAGGGGCATCGTCCATTCGGAACGCTCGCCCGCGGACGAACGAAAGGTAGGGGCGAAGCTGTACGGTATGCAGACCTGGCTGGCGCTGCCCGACGGGCGCGAAGAGATCGATCCGGCCTTCGAAGCGAATACCGATCTGCCCGTGATCGAGGATGGGCGCGCCACGGCCACGGTCATCATGGGCGAGCTATGGGGCGAACGCGCGCCGACCACGACCTATGCCGACACTATTTATGCCGAAATCGTGCTCGGCGCAGGCGGGGCGATCCCGCTGGAGGAAGACGCCGATGAACGGGCGGTCATGCTGGTGGGGGGCGAGGCAAGCGTGGACGGCCATGCGCTCAAGGAGTTCGAACTCGCCGTGCTCCAGCCCGGGCGCGACATGACGCTCGAGAGCAGGAGCGGCGCGCGGGTCGTGCTGCTCGGCGGCGAAGCCTTCGAGACGAAGCGCCATGCGTGGTGGAACTTCGTCAGCTCCAGCCGCGAGAGGATCAATCAGGCCAAGGAAGACTGGCGCGAGGGCCGCTTTCCCAAAGTTCCGGGCGATGAGGAGGAATTCATCCCCCTGCCCGATGGGGCGCCCAAGACCGTTACCTATCCGTAAAGGGGAATTCATGAGTTTCGAAGGTAAGACCGCCTGGATCACGGGCGCGAGCAGCGGCATAGGTGCGGCTCTGGCGCGCGAATGGGCAAGCCGCGGTGCGCGCATCATCCTGTCGGGCCGCGACGAAGCGAGGCTCGCCAGCGTGGCGGAAGGCATCGCCACGGAGACGCTGATCCTGCCCTTCGACGTGCGCGACGACGAGGCCATGCGGGCAGCGACGGGCAAGGCCATCGCCTGGCAGGGCGGTGTCGATATCTTCGTAGCCAATGCCGGGGTATCGCAGCGCAGCGCGGCAATCGACACCGACATTTCCGTCTATCGCGAGATCATCGATATCGACCTCACCGCACAGATCGCCGCGACACAGGCGCTGCTGCCGCATCTGATCGAACGCCAGTCGGGAACGCTGCTGTTTATCAGCTCGATCGCAGGCAAGGTCGGCGTGCCGATGCGCACCGCCTATTGCGCGGCGAAATTCGGACTGATCGGCTATGCCGACGCGCTGAGGGCCGAGCTTTCGCAGGAAGGGGTTTCTGTCCATGTCGTGTGCCCCGGATCGGTGGCGACCGATGTCAGCCGCAACGCGCTGACCGCCGATGGCAGCAAACGCGGACGCAGCGATCAGGTGATCGACAGTGGCATAGCCCCGGACGAGGCCGCCAGACGGATCGTCGACGCGGTCGAAGCCAAACAGCGCGAAATCATCGTGGCCGAAGGCATGGAAGAGGCGATGGGCGAAATGCGCCGCACGCCCGATCAATTGCTCGACCAGGTCGCGGGCATGGTCGCGGCGGGCTATATGGACAAGATGAAGGCGGAAGGCTGAGCATGGCACTCGAACAGAAGCGGGTCGCGCTCGCCAACGGGATCGAACTCGACGTGGTCGATGAAGGGCCACGCGATGCGCCGGTATTGATTTTCCTTCACGGCTTTCCCGAAAGCCACCGCACCTGGCGCAACCAGATCGCACATTTCTCGGACAGATTCCGGTGCATCGCGCCAGACCAGCGCGGCTATCGCGGATCGTCCAAGCCGCAGGAGGTCGAAGCCTATACGCCCGACAAGCTGGTCGGCGACGTTTTCCTGCTCGCCGATGCGCTGGGTGTCGACAAATTCACCATCGTCGGCCACGATTGGGGCGGCGCGATCGCCTGGGGTGTCGCCTATGCCGGGATGATGAACGGCCGCGTGACCCGCACGATCATCGCCAATGCGCCGCATCCGGTGCTGTTTCCCAAGCTGCTGTATACAAACGAGGCGCAGCGCGCGGCGAGCCAGTACTTCCGCGACTTCCGCGATACGGGCAATGATGCGCTGGTGCGCGAGCACGGCTTGGCCGCCCTGCTTATGAAGGTTTTCGAAGGCCAGGTGACGACCATCATGGAACCCGAGGAACAGGCCGCGCTGCTAAAGGACTGGTCCGACCCGGAAGCCGCATTCGGCATGCTCAACTATTACCGGGCCAGCCCGATAGAGGTTCTGCCGCTGGATGCTCCTTACGAACTGCCCGAAGACTACCAGCCTTACCCGCTGCCCAGACTGACGGTCCCGACGCTGGTCATCTGGGCGATGGAGGATCTGGCGTTGCCGCCCGCCAATCTCGAGGGACTGGACGAGGTGATCGAGAATCCCGAGGTGGTGCAGGTGCCTGGATGCGGCCATTTCGTGCAGTGGGAGAAGCCCGAGGCCTTCAACGCCGCTGCCGATGCCTTCCTGGAGAAGACCGGCTGATCAGCCGCGCCATTCGACCCACTTGCCATGGGGATGCGCCGTTGCCAGCCTTCGGCGCATGTCGCCATCCGGCCAGTAGCTGACCGTCAGTTCGTGCCGGTGCGTATCGCGATTGGCTTCGAGGCTGACCCAGGCAAGCGGCGTGCTTTCACCTGCACGGCCGCCCGCCTGTTCCATCAGTTCGACAATCCGCTCCTGCTCTGCCTGCGGGACATACTGCCACACCACCGAATGCATGAGCACACGCGTGGTACCTTGCTGCTGGGGCCTATCGAGACGTTCGGCGAGAAAATCGGCAGCCCGCATGCGCACGATCTCGGGCGGAAACGTCTTCGCGGCTTCGATCGCCGCGTCCATGCGGGCAAACCGTTCGGTGAATTCGGGCCAGATATAGGCCTTGAGGCGCAGCGCCTGTGCCGCGTCGGTCAGATCGACCGGCGCGACATCGCAGCCCGCAGCCCCGACGATATCGAAATCGCCCTCGGGCGGCGGACTACCGCACCATTCGGGGGTCATCTGCAGGCGCGCGGCCTTTGGCCCCACTTCCACACCGCCAAGATTATAGCGATAGCGCCGCAACATCAGGTTGATGCCCGCGCTGGAGCCGATTTCGAGCAGATCGAAATCGCCGGGAAGCCCCCGATCGACCAACCACAGGAAAGCGGCGGCGAAACCCGACGAGCGCCCCGCCTCGTTCGTCTGCGGCGGACCATCGAGCCACGGCAGGAGGAAGGCTTCGTGACGCTCGATCGCATTGGCGATCAACTCGGTCGCATTCGTCGGATCCAAGCCTTCATAGATGGGTCCGATTGAGAGTTCCTCGCCGCCCAGGTGAAGCGCATGCAGACCGCCCACCACGCGCAGGGGCAGAGCATCGGAAAGGGCCGGTCCCGCCCAGCGTCGCACACGGCGCATCACCGCACCACCGCGGTCGGTGTCGAGCAATTCGCGCAATGACTGGCATATCTGCGCGGTGATCGGCGCACCATTGTCGCGGCAATAGGCAACCTGGTTCTCGAAGGCTCTGGCAACCGCCTCCGGCCCGGTCGCATCCGGATCGATCGCCACGTATCTCGCCTTGTCGATCGCCATTGCCCTTTGTCCCGCTGCTGCCTATCTGCCCATGCCATGAACGACAGCCTGACCTTCGCCGTTCCCAAGGGCCGCATTCTCGACGAGGCGCTGCCCGTGATGGCCCGTGCCGGCGTGGTGCCTGAGGAAGGTTTTCACGACAAGGCCAACCGATCACTGACCTTCGCCACCACGCGCGAGGATATGCGCCTGATCCGGGTCCGCGCATTCGACGTGGCGACGTTCGTCGCCCACGGCGCTGCACAGATGGGTATTGTCGGATCGGACGTGATCGAGGAATTCGACTATGCCGACCTCTATGCGCCGGTCGATCTCGATATCGGGCATTGCCATCTGGCCGTGGCGGAGCCGAAGGAAGGCGGGGCGAGTATCGACGGGGCCAGCCATCTGCGCGTTGCGACCAAGTATCCCAATCTTACCCGTCGCCATTTCGAGCGGCAGGGTATCCAGGCCGAATGCGTGAAGCTCAATGGCGCGATGGAAATTGCGCCCGAACTGGGCCTGGCCGGACGGATCGTCGATCTCGTTTCCACGGGAACGACGCTGCGCGAAAACGGCCTGGTCGAGACGAGCCGTATCCTCGACATTTCAGCGCGACTGATCGTCAACCGCGCTGCACTCAAGACCGATCCCCGCGTCGCTGCGCTGGTCGAAGCGTTCCGCGCCGATGCGGCCAGGCGCGAGGCCGCCTGATGCAATTGCTGCGGATTTCGGACGATGGCTTCGAGAATGCCTTTGCCCGCGTGGTGCGCAACCGCCGCGAGAGCGACCGGCAGGTCGGGCGCGACGTCGCCGCGATTATCAACGAAGTACGCGAGCGCGGCGACGACGCCTTGGTCGACTATACCGCGCGCTTCGACAATCATGGGCTTGGTGACGACGGCAATTGGCAGATTTCGGCGGAAGAATGCCGCGCCGCCCACGGCGCGCTCCATGCCGATCTGCGCGAGGCGCTGGAGATGGCGGCGAGCCGCATCCGCGCCTATCACGAAGGCCAGCTCCCCGACGATCGCGACTATACCGACGATATAGGCATGCGCCTTGGTGCGCGATGGAATGCGGTCGATGCGGCGGGACTTTATGTGCCCGGCGGACGGGCGGCCTATCCTTCTTCGCTGTTGATGAACGCGATCCCCGCCAAGGTGGCCGGAGTCCATCGTTTGGTGGTGACGACGCCTACACCCAAGGGCGAGATCAATCCGCTGGTTCTGGCCGCGGCGCATATTGCGGGCGTGGACGAAATCTGGCGCATCGGCGGCGCACAGGCCGTGGCCGCGCTCGCTTATGGCACGCAGCGGATCGGCAAGGTCGATGTGATTGCGGGTCCGGGCAATGCCTGGGTCGCCGAAGCGAAACGTCAGCTTTACGGCGTGGTCGGCATCGACATGGTCGCCGGGCCGAGCGAAATTCTCGTCATCGCGGACGCAAACAACGATCCCGAATGGATCGCTGCCGACCTGCTCAGCCAGGCCGAGCACGATCCCACCAGCCAGTCGATCCTCATCACCGACAGCGAGAGTCTCGCCCGGCAGGTCGAGGATGCGATCGATCTGGCGCTGATGAAACTGCCGACCGCCAAGACCGCCAAGGCGAGCTGGGACGCGCACGGGCTGATTCTGATCGTCGACAGCCTCGATCAGGCCCCCGCCCTGTCGGACCGCCTGGCCGCCGAGCATGTCGAGCTGATGGTGGACGACCCGCAAGTGCTGTTCGATCACCTACGCCATGCGGGCAGCGTCTTCCTCGGTCGGCACACACCCGAAGCCGTGGGCGATTATATCGCCGGGCCTAATCACGTCCTTCCCACCGGCCGCCGCGCCCGCTTTGCCAGCGGGTTGTCGGTGCTCGACTTCATGAAGCGCACCAGCTTTATCGACGCCTCCGAAGCGGCGCTCGCGGCGATCGGTCCGGCGGCGGTCAGGCTGGCCGAGGCGGAAGGCCTCCCCGCGCATGCCCTATCGATTTCCACGAGACTGAAATGAACCAGAACTCCAAGTCCCAGGCCCCCAAAACCCAAGCGAGGAGCGCCGCCCGCCTCGGTGCCGTCCAGGCGCTCTATCAGCAGCAGATGGAGGGCACCAAGCTCGCCAAGCTGCTCGACGAGTTCCACCAGCATCGTCTCGGCCGCGTGATCGAGGACGAAGAGTATGCCGATGCCGACGTCGATTTCTTCGACGATCTCGTCAGCGGTGTGGACGCGCGGCGCGAGGAGATCGATGAAAGACTGACGGCACGCTTGGCCGATGGGTGGACGCTGGCGCGGCTCGACAAAACCATGCTGCAAATCCTGCGCGCGGGCGCCTATGAACTGCTTGCCCGCCCCGATGTCCCCAAGGCCAGCGCGATCAGCGAATATGTCGATGTCGCCAAGGCGTTTTTCGACGATCGCGAGGCGAAGTTCGTCAACGGCATCCTCGACGCAGTGGCCAGAGAGGCCGGGCGCTGAGGGCGCTCGCCTCCCTTCACCACCGTCGCCCCGGACTTGATCCGGGGTCCAGATGCCTTGCTTCCAGCCGCCGATCGGCAAAGGAAGCTGGACCCCGGCTCGGAGACCGGGGCGACGGGGTAGCGTGATGGCGGAACTGGATTTTATCGATGCGCTGAAGGCGATAGCGAACAACCCCGCCGCGCGCGGGCTCGAAGACGATGCCGCAGTGGTCGAAATTGGCGGCGAGACCCTCGTTCTCACCCATGACACGCTGATCCAGGGCGTCCACGTTCGCGAGGACGAAGACCTCGCAGATATCGCCTGGAAGCTGGTCGCGGTGAATTTGTCGGACCTCGCGGCGAAAGGTGCGGAGCCGGTCGGCGTGCTTGTCTCGCACATGCTCGGCACCGGGGACGACCGGTTCGTCGCCGGCCTTCGCGAGGTTCTGGACGAGTATGGCACCCCTCTCCTCGGCGGGGACACGGTGCGAGCCGACGGGCGCCGCGTATGGGGCTGCACGGCAATCGGCAGGGCCACACATACGCCCGTACCCGACAGGCGCGGCGCTCGCAGCGGTGAGGCGATCTATGTCACGGGCGTGCTCGGTCGGGCAAATCTCGGGATGTCCGAACGCGGCTCGGGCGATGTCAACGACCTCGCATATCGGCGCCCTCGCCCGCTCCTGAACGAAGGACGCGCGTTGGCACCGCATGTCGGCGCGATGATGGATGTCTCGGACGGGCTGCTGCTAGACTGCTGGCGCATGGCGCGCGCAAGCGGGCTCGGCTTCGCGCTCGAGAGCGAGGCGATCCCCGTGGCCGATACTGGCCGCTTCGACGAATGCATCCGCTGGGGCGACGATTATCAGCTTCTGTTTACGGCTCCGGTCTCGACCGACTTGCCTGTGCGGGCCGCGCGGATCGGGATGGTGGAAGGCGCACAGCCGTTCCTTTCGCTCGATGGGCGCATTCTCGATCCCGAAGACGGCCTCGGCTACCGGCATTGATCGCTTGTACGGCGGGCGATCGACACACGCGGATCGCTGCGCAGTTCGGCCTTGTCACGTAACAGATGCCGCTTATACCCCTTCACATATGTTCCGGCGTTTCCCGCGCCGGGTCGCATAATCAAAAAACCAAACGGGAGGGGATTTTTCGTGGACTTAGTTCTCATAGCCATTGTGCTGGGACTGCTGGCCGTCGTGTACGGCTTCGTCACCAGCCGCCAGGTGCTCAATGCAGGCGCCGGCAATGAAAAAATGCAGGAAATCGCAGGCGCCATCCAGGAAGGCGCGCAGGCCTATCTGAAGCGCCAGTATACCACGATCGGCATTGTCGGCGTCGTCGTCGCCGTCTTGGTGTTCGTGTTTCTCGGCACTTTCCCGGCGATCGGCTTCGTCATCGGCGCGGTCCTGTCGGGCGTTGCGGGCTTTATCGGGATGAACATTTCGGTGCGCTCGAATGTGCGTACCGCGGCTGCCGCACAGAGCGGGCTGCAGCAGGGCCTGACCCTGGCTTTCCGGGCCGGCGCCATCACCGGCATGCTCGTGGCGGGCCTCGCCCTGCTCTCGATGGCCGTGTTCTTTTGGTACCTAGCCGGTCCGGCAGGATTTGCCGCTGACAGCGACGAAGTAGTCTACGGCCTCGTCGGTCTTGCCTTCGGCGCTTCGCTGATTTCGATCTTCGCGCGCTTGGGCGGCGGTATCTTCACCAAGGCTGCCGACGTCGGCGCCGATCTCGTCGGCAAGGTGGAAGCAGGCATTCCCGAAGACGATCCGCGCAACCCGGCGGTGATTGCCGACAATGTCGGCGACAATGTCGGCGACTGTGCCGGCATGGCCGCCGATCTGTTCGAAACCTATGTCGTGACTGTCGGTGCAACCATGGTGCTCACCGCGCTGCTCTTCGGCGATGCGCTGGGCGAACTTCTGATGCCGATGATGGCGCTGCCGCTTCTGATCGGCGGTGCATGCATCGTCACCAGCATCATCGGGACCTATTTCGTGAAGCTCGGCAAGGGCAGCACCAATGTGATGGGCGCGATGTACAAGGGCTTCATCGTCACCGCCGTGCTGGCCGTGCCGCTGATCTGGTTGGTTATGGACTATGCGCTCGGCAGCATGACCACGCAGATCCAGGGCACCGAGTTCAGCGGACGCATGCTGTTCTACTGCTCGTTGATCGGTCTTGCGATTACCGGCCTGATCATCTGGATCACCGAGTATTACACCGGCACGAACTATCGTCCGGTGCGCTCGATCGCCAAGGCTTCGGAAACGGGCCACGGCACCAATGTGATCCAGGGCCTTGCCATCAGCCTTGAATCGACCGCGCTGCCCACTCTCGTGATCGTGGCGGGCATCATCGGCACCTTCCAGCTCGCAGGCCTGATGGGCATCGCCTATGCGGCCACTGCCATGCTGGCCCTTGCTGGCATGGTCGTGGCACTCGACGCCTACGGGCCGGTAACGGACAATGCAGGCGGTATCGCCGAAATGGCCGGTCTCGACGAAAGCGTTCGTGAAAAGACCGACATGCTCGACGCCGTGGGCAACACCACCAAGGCCGTGACAAAGGGCTATGCCATCGGTTCGGCAGGGCTCGGCGCGCTGGTACTCTTCGCTGCCTACACGACCGATCTGGCAAAGCTGTTTCCGGATGCGAACGTCAATTTCAGCCTCGAGAACCCCTATGTGATCGTTGGCCTGCTTCTCGGCGCGCTGCTCCCGTATCTGTTCGGTGCGATGGGCATGACCGCCGTGGGCCGCGCTGCCGGTGACGTCGTGGTCGATGTGCGCGAGCAGTTCGCTGCTGATCCGGGCATCATGGCCGGAACCAGCAAGCCGAACTACGCAAAGACCGTCGACCTCGTGACCAAGGCTGCCATCAAGGAGATGATCATCCCCTCGATGCTGCCGCTGCTGGCACCGATCGTGGTTTACTTCGCGATCGACCTACTGGCCGGTCAGGAAAACGCCTTCGCAGCGGTCGGCGCATTGTTGCTCGGCGTGATCATCGGCGGTATCTTCGTCGCCCTGTCCATGACCGCCGGTGGCGGCGCATGGGACAATGCGAAGAAATACATCGAAGACGGCAATCACGGCGGCAAGGGCAGTGAAGCCCACAAGGCTGCCGTGACCGGCGACACCGTTGGCGACCCCTATAAGGACACTGCGGGACCGGCCGTGAACCCGATGATCAAGATCACCAACATCGTCGCATTGCTGCTGCTGGCAGCGCTTGCGGCGGGCTGATCTGTCCAATCTTCCTTATAGAAACGGGGCGGAGGGACCGACGGGTACCTCCGCCTTTTCGTTTTTGCCGCGTTAACCGAGTCTAAGCCCCTTACCCCTATACGGCACGGGTGACGGAAGGGACCTTGTGACGCGCATCGCAGACCTCATCGACGCCCGATGGCATGGCTTGTCCGTGGACCGCAGGGCCTGTCCGGCTTTGCCGGATGGTTTTTCCGTGCGGCCATGGCGCGAGGTCATCGACACGATACCCGAGGCTGCGTGGCACGAACTGGCGTGCACAGCGCCGACCCCCAACCCTTTCTGCGAGCGCTGGTTTTTGAAACCATCGCTCGAACAGTTCGATCCGCAGGGCAGCGTGCGTATCGCCATCTTGGCCGTTGGTGGCAAACTGGCCGGTATCATGCCGATCCGGTACGGCACGAACTATCATGGCCGGTTCGTTCCGCATCTTGCCAATTGGCTGCACGCCAACAGTTTTTGCGGCGAACCACTGGTGGCCGAAGGGTATTCGCACCTTTTCTGGGAGCATATGCTCGACTGGTGCGACCGGAACCATCGCGCGAGCCTGTTCCTTCATCTTGCCAACTTGCCGACCGATGGCACCGCTTTTGAAACGCTTGGTGAACTGGCCGCCTGTTCGGGTCGTTGCTTCAGGCCGGTGAAGACGGTCCAACGCGCAGCACTGCGCAAGGGGTTGTCGCCGCAAGAGCATATGAATGCTGCCATGGAAAAGAAGCGGCGCAAGGAACTGAGCCGCAAGCGTCGGCGGCTGGAGGAAGCGGGCGAGCTCGTCTTTTCCCGACAAACGGACACCGATGCGCTTGAGGACTGGATCGAATCGTTCCTCGCGCTTGAACGCGCCGGCTGGAAGGGCGCGCGGGGATCATCGCTATCGAGCGCGCCCGAGACCGCGGCCCTGTTTCGCGAAGGTCTGCACGGAGCGGCCCGTTGCGGCCGTCTGGAACGATTGGCGTTTCATCTCGATGGCAAGCCCATTGCCATGCTGTGTACCTTCGTGACGCCGCCGATAAGTTTCGGTTTCAAGACGGCCTTCGAAGAAAGTTACGCGAAACTGTCTCCCGGCATGCTCCTGCAGGTCGAAAATCTCGCTATGCTCGAACGCAGCGATATCGACATCTCGGATAGCTGCGCCGCGCCCGGTCATCCCATGATCGAACAGATCTGGTCGGATCGCCGCGAAATCGCGATGGTGACCGTGGGAATTGGAGGGAAACTGCGTCGTTCGATCGGAGCCGTCTTGTCGGCCATCGAACTGCGCCGAGAGGAGAAACGACAATGACTGCGCACGATCCGGTGCTCTCGCGCAAGGCAAGTGCTGCTTTCCCGGAGGAATCGCGCGAGGCCTTCAGCCGCGCCTATCCCGAAACCCCGCATGTCCTGCACCACAATCTGCAAGACGATGAGCGGTTGACCCTCGACGCCCTGGCCGAACTCGGCGCGGCGCTGCCGCAGAGCTCGATCGAATACAATCGCGGCGACCTGCCGATCGGTATCGATGGCAAGCCCGGTGGAAACGGCATGACGATCGGCGACACGATCCGCCACATCGCCACCAGCGAAAGCTGGGCGGTGCTGAAGAATATCGAACAGGCCCCCGCATACAGGGCGCTGTTGATGGATCTGCTCGAAGAGCTGCGTCCCGCGATCGAGACCAAGACCGGCGAGATGCTGACACCGCAGGGCTTCATCTTCATCTCGAGCCCGCATGCCGTCACCCCCTATCATTTCGATCCCGAACACAACATCCTGCTCCAACTCAGGGGCAGCAAGGTGATGACGCAGTTTCCGGCAGGCGATGCACGCTACGCTCCCGACGAGGTTCATGAGAGCTATCATCTCGGTGGGCCGCGCGAATTGCCCTGGACCGAGGATATGATAGCCGCGGGCACTCCCTATTCCATTGGGCCCGGCGAAGCGGTGTTCGTTCCGGTGATGGCGCCGCATTTCGTGCGCAACGGGCCGGAAAGCTCCATCTCGCTGTCGATCACCTGGCGCAGCGAGTGGAGCTATGCCGAGGCAGGGGCACGGTGCTTCAACGGGCTCGTGCGCAAACTGGGCATCGAACCCAAGGCGCCGGGGCGTTGGCCGGCGAGCAACCAGACGAAATCGCTGGCGTTTCGGGCCTGGCGCAGGGCATTCGGAAGCTAGGAACCCCATGCCGGAAGAGGTCCGTGACGCATAACGAGCAGCGTGCTGGCGAAGCGGCGATCTTCGATGCCCTCGCGACATCGGGTCCGGCCGATCGCGCTTTTCTGCGCCATCGGTGGTTCGCGGTGGGCAACCCTGCGCCGGCAACCAGCTTCGTCGCGACCGATGACGCGGGCTCGCCCTGTGCCGCCTTCGCCCTTGTGGAACGCCGCAAGGGTCCGCTCGTGCTTCGCGAAGTGGGCGGCTGTTACTGGCCGTTTCGCGGAATCCCCGTCGCGCACCGCATAGCCGCGTCGGACCTGTCCCGCGCCCTGGCCCGGCACAAGAACGATCTTGGCCGTGTCTGGCGCCTCGGTCCTGTCGAGACGGGCGATGCGTCGCTGGAAACCCTGATACGGGCCTCGCGGATGGCCGGCTGGCAGGTTCTTTCCCGCCCGCTCGGAAAAGTCTTCGAACTCGACCTCGCGGCGCTCGCCGCCGACGATGGCTGGCCGTCCTCCAAGACGCGGCGCAAAAACCGCTGGCGCAAGCGGCGGCTGGAGGAAGACGGAGGCCCCCTGCGGACGGTGTGCTTCACCGGTGCGGACTGGACCTCCGACCACCGCGACGCGATGGCGAGGATCGAGGCCTCGAGCTGGCTGGGCAAGCTCGACGATGGCGGCGACACCAAGTTCCGCGATCCGGCGATGCGCCGATACTGGGAAGACCTGTGCAACGATCGCGTGCTTGCGGAAATGCTCTTTGGCAGCGTGATGTGGATCGGAGAGGTTCCGGCGGCCTTCACCTTCGGAATTCAGGCCGACGGCGTGCGCTATTACATCGCCAACAATTTCGACGAACGCTTTACCCAATTCGGCCCCGGCAGGGTCCTGCTTTACGAGGACTTCGCCCGCGCCGCCGCGCACGGAACCGAGCGGATAAGCTGGGGCCTTGGCGATGCCGGGTATAAAAGCGAGATGGGCGCCGAAGCGGGGCCCGACATGGTCGATCTCCTGTTCGTACGCGGGGCGCTTCTCGCCACAGCCCTGCGGCGCTGGTGGGAGCGCCCCGTTTGACACGTTCGGCCCGTTTCATTCTCCTTGCCGCAGGTCTGCTGGCCGGTTTCCAGATCGGCATGATGGCATATGAGCAATGGGCTTTCGGCTGGCCTTTCGCGCGCGAAGAGGCCCCATTGCATAGCGACTGGCATTGGACGCGGCGTGGCATCTCTGCCGCGCTGTGTGCCGCGCTGGTGCTCGCCCTCGCCCGCCCCGGCCTGCGCGCCGAACCGCTTTCCCGTGGCGCGCGCCAGCTTACCGGGCTGGTCGTCGCTCTGACGGTTGCCGCCACGATCCTGCTTGCCGCCAGCCCACGTACCTACGCCCTTGTCGGCGCGGAGGATGGGGCGATCGAATGGTTCAGCGCGTTGTTGCTTTTCGGCGCTTCCGGCTTCATGGCCTCGCGCTTTCTCGGCCTCTGGCGCGCCGATGGCGCCCTGCCATGCCGACGCCTTCACCTGCTCGGCGCGGCCGGTTTCGCGCTTCTGTTTCTGCTCATGGGCGGCGAGGAAGTGAGCTGGTTCCAGCGCCAGATCGGCTTCGACACGCCGGAAAGCGTCGCGGCGCGCAACTGGCAGGGCGAGTTCAACCTGCACAATTTCCAGACCGATCTCACGGAACTGGTGCTTTACTCCGGCACCGGTTTGTTCCTGATACTCCTCCCGCTAATCCGCGAAAGCGACGCCGCGCGATGGCCATTCGTCCAATCCTTTGCCGCCCTCCTCCCCGACCGCACG
This sequence comes from Qipengyuania sp. ABI-127-1, assembly GCA_022953095.1. GTDB lineage: Bacteria > Pseudomonadota > Alphaproteobacteria > Sphingomonadales > Sphingomonadaceae > Qipengyuania. The sequence goes on along the minus strand of JALJCR010000002.1, from coordinate 331,666 downwards.
GTGGCCGCGATCTCTGCGCCGATGCTGGTGTTCACCTACAGCCACTGGACCCTGCTTCCCGTCCAGGCGGCCTTCTGGATCGGCCTGTTCGCCTGCATTGCTTTCGCCAGCAGCGCCATGGACATGCGCGAGCGGGCGCTGTGGATCGGTCTCGCCGTCTGGATCGCGATCGGCCAGCTTATCCATCTGCTCCTCGGCCCCACGATGCTGATGATGTTCGACAGCTCGGAATATCGCGAGTTGTTCCTGTCGCTCGGCCTTGCCGCCTATGCGTTCCGGCAATGGCAGACCGGTGGACGCTTGACGCAAACGTAAACCGCCCGCAAAGCCCGTCAGGTGAGTACGGAAAAGAAACCTGAAGAGCTCGTCACAGGCCTCGTCCGCCTGCTGACCGTCACCCGCCGGGGCGAGGACGCCTTCACTGCCCCGCAGCAGCCCGGCGGCGTGGGCCGCGTATTTGGCGGTCAGGTCATCGCGCAGGCACTGCAGGCCGCGCAGGCGACCGCCCCCGAAGGGCTGGAGGCGCATTCGCTCCACGCTTATTTCCTGCGCGGCGGCAAGGAAGGCCTCGACATCGCCTACGCCACCGCGCGCGATTTCGACGGCCGCAGCTTCGCCAACCGCCGCGTGGTCGCGAGCCAGCCGGAGGAGGATGGCACGCAGCGCCCGATCCTCAACCTCACCGCCAGTTTCCAACGCCCCGAGGACGGCCTCGCCCACGACGATGTGACCATGCCCGATGTCGCCCCGCCCGAGGAGCTCAAGAGCGACATGGAAATGCGCCACGCCATGGTCGAGCGTGCGGGTGACCGCATGACCGAGCAGCAGCGCGCCCTCGTGCTGCGTCCGCGTCCGATCGAGATGCGCACGGTCGACCGGCTGCACTGGATGAACAGCGAGCCGCGCGCACCGACGGCGCATAGCTGGTTCCGCACCGCCGCGCCGCTGCCCGCGATCGAGGACGACCCGGCGCTGCACCGCGCGGTGATTGCCTATGCCAGCGACTATACGCTGCTCGGCACCAGCGCGCTGCCGCATGGCCTGAGCTGGATGCGCGGCGAACTGGTCGGCGCCAGCCTCGACCATGCGATCTGGTTTCACCGCCCGGCGCGCGCCGACGAATGGCTGCTCTACGCCACCGACAGCCCGTGGAGCGGCGGCGGGCGCGGCTTCAACCGTGGCCGCATCTTCAACCGCCAGGGCGAACTGATAGCGAGCGTGGCGCAAGAAGGCATGATGCGCAAACGCATCGCTAAATAGCGCCGCCGCCGGACGGCCCACCGTCTGCTTGTAGGTGACACAAGGTGACAGCGGTGTCCGGCAAATCCAACAGGATATTTTGCTTTATTTACAAATATTTAGGCCGAAAACCCCATGCCAGGGTGACGCATTCGGCGAAAAATCCCCCGCCACTCACCGCGCTATCCCGGCACCGGCATCCGGATGATAGCCCGCACATCACCAACCCGGCGCAAGGCTAGCGCCGAGCGCGGATGTAGGAAAGTCACCGCTCGCCCTGCCCCTCCAGCGCCCGCTCGATATCGCCCAGCGCGACCAGCTTGAAGTTCTGCGCCTTGCCGTCGTTGATACCGTCCTGCGCGACGAATAGCCCGCCGGGAAATGCCGGGCCGAAATCGCCCCGCATGACCTCGATGCCATCGGTTTCCTCGGCGCTGCCATACCGCCCCTGGGCGATTCGGAAACGGCCTGCAGGTGTGACGCCGGGCAAGGCATAACGCATGAAGGCATTGTCCCCCTGGCTCGACGCATAAAGCCAGCCGCCATCGGCGCCCTCGGGCACCAAGGCAAGCCCTTCGAGATCGGCAACCAGCTTGCGCCCATCGACCGAAGCGACGAGATCGCCCTCGGTCGAACCGGGTACGAAGCGCCAGATGCCGCCCAGTTCCTCGCCGATATAGAGCGTGCCGTTCCGGTGATCGACCACACAGCCTTCGGGCTGCGAAGGCACCTGCATGGTGCGCACTTCCTTGGCCGTCGGAGTATCACCCAGGGCAATTTCCCATTCGCCGATACGGCCGTTCTTGGGCGCTGTGTAGATCACCAGCGTATCCCCGCGGCGCGTGCCGCAAATGCCATACCCCTCGCCTGGCCCCGAGGCCACGCGTCCAAGTTCGGTCAGGCCGCCGGTCGAGGTGTCGAGCCGGTAGAGGACGATCTTGGCATTGGCCCGGTCGCTGCGGTCGCTGGCAAAGGCGATCACGCCCGCTTCCCCCATATCGACCAGGTCGACATTGTTCAGCGCGGGATGTGGGCTGAAGCTCTTCTCCTGCCCATCCAGCCCATAGACATACAGCCCCGCTTTCTTGTCGGTCGCGACGATCAGGCTGTCTCCAGGCGAAGCCGCATTGCGCCAGATCGCCGGATCGTCGGCCGCATCCTCGTTTTCGGTCATCACCGGCGCGGTCTCCGCCACCGCGAAGACCGGCACCGTGGGATCGCCGGATTTTGGAACCGTCGCACAGGCGGCCGCGATCCCAAGGCTGGCGAGTGCGAAAATCTTGAGTTCGTTGCGCATCAGAATGTCACCCTCACGCCGCCCTTCATGGTCCAGCTATATTCTTCGTATTGATAGAGATTACGCCGACTTCCCAAGCGGTTATAAGCGAAATATTTCGCGTTGTTGATGTTCACCCACTCGTAGAACAATTGGAACCTGTCGCTGACGCGATACTTGGCCGACAGATCCAGTTGGAAGTGATCGTCGACATAGCGATCGAGTTCCGGCGTGTCCGCCAGCTCATCGAGATATTTATCACGATAGGTGCCGGACAAGCGGATATCGATCGGTCCCTTATCGTAACCAATCGAGACGTTGGCGGTATGTTTGGCCGTAGCGGGCAGCGAAATGTCGCGTGGACCGTCGCTGGCCAATGTCGTCACCGTTCCTTCGGCATCGGTGAAGGTATAATTGGCTTGCAGCACGAACCCGTCGAGCGCGCCGGTGAAAGCCTGGGCAAAGCCCAGTTCGATACCGTAGATATCGGCCCCGTCGCCATTGCGGGCAATGGTCGCCTCGTCGAAGGGGATGCCGCGGAAAACACCGGCGACATCGGAATTTACTTCGACGATGAAGTTATCCAGGCTTTTGTAGAAGGCCGAAGCATGGATCGCGCCATTCGAGCTCATATAATATTCGATCGCCGCATCGAAGTTCCACGCCTCGGTCGGCAGCAGATCGGGATTTCCGAACTCGCCCTCCCGCTCGCCGTCATCCGATTCCTCGACGGCGAAATGCGGCGCCTGCTGGAACGGTGTCGGACGGACGATCGAACGATACATCCCCGCACGCAGGACCAGATCGTTTTGGGCCTCGTAGCGAAGGTTTACGCTCGGCAGCCAGTGATCGTAGCTCTTGTCGATACTGACCGGGGAGACGAGCACGGTGTCGTCGGTTGCGGTGCTGCCATCGGGCAAGGTGCCATCTTCCTCGACCAGCAGCACGTTATTGCCGGTCAGAGTGTTGTCCGTATGCTCGTAGCGCAGGCCGTAGACGAGCCGCAGGTCCGCGCTTTCCCAGCGACCGAGGAGATAGCCGGCCATGATGTCCTCATCGACGGCGAAATCCTCTACCGCACTGTCATAGGCGCTGTCGGCCTCCTGCAGCTCGAAATCCGGGAAATTGTCGAAGAAGAAGCGAGTCGCGTCGGTATAGCCGGGCAGCGGCGAGATGTCGGTCAGGCGATAGGTCTGACCGATGCCGAGCGCATCGGACAGAGTATAATTGTCGTTCTCGTAGAACTCGACATTCCCATCGAAGCGCTTGTCACGCCACCGCCCCTTGAAACCGATCTGGGCCGTAAACTCGCCATTGTCGGCGGCAAAGCGGCGGCCGATGTCGAATTTGGCGGCCCATTCCTCGTCCTGTGCATCCGACAGCGTGACGTATTCGACATCCTTGAGCCCATAGGTGCCGGCGGCGAAAAACGATCCGTTGATCGCGTCGGATACGACCGAATAGAGCGGAACGCGTGGATCGGAATAGTCGAAACCGAGGGCGAGGCCGCTTGGAATTTCGTTGCCGAGCGCGTCTTCGGCTTCCTCGGGTCCGAAGTCGCGTTCGAACTGGGTCGGGTCGACGCTGCCGTTCTCGAGCTCGCTCGATTTGGCCCAGCTCAGCGAGTAATTGGCGAACCAGGTGCCCCAGTCGCTCTCGCCACCCGCGACGATTGAGCGGATCTTTTGACTTTCGAAGCGATCCTTGACGTCGCGTTCGACGGTGAATTCCTCGTCCGCGTCGTCGAAAACAGCCTGGCTGCCGCTTACGCTGCTGGGGCCGTTATCCTCGAAATCGCCGAGATCGAAAGTCACGCGGCGGCGGAATTCGTGATCGTCGAACTGGCTATAGACGCCGCGGATATACAGTTCGGTGCTGTCCCCGGCACGCAGATCGAAGCCCAGCGTTGCGCTGAAGCGTTCGCGCTCGACATCGTAATCGCGATACTGGACTTCCAGCGGAAAGATCGTGCCGCCGGCCTCGGCCCAATCGTCCGCCTCGACATTGTCGGTTTCGAAAGTCCGCCGGTAATAGCTGACACCGCCCGACACACCGGCATTCGCGCCCAGCCGCGTGGCGAAGTCGAGACTGGCCTTCGGGCTGATCTCGTCGGCGTAGCGGTTGTAGCTGCCTTCGATTTTGGCCGAGAGCAGGCGTTTCTTGCGGTCGAAGGCACTGGTCGTCTCGATCTCGATCGAGGCACCGATCGTGTCGGCGTCCATATCGGGCGTGAGCGACTTCTTCACCTCGATCGATTCGATGATGTCGGAAGAGACCACGTCGAGAGCGACGGCGCGAATATCGCTTTCGGGCGCTGGAAGCCGTACCCCGTTGAGCGACGACGAGACAAGATCCGGCGACAGACCGCGAACCGAAACGAAGCGCCCCTCGCCCTGATCGTTCAGCACGTTGATGCCGGGCAGGCGGCGCAGGCTTTCGGCCACATTCTGATCGGGAAACTGGCCGATCGCGTCGCGCGTCAGAACATCGGAAACACCATCGGCTTCCTTCTTGCGGGAAAGCGCGCTGGACAGGTTGGCGGCCTGACCGATGACCAGGATTTCATTGTCGCCAAAGCCCGCCAAGGCGATATCCGCGCGGGCGATACCGGTGGCGGGTACCTCGATCGACCGTGTTACAGTGCGAGCGCCGACATAGCTTATTTCCAGCGTGTAGCTCCCCGCCGGAACGTCGGAAAACAGGAACGAGCCATCTCGCTCGGTGGTCGCCACACGGTCCAGTTCCACGATGCGCACCTGCGCGCTGCGCAGCGCGATCGTTTCGCTGGCATCGGATACGGTGCCGACAACTTCACCAGCCTGCGCGATGGCGGGAAACGACAGTGCCGCGAGGGCGGCACCAGCGAACAGTGATTTCCTGAATTTCATTATTGCCCTCCGAAATCGTTGAGGGGCCACTAGGGTGGCAGTTTGACCGGATGATTTCTGCTGGGCGGCGATTTTGCGACGGAAGCGCGAATTCGGAAACCGAACCGTCATATCGAACGCTCGAGCTTGTGGTTTCGCACCTGCACAAAAAACAGCAAGCCAAACGGCGTCTTTTGCGCTATAGGCGCGCCGCACCCCGTGCGCCCGAGCCGTGCCCCCTGCACCGCCGCGCCGGACAAGACACGAGATTCCATGGCTTTCGAAACTCTTCCGCCGGTGATCGGCGATGCACTGGCCGCACGCGGCTATGATGCGCCCACCCCCGTCCAGGCCGCCGTCATCGATCCCGAAGCGCAAGGCCGCGACCTGATCGTTTCGGCCCAGACCGGCAGCGGCAAGACCGTCGCCTTCGGCATCGCGCTGGCCGACCAACTGCTCGGCGAACTGGGCGGCTCGCCGCTGAGCGAGAAACCGCTCGCGCTGGTCATCGCCCCCACGCGCGAACTAGCGCTGCAGGTCAGCCGCGAGCTCGGCTGGCTCTATGGCGCCGCCGGTATGCGCATCGCGACCTGCGTCGGCGGGATGGATGCGAGCAAGGAACGCCGCAATTTGCGCGGCGGCCCGGCCATCGTCGTCGGTACGCCCGGGCGGCTGCGCGACCATCTCGAACGCGGCGCGCTGGACCTGTCGGGTCTGATCGGCGTGGTGCTCGACGAGGCCGACGAGATGCTCGACATGGGCTTTCGCGAAGATCTGGAAGAGATCCTCGACGCGACGCCCGAGGGACGCCGCACGCTGCTGTTTTCCGCCACCATGCCGCGCCCGATCGAGCGACTGGCCGAACGCTATCAGAACGATGCGCTGCGCCTCAGCCTGGTGGGCGAGACGCGCGGGCATGGCGATATCGCTTATCAGGCGGTGACCGTCGCGCCCTCGGAGATCGAGAATGCGGTGGTCAATCTGCTGCGCTTTCACGAGGCGGAAACCGCGATTGCCTTTTGCGCCACGCGCGAGAGTGTGCGGCGGCTCCATGCGACCTTGCAAAATCGTGGCTTCGGCGTGGTGGCGCTGTCGGGCGAGCATTCGCAGAGCGAGCGCAACCAGGCGTTGCAGGCGCTGCGCGACCGGCGGGCGCGCGTGTGCGTGGCCACCGATGTCGCCGCGCGCGGAATCGATCTGCCGACGCTATCCCTCGTCATCCATGTCGAAATCCCGCGCGATGCGGAAACGCTCCAGCACCGCTCGGGCCGCACGGGCCGCGCGGGCAAGAAGGGTACTGCGGCAATCGTGGTGCCCTACAACCGCCGCCGCCGGGTCGAGGGCATGCTGCGCGGCGCGCGAATCGAAGCCGAGTGGCTCGATGCGCCCACCCCTCAGGCGATCGCCAAGCGCGACCGGGCGCGGCTGCTCGAGACGATCACCGCAGAGCGCGAATACGAGGACGGCGACCGCAAGCTCGCCGCCGACATCATGGCGCGCATGACGCCCGAAGACATCGCCGCCGCGCTGGTTCATGCCCATCGCGCCGAACTGCCGCAGCCCGAAGAGCTGCTCGCCAACACGCCCGAAGCGCGCGAGAAGGCCAAGGCCGAGCGCCATCGTCCCGGTTTCGAGGACACGGTGTGGTTCAAGATGGACATCGGCCGCCGCCACAATGCCGAACCGCGCTGGCTGCTACCGCTGATCTGCCGCCGCGGCCACATCACCCGCAACGAAATCGGCGCGATCCGCATCGGCAGCCACGAAAGCTGGTTCCAGGTGCCCCGCGCCGTGGCCGCCAAGGTCGCCGATGCCGTGGCCCGGACTGCCAGCCCCGATGACGAGCAGGACGCGATCGCCATTGTCGAAGCGCCCGACGGTCCGCGCGTCGAGGCGCGGCAGAATCGCAAGCATGGCGACGGCGGCAGGGTTCACGCCCGCCCGCATGGCAAGTCGCCTGGGGGGAAACCCTCAGGGGGCAAGCCCTCCAGCGGCAGGCCGCCGTTCAAGAAGGACAAGCCCGGTGGCGGCAAACCCTTCGCCGGAAAGTCCAAATTCGGCGGCAAGGGCAAACCCGGCGGCAAGGGCAAACCCGGCGGCCCGCGCAAGGGCTGATCGGGGCCGCCCGCATCCCGCTCAGTTGGTAATCAGCAGCGGGATACGCACATCCGACAGCATCTTGCGCGTCACGCCGCCGAAAATCCGCTCGGTCAGGCGCGTACGGCCATAGGCGCCCATCACGATCAGCCCGGCCTTGCGGTGTTCGGCATGGGCGACCAGCGCCTCGCTCACGCCCTTGTCGCCCGCTTCGACCTCGATCATCTCGCAGGAGATGCCGTGGCGCGAGAGATAATCCGCCCCGTTGACGGGCGGCAGCTCGGGCTCTTTCGTGCCCTTGCCCGGTTCCTTGACCGTGGCGAGATAGACCGCCTGCGCCTTGTGCAGCAGCGGCACCGCCGCCTTGAGCGCATGCGATGCCTCGGCCGATCCGTCCCAGGCAACCAGCGCCGCCGCGCTCGGGTCGAACCGCGTGCAGTTATCGGGCAGGACGAGCACGGGGCAATCGGCGGTCACCGCCAGCTCGCCCGCGGTGAAGGACGGTGTGCCATCGACCGTATTGGGATCGCGCGCGCTCACCACGGCGAGGTCGTTGAGCGAGGATTCGCGCAGCATCGCCAGCGCCACCGGCCCTGCCGCCTCGACCCAGTTCCACGAAACGCCCTCATTCGACAAATCGTCGAGCGTTTTGTCGCGCAGCTTTGCCGCCTCCTCGCGCCAATAGGGCACCATGGCGGCGAAGGCCGCGCCGTGGAAATCGATCGCCCCGGCGGCCTCGTAGGGGATGGCATGCAGCAGCGTGACATGCGCATCGAAGGCGCGCGCCAGGTCGAGCACGGCATCGAGCCGCCCGGAAAAGCCTTCGTCCCCGGTGGCGTTGAACAGGATGGTCTTCATGGCGTCGTCTCCCACTGGCGGGAGGGCCACAGGGCCACGTCCCGGCTTGCGGGGGGATCATACAATATCAGCGCGCCCACTCATTGATCTGTATCAATTTTCTGCGGGGATCGGGAAGGCGCGGTCTACCGCGAACGGCGCCTGGTAAAACCGTGACCTTCGGCGCGCATCGCGCCCGCCCCTCGGCCAGATGCGTGCGCGAGAGCAGCGCGAGAAGCGGGGATTCATCGGGCTTCCGCTTCACCCCCACATAGCACCCTCGCCGCGTCCGCGCGACATCCCACGCCGCCGCAAAGCCTGCCGCTCCGGGCCGGTCGCGCCAGCGATAGGCCCCGCGCCATAGAAACCGCCCGCGCCGCCTTCGCCACCGAAGGCGTGGCCGCCAGATGCCCGATAAACTCCGCCTGGCGCAGCGGCGTCCACCCGTCCGCGCGAACGCGCAGCGGGACGGCGTGGAAAGGCGGGATCGGGATGGATGGGGCGCGAGAGTAAGGCACGGGATGGGGGGGGTAGGAAAGCCCTAAGCCCTCACGTCATCCCAGCGAAAGCTGGGATCGCCCGCAATTAAATCACCACGTCGAACAGATCATCCCACTCAGGATTCACCCCCTCCAGCAATTCGATCTTCCACGCACGCTTCCACGCCTTCATCGCTTTTTCGCGCGCGATCGCATCCTCGATGCTGTCATGTTCTTCGGCATAGACCAGCCGCGTCAGCCCATATCGGCGACAGAAGGCCGCGCCCTTCCCCTCGCGATGTTGAGCTGTTCGTCGACTGAGGTCGGCAGTCACACCAATGTAGAGCACGCCATCCTTGCGGTTGCTCATGATGTAGACCCACGCAGTCATAAGCCCCGTAAAGTAGCAGCTTGTGGCGAGCGATCCCAGCTTTCGCTGGGATGACTTCTTTTGGGGTGGGGAGCGGCCATTAGAGGCTTCGGGCCAATAGCATTCCGACAAACCAAGCGATGCCGGTCATTGCCACCAACCCAAGAAACGCTTGAACCACAACCTGCCCCCATCGGTCACCCGTAATGACCCTTAAGGATGAAAGGTAGGCGAGCGCTATCGTGAGAGCAGCCCAAAGCAACGCGGTATGATCGTGGGCGAGCGCAACCCAGAGGAGTATTATCACTCCAACAATTACCAGCGTGATATTCAACAACCCCCTTCTCACCCTGCGGATGTTGGCCGTTTTGCTGAATGGCCGCAATGGCGTCGTTAGCCGGCCTCCCGACCTCACCCACCCGCGTGATAGAAATCGTAGATTTGCTGCGCCACGCCTGCGCTGATGCCGGGGGCGCGCTTCAGGTCGTCGAGCGCCGCCGCGCGCACCTTCCCCGCCGTGCCGAAATGCAGCAGCAGCGCGCGTTTGCGGGCGGGGCCGATGCCGGGGATTTCGTCGAGGGGTGAGGCGGTGATGGCGCGGCTGCGTTTGGCGCGGTGGGCGCCGATGGCGTAGCGGTGGACCTCGTCGCGCAGGGTCTGGAGGTAGAACAATAGCGGCGAATTGACCGGCAGCGTCTTCTCGCGTCCATCGGGGAAGTGAAACACCTCGCGCCCCTCGCGCCCGTGGTGCGGACCCTTGGCAATGGCGATCAGGGGCACGTGCTCGATCCCCATTTCCGCCAACGTGTCGCGCACCGAGGACATCTGCCCCTTGCCGCCGTCGATCAGGACGAGATCGGGCCAGATGGTTTCGTGGCTGTTGGCCTTACCCTCCTCGCCATCAGGGTTTTCGGCAAGGTTGCGGAAGCGGCGGCTCATCACCTCGCGCATCATGCCGAAATCGTCGTTGGTCTGGGCGGTCTTGATGTTGAACTTGCGGTACTGGCCCTTCTCGAAGCCTTCGGGGCTGGCGACGACCATCGCGCCCACGGCCTTCGCGCCCTGGATATGGCTGTTGTCGTAGACCTCGATGCGCTGCGGCACGTCTTCCAGCTCGAGGAATTCGGCGAGTTCGCGCAGGATTTTCGCCTTGGTGCCCGTTTCGGCCAGCCGCCGGTCGAGCGCCTCCACCGCATTGCGGCTCGCTTGGCTCATAAGCTTGCGCCGTGTGCCGCGCTGGGGGATCGAGATCGCCACCGCGTGGCCCGCCTTTTCCGCCAGCGCCTCGGCCACCAGTTCCTGTTCGGGCAGCTCGCGGTCGACCAGCACGGTGCGCGGGGGCGGCACTTCCTCGTAGAATTGCAGGAGCACGTCGGAGAGCACTTCGGGCAAATTGAGATCGCCCGTGTTGCGCGGGTAGAAGGTGCGGTGGCCCCAGTTCTGGCCGCCGCGGATGAAGAAGGCCTGCACGCCCACCTGCCCGCCCTTGGCCGCGAGCGCGAAGACGTCGGCATCGCCCACACCTTGCGCATTGATGGCCTGTGACCCCTGGATGAAAGTCGCCGCGCGCAGCCGATCGCGCAGGATGGCGGCGGTTTCGAAGTCGAGATCTTCGGCGGCCTTCGCCATCTGCTTTTCAAGATCGGCCTGCACCGCTCTGGATTTCCCGCCGAGGAAGTCCTTCGCCTCGCGCACCAGGCTTTCGTAGCCCGCCTCGTCGATCCGCCCGACGCAGGGGGCCGAACAGCGCTTGATCTGATAGAGCAGGCAGGGCCGGTCGCGATTGTTGAAAAAGCTGTCGGTACAGGACCGCAGAAGGAACAGTTTCTGCAGCGCGTTCAGGGTCTTGTTGACCGAACCGGCGCTGGCGAAGGGGCCATAATAATTGCCCTTGGCCTTGCGCGCGCCGCGATGCTTCTGGATGCGCGGGAAGGCATGATCGGCGCGCAGGAGGATGAAGGGGAAGCTCTTGTCGTCGCGCAGCAGAACGTTGAACGGCGGGCGGTAGCGTTTGATGAGCTGCGCTTCGAGCAACAGCGCCTCGGCCTCGGAGTTCGTCACCACGATCTCCATCGCGCGGCACTGACTGACCATGCGCTGGAGGCGGTTGGTCAGCCCCTTCATCTGCGTGTAATTGGCCACCCGCGCCTTCAGGCTGCGCGCCTTGCCGACATAGAGGACGTCGCCGCGCGTATCGAGCATGCGATAGACGCCGGGGCGCGGTTTCAGCGTCTTCACCGTCTCGCGGATCGCGGCGATGCCCGCCTCCAGATCGGGCTGCGCGCTGGCCACCGTGCGCGTCGCGCCCTCTTCGTGGAAACGCTCTTTTCCGCGGGGATCGTTGGGAGAACCGGCTTTGCTACGCGACATGCGGGTGGAGATAGTGCGCCCGAACCGCTTAGGCAAAGGCCGCTTGTGCAAAGGCGCGTTTGCGGCCATCCCCCACCCGATGGACGGGACTAAGATCGCGCCGCCGCGCACAGTCGGCTTCTGGGGGACATCGCTGTTTCCGCTGAACGGGATGATCGGGGCGGGCATATTCGCCCTGCCCGCAGTGCTGGTCGCGGCCGTAGGCAATTTCGCACCGTGGATGATGCTGGTGGGCGGGATTCTCTTCCTGCCGCTGGCGCTGTGCTACGCTTGGATGGCCAGCCGGTTCGAGCATAGCGGCGGATCGGTGCTCTATGGCGAGGCCGCCTTTGGCCGCTTCGTTGGCTTCCAGGCCGGCTGGGCGCGCTATGCCAGCGCCATCGTGACCGCGGCGGCGAACATGCATGTGATGATCGCCTATCTCGCAGCGATTTTCCCCTGGCTGGGCGAGCCGGGGGTGACGCCGGTCGCGGCAGGTATCGGGCTGGCGCTGATCACGCTCGTCAATCTCTACGGCATGCGCGCCTCGGTCGGCACGCTCGGCTTCATGACCGCGATCAAGCTCATTCCGCTCGGTCTGCTGGTCGTCTCCGCTCTCTTCGCGGGCAGCGGAATGGGCGCGGTGACCCTGCCCGAATTCAGCGCGGTCGAAACGGTCATCCTCCTCACCTTCTACGCCTTCATCGGTTTCGAGGGCGTGGTCGAGGCGGCGGGCGAGTTCAAGAACCCCAAGCGCGACGTGCCGCTATCCATCGTCACCATGGTGAGCGGGGTGACGCTTCTCTACATGGCGATCATCTGGGCCTTCATCGCGATCGGCCCCGAATTCGCGGGCGAGAACAATGCGCTGGCTGGCGTCGCGGGCGCATCGATGGGCCAATTGGGCTCGCTCGCCATCGTGATCGCGGCGAGCTTTTCCATCGGCGCAAACAATTTCGCCAGCGGCGTCGCCCAGCCGCGCCTGATGTACGGCATGGCCGAACGTGGCATGCTCCCGCGATGGTTCGAATATGTCCACCCCAAGTTCCTGACGCCCTTCAACGCGATCCTGTTCTACGGCGTGGTCGCGGTGCTGTTCGGCCTGTGGGAGGGCTTCGAAGTGCTTGCCGTCGCAGGCACGCTGGTGCGGTTGGTGACCTACATCATCACCAGCAGCGCCTTGCCCGTGCTCGAACATCGCGAAGGGCGGATCGTGCCCTTCCACCTGTTCTGCGTGATCTTCGCGGTGGGCAGTTCGCTGTTCATCTCCGCACAGGCGCAGGCGCAGGCATGGATGGTGCTGGGCGGCTTCATTGCTGCGGGGACACTGCTCTATTTCATCGCCGCACGGCAACAGCCCGAATATCCGATCGACGAGGCATAAGTGCCAGCCAGCTACGATGCGATAATCCTGGGCGCGGGTGCCGCCGGGCTGATGTGCGCCGCTCGTGCCGCCCAGCGCGGCAAGCGCGTGCTGGTGCTCGAAAGGGCGGAAAAACCGGGCAAGAAAATTCTGATTTCGGGCGGCGGGCGGTGCAATTTCACCAATATCGGCGCGGGCCCCGCGAATTACCTGTCGAGCAATCCGCATTTCGCCAAGAGCGCGCTGGCCCGCTACACTGCGCGCGACTTTCTCGAACTGGTCGAAAGCTACGGCATCGCCTGGCACGAAAAAACGCTCGGGCAACTGTTCTGCGATGGCTCGGCCAAACAGATCGTCGCCATGCTGCTCGAGGAATGCGCGAAAGGCGATGTGGCCGTGCGCTGCGGCGAAGACGTGGCCTCGGTCGAACGTGACGATGGCTTCGCCGTCACGACGCAGGCAGGCACCTACACCGCGCCCGCACTTGTCATCGCAACCGGAGGTCCGTCGATCCCGAAGATGGGCGCGACCGGCTTCGCCTATGACCTCGCCCGCCAGTTCGGCCTCAAGGTGGTCGAACCGCGCCCTGCCCTCGTCCCGCTGACGCTCGGCGGCGAGGAAGTGCTGTTCCGCGACATATCTGGCGTGTCGGCCCCTGTGGTCACGACTGCGGGCAAGACCAGCTTCGCCGAAGCCGCGCTGTTTACCCATCGCGGGCTGTCCGGTCCGGCGATCCTGCAGGCGAGTTCCTACTGGCGCCCCGGCGAGCCGCTCTTCGTCGATTTCCTGCCCGAGCGCAGCGCCGAATGGCTGCTCGATGCCAAGCGCGCAAACCCGCGCACTGGCCTCCGCACGCTCGTGCGCGAGGCCCTGCCCGCGCGCCTCGCCGACATTCTCGTGGACAAGCTCGGCATCGACGGCGATCTCGGCAACCTTACCGACAAGGCGCTTCGCAGCGCGGGCGAGCGGCTGAAGCGATGGCAATTCCATCCCAACGGCACCGAAGGCTTCGCCAAGGCGGAGGTAACGATGGGCGGCATTGCGACCTCCGAACTCTCCTCCAAGACCATGGAAGCAAAGCGTATTCCCGGCCTTTACGCCATCGGCGAAGCGGTCGACGTGACCGGCTGGCTGGGCGGCTACAATTTCCAGTGGGCCTGGGCGAGCGGCGTCGCCGCCGGAGACGCGCTCTAAGTCCTTGTTTGCGCTACGGCAGGCCTTGACCGGGGCGGCAAGTTGACGCGGAACCGTCACATGCTAGCCTCGCCTGCCACGGACCTGCGAAAATATGCGGGCCAGAGCAGGATGTGCGACCGCATTGCCCGACACATTGGCGGTAGCGCGGAAAGGAACCGATGCAGCAACTCCAGGGGATGGATGCGAGTTTCGTTGCGCTGGAAACGCGTAACTCGCCGATGCACATCGGGTCGATCCTGATCTACAACCCGGCGACCGCACCCGGCGGTTTCGTCCGGTTCAAGGACATCCTCTCTTTCTTCGAAAGCCGGTTGCAGCTGTCGAAGACGATGCGCCAGCGGATGGTGCGCGTGCCTTTCGACCTCGATTATCCCTATTGGATCGAAGACCCCGATTTCGACCTCGAATACCATGTCCGCCACGTCGCCCTGCCCGCGCCGGGCGACTGGCGGCAATTGTGCATCCAGGCGGCGCGCATCTTCGCGCGCCCGCTCGACCTCGATCGGCCGCCGTGGGAATTCACCGTGGTCGAAGGCCTCGACAATGTCGAAGGCGTGCCCAAGGGCTGCTATGCCTACATCACCAAGGTTCACCATGCGGCGATCGACGGGATGAGCGGGATCGACCTGATGGAGGCGACGCACACGCTGCGCCCCGACGAACCGCCCCCGCCCGGTCCCGACGAGTGGAAACCGGAGAAGGTGCCCAACCCCGTCGAACTGCTCGGCAAGAGCTATTTCAACGCGATCGCCAATCCGCTCAAACAGCTCGAGGTCGCCGCCAAGGCCGCGCCCGGCCTCGCCAAGGCGCTCAAGGGGCTCGCGGCGAAGGAATTCGACGTCTCGACCGAGATGATCGCGCCCAAGACCCGCTTCAACCGCAAGATCTCGCCTCATCGCGTGGTCGAAGGGGTCAGCGTCCCGCTCGCCGATATCAAGGCGATCCGCACGGCGCATGACGGTGCCAAGGTCAACGATATCTTCCTGACGATCATCGGCGGGGCGATGCGCCGCTATCTCGACCACTATGGCGAGCTGCCCAAGAAAACGCTCACCGCGATGGCGCCGATCTCTGTCCGCTCCAAGGGCGAAAAGAATGCGATGGGCAATCAGGTCGCCGCGATGATCGCGCCGCTCGGCACGCATATCGCCGATCCGCTCGAACGGCTGGCCTGGGTCAACAACCGCACCACCAATTCCAAGGCGATGACCGACGCCATGGGCGCGCGCAACATGACCGAGATGAGCAAGGTCAGCCCGGCGCTGTGGATGAGCCTCGGCGCACAGCTCTACACCCGCCTCAGCCTCGCCAATCGCGGCGTCGGCCCGATTTTCTCGACGGTGGTGACCAATGTGCCCGGCCCGCCCGTGCCGATCTATTCGGCCGGTGCGCGCATGGAGAGCATGATGGGCCTTTTGTGCCTCACCGACGGCCTCGGCCTCGGCCATGTCGTGCAGAGCTATACCGATGAGGCGACCATCGCCTTCACCGCCGACCGCGAGATGATGGACGATCCCGAATTCTACGCAGACTGCATTCGCAGAAGCTTTGACGAATTGCGCGATGCGGCGAGCGGTGAAGCCAAACCCGCCAAGCCTAAGAAAACCACCAAGAAACACGCCGCAAAGCCCGCCGCCAAGAAGCGGGCCGCACCCAAGAAAAAGCCGTCCGAACCAGTCAAGGGAGGCACCAAGGCTCCCTCCAAGCGTTCGAAACCCAAGGCTGCCCAACCCCTGAAAGGTCCGACCACAGAATGACGACAACCACGATCGAAGCCCGTCCGCCCAGCCGGTTGTTGACGCTGGCCGAACCGGGACGGGCCTTTGGCGAGTTGGCCAGCTTCTACGCCCTGCGCCCGCTGCTCTCCAGCCTGCCGCGCGGCGACGGGCATGGGGTACTGGTCCTGCCCGGCTTCATGGCCTCGGACTATTCCACCGCACCCCTGCGTTCGCTGCTGTCCGACCTCGGCTACGATGCGGCGGGCTGGAACCTTGGCCGCAACGTGCGCGTCGACAACACCCGGATCGAGGCGATGATGGACTGCGTCGAGGAATTGCACGAGCGCACGCAAGGCAAGATCTCGATCGTCGGCTGGAGCCTCGGCGGCGTCTTCGCGCGCGAACTGGCCAAGATGGCGCCCGAGAAAGTGCGCGGCGTGATTAGCCTCGGATCGCCGATCAGCGACGATCGCGGGCACACCAATGCTGCGCGCCTGTTCGAATATCTTAACGGCAAGGAACCCGAGCCGATGCAGGGCGGCAATTTCCGCAAGCTGGCCGAAGCCCCGCCCGTACCCACCACCTCGATCCTCACAAGGACCGACGGCGTGGTCCACTGGCGCGGTTCAGTCCAATGCGGCGACCGCGAGGATTGCGAGAACATCGAAGTGCTCGCCAGCCATTGCGGGCTCGGCGTGAACCCGGCAGCCGTCTACGCCATTGCCGACCGGCTAGCGCAGGCCGAAGGCGCATGGAAGCCGTTCCGCGCCTCGGGCCTGGCAAGCCTGTTCTTCCCGCGCCGCGCGCTGCATTGACGGGTCAGAATACCTTCCTCACGTCGATGCCGAGATAGCGCCCCACCGGATCGATCCGGCGCGGGTCGTAGGTATCGGGCACCGTGCCGCTGGCATCGACCACCCGGCGCTGGCCATCGAATATGTTGTCGATCCGGAACGCGACGCGCAGGTTCTTGAGCACGCCGTCTTCGCGTTCGAAAACCTGCCCGAGATTCGCGAACAGGCGGATATCGAAGGTCGCCAGATCGCCGAAGAAAAGATCGCTCGCCCCCGGTACGCCGCTGCCGCGCAGCACCGCTTCGCCGAGATAGCGGCCCGACAGGCGTATGCCGTAACCATCGAGAAACAGGCCCGTTTCCAGCCGCGAGCTGTGTTTCGGGATCGCCCCACTGCCCAGCACGAACCCGTCGAGCTGGTCGAACACTGGGCCGCCCCGCGCGAGCGTGACGTCGTTTTCGAGCGTGATCGTGTGGTTGATACTGGCGAAATAGCGCCCTCCACCGCTGGGGCGGCGGGCGAAAGGGTTCGCTGCCGGAGCCAGGCCACCGCCGTGCTGCCCCGCCTTTTCGCCACGCGGCGCATTGGGCCGGGCCGCGCACATCCGTTCGCGGACCCGCTTGAGCCTTTCCTGATCGATCTGGCCATCTTCGCCGCGCAGCCGTTTCAGCATGGGCGGCGGCAATCGGTCGAGCTGAGGCGATTCGCCGCATAACGCTTCGCGCATCCGGGCCGAGCGCTCGGCGTCGACCCGCGAGCCTTCGCGGGTCGCGGGTCCGCCATGGCCGCGCCCACCCGATGCCCGCGCGCCGCGGCCATGCCCTTCGCCCTGCGACCCGCCGATACGCCCGCGCGTCGACAGGCCGAAGCTCAATGTCCTGCTCCGGGTTTCGAACAATGTCACCGGCCTGCGGTCAATAGCGAGAAGCTCACCCGCTGGGTCTCGTTCGATCCGGCCGGGAAAGGCCTCTTCAAAGGCTGCGGTATAGGCCGGAGAGGACAAGGTGACATCGCGCGAGCGGTTGATGCCGTAATCGGCCTGGAGCCGGGTGTTATCCCAGAACGGCAGTTGCCAGTTGGCACCGAATTTCCAGTCCGACTGGGTTTCCTGCGCAAGGTTCGGGTTGCCGCCCGTAGTGACGGTGGCGAGCACATCCTGTCCGGTGGCGAAGTCGAACACCGGCACGTTGAATTCGTCGATCCGCGGATTACCCAGCGCGGATATGTCGGGCGCCACCTCGCGCCAGATGCGGGTGAGCTGGAGGTTCAGCTTGTCGAAGGGCGACCAGTTGAGCCCCGCCGTCCAGTTCGCCAGCCTGCCGAAATCGGACAGATCCTCCGCGCCCGCCGCCAGATTGATGCTGGCCGTGCCGATCGCGCCCCAGGCCCCGCCCCGCCGGGCAATGGGTATGTTGACGTTCACTCCGCCATCGAGCCTGCGCCGGGTGATCGATGCGTCGACGGCCGATCGCGTATCCGCGCTTTCCAGCCGCTTCCAGTCCAGGCCCAGATCGATGGTGGTCGATATCTCGCCGGCAGGCAGTTCGACCGGATAGCCCGTGAAAGTCGCTTTGTTGGTCACCGTGCGGAGCCGCGTCTCCGCCGTGTCGAAGCCGCTGCCCGTCCGCGCATCGATCTCGGTATCGCTGTTGGACAGCACCGCATCCGACGTGAAAGTCGCCTTCCATGATCCGATATTGCGATTGTAGGCCCCTCCCAGCGAGAGCGTGTCGGTCCGGTTCCGCCGCTCGATCGGGTCCACTCCCGCGCCTGTATCGCGCAGGCCCGACAGGCTCATGCTCTCCTCGCGCGACAATGTTGCGTTCAGGCTGATCGAGGATCCGCTGTCGACGAAGGCTTTGACATAATTCGCCGTTCCCTCCGCCTGCCATGTGTCGGCAAGGAGGCTGCGGAACGGTGCTTCATCGACGATGCCGGGAATTGCGGAAGGGACCGTGAACCCGCGCTCCGCCTCGGTCAGCAGGCTGGAATCCTCGATATCGAGATTGAAGTTGAGCCGCGCCCCGTCGGCAATCTTGAGATAGGTCGCCTCCTGCTCGTTGCGCCAGTAACCGCCACGCGCGGGCGCCTCCAGCTCGCCCTCGACGGTCAGCGCGGCGAAATCGTTCTTGAGCACGATATTGACCACGCGCTGGTCGGGATCGTAACCGAAGCGCTGGGCGATCTCTTCGGAAAACACCTCGACCTTGGCAACGCTTTCGGGGGGATAGGAATGGAACTCGCGCCAGCTCGACACGCGAATGCCGTTGATGAGGAAGACCGGTCTTCCGCCGCCACGGCCACCCCGCGCGCCGCCTGTCGCCGGTTCGATTGCG
Organism: Qipengyuania sp. ABI-127-1; assembly: GCA_022953095.1. Classification (GTDB taxonomy): domain Bacteria; phylum Pseudomonadota; class Alphaproteobacteria; order Sphingomonadales; family Sphingomonadaceae; genus Qipengyuania. The sequence continues at coordinate 312,744 of JALJCR010000002.1, read as the reverse complement.
GCGATGATATCGGCGATGCTGCTCGCGCCGAATGCGGCGATGTCCTCGCTGTCATACTCCGCGATGGGCGGCTGATCGACAATAAGCTGTCCGCGAATGCGTTCGCCGGTGACGACGATCGTGCCCGGCGGCATGGGAATTTCCTCATCCTCTCCCGACACAGGTTCGGCTGCCTGGGCACTGTCCTGCGCATGGAGCGCATTCGCCCAACCGACTGCAAGCAGGGATGATGCAAAAAGTGAAAGCAATTTCAAGAAACAAGCCTTCCCTACGGCAAAATCGATCCATCCCCTTCCAGCAAAACCGATGCAGATCGCCAGGCCTGCGCGCAAGGCCCATTCCCGTATCGCTTTGTCGCAGATCGAACCGGAACGGTAGCTCGTCGAAAGAGGTAAAACGCGCCAAGGCTTCCCTTTTCCGCCCTTCACCGCTAAAGGCCGCCGCTCTGACAGCACAAGCGAACGGATACGACGGACTACATGGCGAAAGAAGAACTTCTCGAAATGCGCGGCAAGGTAGTCGAACTGCTGCCCAATGCGATGTTCCGCGTCGAGCTCGAGAACGGCCATGAAGTGCTCGGCCACACCGCCGGCAAGATGCGCAAGAACCGCATCCGCGTGCTGGTGGGCGACGAGGTCCTGTGCGAACTGACGCCCTACGATCTCACCAAGGCGCGCATCACCTACCGCTTCATGCCCGGTCGCGGCGGCCCCGGTCAGGGCCCCGGCCCGCAGTAAGCATCCGTGGGCCAGCCCACACTCATCCTGGCATCGGCAAGTCCCCGCAGGCGCGAGCTTATTGCGCGCTTGGGTGTGACGCCTGCCGCCATCAATCCTGCCGATATCGACGAAACGCCGCACAAGGGCGAACTGCCGCGCGATTATGCAAAGCGCATGGCGCGCGAGAAAGCCGAAGCCGCTGCCTCGAACGAAGGCCACGTCCTGGCGGGTGATACGGTGGTGGCCGCCGGCCGCCGCATCCTGCCCAAGGCCGAGGACGAGGCAACCGCGCGCCAGTGCCTCGAACTGCTCTCGGGCCGCCGTCACCGCGTTCTGTCGGCGATCGCCCTGCGCGCGCCCGACGGTACGATCCGCGAACGGCTGAGCGAGACGGTGGTGATGTTCAAGCGGCTCTCGGCGCAGGAGATCGGCGCCTATCTCGCCAGTGGCGAATGGGAAGGCAAGGCGGGCGGCTATGCCATCCAGGGCATCGCCGAAGGGCTCATCAGCCGCATCCAAGGCAGTCATTCGGGCGTCGTCGGTCTGCCGCTTTACGAAACGCGCGCCTTGCTGAAAGCGGCGGGGTTCACACTTGCCTGAGTGGCTGGTCGAAGAGGGTATCGGCGAGCGCCGTGCCCTGCTGATGAGCGGCGACACACCGATCGCCGCGAAAGTGCGCTGGCCGGGCGAGCTTCATGCAGGCGCGGAGTTCGACGGCAAGCTGGTTCGCAAATCCGGCGCGCGCGGCATGGCACAGCACCCGCCGCGCCGCGAGGTCCTGATCGACAAATTGCCGCGCGATGCCGCCGAGGGCGCCAGCTACCGTTTCGTCATTACCCGCGCCGCCATGACCGAACGGGGGCGCTTCAAGCTTGCAGCCGCCCGACCGGCCGCCGATGCGGGGGCTCCCGTCCCCGACCGCTTCGAAGAGGGCACGCCGGTCCGCACATTCCCGGCGGGCGCGTGGGAGGATGTGTGGCATGCCGCATCCTCCGGCGAAGTCGAATTCTCCGGCGGCTCGTTGTTGTTCGCCGTCACGCCCGCCATGACACTGATCGATATCGATGGCAGTCTCCCCCCGCGCGAACTGGGGCTGGCCGCAGTGCCTGCCATCGCGCACTGGCTCCCGCTGTTGGATCTCGGAGGTATGATCGGGATAGATTTTCCCACTCTCCAGACCAGGGCCGACCGCAAGGCGGTGGACGCGGCGCTCGAGGAAGCGCTGAGCGATTTCCCGCATGAACGCACCGCGATGAACGGCTTCGGCTTCGTCCAGATCGTCGCGCGGCTCGAAGGACCTTCGCTGCTGCATCGATTCGCCACCTCGCGCATAGGGATGGCCGCCCGCATGGCGCTACGCCGCGCGGAAACGGTCGAGGGGCCGGGCGTGACATTGCTCACCCTGCACCCTGCGTTGAAGGCCAAGCTCAAAACAGAATGGCTCACCGAGCTTGAACGCCGCACCGCGCGCCCGGTGCGGATAGAGACCGATCCGGGCCTTGCGATAGAGGCCGCCACCGCCCAGATCGTGGTCCATGACGATTAAGCCCTGCCCGATCTGCAAAAAACCGCGCAGCGAAGAGCACGCGCCTTTCTGTTCGAGCCGTTGCCGCGATCGCGACCTCTCGCAATGGTTCTGCGATGGCTATGCAGTGCCGGGGCGCCCCGCCCTGCCTGACGAAATCGCGGCCGAGATCACTGGCGGCAAAGAAGACTGAATTTGCCCCTTGCCAAGGCGCGCCAGCTTCGCCATAGGCGCGCTCTCATTGCTCGCGGGGCTGTTCAAGCCCCTTTGCCGAAGCAGTGTGCCCGGGTAGCTCAGTGGTAGAGCAGACGACTGAAAATCGTCGTGTCGGTGGTTCGACTCCGCCCCTGGGCACCACTTCGCTACCTTGGCCTCACCAACATCCGGCCCCCCCAATTCGGCGCGCACCACCGCAACGTTATTCCGTCGCGAGATCCTCTGCCGCCGAAGCGATCTCGGCCCATACCCGCGCAAGATCGGCTTCATCAATGCAATAGGGCGGCATGACATAGACCGTATTGCCCAGCGGGCGCAGCAGCAGGTCGGCCTCGCGGAAACGGCGCAGCAGGCGCGGCCCCAGATCGGACAGGTAGCTACCGTCCGGATCGCCCAGTTCCAGCGCCGCGATCGTTCCGCAGCGCCGCGCATTGCGCAGCATCGCATGACCGGAAAGCCTATCGAGATGCTGTTGCTGTCGTGCCCCCAGTGCGGCGACGCGTTCCAGCACCGGTTCCTCGCGCCAGATGGCGAGATTCGCATTCGCCGCCGCGCAGGCCAGGGGGTTCGCCGTGTAGCTCGACGAATGGTAGAAGGTCCGCGTCCGGTCGGTCGAATAATGCGCTTCCCAGATCGGCTCGCTCGCCATGGTCACGGCCAGCGGTACGGCGCCGCCGGTCAGCCCTTTCGACAGGCACATGATGTCGGGCACCACCCCGGCCTGTTCGCAGGCGGTCAGCGTGCCGGTACGCCCCCAGCCGGTCATCACCTCGTCGGCAATGAACAGCGTGCCGTGGCGCGCGCAGACACTGCGCATCTCAGCCAATATATCGGGCGAATACATCAACATGCCGCCCGCCCCCAGCACCAGCGGCTCGACGATGAACGCTGCGGCACCGGCCGCGCATTCCGCCTCCAGCACATTGAGGGTTGCCTGCGGATCGGTGCCGGGAAAGGGCACGCGCCCCACATCGAACAGCATCGGCGCATAAGCGGCGTTGAACACACCCCGCGCGCCGACCGACATCGCGCCGATCGTGTCGCCATGATAGGAATGGTCCATCACCACGATACGGGCGCGCTTCTCTCCGCGATGAGTCCAGTACCCGAGCGCCATCTTGAGCGCGACCTCCACTGCGGTCGAACCGCTGTCGGAAAAGAACACGCGGGTAAGGGCATCGGGCAGGATCCGGCACAATTCGCGTGCCAGGTCTTCGGCGGGCTGGTGCGTCCAGCCGGCGAAGATCATCTGGTCGAGCTGCCGGGCCTGTTCGGCGATCGCCGCCATGATGCGTGGATTGCAGTGGCCATGGGTGGTCACCCACCAGCTCGAAATCGCATCGATCACACGGCGGCCATCGGCGGTGTGGAGCACCGCGCCTTGTGCACGGGTGACCAGCGGGACGGAATCGCCCAGCCCGTGCTGCGTGAAGGGATGCCAGACGGGTGATTGGGTCATTGGAAATCCGCCAGATCGAAATTGCGCGCAAAGGCGTCGGCCAGTGCATTGGGCTCAAGCGGATCGAGCATGGGCAGGCGGCCGAGCCGTTCGACCACGCCCATCCGGCAGATGGTCGCCTCGCTATCCTCGATCGCTTCGCCGACGAAGGCGATCCCATGCACGGCCACGCCGCGCGCGCGCAGCGCCTCGATCGTCAGCAACGAATGGTTTATCGTGCCGAGCGCCGTGCGCGCGACCACGATCGTGGGCAGGCCCCAGCGCGCGAAGAGGTCGGCATAGAGCAAATCATCTCCGAGCGGGACGAGCGCGCCGCCCGCCCCTTCCACCACCAGTGGCCGCTGTGGTGGGAGCGCCAGCCGGTCGGGATCGATGGTGACACCATCGATTTCCGCGGCGCGGTGGGGCGAGCACGGCGTGGCCAGCCGATAGGCTTCGGGCAGCACCCGGTCTTCGGCCAATCCCGCCAGCCGCGCGACCTGCGTCCGATCGCCGCCTTCCTCGAGTCCCGCCTGCACGGGCTTCCAGTAATAGGCATCGAGCGCTCCTGCGAGCGCTGCGGCGAAGACGGTTTTGCCGACATCGGTATCGGTGCCGGTTACGATGAAAGCACTCATCAAAGAATCTCCGAAAGCGTATCGGCCAGCGCATCGATCTGCGGCCTGCCGACATTGAGCGTGAGCGAGATGCGCAGGCGGCTGGTGCCCGCAGGCACGGTCGGCGGGCGGATCCCGCGAATGTCGAAGCCTGCCTCGCGCAGGCTTTGCGCAAGCTGCATCGTGCGCGCATCATCGCCCACCACCAGCGGCATGATCTGCGAACCGCTGCGCGTGACACCGAGCGGGCCGAGCCGTTCGCCCGCATAGGCCACCAATTCGGCCAGCGCGGTACGGCGTTCGGGTTCATCTTCGACGATCCTCAGCGCTTCGCGCACACAGGACGCGATGAGCGGCGATGGCGCGGTCGAGAAGATGAAGCCGCGCGCACGATTGACGAGATGGTCGCGCATGACCTGCGGCCCGCATAGCAAAGCGCCCTCGCTGCCCAGCGCCTTGCCGCAGGTGCGCAATATGATGGCATTGTCCCGCCCGGCGAGGCTGTCCGCCAGCCCCCTGCCGCCTTCGCCGAACACACCGGTGGCATGGGCATCGTCGGCAAGCAGGATAGCGCCATGACGGTCCGCCAGTTCGGCCAGCGCGCCCAGCGGCGCACGATCGCCATCCATGCTGTAAAGCGTTTCCACCGCGATCCAGGCAGTGCCCGTCGCATTGCTCTTCCGCCAGCGGGCCAGCGCATCAGCAAAGGCATCGGCATCGTTATGCGCCACGCCGAACCTTTCCGCCCGCGACAGCCGCATGCCCTCATGCGCACTGGCATGGACCAGCTCGTCGTGAAAGATCGCATCACCGCGCTGGGGCAGGGTTGCCAGCAGCGCGCTGTTGGCCGTGTAGCCATTGGCAAAGAACAGCGCGCTTTCGCTGCCGAAGAAACGCGCCGCCTCCTCTTCGAGCAGCTCGTGCTCTGCGTGATTGCCGCGCAGCAGGCGCGATCCGCCCGCCCCCAGCGGAACGCCGCGATCCATTGCCGCCCGGACCGCCCGTTTGAGCTGTTCATCGCCCGCCACCGCGAGATAATCGTTCGACGAAAAGTCCGCGCCCTGCGGCAGGGTGAGGACTCTCCGGCGGTCCTGGCGCGCGATTTCGGCGAGATCTTCCTGCTGCGCGGCGAACGGGCGAAACGTGCTGGGGGAAAACGGCATCGCGGATGCGCTAACCATCGCGCCGCGCGGCTGCAATTGCTTTCGTCCCGCCGCTTCTGTATGCGCAGAACCATTCGCCCCGGCAGCCGCAATCGCCAGTCGATTCCGTCGCCGGGGCGCAAATCTTTGCAGCGCTAAGGAATGCACGCCCATGGCACGTCGCCGCCAGATCTACGAAGGCAAGGCCAAGATCCTCTACGAAGGCCCCGAACCGGGCACGATCATCCAGTATTTCAAGGATGACGCGACCGCCTTCAACGCCGAGAAAAAGGGCACCATCAACGGCAAGGGTGTGATCAACAATCGCATCAGCGAATATGTCTTCACGCGTCTGTCGCATATCGGCATCCCGACGCATTTCATCCGCCGCCTCAACATGCGCGAGCAGCTGGTCCGCCAGGTCGAGATCATTCCGCTCGAAGTCGTCGTGCGCAATGTCGCCGCCGGTTCGCTCAGCAAACGCCTGGGTATCGAGGAAGGCGAACTGCTGCCGCACACGCTGATCGAATATTGCCTCAAGGACGACGCGCTGGGCGATCCCAAGGTCTCCGAAGAGGAAATCGCCTGCTTCAACTGGTGCAGCCATGAAGAGATGCAGGATATGTCGTCCATGGCGATCCGCATCAACGACTTCCTGTGCGGCCTGTTCAGCGCGATCGATATCCGCCTGATCGATTTCAAGCTGGAATTCGGCCGCATCTGGGACGGCGATTACAGCCGTGTGATCCTGGCCGACGAAATCAGCCCCGATGGCTGCCGCCTGTGGGACATCAACACCGGCGAAAAGCTCGACAAGGACCGCTTCCGCCGCGACATGGGCGGCGAGAGCGAAGCCTATCAGGAAGTCGCGCGCCGGCTCGGCCTGCTTCAGAACGACGATAGCGGTCCGGGCGAAGTGCTCGACATGAACGCCCATCGCGGGCGGCTCAGAACCCCGTCCAAGCCGAAGAAATAATTACACGACATAGGTGAGCGCCAGCCCGCCAGGCGCGATGGCATAGGCACAGTCGGGCATGTGGTCGCCATCGACCTGGACCGGCGTGACACAGCGGTCGAAGGTGATCCGGCGGCAGGTGCGGATATCGGCGATACCGCGATCGACGAGCGACTGCCCCAACAGCGCGGCGATCACAAAGCGCAGCGTATCGAGCCGCGTCGAGCGCCCGAGCGTGATGAGTTCCACCGAATCCGCTTCGAGCGCGGCGTGATGGCTGAGCCGGAACGGCCCGCCATAGAGCGCACCGTGGCTGACGATGGCGGCCTCCGCCTCGCATTCGAAAGGCCTGCCATCGGCCAGCTCGCCGTGGATGGTCATGGGGTCGCGCGGCCAGGCCCGTACCTGGCGCATCATCGCCACCACATAGGCATAGCGCCCGATCCGCTTTTTGAGCGAGGAGGACACGCGCGCCACCGCCTGGCTGTCCGGCCCGATGCTGAGACAGGCGACGATCGGCATGTCCCCCAGGCGGTAGAGCGGTGATTTCACCCAGCTTTCGGGACCACGTTCCCATGCCGCGCGCAAGCGCCGCGCGAAGGCGGTCGGCTGCTTGGCATAGCCCAGTTCGCGCGCCACGAGGTTGATCGTGCCAGATGGGGCGATGCAAAGCGGGATCTGCCCCGCCCTGTCCCCGAGGGCTTGCACCGTATCGCGCAACGTGCCGTCGCCGCCATGGACGCAGACCAGTTCGGCCTTCCCGCTCAGATCGATCCCGTCGATACGCGACGGCAGCGGGTTCACCGCGAAACCCTCTCGTTCAAGTGCGACGACCAGCGCGGCCAGGCGTTGCTGGCGAAAACTGCCCGAAAAGGGATTATAGACGAGGTCGAGAACCGGCATGCACCGGTCCTATCGCGGTACCGGGCTGGTGCAACCATGCAATTGGCAGACGCAGCCGTGCATTCAGCGGATTCACCCGCATGTCGGGCTTGGATTCGGAGCCTGCGAACCATAGCGTATCACGCCATGACCGCATCCCCGCTCCGCCACATGCTCGCAGCGCTTCCGCTTCTTGCGCTCGCGCTGCCCGCCGCCCTCGCTGCCGGGGAGACGCCTGCGCCCGCTGCGGCCGAACCAGCGCGGGCCAGTACCGGCTGGGGCCACCCGATCTACGATATCGCGCCCGACCCGGCTGTGCGCTTCGGCGTGCTCGATAACGGAATGCGCTATGCGATCCTGAAAAACGGCACACCGAAGGATACGGCGGTGGTGCGCCTGGGCTTCGATATCGGATGGATCGACGAGGACGAACACGAACTCGGCCTCGCCCACATGATAGAACACATGGCCTTCAACGGGTCGCGCAATGTGCCCGAAGGCGAGATGATTAAGCTGCTCGAGCGGCTGGGCCTTGCGTTCGGGGCGGACACCAATGCCTCGACCGGGTTCGAAGACACGATTTACAAGCTCGACCTGCCGCGCACCGATACCGAGCTTGTCGACACGGCATTGATGCTGATGCGCGAAACCGCCAGCGAACTGACCATCGCCGACGATGCGGTCGACCGCGAGCGCGGGATCATCCAGTCCGAAACCCGCACCCGTAACACTTTCGCCATCCGCCGCCTCAAGCACTATCTCGGCTTCGTCGCTCCCGACACGCGGTATGCAATGCGTTTTCGGGCCGAGGGGACCGGGAGTATCATCGACAGTGCACCGGGCCGGGTGCTGCGCGATCTCTACCGCCGCTTCTACCGCCCCGACAACGCCGCGCTGGTGGTGGTCGGCGATATCGATCCGGACATGATCGAAGCGAAGATTCGCGCGCGCTTCGACGACTGGACGCCCACGCCCCCGCCCACGCCTACGCCGCGCGTCGATGTCGAGAAAGGCAAGGTCGATCTGGCGCGCGGCCCGGCGGCTGCCAATTTCGTCGACCCCGACGTGCCGCATGTGGTCGTGATCGATCGGTTCGCACCCTATGTCGAACACCGGCCGATCATCGCCGAAACAGATCGCTCACGGCTTGTCGCCCTCGGCACGGCGATCGTCAATCGCCGGTTGCAGCGTATCGCCAATGCAGCCGATGCACCGATCATCAGCGGGCGGGCCTCGGCCTCCGACTTTTTCGATATTCAGCGGCAGGCGCAGGTGCGGGTGCAGGCGCGCGAGGGCGAATGGCAGCGCGCGCTCGAAGTGGGCGAGCAGGAATGGCGCCGCGCTGTGCAACATGGCTTTTCCGACGCGGAACTGGCCGAACAGCTCGCCAATTTCGAACAGCGCTATCGCGATGCGGCCAGCCAGCAGGACACGCGGCGCAACCGCCAGCTTGCCGAGAGCATTTTGTCGACCGCCCGGCGCGACCGCATCTTCATTACGCCGCAAACGAGCTACGATATGTTTCTGGCGCACAAGCCGGAGATCACCGCAAAAGCCGTTTCGCAAGCTTTCGCGCAGCATTTCGCGCTGTCCGATCCGCTAATCCATGTGTCGACCAAGCAGGCCATTCCCGATGCCGAGCAGACCATACTCGAAACCTGGCGGAATTCCGCAGCGCAACCTGTGGCCGCAGCGCAGGGCCGTGACGGGCTGGCCTTTGCCTATGACGATTTCGGCAAACCATCCGCTATCGCCGAAGATACCACGATCGCGGATCTCGGTGTCAGGACGATACGGTTCGAAAATAATGTTCGATTGAACTTGAAGTTTACCGACTTCGAAAGGGATCGCCTGCGGTTTGCGCTCCGGATCGGGTCGGGTAAACTGGCCCTGCCCGCCACCGAAATGGGGCAAGCCAGCTTCCTGTCATCGGTCGGCGCGCTTGGCGGTCTGGGCGAGCATAGTTACGACGAGCTGCGCCAGATCCTCGCCGGACACCGCCTGACTTACGGTTTCCACGCGGGCGAGGACCAGTTCTCCGTGCGGGGCAGCGGAACCATGGCCGATCTGCCGCTGCAAATGCGCCTTAGCGCTGCCTATATCAGCGACCCCGGCCTGCGATCGGAAATGCTCAGCCGCTGGCAGACGATCCTGCCGCCTTACCTCGCCCAGCTCGACGCGACCCCGCAAGCGGTCGCGCGCGCGCAGGTCGCGCGGTTGGTGGCCGACGGAAACCCCCGCTTCGGCATCCCGTCCGAAGCGGACCTGGCTGGCGCGACGCTGGACGCCGCACGCCGCCTGATTGTCCCGCAGTTCGCTACCGCCCCGATCGAAATCTCAATCGTCGGAGATTTCGACGCCGACGCGGTGATTGCCGCGGTAGCCGAAACCTTCGGCGCCTTGCCGCCACGCGCGGCGACGTTCGATGAGTGGGAAAGCGAACGTGTTGCCCGCTTCACCGCCGACCGCAGCGAGCGCGTGCTGACGCATGCCGGTGCGCCCGATCAGGCGCTGGCGATGACCATCTGGCCGACCACCGATGACGACGACGCGCAGGAAGAGGCGGCGATGCAACTGCTCGCCGGCGTGATGCGGCTCGAAATGCTCGAACGTATCCGCGAGGAACTGGGCGCTTCCTATTCGCCCGGCGCCAGTTCGAGTATGTCGCACATCTATCGCGATTTCGGGACCTTCTCGACATCGATCGTGGTTGCACCGGAACAGGCGGACGAGGTGTTTGCGGTCATCGATACGATCGCAAGAGCCTTTCGGGATGCCCCGGTCGACGCCGACCTGCTCGACCGCGCCCGCGCGCCCCTGCTCGAACGGATCGCGCTCAGCCGCCGCGAAAACGGCTGGTGGCTACGGGCGATCGACGAAGCGCAATTGCGCGCCGAGCGGCTCGACCGGGTGCGCAGTTACGAGGATCGCATCCGCGCGGTCACGCCCGCAATGCTGCAGGAAGCCGCGCGCCGCTATCTCGACCCGGACGAAGCGCTGCGCATCCGCATCCTGCACGAAAGCCTCGTGCCCTGAACACACGAAGAGGGCCGGGAAGATCGCTCTCCCCGGCCCCCTCTTTCAAGCCACGGCGTGCGCTCAGTAATTGACGCGTGCCGAAATGCCGAACACGCGCGGATCGTTCACGAATGCGGTGTTGTTGTTGAAGTCGATGCCGCCCTTCACATTGTCGGCATCGGTGATGTTGCGCACGAAGGCCGCCACTTCGAACAGGCCGTCGGTTCGGGCATAGCCGATCCGCAGGCCGCCTTCGATCTGGCCGTTCGCGTTGAACTCTTCGCTTTCATAAAGGAAGAAGTTGGTCTTCCCCTGATAGGCCCAGTCGGTGAAGAAGAAGACTTCACCTGCATTGCCCACCGGGAAGGCGTAGCGCGCGGTCACGTCGGCGATCCATTCCGGAGCGTTGGGGAACGGATTGCCGTCCACCAGCGCACGGGTATTGCCAGACAGCACGACAGTCGGATCGGTCACGGTGCACTGCGCACAGATGCCCACCGCCAGATTGCTGTCCTGGATCTTGGTGTCGTTATACGACAGGCCCGCAGTGATCAGGAAGTCCGGCGTGACCTGGAACGCGCTGTCGAGTTCGAAGCCGAAACCGCGACCCTTCTCGGCATTGACCAGCTGCACCAGGTTGCCCGCGCCGCCCACTGCCGAGAACTGCGGATCCTCGATCGTGTAGTAGTAAACCGCGCCGTTGAGACGGATGCTGCGACCGGCGAATTCCGATTTGAACCCGGCCTCGTAGCTCATAATCTTTTCCGAGGTCGCGACCGACGGGGGCGAACCGAAGGCCACGTCGCGGCCCTGAATGGTCGGGGCGCGGAAGCCATTGGCGAGCCGCGCATAGACGCTGGCATCGTCGCTGACATCGACGAAAGCCGACAAATCCCAGCTCAGGCGATCGTCCGTGACGATGCGATACTGCGCGCCCGGACCCGAGATGAAGGAGGGCGACACGACCAGGAACTGCTTCTTGTCATCGGTCCAGCGCAGGCCGCCGGTCAGCTTGACCGTGTCGGTGGCCTGAACCGAGAGCTGGCCGAAGGTCGCCCAGGCATCATTGGTATGGCGAACGGTCACCCACGGCGGAAAGCCGAAGCCCACGGTGGTGACGTCGAAATCGCTCTGAAAGACATACATGCCGACCTGCCAGTCGATCATGCCGCCGGGGTTCGAGGCGAGACGGACTTCATGGGTGAACTGGTCGAGGTCGATCGAATCCTGCGTGTCCGATGGGAAGGGAATGAATCCCGGACCGGTGACCATATTGCCGCCATCGATATCGCCGCGGCTCGAACCGTCGCTTTCGGCATAGGCCGTGATGCTGGTCAGCGTGGCGAAATCGGCTTCGTAATCGAGGCGGAAGCTGGCGATCAGCGCATTGTATTCGGCCACATTGCCGCCGCCGGCGTCGTAGAACACCGTGTCGCGGTCGTAATTGTCGTTAAGGTCGTTATTGCCCGGGCCAAGGATATTGGCGCGAAACGGCGTCGAGGTGCCGTCGAGATCGCGGAACGCCACGGTGCCGAGCATCGACAGGCGGCTGTCAGGCGTGATCAGCAACTGCGCGCGACCGGCCAGCTCGTCATAGCCGCCAAGCACGTCGTCCTGGCCGGTGAAGCCGTTATCGATCCAGTCGTCGCGGTGCTGGTAAAGACCCGAGACGCGCAGCGAAGCGACCCCGGGAGCGATCGGCACGGTCACGCCGCCGTCGAGCGAGAGCGAATTGAAGCTGCCGTAGCTGGCCGAAAACTGGGCGGTGAATTCATCGCCCGGACGGGCGGTGTCGATCTTGACGATCCCGGCGGGCGTGTTGCGGCCGAACAGCGTGCCCTGCGGGCCGCGCAGCACTTCGATGCGCTCGACATCGAAGATCGGGAAGGCCTTGAGCGTCACGTTTTCGAGGACGATTTCGTCCATCACCACCGAAACCGGCTGCGAAGCGGCAAGATCGAAATCGGTGTTGCCGAGGCCGCGGATATAGAACCGCGGGGCTGCACGACCGTTGGAGCTTTCGACGAACAGGCCGGGCACGCGTGCGGCGAGCGCCGTGACTTCGGCACCGGCATCGAAGATCGTCTTCACCGTGTCGGCATCGAGGGTCGCGGCCGAGACGGCGACGTCCTGGAGATTTTCCTCGCGCCGGTTGGCGGTCACGATGATGGTATTGAGCTGGCCTTCGGCCGCGTCGGTGCCGGTGGCCTCGACGTCCTGCGCCAGAACGGGATTCGCCGCGAAGGCCGCGAATGCGAGTGTGCTGGCCCCGAGGAAGCGGGCAGCGGTAGATCGAATAGTCATGGGGGAAGGGTTCCTGCTTGAGCGCGCACGAAATCGGTCGGGCATTTGGAGGTGAGCGGCGGGTTGCGCCGTGGACCGACCATAGCAGAACAGGCGCCGAATCGGCGAACCGCAGCGGCCTATGTAACAGATTCATGACGATTGTTGCATTCGCGCTACAGCCGTAACCGATATGCCACGAGGGCCATCTTCGGCCCGCCGAGGGCGCTGGGTGCTTGAATGCGCGGGGACGCTGCGCCATAGGCGCGCCAACACGAAAGGCCTCAACGCATGAAGATCCGCGTCCATGTCTCGCTCAAGCCCGGCGTTCTCGATCCGCAGGGCCGCGCTGTCCACCATGCTCTCGAGGGCCTTGGCTTCGAAGGTGTCGAAGACGTCCGCGTCGGCCGCCTGATCGAACTCGAGGTCGCCGATAGCACCAGCGATGATGCGCTGACCGAGATGTGCGACAAGCTGCTCGCCAATACGGTGATCGAAAACTACCGTATCGAGAAGGTCGCCTGATGGCTTTCCGCGCCGCCGTCATCACCTTCCCCGGTTCCAACTGCGACCGCGATATGGCGGTTGCGATCGAACGCGTTTCGGGCATCGCACCGATGCGCGTCTGGCATGGCGATGCGCATCTGCCGGAGGATCTCGACTTCATCGCCCTGCCCGGCGGTTTTTCCTATGGCGACTATCTGCGCTCGGGCGCGATGGCGGCCAACAGCCCGATCATGCGCAGCGTCGCGCGCCGCGCCGAACGCGGCGTGCCCGTTCTGGGCGTGTGCAACGGCTTCCAGGTGCTGACCGAAGCCGGCCTGCTGCCCGGCGCCCTGATGCGCAATGCCAGCCAGAACTTCATCTGCCGCACGGTCGATCTGACGGTCGAGAACAGCCAGTCGCTGTTTACCGGTGGCTATGACAGCGGGCAGACGATCCGCATTCCCGTGGCGCATCACGACGGCAATTACTTCGCCGACGACGACACGCTCGACCGCATCGAAGGCGAAGGCCGCGTGGCATTTCGCTATGTCGAGAATTGCAACGGCTCGCGTCGCGGCATCGCCGGGGTTCTCAATAGCGCTGGCAATGTGCTCGGCATGATGCCGCATCCGGAACGCGCGGTCGATCCGGCGCATGGCGGGACCGATGGTCTTGCCCTGTTCGAAAACGCGGTGAAATCGCTGGTCGAGGCCTGATCAGGCGCGTTCGCGCCGCTGGTTCGCCAACCGCCGGGAAAACAGGGCACTGGCATCCTCTGCAGGCATCGGGCGTCCGAAGTGGAAGCCCTGGATTTTGGTGCATCCCATCCCGCGGATCATGGCTGCCTCTTCCTCGTTTTCGACCCCTTCGGCGGTTGTGGTCATGTCCAGGCTCTCGGCCATGGCGACGACCGCCCGGATGATGGCGATCGATTCGGGGCTGTGTTGCGCGGCGCCCTGCACGAAGGTTCGATCGACCTTGATCGTCGAGAATTTGAGCTTGCGGAGATAGCCGAGCGAGGAATAGCCCGTGCCGAAATCGTCGAGCGCGATCGAACAGCCCAGCGCCATGCACTGTTCCAGCGCCTGCCGGGCGATACTTGCGTCGCGCATGAAAATGCTCTCGGTCACTTCGATCTCGAGCCTCTTCGGATCGAGGGCGCTATGGGATAGCGCGCGGACGACAGTGGCGGCAAAGTCGGGCTCGAGCAATTGTTCGGGTGAGACATTGACGTTCACCTTCACATGCTCGGGCCAGCTCTGGGCCGCCTCCCGGCACGCCTCCTGCATGACCCAGGTGCCGATCGGCACGATCAGGCGCGTATCCTCCGCCAGCGGGATGAACTTGCCGGGGCTGACGAAGCCATGTTGGGCGCTGTTCCAGCGGAGCAGCGCTTCGAAACTGACAACATCTTCCGACCGGGTATCGACCACGGGCTGGTAGTGCAGCGTGAACTCGTCATTCTCGAGCGCATGCCGTAGCGCATGCTCGAGCTGGCGCCTTTCTTCCGCATTGGCATGCAGGGCCGGCTCATATTCCCGGTGCATGCCGCCGCCCCGATCCTTGGCACGATAGAGCGCCAGATCGGCATTGCGCAGCATTTCTTCCACCGACTTCCCATCGCGGGGGCCGATGGCGGAGCCGACGCTGGCGCCGACATAGAGAACGTGGTTTTCGATCTCATAGGGTTCGGACAGACGCTCGATAATAGCCCGCGCCAGAAATTCCACGCGCCCATTGTTCGAGGTGTCGGGGATGACGACTGCGAATTCGTCTCCGCCCAGACGCCCGCAAATCTCCTGTTCTCCCACAAGGCTCTCGAGCCGCGCGGCAACTTCGCCAAGCATCCGGTCGCCGACCAGATGACCCAGCGAATCGTTGATCGCCTTGAAGCGGTCGAGATCAATCATCAGAAAAGCGCAGCGCGACCGCCATTGATTGGCATGGGCCAGCGCTTCGCCAAGTGCCTCGTTCAGCATCCGCCGGTTGGGCAGTTGGGTCAGCGTGTCGTAGCGCGCCAGGAATTCGATCTTCTCGGACGATTCGCGCTGTTCGGTCACATCGGACCCCACGCCGCGAAAGCCCTGATAATTGCCCAACTCGTCGATGATCGGCGTGCCCGAAAGCTCCCACCATCGATCTTCGCCGCCGATGGACACCCTCACGCCGAGATTGGAGAAATTCTCCCTCCGCGTCAGCTTGTCCGTGAGATCGTGCAGGCTTGGCGGGAACTGACCCGTCTCCCAGCCATCGCCTGAGATCATCTGGAGAAAGGACTTGCCTTCGATCTCTTTCGGTTCCTTGCCCAGCGCATATGCGAAGCGGGGCGATATCGCCTTCAACCGGCGCTGAGTATCGATCTGCCACAGCCAATCGGCCTGGCCTTCCTCGAATTCGCGCAGCAGCATGGACACCACTTCGCTTTTTTCCTGCATGGCATAATCGGAAAGGCGCGCCGCAACCGCGACACGCGCGCTCTCGATTACCCCAAACGTCGCGAGCAAGGTCGTGCCCACCACAACCGCCGCGAGAGTCCACTGCATTGCCATCAGGCTCGCTACAAGGCCGCCAATGCCGACCGCGCCGGCGAAGGCCATCGAGCTGAGCGGAGCACTGAACCGGCTCGCGCAGCTTCCGACCACGAGCATCGCCGCCGCTGCCCAGACGATACCCATCGCCCCGATATCGGCGAAGAGCGCGGCGAGGATCATGCCGACCGACCACAGCGCGCCCTTGCCCGCCGTCATCAGGGCGTGCGATTTCATTTCCGCATAGGATATCATGCGGTTTCCGGCATCCGCGAGCCCGATATCCGCGCGGGCCGAATATCCCACCGCCACCAGCAGGCCGATCCCCCACGCCGCCAGAAGCGCGACTGGTATCGCCCCATAAAGCGTCGCCGCGACCATCAGAAAGCCGACCAGATGGAGCACGGCCCGCGTGATCACACGATCTTTCAGCAGAGCATATTGCTGTCCATGCACGAGCTTCCAGTCGGTGCCGTCCGGCGTATCAAGCCCGATGACCTGCCGGATGGACAGCGCGTCACTTCGTGTGTCTGGAGAGGAAGTCTGCTCGCTCACATACTCACGGTTAACCGCAAAGAGTTATCTCCGGGTAAAGGACATACACACCATTCGCGACGCCGCCGTTCACGGAGCGCTGGGGTCGCGGGGCTCACAGCGCTCGAATCACTCCACAGTTACCGATTTCGCAAGGTTTCGCGGCTGATCGACATCGGTGCCTTTGACGCAGGCAACGTGGTAGGCGAGCAACTGGACCGGGATCGCATAGACCAGGGGCGCGATCAGCGGGTGCACACGCGGCATCTCGATGGTTGCGAGGCACCCTTCCCCGGCATGCTCCAGCCCCTCCGCGTCGGATATCAGGACGATCTGCCCGCCACGCGCCCGTACTTCCTCCATATTCGACACTGTCTTCTCGAACAGCGGGCCAGAAGGCGCCAGTACGATCACCGGAACCTCATCGTCGATCAGCGCGATGGGGCCGTGCTTCATCTCTCCGCTGGCATAGCCTTCGGCGTGGATATAGCTGATTTCCTTCAGCTTTAACGCCCCTTCCAGAGCCAGCGGGAAATCGGGACCCCGGCCGAGATAGAGAACATCGCGTGCCGGGGCGATGAGATGGGCCATGCTTGCGATATCGTCGTCATGATCGAGCGCGGCATTGAGGCAAGCCGGTGCTTCGAGCAGATGGGTGACGACTTCCTGTTCCTCGGCCCGGCTCATCAGGCCTTTCTTCACCGCCATATGCGCGGCCAGAGCGGCCATGACCGCGAGCTGACAGGTGAAAGCCTTGGTCGACGCCACGCCGATCTCAGGTCCGGCATGGGTGGGAAGCAGCAGGTCCGCTTCGCGCGCCATCGAACTCGTCGGCACATTGACGATCACACCGATGGTCTGGCCATTTTCCTTGCAATGCCGCAGCGCCGCCAGTGTGTCGGCGGTCTCGCCGCTCTGCGAGATGAACAGGGCCAGCCCGCCCTCCTCCAGAACCGGCTCGCGATAGCGGAACTCGGACGCGACATCGATATCCACCGGGACGCGCGCGAACTGCTCGAACCAGTATTTCGCCACCATCCCGGCATAGAAGGACGTGCCGCACGCGACGATGGTGATGCGCTTAACGCTCGACAGGTCGAAATCGAACTGAGGCAGCGCGACCGAATTGTCCGAGCGACGCAGATAGGAGCCCAGCGTCTGCGCGACCACGGTGGGCTGTTCGAAAATTTCCTTCTGCATGAAGTGGCGGTAATTGCCTTTCTCCACCGCTGCGGCAGAAGCGCCGGAGGTGCGGATTTCGCGCTCCACCTCGGCATTTTCGGAATCGTAGATCGTCGCCCCCTCGCGCGTGACGACGACCCAGTCGCCTTCCTCGAGATAGCTGATCTGCTGGGTCAGCGGCGCCAGTGCCAGAGCGTCGGATCCGATATAGGTCTCGCCCTCGCCATAGCCGACCACCAGCGGGGAGCCGCGCCGAGCGCCTATCAGCATATCGGGATGGTCGCGAAACGCGATTGCGAGCGCGAAAGCTCCGCGAAGGCTCGGCAACACATTGGCCACCGCGTCCTGCGGGCTCTCGCCATTCTCCACTCGCCGCGAGACCAGATGGGCAACCACTTCGCTATCGGTGTCGCTTTCAAGAGCGCGGCCGTCTTCGTGCAGGTCCGCACGCAATTCCTTGTAGTTTTCGATAATGCCGTTGTGCACCAGCGCCAGCTGATCGGTGGCATGGGGGTGCGCATTCTTGGCCGTGGGTGCGCCATGCGTAGCCCATCGCGTATGCGCAATCCCGACATTGCCTGGTGCGGGGTCTTCGGCAAGATTGGCAACCAGATTGTTCAGCTTGCCTTCGGCCCGGCGACGGATGAGCTGGCCATCGTGCAATGTGCAGATTCCGGAACTGTCATAACCCCGGTATTCCATCCGGCGCAGGCCATCGACGAGACGATCCGCGACCGGCTGACCGCCCACAATACCGATAATTCCACACATGAACCGCAATCTCCAACAGATATCAGAGGCGGAGCCTTAGCGGTTCCTGACCAGCAATCAATCGTGCTGCTGTAAAGCCGTGGCCGGACTGCCATCCAACCCTGCGACGGAGGGCCTGATCCGCCCTGTCCGAGCCCCCGCCCATTAGGGAAAAATCAAGGTTTCTTTCTTATTCACCACATTTCGAGAGATCGGGTTTGCCGTATTGGCACAGGGTTCGGCTCGACAGAACAAGAGTATCTTCGGGGGTAACCGGAATGAGCGCATTCGGACGGAAGAACGGACCGGCAGGAATGGGGGCCGGTGCCCGTCCGCAATTCGGTATGGCCAAGCCCATGCGTGGCGGCACGCCGCCCCCTGCTCAGACGAGGACAGACCGTAAGCATGGCGGCGAACAGTTCCCGCCGCTACCTGACACCGACACCCCGCCTCCCGGCGCCGGTGGCGGCCCGGGCGGGGACGCCATGTCCCGCCTCGAAGAGCGCATGAACTCGACCCATTCGGGCCAGAGCGAGGTCGGCGGCTTCGAAGCCAGCGTCCACAAGATCAAGGAACAGGTGCTCCCGCGCCTGCTCGAACGCGTCGACCCGGAAGCGGCCGCCACGCTGACCAAGGATGAACTGTCGGAAGAATTCCGCCCGATCATCATGGAAGTTCTGGCCGAGCTGAAGGTGACGCTGAACCGCCGCGAACAGTTCGCGCTCGAAAAGGTCCTGGTCGACGAACTGCTCGGCTTCGGACCGCTCGAAGAACTGCTCAACGATCCCGACGTGTCGGACATCATGGTGAACGGCCCCGATCAGACCTACATCGAAAAGAAGGGCAAGCTGGTCATCGCGCCGATCAAGTTCCGCGATGAAAGCCACCTCTTCCAGATCGCCCAGCGTATCGTGAACCAGGTCGGCCGCCGCGTCGACCAGACCACGCCGCTGGCCGACGCCCGTCTGAAGGACGGCAGCCGTGTGAACGTGATTGTGCCGCCACTGAGCTTGCGCGGTACCGCGATCTCGATTCGTAAGTTCTCTGAAAAGCCGATCACGCTCGACATGCTCAAGGATTTCGGTTCGATGAGCGACAAGATGTGTACCGCGCTGAAAATCGCGGGCGCGTGCCGGATGAACATCGTGATCTCGGGCGGTACGGGCTCGGGTAAGACAACCATGCTCAACGCCCTTTCGAAAATGATCGACCCGGGCGAGCGCGTTCTCACCATCGAGGACGCGGCCGAACTTCGCCTGCAGCAGCCGCACTGGCTGCCGCTGGAAACCCGTCCGCCCAACCTCGAAGGCCAGGGGGCGATCACCATCGGCGACCTCGTGAAGAACGCCCTGCGTATGCGCCCCGACCGGATTATCCTGGGCGAGATTCGCGGCGCGGAATGTTTCGACCTTCTCGCCGCGATGAACACCGGCCACGACGGGTCGATGTGTACGCTTCACGCCAACAGCCCGCGCGAATGCCTCGGCCGTATGGAAAACATGATCCTGATGGGCGACATCAAGATTCCGAAGGAAGCGATTTCGCGCCAGATCGCAGAGTCTGTCGACCTGATTGTGCAGGTGAAGCGCCTGCGCGACGGTTCGCGCCGTACCACCAACATCACCGAGGTGATCGGGATGGAAGGCGACGTGATCGTGACGCAGGAACTGTTCAAGTTCGAATATCTCGAGGAAGGCGAAGACGGCAAGATCATGGGCGAATTCCGCTCGTCGGGCCTGCGCCCCTACACGCTTGAAAAGGCGCGCCAGTTCGGTTTCGACCAGGCCTATCTCGAGGCCTGCCTCTAAAAACGCACTCCAAATCCGGCGCTTCGCCGCAAAGCGGGCCGCGCCTCGCGGCCGGACCTAGGATGTGAGGATCGCGGGAATCGCGGCCGCCAGCAATCCGCCACCGATCACGGCAAAGGTCAGGAAAAGGCCTGTCCAGGGCATCCATCCGACGCGGTTGATTTCGCTCCGCTTCATCCGGCGCCGTTCCATCAGCATGCAGACCATCGCGACCGCGAAACAGGTCGCGCCCCAATAGGCTGCCAGTTCCGCATCGCTTGCGAAAAGAAGAAAATCGGGTTCGGGCACAGTCCGGGCATATGGGTGCATCGCCGAACCGTCGCAACCGGCCTGGGAACCACTTGTCACGCCTTACGTTACATTTTCCGGAACCCCGGTCACGGGCCCTTTGGGAAGGAAGATGTTATGGTCAAGAAGATCCTGCTCGCTTTCGGCATCACGTCGATGACCCTCACCGCAGCAGCCTGCAACACCGTCCGCGGCGCCGGCGAAGATTTGCAATCGGCCGCCAACGCCGTCGACGAAGAAACCTGAACCGACCGCAAATTCAACAACAAGACGCCCGCCCTCGCCCGGCGGGCGTTTTCTTTTGCGGTATTCGAGATTGCGCGGCAATCGCGGACGGTATGGCTTGTTTTGAGTGGTAACTACTCGCCGCTTTGCTTTGATCGCATTCGTCGACAGAACAGCCACCACAGCGCCAATACCAGCGCAGCGGCGATCACACCGAATGCTAGAGCTTGCATCGCGATGCTGATCGAAACTGGCGCTACAATTGCAGTCCCAAACACCAACCACGCTGCCAGCAGAACAGCTTCGGCACATGCGAGTTTGATGCAAAAGACGAAACTCGACTTTGCACGCCGAAACGCAAGATAGGGCAGCGCAAGAAGACTGAATACGACAATCACCGCAACGGCCTGAACAATGAAACTTGTGAGTTCAGATCCGTGCACTGACCAAGTTCCCCATCAACGTCGCCAATATCGCTGAAAAAGCCGCAAACTGCAACTGTTCGCAATCGGGTGGCAAGCAGTCTTCCTTCTCAATCCTTGCGATATACTAGTACGAGATTGTTTGCCGGCATTTCGTGGCGGGCGGTGCGGTGAAGGTTTCGAGCCTCCGCAAGCGCATCGAGGTCACCGACCTGGCGCAGCCCCCATGCCGGGTCGCGCGCCTTCAGGCTTTCATCGAACGCCAGATTCGACGGAGCCGTTTCCACATCATCCTCAACAAACGGCCCGTAGAGGATCAGCGGTGCGCCGGGGGGCAGGAGCCTGCCCGCGCCTTCGAACAAGCCCACGGTCGCCTCCCACGGGCTGATGTGGATCATATTGACGCAGAGCACGGCATCGGCCGTCTCGATCGGCCAATCGAGCGCTGCCGCATCGAGCGCGATTGCGGGGCGCAAATTGGCAAGACCCGCCTCCTGCGCCCAGGCATCGACCGAGTGCAGCGCATCGGTTGCGCAATCGCTGGGTTGCCAATCGAGCGCCGGAAACCGCTTTGCCATGAACACGGCATGTTCGCCGGTCCCGCTGGCGATCTCCAGAACCAGGCCCTCATTGGGCAATTCCCCGACCAAAACTTCGGCCAGGGGTTCCGAATTGCGCGCGGTGGCGGGGGCATGGCGTTTCAATTGACCTGCCTGTCATGGTCTTTCCAATAGGGCGCGCGCAATTCGCGGCGCAGGATCTTGCCGCTGGCGTTACGCGGCATCGCCTCGATCACATCGACCGTTTTGGGCACTTTGAAGGCCGCCAGCCGCTCGCGCGTGAAGGCGATGATGTCATCGGGGTCGACCTCGCTGCCCGGCTTGGGCACGACGCAGGCCTTCACCGCCTCGCCCCAGGTCTGGTCGGGTACGCCGATCACCGCCACCTCGCCCACCGCGGGATGGCCGTAAATCGCGCTTTCGACCTGTGCCGGATAGACGTTCTCGCCCCCGGATATGATCATGTCCTTGATCCGGTCTTGGATAAAGACATAGCCATCCTCGTCCATATAGGCGGCATCGCCGGTATGCATCCAGCCATCCTTGAGCGCACCTCGCGTTGCGTCGGGCAAGTTCCAATAGCCTTGCATGTTGGACGGGCTCTTGCAGAGCAGCTCGCCCACTTCGCCGCGCGGCAGCTCCTCACCATCCTCGCCCACGACTTTCAGCTCCGCGCCCGGCACCGCCTTGCCCGCCGACTTCATTCGCTGGTTGCCTTCGAGCGTGTGATCTTCGGGCGGCAGCATGGCGATGGTGCCGGTGGTTTCGGTCATGCCGTAGCATTGTAGGAAACCGGCTTCGGGGATGGTCTGAACCGCCTCGCGCAGCAGATCGAGCGGGATCGGCGCAGCGCCATACATCACGTATTTGACCGCCGACATGTCGGTATCCTTCGCGCGCGGATGCTGAACCACCATCTGCAATGCGGCGGGTACGATGAACAGGCGGGTGATCCCCTGCTCGAACCCGTCGAGTACGCCCTCAGGCGTGAATTCCGCCTGCACGATCGCGCGGATGCCCGCAGCCATGGCCATGATGCCCAGCCCCGTCCCGCCGATATGCGCGCAGGGCATGCAGACTAGGATCGCCTCGCCCTCGTCCCAGCTCGACCATGGCTGCGCGGCTTCTTCGGCAGGCTGGCGCAATGAAAACAGATTAGCATTGGTCAGCACCGCGCCCTTCGGATTTCCAGTCGTGCCCGAAGTGTAGAGCTGGAGCACGGCATCGTCCGGCCCCGCCCCATCGAAATCGTCCACCGGGGCCGCGGCGATGTCCGAATTCACCGTTGGCGTGTCGATTACTTTCGGCGGGTTTTCCATGTCGCCGCAGGCCTTTGCCGCAAGCCCGGCGAATCCTTCATCGATAAAGAGCAGCTTCGCCCCGGTATCGCCGAGAATGTAGGCGATTTCCGGCGCGGCCAGCCGCCAGCCAATCGGGACCATGACCACGCCCATCCGCGCGGCGGAATAGAACAGCTCGAAATAGAGCCGCGCATTCTTGCCGAGCCAGGCCACCCGGTCGCCCTTCGCGAGCCCCTGCGCCTTCAGCATGGCCACGATCCGGCGCGAGCGTTCGTCAAGCTCGGCGAAAGTCAGCGCCTTGCCATCCTGTTCGAGCGCCACCTGCTCGGGCTTCTCCCGCGCCCAGTGCCGGATCAGCCCATCGAAAGCGAGCATTTCGCCATCTGCCATTCAACCTCTCCGCTGCATTCAGCTATTCGAAACATCATGGCACGTCGGTTGCTGCGCGCAACCCGGTTCCCGCGCAGGATTATTGCCAGCGTCCCTGCTCGCGCGCGCGCTTTTCGCGGATGGCGAGCCACAGGAAAAGGCCCAGCGGTCCGGCAAGGAAGGTTGCCAGCAAGATCGGCGCCTGGATCACCCGAGAAAAGCCCTTCGCATCGGCATCGCGCGCGATCCACAGGCCGACGAACAGATCGAAGGCGAGATAGTGGATCCAACCGATCGTCACCCCGCCATCGCTAGCGAAGATCGCGCGAACCCCCTCGATCGTAGTGAAGTTCGCGGAGCCGGCCGGGCCTGCCGCATCGAAAGCGCCGGACAGTAGGCCGATCACTCCGACCGAATAGGCCAGACATAGCAGGCCGATACCCGCATAAAGCACCGCCGCCAGCAAGGCAGGCCAGCGCGGAAGCAGAATCAGCGCCGACCACATGATCAGGGCCAGCAGATTCGCCAATCCGAAAGCGGTGTCCCACATCAGGCTTCTCCCCGCTCGATCTGCGGCAGCGATTTCGCCGCCCGCAGAATGGCGTCATTATCATGCAGGAAACGTCCGCGCGCTGCCCGCTTGGCCAGGGCCAGCGCGGCCTGTGCAACGATCTCCGCCCTGATCGCCCGATATTGCCGATACTTGCCATGAAGCAGCAGGTTGACGATCGGCGCCGCCGCGATACCCAACCGCTCCGCCGGACGGCGATCGTCCTCCCGCTGGCCGCGCAGCAGGCCGGGGCGCAGAATATCGAGCCGGTCGAAGCGGAGCTTCGTCAGCTCGCGCTCCACCTCGCCCTTCACTCGCAGATAGAAGTTTTTCGAAAGCGCGTCCGCGCCGACCGAGCTGACATGGACGAAACGCTCGACGCCGAAGTGTTTCGCGGCGCGCGCCGTATCGAGCACCAGATCCTGATCGACAGCCCGAAACGCGGTTTCGTCCCCGCCCGCCTTCTTCCAGGTCGTACCCAATGCGCAGATGATCGCCCGTGGACGCACGGCCTCGATCACTTCACCCCATTTGGCGGGTTCGGCCACGAACATCTCCATGCGGATACCGCGCGGCAGCCTGCCCTCACGCCGGGCGATGCCGGTCAGCCGTACATCCTCGCGCCCGATGCACTGCTCGATCACGGTGGAACCGATCAGCCCCGTCGAGCCGATCAGGCCGATGCGGGTTGCATCAGACATTGCTCAATCCCTCGGGCGCGCGTCCGTAGATCCTTCGACACTGGTCGATGGCATAGCGATCGGTCATGCCGGCGATGAAGTCGGCGATATGACGGCTGCGCCGGGGCTCGTCTTCGGGCTGCGTTGAGAGCCATTCGTCGGGCAGTTTTGTCGGATCCTGGCGATAGGCCACGAACAGCCGGGCTATGACATCGCGCGCCCGTTCGGCCGTGGCGATCTGCTCGTCATGGTAATAGAGCCGGTCATACATGAAGCGTTTCAGTTCGCGCTCCTGCGTCTGCATCGTCGGAGAAAAGCCAGCCAGTTGCCGATCGGCTCCGCGCACTTCGGCCACGCTTGCGATGTCTTTCACCTGTTCGCGCGTATGGGTCAGCACATCGTTGACCATCAGACCGATCTGCGAGCGGACCAGTTCGCGCAATTGGCGATCACGCGAGGCGTGGGGAAACCGCCTTTCGACCGCCCGCCATTGGTCGGCGAGCCAGTCCAGCGCCAACAGGTCGTCGAGATCGAGAAAGCCCGCGCGCAGACCATCGTCGATATCGTGATTGTCATAGGCGATATCGTCGGAAATTGCGGCCACCTGTGCCTCGAGCGAAGGCCAGCTCGACAGGTCGAGCGGGAAAGCGCGGTCGATCTCGGTCAGCGCCCAGTTGGGTGCGACCACCGGGCCATTGTGCTTGGCCAATCCCTCCAGCGTTTCCCAGGTCAGATTGAGCCCGTCATGGTCGCAATAGGGGCTTTCCAGCCGCGTCAGCGTGCGCAGGCCATGCGCGTTGTGATCGTAGCCGCCGGCATCGGCCATGGCCTGTTCGAGTGCCTCTTCGCCCGCATGGCCGAACGGTGGATGACCGATATCGTGACCCAGGCACAGCGCCTCGGTCAGGTCTTCGTCCAGCCCCAGCTCGCGCGCCAATACGCGGCCGATCTGGGCCACTTCGAGGCTGTGGGTCAGCCGGGTGCGATAGTGATCGCCATCGGGGGCCACGAAAACCTGGGTCTTGGAGCGCAATCGGCGAAAGGCAATCGAATGGACAATCCGGTCCCGGTCGCGCTGGAATTCACTCCGCGGCCCGCGGGCGCCTTCGCGTTCCTCGGTGAATTCTCGGCCGCGACTTGCGGCGGGATCGGAGGCGAAGGGGGCTCTGGGCATGCAGCGGCGAGGCTTAGGTCAGCCCGTCCGGGGCGACAACGTGAACGAAATGCGAACCCATGCGGTTTTCGGCAGATTGTGCCCGATTGCGGCCCGAAGCCCGGCCCGGCAATCTCAGCCGAGAATCCAGTCTGCAGCCGCCCGGCAATGGATGTCGGTCGAATCGAACACGGGGAGGACATTCGCATCGGTATCGACGACCAGTTCGAGCTCGGTACAGGCAAGCACGATGGCCTGCGCCCCTTCCTTCTCCTTCATCGTGATAACCGTCTTCAGGGCGCGTTCGGCATCGCGTGTGACGCGCCCCAGCATCAGTTCCTTGTAGATGATTCCATCGACCAGTTCGACATCGCCCGGATCGGGCGGCAGCAGATTGACGCCATGCGATACCAGCCGCTGACGATAGAAGCTCTCCGTCATCACGAAGCGGGTGCCCAGCAGAGCCGCGCTCTCGCATTCGGCCTCCTTCATCGCCTTGCCCACGCTGTCGGCGATATGCAGCACCGGGATCGAAACCGCCTCGGTCAGTCGGTCGTAAACCTTGTGCATGGCGTTGGCCGCGACCACGAGACCTTCCGCGCCCGCACTTTCGAGCCGCCGCGCCGATTCCACCAGCATGGAGGCGATGCTGTCCCAGTCGTCGGCATTCTTGGCTGCCGCGATGGGGCCGTAGTCGAGGCTTTCGATGAGCAAAGGCGGGCTCGCCATCGGGGCGGCGCGCTTCTGCACGAATTTGTTGATCCGTTCATAATAGGCGCGGGTCGAGATCCAGCTCATACCCCCAATAATGCCGAGCTTTCGCAAGCGTTGATCCTCTTATCCGCCCTGTTGTTCGCATGATCGCGGGTTAGCCCGCGTATCAGGGGCTTAGAACGGACAGCTTACGAGGCGGTTCCTCCGCTTTGCTCGTTAGTCGACGCAAGCACCTTCGCCAGCCATGCCTGCAGGTCGGCAACGCTCTTTTCGGCAGCCTCTTCCATCGGAATGTGGCCGATTCCGGGATAGCTGGCCAGCGTCGCATTGGGCAGATGCTCCATATACCAGGCCGCCGCCTCATAGGGGATCAACGCATCTTCCTCACCCCACATGACCAGCGTGGGGACGGCGACCCGGCTCACCGTTTCGGCATCGAAATTCTCGCGCCCGACCGAAAAGCGCTTCCGGGTCGCGGCTCGGTTGCCGGGATAGCGGGCCAGTTCCCAATAGCGATCGACCGCTTCGGGCGTCACGACATCCTGATTGCTGACGCTTTGCGACAGGCTGCGCGCGACCAGCGAGCGGGGGAGCATCTGGCTCATCGCATCGCCAACGACCGGCATTCCGGCAAGAGTAAAGGCCAGGTTCCCGCTGCCTTCGCTCTCAATCGGGGCACCTCCGGCATCGACGAGCACGAGCGCGTCCAGGCGCTCGGGCTTGGCAATCGCGTAACCCATGGCGATCGCCCCGCCCATCGAATTGCCCGCCAGAGTGAACCTGTCGATATCGAGAGCGTCGGCAATTTCGTCGATATCCTCGACAAAGGCCCCGAGTGCGTATTCGCCATCCGCGGCAGGCCCTGTCAGCCCGTGTCCGCGCTGGTCGAAGCGGACCACGCGATAATCGCCCTTCAGCGCATCGGCCCATTGCTGCCAGGTGTGCAAATCGGCATTCGACCCGTGCAGCAATATGATGACCGGCGCATCGCGCGGTCCCTCGTCGCGCACATGAACGCGCCTGTCGCCGCCGATTGCCAGCATCCGCGAGGGCGGCGTGCCGTATTTCGCCTGCATCTCCGCCGGATCGGTATCGGGGACGCGGAAGATCAAGAAGGCGACCACCAGCGCGAGCGCCAGCCCGCCAAGGATGCGCCAGAACCACTTCATGGTGCCATTTCCTCGATCCAGCGGCGCACGATGTCGAGCCCTTCCTCGTCCACGGTGGATTTGCCGAGTTCGGGCATGGCGACGCCGGGTTCGGGGCTGGCCATGCGATAGGTCAGGATCGAGCTGTCGGGCGATCCGGGGACGATATCGAACAGGTGCCCCCCCGCCCCGCGACCGGCCGCAACCGGCCGTTTGCCGATGCCGAGCGCTTCGGGCGACTGCTGCTCCCAGCGCAGGTCGAGCCCGCTGTTGGACGCGGTCGCGCCGGGCCGGTGGCAATGCGCGCAATTGACGTCGAGATAGGCCCGCGCGGCAGCAGTCAGATTGGCGCTTTCGCGCTGCTCCCACACTGGGAACTGATCCGCATCCTGCGGTAGCGTGTCGAGATGCCCTGCCGATACCATCTCGCCCAACCAATCGTGCGAGAGATTGCGCGCCTTGGGACCGATCGGGACGACCTCGCCGTCGAGGCCGTGGCATTCCTTGCACTGGTTCTTATTGGGTATGCGGTAGCTGATCGCCTCGCCCTTCGGCGTGGTGAGATCGAGCCGCGCCCCGGCAATCGCCAGCCGCGCGTCGGTCTGCTCCTCGTTCCACATATAGGGCAGCGCCAGCCATCCGTCGGCCCGGTGCAGCAGGACCCGGGTTTCGATAAGGCGCCGCTTGCCATCCTGTTCGAAGGCGAAGGTCTTGATCAGCGCCGTGCCGACGGGAAAGTCGGGCAGTCCTTCACCCTGCGCCGCCATTGCCGTGCCTTCGGGCAGGTAGATGAACCGCAGTTTCTCGGCCCCGTCCGAATAGAGCGGCGTGTTCAGGCGGTAGGGCGTGACACGATCGACCGGGACTTGCGCACTTGCATCGCGGAAAAAGCGGAATTGCGACAACAGGCGCGGCATGCCCT
Source organism: Qipengyuania sp. ABI-127-1 (assembly GCA_022953095.1). Lineage (GTDB taxonomy): Bacteria > Pseudomonadota > Alphaproteobacteria > Sphingomonadales > Sphingomonadaceae > Qipengyuania. Next base: position 284,329 of record JALJCR010000002.1, on the reverse strand, counting down.
GGGCGATCGCCTCGTCGTTGACCGGCTCGATTACAGGAGACGGCGAGAAGACTTCCGCCCGCGCGACGAACGACCCGGCAAGCGCAAGGCTTGCGGCACCCAGCAAGGCGGCTGCGTACTTCATCCCCCCAACCGTGCGACGAGTTCGGCAGGCGCACCGATGCCGCTGCGATCGAACTCGCCGCTGGGCGTGGCCGCTGCCAACGGCCCGGGTTGCGCGCTGTCGAGGCCGGCGCCCGCCTCGGTCAGGTTGAGGCTCCAGCCTGCCGTACCCTCGACTGCGGCGAGCGAGCCCAGCCCGTCCCACAGCACCGGCGGCAGTTCGCCGCCAAAAGCCTCGAGCAGCATCTCCGCGCCCTCGAGCTGCGGATCGTAGCCGCCGCCATTGTAGATATTCTCGCCCACGACCACTTCGCGCGGCAGCGGGTTGTAGCGCTCATCCTCGAAGCTCTGCGTATAGGCGATGACCATCACCGGCGCGGTCGGATTGCCCGAAAGGATGTTGTCCTCGATCAACACCTTGTCATTGGCCATCACCATGATGCCAGTACCGCGCCGAACGCCCGCCACGATATTTCCCGGAGGTGCGAAATTGGGTGTGTCGTTGGCCACCACGAGGTTGTTGGCAACGATCACATTGCCGCCCCCCATAACCGGCAGATCGGGCAGGTCGAACACCAAGATCCCCCCGGTATTGCGCGTGGCGATATTGTGTTCGACCAGCGCGTTGCGGCTGTTTTCGATCTCGATCCCGGCTACATTGGCCTCGGCGATCGAGTTACGCACGGTAATCCCGTTCGACTGGCCGACATAGATGCCCGCATCGCTCGCGCCGGTGACCTTCACCCCGTCGACCAGTACGCCGGTGCTTTCTACCGGATAGATGCCATAGGCACCGTTTTCGGGATGCGGCCCGCGCGTCCAGGTCACGCGGATGCGGTGATAGACGATATTGTCCGCGCCCTTGGACTTGATGCCATCGCCCTTGGGGTTTTCCAGCGCGAAATCGCGCACGGTCACATTGTCGCTGGTGATGAGGAAGCCCTCGCCCGCATCGGCCTGCGTGGTGAAGTCGAGCACGGTTCCATCCATGCCCGCCCCGCGCACGGTCACGCCATCGACATCCAGGCTGATCCCGTCGGTCAGGACATAGCGCCCTGCGGCCAGCACGATTTCATCGCCCGGCTCGGCCAGGATCAAGGCCTCCTGCAATTCCTGCTGCGCGTTCTCGCCCGGCGCGACATTATGCGTGGCGGCGAAGGCAGGGGCAGCGGATGCGAGAAGCGCGGCGGCAATCGACAGTTTGATGATCATGAGTCTCTCCCTTGCAACCTATTGTGCCGCAAGAGCGAATGATTGCAAGTGTTTCAGCCACTCGCAAATGCGCAAATCGCGGCGGAACTTGCCACGACTTCAAGGACTTCGCGATCATCGACGCGCCGTACCCGCTCCAGAAATTCGGCTATGGTAAGCGGGATATCGGGTTCGCCCGCCTCGGCCTGGAGGTTTTCGAGCTTGCGAAGCTGCCCCACCGAAAGCCGCTCCGCCATGCGTCCGGCCATGCATTCGGCGATCGGCTGCGGCAGGCCGCGCGCGATCATCTGTTCCTCGAGCCGGTCTTCGACCGTGCCCCGCAGCCCGCCGCCGATCGTCGCCCACACGATCACGCCGACAATAGCCAGCAGCGCAAGCGCGATCAGCACGCGCTTCATGTCAATCCAGCGCCTTGACGATTTCCTCGACCATCTTCTTCGCATCGGATAGCAGCATCATGGTCTGGTCCATGTAGAAAACGTCGTTGTCGACGCCGGCATAGCCCACGCCTCCCATGCTGCGCTTGATGAAGAACACCTGCTTGGCCTTGTCCACGTCGAACACGGGCATGCCATAGATGGGAGAGGACTTGTCGGTCTTGGCCGCCGGGTTCACCACGTCGTTTGCGCCGATGATGAAAGCGACATCGGCCTGCGCGAATTCGCTGTTGATGTCTTCCAGCTCGAACACGTTCTCGTAAGGCACCTGCGCTTCGGCGAGCAGCACGTTCATGTGCCCCGGCATGCGCCCAGCGACGGGGTGGATGGCGTATTTCACCTCCACGCCCTTTTCTTCCAGGATGTCGGCCATTTCGCGCAGCGCGTGCTGGGCCTGTGCAACCGCCATGCCGTAGCCAGGAATGATAATGACCTTCTCTGCCTGTTCGAGCATGAAGGCCGCATCGGCCGCGCTTCCCTGCTTGTAGGGGCGCTGCTCCTTCGCCTCGCCCCCGCCAGAACTGGCGTCCGCACCGAAGCCGCCCGCGATCACACTGATGAAACTGCGGTTCATCGCGCGGCACATGATGTAGCTGAGGATCGCGCCCGAAGAGCCGACCAGCGCACCGGTGATGATCATCGCCGTATTGCCGAGCGTGAAGCCCATCGCCGCTGCCGCCCAGCCCGAATAGGAGTTCAGCATCGAGACCACGACCGGCATGTCAGCCCCGCCAATGGGAATGATGAGCAGGAAGCCGATGAGGAATGCGAGGACGGTCAGCGCGATGATCAGCGGCATGGTCTCGGAAGGCCCGGCCATGGCGAACAGCGCGGTCAGCACGATGATCGCGGCCAGCGTGCCAAGGTTGATGACATGGCGCGCAGGCAGGAGAATCGGCGAACCGCTCATCCGGCCCGACAGCTTGGCAAAGGCGATGACCGAGCCGGAGAAGGTAATCGCCCCGATAGCGATGCCGAGGCCCATCTCGACCTTGGAAACCGCGCCGATGCTGTCGCCGACCAGCAGGCCGAAGGCGCCCGGATTGAGATAGGCCGCCCAGCCCACCAGCACCGCGGCCAGGCCGACGAGACTGTGGAATGCCGCGACCAGTTCGGGCATCGCGGTCATGGCGATGCGGCGGGCGATGAGGAAGCCGATCAGACCGCCGATCGCGATGGCGATTGCGATCTCGACGATATTGGCAACGTCATGCGTGACCAGCGTCGTCACCACCGCAATCAGCATACCGGCCATGCCGAAGCGATTGCCCCGGCGGCTGCTGGCGGGGCTCGAAAGTCCGCGCAGTGCGAGGATGAAGAACACGCCCGAGACCAGATAAGCCAGCGCAACCCACGGGTTCACCGCCTCGCCGGTTGCGGCATGGGCGGGGGTGGCAAAAAGACCGGCCAAAAGCGCAAACGTCACCCCGGACTTGATCCGGGGTCGGTGCTTTTCTCCTGTGACCGCGCCTGAAGGAAGCACCACCCCGGCTCGGGGGCCGGGGCGACGAAGGAGTGAGGTGAGCGCCTGCATCACTTCTTCTCCTTCTTCTTGTACATCGCCAGCATCCGTTCGGTTACGGCGAAGCCGCCGAAGATGTTCACGCTCGCGAGCACCACGCCCGCCAGCCCCAGCCATTTCGCTGCCGGGCTACCGGCTTCGGCCGCCGCGATCAGCGCGCCGACGATAATCACGCTCGAAATCGCATTGGTCACCGCCATCAGCGGGGTGTGCAGCGCGGGCGTGACCGACCAGACCACGTAATAGCCGACGAAACACGCCAGCACGAAGATCGACAGGATCGAAATGAAATCCATGCATGGCCCCTCCCCGGGCCGGTTTATTGCGCGGTGAGCCTCTCGTTCACCACCTTGCCGCCTTGCGTCAGCCGCACGGCATCGCCGATTTCCTCGTCGAGAACCGGTTTGCCCGCCTCCTTGTCCCAGAAGGCGGAGAGGAAATTGTAGTGATTGCGCGCGAACAGGGCTGACGCATCGGCTGCCAGATGGCCAGCGGTATTGGTGTAACCGACGATTTTCACGCCGTGCCTTTCCACTACCTCGTCAGGCTTGGAGCCTTCGACATTGCCGCCTTGCGCAACCGCGAGATCGAAGATCACGCTGCCCGGCTTCATGGTGGCGATCTGCGCGTCGCTGATAAGCCGCGGAGCAGCGCGCCCCGGAATCAGCGCAGTGGTGATGACAATGTCCTGCTTGGCGATATGCGAAGAAACGAGTTCCGCCTGCGCGGCCTTGTATTCCTCGCTCATTTCAGTGGCATAGCCACCCGAACCCTCGCCCTCGATCCCGGCGACGTTTTCGACGAAGATCGGCTTGGCGCCCAATGACTGGATCTGTTCCTTGGTGGCGCTGCGCACATCGGTCGCGCTGACCTGCGCGCCCAGCCGCTTGGCCGTGGCGATCGCCTGAAGCCCCGCGACGCCCACGCCCATCACGAAAACCTTGGCCGCCTGCACCGTGCCGGCGGCGGTCATCATCATCGGAAAGGCGCGGCCGTATTCGTTGGCTGCGGTCAACACCGCTTTATACCCTGCCAGATTCGACTGGCTGGAGAGCACATCCATACTCTGCGCGCGGGTAATGCGCGGCATGAATTCCATCGACAGCGCTTCGAAACCGCCCTTGGCATAAGCCTCGACCAGTTCGCCATTGCGAAACGGATCGAAGGTCGCCGCTACCCATGCGCCGGGCTTCGCGCCCGCCAGGGCGGCGACATCGGGTGCCTGCACACCGAGCACGATATCCGCCCCCTCGACCGCTTTCGCACCGGGAACCACCTCCGCCCCTGCTTGCGCATAAGCCTCGTCGGTGATCGCCGCCCCCAGACCCGCTCCCTCTTCAACAGCGACTATGGCCCCGAGCGCGGCGAATTTCTTCGCCGTTTCGGGCGTCAGCGCAACCCGGCTCTCGCCCGGCGCGCGCTCCTTAAGCACCGCGATGCGTAGCGCCATGCGCTTATTCGGCAATCAGGATGACGATGAGCAGGGTGATGATGGCAACAAGCGGCACCGACCATTTGAGCATGCCGATGAAAGACTCGTAGGTTTTGTTGTGCGCCTTGTGGTCGTTGGCGGAATCCATGACGATATATCCCCGTTTGGAATTGATTTCCCGGTCGGTCTATCGCGGAGGTGCCCCGCGCTCAAGCCCCGCCGTCGCGCCAGTGCTCCCGAAACAGGCTTAATCGGCTCTTTACCCGTTTCGGATAGAGGGCGTGGACAAGAACATGATTTCATGTCCGAGCGTTGCAAGGGAGCACGGCAAAACACATGGCGACCCAGGAAAACCGCCTGTTGATGCTGATCGACGACGAACCGGCACAAAGTCGGCTGGTGTCGGCGCTTGCTGCGCGCGAAGGCTGGCGCACCCTGACCGTGGAAACCAGCGAAGCGGCACTCGAAACGCTGGCCTCACCCGAGGGCAGCGACGTACAGGCCATTCTGCTCGACCAGTGGGTCCCGGGCGATGCGGCCTGCGATCTAATCCGCGAATTGCGCGAGGCCCGGCCCGATCTTCCGCTGCTCATGCTGACGGCGAGCACATCGCCCCTGCTGGCGGTGGAGGCGATGCGCGCCGGCGCGACCGACTACCTCATCAAACCGGTCGGGTCGGACCGGTTGCTGCAGGCGCTCGCCAGTGCGACCCACGCCGAGCGGCCCCGCGCCGAACTTCAGCCCATGGCCGAAAAGCTGCCCCATCCCCTCGATTTCGACGCCATGGTCGGAACGGCGGCACCGTTCCGCACCGCGCTGGCCAAAGCCGCAACGGCGGCGCGCGGTCATGGCCACGTCCTGGTCGAGGGCGAAAGCGGCACGGGCAAGGACATGCTGACCCGGGCCATGCATGCCGCCAGCACCAGAGCCAAGGCTCCGATGCGGGTGGTGCATTGCGGCGGCATGCCGCCCGCCTCGCTCGAATCGCTGCTGTTCGGACATGAGAAAGGCGCTTTTGCCGGAGCCTTCGACCGCCAGACCGGGCTGATCGAGTATTGCGATGGCGGCACTCTCATCCTCGACGATATCGACCGCCTGCCCGCCACCCATCAGGCGCGCCTCGCTGAGACACTTGCCAGCGGCATCGTGCGCCCCACCGGCGCGGCGCACGGTTTCAAGATCGACCTGCGCGTGATCGCCACCAGCGATTTCGCGTTCGACGAGCTGGTCGCCGCCAGCGAGTTCTCGCAGGACCTTTACGATCAGCTTGCCGCCACCCGTATCCGCCTGCCTGCCCTGCGCGAGCGGCTCGGCGACATCCCCGCTCTCACCCGCTACTTCCTCGCCAAGATCGGGGAACAGCCGGGACTCAAGCATCATTCGATCGCCGACAGCGCGCTCTCGCTTCTCGAAGCCTATGACTGGCCCGGCAATGTCCGCCAATTGCAAGCCGTGCTGTTCCGCGCCTGCGTCTTCGAACAGCGCGAGGCGCTGACCGCGCACAGCTTCCCCCAACTCGCCGAAATGCTAGGCGATCTGGCCGACCGGGGCGAAAGCCGTGCGCGCGGGCTTGGCGTGCTGCTTTATACCGACGATGGCAATGTTCGCCCGCTTGAAGAAATCGAGGCCGACATTATCCGCCTAGCCATCGGCCATTATCGCGGCCGCATGACTGAAGTCGCCCGCCGTCTCGGCATCGGGCGCTCGACGCTCTACCGCAAGCTCACCGAACTGGGCATCGACAACGCGGCGTGAGCTGGCCATAGGGCAGGCACACAAACGGGAGTACCTCAGGTGAACAAGAGCCACCGTTAAGTCGGACAGATGCTCGATCGGGCCGGACAACGCCCGGAATCTCACCTGAATTTCCCGAGGTCCCTCAATGCAAAAACTGAACGACATGCTCTGCGTGGTAACCGGCGGTGCGCGCGGCATCGGCAAGGCCGTGGGCGAAGCTTTCCTGGCCGAAGGCGCGCGCGTCGTCCTCACCGATATCGACACAGAAGCGGGCAGGTACGCCGCCAGGGAACTGGGCTGCGAATGGCACCCGCTCGACGTTGCCAGCGAGGCCGAGTGGGGCGTGCTGGCCGAGGCTTTCCCGGCGATCGACGTGCTGGTCAACAATGCCGGGATCACCGGCTTCGAGAGCGGGCCTGCCGCGCACGATCCGGAGAATGCCAGCCTGGCAGAATGGCACAGGGTCCACGCGGTCAATACCGATGGCTGCTTCCTCGGCTGCCGCTATGCCCTGCGCGCGATGAAGGCGCAGGCGAGTTCGGGCGGCACGGGCTCGATCATCAACATGTCCTCGCGCTCGGGCCTCGTCGGCATTCCCGGTGCCGCCGCCTATGCCGCGAGCAAGGCGGCGATCCGCAACCACACGAAATCGGTCGCGCTCTATGCCGCGCAGCAAGGCTGGCAAATCCGCTGCAACTCGATCCACCCCGCCGCCATCCTCACCCCGATGTGGGAGGCCCTGATCGGCGATGGCCCCGACCGCGAGCAGCGCATGGCTGCGCTGGTCGCGGATACACCGCTCAAGCGCTTCGGCACGGTCGAGGAGGTCGCCGCGCTCTGCGTCTACCTCGCCAGCGATGACAGCGCCTACATGACCGGCTCCGAGCTAACCCTCGACGGCGGGCTGCTGGCAGGCAGCGCGGCCTCGCCCGGAAGCTAGTCCGGCAAATCGCTAAAGTCGGTCAGCGCCGCGTCGCGCAGGCCCCGCCAGACGTTACGGGCCTGGACGGTTTCGGGGACGTCGTGGACGCGGTGGAGCTGGACGCCCGCATCCATTCCCTTCACCGCCAGCGCCACGCTGCCGCCGAGGCGCGCGTCGGCCTCGGCCTCGTTCGAGAGCGCGCCGATCATCCGCTTGCGGCTCGCGCCCAGCATCAGCGGATGGCCGAGAGCGTGGAACAGCGGCAGCGCATTGATCAGCGCAAGATTGTCAGCGAGGCTCTTGCCGAAACCGATGCCCGGATCGAGCAGGATGCGGCTCGCGTCGATGCCTGCCTCCAGTGCTTCGTTGCGGCGGCAGTGGAGCTCGTCGAAAACGTCGAACACGACATTGGCGTACTCTCCGCCCTCATGCAGATCCTGCCCTGTCCCGGGCGCGTGCATCAATACCACGGGGCACCCGCGCGAGGCGATGACTTCGGCACTTCGCGGATCATGCGTCAGGCCACTGACATCATTGACCAGCACCGCACCTGCATCGAGCGCAGCTTCCATTACGGCCGCCTTGCGCGTATCGATACTGACCGCCGCGCCCATCGCCGCAGCCGCTTCGATCGCCGGCACGACGCGTTCGATCTCGTCGCCTTCCCACACCGACTTGGCGCCGGGCCGTGTGCTCTCGCCGCCCACATCGATGATCGACGCCCCGACTTCGACCATAGTGGCAGCATGCTCACGCGCTGCATCGGGGCTGTCATGCGCGCCGCCATCGCTGAAGCTGTCGGGTGTGACATTGAGGATGCCCATCACCTGCGGCTGGTCGAGCCGTACCGTGCGCGCTCCCAGCTCGAGCGGCGGATGCGCGAGTGTGAGATTGGCCCATTGCGCTTCGGCCTCCGCGCCGACGTCATCGGGCAACGCTGCCAGCACCTCCGCAATCGTATCGGGCGCGGCGAGCCAGCGTTCGGCTATGTCGCCATCCCGCCGCAGCACCACGGCAAAACGGCTCGCATAGACCATCCCGCCCGCGAGGCGGATGGCATTGCCATGCTCGGATTGCGGGCCGGGCACGAAGCCGATGGGGCGGATATAGATGCGGTCGGTCATGGTTTACTCATCTGTGACGCGCTTGCTGCATAGGCTTCGCGCGACAGGGCGTAGATTGCCACGTCGCAAATCCCCTTATGGGTTTCTTCGTAAGAGAGATGCAGCGCCTCGCGCACAAAACCAAGCCGTTCGAGCAGGCGGATCGATGGGATGTTATCGGCATCGACTTCCGCTGTAAGCCGGTGCGCCGATTTATCGCCGTCAAACAGATGGGCTATCAAGGTGGCGGTACATTCGCGCGCGATCCCCTTGCCCTGTCGGTTGGCGCAGGTGATGTAACCGATCTCCTCGACCCCGGCCTCGTCCTGCGGAACGGCGACGAACCGCCCGACGACTTGGCCATCGGTATCTTGGGCTATCCACGTACGACCGGTCCAGCTCGGATCCGCGAGCCAGCTCCACAGCTCCTCTTCCGACGAGAATGCGGGCCGCAAGAGATAGCGGCACTGCGCCTCGTCCCCCAGCGTCGGCAGCAGGGCCGCAGCATCTTGGCGCTGCAATTTGCGCATGGTGAAACGCGGCGTCTGAAGAGTGATGACAGGCTTGATCATGGTATGCCCTGCCTTGGCCAATGCTCGACTGGAAAGTCGCTCAATCCTCGACCGCCAGAAGATACAACTGCCGCGCGGCGTCGATGGGCTTCACGTCTCCATCCACTTCGTAGTGCCAGAAGGTCCAGCCATTGCAGCTGGGCGCGCCCTGCAGGTCCTTGCCGAGGCCGTGGATGCTGCCGGTTTGCTTGCCCCCCCTGCCATCGACAACTGCCAGTGAGCCGTCCGCCCGTACCGTCGCCACCCAGCGGCGTTTCTTGTCGAACACCTCGGTTCCGGGCTTCAAATACCCACTCTCGACCAGCGCGCCGAAGGCTACCTTGGGTGCGCTGCGGCCGGCCTGCATGGTGGTCAGCGCGCTTTCGTCGAGCGGGAGTTCCTTTGCGATCCGCTTCAAGGCGGCATCGCGATAGACGCCCTCACGCTCGCAGCCGATCCATTCACGGCCCAGGCGCTTGGCCACCGCGCCGGTGGTGCCGGTGCCGAAGAAGGGGTCGAGCACCACGTCGCCGCGCTCGGTGGTGGAGAGCAGCACGCGGTAGAGCAGGCTTTCGGGCTTCTGCGTCGGGTGGACCTTGTGGCCGCCCTCCTTCAGCCGCTCCGCCCCGTTGCAGATCGGCAGGACCCAGTCGCTGCGCATCTGGAGCTCGTCATTGAGGGTCTTCATCGCGCGGTAGTTGAAGTGGTACTTCGCCTTCTCGCCCTGGCTGCACCACAGCAACGTTTCATGCGCGTTGGTGAAGCGCGTGCCGCGGAAATTGGGCATGGGATTGGACTTGCGCCAGACGATGTCGTTGAGGATCCAGAAGCCCAGGTCCTGCAGGATCGCGCCGACACGGTAGATATTGTGATAGCTGCCGATCACCCACAGCCCGCCATCGGGCTTGAGGATACGCTTGGCCTCGATCAACCAGGCGCGGGTAAAATCGTCGTAGGCCTTGAAGGTATCGAACTTGTCCCAGTCGTCGGTCACCGCATCGACATGGCTGCCGTCGGGCCGGTTGAGGTCGCCGCCGAGCTGGAGGTTGTAGGGCGGATCGGCGAAGACGAGGTCGACCGACGCGGTCGGGATGGACCGCATGGCTTCCACGCAGTCGCCCGGGATGATCTGCCCCAGCGGGAGGAGCTCCTTCGGAGTTTCCGCAAGTTTTACAGTCGCTTTTGCGCGACTCTTCGTGGTCTCGATGACCCCCATGATGTCCGTCCCTGTCCTTAGTTATCCACAGGGTGAGTCCAAATGGATTCCCGGTCAAGCACGAAAAACCTCGCACGTGATGGTTAATTTCGGGTTGCTGAGGGAGAACAGAAGGTGTCCGGCACAAGATGTTGAGTCCCTGCGGAATTTTCGGACTCAAGATGGTGCGGTGTGGCGCTGAGGACTCACGCCGCCGGTCAAGCGAACAGCAGCACCGAATTGGCGGCGAAGGCTGCCAGCAACAGTGCGCCCAGCAGCCGCCCGGCCTGTTTGGCAAAAGCGCACAGGCCCACCAGCAGCGCGGCACTGACGACCAGCAACGGCCATTCGATGTCGAGCAGCTCGGCCGGAATCGCGACCGGCGCGATCGCCATGGTGACGCCCCCGATCAGCAGCAGGTTGAAGGCGTTCGAACCGACGACATTGCCCAGCGCCAGACCCGGCTGCCCGCGCCAGGCGGCCGCGATCGAGGCGGCGAGTTCGGGCAGCGAGGTGCCGACCGCGACGACCGTCGCGCCGATCGCCACTTCGCTGACCCCGGCAATGCGAGCGATTTCCACCGCGCCTTCGACCAGTAAATGCCCGCCCGCCACCAGCGCGCCGACGCCCGCCAGAAACAGCGCGATCGCGAGAAGGAGAGCGGTTTGCGGGGCCTCGCCATCATCGCCCTCGACCGCCTCGGTCTTGCGCGGATGGGTCACGCGCCAGAGGATGTAGGCCGCCAGCGCGGCCAGCAAGAAAATGCCGATGCCGACCGAATGCAGGCCCGCATAGGCAATAGCCGCCAGCAGGATCGAGGCGATCAGGCCGACCACCGCGTCGCGCTTGCCCGCGCCGGTCAGCGGGAAGGGAAACAGCAGCGCGACCGCCCCCAGGATCAACAGGCTGTTGGCAATGTTCGAGCCGACGATGTTGCCCCAGGCGATACCCGGCGACCCCATCAGCGCGGCGTCGATGCTCGTAACCAGTTCGGGCATGGAAGTGGCCGCACCGACGATGACCACGCCGGTGACGACCGTGGGCAGTCCCAGGCGCATGGAGATGGCCACAGCGCCGCGCACCAGCAGTTCTCCGCCGACCGTCAGCAAAACGAGCCCGCCGAGAACCATCAAGATCGTCAATGTCATGCCCCGCTCCTAGCCTGCCGCAGCGGCGCCGCAAGCGCTAAAGCAGCGCAAGCTGGGCCACGGGCGCGAAACTGCGGCGGTGGAGCGGCGTGGGGCCGTGTCTGCGCAGCGCCTCCATATGCTCGGCCGTGCCATAGCCCGCATTGCGTTCCCAGCCGTACCGGGGATGTCTTTCGGCCGCTTCGCGCATCACGCGATCGCGGTGCTCCTTCGCGAGGATCGAGGCGGCCCCGATGCACTTTTCCTTGCCATCGCCACCGACGATCGGGCGGGCATCGGGCCAGCGCCAGCCGGGGTTCCGGCCATGCGGGCTCATGTTGCCATCGATCAGTACTTGGTCGGGGTCCCGCCCCAGCACATCGACCAGCCGGGTCACGGCCAGCGTCATCGCCAGCATGGTCGCCTGAAAGATGTTGATCCGGTCGATCTCCTCGGGCTCGATCACGGCCAGCCCCCAGGCGCAGCTTTCCCGAATCTGCGGTTCCAGCAGGCCGCGCTTTTTCGACGAAAGGCGTTTGGAATCGTCCAACCCTTCGGGGCAGGGCTTGCACAGCACCACCGCGACTGCGACTACGGGGCCTGCCAGCGGCCCGCGCCCGGCTTCGTCCACGCCGACGATCAGCGGCGCGGCGCCCAAACCTGTTTCGGGAGTTGCACTCAACATGGCCCACTATCCATCACTCGCCGTCATCCTACCCCTCGCCATCGGTCTCGCAAGCTGCAGCAATGCCGCCAATGTGGATACAGACGGCGCGACGAAGGCGGCGGTCGCCGATACTGGAGAATTCGATGGCACCTTCGCCGTCGCCGAAATGGGCACCTATGACGAACCCTGGGCGGTCACGTTCATTCCGGGCACCGAAATCGTGGTGGTCAGCGAAAAGGCAGGCGGGCTGAAGGGCTACGACGTGGAGGCCGGGAAGGCGTTGTTCTTCACCGGCGCGCCGCAAGTCGACTATGGCGGCCAGGGCGGCATGGGCGATATCGCTTTCCTGCCATCGCAGGCGGGCGACCCCCTGTCGGGCCGCACGATCTATCTGAGCTGGGCCGAAGCCGGGAGCGGTGACACGCGCGGCGCGGTGGTCGGGCGCGGTATGCTGTCCTGCGAAGACCACCAGACCTGCGCGATCGAGGATCTCGCGGTGATCTGGCGGCAGGACAAGGTCACGGGGCGCGGCCACTATTCGCACCGCATCGTCTTCAGCCCCGACGAACAACACATGTTCGTGGCGAGCGGCGACCGGCAGAAGCTCGACCCAGCGCAGGATACTACCAACAACCTCGGCAGTATCGTCCGGCTCAACCTCGACGGCACGCCCGCCAGCGGCAACCCGCTCGCCGGACAAGGTGGCGCATCGCCGGACATCTGGAGCTGGGGCCACCGCAACATCCTCGGCATGGATTTCGATGCGCAGGGACGGCTGTGGGATATGGAACACGGTCCGCGCGGCGGCGATGAACTGAACCTTGTGCGCGAAGGCGCCAATTACGGTTGGCCCAATGTGTCGGACGGCATCCATTACGATGGCGATCCGATCCCCGACAACGACACCAGCGATGCCTATGCGCGACCGGCCATCACCTGGACCCCGGTCATCGCGCCGGGATCGATGATCTTCTATCGCCATGACCTGTTCCCCGGCATGAAGGGCGACGCGCTGATCGCCGGGCTTTCCTCCAATGCCATCGTTCGCGTCGCCATCGACGGCGAGAAGGCGCGCGAGGTGGCCCGGTACCCGATGGACCAGCGCATTCGCGGTGTGGCTCAGGGACCCGATGGCGCGCTGTGGGTGATCGAGGATGGCGAAGGCGGGCGGCTGCTCAAGCTAACACCCGGCTAAGCCGAAATTGATCGACTTGGGCGCTGCGCGCGCCTAATCGGCGCGCCCTATGGCGAGCCTCGTCCCCCTTTCCGCGATCGATCCGGCGCTGGTCGAAGATCTGCTCGACGCAGCTTTCGGTGAGGGGCGCCATGCACGCACCGCCTATCGCATCCGTGAAGGCATGGACTGGCTCGAGGGGCTAAGTTTCGCTGCGCTCGACGACGAGGATTATCTCGCCGGGACGATCCAGCTCTGGCCCGTGGCGCTGACCGACCCGCAGGGCCGCGCGCATCCGATGATCATGGTCGGCCCCGTCGCGGTCATGCCCGGACGGCAGGGTGAAGGCTTCGGCAAGGCGCTCATGGCGGCAAGCCTCGGCGCGATCGATACAGGGTTCGATGATGGCGCGGCGCCGCTGCCGCAGGTCATGATCGGCGATCCCGACTATTACGACCGCTGGGATTTCGTGGCCACCCACACCGGGGGCTGGCACTGCCCCGGCCCGTTCGAGAAGCACCGCCTGCTGGCGCGCACCGGCAATCCGGCGATCCTGCCCGTCGAGGGCATGCTGGGGCCGTGGGTGGGATAGTTTTTTGGTGCGTGCGGTCAGGACATCCGTCCTGACCTTGCTGCGGCACCGTCCCACTCGCCCACCCGGTCACCAAAACAGTATCGTGCCGTGGGTGGGGGAGTGGGCCGGTGCCGCAAGCCTTCGACGGATGTCGAAGGCGCACCCGAAAAAAGACACGGATTGTCTCTCCCACCACCTTCTGCCATCGCTGGCGCCGTGCCTTACACCCCGCCCCCCGAACTCGCCGGACTGTCGCTCGCCCAAATCGCCGAAGCGGTTGCCAAGCGTAAGCTGCCGCCGGTCGAACAGTGGTCACCGGAACATGTCGGCGAGAGCCATATGCACATTGCCGCCGACGGGACGTGGTATCACGAGGGTTCGCCGATCGCGCGCCCGGCCATGGTTCGCGCCTTTGCCGGGCTGCTCAATCGCGAGGAAGACGGCGGCTACTGGCTCGTCGTGCCCTATCAAAAGCTGAGCATCGAGGTAGAAGACGCCTGCTTCATCGCCACCGATGTCAGCGAGACCGAAGGCGATCTCGCCTTTCGGCTGAACACCGATGAGCTGGTGGTGGCCGGGCCTGACCATCCGATCCGGGCGGCGGGCAATGCCGATCGTCCGGCCATCTACGTTCATGTCAGGCGCGGATGCGAAGCGCGGCTCAACCGCTCGACCTATGAACAGCTCGCCCGGATCGCGCTCGAACGCGGTGACGACTGGACGGTGACGAGCAATGGCCAGAGCTTCTCTCTGCTGCCCGCATGAGTGCGATCTTCGACCGCCTGACCCGCTTGTTCGAGCATGGCCACAGCCGCGATATGGCCGATCTGATGTCGGACAGCCGCTTCGCCGATGCCGAACGCACGGCCGACGCCGCCGTGCTGATCGCCGTGACCGAGCAGCCACGTCCCACCGTCCTTCTCACCCAGCGCCCGCGCACCATGCGCGATCATCCCGGCCAGGTCGCCTTTCCCGGCGGTAAGCTCGACCATGGCGAAGATGCGGTGGAGGCGGCGCTGCGCGAAGCATGGGAAGAATTGCATATCGAGCCGGACCAGGTCCGCGTCATCGGCACGACCGATCGCTATCAAACAGGCACCGGGTTCGACATCACCCCGGTACTCGCCACCGTACCGCACGACCTGCCAATTCGCCCCGACCCGCGCGAAGTCGAAAGCTGGTTCGAATGCCCGCTCGACAAGCTGATGGATGCATCGCAATGGGGCCGCAATTCGGTGTTCTGGAAAGGCGCGATGCGCGAATATCTCGAAATGGATCACGAAGGTTACAGGATCTGGGGCGTGACGGCGGCAATCTGCTGGAACCTGTCGCGCCGGATCGCCTGGCTGGAGGCCCGCGAATGAGCACGAGTGCGCGCCTTCCCCGGGCCGCGTGGACACAGCGCGCGAGCCTGGCGAAGCTGGTCGAAGCCTTGGGGGCGCAGAATGTCCGCTGGGTCGGTGGCTGCGTGCGCGATACGCTGTTGGGACACGAGGCGAACGATATCGACGCGGCGACGCGGCACTTGCCCGCGACCGTGATCGATCGCTGCAAGGCTGCCGGCATCCGCACCATCCCCACCGGCATCGATCACGGCACGGTCACCGCAGTCCTCGCCGACGGCAGTGTCGAGATCACGACGCTGCGCCGCGATGTCGCCACCGACGGGCGCCGCGCGACGATTGCCTTCAGCGAGGAATGGCGGGACGACGCCGCGCGGCGCGATTTCACCATCAACGCGCTTTATGCGCATCCCGAAACGCTGGAGATCAGCGACTATTTCGGCGGGCTGGACGATCTCGCCGCGCGGCACGTGCGCTTTATCGGCGATGCCGCGACGCGGATCAGGGAAGATCATTTACGCATCCTGCGTTACTTCCGCTTCGTCACCCGCTTCGGCGATTCCTGGGATGCGGAGGCAACCGACGCCTGCAGCGAACTGGCCGCGACCCTGAAGGGACTGAGCCGAGAGCGGGTCGGTCAGGAATTGCTGAACCTGCTGGCCCTGCCCGATCCTGCGGCGACGCTCGCGAAAATGCGCGAGCTGGGCGTACTCGATCATGTACTGCCGGAAAGCGGCAAACGCGAGGTCGAGCAGCTTGAACGCCTGATCGCTGCCGAAAGACGCGCCGTTATCGGAGCCGATCCCATGCGCCGCTTGGCAGCCCTACTTCCCGCGATTCCGCCAGTGGCCGAAACGGTGGCCGCCCGCCTGCGCCTGTCGCGCAGCCAGCGCAGCCGGTTGGTATGTGTCGCCCGCCGCGAGATGGGTGACGGCGAACACCCGCGCGGACTGGCCTATATGGTCGGCATGGAATGCGCGATCGATCGCCTGTTGATCGGTGGCGCGGATGCGACGCCGATCATGGAATGGGAACCGCCCGTTTTTCCCTTGAAAGGTGGCGAGATCGTCGCGCGCGGTGTGGGCAAGGGGCCGGAAGTCGCGCGCATTCTCCAGCGGATCGAGAACCGATGGGTCGAGGAGCATTTCCCCTCCCGTGACAGGGTGGAGGCTCTGCTCGACGAGGAACTCGCGGCCCGCTGACCACGGGTAATTGCGATCCTTCAGCTTGGCTTAAGGTGCAATGCAGCATAAATGTCACGCGGTTGCAGAAAGATGCGATCCGTGAAATAGAGCGCCGGTTCCCTTGGGGGAACTTGCGGGTGGCGCGGAATACCCACTCTCGCCCGCGTTTTCCAGTTTGATCGGCTCGATCGCGCGTTTCGCGCGTGGGGGAGCCGCGTCGTAAGAATAACAAGTCTTGGAGTTGCATTATGAAATTCGCGAAGCTGGCCGTCGCCGCCATCGCCCTCGCCGCCACCCCCGCCCTGGCCAACGAGCAGGTCGTTGCCGGTGCAGTCGTGACCGGTCCCGAAGGTAATGCCGTGGGCACGATCGTTTCGGTCGAAAACGGCCAGACCGTGCTCGACACCGGCAAGCACAAGGTTCCGCTGGCGGTGGATATGTATGGCCAGGGTGAAGCCGGCCCGACCATCACTGTCACCAAGGCGCAGATCGACGGCATGATCGACGCGCAGCTTGCCGAAGCCGCTGCCAAGCGCGATGCCGCGCTGGTCGTAGGTGCGCAGGCGATGGACGCGGAACACGCGCCGCTCGGCACCGTGCTTGAAATCAACGGCGACAACATCGTGATCGCCCGCGGTGGCGACGAGACCCAGAAGGTCACGCTGCTGCGCGAGCACTTCAGCAGCGGCGAGCATGGCCTGATGGCGCTGCTGACCAATGCGCAGATCGAGGCAGCGATGGCGCAGGCTGCTCCCGCCGCCGACAGCACCGGGGAATAATCCCACTACCCTTGGACGGGTTTACAAAGGCCGGAGGCGAGCAATCGCCTTCGGCTTTTTTAGTTGCGGTTGATGCGCGCGATCAGGACCACTGTCCGGCACGCAAGCCCAAAGTATTAGAATTTATTGTCGCGCGGGAAACCCTGCGGCGGGAGGCGTCCGGCGCCGCCGCGCGCAACCTTCCACTGCCACATTTCACCTTCCGTGCGCGTGCGGTCGCCCTTGCCGCCCATCTGCCAGGACAGGCCCTCTGCGAGCGTGAAGGTGGTCGCATCCGACAGCCCCCCATCGCGATAGTTTTGCAGCTTGACCCCCTGCCCTTTCGACAGAGTCGGCAGTTCTTCGAGGTTGAAAACCACCAGCTTGCGATTGTCGCCCACCACCGCAACATGATCGTGCCCTGCCGCGATTGGCCGGACCACTGCGAGCCGCGCATCGCCCTTCAGATTGACGACCTGTCTGCCCTTGCGTGTTTCGGCCAGCAATTCATCGGTCGTGGTTCCGAAACCCTTGCCGGTGCTCGCGGCGAGCAATAGCCGCTTGCCCTTTTCGTGCACCACCACCGCCACGATCTGCGCGGTCGCATCGATGTCGAGTGTATTCCTCACCGGCTCGCCGAAGCCGCGCGCGCCGGGCAGTTTGTCCGCGCCCAGAGTGAAGAACCGGCCCTTATCGGTCGCCAGCAGCAGCTTGTCCGTGGTCTGGGCGTGAAACACGAAGGCAGGCCCGTCGCCTTCCTTGTATTTGAACTCCTGATCCAGAGGCAGATGCCCCTTGGCCCCGCGGATCCAGCCCTTTTGCGACAGGATCACCGTGACCGGTTCCTTTTCGATCATCGCATCCATGCTGAATTCGACCGCGGGGGCGGCCTCCTCGATCGTCGTGCGTCGGCGGCCGAGATCGGTATCCTTGCCATATTCCTTGTGCAGGGCGTTCAGGTCTCGCTTCAAGCGCGTGCGCTGGCGTGCGGGCGAGCCGAGCAATTTTTCCAGCTCGTCCTGTTCCTTGAGCAGATCGTCCTTCTCGCCGCGAAGTTGCATTTCCTCCAGCTTGCGCAAGCTGCGCAGCCGCATGTTGAGGATCGCCTCCGCCTGCCGGTCGGTGAGCTTGAACTCTTCCATCATCACCGGCTTGGGTTCGTCCTCGGTGCGGATGATTTCGATCACCCGGTCCAGGTTGAGAAAGGCGATAATATAGCCTTCGACCAGTTCCAGCCGCCGCGCGATCTGATCGAGCCGGTGTTGGCTGCGGCGCTGGAGGATGTCGATCTGGCTGGCGATCCAGTGGGTCAGGACTTCCTTCAGCCCCATCACCATCGGCGTGCGTCCCGCATCGAGCACGTTGAGATTGAGGCCGAAGCGCGTTTCGAGATCGGTCAGCTTGTAGAGCGATTCCTTGAGCAGTTCCGGATCGACATTGCGGCTGCGCGGGACGAGCACGATGCGGATATGCTCGTCGCTCTCGTCGCGCACGTCCTCAAGGATCGGCAGCTTCTTGTCGGCGATGGCCTGTGCGATCTGTTCGATCAGCTTGCCCTTGGGAACCTGGTAGGGAATTTCGCTCACCACCAACTGCCATTGCCCGCCGCCCAATCGCTCGATGCCCGCCTCGCGATCCTCGGCCTTTTCTGCTTCGGCAGCGTGGAACCGGCCCCGCACGCGGAAGCTCCCGCGCCCGGTCTCGTAGGCATGGCTGATCGTCTCGGCGCTTTCGGCTACGATCCCGCCGGTGGCAAAGTCCGGCCCCTTGAACAGTTCCATCAGCCGTGCGTGATCGACATGCGGATTGTCGATCACTTCCAGCGTCGCATCGACGATTTCGGCAACATTGTGCGAAGGGATGTTGGTCGCCATGCCCACGGCAATCCCGCTCGCGCCATTGGCGAGCAGGTTGGGGAAGAGACCCGGCATGATCTCCGGCTCTTCCTCCTCGTTATTGTAGGTCGGGATGAAGTCGACCGTACCGGCGTCGAGGCCCTCCATCAGGCGCATCGCCGTCTTGGTCAGGCGCGCTTCGGTGTAGCGGTAGGCAGCGGCGTTATCGCCGTCGATATTGCCGAAATTGCCCTGCCCTTCCACCAGCGGATAACGCAGCGCGAAATCCTGCGCGAGGCGGACCATCGCATCATAGGCAGCCGTATCGCCATGCGGATGGTACTTACCGATGACTTCCCCGACCACACGGGCCGATTTCTTGAAGCCGCTCGTGGGATCGAGCTTTAGCTGGCGCATCGTCCACAAAAGGCGGCGATGGACCGGCTTCAACCCGTCGCGAAGATCAGGCAGCGAACGGGCGGTAATCGTCGAGAGCGCATAGACGAGGTAGCGTTCGGACAACGCGCTGTCGAAAGGCGCGTCGACAATCGTGTCGAACGGATCGGAATCGGGAATATCGGTCACATCGGCCATTCGACCTCCCTAGCAAGGCGCTCGGCCCTGCGGGAGACCGCTGAGCAAAAAGCGGCGCTTAATCCTCACCTCTTTTCAGACCGGCTATGTCTTCGCGCAGGCCCTTGAGCTCCCGCAGGATCTCCTCGCGTTCGTCATGCGCTTCGTCTTCGGTTGCCTCCGCCATCGCGTTGACGATCACACCGATGAAAAGGTTGAGGACGATGAAGCTGGTCAGAAGGATGAAGGGCACGAAAAAGGCCCAGGCGTAGGGGAAAACCTCCATCACCGGCCGCACGATGCCCATCGACCAGCTTTCCAACGTCATGATCTGGAACAAGGAATAGAGCGAAGCGCCCAGAGTGCCGAACCATTCAGGGAACTCACCACCGAACAGCTTCGTCGCCATTACCCCACTGATGTAGAATAGGAGCAGCAGCATTACGATGACCGTTCCGATGCTGGGAATGGCGCTGAACAATCCGATGATGACCTTGCGCATGCTCGGCACCACCGAAATCAGGCGCAGCGCCCGCAGGATACGCAGCGCACGCAGGACCGAGAATGCGCCCGCTGCCGGCATGAGCGCGACAGTCACGATGGCAAAGTCGAACACATTCCAGCCATTGCGGAAGAAGCGCCAGCCATAGGCGAAGAGCTTGAGCGTCAGCTCGACCACGAAAATGCCGAGCGCAATCGCATCGAGCGCCACGATAACGGACCCGAACCGCGCCATAATCGCAGGTGAGGTCTCCAGGCCGAGCCCGATCGCATTGATGACGATAACCGCGATGATGAAACGCTCGAACGCGCGTGTCTCGACCAGCTGGCGCACCTTATCGCGCAGGCTCATTTTCTTACACTCCAGATAGGAAACAGGCCGGATCGCGCGGCCATCTTCGACCCGCCCTACCACCGCCACGCCTCGGCTGTCACGGCGGAACGTGCGCTGCGCGCCAACCGTTGAACAGGCAACAAGAAATCAAGGAGTTGCACTATGACAAAGCGCGTAATGATCCTCGCCACCAATGGCTTCGAACAATCGGAGCTGATGAAGCCAAAGGCCAACCTTGCGAACGCCGGTATCGAGACCGAAATCGTCAGTCTCGAGAGTGGCGAAATCAAGGGCTGGAAGGATAACGGTTGGGGCGAAAGCGTCGCAGTCGACAAGACCGTGGACGATGTGTCGAGCTGCGAAGGCTATGATGCACTGTTGCTCCCCGGTGGACAGATGAACCCCGATATTCTCCGCATGAACGAGCGCGCCGTCGCCATCGTCCGCGAATTCGGCATGGCGGACAAGCCGATTGCCGCGATTTGCCACGCACCCTGGCTGCTGGCCGAGGCAGGTCTGATCGACGGCAAGACCGTAACCGGCTGGCCCTCGATCCGCACCGATCTTAAGAATGCGGGCGCGAAGGTGGTAGACCAGGAAGTTGCCACCGATGGTAACCTCATCACCAGCCGCAATCCCGACGATATTCCAGCCTTCACCAAGGCGCTGATCGAAATGCTGGGCGAAAGCGTCGACAAGCGCGAGCTCGAAACCGCCTAAACGGCTGAAAACGCTTCACAGCGAGAGCCCCGTCGCAGCAATGCGGCGGGGCTTTTTGCGTGAAGCGCACTCGCGGATTTCTCCATCGCTGGCTTGCGCGAACATGTTACGCTGTAACATTGATACAAAACGCGTTTCGGCTGTGTTAATATTGTGGCGAAAATAAGGCGGAACTGGGACGGGTGAGGGAAGAGGAGAAAATCATGAGGATACGTTTGCTTTCAGGGTCCGCTTCAATGCTGGTTCTGGCTGCGTGCAGCGGCGGCGAGAGCGATACCGTCGAACGCGTGTCGACGATGGATATCGAAGCAGCGGATGCGGCCAGCTATGAAATGGCTGCACCGCCTCCCCCTCCGGCGATGGCCTCCCAGGCCGCCGAGGGTGAGGCTAGCGACACCATCTCCGGCGGCGGCGAAATCCCGGTCGGCACGCCGCAGGTGGCTTATCGCTATGCCTATGGTTTCCGTCTGCCCTCCGATGCGATCCGACCTTTACAGGAACGTCACGCCGATATGTGCGAAGCGAAGGGTGCCGAGGTCTGCCGCATCATCTCGATGGACCAGGCGGAGAACGAGGGCGACTATGCCTATGGCAGCCTGACGCTGGCCGTACGCGCCCGCGATGCACGCACATTCGGCAAGGAACTTGCCAATGCGAGCGGCAAGGTCGATGGCAAGCTCGTTTCCTCCTCGATCGAGGGCGAGGACCTGTCCAAACGCATCGTCGATACAGAAGCACGGTTGCGGGCACGCACCGTGCTGCGGGACCGGCTGATGGATGTTCTGCGTAATCGCCGCGGGACCGTTTCTGAATTGGTAGCAGCGGAGCGCGGCGTGGCGCAGGTCAATGAAGAGATCGACCAGGCGCAAAGCTGGCTGGCAGAAATGCGCGGACGCGTTGCCTATTCGAACATGAGCGTGACCTATGAAAGCGGCAAACCGGCTATTGGCGGTTTCGCCCAGCCGATCCGCAATGCGTGGAACTCGCTGGGCGGCATCTTCGGTACGATGATCAGCATACTGATCGTTCTGCTCGCCGTCCTTGTCCCGCTGGGGCTGCTGGCGTGGCTGGGCGGCAAAGTCTGGCGGCGTTTCGGCCTGTCAACCGGAATTGGAGCCGGCTGGACAAAGCCGGAGAACACCGAAACCTCCTAGAACCCCCGCATATCGTGGCTCGTCGCGGGGATGCGCACGGTTAGGCCGTCCATTTCTGCCGTTAGCATTATCTGGCAGGACAGACGGCTCGTGCGCGCGACACCGGCGGCGAGGTCGAGCATGTCCTCTTCCTCCTCGCTCGCTTCCTTGAGCCGGTCGAACCATTCGGGGGCCACGACAACATGGCAGGTGGAGCAGGCCATCTGGCCCTCGCAGGTTCCCTCCAGCGGGAGGCCCGCCCCTTGCGCGACACGCAGCAGATTGTCGCCCGGCTCGGCCTCGGCAGTGACGGTTTCGCCCTGCGCAGTTTCGAATTCGATTCTCACAACCCTTGCGCCTTCGCAGCCGCGTTGATCTTGCTCGCGGCCTCCTCGATCTCTTCCAACGTGGTATAGCGCCCGAAGCCCAGGCGGATCGAGCTTTTCGCCTGCCTGTCCGAAAGACCGATCGCCTTGAGCACATGGCTCGGGCGGCCCGAACCGCTGGCGCAGGCCGATCCGGCGGAAAACATCACGTCGCGCACATCGCTCATCAGCCGGGCGACGTCGAGGCCATCGCGGCGGATGTTGAAGTTACCGTGCCAGCGCGCCTCCTCGCTGCCGTTGAGCGTCCAGCCCGCGAACATCTCGCGCGCCCGGCTCCAGAGTTTTTCGACATGCTCGCGGTCCTGCTCCATGCGGTCTTTCGCCTCTGCCGCCGCCGCACCCATGCCCGCGATGAGCGCAGGCGAGAGCGTGCCCGAGCGCAGGCCGAATTCCTGCCCGCCGCCGGTCTGGACCTCGTGCAGATCGAGCCCGCCACGCACCCACAACGCACCGACGCCCTTGGGGCCGTGGAACTTGTGCGCCGAGATCGCGATCATATCCGCGCCGGTCAGCTCGATCCTGCCATAGGCCTGTACCGCATCGCACAGGAACAGCGCGCCCGCTCCCTTGGCTTTGCGGTGCCATTCGATGGTCGGCTGGATGGTGCCGATCTCGTTATTGACCTGCATGACGCAGACCAGCCGCGTGTCGGCCGGAAGGTCCTGCTTCGTATTGCACTGGCCGGTATTGGCGACGTTGAGCACATGGCTTTTACCCGCGTCCTGCGCGGTATCGCCGACCGCCGAATGCTCGATCGCAGAGTAAGAGACCGTGCCGCCCCGTCCGGAGCCGCGAATGGCGAGATTGAGCGCCTCGGTCGCACCGCCGGTGAAGATCACGCGGCCATTGGGCGGGAACAGCGCGGCGACCTGGTCGCGCGCCAGCTCGATCGCGGCCTTTGCCTGACGGCCCATCCGGTGCGCCGAATGCGGATTGCCGAAACCGGTGCCGCCCGGCCCGTCGAGCCAGCGCAGCATCGCATCGCGCGCCTCGGGCGCGAGCGGGGTGGTGGCCTGGTAGTCGAGATAGATCATGCCCCCTGCCCCGGCACCCGGACAGCCGGGTGACGAAGGTGACACCGTGTCACCCATGAAGAACCGCAAAGACTTTCTTCAATTACAGTGTGTTGCAAAAATCCGCAGTGAGTGACACTTGCAGGGTGGGCCGGGGGGGCTGTCGGTTCGAACATGGCGCAGAACCTGCCGTGCAAATGTCGAGTAGGAAAGCGGAATATTCATCGCCGTCA
Organism: Qipengyuania sp. ABI-127-1; assembly: GCA_022953095.1. GTDB lineage: Bacteria > Pseudomonadota > Alphaproteobacteria > Sphingomonadales > Sphingomonadaceae > Qipengyuania. The sequence goes on along the minus strand of JALJCR010000002.1, from coordinate 260,561 downwards.
CTCAGCCCCGGCATCGCGCCGACGCGGCTGCCCGGAGGGAATGCCAACACCGCGGCGCGGGATCAGCGCCCGGCGAGCCAGCGCAGCATGGCATCGCGCGCCTCCGGGAAGGCGGAGTGATGGCCTGATAATCGAGATAGATCATGACGGTGCCCCCACGCCGTCATCCCGGACTCGCCCCCACGCCGTCATCCCGGACTTGATCCGGGATCGGGCTCACTTGGCGAGGCTTGCCAAAAGCAAAGCACCAGCCCCGGATCAGGTCCGGGGCGACGAGACAGAAACACCTGGCAAAACTCATGACCTAGCCAACTCGAGCCACACTTCGCAAAAGCGCTCCACATCGGCGCGGGTCGTGTTCCAGCCGACCGAGACGCGGATCGTGTTCGCGGCGATTTCGGGCTCGACCTGCATCGCGTCGAGCACACGGCTGGTCTTCATCGTCCCGCTGGAACAGGCGCTACCCTGGGATACGGCGATCCCGGCCATGTCGAAGCGCATGACCTGCGCCGTGGCGCTCATATTGGGCATGGCGACGGCGCGGATATAGGGTGTGGGATCGGCAAGGCGGTCGGAAAGCCATGTGCCACCGATGTCGCGGCATGTCGCCGACAGCTCGTTGAGCCGAGCGAGGATATGGGGATCGAGGAAGGGCTGGTCGCAGGCCTCCAGCGCCGCCGCCATGGCCAGCACGCCGGGCATGTTCTCGGTCCCGCGCCGGTAGCCGCGCTCCTGCCCGCCCGATGGCGACAGCATGGCGTAATCCCGCACCAGCAGCGCACCCACGCCGATCGGCCCGCCGAACTTGTGCGCGGCGAGGACCGCCATATCGCATGGCGCCAGCGGCATCTTGCCTGCGCCTTGCGCGCAATCGGCGAGGAGCAGGCCGCCCGCCTGGTGGACGATGCCCGCAATGGCGGCCAGGTCCTGCCGATTGCCGGTTTCCGAATTGACCTGCTGGACGGCGACAAGCGGCGTTTCGCGCTGCACCGCTTCGCACAGAATATCGAGGTCGAGCGCGCCATCGCTGCGTACCGGCAAACGCTCGGCATCGGGCACGGCCTGCAACATGCAATCGTGCTCCACTGTGGAGACCAGCCGGGCACCCGCCTTGGCATGCCGCAGCGCCAGCGCTGCCGCCTCGCTCGCACCCGAAGTGAAGATCACTTCCCCCTCCCAACCGAGTGCCGCCCTTACCCGTTCGCGTGCGTCCTCCAGAAGCTTGCGTGCTTTGCGCCCCTGCGCGTGCGGACTGCTGGGATTCGCCCATTGGTCGAACCCCTCCTCCATCGCTGTGCGCGCTTCGGGACGCAGCGGCATGGTGGCGGCATGGTCGAGATAGATACGGTCTGGGATGATACGGTCTCGAAATGATTGCGATTTGGGCAATAAACCCTATATAGCGCGCAACCTCGCGCAAGTCCTGATCGGGCACCGCGCCCATGAAAATTTCGACCAGGGTATACCTCCCATGCCGACCGTGATCTTTCCCGGCCCCGAAGGCCGCCTCGAAGGCCGTTTCTCCCCCGCTCCGCGCCCCCGCGCACCCGTGGCGATGATTCTCCACCCGCACCCGCAAGGTGGCGGAACGATGAACGAGCAAATGACCCAGCGGCTGTACAAGACCTTCGTCAATCGCGGGTTTGCCACGCTGCGCTTCAATTTCCGCGGCGTCGGTCGCAGCCAGGGCAGCTTCGACAACGGTATCGGCGAACTTTCCGATGCGGCCAGTGCGCTCGACTGGGTGCAGCAGGTCCACCCCGAAGCGCAGGTGACCTGGGTCGCCGGCGTCAGCTTCGGCGCGCTGATCGGCATGCAATTGCTGATGCGCCGCCCCGAGATCCGCGGCTGGATCAGCATCGGCGCACCCGCGAGCATGTATGACTTCTCGTTCCTCGCCCCCTGCCCGGCCAGCGGCATCTTCATCCACGGCGCGCAGGATACGGTGGTTCAGCCGCAGGCGGTGACCAAGCTGGTCGAGAAGCTGCGCACGCAGAAGCACATCACCGTGCATCACGAAGAAATTCCGCGCGCAAACCACTTCTTCGAAAACGAGCAGGAAGAGCTGATGAAGTCGGTCGACAACTATCTCGACTTCCGCCTCGACCCGAGTTGTCCGATCACGTGATGGCCTAGACGCACCAGCCCGATGGGCGGCGTCTCCCATTGATTCCAATTTTCGACCCCGCCTCTACGGGTTCGTCGCTGCTGGATATGCAGCACGCTGCACCCGGCACGACGAAAACGCATTGCGATCTGCAACGCGAAACTTCTTGCCTCGGCATTGTTACGTTGTAACATTCCTGAGACGAGGAGTCGGGTCGCCGTCTCCCGCATTGGAGGAGGATGAAACCATGTCTTACGTGGATCAAACGCGCAGGCCCTCGCCCGCCGGAATGGCCGCCGTTATCGGTGTGCATGCTGCGGTTGGCGCCTTGCTTGTCACCGGCCTTACGGTAACCGGCACCTTGCCGCAGATCGTCAACAAGATCGGCGCGACCAATATTCCTGTCGAGCCGCCACCGCCGCCCAAGCCAGCAGATCCAGTCGAGGCGAAACCGGCCGAACCGACCCAGCCACTGGTTCACATTCCCCGGCAGAAGCTGAACCTGAAGCCGGTCGAACCGACGATTCCCTCGACCCCGCTGGTTTTCCCGCCACTTCCCAAGCCTTCGCCGGGCCTCGGCGTGGAGATTCCAAAGCCGACGCCGCAGCCGAGCTTCGATCCAGTCGGCGCGAGGCCGAAGAACGATCCCGGCGCGTGGCTGTCGAATAATGATTATCGCCCGGTCTGGATCAGGAAGGAACTTACCGGCCTGGCCACCTTCCGACTGGAAATCGCCGCCAATGGCCGCGTCACCGGATGCGCTGTCACCGGCTCGACCGGTCATAACGAGCTCGACGCGGCCACCTGCCGTCTGGTCAGCAAGCGCGCCCGTTTCGAGCCTGCGCGCGGCGGCAATGGCGAGGCGGTGGCAGGCAGTTACACCGGATCGGTGCTCTGGCAGTTGCCCGAGTAAGCCGCAGCTAGCGGGCGCCCTGCTCGAGCCTGTCGAGCGGGGCTTCGCCGCCCGCATCGGGCAGCGTCCAGATCGCGACATTCATCAGCGCGACTGCGGCGAGCAGCACCATCAGCAGCGCATTTTTCACATTGCCCGTGCGGCGCCATAGGAAGAAGGCGCCGATAATCAGCAGGATCGCGGCAAGGACGGTGATGGAGAGCACGGTATCGAGCATGCACGTCGCCATACGCAGCTTGCACGGTATTTGACAGCCCTGCGCGTGCGAAGCACACCCGTGGGCATGACCATTGCCAGCACAGCCATCACCCGTCGCCAAGCCCTTGCCGGTCTCGGCGCGACCTCCGCCCTCGCACTTTCCGGATGCGCCGCCACGGCCCGGCCGGAGGCCATATCGCAGGCGCGCTCGATCGGGGCGCAGCGTCTGCTCGAGGTCGTGGGGTATAACCTGCTCGAACACGAACCCGAACGCGCGACGGCGCTGGGAGTCGACACCGGGCGATATGCTTACCTGCGCGGCAGGCTCGAGGACCAATCGCCTGTGGGGCAGGAAGCCTATGCCGCGACATTGCGGCAAGATCTCGCCCGTGTCCGCGCTTACTCGCGCGAAGGACTCGACAGCGACACGCTGACCAGTCTCGACGTGGTCGAAAGCGCCTACGACCTCGCGCTCGACGGCTTTGCCCTGCCCTATGGCGATACACCCGTCGGCAACTGGCGTACCGCACCCTATGTCGTGATTCAGAATGTCGGCGAGTATCTCGCCCTGCCACGGTTCATGCAATCGAACCACAAGGTCGAAAATGGCGACGATGCCGATGCCTATATCGAACGGATGGAACAGATGCCCGCGGTGTTCGATGGTGAACTTGCACGCATTCGCGCGGCCCGGGGCATGGGCGTGGTGCCGCCTTCCTTCCTGCTCGACAAGGCGCTTCGCCAGATGGAACAGACCATCGCCAGCGCCGGAAAGGGCGAGCTTTTCGCAGACGATCTGCGCGCGAAGCTGGCGGCCAAGGGCATGCCGGAAAGCCACGCCAACCGCGCGGCGATCCTCGAAGCCGGGCCGATCGCCGAAGCGCTGACCCGCCAGCTCGAAGAACTACGCGCCGAGCGAGCTGTGGCGACGGACGATCCGGGCATATCCGCGCGCGCCCATGGCGATGCATTCTATGACTGGGCGCTGCGGTCGAGCACGACCACCCGCCTGACCCCCGACGAGGTGCATCGCCAGGGTCTGGAGGAACTCGATGCGCTGCATGCGCGCATGGACCCGATCCTGCGCGATATCGGCTATACCAGCGGTACGGTTGGCGAGCGCATGCAGGCTCTGTCGCAGGACCCGCGTTACCAGTTCGCCAAGGGCGATCCGGGGCGCGCGGAGATCATGGATTTCATCGCCGAGCGGGTAGACTGGATCAAGGCGCAGATGCCGCGTGCTTTCAACACGCTGGTCGATCCGAACATGGAGGTGCGCCGCATTCCGCCCGCCGAGGAAGTCGGCGCGCCGGGCGCCTATGGCGGCGCGGGGAGCAAGGACGGGACGATCCCGGGCCGCTTCTGGATCAACCTGAGGACCACGGATCTGCACCGCAAATACGACCTAGCCGATCTGACCTATCACGAGACCATTCCGGGCCATGTGTGGGAGGGCGAATATTCGAACCGCCTGCCGCTGATCCGCTCGATCCTCGCCTTCAATCCGTTCAGTGAAGGCTGGGCGCTCTATGGCGAGCAACTGGCCGACGAGCTGGGCGCTTATGACGATTTCACCGTCGGTCGGCTGGGATATTTGCAGAGCCTCGCCTTCCGCGCCTGCCGGATGGTAGTCGACACTGGCCTCCACGCCAAGGGCTGGAGCCGTGCCAAGGCGGTCGATTTCTTCGTCACCCGCAATGGCAGCAAACCGGCCGAGGTGGAGAGCGAGGTCGACCGCTATTGCAGCTGGCCGGGCCAGGCGACCGGCTACAAGCTCGGCCACAGCCGCATCGTCGACCAACGCGCCCGCGCACAGCGCGAATTGGGCGCAGCCTATGACTTCAAGGCGTTCAACGACGCCGTGGTGCTGGGTGGTAATGTCCCCATGGACGTTCTGGAGAAGAATGTAGGCCGCTATATTGCAAAGAATTGGGGCTAGACTGCATATTGAGACTTCAACCGTAATAATCATCATGCAATGGTCGACCTGATTGGATTTCAGGGGTCGATTTGATGAAAAGGGTTCTACTTCTCCTTGCGAGCTTGGTCTTCGCGTTTCCCGCGCAAGCCGATTGGTATGCGGCGGAATCGGACCATTTCGTCGTCTATGCGGACGATCGCTGGCAAGACGTGCAGGAATTCGGCGAAGCACTGGAGCGCTATCACGCCGCCTTGAATGTGTTGAACATACGAGAAGACACGAAACCCAGCCCCTCCAACCGCGTGACGATTTTCGTGGTCGGCAGCGAGAACAAGGTCCGCAAACTCCTTGGCGAGGGCGCGAACAATGTTGCGGGTTTCTATTTCTCGCGTGCCGGCGCTTCGCGAGCATTCGTGCCCGATATCCGTATGCACAAGCGGCGGACGGATTTTTCGGTCACCATTTTGCTGCATGAATATGCGCACCATTACCTTATGTCGAATTCGCCCTATGCGTTGCCGCGCTGGGTCAACGAAGGTGCGGCGGAATTCTATGCATCGGCGAAGTTCGAAAAAGATGGCGGTATCTCAATCGGCGGTCCGGCTCGTCATCGGGCCGGCGAACTGTTCCACGCCAAGGATGTCAGCGTTCGCGAACTGATCGATCCGGAACTCTACAGAAAGAACCGCAGCAAGCGATACGACGCCTTTTACGGTCGCGCCTGGCTGCTGTACCATTACCTCTATTTCGCTGAAGATCGCCGCGGGCAACTTGGGCAGTACCTCGTCGCGATCACGCGTGGCACCGACCAGGTCGAGGCGGCCAACCAGGCCTTCGGCGATTTCGACGAGCTTCAGAAAGACCTCGACCGTTACCTCCGTCAGCGCAGAATGAAGGTGTGGAATCTAGGGGCCGATGCGCTCGAGACCGCTCCGGTCCGGGTGCGCAAGCTGTCAGAAGGCGAAGGGGAGGTTATGCCGTTCCGCATTCGTTTGCAGCGCGGCGTGACGCGGGAAGACGCGCTCGAACTACTGCCCGACCTGCGCGAGGTCGCCGCCGAATTCCCGGACGATCAAGCAGTGCTCGCGACGCTGGCGGAAGCCGAATTCGACGCTGGCAATTACGATCGCGCCGTGGCTGTCGCCGATGCCGCGCTGGCAATCGATCCAGCGGTAAAGAACGCACTGATCCAGAAAGGCTACGCGCTTTTCGCAAAAGCCGAGGACGCCGAAGATCCGGATGCTGCCTACGGGGTGGCAATGCAGCCCTTCTCCGCCCTCAACAGGATCGAGCAGGATCATCCGATACCGCTGATCTATTACTACCGCAGCTTCGTCGAGCGCGGCGTGGAACCGAATGAAACCGCCCGACATGCGCTTGAGCGCGCCTCACAACTTGCGCTGTTCGACCAAGGCCTCGCCATGAACAAGGGGCTCATGCAGGCCAGCGAGGGCAAGATCGCCATCGCCCGCAGCAGCCTCGATCCGGTGGCGGCCAATCCGCATGGTGGCGAACTCGCGCGCGTCGCGCAATTCTATCTAGACGAGCTGGCCGAGGTCGCGGAGGGCACTAAATGGCGCCCTGGCCCGATGGCCGACCCGACCGGCACACTCGAGGCGATTGCCGACGACACTGCAGGAGAGGATGAAGAGAGCGAAGGCCCGAGCACGTAAGAGCATCCGGCCACTGGCTTTTGTTCACCCCTACCTTCCCATTGGCAAAACCCCCGGTCCGCGTCGCCGCGGCCGGGGGTCTCCTCTCCAAATCGTGGGCTCCGATGGCGGAGCCGATCTCAATCAGGCGGCAACCGCACTCGTCGGTGCCGCATCGCGCACACCCTGATCGACATGCGCGGCGAAAGGTTCGAAATTGTCAACGAAAAGCTGGACCAGCTTGGCGGCCGTGCGGTCGTATTCGTCCTTGTCGGCCCAAGTCGAACGCGGATCGAGAATGGCATCGTCCACCCCCTCCACGCTCACCGGCACCTCGAAACCGAAATTCGGATCCTTGCGGAATTCCGCATTGTTCAGGCTGCCATCGAGCGCGGCATTGAGCAGCGCGCGGGTGGCCTTGATCGGCATCCGATTGCCAGTGCCGTATTTGCCGCCGGTCCAGCCGGTATTGACCAGCCAGCAGGCGACCTCGCCCTTGGCGATACGTTCTTTCAGCAGATTGCCGTAAACGCTCGGGTGGCGGGGCATGAAAGGTGCGCCGAAACAGGTGCTGAAGGTGGCTTCCGGTTCGGTCACGCCGATTTCAGTGCCGGCCACTTTCGCCGTATAGCCCGACAGGAAGTGATACATCGCCTGGTCGGGCGTCAGCCGCGCGATCGGGGGCAGCACGCCAAAAGCATCGGCGGTCAGCATGATGACGTTAGACGGCGGCGGCCCCATATTCTCTTCCGAGGTATTGGGGATCGAGGACAGCGGATAGGCGCCGCGGGTATTTTCGGCGAGGCTGTTATCGTCGAGGTCGATTTCGCCCGCATCGTTCATCACCACGTTTTCGAGCACGGTGCCTTTCATTTTGGTGGTGGCGTAGATTTCCGGCTCTGCTTCGGGGTTTAGGCGAATCATCTTGGCATAGCAGCCGCCCTCGAAGTTGAAGACCGCCGTGTCCGACCAGCCATGTTCGTCATCGCCGATCAGCGTGCGGCTGGCATCGGCCGAAAGCGTGGTCTTGCCGGTGCCCGACAGGCCGAAGAACACCGCGCTCTTGCCGTCGGGACCGATATTGGCCGAACAGTGCATCGGCATGACGCCCTTGGCCGGTAGAAGATAATTGAGGATGCCGAAGACGCTCTTCTTCATTTCGCCGGCATATTTGGTGCCGCCGATGAGGATCAGCTTCTCAGACAAGTTCACCGCAATCACGGTTTCGCTGCGGCAGCCGTGACGTTCCGGATCGGCGCGGAAGGTCGGAAGGTCGATGATCGTATATTCGGGAACGAAACCGTCGAGCTCCGCCTCGGTCGGGCGAACCAGCAGCGTGCGGATGAACTGGTTGTGCCAGGCAAGCTCGTTGATGACACGCACATTCACGCGATATTCGGGCTGCGAACCGCCGAACAGGTCGGCCACGTACAGATCGCCCTTATCGGCCACGGCCTTGAGGAAATCTTCCTTGAGCGCGGAGAAATGCTCGCTCGTCATGGAAGCATTGTTGTCCCACCACACCGTATCCTCGGTTTCGGCATCGCGGACGATGAACTTGTCCTTCGCACTGCGTCCCGTGTGCTTGCCGGTTTCGACGACCAGCGGGCCGTCCTTGGCGCGGCGGCCTTCGCCGTTTTCCAGCGCGGCGGCGGTCAGCTCTTCCGAGGTCAGATTGGGGTGAATGGTGGCAGTGGTCTCGATGCCCTGCGCGGCAAGCGAGTGGGAAAGCGGAAAGGTCACTGAATCCTCCAGCGCATGATGCGGGTTGGTCCGGGAATCGCCTTCGCATACGAATGCGCGGCCTTCCCGCTCGCCAATAGTCGTCCCATGCCGTTGCGTCAAATTGCGGCCCGGCATTCAGTGCCGCTGTGGAACAGCGCCGCGTTGTTTTGCCACGACAATAGGGCTAGTCACGAAACGATGGAAAGCACAGGGCGAGAATCCATGCCTACGGGCGAGGAAAACCGGACAGTCATCGCGCTGGTCGACGATGATCGCAACATTCTCACTACAGTTTCGATCGCCCTGCAGGCCGAAGGTTTCGACACACGAGTTTACTCGGATGGCGAAGCGGCGCTGGGCGCCTTGTTGTCGAACCCGCCCGATCTGGCGATCTTCGATATCAAAATGCCCAAGATGGACGGAATGGAACTGCTTCGACGCCTGCGCGAACAGTCCCCGCTGCCGGTGATCTTCCTGACCAGCAAGGATGACGAAACCGACGAGGAAGCCGGCCTCGAAATGGGCGCGGACGATTATATCGCCAAGCCCTTCAGCCTGCGCCTGCTGCTGGCGCGCATCCGCGCGATCCTGCGCCGCAGCGGCGGCGATCATCCGCTGCTGCTGTCCGAACAGTTCGACGACAAGCCCGGCGAAGTGCTCGAGCGCGGGCGGCTGTTCATGGATCCGGCGCGGCACCACGTGACCTGGGGCGGGCAGGCGGTATCGCTGACGGTAACCGAATTCCTGCTGCTCGAGGCGCTGGCCGCGCGTCCGGGCGTGATCAAAAGCCGCAACCAGTTGATGGATGCGGCCTATCCCGACGATGTCTTCGTCGACGACCGCACGGTCGACAGCCACATCAAACGCATGCGCCGCAAGTTCCGCAGTATCGACCCGGCCTTCTCCGCGATCGAGACCCTCTACGGCGCGGGCTACAGCTTCAACGAAGGCTGAGACGGAGCGCGGAAACCATGTCCGAAACCGGCAGTGTGCTCAAAGGCGATCCGCGGCTCGAAAAGCTGCGCTGGTCGCGGCGGCTCTCGCTGACCAGTCGCATCCTCTTCGTCAATGTTCTGCCTCTGGTCCTGTTGGGCGGCGGGGTGATCTATGTCGATGCCTATCGCAAACAATTGCTCGACGAACGCTTCAAGCTCGCACTGGTCGAAGCGCAGATCACCGCCGAAGCGCTGGCCGGGGCGACACCCCAGCGCCAGGAAGCCTTGCTGATCCAGATCGGCAAGGAGCAGCGCTTGCGATTGCGCGTCTACGATCCGGACGGCAAACTCGAGGCCGACAGCTTCCAGCTCGCCCCGCCCAGCTTCACCCTGCCGCGCGCAGAGGACGTGGACCAGGACGCCTTTGCCTTGCAGCTCGACCGCTGGTTCGACCGGGTAGTCGGCGCGCCCGCCCTGCCCGATTATCTCGAACCCGAAAGCGACGATGCGGAGGACTGGCCCGAACTCAGCCGCGCGCGCGAGGAAAGCCTGACGCAGATCGTGCTGCGCGATGCACCCGACGGTACCCATGTGATCAACGCCGCCGCCCCGGTCGGGCTCGACGGCGATACACTGCTGCTCACGCGCAATCCGGTCGACATCACCGAAAGCGTGCGCGAAGCGCGGTCTACCGTCGCGCTGGTCGTGCTGCTGGCGCTGGCGATCTCGACCCTGCTGTCGCTATTCCTGGCCCAGACCATCGTGCGGCCCCTGCGCGAGCTGGTGCAGGCCGCGATCCGCGTCCGCCAGGGGCGGGACCGCCAGGTGGAAGTTCCGCGCCTGCCGCAGCGCCGCGACGAAATCGGCATGCTTGCCCGCTCGATATCCGACATGACCGCCGCGCTGCGTCAGCGGATCGATGCGGTGGAGCATTTCGCCGCCGACGTGGCCCATGAAATCAAGAACCCGCTCGCATCCTTGCGCAGCGCGACCGAATCGCTGGGCAAGGTCGAGGACCCGGCCCTGCGCGCGCAATTGCTCGACATCGCGACCCATGACGTGCGCCGGATCGACCGGCTGGTGACCGAGATTTCCGATGCCAGCCGCATCGATGCCGAAATGTCGCGCACCGAGTTCGAGCGAGTCGATCTGGCCCGACTGCTCTGTACGATCTTCGAAAGCCGCGAGACGCGCGACGAGAATGAGGGGCGCAGGCTGGAGATATCCGGGGCCGAGCGGCCGGTATGGGTCATGGGCGTTCCCGTGCGGCTCGAACGCGTGATCCAGAACCTGCTCGACAATGCGGTTTCCTTCTCGCCTCCGAACGGTCGTATCTGGGCCGACATTTCGCGCCGCGACGATTGGGTGACGCTGGCAATCTGCGATGAAGGGCCGGGCATTCCGGAAGAAAAGCGTGAAAAGGTCTTCCAGCGCTTTCATTCCGACCGGCCCGAGGAAGAGGATTTTGGAAACCATTCGGGGCTCGGCCTCGCCATCGCGCGCACGATTGCCGAAGCGCATGACGGTACGCTGATCGCCGCATCGCGTGAGGACGGCGAATCCGGCGCGTGTCTCAAGCTCGGCCTGCCGGCCGCTCAGAAACGATGAGCGCCACTGTCCTTGCCAATGTCACCGGCGTGATCGTCGGCGGCAGGGGGTTGCTGATCGCGGGGCCTCCGGGAGCCGGGAAATCGGCGCTTGCACTGGCGCTGATCGACCGCGGGGCGACGTTGGTGGGCGATGACGCGGTAAGCATCGCCCGCGAGGGCGGGTTCCTCACCGCCTCTCCCCCGCCCAACACAAGGGGAATGATCGAAGTGCGCAATGTCGGGATCGTCGAACTGCCGGTGGCCAGCGGTCCCGTGGCGCTGATCCTGCAGCTCGATCCGAAGGCCCCGCGCTATCCGCTGGACGTCGCGCTGCGCTTGATAGAAGGCATGGAGGTGCCCGCCCTGAATTTCGCGGCGGGTGATGCGGTGCAGGCCCTGCGCGCGGAATATGCGCTTTCGCTGCATGGACTCCCTCTCCCCAAACGCAACGAAAAGGCATAGGCACCGCCGCTGATGGCCGACGAATCGATTCCCCCCCAGCGTATCCTGCTCGTCACCGGTCTGTCGGGCGCGGGCAAGACCACCGCATTGCAAGTGCTCGAGGATCTGGGCTGGGAGACGATCGACAATTTTCCGATCCGTCTGCTCGGCGGTCTCGTCGCGAGCGAGGGCGGCACCGTCAGCGACACGCCCTTGGCGATCGGCTTCGATTCGCGCACGCGCGGTTTCGTCCCCGCCGAAATCATCGAAATGTGCAAGCAGTTCGAAGCGCGGGAAGATGTCGAACTCACCGCTCTCTTTATCGATTGCTCCAGTGCCGAATTGCAGCGACGCTACAACGAAACCCGGCGGCCACACCCGATGGCGCGCGGTCGGCCCGCACTCGACGGGATCAAGGCAGAGCGCGAACTGCTGGAGCCGCTGCGCCGCTGGGCCGATATCGTCATCGACACGACCGATTACGCGACCAATCATTTGCAGCAGCTCGTGCGTGAACGGTTTGCGGCCCATGCCGAGGGCAACATGACCGTGACCATTTCCAGCTTCGGTTTCGCCCGTGGCATGCCGCCGCTGGCCGATTTGCTGTTCGACATGCGGTTTCTCGACAATCCGCACTGGGTCGAAGGGCTGCGCGAGAAAACCGGATTGGACAAGGCCGTGGGCAAGCACATTTCCGCCGACCCCGCCTTCGCCCCGGCTTTCAAACGGATTCTCGAGCTGCTGTACGAAGTCATGCCGCGTTATACGGCGCAGGGACGTAGCTATCTCAACATCGCTTTCGGCTGTACCGGCGGTCGGCATCGCTCGGTCTATAGTGCAGAGCGTGCAGCCGAAGCCTTGCGCAAGGCGGGATTTTCGCCCACGGTCATCCACCGAAATCTCGGTTCGCGTCCCGCCGACCCGCTCGAGCGACGCTAGACCCCGGGGCAAGGAATGGTTAAGCGCCAAGCACGCATATCCTTCGGCATCGTAAACGGAACTGAAGCTGCATGATCGGCATGATCCTCGTCACCCACGGCAGACTGGCCGAACACTTCATCGATGCGATGGAGCATGTGGTCGGCAAGCAGGAAGGCGTGGCCACCATCTGTATCGGCCCCAATGACGATATGGAACAACGCCGCGCGGATATCGCCGACGCGATCAAGCAGGTGGATACCGGCGCGGGCGCGATCATCCTGACCGATCTGTTCGGCGGCACGCCTTCCAACCTCGCCATCTCGCTGCTCGACACCGGCCACATCGAAGTGATCGCAGGCATCAACCTGCCGATGCTCATCCGTCTGGCAGGCGCACGCAAAAGCATGAATGTGGTCGATGCGGTGAACGCCGCGCAGACCGCCGGTCGCAATTACATCACCGTTGCCAGCGAGTTCCTCGGCCAGGACCTCGAAAGCGCACGGAAAGCCTCTTGAGCGAGCTGCGCAAGAGCATCGAAGTGGTCAACCAGCGCGGCTTGCACGCGCGGGCCAGCGCAAAATTCGTCAATGCCGTGGCCGAACTGCCCAATGGCTGCACCGTGCGTGTGGCCAAGGGCGAGAACGAGGCAGCCGGCGGGTCGATCCTCGGGCTGATGATGCTGGGCGCGGCCAAGGGCGATACGGTCGACCTGATCGTTGCGGGCGACAATGCCGAAGCAGTGATGGCCGAACTATCCGCCATGATCGAGGACGGTTTCGGGGAGCCGTAGGATCATGGCCGAGCGCCGCCACATAACCGGGTTTTCCAATCCGACCGTCAAGGCGCTGCGCGCCCTGCGCGAGAAGAAGCATCGCAAGCTGGCAGGTAAATTCCTCGCCGAAGGGCTGCGCCTGCTGACCGACGCGCGCGAGTGCGGCCATGTGCCCGAAGTGCTGGTGCTGGCCGACCGGCGCGATCCGCATCCGCTGCTGTCCGCGCTCGAAACCGCGGTCGAGGCCAGCGGCGGCGAGATTATCGAAACCACGCCCGACATCCTCGCCAAGATCACCGGCAAGGACAATCCGCAGGCGGTTGCGGGCGTGTTCGCGGAATTCGACACCTCGCTTGCCGCGCTCGACCGGAGCAGCGCCGATATCTGGCTGGTCGCGCAGGCGCTGCGCGATCCGGGTAATCTGGGCACAATGCTGCGCACGGGCGATGCCATCGGAGGGGGCGGGCTGATCCTGATCGACGATTGCGCCGATCCCTTCAGCGTGGAGGCGGTGCGCGCCAGCATGGGCGCCGTGTTCACACAGCGCATTGCCCGCGCCGAATGGAGCGATTTCGAAAGCTGGCTGCGCAGCGTACCAGGCCAACAGGGCGGCCAGCTTGTCGCCGCATCCCTGCGCGATGCCCAACCTTATCGCGGTGCGCCCTACACTGCGCCCTGCTTCGTGATGGTCGGCAATGAAAGCCGCGGCCTGCCCGAACAGTACGAGATGGCCTGCGACCTGCGCGTCACCATGCCGATGAAAGGCCGCGCCGACAGCCTCAACGCGGCGGTAGCGGCGGCGGTGCTTGGGTATGAGGTGTTGGCGGGGTTGGAGGGATAGTTATTCTCCGTCCTCATGACCTTCGTCCGCAAAGTTAGCTAGTCGCCGCGGCTGCTTGTTGAGCGGAAGCGCTTCCGACAAATCCTTAGCCGACGTGTCGATGCTGAGAGCCTCGAAGCGCTCGCCGGTGCGGCGCAGATTGGTGTCGAAAGAACCTACCAGCGAGTCAAAGCTATTGTTGGCTTTGCCCAAATCGCGGCGCAGGTTGGACAGGTAGCCCGCGACCACACCGAGCCGGTCGTAGAGTTCCTTGCCCAGTTTCGCGATTTCCTGCGCATCCGCCTGCACGCCAGCCTGCCGCCATACCGTCGCGACCGTCATTGCAATGGACATGAAGTTGAGCGGGCTCGACAGTACCACGTTCTGGCGGAGCGCAAAGTCCAGCAGGTCCTCGCTTTGAGTCAATGCCGCATAAAGGACATGCTCGCCAGGGACGAACAAGATGACGAAATCTGCCGACCCTTCCACACTGTCCTGATAGCGTTTTGCTGCGAGCGCCTGAACGTGTCCACGAAGCTCGCGCGCATGTTTCGCGAGCAATACGGACCGTTGCTCTTCGGTCTCAGCCTCGTTGGCTTCCTTATACGTGTTGAAGACGTTTTTTACGTCGACGATCAGCTTTCGTCCGCCGGGAATGTTGATGATCGCATCTGGGCGCAGATCCCTGCCATCGTCATCTTTAACATTAACTTCCCGACGAAAGTCGGTTCGATCGGTGAGACCACAACTTTCGAGGAGATTTTCCAATTGTAGCTCACCCCAATCGCCGCGCGCTTTGGTGGCCCCCTGCAGGGTAGTGGTGATCTGCCGCGCCCCATCTATCACCTCTCGCTGCCCTGCCTTGACCTCCCCGATGACCCCCTGAAGCTGATGCCAAGCTTCCGATCGGCCTTTCTCCAACTCTTCCACTCGCTTGCGATAGTCCTCTAGCGTCCGACTAATGGGACCGGCCTTTTTTTCGAGTTCCGCTAGGCTTTCCTTGTTGAGATTGGCGAGGTGAGCACCAGCCCCCTCGAGAAACTTCGACTGCGCGCCAGCCAGCATTTTCTCCCCGATCTCTCCGAACTTGGCTTGCAGCTTCTCCTCGGCTTCGATCAAGCGAGCCAGCTCGCGCTCGAATTGCCTCTCACGCTCCGCATAGCGCTCTTCAAGGGCCTTTTCGCGCGCAGCGGTGCCGCTCTTCAGGGCATTAAGCTCCGAGGCTAGAGCACTCTTTTCGGTACGTATCGCGTCGAGCGCGCGTTCGTGTTTTTCGCGCGTCTCGCGCAGCTCCGCATCGAGCGCATCCGCGCGATCGGCGCGCACACTAGCGTTTTCGAGATCGACGATCGCCTTGCGAAACTTCTCGTCGAGCTCCTTGGCGCGCGTCTCGCTTTCGCCGTGCCGGGCCTGCCAGTCCTTGGCGGGCGCCGAGCCGAAGCGGTGGCCGAGAAAATAGCCCAGCGCGAGGCCGAGAACGAGCGCGATGATGGCGAGAATTGCGGGATCCATCGCGTGACATTAGGCGGAACGGAGAGGGAACGCCAGCCCCTCGACCACCCTACCCACAATCGTCGCCCCGGCCTCCGAGCCGGGGTCAGGCTTACTTTCGGTGCGACGGGTGGTTCGAAGAAAAGCGGGACCCCGGATCAAGTCCGGGGTGACGATCAAAGAGTTGCTGGAAAGACTGCCGACCTTACGCCGCTTCGCGCAGCTTTTTGAGCTTCTTCAGCGCCATGTTGCGCTTGAGGCGCGAGAGGTGGTCGATGAAGAGAATGCCCTCGAGGTGGTCCATCTCGTGCTGGATGCAGGTGGCCATCAGCCCGTCCAAGTCTTCTTCATGGGTCTCGCCCTCGAGGTCCTGGTAGCGCACGCGACAGGTTGCCGGGCGGTCGACATCGGCGAAGATGTCGGGGACCGAGAGACAGCCTTCCTGGTAGGTCGCCAGTTCATCCGCCGGATCGAGGATTTCCGGATTGATGAAGACGCGCGGTTCCTTCTTCACCGGATAGTGCACGTGCTCGTGACCGTCATGGTTGCACGGTTCGGGCTCGGCGTCGGTATCCTCGGGCTGGAGGTCGATCACCAGCACGCGCTTGGGCACACCGACCTGAATCGCGGCAAGGCCGATGCCGGGCGCGGCATACATGGTTTCGAACATATCGGAGACGAGGGTGTTCAAGTCGTCGCCGAATTCGTCGGGTTCGACCCTGGTCGACACGGTCTTAAGCCGGGGGTCCGGCACTTCGAGGATTTCACGGATAGCCATGTGGGCCAGATAGTCGCGAGCGCGGGATTCTTCAATTGTTCGTTGCGTGAGTTCATTGCGTGCGGGAAACGCCTCCGCGCTTCCCTTGCGGCTGCACCGGCCCACGCCCCCACCCGGCCACCCATAAGATACCGTGCCGTGGATGGCCGGGTGGGGGCGTGGGCCGGTGCCGCAAGCCTTCGACGGAGGTCGAAGGCGTACCCGACAAAAACCTACCCCACCGGCCTTCTGGCTCTCAACGCCTGCGCCAGCGTACCTTCGTCAAGGTAGTCGAGCTCGCCGCCGACCGGCAGGCCGTGGGCAAGCTGCGTGATCCGCACGGGATGCTCCTCCAGCCGTTCGGCGAGGTAATGCGCGGTGGTCTGGCCTTCGAGCGTCGCGTTCATGGCGAGGACGATCTCATCCACTCCGCCTTCTTCCACCCGCGCCATCAGCGATGCGATATTGAGGTCCTCCGGCCGCACACCGTCGAGCGCGGACAGCTTGCCGCCGAGCACATGATATCTTCCGGTGAAGAGCTTTGCCCGGTCGAGCGCCCAAAGGTCAGCCACATCCTCGACCACGCAGAGCGATTTCAGGTCGCGGCGCGGGTCGGCGCAGATGCCGCAGGGGTTGGTGGTGTCGACATTGCCGCAGGTCTCGCATTCGACCAGCGCCTCGCCGACGGTGGCCAGGGCCTCGAGCAGCGCGGGCAGCGCGCTTTCGCGGCGTTTGACCAGCCACAGCACGGCGCGCCGCGCCGAACGCGGGCCGAGGCCGGGCAGCCGTGCCAGCGCGGCG
The DNA here is from genome assembly GCA_022953095.1 of Qipengyuania sp. ABI-127-1. Classification (GTDB taxonomy): domain Bacteria; phylum Pseudomonadota; class Alphaproteobacteria; order Sphingomonadales; family Sphingomonadaceae; genus Qipengyuania. The sequence goes on along the minus strand of JALJCR010000002.1, from coordinate 243,518 downwards.
GCCAGCGTCTCGATCTCTTGCGATGCCATGAGGCGACAGATAGGGGCCGCAGCGAAACAGAGAAAGGCCGTCATGCGCATTATCTTCATGGGATCGCCCGATTTCGCGGTGCCAACGCTGCAGGCGCTGGTCGATGCGGCGCATGAGGTGGTGTGCGTCTATACCCAGCCGCCGCGCCCGGGCGGCAGGCGCGGCAAGGAGCTGACGAAGACGCCGGTGCACCAGCGCGCCAGCGATCTGGGAATCGAGGTGCGGCATCCCAAGTCGCTCAAATCAGCGGAGGAGCAGGAGGCTTTCGCCGCGCTCGACGCCGACGTGGCGGTGGTCGCCGCCTATGGCCTGATCCTGCCGCAAGCGGTGCTCGATGCGCCGAAATACGGCTGCCTCAACGTCCACGCCTCGATCCTGCCGCGCTGGCGCGGGGCGGCGCCAATTCACCGCGCGGTGATGGCGGGCGACCCGGTGACCGGCGTCACGATCATGCAGATGGAGGCCGGCCTCGACACCGGCCCGATGCTGACGATGGCGCGCACCCCGATCGAGGACAAGACGACCGGCGAACTGACCGAGGAATTGGCCGAAATCGGCGCCCAGCTGATGGTGGGCACGCTGATCGACCTCGAAATGCTGCATCCGCTGGAGCAGGACGACGACGAGGCGACTTATGCCGCCAAGATCGACAAGGCCGAAGCGCGGATCGACTGGGACCGCCCGGCACGGGAGGTCGTGCGCCATATCCACGGCCTCTCGCCCTTCCCCGGCGCCTGGTTCGAAGTGGAGGGCGTGCGGGTAAAGGTCCTGCGCGCCGAAGTGGCGCACGGTTCGGGCAAGCCCGGCGAAGTGCTCGACGAACGGCTCTCCATCGCCTGCTCCGAAGGTGCGATCCGCCCCGTCGAACTCCAGCGCGCGGGCAAGCCCAAGATGGACCTCGACACCTTCCTGCGCGGCAATCCCGTAACGAAGGGGACCACGCTGGCGTGACCAATCCCCCCCTTCCGTCATCCCAGAAAAAGCTGGGATCGGCCTCGATCGGGCACCAGGCATTGAGCGATCCCAGCTTTCGCTGGGATGACGGACCAAGGCCATGACCCGCTTCGCGCTTACCCTCGAATTCGACGGTACGCCATTCTACGGCCTCCAGCGCCAGAAGGACGGGCCGAGCGTGCAGCAGGCGGTCGAGGAGGCCGCCTTTCGCGTGCTGGGCGAAGAGGTGCGGCTGCACAGTTCGGGGCGCACCGATACCGGTGTCCACGCGCTCGCCATGCGCAGCCATTTGGACATCGAGAAGGACATCGCGCCCTATCGCCTGATGGAGGCATTGAACGCGCACCTGCGTCCCGATCCGATCGCGGTGACGCATTGCAAGGTGGTGCCGGACGACTGGCACGCGCGCTTTTCCTGCACGGGCCGCGCCTATGTCTATCGCATCGCCAACCGCCGCGCGCCGCTGACGCTGGACAAGAACCGGCTGTGGCAGGTCCCGCAGGAGCTCGACCACGAGGCGATGCACGCTGCCGCGCAGTCGCTGGTGGGCCTTCACGATTTCACCACCTTCCGCTCGGTCCATTGCCAGTCGGACAGTCCGGTCAAGACGCTCGACCGACTCGACGTCGAACGCGCCAGAACACCTTGGGGCGAAGAGGTTCGCATCCATGCCGAGGCGCGCAGTTTCCTCCACCACCAGGTCCGAAGCATGGTCGGCTGTCTCGCGCTGGTCGGCATGGGCCGCTGGCGCGAGGAGCAGGTGGCCGAGGCGCTGGCGGCGCGCGACCGGCAGGCGCTCGGCCTCAACGCCCCGCCGCATGGGCTCTATTTCGTCCGCGCGGTCTATCCCGAAGACACTTGACGTAACGTCGCTCTAGCCAAGTGTGCGGGAGAGGCGTAGCGATGCTCCGTAAACCGGATTCGAATAGGGAGGATGGACATGCCGACTACCGGAAAGCAGCTTTTTACCACTCTTGAAAGCGACGGTACGCTGACGGTCGAGATCGCACAGAGCGAGTTTCCCGATCCGACGGGCAATCAGGTGCTGGTCAAGATGGAAGCTGCACCGATCAACCCTTCGGACCTCGCAATCCTGACCGGGGCGGCCGATTTCGAGAATGCCGAATACTCGCCCGGCAAGGTCGTCGCCAAGATGCCCGAACCGTTCAATTCGGGGCAGAAGGCGCGCCACGGCCAGCGGCTTCCAGCGGGCAACGAAGGTGCCGGCACGGTCGTCGCCACGGGCGATTCCGACATGGCCAAGGCCCTCATGGGCCAGCGCGTCGCCTGCGTGCCGGGGAGCGCCTATGCCGAATATGCCATCGCCGATGCCGCTATGTGCCTACCGCTGGGCGACCATTCCGCAGAGGACGGCGCATCGAGCTTCGTCAATCCGATGACCGCGCTGGGTTTTGCCGAGAACGCCAAGATGGACGGCCAGAAGGCCATCCTGCACACGGTCGGCGCATCGAACCTTGGGCAGATGCTGGTCAAGATCTGCCAGGAAGACGGGCTCGATCTCGTCAACATCGTGCGCAAGCAGGAGCATGTCGACCTGCTCACCGGCCTCGGCGCGAAGCACGTGGTCAACTCTTCGGACGAGAACTTCTTCGCCAACCTCAAGGCGACCATCGACGAGACCGACGCCTTCTACGGCTTCGACCCGATCGGCGGCGGCCAGATGGTCGACACCTGTTTCAAGGCGATGGAGCAGGTCGCCGTGTCGAAGATGACCGAATATTCGCGCTACGGTTCGAATCAGGCGAAGCGCATGTTCATCTATGGCCGCCTCGACTTCTCGCCGACCACGCTGACGCCTTCCTACGGCTTCGGCTGGACGCTGTCGGGCTGGCTGCTGACCCCGTTCCTGCAGCATGCGGGCATGGACACGGTGATGCGGATGCGCAAGCGTGTGCTCGACAACCTCACCACGACCTTCGCCAGCAGCTACAAGACCAAGGTCGATCTCGAAGGCATGCTGACCAAGGATGCGATTCTCGACTATCGCCAGATGAAGACGGGCGAGAAATACCTCGTCATGCCGAACGGATAGCTCCCGAAACAGTCATTGCGAGCGAAGCGAAGCAATCCAGGGCGGGTCCGTGCCACTCTGGATTGCCGCGCGGCTTTGCCGCTCGCAATGACGTGATCTCTATCGCCCGTCGAAGGCGCGCTGGATGGCGGCAGGATCGCTCTCACCGCCAGCCAGCAGCAATTGCAGCAGGATGCGCGCCTTTTGCGGGTTGAGCGCGCGGGCAGCGATGAAGCCGTTTGCCGTGTCCTCCGGCTCGCGGTCGACCAGGCCCTCGTCGGCGCGGCTCGCACGAACCACAGGGATGCCGCGATGGGCGAATTTGACCAGCTCGGTCCGCGCGCTCTCGGGCATATTGCCCTCGCCCACGCCCGCAACCACCACACCGCGCGTCTCGTCGCCGATTTGTCGCCTCACGGTCGCCCCGTCGAGCCCCGCATAGGCGAAGACGACCACCACTTCGGGCAGTGTTTCGGGCCAGGCGAAGGCCGCCTGCGTTTCGCTGCGCCAGGGCGCGCCGAACCATTCGAGCGAGGCGGGCGTTACCAGCCCGACCGATTCGCGCGGGAAACCGCGAAAGGCCTCGGTCCCGCGGGTGCGCACCTTGCGCACATCGCGCGCGGCGAACACGCGGTCGCCCATCACCACCAGCACCCCGCGCCCGGAGGCTTGCGCATCGCTCGCCACGCGCACGGCATTGGCGAAGTTCCTGAGCCCGTCATAACCGACCGCATCGGCGGGCCGCATCGCCCCGACCACCACCACCGGCTTGGTCGCGGGCAGCGTCAGGTCGAGCAGGAAGGCCGTTTCTTCCAGCGTATCGGTGCCGTGGGTGACGATGATGCCGTGGCAATCCCCGTCCGCCAGCGCGGCCAGCGCGGCGACATGCAGCGAATGCCAGGTGCCCTGCCCGATATCCGCCGAATCGATATTGGCAATCTGGGTGCCCGAAAGCTCCGCCTCCAGCCCCAGTCCGCCGACCCGCTCGAGATAGTCCTCGATCCCGATCTCACCCGAACGATAGTCGTGCGCGATGGCGCTTCCCGCGATCCCGGCGATGGTGCCGCCGGTGGCGAGGACGGTGAGCTTGGTGGTCATGGCTCAGCGGCCTAGCGCCGCCAATGCAAACTCGGCAATTGATTTTGAAGATTTGGGCGCTATGTGCAGCACACCGCAGACATGGCGGTTCCCGTGGTTGGGGCGATTAGCTCAGTTGGTAGAGCATCTCGTTTACACCGAGAGGGTCGGCAGTTCGAGCCTGTCATCGCCCACCATTCCCTGTTGCAGGTGCGCCCAGCGCTACTCCGCAATCGCCGTGTCGATGGCGGCGCGGGCTTCCTCGGACGACCAATCATAGTCGCCCTGCACGCGCCAGACTTCGCGGCCGAGCGAATCGTAAAGCACCGTTGTCGGCATCATTCCGCCGCCGATGGCGAAGCCGAGCTCGTTCTGCGGGTCCATCCACGGTTCGAGCCATTCGAATGTGTTCGCGGCGAAGAACGGTTCGACCTTCTGTGCCCCCTGCATGTCCTGGCTCACCGTCAACACCCGCAGCCGCCCTTCGTACTCGCTTGCCAGTTCGTCCAGCAGCGGCATCTCCTTGACGCAGGGCGCACACCAGGTGGCCCAGAGATTGATCAACACCGGCGTGCCCTGCAGCGCGCCGAGGTTGAGCACACGTCCCTGCGGATCGGTGACATTGGCTGCGGGCATCAGCGTACCCGCCTCGCTATCATCGATCTGCCCGGTTGGCGCGGGTGAAGCGCTGCTTTCTTGCACCTCATCAGACGCGCCCCTATCGCAGGCGGCGACAGCAAGACCGAAGGTAATGGCAAGCGTGAACGACAAGCGGGACAAGGACAGCTCCAATTCGATGTGGGGCAGCAGGTTCGCCGAGGGACCTAGCGCGATCATGCGCGAAATCAACGCCTCGATCCCCTTCGACAAGGCGCTGTGGCGCGAGGATATCGCCGGCAGCCGCGCGCATGTCGCCATGTTGGCGAAGCAGGGCATCGTGAGCGAAGCCGATGCGCGGGCAATCGACGACGGTCTGCAACAGGTTGCCGCCGAATATGAACGCGACGGGGTGCCCGAGAACTGGGACCTAGAAGACATCCACATGACTGTGGAAGCGCGGCTGACCGAAATCGTCGGGCCGGTTGCAGGGCGGCTCCATACCGCACGCAGCCGCAACGACCAGGTGGCGACCGATTTCCGCATATGGACGCGCAGCGCCATGCAACGCGCCGTGGCCGGGATCGACGCCGTGCTGGGCGCGCTGGTGGTCCGGGCGGAAGAGCATGCGGACAGCATCATGCCGGGCTTCACGCATCTCCAGACCGCGCAGCCGGTCACGCTCGGCCATCACCTCCTCGCCTATTTCGAGATGCTGATGCGCGACCGTTCGCGCTTTGCCGATGCGCTGACGCGGCTGGACGAGTGCCCGCTGGGTTCGGCGGCGCTGGCCGGGACCGGATTCGATCTCGACCGCGAGATGACTGCCGAGGCACTCGGTTTCGCAAGGCCCACGCGCAACAGCCTCGATGCCGTGTCCGACCGCGATTTCGCGCTCGACTACCTGATGGCGGCGAGCCAGTGCTCGCTCCACCTCTCGCGCTTGGCCGAAGAATTCATCATCTGGGCGAGTCAGCCCTTCGGCTTCGTCAAGCTGCCCGACACGCTGTCGACCGGCAGTTCGATCATGCCGCAAAAGCGCAATCCCGACGCTGCCGAACTGGTGCGCGGGCATGCCGGCCGCGTGATCGGCTGCGCGACATCGCTGATGGTGACGATGAAGGGCCTGCCGCTCGCCTATTCGAAGGACATGCAGGACGACAAGCCGCCGGTGTTCGAAGCCGCGGGCCTGCTCGATCTTAGCCTCGCCGCAATGGCCGGGATGGTCGCCGACAGCGGTTTCGAGACCGCGCGCATGCGCAAGGCCGCCGAGGCAGGCCATGCGACCGCGACCGACCTTGCCGACTGGCTGGTGCGCCAGGCCGACATTCCGTTCCGCGAGGCGCATCATATTACGGGCGCTGCCGTGAAGCTGGCCGACGAAAAGGGCGTGGCGCTCGATCAACTCGCGCTCGACGACCTGAAGGCGATCGATCAACGCATCGATCAAGAGGTGTTCCAGGCACTGTCCGTCGATGCCTCGGTCGCGGCGCGCGCATCCTATGGCGGGACCGCGCCGGTTCGCGTAAGGGAGCAGGTGGCCGCGGCGAAGCAGCGCCTCGGGATGGAGGATTGATGCGTTACCGGGTCACACTTGTCGCTGCCCTGATGCTGGGCGCTTGCGGGCAAAAAGCCCCGCTCGAACCCGTGGAAGGCGCCTCCCTGCCCCCGGCTCCCTATGGCGCGGAGGTGCAGCCCGATGCCGATGAGCTGCTCGTACTCGATCCCGAAGCAGCGCCCGCCCGCAATGTCGAATTGCGCACCCGATCGGAAGAACGCGAAGACGATCCGTTCGACCTGCCGCCCGAGTGATTTCAACATAACAAGCAAGCCTTGCTCGACATAGGCACGGGCTTTGGGCACAGGCGCGCGCATGGATCATTTCCAGCCTCGAGACGGCGTGCTGTACGCCGAAGACGTTCCCCTGCCGCGCATTGCCGAGGAAGTGGGGACCCCCGTCTATGTCTATTCCCGCGCGACGCTGGAACGGCACGCACGCGTGTTCCGCGAAGCGCTATCCAGCCTCGACAATCCGCACATCGCCTTTGCGGTCAAGGCCAATCCCAATCTTGCCGTGCTGAAAATCCTCGCAAACGAGGGGTACGGCGCCGATGTCGTCTCGGGCGGGGAGCTGACACGCGCACTGGCTGCGGGAATGAAGCCGGAGGACATCGTGTTTTCGGGCGTCGGCAAAACTCATGCCGAATTGCTGCAGGGGCTTGATGAAGGGATCGGCCAGTTCAACATCGAGAGCGAAGAAGAGGGGTACGAACTTTCCGCCATCGCTGCACGGCAGGGCAAGCGCGCGGCCTGTGCGCTGCGGGTCAATCCCGATGTCGACGCGCGCACCCACGAAAAGATTTCGACCGGCAAGCGCGAGAACAAGTTTGGCGTTCCGCTGGATCGCGCGGCGGAAATCTATGCGGGGCTGGCGCGTGAGGATGGCCTCGATATGCGCGGCATCGCGGTCCATATCGGCAGTCAGCTTTCTTCGCTGGAGCCGCTGGAAACCGCTTTCGTCAAGGTCGGCACGCTGATTGCCGAGCTGCGCGACAAGGGTTGCACGGTGACCCACGCCGATCTCGGCGGCGGGCTCGGCGTGCCCTACAAGGCGGGCGAGCAACTGCCCGCTCCGGCCGATTATGGGGCGATGGTGGCGCGCGTCACCAAGGGCTGGAATGTCCGTCTGATGTTCGAACCCGGTCGCGTGATCGCGGGCAATGCGGGCGTATTGCTGACCCGCGTGATCCGCTCGAAACGCAGTGGAAACGGGCCTCCTTTCGTTGTCGTCGATGCGGCGATGAACGACCTTGCACGGCCTGCCATGTACGGCGCCTGGCATGATTTCGAAGCGGTCGAGCCCACGGGGGAGAAGATGACCGCGCATATCGTCGGCCCGATCTGCGAAACGGGCGATACCTTTGCCATGGACCGCGAATGCGATGCCCTGGTAGCTGGAGACCTGGCGGTGTTTCGTACTGCCGGAGCCTATGGCGCGACCATGGCCTCGTCTTACAATTCGCGCGGTTTCGTGGCGGAAGCGCTGGTCGACGGCGATCGCTACGCCGTGGTCGCCGAGCGAATCGCGGCCAGTGCGATCATGGATGCGGAGCGCGTTCCGGAATGGCTCGGCTGATGCGCGGGCGTCATGCATAGCCTTCCCCTCTTCCACCGCATCCGCGGAAAGCGCGTGGTGGTCGTGGGGACGGGCGACATGGCCGGGGCGAAGGCCCGGCTGGTGGAGCGTTGCGGAGGCCTGCCCTGCCCCGAAACCGAAGCCCATCATGCCATGATCGCTTTCGTTGCGCTGGAAGACAGCCGCGCCGCAGAGGCCGCCGCTTTGCGGCTCAAGCGCGCGGGGCTGCTGGTAAACGTCGCCGACCGGCCCGATTTGTGCGATTTCACTCTGCCGAGTGTGCTCGACCGCGATCCGGTGCTGGTGGCGGTAAGCACGGGCGGTGCCTCGGCCGGGCTGGCCAAGCATCTGCGCCTGCGGCTGGAGGCGATACTGCCCCAATCGCTGGGAATGCTGGCGACGGCATTGGCAGCAGCGCGCGATGCCATCCGTGCCCGCTTCCCCGATGGCAATGCGCGGCGACGGGCGATCGACACCGCTTTGCAGGAAGGGGGCGCGCTCGATCCATTCGCGAACCCCGAGGCCGGGACGGTACAGCAATGGCTAGCCGGGAGAAACGCGACCAAGCGGAGCGAAGTGCTGGATTTCACGCTGACCAGCAGCGATCCCGAGGAGCTGACGCTGCGGCAGGCACGCGCGCTGGGCATGGCCGATACCGTGCTGCACGATCCGCAGATACCCGAAGAAGTGCTGGTCCGGGCGCGCGCCGACGCGGTGCGCACGGCGCTTCCCGCCACACCGCCGGAAGCAGGCCTGACCGTCATTTTGAGACTGGATCAGATGACCGCCAGTTCCCCTGCACGCACTTCGGCGAAATAGCGCGCCATTGCATCGGCCGTGTTGTCGGCCAGGGCAATATAGGCGCGGCGCCGGTCGTGCGGATCGGAAACCCGTACCAGGAGATCGGCATCAACCATCTGGCCGATCCAGCGCAGCGCAGTCGTCGCCGGGACGCCAGCCGCAATGCACAATGAAGTGACGCTGACCTGCTGCCGCTCGGCCCGTGCAGCCGCCAGATCGAGCAATATATCCCAGGCGGGATCGGCGAAGTGGTCGGCATCGAAATAACGCGCGCGCAACTGGCGAGCCTTGATCAACCGCCGGATGACGGCAGCATCGGGAAGGCGGGGACGGTCATCGTCCTGATGCTCCGGCGTATAGTCTTGCCCCTCGCCATGCCACGCGGTGGCCGGAGCTTCGAAGCGGAACGCCCCACCCCCTTCGCGCTGGCCGGGTGAGAGCATTTCGAGCCGTTCCGCAATTCGACCGACCTGCTCGGTCAGGCGCAAAAGCATGAGCCGGTCCTCCTCGCCCATTTCGCGCAATCGCAGATTGGAAATGCGCGCCAGCACCCGGCCGATGGCGATCACTCGTTCGGCCCTCGCGGGATCGACGAGGATCTGCGGAGACGACATCGAAAAGCAGGCGAACACGCTGTCGAGCGCAGCCATTGTGGTGGAAACCACCATTTGCGCGCCCGCCTTGCCGCCGCGCATGTCGAGCCGGGAAAGCAGCGCCAGCGCATCGGCACTCGCCTGCCCGCAATCGATCAGCACCAGATCGCCCAGCGCGGCGAGCGGTCCCTGCGCATACTCTTCCAGACTACAACATTCGAGGAGGCGGAATCCGGCCGCCAGTACATCTTCACGCATTTCGGCGCGAACATGATCACGATCCGCCAGTACGGTCACCGAAAGTCGGTTGCCGGAAGAATCGCATTCTGGCTCGTAGCTAAAATTGGCCTGCATCGAGTCGTACTCCTTGCCTGACGAAGAGACATAGTGGGAACAAATCAGGATCAGGTCAAGAAGTGGAGCAAAAATCGCGAGACCGATTGAACCATTTGCCGCCCTGCTGCGACTATCCGATCATGTCAGGGCGGAACGCCAAAGCGCCGTCGGCGGAACGGCTCTATGACGAATTGCTCGTCACGCTGGTGCAATCTGGCGACCGGCGCGCCCGGGAACGGCTTGCGGTACGCTGGCAGCCACGATTGGCGCGCACCGCCCGGCGGCTCCTTGCCGATGACGAAGCGGCGCTGGGGGTGGTTCAGGAGACTTGGCTGTCGATCCTGCGCGGGGTCGAGGGCTTGCGTGATCCGACTCGCTTTGCACCCTGGGCCTTCGGCATCCTGCGTCGGCGATGCACGGATCATATCCGGAGGGCGCAGTCGAGCAGATTGCACAAAGCCGAGAGCGGGGAAGAACCCGATCTGCCCGCCACGGCGGATGATGCGTTAGCCATCCGCCAGGCCTTCGCTGCGCTACCCCGCGATCAACGATTCGCCGCGCAACTGTTCTTCGTCGAAGGGCTCACCCTCGCCGAGATCGCCGAGGTGCAGCAAGTGCCGCTGGGCACCGCCAAGACGCGCCTCTTCCACGCTCGCCGCAAGCTGAAAGTGGCCCTGAGCGAAGACAAACCAGGAGAAGACCTATGACCGATATCGACGACCAGATCCGCACCGCGCTCGACGCGGACGACAGAGCATTTCTCGACCGGCTGGAGGAAGATCGCGGCATGTTCCGACAGATCGGCGATGCCATGGGGGGCGCGCTGGGCGGCTGGGCCAAGCTCATGGCGGTGGTATCCTTCGCCCTCGGTGCGGCAATGATCTACACGCTCTATCAGGCGCTCGTTGCACCTGACGTGCGCGAGACGGTGCTGTGGAGCCTCGCAACGATCGCGGCGCTGATCGCGCAGGGTTTCCTCAAAGAATGGTTCTTCAACCGCATGAACATGCTCACTGTCCTGCGGGAAGTGAAACGACTGCAGGTGCAGTTGGCGATGCTGGAGGATCGTCGCGGTTAGGGCCTGATCTCTATCGGGGTTCCGTCGGGCACCAGGCTCCACAGCTCGGCGATCTCGGCATTCGAGAGCGCGATGCAGCCATCGGTCCAGTCGCCCGGCACCCGCTCGTCGAAAGGCAGGCCGTTGGGCTGGCCATGGAGGAAAATCAACCCGCCCGGCGAGCGGCCCCGGGCACGCGCATAGGCCCTGTCCTGCGCATTGGGATAATTGATATGCAGGCTGAGATAGAAGCTCGACTGCTCATTGCCATAGGTGATCGTATAGCGCCCTTCCGGGGTACGCTCGTCCCCCTGAAAGCGTTTGTGCCCCATCGGCCGGTCACCATATTGCAGGCCCGAATAGCTGCGGATCACCCGGCCGCCCTGATACACCCACAATGTGCGGTCCGACTTGTCGATGAGGACGAAATCCGCCCGCTCGCCCGGCCGCGCCTGCTGCGCATGGGCATGCGATGCTGGCAGCGCTGCTGCGGCAACTGCGATCGCTAAAGAAAGGGCGAGGCTGCGCATGATGGCATGCACCATACCGCGCATTTGCAATCAATCCATGAACGGGTCGCGCATCAGGATCGTGTCGTCGCGCTCGGGGCTGGTGGAAACCAGCGCCACCGGCGTTTCGATCAGTTCCTGCACGCGCTGGATGTATTTCACCGCATTGGCGGGCAGATCGGCATAGCTGCGCGCGCCTGCCGTGCTTCCCTTCCAGCCCTCCATCGTCTCGTAGATCGGCTCCACCGCAGCCTGGTCGGCGGCGTGGCTGGGGAAGTAATCGTAGACCTGCCCGCGCAGCCGATAGCCGGTGCAGAGCTTCACTTCGTCCATTCCGTCGAGCACGTCGATCTTGGTCAGCGCGATGCCGGTCACGCCGCTGATCGCGCAGGTCTGGCGCACCAGCACGGCATCGAACCAGCCCACCCGGCGCTGGCGTCCGGTAACGGTGCCGAACTCGTGGCCGCGTGTCCCCAGCCCCTGGCCGACCTCGTCGTCGAGCTCGGTCGGGAACGGTCCGCTGCCGACGCGTGTCGTGTAGGCCTTGACGATGCCGAGCACGAAGCCGGTGGAGTTCGGTCCAAGACCGCTACCGGCTGCGGCGGTTCCGCTGACGGTGTTCGAGCTGGTGACGAAGGGGTAAGTGCCGTGATCGATGTCGAGCAGCACGCCCTGCGCGCCCTCGAACAGGATCTTGGCGCCGGCCTTGCGGACCTTCTTCAGGCGTTTCCACACCGGCTGGGCGAATTGCAGCACGAAGGGCGCGATCTCGCGTAGCTGGGCGAGCAGCTCCTCGCGATCAATGGGCGGCTGGTCGAAGCCCGCCCGCAGTGCGTCATGGTGCGCGCACAGCCGGTCGAGCTGCGGTTCGAGATGGTCGAGATGCGCCAGATCGCACACGCGGATCGCGCGGCGGCCGACCTTGTCCTCGTAAGCCGGGCCGATGCCGCGCCCGGTGGTGCCGATCTTGCCCGAACCGGCCGCGGTTTCACGCAGACCGTCGAGATCGCGGTGGATGGGCAGGATCAGCGGGCAATTGTCGGCAATCGCGAAATTGTCGGGATTGATCTCGACGCCCTGCGCCTCGAGCTTCTCGACCTCGGCCTTGAGATGCCAGGGATCGAGCACGACGCCATTGCCGACGATGCTCAACGTGCCGGTGACAATGCCGCTCGGCAGCAGCGACAGCTTGTAGGTCTTGTCGCCCACGACGAGCGTGTGGCCGGCATTGTGCCCGCCCTGGAAGCGCACGACGGCGTCTGCCCGACTAGCGAGCCAGTCGACGATCTTGCCCTTGCCCTCATCGCCCCACTGGGCACCGATTACGGTCACATTTGCCATGAATACGCCTTTTCCCCTGCCCGGGGATCCACAAGGTCCTTCGACAGGACTCGACCAAGGGATGGAATGGAGAAGCGGATAGCCGCTTCAAATGCGGTGCGCGGGTTAGGGCTCGGGGCAAGGCGCGTCAAGCCAATGAAACCTTGCCGCGTGCCAGTCATTGATAGCGTAAAGGAGACACCATGACCGATTATCCCACACTCGCTCTCAACGATGGCCGCCGGATTCCCCAACTCGGTTTCGGCACCTGGCAGATCGAGGATGACCAGGCCGCTCAAGCGGTCAAAACCGCGCTCGACGTCGGATACTGGCTGGTCGATACGGCCGCCATTTACCGGAACGAACGCGGCGTGGGCGACGGGATAGGCGACTGGTCCGACCTCTTCCTCCAGACCAAGATCTGGAACGAGAGCCAGGGGTACGACCGGACATTGAAGGCGGCCGACAAATGCCTCGAAAGGCTCGGGCGCGATCATGTCGACATGCTGTTGATTCACTGGCCCTGCCCGGACAAGAACCTGTACGTGGACACATGGAAAGCGCTGATCGAACTGCGCGACCAGGGAAAGGCGAAATCGATCGGCGTGTCGAACTTTCGCGAAGAGGATTTGAAGCGCATCGTCGATGAAACAGGCGTCACGCCCGCACTCAACCAGATCGAACTGCATCCCGGCTTTCAGCAGCGAGCCCTGCGCAAGGTCCATGACGACATGGGCATCGTCACGCAGAGCTGGTCGCCGCTCGGACAGGGCGGCGGCATGGACGCAGCCGCGATCCAGGAAATCGCGGGCGAAACAAACCAGCCGCCCAGCGCGGTGGTGCTGCGCTGGCACATCCAGCACGGCCTCTGCCCAATCCCCAAATCGACCAGCCGCGACCATATCGAGCAGAACTTCGCCGCGCTTTCGTTCGAACTGTCGGACGATCATATGGCACGGATCGACGCCCTCGACGATCCCGAGGGGCGACTCGGACCTGATCCGGCGTCATTCGAGGGGTGATGCGAGGGGATGCAGCGCGCGCAAGGCGGTGCTAGGGGGCGCCGCGTGACCGACGACAAGACCAACCTCCCCATCCGCATTGCCGCGCTCTACCAATTCGCGCGGTTCGACGATCCTGCCGCGATCAAGCCCGACTTGCTTGGCGCGATGGAAAAAGCAGGGGTGCGCGGCACGCTGTTGCTCGCACGCGAGGGGATCAACGGGACCATTGCAGGGAGCGACGAAGGGATCGAGGCGGTCCTCGACCATGTGCGGACCCTGCCCGGCTGCGCAGAAATCGAGGTCAAGGAATCGCGCGCGGCGGCCATGCCCTTCCACCGCACCAAGGTACGGCTGAAAAAAGAAATCGTGACCATGGGCCAGCCCGATCTCGACCCGCTGGCGGGCGTGGGCACCTATGTCGCGCCCGACGATTGGAACACGCTGATTTCCAATCCGGAAACGATACTCATCGATACGCGGAACGATTACGAAGTGCAGATCGGTACTTTCAAAGGTGCGATCGATCCCGAGACCAAGAGCTTCCGCGAATTTCCCGAGTGGTTCCGTGCCAAGCGCGCCGAGATCGAGGCGCAAGGTGGCTCGCCCAAGATCGCCATGTTCTGCACCGGCGGTATCCGCTGCGAGAAGTCGACCGCTTTCGCCCGCGCCGAGGGTGTGAAGGAGGTGTACCACCTCAAGGGCGGCATTCTGAATTACCTCGAACATGTGCCCGAAGAGGAAAGCCTGTGGCATGGCGAGTGCTTCGTCTTCGACGAGCGCGTGAGCGTGGGCCACGGTCTCAGGCTCGGCGACCATGCACTCTGCCGCGCCTGCCGTCGCCCGCTGAGTGCAGAGGACATGGGGCACGAACACTATGAGGAAGGCATTAGCTGCCATCGCTGCTGGGATGAGCGGACGGACGAACAGCGCGCGCGCTATGCCGAACGACAGCGGCAGGAAATGCTCGCCGAGGCGCGCGGGCTGGAGCATATCGGGCGGCGCGAGGAAGCAGACCCCGATGGCTGACGCGGTGCTCTACAGCTTCCGCCGCTGTCCTTACGCCATGCGCGCCCGGATGGCGTTAAGCGTGAGCGGCGCGCCCTATGAGCACCGCGAGGTGGTGCTCCGCGACAAGCCACCGCAGATGCTCGAAGTGTCGCCCAAAGGCACCGTTCCGGTGCTGGTGACGGCGGAGGGCGAGGTGCTGGAGGAAAGCCTGGATGTCATGCGTTGGGCGCTTGGCCAGGGCGATCCCGAAGGCTGGCTGGACCGCGACGATCCTGCACTGGTCGAGACCAATGACGGCCCTTTCAAGCACCATCTCGACCGCTACAAATATGCCACGCGGTATGAGAATGTGGAGCCGGAGGAGCACCGCGCGGCCGCAATGGAAATTCTTGCACGGCTGGACCGGCGGCTGGATGAGAGCGCTTATCTCCGCGGCGCACAGCGCGGTTTCGCGGATATCGCCATTTTCCCGTTCATCCGCCAGTTCGCGAATGCCGACCGCGCCTGGTTCGACGCACAGGACTTGCCCCGGCTGCAAGCATGGCTGGCGGGGCTGGTCGATTCGGAGCTGTTTGCCGGGGTGATGCACAAGCATCCCCAGTGGAAGACCGCCTAAAGCGCCTTCGGTTCCTTGCCGTCGAGCACGTGCGAGCACCCCAGCGTGCGTGCATCGTCGCCCTCCGCAACCGCAGCAACCGTGCGCCAGCCGATCGCTCGCAGCCGCGCCGCCGCATCGCGATCATGGCCCAGCGGCAGGAAGAGCTTTTGCGCTTCCTCCGTCTTCATTGGCGCCAGCGCATCGAGCAACGGGTCCATATAGAGCGAGAAGCCGGTCGCAGCCTCGTTGCTGCCTTTGATCGTGTAGGTCCCGCCCCGGCCCAGCGCGCCGCGCGCGCCTTCGCCATAAAGCGTGAAACCGAACCAGCTCTGATATTCGAAGCCGTGACGCTCGGTCGGGTCGAGCGTTACGCGGGCGCGGGTGCCGATGGCCTCTGCTACCGCGCGCAGCCCTGCGATGCGGCTGGCCAATACCCCGCCAGCGTCCAGCGCGGCGAGCTTGGCAATCGCCTCGTCGAACGCACCGGTCGCGTAAAGCAGCGGCAGATACGCCTCGCCGCCCGCTTCGCGCAGGCCGCCTGCATCCTTGGTGTCGAGTTCGCGCCGCACCGCCTCGCGCTGTTCGGTATCGAGCGGCATGGCCTTGTCGGCCAGCGTGTCGACGAGATCGGGTAAGGTGAAATCGACCGAGATAGCGGCAACGCCCGCTGCCTTGAGCGCATCGATAGCGACCGAGACGATCTCGGTTGCCGCGACGACGCTGTCGGCACCGATCAGTTCGGCCCCCAATTGCAGCCGCTGGCGGGCCGGATCGAGCTGATCCGCGCTCAGGAAGGCGACATCGCCAGCATAGCACAAGCGCAACGGGCGCGGGGCTGCGGCCATGCCAGTCGCCGCGATACGGCCTACCTGCACCGTCATGTCGCTGCGTAGCGCCAGAGTGCGCAGCGAATCGGGATCGGTGAAGCGCACCATCCGCCGCGTCGCCACCCCATCCATCCGCCCGGCCAGCGAGCGTTCGAATTCCACCAATGGCGGCCGCACCCGATCGTAACCATGGCCGTCCATCGCATCGAGCACGGCACGCATGGCCGTGGTGATGGTACGGGCGCGGTCGGGAAGAGCGTCTTCGAGGCCGACGGGCAGGAGGTCGTCAGGTGTGGTCATGTTTCCTCATTCGTCATCCCGGCCCATGACCCAGGATCGCTTTCGTCCATGCGCCTAGCCGAGAGCGATCCCGGGTCAAGCCTGGGATGACGATCTGGGGGCGTCAGAATGCCAGAGGCATCACGACCTTCACGCCTTCGAGCGCGCAGGCCTGCTTGACAACTTCCTGCGGGATCGGCGCATCGACGCTCAAGAGCAGCACCGCTTCGCCGCCTGCCTGGCGACGCCCGAGGTGGAACGTGCCGATGTTGATCCCATTTTCACCGAGCAAAGTACCGATGCGGCCGATGAAGCCCGGCGCGTCCTCGTTGACGATGTAGAGCATATTGCCCGACAGTTCGGCCTCGATGCCGACGCCGAACATCTGCACAAGGCGCGGCGCATCACTGCCGAACAGCGTCCCGGCCACCGAGCGGTCGCCCGCATCGGTGCCCACGGTCACACGGATCAACGTGTTGTAAGCGCCTTCCTTCTCGTGTCGGACCGAACGGATATCGAGGCCGCGTTCCTTGGCGAGATAGGGCGCGTTGACCATGTTCACCGTGTCCGAATACTGGCGCATCAGGCCCGCCAGCACTGCGCCCTCGATCGGCTTTCCGGACAGGTCGGCAGCGGCACCCTCACGCTCGATCGATATCTTCGTGAGGTTGCCATGCGCCAATTGCCCGACGAGGCTGCCGAGGTTTTCGGCCAGTTTCATATAGGGCCGCAGCTTGGGCGCTTCCTCGGCGCTCAGGCTGGGCATATTGAGCGCATTGGTGACGCCGCCATTGACGAGGTAATCGGCCATCTGCTCGGCCACCTGCAGAGCAACATTGACCTGTGCTTCGGTGGTGCTGGCGCCGAGGTGCGGGGTCGAGATGAAGCCGGGCGTGCCGAATAGCGGGCTTTCCTTGGCCGGTTCGTTCGCGAACACATCGAGCGCAGCGCCCGCAACATGGCCGTTTTCGAGCATGTCCTTCAACGCTTCCTCGTCGATCAATCCGCCTCGCGCGCAATTGACGATACGCACGCCCTGCTTCGTCTTGGCGAGGTTCTCGCGGCTGAGAATATTGCGCGTCTCATCGGTCAGCGGCGTGTGCAACGTAATAAAATCGGCGCGGGCAAGCAGCGTGTCGAGATCGACTTTCTCTATGCCCAGTTCGATCGCGCGATCTTCGGTCAGGAAGGGATCGTAGGCGATGACCTTCATCCTGAGACCCTGCGCGCGGCTGGCCACGATGCTGCCGATATTGCCCGCACCGATCAGACCGAGCGTCTTGCCGGTAACTTCGACGCCCATGAAGTCGCTTTTGGGCCATTCGCCTTTCTGCGTGCGAGCGTCGGCTGCCGGAATCTGACGAGCCACGGCCATGATGAGCGCGATCGCATGTTCGGCGGTGGTAATCGAATTGCCGAACGGCGTGTTCATTACCACCACGCCCTTGCCGCTGGCATAGGGGATATCGACATTGTCGACACCGATGCCGGCACGGCCGATCACTTTGAGGTTTTCGGCAGCATCGAGGATTTCAGGCGTGACCTTGGTCGCGCTGCGAATGGCGAGGCCATCATACTGGCCGATCACGGCCTTGAGTTCATCGGGCGTCATGCCCGGCTTTACGTCGACGTCGCAGCCACGCTCTTCGAAAATGCGCGCGGCGTTCGGGTCCATCTTGTCCGAAATGAGGACTTTGGGTTTGGTCATGATTTTTCTCTCGTCATCCCAGCGAAAGCTGGGATCGCCATCAGTAATGTCGGGAAAAAGCGGATAGCGGTCCCAGCTTTCGCTGGGACGACGCCGATTATCCAGCCTTCACCTGCTCGTAGGCCCATTCGATCCACGGCAAGAGGCGCTTCAAATCCTCCTGCTCGACCGTGCCGCCGCACCAGATGCGCAAGGACGGCGGGGCGTCGCGATACCCGTTGAAATCGTAGCCGACATCGCGATCTTCGAGCAGCTTGACGATATTTTTCGGCACGGCAGCCTTCTCGTCATCGGGAAGGTTGTCGTACCACTCGCCCTGGAAGACCATGCAAATGCCGGTATTGGTCCGCTTTGCCGGGTCGGAAACCATGTTGCGCAACCACGGGGTTGCCTCGATCCAGTCGAGCACGATCTTCGCATTGGCATCAGCGCGTTCGAACATCGCCTTGCGGCCGCCCATCGCCTGCGCCCATTCGAGCGCGTCGATGTAATCTTCGGTCGCCAGCATGGACGGCGTGTTGATCGTTGCGCCTTCGAAAATGGCGCGGTTGATCTTGCCGCCCTTCTTGAGCCGAAAGAGCTTGGGTAGCGGCCATTCGGGATCGTATTCCTCGATCCGCGCAACCGCCTTGGGGCTGAGGATCAGCATGCCGTGCTGGGCTTCGCTGCCCATCACCTTTTGCCAGCTATAGGTCGTGGCATCGAGCTTGGCCCAGTCCATCTCCATCGCGAACACCGCGCTGGTGGCATCGTTGATCGTCACGCCTTCGCGGCCCGGGGCGAGCCAGTCCGTATTCGGTATCTTCGCGCCCGAAGTGGTCCCGTTCCAGGTAAAGACAACATCGTTGTCTTGCGGGATACTCGTCAGGTCGGGAATCTCGCCATATTCGGCGTCGAGCGTGGTGAGCTTGGGCAGCTTGAGCTGCTTGACCGCATCCTGAATCCACACATTGCCGAAGCTTTCCCATGCGGCGACCGTTGCCGGGCGATCCGGGCCGAGCATGTTCCACATCGCGCATTCGAGCGCGCCCGTATCCGAAGCCGGCATGATGCCGACCAGATAATCTTGCGGAACGCCGAGCATCTCCTTCGACAGGTCGATGGCATATTTCAGCCGCGACTTGCCAAGGGCGCTGCGATGCGAGCGTCCGAGCGATTCGGTTTTGAGATTGGTGGCGGACCAGCCCTTGTGCTTGGCGGTCGGTCCGGACGAAAAGAAAGGGCGCTCAGGCTTGAGCGTCGGTTCGGCAGTCATGTATTCTCTCCTTACAGAGAGCTCGCGCGGCGTTGGGACCGCGTGGCCCGCCGACCGCACTAATGTTGCGCCGCAACAAGTCAATGCGAAATAGTCATGCAGCGACGAAACGCGGCAAGCAAGCGACCGGCTCCCCCTCGCCAAACGGCCGTCAGTTCCGTAAAGGGCCGCGATGAATGTTACCGACCTTCGCATCGCTTTGTTCAGCGGAAACTACAATTATACCCGGGACGGCGCGAATCAGGCCTTGAACCGGCTGGCCGACTATTTGCTCAGGCAGGGTGCCGCGCTGCGCGTGTATTCGCCGGTGGTGGCCGAACCCGATTTTCCTGCAACCGGCGATCTCGTCGATGTTCCCAACGTCCGCATGCCGGTCAAGGGACGGGGCGAATATCGCCTGCCGCTGTGGATCGACGATCGGGTACGCGACGATTTGGCGAAGTACGGGCCGAACATGCTGCATCTCGCATCGCCGGACCCGGTGGCGCACGGAGCGCAGAAATGGGCGCGCCAGCGCGATATTCCCGTCCTGGCTTCGGTCCATACGCGCTTCGAAACCTATCCGCGCTATTACGGGCTCGGCTTTCTCGAACCCGCAGTCGAGGCGATCCTGCGCCGTTTCTATGGCCGCTGCGATGCGCTGGTCGCACCGTCGCAAAGCCAGATCGCCGAATTGAAAGCGCAACGGATGCATGATGATATCAGCATCTGGTCGCGCGGCGTCGATCGGACCGTGTTCGACCCGTCGAAGCGCGATCTCGAATGGCGGCGCGCGCAGGGCCTTGCCGATGACGATGTCGCAATCGTCTTTCTCGGGCGACTGGTTATGGAAAAGGGCCTCGACGTCTTTGCCGAGACCATCGTTCAACTGCGCAGGCGTCAGGTTCCGCACAAGGTGCTGGTGATCGGCGACGGCCCGGCGCGCGGATGGTTCGAAAAGGCACTGCCGGGCGGTATCTTTGCCGGGTTCAAGACTGGCAAGGACCTCGGCATGGCGCTCGCCAGCGGCGACATCTTCTTCAACCCGTCGATTACCGAAACCTTCGGCAACGTCACGCTGGAGGCGATGGCCTGCGGACTGCCCGTAGTGGCCGCGGGCGCGACGGGTGCGGCGAGCCTGGTTTCCGATGGCGAAACCGGGCGGCTCGTCCCACCGGGCAAGCCCGATGTCTTCGCCCCCGCCTGTGCCGAAGCGCTTGCTCCCTATTGCACCGACGATGCGCTGCGATTGCAGCACGGCGCAAACGGCGAGAAGGCCGCTCGCGCCTATTCGTGGGATGCGATCAACCAGGCGGTGGTGGAAACCTATCTGCGGCTGCACAATGGGCGCGCAGCCGCCGGATAAGCGATCAGCGCAAGACGCCCGCTGCGGCCATCCTGCGCGCATACCACACGAGAAAGATCGTGATCACGAAAATCACCAAGGTGAAGATGATCGGAGTCGTCGAATCGGTCATCCCCGGCATCGGATTGGTCCATTGATGGATCATGCCGAACACCAGCCCCACCAGCGACAAGACAAAGGCATGTAGGGCGAAGCGGTTGCGTAGGAGCAGGAGAAGCGAACCGGCGACGGCGCCCCACACGCCCAGGCCCCAGGCAATATTCGCCCATAGGGGCATGGCATCCATATAGGCGATCGCGGCGTCGACCGTCACGCCCGTCGGCTCCATCATGCCTGCGAGATATTCGCGGTTCTCGGCCTTCGACATCAGATAGTCGTAGGCACCGAAGCCGTTCCACAGCAGCGTCACGAACCCTACTGCCCATAAGTGCCACGGCGTCTTTGCGACAGTATTCATGGTGGATACCTCCCCATCGGCCAACCGGCCGGGCAGGAATAGCACTTCTGCCCGCCGATGGCCAATAGACCCGCTCAGAGCCGCTCGATCTTCTTCGCCAGTTCGTCGACCAGATCGACGATGTCCTGTACCTTCTTTTCGTCGAGCCGACCCGATCGCGCCTTGTTCTTGAGAACGCTGGCAAGATTGCCTGCCGCGCGGAACATTTCCGGTGTGGCGAAGGCGCGGCGATGTTCGCCATGGCCCGACAGCCGCTCGAACAGCGCCTCGACCTCGTCCGCGCGTTCTTCGAGTTCGGTGCGCCCCGCATCGGTCGCTTCATAGGCCTTGCGCGTTTCGTCACCCGCAGCCTGCGCGATAGCGCCCTCATCCTCCAGAAGCGAAAGCGTGGGATAGATCGTACCCGGACTGGGGGCATAGGCGCCTTCGGTCAGCTCCTCGATCGCCTTGATCAGCTCATAGCCATGACGCGGTTCGTCGGCGACGAGCTTGAGCAGCACCAAACGCAATTCGCCCGACCCGAACATCCGGCGCCGTCTGCGTCCGCCGCCACGCGGCCCGAAGTCGAAGGTCCAGCCGGGGCCGCCGAATCTCGCGGATGCCCCGAGACCTTCCTTGCATTCCGCCTCCGCCATCATGGCTGCCACAAAGGGCCAGCCACCCATCCTGCGCATTCTGCGCCACTTGTGTGCCTTGTGCATGTCACGAGTCCTTGCATTATCTTAGATGGCTCTAAGATATATCTTACTGCTCGAGACGCAATAGTCCGCTGCAATTCCTCTGCGAAGGCCCTATGTGAGCCGACCAATGGCCGACCTGTTTCCCGATGACCTGCCCCAGACGCCAACCGGTAACGCCCCGCGCGAGGATGCCCCGCTGGCCGACCGGCTACGCCCCGCAAATCTCGGGGAAGTAATCGGGCAGGACCATTTGACCGGGCCGGAGGGCGCGATCGGGCGGATGGTGGCGGCGGGCCGCCTTTCCAGTATGATCCTGTGGGGTCCGCCCGGCACCGGGAAGACCACCATCGCGCGCCTGCTGGCCGACAGCGTGGGCATGCGCTTCGAAAGCGTCAGTGCGGTGTTCAGCGGGGTCGCCGATCTTAAAAAGGCCTTCGCCGCCGCCGACAAGGCGGCCGAGGCGGGCCAGCGTACGCTGTTGTTCGTGGACGAAATCCACCGCTTCAACCGCGCGCAGCAGGACGGTTTCCTGCCCTTCGTCGAGCGCGGCACGGTGACGCTGATCGGCGCGACGACCGAAAACCCCAGCTTCGCGCTCAATGCCGCGCTGCTCAGCCGTGCGCAGGTACTGATCCTCCAGCGGCTCGACCATGATGCGCTGGGCCAGTTGCTCGACCGGGCGGAGAAGCTCGAAGGTCCCCTTCCCCTCACCCCCGAGGCGCGCGATGCGCTGGTGGCAAGTGCGGATGGCGACGGACGTTTCCTGCTCAATCAGGCCGAAACGCTCTACAATGCACAGATCAAGGAGCCGCTCGACCCGGCGGGCCTGGGCAAATTCCTGCAACGGCGTGTGGCGGTCTACGACAAGGACCGTGAGGGCCATTACAATCTCATCTCCGCGCTTCACAAAGCGGTGCGAGGGAGCGACGTTCAGGCCAGCCTCTATTACCTCGCCCGGATGCTCACTGCCGGCGAGGAGCCGCGCTTCCTTGCCCGCCGCCTCGTGCGCATGGCGGTGGAAGATATCGGCATGGCCGACCCGCAGGCGCTGGTGCAATGCATGGCGGCGAAGGACGCCTATGAATTCCTCGGCAGCCCCGAAGGCGAGCTCGCGCTGGTCCAGGCCTGTACCTATCTCGCCACCGCGCCCAAATCGAATGCGGTCTACAAGGCGCAGAAAGCCTCGTTCCGATCGGCAAAGGAAACCGGCAGCCTGATGCCGCCGCAAAACATCCTCAACGCGCCGACCAAGCTGATGAAGGATATCGGATACGGTTCGGGCTACAGCTACGACCACGATGCCGAAGGCGGCTTTTCGGGCGACAATTACTGGCCCGACGAGTTGGAGCCGCAACGCTATTACGAGCCCGTCGAACGCGGGTTCGAACGCGAAGTGAAAAAGCGGCTCGACTATTGGGACAAGCTGCGGCGCGAGCGTGGCGAGTAGGTTCCAGCACTTCCTCGCCATCGACTGGTCAGGCGCGAAAGGGCCGCGCCAGAAGGGCATTGCCTTGGGCCTCGCCCATGCCGACGGCGGGCCGCCAGTGCTCGTCGATCCGGGCCGGGGGTGGTCGCGAGAGGATGTCCTGGCACTCCTGCGCGAAGACCTGCCCGGCGACACGCTGGTCGGGCTCGATCTCGGCATTGCGTTGCCCTTTGCCGATTGCGGTGCCTATTTTCCGGGGCGCGACGTGCTCCTGCCCGATGCACCTGCTCTCTGGGCACTGATCGACGATATCTGCGCAAAGGATGCCAATCTGGGCGCCCAGGGTTTTGTCGACCACCCCGAATTCGTCCCATACTTCCGCAATGGCAGCGACACCGGGATCCATTTTGGCTGCGACGGGGCGGGTCATGGGCGCGGCCGCTTCCGCGTGACCGAAACCGCGCAAGCGGCAATGGGCTGCAAGCCCTACTCAAACTTCAACCTCGTCGGCGCTGCGCAGGTCGGCAAATCCAGCCTCACCGGCATGCGTATGCTTCATCGGCTACGCGGCCGTCTGCCCGTCTGGCCGGTCGACCGATTGCCCGAAAAGGGCTCTGCCGTGGTCGAAATCTACACCAGCCTCGCGGCGCTGGAAGCGGGGCGCAGCGCATCGAGGGCAAAGATGCGCACGCATGAGGCGCTGAACGAAGCGCTGAGCGCCCTAGGCTGCCCATCTGTTCGCGGCAACGGGCCGATCGACGATCATTCTTCCGATGCCCTGCTGACGGCTGCCTGGCTGCGCAAGACTGCTCCCGATCCGCACCGGTGGCAGCCCTCCGGGCTGACACCCGCTATTGCCCGCACCGAAGGCTGGACCTTCGGAGCCCTCTAGAAGGCGACGATCGCGACGCCGACGTCGACCTGCCCGGCGGCGGATGCGCTGCGGCGCATTCCGCACGGAAGTGCTGGTCGAGCGGGCAACCGTCAAGTGTCGGCGGTCGAGGCCGGGAATCGCCCTATCCGGGCGACTGACGCGAAGGATATGGCGGGAGGAAGAGGTTTTCCTGGTGGAGCCGAGCGGGATCGAACCGCTGACCTCGTCATTGCGAACGACGCGCTCTCCCAACTGAGCTACGGCCCCGTTCCAGGTTTTCCGCATCGCAGGCTTCCGCAATGCGCGGCGCGCCGTCTAGCGAAAGGCGGCGCGCCTGAAAAGCCTCAATCGGGTTACGCCTGCGGTGTATCGTCGGCTCCCGCATCGTTGGGGATCGGTTGCACGACGGGGATCGAGGCACGGGTCTCGTCGACCGGAACCACCGGGATCGACGCCCCGCTTTCGGGATCGCGAACGGTGCTTTCCTGCAACGGCTGGGCGGTCAGCAATTTCGGATCCTGACCGGGCTGCGGCAACCGGTCCCGGCGGGCGTTGCGCACAGCGACATAGCCCGGCTGCGAAGCGCCGTACCGCTCGCCATAGCGGGCATCCCAGGCGGCGGATTCGCGCTCATACTCCTCATATGCCTTGAAAAACCGTTCGAACGGGCCTTCGAAAGCCGTGAAATTGGTAAGCGCGAACGCTTCCGGATCGACCTGTTCGGAGGCGAGATATTGCTGGGAAATGCCCAAGGCCGTGCGGCAGAAATCGGATCGCGCCGGAGGCAGCGCAAAATAATTGTAAACCATGGTCATCTGGCTCTCGCGCGCCTGAATGGCCGCCCGCCGGGCACGATATTCACGACGATAGTCGGCATCGATGCGGTCGTTGACGCGCTTCAGCGGCCGCGCATAATCCTTGATGTAGCTGCTATAGGCATCGAGTATCGGCTGATACCGCGCGTCGAGACAGTTGAGCGCCGCGACATTCCACGCGGACCGAAAATGCCAGACCTTCTCGTCGTCGGAAATCCCGAGATTGACGGTTTCGCGCATCCCCATGGAATTCACGCGTGGGATGGCCATGGCGTAGGACGCCTGGCCCGGCGGCAACGGACGGACCGGAACGGCTTGCACGGGCGGGGGAGGAGGCGGTGGCGGTGGTGGCGGCGGCGGCGTGGCACAGGCCCCAAGCGCGGCCAGACCAGCGGCGATGGCCGCTATGCGAATGGTGTGTTTTGAAACGCGGCTCATGGCCCGCTGACCCTCCTCGATAAAGCTGGCGTTCATCCTGCTCCGTTCTCCCTTGACGGGGGATGAAGCCGACTGTTTAGCCTGACCTTCGCACAAAGAAAATGCCCGGGACGCTGGTGGCGCCCCGGGCACGGTCAAACGATTCCTGTTTACGACGAGTGGTTTAGCCCTACTCGCGGTTTCCCATGAACTGCAGCAGGAACATGAACATGTTGATGAAATCGAGATACAGGCTCAGCGCGCCCATGATAATCGCCTTCCCGGCGAATTCGGTGCCGCGCAGATACTGATATTCACGCTTCAAACGCTGCGTATCGTAAGCGGTGAGGCCCGCGAAGATCAGCACCCCGATGAAGCTGATTGCCAACTGCATCGTGCTCGACTGGAGGAAGATATTGATCACCATGGCGATCAAAAGGCCGATGACACCCATCACGAGGAAGGTGCCGAAGCCCTGGAGGTTCTTCTTGGTCGTATAGCCGAACAGGCTGAGACCGGCGAACGCGCCAGCAGTGGCGAAGAAGGTGGCGGCGATCGATTCCCCGGTAAACCGCAGGAAGATCGTCGACATCGAAAGACCCATCACGATCGCGAAAGACCAGAAAAGCACCTGCAGAGTGCCTCTGCTCATCTTGTTAAGCCCGAAGCTCATCGCCAGGACGAAGCCGAGCGGAGCCAAGGCGACAATCCACATCAGCGGACCGCTGGCGAAAGCAAGCGCAAGGCCACTCTGCGCGGCCAGCAAGGCGACGATGCCGGTCAGCAATACGCCGGAAGTCATGTAGTTATAGATCGACAGCATGTGCTTGCGCAGCCCAGCGTCGAAAGTTTCTTGCCTGGCAACGGCGTCGCCAGCGCGCGGCACGGTGCCGAAGCCCTGCCTCTGGTCGGTGTCGTTCCAATTGGCCATCTTGATGCAACTCCTCTTGGCAGCGCGAAGATACGCCCTGCTCCTGAATGGGAATATCGGTGTTTTGCCCCCCGATTTCAAGCGAAACCGGATCGGCCAACCCCGATGGCGATCAACCTCTTGCCAAGCCTCAGGTCAGGCCTCGCCCGCGGCGTCGACCATGGCCGCTTCCAGCGCTTCGGAAGGCGTCCGCCCTCCCCATAAAACGAACTGGAACGCGGGATAGAAACGGTCGCATTCGTCGACCGCGATCTCCACCAGCGCCTGCGCCTGGCCCAGGCTTAGCAACCCATCGTCGCCCAGCATGGTAGCGTTGCGATAAAGCAGCACGCCGCCATTCGACCAGATGTCGAAGTGGCCGAGCCACATCTGCTCGTTTACCAGGCTGACCAGTTCATGCGCAGGTGCCAGCTTGTCCTTCGAGATACGAATGTCGGGCAGACAAAGGATCTGCAGCACCATATCGTCCGAACGCCAGATGCCGCGCACCTGATACTTGATCCAGCTCCCCTGGATTTCCCCGCTCATTTCGGTCGCAGTCGAATCGCAGGGCCAGCCGCGCGCTTCGAACAATGCGACCAGCATGTCGAGCGGCGCTGCGTCCTCCTCGACCTCGTAGCGGTCTTCTGATGGTCTCATCGAAGCTGTCCCCTGCGCGTCATATGGTGCGGGATGCAGAAACGCACCGTCGCTTGGCAATGGACGAGGCGGTCGGCGCTGGGGAGAACCGCTAAGGCTTGTGCAAAGCTTGTGAACAAAACTGGGCCACGCATTAACCCTCCCGACGGTCAGAGCGTGTCGATCGCCTCGCCCTCGGCGCTGGTGAAGGGGAAAGAATCGATATCCAACTTCCTGAGTTCATTGACCATTTCACGCGCCTTCTCGGCACTGTCATAAGGTCCGGACAGAAGCCGGTTGGCCTCGCCCCAAGGGGTCACGAACGGCCCCTTGTCGTCCAGCTTGCCGGCTGCCTTCCGGGAAATCCGGCGCCAATCGAACTTCAGGGCATTCCTGTCCTTTCCGGTCGCCACCTGCACCCAGTGACGCGAGGGATGGACGGGAGGCGGCGGGGGCTTTGGTCGAACTCGCTCACGCGGAATGTCGATTTGCGTGATGTCCACCGCACCATTCGACCCAGGCGAGGTCGAGCCGGGTTCGAGAGTAAACCCGCTGAAGGCATCGGCGACAGAGCGAGGCCCGGGTTCGAAAGCACGTTCGGGCTCTGGCGTCGGCTCTGGCGCGGATTGTGGCCGCTGCGGTGGCCCGGGCAAGGGCATCGACGCCGAAGATGCTTCAGTCGCCGACCGGGTTGCGCCAGCCGGACCGGCCTGCGCGACGACCACCGGTTCTTCGCGAAGACCGGAAGCGGGCGGGGTTTCCCGATCGGGAACGGATTGCGCCGCCGCATTTCGCGTGGGAGCGGCAGAGACCGGTTGCGATACCGGCTCCGACGGCGTTGCTGGCGAGGATGAGCGTTCTTCGCCCGCCGCGCCGCCTGGATTGTCCGGACGCTGCCGGTCCTCACGGTCGCCCGGGCCGGACATGCTCTGCGTCGGAGTGGGGCTTGGAACGGCCGCTGGGGCCGGCGCGCGGGCAATCTGCGGCGGCGCCGGGGAATATTCAGCGATACCCGCATCGTCGGTGCCGATACTGGCGATACGCGGAAAGACACCCAGATTGCCTGCGGCGGCCTGCTGCGCCTTGGTCAGCCGGGGCATGTAGTCCAAATAGGCGGCCATGCGCGTGCCGAGGCCGGTGGGCAGCATCGTATTCGCGATATCCTTCGCCTCGCGCGCATCACCGAGAATCGCCAGGCCGAAAGCTCGCGTCCGGAATGCCGCGACATCGCCGCGCTCGAGCAAGGGCAGCAAAGTCGCCTCGAACCCTTCACGATCGCCCGAGATCGCCTGGCTGAGCGCCAGGCGCCGCGCCACCTCGCCGCCGGCTCCATTGGCCAAAGCCAGCCGGTACAGCATTTGCGCGCTCGCCGCATCGCCCACGAGATCGAAGGCCAGCCCGCGTTCTTCCGCCATGCGCGCATTGGCGACCCCAGCCGCTTCTGCTTCCGCGAAAAGCCGCAGGGCTTCCACCGGCCTGCGGGACCGCGTGTAGGCACGGGCCAGGCCGACTTTCGTCCGCGAATTGCCGGGAGAAAGCTCGTTGGCGCGCCCGAAAAAGCCGATCGCCGCATCGATATCGTTCAGTTCGAGCGCCGCCTCGCCCGCATCGAGCAAAGCGCCGACATCGGTCGCATTGCGCGCGAGCCGCGAAAGCGCATCGCTTAGCTGACGCTCGCCCGGTGCAGGCAGCGGCTGGACGATCTCGCGCTGCGCGGAAACATGCCCCGGCACCGCGGTAAGAGCGAGCAGCGCCACCCCCGATGCAATTCGCCGCCTCAAGGTCATGGTGCCACTCTCGCAAGGGGGGCGCCGAATCGCACCGATACGGTCCGGTTACTGGTTGTTCTGGCGCCCGAGAAAGCGCGGAATATTAAGTCCGCCGCCGCTTCCGCCATTGTCATCGCCGTCATCTTCGTCCTCGGCATCGGCGTTACCCGCCCCGCGAGAGAGATTGGCCATGCGTTCGAACAGGGTATTGCCCGGCAACGCGCCGCGGCCGCCACCGCTCTGACCGGCCGACGAACCACCGGCGCCGGTCGAACCGTCGCCCGCCGGACCATCTCCCGGAAGCACGGGCTGCTTACGACCGGGTTTGGTCGCGAGCGGGCTTTCCGTGGCAAGGTGCTCGTCGCCAAGCTCGAATTCATCCTGAGGGCTGTCGCCCCCGGATTCGTTTCCGCCCGACCGGCTAGGCGCGGAACGATCCTCGTTCCACCCCTCTGTGGTCGGGGCTCCACCGAATTCCCTGTCATCGGCAGGCTCCGGAACACCCTCGTCGTCGGTGGCGTCGAAACGCTCGGTATGCTCGTTGCGCAGGCCGGCAAGCGGATCGACGATTTCGTCGACGTCGTCATAATGGTCCTCGCCCTCACCAGCCGAGGAACCCGAGGTCGCCGGGGTCAGGCCGAAGGGTCGCGCGCCGCCCGCGGGGTCCATTTCCTCCGTGAGATCGAGAGCATCCGCTTCCGTCGCGGCCTGTTCGGGCTCGGACGGGGCTTCAGCCGCATGATCGAATTGCGGCTCGGGATCGGCGGAGAGCCCCTCGTTCAGCTCGAACGGCTCCTCTTCGGCGGGATCTTCACTCGGCACATCGAGCACCGGGCGCTTGGGAGCCCTGCTTTCGCGCATGGAGAAGGCGCGCGAGGGGGCAGCCGCGACCGAACCGTCCGGTTCGATCCCCGTGGCAACGACCGAGACGCGAATCTTGCCCTCGAGATCGGGGTTAAACGCGCTGCCCCAGATGATGTTGGCATCCTCGTCGACCAGTTCACGAATGTGGTTCGCCGCCTCGTCGACCTCGAGCAGTTTCATATCCTCGCCGCCGATGATCGAGATGATAACGCCCTTGGCACCGGCCATGGACACACCGTCGAGCAGGGGGTTGGCGATCGCATGTTCGGCAGCTTCGAGCGCACGATTGTCGCCCTCGCCCTCGCCCGTACCCATCATCGCCTTGCCCATTTCGCTCATCACCGAGCGCACGTCGGCGAAGTCGAGATTGATCAGACCCGGCATGACCATCAGGTCGGTGATCGACCGAACGCCCTGCTGCAACACCTCGTCGGCGAGCATGAAGGCTTCCTTGAAGGTCGTTTCCGCCTTGGCCACCAGGAACAGGTTCTGGTTGGGAATGACGATCAGTGTATCGACGTGCTTTTGCAGTTCGTCGATGCCGGCTTCCGCCGCGCGCATGCGGCGCGTGCCTTCGAACAGGAATGGCTTGGTAACCACGC
This sequence comes from Qipengyuania sp. ABI-127-1, assembly GCA_022953095.1. GTDB lineage: Bacteria > Pseudomonadota > Alphaproteobacteria > Sphingomonadales > Sphingomonadaceae > Qipengyuania. The sequence goes on along the minus strand of JALJCR010000002.1, from coordinate 213,599 downwards.
CGACGGTCAGCACGCCTTTCTTGCGCGCCGCCTCGGCAATGACCGGCGCGGCGCCGGTCCCGGTGCCGCCACCCATGCCGGCCGCGATGAACACCATGTTCACGCCGTCGAGCGCATCTTCGATCTCATCGACCGTTTCCTCGGCGGCGGCCTTGCCCACTTCCGGGCGAGCGCCCGCGCCGAGACCACCGGTGATATCCGGCCCGAGCTGGATGCGCTTTTCGGATGCGGAGGTGCTCAATGCCTGGGCATCGGTATTGGCAACGATGAAATCGACGCCTTCGATTTCAGCCTGCATCATGTTGGCGATGGCATTGCCGCCCGCACCGCCGACGCCAACAACCATGATCTTGGGACGAAGATCGTCGTCAGATGCCGGTCCGATATTGATACTCATCGAGAGTCCCCTGGGTATTCAAAAGTCGCGTTGCCGACTTTATGTCACAACTCTGGCACAAAGCGAATCGCAGGCCGCAGCCTTATGTGCCTTATCCACAAGGGCTAAAGGCGGGATTGCGCCGCGTATCAACCCTCAGAAATACTCGCGCACCGCTTGAAAGACACGGTTGACCAGACCCATGCCCCGATAGCGCTTGGTCGGCTGGAACCGCGGCCCGACTGATCGGATGTCGACAGGGTCCTCTGCCGCATAAAGACACAAGCCCGCCAGCGTCGCGAAACCGGGTGTCGCATGCGCTTCGGGCAACCCTTGCAACGAAGGTGGCTTGCCGATCCGGACCGGCTGTCCCAGCGCACCCTGCATGAATTCGGCAATGCCGTGCAGCTCCGCGCCGCCGCCAGTGAGCACGACTTGCCCCCCCTGCGCGCCCGCAAAGCCCATTGTCTTGAGCGCCTTGCCGATTTCAGCAGTGGCGATGCCCAGCCGGTCGGTGACGATCGAGACGAGTTCGGCCCGGGCTATGCGGTTGTGTTCGTCCGCACCGCGTGCGAGCGGTCCGCCCGCTTCCTCGCCAGGCCCGTTGACCGGGATCATCTCGCGATGGTCGGTCGGTGTGGCAATAGCCGACCCGGCTACACATTTGAGCCGTTCAGCCTGGCTGCGCCGGATACCCAGCGATGAAGCAATAGCATCGGTGATGTCGTTCGATCCGATCGGAATCGATTTCAGACCCAGCAGCATACCCGCAGCATGGACCGATACATTGGTCACCTGCGCGCCGATTTCGACCAGCGCGACGCCTAGTTCGCGTTCCTCCCGGGTAAGACAGGCGTGCGCCGCCGCCAGGGGGCTCGCGACCACACCCTCCACATCGAGATGAGCCGTCTGGACGGCCTCGATCAGATTCCGCACCGGTGCACCCTCGGCGAAAGTAACGTGCACATCGACCCCCAGCGCTTCCGCGTGAAGCCCCTTGGGGTTGGCGACGCCATGCGCCCCATCGAGCGTGTAATGCGCAGGCTGCGCGTGCAACACCATGCGCCCGTCGGGATGCAGATGGTCGCGCGCGGCATAGAGGAGATGTTCGATATCATCCTCTTCGATACGGCGCCCGCCAATGGCTATCTCCACGCTCGCAATCTTGCTCGACAGGCCCGCCCCCGCACAACCTATCCATACGCTCTGGATCGATGTGTTGGCGTTTGCCTCGGCTTTTTCGACCGCTGTGCGGATCGCATGGCTGGCAGCGCGCATATCGGTGACGTAGCCGCGCTTGATACCGTCGCTGGCGCGGTGGCTAGACCCCAGCACGATCATCTGCCCCCCTTCCGCTTCCCCCATAATCATGGCGGATACGCGGAACGATCCGATGTTCACGGCACCGAATACGCGGGTGATGCGGGGCTGCGCCGTCGCCATTACTGCCCCCGTCCGTTGAGTGACATCTGTTTCGGGCAGGGTCCGTCTTCGCAGCGCAGATAGGCGCGGTCGGGAACACGCATATCGATCGCCACGGGTTTACCGCCGATAAGGCGGTGCATGCCGTCGAGCTGGGCGAATTTCACCAGCGCGGGCGGGCCGAGCTCGCCTTCGGGAAGTGCAAGCAGTTGGCCGGTCTTGAAGGTCAGGTTCCAGCGCCGGTTGCCGACCCATTCGGCCGACGCAATCTGGGGCTTGAGCGCTGGCGCGGCATCGAGCAGCTTGCCCAGTTCCTCGACCTGGCGCGCGGCTCCCGGACCCTCGATCAGGAGCTTGTCCTCGGCATTCTTCGCACTGATCGGCTCCAGTTCGTGGCCCTGGGGGTCGATCAGAACCAGACGATCGGGCTTGCGGAGAACCGCATGCGGGGTGCGTTCGACGATATCGACCTTGAGCGTATCGGGAAGCTGGCGCGAAACGCGCGCATCCGACACCCATGGCAATTCCAGCAGGCGTTCGCGGACCTCTTCGAGCTCCACGAGCGGCATCGGGCGATCCCGTTCGGCCAATACGCGTTCATATACCAGCCGTTCGTTCATCTGCTCCACACCGGACACGCTGACCCGGCTGACCTCGAAACCGGAGCGCGAGGCCGACTTGGCCAGTTCTGCCCTGGCCAGATCCGGAACGCCAGCATAGCTCGCAATGGTCCATGCAATACCGATGCCGGTCGCGACGATAGTGAACAGGAAAAACTTGTGCCACTGCTCTTCGGTGAAGGGCAATGCCCCCATTATTCTATCGAGCAGACCGCTCGTGTGGCGCTTCGCGGCGCGGGCCTTCTGACTGCGGCTCCGCGCTGCGGCCGAACGGCGCACACCGGCAGGCTTGCGTTTGACCTTAGCCATCGCCGTCACCCGATTTCGCAGCATGATGACGTAGCGCCGCAGCCACGACCAGCTCGCACAGCTCGCCATATTCGATGCCGGCATATCTGCCCTGTTCCGGCACCAGGCTGAGCGGTGTCATGCCCGGCTGCGTGTTGGTCTCGAGGATAAACAAGCCCTCTTCGCCCTGTTCCTCGTCCCAGCGAAAGTCGGTCCGGCTCGTGCCACGGCACCCGAGCAGCCTATGGGCCTTGAGCGCGTAGTCCAGACACAGCTTCTCGATATTCCCGGGGATTTCGGCGGGGCAGACATGATCGGTCATGCCATCGGTATATTTCGCGTCAAAATCGTAAAAACCGCTCTTGGGTTTCAATTCGGTCACGCCGAGCGCGCGCGGGCCGTCTTCGAAATCCACCACTGCGGTGGTCATCTCGCGGCCTTTGATGAAGGGTTCGGCCAGCAATTCCGCGAAGTCCTGCCACGGCCCCTTGGCGTCGCGCGCGATCGGATTGCCGTAATTGCCTTCGTCGGTGACGATGGCCACCCCGACCGAACTGCCCTCATTGACGGGCTTGAGCACATAGGGGCGCCGCATCGGATCGCGCTCGAACAGGTCCGCGCTCCTGACGATCCGCCCACCGGGCATCGGGATTCCATGCGGCACCAGCGCCTGCTTGGTCAGTTGCTTGTCGATGGCGATGACCGAGGTCGCCAGGCCGGAATGGGTATAGGGAATACCCATCAGGTCGAGCATGCCCTGCACGCTGCCATCCTCGCCCGGCACGCCGTGCAGAGCGTTGAACACCACGTCGGGTGCGGCCTCCGCAATGCGCGCGGCCACCTGACGATCCATGTCGATCCGCGTTACCTTGTGGCCGCGCTCTTCCAGCGCTTTGGCCACACCTTCGCCCGACATCAGAGAAACGGGCCGTTCATTGGCCCAGCCACCCATGAGCACGGCGATATGAAGTTTGGGGAGATCGGTCATTCCTGGTCCTTACGGCCGCCCCACGCGCTGGATTTCCCATTCGAGCTCGACGCCCGAATTCGCATAGACCCGGCGTTTCACTTCCTCGCCCAGCCCCTCAATGTCGGCGCTGGTCGCATTGTCGACATTGATAAGGAAATTCGTGTGCTTCTCGCTCACCTGTGCGCCGCCCATCTTCAGGCCGCGGCACCCCGCCGCATCGACCAGTTCCCAGGCCTTTTCGCCGGGCGGATTCTTGAAGGTCGAACCGCCGGTTCTGGTACGCAGCGGCTGCGAATTTTCGCGCGCTTCGGCGATTTCGTCCATCTTCGCGCCGATAATCTCGGGATCACCGGGCTCGCCCTGGAAACGGGCACGAACCACCACCGCACCATCGGGCAGCACGGAGTGGCGATAGCTATAGCGCAGATCCGCTGCCGGAAGCGTAACGAATTGCCCGTCCGGAAGGATGACGTCGCAGTCGATCAGCACATCGCTGACTTCGCGGCCATAGGCCCCGCCATTCATCCGGACGAATCCGCCCACCGTGCCGGGGATGCCGCGCATGAATTCGACCCCGGCAATCCCCGCATCGCGCGCTGTCGATGCCACCAAAATGCCATGCGCCCCCGCACCGCAGGTCAGCGTGTGATCCTCGCCCACCTCGATATCGGCAAAGGGTTTGCCGAGCTTGACGACGACGCCGGGAACACCGCCATCGCGCACAATCAGGTTCGAGCCCAGGCCCAACGCCATCACCGGAAGGTTGCCGCCCAGTCGTTCGAGAAACAGTCTGAGATCGTCGAGATCGGCCGGTTCGAACAGCCAGTCCGCCCTGCCGCCCGATTTGAACCAGACCAGCTTGGCCAGGGGCGCATCGGGCGTGAGCTTGCCGCGCAGGCCGGGCACATCGATGGGCGCGGCTATGCTGCCCTCGACCTCGCAATCGGGCGCCATCCCGCTATCCCAGTTCCACGCATCGCCGGGCTGGTCGCGATCACTCATGCCGTGGTCGCCTTCGCAATGCCATTCTGCAGGCCTGCCGCCCACTGAGTGATGTCGCCCGCGCCGAGGCAGACCACGAAATCACCCGCGCGCAGATCACTCGCGAGCTTTTCGGCAAGCTCCGCCTCGTCCTCAACCGTGGCAGCGGCGCGGTGACCGCGTGCCTTGAGACCGGCAACGAGCGCATCGGCATCGACGCCTTCGATCGGATCCTCGCCCGCAGCATATACGGGCGTGACATAAACCTCGTCCGCCGCGTTGAAGCAGCTCTGAAAGTCGTCCATCAAATCGCGCAGACGCGAATAGCGATGCGGCTGGACCACGGCGATCACGCGGCCTTCGCCGGCGCTTTCGCGCGCAGCGTCGAGCACGGCCCTGATCTCGACCGGGTGATGGCCGTAATCGTCGATGATCGTGGCCACACCATCGCCGCTTGGCACCTCACCCACTTTGGTGAAACGCCGCCGGACGCCGCCAAAGGCGGAAAAGCCGTTGCAGATCACCTCGTCGGGGCACCCCATCTCGATCGATACCGCGATCGCCGCCAGCGCGTTCTGGACATTGTGCCGGCCCGGCATCGGCAGGCGCACGCCTTCAATCCGCCGGTCTTCCTGGCCCCGGCGGCGCACGATGACATCGAAACAATTACCACCCGCATCGGGACGCACGTTCACGCCGCAAATATCGGCCTGCAGGTTGAAGCCATAGGTAACGACATTGCGGTCGCGCACCTTGCCGATCACTGCCTGGACTTCCTCGTGATCGATGCACAGGATCGCCGCACCGTAAAAGGGGACATTGTGGATGAATTCCACGAAGGCATCCTTCACCCCGTCGAAATCCCCATAGTGTTCGAGATGTTCGGGATCGATATTGGTGACCACGGCGATGGTGCCATCGAGACGCAGGAAGCTGCCATCGCTCTCATCGGCTTCGACGACCATCCATTCGCTGTCGCCCAGGCGTGCGTTCGAACCATATTGTTCGATGATGCCGCCATTGATGACTGTAGGGTCGATTCCCCCCGCATCGAGCAGCGCGGCGATCATGCTGGTGGTGGTCGTCTTGCCATGGGTTCCAGCCACGGCAACGGTCGATTTCAGCCGCATAAGCTCGGCCAGCATTTCGGCCCGACGCACGACCGGGATGCGATTCTCCAGCGCAAAGGCGACTTCGGGATTGGTGCGTTTGACCGCCGTAGACGTAACGACCACCGCCGCGCCTTCGACATTCTCCGGCGCATGACCGATGGCGATCTTCATTCCGCGTTTGCGCAGGCGCTCGACCGTCGGCCCTTCCTTCATGTCGGAACCCTGCACCTGGTAGCCAAGGTTATCCATCACCTCGGCAATGCCCGACATGCCGATGCCGCCAATGCCGACGAAGTGAATGGTGCCGATACTTGTCGGGACGCCCCTCATTTCGTGATCTCCCGGCTTGCGCCCTGGCCGGCGGCCATGCCCTGCGAGGCACCGCGCGCATTGTTGCCGCCCACGCGGATCACATCCATCATGTCCGCTCCCCCGAAACTTTCGACGAGATCGGCGAGATCCTGGGCCGCCCGGGGCCTGCCACAATTCCACGCCGCATGCGCCGCTTTGGCGAGCCCCTGCGGATTTTCCGCCAGCGCCTTGATCTGCTTGGCCAGCTCCTTTCCGGAAAAGCGTTCCTGCCGGATCATGCGCGCACCGCCAGACCGGGCCAGCTCGCGCGTATTGGCGGCCTGATGGTCATCGGTCGCGATCGGCAGCGGAATAAGGATCGCCGGGCGGCCGACAGCGGTCAGCTCCGCAATCGTCGAAGCGCCCGCGCGCCCGATGAACAGATGCGCATCGGCAAGCCGTGCGGCCATATCCTCGAAATAGGTCGCCAGTTCCGCCGGAATGCCATGGTTGCGATAGCGCTCGCGCACCGCATCCAGATCTTCGGGGCGGCATTGCTGGGTGACCTGCAACCGCTGGCGCAAGGCTGGCGGCAGCATGGAAAGGCCATCCGGGACGATTTCCGAGAGCACGCGGGCACCCTGGCTGCCACCTGTCACCAAGACGCGCAGCAGACCGTCTTCGGTAAAGGCGGGAAAAGGCTCTTCGCGCAGCGACAGCACGCCCGCGCGTACCGGATTGCCGACAAGGTGGACCTTCTCCGCATGTTTCGTATCGAGCCGCTCGACCTCCGGATAGGCGGTTGCGATCGCCTGCACCCGGCCTGCGAACAAACGGTTCACGCGGCCCAGAACCGCGTTCTGCTCATGCACGATGGTCGGCACATCCGCGCTGGTGGCGGCAAGGATCGTCGGCAGCGAAGGGTAGCCGCCGAAACCGACCACCGCACTCGGTTCGAAGCTGTCGAACAGACGTAGAGCCATGCGGCGGCCCTCGAGAACCGCCATCAGCCCCTTGAACCAGGTGAGCGGATTGCGGCCGAACCGCCCCGCCGGAATGACATGCGCGGGCAGGAAGTCGGGCTTGCCGGGAATCTCGGCACCGCGCGCATCGGTAATCAGCGCCACATGGTGTCCGCGCCGTTCCAGCTCGGTGGCCAGCGCGAAGGCAGGCAACAGGTGCCCGCCCGTGCCGCCAGCGGCGAGGACATAGTGGCGATTTGCACCGGTCATGGATGTATCTCCCGCCGTGCGGAACCTGTCTGGTCTTTCATCGGGGCCGTCTGCCCTAAGCCGAGCCTGTCGCCAAGTCCCCTGGTCTTGCTTTTCAGGAACGGATTACGCCGCGTGACCGCCAGCATCAGCCCGACATTGAGACAGATCGCGATTGTGGAAGATCCGCCATAGCTCACCAGCGGCAGCGTCATTCCCTTGGAAGGGAAAAGCTGCAGATTGACGAGGATGTTGATGAAAGCCTGCCCGCCGAGCAAGGCGATGAGCCCGGCCCCAGCCAGCAGCGCGAAGATATCGTCTTCATCGATCAACCGCATGAGGACCCGCACCACGATCGCAAGGTAAAGCAGGACGATCAGCCCGCAGGCGATCAGGCCGAATTCCTCGCCGATGACGCTGAAGATGTAGTCGGTATGCGCCTCCGGCAGGCTCATCTTGCGAATGCCAAGCCCGTAACCCGCCCCCGTCCAGCCCCCGGCCAGCAGGGTGCGACTGGCGAGATCGACCTGATCGAAAGCCGTGCCTCCGCCGAGAAAAGCATCGATCCGGTGGCGTGCATTGTCATACAGGAAGTAAGTCGCGGTGAGACCGGCAATCCCGCCCCCGATCACCGCGCCTAGCCGCTTCACGTCGACGCCAGACAGCACCACCATCACGAACCACACGCCGCCGAACAGGATCGTGCCGCCGAAATTGGGTTGCATCATCATCAGCGCGGCAATCAGCGCAAGATAGGCTGTGGCGATGCCCAGCACCGGCAGGTTGGGATCGCGCATGCGCCAACTCAGGATCCAGGCCATGGCGATGGCGAAGCCGGGCTTGAGAAACTCGGAGGGCTGGAACTGCATGCCCAGATTGATCCAGCGACGTGCCCCGTTGATTTCCACCCCGATTATGGGGACGAGGAACAACAGCACCGTCATCACCGCTGCGAGCAATATGCCGAGGCGCCGCGCATTCTCACGCGCCAGCATGGATATTCCGAGCATGGTTCCCAGCGCCAGGACCTGCCAGGCGAGATGCCGGTAGAAGAAATAGAGCGGGTCGAGCGTCTGGCTCGAGGTCGAAAGCCGATCCGCACTCGCCGGGCTGGCGGCGGCCACGGCGATGGTGCCGAAGCTCATCAGCAGCAGGACCAGCAACAACAGCACCCGGTCGATCTCGCGCCACCAGATCTTGAGCTCGGTCCAGCGAGAAATCTTGCCCTTGGGGATGTGCGCGGGCTGGCGCTTGCCCGGGACATAGGGCTGCGTGGTCGAGTTCACTTGAGCCCCTCCACCAGCGCGCGGAAGTGCTCGCCGCGTTTTTCGAAATCGGCATACTGGTCGAAACTGGCGCAGGCGGGGGACAGCAGCACGGTGTCGCCCGCCTCGGCCCTGGCGGCAGCGGCAGCTACCGCGCGGTCGAGCGTCTCACACTGTTCCACCGGCACGCGGCCTTCGAGCAATTCTGCGAAGTCCGGCCCGGCCTTGCCGATGGTATAGGCGGCCTTGACGTGTCCCAGCTCCGCCTCGCACTCGCCCAGCCCCGGCTCCTTGGCGAGCCCGCCGACGATCCAGTGGATCTTGTCGAACGCGGCCAGCGCCGGAGCGGAGGCGGCGGTGTTGGTGCCCTTGCTGTCGTTGACATAGGCGACACCGGAGATTTCCGCGACACGCTCCATGCGGTGCGGAAGGCCTCCATAGCTCTCAAGTCCCGCGCGGATTTCCGTTCTGGCCAGACCCAGTATGTCGCAGACCTCGATGGCCGCGGCAGCGTTCTCCAAATTGTGAGGGCCTTGCAGCGATGGCCAATCGGCCTGCTCGCCTGGCTCCACCTCCCTGTTCTTCAAGACATCCTCGAGGATGCTCGCAATCGTACCTTCGGCAAATTTGCCCAGCACCCGTGCATCGGTAAATCGGGCGATGGAATTCTGGCCGCGCTTCTGCATCGCAAGAAGACGCGACTTGCTGGCCGCATATTTTGCGAAATCCCCATCATACCGGTCGAGATGATCCGGTGTGATATTGAGCAGCACCGCCACGTCGCAATCGAGCGAATAGGTAAGGTCGATCTGATAGCTCGACAGTTCCAGCACATAGACCCCGCCTTCAGGCAGAGGCTCCTGCTCGAGGATCGGCAGGCCGATATTGCCGCCCATGGTGGTCGGCACGCCTGCCTCTTGCAGAATGTGGTGAACCAGCGCTGTGGTGGTCGATTTGCCGTTGGTGCCGGTGATGCCGACGATCTTGTGCGGCGGCAGTTCCGCCCTCGCCTGTGCGAACAGCTCGACATCTCCAATCACCGGCACGCCGAAGCTGTCGGCATGCGGCTTGATCGGGTGGGTGTTGAGCGGGACGCCGGGGCTGACGATCACGCCCGCATAACCGGTGAGGTCCGCATCCAGCGGGTTGGCTACGGCGCAGCGCCCGATATAGGGTTCACGCGCCTCGGCCCGGTCATCCCACACCAGCACGTCGGCACCAGCCGCCAGCAGCGCCTCTACCGTGGCCCGGCCGGACCGCGCGAGGCCGAGCACCGCGTATTTCTTGTCCTTCCAGGAGGGCGAGGTGATCATCGTAGCTTGAGCGTCGCGAGCCCCATGAGTGCGAGCACGATCGACACGATCCAGAAGCGGATCACGACCTTGCTCTCCGACCAGCCAAGCTGTTCGAAATGGTGGTGGATCGGTGCCATGCGGAAGACACGCTTTCCGGTGCGTTTGAACCAGAAGACCTGGATAATGACGCTGAGCGCCTCGAACACGAACAGTCCGCCGACAATGGCAAGCACGATTTCGTGATGCGTCGCCACCGCAATCGCACCCAACGCGCCACCGAGAGCGAGCGACCCCGTGTCACCCATGAACACCGCGGCAGGCGGCGCGTTGAACCACAGGAAGGCGAGCCCCGCCCCCATGATCGCGGCACAGAAGATCGCCAGCTCGCCCGCGCCCGCGACATGCGGGATGCCGAGATATTCGGAATAATCCACGCGGCCCACGAGATAGGCGATCAGCGCGAAAGTACCGGCCGCGATGATTACCGGCATGGTTGCCAGCCCGTCGAGCCCGTCGGTCAGGTTCACTGCATTGCCCGCCCCGACGATCACGACGGCGGCGAAGACATAGTAGAACGCACCCAGCTCGACCCCGAAATCATTGACGAAGGGGACATAGACGAAAGTGTTGATCTGGCTGACCGTGATGTAGGCAGCCACCCCCGCCACCGCGAATTCCAGCAGCAACCGCACACGCGCGGAAACGCCCTTGTGGCTGGCCTTTGAAACCTTGTCGTAATCGTCGAGGAAGCCGATCAGGCCGAACCCCAGCGTGACGGCGAGGCAGGCCCAGATGAACGGGTTGCGCAGATCCATCCATACCAGGACCGACAGCGACAGGCTGATCAGGATCATCAGCCCGCCCATGGTCGGCGTGCCGCGCTTGGCGAGGTGCGATTGCGGGCCGTCCTCGCGGATCGGCTGCCCCTTGCCCTGCCGGACACGCAGCATGTCGATGAAACGCGGGCCGATCACCAGGCCGATCACCAGCGCGGTCATCAGCGTCGCCCCGGCGCGGAAGGTCTGATAGCGCACGAGGTTGAAGATGCCTTCGAAATTCAACCATTCGGCGAGGAGATAAAGCAAGCAAGCCTCTCGTCGCGTCAGCCGACGCGGGTGAAATGATCCACGAGCCGGCCGAGACCGACCGAGTTGGAGCCCTTGACCAGAATGGCATCGCCCGCGACGACACCGAAGTCCTCGAGCAGCTCGATCGCCTCGTCGGCACTATCGCAATGCGCGTAGGCAAGCGGCTTGCCAAGCGCGGTGTTCTGCGGTTTCCCCAATTCCTGCGCGAGCACGCGCATCTCGTCGCCAACCAGCAACGCGTAATCGACATCGGCTTCGATGATTGGCTCGGCCAGGGCGGCGTGGAACTTGGGAGCGAAATCGCCCAGTTCCTTCATCGCACCGAGCACGGCAATGCGCCGGGTCGAAGGCGTTTGGGCCAGTTGCGCCAGCGTGGCGCGCATGCTGGCGGGATTGGCATTGTAACTTTCGTCGATCAACTGCGCCTTTCCGCCGGGAGCGTCAATGCCATGGCGCGCGCCGCGCCCCTTGAGGCCGCCCATTTCGGCAAGTGCGAGACCGGCCGCCGCCATATCGCCGCCCGCCGCGCACACCGCCGCCATGACCGCCAGCGAGTTCACCACCCAGTGATCGCCGGGTTCGGCAACGGTGTAGCACAGCCGTCCTTCGGGGAATTCGCAGGTCACGAGGCTGCCGCCATTGGCGCTGGGAATCGCGTCGAGCAGGCGCATGTCGGCAAAGCGCGCCCTGCCGAAGCTGACGACCCGCGCCCCCACCCGCAGGGCCGCGAGCCTGAGCTGTTCGTAGTGAGGGGTATCGGCGGGGATCACGGCAACGCCACCCGGCTCCAGCCCGGCGAAGATTTCCGCCTTGGCGTCGGCTATCGCCTCCATGCTGCCGAGGTTCTCGATATGCGCCGGGGCGATGGTGGTGATGACCGCGACATGGGGGCGTACCTGCGTCGTGAGCCCCTCGATCTCGCCTGCATGATTCATGCCCATCTCGAAGACGCCGAAGCGACTGCGCGCGGGCATGCGGGCTAGGCTCAGCGGCACGCCGACATGGTTGTTGTAGCTGCGGGTCGAACGGTGCGCCGCACCGCGGCTGGCGCGTTCGAGGCTGGCGAAAATCGCTTCCTTGACACCGGTTTTGCCCACCGATCCGGTCACGCCGATGATTGTCGCTTCGGCGCGACTGCGGGCCGCGCGCGCCAACGCCTCGAGTGCCTCGCTGGTGTCTTGGACGAGAATGTGCGGCCATTCGACCGGGCGGTCGACGATTGCCCCGGCAGCGCCATTGGCGAAAGCCTTGTCGAGAAAGCGATGGCCATCCATCGCCTCGCCCTTGAGAGCGACGAACAGATCGCCATTGACCACGTCGCGGCTATCCATTTCGACACCGGCAACCTGGAAATCATGGCTGGCGGTGCCGCCCACCGCTTCGGCGATGCTCTTCGCATCCCACAGCGTCAGCGGCAGCCGGTCGCGCGGATCGGCGGGCCATTCGACATAGGCCGGATGGCGCAGGATCGCCGCGCTCATGCGGCACCTCCGGCTATTTCAGCAGCGCATTCGCGCGCGACGTCGACGTCGTCGAAGGGCAACACCCGCATGTTTTCTCCCGATCCGATGATCTGACCCGTTTCATGTCCTTTGCCGGCGACGAGGACGATATCGTCCGCGCCCGCTTCGGCGATGGCTGCGAGGATGGCTTCGCGACGTCCGCCAACTTCGCGCGCCTGCGGCGCTCCGGCAAGCACCTGGCGGCGGATTTCCGCAGGATCTTCGCCGCGCGGATTGTCGTCGGTAACGACAACCACATCGCTGGCCTTGGCGGCAGCCTCACCCATGGGGGCGCGCTTGCCATGATCGCGGTCGCCGCCCGCACCGAACACTGTGATCAGTCTGCCATCGACATGCGGACGCAGCGCCGCGATCGCTGCTTCGAGCGCGTCGGGCGTGTGGGCATAATCGACATAGACCGGAGCCCCCGAAGGCGCGATCACCGCGCGTTCGAGCCTTCCGCGCACTGGCTGCAAACGGGCAACCGCATCCCATACCAGCCCGGCATCGACACCCGTCGCCAAGGCAAGACCGGCAGCCGTGAGAGCGTTGGAAACCTGATAGGCACCGATCAGCGGCAGGTTGATGGTCCGGCTCTTGCCGTCATGTTCGACCGTCAGCGACTGGCCGAGTTGAGTTGGCTCGCGCTTGGTCAGGCGGATTGCCTCGCCCTGCTCGCCCACGGTCATGATGGCCAGTCCGCGCTTTGACGCATGTTCGACCGCACGCGCGTTCCAGCCGCTTTCGCCCGAGCCCATCCACACGACCGCAGTTGCGCCGTCGGATACGACTTCGTCGAACAGCCGCATCTTGGCCGCGAAATATTCTTCCATGTCGGCATGATAGTCGAGATGGTCGCGGCTGAAATTGGTGAAACCGGCAGCCTCCACCGCCACACCCTCATTGCGATATTGCGAAAGGCCGTGGCTCGAAGCCTCATAGGCCACATGGGTCACGCCTTCGCGCGCCAGCCCGCTGAGGTTCGACAGGAAGGTGACGATGTCGGGCGTGGTCAGCCCGGTCGAGACGCTTTCATCCGGCGTGGTCACGCCCAGCGTCCCGATACTTGCTGCGCGCTCGCCCGCCATGCGCCAGATCTGCCGCGTCATTTCGACGGTGGAGGTCTTGCCGTTGGTCCCCGTGACGGCGACGATATGATCCGGCACCGGCGTGAAATATCGAGCAGCCAAAGCGGCGAAAGCGCGGCGCGGCGTATCGTCGGCGATATGGATAGCACCTTCGACCTTCGCACCGGGCCGGGCGACCACCGCGACTGCGCCGCTCTCGATCGCGGCGTCGATGAAGTCCTCGCCATTGACCTGCGAGCCCTGAAAGGCTCCGAACACCGTACCGGGCGCAACCTTGCGGTTGTCGATCGCGAAACCGGTCACGTTGATATCGGCATCGCAGGGATATCCCGCTGCGACGCAGAGCTTGGCAAGCTTCACTTGTTCGCCTCCGGGATCAGCGGTTTGATATCGGAAATATCGACGTCGCGCGTATCGTCGGGGCGCACGCCGATAAGCGGGCCGATGCGCGGAACCAGGCGGCCCACAATGGGCGCCGCGTTCCAGGCGGCGGTCCGCTGGTAGGAACTGGCCAGGGTGCCGCGCGGTTCGTCGAGCATGGCGATAACGACGTAGCGCGGCCGATCCATCGGAAAGGCCGCGGCGAAGGTCGAAACCAGTGCCGTTCGCCGATAACCCGCCTTGCCGCCGGGCTTTTCCGCCGATCCGGTCTTGCCCCCCACGCGATAGCCGGGCGCATTGGCGTTCTTGCCGGTACCGTAGATCGAGATCGCCCGCAAAATCTGCCGCATCCGGCTCGACGTCGAGGCCTTGAACACGCGGCGGCCCTTGGGCGCCTCGCCGGGGCCGAGTTTTTTGAGCGTAGCGGGCCGCCAGATGCCGCCATTGACCATTGCCGCGTAGGCGCTGGCGAGGTGCAGCGGGGTGACCGCGATCCCGTGACCGTAGCCGACCGTCATCGAGCGCAGGCGCGGCCATTTTTCACCCGGCCAGATCGGGAAACCCTTGGCCGGAAGCTCGATATAGGGTCGCTCGTTCATTCCGAGATCGATCATGGTGCGGCGCATCCGTTCTGGGCCCAGTTCGTCGACGACGCGGGCAGTAACGGTGTTGGAGGAATGGATCAGCGTTTCGACCACGTTGAGGTCGTCGCCCATGTCGTGGCTGTCGCGAATGCTGAAGCGGCCGACCTTGACCGGGCTGGCATCCCAGCGGCGTCCGAGATTGCGGACTACGCCTGCATCGATCGCCGCGGCAACCGACAGCGGCTTGAAGGTCGAACCGAGTTCATAGACCTGGTTGGTCACGCGGTTGAACATCAGGCTCTGGCCGCGCGCGTCGATCTTGTTGGGATCGAATTCGGGCAGCGATGCCAGCGCGAGCACCTCGCCAGTATCGACATCCAGCACGATTCCGGCCCCGCCCTGCGCCTGAACCAGCTTCATACCGCGGCGCAACTCGTCTTCCAGCGCGCCCTGGACGCGCGAATCGATCGACAGCGCCACCGGCGTGCCGCGGGTTGCCGGATTGGACAGCTGCGCATCGAGCACCTGCTCCATCCCCACCCGTCCCTTGCCATCGGCGGCGACATAGCCGAGGACGTGGGCGGCCATTGACCCTTGCGGGTAGTGACGATCGTTCTCCATCGGCATTTCGAGCGCGAGCTCGCCGATTTCCTGAACGCGATTGGCTTCTTCCGGCAGAACCCGGCGGCGAATGTAGCCCTGCTCGCCCGAAGCGAGCTGGGCGACAACCTTCTTCTCGTCGAGATCGGGAAAGATCGTCTTCAGCTTGGCCGCAACGGTGCCGGGATCGCGCACCAGAGGGGCGCCCTCCTCACCCAGCGCCTTGGGATTGAACCACAAGGCATAGGCCGGGAATGCACGTGCGAGCGGTACGCCGTTGCGATCGGTGATTTCACCGCGCGGCGGGAGCAATGCCTCTTCCAGAGAGGTACCGCGCATACCGTGATCAGACATGCCGAGATAGCCGATCCGCACCAGCGCCATCAGCGCCACGAAGGCGAACCCCAGCGCAATCCAGAGCACACGCCAGCGCGCGAGCGTGAGCGAGTGATGGCGGATGGTAACAAGCTGGACCCGGCCCGAGGCGACCGCCATGCTCACCGCCCCCTGCCCGCTCCTGCCCGCAGCCACGGCGGGGCCGAAGCCGGAGAAAGCGTTCACTGGCTCACCTCCGCGACCGTGGCGATGCCGACTGCCGGGCTCGCAAGGCGCTCTGCGAGACCGCCTGCCGCAGCAAGCTCCCGGAGCTCGGGACGCTGGCCTTCGGCTCCCGCATCACCATCCTCGATCCACTCGGCGAACAGGCCCTCGCTTTCCGGTTCGGGGCGGCTGAGCGCGACGCGCACCGGTGTCGGCGCGTCGATACCCCGCGGAGCGCCTAATACGGCAAGCTGGCGCTCGCTTTCGAGATACTGATCCGCGCGCGGCGCAGAATAGCCGAACTCGACGGCATTCCAGTCGGACAGTTGCTGCTGGCTGGCGCGCGTCTCGAATTCGGTTTCGAGCATGAGCTTGGCACGCTGCGCGGCAATGATCTGGCGTTCGGCCAGACGCACATCGCTCTTCACCGCATTGACCTTGAAGGTCAGCGCGAGGAGCAGCGCGAAACACACGCCGAGGACCAGTGCCCAGCCGATCTGCCTGATGCGCGACCCGCCGACCATCATGCTGCCTCCCGCGCAGGCGTCGCCGTGCGCGTTGCATAGCGCAGAACCGAGGAACGCGAACGCGGGTTGCGCTCGATTTCTGCATCTGTCGGCTTTATCGCTTTGGAGACCCTCGAAAAAACCGGATCGTCCTGCGCAACCATAGGGACATGACGCGAGGCGCTCGGGGTTGAGGACGCCTCGCGCAGGTAGCGCTTGACGATCCGGTCTTCGAGGCTGTGGAAGCTGACCACCGCAAGGCGGCCCCCTTCGCACAGCAGGTGTTCGGCAGCCGACAATCCTTGGGACAGTTCGTCGAGCTCGCCGTTCACGTGAATTCTGATGGCCTGGAAAGTGCGGGTAGCCGGGTCTTTCTTGTCATGCGGCTTGTGACCCAAGGCCTTGCGTACCACGCGGGCCAGTTCGCCGGTCGTCTCCAGCGGGCGCGCAGCAACGATCGCGCGCGCAACACGGCGCGACTGGCGCTCCTCGCCATAGGTATAGAGGATATCGGCGATGGCCGACTCGTCGGCGGTGTTGAGAAAATCGGCGGCGCTTTGGCCGTCCTGGCTCATCCGCATGTCGAGCGGGCCATCGGCGGAGAAGGCAAAACCGCGATGCGCTTGGTCGAGCTGCATCGAGGATACGCCGATATCCATCACCACGCCATCGACCTTAGCGACACCGCTCGATGTCATGACGTCGAGCATCTCCGAAAAGCGGTGCGGATGAAGAATGAGGCGCGGGGGATTGTCCCCCGTTTCGCGCCAGGTGCGGCCCAGGGCAATTGCGTCGGGATCCCGGTCGAAGGCATGGACGGTCGCGCCGCGATCCAGCAGCGCACGGGTGTAGCCGCCCGCGCCGAAGGTCGCGTCGATCACGACGTCGCCCGGCAGCGGATCGAGCGCCTCGATCACTTCGTCGAGCAGGACGGGGATGTGCGGGGCGCCGGTCATTTGCCTTTCGCCTTTGCGTCGGCAAGGAAGCTCTCGCAGGCCGCCTTGGCACCCGCCCAATCGTCGCTCATCTTGCCGAGTTCATCCGGGTTCCACAGGGTGAAGAAGCGGCCGCCGCCCTGGAAATAGAGACCGCCCTCGATCTGGCCGAGCGTGCGCAGATGGTCGGGCATGACGAACCGCCCGCTATCGTCGAAAGGCATTTCCTGAAAACCGAAGAGCTGGCTGGAGCGGGTATCGCGATCGAAGTCTTTCCCGAGGCGAACCGCCATTTCCTCTTCGCGGTCGAGCTGGGCTTCGAGTTCGGGCTTACGGGACAGACCGAAGCCAACCAGACAGGTCCATGTCGGATGCTTCATCAGGCACAGAACGCGCCCGTCGCTGCTTTCCTTGACCGCTTTGCGGAAGAGGGGCGGAAGCACGAAGCGACCCTTGTCGCCCGCGGGCGAATAGGCCTGTCCGCTATACCCTCCGAAAGACACTGTACCCAAACCCCGAAATCGGTTTTTCTTACCTCCCCAGCAGACAAGACTTCTCCGCACCCGCCCGAGCATGCGGGCGAGCCGCCCAGCCTGCGGGCCGGGCGCGCATAGACAGTGCTTGTCCGATGTGGTCCGGGTTTACCGCGAGAGAGGTGGGGATGGAAGGGAAAATTGCGGGATTTTACGGGAAAAGCTGACAAGACTCTGATTTGCATAGCTATTTTTCCTGCCGACATTCTTGAACACCCTACCAATTCCTTAACGAAAGGTTTGGAAAAGCGCGTGTTTTCAAGGAATCGGTCAAGTGTTCGGGACGGGCCGCCGGGCTTCGCCCGCAATTTCCCGTCTCAGGCCGCGTCGGCGGTTTCATCCGGCTGCGCGAGGTCGCGCTGTTCATCCACCAGTGGCTGGAGAAGATGCCAGAGCGCGTCCCTGCGTGCCGAAGGAACCGGGTCGCCCCCCTCCCAATCGAGCACGGCGGCATCGGCGTAAAGGACCGCCGACCCTCGCCCGCGCACGCACCGGGCGAACAGCGCGTCTCCCATAGGCTGGCACGCCCGATCCGCCGTCCCGGTATCCTTGCGGATGAATCGGCCGCGCAAATTCACCGGAAAGCCCCGGCCATCGACTTCGACCATTCTCTCGCCGCCAGGCTGATCCTCGTCGAATTGCAGCTCCACGCCCCAGCGTGACAAGATCGGCGAAAGCAGAACCACATCCTGCGGCCTGCGCCGGTCTCCGATCGGATAGCGCGTGTGCCGGGTCAGCATCGGATCGGCGAGGATCACTGCCTTTCCGCCTTCTGCCACCCATCGGTCGAACGCAACGTTTTCCGACGGCGCAAGCGGTCTGGGCTGCGCCAGGATTACGCGGTCCAGGCCTGCCAGCGCGTCTTGCTCGAGTGTATCGAGGGGAACCAGTTCAAAGCGCGTTTCGAGTTCCGCGCGCACCCAGTCGGATTTTCCTTCACCATCGATGAAAGTACCGATTTCGCCCTCGCCCCAGTAAAGCGGTATGCTCGTGAAAAGGCCCAAGCGGGGTTTGGACGGATCTTCGCGATCGGCCTGCCCTGCCGAACAGGCAGCAGCCAGCAGCGCGAGAAAGGACAGCAGCGCCCTAGTTCTGAGCCGCTGGAACATCGTCTTCGGTCTGCGGGCCGGATGTGGGAATGGCGGTGGCGGTTACATCCGGCTCTACCGGCAGATCGGGCACCACCCCTGCCTCGACCAGCGGATCGTTCTGCGGAGCGGCCTGCGTCGGTTCGGTCGTCGGCGCGGCAGCGGGTACGGTGGTCGCGTCGGTTTCGGCCGCGCGGTCCTGAACGATGCTGGCCAGCCCGATCAGCAGGATCATCATGACGATGCCGGTGATGCCGATCTGCAGCCGCTGCACCGTCCGTTCGCGTCGCGCATCGTTGCCTGGCACGTCGGGCAGGTCGCCAACCAGCGGCTTGCGGCTCATATCGAAGAATTGGTGCACGCGCATGAACCTAGGGAGCCCCGCCCATCAGTCAATCGTCGGTTTGCAACCAGTCAAACACCGGCAAGCCCTTCGCCGCCAGCCATTCCGCGTTATAAAGCGTCGAAAGATAGCGAAAACCCGTGTCGCACAGGATCGTCGCGACACGAGGATTCTCGCGCCCCTCGGCGACCAATTTCTTGCCGAGCGCAATCGCTCCGGCAACATTGATGCCGCTGGACAGGCCAAGGCACAGCCCTTCGTCGCGCAGCAGGCGGGCCACCCAATCCAGGCCTTCCTCATCGGAGACGCGGAATTGCGTGTCGATCGGCGCGCCTTCGAGATTGGCGGTGATACGCCCCTGCCCGATACCCTCCGCCACGGAAGATCCTTCCGCCTTCAACTCGCCATGGGCGAAATAGTTATACAGCGCCGCGCCGTGCGGATCGGTCAGCGCGATGGTGACGTTTTCGTCCAGTTCCTTGAGCCCCATCCCGACTCCGGCGATCGTCCCGCCGGTGCCGGCTGCGCAGGTAAAACCGTCGATCCGGCCCTCGAGCTGGTCCCACAGCTCCTTAGCGGTCGTCTCGATATGCGCCTTGCGGTTGGCCGTATTGTCGAACTGGCCCGCCCATATCGCGCCGTCGATCTCGCCAGCCATGCGGCGCGAGACGTGCTGGAAATGGTTGCAGTCGGCATATTTGGTCGGGGGGACAGTGACCAGCTCCGCGCCCAGCGCGCGGATGGTCTGCATTTTTTCCTTCGACTGGTTGTCGGGCATTACGATGATCGTGCGATAGCCCAGCGCATTGGCCACCAGCGCGATGCCGATACCGGTATTGCCGGCCGTGCCTTCGACCACCGTACCGCCGGGCTTCAATTCGCCCCGCTCTTCCGCATCGCGGATAATGTAAAGCGCTGCGCGGTCCTTTACCGAGGCGCCGGGATTGGCGAATTCGCATTTGCCGAAGATATCGCAACCGGCTTCCGCGCTCGGCCCCTCCAGGCGGACGAGCGGCGTATTGCCGATGAGGTCGAGCGTCTGCTCGCGTACGGGAATTGTAGTCATGAATGCGGAGGTAGTGCGCCCCCGATGCGAGCGCAAACTACAAGCGCTTGCAGGGCGGAAAGGGGGATTGAGTGTTTGTTACCTGCGCCCCGAACATCCGCCCGGCCCGTGGATGTTCCATCCCGCGCGCCTGCCGGTGTTCTTGTTGAGTGCGGTCAGGACATCCGTCCCGACCTTGCTGTTCCAGCCCGCCCCTCCCGGCCACCCATGGAGTACCATGCCTTGGGTGGCCGGGAGGGGGAGCGAGATGGGACAGGGCGCAGCGCCTGACGCAGTCAGGCGCGAACAGACGCCATTAGTCCTCCGGTGCGATCGTAACCTTCAAGCCGTCCAGTTCCGCCGTAAACGGGATCTGACATGACAGGCGCGACGTAGCTACGCGGTGGTCGGTCGATTCCAGCAGATCGTCCTCATCCTCGCTCATTTCGGGGAGCTTGTCGGCAAAACCCGCATCGACGTGGACGTGACAGGTCGCGCAGGAACAGCAGCCACCGCATAATGCGAGGAGTTCGTCGAAGCCGTTGTCGCGGATCGCTTCCATAACGGTCAGGCCGTCGGCGACATCGATTTCGCTGGTTTCGCCTTCGCGGGTGGTCACGATCAGTTTGGGCATTACGTCTATCCTCGGTTGCAAAGGGCCACTGGCCCAACCTATGCGTGGCGCTGCTATTCAATCGCGACGGGGAAGGCAAGTTCACTCGCCATGGGGCTAACCAATGCACAATTGCGCGAGCATCTGAATATTGTCGCTGCGGGCGACGCGGTGGTGGCCGCAGCGATCAAGCGTTGCGGCTATCCCGAAGAACGCATCCGTCCGATCGGCTACAAGACTTTGCTGCGTACGATTGTGGGCCAACAGGTCAGCGTGGCGGCGGCCGCATCGGTCTGGAACAAGCTCGAAGCAGAGCTGGGCGAAGACATGCCCGCGCGGGAATTACTTTCGAGAGATTTCAACACCTTAAGGGCGTGCGGGCTGTCGCGGCAGAAACAGGGCTATGCGCGATCGCTATGCGAACTCATCGCCAATGAGGAAATATGCCTCGAAGATCTGCCGGCAGACGACGAAGAAGCGATTGCGGAATTGACCAGGATCAAGGGGATCGGGCGCTGGTCGGCGGAGATATATCTGTTGTTCGCCGAAGGCCGTCCGGACATCTGGCCCGCAGGCGATTTGGCCGTTCAGGAAGCGGTCGGTCGGCTTCTCGCCCTGCCGGAGCGACCGAGCGAGAAGCAAACGCGAGCCCTAGGCGAGCAATGGCGGCCCCATCGCGGCGCGATGGCCATCTTCACCTGGCACACATACAACAACGCGGCGCTGTAGAGCCGCTGGAGGGAGAGAAAACATGAGCGATCGCAAAGCGATTTTCATCACTGGCGGCGGTTCGGGGATCGGGCAGGCGGTCGCGCGCTATTTCGGCGCGCGCGGATGGTTCGTCGGCCTTGGCGACATCGACAAGGCGGGCATGCGCGAAACCGAAGAGCAGATCGGCAACGGCTTCGTTTATTCGCATGTCTTCGATGTCCGCGACCGCGCGACCTGGGACGAAGCGCTCGAAGCCTTCTCGGTTGCGACCGGCGGCAGGATCGACGTGGTGTTCAACAATGCCGGGATTCCGCTTGGCGGATCGCTGCTGGAAAACAGCACC
Source organism: Qipengyuania sp. ABI-127-1 (assembly GCA_022953095.1). Lineage (GTDB taxonomy): Bacteria > Pseudomonadota > Alphaproteobacteria > Sphingomonadales > Sphingomonadaceae > Qipengyuania. The sequence continues at coordinate 191,868 of JALJCR010000002.1, read as the reverse complement.
GAAGAGATCGAGCGCTGCCTCGACATCAATCTCAAAGGGGTTTTGTTCGGTGCGCAGGCGGCGCATCCGCACCTCAAGAAAACCGCGCCCGGTTCCTGTCTGCTCAACACCGCGAGCGCGGCGGGCATTTATGGCACGCCGGGCGCCAGCGTCTATTCCGCGACCAAGTTCGGCGTGCGCGCGATCACCGAAAGCCTCGATGGCGAATGGGCCGAGGATGGTATCAACGTCCGCTCGTTGATGCCGAGTTTCATCGACACCCCGCTGCTCGACCACAACCCCAACGCGCGCAGCAACGAAGGCATTCGCCAGCGGGTGCGGGACGCGGGACTGGAGATAACGCCGGTCGAGGAAGTCGCTGCCGCGGCCTGGGCTGCAGTCCATGGCGAAAAGCTCCACACCACTGTTGGCAAAACCGCGAAGACCATGGCCTTCGCCGCGCGCTGGCTGCCCGGCCGGGTTCGCAAGCAGACGCGTTCTTCGTTCCGCCCGCTGGGCCAGTAACGCCTTTCGGAGCCATATACATGCGATTGCTTTCCGTTTTCGGCGCTGCCGCTGCGCTGGCGCTCGCCTTACCCGCCTCCGCGCAGCTCACCGGTGGCGAGCCGCTCACGGTCGCCACGACCTATACGGTCGAAACCGGCGTTCTGGACGGGGAAAGCCGCAAGATAACTGTGCGAATTCCGACCGGATACGAGAAAGAGCCGGAAAGGCGCTATCCGGTGGTGTATCTTCTCGACGGCGGGCCGGACCAGGATTTCGAGCACATTGCCGGCATCGCGCAGAGCCGCGATATGAATTGGTCGTTCGAACCGTTCATCCTCGTCGGCATCGAAAGCGTGAACCGCCGTCAGGAATTGTCGCCGCCGGTTGCCGATCCGAAGCCCTATGAGGAATTTCTGCGGGCCACGCCCGGCGGATCGCCCAGTTATCGCCGTTTCCTGCGCGAAGAGCTGAAGCCGCTGGTCGAGGCGAGTTTCCGCACCAGTGGGCGCGACGCGATCATGGGAGAATCGCTTGCCGCGCTGTTCGTGGTGGAAACCCTGCTCGAGGAACCGACACTGTTCGACGATTACATCGCCATCTCGCCCAGCATGTGGTGGGAGCAGATGAAATACGGCAAGCAAGCTGCCCAGTATTTCTCGCAGCACCCGGAGGGAGAGCGTCGCCTCTATCTCACCACCGCCAATGAAGGCGACTGGCACCGCGAGGGGACCGAACGGCTGGTCGATGCGCTGCGCGCGTCGGCGCCCGACGGCCTTGCCTGGACATTCGTCGATGCGGGTGAGAGCGAAACGCACGGAACGCTTTACCATCCGATGGCGCTCGATGCGTTCCGCCTGCTCTTCGCCGCGCCGCAGCGCGAATATAAGAGTTATCCGCTGATCGGAGGACCCGAAGTGGGCGAGCGCACGCCAGAAGAACAGGCGCGCGCCGACACCGAATGTACCCGGGAGAACAGCCGCTGGACGACACCCGGCGCCGCCGCACAGGGCCGCGCCCGCCTGTATTACGAATGCCTGCTCTACGATCTCGGGCCGCGCCCGCGCGAGGGGACGCTAGGCCAGTAATGCGTCGATCTTGCGCGCCATCTTGACGTCGCGTCGGCTCAGCCCATCCGCATCATGCGTGGTGAGCGTGATTTCGACGCGGTTATAGACGTTGAACCATTCGGGATGATGGTCGCGCGTTTCGGCAATCATCGCAACGCGAGTCATGAAGGCGAAAGCTTCGGAAAAGTCGCCGAACTCGAAGGTGCGTTGGATGGCTTTGCCCTCGCGCGTAAGCGCCCAGCCCTTCAGCCCGCTCAGCCAGCTATCGCGTTCCTCGGCGGTCAATTGCTCGACGGTCATGCGCGCGAATCTCCTCTTCCTTGTCGCTGGGGGCGCTTTTGCCTATCGCCCCTGCCCATGCAAGCTCGCCTCGTCGCCAAGGATATAGCGTGCCGCCGCGGGGAGCGGCTGCTGTTTCGTGCCCTCTCGCTCGAATGCAGGGCGGGGGATGCGTGTCATATCACCGGCGCGAATGGCATAGGCAAATCCAGCCTCATGCGCATCCTTGCCGGTCTCTTGCGACCCTATGTCGGCAAAGTGGATCGCAAGGGCACCATGGGTCTGGTGGACGAACGGCTCGCGCTCGATGCGAACCTTTCACTCGGCAAGGCGCTGGCTTTCTGGCAACGGATCGATGGCTGCCGAGAACCCGGGCGCGCGCTGGAACTGCTCCAGCTTGGACCGTTGATGGATGTGCCGGTACGCTATCTTTCCACAGGCCAGAAGAAACGCGCCGCGCTGGCCCGCCTGCTCAACCGGGGGTGTCCGATCTGGCTGCTGGACGAACCGCTCAACGGACTCGACAGCCAGGCACAGAAAACCTTCGAGGCGCTGATCGAACAGCACTGCGCCGGTGGCGGGATTGCCATCGTTGCCTCACACCAGCATATCGCCCTCCCCTCGCCGAGCCGAGTCGAGCTGGCGGAGTTCGCCGCATGATCGGCACGCTTCTGCGACGAGACCTCGGATTGCTGCTGCCCGGCGGGCGTGGCGGTGGCGGCGTTCTGCCGCTGCTCTTCTTTCTTGCCGTAGCGATGCTTTACCCCTTCGCCGTGGGGCCGGACGCGCAATTGCTCGCCCGTACCGGAGGCGGTGTGATCTGGGTAGCCGCCCTTCTGGCAGCGATTCTCCCGCTCGAGAAACTGGTGTCGGGCGATCTCGAGGCCGGGGTTTTCGATCAGCTGCACCTGCGGGGCATAAGCGAGGAGTTGGTCATGGCCGTGCGCTTGCTGGCGCATTGGCTGGCTTTCGCCCCCTTGCTGCTTCTCGCGACGCTTCCCGCAGCCGGATTACTGGGCCTCGATGGCACCACGACCCGCACGGTTCTGCTCGGCCTGCTTGCCGGAACACCCGGGCTCGCTGCCGTGGGCCTCGCCGTGGCAGCCCTTACCGCAGCCCTGCGCGGAGGAGCGGCCCTGGCCGGTCTGATGGTGATCCCGCTGGCCGTTCCCATTCTGATTTTCGGGGCCGGAGCGCTTTCGACCACCGGCGATGGCGGGATCGCCCTGGCCGCCGCGATCAGCCTGGGCCTGTGCGCGGTGACGCCCTTCGTTGCGGGCGCCGCAATCCGTTCCGTGCGCGAAGGGTGATTGGCGAACGCCCGTCCGCCCGACCACGCTTCTTCAGTATGGCGGCTTGTGCAGCCCTTTGGGGCTCTCGGTAAAGATTTCGACGCCTGTTTCGGTGATGCCGATCGAGTGTTCGAACTGAGCCGACAGCGATTTGTCGCGGGTCACAGCCGTCCAGCCATCGCGCAGAATCTTGGCATGGGGCCGCCCGGCATTGATCATCGGTTCGATGGTGAAGAACATTCCGGCCTTCAGTTCCGGCCCGGTGCCCGCGCGTGCGGCGTGAATCACTTCAGGCGCATCATGGAACAACCGGCCCAAACCGTGACCGCAAAATTCCTGCACCACGCCATAACGGAACTGGCGTGCATGCGCTTCGATCGCGGCGCCGATATCGCCCAGCCGCGCGCCTGGCCTGGAAGCTGCCTCGATCCCGAGCATCAGGCATTCATAGGTGACCTCTACCAGCCGCTTGGCCTTGATCGAGGGTTCGCCGGCAAAGAACATACGGCTGGTATCGCCGTGCCATCCGTCGAGCAGCGGCGTCACGTCGATATTGACGATATCGCCTTCCTTCAACGCCTTGTCCGAAGGGATGCCGTGACAGATCACATGATTGATCGACGTGCAGCAGCTATGCGTGTAACCGCGATAGCCCATGGTTGCAGGCACCGCGCCAGCATCGAGCATCATGGTCCGCGCCTTGTCGTCGATCTCGCCCGTGGTCACGCCCGGCTTCACGAAGCTGGTCAGTTCATCGAGGATTTCGGCCGCCAGGCGACCTGCCTTGCGCATTCCCTCGAAGCCTTCCGGCCCATGGAGCTTGATCGTGCCGTCGCGATAGACGGTCTCGTCCGCGTCGATTACCTGATATTCGGTCATCCCGCCCACATAGGCGCTTTATCCGCCGATTGCGAGATGCCTAACCGCGGACGCTGAAGGCATCCGCATATTCCGGCTTCACCGCGTCGATCACACTGGCTGTCACATCGAAGTCCAGTTCGTAATCGCCCTCGGCATAGGCGCCCGCGACATAGGGTCCGAAATAAACCGAAATGCGATCGAACGTCCTGCCATTGGAAGATCCGATCAAAATGCTGGCTTCGTCGAGCCCGGGGCATTTGTCGAATATGTCGTCGCTGCCCTCCTCGACTTCCATGCCGCGGCGTTTTTCGCGTGCTTTGTTCAAGGTATCGCACAAGCGCTGGCCGATGCCCTGCTCGAGCGCGACGGGCGAAGTGAACAGTTCGATCCCCTTCATTGCCTTTTCCGCCTCGCGGTCCCAGACCAGCGCCTGTACACCATACATGCCGTGCGCTCCGCCGGAATAGGTTGCTAGGTGGCGCGACAGGCTGAGATAGCCGGGAATGTCGGCAACGACTTTCCATTCTACCGAGGTGCTGTGCTGGCGCGGCGTCCATTCCTGTCCTTGCGCCGCGTCCCAGTCTTCATCGGAATCTTTCTTCAATTCTTCGAGCACACCGTCGGCCTTCGTTTGCAGATAGGCCGAGAGCTTCGGTTCGGCGGCTGCCTCGGCGGGCCAGGAATAGGCGAAATCGTATCGCTCCGTCTCCTCCGCGATGGATCGCGCCTCGGCCGTCGCTATCGCGCCTGCGGATGCAAGAGCCTGAGCGTCGCTGCTCTGGGGATCCGCGCCTTCTGCCGTCTCCGCATACTCCGCACGATCGGAGCAGGCCGCACTCGACAGGGCGAGCGAAATCAGGAACAGGGGCGCACGCATCGCGGTTTCCTTTACGAATACGATTATTACAGGGACACGTCCGAATATGGCCGACAACCAACCGCTTATCCAGCCCGACCGGGGCCAGGAGGCGATTTCGATCCACCTCGTCAACCGCGAGGGCTTCCCCGAGTGGATCAAGCAGCTCTCTGCCGGTCAGCGCGCGGCTTTGGAGGCGCAGAGATTCGACGGTAGCGGATATCAGGTCGGCATCGTTCCGGCGAAGGACAATGGGGAAGATGGCTGGTTCGCGGTGGGCGGCGTGGCCAATCCACAGGACCTTTCGAGCTGGTGCATGGCAAAGCTGGCCGAAAGTCTGCCCGAGGGGATCTATCGCCGCGCCGATGGCGAACCCGGACCGGCGCTTCATGGCTGGCAGACCGCCCAATATGTTTTCGACCGGTATAAGAAACCCGAACGACCGGTCGGGCCGCGTGTCCTGCTGACCAAGGAGGTGAGCGCTATCGACAACGCGCTGGCGGAAGCGCGGGCCGTGTGCCTCGTGCGCGATCTTGTGAACACGCCTGCCGAGGACCTGGGGCCTGCTGCGCTGGAGGAGCAATGCGAAAAGCTGGCAAAACAGAATTCGGCCAGCCTGACTGTGACCAAGGGCGATGCCCTGGAGCAGGAATACCCTATGGTCCACGCCGTGGGCCGCGCCGCCGCACGCCATCACGCACCGCGTATCATGCACCTGACCTGGGGCAAGGAAGGCGATCCGGTTCTCGCGATCGTGGGCAAGGGCGTGTGCTTCGACAGCGGCGGGCTGGACGTCAAAAGCTCCTCCGGCATGTTGCTGATGAAAAAGGATATGGGCGGTGCGGCCCATGCGATCGCGCTGGCCGGGCTGGTCATGGATGCGGGGCTGCCCGTGCGGTTGCACCTGCTGGTTCCGGCAGTCGAAAACGCAATCAGCGCGAACAGTTTCCGCCCTGGCGATGTGCTCAGATCCCGTAAGGGGCTGACCGTGGAGATCGGCAATACCGATGCCGAAGGCCGGTTGATTCTGGGCGATGCGCTGCAACGTGCAAGCGAGGAAAAACCCGAACTCATCATCGATTTCGCTACGCTGACCGGGGCGGCGCGCGTAGCGCTCGGCCCGGACTATCCCGCGCTCATGACTCGCGAAGATTCTACCGCCGCGGCGCTTATCAGGGCCGGAAAGGCGCATGACGACGAACCCTGGCGCCTGCCCCTGCCCGATGCCTATCGTGAATGGCTGAATTCCGACATTGCCGATATCCAAAATGCGCACGGGAATTCGTTTGCCGGAGCCAGCGTGGCAGGTCTGTTCCTCGACAAATTCGTGGGCGAAGGGATCGACTGGGCACATTTCGATACCTTCGCCTGGCGCCCGGTCGCCAGGCCCGGTCGCCCCAAGGGCGGGGATGCCTATGGACTGCGTGCCGCCTGGCATATGCTGCGCGATCGTTTCGGGGGAGGCTGAACGGCGTTGCCTTGCCTGAACAGCGCAGCAAGGCTAAGCGCCCGCAACGTTCACAACCGGATTCTTCACACAGCGTGACTGTTCCAGCCAGCTATTCTCTTCCCGAAAAGACTGTCGGATTGAAAGGCCGGGTCGAAAGGCCCGCCCCGGGAACGCTGCCCTTGCGTGGGGATCTGGCACATATCGCCCTGGCCGAGAGCTTTCTCGCCGCCCACTATGTCATTCCGCATATGCGGCAAATCGGCCCACAGCCTGTCGCACTGAAGCTCGCCATGCGCGATGACGCCGATACCGGCGCCACGGTCGAGGCGGGCGCGGAAATCGAATTGCTGGATTGCGCTGGTGACTGGGCATGGATCGCCTGCGGCCCCAAAGGCCCGAGCGGGTATGTCCGGCTTGGCGCGCTGGCCCCTGCCAGTGACGCATAAGATCTTCATCGACGGGGCGGCGGGCACGACCGGCCTGGAAATCGCCGAACGGCTCGGGGGCCGCAGCGAATTTACGCTGCTCCGACTCGACGATGCGCAGCGCAAGGATACCGGCGCGCGGCGCGAAGCGTTGAACGAAGCCGATATCGCCATTCTGTGTCTGCCCGATAATGCCGCGCGCGAGGCCGTGGAATTGATCGATCCGGCAAATGGCACGCGGGTGATCGACGCATCGAGCGCCCACCGCACCGCCGAAGGCTGGTGCTACGGTTTCCCCGAACTGGTCGGGCGGGAGCGGGTCGCCGACGCCCGCCGGGTAAGCAATCCCGGATGTTATCCGACCGGTTTCCTGGCTCTCGTCGCGCCGCTGGTCCGCGAAGGTCTTCTTCCCGCCGACTGGCCCTATACCGTCAATGCCGTGAGCGGCTATTCGGGCGGCGGCAAAGCCCTGATCGAGCGTTTCGAAGCCGATGGAGCGCCCGCTTTTCGCGCCTATGGCTACGATCTGGCCCACAAGCACCTGCCCGAAATGAAGGCGCATGCCGGGCTTGACCATCCCGTCCTGTTCGCGCCCTCAGTCGTTTCGGCATTCCGCGGCATGATCGTGGAAGTGCCACTACACCTTGGCGCCATGGAAGGTGATCCGCATGCCGACAGCCTGCGCGATACGCTTGCCAGCTTCTACGAAGGCTCGCCGGTAGTGACGGTGCATGGCAAGGTTCCGGTCGGCGAACTCCTGCTCGAGAAAGACGCCGCACCCTCGGATGGCCTCGAACTGTTCGTGTTCGGCAATGCGGGCGGCTGGAACGCGCGCCTCGTCGCGCGGCTCGACAATCTTGGCAAGGGCGCCAGCGGGGCGGCGGTGCAAAATCTCAATTTGATGTGCGGTTTGCCGGAAACGGCGGGCCTGCGGCTGCCGAGTGCCTAAAAAACAGGCACCGCCTGTCCGCTCTTCGGGCACCATTGCCCATCCACTCCTATCCGATCCACGCAAATCCGCCCGTTGCGCGTTTGGCACGGTTCTTGGAACACGGGCGAGCGCGATGCGTAAGTCACGTGCGATACGGGTACCTAAACTCTCGGGGGACACCGCCAGGTGAAAAAGATCGAAGCGATCATCAAACCGTTCAAGCTCGACGAGGTGAAGGAGGCGCTGCACGAAATCGGCGTATCCGGCATCACCGTGACCGAGGCCAAGGGTTTCGGGCGCCAGAAGGGGCATACCGAGCTTTATCGCGGCGCCGAATATGTTGTCGATTTCCTGCCCAAGGTGAAACTGGAGGTCGTGGTCCCCGATGGCACTGCCGACCGGACGGTGGAAGCAATCGCCGCCGCCGCCCAGACCGGGCGTATTGGCGACGGCAAGATCTTTATTTCGCCGATCGAAGGTGCGTTGCGCATTCGCACGGGCGAAAAAGACGACGACGCAATCTGAGTTTTCGCGGGGATAACCCGCAACCGCAATTCCAGTTCAAACGGAGGCAATACCAATGGCAAGTGCAAGCGACGTCCTGAAACGGATCAAGGACGAAGGCATCGAGTGGGTCGATCTGCGCTTTACCGACCCCAAGGGTAAGTGGCAGCACCTGACCATGGTCGCGAGCGTACTCGGCGAAGACGAACTCGAGGACGGCCTGATGTTTGACGGTTCCTCCATCGCCGGCTGGAAGGTTATCAATGAAAGCGACATGATCCTGAAGCCGGATCTCGACCGCGTCTATGTCGATCCCTTCAGCGCCGAACCGATGCTGATCGTCTTCTGCGACATCGTCGAACCCTCCACCGGCGAATGGTATGCCCGCGACCCGCGCTCGACCGCGAAGCGCGCCGAAGCCTATCTCAAGTCGACGGGTGTCGGCGATACGGTCTATGTCGGTCCGGAAGCCGAATTTTTCATGTTCGACGATGTCCGCTTCGAAGACGGCTATGCCGGTTCGGGCTACGCGATCGACGATATCGAGCTGCCGACCAATTCGGGCAAGGAATACGAAAGCGGCAACCTCGCCCACCGTCCGCGCGCCAAGGGCGGCTATTTCCCGGTGGCGCCCGTGGACAGCGCGGTCGACATACGCGGCGAAATGGTGTCGACCATGATCGAAATGGGCCTGCCCTGCGACAAGCACCACCACGAAGTGGCGGCCGCGCAGCACGAACTGGGCGTGACCTTCGGCACGCTGGTCGAAACCGCCGACAACATGCAGATATACAAATATGTCGTGCACCAGGTCGCGCATATTTATGGCAAGACCGCGACTTTCATGCCGAAGCCGATCAAGGACGATAACGGCTCGGGCATGCACACTCATATGTCGATCTGGGACGGCGGCAAGCCCACCTTCGCCGGCAATCAGTATGGCGGCCTGAGCGAAAACTGCCTCTACTATATCGGCGGTGTCATCAAGCACGCCAAGGCGCTGAACGCCTTCACCAACCCGACGACCAACAGCTATAAACGCCTGGTTCCGGGCTTCGAGGCGCCCGTGCTGCTCGCCTATTCGGCGCGCAACCGTTCGGCTTCGTGCCGCATCCCTTACGGTGCGGGCGACAAGGCCAAGCGCGTCGAATTCCGCTTCCCCGACGCGATGGCCAACCCCTATCTCGCCTATGCCGCGTTGCTGATGGCGGGCCTCGACGGGATCACCAACAAGATCCACCCCGGCGAAGCGATGGACAAGAACCTCTACGACCTGCCCCCGGCAGAGCTCGCCGACGTTCCGACCGTCTGCGGCAGCTTGCGCGAAGCGCTCGAAAGCCTCGAGGCGGACCACGACTTCCTGCTCAAGGGTGACGTCTTCACCAAGGATCAGATCGATGCCTATTGCGAACTCAAATGGGAAGAGGTCCTGCGTGTCGAAACCACGCCCTGCCCGGCCGAGTTCGACATGTATTACAGCGCCTGATCCATCTCCGCCAATCCGGCAGATTAGATATCGAGAAGGCGGCCGGAGCGATCCGGCCGCCTTATTCTTTGGAAATCCATGAAAAAGTGCGTCCTCACTGCAACATAACCCCGTAAAAAGGGGTCCTTCCTCCACCTATAGCCCTTCCATTTTCGCCTATCCCGGGCCTAGACTATTCCCATGCGCGGTTCAGGGCCGCGCTTGCGAACCATTCCTGGAGGGGCTTTCGTAATGAAATCGAGTTTTAACCGTACGGGCGGTCGTCTGCTGGCGGGCGCCGCCACCATCGCTCTATCGACAGTCGCAATGAGCACGCCTGCTCACGCCATCGTGCCGAACGATAACTACACGCCAGACGAAGCCGTCGATGAAGAAGGCAACGTGAATGGCGTTGGCATTGTCATTACCAATGAGGTCGGACAGGGCAGCGTCGGCATTTGCACCGGTACGCTTATCAACCCGCGCACCGTCCTATTCGCAGCGCACTGCGTCAACGATCGTGCATCGAGCGACTATGATGGCGAGAATGTCCGTGCATCGGTGACGTTCACTGTCGATGCATTCCCGGGCATCGCGAATTGGTTCGGCACTGGCCAAACCAATACGGATCTGCTGGTCTACAATATCAATCAAATCCGCTACGATCCGCGATCGCTTCAAAACCCCCAGGCATTGGGCTTTATCGAAGCCGATATTGCTCTCGCTACGCTGGATACGCCGGTCGGAACGCAGTTCGACCCGACAACCGATTCGCTGACATCGACCATCCCTACTTGGGCTCTGCTTTTCTCCCCTTTGCCATCGCCCGATGAGATCGATCCGGTCAACGGCACCGGTTATCATGTGAATATCACCGGCTACGGCCGTACCGGGAGCGGCACGACGGGCGACAGCCAGGCAATCGACTTCCGCCGCCGCTCGGCTGAGAATATGCTGGGTGGCCTCTTCTCGCTTGACGACAGCGACGAAGCTTTGTTCGGATCAGACCCTGAGTCCGTGCCCCAGAACCTCTATCAGCTCGATTTCGATGACCCGGCTCGTACGGATGGCGATGATACGACTGCGCCTGATATCCGCGACTTCAATATATATCGCGACGATCCCTTGGAGCGTGAAGGAACGACCGCTGGCGGCGATTCGGGCGGTCCTCTCATCCTGGATGCTGCCAATAACGACCTGTCGACCGAGAACCTGCAGATCGGCGTTCTGTCCGGTGGCGCGAACTTTTTCGGCCGCTCCGCCTATGGGTCGACGGCGTTCTACCAGCCTCTGTTCCTCTACTGGGATTATATCGTAGCGACAAATCCCTACCGCTATGTCAGCGCGAAGGCAGGCGACGGCGCGTGGGAAGATGGAACTCACTGGCAGACCGATCTCGATCCGATCTATCGGGTTATCAACCAGGCCGGTGAAGTCGTAAACGGCTTGCCGACGTCACCCGGCGCCGGTCTGAATGGTACTGAGCCGGACTTCGGCGAAGTTTGTATACAGTCTCCGTTCTTCAACGATCCGGCGGGAATCGACACGACTGCCCCGACCGATCGCTGTGAGAATGTTGGGACGGGCGAAACAACCGTCGATGGCGAACCTGCGTCGACTGCCGCCGTTACCAACAATCGCGGTGAAGCTGTCCTTGGCGGAAGCGTGTCCAACAATCGCGGCGAGGCAGTCCTCACGGCGCACACGGATAGCGCCGATGCGGCGACGGTCGGCGATCCGCTGGAGCAGCCCCACGGCCCGAGCGGTGGCCCTCCGGAGTTTGCGGATGCAGGCAATCCGGACCCCACGCTCGATAACGGTCTGCCCGGTGCAACCGGATTCGTCCCTGACAATATCGATCCCGTCGTCAGCGACGTTGCGGCGGAACAGGTCAATGCACGTTACTTCGACGTGACGCTCAGCGCGGCAGGCACGACCACGCTATCGAGCGACGTGACAATCGATCGCCTCACCGTGGTGGGTGCTGCGGGTCTCGATATCCAGGCCGACGGTGATCTCACCTCGCTGATCGACATTATGCAGGGCGGCGGCACGATCAATGTCGACGGCGCTTTGCGCACGAGCGGCGATTATCTCATGATTGCCGGCATTCTTGGTGGCACGGGTACCGTTCAAACCCCGTTCTTTACCAATATCGTCGGAGGCATCGCCCCCGGAACGATGGGAACCATCGGCACCCTCGGCATCGATGGGAATGCGATCCTTTCGTCGGGCTCCACCCTGATGATCGACATCGGTCCCGACAATAGCTCGGACCTCCTGGCGATCACTGGAGGAGCATCGATCGGCGGCGCCGTCACCGTGGGCGCGGGTATCACGCAGCAGGTCAATGGCCTGGGTCAGGAATATACCATCCTGACTGCCGCTGGCGGTGTTACCGGAACCTTCGAGGAAGACGAGATATCGGCCATCCTGCGGCAGAATTTCACGTACACCGATACCGCAGTGCTGATGGAAATCATCGCCCTCAGCTACACCACGGCGATCGACCGGACCGATCCGGTTCAGCTCGGCTATGCCCGTCTGTTCGACCAGAACCGCGGCAATGCCGGCCTGGCCGAGCTTTACGGGCTCGACTTCGCCGATGCGGCGACAATCCGGGCGACCTTCAACGGCCTGGCTCCGGTTGCGGAATCGGCAGCGCTGCAGTTGACCGCCCAGTCGTACAACAACCTGCAGTCGTTCAATGCCTCGCGGCTGCGTGAATCGACGCTGGAGAGCTCGGGCGGTACCATCGCCACGCTTGGCAATCCGATCCAGACGGCGCAGATGCAGGTTTCGCGTGGCAGCCAGCCGGTCACGGCCGGTGCACTCGGCCTCGGCCAGGCAAGCGAGCCAACCAGGGTCCGTGATGGCGCCATCCGCGAGGACGTCGCCATCTACCTCGCCGGCGGCCTGCTCAACGGCGAGGGCGAATCGATGCCCGGCTACACCGCAGCGGATACCGACGTCGACGGCTACTTCTTCGGGGGCGGTATCGAGTATTTCCCGAACGAAAGCTCGATGGTCGGCCTGTCGCTGTACTATTCGGATCTCGACGCAGATGTCGTGCTCGACCAGGAAGCCGAATCCAAGATGCTGGCGGTCTCGCTCTACGGTAGCGCGAAGACCGTGGACGGCTTCGTCATCGACGGCCAGGTCAGCCTGACCGATCTCGATGTCGACACGCGGCGGACGGTGGCGTTCCTGGGTGGATCGCAGACGCTGACCAGCGAGAGCAGCGATGGCGGCCTCACCGCGGCACTCGGCCTGTCCTACGATTTCGAAAGCGCGGCCGGCACGATCTCGCCGGGGATCGAGCTGCGCTATGCGGATCAATCGTTCGATGTCGTTACGGAAACCGGTGGGCCGCTCGCCCTGCAGATCACCCGCGAGGACTTCGAAAGCCTCCAGGGCCGGATCGGTCTGGACTATCAGAAGGTCAGCAGCGGCTTCCAGCTCGATGCCAATTTCGACTTCGTGCACGAGTATAAGGACGGCCCGTACTGGTTCGCCGCGAACTTCGCGAACGGAACCGGTCCAGGTGCGATCTTCCCGATCGCCAGCCCCGACAAGAACTGGGCCGAAGCAGGGCTTTCGGCGCAGGTCCGCAGCGGAGCGGCAAGCTTCGGCCTCGGCGTCGACACGACGATCGGACGCAAGAACGCCAACGCGCAGACCTATCGCGCCACGGCTACTTTCAAGTTCTGATTTAACGACGCTTTTTGCTCGAAAGGAATGGGCCGTCCGGGAAACCGGGCGGCCCTTCTCTTGTTCGGCCGAACGATAGTTTCGCGCGGCTTCGTCGTAGTGATCGATGGCTCTCGCGTGTTCATGCGGCAAGGCGACGGGAGGCGATCCATCCGCGCCGTGATCGGTGAGTGATCGGTGCGTGATCGGTGAATGATCGGGCAGACATCTGGCCTCATCGCCCCAGAGCGCGACAATGAGCCAAGACGTCCGTTCGGAACCGGAACGCGTTCGCTCCCGTTACAGGCAAAAGGAGTTAACAAATGAGACTTTTGCTTGCTGGCGCGGCAGCCCTCGCGCTCGCCGCAGGTAGCGCCCATGCCGATCCCGGCAAGGGCAATGGAAATCCGAAGGCCGCAGAACAACGCGGCGCCTCCAAGGCGGATCGCGGCAAGGCCGACCGCTCCGACAAAAGGGCCGATGTCCACGATAATCGCGGGTGGGCCAATGCCTTGGACAGGCCGACAGGTCCCGGCGTTGCGAAAGATCGCACCCCGCGTGAGAACCGACGCGTCAAAGACGAAAACGTTCAACGGCGTGTCGGCACCGCGCTCGAAAAGCGGGTCGACCGCAACGCCCTTGCACGCGAGACGACCGGGCCACGGCTCCGCAACATCGAGCGCGTGCGTTTCGACCGTGATCGCGCATTTCTGACGCGGGATCGTAACCGCAGCGCTATCGCCGGATGCCCGCCGGGTCTGGCGAAGAAGGGTAATGGCTGCCAGCCCCCAGGGCAGACCAAGAAATCCACCTATCGAAACGATCGCTGGAATAGCTACGAATATCGGCCTGGCTTGTTCGGCCTGACCAATTACGCTTCCGGCTCCTATTTCTACCGCGATGGCTATCTCCTGCAACGCGGAGAAAGCGGCAGTATTTCCGGTTATATTCCGTTACTCGGCGGAGCGCTGTCGATCGGCAATGCGTGGCCTTCGACTTACGAAAGCTATGCCCTGCCAGACTATTATGTCGACTATTACGATCTCGGGCCGGTCTCGTCATACCGTTACGCGGACAATGTCATTTATCGGGTCGACCCGGAGGACGCCGCGATAACGTCTGTGGCGGCCTTGCTGACCGGCGATGAATTCACCATCGGGCGTCCGATGCCGTCGGGATACGATGTTTACAACGTGCCCTATTCCTACCGCGATCGGTATCGCGACACTCCGGAGGCCTGGTATCGGTATTCGGACGGTTACGTGTACCGGATCGACCCCGAAACACAGCTCGTGGCGGCGGCCATCGATCTTCTGGTTTGAGGGGAGCACGACATGATAAAGACATGCAAAACCGCCCTCACCGCATTCGCATTGGCATCGTTACCGCTGATCGCAGCGTGTGGTGAGCAAGACGAAACGCCTCCCGAAACCGCGACACGCGACGACGGCACGCTCACGCTCGCCGCCGGCCTCGGCGCGGACGAGCAATTGGATACGCTGCGCGGGGCCATCGAACAGTCCGAGCTGTCAGGCGTACTCGAGGGGGCGGCAAGCTATACGATGCTCGCTCCCCGCGACGCGGCGTTCGAAGCCTTGGGCGAAGAAGGCGCCGATCTCCTCCGGGAAGAACAGCGCCCGCTCCTCGTCGCCATTCTGCGCGATCATCTGCTGCCTGGTCATCTCACGCCGGAAGCGATTGGCGAGGCGATCGATCAGGCGGGAGGCCCCGTGACGATGACGACGCTCGGCCACACGACAGTCACGTTCGAGAGAGACGGAGATCGGTTGAGCGTCGCAGCGGGCGACACGTCGCGAGCGACAATCGTCGGCGCCGCCATCGCCGCGAACAACGGCGTCGTCATCCCCATAGATGCGGTTCTGCTTCCCCCAAAGGGCTGAATAGCGTTCAATAATCGCGGCTGATTTCGGCGACGACGCTTTCGCGTCCGACTGTTGAGACAGCCGCCAGCAATGACAACCAACTGGTGACGCGGAACTCCACCTCGGTCGCGCTGTAACCGCGTCCGTCGGTGATGATTTCCGCATAGAACCGGCGGCCGAAATTCTTGCCGAGAGCGACCCCCGTGCCGCGCCCGAGCGCCGGATCCGCACTGACGATCCGTAGACGGTCCAGGCCGATCGCACTGCGAAGCTGGTTGATGGGGTCCATGCCACCGCCACCGCGCAGACTTGCCACCGCCGCGCCGAGTTGCACCGCATCCGTGGCGGAGAGGCTGGTGACGGACCCGCCGAACAGCAAGCGAGCGAGCAGTTCCTCTTCGGGCAGGGCCGGGTTGGAGCTGAAGGCGATTTCCGGCTGCGTGGCGCTGCCCCTCACTGTCGCTTCCACGGTCAGCCCGTCGCGCTGCGTCTCCGCGCGGATATCCAGTCGGGGATCGACCGGCACATTCTCGTCGAATTCGATCTCGCCGCGGGTAAGTTCGAACCGTGTTCCCGCAAAGGTATAGTCGCCGCGGACCACTTCGGCTCTGCCGCCGATCCGGGGATCGTCGGTTGTCCCGCGCAAGATGACGTCCGCCGACCATTCGCTATCGAGCCCCATGCCGTCGACATCGATACGGCTGGCAGCCCGCGCATCGATAAGATAGCGCCACGGCCTGCCGGGGGCACCTCGCGGAGCCCGGCCCACCGGTACATTGACCTCGCGCGTGACGATTTGCGGCAGCCTCAGGTCGTCGGCGGCGGTGCCGAGCCGCCAACTCGCCCGGTCGATCCGAACACGGCCGGCGATGGTCCCCCCCAAACCGTTGGAAACTATTCTCAAGGGGCCGGTAACCGTGGCGCTCAATCCGCCGGTATCGATCAGTTGCGCGTTCTTCGCCGAAGCGCGCAGATCGATGATCGGGCCGCGAATTTCCAGCACGCGTCCTTCCACCGATTCACCCAGAGTGCGCAGGTCCACGATGCCGCTGCCGCTGACACTGCCGCCCGTGGCTGGGCTGCCGGCGAAGCGCGTCAGTTGAAGCCGCGAGCCGCGGAAGCTTCCGCGCATGGCTATGTCGCGAATATCGGTACCCGAGAGCGAGCTGCGCAATTGCAGATCCTCACCCGAGATCGAACCGCGCACCGTGGGATCTTCGAGGCTCCCTGAAGCGTCTGCAGCGATATTGATCGGTCCGGTAACATCGAAGGTGTCGAGGGCGGCAAGGCGCCACAGGCTTTCCGCCGCACCGCTATAGCGCAACTGGCCGAAAAGACGCCCGGCTCGCAACCGGTCGATGAGCATTCCCGTGGATGGTAAACCCGTTATCCGCGCCTGTACGCGGCCGCGGCGAATGTCGTCATTGCGCAGCAGCGCGCGCGCTTCGAGCTCGCTCTCGCTGAGGCGCGCCATGAGCGCCACATCGACCGGCCGCGATGTGAGGACGAGGCCGGACCGGGTGAGCCCGTCGATCCGGACCTTGGCATCCCCCACCGGCAGCCCGTCGGCCCCGGTCCGATAAGCCACAGTGCCGGAGATTGTGCCGCCCAATCCGGTATCGGCCCGCACGATATCGATGAGGGAGAGCGGCATGCGCGCGAGCTTGAAATCGAAATCGAGGTCGCCACCGCCAAAGAGACCCGATGCGATCAGACCGCCGTCGCCATAGGATAGCTGAGTGGGCGAAAGCCGCCATCCGCCTCCCTCCATACTGGTCAGGACGGCTCGGCGCGGCATGGAGATGCGCCTACCCCCGAACTCGCCCTGTGCCGCCAGCGCGATTTGCTCGGGACGGATGCGAGCATTGAGGTCGAGCACGAAGCGTCCGCTACGCCTGCCCGCCAGCGAAGCATCGACGCGTCCGATCCCGTTTTCGATCTCGCCCTGTGCCGCAAGCCGCGAGATGAACAGCGTACCATAGGACAGTCCGGCAGCAGTGCCCGAACCCGAAAAGGTCGTATCGCCCTCGCGGATGAGACCCGCAGCTTCGAGATTCCCCCGTGCTATGCGCAGGGGCGTGTCGCCGCCGAAACGGGCATTGCGCGCCTGTAGCGCGATGTTGAGCCCCTGTCCGCCATTGCGCGGCGCGAGTGCAACGGTCCCGTCGAGCCCGCCGCCGCCGAAAGCCAAGGTGCCATCCACACCGCCATCGACCAGCGTGACTGCGCCGGTAACGGCAGTATCGGATACGCGCATGCGTTCGATCGCAATGCGCGTTGGGCCATCTTCCGGTGCGATCAGCCCCAGTTCGCCGACAAACGGGCCAAGCACGGAACTGCCCTCGGTTTCGATGGCAAATCCCTGATCGCTGGGCGCTATCGCCACACGGACATCTTCCAGTCCGGTTGCCGGGCGTGCGAACACAAGGGCAGCACTGGGACCGGCGTCAGCGACGCTGGCCTCGATGGTAAAGTCTCCGAAATCGACATGCGTGCCTGCCCCGGCAACGCGGGTCGTACCCCGAGCGACACTCCCGTCGAGAGCAAGCCGCACCTTGCTCGCATCCACGCGCAATCGATTGAAATCGAGCGGCTCCGAACCGCCTACCGCAATCCCGCCCCGGACGCGTATCGGCGTGCCGACGAGATTGGCGAGAGTGGCATTGGTGACGGGCGCGATCCGCGCATCGACATCCGCCGTGAGGCGCCAGGGCGATCCCGGTGCCAGGGCAAGATCGATCATGGCCGTGCCGCCTGCGGTGCCTACATCATCAAGCGTGAGCCCGCGTGCCTGCACCGGTCCACGCACCTGATAGAGCCCGCTAGACAGATCGCCACGCAAGGCCAGATTGGCCGAAGTCCCCCGAAAGGCGATTTGCAGGTCATCGGACAGCAGCGTCGACCCAGTCAGCACCAGCGTGCCCCGCCCCCTGCCATCGACCAGCCGTGGATCGACCAGAGTATTGCCGCTCGTCACCCTTGCCAGCGACAGGTCGAGCGGGAGCGTCCAGCGCGTGCCGTCATAGCGGGCGGTTCCCTGCTGCCGCAGGTCGGCGAGCAGCGTACCACCAAGGTCCAGCTCCTCCACGCGGAGATCGTGGACAATCGCAAGATCGCGGAAAGGCCCGTCGAGCGTGGCGGTCAGGCGGGTACCGCGTAAAGCAAGACCGTCGCCCAGCAGATCGGGATCGCGCACGAATGCCTCGATCTGGAGCTCTTCGGCGCGGTTCTCGCCCAAATCGACGAGACCGGCTGCATCGATACCGATACCACGCCCGATCATCCTGGCCCGGCCATCGAACATGCGACTATCGATCGCCAGTTCGGCCTTGAGGGCTACATCGTCCCCCATGGCCTTGGCCGGGGTTCCGGACAGGAAACCGGAGGGATTGAATTTGCCGAGCAGCCCGAAGACGCCTGCCCGGTTGGTGATGCGCATGGCGGCAACGCGCTCGCCCTCACTACGAACAAGCAGTCCGCCGGACCACTGTGACCATGTACCGTCGCCGCGAATGGAGGCGGTGTGCGGTGTATCGACCCCGGCCAGAGCGGCCAGCGGCCCGTCCCCCGCCGCAACCACATCGAGCGACAGGTCGAAATCATCGCCATCGGGTTCCGCATCGACCAGCAAGGCGACCCGGTCGCGCCGTCCGAGCCGCCCGTCGACATCGACCATCAGCCGGCGGTCGGTAACCTGCGCACTGCCCGCAAGATCGACGCGCTGCGCATTCTCGCCGGCTATCCCCGGAGCCAGGAAGAGCTGGTCGATCTCCAGTTCTTCGATGGCGATGTCGAAGCCGGGCAGGATCGGCCCTTCGTCTTCACTTGGGAGAAACTCCGGAATACGCGCCATGACCGCGCGCCGCGCGGCGAATGTGTCGATTTCAAGCCGGTTCGAAAGCCATGCCCCCGGGTTCCAGTCGATCTCCGCCCGTGGAATGGTCAGGAACACGCCCTCGGGATCGGACAGGCGAACATCGTGCAATATGGCTGCGCCGTACAAATTGCCTTCGATCCGGCCGATCTGTATGTTCAGGCCGTTGGGGAACGTCCGCTCGGCAATGCGACTGGCCAGGAAACGTTCACCCAGCGGCGTGTTGAGCAGCACAAGCGCTCCGGCAAGGAGCAGGACCAGTGCCGCCACCGCACCCAGCAACCATTTGCCTGGCCGTCCGGACCGGCTGCGGCGCGCGGGTGCCGGATCCTCTGCCGCCGGATCGCGTATATCCTCGGTCATCAGAAGGCCTGCCCCAGGGAGATATAGACCCCGACAGCAGAATCCTCCGGCTCGGGGTTGAGCGGGATACCAACGTCGAACCGGATCGGTCCAAAGCCGGTTGTATAGCGTAGGCCGAGACCCGCACCCATCTTGATTTCGCCGAAATCGGGCGTCGTCGAGGTCGATACACTGCCGAGATCGAAGAACGGCACGACGGAAACCGCACCGTCCAGAAACCCGGTCCCTATTCTGGCCTCGATCGAGGCTTCTACGAGACTGCGCCCGCCAATCGGTTCCATGAACTCGTTCTTGGGGCCGATCGCCTGATAGCCATAGCCGCGGACCGAGCCGCCGCCGCCGGCATAAAGCCTGCGCGACGGCGCAACCCCGATCAGATCGGCCCCCTGAATGCTGGCGAAAGCGGCCCGTGCGGCAAGTATCGTCCGGTCCCCGATCGACTGGTAATAGGACGCATCGACCCGGTTGCGGAGGTAGTAATATTGTTGCCCCTGCGTGCGCGAGGTTTCCGGAGCGAGGAAGCCGGTCACGCGATAGCCGCGCGTGGGATCGAGCAGGGAATCGCTTGTATCCAGCGTGGCGCGGCCGAACAGCGCCCCGACGAAATAGGTCTGGCGCGGTCGCGCAATCCCATCGACGATCCGGTTGCGTTCATCGGTGGCGAGCACTTCCGCTCCGATGCCCCAGGCCAGCGGTTTCTGGAACAGCAGCGTCGATGTGCGTTCATACGTCCCCGTCAGCGCTACCGTGCGCGCGTCATAGGCCACCGTATCGATGCTGGAAGCGTAGGCATCGACAGTGAGAACCTTGTCGCGCCCGCCGAAATTGTTCTTGCGGAAGGTGATTCCGGCAAGCTGTTCACGCGTGCCCAGGATGCTGCGCAGCCGCAGCGCGCCTTCGGGCGGAAACAGGTTGCGATGCTCCCAGCTCGCCTGGATGCGAACCCCCTCTTCCGAGCCATACCCGATTGCGCCCGAGATGGTGCGCAGCTTCGCCCGCTCCATCGTAACATCCATCGCCACCACGCCGGGCTCGTCGCCCTGCGGTGGCTCTACCTCGCGCACTTCGACCCCGACGGTGGACACCAGGCCGGTGGCGGTCACTGCACGGCGAAGATCGAATTCCAGGCTGCGTTGATAGACGTCGCCGGGATCGAACCGGGCGATGCTCGCCAGATGGCGGCTCGAAAGAAACGCCTCGTCGCTGCTGACCACTTCGCCGAAAACATATTTGCCGTTCGGTCGTACCGGCATGGTCAGGTCGCCCTCGACCCGCTCGTGATCGATCAGCAGTTCGGGCTCGTCGATCTCGGCAAAGGCGTACCCGCTTTCACCCAATGCCCGATCGAGGTCGAAGCGCTCGGCGATGATGGTGTCCGATTGCAAAAAGTCCCCGGTATCGATGCCGAAGGATCTGCGCAGCGAAACGGCGTCGGATGCCGTGCCGAGCTCG
This sequence comes from Qipengyuania sp. ABI-127-1, assembly GCA_022953095.1. GTDB lineage: Bacteria > Pseudomonadota > Alphaproteobacteria > Sphingomonadales > Sphingomonadaceae > Qipengyuania. The sequence continues at coordinate 170,990 of JALJCR010000002.1, read as the reverse complement.
CCCAGATCGACCAAGCCGACCTTGTAGCGAGGCCCCGGCACGATATCGAACCGCACACGGGGTCTCTGCACCGCCGCATCTTCACCCGCATCGCGTGTGCCGATCGTGCGCATGATCTCGCCATCGTAATAGCCGTAGACGCGCAGCAAATTGCCGAGCAGTTCCTCGTCCTCGCGCGCCCTGGCGGCGAGCTGGGCAACGTTTTCGTCGCCACCGCCGAGCTCCTCGATAGTCGAAAGCGCCTCGAAGCGATCGACGAAATCACCCCTCTGGCTGAAGGGCGGCTCCTTCTGCGGAAAGCCGAGGACCAGTGTCGAGGACAGTTCTTCGAGCTCGGCCTCCTCGACCGCGATCTGCGGCGCATCTTCGAGCAATTGCGCGAACTCGATATCCTGCTCAGGCTCGAGCGGTTGAAGAGGGTCGAGCCCGATATCCTCAGGCCAGGCCACCGACATGCCGGGAAGCTCGGCGATCGGCGCCTCCAAGTCCGGGCCGACAGCTACCTCCGTATCGGAAACGCCCGCATCGTCGGTCCCCCGCTGAGCCCAGTCGTCGGAATTCTCGACTGCTTCGTCGGGTATCAGATCCTCGAGCGATGGCGGCGCAACACCGTCCTGCGCAGCGAGCGGCGACGCAGTCGAAAGCGCGATGGCGGCAGCGCAGGCACCGAAGGCCAGCCCTATTCGGTCACTCGGCGATCTTGTATTCTGCGGCGAGACCATCTTTTGCCGGAAGAGCGTCATCCCGCCGCTTGGTGCGGGGAGCCGTAGCCCTAGCGATGAGCCGCTTCTGCTCATGCTCGGGCATGCGTTCCCATCCACTGCGGCCGAGCCGTTCGAGCGGGCGGTAGCGGATTTTGTACTGCATCCGCTCCGCCCCTTCGACCCAATAGCCGAGATAGACGTACGGCAATCCGTTTTCGGCGGCACGGCGGATGTGGTCGAGGATGATGTAGTTTCCAAGCCCGGCGCGATCCTTATGATCAGGGTCGTAGAAGCTGTAGATCATCGACAGCCCATCGCCCTGGTAGTCGGTGAGACAGGCTCCGACCAGTCGGCCTGGTTCGGCGCCAATCCCCGGCTCCCGATATTCAATGACATAGCTGGATACGCTGGTGTGTTCCACCATATCCGCAAAGTCCGTTTCTTCCATCTGCGTCATTCCGCCACCCGGATGGCGCGCAGCGAGATATTTCCGCAACAGGTCGAACTGTTCCGAGGTTGCCCAGGGACGGCATTCGGTGGCGATCAGATCGTCATGGGCCTTCAGCGCGCGTTTCTGGCTGGAAGATGGCCTAAATTCATCGGCCACTACGCGAACCGATACACAGGCCTGACAATCGAGACAGGACGGCCGGTAGGCAACCGTCTGGCTGCGGCGGAAGCCGATCCGGCCCAGGGCTTCGTTCAGTTCGTCGGCATTGTCGCCGCGCAATTCGGTGAAGACCTTTCGCTCGCTCTTGCCTGGCAGATACGGACACGGTGCGGGGCTGGTTACGAAAAACCGGGGGAAGCGGATCGGGGCGGTCACTTGGCGCTGCGTCCTCTCGAAGGCTAAGAAATCCTTACCTGTTGGACGTATCAATGCCAGAGCCGGTCCCGCGTTAAAACCCTCTTAACCATGAAAAACGGGCCTTGCCCGCCGACAAGGTCGAAAAGCGCGCCGAACCCGAGGATTTCCGGCGATGGCCGGGGCCGCTCAGGCCAGCTCTGCCAGCTCCACACTGTAGCCCTTTTCGCGAAGCGCACCCACCAGCCGGTCGATCTGTTCCCCGTCGCGGGCTTCGCATTCAATCTCCGCCGTCAGCCCTTTCGCCGGCAGAGTGGTGAAAATGCGCTGGTGGTAGATCTCGATGATATTGACATTGTGCGCGTTGAATTCGCGCATCACCTTGAACAAGGCCCCCGGGCGATCCTGCAACACGATCTGCAAGCGCGCCAAGCGCCCAGAACGGGCCAGATCGCGCAGCAGGACGTTGGCGAGCAGGCGCGTGTCGATATTGCCGCCACACAGGACGAGCCCGACGGTCTTGCCCGCGAATTTTTCCGGATTGGACAGCACGGCCGCGAGCCCCGCCGCCCCTGCGCCCTCGACCACGGTCTTCTCGATCTGAAGCAGCAGCGACACCGAATGCTCAAGCTTCGGTTCCTTCACCAACAGCACCTCGTCGACCAGTTCGGCGATGATCTGACGGGTGAATTGGCCCGGCGCCTTGACGGCGATCCCTTCTGCCAGCGTATCACCGCCGCAGGGGAGATCGTCTCCCGTCACGGCGGAATACATCGACGGGTAGAGTTCGGCCTGCACCCCGACCATTTCGATTTCGGGCTTCACCGCCTTGGCGACCGTTGCCATGCCGCTCATCAACCCCCCGCCGCCGATCGGCACGACGAGACAATCGAAATCATCCTTGTCCGCGAGCATTTCGAGCGCGACCGTGCCCTGCCCCGCCGCCACCAGCGGATCGTCGAAAGGATGGATGAAGGTGAGCCCGCGCTCTTTCTCCAGCTCGCGCGCGTGAGCATAGGCTTCGTCGAAAGTCTCGCCATGCAGAACCACATTGCCACCGACGCTTTCGGTCTGCATCACTTTCACGCTGGGCGTGGTCTGCGGCATGACAATCGTGACCGGCACGCCAAGGCGGCGACCGTGATAGCTCAGCCCCTGGCTGTGATTGCCGGCCGAGGCCGCGATCACGCCGCGCGCCTTCTGTTCATCGTCGAGATGCAGCAGCGCATTCAATGCGCCGCGCTCCTTATAGGCGGCGGTGAACTGGTGGTTTTCGAATTTGAGCCAGATGTCGGCTCCGCAAATCTCCGACAGTGTTTGCGAGTGAAGCATGGGCGTGCGAACCACCGCGCCTTCGATCCGGGCCGCAGCGGCGCGGACATCGTCGAGAGTCAAAAGCTCGGTCGCCTTGGAGGCGCGCACGGGAGATGCTTCGGTCATGGATCGCCCCTACGGCTCGCTCCGCTCCGACGCAATCGCCGAAAGGGTTTGCCTCGCGCAAGCTATGCCTTATCGCGGGCGCTCTAATCCGGAGGGGCCGCCTCAGATGAAGTTCAAATATCTCGCCAGTGCCATGGCGCTGGCAATCGCCGCGCCGACACAGGCTGACGTGCTGATCGACAATGTCGAAGGGATCACCATCGGTGAGGATGGCGAAATCCAGCGCTTTACCGCGCTGGTGATCGACGATGACGGCAAGGTCGCGCAGATCCTCGAATCGGGCGAGAAAAAGCCGCAGACCGATTATCGCGAAAATGGCCAGGGCGCGGTGATGATCCCCGGCCTGATCGATGCCCACGCGCATGTGATGGGCATTGGAATTGGCGCATTGACGCTCGACCTGTCGGATACCAATTCGCTTGCCGAAGCGCTGGACAAAATCCGCCGGTTCGCTGCGGAAAACGAAGCCCGCCCCTGGATCCTCGGACGCGGCTGGAACCAGGAAAAATGGGGACTGGGCCGCTTCCCCACCGCTGCCGAACTCGACAGCGTGGTCGCCGACCGCCCGGTCTATCTGGCACGCGTCGACGGGCATGCCGGCTGGGCCAATACGCTCGCCATGCAAGCGGCAGGAATTACGGCGGCGAGCGAAAGCCCTGCCGGTGGCCGGATCGAGCGCATGCCCGGTTCGCGGCAGCCTTCGGGCGTCTTCGTCGATGCCGCGGAGGAGTTGATGCGCGCGGCGATCCCGGCCCCGCGGCCGAAGGAACGCGACCTGGCCTTTGCCGAAGCGCAGCAGGTTTTGCACCGCCATGGCATAACGGCCGTCGCCGATATGGGCACCACGATCGAGGACTGGCAGGCCTTCCGCCGGGCGGGCGACAGGGGCGCGCTGACGCTGAGAATCATGGCCTACGCGGCAGGGCCTGAACAGATGGAACTGATCGCAGGCGCAGCCCCCTCGCCCTGGCTGTATGACGACAAGCTGCGGATGAATGGGGTCAAGCTCTATCTCGACGGTGCCCTTGGCAGCCGCGGTGCCTGGCTCAAACGCCCCTATGCAGACGATCCGGGCAATACCGGTCTGCCGATCACCGGCCCCGCCAAGCTGCGCAATATCCTCGTGCGCGCCGCCCAGAGCAATTTCCAGCCCGCGATCCACGCAATCGGCACGGCGGCGAACGCGGACGCGCTCAACGCCATTGCGGAAATTGCCGAGAGTTTTCCCGGCGACCGCCGTTGGCGGATCGAGCATGTCCAGATCGTCGACCCGGTCGACCTGCCCAAGCTCGGCCGCAACGGCATCATTGCCTCGATGCAGCCCGTCCACCAGACCAGCGACAGGCTGATGGCGGAAGCGCGGCTCGGTCCGGACAGGCTCGATGGCGCCTATGCCTGGAACACCATCCTGCAATTGGGTGGAAGGCTGGCCTTCGGGTCGGATGCACCGGTGGAATCGCCCGATCCCTTCGCTGGCCTCGCCGCCGCAACCACGCGCATGGACGCCAATGGCGAGCCTTTCGGCGGCTGGCGCCCGCAGGATCGGGTCAATCGCGAGCAGGCGCTGGCCGGCTTCACCAGCGAAGCAGCCTTTGCCGGTTTTGCGGAAGGGCGTTTCGGCAGGCTGTTGCCCGGCGAACGGGCCGACTTCGTCCTGATCGACCGCGATCCACTGCTGGCGACGCCAAGCGAATTGCGCGCGACTAAGGTCCTTGAGACCTGGATCGGCGGACGCAAGGTCTACGAGGCGGACTGAGGTTCCTCGGGCTTTTCCGCTTCCGCCTTGCGCCGCTTCTCGGTCAGCCGCATCAGCACGAGCGAGCCTTCGAACAGCAGCAGCAGCGGCACCGCCAGCAAAAGCTGCGAGCCCGGATCGGGCGGCGTGATGATCGCGGAGAGCGCAACGACGGCAACGATGACATAGCGACGCGCGGAAACAAGCTGGTCGCGCGTCACGATGCCCGCCCGGTGCAGGAGAAGCAGGAGCACGGGCAGCAGGAAGCTCATCCCGAAAGCGAGAATGAACTGCATCACCAGGCCGAGATATTCATTCGCGGTCGGCAGCGCCTGGATTTCGAGCCCGCCTGCCGTGCCTTCGAAGCCGAGAAACCAGCGGAACGCCGTTGGCATCACCACGTAATAGGCCAAGGCCGCGCCCATGGTGAACAGGATCGGCGTCGCCAGCAGAAAAGGCAGGAAGGCCTTCTTTTCCTTCGCATAGAGGCCCGGGGCGACGAAGGCCCAGAGCTGGTTGGCGATGATCGGGAAGCTGAGACAGAACCCCGCGAACAGCGCGACCTTCAGCTCGACGAAGAACACTTCGTACAGCTTGGTGAAGATCAGTTGACCCTCACCTTCCGCGAAGGAGTTCTTCAGCGGTTGAATGAGAAAGCCGAGGATCGGGTCGGCGAAATAGAGGCTGATACCGAAAGCGATTGCCAGGGCGAGCACGCAGCGCACCAGCCGCGCGCGCAATTCGATCAAATGGTCGAGCAGCGGTGCTTGGCTATCGTCGATATCCTTGATCACGGCCATGTCAGGCGTCCTTGCCGGCAGGAGGCGGGTCGAGCGGCAATGGCGGTTCGTCCGAATGCTCGGGCGCTTTCACCGGCGCCGCACGCTCGATCGCAGCTTCGGCCGCCGCGTCCGCATCGGGAACCTCGTCAGCCGAAGAAAGCGGCTCCATTTCGTTGGGCAACAGGTTCTCGGGCGCCCCGGCCTCGGGCGTCGAGCCATCGGGATACTTGGCCATGATCTCCTTGTTCCGCGCGGCCCACTTTTCTTCCATTTCCTCGATTTCGGCCTGGCGGACGACTTCGTCCAGCCCGGCGCGGAAATGGTTCGACATGCGGCGCAGCTTGCCGATCCAGCGCCCTGCATGACGCAGCGCCTTGGGCATGTCCTTCGGGCCGATCACGAGGATCGCCACGATGACGATCACCAGCAGCTCGCTGGCGCCGATATCGAACATGGCCTGCCTCGCTTTCTAGCGAACTTACTTGGTGTCGGTGGTTTGCTGCTTGACCTGGTCCGGCGTCAGCCCCTCATCGGCGGGCTTCGCTTCATGGCCGATCTGCTTTGCAGGTGTCTCGTCTTCATTCATGCCTTGCTTGAAGCTTTTGATGCCTTTGCCGAAATCCCCCATCATTTCGGAGATGCGACCCCGACCGAAGAGGACGAGGACGACGACGGCGATGATGGCGATCTGCCAGACACTGAGACCCATGGGACCTTCTCTTTCGAATTGCTTGCAGACGAATATAGGCGCTGCAGCGGCCTAGCGCCAGTCAGGCTTCACCCGAGGCCTCTTTATCATCCTCGTTTGTGTCCGAATCACCGGCTGCGGGGCCTGAGATCAGCTCTTCATAGGCATCCTCTACAGGATCGAGCAGGCCGGTCGCCCGCAATTCGGCTATTCCGGGCAGGTCGCGGCGACTCGACAGGCCGAAATGATCGAGAAACTCGGGCGTTGTCGCATAGATCGTCGGGCGCCCAGGCACTTCGCGCCGTCCGGCGATCTTCACCCAGCCTGCCTCCATCAGCACGTCGAGCGTGCCACCGGATGTCTGCACGCCGCGAATCGATTCGATCTCGGCGCGGCTGACCGGCTCGTGATAGGCGATGATCGCCAGCACTTCGGTCGCCGCGCGGCTCAGACGGCGGAGCTGCTCTTTCTCGCGGCGCAGAAGGTGAGCGAGATCGGGTGCGGTCTCGAAATGCCAGCGCTTACCGCGCTCGACGAGGTGGATGCCGCGTTTTTCGTAGTCTTCGGCGACGCGGCGCAACGCCGCGCGGACATCGCCCACCGCTGCATCGCCGAGAAAACCCGCCAGTGCCTCCGCCGTCAGCGGTTCTTCCGCAGCGAACAGTGCGGCTTCGACGGCGCGAGCGAGGTCGTCCATCAGCCGGGCATCCGACGCAGGTTAAGCGGACCGAAGGCATCATCTTGCCGCAGTTCGGCCTTGCCCAGACGCGCCAGTTCGAGCGCGGCAACGAAGCTGGACGCCAACGCCGAGCGCTTGAGCCTGGGTTCGGCATGTGGCGGAAGAAAATCGCGCAGTTCCATCCAGTCCAGCGTCACGCCAAGCATGTTGGATACCCGGTCGAGAGCGGATTCGAGCGTCATGACAGGCCGTTCGCGGACCATGTGGATGGCCGGCGCGGTGCGGGCCTTCACCCTTCCATAGGCCTCGATCAGCGCGAATTGGTCGCACCGCCATTTGGTTTTGCGGGCGATCTCGAGCCCTTCGGGATTGCCCCGCAGGAACACGTCGCGCCCGATCCGATCCCCGCCCATCAACCGCGCTGCCGCATCGCGCATTGCGCCAAGGCGCTGGAGGCGCAGTTGCAGCTTGAGCGCAAGCTCTTCCGGACTGGGGTCTTCCTGCTCTTCCTTGGGCAGGAGCATGGCCGATTTGAGATAGGCAAGCCATGCCGCCATCACGAGGTAATCGGCAGCCAGTTCGAGCTTCAGCGCCTCGGCGCGGTCGATATAGCCCAGATACTGGTCGACCAGCGCCAGGATCGAGATCGACCGCAAATCCACCTTTTGCCGCCGCGCGAGGTCGAGCAATAAGTCGAGCGGGCCTTCCCACCCGTCGAGTTCGAGATACAAGGCGTTCTCGTCGCCCGGCCCGTCCCGCGCGATGCCATCCCATTCCTCCTGTGTGCCCGGATCGGGATCGGCGAACAGGAGACCGTCGCTGGTCATGCGGCGCGGTCCTCGGCGATTGCCAGCAAGGCATCGCGCTTCGCGAGCAGCGCTTCGGTATCGGTGCCGTCTTGCGCGTCGCACATGGCCGCATGCACGCGTTCGAGCCGCTCGCGGGTCTTCGCATTCATGCTTGCGCAGCGTTCGGCAATGGCGATCTGATCGTCCATTTTCGCCCAGCAATTCAGCACGATGTCGCAACCCGCCGCCAGCGCGCGGATCGAACGCTCGGCGATAGTGCCGTCCAGCGCCTCCATGTCGATATCATCAGACAGCAGCAGACCGTCGAAACCGATCTTCCCGCGGATGATCTGGCTGATAACGGTTTTCGAGAGCGTGGCCGGGTTTTCCGCGTCCCATGCCTCGAACACGATATGCGCGCTCATCCCCAATGGATGAGCGGCCAGCGTGCGGAACGGCTCTATGTCGATCGCGAGTTCCACATCGCTGGCGGTGACATGCGGCAGCTCCTTGTGCGAATCGCAGGTCGCACGGCCATGCCCCGGCATATGTTTGAGGCACCCCACGATGCCTGCACGGCCCATCCCGTCGAGCACTGCGCGCCCCAGCGCCGCGACCTGCATCGGTTCGCTGCCAAGTGCCCTGTCGCCGATCACATCGTCGGTTTCCGGGCGACGGACATCGAAGGGCGCATGAAAATCGACCGTGATGCCCATTTCGGCAAGCTCGCGCCCCATGGCCTCGGCATTGACCCGCGCCGCCTCGATCGCCGATGCCGGAGCGATCTCCCACAGCCTTGCGAAAGCTTCGCCGGCGGGGTAGCGCTGCCACTCGGGCGGCTTCATGCGAGCCACCCGGCCACCTTCCTGGTCGATCGAAATGATGAGTCGGTCGCGGCCATGGATCGCGCGCAGATCGTCGGTCAGCCTGCGCAACTGATCGCGGTTATCGCAATTGCGCGCAAACAGGATGTACCCCGCCGGATCGGCCTCCTTGAAGAAGGCGTGCTCCTCGGCTGTCAGGTCGAGGCCGGAAATGCCGAAAATGGCGGGTGTCATGCGCGGTACGGTGAAGCCAACACCCCAGCCGCGCAAGCGCGCGCTGTATGGCAAGTGTGGAAATTCAGCAGCTACTTGACGAAACAGGCGAGTCCGTCGGCCTTGAGCGCAGCGCATAGCCGGTTGGCGGAGGCGCGATCGCCAGCCAGCGCCTGCAGGCGATAGACGCGGCCGATATCGACCTGAGCCTCGACCACGCGGTGACGAATGCCGCTCAGCGCCTCGGTCTGCCGGGTCAGCCTGGCCCAGGCCGCCTCTGCATCTGCGCGGCGCGGATAGGCGCCCACCTGCACGGCGGTGCCGGGGGCAACCTGCGTGCGCGGGCCTTCGTTCACGGTGGAGGCAATCGAAGGGCCGGTAGTGGCATCCGGTTCTGGTTGCGGCGTCGCGACCGGTTCGGCCAGTTTTCCTTCGCGCGTCTGCCCCTCGCCCACGGCAAAGCTCGTGTCGCCCGTCCCGGCGAATGTTTTACCGCCCGGGTTTTCGGGCTTGGTCTTATAGGGTTCCTCCGGTGCGGCGATTACACTGCCATCGGCCGGGGGCTCGTCGGAGGCCTGGTTGGAGAAGAACCAGATGCCGCCTATGACCACGGCGAGCAGAGCCAGAGCGAGCACGCCCATGAGCCACAGGCGCGACATGTCGAAGCCCGCTGCGTCGTCCTCGTCCTCGCCCGCTTCAAGCCATGGCAGACTTTCGTCATCGGCAAGGTCCAGCTGGCCCTCGTCGTCCCAATCCTTGTCCGTATCGTAGGGCGTCGACGCCACCATGCTCACATCTCCTCGACCGCTTCGACCCCCAGGATCGCGAGGCCGTTGCGGATTACCTGCCCGACCTGCGTGGCCAGGAACAGCCTGGCAGCGGTCAGTTCGGGATCGCCCTCCTGGATGATCCGCTTCGACGGATCGTCATTACCCGCATTCCAGAAACTGTGAAAGGCGGCGGCGAGATCGCCGAGGAAAAAGGCGATGCGATGCGGTTCGCGGGCCTTGGCGGCGGATTCGACCACGCGCGGAAACTGCGAGGCTTCGCGCACCAGCGCGAGTTCGTCATCGCCGAGACGGTCGAGATGTGCATCGCTCGGCTCGACGCCTGCCTTGCGCAGGGTCGAATGGATGCGCGCATGCGCATACTGAAGGTAGAAGACCGGGTTGTCTTTCGAGGCTTCGACCACCTTGGCGAAGTCGAATTCCATCTGCGCGTCGGGCTTGCGGGTGAGCATGGTGAAACGGACCACGTCCTTGCCGACCTCGTTCACCACATCGGCCAGCGTGACGAACGTACCGGAACGCTTGGACATTTTGACCGGCTCGCCGTCGCGCAACAGCTTGACCATCTGCACCAGCTTGACGTCGAACGGCACGTCGCGTCCGGCGCCCTTGGTCAAGGCAGCCACCGCGGCCTTGATCCGCTTGACCGTGCCGGCATGGTCCGCGCCCCAGATATCGATCAGCGCATCGGCCTTTTCGGCCTTCTGGAAGTGATAGGCGAGGTCGGCGCCGAAATAGGTCCATGCGCCATTCGACTTCTTGATCGGCCGGTCCTGATCGTCGCCGAATTCGGTGGAGCGGAACAGTGGCAGCTCGACCGGCTCCCAATCCTCGGGCGGAGCCTTGCCCTTGGGCGCTTCGAGCACGCCGTCATAGACAAAGCCGTGTTCGCGCAGCCAGGCTTCCGCTGCCTCGGGCTTCTTCGCCGCCTGCAATTCGGCTTCGGAAGAAAACAGGTCGTGATGGATGCCCAGCAGCGACAGATCCTCGCGGATCATTTCCATCATCGCCGCAACCGAGCGCTGGCGGAACAGCTCCAGCCACTCGCTTTCGGGCGCGTCCTGATAGGCTGGTCCGAATTCCTGCGCGAGCCGCTCACCGACGGGCTTCAGATAGTCGCCGGGGTAGAGCCCCTCGGGAATTTCGCCGATGTCGTCGCCCAAAGCCTCGCGATAGCGAAGGTGCGCGGATCGGGCGAGCACATCCACCTGACCGCCTGCATCGTTTACGTAATATTCGCGCGTGACACGGTGCCCGGCCCATTCAAGCAAGCCGGACAGGGCATCGCCCACCACCGCGCCGCGGCAATGGCCCATATGCATCGGGCCGGTCGGATTGGCCGAGACATATTCGACATTGACCACCCGGCCCTTGCCCATGTCGGACCGGCCGTACTCCTTGGCGAGATGCGCTATGGCGAGCAGTTCGCGGCGCCATGCTTCGGGCGACAGCCGCAGGTTGATGAAACCCGGACCGGCGATGGTCGCCTCGGCGATGTCGGGTTCGCGCTCGAGATGCTCGACGATCTTCTCGGCTAGCGCGCGCGGATTGGTCTTCGCCTGTTTGGCGAGGACCATCGCCGCATTGGTCGCCAGATCGCCATGCGCGGGGTCGCGCGGGGGCTCGACCGTCACATTGGCGCGCGATGTGTCGGCGGGCAGGACGCCCTCCATTTCGAGAGCGTTCAATACCGCGTCGATGCGAGCCACGAAGGCCGCGTAAAGTGTCTGCATGTCAGCCATGGCGCGCGCCTAGACTATCGGCGCGAAATGGCAAGATGCGAGCGCGCCTACCGTGTGGCGTTGTAGCGAAGCTGGTCTTCGGTCAGTTGAAACCCGATCAGCAATTCGAAGGTGGCCCGCTGCACCGCTGCGCGCACGGCCGGATCGGCCAGCGGATCGAGTGCAGCGTCGGGATCGCCGGCCTTGCGCTTGCGGGTGATCTGTTCGCGAATATCGGCCGGAAGCGTTGCGGCACCGCGATCGACATAGGCCCCGGCAGTGCCCCGCGCCTGAGTGCGTTCCTGCCCGTCGGCGAATTGCAGAGTGACGCTTCCGACACGCTTCGTCACCACGGCCGATCCGCCGCGGACCACTGTCGAAAAATAGGGCAAAGTGACCGTGCGGCTGCCGCGCGTATCGGCACGACGCGCAACCACATCGAACGTCGCTTCGGTATACACCCGGTCGCCCGTTTCTTCGTTGCAGCTCGAACGAAGATTGGTGATCGCTGCAGTTACGTCGAGGTCTGCGATCGTGGTCGCACCCGGTGCGCGAAACGTCGTGATATCGCCAGTGTAATCGGGAATTCCAACGGCTGGGCAAGTCGTCCGGACTGCGGAAATGCCGACGCCCTGATCGACGACCAGTTCACCTTCCCTTGCGCAACCGGCCAACGCCAGGCCAAGGGCAAGCGCGGGAAGAAGGCGAGTACGGATGGTCATGCGGCTAATTTCCCTTTTACGGTCATTCGAATTCATAGCCCCTGGAGGCTGCGGCTTGCCCTAGCTTGGCCCGCGCGAAAGCGCTAGAGGGCGACACATGAATGCCCCCTTTCCATCCACGCCTGCCGTTTCCGATGGCGACCCGCGCCTCCCGCTCAAACTGCTGATCGCTGCGCCCCGCGGCTTTTGCGCCGGTGTCGATCGGGCGATCGAAATCGTCGAGCGGGCGCTGCAAAAATATGGTGCCCCGGTCTATGTCCGGCACGAGATCGTGCACAATCGCTACGTCGTCGACAGCCTGAAGGCCAAAGGCGCCATTTTTGTCGAGGAACTGGACGAGGTGCCCGACGATGCGCCGGTCGTGTTCAGCGCGCATGGTGTTCCCAAGACCGTCCCGGCGGAGGCCGAACGGCGCAAGATGCTCTATGTCGATGCCACCTGCCCACTGGTGAGCAAGGTCCACCGCCAGGCCGAACGCCAGATCGAAAAGGGGCAGCACATCCTGTTCATCGGCCATGTCGGCCATCCGGAAGTCATTGGAACGATGGGGCAGGTTCCCGAGGGCCGGATCACTCTGGTCGAAACCGTCGAGGATGTCGCGAAACTCGAATTCTCGCCTGACGATGCGCTGTCTTATCTCTCGCAAACCACGCTGTCTGTCGATGATACGCGCGATATCATCCGCGCCCTGGAAGAACGTTTCCCGCAGATTGTCGCTCCCAAGGCGGAGGACATCTGCTACGCCACCAGCAACCGGCAGGCCGCTGTCAAGCAGATCGCGGCGAGCTGCGATCTGGTGCTGGTCATCGGTGCGCCCAATTCCTCGAACTCGCTCCGGCTCGTCGAAGTCGCCGATCGGATGGGCACCAATGCGAGACTCATCCAGCGCGCCGACGAAATCGATCCGAGCTGGCTCGAAGGCGTCGGCACCGTGGGCCTCACTGCCGGGGCATCGGCTCCGGAAAAGCTGGTGCGCGAGGTCGTCGATCGTTTGTCCGACTGGCGGCTGGTCGACGAGGAAGTAATTACCACGGCCGAAGAGAACATGATCTTCAAGCTCCCTCGCCAACTCACCGAATAACGTGGCCGTCTATACCCACCTCGGTGCGGAGGAGCTCGCGCGGCTCATCGCGCATTACGATGTCGGCGATCTGGTTTCCGCCAAGGGCATCGCGGAAGGCGTGTCGAATTCGAACTGGCTGGTGGAAACGAGCGAGGGGCGCTTCATCCTCACCATGTACGAACGGCGGATCGATACGGCGGATCTGCCTTTCTTCCTGGGTCTGCTCGATCACCTCTCGGAAGCCGGCTGCCCGGTGCCGCGCACGATTCACGATACTGCAGGCGATGCCTGGCGCATGGTCGATGGTAAGGCCGTGGCCCTCATCGAATTTCTGCCAGGCGTTTCGCCGACCAGCCCGGAACCTGGGCAAGCCCGCGCGGTAGGAAGCGCGTTGGCACGGGCGCATCTGGCAGCCCGTGATTTTCCCATGGCGAGAGTCAACGATCTCGCTACCGTCGATATGCTCGCCATCTTGCGGCAATGCGGAACAGCCGCCCTGCACGGTATCGATACGGAGCTTCCCGCCATTCTTGAGATCGGCGCGGGCATTTTGCGTAAGTGGCCCGAGGAATTGCCGGAATCGATCATCCATTCCGATCTTTTCCCGGACAATGTGCTGATGCTCGGCGAGCGAGTTACCGGAATGATCGACTTCTATTTCGCCTGCACCGGCGCCATGGCCTACGATCTGGCAGTGACCCATGCGGCCTGGTGCTTCGACGCCTGCGGAGAGCAGTTCGACGAGCGGCTCGGGCGCGCGCTTGTCGAAGGCTATGAAGAAACCCGTCCGCTGACCGATAGCGAACGATCCGCCCTGCCCTTATTGGCCGAAGGAGCCTGCCTGCGGTTCATCGCCAGCCGTGCGCAGGATTGGCTCGACACGCCCGAGGATGCCCTGGTTCAGCGAAAGAACCCGATGGATTTCATGCGGCGGCTGGAATTCTATCGCGCGGCAGGTCAGAGCGCTTTCGCATGAAGAAAGTCGAAATTTTCACCGATGGCGCCTGCAAGGGAAACCCCGGTCCGGGTGGCTGGGGCGCGCTGCTGCGAATGGGGCCGCATGAGAAGGAAATCAGCGGCGGCGAAGCCGAAACCACCAACAACCGAATGGAAATGACTGCTGCGATCAAGGCGTTGGGCGCATTGATCGAGCCCTGCCAAGTCGATCTCTACACCGATAGCAAATATCTGATCGACGGGATCACCAAGTGGGTCCACGGGTGGAAGAAACGCGGTTGGGTGAATGCCAGCCGCAAACCGGTCCGCAATGCGGAACTGTGGCACGACCTGATCGAATTGACCGAACGGCACAACGTCGAATGGCACTGGGTCAAAGGCCATTCGGGCCATGAAGAAAATGACCGCGTGGACCGCCTCGCCAGCGACGAGGCGGACCGTATCGCGTGCGAGGGCTAGCCTCGCCTAGCTGTTGTCGACGACTTCGGCCCCGGGGCCGTTCTTCTTGATCGAATCGATGGCATTCTGCGCACTCGCCTTCGACGAATACCCTTCGGTCGAGAACATCACTTCGGCGTTGTATTTGAAGCGCACGCGGAATTCTCCCGCCTTGTCCTTGTAGATTTCGAAATGGTGGCTCATCGGTCGTCGCTCCTTCTCTACGGGGTTTTCACCACCCTAGCGCGTATCGCACCATTGGCTAGACAAAGCGGGCTGGGGAGTAGAGGTCCGCATCGAGGTGTTCGGTCATCGCATCGCGCTCTTCGTCCAGCAAAAGCTGCCGGGCGAGCCGCGCCGCCGCAGGGGCCGTCTGGATACCGAACCCGCCCTGCCCGGCGAACCAGGCGAAACCGGCGGCCTCAGGATCGTAGCCATAGACTGGGCGCCGATCCGCCGCGAAGCTGCGCAGGCCCGCCCATTTGTGCTCTACCGCCTTCACCTTCCAGTCGACGACCTCTTCGAGTCGCGCGATCGCTTCGGCAACTGCCAGTTCCTCCGGCGCCGCGTCGCATGGCTCGCTCGGCTCCTCATCGTGCGGGCTGAGCCATAGGCGCCCCGATTCGGGCTTGAAATAGAAGCGCCCGCGAATGTCGAGCACCAGAGGAATATCCTCGTCAACCGGCGGATCTACCCGTACCTGCGCGACCGTCCTCCGGTAGGGCACGATGCCAGCAGGCTTCGTGCCGGCAATCCTTGCCAATTCGTCGGCCCACGCGCCTGCCGCATTCACCACGACTGCGGCGCGGAAGGTTTCGCCACCTGCGACAGCGATGGTCCATTCCCCCTGGCCGCGATCGAGATCGACGACACGGGCTCTGCACTCGAGCCGGGTATCGCCCTCGCGCGCCAAGGCCAGATAGTGCGAGTGCAAGGCGGCCACGTCGATATCCGCGCATAGCGGTTCCCAAATCGCATCGGACCAGACGCGCCGGACTCCGGGCACTTTCTTCTGGATTTCCGCGCGGCCCATGTGCTGGATCGAGGCTCCGGTCGGGACGAAACGTCGCATGAATTGCGTCACCCGCTCCTCGTCTCCCTCCCTGGCGATATACAGGGCACCGCGCTGGCGCAGAAAGCCATTGTCACGCAAAAAAGGCCCCGAAGCGAGCGTCAGCGGCACGATCTCAGGCCCGCCGTAACACTCTTCCCAGAACGCCGCCGAGCGCCCCGTTGCATGATAGCCCGGGCGCTCTTCCCCCTCCAGCAGAAGCACATGGGCACCGCCTGCGGACAATTCGGCGGCGAGGCTGGCCCCCGCGATCCCGGCGCCAACAATGGCAAAATCGTAGACGGTCATGGTCATTTCCGCGGGGCCACGCGATCGAGGAATTCGTCGATACCCGCCAGCGCGCGCTCACGCACGGGATCGACTTCGCGAAGGATTTCGTGATGCGCCTCTTCCCCGAACTCGATCAGTTCACCGCCTGGCAGGCGCCGCGCCGCGCGGACGGCCGCAGCATGATCGACCAGCCTGTCCGCCGATGTGCTGATTATAAGGACGGGAACCCGGACGGCCTCCATCGCCCCCGCCTCGCCCAATCGGCGGGCCGAAGCGTAGGCCCGCTCCACCCAGCCCCAGCTTCCCGGCCCCATCACCAGCTCGGGCCGTTTTTCGCGCCACCACAGCTCGTCCGCATAGCGATCGGCATCGTGAGTGAGCAGGTCGCGGCGGCGGGCGGGCATTTCGCCGGGCTTTTCACTCCATTTCCATGCGGGTCGTGTCGGCTTGCCGATCCGGGACATCACTCGCGCGACACCATGAAGCACAGCCAGGGGTAGGGGCGGCCCCGCCATGCCGATCATCGGCGCGCTCAGAACCACCGCTTCGGGATCGACGAGACCATCGACCAGTGCGCGCATTACCACATGCGCACCCATCGAATGGGCAACGAGGATATGCGGCCCAGGTGTTTTCGCTTTCCACGCCTTCCACAGACAGGCAAGGTCTTCGCTCCAGGTCGCGAAATCGTCGATATGGCCGGTAACAGCATCGCCGCCCAGCCTGCCGGAGCCCGCCTGACCTCGCCAGTCGGCCGCCGTGACACGCCAGCCTGCGCGATGCCAGTAATCGAGCGTTTCGAGGTACTTCTCGTAAAAATCGCCCCGTCCCGGGAGGAACAGCAACGAACCGCGCCGGCCTTCGTCTACCCCCGGCCAGTCGATCCGCCTGATGGCGTGCCCATCGGCCAGCGTGAAGGTCGATTCTCTTGCCGGAGATGGAATAACGCGGCGGTCGATTGTCTGGTGTGACGCTGACATGCCGGTGATCACGACCTCCTCAATGGTTACTTTTTGGTAAGCACGCTCCTGTAGCACCCCCGTCAAGGAAGCGTCGGGGGCGTCATGCAAAACCAGATTTTCACCTACGTATTGCTTGCCGGGTTGGCAATCGCACTCCTCTGGGTAATCGTCACCGACCTCAAGAGCCGCACGATCAGCAACAGGCTGACGATGACGGTGGCACTCGGCGCGCCGCTATACTGGCTGTCAATCGGGCTGCCGCTATGGCCCGGGATTGCGTTTCAACTGGGGTTGGCAGCCACAGTTTTCGCAGTCTGTTGCGTACTCTTCGCCATCCGCCAGATGGGGGGTGGAGACGTAAAGCTGCTCACGGCCCTTTCCTTGTGGATACCGCCTTCGCAATTCACCTTCTTGCTGGTGGCCATGGCGATGCTGGGGTGGGTGCTGACCATGGCCGTCGGCGCCTGGCGGGTGGCCCATTCCAATGCCTTCAAGACCAGCCCTGCGCGCGATTCCGCGATGTTGGTTCTGGGCACCTTGATTGCCGTGCTCTTCGCCAGCGCCGTGCTCGGTGGGCCTACGCTGCCCGTGCCGGAAGGTTTGGTCGAAACGACTTCTTCGAGCCCCCTTGCCGCCATCGCTGTGATACTCGCTCCCTTCGCCATCTTGCTCGTGGTCACCCTTGGGTCGATCCGCATCATTCGGCGGCACGAGCGCGATCTCTGGGTTCCCTACGGCCCGGCTATTTCGCTCGCCGGTATCTGGATCGTCGCCAGCGGGCAGTTGCTGGCCGCCCACCCGGCCGTAACCGGCAGCTGAGAACGCGATTTTAACCAATTCCGCCCTACAGCACGAACCCATACTTGCCCGCACCGGGATTCCGCGGGCCGAACGAGAGAGGCTAGACAGCCATGGATAGGAAGAAACTGGTTCTGCTGGTCGCCGCACTGATCGTTGCAGTGGGTACGGCGCTCATCGCGCGGAGCATGTTTGCCGGTGCGAGCGCACCTCAGGCCGAAGCCGCCCAGGTCGAAGCGCGCGGTCCCAAGGTCCTCGTCGCGCAGCGGGCGCTGCCTGTGGGAACGATCATAACGGCCGACGCGATCGGGTACCAGCTCTGGCCCGAAGAACTGGTTCAGGACGCCTACTTCCTCGATGGCGAGGCCGATATGAACAAGCTTCTCGGTACTGTCGTTCGTCACCCGATAACCGCCGGCGAACCGGTCACGCAGGGTTCGCTCGTCGCGCCGGGTGATCGCGGCTTCCTCGCCGCCGCCCTCGCTCCGGGCATGCGGGCCATTACCGTTCCCGTCACCGCTCAGTCGGGTGTGGCCGGGTTCGTCTTTCCCGGCGACCGTGTCGACATGGTGCTGACCCAGGAAGTGGGAGGCAATGACGGCGCAAGCCTGAACGCGTCGGAAACCATTCTGCGTAACCTTCGCGTCCTGGCCACGGACCAGTCGACCGTTTCGGAACAGGCTGAAGACGGTTCGACGGTGGTGAAGGAATTCCGCACCGTCACGCTCGAGGTCACGCCTGTCATAGCCGAAAAGATCGCAGTGGCGCAGACGATCGGCACGCTTAGCCTGTCGTTGCGCTCGCTGGCCGATAACCAGACCGAGCTCGAGCGCGCGATCGCTGCCGGCGACATCGCTATTCCCGACGATGCGACTCCCGAAGAGGAGGAACGCATCCTGCGTCAGGCCATGGCGCGTCCCGACGATGGGAAAAGCACCTATGTGACCGGCGGCGACGTCTCGCGTTTTCAGCGTCGCACGGTGCCGCCGCAGGGCGCGGTAGCGGGTCCGCCGCCGCCCCAATCAGCCGGGGAACCGAGCATGCCCGTCCGCCAGGGGCCGAGCGTGCGCGTCACCCGCGGCAAGGAAACGGAACGCGTCCCGGTCGGCGCCGCCAAGATCAGCGCCGTGACCGGCGTCATCAAGGACGGGCAGGCCGATGGAACCTCGCTGCCAGCCGCGATCGGGCCGGTAGCGCAGCCGGTTGCCGTCGCATGAGCAGGAAAGAAAAAACGGGTAGCCAATCAGGGGGCACATCCATGAAACGTCGACTTACCACGAAATTGCTGGTCGCCAGCCTGGCCATCGCGCCACTGGCCAGCGCGCCGACGAGCGTCGCGACAGCCCAGTCGATCGTGAGCCCGAGCTCGGAAATCGTGCTTTCGATCGGTCGCGGCGAATTGGTCAACGTACCCGGTGCCATGGCCGATGTCTTCATCGCCAACGATCAGATCGCCGACGTTCAGGTGAAATCCCAACGTCAGCTCTACGTCTTCGGCAAGGCGGGCGGCGAAACCACGATCTACGCCAGCAACCGGGCCGGAGACATCATCTGGTCGGCCAATATCCGCGTCGGTTCTAACATCGGCAGCATCGATCAGCTTCTCGCGCTGGCCATGCCCCAGGCGAAGATATCGGTCGCCACCATGGGCTCCAACGTCATTCTCCTCACCGGAACCGTTGCCGGCCCCGAGGATGCGGAAGAAGCGCAGCGCCTGGTGGAAGCCTTTGTCGGGGACGATGCGAATGTCATCAGCCGTCTGCGCATGGCCACCCCGCTGCAAGTGAACCTGCAGGTTCGCATCGCCGAGGTAAGCCGCAGCTTCGTGCGGGCACTCGGCGTCAACCTGACCAGCATCGACAGCAGCAGCGGGTTCAAGTTCGGCATCGGCCAGGGAAGGCAGGGCGCGATTCCCGAATTCAACCCCGGAAGGGCGCTGGGAACCGGTTCGAAAACCGTCGAAAGGGTCTTCAATCCCGTGACCGGAGAGATCGAGGAACTGCCCGGTTCCACCGTCAGCCCGATTTCGCCGGGCACTACTTTGGGGGCATTCGGCAAGTTTCTTGGTCTCGACATCGGCGCCGCGCTCGATCTGGCAGAAACCGAAGGGCTCGTGACCACGCTTTCGCAGCCCAATCTTACCGCGCTTTCGGGCGAAACGGCCGAATTCCTGGCCGGTGGCGAATTCCCGATCCCGCTGAGTCAGGGGCTTGGCACAACCTCGATCGAATATAAGAAATATGGCGTAAGTCTGGCCTATTCGCCGACCGTGCTTTCGAACGGTCGTATATCGATGCGCGTGCGTCCGGAAGTGTCGGAATTGTCCAGCCAGGGCGCGATCACGCTGGAAGGTTTCCAGGTGCCCGCATTGGTGACCCGCCGCGCGGAAACCACTGTCGAGCTGGGCTCGGGCCAGAGCTTCATGATCGCCGGCCTGTTGTCGAACAACGCAACCAATACGATCGACAAGGCTCCGGGCCTCGGCGATGTTCCGATCCTCGGCAACCTGTTCCGATCGACCACTTACCGCAAGGGCGAAACCGAACTGGTGATCGTCGTGACGCCCTATCTGGTGAAACCGATCGACGGAAACGACATCAAGCTGCCGACCGACGGTTTCCGCAAGCCGACCGAATTCCAGCGCCTGCTCGGCTTCCAGCAAAGTGACGGCGTGACCGGCGGCGACCGTCCGAAACCACGAGCCATTCAGTCGCAGCCTGCCGCCCCTGCTATTTCGCAGGGAGCGCCGGTCGACGGTGGCGACCAGCAAGCATCAGACGGGAAAACCGAAGCGCGTCGCAACGAGCGGACCGCCTCGGCCAAGCCCGGTTTCAGTTTCGAATAAGGGGACGCGTAAAATGGCTATCGCATTCTATCGCAAGCTCGCCGGTACGCTGGCCGCCTCGCTCGGCCTCGCACTGAGTGCATGCGGCGGTTTCCCGACCGAAAACCGTTCACTTTACAGCGCGCGTCAGCCCGTTGTCGAACGGACCAGCTTCACACTCGACATACGCACTGCGGGCGATGGCCTGCCCGTCGGCGAGCAGCGCCGTGTCGCGGGCTGGTTCGACGCCATGGAACTGGGCTATGGTGATCGCATCTCGCTCGACGATCCGACCGCCAATCCGGCCGTGAGAGAGGATCTCGCCGCTCTCGCCGGGCGGCATGGCCTGCTGGTCAGCGAGAGTTCCCCGGTCACGCCCGACTACATCGATCCGGGTGAGGCGCGCATCGTCATAACCCGTTCGACAGCGAGTGTTCCCGGGTGTCCCGACTGGTCGGCCAACAACGAAGCCAACGAATATAACGCTACCTACCCAGGTTACGGCTGCGCGGTGAACGGCAATCTCGCTGCGATGGTCGCCAACCCGGAAGATCTCATTTCGGGGCAAAAGGGCTCGGGCGAAACCGTGGTCACCACTTCGACCAAGGCGATCGAGGCCTATCGCGAAAAGGCTCCGACCGGCGCGGGCGGTCTGTCGCAAGTAAGCAGCAAGGGAGATTAAGCAGCCATGAGCGCTTCACTCAAATCCGGCATGGCGGGCAACCGCGACGCCTTTGCGGCCTATATCTGCGACGAGAATGCTCTCGATGTACTGCGTCCGGTGGTGATCGAACTCGGCTGGCAGCCCGAGAAATGCAATAAGGGCGGATTACGCAACGCGATCCAGTCGCTATCGGTTTCGGCCAGCCCCAACATCTTGATGGTGGACCTTTCCGAAAGCGGCGACCCGCTGAACGACATCAACGCGCTGGCCGAAGTCTGCGAACCGGGCACGGTGGTGATCGCCATCGGCCAGGTCAACGATGTGCGCCTGTATCGCGACCTGCTCGCAAGCGGAATCCACGATTACCTGCTCAAGCCGTTATCGGCCAATATGCTGCGCGATTCGCTCAATCAGGCGCAGGCTGTTTTTCTCGCTCCGCGCGCCGGCGAAGCCGAGGGAGTCAAACGTCATATGTCGACTGCCGTTATCGGCACGCGGGGCGGCGTTGGCGCGTCCACGCTCGCTACGTCTCTCGCCTGGCTCTTCGCCACCGAGAAACACATGCCGACCGCCCTGCTCGATCTCGATGTGCATTTCGGCACCGGCGCTCTGGCGCTCGATCTCGAACCCGGTCGCGGGCTGACCGACGCGATCGACAATCCGAGCCGGATCGACGGGCTGTTCATCGAACGCGCGATGATACGCGCGAGCGACAATCTCGCGATCCTTTCGGCAGAAGCGCCGATCAATCATCCGCTGATGACCGACGGTTCGGCTTTCCTGCAGTTGCAGGAAGAGTTCAGGCATTCATTCGAAATGACCGTGCTCGACATGCCGCGCAATATGATGATCAATTTCCCTCACCTGCTCAACGATATAAACGTCGTCGTGCTCGCCACCGAAATGTCGCTGGCCTCGGCCCGCGATACGATCCGCATCCTTTCGTGGCTCAAGACGAATGCGCCGCATTCGCATGTCGTGATCGCAGCCAACAAGGTTCAGCCGGGGGCCGCCGAAATCAGCAAGGCTGACTTCGAAGCCTCGATCGAGCGCAAGATCGATGTGACGATCCCCTACGATCAGAAGGCTGCGGCCAATGCCGCCAAGCTCGGCAAGACTTTCGTCGATGCCAATAGCGGAGCCAAGGCGACGGGGGCGATCAAGCAGCTTTGTGCCCGCGTCATCGGTATCGGCACCGAAGAGGCCGATGCGACCGAGGAGGCCGGCGCGAAGAAATCGCTGCTCGGCGGTTTCGATTTCAAGAATCTGCTCGCGAAGAAAAAGGACGCACCGGCCGCCCAGCCTGTGGAATGACCGCACCCGGGGCGCGCTTCGGGTAGCTTGCAAATGGACGGAGACTACGCATGAATATCATCCAGCCGGTGCTTGTGGCCGTCGGGGTCCTCGCCTTGCTGGCGATAGGATACGCCATGCTCTCCGGCCCCAATGCGGCCAAGGCGAGCCAGCGGCGGCTGGAGCAGCTTCGCTATCGCCATTCGGAAAGCACCGACGCCAAGGTCGAATCCCAGCTCAAAAAGGCCATTGCCGCGCGCAAGCCGAAAATGCAGCGAGTCGCCGGATCGACCTCGCGGATCGAGGCGCTGGCCAATCGGCTCGACCGAACCGGAAAGGGGTGGACGCTCAGTCAATATGCCTATGGATCGCTCGGGCTGGGCATCGCCGTGACGCTGCTCATGTTCCTGCGCAGCGGATCGCCGGGCCTGTCCCTTGCCATCGGCGTACTGGTGGGGGCGGGATTACCGCATTTCATCGTCGGGCATACGATCAAGAAGCGCACCAACAATTTCAACGCGAAGTTCCCCGATGCCATCGAACTGCTCGTGCGTGGCCTGCGCTCTGGCCTTCCGGTGACCGAGACCCTGGCGGTCGTCGCGCAGGAGGTCCCCGGCCCTGTCGGCGAGGAGTTCAAGGGCGTCGTCGAGCGCATCAAGATCGGTCGCACGATGGAGGATGCCCTTCAGGAAACGGCGGACAGGCTCGGTATTCCGGAATTCAACTTCTTCTGCATCACCCTCGCCATCCAGCGCGAAACCGGCGGTAACCTCGCCGAAACCCTGTCCAATCTTTCTGACGTGCTGCGCAAGCGGGCGCAGATGAAACTCAAGATCAGGGCCATGAGCTCGGAATCGAAGGCTTCCGCCTATATCGTCGGCGCCCTGCCCTTCATCGTGTTCGGGCTGATCTGGTGGATCAACCCGACATATATCGGCGGCTTCTTCGAGGATGATCGTCTGATCGTAACCGGCCTCGGCGGCCTCGTGTGGATGAGCATTGGCGCTTTCATCATGGCCAAGATGGTCAGCTTCGAGATCTGAGCTGGGGAAGGACTAGATTTATGGACGCTGCAACCGGCCCCACCCTTCTCGGCTTCGATGTCTATCTGGTCGGCTCTATCCTCATCGGGATCGCGGCCGCCGCCATGGTGTTCGCGATCTACACCGCGGTCACCATCAAGGACCCGATGAGCAAGCGCGTCAAAGCGCTCGAAGGTCGCCGGGAAGAACTCAAGATGGGCCTTGTCACCTCCTCTGCCAAGAAGCGGCAGAGCCTGGTTCGCAAGACCGACACGACCGAGAAGATCAAAGACACGCTCGGCAAGATGAAAGTGTTGCAGGAGAGCCAGGTAGAGGGCGTTCAGCAAAAGCTGGCCCATGCAGGCATCCGCAACAAGGAACTGGCGATCGTTATCATCGGCCTGCGCGCCGTTCTGCCGGTGTTGCTGGGCGGCCTCGTATTCGTATCCGTCTTCTTGCTCGATACCTTTCCCGAATGGGGTCCGATGAAGCGCAACGGCGCGCTGATGCTGGCCGTGTTTCTCGGATATAAGGGTCCGGAAATCTACCTCAGCAATCTGGCGTCCAAACGTTCGGACGCGATCCGGAAGGGTCTTCCGGATGCGCTCGACCTGCTGGTCATCTGCGCGGAAGCGGGTCTGACCGTCGATGCTGCCTTCAACCGGGTGGCGAAGGAACTGGGCCGCGCCTATCCGGAACTGGGCGAAGAGTTCGCGCTCACCGCTATCGAACTGTCCTTCCTCAACGAACGGAAGAAAGCCTTCGACAACCTCGCCTACCGCGTCGATCTGGAGGCGGTGAAGGGCGTCGTCACCACAATGGTCCAGACCGAACGCTATGGTACCCCGCTAGCTTCGGCATTGCGCGTCCTTTCGGCCGAGTTCCGTAACGAGCGTATGATGCGCGCCGAGGAAAAGGCCGCGCGCCTGCCGGCCATCATGACCGTGCCGCTGATCATGTTCATCCTGCCGGTCCTGTTCATCGTCATTCTCGGACCGGCGGCCTGTTCGATCGCCGACGCCTTCAGCGGCGGCATCGGGTAACCCACTTCTCCTGCGCCAGTCGCACAGGAAGCCTGGCCGATTTTCAGTCGGCCAGGCTTTCCGCGTCGAAGTCGCCCGCCTGATCGCGTACCCGCACCAGCATGTCGAGCAGGCTGGTGCGCTCTTCCTCGCTCAGCACCGAGAACAGCTCGCTCTCGATCTTCAGAGCCAGCGGCATGATCCCCGCATGGACCGCGCGCCCTTCGCTGGTCAGTTCCAGCAGATGCGAACGCCCGTCGCTGGTATTCGGCGAGCGCTGGACCAGACCGCGATCCTCCAGCCGTTTACACGCGCGGTTGACCGGCACCTTGTCCATCAAGGTCTGCTGCGAAAGTTCGCGCTGGGTCAGCGAACCGTGATCGCCCAGCACCGCCATGATCCGCCATTCGGTGGTTTTGAGCGCGAAACGCTTGCGGTACTGTTCGGCTATCCGGGTCGATACAGCATTCGATGCGATCGACAGTTGGTAAGGCAGGAACTCGGCAAGGCGTTGGGCGGGCTGACGTCTGGACATGCCCATACCTTTAAACCGCGCCTCCGGCTTGGCAAGGCCGTTGCGATTGTAACCTTATCGCCCGGACTCACTCATAAGTCGGCTCTTCCCACCACGGGTAGAAATCAGGCATGTTCGCGCTCACCGTGTCGGGATAGGCTGGTGGCCGTTTCTCGAGGAAACTGGCGATCCCCTCTTTCGCATCCTCGCTGCGGCTGAGGCGGTAGATCGCCCGGCTATCGATCCGGTGCGCATCCATCGGATGACCCCCGGCACCCAGCCGCCACAGCATGGCGCGAGTCATCGCAACCGAAACGACCGATGTGTTGTCCGCGATTTCACGAGCGATACCCATCGCCGCATCCATCAATTCGCCCTGCGGATGGACCGAGCGGACCAGACCGCGATCCAGCGCTTCGCCGGCGTCGAAGATGCGCCCAGTCATGCACCATTCGAGCGCGGCCTGCATGCCGACCAGCCGGGGCAGAAACCAGCTCGAAGCCGCTTCGGGAACGATGCCGCGCCGCGCGAATACGAAACCGAAACGCGCATTTCCCGAGCACAGGCGAATGTCGAAGGGAAGCTGCATGGTGGCCCCCACTCCGACCGCCACGCCATTGCACGCCCCGATCAGCGGTTTCCTGGAATTGAACAGGCGCAGGGTCAGACGCCCTCCGCTGTCCCGAACCCGTTCGTCGGCAAGATCGTCTACCGCCGAAGGGTCGGAGAAAACACTGCCCCCATCTTCCGGTGTAAGATCGGCCCCGGCGCAGAAGGCGCGCTCGCCCCGTCCGGTCACGATCACGGCGCGCACTTCGTCGTCGGCGTCGGTATCGTCGATCGCCGCGGCGATTTCGGCGCCCATCCTGCCAGTGAAAGCATTCATCTTTTCCGGTCGGTCGAGGGTGATCGTGGCAACGCCGTCGATCTTATCCAATACAATTTGGGTGAAAGCCGTCATCGCGTAGTCTCTCCTTGGTAGCCCTTCGTGCTTTTCAGGCATGGTGTGAAAGCGGGGTCGTGGAGATCGTGGCACGCCTTGGTCGGGGCGGCAATCGATGGCGTTTCTCGCGGCGCCGAAACAGCATCGCCCGTATGGTGCGGGGGCATATTCCGACTGGCGAGAGCAGACCCGCCGCGTACACCCCGGCACCCTACAGCGTAAGAAACAAATGAGGTGTGGCAAGCAACCCCTTCCCTAAAGGTCCTTTTTCACTCGCACGGGATTCGAAAAGGTGTACTTACTTTGAAGATGACCATGATGAACCTCACAGGCTGCGATCGCGAGCCGATCCACATCATCGGCCATATTCAGAGCTTCGCGGTACTGCTGGAATTCTCCGAAACCGGCGAATTGCTGACCTATTCGGCCAACGCACCCGAGCTTCTTCAAACCGATGCGAGCGAACTGCCGAAATGCAAGGCCCAGACCCTCTTCGCCGAGGCAGCATGGAAAGCCGTGGTCGCAGCGGCGGGCGCAATTTCAAGTGCGGACCATACCGAATGCATCTTCCACACTGACGGCTTCCTCCCCGCCCGTCAGGCGGATGTCAACGTGTCCCGTTCCACGCGGGGCATCGTTGTCGAGATAGAGGAGTGCCTTGGCGGCACAGAGACCGACTTCTTGCCGCAGGTCCGCCACGCTGCCACGAGTTTCGATTCCAGAAACGGTGTGGCCGCCGTTGCTCAGGATGGCGCGGAATATATGCGCGAGCTGACCGGGTTCGATCGCGTGATGGTTTACAAATTCCATGTCGATGGCAGCGGCGAAGTCATCGCCGAAGCGCGAGGCCCCGGGATCGAATCCTTTCTTGGCCTGCGATATCCTGCGACCGACATTCCCCAGCAGGCCCGCACCCTTTATCAGCGCAACCCCATCCGCTCGATTGCCGATGTCGATGCCGAAACGGCGGAACTGCTGAGCACCGGAAATCGGAGCCAAGCCGCGCCTCTCGACCTGAGCATGTGTGCCAGCCGGGCCATTTCGCCGGTCCACATCCAATATCTCAAGAATATGGGCGTGCGTGCATCCATGTCGATTTCCCTGATGGATATCGATGGGCTGTGGGGCCTTGTAGCGTGCCACCATGTCCAGGGTCCGCTGCGGATTTCGCATCACAAACGGTCCGCTGCCGAGCTTTTCGGCCAGATCTTATCCTCCAAGATCAGCGAGAGTCGCGCTCTAGAGCGACGCCAGCTCACCGCACGCGCGGGGATGGTGCACTCGCGAATCACAGCGTGCTTTGCGTCGACAAACAGGATTTCGGCGCGCTTCGACGAAATCGGCGATCTCATCACCAGCGTTATCCCATGCGATGGCGTGATCGCGAAGATCGGTGGCGAATTTCTCAGATATGGCGAGGCTCCCGACGAGCTTCTGTCCGGAGCGATCCTCGATTTCATGAAGGAGCGCGACCAGACCGAAGTGTTCGCGACCGATCGGTTGTCCGATCATCTGGCGAATGCGGAAGAACTCAAGGATGTTGTCGCAGGCATTTTGGTTATCCCGATTTCCCGTCTGCCCGACGAGTATCTGATTCTGTGCCGCGCGGAAGTGGCCAAGAGCGTCAGATGGGCCGGGAATCCCGAGAAACCCGCCATCACCGCCGAGGGAAATCTGAAATTGACCCCTCGCGAAAGTTTCGCCGAATGGAAGGAAACGGTGCGCGGCTATTCGGATGAATGGACACAGCGCGAAATCACCCTTGGCGAAGCGTTGCGCACCACATTCGTCGAAGTGCTCCTCAAGCTGGCCGAACAGAACGCGCGTGAAAAGGACCGTGCCAACAAAAAGCAGCAATTGCTGATCAACGAGCTCAACCATCGGGTTCGCAATATCATCACGCTGATTGCCAGCCTCATCGAACAATCATCGAAAGACCAAACCGGGATCGATCAATACAAGGCCATGCTGGAGGGTCGGATTTCAGCGCTTTCGACCGCGCACGACATGATGACTTCGGGAGAGGTGTCGGCAATCTCGCTGAAGGACCTGATAGCATCCGAATTGGCACCTTATGAAGGGCTGGAATCGGGAAAGCAGCGGGCGAGGTTCGAAGGTCCGGACATTTTCGTCGCTTTCGATTCGATACCGATTCTCGCACTGGTCATCCACGAACTCGCGACCAACGCCGTGAAATACGGTTCGCTGAGCAACGATACGGGTTACGTCACCATTTCGACCACCTTGTTGGATGACGGCGGTTTCACTGTCGACTGGGTAGAAACGGGTGGACCACCTCTGTCTGATGTCAGCACACCCGGCACGGGCACCGCACTGATCGAAGAAG
The DNA here is from genome assembly GCA_022953095.1 of Qipengyuania sp. ABI-127-1. GTDB lineage: Bacteria > Pseudomonadota > Alphaproteobacteria > Sphingomonadales > Sphingomonadaceae > Qipengyuania. Next base: position 142,912 of record JALJCR010000002.1, on the reverse strand, counting down.
CGGTTCCCTTTCAACTTTCCGGCAGTGTCGACATCCGCCCTCGCACATCGGGAATGGAGATTAGCTTGCACCTGCCCCCCAAGACCGCCCGCTCGACCGAGCGCGCGCAGCCGCAAACCTCAGACCGCAACCGAACACCCGAAAGCACCTCGGCGGGCGAACGGCATTTCCTCATCCTGGAAGATGAATTCCTGATCGCCAATACCGAGAAGAGAATGCTGCTCAACCTCGGCGCCGACCGGGTGACGATGGCAGGGAATTGCGCCGATGCGTTGACCGCGCTGCAGACCTCTTCGGTCGATTTCGCCCTGCTCGATATCAATCTTAAGGACGAGACCTCGATCGCGGCGGCAAATTGGTTGCTCGACGCGGGCGTGCCATTCGTTTTTGCCAGCGGCTATGGCCGCGAACCGATGTTGGACTCGAAATTCGCGCAAGTCCCGACGATCACCAAGCCATTCACCATGGCCCAGCTCAAGGAAGTCATCCCCCGTCACCTGCTGTCGGCGGACTGATCGGGAATTCAAGAGGCGGCGGGCCGGTCCGCTCCTTGCACGATCCGCAAAAAAGAAGGAGCCCGCACAGGACTGCGCGGGCTCCATGCTTTCGGGGAACAGGTCCGCCGTATTCTGGAAAAGTTCCGTTTATCGCGGTGCCATGCGAATAGCACCATCGAGGCGGACGTCCTCGCCGTTGAAGTAGCCGGTCTCGATCATGCACATGGCGAGCTTGGCATATTCTTCCGGGTTGCCGAGGCGCTTGGGGAACGGGACGCTGGCGGCCAGCGCTTCCTTTACCTGCGGCGGGGCCGCATTCATCAGCGGCGTTTCGAAGATACCCGGCAGGATGGTGTTCACGCGGATGCCTTCGTTCATGAGGTCGCGCGCGATGGGCAAGGTCATGCCGATCACGCCGCCCTTCGATGCCGAGTAGGCCGCCTGGCCGATCTGGCCGTCTTCACCGGCAACCGATGCGGTGTTGACGATTGCGCCGCGATCGCCGTCCTCGCTCAGCGGGTCGAGCGTCATCATTCCCGCCGCCGACTTGGCGATGCAGCGGAACGTGCCGACGAGGTTGACCTGGATCACGAAATCGAAGGCCGACAGCGGAAAGTGGCTGATCTCGCCGCTCTGCTTGTCGCGCTTGGCGGTCTTGATCGCATTGCCGATGCCCGCGCAGTTGACGAGGATGCGCTCCTGACCATGTGCCGCGCGTGCCTTGGCGAAACCGGCGTCGACCTCTTCATCGCTGGTCACGTTCACTTTGCAGAAAACGCCGCCGATATCCTTGGCGACTGCTTCGCCCTTTTCTTCGTTCATGTCGAAGATGGCGACCTTGGCGCCCTTGGCGGCAAGTGCGCGGGCGGTGGCTTCACCGAGCCCCGACGCGCCACCGGTGACGACTGCGGGGGTATTGCTGCTGACTTCCATTATCTCTTCCTCTTCCTGATCCCCCGCGAAGGCAGGGGTATCGTGTCAATCCGATCACGGTTCCCGCCTACGCGGGAACTCGCATTGAATCAAAGCGCCTCGACGATGGTCACGTTCGCGACGCCGCCGCCTTCGCACATCGTCTGGAGGCCGTATTTCTTGCCCCGCGCCTTGAGCGCGTGGACAAGCGTGGCCATCAGCTTGGTCCCGCTTGCGCCGAGCGGATGGCCAAGCGCAATCGCGCCGCCATTGACGTTGAGCTTTTCGGGATCGGCCCCGGTATGCTTCAACCAGGCCAGCGGAACCGGTGCAAAGGCCTCATTGACCTCGTAAAGGTCGATATCGCCGATATTCAGGCCCGCCCGCTGCAGCGCGCGATCGGTCGCGAAGAGCGGCTCTTCCAGCATGATCACAGGATCACCGGCAGTCACGGTCAGATTGTGTATGCGCGCCATCGGGGTGAGGCGATATTCCTTCAGCGCCTTTTCCGACACGACCAGCGCCGCGCTCGACCCGTCGCAGATCTGGCTGCTGGTGGCGGCGGAAATCTTGCCCTCGGGGCTCAGCAGCTTGACGCTGGCGATACCTTCGAGCGTGGCGTCGAAGCGGATCCCTTCATCGACCGTGTGAATCTCGGCACCTTCGGCGGTCTCGATCTCGACCGGCACGATCTCGGCAGCGAATGCGCCCGACTTGGTCGCCTCGATCGCCTTTTGATGGCTTTCGAGCGCGAAGCGGTCGAGATCGTCCTTGGAGAATCCGTGCTTCTGAGCGATCATCTCGGCGCCCATGAACTGCGACCACTGGATGCCGGGATATTTCTCCTCGAGACCGGGCGATTTGTAATTACCCAGACCCTCTTTCATATGAAACATCGCGGTCGACCCCATGGGCACGCGGCTCATGCTTTCCACACCGGCGGCGATGACGACATCCTGCGTCCCGCTCATCACAGCCTGCGCGGCGAACTGGATCGCCTGCTGCGAGGACCCACATTGCCGGTCGATCGTCACAGCGGGAACGCCCTCGCCAAGGTGTTTCGCGGCCAGCACGGCATTGCGCCCCACCTGCATCGCTTGTTCACCGCCCTGGCTGACACAGCCCATGACGACATCGTCGATCGCCTTCGCCTCCAGCCCGCTGCGTTCCATGACGGCATCGAGCGATTTGGCGGCAAGATCGACGGGATGCACGCCCGCGAGGCGACCACCCCGCTTACCACCGGCGGTGCGAACGGCTTCGACTAGATAGGCTTCGGGCATCATCATCCTCTTCTAACACTGAAAAGCAGGTAAGTTTTGAATAGGGACTGGCTGCCTAGGCCTGCCTTACGTAAACGTCAAGCAAGTCGGAATTCTGCAACTTTACATTCATAGAATCGCCCTGCGTGGCCCAGTTTAGCGTAGATCACGAGGTGTGACATAGGCGTCACACCCGTTACGCCAAACCGTGCACAATGTAACAAAAGCTTTGCATTGATCGGGTCCGCAAAGGCACATGCGGCCTTCCACTGGAGGGATTTGCGTAAACGTATTCGGCGTTCAGCGCTTGCGGATCGCCCATCTCTGTCCAGAGGTTCCTTGGAGATCCGACCTCAGGGGTCGGTCGATCAATAGAGGGATTATCAAGTGAAACTCCACACCTACTTCAAAGCCAGCGCGGCGCCTGCCGTTCTCGGCATTGCGCTTCTGGCGCAGCCGGCGATGGCCCAGGTTGCGACGGAAGACGAAGAAAGCGTCGATTCCTCCGCACCTGCGGGCGCAATCGTCGTCACAGGTTCGCGCATCAAGCAGCCGAACCTCGAGTCTGCCACTCCGGTCACTGTGATCAGCAATGAAGAGTTCAAGGTCACGGGTACGACCCGCGTCGAAGACCTCGTCAACTCGCTGCCGCAGGTCTTTGCCTCACAGGCAGGCCAGCTGTCGAACGGCGCTTCGGGTGCCGCTAACCTCAACCTTCGTGGCCTCGGGACCGAGCGTACGCTGGTGTTGGTCAATGGCCGTCGCCTCGTCCCGGGCGATCCCACTACTTCGGCTGCCGACATCAACGTGATCCCGTCCGTGCTTGTCGAGCGCGTTGACCTACTGACCGGCGGTGCTTCGTCGGTATACGGCGCGGACGCTGTGGCCGGCGTTGTCAACTTCGTAATGGATACCGATTTCGAGGGCTTCAAGCTCGATACCCAGTATTCGGTCTATAATCACAACAATCGTGGTAACTCGATCTATACCGATGCGCTCGACGCGCGCGGCTTCGGTTACCCGACCGGCACGTCGACCAATGGCGGCACTTTCGATGCAACTCTCGCGTTCGGCACCAGCTTCGACGATGGTCGCGGCCGTGCTACCGCCTATGTCGGCTACCGTAAGATCAACGCAGTCCTTCAGGCATCGCGCGACTATTCGGCTTGTGCGCTGTCGGCCAACACCCAGGCGGCAGTCGATGGAGGTGCGAACCTCTATACGTGCGGTGGCTCGCTAACCTCACCTCGTGGTACTGCGATTTACTATGACACCGTTCCTGATTTCACTGGTCCGGACGGCACTCCCGACGGTATCCCCGACTTCACCTCGACTCTGGCCGGTTTCGGCGCGAATCGTACCCTGACCGGGTTCGAACGGTTCAACTATGCACCGCTGAACTACTTCCAGCGTCCCGATGAACGGTACACCGCCGGCGTCTTCGCCGATTACGAGATCAGCCCCGCGCTGCATCCGTATATGGAGTTCATGTTCATGGACGACCGCACGGTCGCCCAGATCGCTCCGTCGGGTAACTTCGGTAACACACTGTCGATCAACTGCGACAACCCCTTGCTTGGCCCGGACCAGGTGGCGGCGCTCTGTGACACGGAAAACCTCCTTGTAAGCCCGGATCCGACCGAAGCCTTCACTGTCGTTGGCAACGTCGATGCGGCGAATGCGGCGCGCGCTGCGCAGGGGCTGGCGCCCCTGCCGACCACTCCGTTCGACTTCATCGATCCGACCACGGGCAACACCTACAATCGCGGCTTTCTGCAGCTCCTTCGTCGTAACATCGAAGGCGGCCCTCGTCGCGACGATCTCCAGCACACCAGCTACCGTGCTGTCCTGGGTATGCGGGGCGACATCAGTCCGGCATGGTCGTACGATGCCTACTACCAGTATGGTCGGACCAACTTTGCGCAGACCTATTCGAATGACCTCTCGGTCGTTCGGCTGAACCGCGCACTCGACGTCGTAACCGGTCCGAACGGCGACCCTGTCTGCCGCTCGGCGCTCGACGGGACCGATCCCGCCTGTGTTCCCTGGGATATCTTCTCCCCAGGTTCCACCAGCCCGAGCGCGGCCTCGACCAACTATCTCAGCACCACGGGTATTTCGCGCGGTGTTGTGAGTCAGCAGGTCCTTTCGGCGTATGTTTCCGGCGCACTGGGCGAATACGGTATCCAGAGCCCGTGGGCTTCGGAAGGTGTTGGCCTCGTTCTCGGCGCTGAATACCGCAATGAACGCCTTGAGTTCGATTCGGATGCGTCCTTCCAGGCCGGTGATCTTTCGGGCCAGGGGGCACCGACACTTCCGGTTTCGGGTTCCTACGATGTTAAGGAATTCTTCACCGAAGTTCGTCTGCCGATCGTGCAGGACTCGATCTTTACCGAGTTCACCATCACCGGTGGTTATCGCTACTCCGACTATTCGCTGGGCTTCAGCACCGATACCTACAAGATCGAGGCTGAACTGTCGCCCACCCCGGACTTTATGATCCGTGGTGGCTACAATCGTGCTGTGCGTGCCCCGACGGTCCAGGATCTCTTTGCTCCGGTCCGTGTTCAGCTTAACGGTTCGACCGATCCGTGTGCTGACCGGGTCATTACGGCGGCAGATACGGGCTGTCTTGCGCAGGGTCTCACTGTTGGCCAGACGGTTGGTTCCAACCCGGCGGCCCAATATAACGGCCAGGTCGGCGGCAACACGAACCTGATGCCGGAAACGGCGGACACCTACACCGCCGGTGTGGTTCTGACACCGCAGTTCCTGCCGGGCTTCAACGCCAGCGTGGACTGGTTCAAGATCGACCTCGTCGATGCGATCCAGGGCTACGGTCAGGATACCATCCTGGCGGTCTGCACCGACACTGCCGATCCGTTCTTCTGCTCGCTGATCAATCGTGACGGATCGGGTTCGCTGTGGCGTAGTTCCGCCGGTTACGTGGAAGACTTCTCCACGAACGTTGGTGGTATCGGAACCGAAGGTATCGACGTCCAGGCGAGTTACAGCACGCAGATCGGCAATGTCGGTCGTCTGAACCTCAGCTTCGTCGGAACCTATCTGATGTCGTTGACGACGGACCCGGGCTTTGACCAGGCTCCGGAATACGATTGTGCCGGCCTGTTCGGTAACACCTGTTCGGCCGGCGTGCTGAGCTGGGGTCCGAATCCCGAATGGCGTCATCAAATGCGCGTGGGCTTCGACTTTGCCAACGGCATCGGAACTTCGGTCCGCTGGCGCTACTTCGGCAGCGTCGACAATGAAGATGGTGTTGCAGGTGGCCCGAACCCGAATGCTGCTCCGGCACGTCCGGGCAATGCCGGGTTCCCCGCAGTCAACTACTTCGATCTGGCATTCACCTACGAAGCCGGTGACCACTTCGACTTCCGTATTGGTGCGAACAACATCTTCGACAAGGAACCGCCGCTGGTTGGGGCGCAGTCCTGCCCGTCGGGTCCGTGTAACGGTAACGTTTACGCCGCCGTGTACGACGCGATCGGTCGCTACATCTACGCTGGTGTGACGCTTGAATTCTAAGCTTCACGCAGACTAGACAGGGAATGGCGGGCCTTCGGGTCCGCCATTTTCGTATGTGGCATTGCCACGTTATCCGATGCAGGCGCCCATCCCGTGAACCGTACCGAAGCACGTCAGGCAATCGCGGCGATTCCGCGGACCGATGCGACAGCCGCCTTCAATGTCGGCCTCAACCTGCTCAGGGGCGATCATGCGGAGATCCTGCTGCCAGTCGCGCGCAAGCTGGCGCGCAAGTTTCACCGCGATCCCCGCATGCAGCAGCTCCTCGGCCTTGCAGCACGCACTGCGCAGAATAGCACACTGGCACTGGAAGCCTTCGGACAGGCCGCGAAACTTGCCCCTTCCGATCCGTTGATCGCCCATTCCCACGCACGTTGCGCACTGGAGGCGGGAGCGCCTGCTGTCGCTCTATTTCAGCGCGCGGTCGAAATCGCTCCCAGGGACGGCCACGCCCTGCTCGGTATGGGAGCCGCGCTCCTCCACGAAGGCCGCGCCCAGGACGCGGTTGACCATCTTGACACACTGCTGGCCGCCAACCCTCTGTGGATCGATGGCCACCGCGATGCCGCACACATTCGCGGCCAGATGGGGCTCGACCCTTATGCGACCATTACGAAGGCATTGGCTGGCCAGCCCCGTTCACTCGAACTGACGACCCTGCTCGCCGGTACCCGTCTCGAAGCGCTCGACTTCGAAGGCGCGCTCGCCGGTTTGCAGGACGCCCGGAACAAGCTGGGCGATCCCGCCAGTCTCCGGATTTTGGCAGCACATGCGATGTCTGAATTGGGGAATCTCTCCGAGGCCGACACCACCTTCGGCACTCTCGCTCCAGGCTCCAGTGTCAATGACATCTCTCTACATGCCCGCCACCACCTCCGCGCCGGACGAGCCGCAACGGCGGCTGCGCTGATTGAACCGGTGATCGCCCGCGACTATGATCATCTGCTCTGGCCTTATCTATCGCTGGCCTGGCGCTTGACGGAGGATCCTCGCTATCGCTGGCTCGAAGCCGACGAACGGCTTATCAGCGTCTACGATCTCGGCAACATTCTCGGCGATCTGGACGCGCTCGCATCGCATCTGCGCCACTTGCATTTCGCCAGCGCACAGCCGCTGGATCAGTCCGTTCGCGGAGGCACCCAGACCGACGGCAATTTGCTGCTGCGCACTTCCGCCCCAATCCAGAAACTCCGCAAGGCGATCCTTGCCAAGGTCGCAGATCATGTGGCGCAACTGCCGCCGTTCGAAGCCGGACACCCGACGCTTCTGAAGGATCGCGATCCGCTGCGCGTCGCTGGATCATGGTCGGTTCGGCTCAAGGATGAGGGCTTCCATTCGGACCACGTTCATAGCAAGGGCTGGATCAGCTCCGCGCTGTATATCGCACTGCCCGACACAATCGGGCAGGCCCAGGATCGGGGTGAAGGTGAAACAGACCATTCCGGCTGGCTGACGCTGGGTGAATCCCGTGATATCTTGCCTGGCCTCGAACCTGTGAGGCTCGTCGAGCCCAAACAAGGTAGGCTAGTGCTGTTTCCAAGCACCATGTGGCATGGTACGCGCCCGTTCTCTGCGGGCGAACGCATGACTGTGGCGTTCGACATCGCCCGTCCCCAACAGAGCTGAATTGGTTGAACCGGATGAATGCTGCACCCCCTCCTGCGGAATTGATGCAAGCCATGCAACGGCTGCGGTCCAGCGATCCGGCCGGTGCGCTGGCAATCGTCGAAGACTGCCTGATGAAGACTTCCGAACGCGCCCCTTTTCTTGCCGTGGGCAGCCTGGCGGCCCTGCGTCTGGGCAATACCGACAAGGCTATTCCCTTTCTGCGCGAACTGCTGGTCATCAACCCTGGCGATACGGCCAGTCGAAACAATCTCGCGGCTGCTCTGGTTCGCGCCGGCCAACTCGATGAAGCTCTGACGATGGCCGAAGGTTCGACCGAACCCTCTCTCGCCCGGATCGAAGGTTTCGTGCGCCAGCAGCGAGGTGAATTGGAGGCGGCGGCTGATGCCTATCGCAGAGCGATAGCGGCAGAACCTGCGGATCTCGCCAGCCTCAACAATCTCGGCAACGTGCTGATGGAGCAGAGGCAGTGGGACGAGGCGATTGCGGCATTTGAACAAGCGATCACCCTCGCCCCTGCAGATATCCAGATTTATCTCAATCTGGCCGAATTGCTGCGATTGGCCGATCGTGGGGGGCCACGACTAAAGGTTCTCAAAGACGCGCACGCCATCGCACCCGACAATCTCCGCGTGCTGATCGATCTGGGCATGGCCTATGCTCATGTCGACGATCTGGACAATGCCATGGCCACATATCGCAAAGCGATCGAGCTGACCGACGGCTTCGGCGAAGCCCATGTCGAATACGGCATGATCCTGGAAAAGCTCAACCGGACCGACGAGCTTGCCGAACTCGCCGCGTCTTTCGACAAGGCCAGCGCGCCACCCGAGGCCAATTTTCTGCTCGCTTGGGAAGCGCGCCGGGCAGGCAATTTCGAGGAAGCGGCCCGACTGGCCGATGCGATTCCTGAAACCGTCCTGCCAATGCGCCGCTGGCAACTTGTCGGGGGTATCGAAGACCGGCTGGAAAATACTGACAAGGCCTTTGCCGCCTTCGAGCGAATGAACCAGTCCGCCGTTGCCGAGGCGCATCCCGCGCGTGGTGCAAACTATCGCGAACGGGTGGAGGCCGAGTTGGAAAAGTGCACTGCGGACTGGGCTGGCACCTTCTCTGATGCGAAAGTCGCAGACGGGCGCCGTGACCCCATATTCCTGGTCGGCTTCCCACGTTCTGGGACCACCTTGCTCGACACCATGCTGATGGGGTTGGACGATCTGAGCGTTCTGGAAGAACGCCCTATGATGGCCAGCATCGTCAAGCGCATCGAGGGTGAGGACATCGCACTCTTCGACGAAACGCGGATCGCGGAACTACGCGATGAATATTTCGCTCGGGCCGCGGAGGAGGGCTGGGACGATCAACGCTGGCTGGTCGACAAGCACCCGCTCCACATGCAGCGCGTGCCGTTTATCCACCGGCTGTTTCCCGAAGCGAAGATCATCCTCGCCGAGCGACATCCCTATGATGTGGTGCTGAGCTGCTTCATGGCGAATTTTTCGCTCAATTTCGCCATGCGCAGCTTTACCTCGCTCGACGAGGCCGCAAGCACCTATGACGCTGTCTGGCGGGCGTGGCATCGCGCCGTGGACCTGTTCGATGTAGACTGGCGGGCTGTTCGATACGAGAAGCTTGTGATCGATCCGAAGGCCGAACTGCAGCCGATTATCGAATGGCTTGGCCTTGAATGGAGCGACGGCCTGCTCGATCATACGCAGACTGCGCGGAAACGAGGTCCGGTCAGAACGGCGAGCTATTCGCAAATTGGCGAGGAACTATATACTCGCGCTAGCTATCGCTGGCGGCGTTATACCGATCACCTCGAGCCCGTAATGAATACGCTCCGCCCATGGGCGGAGCGTATGGATTATGCGACCGAGTAGCTGTTTTTCATAGCTCGCTGGCGGGGCTGAACTAGTCGCTGGTTCCGCGAGACGTCTGCGCGCGGTCTAAATCGCGCCGATTCTGCGCCTGCTCCGCAATCCACTGGCGTCGGGTCAGGCACCGCTTCGAGGTACGCACACGCGACCCGGTCGCCTTCGACGTCCGGCAAATTACCTCGTCGAGATTCGACTTTTCGCCCGTCGTCTCGACGGCCTCCTCAGTCCTCTCGCCCTCCGATGACTGCCGCGCGGTCGCCGGCGCGCAAGCGATTGCGGTCAAGGCAATTGCGCCCCAAAGGGTCCGCGATTTCATACTGATACTCCCTGTCCAATCTACATTCCGTTGCCCCCTAACACGGTCGCTCCGTCAGGGTCGAACACAATTCGACGAAAAGGGTAGCTTTCATTTTCTGCTCCGATAGACTTCCAGCGGACTCACAGGATGCCCCGGGAGAAATTGGTGCGACGCCTTGGCTATTTTAAGATCGGCGCCTCTTGCGCTTTCGCTGTCATACTCGGCACCTCTGCTGCGGCCGCGATGGACGATGACCAGGCATCTTCTAACGCCTATCTGGAAGCACTGAAGGCCTGTCAGGCAGAGAGCGACCCGGTGACGCGGCTCGCCTGTTTCGATACCGCCGCCGAGTCCATGGTTGGGGCGAGCGAGGCGGGGGAGCTGAAGCTTGTCGATCGCGAGGAGGTTCGCAAGACCCGCAGGAAGCTTTTCGGCTTCTCGCTGCCGGATTTCGGTATCTTCGGCAAGGGCGATGACGACCGCGAAGACCAGGATGAGTTTTCACAAATGGAAACCACCATCGCTTCGGTCAGTGGATCGCACTCGACGGGCTATATCCTCAGGACTGCGGAAGGCGCGGTTTGGCGGGTCGACGACGTACCAGGGCGTCTGCTCGAACCGCGCAAGGGCGACACGCTGCTAATAAAGAGCGGTGCGCTCAGTTCCTATTTCCTGCGCATCAACAATCAACGCGGGATCAAGGGCAGTCGCATCCGGTAGAGTCCACGACCACTACGGGATTTGCCAAAGGGCGAGGATCGCGATCCTCGCCCTTTTCTTACGCCTTTTCGCAGTGAGAAGTGGGTACGCCTGCGGTCTGCGGGGGGTCGCGGCCAGTGCGCTTCGCGCAAAAAGAAAGGGGCAGATCACTCCGCCCCTTTCCTCCATTCAATCTCTCGGAAACCGTCAGAACGAGCGGGTCACGTTGAGGAACACCGAACGACCCAGGAAGTCGTAAGTGCCGTAGTTGAAATAATTGCCGATGGTAGGACGGCGGTTGCTACCACCCGTGCCATAGCTGCCTATAACCGGCGGCTTTTCATCGAACAGATTGTTCACGCCGAGAGTGAGGCTGGCCACTTCAGGCCAGTTGTACCGGATTGACACCGCATGCTCAATATAGGCTTCGGCAACCTGATCGCTAACGACGGTTGTGCCACGATAGGGAACCGGATCGGGCTGCAGCGCGTCCTGCGAGTCCATCTTTCCGGTGTATTCGATGCCATAACGGAATGTCAGACGATCATTCGGAGTGGTGTAACGCAGATCGAAGTTACCAACCCACTTCGGGCCACCGGTAGTGCCGTGATAGCCCAGCAGGCCGAGATAATCCTCAAGGTCGGAATCCTCGGAGGCCTGATAAAGCATCGACACGTTGCGCGTGGCATGCGCCTGGGCAACGAAATCGCCGCCACCGATGTTAGTGGCGAAGCGCGCGTTGAAATCGATACCGGACGCCTTCTGCTGTGCGATGTTGAGATACGGATTGTCGAACGAAACCAGCGTGCCCTGAACCGACTCGCGACCGCTGATCAACGTGCAGAAGAAGTTTCCGCTGCGGAAATCATCGGAATCGTAGCAACGATCGAGAATGCTGGTGTTAAGCTGGCCGACTTCGCCCTTAACAACGATCTTCCAGTAGTCGACTGCGAAGGAGAAGTTCGAAGCGCCGAGGCCAACGTCGAGGACTGCACCGAAGCCGTAGCTGGTTCCAGTTTCCGCTTCGAGAACGCCTGCACCACCCTTGGTAAAGGTTTCAGGTGTGCTGTTAGCAACGAAGTTATCGGCGACGCCATCACCGTCGGAATCGTTGTTGAGGAATGCCGGGGCAAGTTCCGCTTCGCAGTTGTCATAGCGGTTTTGGCCAGGAGCCGAGGTCAAACGATAGTCATCACACGGGTCATAGCCGAAGAAGCCAGACTGGTCGGCGACGAATTGTTCGAACAGGTTCGGTGCGCGGAAGGTTGTCTGATAGCCGCCGCGAACACGGAACTGCGGGATTGGGGCAAATTGCCCACGAAGACCGTAGGTCCAGTCTGAACCGTAGGAGTCATAGTCCGTATAGCGAATAGCACCTTCAACCGTCAGTTCATGTGCCCACGGCTGATCGGCCACCAATGGGAGAACCACCTCACCGAACACTTCGTTCACCTTGTCCTTGCCAGTCGTGATGCCGGAGGACGAGAAGTTATAAAGGTTGCCCGCAAGGGCAGTCGGCGACGGCACATTCAGAATGTAATCGCGACGGTGTTCGTAACCCAGTGCAAAGCCGGCCGAACCACCCGGAAGATCGAACAGCGAACCATCGATCACAAATTGTGCGGTCCACTGGTCATACTTCGTGTTCTCTTCATTATTGAAGTAGATGTAGTTCAGTGCATTCTGCGGGATGTTGCCAGCCAGCGACTGCGGGTTGAACGGATCGAACGGCGCACATTGCGAACCAGCGATGAAGTTACCGCCCGCGTCTACGTTCACGGCGCAGGTATAGGCATTGTTACCACCCGCCGTGTAACCGACCTGACCCGGGATCGTCCGCGTGATGTTCTCTTCAGGAGTTCCAGAGGGAGCCAGGACTGCATTGAAGGCATTATCGAGGCGTGCGGCATCGATGTTCTGGTTCACCGTCACAGCATCGGTGATCGAGTACATGATATTAGCATCGAAGCGCCAATCCGAAATACCGAGATCACCGCGGAACCCACCATGGATACGGCCGTAATCGATATCTTGTTCCCATGTACGCAGCGGCGGCACGATAAAGAAACGTAGTTCCTGGAAGCCCTGGTCAACACCATATTGAGGGTAGAAGGGTGTCAGGACGCCGTTTCCAAAGAAATTATTGACTACGCCCGCACCCGGTCCGCCACGCAGGTTGTTGCTCAGCGAGTTCGCATTAAACGATATCTGCGAGGAATAATCGTAAGAGCTTTCACGGCGCGTGAAGAGACCTTCGACATAGGCTTCTACGGCTGGAGTGATCTCATACGCGGCATCGAAGAAGCCGGTGTAAGTCCGCACAGGAGGAATTACATGCGCTGCGTCCTCGCGCTTGCTGTAGGTCGGGCGAAGATCGTAGTCGTTCACCAGGAAACCGTTAGTCACATCTGCATTGGCAGGATCGTTCTGATTGTAGGCGAAGCGCCCCACATTGCCAGTGAAGTAGTCGATTCCGAGCAGATAATACTGCGCCGTACCGTTGCTTGCCGCCTCGAACGGATGACAGCGCAGTTCGTTCGTACCCGGAATGAGCTGGCCAACCGGCTGACCGGTTGTCGCATCGACGAAGCCGTCCTGCGGGCAGGTGAAATCGTCACGTGCGTTTAGGCGCATGCCGGTCCGCTCGCGGAATTCCAACGAACCCGTAATGTGCCCCCGATCGAAGGTCTTACCTGCGGTAACCGACGCGCGATAGGTTCGACCGCCACCCTTGTGCTCGATCGGCTGGTTCGTGTAAAAGTCCAGCGTCACGCCGTCATAGGCGGTTTCGGTGATGATGTTCACAACGCCGGCCACAGCGTCCGAACCATAGATCGATGAAGCACCTTCACGCAGAACCTCGACGCGCTGCATAACATTGAGCGGAAGGACGTTGAGGTCGGCCGCGATCAGCTGCGGACCAGCGCCGGCCGGCGCGAGGCGGCGACCGTTCAGCAGAACAAGAGTACGCGAAGCGCCGAAACCGCGAAGGCCGATTGTGTTGGCACCCGGCCCGTTATCCGAGACGAAACCGACGAAGCTGTCGTTAATCTGGCCAGTACCCGATGTGACAGTGTTGCTCTGGATCAAATCAGACGCCGAAGTGGAGCCTGCGAGAACCGAGTCTTCCTTAGTGTAGACGTCAATCGGCGACGAGCTGTTGAACGTGTCGCGGCGGACGCGCGAGCCGGTAACGACGATCGCGCCTTCAGAAACCGGTTCACCTTCTGCATTGGTGATATCCACCGCGTTCGGATCTGGATCGACTTCCTCGTTCGTATCCATTGATTCGACCGGCGCAGTAGCCTGCGCCAGAGCAGGCGTGCTGGCGGTCGCGCACAGTGCCACTGCGAGTGCGGACATTGCCGCCTTGGTTTCGAGTTTACGCATGAGTCCCCTAACCTAACAAAAATTCCCCTACGGCCTGCAACCCAGACCCTCGGAATGGTCAACTTAAAGCAACAATTACGTACATTTGAAACCATCACAGCGGAGCGGCCGGCGATTCTCTCCATCCGTGTTGCGGATCAGTCACAGCGTCTTCGACCTGCGCACTGTTCTCCAGAGGCATGCTCTCGCCGATCGGCAAATCGTCAGTTGAATAATTGCAACTGCTTTTAGTCGACCCCCATCGCCAATTCCCCATCGCCCTCGTCGATCTTCACCGTCGATCCGTCGGGCACTTCGCCGCGTAGGATCATGTCCGCCAGAGGGTCCTGAACGTAACGTTGAACTGCGCGCTTCAATGGCCTTGCGCCATAGACGGGATCGTAACCAACCCGTCCCAGCCACTTCTTCGCGGCCTCGGTCAGGTCGAGCACGATCTTGCGGTCCTTGAGCAGCTTCTGCACCCGCGCGACCTGGATCTCGACGATCGGGGCCATGTGCTCCTGCGCCAGGCGGTGGAACAGGATGATCTCGTCCAGCCGGTTGAGGAATTCGGGCCGGAAATGGCCGCGTACCACATCCATTACCTGCGGTTCGACATCCTCGACCTTCTGATCGTCATCCATATTGGCGAGATACTGGCTGCCGAGATTGCTGGTCAGGATGATCAGCGTGTTGCTGAAATCGACCACGCGGCCCTGCCCATCGGTCAGACGGCCATCGTCGAGCACCTGCAACAGCACGTTGAACACGTCGCTATGCGCTTTTTCGACCTCGTCGAACAGCACCACCTGATAGGGGCGGCGGCGCACCGCCTCGGTCAGCACCCCGCCCTCGTCATAGCCGACATAGCCCGGAGGCGCGCCGATCAGGCGGGCGACGGCGTGCTTCTCCATGAACTCGCTCATGTCGATGCGGACCATGGCCGTATCGTCATCGAACAGGAAACCGGCCAGCGCCTTGGTCAGTTCGGTCTTGCCGACGCCGGTCGGGCCGAGGAAGAGGAAGCTGCCCAGCGGTCGGTTCGGGTCCTGCAGGCCCGCACGCGCGCGGCGCACCGCCTTGGAAACGGCGTCGATCGCCTGCGACTGCCCGATCACCCGCTTGCCCAGGATATTCTCCATATCGAGCAGCTTCTCACGCTCGCCCTCCAGCATCTTGTCGATGGGAATACCGGTCCAGCGCGAGACGACACCGGCGATGTCGTCTTCGGTCACTTCCTCGCGCAGCAGGGCGTTTTCAGTCTGCCCGGCGGCGTCTTCCAGCTTCTTTTCCAGCTCGGGGATTTTGCCATAGGACAGCTCGCCCGCTTTCGCGAGGTCGCCTGCGCGCTGGGCCTGTTCCAGTTCCAGCCGAGCAGCGTCCAGTTCTTCCTTCACGCGCGCCTCGGCGTGGATCTTGTCACGCTCGTTCTGCCAGCGCGTGGTCAGCTCGGACGATTGCTGTTCCAGCTCGGCCAGTTCCTTGCGAAGCGACTCCAGACGATCCTTCGAAGCGCTGTCGGTTTCCTTTTGCAGCGCCTGCTCTTCGATCCTGAGCTGAATGATGCGGCGGTCGAGGCCTTCGATCTCCTCAGGCTTGCTTTCCACCTCCATGCGGATGCGGCTGGCGGCTTCGTCCATCAGGTCGATAGCCTTGTCCGGCAGGAAGCGGTTCTGGATGTAGCGATTGCTAAGCTGCGCCGCGGCGACGATCGCGCCATCGGTGATGCGCACACCGTGATGCAGCTCGTATTTGTCCTTGATGCCGCGCAGGATCGAGACGGTATCTTCCACACTAGGCTCGTCGATATAGACGGGCTGGAAGCGCCGTTGGAGCGCAGGATCCTTCTCGATATATTTCTGGTATTCGTCGAGCGTGGTCGCGCCGATGCAGTGCAGCTCACCGCGCGACAGGGCAGGCTTCAGCAGGTTGGAGGCATCCATGCTGCCTTCGCTCGCGCCTGCGCCGATCAGCGTGTGCATCTCGTCGATAAACAAGATGATCTGCCCTTCGGCGCCCTTCACCTCGTCAAGCACCGCCTTGAGGCGCTCTTCGAACTCACCCCGATATTTCGCACCCGCGATCAGCGCGCCCATGTCGAGCGCCATCAGCGTGCGGCCCTTGAGGCTGTCGGGCACGTCGCCATTGGCGATGCGCAGCGCCAAGCCTTCGGCGATCGCGGTCTTGCCGGTTCCGGGCTCGCCGATCAGGGCGGGATTGTTCTTCGTGCGGCGGGCAAGGATCTGGACCGTGCGGCGGATTTCCTCATCGCGCCCGATCACCGGATCGAGCTTGCCGTCGCGCGCTGCCTGCGTGAGGTCGCGCGCATATTTCTTCATCGCATCGTAGCTTTCTTCGGCACCCGCGCTGTCGGCGGTGCGGCCGCCGGTCACTTCCTGAATCGCGGCTTCGAGCGACTTCGCGTCGACACCTGCCGATTTCAGCGCTTTGCCCGCATCGTTGTCGGCCAGCGCCAGCGCTTGCAGCAGCCGCTGGACGGGGACGAAGCTGTCGCCCGCCTTCTCGGCAAGCTGTTCGGCCCGATCGAGTGCGCGCACGGCATCGTTGTCGAGGCCGGGCGTCGCCTGCGCCCCGCCGCCCGACACGGCTGGCACCTTGGCCAGAGTATTGTCCACCTCGGTAATCGCCACGCCAGGATTGCCCCCGGCGCGCTGGATGAGCTGCGCGGCCATGCCCTCTTCGTCATCGAGCAGCGCCTTCAGCAAATGCGCGGGCGAAATTCGCTGGTGGTTCATGCGAATGGCGACGGTCTGCGCCGCCTGCAGGAAGCCCTTGGCGCGATCGGTGAACTTTTCGAGATTCATGCAAACACCCCAGTCAAGAATTGCCGCACGGATATAGTGTGGCGATTATGCAACACAAGCCCTCCCCGCAGAAAGTCCGGCGGGCGTATGAAAAGCATAGGTAATCCGCGCGGCACCCACCGCAAGGGGGCGCGCGCCGCAGCGACCGCGTCTGGCAAAGCTCGCCGGATTTAACGGGGGCGCCAGCTACGCGCCAGCTCGTCGAGCAGCATCACACCATATCCGCTCGATCCGGCAGGCACCAGCGGCGAGCTGGTCGACGCATCGTCGACCGACGCCATGTCGATATGGATCCAGGGAAGATCGTCGGGCACGAAATACTCGATGAAATGCGCTCCCGAGCTGGCCCCGGGCGACACGCCGCCATTGACCACATCCGCAATCTCGGAATCGCGAACGGCCTTGCGATAGCTTTCGTGCAGCGGCAACTGCCACAAGGGCTCGTCGACCCGCTGGCCTGCGGCGATTGCCGCTTCGGCAAAAGCCTTGTCCCGCGCAAAGACGCCCGCATATTCCGGCCCCAGCGCCCTTCCGACAGAGCCCGTCAGCGTGGCGATATCGACCAGGGCATAGGGATCGGTTTCGCGCACCACATATTCGATGGCATCGGACAGGACGAGGCGACCTTCGGCATCGGTGCTGACGATCTCGATGGTCTTGCCCGACATGGTCCGCACCACATCACCCGGCCGCTGGGCGTTGTCGCCCGGCATGTTTTCGGCCAGCGCCGCCACCGCGACCGCATGGACCGGCGCGCCCGATCTGGCGAGGCTGTAGATCGCCCCGGTCACAGCCGCCGCGCCCGACATATCGCGTTTCATCGCGCCCATTCCGCTGCTCGGCTTGATCGAAATGCCGCCGGTATCGAAAGTAATGCCCTTGCCGGCCAGCGCTATCGGAGCGCCCGAAGCGCCGCGATAAGCGATCATCATCAGCCGTGGCGGGCGGCGACTGCCCTGCCCGACACCGGCGATAGCTCCCATGTTCATCCGCCGCATGTCCGCCTGATCGAGAACACTGATCGAGACATTCGGCACGCCTGCGAACAGGGCCTGCGCGCGGGCGACAAAGCTTTCCGGGTAGATCACACTGGCCGGTTCGTTGACGAGATCGCGGGCGAAGCGCACGCCGTCTGCCAGTGCCGCTTGGCGGCCGGTCCACGATGCCGCCGCCTCGGCAGCCTGCACGCCGACAAAGGTGATCGGCTGTGAAGGCTTGGCCGATCGGTCGCTCTTGTAGCGGTCGAACCGGTATTGTCCGAGCGTTGCGCCAAGCCCGGCCATCGCCATGGCATCGCTGCCCGGCAAGCCTACCACGGCAATCGGTGCATCCTCTTCGGCGAGTGCCTGAGCAATCCGCCCCCCGACGACACGCCAATCGATCGGCTGCCCGTCCTCATTGGCGGCGCCGAACAGGACGATGCGCGGCGATCCGGCGGCCGAAGGCAGGTCGAGCAATTCGCCTGCCTTTCCCGCGAATTCGGCAGCGGCGATTCGCGCCTGCGCATCGACAGGCAGGCCGTCCACGCCATCGGGCAAGCCCGTATCGGTCATCACGACCGCCAGCGCCGCATCGGCCGGAACGGAGCGGGCAAAGGCAATCGGGCGCTCTTCGCTGTTGCCGATAGCTGCCGGAACGATCCCCGATCCCGGGACGTCCTGCGCAGCGAGCAGCGCGGGGCTGGCAGCGGTGGCGGCAAGGGCAAGGGTCAAGGCGGCGAAAGTATGGCGTTTCATGGGCAGTCCCCCGAACAGTCTGATTGGCAGATAATACGCGCAGATAACGCCTGACCCAATCTGCCATCGCGGGAAAGTTCGGCCTCGGCGACCGACACACTGGTATCGACGAGCGGTTTATCCCGCTTCTATACCCTCGAGGCCGGGGACCATCACCGTGCGATCGCCGCCGAAATCCTCGCGCACGACGACCAGGCCCTGCCGCTCCAGATGGTCGAGCAGTCGGCGGATACGTCCTGGCGAACTCGTGCCATAGGCTCGCGCCAGTTCGGCCTCATCGACCTGGGTCTCGCCCGCATGGGCGGCCTTGGCGATGACCAGAAACGGCCCCAACAGGTCTTCTTCGACCGCTTTGGCCAAATCCATGATCCGCGCCTGGAGCGCCTCGTCGAGTTCGCCCAGCCCCGCCCCGGCGATCGCGAAACGGCGCCGGAAAGCGCGCATGTCGGGCATGGGTCCGATCAGCCGTTCGCGGCGGCACCGCGTGAGGAAGGTCTGGTATTGCGCGCTGGCCGACTGGAAAGCGATCCCCTCCTCCTGCGCAAGTTCGCCAATGATCTCCGCGATCCGGGTGGCAACGGCGGAGGTGTCGCCCGGCTCGGCAGGCGTGTCCACCTGGCGTTCCTCGGCCCCGGCAATGCTGTCGGCCACTTCCTCTACCCGTGGAGCGGGCGGCAGGGCGGGCGGCGGCGGCGCCTTGGCGACTTCGCTAGCCAGATCGGTGGTAAGCAACGCGGCCATGTCCTCGGGCGCGGTATCGGGGAGCGCCATCAGGCCTTCGCTCCGAGCGGCGTGGCCGGTCTTCACCGGGCCGATCTTCACCGCCAGCGGCACACGCGTGATCGCCGGTCCAAGCGCGAGGAAATGCCCGCGTTCGAGCTCGCGAATACGTTCCGCCTGCCGCCGCTCCATCCCGAGCAGATCGGCGGCGCGGACCATGTCGATATCGAGGAAGGTCCGGCCCATCAGAAAGTTCGAGGCCTCGGCGGCCACATTCTTGGCGAGCTTGGCCAGCCGCTGGGTGGCGACGATCCCGGCAAGGCCGCGCTTGCGCCCGCGACACATCAGGTTAGTCATCGCCGACAGCGTCATGCGCCGCGTATCCTCGGCCATCTCCCCGGCGGCAGCGGGCGCGAACATCTGCGCTTCGTCGACCACCACCAGCGCAGGATACCAGTGCTCGCGCGGGGCATCGAACAGCGCGGTCAGAAACTGGGCGGCGCAGCGGATCTGCTGCTCGACTTCGAGCCCGTCGAGATCGAGCACGACGCTGGCGCGGTGTTCGCGGATGCGCCGGGCGAGCGCTTCGATCTCGCCGGGCGAATAGGCCGATCCGTCGATCACCACATGGCCGAATTCGTCGGCCAGAGAGGGGAAGTCGCCTTCGGGATCGATCACCACCTGCTGGACCATCCCGGCGCTTTCTTCGAGCAACCGGCGGATCAGGTGCGACTTGCCGCTGCCCGAATTACCCTGGACGAGCAATCGGGTGGCGAGGAGTTCCTCGATATCGAACTCGACCGGCTTGCCGGAGGATTCGTGGCCGATGGTGATCTGCGCTGTCACTCGCATGTGATTAGCCAGCCGAATGCCCGCTGGGGAGCATGCCCGGCGCGGTTTTGCCCAATCGCGTTGCGTCACGCCCGAGCCCTCGCTAGGCCGGTTGCGAGAGAGGACGGATTTCGATGAAAAAATGGCTGGGGCGCATCGGCTTTGCGCTGCTCGTGATCGTGCTGGTGGCGTTTGTCGGGCTGGCAAGCTGGGAGCCCTTCTTCGCCAAGCGCGACGATATCGCGCAGTCGAACGATAGCTATACGGCGGAAATCATCCGCGACGAATTCGGCGTTCCGCACATTTACGGCGAACGGGATGCGGACGTGGCCTATGGTGTCGCCATCGCCCATTCCGAAGACGATTTCTTCACGCTGCAAGACGTCATCGCCATGGCGCGAGGACGGTATGGCGCCATTGCCGGACCCGATGGCGCGGCGGTGGATTATGTCTACCACCTGCTCGACGCACGCGGGACCGCGGAAAGACACTATCCGAACCTGCCGGGCGATACGCGCGCCCTGTTCGAAGCCTATGCCACGGGCCTCAACGATTATGCGCGCGCGCATCCGGGAGAAATCAAGCTTGCGAACCTGTTTCCAGTCGACGGCATGGACGTTGCCGCCGGCTTTGCCTTGCGCCAGCCCTTCTTCTTCGGGTTGAACAACACCATCGAGCCACTGGTTGCGGGCGAGGATCTCCGCCCCGAATTCGGGCCGCCCGTCGAAGCGGAAGAAACCCCCTCCCCCTCCCAGGCCCGCGCCTACCCATTGCCCTGGGGCGAAGACGGTGCTCTGGCGGGATCGAACGCCTTTGCAATCGCACCGGAAAAATCGGGCGACGGCGTGACTCGTCTGGTCTCCAACAGTCACCAGCCATGGCGCGGGGGCGTGGCGTGGTACGAACTCGTCGTCCAGAGCGACGAAGGCTGGCATTATGCCGGCGCCAATTTCCCCGGCAGCCCGTTTCCCTTCCTTGGACATAACGAACATCTGGGCTGGACCAATACGGTCAATCGCCCAGACATGACCGATGTCTACAGGCTGGTGGTCGACGACAGCGGCAGGAAGTATCGCATGGGGGATCGCTGGCTCGAGCTGGAGGAAGAGACGGTCACGCTTCCGGTGCGTTTCGGGCCGGTGGTCCTCCCCGTCCGGCGGACCGTATATCGCAGCGTCCACGGCCCGGTCATCAAGAACGACAGGGGGGCTTTCGCCATCCGCTATGGCGGGATCGACAATCTGGGACAGCTCGATGCCTATTACCGGCTCAACAAGGCGGAAACGCTTGAGGAATGGCAGGCTATCCTGGCGCGGATGGATATCCCCTCGACCAACTTCATCTACGCCGATGAGGGGGGCAATATCGCCTATGTCTATAATGCCGCCCTGCCCGATCGGGCCAAGGGATATGACTGGCGCGGCGTCCTCCCGGGCGACGATCCCAAGGCATTGTGGAACGCACCGGTATCCTACGAAGCCCTGCCGAAATACATCAATCCGGCTTCGGGCTGGCTCTACAATGCCAACAACACGCCCTTCACGGCCGCAGGCGAAGGCAGCGATCTTGCGCCGAGCGCCGTCCTGCCCGAACTGGGGGTGGAGCTCAAACAGACCAACCGCTCGCGCCGGGCGTGGAAGCTGATGAGCGAGGATGGGCCGATAACACTCGATCGGTTGAAGGCGATCAAATACGATACCGCCTACGAGCGCGAAGGATATGTCGCCGATCTGTGGGACGCGCTGGAACGGCTCGAACTCGATCCCGACAGCGAGCTCGGCCGTGCCCGCGCATTGCTGCTCGACTGGGATTTTACCGCGGACAATGTCGGTTCGGGCGATGCTTTGGCCCTGCTGATGATCAAGGAATTCATGTCCGCCGAATATCAGAACAAGCCCTTGCCCGACGTTCGCGAGCAGCTCGAATGGTCGGTCGATCATCTCGAAACACATTTCGGCCGGATCGATCCGCCCATGGGGGACGTGCTGCGCCTGCGGCAGGGCGATGTCGACCTGCCCCTGGATGGCGGTTCGGACACATTGCGCGCGTCGACCACCTGGGAGGTGGAGGAAGACGGCCGGCTGTCGGTCAAACACGGCGACAGCTTCATTCAGTTCGTCGAATGGGCTCCGGGGAAACGCGTGCGGTCGCAATCGATCCAGCCCTTTGGCGCAGCCACCACGCGCCCGACATCGCCGCATTATGTCGATCAAGCTAGGCTGTTCATCCAGCATCGCTTGAAACCGGTCAATTTCTGGCGCGAAGATGCGATCGCAAATGCAGCGAGCCGGAAGACCGTGACGAACCGGCCCGGAAGCCGTAGCGTCAAACCCCATTGAAAAACCGAATCGAATATCGAGGTATCATGCGCAGACAGCATTTTCTTACCGCCAGCATTTTCGCCCTAGCCCTGGGCATGGGTGCCACAAGTACTGGTCTGGGCATCACTACTGCCGCCCATGCGCAAACAACTGCCGCTGACGCGGAACCGGCCGCGCTGGCCGAACTGGTCGACGAAGTCGACATTCCCTACGAGAAATTCACGCTCGATAACGGGCTCGACGTCATCGTCCACACCGACCGCAAGGCTCCGGTGGTCGCGGTTGCCGTGTGGTACAATGTCGGTTCGAAGGACGAGCCTGAAGGCAAATCGGGTTTTGCGCATCTGTTCGAACACCTGATGTTCAACGGGTCCGAAAACGCGCCCAACGACTATTTCCAATATCTCCAGGAAATGGGTGCCACCGATTATAACGGCACGACGAACTTCGACCGGACGAACTATTTCCAGACCGTGCCGACACCCGCGCTCGAACGCGCGCTGTGGCTCGAAAGCGACCGTATGGGCTATCTGCTCGGCGCGGTCACGCAAACCAAGCTCGATAATCAGCGCGGCGTGGTCCAGAACGAGAAGCGTCAGGGCGATAACCAGCCCGGCGGCCTGATCTTCTACGAAATCGTCGAAACGCTTTTCCCCGCCCCGCACCCTTATGACCATACGCCGATCGGATCGATGGCGGATCTCGACAGCGCCAGCATGGAAGACGTGCGGGCCTGGTTCCGCAACAAATACGGCCCGAACAATGCCACGGTCGTTCTTGCGGGCGACATATCGGCAGCCGAAGCACGCCCTCTGGTCGAAAAATATTTCGGCCCCATCGCGCGCGGTCCGGTGAACAATCCGGCCCAGGCCAGTATTCCCGAGCTTGCCGAGGAGGTCCGCACCGTCATGCGCGATCAGGTCGCGGCGACCAGCATCAACAAATACTGGACCGCGCCCGGCATTTCCGACCGCGAGCTGACGGCGCTCACCGTCGGGGCGCAGATCCTCGGCGGCCTGTCGTCGAGCCGTCTCGACAATGCGCTGGTGCGCGACGAGAAGATCGCCGTAGGCGTTTCGGGCGGCAATTATGCCTTCCAGCGCGTCGGCATTCTCACCGTTTCCGCCACCGCCGCTCCCGATGCCGACCCGGCGCTGGTGGAACGGCGCCTCAACGAACTGGTCGATCAGTTCATCGCCGAAGGTCCGACCGAAGACGAAGTCCGCCGGGCAGCGACCAGTTCGGTCGCCGACACCATTCGCGGGCTCGAACAGGTCGGTGGCCGCGGCGGCAAGGCGGTTACACTCGCTTCGGGCGAGGTGCTGGCCGACGATCCCGATTTCTACGCCCGTCAGTTCGAAATTCTGGCGACGCTGACCCCTGCCGAAGTGCAGGCCGCGATGCAGCGTTGGATGACGCGGCCGGCCATGACCTTGGTCCTCGAGCCGGGCGAACGCGATGCGGACTATGAGGAAGCCGCCAGCGTTGCCGCAAGCGACGAGGATTCCGCAAGCGAAGCCGCCGCCGACGAGATAACCGTCACACAGGTCCGGCGAGCCCCGCCGATCGATTCTATCGCCGAACTCGACTTTCCCGATGTCGAGCACCGGACGCTCGCCAATGGCATGACGCTCCATTACGCGATGCGCGATGCCGTACCGGCGACTTATGTCACCCTGTCCTTCGATGCCGGCAGCGCCGCCGATCCGCTGGACAAGCGCGGCTTGGAAAGCCTGACGCTGCGCCTGTTCGAAGAAGGCACGACGAGCCTGAATTCGCGCGAGATTGCCGAAACGGGCGAGCGCCTGGGGGCGGACGTTTCGCTTGGCGGGGGGGCCGATCGGTCCAGCTTCACGCTCTCCGCCCTGTCGGCCAACCTCGTGCCCTCGCTCGAGCTCTTGTCCGATATCGTGCGCAACCCGGCATTCGATCCGGCAGAGGTCGAGCGTGTGCGCGCCCAGCAGATCACCGGTGTCGAACAGGAACTGCGCACACCCGCATCGATTGCGGCGCGCACGGCGGCGCCGCTGATCTATGGCGAGAACAGCCCTTATGCGGGACCGGGCAATGGAACGGTGGCCTCGCTCCGCTCGATCACGCGGGACGACATCACCGGGTTCAAGAACCGCTGGATCCGGCCCGACAATGGCGAGGTGTTCGTGGTTTCCGATCGGCCGATCGACGAGATCGTGACCGCGCTCGATGCCGTGTTCGGCGATTGGCAGGCGCCGACCGTTGCCAAGGGTGAAAAGGCCTTCGCAGCCCAACCGAACGAAGCGGACGCGAGCCGTATCGTCCTGGTCGACCGGCCCAATTCGCCGCAGAGCTATATCTATGGCGGTCAGATGACCCCGGCCGATGCGCGTGACGAAACCTATGTCGATTTCCTCAACGCGAACAATGCACTTGGCGGGAACTTCCTCGCCCGGCTCAATATGAATCTGCGCGAAGCCAAGGGATGGAGCTATGGTGTACGGGGCACTCCGCTGACCAACGAGAAAGCCGTTGCCTATACCGTGCGCGCGCCGGTTCAGGCAGACCGTACCGGCGATGCACTGGCCGAACTCATCCGCGAAACGAGCGAGTTTCTGGGAACCAACGGCGTCAGCGACGAGGAACTGACCCGGATCGTGACTGCCGAAATCGGCGAATTGCCCGGCCAGTTCGAAACGTCCGGCGCGATCCTGCGGGCCATGCAGACCAATGCGCTCTACGGCCGCCCGGACGATCACTACGAACGTTTGGCAGACCGCTATCGTGCGCAGACCACCGCGAGCCTCGATGCGGCGGCTCGCGCAGCGATCGATCCCGATCGGTTCGTATGGGTCGTGGTGGGCGATGCCGAGATCGTCGCCCCGCAGCTCGAGCAGCTTGGCCTGCCGGTCGAACGCGTCGAACTGGAAACGAGCGAGTAATTGACAATCGTGTAAGTAACCCCGATTGAAGGGCCACACGCATTCTCAACCGAAGGAAGGAATATCCATGTCCGTAGCAGGTACTTATGACACCGTAGTCAAGAGCCCGATGGGCGACCAGAAGGGCACGTTGACCGTCGTGCCCGGCGACGATGGCAACAGCTTCACCGGCTCGATGGCCGGCGGCATGGGCTCGATGGACATCACCGATGGCACCATCGAAGGCGGCGACACGCTCAAGTGGAAGATGGACATGACCGTGCCGATGCCGATGACGCTCAACTGCACCGCCACCGTCAATGGCGACCAGATGACCGGCACCGTCAATGCCGGCGCGTTCGGCGACATGCCGCTGACCGGCCAGCGCCAGGGCTAAACGCCGCGCCAGGACGAAAAAAGGGGCCGCCGGAGCGATCCGGCGGCCCTTTTTGCTGGCGGTATCGGGCGTTTCTCAGCCGGTGATGGAAAAATCGAAGATACGCGAGGTCTGCGCCCCTACCCCGGCCATTCCAACACCGCTTCCCGTCTGCGACGAATAAAGGAATCCGTACTCACCCGGTTCAAGCTCGACATTCGGCGTCACCCTGAACACTCCGGGCGCCAAACGCTCGTAATCGAACGGGATCTGGTCTTTCGCCATCACCCCGGCCTTGGCACCGCCAATGTTGATCTTGCCCACCTTCGCTTCGCGGCGATCTTTCTTGACCTTGAATCGAACCAGGCTGAATTCCGCCGGCGAAGTCACCGCGCCCGCCATCCAGAAATTCGCGCCACCCCGGTTCGACAGCGAACTGTTGGCTTGGTCGAAATAGAAATAGAATGTCGGTCGCGGCTGGCTTGTCGCGATGCGGGCGGAGGGCTGCGGAATAACCGTCTTGAAGCTCATTGAGGCGATGCCACCCGTGAGCGCATAGCCCAAAAACCCGCCGGTCTTCGTCTGGTTCGTCGTCGTCGCGTCGATATATTGCATCTTCGGTTCGGCGAGCCAATCGGCCATTAGATACACCCCCGATGCATGGGGGAGCATTGGATCGGGATCGTCCATTGAAACACTGGCCGCGTCCGACACGGTCGGAGCATTGGATTTGGCGATCATCGCCGCAATCACGGATGACGGGACGCCTCGGTTCTTGAGCAAAATGAGCTGGTCGGTCGTGACATCGAAGCGCGCTGCCGTCGCATCGATTTTCGCCACGATCGCTTCTTCACCCAGCCCGATCTCCACCAATTGGATGATCGAAGTATTATCAAGCGTCTCGGCAGCCAGCGGCGTGGCCGAGAGCAAGAACGCGGATATCATCGCCCCGAATTTCTGTATTTTCATGTGACCCCCTTGGAATGCTGGCCATTTCTACGTGGTGGATGTCGCCGGTCAACTGTATCGTGGCTCTCGACCGGCAATGCTCTGACCCGTCCGGCAGGTGGAGGCTTCGTCGAACTCAAAAAAAGGGGCCGCCGGATCGCTCCGGCGGCCCCCTTGATACGATGTGATGGTGTCCTAGCGGACCACATCCATTTCCTCGATCAGGCTATGCGCCCCGTCGACCTTGTCCATCACCCACAGCATGTAGCGGGTGTCGACGTGGATCGTACGCGTGGTGCGCGGATCGAAATCCCAGTCCGAATTGACGCTTTCGAACGTGCCGTCGAACAGCAAGCCGACCAGTTCGGCGCGGCCGTTCAATGTGGCCGAGCCGCTATTGCCGCCGGTGCTGTCGAGATCGGACAGGAAGTTCACCGGCACCGAGCCGATGCTGTCGAGCGCGTAGCCGCCATAGTCCTTCTCGCGAATTTCCTTGAGCTGGCGCGTCGGCGCGTTGAAGGGGTCCACGCCGGTATCCTTTGCCAGGATGCCCTCCAGCGTGGTGAACGGCAGATAAGCCATGCCGTCCTTGGGCGAGCCGCCGAGAACCGTGCCGTAGGTCACGCGCAGCGTGCTGTTGGCGTCGGGATAGGTCGCCAGGCCCTGCTCGCGCTGCCACTGCGTGATCGCGTCCATATAGGCGGGGCGCAGCGCCAGTGCGCGGCCCGAGCGCTCTTCGCTCTCGTCTTCCAGCTTGCGCTCGTAGGTGTAGAGCGCGATCGCCAGCTTCATGAATGGATCGTCGCTCGCCTCGAGTTCAGCAGCACTGGCATCCATCAGTGCGAGCCGCGTTTCGCTCTCGTCGAGCGATGTGCCCGTGTAATAGCCATCGACGATGGCATCGATCTGCTTGGCATCGTCCACGCCGATCAGGCCCAGCGCCTGGTCGAGCGCGGCCACGCGCTCGCCCTCGGGCTGTACGAGATAGCCGTTCAGGAACAGCAGCCACACGGCCTTGTCGACCGATGCGTCATAGCGGCGGTCGAGCGCCTGCAGGCCCTGACGGAAGAACGCCATGTCGCGTTCCTGATAACCGCTCTCGCGCTGGGCGTTGGGCTTCTCCTTCTCCTTGGCGAGGCGATAAAGCCGCTGTGCCGCGCTCAGCAATTGCGGACGGGTCGCGTTGTTATACCAGAAATTGGTCCGTGCGGCAGTGGCGCTCTCTTCCGACAGGGCATCGAGCGCGGCGATCGCCGTGGCATAGGGCTGGCGCGACGCATCGGCGGCGATCCAGGCATTGAGCGCATCCTCGCGGGCGCGGCGACGATCGACCAGGCCGACACGGCGCGCACCATCGATCTGGCCGCGCAGGTTTTTCTCGAAATTGTTGAGCCCGGCGAGGCGGGATTCGTATTTCACGCGCGCGTCCGACCCTTCGGGCGCAGCCGCTTCGATCGTGTCGATCCAGTCATTGATCAGCGTGACGAAGGTCGGATAGGTCCATTCGAAGGTGTTCTTCACCTCGCCTAGACGGGTGTAGCGATTGGTCGAACCGGGATAGCCCGCCGCCATGACGAAATCGCCATCGTCGAGCCCGGCCGCACTCACCTTGAGGTGGTGTTCGGGCTCATAGGGGACGTTCTCTTCCGCATATTCGGCCGAGGAGCCGTCCGGCGCGACATAGGCGCGGTAGAAGGCGAAATCGCCCGTGTGACGCGGCCACATCCAGTTATCGATATCGCCGCCATATTTCCCGACCGCATCGGCAGGGGCATAGACCAGCCGCACGTCCTTCACCTCGAGCCGCTTGATCAGCGTGTATTCCTTGCCGCCATAAAAGCTCGCGACGAGGCAGCGGAAACCGGCATCCTGTTCGCATTCGGCGGTGATGTCCTTCACCCGCTGGTCGACCGTATCGTAACGCTCGGTGGGCGACATTGCGTCGATCCCGTCGCGCACGCGCGCGGTGACATCGCTGATCTCGGTCGTCACATAGACGCGCGATCCGGGCGCGGTGGGCAGTTCCTCGCCCTTTGTTTCGGCCAGGAAACCGTTTTCGAGATAATTGTTCTCGGCGGTCGAATTGTACTGCACCGAACCGCGTGCGCAGTGGTGGTTGGTGACCACCAGGCCTTCATCCGACACGAAGCTGCCCGAACAGCCCTGGAGTTGCACGATCGCCCCCATCGGGAAGCCGGTGAGGTCCGACAGCGCTTCGGGCGAGACTTCCAGCCCGGTCTTGCGCAGGTCCTCGGCGATTTCGGGAAGCTGGCCGGGGGTGAACATCCCCTCTTTGGCGGCGAGCGGTGCGGATGCGGCGCAGGCCAGCATGGCCGCGACGGTGGCGGTTTTCTTCATTGGAATTCAGACCCCTTCCATCTGCGCAAAACGCGCAAGAATGGCCGCGAAGCTACCCCGCGCAGGGGGCCGGGGCAAGCACCCGCTCGGCCAGCGACATGACGAATCGACCAGCGAAGCTCGGTCGGCCCGTATCGGGCGCCAATGGCGTCAGCCCAGCTTGTCCTTCAGGATCTGATTGACCACCGCCGGATTGGCCTTGCCCCGCATCGCTTTCATCGTCTGGCCGACGAAGAAGCCGAACAGCTTGTCCTTGCCACCCTTATACTGCTCGACCTTGTCCTCGTTATTGGCGAGGATTTCGTCGATCGCAGCCTCGATGGCGCCGGTATCGCTGACCTGCTTGAGGCCCTCGGTCTCGGCGATTTCTTCCGGGTCGCGACCGGTCTTGAGCACGATCTCGAAGATCTCCTTGGCCTGCCCGCCCGAGATTTCGCCCTTGGCCTGCATGTCGAGGATGCTCGCCTGCGCCTCTGCCGTGGCATGGGCGGGATTGGCCTCTTCACCGAGCGACTTGATGACGCCGGGTGCGACCGAGAGCGCCCAATTGGCGACCTGCGTCGCGACATCCTTTTCCGGCTTGCCGATACCATTGGCGGTGGCCGCCAGCAGCGTTTCGAAGCGGGCGAAGGTTTCGACCTCGGCGGTCAGCTCGCGCGCATTGTAGGGCGTAAGGCCCAGCTCGCTCTCGTAACGTGCACGCTTGGCATCGGGCAGCTCGGGCAGCGAGGCGCGGCATTCGTCGAGGAAGTCGTCCTCCAGCTCCAGCGGCAGCAGGTCCGGGTCGGGGAAATAGCGGTAATCGTGCGCGTCTTCCTTCGACCGCATGGTCCGCGTGGTTCCGGTGTTCGGGTCGAACAGGCGCGTTTCCTGATCGACCGTGCCGCCATTCTCAAGCACATCGACCTGACGGTTCGCCTCGTATTCGATGACCTGCATCACGAAGCGCACCGAATTGACGTTCTTGGTCTCGGTCCGCGTGCCAAATTCCTCGCCCGGCTTGCGCACCGAAACGTTCACGTCGGCGCGCATCGAGCCTTCTTCCATATTCCCGTCGCACGATCCGACATAGCGCAGGATCGAGCGCAGCTTGCGGACATAGGCCCCCGCTTCGGCGGGGCTGCGCATGTCGGGCATGGAGACGATTTCCATCAGCGCCACGCCGCTGCGGTTCAAATCGACATAGGACATGGTCGGATGCTGATCGTGCATCAGCTTGCCCGCATCCTGTTCGACATGGATACGCTCGATGCCGATCACCTTGTCTTCGGCAATCCCCGCCTTCTCGTCGGCCTCGATATGCAGCGAACCCTCGCCCACCAGCGGATGGTAGAGCTGCGAAATCTGGTAGCCCTGCGGCAGGTCGGCATAGAAGTAGTTCTTGCGGTCGAACCGGCTCCAGCGATTGATCTTGGCTTCGATCGCCATGCCGGTGCGCACCGCCTGGCGAATGCATTCGCGATTGGGCACGGGCAGCATGCCCGGCATCGCCGCATCGACCAGAGACACCTGCGTGTTGGGCTCCGCGCCGAATGCGGTGCTGGCGCCGCTGAACAGCTTGGCGTTGGAGGTGACCTGCGCATGGACTTCGAGGCCGATTACGACCTCCCATTCGCCCGTTGCGCCCTGGATGCGGTAACTAGTCATCGATCTTCTCGCTTTGCGTGAGACTCACGCTCATGTCTTTCTTCTCGGGAGCCGGCGGATGCGCGGGCAGTTGCTCGCCGTCGGGGCCGAACCGCGCCTCGCCATGCTCGACATTGCGCGAAATGTAGAACGCAACCGCACCGGTCAGGAATATCGCCCCGACGATGACCAGAAGCATTCCGACCCCGGGCATTACCACCACTTCTCCGGCTGCGCGTCGAACCCGGCGCGCTGCTGGATCGCCAGCCCTGCGTTAAGCACGCCCTGCTCGTCGAACGGCTTGCCGACGATCTGCAGGCCCAGCGGCAGGCCGTCGCCGTTGAGCATGGCGGGCACGCTCATGGCGGGAAGCCCGGCAAGCGATGCGGGAACGGCGAAAACGTCGTTCAGATACATCGTCAGCGGGTCCTTATCGAGGCTGCCGAGCGGGAAGCTCGCGGTCGGCGTGGTCGGCGCGAGGATTGCATCGCACTCGCCCCAGGCCTCCTCGAAGTCCTGCGCCACCAGCGTGCGGATCTTCTGCGCCTGCGTATAATACGCGTCGTAGAAGCCTGCGCTCAGCACATAGGTCCCGATCAGCACGCGGCGCTTCACCTCGTCGCCGAAACCGGCGGCGCGGGTGGCGGCGTACATGTCCTGCAGACCCGCCCCATCGGGCAGGTCGCGCAGTCCGTAACGCACGCCATCATAGCGCGCGAGATTGCTCGACGCTTCGGCGGGCGCGATGATGTAATAGGCGGGCAGCGCATATTTGGTGTGCGGAAGGGAGATATCGACGATCTCCGCCCCTGCATCGCGCAGCCATTCCTTGCCCTGCTCCCAGCTTTTGAGGATCTCCTCGTCGGTGCCGTCCATCCGGTATTCCTTCGGGATACCGATTTTCTTGCCCTTGAGGTCCGCGCTGAGGCCCGCTTCCCAGGCGGGAACGTCCATCTTCAGGCTGGTCGCATCCTTGGGATCGAACCCGGCCATGGCTTCGAGCATGATTGCGCAGTCTTCGACGCTGCGCGCCATCGGTCCGGCCTGGTCTAGGCTGCTGGCAAAGGCGACGACGCCCCAGCGCGAGCAGCGGCCATAGGTCGGCTTGATCCCGCAGATGCCGGTGAAGGCGGCAGGCTGGCGGATCGAACCGCCTGTGTCGGTGCCGGTCGCGGCAGGCGCGATACGTGCGGCCACGGCAGAGGAGGACCCGCCCGAGGACCCGCCCGGGCTCATCGCGGCATTGGTGCCGTCCTTCTTCCACGGCGAGGCGACATTGCCGAAATAGCTGGTCTCGTTCGAGCTGCCCATGGCGAACTGGTCGAGATTGAGCTTGCCGAGCATGCCCGCGCCCGCATCCCACAGGTTCTGCGAGACGGTGCTTTCGTACTGCGGCGTGAAGCCTTCGAGGATATGGCTCGCAGCCGTCGTCTGCACGCCCTTGGTGGCGAACAGGTCCTTCATGCCGATGGGCACGCCGCCCATTGTGCCCAAGTCCTCGCCCTTTGCGCGCTTGGCATCGACCGCATCGGCGGCGGCGAGCGCATGGTCGGGCGTCGTGACGATGAAGGCGTTGAGGTCTGCCGCGTCCGCAACGGCCGCGTTGAAGGCTTCGGCCACTTCGCGCGCGGTGAAATCGCCGCCGGCCACGCCGTCGCGGATGGCCTTGACGCCCAGGTTTGTGAGGTCGGTCATTTTAAACTTCCGTCATCCCAGCGCAAGCTGGGATCTCTATCGGGCTCGCGCCAAGCTGAGGCAGATCCCAGCTTGCGCTGGGATGACGATAAATAGTCCTAGCCATCATTCGATCACCTTGGGCACGCCGAAGAAACCGTGTTCGGCGGCAGGCGCATTGGCGAGCACATCTTCGCGCCGGCCGCCAGCGGTCTCCGGGATCGCATCGACGACATCGTCGCGCAGACGCAACGTGTTGGGAATAACCGCGGTCATCGGTTCGACGCCGCTCGTGTCGACCTCGCCCAGTTGCTCGACCCAGTCGAGGATACCGTTCAATTCGGGGACCATCCTGTCGAGCTCGGCATCGCCCATCTTGATGCGGGCGAGCGAGGCGATCCTGGCCACTTCTTCGCGTGTGACTGACATGGGGAGCGCACTAGCCGCGAGGGGGCTGCGCTTCAAGCGCGATAGCGGGCCGAAGTGCTATTCGAAAGGTGTCCCCGCAGGCTGGCCATCGATATAGACCCGACGCCCCGACCATTCGCGGATTTCCACCCGCGAATCGGGTTTTTGCTGAGGACGGGGATTCTCGATCATTTTCGCAGGCTCAGCCGCTTCGCCGTCCCCCAGAACCTCCCAAAATACGTTACCGTTCTCGACGAGCGCAATTCGGCGCTGCGCGCCGTCGCCTTCGCCCAGATCGAGGACAACACATGCCGTGGCGCAATGCCACGTTTCCTCGCGGATCAAGGCGATGACATCCTCGCGCAACTCGGGGTCTTCGAAATCGAACCGGAGGTTGGCGAGCCTTTGGTCGCGATTGCGGTCCCGATATCCAGGATAGACGCGATTTTTCCGCGCCTGAGCCCTGGCGGCCAGCCGTGCAATCTCCGCATCGTCATCCCTGGTCAGAACAGCCAGTGCCTCGCGACCTGCGTCGCCGAAATCCCAGCGCAGCGCGTCGAAATCGAACTCGTCGACTGCGACCTTGCCCGCCTCCAGCCGCGCGATCTGGTTGCGCGTGGAAATCGCGCCGAAATCGAACAAGGGCAGTGCGAGAATAAGGGCAAGAACGCCGATACCGGCGGCGAAATGCATGTTGGCGCGGCGCACGCGTTCCATCCAGCCGGCCATGCGTCCGCGGATCGGCGCGACGAAATAGGCAAAGCCATAAGCGACCGCCACGGCCACCGCGACGACGCCCCACAAACGCTCGGGGCTCAGGCCGTATTCGGAAATGCGGGTACCGGTAGAAATCGCCGCGAGCAGGGCCAGCGGCAAGATCGCCAGCGCCAGCACCAGCGCCGCCCAGCGCAATATGCGGTTCTCGCTCGCTTCCGCATCGCCATTGCGGACAACGGCATTGACCAGCACGAAGCTGGCGACCGCGACCGAGAGCAAGAGCGGGGTCGGGCTTTCGGTGGCGTTCCACAGGACCGCTATCCCGCTCGCCAGCACGGCCAGCAGGAAGATGACCAACGCAAGGGCAAGCGGCACGGCGACGATCGAAAACACCAGCATCACCACCGATTGCAGCGTGCCGATTATCTTGAGCTGATTGCGCAGCACGCCCAGTGCGGCGCCGAAGGCAGCGCCGGAGAAAGTCCAGCCGAACCACGCCTCGTTCACCAGGTCATCGAGCAGGTCGATCTCGATAGCGGAAAACAGCGTCGAAAGCAGGATCAGCAACAGCCATGAAAGGCCCGTGAAAGCTGCCGCGCCACCGGCGCTGATTGCATCGGTCCAGACGTGGAAATGCGTTTGCCGGTAGGGCGTGCGCCAGCGCAGACGATGAAAACCGGCCTGGAACAGCGGGAGTGCCAGCACGATGGCCACCACACCGGCAGCAAGCCAGAAGGACTCGTCGGCGTGGTGGTCGCCCGCACTGGCGACTCGCCATGCAATACCCGCCATGACAAGCGCGACGATCGCGGCAAAGGCCAGCGGCTGCTGCCAGCGATCGCGATCGAGCGTGAAGGCGAAGGCCAGCGTTCCGAACGCGACTGCGGCGGACAGCGCCGCGCGCCACGGCACCCAGCTATCCGATCCCCATTCATCGATACAGTGAATGGCCAGCCCGGCAAGGCCCAGCAGAACCGCCAGCACCCAAGGCCGCAGCGGCCAGTCGCTATGGGTTTCGGGCGCGTGATCCTCGATAGTATCGTTCATGCGCCCTCCCCCGGTGGCGTCTATTCGGTTGGCGATGCCCCCGCTTCGCCTTCCTCACCTGAACCCATCATGGACTGAAGGGCAGCGGCGCGCGCCTGGAAATCCTCGCGACTCATGAAATCGACCACGTCGACTTCGAACACCAGATCGGCATTGGGCGGGATCGGCGAACCCGGAGGCGGTGCGGCGCCATAGGCTTGCTCGGCCGGGATGGTGAGGACGTAGCTGCCGCCTTTCTGCATCTGGGTCAGGCCTTCGATGAAGCCGTCGATGATCGCGCCTTCCTCCAGCAATAGCGGGTTGCCTTCGGGAAACACACCCGGCGGGATCGGCATGGGCTGCGAACGGTCGAATTCGGTCCCGTCGGCCAGCTTGCCGACGTAATTGACGAAGACCACATCGCCCAGCTTGGGCGAATCGCCCGTGCCCGCAGTTACCGTTTCGACATCGAGGCCCTTGGGCACGGCTGCCCAGGCGAGGCCTGCGCCGAGCAGGACGGCCACGATGATACCGAGCCAGAGCTTGGTCAGGGAGCCTTTCTTGATGGGCTGGAGGGGAACGCGGGTAATCTCGGTCATGGATGTCTCTTCCGGATACGCAAAGGGCGCGGATTGCTCCGCGCCCTCATGGCTTAGCTTGGTTATAGCCGCAATAGCGACTTACTTCGCGCCGTCGCGCTCCATACGCTTGCGCTCGAGCTTGCGGGCGCGGCGAACGGCGGCAGCCTTCTCGCGGGCGCGCTTTTCGCTCGGCTTTTCATAGTGGCGGCGCAGCTTCATTTCGCGATACACGCCTTCGCGCTGCAGCTTCTTCTTGAGCGCGCGCAGGGCCTGGTCGACATTGTTATCGCGAACGATGATCTGCATAAATTCAAACACCTCACTAAGCGGGCCAGAGCCCGCACCAGCGGGTTTTGCCTCCTTGAAACGGTTTCGCCAAGAGAACGAAAAACGCGCCGAATCCGTTCCGGATCGGCTCGAACGGGGGCGCACATACGGATTCTCGCTGCCTATGGCAAGCCTTTGTCGCAACCACCTAGATCGGGATGACGACCGGGCATTTCGCGGCTAAGGGCAGCAACGATGTCCTCCTTTACTCCATTTATCGCCGCACTGCACGTCTTTCTTGGCG
This sequence comes from Qipengyuania sp. ABI-127-1, assembly GCA_022953095.1. Taxonomy (GTDB): domain Bacteria; phylum Pseudomonadota; class Alphaproteobacteria; order Sphingomonadales; family Sphingomonadaceae; genus Qipengyuania. The sequence continues at coordinate 107,214 of JALJCR010000002.1, read as the reverse complement.
GCGGAGTCGGCGCCGTCCTGCGCTGGCTGCTGGGCCGATCGATGACCAACTGGCTCGGTGCCCCCATGGTCACGGCATTCCCCTTCGCCACGCTCGCCGCCAATGCCATCGGCAGCCTCGCCATGGGGTTTCTCGCCGGGTGGCTGGCCCGCGGCGGTAGCGGGGACAGCGAACAATTGCGGCTGCTGCTGGGGATCGGCCTGCTCGGCGGCTTCACCACTTTCAGCGCCTTCAGCCTGGAAATGGTGATGCTGCTCCAGCGCGGGCAGTATCTCTTCGCCCTGCTCTATGCGATTCTGTCGATCGCGCTCGGCATCACCGGCCTCATGGTCGGCCTGGGCGTGATGAGGATGGTGGGATGAAGACCTCCGACGAAGTACGCATCTTCACCGTGGCGGCGGACGATGACGGCATTCGCGTGGATCGCTGGTTCAAGCGCCACCTGCCGCAGATCGGCTTCGGCACGGTCAGCAAATGGGCGCGAACGGGCCAGGTCCGGGTCGACGGCAAGCGGGTGAAACCCGACGACCGGCTTGCCCAAGGTCAGCAAATTCGCGTGCCTCCGGGGGGCGACGCACCGCATAAGAAAGCCAAGCCTAAGCGCGAGCTGAAACCTGCCGAGATCGAGCAGGCCGAAGCCATGGTCATCAAGCAGACCAAGGGCGCACTGGTGCTGAACAAGCCGCCCGGTCTCGCGACGCAGGGCGGGACCAATACGTTCAATCACGTCGACGGCTTGCTCGATGCCTTTGCCCCGGGCGAAGAAGACGTGCGCCCGCGCCTTGTCCACCGGCTCGACAAGGATACGTCGGGCGTGTTGCTGGTCGCCCGCACGCCCGGCAGCGCGGCCTTCTTCTCCAAACGCTTTTCCGGGCGCAGCGCCAAGAAGATCTATTGGGCGCTGGTCATAGGCGTGCCCGATATCAGGGAAGGCGTGATCGAAGCCCCGCTTGCCAAACAGCCCGGATCGGGGGGCGAGAAGATGCATGTCGACCACGAGGACGGTCAACCGGCCAAGACCAAATATCGCGTGGTCGATAGCGTGGGCAAAAAGGCCGCCTGGCTCGAACTGCAGCCCATGACCGGCCGCACCCACCAGCTCCGCGTTCACTGCGCGGCGATGGGTCATCCGATCGTCGGCGACGGCAAATATGGCGGCCGGGACGCTTTCCTGACCGGCGCGATCAGCCGCAAGATGCACCTCCATGCACGGCGCCTGATTATCGACAGCCCCGATGGCGGCAAGCTCGACGTGACGGCCGATCTGCCCGAGCATTTCGCAGGCTCGATGGAGCATCTCGGTTTCGAGGAAAGCACCAGCGACGCAACGCCGATGCGCGACGATCCGCCGCCCAAGAGCCGCGAGGAAAAGAAACAGCAGGCCCGCCAGCACGCCAAGAATTTCCGCAAGTCGCAGCGTTCGCCGCGTCGCGCCCGCGGCAGCGCTGGCGCAAAGCCCCGCAAGCCGGGAACGAAGCGCTGATGCACCCGAATGCGGCGTTTCGCGGCGATCCGGGCGCGTTGCTCGACCGCCTGCTTGAGGGGTCGGCATTCGCCACCCTTTTCGCCCATTCGCCGGATGGTCCGCGCGCGGCGCATGTCCCTCTCCTGAGATCGGAAACCGGGCAGCTCCTGTTTCACCTCGCGCGGCCGAATGCGTTGACGCGCCACCTCCACGGCGCGCAGGCGATGCTGGTGCTGCAAGGCCCCGACGCTTATGTTTCGGCGCGATGGTACGATGCAGCCGATCAGGTGCCGACCTGGAATTACGTCGCTCTGGAATGCGATGGCACGGTTTCGCGGCTCGGCGAAGTCCGGACCGAACAACTGGTTTCCGACCTGTCGGACCGGCACGAGGCGCGGGTTAGCACTGGCGGCGTACCGTGGACGATGGCGAAAATGTCGAACCCCGCGCGCCGGGCGTTGTTGCGCGGTATCGTGGGTTTCGAATTCTCTATCACCGCGATGCGCGACACGCTGAAACTGAGCCAGAACAAACCCGCCCCGGTGGCGCGCGCGCTCGCCGATCATATCGAAGCGGAAGGCAATCCGGACATGGCCTGCTGGATGCGAGACCGGGCGGCATGACCCGCTTGGTCGTCTTCGATTGCGATGGCACGCTGGTCGACGGGCAGGCGGCGATTTGCCAGACCATGGAGCGGGCCTTTGCCAGCGCCGGTCTGGTCGCGCCCGACCGGCAGCAGGTACGGCGCATGGTCGGGCTCAGCCTGCCCTACGCGCTGCGCGAACTGGCCCCCGATGCGAGCGACGACGAACGCCAGGCCGTGGTGGAAGCCTACAAGATCGGCTTTCGCGACCTGCGCCTGTCGGGCGCCTTGCGAGAGCCGTTGTTCGAAGGGATCGGCGCGCTGATCGAGGAACTCGATGCCGAGAACCGGCTGCTCGCCGTGGCAACCGGCAAGAGCGACCGGGGCCTTCACGCCTGTCTCGACACGCATGGCATCAAGCACCGCTTCGTTTCGCTGCAGACGGCCGACCGCCACCCGTCAAAGCCGCATCCCGCCATGCTCGAAGCGGCGCTGGTCGATGCCGGGGTTGCGCCAGACGAGGCGGTGATGATCGGCGATACCAGTTTCGACATGGAAATGGCCGTTGCCGCCGGTGTCCGCGCCATCGGCGTGTCCTGGGGCTATCACGAACCGCAGGAACTGTTCGATACGGGCGCTAGCGCGGTGGCCGACACGGCCCGCCAATTGGGAGACATGATTCGTGGACCAGCATGATCCGGCGAAAGCGCGGTTCTTCTTGATTCAAGCGGTGCGATTGTCGGGCGTGGTGCTGGGCATACTCGGCGCGCTCGTCCTTGGCGAGATCCTGCCCTTGCCCGAACTGGTCGGCTATCTGCTGCTTGCATTCGGCGCGTTCGACGTCTTCATCCTGCCGACCATTCTGGCCAAACGGTGGAGCAGCCGCGCGTGAAGCGATTCTACAAGAGCGTGTCGGTCGAACAGTCCGGCTCGGCCTACCATGTCGCGCTCGACGGACGGCCGATCAAGACGCAGGGCGGCGATCCGCAGCTTGTCAGGTCGAAAGGCCTGGCCGAGTCACTGGCTGCGGAATGGGCCGGACAGGGCGACACGATCGACCCTGCCCGCTTCGCCCTGCGCGACATGACCGATTACGCGCTCGACGTCGTCCCGGCCACCCGCGCCGACATCGTGGCCAAGCTGCTGCGCTATGCCGAAACCGACACGCTATGCTACCGCGCCGACCCCGACGAGCCGCTGTGGCACCGCCAGCGCAAGGTATGGGACCCGCTCGTCGAAGCACTGGAATTGCGCGAAGGGGTGAAACTTGAGCGCGTGAGCGGCGTCGTAGCGCGGCCGCATACGCCCGAGACGGTGGATCGCCTGAAGATGCGCCTCGACAGTCACGACCACTTCGCTCTCACGGCACTCGAACAGCTTACCTCGCTCGCCGCCTCGCTCTGCATCGGCCTCGCCGCGCTGGAAGACGATGCCGATGGCGAGCAGCTCTGGGCCGCCGCCAATCTGGAGGAAGACTGGCAGGTCGAGCAATGGGGCGAAGACGAGGAAGCCGCCGACCGCCGTGCAAAGCGGCTCGACAGTTTCCTCAAGGCGATGGAATTCGCGCGGCTGGCGCGCGGTTGACCGGATTCAGTTCAACCAGTCGGCGACCTGTCCGGCCACATCGTTGGCTGCTTCGTTGAGCGCCGGACCCACAAATGCCGTTTCCGGAGCGGCGACCGGCACCCGGGCCTCGAAGCGGCGGGTGCTCACTGCAGAGTCGCTGCGATTACGGACGGCATCGAGCGTAACCACCGCTTCGCGCGTGCGCGCATCGTAGCCGAAGGCGCGCAGCGAACCGTGCAGCCGGTCGCTTGCACCCACCCCCGGATCGTCGCCATCGACGACAATGCGGTTCGACCGCGTGCGGATGGTTTCGGCGACCAGACGACCGAACAGGCGTGCGGGGCGTTCAACCCATACCGCGTCCTGAAGATAGGCCATCTGCGTATCGGTGACCTGCACCGGTACGCGGGTGACATCGAGCGCCTTGGGCACTTCGAATTCCGCGATGATCAGCGCCCCTTCCCGCGCTTCGCCACCGCCGGACCCGGCGGGCGCCGATGCGGTGGGGGTGAGGGTCAACAGGCTGTCGGGGACTTCGCCGCCCAGACTGAGGCAACCGCCCAGCAACAGGGCCGGAGCCAGCGCAGCGAGTTTGATGGTGCTGTTCATGCTTGTGCCTCTCACGGCTTGTAATCGGGCAGCGGCTGGTTCGAAAGCAGCGCGCCCGCCCCCTGCTCGTCGAGCTTTTCGGTCACGCCCCGCAAGGCCTTGCTGGTGGCGCGCAGGTCCTTCAGCGTGGCTTCGGCTGCGGGAAGCGTGCTTTCGGTGAGCTGTTTTGTGGCAGGCCGCGCATCGTTCAACGTGTCCTCGAGCGCCTTGGCTGCGCCGCTCGCCGATTTGAGCGTTGCCCGCAGATCCTTGGCGATGGCCTCGCCTTCCTCGTTGAGGATGCGATCGGTCGTGGCGGTGACCTGTTCGAACTGGTCGAGTGCCTCGCTCGCTTCGCGCAGCGTCACCTGCAATTCGGCCATGGTCCGCTCCATCTGCGGTGCCGCCGCCGCGAAGCCCGCGCTTGCCGCATTGGTGTTGGCGAGTATCTGCGATATTTCTTCCTGGTTGCGATCGCTCAGCAGCATCGTCAACCGCTCGGTCAGAGTGGCCAGGCGTTCGAGCAACAGGGGCGCATTGGCGAGCACGGCACCGAAACCGCCGCCCGTCGTCGGCGGGATGATCGGCACACCTTCGGTGCAGGCGGTCGTCTCGCAGGAAATCGGCGGAGCACCGCTGCGCGCGCCATCGAGCGTAATTGTCGAAACGCCGGTAAAGCTGCCCTGGATCGTGGCCGTGGTGCCGACCAGAATGGGCACGCTTTCCTTCACCTTGATCCGCACGCGGACGAATTCGGGATCCTTGTCCCACAGCACGATCTCGTTCACCTGCCCCACCGGAACGCCGGCGAAATCGACCGAGCTGCCATTGGCGAGCCCGGCGACCGATTGCTTGAAGAAGATGTCGTATTCGTTCTGCGCCCCGCCGCCGAGCCGCGCGAGCCAGACGATGAACAGCGCGAGCGCGCCGAGGATCAGCAGTGTAACCGCCCCCACCCAAACGTGATTTGCCCGCGTTTCCATTGGTTTCGCCCTATGCCTTGCCCGCAGGCGGTTTGTCCAACGCTTTGACCGCATGTGCCGCCACGGGCTCGTCCATGTGCTTGCGCAATTCGTCGAGCGCCTGCGCGGTCAGCGCGGCGCGCCCGCGCGGTCCGTTGAAATATTCCTGGATCCACGGGTGATCGAGTTCCATCAGATTGGGGACCGTATCGACTGCGATGACTTTCTTGTCGGCGATCACCGCCACCCGGTCGCAGATCTCGTGCAGCGTATCGAGATCGTGCGTGATGAGGAACACGGTCAGGCCCAGCGTTTCCTTCAGTTCCAGGGTCAGCCGGTCGAACGCCGCGGCGCCGATCGGGTCGAGCCCGGCGGTCGGTTCGTCCAGAAACAGCAGTTCGGGATCGAGCGCCAGCGCCCGCGCGAGACCGGCGCGCTTCTTCATGCCGCCGGACAGCTCGGAAGGGTATTTGCTGACCGCTTCTTCCGGCAGGCCCGAGAGCACCACCTTGTAGCGCGCGATTTCGTGGCGCAGTTCGGGTTCGATGTCGGGATAGAACTGCTTCAGGGGCACTTCGACGTTTTCGCCCACCGTCAACGTGCTGAACAGCGCCCCGCCCTGGAACAGAACGCCCCAGCGACTGCGAATGCCGATCTCCCGCTGCGGATCGCTCCCGGCGATCGAGCGCCCGAACACGCTGACTTCGCCTTCGGTGGGGCGCTGCAGCCCAATGATCGCGCGCATCAGCACCGATTTGCCCGTTCCCGAACCGCCGACCACGCCGAGAATTTCGCCGCGCCTGACCTTGAGATCGAGGTCCTGATGGACGACCTGCGGGCCGAAAGCCGTCTTCAGTCCTTCGACAATGATCGGATATTCGCCGCGATAGCGTTCGTGGCGGCCCAGTTCGCGCCCGGTTTCATCCTGTGCCATCAGCCCCACCCGATCTCGGTGAAGAACACGGCGAAGAAGGCGTCGATCACGATCACCGCGAAGATGCCGGTGACCACCGCCATGGTGGTGCGCAGGCCGACCTCTTCGGAATTCCCCTTGACGTTCATGCCATGATAGCAACCCGCCAGGGCCACGATCAGGCCGAAGACCGGCGCCTTGATCAGGCCGACCCACAGATCGTAAATCGGCACCACGTCCTGAATGCGGGAAAGGAACGTCCAGAAGGGTATTCCCAGCATGAACTGGCCCACAAAGGCCCCGCCGATGATCGCGACGCCGGCGGAATAGAAGCCCAGCAGCGGCATCATCAGGATTGCGGCGAGGATGCGCGGGACGACCAGCGCTTCCATCGGTGAAATGCCGATGGTCTGCATCGCATCGACTTCCTCGGTCAGCCGCATGGTCCCGATCTGGGCGGCGAAGGCGCTGCCCGAACGGCCCGCGACCATGATCGCGGTCATCAGCACGCCCAGTTCGCGCAGGGTGATCCGCCCGACCAGATTGACGGTCAGCGTCTCCGCCCCGAACTGGGCAAGCTGTACCGCACCCTGCTGCGCGATCACGATGCCGATCAGGAAGCTCATCAGGCCGATGATCGGCAGCGCCGACACGCCCACCAGTTCGAGCTGACGGACGAGCGCGAGCCAGCGGAACCGGCTCGGATGACGCATCAGGCTGGCAAACGCCACGAGCAATGCACCGAGAAAGCCGACCACGCCGTACACGCCCTTGCGCGCATCGAACATCTTTTCGCCCATGGCCTGCGGCACGCGCTCCCATACCGGCAGGCGCGGCGCGGCGATTTCCTCTTCCGCGCGCACATTCTTCAAGGCCTCGATCAGGCGTTCGGCCCGCTCGCTCGCTCCGGCGATCTCCGCCTCATGCGTGGCGGAAAGGCTGGTCGCCGTCCATGCTCCCACCGTGTCGATTTCGTTCACCCCAGCCAGATCGATTCTGGCGATCGGCCCTTCGAGCGTGCGCAAATCCTGGTCGATCGCGCCGATGGTGGACACCAGATAGGGGCCGGACAGCACCAGCACCGTGCCCCCGTCGTCCCCCTCGACCAATTCGTATTCGGCAATACCACCCATCGCGGCGCGGTATGCGGGGAAATCAGGCGCTTGCCAAGCGATGATCGATCCGGATCACCTGCAACGTTGCATCGCAGCATGGGCGCTGGCATGGGCTTGCTATCAAATTTCCGGCACCGGCCCGCTCCCCCTCCCGGCCACCCAACAGGATAGTGCCATGGGTGGCCGGGAGGGGGAGCGGGCCGGTGCCGCCAGTGAGCGTGAGCGAACACGAAAATGACCACCGAGCTACCGAAGACTTTCGACCCCGCCGACATCGAGGCGCGCTGGTACAAGCATTGGGAAGAGAACGGCCTGTTCCGGCCCGCCCCCACTCCTGAAAATCCCCGGACCGAACCCTATACGATCGTCAACCCGCCGCCCAATGTGACCGGCAGCCTGCATATCGGCCACGCGCTCGACAACACGTTGCAGGACGTGATGATCCGTTACGAGCGGCTGCGCGGCAAGGATGCGCTGTGGGTGGTCGGGACCGACCATGCGGGCATTGCGACGCAGATGGTGGTCGAACGCAATCTCAACTCGCAAGGCGTGAAACGCACCGATATGAGCCGGGAGGCCTTTCTCGACCATGTCTGGGAATGGAAAGAGCAATCGGGCGGCACGATCACGCGCCAATTGCGCCGCCTCGGCTGCTCGATGGACTGGCCGCGCGAACAGTTCACCATGGACGAGCACTTTTCGAAAGCCGTGCTCAAGACCTTCGTCGACCTCTATAATAACAAGGACGAAGACGGGAATCCGGCTCCTTTGATCTACCGCGACAAGCGGCTGGTGAACTGGGACCCCAAGCTCAAGACCGCGATTTCGGACCTCGAAGTCGAGACGCAGGATGTGAAGGGCCATTTCTGGCACTTCAAATATCCGCTAGAAGACGGCGTCACGCTGGATGACGGGCGCGACTATATCGAAGTTGCAACCACGCGGCCCGAGACCATGCTCGCCGATATGGCGGTGGCGGTGCATCCGGACGACGAGCGCTACAAGAGCGTCGTCGGCAAGCATGTCGTGCTGCCGATCACCGGCCGCCGCGTGCCGATCGTCGCCGACGAACACGCCGATCCCGAACTCGGCAGCGGCGCGGTGAAGATCACGCCGGGCCACGATTTCAACGATTTCGACGTCGGCAAACGCGCGGGTTTCCAGCCTGCCGAGATGCTCAACATGCTCGATGCGGAGGCGAATGTCTGCCAGACCGCCGACGGTTTGGTGCCGGAGGAATTCATCGGCCTGCACCGCTTCAAGCGTGCCAAAGAAGATGGAGGCGTGGACGGCGCGCGCGAACTGGTGGTGCAGCGCCTCAAGGAAGCCGGCTATCTCATCCCGCATATCGCCAAGACCAAAAAGGGCGAGGAGCAGGAGCTCGACGCCGAACCGCGCACCATCGCCACACCCTTCGGCGACCGCGGCGGCGTGGTGATCGAACCGTGGCTGACCGACCAGTGGTATGTCGATGCGGAAAAGCTCGCGGTGAAGCCGATCGAGGCGGTGAAGAGCGGCGAGGTGGAGATCGTCCCGAAGAGCTGGGAAAAGACCTTCTTCAATTGGATGGAAAACATCCAGCCCTGGTGCGTCAGCCGCCAGCTCTGGTGGGGGCACCGGATTCCGGCGTGGTATGGTCAGCGAAAAGAAGGCGACGACCTATATGGTCACTTCACGCCGATGCTTCAGAGCGGCAGTAAACGCCCAATTTTTGTCGCTGAAACCGAAGAGCAAGCGCTCGAACAGGCGAACGAATACTACGGTGAGGGCTACCGTCCGTATCTTGCAGATGAAGCTGATGAGAATGAGTATTCTGAGCTGACCCTTACAGCTGAAGGCGATGTTGTGCCTGTTCGAATACATCGTGACAATGACGTACTCGACACGTGGTTCTCGTCTGCGCTCTGGCCATCGGCAACGCTCGGCTGGCCCGAGCAGACTGATCTGCTCGCCAAGCACTATCCCAACGACCTGCTGATCAGCGGCTTCGACATCCTGTTCTTCTGGGATGCCCGCATGATGATGATGGGGCAGTACAACACAGGCCAGAACCCTTGGCCCAAGCTCTATCTTCATGGCCTGGTGCGCGCGGCGGACGGGCAGAAGATGTCCAAGTCCAAGGGCAATGTCGTCGACCCGCTGGGCCTCATCGACCGCTACGGTGCCGATGCGCTGCGCTTCTTCATGGCGGCGATGGAAAGCCAGGGCCGCGACATCAAGATGGATGACAAGCGCATCGAGGGCTATCGCAACTTTGCGACCAAGCTCTGGAATGCGACGCGTTTCTGCCAGGCGAACGGGATCGGGGCGAGCACGACGATCGCGGCGCCCAAGGCCAGCCACGCGGTCAATCGCTGGATCATCGGCGAAGTGGTCGAGACCAAGCAGGCGCTCGACGCCGCACTGGCGGACCTGCGCTTCGATGCCGCCGCCAACACGATCTACCACTTCGTATGGGACCGCTTCTGCGACTGGTATATCGAACTGGTCAAAGGCAATTTCGATGAGGAAACCAAGGCTGTCGCCGGCTGGGCGCTCGACCAGATCCTCGTCATGCTGCACCCCTTCATGCCCTTCATCACCGAAGAGCTATGGTCGAAGCAGGGGGACCGCGCGGACTATCCGCTGATCACTGCCAAATGGCCCGACCCGCAGGCCGAAGTGGACGCGGAGGCCAAGGCGGAGATCGATTGGCTGATCGCGCTCACATCGGCCACGCGCACCGCAAAAAACGAGCTCGGCATCGCGCCGGGCGCGAAGCTGCAAGCCTTTTGCGCATCGCCCAGCCCGCTGGCGAAATCGGTGGTTGAGGCGAATGCCGGGGCGATCGAACGGCTGGCGCGCCTGACCCCGGTGACATTCGGCGAAGCGCCTTCGGGTGCTGCGATGCAGATCGCGGCGGGCGAGGACGAATTCGTCATCCCGCTCGAAGGGGTGATCGATATCGAGGCTGAGAAGGCCCGCCTCGAAAAGGCGCTCGCGGCCAGCGCGAAGGAAGCCAAATCGCTCGAAGGCCGCCTGTCGAATGCGAACTTCGTCGAACGCGCCAAGCCCGAAGCGGTCGAGAAGGCCCGCGCCGACCATGCGCATCACGTCGCCGAAGTCGCCCGGCTCGAAGCGGCGCTCGCACGGTTGGGTTAGCCGCCGCACTCGCTGTCTCCTCCGGAATGGGCGCGTGCCTGGCCCTTTCGGCCACCGCCCATATCCCCTCCCCAGCGAGGAGGGCAGCAGGGCTTCGGGCCGAAGGAGAAGCGCCGGTTCGATCTGCTGGCGATGACGGCAATCGGCCGATTGCGGAGTTTCCTACTCCGGCCGAACTGTGGCAGGGACATGCTGAAATGGTGAAGCGCTGCGCCCCATCGGGAACAACCCCCCTCCCCCAAAAACCGGGAATGTGTCACCCTGCGCGGAGGAAACGTATATTTTTCAGAGCACTAAGCCGTAGGACTTGGGTGACACCGGTGTCACCTTGTGTCACCTACACGCCATGCTGACTCTCGCGACCGACGATGACGGCGGGCCGGAAATCTTCTCCTCGGTTCAGGGTGAAGGGCCGAGCATGGGCATGCCGGTCGCCTTCATGCGCCTGTCGCGCTGCAACCTTGCCTGCATATGGTGCGACACCGCCTACACCTGGCGGTTCGAGGGCGACAATCGCCCGCACCGCGATGGCCAGACCTATGATCGCAAGGCCAATCAGGTCACGCTCGACGAGGAAGAGGTTGCCGCACGCATCATGGCCCTTGGCCAGAACCGCCTGGTGATTACCGGCGGCGAGCCGCTATTGCAGGCGCCCGCGCTCGCCAAGCTGCTCGAGCTGCTGCCCGACATCGGCGTGGAGATCGAGACCAACGGCACCACCAAGGCGCCGCCCCGGCTCGACATCCGCATCGACCAGTTCAATGTCAGCCCCAAGCTGGCGCATAGCGGCAATCCCGCCGAACTCGCCCTGATCCCCGAACGGCTCGACGCCTATGCCACCGATCCGCGCGCCTGGTTCAAATTCGTCATCGCCAAACCCTCCGACCTCGACGAGGTGCTGGCGCTGCACGAGCGCTATCGCTTCCGCCCGGACCACGTTTTCCTGATGCCCGAAGGCACCGATAGCGAGACGCTGCGCGGGCGCGAGAAATGGCTCGCCCCGCTATGCGTCGAGCATGGCTTCAGGATGAGCGACCGGCTGCATATCCACCTGTTCGGAGACACGCGGGGGACGTAATTTGCTTTTCGCAGCCACCTCCGTGGCTGCGTCCTCGCTAGATGTGCAGCAAGCTGCACCCGCTGCTGGCGGGCGATCGCCCTTGCCTCGCCTGCGGCTCGGAAATCATCGCCACCTTCCAGGCGCGTGCCAGATCCGGCCCGGCAGAGGGCCGGCAAGCGCGACCGCGCGCCCGCAGGAGCCCGTAGCGCAGCGGAGGAACAGCTCCGAGGATGCACCGACGAAGGTCGGTGCGTAACACAAGCCAACCTCTACCCCTGGCTCCGCCACCGCCGCACAGTCCGCTCGACGATCTCCTCTTCGCCGCCGGTCTCGTTCCACAGCTCGATAAAGCTCGGATCTTCCGATGCCGGACGCTTGGCTTCCTCGAGATTGTCGAAACTGGCGCGGACGGGGATCGCCACGCCCTCGCCGCAGATGATGCATTCGCGATTGCGCAGCGCCGGAATCGCGTCGAGGAAGCCGCGCGCGCCTTCGGGCATCGCCGCGCGGACGAATTCCTGGTCGCGGTCGTTGTTGAGGCGCATCGAGATGATCGTGCCGCATTGCGACAGCACGCCTTCGGCCAGGTCGGAGGGGCGCTGCGTGACGAGGCCGAGGCCGATGCCGTATTTACGGCCCTCCTTGGCGATGCGGCTGAGTATCGTGCCGACCGAATTGCCATCGGCATGCTTCTCGTTCGGGACGTAGCGGTGCGCTTCCTCGCATACCAGCAGGATCGGATTGGTGCGTTCCTCGCGGCCCCATATGGCGAAATCGAAGACCAACCGGCTGAGCACGGCGACCACGGTGGCGGTAATGTCCGACGGCACGCCCGACACGTCGATGATCGAGATCGGCTTGCCGTTCGACGGCATGCGGAAAATCTTCGAGATGAAGTCGGCCATGGTGTCGGCCACCAGCATTCCGGAAAACATGAACTGGTATCGCGGATCGGCCTTCAACTCGTCGAGCTTGTTCTTGATCCGCATGTAGGGGGCCGAATTGGTCGACTTGTCGAGCTTGCCCATCGCGTCCTGAATTTCGTTCGACAGGTCGGACAGCAGATAGGGAATGGGCGAATCCACCGTGATCTTGCCCATGTTTTCCGCCAGTCGACTTTTCTGGCGCGCCTTGAGCAGACACTTCGCCAGAATATCGGCATCGATCTGCCGCTCGCTACCATTGCTGGTCAGCAGAACCTCGCAGTGCTCCTCGAAATTCATGATCCAGTAGGGCATCTGCAGGTTGGAGACATCCAGGATAACGCCAATATTCCGGAAGGCGGCCGAATACTCGCCATGCGGGTCGATCATGACGATATGGCCTTCCGGCGCGACCTCGCAAATCCGGTGCAGAATCAGGGCTGCGCCGGTCGACTTACCCGTACCCGTCGACCCCAGCAGCGCGAAGTGCTTGCCCAGCATGGCATCGACATAGAGCCCGGCGCGGATGTCTCTGGTGGGATAGACTTTTCCTATGCCGACCGAGCTGCGACCGTCGCTGGCATAGACCTGCCGCAAATCCTGCGTCGTGGCGGGATAGACCGGGGCACCCGGTATCGGATAGCGCGTCACGCCGCGGCGAAAGCCGTGCAGCTTGCCGGTGAGCTTTTCTTCCAGCCCCTCGCCGAGAAAGTCGATATTGGCGAGGATCGAACCCGCGCTGCGGTCCTGTCGCTGATTGCGGATACTGGCGAGCAGCCAGCTATTGCCGACACGGATTTTGATCTGCGAGCCGACCTGGCCGGCCATCGCGATCGACGGGTCGGCATCGTCGGCGCATTCGTCGAGCCGGCGGCGGTCGATCGCAACCTGCGATCCGGAACCGGCGATTTCGAGCACCACCCCGATAGCCTGTGTCGCATTCTCGCCCATGTCCTCGCCCAAATCCTCGACCATGTCGCCGGGTTCGTCCGGTGCGGCGGGCGTGGTCTCCATGGGTGTGCCTGCGGTCGAGTCTGCTGCCTGCGGTCCGGCTTCGTCGACCCTCGCGGAGCGCCGCTGTTCGGGCGGGGCCGTGGCCGGTCTATCGGGGATCGGTTTCGCACTTGTCGGCGGCTCGGGCCGGACCTCGGTCGACGATTTTCCGGCGACAGGCTGATGGACGTAGCCGGACGGCGATGCGGAGGGCGTGTGGGGGGCCGTCTCCGCGCTGCGCCGAACCCGGTCGCGTAGGGATATCCTGCGGAACTGCGATGATTCCGCGCCCTCTTCTCCCGGCGGGTCGAAGGTGCGGTCGTTCGGATTGCCCATGTCGTTCATCGGTCTGATTATGTCCCACGTAGCGTGCATGCCGAGCGCACCGGAACCGCCTGCCCGAAACTGCTTAAAATGTCGTCAATAGCGCGGTATCGCCGGGGTCAGATCAGCGCGAAAAGGCGCCCCGCGAGCCAGCCCATCCCAACGGAGAGAAACACGGCGAGAAGACCGTAAACCAGGGCAAGGTCTTGCGAATATTCCTCGACCTTGCGTTCGAATCCGACCTTCTGCACCTCGACCTCGGTCATCGCCGATGCGATAACGCGCCCGCCGCGCACTGCGAAAGTTTCTGCGGTGTAGGTACCGGTCGTCACGTTCGATGGCAGGGTGATCCTGGCCTGGTAGAGAACCTGTTCGCTGATCTGCACGCCGCCGAAGTCCTGATTATAGAGCTGCTCGCGGGTCTTGAGGTCGACCAGCCCGTCCTTGAAACGCGCCCTTTCCTCGGGGTCGATCGCGCCGCTTGGCGAAAGCTGGATATAGTCGGTACCGAACTCGTAGATCGCGGCGGTCTTCTCGTCGACAATCTGCGGAATCGGGCGCGAAGACGCAACCGCGAAGAAGGACGGTACGGACCGGAAATCGCTACTGGCCGCATTGATCCATACGCCGATGAAGCGTTCTTTTTCACGCAGGCGGACCGGCCGCGACGGGCCTTTGAGTACGACAACGATATCGTAGTCGCTCCCTGCGGCCCGCCCCCGGGGATCGAGCACCGCGCCGAAGAGCAGCAATTCGGTTCCGGTAAATCCCTGGCGCACCTCGACATCGTGCTGGCTCACCTCGGGAACCAGGATCGGATCGCGCTGCCCCATCAGCGCAAACGCGAACAGGACGAGCAGCAGCGCTCTCACAGCGGGTATACCGTATAGATTTCGTCGGGCTGATAAAACAGGCCCAGAAACATCCGGAAGGCGACAAGCAGGACGATGGTGGCAAGGATCAGGCGGAGGTATTCCGGCTTGGCTTTGACGGCGATTTGCGATCCGAGCTGCGCCCCCGTTACCGAACCGATCAACAGCAGGAATACCAATACGATGTCGACCGCCTTGGTGGTCAGCGAGTGCATGATCGTGGTCGCCATCGTCACGAACAGGATGTTGTAGAGCGAGGTCCCCACGACGACATTCGCGCTCATGCCGAGAATATACAGCATCGCGGGTACGAGGATGAACCCGCCACCCACACCCATCAGCATGGTCAGGATGCCGACCGCGACCCCTACGATGAGCGGCGCGAGCGGCGAAATATAGAGACCCGAGCGATAGAAACGCCAGCGCATCGGCAGGCTGGCGACCAGCGGGTGGTGTCGGCGCCGCGCCGCCTGCTTGCTGCCGGTGCCGCGCAACGTCTGGACCGCCTCGCGCGCCATCAGCATGCCGATGGTGCCCAGCAGAATCACATATAGCGCGCTGATGACCACGTCGATTTGTCCGATCGCCCGGAAAAAACGGAACAGCAGCGCCCCGAACCCCGACCCGATGACCCCGCCCGCGACCATCACCATGCCCATGCGGTAATCGACTCCGCCGCGATTGCCATGGGCCAGGACACCGGTGACACTGGCGCCCGTGACCTGCGTCGATGCCGAAGCGGCGGCCACCGTCGGCGGAATTCCATAGAAGATCAGCAGCGGCGTGGTCAGGAACCCACCGCCGACCCCGAAAAGGCCCGACAAAACCCCCGTGAGCGCGCCGAGCGCGACGATCCACAGCCCGTTCACCGACAGGTTCGCGATGGGGAGGTAGACGTCCATAGCTGCGCCCTATCGCAGGGGCGTCACGGATAAAAGCTGAACCGTGTCAGAAGCCCGTCGAAAGCGTGAGGACGCCGCCATTGCCTGGCTCTGCATGGCCTGCGACGCGCCAACGATAATCCGCCTCCAGTCTGGTATCCGCCTGGCCCAGTCGTAGATCGAGAGATAGCGACGGTCCTATATCGAGGCGACTCGAATCCTTCTGCGCACCGCCCCAGGCCCCCGCGCCCACGCTTAACCGCCCCAGATCGAACCGCGCGACTTCTCGCGTGGCGACAGCTTTCCCATCGATGAAGCCGGTAGCGAAACGACCGTGTACGTAGCCCGCCTGAATATAACCGCGCGCATCCAGCCCGCCTGGCAAGGCAACTTCGTCGAAACCACCGGCGAGAAAGACGGCGGGCCGAATTTCCGTCGACCCGGACCGATCGGTGACGCGGGTTTCAAGATACAGGTCGACAGGAATGCTGCTGATCGGACGTGCGCGAAGACCGATCGCCATTTCGCTTTCTCCGGCGGTCACGAGCGCTGTGCTCGCGCGCACGAAGGCGGCGGGACGATACCTGTTTGCAGGTGCCAGGCGAAAGGTCAGGACTGCACCGGCCTGGCTGTTTCCGTAGGCAGGAGGCAGTGCTCCGGATTCGATCGAGCGGCTGCCTGCCGGGCGAAGCATGAGCCAACTATCCGCCCGCCAGCCGGAAGCCGGGATGCCGACGCGCTCACGCCGCGCCGGAAGTGCTTCGCGCCGCCGATCAAGCATTTCGGACACGCTGCGCGGCATTGGCAGATTTGCCATGCTCGCGGCGAAGAGGAGATTATGGCCGACCGCGCGCCGATGCTTGTCGAAATGTTCGTCGAAAGTAGCAAGTGGAGACGGCTCGCCGACCTCTGGCTTGACCACCGGATCGAAAGCCGAAGGCGAAGGGACCATGCGCCCCCGATCTCCCCGATCGCCAACTTCCTGCCTGCTTTCGAAGGGCGTCCCGGGCAACTGGGCGCTGCGCGTAATATCCTGACGTTTGTCCACGAGATTGGCGTTGGTCAGTTGGAAAGGCTCGGACAAGACGCTGTTCAGGGGCCAGGGATTTTCCCAGGTCACTATTCTGAGCAGACACCATCCGGCGAGCAGGAGTGCGAGGAAAAGGACCGGTTGGCCCTGCCGCCGGGCGACCGCGTCCCTCACAGGCGGTTTTCACCGAACAGGCTGAGTGCCGGATGCTCCCGGTGTTCGGTTTTGTCCCACAGCAGCGGTGCGCCGCGCAGCGTGCCGATATAGGCTGAGAGCGCCCGACGCCCGGCCATGACTGCGACAATGTTCGACACCAGGGTACGAGGAATGGCGAGAAGCCCTTGACGCCAGCCATATTCACGCGCGGTGAAACACGCGCGAAGGCAAAGGCGCAGCAGCAATCCCGCGAAGTTGATCGCGAGTAACATGAGGAGCAGCGGCGAAAGCGGCGGGAGCTCGATCATGTTCATCATCTGCAACCCCAGATTGAGCGTGACGAGCCCCACCAGCGCATAGGCCACGACGAGAAGGATGGCCGCCACGGGGCCGCGCCGGTCGCGCAAAAGCATCCACAGGTCGACAGGTGTGTACCCCCACCCCAACCGGTCCCAGCCCTGCAAGGCGATACCGTGCATCCAACGCGTCTTTTGCCGAATGGCGGCGTCGAGCCGGGACGGGAAAAATGCGCGGGTCGCGATGAGGCGCCCGTCCTCACCCCGGACTCTGAGGAAGCGCCCTTTCCCTCCCGCCTGCGCGATCCGGAGCCCGAGCTCGTAATCTTCGGTCAGCGATTCTGCCGCGAAAGGGTGCCCCCCTTCCTCGTGAGCCAGCGCAGCCAGCGAACCGCGCGCAACCGCGCAGCCGACACCGGCTCCCGGAATCGCCGCGCCCAGAGCGTCGCGCACGACGAGGACCTTTGCGTGCGATTCCGCGAATTCGTCGGAATAGTGCGAGCCGATCCAGGGGGAATGCCGCTGGGGCAGCGCGAGAACCGGGAGTTGGACGAAATGCGCATGCCACAAGGCCCGGTCCAGTAGCGAAAGCGCCGCCGGATCGACCATATCCTCCGCATCGTGGAGAATGACCATCCGCGCCGCGACGCCAGCGCGCTTTTCATCCTCGACCAGCGCGGCGTACAGTCGGTTGAGGCAATCCGCTTTCGATGTCGGCCCGTCCGCTCCGTGAATGACGAGCCGCACCCGTCGATCGCCACGCACCGCAGCGAGAACCGAAGCCATCGTCGCTTCGTCGTTCCGGTAGCACCCTACATAAACGGTGAGTTCTTCCTGCCGCCAGGCACCGAGCATGTGGGCCAGTGTCGGACCGATGACATCGGCCTCCTGCCATGTGGGAATGAAGACTGCCGCCCGGCCGGCAAGGCTGGAAATGTCGTCGCCATGCCCGTCGCGCAATCGCGGGGTCCGGATACGGCCCGTAATCCGGTACCAGAAATAGACACAGTCGAGCGCCAGTTCATCGGCGAGGCCGAGCAGAAAGAATGCCGCCGCAAACAGCAGCAATTCGTGCTGCACCAGCACGAGCCATTCCGCGATCGTAAACGACCCTAGTACCAAACGGCACCCCCCTGCCTTTCTGGATAGCTTCGAGTTTCAGGACTTGCAACGTGGGCCGCTTTGCGAAAGAGAGCGTGCCCACAATGACCGAACGTCCTTCAGCCTTCCGCCTAGTATTCGCCCCTGTCCGCGCCCTTTTCGTCAGCGACGCGTCTGCCGGCATCCTGCTGATCCTGGTTGCCGCAGCGGCGATGATCGCTGCCAACTCGCCGTTCGCCGGCGAATACGAGCAATTGTTCTACGGCAAGCTGCCATGGACGCCGATTCCGAAGCTCTATGATTTACACCTGTGGATCAACGATGGTCTGATGGCGGTTTTCTTTTTCGTCGTCGGGCTCGAAGTGAAGCGCGAATGGATCGAGGGTCAGCTCTCCACGCCGCAATCGCGCAGGCTCCCCATCCTGGCGGCCGTGGCAGGGATGGCCATTCCCGCGCTGTTTTATGTCGGCGTTGTCGGGGACGATGCGGAATTGCTACGCGGCTGGGCCATCCCCGCTGCCACCGACATTGCCTTCGCGATGGGTGTGCTGGGGCTGCTCGGCAATCGCTGCCCCGCTTCGCTGCGCCTGTTCCTGCTGACCGTGGCGATCGTCGACGATATCGGCGCAGTAATGGTCATCGCCCTGTTCTACACGGCAAACATCAAGCTGGGCTGGCTGGCCGCCGCCGCAGGCGTCGTCGTGCTCATGATGGTTCTGAACCGCATGCGCGTTGCCTCCTACTGGCCCTTCGTCCTGCTCGCGCTGGTGCTATGGTACTTCGTGCTGAACACCGGCATCCACGCGACTATCGCCGGGGTCGTGGCGGCTCTGTGCATCCCGATGGTCGGTCCAGACGACCAGACGATGGTGGAGCGCATGGAGCACGGTCTCGCCCCGTGGAGCGCCTATCTGGTCGTGCCCGTCTTCGGATTCGCCAATGCCGGCGTACCGCTGGCCGGAATGGGCGTGGAGCATTTGCTTGCCCCGCTGCCCCTGGCGATCGCCGCCGGCCTTTTCCTTGGCAAGCAGGTGGGCATTTTCGCGGCCATCTATGCCGCTGACAAGATCGGTTTCGCCCCGCGCCCGGACCAGGCGAGCTGGACTGAAATCTGGGGTGTGTCGATCCTGTGCGGTATCGGTTTTACCATGTCTCTGTTCATCAGCGGCCTTGCGTTCGCAGGCCAGCAATTGCTGATAAACGAGGCGAAGATCGGCATCCTGCTGGGCTCGCTGATATCCGCAATCGCGGGTTATGCGATCCTGCGCATGTCTGCGAAGCACCCGGACGATGCCGTATCTCCTTATATCGACCAGCCGTAGTTACCAGCTTCCGCTGTTTTCCATGCTCGCCCACGGCTCCTTCGGTTCGAGGTAGCCGTCCTGCAGCAGTTCCACCGAGATGCCATCGGGTGTCTTGACGAAAGCCATGTGCCCGTCGCGCGGCGGGCGGTGGATCGTGTGGCCCGCATCCATGATTTTCTGGCAGGTCTCGTAGATGTCCGCGACCCGATAAGCGAGATGGCCGAAATTGCGACCATTGTCATAGCGTTCGGGCGGGCTGCCGTCCTCCGTCGGCCAGTTATAGGTCAGCTCCACCTCGGCTACGCCTTCCTGACCCGGTGCGGCAAGGAAAATCAGCGTGAAGCGCCCCGCCTCGACATCGAAGCGGCGAACTTCCTCGAGGCCGATCAACTTGAAGAAATCGATCGTGGCATCCGGGTCCGTCACCCGGATCATGGTGTGCAGATATTCAGTCAATTCGAACTCCATTTATCGACATTAAAGCACGGTTCATCGGCACTTGGTTAGCGGAAACCGGGCGAATAAAACCCGATAAGGAGCGCGATCATGACCGACGAAGCCGACATTGCCGACACTGGTGCCACGCCGCGGGCGGACAAAGCAATGCTTGTGCGATGGCTCGCCAGTGCCGGTATCGTCGCGGTCGGACTGATCGTGGGCGGTTTCGTTCTGGGTGACGGGCTGGTTCGCATGAAAGCGGCAGAACGCAGCGTTACCGTACGCGGCTTGGCGGAACGGGAGGTTACGGCCGACCTGGCGACGTGGACCGTGTCCTTCGCATCGACCGCAACCGACCTGAGAACTGCGCAGGCAAGCACCGATCGCGACGCAACGGCTGTGCGGGAGTTCTTCGACGATCTTGGCTTTCCCGCAAACGAGCTTACACCGGCCGGTGTCAACGTATCAAATTACACCGACGATGGTGTCGTATTCTATACCGTGCGCCAGCGCATCGTCCTGCGGACCAAGGATATCGAACGCGCGCAGCGGGCTGCTCGCAGGCAGGCCGAACTGGTCCGCAAGGGTGTGGTGCTGGAAGACGGCTCGGGCATCAACTACACATTCACTGGCCTCAATGCGATCAAGCCGGAAATGGTAGCAGAAGCTACGCGCGATGCGCGAGCGGCGGCCGAACAGTTCGCCGAGGATTCGGGCGCCGATGTCGGCAGCATCCGCAAGGCAACCCAAGGCTATTTCTCGATCGACGCACGCGATGGCGAAGCCGGTGGCTGGGGTATCGGAGACACGCCCTTCAAAAAGGTGCGGGTCGTAACCACAGTCGATTTCGCGCTCGACTGATCGAGTGACGTGTAGGGGGCGCCCCAATGCGGCGCCCCCTACCTTCAAATTCGCCGCTGCGTGGTTAGAAACTGGCAGAAATGGTGCCGACGATCGCATCGTCGGTGAAACCATCGATGGCGGGGCCTTCCACGCCGATATAGGCGACGCCGATCTCGAAATTCCCCTGCGCGGCGCTGGCACCGAGAGACCAGTCCAGACCGGTGTCATCGGTCGTGCCCGCAAGCAGCGGCGGCGCTAGCGATCCATCGGTATAGCCCAGATGGCCCGTGATCGTCAGCGGCGTGCCGGGCAGACCGAAACCGACATCGGTATAGAGGTAGAGATTGTCGTCACCGCCAAGCGAATCCTGTTCCGGCGCGTAGGCGACGCCGAAGGTTGCTTCCGCTGGGCCGAAGTTCACCCCCACCGATGCATAGGGTTCGATATAGTCGGTATCGAGGCCCAGATCCTCGGTCGGATAAATGTAATAGAGCACCCCGACATCGACGCTGACCGCATCGCTGAGATTTCCGCTCCACCCTGCGTAAATGTCGAGTTCGAGATCGCCATAAGCCGCACCGCCATCGATCGACGATGCCCAGGTGCCAACGTAGAATCCGCTGTCATGCGCGACATCGAAGCCCCCCTGGAGGGCCGGATCGCCGCCCGAGAGCGACACACCGCGGAACCGATAGTCGGTCGTCAGCGCAACATTGGCCGAAACCGTGAGGTCGCTGGCGACCTCGTCATCCGACTGCGCCATGGCTGGGGTGGTGAGGGAAAGGCCCGCCGCAGCGAGCGATACGGCCACCAGGCCGCGAAAGGACGTGAGCATTACAGACTCCTATACGAGTGTCGCTTCGTCCCACCTGCGAATCCGCCGGGGCCATTTTGTTAGGCTCCTCGATCGGATACGGTCATAAATGTGCACACCCGGGCCGCCACACGCAAGATCGGCTCGGATGGTTTTCGCATTCGCAACATAAGCTGTGCTTTTTCCGCAACTGCACAATCACAAGCGAGGGTGCCTTTATTGCCCCTGCCGCGCCATGCGCCTATCTGGACGGCAAATCTCGAACCACTGCCAAAGTGTTACAAACTCTCAATGATCAAGTTCGCACAAATTTTGAAGAAGCGGGGGAAGACCAAACCACGCCCCAGCGTACCGCAAGGTGAGCGATACTATGTGGTGGGCGACATTCACGGTCGCTGCGATCTGCTCGACCAATTGATCCTGGCAATCGAGAAGGACGACGAGCGGGCAGCCGACGCCCAGAGCACGGTGGTTCTGCTGGGCGATCTGGTGGATCGCGGCCCGGAAAGCGCACGCGTGATCGAAACCGCCCGCCAGTGGGGCAAACGCCGCAAGGTACGCTACATTGCGGGAAATCACGAAGAGATGTTCCTCGAGAGCTTCGAGGACAAGGAGATGCTGCGGCACTTCCTCAAGCATGGCGGCAAGGAAACCGTCCTCAGTTACGGTATCAAGAAGCGGCGCTACAACGAACTCACGATGAAGGAACTCCAGCGCGAACTGCACGATCTGGTCCCGGCAAAGCACCGCAAGTTCCTGGAGGCGATGGAGGATATCGTCATCGCCGGTGACTATGTATTCGTCCACGCCGGCATCAATCCCAAGCACAGCATCGAGGATCAGAAAAGATCGGACCTGCGCTGGATCCGCGATCGATTCCTCAAACACCGCGAGCCATTCAGCCACGTGGTCGTGCACGGCCACACCATTTTCGAGAACCTCGAGCACACGCCTTATCGTATCGGAATCGATACCGGTGCCTTCCGCACCGGCAATCTGACGGCCCTGGTGCTGGAAGGCGACCAACGCCGCATCATCCAGGCCCGCGAGCGTGACGGATCGATCACTGTCGAACATGGCGAATTCGCCTGATGGCCACGCGGTCGCGGTAACCGCCGGAACTGCCCGAAAATCGCCAGGGGGCCTGTAAGCCGGGTTCTGTCCCGCGCACGGTATGCTTGCACACCAGCTACGCGGAGGCAGCCATTCGTCTAGGCTCTGGATTGCTCCAGAGCTCCAGCAGCCAACCCGGGCGGTCGATGCGAAACGCACCTGCCCGCTTGCGCGAGCGTGCCGCCCCTATTCGGCCTTGCTCCGGGTGGGGTTTGCCATGCGGGCTGCGTTGCCGAAGCCCCGGTGCGCTCTTACCGCACCCTTTCACCCTTGCCTGATCCCCCGAGGG
Source organism: Qipengyuania sp. ABI-127-1 (assembly GCA_022953095.1). Classification (GTDB taxonomy): domain Bacteria; phylum Pseudomonadota; class Alphaproteobacteria; order Sphingomonadales; family Sphingomonadaceae; genus Qipengyuania. The sequence continues at coordinate 84,444 of JALJCR010000002.1, read as the reverse complement.
GGCCATCGGCGGTATGCTCTCTGTGGCACTTTCCCTGGACTCGCGTCCGGCGGGCGTTACCCGCCACCCTTGTTTCGTGGAGCCCGGACTTTCCTCGTGACCGAAGTCACGCGGCTGCCCGGCCCCCTGGCGCCGCGGCAGATAGGCGATAACCGCTCCCTCGCCAAGGGCCGATAGGTTGCACTTCCCAATCGATCGAAGGTAAGCGTGACTTGTCCTATCCCAAATCGGAAGCACCACAACCGATCTGTATACATTTCCGGGCAGAAAATTGACTTGAGGAGAAGCGCGGCAGTATACAACCATGACTTGGGTATTTCGGAATTGTTTTAAGTACGGGCAGGAGACGGAGCTTGAACAATTCTACCGGCACGCCTTGGCACAGGGTGTTGAGCGAGTTTCTCGATCACTTCGAACGAATACGGGCGCCAAACTGTGAAGATGTCTCGGCGCTGGCACACCGGCTCTGCCATATCCTTGATGAAGCCCCGGACGCGGTGAGAGAACACTTCGAGCCACCCCTGAGCAGCACTGTCGCGCAGCTTGTCGAGCGCGGTTGGACGGAGCAAATATTGCTGCTGACGACCGAACGGGTGGGCCTGATGGCATCGCGAGCGGCATCGGGCGATGCCATCGCCACCATCGCGGTGCCCAGTCTGGATATAGAAAGAAGTTTCTCCAGTCCGGATTCGCTGGCCCACGCCCTGACCGGGGCCATCGCCGCGACCGCGCTCGGGATCGTGGCCGACGATCTGGGACCTGCCGACCTTGACGATATTGCCTAACCCGTCGGAATGCGCTTCGCCGTCACATTGGCGCGATGCAGCTCGACCGATTGCAAGTTGATTTTCAGCTCGTGCGCTATCCGTTGATCGAACGGAGTCCCGCCAATGGTATTTCGCGCAGCATCCACCCTCTGCGCCAGTCCGTCCATCACGAACCCCTGTATACCCTCTTCGGCCACTCGAAATCCGTGAGGCGATAGCCGTACCTCCATTTCCCGAGTGTCCGTCCGGCTGCGGTTCAAAATCACCAACCGGTCGGCGGCGAGCTTGTCTATGCGGCGAGAGGTTATCTCCTTTGTGAGACCGGCCGCCCTGGACGAGCCCGAAAGGCTTCCTGGTCGCCCGTTGGCGTGGAGGACGAATAAATAGAGCAGGATGTCCCACGCGGACTGTTCGAGCATGTCGACCGACGGGATTCCGCCCTTTTCTTTCGGCGTATCATCCTCCCCTCGCCTGTGATCGGCTCGGCGACCCTGCGAAATTGCGTGCAGCGCTCTTTTCCAATCGGCGAACGAAAAGAGTCGCTCCTCCAACCCGCGTAAAACCGCCATAACGGTCGGCATCACAGAAGCCCCCTCTCACGCATGCTGACAACTGTGCGCCTGCCGATCACGAGATGGTCGTACACGCAGACACCCAGCCTATCGGCTTGCGACACGAGTTGCCTGGTCTGGCGAATGTCGGTCTCGCTGGGCTCGGCACACCCCGAGGGATGATTGTGAGCGATGAGCATACTCCGCGCATCGAGCGCGAGAGCCCGGCCGAACAAGATGCGCGGAGACACTCGAATCTCGCCCTCCGCCCCATCCGCCACGATTTCTTCCGAGATCACGAAACCGGCGCCATCGGCCATGATCGCTATCATTCGTTCACGGCGCAATCCGCCCATAGTGTCCACGAGATAGCGGTCGAGCGCGCTGCGATCCTCGCCCAGAGGCGTCTGAACCATCTGTTCTCGCGAGCCGTCATGCAGCAATTGCCGGATGGTAAGAAACGCCTCGACCCAATGTTCGCCGTGGGAAGCACACTGACGCAGGTCCGCTTCGCTGGCGTAGGTCAGGGCGCTGAGCGATCCGAACCGTTTCAGCAGGCGTTCCGCAAGCTCCCGGGGATCCGCGCTGAGCGGCGCGAGCAAACCGGTCAGATGGTGCGATCGATCCGCGACCGGCGATAATGCGCCAGGGTGCCGAGACCGGTAATGATCAACGCCAGCCAGACCGGCCACCGTTCCATTATCGCATAGACGATCGGCTCGAGAGGCATGCTTGCCGCGCGCAGCAGGTGCGAAACGACTGCGATGAATTGTGCCGAGCTTACCCATAGGGGCCACCACCGGTCATAGGAAAGCGCGACAGCCGTGACCGCGAACAGGGCTGCGGCATCGACCACGAAACGGAAGGTCTGCACCGAGGTATAGCCTTCTTCGCTCCAATGACCGAGGACCAGCCAGCGCGCGATCCCCGAGAAGACCAGTGCGAAATAGATTGTTGCGACATAGCGTTCCGGCTTTCCGCCCTTGCTCCAGGCGAAGGCGAGGACCGCTAGGGTAAGTGCTACCTGGATCAGAAACCGGGTCATGGCACATGCCCTTGGAGCCTCGCCTTCGCTTAGACAAGTCAGGCTGCGACGGTGGTCAACTGCTCGGCCGAGGTGAAGCCGTTGTCGGGACAGCTCGGCTCTTCGCCGGCCCCCGTTTCGACCGCTATGTCGCGCAACTGTCCGTGCACCCGGCCGGTCTCACCGCGTACATCGATCAGACCGCGGACGATTTTCTCGAGCCGCAGAAGGGCGCGCTGGCTTTCCAGCTCCGGGGCGCCACCGAGATCGCGACCAGCAAGGGCGGCACTGTGCAGGAGAGCCGTCGTCTTTGCCAACGCATCGGCGATGGCGGTTTCGGATTCCGTCAATTCCCGGGCGATGCGGGCGGTAGCGGTAGGCAGATCAAGCGACATCGGCATTCTCCTCTGGCAGACCAGCCGAGGAGTGGTTGCGGACCTAGAACATGGTTCCCAGCGCATGGGCGAAGGCCATGGAAAGGACGGCCACGATCATGATCGCAACTGCCCCCGCGAGTATGAGCAACAGCCGGCTGCCCACTCCCAGGTCCGAAGGTTTTATCCTCGGCGGCAGCCATGGCGAATTCCGGTCCCAAGACGCTCTCGTATCGAAAGCGAAAGAGTCCTCGAAGACGTAGGAACTTTCGCGTGGCTGCCGCAGGCGACGTGCATCATCCTGCCCGGGGCGGGCCAGTATGGTCGGGTCATCTATGGTTCGATCATACCCTTCCGCCCACGCTCGATAGTGTCGCAGAACATCGGCGCGGGGCATGTGGCCGAGCTTGACCCGGACCGCATCGATACGCTTGTCGATCGTCACCGGAGCGACATTCAGCTTCTGCGCGATTTGCTTCGAGGTCAGATGCTGGCAGGCCAGCCGCAGGGCTTCATCCTGCTTCTCGGTAAGCGAGTCGAATACGGAATGGATATCGTGACGATCCATGGCCTTCATCTATGGTATCGCGCGAAGGTGAGCAATTCCCGGTTCCAAAGCAACGCAATACCGGCAATTTCTTCAAAAAGGAGACGAAGAAGACCGAGCGATTCGGTAATGATTTAACGCATTCATTTGGCCATGAGGCGCGTTCCGTGCGCAGCCCCGAACGCCAGCCCCCGCTTCTGGGGATCTGACTTAGCGGGCCTTCCCCCGATCGCGCTCGATCAGGAGCTGGAATAGGATCGCACGGACTTCACCATCGATTTCCCCATCGATCTTGCGCGGACGCCAGCGACGTTGAAAAGCCTCGACCGCCTTATGCCCGTCGGTGACGTCGTAGCCGAAGCGTTCCAGCGCAAGGTAGAAAGCGCCATCATTGTCGAAGGGATCGCCCAGCTCGATCTTCGGGGTGGGAAGGCAAAGGCCGTATTCGGCGAGCCGCTCCCACGGAAAGAGTTCGCCGGGGTCGATCTTGCGCTGCGGTGCAACGTCGGAATGGCCGAGCACATTGGCGCGGGGAATGTCGTGCCGCTTCATAATCGAGAATAGCAGCGGCACCAGCGCTTCGAACTGCGGCTCGCTGAAATCGCGATAGCCATGCAGGTGGCCCGGATGGTCGAGCTCGATCCCGATGCTTACCGAATTGATGTCCTTGTGACCGCGCCAATAGGACACGCCGGCATGCCAGGCGCGCTTCTCTTCGGGCACCAGCCTCGTCACCGTGCCGTCCTCGGCGATCAGGTAATGCGCGGAAACCTTGGTCTGCGGGTCGCACATCCGCTCGATCGCCACATCGGGACCGAGCATTTCGGTGTAGTGAAGGACGACGATCTCCACCGGCGCATTGCGCTCGTCAAAATTGGGGGAGAGCCGTTCCTGGTGGACGAGTTCGTCCATCTCGCCCGAAGAGCCGGTCAACCGATCAGCCCCGCGCCCTGCGGCAGGACCGCACCGAGCACGAGCATATCGGCGCCTTTGTGATATTGCAGCCCGCCGCCGCTCTCGCTCGCCAGCAGGTTGATCATATGCGCGGCGGCCGTGCGGCTGGTCAATTCACACCGGTCGAGTGAGCCATCGAGCGCCTTGCCGATCGTTTCATCGAAAGCGATCTTGGGTCCACCTGCGCGAACCACGATCTCGCAGGCGCCATCCCTGACTTCGGCGCCGATATCGAGCGTTCCGCCCCGAACCAGCGCGTCGATTGCGATCTGGGCGAAATTTAGCAGCACCTTGACCGCCGGTTTCCCAAGGGTTGGCTCCGCCAGTGCCCAGTTGATTGTGATATTGCCCTTATCCGCAATGAGCGCCTCGATCAGGGCCTGTGGCTCTGCCACTTCCACGCGCTCGCCGAAGCCGCCAGCCGCCCCGAATGCGAGACGGAAAAATTTGAGCTTGTTGGTGCTGATCAGCGCGCTCTGTTCCAGCAATTGCATGACATTGGCGCGCATTTCGGGATCGGTTTCCATCGCGAGCAGTTCGAGCCCGTTCGAAAGAGCCCCGACCGGGCTGAGCATGTCATGGCACAGGCGCGAGCACAGCATCGCGGCAAGATCGATCGATTGGCGGTCGTCCATTGGGGTTCCGGTAGATGAATAATTGGTAAGCGTCTTAGCGAGGGGCGACCACATAGGGAAGCGCTTCGAACCCCGCATCCCCCGAACGCCATAGCGTGATTCGCCCCGCCGCGATTATCGCCCAGACCGCCTCGTCGGGCGCTGCCATGGCCCGATCGGTGGCGGATGGTTCGGCAGCGCCATTGGGATGCGAATGATAATAGCCAACCACTTGTCGGCCGCCGCCGCGCGCAGCGCGGTGTGCGTCGAGGAGCGCCCGAGGGTCGATCTCGAAATGCCTGGACGGTTCGGGATGTACGTTTGCGGTAGGCTGGGCAGAGATAATCTCGTCACCCTTGCCGAACAGGAGCCCACAGCATTCGCGCGGATATGCGCGCGCTGCTTCGCCAAGAAGCGTTTCGATGACTTTGCTTGAGACTTCGATTGGCATCGCCCATGGCCCTAGCATGGCCGAAGGGGAAATCATCACCGGAACGCTCGTCGACACCGGCCGTCTCGACAAGGCACTGGCTGCGGCAAGCGGATTGTCGCGCGAGCGGGTGAAAGGGCTGATTGCCGATGGCGCGGTCGAAATCGGCGGAAAGCCTGCGAAGAGCGGGTCGGCAAAGGCCGAAGCGGGAACCGCCTTTACCATCGCCCTGCCCCCACCCGAACCGCTGGCCGCGCAGCCACAGGACATCCCGCTGGATGTCGTGTTCGAAGACGAACATCTGATTGTGGTGAACAAACCCGCTGGCATGGTCGTTCATCCTGCAGTCGGCAATCGGGATGGTACGCTGGTCAATGCGCTGCTGCATCATTGCAAAGGGCAACTGTCGGGCATTAACGGCGTAGCCCGACCCGGTATCGTGCACCGGATCGACAAGGATACGTCGGGTCTGCTCGTGGTGGCCAAGTCCGATGCCGCACATGAAGGGCTGGCCAGGCAGTTCGCCGATCATTCCATCGCCCGCCGATATCTGGCCGTCTGCGCCGGACACCCCAATCCATCATCGGGCACGATCGCTGGCCGGATCGGACGATCGGATCGCGACCGCAAGAAGATGGCGGTACTGCCGGATCACGCGACGCGCGGAAAACACGCGGTGACGCATTACGAAACCATCCGCCGCCTGGACCATGCCGCGCTTATCGAATGTCGGCTCGAAACCGGGCGCACGCACCAGGTCCGCGTTCACTGTGCGTCAATAGGTCATGCGCTATTGGGGGACCCAGTATATGGACGCACGCCCAAGGCCCTCAGGTCGCTTCTCGACGAGCTTGGTTTCGACCGTCAGGCGCTCCACGCCGCGCGGCTCGGATTCAGACATCCTATCAGCGCTGAAACCTTGGATTTCCGCGCTGAATTGCCTGCCGATATGCGGGAACTCATCGACCAAACCGCTCGTTGAAATCGACGAAAGCCATGTGCAATTTCGCACGCATCCGCTATACGTAACCGCAGTGGCCCGAGAGTCGGATGCCCAGCAGGGGTCCGACGAAAGAGGTCGACGCTAGAAAGGTCAGGGTACAAGTGAGTAACACCAAAACTTTGAGCGTCCCGGCGCTCGGCGGTGAGCAGAGCCTCAACCGCTATCTTTCCGAAATCAAAAAGTTCCCCGTGCTGACGCAAGAGCAGGAATATATGCTCGCCAAGCGTTACGAGGAACATGACGATCCCGAAGCTGCGGCGCAGCTCGTTACCTCGCATCTGCGACTGGTGGCGAAAATCGCCATGGGCTATCGCGGCTACGGCCTGCCGGTGTCCGACCTCATTTCCGAAGGGAATGTCGGCCTGATGCAGGGCGTCAAGAAGTTCGAAGCCGATCGCGGTTTCCGCCTGGCGACCTATGCCATGTGGTGGATCAAGGCGAGCATTCAGGAATACATCCTGCGTTCGTGGAGCCTCGTGAAGATGGGGACTACCGCCGCGCAGAAGAAGCTGTTCTTCAACCTGCGCCGGATGAAGAAAAACCTCGACGCTTACGAGGACACCGATCTTCACCCCGACGACGTAAAAAAGATCGCGACGGACCTCGGCGTGCCCGAGCAGGAAGTGATCAACATGAACCGCCGCATGCTGATGGGCGGCGATGGTTCCTTGAACGTGCCGATGCGCAATGGCGAAGAAGGCTCGGGCGAATGGATGGACTGGCTCAAGGACGATGGTCCGCTGCAGGACGAACTGGTCGCCGACGCGCAGGAATCGGACGTGCGTCACGACATGCTCGTCGAGGCGATGGACAGCCTCAACGAGCGTGAAAAGCACATCCTCACCGAACGCCGCCTGACGGAAAACCCACAAACGCTGGAAGAGCTGAGCCAGGTCTATAATGTCAGCCGCGAACGCATCCGCCAGATCGAGGTGCGCGCGTTCGAGAAACTTCAGAAGGCGATGAAGGCTATTGCCGGCGAAAGACTGTTGCCGGGCGTCGCCTGATCAGTCGCGCATAGCGCAAATGCGAAAAGGTCGCCGATACCCAGACGGGATCGGCGACCTTTTCGTTTGATCCGCCACTCACTCCGCTGGGGCGAGATCGAGCACCGCTGCGACCATCGCTTCGGTCCCCAGCGTCACGCTTTCCCGCGGGGCGACCTTGAACAGCGGCGAATGATGCGAGGGCACAGGCGGGCCGCCCGCCTCCGCCGCATCGAAGGCTGCTTGCGGCGTTCCGCCAACCGCGAAGTAATAGCCGGGCACGCCATATTCCTCGGCCACGAAATAAGCGAAATCCTCTGCCCCCATGCCGCGTTGCTGCCATGGAATCAGCACATCCTCTCCAAGATCGCGCTGCATTACCGAATTCAGCCGACGCGCAAGCTTCGGGTCGTTATTCGTCACCGGCGTGCCCTCCGAAACGGTCACCTGAACGGGAAGCTCGTCGGGCAGGCCATGGGCCTTGCCGATATTGACGGCGACACGCTCGATCGCCGCGAGCAATTGCGCGCGCGTATCCTCGTCATTGGCGCGGACCGTCAGCTGCAATTCGGCCCGGTCCGATATGATGTTGTGCTTGGTGCCCGAATGGAATGCGCCCACGGTAATCACCGCAGGCGAAAGCGGCTCGATTTCCCGGCTGACGATCGATTGCATCGCCGTGACGATCTGCGAGGCGATATAGACCGGGTCGCGGCCCATATGCGGGCTTGCCCCATGCGCGCCGACTCCCGGCACGACGATGTCGACCGAATCCGCGCTGGAATACTGGATCCCTTCCGAGGCCGAAATCCTCCCTGTCGGCAAGATCGACGCGACGTGGAAAGCCAGCGCGTAATCGGGCGTGCCGAACCGGTCGTACAGGCCGTCTTCCAGCATGGCCGCCGCACCGCCGACGCGTTCTTCGGCCGGCTGCACCACGAACATCAGCGTCCCCGACCAATCATCCTTCATCTCCATCAGACGCCGCGCGGTGCCGACCATCGAGGTGATGTGAACGTCGTGACCGCAGGCATGCATGACCGGATATTCCTTACCGTCCAGGCCGGTCTGCATCGCCGTGGAGGCATAATCGAGGCCGGTCTTTTCCGGCATCGGCAACCCGTCCATATCCGCGCGCAGCAGGATCAACGGCCCATCGCCATTGCGTGCCATGCCCACCACGCCAGTGCCGCCTACGCCTTCGGTCACTTCCAGCCCTGCATCGCGGAGTTCCGCCGCCATCCGCTTGGCGGTCTCGGTTTCCAGAAAGGACAGTTCCGGGTTTGCATGAAAATGTAGGAACAGATCTTCGAGATGACGATCGTAATCCGCCGCCACTGCCTGCTTCACAGCGGCCGGATCTGCCGAAGCGGGCGTTGCGCCCAGTGACAATGCCATGGCCGATACGGCCAATCCGATAAGTGCCTTGCGCATGAATTCTCCCTCGCGGCTACCCTTGGTCGTGGCGCAGGGTAAGCATGTGGCGCGGCATAGGGCAAGCTGGCAGATTGCGCGGCGACATTTGCAAGGTTAGAGGCGCACTATGCGTTGGCTGGTCCGTTTCCTGTTCAAGGCCGTGATCGGCTTCATCGGCCTGAGCCTGCTGCTCGTTCTGCTGTTCCGGTTCGCGCCCGTGCCCGTCACGGCGACCATGCTGATGGATGGCAACGGGATAACCAAGGACTGGACGTCGCTGTCGAACATCGACCGCAACATGGTACGCGCCGTGATCGCGGCAGAGGATGGGAAGTTCTGCAGCCACGACGGTTTCGACCGCGAGGCGATCGAGAAAGCTATCGAGAACAACGCCCGGGGCGGACGTATCCGCGGCGGCTCGACCATAAGCCAGCAGACGGCAAAGAACGTCTTTCTGTGGCAGGACGGCGGCTATGTCCGCAAAGGGTTCGAAGCCTGGTTCACCGTGCTGATCGAACAGATCTGGGGCAAACGGCGGATCATGGAGGTGTATCTCAACGTCGCGGAAACCGGCATCGGCACTTACGGCGTGGAGGCAGGTGCCCGCCGCTATTTCCGCAAGTCGGCCGCCTCGCTCACACCGATTGAAGCTGCGCGCATGGCCGCCGCGCTTCCTCTGCCCAAGGAGCGGTCAGTGACGAACCCGCGCGGCTGGCTCGCCCGGCACGGCAATACGATCGCCGCGCGAATTGGCTCGGTAGCCCGTGACGGGCTCGATTCCTGTGTATATCGGTAAATCCCATGGGTTCGGGTCACAGCCATTCGCACGATCACGATCATGGGCACGGGCATGCCCATGCCCCGGCCGATTTCGGCAACGCCTTCCTGATCGGCATCATACTCAATACCGGCTTCGTCATCGTCGAGGCGGTTTATGGCTGGATTTCCGGCTCGATGGCGCTGATCGCCGATGCCGGACACAATCTGTCGGACGTGCTTGCCTTGGTGCTCGCCTGGACGGCGAGTATTGCGGCCAAGCGCCCACCTTCGGAACGCTTCACCTACGGGTTTAAGAGCTCAACCATCCTTGCCGCGCTGGCCAATGCAGGCCTGCTACTAGTGGCGATAGGCGCAATCCTGTTCGAAACCCTGCACCGTATTGCAGAGCCTGCCCCGGTCCAGGGCGACACCATGGCCATCGTCGCCGGGATCGGCATCCTCATCAATGCCGGCACGGCCGCGCTGTTCATGCGCGGGCAGCACGATATCAATATTCGCGGCGCCTTCCTGCATATGGCAGCCGATGCCCTGGTCAGTCTGGGGGTCGTCATCGCCGGCCTCGCCATCATCTGGACCGGCGAACGCTGGATCGATCCGGTCGTGAGCCTGGTGATCGTGCTGGTCATCGCCTGGGGCACCTGGGGCCTGCTGAAGGATAGCGTGGCGATGAGCCTGCTCGCAGTCCCCAAGGGCATTTCGGAAGCGGGAGTGCGCGCCTACCTATCGACACGGCCCGGAGTCGAGGCAGTCCACAGCCTCCATATCTGGCCGATGAGCACGACCGAAACGGCGCTGACCGCGCATCTGGTCATGCCCGGCGGCCATCCGGGCGATGACGTGCTGCGCGAAATCCAGCGCGATCTGGACCATCACCACCGGATCGGCCACGCGACCATCCAGATCGAGCGAACGCATCCGGAAAAGGCGTGCTGCTGATGTGTCCCGCCTGCTGCGGCACGGCATCCGCCCTGTGTCGGGTCGGCTGGTAGCGGATTTGGGCGGGGCTCTTACGACAACACGAAATCGACCGCCGCAGCGGCGTGAAGCGCAGTCGTATCGAAGGAGGGCAGCACGCTGTCATCCGGTTCAACAAGCAGCATGATCTCCGTACAGGCCAAGGCGACACAGTCCGCTCCGTTCGCTGCCATGCGCGAAATGCTATCGATATAGGTCGCGCGCGAGGAATCGTTGACCCGCCCTGCGCACAGTTCTTCGAAAATGATCCGGTTGAGCTCGTCACGCTCCTCCACCGGCGGCGAGACCGTCTGGAGGCCGCGCGCCTGAAGACGCTCGTGATAAAATGGCTCGTTCATCGTGAAGCGCGTACCCAGCAAGCCGACGCTCGAATGTCCGGCCGAAATGACCGCATCGGCCAGCGGATCGGCGATATGAATCAGCGCCGCAGGCGATGCGTCGTCCACTGCCTGGGCCACCTTGTGCATGGTGTTGGTGCAAATGAGGATCGCTTCGGCCCCCGCCGCGTGCAGACCCTGCGCCGCTGCGGCCAACCGATCTGCCAGCGCGCCCCATTCTCCAGCCGCCTGCATGGCCGCGATCTCTGCGAAATCGAAGCTGTGAAGCAGCAGCGGTGCGGATGCGATGCCGCCGCGAGCGGCCCGCACCCCTTGATTGATAAGGCGATAGTAGTGAAGCGAGCTTTCCCAGCTCATTCCGCCAATCAGGCCGATGGTTTTCATGCCCCGACCCTATAAGGAAAAGCGCGCCACAGGAACATCTTCCCGCAGCGCGCCACCCCTATTTCACAGCGAATTCGACTTGGCGATCAGGCCGCTTCTTCCTTGTCCTGTTCCTTCTTGCCGCCATGCACCTGAATGGGCTCCTTCTTGCCCTCGACGACATCCTTGTCGATTACGATTTCGGACACGCCATCCATGTCGGGCAGATCGAACATGGTATCGAGCAGGATCGCCTCGACGATCGAACGCAGGCCGCGAGCGCCGGTCTTGCGCTTGATCGCCCGCTCGGCGATGGCGCGCAATGCCTCGTCGGTGAAGGTAAGCTCGACATCCTCGAGCTCGAACAGCTTGTGATACTGTTTGACGATGGCGTTCTTCGGCTCCTGCAGAATCGTCACCAGCGCATCGACATCGAGATCGTGCAGAGTGGCGATGACTGGCAGACGGCCGACGAATTCGGGGATCAGACCGAATTTGAGCAGGTCTTCCGGCTCGCTCTTTTCCAGCAATTCGCCAATGCGGCGCTTGTCCGGATCGGCAACATGAGCGCCAAAACCGATCGAACGCTTCTGCAGACGGTCGGCAATGATCTTGTCGAGACCGGCAAAAGCGCCGCCGCAGATAAACAGGATGTTCGTGGTGTCGACCTGAAGGAATTCCTGCTGCGGATGCTTGCGCCCGCCCTGCGGCGGCACGGAAGCCGTAGTGCCTTCCATCAGCTTGAGCAGCGCCTGCTGCACGCCCTCACCCGACACGTCACGCGTGATCGAGGGGTTTTCCGCCTTGCGCGTAATCTTGTCGATCTCATCGATATAGACGATGCCGTGCTGCGCCTTCTCGACATTATAGTCGCTGGCCTGAAGCAGCTTGAGGATGATGTTTTCGACATCCTCGCCCACGTAACCGGCTTCGGTCAGCGTGGTGGCATCGGCCATGGTGAAGGGAACATCGAAGGTACGCGCCAGCGTTTGTGCCAGAAGCGTCTTGCCCGAGCCGGTCGGGCCGACCAGCAGGATGTTCGACTTCGCAAGTTCGACATCGCCAGCCTTCGCGCCATGCTTCAGGCGTTTGTAGTGGTTGTGCACCGCGACGGAAAGAACGCGCTTGGCGCGGTCCTGCCCGATTACGTAATCCGCCAGCGTGGCACAGATTTCGGCAGGTGAGGGGACGTCCCCATCCTTTTTGCCGACCAGTCCCGCCTTGGTTTCCTCGCGGATGATATCATTGCACAGTTCGACGCATTCATCGCAAATGAACACGGTCGGACCCGCGATGAGCTTCCTCACCTCGTGCTGCGACTTGCCGCAAAAGCTGCAATATAGGGTCGATTTGCTGTCGGTACCGCTCAACTTGGTCATATCCTAAACGTCTTCCCCGCGTGCCCGTCGGAAGAATCCCGACTGTAGGGTACGCAGGTCATGGGTCAATATCCTAGGTAGCGCGCACCCCTTGCCGCAAGCTGAAGCGGCAAGGTTGCTCAATTCCTACGACATTCTTGCAACAGTCCCGTACGGGAACAGATGTCATGCGCGCATACAGGGCGCGGATTACTCGGGCGCGCCACCCGAACCGTCGGCGCTGGCACCCTCGTTTTCGGGGCGGGTTTCGAAAACCTTGTCGACGATGCCGAACTTCATGGCCTCGTCCGCCTCGAGAAAGGTGTCTCGGTCCATCGCCTTCTCGATCTCATCCAGGCTCTGCCCGGTATATTTGACATAGAGATCGTTCATCCGCTTTTTGATGCGCAGGATTTCCCGGGCCTGGATCTCGATATCCGACGCCATGCCGCGCGCGCCGCCCGAAGGCTGATGAACCATGATACGGGCGTTGGGCAGCGCGATCCGCATACCGGGTTCTCCCGCTGCGAGGAGGAAGCTGCCCATGCTGGCGGCCTGCCCCATGCACACGGTCGAAACCCTTGGCTTGATGTATTGCATTGTGTCGTGGATCGCCATGCCCGCCGTCACCACGCCGCCGGGCGAGTTGATATACATGCTGATCGGCTTGGACGGATTTTCGCTTTCCAGGAACAATAGCTGCGCGGTGATAAGCGAGGCCATGCTGTCCTCGACCTGGCCCGTGACGAACACGATGCGTTCGCGCAACAGGCGGCTGAAGATGTCGAAGCTGCGCTCGCCACGGCTGGTCTGTTCCACGACGACGGGCACGAGCGCGCCGGTGGCTGGGTCGGTGGTGAACTGGCCCTGGGCGCCGTGGGCGTCGCTGCCGAACAGGTCGATCATGAATAGTCCTCTTATCGGATCAATTGGCCGCCTATGTCGCCATGCCCCGCAAGATGTTCAAGAGGCTTTACCCATGAAAGCGGCGGATATGTAGCGCACGGCGCTGATCGAGTGGCCTCGGCAAACTGTTCGGCGGTGTTCGGGCAACCGATCCAGCAGGTGAATCCGTTTGTCGGATGACAAATGTCATCGGTCGAGGCGGAATTGGTGTGGGCGCCTACAGGTGTAAACACGGCAGGAGGGAAACGAGGGACGACTGCTATTTCATGACTTTACGCCTGCTTCTATGCTCGACGGCGACGTTGACGCTTGCCATGTCTATCAACGCTGCAGCGCATGCGCAGGATACCGATGCGCTCGATGTGGCAGCACCCGTGGCACCGGCCCCTACGCCCGGCGCGCAGGCTTTCGACCCCGACTATTTCGTTCAATTCGCCCCGCGCAATGCGCTCGACATGGTTGAACGCATTCCCGGCTTCACCATTAGTGGTGGCAACAATCAGGGCCAGAGGGGGCTCGGCCAAGCGACGCAGAATGTCATCGTCAACGGCGACCGCTTGTCGAGCAAGTCGGAAAGCGTACGCGACCAGTTACGGCGCATTCCGGCTTCCGACGTGCTTCGGATCGAAATCGTCGATGGTAATGCGACGGGCATTCCCGGCCTTACCGGGCAGGTCGCGAACGTGGTCTACACCAATAGCGGCGCGTCCGGACAGTTCCGCTGGGCCACCGGCTTTCGCCCACACAACACCGAAGCACAATTGTATGGCGGGGAGATATCGCTGACCGGCAGCAGCGGCGCGCTCGACTACACCGTATCGCTGACGAACGACAATGATCGCTTCGGCGCCGACGGGCCGATTATCATCTCGGATGGTACCGGGGACCTGATCGAAAGACAGGACACCAAGTTTTCGGGCAAGTTCGACAACCCTAAGCTGGCCACGATCTTCGCCTATGATTTCGGAAGCGGTGTGGTGGCGAACCTCAATCTCAGCTACCGCGAGGACTACTTTAAAAGACGCGAAAGCGAGATCGCAACGCCGGTCAGCGGACCGGTCCGCACACGCGATGCCCGCCGTGAGGAAGATGGCCCGGAATATGAAATCGGCGCCGATATCCAGTTCCCGGTCGGCCCGGGTACGCTCAAACTCATCGGGCTGGAACGCTATGAACGCGACAATTTCCAGTCCACGGTGGTCGACAGCTTTTCGGACGCTCGCCCTTCCACCGGCTTTCATTTCGAGCAGGTGAATGGCGCTGGAGAACGAATCGGTCGCTTCGAATATGGCTGGAAGCTGTGGAATGCCGATTGGCAATTATCCGGTGAAGCGGCCTTCAACCGGCTCGATCGGGCCTCGAAACTGTTCGAACTGTCTCCCGGCGGAGAATTCGTCCAACTCGCCTTCCCGCAGGGCACTGGCGGAGTTACCGAGGATCGCTACGAAACCAGTCTGAGCCTGTCACGCACTTTGTCCGAAACGCTTTCGGTCCAACTGATCGGCGCGATGGAGTTTTCCAAAATCGAGCAAACCGGCGCCGCTGCCAATTCGCGCAGCTTCAAGCGGCCCAAGGGATCTTTTGCCGCTACCTGGAAGCCTGCCGACGATTTTGATGTCTCGGTGACGGTGGCTCGCCGGGTGAGCCAATTGTCCTTCGGCGATTTTCTCGCCAGCGTGAACCTCAACAACGAAAATCAAAATGGCGGCAATAACGAGCTCGTCCCCTATCAGAGCTGGAACGTCGAAATAGAGGCAAACAAGACGCTTGGCCCATGGGGATCGATCCAATTGCAGGCGCGCCAGGCTTGGTTCGAAGACTTCATCGACTGGTTTCCGCTGCCTGGCGGCGGGGAGGCGCGCGGTAATATAGGCAATGCCGACCGCCTGCATCTGCAAGGCAATGCGACGATCAATTTCGACCCGATCGGCTTCAAAGGCGCGCGGCTCGACATCGAAGCGGTCAAGCGCTGGATGAGCGTGACCGACCCCTTCACCGGACTTGATCGGCCATTTTCGAACGATCAGGAGGGCAGCTTCGAGATCGACTTCCGCCACGACATTCCGTCGACCGACTGGGCTTGGGGCGTCAACCTCGAGCATTACGATCAAGCACCCTATTCGCGCCGTTTCGAAGAAGGTCGCGATTGGGAAGGACCGGTTTGGGGCTCGCTGTTTATCGAACACAAGGACGTGCTCGGGCTCACGGTTCAAGCGCGCGCCAACAACTTGCTGGGCGCTCGCAACTTCTTCCGCCGAACGGTCTATGACGGGCCGCGTCCGGACGGCGCCATATTGTTCAGAGAGTATCAGGATCGCCGCATCGGGCCGATCTTTCGGCTAACGATCAGCGGGGATTTCTAGCTCCCGCCCTTGCTTTCGGGTGGCGGGGTGGCAGAACCCTGCTCATGCGCACGATACTGCTCCTGGCCGCTTCGCTCTGTTCCCTGGCAACGCCCCTGGCAGCCCAGGATACGCCGCGTCCCGTCGTAACGATCGAAATTCCGAAGATGGAACTACCCGAGGGCCTGGAACCCGCAACCACCGCTGCGGAAGGCGCTGCGGCCGGGCAGGCTTACCGGATCGCGCGCTACGACGATGGCCCCGATGGCCTGAATGCCGTCATCGCGCTCGCTCCCGATATCACGGCGCAGATTCGAAACGCACGCAGCCGACGCACGGCGTTGAAAGGCCACACGGTGCTCGTGAAGGACAATATCGAAACGCGCGAGCTGCCAACCACTGCGGGCAGCCTCGCCCTGGCCGATAACTGGACCCGGCGCGACGCACCGCTGATCGCCAATCTTCGCCGGGCCGGCGGGGTCGTGATGGGCAAAACCAACCTTTCCGAATGGGCGAATATACGGGACGGCAATTCGACCAGCGGATGGAGCGCGGTGGGCGGGTTAACCCGCAATCCGCACGCTGTCGATCGCAACACCTGCGGATCGTCCTCGGGCAGCGGCGCAGCGGTCGCTGCAGGGTTCGCCTGGGCCGCGATCGGGACGGAAACCAACGGCTCCATCACCTGCCCTGCCAGTATCAACGGCGTGGTGGGGTTCAAGCCGACAGTCGGCATGGTCAGCAGAACGCATGTCGTTCCCATCAGCCACTCGCAGGACACGGCCGGGCCGATGGCGCGCACCGTGTTCGATGCCGCCCTGCTGCTGGGCGCGATCGCGGGAAGCGATCCCGCCGATCCCGCAACGGCGGAGGCGGACGCGCATGTCGCCGATTTCACTGCGGGTCTGGCCGATGCCTCGCTCGAAGGCGTCCGCATCGGTGTGCTCATCAACCAGATCGGCAATCGCAAAGACGTCCGCGAGGTGTTCGAAACGGCACTGGCCGACATGGAACGCGCCGGAGCCGAGCTGGTCGAAATCGAATTTGAAGCGTCCGGCGAGATGTTCGGGGCGCAATCAACCGTCCTTCTGTATGAACTGCGCACCGGCATGGCAGCCTATCTCGCCTCTCTCCCGGGCGAAAACATGCCGCGCAACCTCGCCGATCTGATTGCCTTCAACGTTGAAAACGCACACAGCGAATTGCGCTGGTTCGGCCAGTCGCTTTTCGAACAGGCTCTCGAAACGATCGACGAGACCGCCTACCGTGAAGCAAGAGCCACGTCATTACGTCTGGCGGGCGAAGAGGGCATCGACCGGTTGATGCGCGAGCATGAGGTCGATGTGCTCGTCGTCCCGACCCGCGGTCCGGCGTGGACAAGCGACCTCGTCAACGGCGACAATTTCAATGGCAGCATCGGCGCCGGATCGCTCGCCGCAATCGCAGGCTATCCGCATCTCACGGTGCCGATGGGCGCGGTTGAAGGTCTGCCCATCGGCAT
The DNA here is from genome assembly GCA_022953095.1 of Qipengyuania sp. ABI-127-1. Classification (GTDB taxonomy): domain Bacteria; phylum Pseudomonadota; class Alphaproteobacteria; order Sphingomonadales; family Sphingomonadaceae; genus Qipengyuania. The sequence goes on along the minus strand of JALJCR010000002.1, from coordinate 67,215 downwards.
CAGCTTTATGGGCGGCGTCTGGCAGGATGCCTCTATCCTTGCGATAGGTGCTGCCTATGAGAAGGCGCGGACCGCCACGATACCCCAACCTTCCTTCAAGCGCTGGCAACCCGGCTTGGCGCCCGCGGACTGACACCCCATGGAACTCGATCCGCGCATCTTGATGTTCGTCGTGTTCGGCGCGGGCCTGACCCTGGCCGTCGCGCTGGAACGTTGGCTGGCGCGCTTCTGGCTCTCGCTGCCGATCATTTATGTCGCCGCCGGATATGTCATCTGGTCGCTGCCGCTGGGCCTGCCGCACTTCAACCCGACAGTGGATGGATTCGATGCCCTCACACTCGAATATGCGACCGAGTTCATCGTTATCGCATCACTCATGGCGGCCGGTATTGCGATCGACCGCCCGGTGAGCTGGGCCAATTGGCGCCAGATCTGGCCGCTTCTCGTCATCGCCATGCCGCTGACGATAACGGCAGTGGCTTTGCTGGGATGGTGGGCACTGGGCCTGGCCCCGGCCAGCGCCATCCTGCTCGGCGCGGCGTTGGCCCCCACCGATCCGGTGCTTGCGCGCAGCGTGCAGGTTGGTCCCCCTGGCGAAGACCAGCGCCACGATGTTCGTTTCAGCCTGACGGTGGAAGCCGGACTGAACGATGGGCTGGCCTTCCCTTTCACCTATCTCGCCATCGCCGCCGTGGGAATGACCGCGCTGGGAGGCTGGACGCTGGAATGGGCCGCGCTCGACCTCGGCTGGCGGATCGTGGCGGGCTGCCTTGTCGGATGGCTCGTGGGCCGGGTCGGTTCGTGGTACGTCTTCGAGCGCGAGGCCGACGCGTCGATGGAGGATATCGACAAGGGAAGCGAAGGCTCAGACCGCCCCATCTACTCGACCAGCGAGGGGCTAATCGTGCTTGGCACATTGCTGCTGGCGTATGGACTGGCGGAACTGACCGAAGGCTATGGTTTCCTTGCGGTCTTCGTCGGCGCAGTTACGATGAGACAGCGCGAGAACCGCAGCCGATATCACAAGATAAGCCACCACTTCATCGACCAGATCGAACAGATTGTGCTGGTGGCCGTCCTGTTCGGGTTCGGCGCGATGCTCGCTAGCGGTGTGCTCGAAGCGCTGACCTGGCCAGCCGCATTGGTAGGCATCGCTCTGATCTTCGTGATCCGGCCGCTCTCTGGATTGCTGGCGGAAATGAACTGCGACCTTCCGATGATCGGCAAGCTTGCTGTCGCCTTCCTCGGCGTACGCGGCATGGGTTCGATCTATTATCTTGCCTATGGTCAGAACAGCGCCGACTTCGCGCAGATCGACCTGTTATGGGCAACGGTGAGCTTTGCCATTCTGCTGTCGATCGTGATTCACGGCGTTTTTTCCGGACCTTTCATCCGGCATGTCGAGAATCGCCGCGCGCATATCCATGCCGGGCAAGATAGCAGTATGGCATCCCTGTCACCCGACGGTCCCGACCTCGAAATCGAAAAATCGGCGAAACCGGAATAAGGGCGATCCACAAGACAAGGGGCGGCGAACCGAAGTCCGCCGCCCCTCGCATATACGTGCAGCTCGTGTGTACTTATTTCTTGGCAGCGGCCTTCTTGGCTGGAGCCTTCTTGGCCGCCGGTTTCTTGGCAGCCGCCTTCTTGGCCGGTTCCTTATCGTCCGCCTTCTTCGCAGCCGCCTTCTTGGCGGGAGCCTTCTTGGCCGGGGCCTTCTTCGCAGCGGGCTTATCGTCGGTCTTCTTTGAAGCGGCCTTCTTAGCCGGAGCTTTCTTGGCAGCAGCCTTCTTGGCCGGAGCCTTCTTCTTGGGCTTTTCCTCGGTGGTTTCTTCCGCCTCGATCGCCGCTTCGAGCTCCTCACGCGTCACTTCGCGGTCGGTGATATCGGCCTTGTCGAACAGGAAGTCGACGACCTTGTCTTCATAGAGCGGCGCGCGCAACTGGGCGGCGGCCATCGGCTCCTGCTGGACGTACTGGACGAACCGCTCGCGGTCTTCGGCGCGATATTGCTGGGCCGCCTGCTGGATGAGCATGTTCATCTCGTTGGCATTGACCTCGACACCGTTCTTCTGGCCGATTTCCGAGAGCAGCAGACCAAGGCGGACACGACGTTCGGCGATGTTGCGGTAATCGTCCTTCTCGTCTTCCATTTCCTTGAGCATGGCTTCGGCGTCGTCCGACTGTGCGGCTTCCTGCTGGAGCTGCGCCCAGATCTGTTCGAACTCGGCATCGACCATGCCCTGCGGAACCGGGAAATCGTGACCGGCGGCCAGCGTATCGAGCAGCTGGCGCTTCATCTGCGTGCGGGTGAGACCGGCAGTTTCCTGCTCGAGCTGGCCGCGCAGCAATTCCTTGAGCTTGCCGAGGTTCTCGAGGCCGAGGTTCTTTGCGAATTCGTCGTCGATCTTGGTGTCGGTCGGGACCTTCACCTGCTGGACGGTGACATCGAACTCGGCTTCCTTGCCCTTCAGGTTTTCCGCCGGATAGTCTTCCGGGAAGGTCACAGTGATGGTCTTTTCATCACCGGTCTTCACACCCGTCAGCTGTTCTTCGAAGCCGGGGATGAACTGGCCCGAACCGATTACCAGCGGGGTGTTCTCGGCCTTGCCGCCTTCGAATTCGGTTCCATCGACGCGGCCGACGAAATCGATGATCAACTGATCTCCGTCCGCGGCCTTCTTGGTCTTCGCGGCATCCTTGTAGCTCTTATTATTCGACGCGATCCGCTGGACCGCTTCGTCGACCTGCTCGTCGGTCACAGGAACGGTCAGGCGCTCGAGCTTGAGGCCATCGGTTTCGGGAGCTTCGATCTCGGGGAGGATTTCGACCTCGACGCTGAGCGAAGCGTCCTTGCCTTCTTCATAGCCTTCTTCGAGCTCGACCTTGGGCTGCATGGCGGGGCGCAGCTTGTTTTCCGCCATCACCTTGTCGACCGATTCGCGGATCACGTCGTTGACCGTCTGCGCGTGCAACTGCTCGCCATGCATCTTGCGCACGAGGTTAGCCGGCACCTTACCCGGGCGGAAACCCGGCATTTTCACCTGCGGAGCGATCTTCTTCACTTCGCTGTTGACGCGCTCGTCGATTTCCTTGGCCGGAATGGTGACGGTGTAGGCGCGCTTGAGGCCCTCGTTGGCGGTCTCTTTGATCTGCATGGGTTGAAACTCGTGACTTTCCAAAAGCGATTATGTGCGATGGGGCTTTGCGCCGGGCGAAACTGGTGCGGGCGAAGGGACTCGAACCCCCACATCTTGCGATACTGGTACCTAAAACCAGCGCGTCTACCAGTTCCGCCACGCCCGCTAACCCGAACGAAGCCGCGCGAACGGCGCAAACCTTCGCGTGTAGGCGCGTGCCTCTAGTAGAGAGCGACGCAATGCGCAAGCATGCTGGACGTAGCTCTCGACCAATTGCTCTTGCCGGGCGCCGCAGCGCAGATTAGGGGCGCGCGCCATGAGCGAAGAAACCAAAAGCCAGACCCCGCCCGATCGCCTTTCGGTCAACCCGCGAAGCGAGTACTTCGATGCAGACGTGCTGCAACGCGGCGTCGGCATACGGTTCAAGGGCAGGCAGCGCACCGATATCGAGGAATATTCGATTTCGGAAGGATGGGTGCGGGTTCAGGCAGGCAAGACCGTAGATCGAAAAGGCGATCCGCTGACTCTCAAGCTCAGTGGCCCTGTCGAGGCATGGTTCGAAGATTTGGGCGAGGAACCGCCCGTCTCGAAGGCCGACTGATTAGTCGGCGTAGGCGGCGAAAGCGCTGAGGAAGCGTTTCGAGGTCTGTTTGCGTGCCGGTGCCATCGCGTATTGTACGCGCGGTTGCTGCGGCCTGCGGTCCGAATAGATGAAACCTTCGACCGGCCAGGCAGTCGTTCCGACCTTGCCGAGCGGCGCATACCAGACGCGAACTTGGCTCCAGTCATTCGCGGGCGAGACATCGACTGCCAGCACGTCCTTCTCGATCTGGCCACGACGACCGTTGATCGGCGACCAATTCGCATGGTCGAGCAGGATCCGGCGTGAATCGAGCACCTGGCTAACGGCGGCAACGTGGCCCAGTTGCATGCTGCGATGCGGGCGGAAAGCCATCACCGCACCGGGGCGCGGCGCAGTGCCGGTCGCATAGCGCCCCTGAGCCTGGTCCCACCAGGTGTACGCATCGCCATAAATCTGGATGCCGGAGACCTCCCGTGCATAGGGAACACACTGGAGATAGGCCTCCAGTTCGGTATCGCTCCGTGCGAAACCGTCGAAATCTTCCGCCACGGCTGGCGCGGCAAGAACGAGAAGGGCGTATGCGGCAAGGTTCTTCCTCATACCGGCAGGAATATGCCGGTCCCCCTTATCGCCGCCCTTCCGCTTACAGTTAACACGGGTTAACCGGATGGGCGGTGCCGCTTGCAATACGGCGCGCAAAGCGCCACTTGCCGCGCCATCATGGTACCTTCCTCTGCCAAACCCACGGTGATCATCATCGGCCGCCCCAATGTCGGCAAGTCGACGTTGTTCAACCGCCTTGTCGGCAAACGCCTTGCGCTCGTCGACGATCAGCCCGGTGTGACACGCGACCGCCGATTTGGCGATGCGACGATCGCCGGGCTCGAATTCCAGGTGGTCGACACGGCCGGTTGGGAAGACGACGACCCCGAAAGCCTGCCCGGCCGGATGCGCAAGCAGACCGAAATCAGCCTCGAGGGGGCGGATGCGGCTCTCTTCGTTTTCGATTCGCGCGTGGGGCTGACCCCGCTGGACGAGGAAATCGCGCGCTGGCTACGCGAACAAGAAGTGCCCGTCGTGCTGGTCGCCAACAAAGCCGAAGGCAGCCAGGGCGATGCCGGCATCTACGAGAGCTTTTCCCTCGGCTTCGGCGAACCCGCCGCGATCAGTGCCGAACACGGCGAAGGCATTGCCGATTTGTTCGATCATCTCTGGCCGATCATCGGTGCCAAGGCGGAAGCCGCCGAGATGGAAGCGCAGATCGACGAGGAAGACGAGGAAGCCTTGTTGGCTGGCCCGCTCAAGCTGGCCATCGTCGGTCGTCCCAATGCCGGCAAATCGACACTCATCAACCGGCTGCTGGGGGAGGATCGCCTGCTGACCGGCCCCGAAGCCGGGATCACCCGCGATTCGATCACGATCGACTGGGAATGGCCCGATCCCAAAAGCGGCGAGATGCGGGAAATCCGCCTGATCGACACCGCAGGCATGCGCAAGAAAGCGCAGGTGGTCGAAAAGCTCGAAAAACTCTCGGTTGCCGACGCGCGCCGGGCAGTCGATTTCGCCGAAGTCGTAGTCCTGCTGCTCGATGCGACACGTGGGCTCGAATCTCAGGACCTCAAGATCGCCAACATGGTACTCGAGGAAGGCCGCGCGCTGATGATCGCGATCAACAAATGGGACGTGGCCGAAGGCGCCAGCGCCCTGTTCAACGGCATCCGGGACGCGCTAAACGAAGGGCTTGCGCAGGTCCGCGGCGTTCCGCTCTTCGCGGTCAGCGCGAAAACCGGCAAGGGGCTCAACCAGATGCTCGGCGCAGCCTTCGAATTGCGCGAAGCCTGGAGCCGCCGCGTGCCCACTGCCGCGCTCAACCGGTGGTTCGATGATGCTCTGGAAGCCAATCCGCCGCCAGCCCCCGGAGGCCGCCGCATAAAGCTGCGTTACATCACGCAGGCCAGCACCCGCCCGCCTCGATTCGTGGTCTTCGGTACGCGCCTCGATTCGCTACCGAAGAGCTATGAGCGTTATCTGGTAAACGGCATCCGCGCGAAGCTCGGCTTCGAGGCAGTGCCGGTGCGCGTCGTCCTCAAGAGCCCCAAGAACCCCTATAACGCAAATAAGGGCGGCGGTGGCAATTACAGCGGGGAGCATTAGTGCTGCTGGATATCTTAACCGCCCTGCCCGGCAGCGAGCTGCTAGAACGGACCAGTTCGACCCTGCGCGTACAGCAAGTGGTTCAGCTCAGCCTTGCACCGGCCTTCCTCCTGGCGGGGATCGGCGCGGTGATGAACGTGATGACGAACCGCTTGATCTGGGTTGCCAACAGGATCGAACGGATTATCGAAGCAGGCGAAGATGGCGATATCGCGGCCTTGCGCCGGGAATTGCCTGCCTTGGAACAGCGGCGGATTTACGCCCAGCGCGCGGTGATGTTCAGCACTGCGTCCGCGCTCGCCATCAGCATTGTGATTGTATTGTTGTTCGTCAGCGCATTCGTGGAGACTGCGCTTGGCTCGCTCGTGTCGGCTGTCTGGGTAATCTGCATGGGACTGCTGGTGGCCGGCCTGGGATCTTTCTGGATGGAAACGCGCACTGCGGCACGGCGCAACCGCGAACGCATGCGCGAGCGGCGCAAAGCCGCGATGCCGTAACGCCCTGCCGCGCAGAACAAACCTGTAGCGGCCAGCCGCAGTCAATTCCGCGACGAGTAGCGCGATCGTGTCGGGCGGGGTTCATCTACCCATGCGATAAAGCCGCCTGAAAAAGGAGGCGAAGGATGAACAAATTCCGCGTTTCAATTCACGATGGCGAAATGCCGGGCGCCACACCCATCGCCCTGGAAGCGCTCGATATCGCTACCGCTTTGACTATCGCCGATATCAATGTCGGCGCGGGCGATGCGGAAATCTGGGACGGCGGGCGCCGCCTTGCCCGGCTTTCAAAGCATGGCGGCCACTATGCCACGTTCTGGCGTGTCACGTGAACGCGGTCAGCCGTCTTCGCCCTCGCCTGCGGGTTTGCTGTTGAGCTGGACATAGTTTTCCAGCCCCATGCGGGCGATCATGTCGAATTGCGTCTCGAGGAAATCGACATGCTCTTCCTCGCTTTCGAGGATGCGCTCGAAGATCTCACGCGTGGTATAGTCGCGTACTTCCTCGCAATAGGCGATCGCGTCCTTGAGCAAGGGGATCGCTTCCATTTCCACTGCAAGGTCGGCCTTGAGAATTTCTTCCACCGTTTCCCCGACCTTGAGCTTATGGATCGCCTGGAAGTTGGGAAGCCCGTTGAGGAACAGGATGCGCTCGGCCAACACGTCGGCGTGCTTCATCTCGTCGATCGATTCGTGGCGCTCATATTCGGCGAGCTTGGTCACGCCCCAATCGGCGAGCACCCGGTAGTGGAGCCAATATTGATTGATGGCGGTCAGTTCGTTGGTGAGCGCTTTGTTAAGGAACTCGATAACCTTTTGATCGCCCTTCACGGCCCTGACTCCTTACTACTGAACAGGGAGCCCCTATGGGCCTTCAGGTGGCGGGTTGGCAAGGGCCAGATCGTCGAAAAGTGACGGAATTCCGTCAGTTGCGAGCGATTTGCGTTAGCGGGAGATCAGGCTGCTGCGGGTATGAATCCGAACTCGCGTTCTTCTTTCAGGATATCATCGGCCTCGTCGAGGCACGAGCCGCAACAGGGGGCCTTGCCCAAAGCCGCGTAGCAGGCTTCCGCATCGCCCGAAACGTGACGCGCCGCACGGCGCAGTTCGTTTTCGCGGATCGCATTACAGATGCAAACGTACACTCGAAAACTCCTGCGATTGATTCGCAAGAGCATATCTAGTGCGAGTCGTTCTCAATAGCAAGCGCCTCGGCTGCATGGCGTGGCCGGATTGGCCGAAACGAACCAGCGAAAGGGATGGATATGCCGCACGCGGCATTTCTCCGCTCCCTTCCCGCGAGGGGCGGGAGAGGCAATCGCCTTCACCGGCGCAAGGGCAAGAGCTTCCGGTAAGTCAGGCAGCGCCACACCCATTCGAGCGGACCGAACCGGAGGTGTTCGAGCCAGGGCTTGGACCACAGCAGCATCAACACCCATGTGAATAGCATCACAAGATACAATTCGCTGCGTCCGAGCGCTCCGAACAAACCCAAACCCCAGCCGTGGAACACAAGCAGCATGAGGATCGACGTACCGAGATAATTCGAGAAAGCGGCACGGCCTGCCGCCGAGACGCGTTCGGCCAGCCCGCCGCTGACCGTCTGCCCCCACAAGGCCAGCAAAGCAACGAGACCGAGAATGGCCAGCGCGCGGGGAAGCATCGAAAAGCCGACCATTGCCGCCAGCGTGCCGTAATACGTCAATCCGCCACTCTTGGCCCACAGCGCCACCGGCACGGTCAGGGCGGTTCCGACCACCAGTAGCGCCCAACCCCATTTGCGCTGACGTCCGGGATCGACCCCGCCATCGAACAGGCCGTAGCGATAAGCCGCCATGCCGATCAGCATCAGCGGAAGCGTTTCGAACCAGAACAGGAACAGATAAAACGGCAGATCACCGCCATGATCGGAGATATTGTGCGAAACCCATGCGCCATAATTACCGCTGGAGATCAGTTGAGTCTCGAGTTCGCCATCCGCCAGATCGGCTTGCTTTTCCTCTTCCAGTTCCCGGGCCATTTCGGAATAGGCCGGATTTTGCCCGACTTCGGTATCCGCGACGGCGGGGAGAAAGCCCACGAATCCGCCGTAAAGCAGGCATCCGCCCAAATAGCCGAGCACGCCGAGCACGAGCTGCTTGCGGCGAGACAGGGCCACGAACAACAGGCCCGCAAGCCCTGCACAAGCGTAGAGAAAAAGAATGTCGCCGCGCCAGATGAAGAAATAGTGCAGCAGACCGATCACACCGAGCCAGAACAGTCGCTGGACCTGTAACCAGACCCCCTGCCCGCGCGCCCAGGCCTTTTCCAGGAACAGATACATTCCAGCGCCGAACAGCAGCGAGAACAGCCCGCGCATTTTCCCGTCGATCAGGATGAATTGCCCGACCCACATCCACTCCTCCGCCTCGCTGTGCGGAACGGTGAAAGCATCGGGAAACATATAAGCCGGCATCGGCTGACCGAAAGCGACGATATTCGCCGCCAGAATACCCATGACGGCAAGCCCACGGATGAAATCCAGGCTTGCGATTCGCCGACTGGCTGACACTGCGAGCGGTAAGGCCGGTCCGGTTGCGCCGACCTCCGGCCTGGATGTGTATGCCGTGCTCATGCGATCTCCTCCCGTATCGCCGCATTAGCACGGTCAACCACTTTGTGAAACGGATTGCAGTTATCGAGTAACCAGGCAGCCCTGACCGCTGCGCTTCAGCGAAGCACAGGCTGCGTTAGCCTCGGACCGTGACGCATAGCCACCAGCCAAAAGCCTGGTCAGGCGGCCGGATTTGATCAGCAGACGCTGACGCCCGGCTATTTCCGCGCGGCCCGATAGCTGGCTCCATAAGCGCTCGGCATTTCCAGGAACGCCGAAGGCCCCCAACTGGACTTTCCACGGCCCCTCGGACGCGGCGACTCGCGTGGCCGGTACTGGCCGCGGTTCGGCAGGCGCAGGCGCGCTCGACACTGCCACCGCTTCGCGGGACAGCGCTTCCTCTTCCTGTCGCGCGATGACCGTCGGGCGCGACGCGGGCAAAGTATAGTCCGCCCCTGCCGCACCGGCGCCTGTGGCTTGGCTGCCCCCCTGCGGCGTTCCGGCGGGACGCGTGACCGGCGGCTGGCGGGGCGGCGTCGCTGCGGACCCGCTCGGCGCGTCGGTTGCAAGGGCGAGATCGACTGCGGCAAGCTCACGCGCCCTGGCGGCATCCGCTTCGGCCTTGAGCGATGCGGCAAGCGGTTGAGCCGCCTGGCGATCCTCCAGCGGAATGTGCTCGTCCATTTGCGCAAGGGCACCGCGCGCCTGGGGCAGGCCGGCAGAGTTCGCCAGGGTCAGAAGCGCATAGGCCCGACGCCAGTCCTTCTCCACCAGATCGCCGTTGAAATGCGCAATACCGAGAATGTACTGGGCACGCGGGTCGCCGCGCATCGCCGCCGCGGATATATAAGGCAGTGCCTCTTCGCGTGCACCGCGCTGGAACAATAGCAGGCCGTAATTGTCGGCGGCCTTGATATGCCCCTGCGCTGCTGCCTTGGCATAGAGCGCTTCGGCCTGTTCGGTATCGATTTCGACCCCGCGCCCCAGACGATAGGCCTGTGCCATGTTGAACTGCGCATCGGGATCGCCCTGTGCCGCCGGCCCCGCCCATTCGCGCACGGCGGAGGCGAAATCGCCCCGCGTCCATGCATCGACACCTGCCTTGACGTCCGCCTGCGCGGGGCTGGACGCCAGGCCCGCGGCCAGCGCGGCCGCGACCTTCCAAGCTGCTTTCGACAATCGTGGCATAGCGGAACCCTTCCCTGCGGCGGCGCGCGCAAACGCGCGGTATCGGCAGCACCCTATAGTAAATCACCTGTTAGCAAAATGTTGCCAACAAATCATCGCCATCCGACCGGGTCTTCACACGTCCCGGTTAACCCAAAATTAGGGGTAGTCTGCGATTGCCAGGATGAAACCGCTGCGAAAACTTGCAGCACATTTGACTGGAAACAGGCGCAAACCCAGGGGGACCAAGTCTTGCGTGTACTGGCATTGGCATCGCAGAAGGGCGGATCGGGCAAAACCACGCTCTCGGGGCATCTGGCCGTCCAGGCGCAGCGCGCCGGAGCCGGACCCGTGGTTTTGATCGACATCGATCCACAAGGCTCGCTGGCCGACTGGTGGAACGAGCGCGAGGACGAGTATCCCGCTTTCGCCCAGACCACGGTCGCCCGCCTCGCAAGCGATCTTGCGATCCTCCGCCAGCAGGGCTTCAAGCTTGCCGTACTCGACACGCCGCCAGCCATTACCATGGCCATTCAGTCCGTCATCTCTGTGGCTGAACTGATCGTTGTGCCGACCCGCCCCAGCCCGCACGATCTGCGCGCCGTCGGGGCCACGGTTGATCTGTGCGAACGCGCCGGCAAGCCGTTGGTCTTCGTCGTCAATGCCGCGACACCCAAGGCCAAGATAACGTCGGAAGCCGCCGTTGCGCTGTCACAGCATGGCACGGTCGCGCCCATCACGCTGCATCACCGCACCGATTTCGCCGCCTCGATGATCGATGGCCGCACGGTCATGGAAGTGGATCCGGAAAGCCGCAGCGCTGCTGAAGTCACGGCCCTGTGGAAATATATCGCCGACCGTCTGGAGAAGAACTTTCGCCGCACGATCTTCGCCGCACCGCATGCGCAATCCGCACTGCCCGGTGTCCACCGTCCTGCCGGCGGCTTCGGCCGTCGCGTAGCCCAGTAAGCCCGGAAAGGCGGAGGCCGCCAGATGTCTGACGCCAATTTCGCTTCTCTTTCCTCGACCCTCTTGGCACGCAAGGGCGGCGCGAAGCCGGCCATGCGCCCCCAATCGGGCGTTCCGGGTCCCGTCGACGGCAAGGAAGCCGCCGCCAATCTGGAAGATCTGGGTTGGAACGACCTGGGCGACGACGAAGAGGGTGCGACCCGGCCGGCGCCCGAGAAAGTCGTGGCCATCGCTCCGCAGGCCGCAAACGAAGCCCGCGCGCCCAATCAGGTCCGGGAATCCCTCGACAAGATCCAGGCGCAACTCGACACGCCGACCCGGGTCAGGCCGCCCATTCGGAAATCCGCCTTGGCACAAGGCAAGCGCGCGGCCTTCACACTGAGGCTCGACCAGGAACGTCATCTCATGCTGCGCCTCGCCTGCACCGTACGCGGTCGCAGCGCGCAGCAATTGGTGACGGATGCGCTCGACGCATTGCTGGCCGAAATGCCGGAAATCGCAAGCCTCGCCGCCCAAGTCCAGCGCGGTGGGACCAAATGAACATCAACGACGTGGGATCGCCTTCGAGGGGGTTTAGAATGAGCATCGAGACGAAAGCCAGAAACAAGCGGTTCGTCCAGCTCGCCGTGACCACGGCGCTGGCGACCACCGCACTTACGGCATGCACCGGCAAGACCGCGCCCAGCCACGCCTATTCGGCTGAGCACGCGGAAAAGGCACTCGCAAAAGGCAAGGCTTCCAAGGCCGTGCAACATGCCGAGGCAGCGGTCCTCGCCAATCCGCGCGAGGGCCATACCCGCACATTGCTGGCCAATGCCTATCTCAAGGACGGGCGCTTCGCTTCCGCCGCGAGTACCTTTGCGGAAGCGATCGAACTCGGCGATACCGCGCCGCGTACGATTATCAGCTATACGCTGGCACAGATCGCCATCGGCGATCAGGTCGGCGCCCTTACCACTCTAAATCGCTTCGAAAGCGCGCTCGACCCGGCCGATTTCGGTCTGGCAATCGCTCTCGCGGGCCGCCCGGACCAAGGTGTCCATGTGCTGAGCAACGCGCTGCGCGCTGGCCAGAACACACCCAAGGTCCGGCAGAATCTCGCCTATTCTTACGCTTTGCAGGGGAACTGGCGCGCTGCACGGGTCATGGCTGCGGAAGATGTGCCCGCTGGCGAGGTCGGCGACCGGATGGCCCAGTGGGCCGCCATGGTGCGCCCGGAAGCGTTTACCGCCCGCGTGGCAAGTCTGCTGGGCGTGACGCCCCAGGCAGATCCCGGGCAGCCGAGAATGCTCGCGCTGATCAATCACCCGAGCGTGGACATGCTGGCCGCTGGGGACGCTACCGAGCTTGAACCTGTTACCGAGGCCTCGGCACGTGACTTCGCCTTCGCCGGGGAACTGCCTCCGGTCGAGTCCGAGAGCGCAAGTGACGACAGCGCAGATGCGGCCCTCGCCGATGCAGCTCTCGTCCCCGCCGCCGGGGCCACTCGCTTCGTAGCGAAAGAGATCGTACAGCAGACGCCCGCTTCCACCCCGAAACGCGCGGCTTCGCGGACGACTAGCCCCGCGACGTCGGCACTTGCCGCCGGGGGTGACTACAATGTCCAGCTGGGCTCCTACTTCTCGATGTCGGACGCCAACGAGGCTTGGAAGCAGTTTCGCAAACGCTATCCCGAACTGGAAGATTCAGAACGCGTCATCACCAAGGCGCGCGTGAACGGAAAGATCTACTACCGCGTGGCCGCCGCCGGTTTCGCCAAGTCGGCGGCACAGTCCATGTGCAGGACGGTCAAGGGCAAGGGCGGCGGGTGCATTGCCTATGCATCGGCACGTCCGCTCCCGGGTGCCATCAACGTGGTCAAGAACGACGTGCGGGTCGCAGCGCGCTAACAGGCGCATCCACCGTACCATCGAGCGCCCCCGTCCGGAGCGATCCGGGCGGGGTCTTTCCTATCGCCTAGCTGTCGATCCGGACACCGCCTTTGTACAGGCTGGTGACACGGCCCTGGGTGGGCTGCCCGTCGAATGGCGTATTGCCTGCAGTCGCTTCCATTCGGGCACTCTGGATAACCCAGGGCTTGTCCGGATCGATCACCGCGATGTCCGCCTCGAATCCTTCGGATACCCGGCCCGCTTCGACGCCGAGTATCTCTGCGGGTTTCGCCGCGACGAGTTCGAAAGCGCGGGACATATCGATCACCGCGTCGCGCACCAGCGACAATGTCATCGCCAGCAGCGTCTCGGCCCCGGCCATACCGGGCTCGGCATCGGAGAATGGCAGGCGCTTGTCTTCCGGTCCGCGCGGGTCGTGCCCGCTCGCGATCACGTCGATGGTTCCGTCGGCGATTGCCTCGCGTACGGCCTGGCGGTCATCCTCGCTGCGCAAGGGCGGCGACAGGCGGGCGAAGGTACGAAAATCGACCGTCGCCAGGTCGGACAGCATGAAGTGCGCGGGTGTGACGCCGCAGGTCACACCGGCTCCGCGCGCCTTCGCATGGCGGATGATGTCGAGCCCCGCCCGCGTCGTCACTTGGCGGAAGTGGATCCGGGCACCGGCCATTTCCGCCAGCGCGACATCGCGCATCAAGGCGATTGCTTCCGCCTGTGCTGGCGCGCTGGGCAAGCCGCGGCGCGTGGCGAATTCGCCAGCGGTTGCCACTGCCTGACCAACGAGAGCAGCATCTTCGGCATGCGCGATCACCACCATGTCCAGCATGGCGGCGTATTGGAGCAGGCGGAGCATCACGCCCGAATCGGCTATCCACTGGCGCCCGGTTGCGACGCCGCGCGCCCCGGCCTCGCGCATCAGAGCCAGCTCGGCGATCTCGCGCCCCTCCATGCCGCGCGTCGCGGCGGCCAGCGGGTGGACCCAGAAATCGGGCTTGCCGCTCTTCGAGATGTAGGAAACCCGGCTCGGCAGGTCCAAGGGCGGCGCCTGATCGGGCATGAGTGCCGCCCGCGTAACTCCGCCGAAATGAAAGGCCGGCTTGTCCACGGCAAATACGCCGAGATCAACCAGGCCCGGGCCGACCAGTTTGCCAGCGGCGTCGACGATCTCGTCACCATCCTGCGCCTCTTGGCCGACCGTGTCGATACACCCGTCGACCAGCCTTACGCAGCCGTCGACCAGCCCGTCAGAGGTGACCAGCTTGCCGCCGACGATGGTACAGGGGCGCAACTGCTTCATGCTGCCTCTCCCCAACCATCGACACCCCGGGCGCGGCGCGTAAGCACGTCGAGGGCCGCCATGCGGATCGCCACTCCCATTTCGACCTGGCGGGTAATGATCGAACGATCGATCATATCGGCGACCTCGCTGTCGATCTCGACCCCGCGGTTCATCGGCCCCGGATGCATGACCAGCGCGTCCTTGCCCGCGCGATCGAGCCGGGTCTTCGTCAAGCCGTAGAGATGATGATATTCGCGCGCCGAAGGGATGTACTGCCCGCTCATGCGTTCGGTCTGGAGGCGCAACATCATCACCACATCCGCCCCGTCGAGCGCCGCGTCGAAATCGTGGTAGGCTTCGGCCCCCATGGTTTCGATCCCGGCGGGCATCAGCGCAGGCGGTGCACACAGGCGCACTGTCGCACCGAGCGCTTGCAGGCACAGCAGATTGGACCGTGCCACACGGCTATGCAGGATGTCCCCGCAAATCACGATCTTCAGTCCGGTGAAATCCTCCGCCGTTTCGCCGCGATCGCGCAGCGCGTGGCGTAATGCCAGAGCATCGAGCAGCGCCTGGGTCGGATGTTCATGCTGGCCGTCGCCGGCATTGAGAACCGGGCAATCGACCTTGTCGGCGATAAGCTGGGTCGCACCGCTCGATCCATGACGGATCACGATCGCATCCGCGCGCATGGCGTTGAGCGTGATCGCCGTATCGATCAGCGTCTCGCCTTTTTTCACGCTCGACTGCGCGGCGTGCATATTGACGACATCGGCGCCCAGTCGTTTGCCCGCAATCTCGAAGCTGAGCAGCGTGCGGGTCGAATTCTCGAAGAAGGCGTTGATCACCGTCAGGCCCGAAAGCAGCCCTTCATGCTTGGTCGGCTGCCGGTTCAGCGCCACCCATTGCTCCGCCTCGTCGAGAAGGAAGAGGACCTCATGTCGTTCCAACTGACCGATACCGATCAGGTCGCGGTGCGGAAAGGCGAGCGCACCCGCCGGGTAGCGGGCCTTGTCGGGCGAGGATTCCGTCGATGTCATTGAGGCCACGCCCTTAGTCGACGTCTATCGACCGCTCAAGCGCTTTCCAGTGGAAATGCGGCGCCCGTTTCCCTAACCCGGAAGCAATAGGAGATTTTTGCATATGGGTTTCGCCGGGAAAGTATGGCGCCTGCTGGTCGGCATCAAGGACGGGCTGGTCCTGATCCTCATGCTCTTGTTCTTTTCCGCGCTGTTCGCGATTCTGACGGCCCGGCCGAGCCCCGGCGCGGTTCGCGAAGGGGCGCTGGTGATGGATTTGTCGGGCATCATCGTGGAGGAACGTAGCGAGGTCGATCCTTTCGCGGCGCTCCTGTCCCAGCAGGCGCCCATCGGCGAATTCCAGGCACGCGATCTCGTCCGCGCGCTCGACGCCGCCGCGGCCGACCAGCGGATCGAAGCCGTGGTGCTCGATCTCGAAGGGTTTCTTGGCGCTGGCCAGGTCCACCTGACCGAAGTCGGCGCGGCCTTGGATCGCGTCCGCGCCGCCGACAAACCCGTTCTCACTTACGCCACCGCCTATACCGACGATGCCATGCTTCTGGCCGCTCATGCGAGCGAGGTCTGGCTCAATCCGCTGGGCGGGGCCGTGATCGCCGGCCCCGGCGGAGATATCCTTTTCTATAAGGGTCTGCTCGACAAGCTTCGGGTCAATGCCCGGATCTACAAAGTGGGCGAGTATAAAAGCGCCGTCGAACCCTATGACCGCACCAGCCTGTCCGAACCCGCGCGCGAGAATTACAGCGCGCTGTTCGCCACATTGTGGGAAGAATACCGCGCCAATTTCAAAAAGGCCCGCCCCGCCGCAGATATCGAACGGGTAACGACTCAGCCGGTCGAATGGGTAGAGGCCGCGAGCGGCGATCTCGCCACGGCGGCGCTTGAGGCAGGCCTCGTCGATAAGCTTGGAAGCCGCGCGGATTTCGATGCGCGCTTGGTCGAACTGGTGGGCGAGGACGATTGGGGAGACGGCCCCAATGCCTATCCCCACACATCGCTGGGCGCGTGGTTACAGGACAATCCGGCCCCCACTTCGGGTAGCGCCATAGGTGTCGTTACCGTGGCAGGGGAGATCGTCGATGGCGACGCCGGACCGGGCATTGCCGGTGGCGACCGGATTGCCGATCTGCTCGACGAAGCGCTCGATGACGATTTGAAAGCCCTGGTGGTGCGGGTCGATTCACCCGGCGGCTCGGTCCTAGCGAGCGAGGCGATCCGCGAGGCGATTCTGCGCCACAAGGCGAAAAACATCCCGATTGCCGTTTCGATGGCCAATGTCGCGGCCAGTGGCGGCTATTGGGTATCCACGCCCGCGGACCGCATTTTCGCCGAACCGGAAACGATCACGGGCTCGATCGGCATTTTCGCCGTTATCCCGACCTTCGAAGGCACCGCGGCCGAAATCGGAATCACCACTGACGGCGTGAGCACGACGCCGCTATCGGGCCAGCCCAACATCATCGGCGGTTTCACGCCGGAGGTGGATGCCATCGTCCAGGCCTCCATCGAGAACGGGTATGAGGATTTCCTCAGCCGTGTGGGCGGCGCGCGCAATCTTTCGCGCGATCAGGCCGACCGGATCGGCCAGGGTCAGGTCTGGGATGGCGGCACCGCGCGGCAGCTCGGGCTCGTCGACCAGTATGGCGGAATGGACGAAGCCCTGGCCTGGGCCGCCCAGCAGGCCAATCTGGAGGACGGCGACTGGCATGCCCAATATATCGGCACCGAGCCCAGCCCCGCCGATACGCTGCTGCGCAGCCTGCTGATCGGGGAAGGCGAAGAAGCGGCGGAAGGGCGCGATGTCGCCGGGCTGATCGCGATGCGCCAACAGGCACAAATCGCCCGCATCAACGCCGATGTCGACCGGCTGATGGGCGCGCGCGGGATGCAGGCGATGTGCCTCGCCTGCCCTTCGGTCAAAGACCGCGTCGCCAGCCCCGCCCGGCTCGACGGTTTGCTGGCGAAGCTGGTGGCCCTCTTCGCACGATAGCAACGCTTGCATTGGCGCGCATCGCGGCGTAAAGGCGCGCCCCTGTCCGGTGCCCGAGCATCACGGACGGGCGCGTAGCTCAGTGGTAGAGCACACCCTTCACACGGGTGGGGTCGCAAGTTCAATCCTTGCCGCGCCCACCATCTTTTCAATGGCTTAGGCCCCGCCAACACCCAATGTATGAAACGAGCATGAAAAACTCGGGTGGACGATTTGGGCGACACCTTCTGAGAATCTGATGCAGTTTGGCAACAGGAAGCATGAGCTCCTGAGGCCTCTTGTGAGCATTTGATCTGGCGTGAAAGGCAGCTTTGCGTCCCAATATCGGTTGTTGAGGCTCCCTCGCCAATCGCCTGGTAGCGGACATGAAGATTGCAAGGTCGTCGCCCTTGCCTCGGGGATCATGCGAAGCTGATTGCAAACAAAATCCCGCCTGAAACTTGCAAATTCCGAAGCCCGGACCCAAATGGTTGCTGTGCAAGAATGAGGAGCAAGGCACCGATGAACAACTGAGCAACCAGCGCGTCTTTCTCGACAACTGTTTGCCATGGTGTTCCTATGCCCCATCTTACACTGGATGCCCTGTCGCTTGCGACCCCGGACGGCACTCCGCTTTTTTCCGATCTCTCCCTTTCCGTCGAACGTGAAGCCGTTGGATTTTTTGGTCGTAACGGCTCGGGCAAGACCACCCTCTTGAACGCGATCGCTGGCGATCCGCGCCTTGTTGTTGGCGGAACGATCATGACGGACGGCAAGGTTGGCCTGCTACGTCAGGATGCCCCGCCACCTGGTTCCACAATTGGCGACATGCTCGGCGTTGCGGACGATCTGGCACGAATGGCGCGCATCGAGGCGGGTGCCCCCGTTGGTGACGATCTCGACCTTGCGGACTGGACGCTCGCTTCCAGGCTGGATTTCGTTTCGGAACAGCTCGGCCTGGGGGCACTGAACTCATCGCGCGCATTTTCCAGCCTGAGTGGCGGAGAACGCATGCGTCTGAAGCTCGCGGCGCTGCTTTTGTCCGAATCTGACATTTTGCTGCTCGACGAGCCGACAAACGATCTCGATGCCGACGGACGCGACGCCGTGGCCAATCTGATCGAAGATTGGAAAGGCCCGCTGCTCGTCGCCAGCCACGACCGCTGGCTGCTCGAACGGGTCGACAGAATGGTGGAACTCTCACCTGCCGGTGTCTCGGTAGTTGGCGGGAACTGGACCGCATTCGAGGCAGCGCGGGACGCCAAACGTGCACGCGCAATTGAGGCGCTCAAACAGGCTCAGGCCGACCTCGATGCCGCAAAACGATCGAAGCAACGCGAAAAGGAAAAGCAGGAACGACGCGACAAGCGCGGTCGGGCGGTTGCAGCCAAGGGAGGCGACCCGAAGCCCTATCTTTTCCAGCAACAGCAACGCGCGGAAAAAACCGCCGCGCGATATAGCTCGGTCGGCCAAGATATCGTCGATCAGGCAGAAGCAACGCTTAGCGAAGCCCAAGCGGATGTCGAGCGGATCGTGCCGATACGCATAGAACTCCCCCACTCCGGCCTATCACAACGCCATATTTTGGTCGATGCTCATGACCTTGTCTGCGAACGTGGCGGGCGCGCGCTGTTCGGTCCCATGGACATCGTCATCCGAGGCCCGGAACGGATCGCGATCTCCGGGCCGAATGGCTCCGGCAAGACCAGCCTGGTCAGATTGCTGATGGGGCTTGATGCGCCAGCTTCCGGCACGATTGCCACTGATCGAGAGCGCATCGCGGTGCTCGACCAGCATTTGGCGATGCTCGATGTGTCCGAAACGCTTTTCGAGACGATGAAACGACAGAATCCGGCGCTCGATCGGCAATCAATCCACGGCTCCCTCGCAGAGTTCGGCTTTCGTGGAAGCTGGGCGGGGAGAACGGTGGACGCCCTCTCTGGCGGCGAAGCGGTGCGACTTGCACTAGCTTGCCTATTCTCGCGGCAAGAGCCCCCGCAAATGCTGATTTTGGACGAGCCGACAAATCACCTCGATATCAATGCGATTGAACTGCTCGAAAACGCCTTGGTCGGATACAATGGCGCGCTTGTCTGCATCAGTCATGATGCGGCCTTTCGCAACGCCCTCGGCCTAAGGCGCGAGATAACATTGGATCGCCGCGCGCCAATTCCGGGCAGACAATACTGACTGCTTTGTCCGCACAGCTACCCTGGCTTCGTCGTATGATTGGTCTCGATTGCGTCGTCCTGCTCGATGGCACGAAGCGTGGCAATTGGCGGCAAAATGCTCACACATGGGTTCGAGCTTCAAATGACAGCTCCTCACCGCAGCCGAACCGATATTTGCCGGTCTCCTTCCAGGCCTCCGTCTCGAACCCCAACAGCGCCAGCACTTCGCGGCGCTCGATCTCGAACGCAGCCTGTGCAGTGGACGCTGCCACACTTTCGGCGACCTGTTCCTTGCGGGTCGCTTGCGGTTCGGGCTCTCGGCGCGGCCATTTCACACCGATACCGCGCAAATCCTGAGATTAACCCGATTCAGACGGGACACCCGCCGGTCGCGGCGGGCGTCGGGAGGCGGGTGGGCCTTGACCCACCGCATTCCAGGTCATTCCAACGGCAGGCGCGGCGCTCGCATGAGCGCCGCGCCCTTGTCGATCACTTCTCGGCTGGTGTGGCGATCTGCGCCGCTTTGGCGGCGTTGGCCGACAGCCGCCCTGCCCCGCTCGGCGTGTAGGATTCAGCCGGGAAACGGAAGTAGGCAGGAAGCCAGCCTGTCACCTGCTCGCGCTCGTTCGCGCCGGATACGTAGTCGCGAATGATGCCCTTCTGCACCTTCGCGGTGGCGCTCACATTGGCGTCGGCAACCGCCTTGCCGCCGATCTCGGCGAGCATCGCACCCGCCACCAGCTTTGAGCGGACAAGGTCGAAGAACGCTTCATCGGGCGTGTAGCTGCCCAATTGAACATCCGGGTAGGTGCGTCGGCATACACCGCTCAGCCTTTCATCAACGGATGAGCGGCATTCATCCAGCACGTAGGGGTCATTTCGACAGCGAGGCCGGTTTCATGCGGTCTGGAAGGTAACTTCGTCCAATTGCAATGCATGCCCGCAGCGATCGCACGCCATCACCATCTCCAGCGGATTGTCGCAAGGCTTGTGCGAGAGCAGCAAAGGAGGGCCTTTTGCGTCAGCGTAGTAGCGGTCTCCCCACTGCAGCAATGAAAGAATGACCGGGTAGAGCGCCCTTCCCTTGGCGGTCAGCCGGTATTCCTGCCGTGGAGGATGATCGGTGTATTGCCGCGCCGTCAGAATGCCCGCCTCCATCAATTCGGAGATGCGGCCCGAAAGGATATTCGGGGCCATTTGCGTATCCTGCTGGATCTGTTCAAACCGATGAAATCCGGCAAACATGGCTCGCACGATCAAGGTCGACCAGCGATCCCCGAACAAGGCAATGACCGTATCTACCAGCGCGGCTTTGTCGCGGCGGCTTGTTACACCCTTCGAGGGGCGCCGTCGCGCGCTGTAATGCGGCACGACCTGGACAAGGCCTGGCCCCGGTTTCCAATCGACGTCTCGCGGGTCGATCTCCTGATCACAAGAGGAACAGTTGGCATGCGGTTCCACCACATGGCCGCAGCTTGCATGAACCAGTTGGACGGAAAAGCCGCGTTGTCCACTCTCCCATTCGTGCTGCCAACCGACCATAGCAAGGGCAACAGGAAACAATGCGCGCCCTTTCTCGGTCAGGTGGTAGCGGCTGTGCCGTTGGTGTTCCACCGGTCGCTTCGACAGACACTCCTCGGCGACCAGTTTTTTCAGGCGATCGCTCACCACGGAACGCGGGACGCCTGTTTCTTCGACGAAGCTCTGAAACGTCTTGGTGCCGAGAAACGCCCGTTCCATTATCAGCAGGACCGGGACATCGCCGACGACCTCCAGCGCACGCCATATCGAGCACGCCCTGATTGTTCCCTGCTTCATTTCTGTCTCGATGCGCTCAATTGGAACTCGCTCATTCTCTTTGCACGAGATGGTCGGCAATCGCCTGGTAGGCTGGCAAACTCACTCGGTCGATATGCGCATCGACCTCTAAGGAAAGGGATGCAAGCTTTACGATGACCATCTCCATCGCCGGATCGCCGTAGGCACCCTCGGGGTAGTCCCGAGACCTCATAGGTAGCCTGCCCGCAGCCCGACAGGGGAGACCCGCCAGGCTGCGTCTGACACTGCGGCTGGGCTACGTGTCATCGATCAGAATGTCATATCGACTTGCAGTGCGATATTGCGCGGCCGATCATAGATGGCGTTGTAGGCGATGCCCGTCCCGCCCGTGATGGTAGTGGCCAAGGGCAAGGCGCCGGCAGTCTGCATGATCCGCTCGTTGGTGAGATTGCGGCCGATCAACGCAATCGTCCAGTTGTCATCGACATGGCCGAGCGAGAGCCGAGCGCCCATCTTCACATAGCCATCTTGCTTCGTACGCGGATCGAGGTTGGCCGCGGCAATGTAGCTGCTCGAAAAATCGGCGTTGAGATTGATGCCCAGCTTCAGATTGCCGCCGATCTCGTGATTGAAATCGCCGTTGAGATTGCCTGACCATTCCGGCGTAAGTGCATTGCGCTTGCCCGAATAGCTGCAGAAGCCGCCATTATCCGGCACCTGCTGGAAATAGCACTGTCCGAGCGGAAAATCGGTGAATTCGAAATCGAGATAGGCGACTGCCGCGCTCAGGGTGAAGTGCTCGTCCAGCGCCCAGCGCATGTCCGCCTCGACACCCTGCGTCTTCGCGCCCGAGGCGTTCTTGACGTTGAAGTTGAGAACGCCGTCGAACACGTTGGTCTGCAGATCGCTATACTTCGTGCGATAGGCCGAGAGGTTAAACGCCAGGTCGCGGGTCTGGTATTTCAGCCCCACTTCGACGTTGTCGGCTCGCTCGTCACCGAACTCGAATGCGCCGGGTGAAGCGACGGTGGTCGAGCTTGGCAGCGAATTGCCGCGAGCGTCGAAACCGCCGGCCTTGGATCCGCGCGCGAACGACGCGTAAAGCATCAAAGCGTCGGTAACGTCATACTGGATATTGGCCATCGGGTTGAACGAGCTTTCGTTCAGCTTGCCGGATATGGTGTGCGCCTCGATGTTAAGTGCACGGAACGTTCCGATCACGACTGGATCGATGATCGGCGGCGTGGCTGCCAGGCTGAGCGGCCCACGATTGATTTCGAGGGCGCGGCTACCTGTCTTGCTCTCGTGATTGAAACGCGCGCCCACGGTGATGCGCAGATCGTCGGTAAGAGAATATTCGCCCTGGGCGAAGACGGAATACAGGTCGGACTTTTGCGAATAGTCGCGGTCGTTGGAGGTATCGCCCAACGCCCTGAACGGCGTTGCGAAGAAGAACGGATTGAACTGCACGTGATCGGTCAGGCCCAGCTTGGTGTTCTGGTAATAGACGCCGGCGATGTAGTTGAAAGCCCGATCGCCCGGCGAGGCAATCCGCAATTCTTGCGAAAACTGGCGATAATCTTCCGATTGAGCAGTGCCGTCGAGCAGGGGCAGATTGGTGAAGTCAACGTCGATTGTCTCATCGACATTGTAGTCGAGATAGCCCGTCACCGATGTAAGCGTATGATCGCCCAGCTCCAGATTGGCGTTGACCACGGCGTTGAGTATCTTGTTACGGCTCTCGTAGCCTCCGTCGGCCCGGACATAATCCTCATCCGTTTCCACGAATAGCGGCCCCGCAAACACAAGGCTGTAACTTCTTGCCGGACCGAAAGCCTCGCGCGGCTGCCCTTTCGTCTTGAAATCGGCATATTCGACTTTCAGGTCGGCAGACAGGGGGCCGCCACCCTCGAAAGCCAGGATCCCGCGCACGAAGGCTTCGCGGACATTGGGTTCGTTGCGTTGCTGCCTCGTATTATAGAAGTAGCCGTCCATGTCGCGGTAATATCCCACGACGCGCGCGCCGACCGTGTCGGAGATCGGCCCGGAAACGACGCCCGTAATGCGCGTTTCCTCATGCTCGAATTCGTAGCTCGCGCTGAGCGATCCTTCGAAATGGTCGGTCGGACGGCGGCTGACGACATTTACCGCGCCAGCAATGGCGTTCTTGCCGAAAAGCGTTGGCTGTGGACCGCGCAGGACCTCGACCCGCTGCAGATCGACCAGAGGCATGCGGCTCAACTGGTCGCGCCCGTAATAAATGCCATCGACGAACATTGCCACGGATTGCTCGAAGCCCTTGTTGTCGCCCGAGGCGATGCCGCGAATGGCGATGCGGTTTGCGATGGCTGTCTGGGTGATCTTGAGGTTGGGAATCGAGGACGAGACTGATTCCAGATTGGCCTGGCCATAAGACTCGATCGCTTCACCGGTAACTGCCGAAATCGAAATCGGAACGTCGGAAAGCCCCTGTTCACGTTTTTGCGCAGTAACAACAATGACATCCAGACCACCGGCCTCCTCGACATCCTCGGCCCCGTCACCTCCCGTGGTAGCGACGGGATTGTCTTGCGCAAGGATATGTCCCGGTGCTGCGAAAGCGGTCCCGGCCAGCAGAATTTTGACGATCGATCTCATGACTATCTCCCCCTTATGGACTGTTGCGATGCGTCCGTGTCGGATCGACTATTGCAACTGCAGATGTAGTATGTTTATACAAGTTAGTATGACTACGCAACTCTCAGCACGCGGTTTTCTCAAAGGAGCGATCTGGTGAACAGGCTCCCGGCCCGACTGACGCGCAATTTGCGCATCCCGGCGATTGCTGCGCCTATGTTTCTCGTATCGGGGCCGGACATGGTCATCGCGGCATCGCGTGCGGGCATGATCGGATCGTTCCCTACGCCCAATGCGCGGACGCCCGAGATTCTCGATCAGTGGCTCGGGACAATCACCGACGCTCTCGGCGCCGACCCGCAAGCGGCGGCATGGGCGGCGAATCTCGTGGTGCACCCCTCGAACGATCGGTTGCCGGCGGACCTGGACCTTGTCGTCCGGTACGAGGCCCCTCTGGTCATCACCGCACTGGGCAGCCCGAGCCGCGTAGTCGATCGGGTCCACGGCTATGGGGGCCTGGTATTCGCGGACGTGAACTCGGTCGGTTTCGCGCGCAAGGCGGCGATGGCTGGAGTCGACGGGCTGGTGCTGGTAGCGTCGGGTGCCGGAGGGCACACCGGACAGACTGCCGGATTTGCCTTCGTCGAGGAAGTTCGGCGCTTCTGGGATGGGCCGATCGTGCTGGGTGGAGCGATTTCGACCGGGCATGCAATTCGTGCTGCGGAAATATTGGGGGCGGACCTCGCCTATCTCGGGACGGCGCTGATCGCCTGCCGGGAAAGCATGGCTGCGGACGCTTACAAGCAAATGGTGGTCGAAGCCGGGGCCGATCAGGTCGTCCCGTCGAAGGGCATCACCGGCGTAACCGCCAACTGGCTCAGGGACAGCCTGATCGCGGCGGGGCATGATCCCGACAACATGCCGGAGGACAAGAAGCCCAATTTCGAGAATGCACAGGACGACGCCAAGGCGTGGAAGAACGTGTGGTCCGCCGGCCAGGGTGTCGGCGCAGTTGAAGCCATCGAGCCTGTCGGTGCAATCGTTGAGCGGTTGCGCCACGAATATCAAATCGCGGCGCAGATGCCGCCGTTCCAGATCGAGGAGTGAGACAAATGCCTGCGGAACTGGTTGAAACGATCAAGACTACGATCCGGCCCAACGATCATCCCTATATGAAGGGAGCCTGGCGCCCGACATTCAACGAATGGAATGCGACCTTTGCCGATGGCGAGGCCGAAGTGATCGGCGAGATCCCGAAAGATATCGATGGGGTCTATGTTCGTACTGGAGAGAACCAGATTCACGAACCGATCGGGCGCTATCACCCCTTCGATGGCGACGGCTTTGTTCATTCGATCAGTTTCAAGGATGGCAAGGCGAGTTATCGTAGCCGGTTCGTGCGCACCAAGGGCTTCGAAGCCGAACGGGAAGCCGGGCGCTCGCTATGGGCCGGACTGATGGAACCACCGCACAAATCCACGCGCCCGGGCTGGGGTGCGCAGGAATGGCTCAAAGACAGCTCCTCGACCGATGTCGTGGTGCATGCGGGGAAAATCCTCTCGACCTTCTATCAATGCGGCGAAGGATATCGCCTCGATCCGTTCACCATGGAGCAGTTCGGCACTGAAGGCTGGGTTCCAGTCGACGGAATTTCCGCTCACACCAAACTCGATGAAGCGACCGGCGAGCTGCTGTTCTTCAACTACTCGAAGCACGCGCCCTACATGCATTATGGCGTGGTCGGTCCCGACAACAAGCTGAAGCACTATGTTCCGATCCCGCTGCCGGGGCCGCGTCTGCCGCATGACATGTGCTTCACCGAAAACTACTCGATCCTCAACGACATGCCCTTGTTCTGGAACGAGGAACTGCTCGAACGCAATGTCCATGCGGTCGAGTTTCATCCGGAGATGAAGACCCGTTTCGCGATTATCCCGCGCTATGGTCAGCCGGAGGATATCCGCTGGTTCGAAGCTGAGCCGACCTACACATTGCA
The DNA here is from genome assembly GCA_022953095.1 of Qipengyuania sp. ABI-127-1. GTDB lineage: Bacteria > Pseudomonadota > Alphaproteobacteria > Sphingomonadales > Sphingomonadaceae > Qipengyuania. Next base: position 41,377 of record JALJCR010000002.1, on the reverse strand, counting down.
CTGGCTCAACGCCTATGAGGAAGGCGACGAGATCGTGCTCGACGGATATTTCCAGGAAGAGCCGCAACCCAAGAGCTATCCCGATGCGCCCGACGGGCTCGAACGGATGATGGCCTATCTCAGTCAGGGCCTGATGAAGCCCAAGCTGCACCGCTGGCGCTTCAATATGAAAACCGGCGAGACTGTGGAGCAACGCCTGGACGACCGCATCCTCGAATTCGGCATGATCAACCAGAGATACGCCGGGCGGAAGTACCGCTATGCCTATAGCGCGATCCCGGAACCGTATTGGTTCCTGTTCAAGGGAATCGTGAAACACGACCTCGAGACCGGCGAAAGCTGTAGCTACGAGTTGGGCGAAGGCCGTTACGCCAGCGAAAGCCCTTTTGTCCCCCGCATCGGCGCCAAGGACGAGGATGATGGCTACATCATTTCCTACGTCTCCGATGTGAATGCGGACCAATCCGAATGCATCCTTCTCGATGCGAAAGATATCGAGGCAGGTCCGGTCTGCCGCATCATCCTGCCGGAAAGGATCTGTTCGGGCACGCATTCGACCTGGGCCAATGGCAGCGATATCGGCATGCCGGAAAACAGCGTGCTCGCGGCCTGATATGGTCACGGCGACGAAGGACAAACGGCAGCTTTACCGCGAACAGGGCTGGTGGGGTGACACGACCCTAGCGGATATGTTTCGCGCCAATGCCGGAATCCATCCCGAACGGTTGGCGCTCGTCGACCCGCCGAACCGCGCCGATTTCGCATTCGGAGAGCCGCAGCGGCTGACCTATGCGCAAATGCTTGCGGAAACCGAGCGTCTGGCCGGAGCCCTGCTGGCAAATGGCATTGGCAAGGGCGATGTGATCATGGTCCAGCTGCCCAATATCAGCGAGTTCGTGAACCTGTATTTCGCCGCCGCGACGATCGGCGCGGTCGTGAGCCCGGCGGCGGTTCAGTATCGCAGCCATGAACTCTCGGAGATGTATCGCATCGCCAAGCCGAGCGCATTCGTCTGCGCAACCCGCTTCAAGGGCGGCGATCATCTTTCGACCGCGCGCAAGGTGATTGGCGCGGGGTGCCAGATCATGACCTTCGGGCCTGATGCGCCCGATGATACGGTCGATCTCAGCGCCGCCCGGGCGGACCCGGGATTGCTCGCGGTACATCGCGAGACACATCGAGTAGATGCGGACGATATATTCACGATCTGCTGGACGTCAGGCACCACCGGCACCCCTAAAGGCGTGCCGCGCAGTCATAATCACTGGATTGCAATCGCACCGGGGACGTACCAGCCTTCGGGGCTACGGGATGGCGACGTGATGCTCAATCCGTTCCCGCTTATCAACATGGCCAGCATCGGCGGGGTGACGATGAGCTGGCTGCGCGTCGGCGGCACCATGGTGCTGCACCACCCGTTCGACCCGCAGGTGTTTCTCGGCCAGATCGCGACGGAACGCCCGCAATTCACCATCGCGCCGCCTGCCGTGCTCAATATGCTGCTCCAGAACGAGGAGCTGCTGGCGAAGGTGGACCTTTCCAGCCTGCGCACTATCGGTTCGGGTTCGGCCCCACTGGCCCCATCCATGGTCAGCGGCTTTCAGGAACGCTTTGGGATCATGGTCGTCAACCTGTTCGGCTCGAACGAGGGAATGTCGCTCGTCACCGGCCCCGATGCGGTTCCCGATCCGGTCGAGCGCGCCAGCTATTTCCCCCGCGAGATGGTGCTTGAGCCGATGCTGGGCGGCACCCCGGCGGCGATTGCCGAAACGCGGCTGGTTTCGGTCGATGACGGCAGCGAGATCACCGAAGTGGGCGTACCGGGAGAGCTGGAGATTCGCGGACCGTCCGTGTTCGAAGGCTACCACGACGCGCCCGAGCAAACCGAGGCGGCATTCACCCCCGACGGGTTCTTCCGTACCGGCGATCTGTTCGAGATCGCAGGCGATGGCTGTTTCTATCGCTTTGTCGGTCGCTGCAAGGATCTGATCATTCGCGGTGGTGTGAATATCGCACCGGAAGAGATCGATCAGTTGCTCGGCGGGCATCCGCTATTGGCGGAGGCCTGCGCCTTCTCCCTGCCCGATCCGGTAATGGGGGAGCGAATTGGGCTGGCCTATGTGCCGCGCGAAGACCGGGAAATCACACTCGAAGAGGTTACGGACTTCCTGCGCGAGAAGGATCTGGCCGTGTTTAAATTGCCGGAGCGGATGTACCGCTTTGAGGCCCTGCCGCGCAACGTCACGAACAAGGCGATGCGCAGCGAAGTGCGCGAGCATGCCCTTGGATCACGGGAAGGAGCATAGCGATATGACTGGCGAAGTTTTCGTTCTGGGGGGCGCGCAAAGCGATTTCGCGCGGAACATGGAACGCGAGGGCAACGGCATGTTCGACCTGTTCCGTGAAGTGGCCGAGGCCTCTTTTGCGGCGACCGGTGTCGAGCCCGCCGAAGTGGACACCGCGCATGTCGGCAATTTTGTGGGCGAACTGTTTACCGGGCAAGGTCAGCTCGGCGGCTTCTTCGGCCATGTTCATCCGGATCTTGCCGGTGTCCCGGCATCGCGGCACGAGGCTGCCTGCGCATCGGGCAGCATCGCTATCCTGGCCGCATCAGCGGAAATCGAGGCCAGACGTTACGATCTCGCGCTCGTGCTCGGGATCGAGCTCATGCGCAACGTATCCGGGCAGACGGCGGCGGAGCATCTGGGGGCGGCGGCGTGGGTCGGGCAGGAAGCGAACGAGGCTCGCTATCTGTGGCCCTGGATGTTCTCCAAGGTCGAGGAGGAGTACGAGAAGCGACACGGAATCGACCGTGCCCACCTGCGCGCGATCTCCGAAAACAACTTCGCCAATGGCAAGCGCAATCCCAATGCGCAAACGCGCGGCTGGGCGATCACCGATGAGCATTTGGGAGAGAATGACGAGGTGAACCCGCGCATCGAAGGCCGGTTGCGCAAATCCGATTGCGGTCAGGTGACCGATGGGGCAGCGGCGATATTTCTCGCCTCGCGTGCCTACGCAGAAAAATGGGCGAAGCGTCGCGGCATTCCGCTGGAATCCGTGCCGCGGATCAAGGGGTGGGGCCACACCACCGCACCGCTCATGTATCGGCGCAAAATCAACGACAGCAAGGGACAGCCTTACGTTTTTCCCTTCGTCCGCAAGGCCATGATGGATGCGCTGCATCGCGCCAGCCTAGCAGATGTCTATGCGTGCGACGGTGTCGAAGTGCACGATTGCTTCTCGATAACCGAATATATGGCGATCGACCATTTCGGGATCACACCGCCGGGTGAAAGCTGGCGCGCGATCGAGGATGGCACCATCGCTCTTGGCGGGAAATTACCGGTCAACGCATCGGGCGGGCTGATCGGAACCGGCCATCCGGTGGGCGCGACGGGCGTTCGCATGATGCTCGATAGCTGGCGGCAGGTCACCGGCAATGCCGGAGACTACCAGATCGATGGCGCGCGCAACATGGCGACCTTCAATGTCGGCGGCAGCGCTACGACCGCGTGCAGCTTCATTGTCGGAGTCTGATGGGGTGGAGGGAGTATTCATCCATGACGCGCTTCGTACCCCGCGCGGAAAAGCGAAAGAAGCCGGTGGGCTTGCCGCTCTCAGTCCGCAGGAACTCGTCCGCCAGCAGATCGATGCCCTGGAGCAGCGTTGCGGCACACATGCACGCGCTCCCGATTCCCTCATGCTTGGCTGTGTTGGCCAGGCCGATGACCAGGGCGGACATATCGCGCTCATCGCCAAGCTGCATGCGCGGCTGCCTGACGATACCTCCGCGATCTCGCTCAACAATTACTGCGCTTCGGGCCTGACGGCGATCGGGCAAGGAGCCAGCCTGGTCGCGAGCGGGCAAGCCCAAGGCGTGCTCGCCGGCGGCGTCGAATGTATGAGCCGCGTTCCCTTTATGGGCGACCGAGCAGCCTATTACAGCGATGCATCCCTTCCACTCCGCGCGCGTTATATCCCGGTAGTGCTTGCGGCGGACCGATTGGCCAATGCCGAGGGGATCGAGCGCGAAGAACTCGATGCCGTTGCCCTCGCCTCCCAGCAAAAGGCCGCCGCTGCGGAAAATGATCCGGCGCTGCAACGCTCGCGTATCGCAACCGGAACGCTCGATGGCGAGGAGTGTATACGCCCCGGCACGGATGGCGAGTCTCTGGCCAAAATGCCGCCCGGATTTGGTGCCCTTCAAGAGCACTATAGCGAAGCCTTGGGGAATGAGCATTTCAAGCCGCTCCACACGATAGGACACGCTCCGCCCGTCTGCGACGGAGCCGCTCTGGCTCTTATCGGCAGGCGCGAACTGAGTGAAAGCCCGCGCGCCCGCATTGTCGCCTATGCCGAATGCGGGGGCGACCCTGCCGCTTCGCTTACCGCAGGACTGGCCTCGATGGACAAGGCATTGGAACGCGCCGACATGACGCTCGATGACATGGACCGGATCGAGTTCATGGAATCCTTTGCGGTGACGATCGCCAAATTCCTGCGCGACCGCAGACCCGATCCGGCAAAGGTGAATGTCAGCGGGGGGCACATCGCCAAGGGGCATCCGCTCGGCGCAAGCGGCGCAATCCTGACTTCGACCCTGCTGGACACGCTCGATGCAGCCGACGGAACGCTCGGCCTGGTTGTGGTCACCGGCGCTTCGGGCACCGGCGCGGCGATGGTGGTCGAACGACTCAACTGACGAGCTGATGGAATCCTGAAATGACTGAAACGCTTGAGCACCTCATCGCTCGCCATGCTACAACACTCGATGCAGCGATCGACGCCATCGAGACCCGCAAGAACTGGAGCCCGTTCCGCGATTCTCCCAGCTCGAAATTTCATGCGCCGGGGAAACCCGAGGCCGGGAAGGCTGCATTCGAAACGCTGCTCGGCAAGCCGTTCGACCTTCGACAACCGGGCACGATTGGGCAGCTCGGTTGGGAGGTATCGCCATTCACGCGGCAACCCCTCGGGATCACCTACCCTCAGGGCGATCCGGCTATGCTGATCAAAGCGGCACAGGCGGCGATGCCGACATGGCGCAAAACCGCATCGAAGGCACGCATCGCCTTGTGCCTGGAGATGGCCGAGCGGATTTACGATCGCAACTTCGAGATGGCACATTCGGTGATGCACGTCGCGGGGCAAAGCTACACACAGGCGTTCAGCGGCAGCGGTCCGAACGCGCTCGATCGCGGGATCGAGGCGCTGGCCTATGCCGCCAAGGCAATGCGCGACGTATCGCCTTCAGCCAGATGGGAGCGGACCTTCGGCAAGGAAGATGTCGCGCTAGACAAGCAATACACGCTGGTGCCGCGCGGTATCGGACTGGTAATCTGCTGCGCGTCGTTCCCGACCTGGAATGCTTATCCGGCGATGTTCGCAAGCCTTGCAACGGGCAACCCCGTAATCGTCAAGCCACACCCGATCGCGATCCTGCCAATGGCCATTGCGGTGCAGGAATGCCGCCGCGTGCTGGCCGATTTCGGCTGCGATCCGAATTTGGTGACACTGGCGGTCGATACGCTGGAGCAACCGGTGGCACAGGAATTCATAGATCACCCCGCCGTTCAAATTGTCGATTTCACCGGAAGCCCGCGCTACGGCGGCCATCTCGAGCGAACCCTTACCGGCAAGCTGCTTTTCACCGAGACGGCAGGCATCAATTCCGTTGTCCTCGAAAGCTGCGAAGACCTTGCCGAGACCGCCAAGGCGATCGCGCGGGCAACATGCCTGTTTTCCGCGCAAATGTGCACCAGCCCACAGAACATCTATGTCCCCAGGGAAGGTTTCACGACGGCAATGGGGCCTGTTTCGTTCGATGATGTGGCGCAGGCGCTGGTTGCGGCGGTCGATGAAATCGCAGAGCATCCGGCCATGGCCGCCGGGATCATGGGCGCTGTGCAGGCCGAGCCAAGTTGCGATATCGTTCGACGACTGGAAAAAGAGGCTGAGGAACACCGCGCTGCAAAGGTGCTGCGCCGCCCCACCCCCTACGAACATCCGGACTTTCCCGATGCCCGCACAATGACACCGCTGATCGTGACGCTCCCGGCCGACAATGCGGCGCTCTATGCCGAAGAACATTTCGGGCCGGTGATGTTTATCATCGCAGCCGAATCCGGTGACGACGCGGTCGAGGAAGCAACGCAGCTAGTGCGCGAACACGGCGCCATATCGTCCTACCTCTATTCGACCGACGAAGCTTTCATCGCCCGTTCGCTGGATGCCTATACGGTTTCGGGCATGAATCTCTCGATCAATCTCCACGGCGCGATGTGGGCGAATTTCGCAGCAGCTTATAGCGATTACCATGTGACTGGGCTCAACCCGGCCGGCAATGCCTGCCTTGCCGACCTTGCCTTCGTCGCCGGTCGGTTCCGCATCGTCCAGAGCCGCCGGCCGGCCGCACGTGAGGAGGTGGCCGATGCCGCATGAACCGGAAGACTTCATCGGGGCATGGAAGCTGGTCGACTGGCGGATCGAGTATGGTGACGACGGCGTGACGCGCCCGTTCGGAGAGCGGGCACAGGGCTATATCGTCTACTCGGCGGATGGCACGATGACCGCCAGCATTGCCAAAGGCGACCGGCAGAAGTTCGGTATTGCCAATGCCCGCAACGCCGCTTCTGCGCAAAAGTCGGCCGCATTCGACAGCTATTTCCACTATGCCGGCCCGTGGCGGATAGAAGGGGAAGAGGTCGTGCATGAGGTCGTTATGTCGCTTAATCCCGACATGACCGGAACCGAACAGCGTCGGCTGGCCCAGTTCGACGGTCAGGGAGGGCTTATCCTGTCGGCTTACGAAGACATCGACCAGGGCAGATCCCGCCACCACATTTTGCAATGGAGTAGCGCGGCAAAGTAGCGCTTCGAAACTTCGCCAAAGCTGCCGACAGGTGGGGCCGCAAGTTCGATCCTTGCCGCGCCCCCATCATCGGCCGGACCGGGCCGGCTGACGATCTGGCCCGAGTGGTTTCCGACGTTATCGGGCGCTATCGCCAAGCCGGAGCGGTGGCATCTCGTAGCGGCCGTCCGATAGCTCCGCACGGGGCTGATACGTCCGCATGAAGAGATGGAAGGGCGGCGATCCGGGTGGCGGACACGGAAGCCAGTTGCTGGTGCCACTGGTCGGCCGTTCGTGCTGGATATGCAGGATCAGCGAGCCATCGTCTTCATAGCGCAGGCCGGGGGTCCGATTGCTGATCGCATAACGATCTATCGGGTTCTCGACGAGCGACCAGTCATCTCCATACATGGTCAACGACCAGAAGGCATCGACGGGCGGTGTCTGCCCCGGCGGAAAGGTCAACACGTAGCTCTTGTCGCCGCTCAGAAGCTCTCCGTCCGGCCCCTGTCTTAGCGAGAAATACAGGCCTTCTTGCGGGACGAGGCAGCCGGGACCTAGCTTCGCGACCACCGCGCGATCGAGAGGGTCTTCGATCCGCTGCGTGATCCCGTAGCTGACCTGCCACCCGTTCACGTCGCGCGTGTCGATCAGCCATCCGGCCCTGCCGTGGATGATAGCGTTGGCTTCGCTCGCCGCCTGATCGAGCAGGTCGATCAGTTCACCGTCCCCCGATTGGCTCGGTTTGGCCCCAGGTCGGATGCCAAGCGCGGTGAGTTTTTCGAGAAATGGGCCGTCTTCTTCCGGTGGTGGGTTCTCAAGCAATCCGGCGCACAGCTCGTCGAAATATCGTGCTCCAAGCCGCGCGGGCTGCAAGATCGGAAAGTTGTCGAACGCATCGTCGATCGGGCGATTGGGATTGGTGATCTTGGGAAAATCCGACAGCCCGGTGAGGGATAGCCCTTGCTGAACTCTGAGAGCCTCCGCCAGATCGTCGCGATCCACCACCATCACGCGCGTTATGACCAGAACGTGGTTCGTCGGCGCATCGACGCGGATTGCACCCTCAGGCAAATCCCCTTCCCAGCCCGGCCCGCAGATTGCGAACAGGCCCGGCGCGGTACCCGTGGTCCGCCGACCAATATAGGAAAAGCTGTTGAGATAGGCATCGTTGAGCTGAACGAGATAATAACGGTCGTGAGCCTCGGGTACGCTCAGCAATTGCGGCTGCGTGGTCAGGTCGAGCCACCCTATGCCGTATAGAGTATCGACATTCGGCAAGGGAACCAGGCTTTGCGGAGTGCACAGTTCGGGCGTGCCGAAGAGCTGGTTGAACGGTAGTTCGAGCCGTTCGGCGAGTTCCAGATACATGCGTGTCTGAACCAGCGGGATACCCCAAATATAGGCATCGATGGCCAGTTGCTTGAGCATCGCCCGATTGTCGGCTTCCAAAACGGTCATGCGCCTCTCCCCTGAGTGACAAAACGGTCGATGTAGGTTGCAAAGCGCTCTCCGATGGCCTCCTCGTCGAGGCCGAATTGGTCGGCGCTGTAGTCGTTGCGGCCATGTTTGTGCTGCGGGTTCGCAGCTTCCCACCCCCGCAGGAGGGCGGCTTTCTCTGCACTCATCGGTATTCCGGCAGCTTCGGCCACCGCGATGGCTGCGCCAGCGGCGTCGCTCTTGATGCGATCGTATGGCAGATCGATGATCTGCAACTCATCGCCCAGACGATCGCGGGTCTCGATATAGCTATCGGTCGCGCGTGCCCACCAATCGAGCATGCAGGCCCCGACGAAATGCGGATCGGGATCGTTCACCAATGCCGACCAGAGGGTGTGGGTCAGCTTGGCCAGGGACGGGATCGAAACTCTCGGATCGCGGTGGCACTGAACGATGGTTGCCTTGGGGAAACACCGGAGCAGTTCTTCCAGCGATGCGATATGCTGAACGTTCTTGCTGATCCAGCGGCGCCCCCTGCGGCCACCGTCCTGCCATTGCAGGTATTGGTACATCCGCTTGAGGTAACGGTAATTATCCATCCTCGGTCGCTGGATGACCCATTCGTAATACTGCACCGACGGCGCATAGATCGATGGCCACAGCCAGTCGTCGAATGTGGCATCGAACAGCAGGACGTCTTCCTCCGGCTCCTGCGCCGCCATGTGATGCGCCGCCGCCAGGTCGGCATTCCCATCCGAATGGAAGCCGATCGATGCCACCGCTGCTATGCGGCGGGTGGAATCATCGGCGCGCGTGCCCTCGAATGGGGCCGGATAGAGCATTCGCCACAAGGGCGTGCGCTGGACATCCTCATCGGGAAGCGCGGACAGGAGACGCTGCATCTTGGTCGTGCCCGATCGTGGCAGGCCGATGATTACGATGGGATCGTCGACGTCTTCCTCGAAAATTTCCGGATGGGCCGAAAAGTCCCGCTGGGTCCACAGGCGGTTCACCAGGCAGCGCAGAATATTGCGCCGAAACGTCGCCTCGCCGGATTGCGATAGATTGCCATCGGCTCTGACGCAGCGCAGCAGCATCGCGAGCGGTTCCAGAAAGGCGGGGTCCCCGAAATCGTCGTATCCCGCAAGCGCCCGTGCTTCCGCGAGCAGAGCGGACACCTCGCCGTCCGGCTCGGCTATGGCAGCGTGGCGATCGCCCGATGCGGTTGCAGATTGACAGGCCATGCCGGTCGTTGCCCCAAGCACCGCTACGAAGCCCGTGCCATGGGCGGGCTCTCGGTCGGAACCGCAGTCTGCGCGGCCTCGGCAACGGATCCATAGCGTTCGCGGTTGCGCGCCTTCTGCATGATTCCGCGAAAGATAGTGAGCGGCTTGTCGGCCTGGGTGGCGAGCATCGGCGCGCCCGATTCCTCGTCGAGATTGGCGAACTGGGCTTCGATGATGACCTTGTCTTCCCTGAAAGCGTGATCAGCCATGGCGATCATCTGCTGCGCCATCGCCCTATCCCCGAATGCCGCCCCCGGCCCCCAGCTGAACAGCGTCCGCGACCTACGCATATCGATCGGAGTGACCGACTGGCACGAATAATGGGCGAACAGTTCCTCATCGACCGGATCGCCCCAATCCGCAGCCTTTGCCGCTCCCGTCCGGTGGAACGAGGTACGCATCAGGAATATTCCCGGGATGTGGAATTCATAGCACGACCGGATATCGACGGTGTCCGACGCCGAGAGCTGCGGCAATGGCGGGATAGGGGGTGCCGCCTCGATCCAGCGCTCGACACGAATGCCGCGATCGAGGAGCGTGTGGCGAGGTTGGCGATCGCTCCATCCCGTCGTCGCCCCGAAGGAATCCGCGTGGACGAAGGCGAGATGGGACAGGTCGAGCAGATTATCGTTTATCAGCTCGTAAGGTGCCTCATAATCGAGCTGACCGGAACTCTGTACCCATTCCGGATCGTCGAAATCGCAGACGGGAGGAATAAGGCCGGGATCGCAGGCATCGCTTTGGCCCATCCATATCCATACCCAGCCGCCTTTCTCGACGAGCGGATAGCTTCTTACGCAGCTCCTGTCAGGAATCCGGTCCTGCCCGGGGATCTCGACACATGTCCCGTCCGGGCTGAATTTGAGGCCGTGATACATACAGCGCAGGTCGTCGCCCTCGACCCGCCCGAGCGAGAGCGGTGCATGGCGGTGGGCGCACCGGTCCGCCAGCGCCGCAAGATGGCCGTCGCTCCGGCGATACAACACCACGGGGTCGCCCGCGATCTTCCGACTTTCGATCCGGTCGGCGGGGAAATCGTGCGAGAAACCGGCTACGTACCAGCAATTCCTGACAAAACTGCTGCTGATAATTCCCATCGCCTGTCGCTCCGCGAATGATGTCTCCTGATCGGCCCCATCGGGGAGAGCATGCGTCAGCCCCCGCCGCCGAACCAATGAACGAAGGGTTGGCGGTCCAGGGCTTTCGCTCAACTCGCCGGAAACTCGCTTTTGCTCAGCTTAGCGATCGGATGCCAAGCAAGGCGGGGGCAGCCCTCGAAGGTGCCTAACGTGGCAATTTGAGCAGATTGGCAATATTGTTGCGCTGGATGGCGGAGGAGCCCCCCAGGATCGGCATGACCAGAATGTCGCGCACGTAGCGCTCCATATCGAAATCGCGGACATAGCCGTAAGCGCCCATGATCTGCTGGCAGGTCAGGACGATATCGCGGGCGGTATCGCACACGAAGAGCTTGGCCATCGAAGTTTCCGCCGCGGCAGGCTCTCCCGAAGCGACCAGTTCGGCTGCGTTATAGGTCATCAGACGGCAGGCTTCGAACTTGGTCTTCACGTCGGCCAGCATATGGCGAACCGACTGGATGGTGCAGATGGGCTTGCCGAACTGGACGCGCTGCTGGGCATAGTCCCAGGCATCGCTCACGGCGCCGCGGGCAATGCCGAGCGCCATCGCGGCGACCTCCAGCTTTTCGATGTCGAGACCTGGGCCGACAAGCTTTTGCCACCCCAGTCCCAGGCCTTCCTCGCCTCCGACAACGTCGCTTACCGGAATCCGCACATCGTCGAAGCTGACATCGAAGGTGCCCCCGCCCTTGAGCCCGAGCGTGTCTTGCGGCGTCAGCGTCACTCCCGGGGCATCGGGCCTTATAAGAACCAGCGAGAGATTGCGGTATTTCTCCTCCGGCGAACCAGTGCGTACCAGTGCGTAGATATAGTCCGAGATCGCCGCGCCCGAACAGAACCGCTTTGCCCCGTTGACGACCAATTCGTCGCCCTCGCGCCGGGCGCTCGTGCTGACGCTGGCAAGGTCGGCTCCGACATCCGGTTCGGTGAAACCGTAAGCGAACATCAGGCCTTCCTGCGCGACCTTCGGCAGCAGCGCCTCTTTCTGCTCTTCGCTGGCCACTTCGCACAGGTTGAGGCCGGCATAGCAACTCGATTGGATATAGGCGCACCCGACCGCCATGCTTCGCGAGCAAAGCTCCTCGATCACGAGGATCGTCGCGAGAATGTCGCGGCCCGAGCCTCCGTATTCCTCGGGTACGGTCAGGCCGGTGAGGCCGAGTTCGACCAGCTTGTCATGGACGTCGCGTGGAAAGCGGTTTTCCTTGTCCCAGCGCGAGACTTGATCGCGCGGCATTTCGTTCTCGATGAAGCGGCGCAAGGTGTCGCGCAGCATCGTCAGATGTTCATTGTCCTCGGACGGCGCCATTCTCTAATTCCCGATATTGCTTCGAGCCGGCGGGATGCAAAGCCGCTGGCCACATCGCGCTGGCCTACAAACGGCCATCCTCACTTCAAACTCGCAAAAAGGGGGAGCGGCTCACCGCCCGGATGAATGCGGTTCGATGCGAGTTCAAGCTGAGCGGGAGCTCCTCTAGCCGCCAAGTCAGCCGCGCATCCTCCGGTCTCCCCGGGGGCGGAGAGAGCGCGATCGGGCCACCAGACTCGGCAGATGGCCGACTTTCGGCAGGAGCAGGAATTGAAGCAACGCGGGATTACCTCATTCGGCGCCTATGTGCCGCGCCGAAGACTTCCACGCGAGGCAATCGCCTCGGCGGTCAGATGGGCCACACCTTCGATGCCCGGTGCGGCCAAGGGGCATCGTGCGATCTGTTCTCACGATGAAGACAGTATCACGATGGCAGTCGCGGCAACGCATCATGCCTTGGACGGCCTTGGCGGCTCCGGCGATCCGGGATCGCTGTTCTTCGCCTCGACCACCATGCCATTCGCCGATCGCCAGAATGCCGGGCTGATTGCGGCCGCATCAGGTCTGGGCGATGCTGCGGCATCCGCCGATATAGGCGGTTCGCTGAAAGCGGGTGTAACGGCGTTGCGCCTGGCCCTGGAAGGAGCGGGAGACAGCCTCGTCGTCGCTGCCGACAAGCGGCAGGCGAAACCCGGCAGCCCCCAGGAACTCAAATACGGCGATGCGGCGGCAGCCTTCTCGATCGGCGAAACAGAGCTGCTGGCCGAATTCGTCTGCGCCCACGCCACTTCGGTGGATTTCACCGATCATTACCGCTCCAGCGGAGCGTCGTTCGACTATGTGCTCGAAGAACGCTGGGCACGCGACGAAGGGCTTTCCCGGATTATCCCTCAGGCAGTCACGGGATTGCTCGAGAAGGCCGGGATAGCAGCGACCGACATCGCCCATTTCGTGCCTGCCGGCCTCAATCCGCGCGACGCCAATTCGATGGCTGCGGCATGCGGAATCGCGGCGGAGGCCATTCCCGAAGAGATTATCTCTAAGGCTGGCGACGCCGGTTGTGCTCACCCGCTGCTTTCGCTGACCCTCACGCTTCAGAATGCGGGTCCCGGCGAATTCGTTCTGTTGCTGGGCTACGGCCAGGGCGCCGAGCTGATCCTGTTCAGGACCACCGATCGCATCGGCAACGCCGCGCCACTGATCGGCGCCCGGGCAATGCTCGCCGATTTTGTGGAAGACGACAACTATCTGCGCTTTCTGTCTTTCAACGGCTTGGTCGAAATGGACTGGGGAATGCGCGCCGAGCGCGATAACCGCACGGCACAATCGGCATTCTTCCGACATCGCCACACGGTAACCGGCTTTGTCGGCGGGCGCTGCACCGAATGCGACACACCGCAATTCCCGCGGACGCGGGTATGCGTGAACCCATCCTGCCGGTCGACCGGAACCCAAGTGAAGGAGCCGTTCGCCGACAAGCGCGCATCGGTCAAATCCTTCACCGAAGACTGGCTGGCCTTATCGTTCAACCCGCCCCTGATCTACGGCAACATCCGCTTTGATGGCGGCGGTGTGACGATGCTCGAGTTCAGCGATTTCGCTCCGGGCGAGGTCGCGGTGGGTTCTCCGCTCGCGATGCAATTCCGCATCAAGGACATCGACCCGCAGCGCGGATTCCGCCGCTACTGCTGGAAGGCAGTGCCGCCCCGCAATCTGGACGGCCCCCGCACCGTTCCCCCCGCAAAGCAAGGAACGACACACCATGGCTGAAGGTATCCGCGACAAGGTCGCCATCGTCGGAATGGGCTGCACGCGCTTCGGCGAACGCTGGGATTGCAGCGCCGAAGACCTCATGGTCGAGGCATTCGAAGAAGCGCTGGCAGACGCCAATATCGAGCGCGATCGCATCGAAGCGGCCTGGTTCGGCCTGTCCTCCGACGATCAGGGACCGGGTAAATCGGCCCTTTCGCTTTCCACCGCCCTACGCCTGCCCAATATCGCCGCAACGCGTGTCGAGAATATGTGCGCCACGGGCACCGAAGCCCTGCGCGGCGCGGTCTATGGTGTGGCGTCCGGCGCCTATGATGTCGCCTTGGCGCTCGGTGTCGAAAAGCTCAAGGACACCGGCTATGGCGGTCTGCCCGAGAGGACAAAGGGCACCTTCGAGGATCTCTGGTTCCCCAGCGTCACCGCCCCCGGCAGTTTCGCGCAGTTCGCCAGTTCCTATGTCGAGGCGCACGGCATCGACATGGAGCAGCTCAAGGAGGCGATGGCGCATGTTTCGTGGAAGAGCCACGAGAACGGAGCCAAAAACCCCAAGGCGCATCTGCGCAAGCGCGTGGACAAGGACAAGATCCTCAACGCGCCGATGATCGCCTACCCGCTCGGCCTGTTCGATTGCTGCGGGGTGAGCGACGGTTCGGCCTGCGCGATCGTGACCACTCCGGCAATTGCCGAAAAGCTAGTCGGCGAAGGGCCGATGGTGACGGTCAAATCGATGCAGCTCGCGCTCAGCAATGGTTCGGAAATCGGTTTCGACGGGTGGGACGGTAGCTACGCTCTGACGACGCGCCTGGCTTCGCAGCGCGCCTATCGCGAGGCCGGCATAGAAAACCCGCGCGAGGAACTCGACCTCATCGAAGTGCACGATTGTTTCTCGGTAACCGAACTGGTCACGATGGAAGACCTCGGACTGTCCAAGCCCGGCGAAGGCTGGCGCGACGTCCTGGCTGGGACCTATGACGCCGATGGGGAAGTGCCCTGCAATCTCGATGGGGGTCTCAAGTGCTTCGGGCACCCGATCGGGGCAACCGGCCTGCGCATGGTCTACGAGCTTTATCTCCAGCTTCGCGGCCAGGCGGGCGACCGGCAACTGGACACGCCGAAGCTGGGACTGACGCACAATCTCGGTGGTTTCCCGAACAAGAACGTCTGCAGCATTTCCGTAATCGGCACCTGCTGACTGTCACCCCCTATCCGGAGAAGAACTATGACCGACGCTTTCGGCCTCGAAGGCCGTACGATTATCGTAACCGGCGGCGCCCAGGGTGTGGGCCGTGCCCTTGCCGAATTCGGCCTCGCGCGGGGGGCCAACATCGCGTTGGTAGACATAAATGCCGAAGCACTCGAGCAGGCGCGCGACGAAATCGACAGCCCCAACCTCGCCTGCTTTGCGAGCAATGTGGCTGTCGAATCGGAAGTCGACGAACTGGTCGCCGGGACGATCGACCGGTTCGGGGATCTCGACGGGCTCATCAACAATGCCGGCGTGGTCCGCGCGGCTCTGGCGCATGAAATGTCGCTGGAAACCTGGCAGAAAGTGATCGACGTCAACCTGACAGGCGCATTCCTGTGCCTTCGCGCCGTGGGCCGGGCGCTGATCGAGAAGGCGCAGCGCGGCGTGCAATCGCCCGGACGGATCGTCAACATTTCCTCCGACGCCGGGCGCCGCGGCACTATCGGTCAGATCAATTACGGGGCAGCGAAATCAGGCGTGCTGGGCCTGACGATGAGCGCGGCACGTGAATGGGCGCGTCACGGAATCACCGTGAACAGTATTTGCTACGGCGTGGTCGAAACGCCGATGACCGAAACGATCCGCAACGAGCGCTTCCGCGAACGCTATCTGGCGCAGATACCGCTGGGTCGCTTCGCCGATCCCGAGGAAGTATCGCCGGCAACCTGGTTCTTCCTGACAGATGCCGCGAGCTATGTGACCGGGCAGCATCTTTCAGTCGATGGCGGCTTTCACATCGCCACCTGATCGCGGGTACGGGCCGCTTGCCGCGACAAGTGAGCCGAATGCGAGATGTTGGTGACTGGTGCCACGGCTACGCAGACGGGCATGTCCACTAACTCACTGATCCGGCAGGCAGGAAGCACGTCAGCCACGTATATGCGGGGCCTGTTCAGCCGATGAATGTTCACTTCGAACCGATCAGGGCAGCGACCGACATGAGCGCCCTGCGCGCCGACGTCCGCGCATTCCTCGACGAGAAGGTTGCCCACTTGCCGGCCGAAGTGCGTGCGCAAAGCTGGTCTGGCTGGGATGACGGGTTGAGCGCCGCGATGGGCGCACGGGGCTGGATCGGCATGACTTGGCCAACGACTTTCGGCGGACAGGCGGCAAGCCAACTGGACCGCTATACCGTTGTTGAGGAAATGCTTGCCGCGGGCGCCCCCGTCGCCGCACATTGGATCGCCGACCGCCAGAGCGGCACGCTGATCCTCAAATTCGGCAGCGACGATCTGAAGCGCGAATTGGTACCGCAGATCGCGACGGGCAAACTCTTCTTCTGCATCGGGATGAGCGAGCCTAACTCGGGTTCCGATCTGGCATCGCTCAGGACCCGCGCGCAGAGGGTGGACGGCGGCTGGTCCATCAGCGGCTCCAAGATCTGGACCACTTTTGCCGACAAGTCCCAATTCATGATCGCCCTCGTCCGTACCACCCAGCAAGACGCGCGATCGTCGCGGGACGGGCTCAGCCAGCTCGTGGTCGATCTGTCGAGCGAGGGCGTGACCATCCGGCCGATCGAGGATCAGACCGGGGCGGCGCATTTCTGCGAGGTTTTCTTCGACAGTGTTTTCGTGCCCGACCGCATGCTGCTTGGCGAGGAAGGCCAAGGCTGGGCTCAAGTCACCGCCGAACTGGCGCTCGAACGAAGCGGTCCGGAACGGTTTCTCAGCAGCCATGTGCTGCTCGAAGCGGTCTGCGAAACACTGAACGAGCAACCGAACGATGCGATGCTCGCACTTCTGGGCGAATGGGCCGCAGAGCTGTGGGTTTTGAGGCAGATGTCGCTTTCCGTCGCCTCGCGGTTGGAACGCGGTGAGGCGCCGATGCTCGAAGCCGCCATCGTCAAAGACCTGGGCGCACGCTACGAGCAGTCGATCGCGCGCGACCTCTCGGGAGCATTCACCGCATCGTCTTTCAGCGATGCAGGATCCGCGATCGAACCTGTCCTGACCTATCTCGTCGCAAACTCGCCCTGCTTTTCCCTCAGAGGGGGAACGCGAGAAATCCTGCGCGGAATCATTGCCCGGGAGCTCGGCCTGCGATGAACGAACATCGGTCCATTCTCAAGGAGACGGTCGAGCGCCTTTTCGCCGATCTGGCGGCGGATCGAAACGCCGACCCTCGCGCAAGCTGGCACGCGATCGAAGAGCTGGGTCTGCCCGGCCTTCTGCAATCACAAGAAGCAGAGGGCTTTGGTGGCGACTGGGAGGATGCGGGGACGGTATTCAAGGCCAGCGCGATCCACCGGCTCGAAATCCCCGTGAGCGAGACGATACTCGCCCGTTCATGGCTCGTTGGGCTCTCGCTCAAATCTCCCGAGGGCATGGGCGGTTTTCTTCTCCATTCGGTCAATCCCGCAGGTCCGGCGGGGCTCGAACGGATGCTGGCGGCCGGAAAACTGGATTGGGTCCTGGCTCTTGGAGACAAGAGCTGGCGACTGGTCGATCTGGAAGAGTTCGGTTTCACCAGCAATGGCACGCGACCTTCAAGGGCAGAACTGATCTCGAAAGACCTCGGCGCTGCGCTCATCGCGGAAGGCCCACTGGACGGCGGGCCGCAGGATCATGCGCACCAAGCGGCGTTGATGCGCGCGTGCCAGATGGCAGGTGCAATCGAGGCCATGGTAGCCCTCGCCATCGAGTATACCCGCGACCGCCAGCAGTTCGGCAGGTCGCTGTCCTCCTTCCAGGCCATCCAGCACCAGCTCGCGCTTGCAGTGGAAGAAAGCGCCGCAGCATCCTGTGCGGCCGCCAGCGCCTGCCAGGCAATGACCTTGGGTAACGCAGCATTCGAGATCGCGGCGGCGAAATGGCGTGTCGGCAAGGCCGCGGATAGGGTCTTCGACATCGCCCATCAGGTGCACGGCGCCATAGGCTTTACGCGCGAATACGACCTGCATCAATTCTCGCTCAGGGCGCAGGAATGGAGGCGCGACTTCGGGAACGAGGGGTATTGGGCGCGCGAGATGGCAAGAGCCGTCTTGAGCAACAGACCCAAACCGCTCTGGCATTTTCTGACCGCAAGACACGATGCGATCCTGGCGGCCGAACGCGCGGGCGCGGGTTCATGAGCCCCTTTGCCCGCCATTGCCGCGCTGACCAACTGGCGCGGACCAATCGCGCAGCAATGCCGCGCTCTGGCTCACACCGATGCAGCCGGTGCGATTTCCACCAAGACACGATGAAAGGACTGTCCGATGTCCATCCGCTACTCGCCCTATGACGAAAGCCTGTGGTCCCATCCGTGGGACACCTACAAGCGGATGCAGGATGAGGCGCCTGCCTATTACATCGAGGACCTCGACTGCTGGGCGCTGACCCGCTTCGAAGACATCTGGAAGGCGAGCATGGACCGCAAGGCCTACACGGCCACACACGGCACATCCCCCGATGCGCTGTTCCTGTCCGAAGCGCCGCAGCCAGAGGTGTTCCTGTTCATGGACCCTCCTGCGCATGGCCGTACCCGGGGGCTCATCGGGCGGTCCTACCTGAAGGACAAGATCGCACTGATCGAAGACCATGTCCGCGGTGTGGTCCGCACTGAAATAGCGCCCATGCTGTCGACGGGGGAGATCGATGTCTACCGGCTAGCCAGCCGGACGGCGCTCCAACTGATCGCCGCGTTCATCGGTCTGGAATACGAGGAAGCCCTGCGCATCCGCGGCTATATCGACCGGTTCTACCTGCGCGAGCCCGGTGTGCGCGGTACGACGCCCGAAGGTGCCCAAGCCTTTGCCGAGGCGCGCGAATACATTATGGGGCTGATCGAGAAGTACCGCCAGAACCCGCCTGCCGAACACAGCCATATTGTCACCTGGCTCAATGCCGACGTCGACGGCAACCGGCTGACCGACGAGCAGATTTTCTTCAGCATCTTCGCCATGGTCATCACAGGCTCCGACACGCTCCCCCTGACCACGGCATGCACGATCTACAATCTCGCCGCGAACCCGGACCAGCTCGGCATGGTCAGGGACGACCCGACGCTTTGCGCCGCCGCTTTCGAAGAGGCGGCCCGCTTCGATCAGCCGACAAACATGCTCGGCCGCAGGGTTTGCCAGGAGGTCGAACTTCATGGCGAGACCATGCGACCGGGGCAGTCTGTTCTGTTCCTCTACGCCGCAGCGTGCCGCGACGAGCGCGAGTTCGACAAGCCCGACCGCTTCGACATCACCCGCCGCCAGCGCCGCAATCTTTCATTCGGCACGGGCCTGCACTTCTGCCTCGGCCAGCATCTCGCCCGGCTCGAAGGGCAGGTCCTGCTCCAGGAAATTCTGGCTTCTGTCGGCGATTTCGAAGTTAGGCACGATCGCTGCGAACGGATTCGCGGAGAATTCCTTCAGGGCTTCTGCCAGTTACCGATCTCGTTCAAACCGCACGCGAGCTGAAATCTTGATCGAGAACCTGACGGCTGCCGCGCTGGCCGATCTGCTGCGCGAAAGTACGCGCCTGTTCCTTCCAGGCACCACCGGCGAACCGCTCGCGCTGCGCAACCGGATCGAGGGACATGAAGACAGCCTTGCTCATCTGTCGGTGCTGACAAGCTTCGTCGCGGGCCTCAACGATTTCGCCCATCCCGTCCTGACCGGTGCGATGGAAAGTGCAGGCTTTTTCCCTGCATCGGAACTCCCGGCCTATCGTCAGATCATCGCGACATATTCCGGCATCGGCCGGGAGCTTGCGCACTTCGCACCGGACATCACCTTCGTTCCGACCACCATTCCCGACGCACGCGGCTATGTCGGTTGCGGCCTGTCCGCCGAGTTCGTGCGGGATGCGCTCGAGACATCCGGGCGGGTCGTCGCGCTTGCCAACCCGGCCCTCCCTCGCCTGATCAATGGCGACCTCATTCACCGCGACGAATTCTCAGCAATTTTCAATGACGAAACAGCGCCGCTGGCGCTGGCATCGGGCGGTACCGGCCCCGACGATATCGGTGACGAAATCGCACGAAACGTGGTCAGACTCGTCGATGATGGCGCGGCGGTCCAATGCGGCATTGGCAAGGTCCCGAGCCTTTTTCTCGATCATTTGAGATCGAAGAAGCGGCTTCGAGTCCATTCCGGCATCGTAACGGAGTCCATCCGCGGGCTCGTCGAAGCAGACTCGATCGACAGGGAATTCCCGATCGTGTGTGCGACCATCGCCGGATCGCACGCGTTCTATCGCTGGCTGGATGGGCGGGAAGACTTCCTGCTCAGACCGGTGCGACATACCCATAGCGCGTCCGTATTGTCGCGGATCGAGAAATTCGTGGCCGTGAATTCGGCGCTGCAGGTGGACCTGATGGGGCAAGTCAACTCCGAGGGTTTCGGAGCGAAGCCGATAAGCGCGTCGGGCGGACTTCCCGAATTCTGCCGGGCCGGTCATCAATCCTCGGGAGGATGTTCGATCATTGCCCTTCCCTCGACGGCTTCACGCGGCAAACGATCGCGGATCGTGCCTTCGCTGGCCTCGACATCGCCGGTCACCATCGCGCGAACCGATGTGGATTTCGTGGTCACGGAATACGGGATCGCCGACTTGCGCGCAAAGACAGCGAGCGAGAGGGCTGCCGAGCTCGCGGCGATCGCGCACCCCGACTTCAGAGCCTCGCTTATCGCAGCGGGCCCCTGATCAGAACTCCAGCGGCAGGCCGAGCTCGCGCCTTGCGATGATGTTCTTCTGCACTTCCGATGTGCCCGCACCGATCGTATCGAGTGCAGTGGCGCGATAGGACCATTCCCATTTCCCGCCAGCCGGAGCATCGGCATCCACCTTGTGCAGCAAGCCGTCGGCGCCAAGCGTATCGATCGCGAAGTCTGCCAGCCGCTGGTGGAGTGCTGTGCTGTAGAGCTTGCACATGGCGGCCTCGATCGTGGGGACGCGGCCCTGCGAGGAGGCGTAGATCACGCGGCGCTGCAGCATCTTGGCCATCTGGACGTCAGCCGTAAGCCGTGCGAGGCCGTGCCGGACCTCTGTGGACGTGTCCAGGCGCTCGCCATTGCGCTTGGTTTCGCCGAGCAACCCTTTGAGTACCTTGAGCTTTTCCTCTAGGGGGCTGTAGGTATAGAATGTGAAACGCTCGTAATCGAGCGCCTCGCAAATATAGGTCCACCCCCGGTTCAACTCGCCGACCAGATAGTCTTCCGGGACGAAGATGTTGTCGAGAAATACCGCGTTGGTGACATGCTCGCCCATTGTTTCGATCGGCTGGATCGTGATCCCTTCCTGATCCATCGGGAGAAGAAACAGGCTGATGCCCTTGTGCTTCGGCGCGTCGAAATCGGTCCGCGCGGCGAGCCAGTACCAGTCCGCGAAATGGGCCGAGGTGGTGAACATCTTCTGACCGTTGAGCATCCAGCCGCCTTCGACGCGTTCCGCGCGCAGCCGCAGGGATGCCAGATCCGATCCGGCATGGGGTTCCGAATAGCCGAGAGCAAACTCGACATCGGCCGATAGGATCTTCGGCAGGAATTCGGCCTTCAACCTGTCGGACCCGTGCCGAATGAGCGTCTGCCCCACACATCCGACCCCCTTCCCGATCAGGGGAGCACCGACGCGCGAAAGCTCCTCGTTGAGGAGATATTCGTAGATGCCCGGCTTTTCCTGCCCGCCATATTCCTTTGGCCAGGACATGCCGAGGTACCCCCTGCGCGCCAGTTCCTTGTTGAAGGCCCTGCGCGCCGGTGTATCCGCCAGAATGGAATCCGATTCGCGTTCCGGGCACATGATGTCGTCCGCGTCCGGCCATTCCCGCACCTCGGCGAGAAATTCCCGAACACGCGCGACGAACGCTACCTGATCGGCATCGAAATCGAAATTCATGGCGGGTTCCCGTGCAGACTATTTGGTGAGATATTTGACGAACGCGTCGGAGAGCTGCTGGACGAGCTGTTCGTCGGTGATCGCTGGAGAATTGTTTTCCAGATAGGCGTCGATACTGCCGACGATAATGTGTTCCGATACGAACATCGCCACTTCGAGATCGTCGACTTTTATCTCCGAGCGATGCTGCTGATAATAGGCCCGGATCGTATGATAGAGGAACTTCTCTGTCGTAACCGTGCGCGACAGCCTGCCCAGCTTGGGGACTTCACGGGGCAGGCGCAGGAAGATGAAGCTGTATTGTTTCCGGGTTTTTAGGATCGTCCCGATGATGGCCTGCGCCGAGTCTTCGAGCGGCTTGGCCATGTTTTCGATCAGGCAATCGCGCAGGACCTCGGAGGCATTGATGACCGCGTTTTCGACCAGTGCTGCGGCGATGGCTTCCTTGCTGGAAAAATACTGGTAGAGCGAACCGATGCTGACGCCCGCCACTTCGGCAATGTGGTTGGTGTTGGCGGCATCATAGCCGCTTTTCATGATGATCGACTCGGCGGCTCTCAGAATGCAATCCACCGTGAACTGGGCGCGCTGCTGCTTGGGTACCTTTCGCGGTGCAAGCTGAGCATCCAATACCGTCATATCTCCGTCTCCCGTTCTTATCGACCGCCATTATCGCGAGCGCACCGAAATGCGCTGCTGCCGCCCTGGCGACGCTTATCGCGACGCGCTCAGCACAATTCCGCGTTGGGCCTGTGAGAATATCAGAAAAACTGAAAATTTGCTCACATTGAACTCGCTTTATGGATTTTCGGGCCGCTTCACGGTTGGACGAAGCACAGTTCGGCCTGCAGGACCGACCCGTTCACTACGGGATTCCGCACCGCAAAAAGCAGCACGCGCGCGATCTCGACTGGATCGATAAGCCGTTTTTCGTGCACCAGCGACTTGAGGTATTCGGTCGCCTCTCCGCCATATTCCCGCAGCATTTCGGTGTTGGTGAAACCGGGACACACGCAGGCCGTATGGATGCCCGACCCGCCAAGGTCCTGCGCCGTGCTTCGCATCAAACCCACGACCGCATGTTTGCTCGCCACATAGGCTGCCAGCCCTTTGCTGGCACGCTGGCTCAGCGTGGATCCGACATAGATGATCGACGATCCGGCCGACTGGTGGGGCAGCACCAACCGATTGAGGATCGATGGGGCCACAACCGCCAGTTCGAGCGTCTTTCGGAAATCGCCCGCATCGACCTGGTCGATAGCGCCGGGCAGCTGAATGGCCGAGTTGTGGATCAGGCTGATCTCGCCCGATCCAGCCAGCGCAGCATCGAGCTCGTCCTTGATCCGCTCGGCCCAGTCCGGGCTGGCCAGATCCGCAGTGATGTCCACCGCCCCTTCGACCGATATCGGACTGCGGGATATGTTGACGATACGATAGCCATGCTCCGCGAAGAGCCGCGCGGTTTCGAGGCCGATGCCTCTGCTGGCACCTGTAATAACGAGGGTGGCGGGTCCTTGTGACGTCGGCATGGCTTACGGTCTCTCCTCAGTTGACCGCACCATACTGGCCGGATCCTCGAATAGCTCAATGGCATTCCCATCTGGATCGCCGACGATGGCCGCCCTTCTATCCGCGGGCAGCTCGACGATTTCGGAGTAGATTGGAGCCCCCGCATTGCGGCATCTCTCGAGTGTCGCACGCGCATCGTCCACGGGAACCGTGACGTAGCGAATACCGGCGTGCGAGGCCCATCGCTCCGGATCGGCACTCGGTGCCGGTGGCGCGGCCGGAACGTAGAGTTTCAGGGTGCTGCGGCCATAGGCGAGTTTGATCAGCGTATCCGGCCCGAGGGGGATCGTCGCAACGTGCTGCAGTCCCAGCACATCCTGATAGAATCGCTGCATGGGTTCGGCATCTCGCGTTACAAAACCGACATCGAACGCGCGGTGTTCCAGTGCTGTTTCCATTGCAATCTCCCCTATTGCCGGCGAAGAATGAGGGCACCATTGGGCGTGCTGTCGCAGGTGCTGATGAAGCAGTTTCGTGCATCGGAAACCTGGTTGGGCGAGGTTCCCCTGATCTGGCGTACAGCTTCGGTCACCAGATTGGCGCCGTGCAGATAGACTTCGGAAAGGCTGCCTCCCGAAGTGTTCACTGGCAACTGTCCGCCCTCCCCGAGAGCGCCCGATCCGGCCATTGCCGCAGCCTCGCCCCTCCCGCAAAAGCCGTAATTTTCGAGGCTGAACAGGACCAGCGGCGAGAAGGCATCGTAAATCTGCGCGACATCGATATCCGGCGGCGCCAGATCGGAATGGCGCCACAGGTTCCGGGCCGTCGCCGACGAGGAACTCACGAACGGATCGGCCCCGTGATAATCGGTCATAAGCTGGTGTTCGCGGCTCATCCCCTGCGAAAAGGCATGGATCAGCGCCGGACGATGTCTGCAATCCGCAGCGCGATCCGTCGCTGTCAGGACGATGGCAATGGCCCCGTCGCTCTCCAGACAATTGTCGAACAGGCACAGCGGATCGGAAATCATCCGGGCCTCTAGATAATCCTCGAGGCCCATTTCCCTGTCGCGCATGAGCGCATCGGGGTTGCGCCTGGCATAGGCCCGCTGGGTCAGTGCAACCGCAGCGAGCTGCTCGCGTGTCGCCCCATGATCGTGCATGTAGCGCCGCATGAGCATGGCCACCTCGTCCACCGGACGCGACAGGCCGTGCGGGCGCGACCATTTCCAATGATCGTCGATCCTCGGCTGGACACCCGCCCATTGCCGTTTGGAAGGGTCGCCGCGCTTGCGGGACCGCCACACCACACCGACTTTTGCGATGCCGAGCGCGATCGCCATGGCAACCTGTCCGATCGCGCCGCACACCGCTCCCCCGCCATGTGCCACCTGACTGAAGAAATGCAGTTCTCCGAAGCCCAGATTGCGCGCGATCTCGAACTCCGGAGTCGTTTCCTGCGTGAAGCATCCCAGAGCGTCCACGTCTGACGCGTCTATCCCGGCATCGTCCAGTGCGTTGCGGATCGCCATGCACGCCAACTGAAGCTCTGTATGCTCCAGGTTCTTGCCGAACTCCGTCTGCCCGATACCGACGATCGCAGTCCGGTCTTTCAGGGCGGCGCGATCGCTCACGCCTCTTTTCTCTGCGGCGACACGCCATCGTGGAAGGGATAGGGTTGCCCAAGCATGCCGAGAGGCCCGAACTGGCTGGCAAGGTGCGGCAGGAAGTGATCCTGCAACGCCTCGAGAGTCCAGCCTCCCTCGCGGATCAGCGTCTTGCCATAGTGCGGCTGGACCATATGCGCGACACGTTCGCCGCCCGATCCGAAGATCTGACCGCTGACACTTTGCGCCAGATCGCTGCACAGAAAGGCGACCAGATCGCCGTTTAGGCCGGGATCGACGAACGGCAATGGCTTGCCCGCGAAAGTGTCCGACATACGCGTTGTGCCCGTTGGTCCGATAGCATTCACGCGGATGCCGTATCGGGCCAGTTCGAGCGCCCAGGTATAGGTCATTGAGGCGATGGCGCCCTTGGCGGCCGCATAGTTCGTCTGGCCGAAGCTGCCGAAATGTGCGCCCGATGTCGTGTTGACGATCGCTCCGCCGCGCCCCGCCTCTCGCATTGCCAGGGCGGCAGTTTGACTGCACCAGAAGGTGCCTTTGACATGAACCTGCCAGACGGAATCGAATTCCTCGTCGCTCATTTTGAGGAAGGATCGATCGCGCAGATTGCCGGCATTGTTGACCAGAATATCGACTGCGCCAAACGCATCGACACACTGCCCGATCAGGGCCTCCGCGCCCTCGCGCGATGCGATATTGGCATCGCTGGCCGCAGCCTTTCCGCCCGATGCCTCGATCGCCTCCACAGTCTCCGCCGCGACACTGCGATCGATATCGTTCACGATCACACTGGCACCGCAGCGCGCCAGAGCCAGGCAATGCCCCTTGCCGATGCCGCGTCCGCCACCGGTCACGATGGCGGCTTTCCCATCGAGTATGCTCATGACACTTTTTCCTTCCTGTCAGCGGCGATGCGCGATGGTATTGTGGCCACGGGGTCGGCCAGGCTTGCCAGCAGGCCGCCCCGCTTTTCCTCGAGCGCCGCGATATGCTCGTCCTTCACCGTGTCGTATCCGCGCACGAGTTCCGGCCAGCTCGCGATCTCGGTCGCAGCTTCGTATCGCTCGGCGTCCAACCGCTCGATCGCCATGGCGATGTCGCTTTCATATTGCGCGATGAGCCCCCGTTCCATTTTGCGATGGGCCGCATAGCCGAACGGATCGAAAGGGGTGCCGCGCAGGCGCTTGAAGCGGGATAGCAGCTTCAGCGCGGGCAATATCCAGCTACCGAACCGGCGTTTGGGATAACGCCCGGTAACCGGATCGCGCCGCTGCAGGATCGGCGGGGCCATCAGGAATTCGATCGAATATTCGCCCTCGAATTCTTCCGCGATCGCGTCGCGAAATGCATCGCTGCTCAGATGGCGGGCGACTTCATACTCGTCCTTATAGGCCAACAGTTTGTAGTAATATCGGGCCACAGCGGTCGCGAACCGGCCATCGTTCCCGGCCAGGGCGCTCTCTGCGGCGCGCACTTGCGCTACGAGATCGACATATCGCTGCGCGTAGGCCCGATCCTGATAGGCTTCCAGTTCCTGCGCATAGTCGGCGATCAGATCGTCGAGCGACACGGGCTGCGGATCGGCGATGTTCTTCGCCGCGACAAGCTCCGCGACAAGAGCCGGATCATGCGCCAGCAAGCGCCCCCAGGCAACGGAGGCACGGTTCATCTCGACGGCGGCACCGTTCAGTTGGATGGCGCGATCAAGGGCGTCGAGCGAAACCGGCAGCCATCCGCGCTGGGCGGCAAACCCCACGAGCATGAGATTGGCCGCCACTTCGTTCCCGGTCAGCGCGTAGGCCAGGCGTCCGGCTTCGATGAAGTCGCAATCGGCGGAACGTTGCGCGATAGCCCGCTCCATCTCGTCCGTGCCGAGATCGAGATCGGGGTTGGTCGCAAAGTCCGAAGTGGGCGCCACCCGGCTGTTGACCACGGCTTTCGTGGTCCGCTTGCGCATCCGCCCAAGCACATCGGCCGATGCCGTTACCACCATGTCGCTGCCGATCACCAGATCGGCGCGGCCGATCCTGCTCGTCTTGAGCGCCTGCGGCGAATTGGCGATCTTCACATGGCTGGTCACCGGGCCATTGCGCTGCGCCAGACCGGTCACATCAAGGACCGACGCCCCCTTGCCTTCCAGATGCGCCGCCATGCCGAGGATTGCCCCCAGCGTGACCACGCCGGCCCCACCGATACCGGTCACCAGCAGGCTGAAGGGCGTGTCGGTCGATGCCGCTTCGGGATGGGGCAGCGCATCGGCATAGCGCGTGTAGTCCTGCTGCCCGTCCGACCGCTTGCGCGGCTGCCCGCCATTCACGACGACGAAGCTGGGGCAATAGCCATCGGTGCAGGAAAAATCCTTGTTGCAGGCCGACTGGTTGACGCGGCGCTTGCGACCAAAGCGAGTCTCGACAGGCTCCAATGCGATGCAATTCGATTGCACCGAACAATCGCCGCAGCCTTCGCATACGCGGGTATTGATGAAGGGCCGCGAATCCGGGTCGGGCGCCAGCCCCCGCTTGCGCCGACGCCGCAATTCGGTGGCGCAATTCTGATCGTAGATGATCGCCGTCACGCCCGGCGTATCGCGCATCCGGCGCTGGACGGCGTCCATCTCATCGCGGTGATGGATCGTGGTCCCCGGTGCGAAGCTTGCATCCGGTGGATAGGTATCGGGTTCATCGGAAACAACGGCAATCGCTTTGACACCTTCGGCGTGGATCTGCCGGCTCAACGTATCGACCCGCATCTGGCCCGCTATCTCCTGCCCGCCGGTCATCGCGATCGCATCGTTGGCGAGGATCTTATAGGTGATGTTGACGCCCGCGGCGGCAGCCGCGCGAATGGCGAGCAGGCCCGAGTGATAGTAGGTCCCGTCACCTAAATTCTGGAAGATATGATCGGTGCCGGTGAAAGGCGATATGCCGATCCAGGGCGCTCCTTCGCCGCCCATCTGGAACAGCGTCGGCGTGTTCCGCTCGGGCAGGAAGGTGGCCATCCCGTGGCAACCGATACCGCCGAAGGCCACGCTACCATCGGGCACTTTGGTCGACCGGTTGTGCGGGCAACCGGCGCAGAAGCTCGGCATCCGGGCCAGCGTGGCCGCCGGGAGAGCCGGAGGCGCGCTTTCCGCCTCCAGACCATCCAGCGCCGCGCGGAGGCCGTCATCTCCGGTCAAAGCGATGAGTCTCGCAGCGATCGACCGCGCAGCGATGAGCGGGGTCGTCTCGCCGATCGCCGGGACCAGCGGCGATCCGTCCGGACCTGTCTTGCCAGTCAGCAGCGGCGCATTTGCGCGGTTGACGAAGAGGCTGGCGATCTGGTCCTCGATCACCGGGCGTTTTTCCTCGACCACCAGGATTTCGCGATGACCCTCGGCAAACTCGCAAAGCGTATCAGGCTCCAACGGCCAGGGCATCGCCACCTTGAACACCGAGACACCCAGTTCCCGGCACCGTGCAGCATCCAGACCGAGGTCCTCGAGCGCCTGCATGACATCGAGATAGGCCTTGCCGCTGGTCACGATGCCCAGCGTGCGGGAGGGTGCCGAAACCACCTCTCGATTGAGGCGGTTGACCCGAACGTATTCGAGCAATGCGGGAATGCGTCGGTTGTACTGCCGGTCTTCGGCGGCAAGGGCCGGGATGCCCCATTGCGGGCCAAGTCCGCCTCCGCCGCGCTCGGGAATGGTGATCGACGGCCGGTTCGGGTCGATATCGACCGATGCGCTGCTTTCGATGATATCGGTAACGCATTTCATCCCGATCCAGCATCCGGAATGGCGGGACATGGCGAAGCCGTGGAGGCCGAGGTCGAGGTAGTCCTGAACCGATGACGGGTTCAGATAGGGCATCCCGAAATGGATGAAGGCGTGGTCGCTCTGATGGGCCGTGGTGGACGATTTCGCGCCATGATCGTCCCCGGCGAGGACCAGCACGCCGCCATTGGGCGCGGAACCCGAATAGCTCCCATGCTTCAGCGCGTCGCCCGAGCGGTCCACGCCCGGACCCTTGCCGTACCAGATACCGAAAACGCCGTCATATCGCGCATTGCCGAACAGGCCGACCTGCTGCGAACCCCAAACGGCGGTGGCGCCGAGATCCTCGTTGATCCCCGGCTCGAAATGGATGTGATGCTCTTCGAGAAGTTCGGGCACCTGATTGAGCGCGATGTCGTATCCACCGAGCGGCGACCCGGTGTAACCCGATATGAAACCCGCAGTATTGAGCCCGGCCTCAACGTCGCGCTGGCGCTGCATCAGGGGCAAGCGGACAAGCGCTTGCGATCCCGACAGGAACACGCGCCCCGAACGCTGGGTGTACCGGTCTTCGAGCCGATACTCCAAGTCGATACTTGTTTTGGTCATGACGCTGCCGCTTGCATCCGTGCCCGCGCCGTTTCGCTCGCCTCGACCACGGCTTCGACAAGTCCGTCATGCCCCCACACGTCGCCTTCGCAGAATTCGTTCGGCGACCAGCTTTCATCGAGCAATTTGCCCCCGCAGCCGACCTCGACATCGAACCCGCCCGGCGCGCGCATATAGAACGACAGCATGCCATCGTTCCGGTGCCGCCCAAGCGTGCTGACCACATCGAGGCCATATCGCTTCGCCCGGTCCAGCGTCTTTCCGACATCGTCGATATCGGTCATTTCGACGAGCATGTGCTGAAGCACGTTGCCCGCCCCCATATCGACCATGGCGATGCTGTGATGGCGGGCATTGCAGCGCAGGAACTGCAACGCTGCATCGGGACCGAAGCGGATGTAATCGGACAACTTGAAGCCGAGCACGCGGGTATAGAAATCGAAGCATTTCTCCTGGTCGTTGACGAAGAGATTGAAGTGGCCGACCCCCAGCGCCCCGGCGATGAATTTGAGGTCTGGCACGGGGGATGCGAAATTGTAGTCGGTCGTCGGGCCGTAATAGAGTTCGAGCTGGTTGCCGGACGGATCGGCGCAATAGGCGATCCCCGTCACGGCCCGCGCCAGGGCATCCGCAGGCGTCCCTTCGCGCACCTCGACACCTTCGGCGCGCAACTCCGCCACCGCAGCCGCCAGTTCGAGATGCCCGTCCAGTTCGAGCCCGAAATAGAGCAGCTTGCCGTCTTCCTCGTTTTTGTGGACCGCCACGCGCCATTGGCGTTCGTCCATCTTGAGATAGACCGAACCGTCCTCGGCAACCCCTTCGGGGCGCCCTGTGTCGGGGCGCGGCTGGCCGGGCTCGCCCCAGCCTTCGCCAGGCACGGCGCGGGCAGCCATCATGCCAAGCACCTCGATCGCGAAATCCCGCCAGGCACCGGGATTCGCCGTGCCAATACCTACATATCCGAGCGACTTGATTTTCATGGTTTTTCTTCCCTTTCAGAGGGGGCGCAGGCCGCATCCGGGACCCAGCAGGGCAGAGCGACATCCTCCGCCAATCGAACAAATGTGAGACGCATCCGGTCGCCGATCGCGATCTCGGCCGGCGCGACCGACCCGATGCCTTCTTCCGCAGAGGCGACGATCGCCCCCACCATCCTTATCCCCGGCAACCCATCGGGTATGATCAGCCCGACGACGTAGGGGGCGAGCGGGGCGAAGGCGGGGAGCAGCGGCGGGTGCGGGACCACGTAGGACCACAGACGCCCGGTCGGCGCGCATTCCTGCCAACCAAGCTCCATCGAGCGACAGGCGGGACACATCGCCCTGGGCGGATGTTGGCGGTGCCCGCATTGCTTGCAGGCCTGGACCAACAGCCGACCTTCGTCGCAACCTTGCCAGAAAGCCCGGTCGGCGGGATCGTCCACGATCGGAAGGGGTATGCTTTCGATCATCGGCTCATGCCCGGTACAGTAGCTTCCAGTCGAAGCAGACCGCTGGCTTTTCGGAACCGACCACATGGATCGCGACGCTCACGGTCAGCATGGTGCCGCCTTTTTCCTCTGCCACCGCAGCGACTCTCGTCCGGCCGTGTATCCGTGCCCCCGAGGGCACGGGCGACACGAACCGGACATTGTCGAGCCCGTAATTCAGGGCACTGCCATGACCGACTATGGCCAGGTCGGAACTGTTCTTGATCACGCTGGAAAGCGCCAGAATCAGGAAGCCATGCGCAATCGTGGTTCCGAGCGGCGTTTCGGAAGCCCGTGCGGGATCGACATGAATCCACTGGTGATCGCCGGTCATTTCGGCGAATGCGTCGATCATCTGCTGCGGCACTTCGATGGCAGGGCTCCACGCCCCGAACTCGCCCCCTACACGCTGCGCCAAGGCGTTGAGATCGTCGTACCGGATCGTATCGTTCGTCATGTCGGGATTGGTTCCTGTTTCTGCGTGGCCGATCGCGCGGCAAGGCATTCGCGCGCCTTGCGCAGTTCGGTTTCGACCGCGATGTTCATCGCCCGGACGGCGGCGCCGTTGAGGGTGGATTTGATCGCCGCCAGCGTTGCCGCGTCGGCGGTTTCGAATGTCGCTGCGAGCCGCATGGCCGCATCCTGCAACCGGTCGTCCGCGACCACTTCGCCGATCAGCCCGGCCCTCAGGGCGGCCCCGCTATCCAGAACCGCGTTGCCGAACATGATCTCGCGCGCGGCGACATCTCCGACGATTCGGGGCAGCAGGAAAGTCGATCCCATTCCCGGCATCAGGCCGAGACGGGCGAAGGGGAAAGAGAAACTTGCGCTGTCCGCGGCGATCCGGAAATCGAGTGGCAACAGCATGGTACAGCCAAGGCCGACTGCCTTGCCGTTGATCGCCGCGATGGTCGGCTTGGCGATCGTCAGTAGTTCGGTCGCGAACCCGCCGATGAAATCCTCTTCGCCGAGGCGCAGCCCGTTGCGCCCCTTCTCACCGTTCAGGAAGTTGCGATCGGCGCCGACACAAAAGGCCCTGCCCTTGCCGGTCAGGACGATGGCGCAGACCTCGCTGTCGGACGCCAGGGTGCGGAATGCGTCGACCAGCTCGTCCCCCATGTCGGGCGTATAGGCGTTGAGCACATCGGGCCGGTCGAGGCGGATAACACCCGTCTTCCCGATCCTGTCGACCTGGACCTGCCGCTTACCGGTCATCGCGCGCCTCGGGATCGTAAGCGGCCCATTCAGGCGGGCGGCGCTCCAGAAAAGCGTCGATCCCCTCCTGAAAGTCGGGTCCACGGTTGTGCGTCGCGATATCGTCCCAGGCGGCGTCCAGGGATTGCGACAGCGGCAGCTCCAGTGACCTCCAGATCGCCCGCTTGGTCCTCGCCATCGCGGATGGGGAATTGGCTGCGATGAGCGCCGCGAGTTCGCGCGCTCGTTCCATCACCTGACGTGCGGGGACGACTTCGCCGACCAGGCCCAGCTCGCATGCGCGCGCGGCGGACATGGTATAGCCGCGCCCGACCAGCGCCAGCCGCAAGACCGCTTCGAGCGGAATCTTGCGGGCCAGCGCCACCGGCTCCAATCCGGCGACCAGCCCGCTGCTGACGTGGCTATCGCAGAACGTCGCCTCATCGCTGGCGATGACGATGTCGGCATCGGCTACGAAATGCAGCCCCCCTCCGACCACCTGCCCGTTGATCGCGCAGATCACCGGTTTCCAGACATCGTTCCGCAGGCCGGTCCAGGCCATCGCGCCATGCCCATCGCTCTCCTCGACACGCGGGAGGTCGGCAAGATCGGCGCCGGTGCAGAAGGCCTTGCCCCCCGCCCCGGTTACAATCGCCACGACGACCTGCGGGTCACGCCGGATTGCGGACCAGGCTTGCGGCAATTCCACATGCATCTGGTGGTTGACCGCATTGCGCCGTTCGGGGCGCTGAAGGCGCAACTCGGCAATGCCGTCGCGGACCGAATAATCGAGTGTCTCAAACACCCGCATTCTCCCTGCTGTCGTCCAACCGGGAAATTTCCTCCGTCAGCCAGGCCTCGCTGCCATTGAGGATCTGCCATTGCTTGGCCCGGCGGAAGAAAAGCTGAGGGTCCGCTTCGGTCGTGTAGCCAAGCCCCCCATGGACCTGGATGCCGAGAGCCGATGCCCGGCGGAAAATATTGCATGCCTGCAGTTTCGCGATCGCCGCCTCGAGCGCGTAGGGCCGCGCCTCGTCATGCAACCAGGCCGCATTGCGATAGAGCACACGGGCGCCTTCGATCTCGACGATTGCATCGGCGAGATAATGGGCGATGGCCTGAAATGCCCCGATCGGCTTGCCGAAGGCTTCGCGTTCCTTGGCATAGGCGGTGCTGATTTCGTGAATCCGCCGCGCGGCGCCGGTTGCGGCTGCGGCGATGGCGACGCAGGCCTTGGACATCGCCGCCCGCCAAGCTCCTGTCGCATCGGCGCCATCGGCGAAAACCCGCTCAGACGGGACGAAAACATCTTCGAATTGCACTTCGAAACAGGGCTCGCTCGCCATGGTCTGCTGCCTGCGCAAAGTGATGCCATCGGATCCAGGGGATACGGCCAGGGCGAGCATGCGGCCGCTTTGCTTCTCGCGACCGAAAACAATGAGATCGTCTGCGATGCTGGCAAAGGAAACGAAGTGTTTCGTGCCCGAAATCCGCACGCCCTTCGCATCGCGGCGTAACACGGCCTGCTGGTCGCTCAGGTCCTCGCCCCTCCCCGCCTCGCTCGATGCGATCGCGACGATGCGCGAGCCATCGGCGATTCCCGGCAACAGTGCCGCCGACAGAGAATCGTCGCCAGCCGCCTCGATGAAGGATGCAGCCAAGACCGAGCTGGCGAGATGGGGAGACTGCGCGAGATGATAGCCGAACTGCTCGTGCACGAGGGCACATTCCAGCAGGCCGAGACCGTGGCCGCCATGGGCCTCGGAGATCGAGATACCACATAGCCCCTGATCGGCGAGGGCGTTCCAGAAATCCCGATCCAAGCCATCTTCGTCGGATTCGAGCCGACGCAGCGCCGTTAGCGGGAACCGATCCTCGCACAGGTCGCGGACCATATCCTGCAGCATTCTCTGTTCATCGGACAGCCCGAGGTCCATGCGCGCCTCATCTTCTCAAACCGCTAAAGTCAACGGGAAGTGGTCAGATGGCCGCGCTCACCTCAACTCTGTTCGAACTCATATTTCCGAAGCCGATCGCTCAAGGATTCCAGCGCGAGCCCGAGCAGTGCCAGGCCGACGAATCCCCTCCCGGGCCGGGCAGCGCCACGCGGATCGTCGCAGTCGTGACGATATCGTCACCGACCAGAATTTCCGCGTCGATCTCCACCCATACGAGCGTGTCGGATTCAGCCGACAAATCGACCACGGCGCCACGGATCGTGAGGTTTCCCACCGGGCATAGCGGTCGGCGCATGGCAAAGCGCAGCCTGCCGATTCGTCCCGCTGGCCCGCTCCAATCGGTAACGAACCGGCTGATCAGTCCCGCCTGGGTGTAATTGTTCATGATGATGTCGGGCAGGCCGGCTTTCCGTGCCCAGTCGGGATCGTGGTGCTGCGGCTGCCAGTCCCTCGACGCAGCCGCCCCCATGCTCACGAGTTTGCGCGTGACCGGCAAGAACAGGTCGGGCAATTTCAAGCCGATATGGGGCTTGGGCGTGCGATTCATGC
This sequence comes from Qipengyuania sp. ABI-127-1, assembly GCA_022953095.1. Taxonomy (GTDB): domain Bacteria; phylum Pseudomonadota; class Alphaproteobacteria; order Sphingomonadales; family Sphingomonadaceae; genus Qipengyuania. The sequence goes on along the minus strand of JALJCR010000002.1, from coordinate 6,854 downwards.
TTCAACCCTCCCATATCCGAGGAAAGTCAGTTTCTGGACGCCAGCCAGGGTGCCGTCCGGCTTGTGATAGACGACATCGATTTCCCAGTTGCGCCCCGTCCCAAGCTTGGTCTCGCGCTCATCGCCGACACTACGCAATATCTGTTCGGCCTTGACGGAATCGCCTGCGCGAAGAGGCTCGTGAAGTTCGAGTTCGACCTCCGTCACGAGCCCATTCTTGTAGCCAAGCGCATCCTTGACCATGAAATGCAGTTCCAAGGTACGCGGTGCCGGACCTTCCCGCTCGGGCCGCCAGTCATGGTCGATGGCCCAGCTCGGCAGCATCATGGGCGGTGCGATCACCGTCTCGGTTTCCTCGCGTGCCAGACGGTAATCCCAGTAGAGTGGATTCGCGTCTTCGATCGCCACGCAGAAATTGGCCCACAAGCCCTGTTCCACCGTAAGGACATGGTCCATCACGATCACCGGCTTGCCCAGCCAATCCTTCACTGTGTCGGGTAGGCTCGTCATTCCGTCCCCCTAAAAGAACACCGGCCCTGCAATCGGCAGTCCGGACCGTCACGATCCGCAGACGACCGATCTTTGATGCCAGGATGTTGGCCCGCGATCGGCCGATCCGCAACAGATCGGGCGCGTTTGCGAGCGATAGGCGAGCAGCCGTGCGGCCTTTGGGCTGCCTATGACGATGGCAATCAAGGCGCCGCTCAGCCGCGCTCCCAATGTTAATGGAGGGGATCTTGGCCCTGCGCCAATCACTCTGGATCGACACGGCCGATGATCCGGCCGCAGCGTGCACGTCCATCGGCGAGGCGCTGTCCCGTTCGGCTGAAAAATGGGCCGACGATGCTGCCCTTGCCTTCGTCCACCAGCCTGCGATCGGCGACTTTCGCTGGACCTTCGGCGAGCTGGACCGGCTGTCCGACGAACTGGCGCGCGGCTTGATCGCGCATGGTTTTACAGCGGGCGATCGGATCGGCGTCTGGGCTCCGAACCATCCGAACTGGATCTTTCTGCAATATGCCATCGCCAAGGCCGGAATGGTCCTGGTCGCGATCAATCCGCTCTATCGTGAACGCGAACTCGCTTATGCCTTAAAGGCATCGCAGGTGGTGGCCGTCTTTCATGGCGGCCAGGTCGGCGGCGCATCGCCCGCCCACATGCTCGCGAATATCGCGGACGAAACGCCGCTGCTGCGTGCCCGGTTCGATCTGACCTGCGATCTGGAGCGGATCGCCTGTGCAGCCCGCCCCGACACGCGGCTGCCTGACGTTGCGGCGGACGATGTCTGCATGATCCAGTACACATCGGGCACCACGGGCGTGCCCAAGGCGGCCTGGCTGCCGCATGGAGGCATCACCGCCATCGCGGCGCGCACCTACAAGCGCTGGGGCTTCGGGCATGGCGATCGCGTGTGTCATGGTTTTCCCCTGTTCCATGTCGGCGGGTCGGGCAGCTCGACGCCGGGGTCGCTGATCGTCGGCGCCACCACGCTGCCGATCTACATCTTCAACGCCAGGCAGGCGCTGGACATCCTCGAACGCGAACACTGCACCGGTTTCATCGGCGTTCCCTCCATGCTCACCGCCATGATGGAAGAGCCGGACTTTGCATCGCGCGATCTGTCGGCCTTGCAGCGGATCGTCGTCGGGGGGGCAGCGGTGCCCCGGCCCTTCCTCAAACGCTGCGAAGATACATTCGGCGTGCCTATGCTCAACGGCTACGGTCAGACAGAGAGCTGCGGTGTAAGCGCAAGCGTAAAGGCAGATGACGACGCCGAGAAGAAGACCGGCACCAGCGGTCTCGCCATTGAGGGCGTCAGCCTCAAGGTCGTCGATGCGAAGGGGCAGGTGCTGCCCTGCGACACGCCGGGCGAGCTGTGTGTCGATGGTCCCGGAAAGATGCTGCGTTACGGCGATGATGCCGCCACCGAGGGAGCCTTCGACAGCGACGGCTGGCTCAAAACCGGCGATATCGCCACAATGGACGATGAAGGTTACGTGACCATTGTCGGCCGGTTGAAGGAAATGGTCATTCGCGGCGGCGAAAACCTCTATCCCGCCGAGATCGAAGCCTATCTGATCGAACATCCCGATATCGCCGAAGCTGCGGTCTTCGGATTGCCCGACGCAAAATACGGCGAAGAGCTGTGCGCGGTCTTGCGTCCCGCACGGCAAGATCACGCAGATGCGGATACGGTTCGGGACTGGTGTTTCAGCCAGGTCTCCCGCTGGAAGGTGCCACGCTACATCGCTTTCGTCGACGCAATGCCGACCACGGCATCGGGAAAGATCGTCAAACACGAACTGCGCCCGCAAATGGCCGCGCGGTTCGGCATAACCAGCGAAGAAATCACGGAGCAGGCTGATGAACTATGATGGGTACGAAGCGCTGAAGATCGACCGGAACGGTCCGATCCTGACAATCACGATCGACCGGCCGGAGGTGAAAAACGCCGTCAACCCGCAGATTCATGACGAGTTCTCGCGCATCTTCTACGACGTCGATCGTGATCCCGAAGTGTCGGTCGTCGTCCTGACCGGTTCGGGCGAAGCGTTCAGCGCCGGCGGCGACATCGATTGGCTCGTGTCGCTCGATGGTGACCTCGCGGCGACCTCCGCCAGCATCGAGAACGATCGTCGCATCCAGAACTCGCTGCTCGATCTCGAGAAGCCGATCATCGCACGTGTCGTCGGCCCCGCCGTCGGCCTGGGCTGTTCGCTGGCGCTGTTCTGCGACTTCGTTTACGCCACACCCGATGCCCGGTTTGCCGATCCGCACGTCGCAATCGGCCTGGTTGCCGGCGATGGCGGGGCCGTTATCTGGCCGCAGCTTGTCGGCTATGCGCGCGCCCGCAAATACCTCCTGACCGGCGACCCGATCATGGGCAGCGAAGCCGCGGAGATCGGCCTCATCACCGAAGCGGTCGAACGCGAGCGGATCGACGAAGTCGTCGATGCGATGGCGCAGCGCATGGCCAAGGCGGCAACCCTGGCCGTGAAGTGGACCAAGTCGTCCATCAATGCCGGGCTCAAGGTGACGGCGAATGCCATCATCGACCGCGCCGCAGCTTACGAGAATCTGTCCATGCTCACCCAGGATCACCGCATCGCGGTCGATGCGTTCCGTGCGCGGAGCAAACCCGAATTCACTGGCCGCTAGCGATGGCGCGTAATCGCCTGGAGGGGCGCTGTGTCGTCATCACCGGAGCCGCCGCCGGACTGGGCGAAGCGCTCGCCCGGCAATGCGCCGCCGAGGGCGGCAGTATCATGGTCGTCGATATCGATGGCGACGCTGCCGACAGGGTGGCAGAGGAACTTCGTGAAGGCGGGGCACGGGCGTTCGCCTTTCGGGGCGACATCGCCTGCGCCGATACCATGGCCGAGCTGGCGGAAGAATGCGGCGAGAAGCTCGGTGGCTGCGACTTCCTGATCAACAATGCCGGAATAGCGATCTGCCGTCCGCTGACCGATTGCGATTCCGGCGATTGGGCGCGCATATTGTCGGTCAATCTTGTCGGGCTCGTCAATTGCACCTCGGCTTTCATCCCGATGATGTCCGGTGCGGGGCGCGGCCACATTGTGAACATCGCGTCCATGGCCGGGCTGGTTCCGCTGCCCGGTTTCGGCATCTATTCCGCCAGCAAGCATGCCGTTGTCGGCTACAGCGAAGTGCTGGCAGAAGAACTTGCGCCGAGGGGGATCGATGTGTCGATCGTGTGCCCGGGCTGGATAGCCACGACGATCCAGGACAAGACCGACAGCGATCAGCCACCCATCATGGATCCGGAACTGTGCCGCGTTATCGGCGCGGATGATGCGGCTGAGATAATCCTCACCGGGATGCTCGATCGAAGGCGCCATATTGCGACCCACGCGGAATGGATCACGCCCGTCTCGAAACATCACGCCATGATCGCGCAGGCCTTCGCGGACGCCCCGCCTTGCCACAGCAAAAACAATGACTGATCGCAGCCCGGATATGGCCACATGCCGTTACGGCAAAGCGAGCACGAACCGAGTGGCACCTCAGCTTTTGCGCAGATACCAAAATACCGGAACCAGGGCGGATTACCATAGAGTGATTTCCGGGGTTCACAGGTTTGGCGATTTCGGTCTTCGCCGGACGGTTCGCGTCGACCGGAGAAACCTTCGGTTGTTTGGAGGCTTTCGTGGGATTCACTCTCCGCGACCTGCCCTTTCAAGTCGACGGTGCAGCGACCGCTGGATCGGGAAACGAAATACAGCCAGACACTTTATGGGGAGGAATATCGAATGCTAGGTGGCAAAACCCTGTTGCTGTCTTCTGCTGCGATGTGTGCAGCGCTTGCGCCGGTTTCGGCACATGCACAGGAGACGAACGACGGAAACAGCGCGGACGAGAACGGCGGCACCGTCATTATCGTGACAGCGCAAAAGCGCGCGGAAAATCTCGCCGAGGTTCCCATGTCCATCACCGCCATCACCGGTGAGGCGCTGGTGACGGCAGGCGTTTCCGAAGCGGCGGATCTGGTCAAGGTCGTGCCCGGGTTCAACTACCAGCAAGGCGCGTTCGGCACACCGATCCTGTCGATCCGCGGCATCGGCTATGCCGACAATTCGGCCTCCGCCGGACCGGCCGTTACCGCTTATGTCGACCAGGTCGCACTACCCTATTCTTCGATGACCCGCGGAGCCGTGCTCGATCTCGAGCGAGTCGAAGTCCTCAAGGGGCCTCAGGGCACGCTGTTCGGCATGAACTCCACTGGCGGCGCCATCAATTTCATCGCCGCGCGCCCCACCGATCAGCTCGAATTCGGCGGGACGGCGACCTATAGCCGCTTCAACGAATTCAATCTCGAAGGTTTTGTCAGCGGTCCGCTGGGCGACACTCTGGCGGCCCGTGTTGCCGTGCAATACGAAACGCGCGACGGCTGGCAATACAGCACGACCCGGCCCGATGACCGGCTCGGCAAGAAGGATTTCCTCAACGGCCGCTTGCTCGTCGACTGGGAACCGACCGATACGCTCAGCTTCCAGTTCGGCGCATCCGCATGGCGGGACCGTTCGGAAAGCCAGGCGGCGCAGTTCATCCAGTTCACCCCGGCCGTGCCCGTCACTCCGCTGACACAGTACATTGCGGATGCGATGCAGGCCTCTCCGCCAGCCGGGGACAATCCGCGCGAAGCCGATTGGGACGCCGGAGCCGATCTGCGCCGGGACGATGAATTCTATCAATTGTCGCTCCGCGCCGATCTGGACCTGTCGGACGATATCTTGCTGACATCGATCACAGCCTGGTCCGAATTCGATGGCAATCAGCCGATCGATATCGACGGTACGGCTTTCAATAATTTCCTCGTCGCCGAACACCCGACGCGTATCGAAACCTTCTCTCAGGAACTGCGCCTTTCGGGATCGGTGGGCAATGTCGACTGGATGATCGGGGGCAACTACCAGGACGAGGATCTGCGCGAATCGACCTATACGATCGCCCAGGGCACCAATGGGACCATCGGCCCGTTCATCTTCTCTCCGCTAGGTCAGTTGGCCGTGCAGAATGTCGAAACCGCATCGGTCTTCGGCAGCCTCGATTTCCATCTGACCGAGGATCTGACCCTGCAGGGATCGATCCGCTACGCATCGCAGAAACGGGACTTCGCCGGCTGTATCAGCGACGCCGGAGCGGGCGTGGTCGGTGTGAGCGCCGGCGATGCCTTTTCCTTCCTCGCCACGATCCTGTCGGGCACCCCGACCACGATCCCGGCAGGCGGCTGCGTAACGCTCGACGCGGCGACTTTCGCGCCTGGTCTGGCGACATCGAGCCTCGACGAGGACAATATCTCCTGGCGATTGGGGATCGACTACAAGCTTTCGCCCGATGCGCTGATCTACGCCAATGTCACGCGCGGCTACAAGGCGGGGAGTTACGGGCTGGTGCCCGCGATCCTGTCCAGCCAGTTCACGCCGGTCACCCAGGAATCGGTACTGGCCTACGAAGTGGGGTCTCGCTTCAGCACGCTGGACGAAACCTTCAGCTTCGAATTTGCCGCGTTCTATAATGACTATCGCGACAAACAGTTGCAGGGAATTGTCCTGACGCCCGTATTCGGCCCGCTACCCCAACTCGTTAACATTCCGGAATCGGAGGTGTACGGGTTCGAGGCCACGGGTATCCTTCGGCCAATCCGCGGATTGCGCTTCAGCCTCGGCGTCACTCACGTAAAAACCAAGGTGCAGCAGGATCCACAAGCTCCGGCCGAACCTCGCGATCCGTTCGGCGCCTTGACCAGTTACGTGGGTGAAAGCTTCCCCAACACGCCCCCCTGGCAAGTCAATGCCGATGCGGAATATCGCTTCTCGCTCGGTAATGGCGGCCTGGGTGCGGTCCTCGGCGCAAGCCTGACGGTTCGCGATTCGAGCCCGGCCGCGTTCGGTGAGAACCCCATCTTCGAACTGCCTTCGGTGGCGCTGCTCGACCTGCGGTTCGGTATCGAGGACGAGGACAGCGGTTGGTCGGCCCAGATCTGGGGCCGTAATGTCACCAATGCGTTCTACTATAACAATGTGACCCATCTGACGGACTATGTCTCGCGCATCGCGGGCATGCCCGCCACATACGGGGTCACTCTGGGCTATCGATACTGACAGGGACCGTTCGCGGGTACGCCCTGCCCTCCCCCTGTCATTCCACCCTCTCTCCTGCCGCCAGGACGGAAATTCGTTTCTGACCTGGCGGCTCCCTTTTTAACGGAAGGTATTGCATGAAAATCCTCGTCCCCGTGAAGCGGGTGATCGATTACAACGTCAAGCCGCGCGTGAAGGCGGATGGGTCTGGCGTTGATCTTGCCAACGTCAAGATGAGCATGAACCCGTTCG
>JALJCR010000005.1 GCA_022953095.1 Qipengyuania sp. ABI-127-1 | reverse complement strand
GATCGTCCCCCGGCGAGAGCCCGTGGACATAGCGCGCCAGCATCGCACCCGAAGCAGCATATTCCCCGATCAGCGCATCGCCATCGTAAAGATTGGTGCGCAGGATCGTATCGCTACCGTCGATCTGACCAACCGCGCTAAAGAAATACAGGACGGGTCATTTTGCGGCAACTACCTTTCCCGCGAGAGAGCCTTTTTCAGCAGAAACAGTAAGATGATGGCCCAAGGGCCTAGAAAGAAAACAGCTACACCTAAATCTGAAAACGTCATAGAACTTGCGTTTTCAATATCTAACGACGCAAAAAAATTCTGCCATGAACCTAAGTAGAGAGCTGCAAGGATAATTACCGGAAGCGTCAAAGCCGCCCAGACTAGAACTGCAATACGGATGAGATCGGTGCTTTTCATGGCCGACCACCAGGTGCTAACCGCGAGAGAGCTTCCCTCTGTGCATTGTCAAACGCGGCTTTCCCTGGACTTATTATCCCAGGAATGCCGGCAAGCGCACGATAGTAAACATACGCTGAAAGGGCACATAGCCAACCACCAGCGCGTTTGCACTCCTTGAGAATGTCTCGGCCTAAAGCCTGATCGCACTGCTCTTGAGTTTTACCGATCGTCCCGTAACACTGATCGTGCTTACTGCAAGGGCCTTGGAACGACGTCGAGGCCATGCCTTCTGGCACACCTTCTGATCCTGCGGCACCGCAGTAATCAATAGGCTTTTTCGCGACCCCATCCTTTTCCGGCCCTCCGTCGGCATCGCCGCGACCTCCATCGTATCGCATCAGCGCAAAGTCGTGCGGGGAAAAGGCCCGTGATGGAATACAGATAATTCTTCGTGACACCTCGATTGGGCCGCCATCGTAACTCTGTGGCGAGTTGTTTATGCTCACTGGAATTTCGCCCACCCCACAGGTGCTCAACCCACTCGGATCGACGCCGTTGACGGGGTTGTTCCCGACATAGGCATACATGTTCATCCCGTCGCCATAACCGATGGGGTCGGGTTGCATGAAACGGCCGAGATTGGGCGAGTACATGCGGGCCTTGTAGTAATAAAGCCCTGCTTCGGAAAGCAGCACCTGCCCGGTATAGCCAAAGCGCGGCGGGCTGTTGGAGCCATGCAGGCCGTATTCGTCATAGCTATAGGCTGCGGGCAAAGCCCCCTGATTTCGCGAACTCAGCACGATCGAGCCCAGCCGGTCGGCATGAAGGAAGCGCGCATTGCTCAGCGCCGTGCTCGCCCCGCTATAGGCCACGATCGGATCGTCCCCCGGCGAGAGCCCGTGGACATAGCGCGCCAGCATCGCACCCGAAGCAGCATATTCCCCGATCAGCGCATCGCCATCGTAAAGATTGGTGCGCAGGATCGTATCGCTACCGTCGATCTGGCCCACCGCGCTGTTGCTCGCGCGGATTTGATAGAGCCGCCCGAGCGGATCGTAGAGCAGCTTGACATTGCGCGCGCCCGAAACCTCCACCAGCCGGTTCTGCGGATCGTAAGTGTAGCTGTTGATCCCATCGCCGGTCAGATTGCCGTTGGCGTCATAGCTGTAATTCGCCGCATCGATCTTGGTGTGGAGAGCTTCCGCGCCAAACTCACCGAAGCACTCGGCCTACGCGACGGCGCGCAGATCGGGGCGATCAACAAGGTGCGGCGGGAGGTCGAGATGGCGGTGGGGTAAAAGCTTAGATTGAATGGCTGGACAACAGAAAAACAACTAGCCCTATCACTGGACATGGCCGATTTTAGTTGAAATCTTTAAAGCTATTGCAGTGATAAGTGCATATCCACCCCAAAGATAAAGCCAGCCAATTTCGAGCTGATAAATCAAGTTGACAACAAGTATGATGACAAGGGCAATCGTCGGACAAATTATCGTAAAAACTCTTAGCCAATCAATACGACCCGGCATCATGACCGCCCTAATGATATAAAACGATATTATTGCTACACATGCGATGCCAGCGACAAGGTTTTTTGCCTCGTTATCCAGTGGCATATACAAAATCGTGAAGAACACAATCGCACCAAGGGTACCGACTATTAAATCTCGCATTTTCAATTTGCAACTCTTACAGAATTGGTGGGTTGGGAATCTCGCTGCCGATTCCTATGCCACATTTAGGATTAGTGAGAAGTGCTGCGCCGCCCCCGATTAGAGCTCCAGCTGCCCGCACCGCTGGATGCCCTTCGACTATCTTCCTACCGATTATCCGCGCTCCGCGGCGGAAGGTCATAGAGCGCGGCGGCATCCGTCCTTGGTTTCGTGACTGCGCTTGTTCGTCAGGCGATAAAAATCTGGCATCATTAGGCCCGGTTCGATTAACGCTATCAAGAATACCTCTGCCGGCGTTAATTGCCGTTCCAGCAGGGTTTAACGCACCAACCCCAGCTCCAAGTCCTACACTCCCAAGACAGCCAAGGAGATCGGCTTCTTCATCCTCCTCCTTTTGCTGCGATGAACTTACTCCGTCATTTCCTTCGCCTCCAATATATTGAGGCTTGGGGTGAAAGAGCATCACTATACAAAGACCGTCCGTTGGCTCACACCCGCCATGACCACGACGAAGCGACAAATTCACTCGCGGTCGATCTCCGCAAACTCTAATGGCGTCTTCCGGTAGAGGTTCACCCTCGATGATCTCTATAGGTGTGCAAGTTCTCAACCCACTGGGATCGATC
>JALJCR010000001.1:902500-1937448 GCA_022953095.1 Qipengyuania sp. ABI-127-1 | reverse complement strand
GATCGATCCCAGTGGGTTGAGAACTTGCACACCTATAGAGATCATCGAGGGTGAACCTCTACCGGAAGACGCCATTAGAGTTTGCGGAGATCGACCGCGAGTGAATTTGTCGCTTCGTCGTGGTCATAGCGGGTGTGAGCCAACGGACGGTCTTTGTATAGTGATGCTCTTTCACCCCAAGCCTCAATATATTGGAGGCGAAGGAAACGAAGGAGTAAGTTCATCGCCGGAAAATGATGAGAGCGATGAGGATTCAGAGTTCGACTTCTGGGAATGTGCTGGTTCGGTGGGCTGGGGAGCATTGAGCGGCACCGGACTGACATCCTTGTTGCCGTCTTCTATTGCGGACGCACAAGCGCGCACTGACCCGCTTGATCGTCTATTCGAAACCCCAGACGAGGCTGCGAAGAGGGGGCCGAGTGTGAAGCGAGACTGGCGGTCCGCTGGCAGAATTGGCCTGAAGAGGGGGCTTAGCCTAGCTAGAAGGAATCCGTGGGTAGCTGCGGCCGGGGGAATCGGCGGAGGCCTTTATGGCTTGGTTACGGAAGAAAGCTGCGGACTCAATTAGGTTTTATTAGAGGGTCGTATGAACTTTTTCCGTTTTGCCCTTATTGGTGCCTTCGCATTTTCTTTCCTGTGGCTCGCCGACTACATCGACGCGAGCAAAACTAGAAATCTAGTCCTCCCACTGTATTTCTGCCTGTTCTCGGTCGTCGTGGTTTGGGTATTCCCGAATGTTCGGAAGAATGAAAACACCGCAAGAGCGCTAACTGCTTTTTATGCTTTGTCAGCCTTAGCTCCAATTGCGATATTTCTGTCTCCTCTGGACGTGAATTTCTGGATACAGATCGTGATTATAGGGGTCGTGTCACTCTATTTTCGCCTCCGCTAGAACTTGTGTAGTCGGTCTGTCCCTCATTGAACGGCCCGGCCCAGCAACCGGATCACGCCCGCGCGATTGGGAATCTTCGAGCACACCGGACGCAGCGTGGAGTCCGGTTAACTTCTCTTAAGCAATGCTCATTGGCTCAGCTCATCACTTCAAAGGGGGGGGGGGGGCGAGCCGAAGTTTCCAGGTGGCTAATTTGCCTGTCTCAGTCAAAATATTGACCGCAATATTGTTATAAGTGACTGGACACGCCCTATAAGTGATGAAATACTCCCCGTTTAGAAGTATCGGACAGGGGCGCGGCATCGTGAAGCAACTATATCTGAGTGTGTCTCTCGCTGCCATCGCCTGCGCAGATGTTGCCTCAGCGCAATCGAGCACTGAGGTTTACGACTACGACGCACTAGGTCGGCTGATTTCGGTTGTAACCACTGGTGGCGCGAATGATGGCGATGCGCATGCAATCTGCTATGATGCTGCGGGGAACAGAACGAGTTACGACGCCCGGAGTAACCGGGCGATTCCGGCCTGTGCAGGGGGCTCAACATCCCCACCACCACCACCACCATCACCACCACCTCCTCCTCCTCCTCCTGCGAACAATCCGCCCGTCGCTGCTGATGATTTTGCGAGCGTTACATGTACCGGCACTGGGATAGCCAATCTCACCGTAAACGACAGCGATCCCGATGGGGATTCACTGAGTCTATTGTCGATAACTCGCACCTCGGGTGGCAATGCCGATGCATCTATCGCCAACGCGAGTTCAGTAAGCGTGGTCGGCGACAGCCAGTTTGGCAGTACCACCTTCACTTATGTCGTAAGTGACGGAAAAGGAGGGACCGACAGTGGCCAGTTGAGCGTGTTGACAGGTTCTTGCGGTGGGGGGCCATTCTTTTGATCGCCGACAATCGCTTTACACCGGCGAACGTTGTGTTTCGGGTCAGCCTGTCTGGCCTCTGCTCCACAAGAAGACCTTCGAGCCCACAAGCATACCTGCGCCGATTTAAATCACATGATGGTTGGGCTCCTCAAAGTTACCAAAGGCCGTGAAATGAGAAATGTTACAGCCAAAATTGACGGGCTCATTGGCTCTGTGGAGGCGCGTGTTTGCAACGCACTAGTAGCGATAGTCGTTGCTTTCAGCATAGTTCCAGGTGAACACCTCTTTGCACAAGAACTTCAGATAATACCGGCGGAAGAATTTATCAGCTCACCGGGCGGGGTGGATATGCGAACGGGTCGGTATATTTACCGGCACGTCGATCTCAGCGCGGGTGAAGGAGGCAACGCCTTTAGCCTAGAGCGAATTATGCCGGACTACGCAGCTGGGCATGCTAATCCATTTGGCAACTTTTCTCACAATTTCGACATCTGGATGGTAGAGTCTCGTGTGAATCTAGATGCCGGTGGAACAACGTCTGGAGTGGATTATCGCATCAATATCCACATCGGCGGGCGCTCGGTGACATTCGACAGTAAGGCGCAGAGCGTCGGATATAGATATGCTGGATCAGGGCCGGACGCGAAGCTAAATCTTACAGGCGACCGCGCGTCGGCTTCCGCACTATACACATTGCGAGATGCAGATGGCACGATCATCAACTTTCGCCCGATCGGATCAGGTGACTGCTCCAGCTTCGGATACCGGCGCTGTGCATTCGTTTCATCGCTGGTCAGACCGGATGGTACACACCTTGACTTTAGCTATGTCGCGAGCGGAGGGGGCAGTCATAATGGTGCGCGCTTGACACGCGTCGTATCTTCACGGGGATTCACCCTGATACTCGAAGGTACGGGTAACCGGGTCACGAAAGCCTGCCTTGTTAATACACGCACAAATACGCCGCCGGTTGCAAATATCTGCCCTGCGGGCGTTCCAACCTCGACCTATTCTTACGCTTCCACCACCCGGTCGCGTCTCGCAACGATGACTGACGCCGCCGGCGGCCAATGGAGTTTCACATACTCCGGTTCTCAGATGGGATATGTCAATCCAGGCGATGACAGCGCTTGGCTCACCAATACGATAAGTTGGCGCGATGACGAAGAGGGCTCACCGCAAGAAATTATAACCCGGCAAAATTTTTCTGACGGGAGTGCTTATACATATTCGTATAATTTGACGCCCACGACGAATTCTCGCCCTATAGCAACTATAATTGGCGGTAGTTATACTAATAATTCGGGGGCAAAGACGATAATCAATTACGATCATCCAGTTCTTCCGGGAAGCAGACAAGGTGAAACGTGTGCCCCGCACGAGTTTCCATGCACCAATCCCTTGCCTGATCCGTGGGAATACTGGGTTTGGCAAACCACGCCAGGTCCCGTCGAGATTATCGATCCGCTCGGTCGCAAAACGACTTTTAATTATTGCGATCCAGTAGTCGAGACCGGGCTTCCGCCGCAGTATCAGGACAGATGTGCCGTAGTGCCGACAGTAGATGTCACCGATCCCAAGGGTATTCAGACATTTTTCAAATATGACGGTTCACAAAACGTGACGGAGGCGCGCCAAGTAGGAAAGGTGGGTTCGGCGCTTGCCGATATCGTCCGGTCGGCGACGTATGATTGTTCCAACCCGGCAAGTTGCACGAAGCCGCTCACCAGCACCGATGCGAATGGCAACCTTACCGAACGCACTTATGCATCGGGGCATGGGGGGATGGTGTCTGAGATGTTGCCTGCTCCGTCTGCAGGGGGTGCGCGTCCGCTAAAGCTCATCAGTTGGACTCAGCGCTATGTCTGGACAAGAAACACATCTGGTTCGCTCGTACGGTCGGAGAATCCTATCTGGACAAAGGTCTCCGAAACACAATGCCAGACTCTTCCAGGTGTGAGCCCTGCGGCGAGCTGCGACGGGGGCGCCCCGGTACGGACCACGACTTACGAGTACGGCGCTGCTGGTACGGGAGAATCTCTTCTCGTGAAGGGAATTACCATCACTGCGGCAGGTGAGACGCTTCGCACATGCTACGGATACGACGCGATGGGCCGCAAGATCAGTGAGACTGGGCCGAGGGCTGGTCTGGCTAGCTGTCAGTGAGGGAGGGTGTGATGATGAGGCGCTTTTCCGTGCTTGCGCTCGGGGCTTTGGCTGCGGTTTCGATGTCGCAGCAAGTGGCCGCCCAGGCCGTGCCGTCCGATTACACCTCGGCGACGCGTTACGATGCTATGGGCCGGGTGACGGGTACGATTGCTCCTGACCCGGATGGTTCGGGGGCGCTCAAGTATCTTGCCACCCGCACGACTTACGATCAGGCAGGGCGGCCGATCAAGGTCGAGAGCGGCGAGCTTTCGAGCTGGAGGAGCGAGGCGATTGCGCCTGCTTCCTGGGGCAGTGCATTCATTGTCTATACCATCACCGAGACGAGCTATGATGCGCTGAGCCGCAAGCTCACCGAGAAGGTTAGCGGCAAGGACGGCTCCACCGTAACGGTCGTCGGCCTGACGCAATACAGTTACGATGCCGTCGGTCGGCTCGAATGCACGGCGGTGCGGATGAACCCTGCGGTTTATGGATCGCTCCCCGCCAGCGCCTGCACGCTGGGAGTGGAGGGTGCGCACGGCCGCGATCGGATCACCAAAAACATCTACGACGCCGCCGGACAGGTTCTACAGGTCCGCAAGGCGGTGGGCACTTCGATCGAGATCGCCGATGTCACCTATAGCTACACGCGCAATGGCAAGATCGAATATGTCGTCGATGCCAATGGCAACCGGGCCAAGCTCGAATATGACGGGCACGACCGCCAGACCAAGTGGATCTTCCCTTCCAAGACCCGCCCTTCCGCCTTCAACCCCTCGACACCGGCCACTGCGCTGGCCACAGCGGGCAGTCTCAACACCGGCGATTACGAGCAATATGGCTACGATGCCAACGGCAACCGCACCTCGCTGAGAAAGCGCGACGGGGCGACGCTGACCTACCAGTATGACGCGCTCAACCGGATGACGCTCAAGGTCGTGCCCTCGCGCGCGCGCCTGGCACCGGCGAACACGCGCAATGTGTATTACACCTACGATCTGCGCGGGCTGCAGACCAGTGCCCGGTTCGACAGCGCGAGCGGTCTCGGCGTCAGCTATAGCTATGACGGGTTCGGTCGGCTGACTGCCGAGACGCAGAACACCGATGGCACGGCGCGTACCGTGTCCTCGCAATATGATGCAAACGGCAACCGCACGCGCGTGACGCATCCGGACGGGCAATATTGGACGTTCGACTATGACGGCCTCGACCGCGTCACCAATGTGCGCCAGCAGGGAACCGTGCTGGGCGTGGCGAGCTACAATGCGCGCGGTCTTCCGTCGCAAATGGCCTGGACCTATCAGAAGGCCAGCAGCCATGCGAAGACGCTGGCCTATGACAGCGCCGGTCGGCTCGGCTCGATCGCGCTCGATCTGCACGGCTCCACGCGCGATGTCAGTTGGAGTTACACGCGCAATCCGGCCTCGCAGATCATCAGCGAGACGCAGTCGAACGACGCCTATAGCTGGGATGGCCATGTCGATACGGCCCGCGCCTACACCACCAACGGGCTCAACCAGTATACTGGCGCCGGGAGCGCGCGCTTCTGCTACGATGCCAATGGCAATCTCACCGCCGACGGGGCCAGCGTCTATCTCTACGATGTCGAGAACCGCCTGGTCGAGCGGCGCGTTCAGGGCAGCGCCAACACCAATTGCGCCGCGCTATCCTATACCGGCGCGCTCGAGGTTCGGCTGCATTACGATCCGCTCGGGCGGCTCCATCAAGTCAGCGGGGGCAGCCTGGGCACGCAGCGCTTCGTCTATGATGGCAATGCGCTGATCGGCGAATACAGCTATCCCGGCACCTTGCTGCGGCGCTATGTCCATGGCTCGAACGCCGAGGCCGACGATCCGCTGATCGTCTATGAGGGCGCGGGGGTGAGCGCTGCCTCGCGGCGCTATCTCCACGCCGATCCGCGCGGCTCGATCGTGATGGTGACGAACTACCAGGGCGTGCCGCTTCATACCAACAGCTATGATGAATACGGCATCCCCGACACTGCCTCGGGCGACGACATCGCCACCAAGGGCCGGTTCCGCTATACCGGCCAGGTGTGGATCCCCGAGCTGGGCATGTATTACTACAAAGCCCGCATCTACTCCCCCACGCTGGGGCGGTTCCTCCAGACCGATCCGATTGGGTATGAGGACCAGTTCAACCTCTATGCCTATGTCGGGAACGATCCGATCAATGGCGTCGATCCGACAGGGATGTGCAAAGCGGATTGGCAGTGCGATGGCGAATGGAGTTCGGAAACGCAGACATCCTCCCCATCTGATCTAGGTTCCTACAATGACCATTTTCGGAACGGCAATGGTTCTGACTACGCCGTTGATCCATCGGAGTCGGGCGGTTTGGAGCAAGCCATCGATATCGGCAGCCAAATTCAGCAGAGCATTAATGACGGGGGCGTGATGTCTGGCATTGCCGATCAAGCATACTCGAACATGGCTGATGGCCCTCAAAGCTTCGCGCTACCAGACAAGGCTTGGAGTTTTACCCCCACCATAGCATCGGAAGCTGGCCTTACGGTGGGGCGTTTCACAGGGACGATTACGGAAGGCACAATGCAAGTCTCAACGGACGGATCATATGTTGTTCGGGGGGAAATGACATTGAGTTTGGGAGAGTATAACTTCAACCTAGACGGGCGAAATGCAGCCCATAACGCTGCCATCTGGATTGGGGGCAAAGTCGCAGGTGATGGCAAGACCTTCGTTCCCGTCCCAACCAGAACCTATACTTTTACGGCCACGGGGCGGTATCGTCGATGACACCTTTCCGATCACGAATTATTGTGTTTTCGCTTCTAAGTTTGGGAGCGTGTTCACAACCTTGGCCGACTGGCGGTGAGGAGCAGGTTCAAGAGCTGCTTGCCCGAGGTCCCCAAGGTCTTCAGTGCTGGGACTCAGCGTGGATGAAGGCAAACAAGGAACGAAATTATCCGTATTTTAGCGACTCTGATGAATGTAAAAAGAGCCTGTCTATTATAGAAATTTCCTCTGATGAGGAGCGTGCTACAGGCGTTGCTAGGTGCAGCATTGGGTCGGTTGACGCGGAATATAAACTCTCCGTTTTTAGATCATCCGAGCGGAATGATTATTATGGTGGCTACTTCTGCACCAAGGCTCAGGGGGAGAATATTGGTAGCCTACCTGTTGGGTCGGTGACGGACGCAGAGGGCGCAATGTAGTTCTGCTACCCCACCGCCACCTCCACGTCTCGCACCACCTCATCGACTGCGCCTATCTGCGCGCCGTCGCGTAGACCCAGCGCTTCAGTGAGCCTGGCGCGGCTATCGGTGTAGAGCGCGACCGCATCCCTGGCACGGCTGATCGCGACATAGACCGCCGGAGCATCGACGGTGTCGGCGCGGAAGCTCTCCAGGTGGGCCATCACCCTGTCGGCGGTGGCTCCTTGCGCGGAGTGGATGGTGCGCACCCATCCTGGCCGGATATGCCGATCGGCGAGGCGGGAGAGGTCGAGGGCCTCCTACTTGCCATCCTCGCGCTCGATCTGCACGGCTCCACGCGCGATGTCAGTTGGAGTTACACGCGCAACCCGGCCTCGCAGATCATCAGCGAGATGCAGTCGAACGATGCCTATAGCTGGGATGGCCATGTCGATACGGCCCGCGCCTACACCACCAACGGGCTCAACCAGTATACTGGCGCCGGGAGCGCGCGCTTCTGCTACGATGCCAATGGCAATCTCACCGCCGACGGGGCCAGCGTCTATCTCTACGATGTCGAGAACCGCCTGGTCGAGCGGCGCGTGCAGGGCAGCGCCAACACCAATTGCGCCGCGCTATCCTATACCGGCGCGCTCGAGGTTCGGCTGCATTACGATCCGCTCGGGCGGCTCTATCAAGTCAGCGGGGGGAGCCTGGGCACGCAGCGCTTCGTCTATGACGGCAATGCTCTGATCGGCGAATACAGCTATCCCGGCACCTTGCTGCGGCGCTATGTCCATGGCTCGAACGCCGAGGCCGACGATCCGCTGATCGTCTATGAGGGCGCGGGGGTGAGCGCTGCCTCGCGCCGCTATCTCCACGCCGATCCGCGCGGCTCGATCGTGATGGTGACGAACTACCAGGGCGTGCCGCTTCATACCAACAGCTATGATGAATACGGCATCCCCGATACCGCCACGGGCGACGACATCGCCACCAAGGGGCGGTTTCGCTATACCGGCCAGGTGTGGATCCCCGAGCTGGGCATGTATTACTACAAAGCCCGCATCTACTCGCCGACGCTGGGCCGGTTCCTCCAGACCGATCCGATTGGGTATGAGGACCAGTTCAACCTCTATGCCTATGTCGCAAATGATCCGGTGAATGGGGTGGACTTTAGCGGTGCTTGCCCTCGATGCATGATCTCAGGCGGCAAGATACTCATTAAGTCGATCGTCAAACGGAAGCGACTAGACAAGGTGGGGCTCGATGAAATCGTTGGCGCAGCAGACGATATTAGCACGATCGCGAGCAATCCAATTAGCTTGGATGCGGCAGCTGCAGCAGCTGATCTCATTATTGGGACTGAATTTAACAACTCCAAGACAAAGACCGTCAAAGCTACAACACCCTATAAGCGGCCATCGAATGCAACCACTCCTGCGCAAAGAGCTTCGGTTCAAGGTAGACCCTGTGTGAAATGCGGAGACACGACCCCAACGCAGCGCGCCGGACACAAAAAAGCTCTAGTCGAAGAGCAGTACGAGACGGGGACGATTAATAGAGACAGGATGCGAAGTGTGGATGCAGTTCAACCGGAATGCCCGACTTGCTCGAATCGAGAGGGTGCCGAAATGAGCAGATATTCGCGGGCGATGCGTGAGCGATTGAGAAAAGAAAATGAGTAATCTAGTCAAACAGAAGCGCATCTGTGAGAAGTGGGGAGCCGATTTCTTGCTCGCTGAACCAACGCAGAAACTCGGCATAGCCCAGAATGTCGAAAGTGGCATGCTACCAATCAATGGGCTCCGACATCCACCCTCCGACGATACGTCGGGTTGGTATATTTGGGCAGGCGGCGAACCCGACGACAGTGAAGACTTCTTCTCACCTCTCCACGTGTGCCACATCACAGATTATTTCCCGACCGTCGAAAAGTATCTTGGTTTAGCTCCAGGTTGGCGGTTTCTTATCGCCCCTGACCACGAAGATGTCTGGTTTGATTCCTCCCTGCTGACAGCTCTTGGCTAGTAAGGGAGGGCAAACATCCCTCGTTGAACGGCCCGGCCAAGTAACCGGATCACGCGGGCGCATGTTAGAATCTGTCGAGCATAGCGTACGCAGCGGCGGTAAATCGCATTTCATTAAGTTAGCGGCAGGGAAATCACCCAGTAATTTGAGTGCCCATCTCTGCTATCCTGGGCGCGCCATAAAAGGCCATCCTTCTTCCGGAAGGATGGCCTTTTATGGTTCTAGGGCATGGCGCCATCCGTTGCGGCGCATCTCTTCAGGGTCAAGGAAGAGCGCTTCCAGATTCTCGAGCGATGAACGCAGGCGCGAGCGAGCAGGGGTGTCCGGTCAGTCGGCCTTGTCCTCCAGCCAGTGCATGTCCTCGTCGCTGAAGCCGAAATGGTGGCCGGCTTCGTGCACGACCACGTGGCGGACGAGATCGTCCATGCGCACGCCCGTCTCACGCCATTCGGCAATCAGGGGCTGGCGAAACAACCAGATGCGCGGTGGCAGGCGCCCGCTTTCCCATATCGATCGGTCGGGCAGCGGCTCGCCCTCATACAGGCCGGACAGATGCCAGCGATCCTCGATATCGACCGAGGCAAGCTGCTCCTGCGTGGCGAAATCCTCGACCCGCAGAACGACATCGCCCATCTGCTCGCGGAATTTCGCGGGCAGCGCCGCAAATGCGGCTTCCGCCATCATCTGCATTTGCGATCTGGTGGGGGCCTGTCGTTCGTGCATCTCCTGGCCGACATGGTATCGCCGGGCCAGCGACACAAGATTGGAACCGCACCGCCGCTGTCCTGTTCATGTCTCGAAGGAGAAAAAGTAGCATGACCGACGCCACCGAAATTTTCGCGCGCCTCAAGAAGGACCACGACAAGCATCGCGAATTGCTCGACAAGCTGCTCGAGACATCGGGTGACAGCGAACAGCGCAAGACTTTGTTCGCGGAACTTACCAAGGAACTGAAGTCGCACGCTGCCGCCGAAGAGCAGGCGCTTTATTCAACCATGCTGCGGAAACCTCCGACAACCGGAGAGACGCGCCATTCGGTCGCGGAACATCACGAAATCGAGGAGGCGCTGAACGATCTCGCCGCCACGGACATGTCGGAAGGCGGCTGGCTTACCAAGTTCAAGAGCTTCGATCATCGCTATCGCCATCATATCGACGAGGAAGAGGACGACCATTTTCCCGACTTCGAGAAGCATCTCGACGAGGAAGACATGCAGCACATGAAATCGGTCTTTGATCGTCGCAAGCGGGAAGAGAAAGCCGATGCTGAGGTGACGCCTGAAAAGAAGGAAGATGCCAAGGAATGATCCCGGCATGGGGAGGGCCGTGACACAGGTTGAGAGCGCCGATGCCAGCCGGGTCTCCCGCCTGGCGCCGTCGGTGGAGCCTGGCGTGTGGCGCTACGCATCGGCATCGCGGGCCAGCGTCATCGTGGATGCGGCGGATTATTTCGCCTTCATGCATGAGGCGATGCTCAACTCGCGGCGACGCATCCTGCTGATCGGGTGGGATTTCGATACCCGCATCCATCTCCAAAGAGGGCGCCGATGGTGGCAGCGGCCATGGAAACGGGGCTTCCCATCGCGGCTGGGCAGCTTCTTCGCCTGGCTCGCCCGCCACCGTAAACAGCTCGATATCCGCATTCTCAAATGGAGCGTAGGCGCGCTTTCGACCGTCGGGCGCGCCTCGATGTGGTGGGATTTGGCCCGATGGGTGTGGCACCGGCGGATTACCTTCAAGTTCGACACGGCTCATCCGGTGGGCTGCACCCACCATCAGAAAATTGCGGTGCTCGACAATCGGGTTGCCGTGTGCGGCGGGATCGACATCACCGACAGGCGCTGGGATACGCGCGAACATAAGGAAGACGATCCACGACGTAAGACGCCCTGGGGGAGGCCTTACGCGCCGTGGCACGACGCCGCGATGATGATGGAGGGCGACGTCGCCCATGCGCTGGCGGAACTCGGCGAGGACCGTTGGACCTGCGCGGGGGGCGGTTCGCTTCCCGACATCGAAGAAAGGCCGGGAACGCCTTGGCCCGATGCGCTCGCGGTGCAGTTCGAGAATGTCGAAATCGGCATCGCCCGAACCCGGGCGGCCTATCGCGATTGGGATCAGGTCGACGAAATCCAGCAACTCTATATCGACCAGATCGCGCGAGCGAAGCGCTTCATCTATGCCGAAAGCCAGTATTTCGCGTCACGCGCCATTGCCGAAGCCATGATCGGACGGCTGCGCGAACCCGATCCGCCTGAGATCGTGATCGTGCATCCGTGCAACGCTGATGGCTGGCTGGAACAACAGGCGATGGACCATGCTCGCGCCGAACTGGTGCGGGCCATCGAAAAGGCCGATGAAAAGCGGCGGTTCTCCATCTGGTCGCCCTTTACGGGGGAAACCCCGATCTACGTCCACGCCAAGATCATGATCGTCGACGACGAGATTTTGCGCATCGGTTCGGCCAATCTGAACAATCGCTCGATGGGGCTGGACAGCGAATGCGATGTTTTCATCGATTCGACCCGAGACGGTAACGCCCATGCGCGCGACGCCATTGCCGCGCTCCGGCGCTCGCTATTGGGCGAGCACTGCGATCTGGAGGAGAAGGAGGTCGGCCAGCTTCTGGCGCGCCATGGTTCGATGGCGGGGCTGATCGATCATGCGCAAGGGGACCGAAAGCGATTTTTGCGGCGCTACCATCCTCCCGAACTCAATGGTGTGAAACAGACCCTGGCACAAAGCGCCATACTGGACCCGGAAGGGCCGGAAGACATGTTCGAGCCGTTTGCAAAGGGCGGCCTTTTCCGCAAAGGGAGCAGGCTCGCACGCTTTCGTGACAGGTTCAGGAGGATTGAAGAATCGTGAGCAGCCTAGTTGGACCCGACGAGGATGACCCCCGTGGCAAGCCTCCGGTGCCTGAAAACGTCCAGGATGCCATTCGGACCCTTATCGAATGGGCGGGCGACGATCCATCGCGCGAGGGTTTGCTCGACACGCCGGCTCGCGTCGCCCGCGCATGGAAGGAATACTGCCTCGGTTATGACGAGGACCCCGCTTATCATCTCAGCCGCGTCTTCGAAGAAGTCGGCGGGTATAACGAGATCGTTCTGCTCAAGGACATTCCGTTTCAATCGCATTGCGAACATCATATGGCGCCGATCATCGGCAAGGCCGCAATCGCCTATCTGCCTAGTGACCGCGTGGTGGGGATTTCGAAGCTGGCCCGTGTTCTGCATGGGTATGCGCGCCGTTTGCAGGTCCAGGAACGCCTGACTGCCGAAGTCGCCGATTGTATCTGGGACAACCTCCAGCCGCAGGGCGTGGCCGTGGTGATCGAAGCGGCCCATAGCTGCATGACCGCGCGCGGAGTGCGGACCCCTGGGGTCAGCATGATAACCAGCCGGATGATGGGCACGTTTCTCGAAGACCAGCGCAGCCGCGAGGAAGTTATGGGCCTGATGGGTTACGGCTGACGCATTCGCGAAGTCCCGTCTCCCTGTAGAGCAGGGACACCGCGATGCCCGTTGCCCGTGGCTTTCCCGCCCGATTAGCTTGGCGGGTATGAGCGGGTAAAGGCGAAGGTGGATTCGCTCTCGTCCAGCTTCTGATTGATGAGGACGCGGTAGACGTCCACAGTGCGTACGCTGATATTCAGCCTGGAAGCGATCTCGCGTCCGGTGAAGCCTCCGATAAGAAGTTGAAGAACCTGATTTTCCCGCTCCGACAAGCGTTCCTTCAGGCGCTGATCGCGAAGATCGGCGGTGGTCCGTTCATACCGGGGCCGGGCCTTTTTCAGACCATCTGCAAAGAATTCGCCATTCATGCGCAGGTCCTTTCAGCTTTCAGGCGCGCGATACCTTCGTCGCCGGGCCAGGGCAGACGGGCGCGATCCTGCCATGGTACATCGTCGCGGCTCGCCAATCGGATCGGGTTCGATCGGAACGGATGGTTTTCGCAACAGCGGCATCCGCACGCGAAAGACGGCTTCGGTATCGCCTTCCTACGTAGCGGCTTGCGTCGTGGTGGCCGCAGGTCGTTTCGCACCCTCTCGATGACCCTGCCGCTCGGCCTCATAGGCCTGTGAAGCGCTTTCGTGCTCCTCATCGCACGAGACAAATCGCGCTGGTTTTCCATTTCGCCGCTTGCGTGCGAGGCTGCGGCCGTGGCAGCCCGCGGCGAGCGATATGGGCCGACATGGAAATTGGGTCGTTCGTCGGCGATGGGCCAAGACGAGTAAAGCGTTTCGGCGTGGTGCCGCGTCTGTTTCGGGATCGGCAGTGGTACATTCATGACCAGCCTTTTCGACGTCGTGTCCTTAACCGGAAGTCGAGATCGTCACTCGACCGCCATGGCCCACCCGTCACGGTGGACGCTTTCAGAACAAAATGATTCGGTATTGTAAATTTCCGCCGAATTCCGATACTTTCACTTGATACTGCAATCCATGTCGGAAGAATGACTTGTGTTCGCCCCGATGGGCGAGGGGCTGCATGCGCCCGCCAGTAAGAACCGTTGAAAATGGAGCTGCGGACCACTGACCTGTCCCTCGTCGCCCGGCTATCCGGTCGACATCATCCCATCTCGTCACCTCCGCATGACAATTGCCCCGCCAGGCCGGAGCCGGGCGGGGCAATACAATACACAGGTTCGACCTGCCCGGACGTTATAGCTGGCCCAGCATGTGTTCTGCCGAAGAGACCGAGAAATCGCCCGGTGCCTCGACATTGAGCTGCTTCACCACGCCATCTTCGACCACCATCGAATAGCGCTGCCCACGTTTGCCCATGCCGAATCCCGAACCATCCATGGTCAGGCCCACCGCTTCCGCGAATTCGCCATTGCCATCCGCCAGCATGGTAATGTCGTCGCTACCTGCCGCGCTGTTCCATGCGCCCATGACGAATGCGTCATTGACCGCAGTGGCGACGATTTCGTCCACACCCTTGGCCTTCAGGTCTTCTGCCTTTTCGACATATCCGGGCAAATGGCGAGCCGAACATGTCGGCGTAAAGGCCCCGGGCACGGAAAAAAGCGCAACCGTTTTCCCTTTGAAATATTCGCTCGAACTCACCTGTTCCGGTCCGGCATCGGTTGCCTTGACCAGCGTTACGTCGGGCAGTTTTTCGCCTACCGAAATCGTCATGTTGGAAACTCCGTCTATCCCGTCCGCCGAGTGAGGTAGGGTGGCAGGCCATCCTACGCAAGCTCTGCATCGGGGCAGGAAGCGCTTGGCGAAAGGAGGCGGCGGGCACGCGCCATGAGGCGAGCGATAGCGGCTGTTGCCCTCCGTTCACTGAGAGCCTAGGGGCGGCGTCAATAGCGCGGCCGCCCTGTCATTAGTGTGGCCGCCACTCCGAAAGCCGAGGACTACTTCGTGACCGAATTTGCCGATTACGTGATCAAGGACATCGCGCTCGCCGATTATGGCCGTGCCGAAATCGCCATTGCCGAAACCGAAATGCCGGGGCTGATGGCCCTGCGCGAGGAATATGCGGAGAAGCCGCTCAAGGGCGCGCGGATTACCGGGTCGCTCCACATGACTATTCAGACTGCGGTTCTGATCGAAACGCTCGTTGCGCTGGGCGCTGACGTGCGCTGGGCAACTTGCAATATCTTCTCGACGCAGGACCACGCTGCTGCGGCCATCGCCGCGCAGGATATTCCCGTCTTCGCGATCAAGGGGGAGAGCCTCGCCGACTATTGGGATTATGTCGGTAAGATCTTCGACTGGTCGACGGATGAAGATCCCGATAAGACCGCGAACATCATCCTTGATGATGGCGGTGATGCGACCATGTTCGCCCTGTGGGGCGCGCGGGTTGAGGCGGGCGAAGAACTGCCCGAGCCGCAGAATGCCGAGGAAATCGAATTTCAGCGCGCGCTCAGGGCCTTCATCAAGGCCAAGCCGGGCTATCTGACCAAATCGGTCAAGAACATTGTCGGTGTGTCGGAGGAAACCACGACCGGCGTTCACCGCCTTTATCATCTCGCCAGGCAGGGCAAGCTGCCGTTCCCCGCCATCAACGTGAACGACAGCGTGACCAAATCGAAGTTCGACAACCTCTACGGTTGCCGTGAATCGCTGGTCGATGCGATCCGCCGCGCGACCGACGTCATGCTGTCGGGCAAGGTCGCCTGCGTCGCCGGTTTCGGCGATGTCGGGAAGGGCAGCGCCCAGTCGCTCCGCAATGGCGGCGCGCGCGTGTTGGTGACCGAAATCGATCCGATCTGCGCACTGCAGGCGGCGATGGACGGTTTCGAAGTGGTGACCATGGAAGAAGCAGTCAAGGTCGCCGACATCTTCTGCACTGCCACGGGCAACGAACACGTCATCACCGCCGAGCACATGAAGGCGATGAAGGACAAGGCCATCGTCTGCAATATCGGCCACTTCGACAGCGAGATCCAGATCTCGGCGCTCGACAATTACGAGTGGAACGAATTGAAGCCGGGCACCGACCTGGTCAAGTTCCCCGACGGGAAGGAAATCATCGTCCTTGGCAAGGGGCGTCTGGTGAACCTCTCCTGCGCGACTGGCCATCCCAGCTTCGTGATGAGCTTCAGCTTCACCAACCAGACGCTGGCGCAGATCGAACTGTGGACCAAGGGCGACGAATATCAGAACGACGTGTATGTCCTGCCCAAGCACCTCGACGAAAAGGTCGCTGCGCTGCATCTCGACAAGCTTGGCGTCAAGCTGACTCAGCTCAGCCAGAAACAGGCCGACTACATCGGCGTGCCGGTAGAGGGGCCGTTCAAGCCCGAACATTACCGCTACTGATCGTCGCAAGCGACGGAAATTGCATCGCATGAACTCGCGCGGGGGCATTGCACTCCCGCGCGGGTCGGCATAGCTGGCGGGTAATGGAAAGTTCTCCCGCATTGTTGGCCTTGATTGGCCTCCTGCTAGCGCTGTGGACCGCCGGTGCGGTGTGGGTGATGTTGCGTGCCAGCGGTCGCGAGCAGAAATCGCTCGCCAGCCGCAAGCTCGCCCTTCGGCTTTCGCGCCTGATCGAGGAAGGGCCGGCCATACCGTTGCTGGTCCGGGCGGATGGCCGTATTGAGGCTCCAGATCGCCTCGCGCGGTGGATCGGGCTTGACAAGGTCCCGGATTATCTCAGCGAATTGTCCGGTCCCGACGGGCGCGGGCTGACCGAGCAGCAGATCGACGATCTCACACGCAATGTCCGCCGTACCCAGAGGACGGCACGCCCGTTTCGCATGGAGGTTGCCGTCGTGCCCGGATCGGGCAAGTCGCTGGCTATGCATGGATCGCTGGCGGATCCCGCAGTTTCGCCCGGTGGAGCGGCGCTGGTCTGGGTCTTCGATTTCAGCGACAGCGAGGCGGAGCTTGCGCAATTGCGGGAAGAGGCAGCGCGCGCCCGCGAAGATTTCGGCGCCCTGGTCGGTCTGATCGAAGCTGCCCCCATGCCGATGTGGTTCCGCGGTTCGGACATGCTCTTGCGGCTGGTCAACAAGGCTTATGTTTCCGCAGTCGGCGCCGAAAGCGCCGATCAGGTCGTTGCCGACCAGATCGAACTCGTCGAAACCGTCAATGGCAGGACCGCAGCTCAGGTCGCGCAGCAGGCTGCCGATCGGCGTCAGCCGATCGAGCGTATCCTGAGTGCCACGATCGATAATGCGCGTCGCACCATTCGCGTTACCGACCTGCCTTTGATGGGCGAGGGGATCGCCGGATACGCGGTCGATATCGAGGAGATGGAGGAGCAGGCGCGCGAATTCCGAGCCTTCCGCGAAGCGCAGCGTTCGATGCTGGATCAGTTGTCGATCGGGGTTGCTCAGTTCGATGCCGCGCACCGCATGACATTTGCAAACCAGCCGTTCCACCGCGTGTTCGCCCTGCCTCCGGGTGTGGTGAACGAGCGGACGACGTTCCAGCAGATGCTGCTGATCGCCCGCGAAAACGGTCGCATTCCCGAAGTGCGCGATTTCCCCGCCTGGCGCAACGAGCTCGCCGAATGGTTCCTGCGCGACGAACCGCATGAGGAAGCATGGCCGCTGCCCGATAGCACCCATTTGCGGATTATCGCGCAGCCGCTGCCCGATGGCGGCCTGGTAATGATCGCGGAAGACCGCACGGAACAACTCGCGCTGTCCGCCACGCGCGACACTTTGCTCCGCACTCGCACAGCGACATTCGACAACCTCTTCGAAGCTCTGGCGGTTTTCGCGCCCGACGGACATCTGGAATTGTGGAACCGTGGTTTCCCGGGCGCTTGGGGGATCGATCCCGAGGTTCTGGACGGGCACCCGCAGGCCGAGGACCTGCTCGAAGCGATCGCCAGGAACCTCGCCGAACCGGCGGCGGTGTCGCGCATCAATCAGGTCATCCGCGCGGCGACGCTGGATCGCAAGAAAAGCGATGATCGCATCGAGCTCTTCGATGGACGCACGCTCGATTTCGCGGGCGTACCGCTGCCCGACGGCAATGGGTTGTTGACAGTGCTCGACGTTACCGCCTCGCGTCAGGCGGAAGAGGCGCTGCGCGAACGCAATCGCGCTTTGGAAGAAGCCGATGCGGTGATGACGCGCTTTCTTGCCAATATGAGCTACGAATTCCGGACGCCATTGACTTCGATCGGCGGGTTCGCCGAGCTGCTTACAAGTGGAATTGCCGGTGAGCTGACCCCGCAGGCCAAGGAGTATGCCCAGGCGATCTCACTGTCGGTCGGCAAACTTACCGAGCAGGTCGAGAACGTGCTCGACCTGTCGCAGTCCGAAGCGGGCCTCATGCCGCTGCGCAAGATCGAGCTCGAGCTGCTGCCCTTCATCACCCAGATCGTTCGCAAGCAGGAAAGCCGCATTCTCGATGGCGAACTGACGCTGGATTTGAAAGGCAACCCCGACAAGTCGGTGACGGCCGATCCACAACAACTGCGCCGCGCGATTTCCCAATTGCTGGACAATGCCATCAAAGGAACTCCGCGGGGTGGCCGGATCGTTGTCGATATCGGGCGCAAGCGCGGCGAAACGAAAATCATTATATCCGACAATGGGCGTGGGATGAGCCAGCATGAACTGGCGCGCGCACTCGAAGGGATTCGGATGGCGCCGGGCGGCAAGGGTATCGAACGTCGGCAAGGCCTGGGCATCCCGCTCGCACGGCAGCTGATCGAGGCACATGATGGAACGCTCGACATTCAAAGCCGCAAGAATGGCGGAACCACCGCCACCATCACCCTGCCATGAGGATCGCACTTCCCGACCTTGTGGCCATGGACGCTTTCGGCCGCCGGATCGCCGGAAAACTGGCTCCGGGAGATGTGATCGCGCTTTCGGGGACTTTGGGGACCGGCAAGACGACCTTGGCGCGAGCGATCGTCGCGGCGCTCGGCCATGTCGGCGAAGTGCCGTCGCCCACCTATACGATTATCGAGACCTATGACGACACGCGGCTGCCGCTCGTTCACGCCGATTTCTACCGGCTGGAAGATCCGTCCGAAGTCGAGGAACTCGGCCTCGATGACTATCGCGAAGGGGCCGTGCTGCTTGCCGAATGGCCCGATCACGCAGGTGGTTTCGCGCACGAGGCGGGCTGCCTTTCGATAGCGCTCGAAAAAGTGGGAGACGGGCGCGAAGCCGTTGTAACGCCCGGTACATCTTGGCAAAGCCGTTGGCCATGAGTGACGCGCTGCCCGACGGGCTACATAGCTTTCTTGGCGATACCGAATGGGAAGGGGCGGAAATCGCCCCGCTTGTCGGCGATGCCAGTTTTCGCCGCTATTTCCGCCTGCGTATGGCCGGACGGAGCGCAATGCTGATGCATGCGCCGCCGCCGCAC
Organism: Qipengyuania sp. ABI-127-1; assembly: GCA_022953095.1. Taxonomy (GTDB): domain Bacteria; phylum Pseudomonadota; class Alphaproteobacteria; order Sphingomonadales; family Sphingomonadaceae; genus Qipengyuania. The sequence goes on along the minus strand of JALJCR010000001.1, from coordinate 1,918,517 downwards.
GAGGACCCGAAGCCATTCCTCCATGTCGCGCACTGGCTCGAGAACAACGGGATGCGCGCTCCGCATATCTTCGCAGAAAACGCAGGGGAAGGCTGGGTTCTGATCGAGGATTTCGGCGATCAGCGTATGCGCGAATGGATCGACGACCACACGGACGGCGAACGTCCTGTCTACGCCAGGGCGATCGATACACTCGTAGCCTTGCACAAGCTCCCGCCGGGGCCGTTCGAAGCTTATCATCTATCCGTCTATCTGCGCGAGGTGGACTTGTTCGTCGAATGGTACTGCCCGGCCATGGGGCTCGAAGTGGACCGCGAAGGGTGGAGCGCGGCGTGGCAAAGTGCGCTCACCCCGCTGCTCGAACGCCAGACGCCCGGCGTCACCGTGCTCCGCGATTACCACGCGGAAAACATCATGCTGCTCGAACCCGGTGAAGCGGGCGGAGAACAGGGACTTATCGATTTCCAGGACGCTCTGGTCGGCCATCCGGCCTACGATCTGGTCAGCCTGCTCCAGGATGCGCGACGCGACGTTTCGCAGGACCTCGAAACCGCAATGCTCGAACGGTACCGGGCCGCGGCGGAACCGGACGAGAGTTTCGACGCGGATTATGCGCGGCTGGGCGCGCAGCGCAATGCCAAGATCGTCGGCATTTTCACCCGTCTGTGGAAGCGTGATGGCAAGGCTCGCTATCTCGCGATGATCCCGCGGGTCTGGAAGGCGATGGAACGCGATCTTGCACATGAGGGCATGGCACCCGTGGCCGAGTGGTTCGCGGCCAACATCCCGCAGGAAATTCGCGAGACTTTCGGGGGGGGAATCCAGTGACGACACTCGCTTCCGATACCGCCATGCTGATGGCCGCCGGACTGGGCAAGCGTATGCGCCCGCTGACTGCCGCCACGCCCAAGCCACTGGTACGGGTTGCGGGAAGGCCCCTGATCGACCGCGCGCTGGACCGGCTGGAGGAAGCGGGCGTGGGCCGGGCGGTCGTCAACGTCCACTATCTTGCCGATGCGATCGAGGCGCATGTCGGGCAGCGCAAGGCTCCCGCGATTACCTTCTCCGACGAGCGCGATCTTCTGCTCGAAACCGGCGGCGGCATGGTGAAAGCCTGCGCGGACGGTCTGCTTCCCGACCCGTTCTTCGCCTGCAATGCGGACAGCATCTGGCTTGATGGCCCGTGCAACGCGCTTGCCGATCTGTCGGCGCGCTGGGACCCGGAAAAGATGGATGCGCTGCTGCTCGTCGTAACGCATTCGCGCGCCTTCAATTTCGACGGCACGGGCGATTTCTATATGGATGGTTCGGGGCAATTGAAGCGTAAGCTGCCGGGCCGGATCGCGCCGTTCATTTATACCGGCATCCAGATCGTTTCGCACCGCCTGTTGCGCGATGCGCCCGATGGCAAGTTCTCCACCAACGTGCTGTGGGATCGCGCCATCGAGGAAGGTCGGCTCTATGGTTTGGCCTTTACCGGCCAGTGGTACGAAGTCGGCACGCCCGCCCATATCCGCCCGACCGAGGAGGCGCTCACGGGTGGCTGAGCGCGCCCAGCCGAAGGTCTATTCGATCGCCGCGCATCGCGGTTTCGCCGATGCGCTGGTTGCGGGGCTCGTCCCGCGCTATGCCGATGCCGAATTCGGGCTGGCGAGGCTGACGATGCTGGTGCCTAGCAGCCGTGCGCGCCGGACGATTTCCGAAGCCTTCATCCGTCACGCGGGCGAAATGGGCCGACCGGGGCTGCTGATGCCGCGCATGGCGGTGGTTGGCGATCTCGACCTCGATGAAACGCTCGGGCCGTTGCTCGATCCATTGGGCGCGGCGGACATACCGCCGACCATTGATCCTCAGCGGCGCCTGTTCGAACTGGCGAAGCTCTTGACCGGCGTGATGGGCGAACGCGCACCCAAGGGGGCAACCTTGCTGCGCCTCGCGCGGGAGGCGGGGGCGACGATGGATCGGCTCCTGGTGGAAGATATCGATCCCGCAGACCTGCTGGATGATGCGGTGACGGGCATTTATCCCGATCTATCCGCCCACTGGCAGAACAGCCTGCGGGATTTCTCGGCAGTCCAGATCTTGTGGAAGCAGGAGCTTGCGCGCAAGGGGCTGCTTGATGCCGCCGCGCGCCGCAACCGCCTGTTCGAATGGGTCGGACGGCGGTGGAAAGACAATCCTCCGGAAACACCCATCGTCGCTGCCGGTGTGACCAGCGCGGCGCCTTCGCTGGCGAAGTTGCTGCGGGTCATCGCCAATCTGGAAAACGGCGCTGTCATCCTGCCCGATTTCGATCTCACCATATCCCAGCCGGTGTGGGACGAACTGGGCCGGGCGGGTGCAGCACCGGAGCCTCGCGATACGCCTTTCGCACGCGACGATGCTGTGACTCACCCGCAATACCATCTCAAGCTGCTGCTCAATCGCATGGGCATCGGGCGGGAGGAAGTGCAGCCTTGGCACCGCAAGGGCCTGGCCGCCGCGCCGCCCGAGCGTAGTCACGCGATCGGGTCGCTGTTCCTCCCGCCCGAATCGAGCAAGAGCTGGGTCGATCTGCCCGCCGAGAAGCGTCGCCTGTCGGGCGTCAGGATAATGACCTGCGCCAATCCCGAGGAGGAGGCGCAGGCCATTGCCTTGCTGGTGCGCGAGGCGCTGGAGGAACCGGAAAAGCGTGTGGCCGTCGTCACGCCCGACCGCGCTCTGGCGCGGCGCGTGGTCCATCACCTCGACCGCTGGAATATCGCAGCCGATGATTCCGCGGGGCGGCCACTGTCGCAGACACCCGCCGGTCGCCTGCTGCTGCTGCTCGCCGAGGTAATGGCCGACAAGGCTCCTCCCGTGCCACTGATGGCACTTCTGGCGCACCCGCTCGTCGATGGCGGAATGGAACGCGGCGTGTGGTTGCGCCAGCTGCGCCGCGTCGAACGCAAACTGCGCGGACCGCGCAGGGCGGGCGGCCTCAAACCGATCGGCGAGATTGCTGGCAGACTGGCCGAACGGCACGCGCGATCCGGGGAGTGGTTTGCCCTCGTCGAAAGGGCGCTCGATCCGCTGCTGGCGCTGAGCGATCAGCCGCACGTTTCCCTCGCCGAACTGCTCGACATGCTGGCCGCGACCGGCGAGGCGCTATGCGGCGAGAAGCTGTGGGCCAAGGAAGATGGCCGCGCGGTCGCCGCATTCGTAGAGGATTTTCGCCTTCATGCGCGCGAGGCGGATTTTACCCTCGCACCCGGAGATGCCGCCATTGCCTTGCGCGACGCGATGGAACAGGTCGCGGTGCGGCCACCCTATGGCGGCCATGCGCGCGTGCAGATCCTCGGCCTCCTCGAAAGCCGGATGAATCGGGCCGAGCTGGTGATCTGCGCCGGACTGAACGAGGGCGTCTGGCCCGCGCGCGGCGGGGTCGATGCGCTGCTCGCACCGCCGGTCCTGCGCGCGCTGGGCGTGCCCGGTTCCGATTTCCGCATCGGCCTGTCCGCGCACGATCTCGCCGGAGCCATGGGGGCGCCCCAGGTCGTGCTTTCCCGTTCCGAGCGCGACGAGGCCGGGCCTGCCATCCCGTCGCGTTTCCTGCTGCGCGTTCAGGCGCTGCTTGGCGACATGCTCGAGCGCTACGAGGAAAGGGACGCGGTCGATCTGGCCCGCGCCATGACCCGAGCACCGGCGGCGGGGCGCTATCCGCGTCCTGCGCCCGATCCGTCGCCCGAGCAGCGCGACGTCGACATTTCCGCCACCGCGCTCGACCGGCTGCTGGGCGATCCGTACCAGTTCTACGCGGGCAAGATTATGGGCCTGTCCGATCTCGACACGCTCGATGCCGAGCCTTCGGCGCTGTGGCAGGGCAATGTCGCGCATACCATCCTCGAGCGTTGGCATCGGGCGCGCGAGAAGGATGATAGCGCGCCGCTTGGGCCGATCATGGAGGCCGTGCTCGAGGAGGAGAATGCCGACCCGCTGATGCGCGGGCTGTGGCAACCGCGGCTCGAAGCGGCGCTGCGCTGGATCGAGCACGAGGTCGAGAGCTACGAGGGGCGCCGCGTGCTTGCAGTCGAAAAGGAAGGCCGGATGACCTTCGAAGGCGTACAGGTCCACGGGCGCGCCGACCGGATCGACCGACTGGAAGACGGCAGCCTCGCGATTATCGACTACAAGACCGGTAAACCGCCCAGCGCGGCGATGGTCGAGCAGGGTTTTGCGCTGCAACTCGGTATTCTTGGCCTGATTGCCCAAAAGAGCGGGTTCGAAGGGCTGGCGGGCGATCCGACGGGCTACGAATACTGGTCTATGGGCAAGGCGAAGGACGATAACCCGCACGGCTTCGGCTATGTCGAGGTTCCGCTGAAGGTCGGGCGCAAGACCTCGGGCGTGCTGCCCGAGGATTTCCTGCCGCTCGCCGCCGCCAAGCTTGCGCTCGCGATCAACCGCTTCATCAAGGGGCGCGATCCCTTCACCGCGCGCGAGAATCCGGATTATCCTGCCTATGACACCTTCGACCAGCTCATGCGTCTCGACGAATGGATCGCCCATCAGGATGGTGGGGACGAGGCATGAGCGGGACTGTCTACGAGCTACAGGACAAGCAGCGCCTTGCGGTCGATCCGCTGGGCAGCGTCTGGCTTTCGGCGAGTGCGGGGACGGGCAAGACACAGGTGCTGTCGGCCCGCGTGCTGCGCCTGCTGCTGGAGCCGGGCGTCGATCCCTCGCAGGTGCTTTGCCTGACCTTCACCAAGGCAGGCGCTGCGGAAATGGCGGTCCGCGTCAACGCAGTGCTCGCGCGCTGGGTGCGGCTGAAGAGCACCGATCTTGCGCGAGAGCTTGGCTATCTCGGTGCGCCTATCGATCCCGAAACACAGGCTCGTGCGCGTTCCCTCTTCGCCCGTGTGCTCGATTGCCCGGGCGGGGGCCTCAGGATCGATACGATCCATGCCTTTGCGCAATACCTCCTCGCAGCCTTTCCGGGGGAAGCCGGGATTATGCCTGGTTCGCGCCCGATCGAGGACCGCGAGCGCGACTTGTTGAGCCGCGATGTCCTTGCCGATCTCCTCGCCGAGGGCGATCCGCGCGTGGCCGGAGCGATTGCCGAGATGAGCAAGCGCAAAGGCCCCGACGCTGTGCGCGGCTGGCTGATGCGTTGCGCGCGGCACATGGAAATGTGGGAAGGCTCCGGCGCATGGCAGCCGCCGATGGCGCCGCGGGTGCATCGCCTGCTCGGCATTCCCGCCGATGCGGACGAGGCTTGGGTGGCGGAAGCGTGCTCGGACGAGGCTTTCCCCATCTCTACGCTGCGAGCCTGCGAGGCGGCTACGCGCGCGTGGTCGGCAAAGACCGGCCAGGCGGCGGCAGACTTCATAGACGGCTGGCTTCGAGGCGATGCGGAAGCACGTCTGGCGACGCTCGACGGCTTCCTCGACACGCTGCTCAAGAAGGACGGCACACCGCGCAAGATGGGCGGGGCAGAGAAGGCCGACCCATCCTTCCCCGACAACCAGCAGGCCATTGCCGAGGCGGTCGCTGCAGTGCGTACTCGCGCTGCTCTGCTCGACCTCGCCGCTTTCCTCGCTCCGCAGCTCGAGTCAGGACGTGCCTTTGCGCTGGCATGGCACAAGGCCAAGGAGCGCGAGGGGCTGGTTGATTTCGACGACCTCATCGCCCGCGCCGCGACCCTGCTGTCCGACACGGCAATGGCGGACTGGATCCGTTACAAGCTCGACCGCAGCTTCGACCATATCCTCGTCGACGAGGCGCAGGACACCAATGCCGCGCAATGGGCGATCGTGAAGGCGCTGACAGACGATTATTTCGACGGCGAGGGCGCGCAGGGCGATGCGGTTCGCACCATCTTCGCGGTCGGCGATTACAAGCAGGCGATCTTCGGCTTCCAGGGCACCAGCCCGGAAAACTTTCGCGACGCGCGCGACTATTTCGACGCGAAGATCAGCGGTGCGGCGGAAGCGGCCGGCTCGATCCGCGGCGGCCCGCGGATTCGTCCGCTGGAGAAATACGGCCTCGGAAAAAGCTATCGCACGAACCAGCAGGTGCTCGGCTTTGTGGACCGCGCGATCGATGCGATCGGCTACGATGCTTTCGGTCTCGATACGCCCTCCGACCCGCACAGCGGCAGCGGTGAGCCGGGTCTCGTCGGCCTGTGGCAGGTGGTGCGCGTCGCCGAGGAAGAGGACGAGGAGGGCGAACGCGAGGGCTGGCTCGCCCGCCACGACCGGAAGCTAGCGGACAATATCGCGAAGCAGGTGGCCGCATGGCTAGACCCGGAAGGCGAGGGCTTCACGTTATCCAAGGGAAGGAAGCGGCGCGCCACCGCAGGCGATGTCATGATCCTCGTCCAGAAGCGCCGCGAACTCGCCTCGCTGATCGTGGCGCGGCTTTATCGTTACGGCGTGCCGGTGGCGGGCGTCGACCGCCTGCGACTGGGCAATCCGCTGGCGGTGAAGGACCTGATGGCCGCACTGCGCTTTGCAGCGCAGCCGCTCAACGATCTCACGCTTGCGAGCCTGCTGGTCTCACCACTCCTCGGCTGGAGCCAGGAAGACTTGCTTGCCCATGGTCATCGGCCAAGGGGCAAGCGCCTGTGGGAGCATTTGCGCGAAAGTGATACGCCGTTTGTTGCCGAAACGGTCGCGACCCTGCGCGAAATCCTGCGTCGCGCCGACTACGACAGCCCGCAGCAATTGCTTCACTGGATGCTGATTGGGCCGATGGACGGCAGGCGCGCGCTGGTCGCGCGACTGGGGCGCGAGGCGAACGATCCGATCGACGAACTGCTCAACGCTGCCCATGCCTATGCCAGCGCGCATGTGGCGAGCCTGCAGGGCTTCATCCGCTGGTTCGATGCGGGTGATGGCGAATTGAAGCGTGAGGCGGGCGAGGGCGGCGACCAGGTTCGCGTGATGACCGTCCACGGCTCGAAGGGGCTGGAGGCGCCCATCGTCATCCTCGCCGATGCCGCGATCCGTCCCGATGGCGCGGGCGATCTCGTGTTGCGCGAGGAGCTGCCGGGGAACGATAGCCCTCGGGAGGTGCCGCTGCCGGGGCTAGGGAAGGACGAGAAGGTCGGCCCCGTCGCGCTGGCCGACGAGGCCGAGGCGGCCAAGGCAATGCAGGAGCACTGGCGGCTGCTCTATGTCGCCCTGACCCGCGCGCAGGAAGCGCTGTTCGTCACCGGCTCGCTCGGCCCGCGTGATGCCAAGAACGGGCCTCACGAAGATAGCTGGTACGGCCGACTTAAGCCGTTGTTCGGCGAGGATGAGGGGCTGGCCGACGATATCTGGGGCGCGCGCTGGGAGATCGGCGAGCGAGTGCCGTCCATGTCAGCCCCGATGGACGTGACCGCAAGCTCCGAAGCCGATCTTCCGGCCTGGGCCACCACGCCAATCGGTCCCGAGCCACGCCCGCCGCGTCCGCTGGCTCCCTCTGGTTTGGGTGAAATCGAGGGCAGTGACCCGCCGCTCCCGCCCGGTCAGGCGAGCGAGGCTGCGCGGCGCGGCACGCTGATCCACGCTTTGCTCGAACGTATGCCGCAGGTTTCGCCCGGTGCGCGGGCAGAGAAAGCGCGCCCATGGCTGGCGCGGCAGGCCGCCGATCTGGACGAAGGCGAGCGTGAGGAAATGCTCGGCAGCGCGCTGGCCGTACTCGACGATCCGCAATTTGCCGAGGTTTTCGGGCCGCAGGCACTGGCCGAGGTCCCGCTTGCCGCGACGGTCGAGAGGCAGGTGGTCATGGGTACCGCCGACCGGCTGCTCGTCATGCCCGAGAAAGTCATCGTGCTCGATTTCAAGACCGCACGCCGTCCGCCGCAATCGCTCGATGCCATCCCTGCCAGCACGATGAAGCAGATGGCGGCCTATGTCGCCGCGCTGGAGATCATCTATCCGGGGCGCATGGTCGAGGCCGCGGTTCTCTATACCCAGACGCCGCAGCTCTTCGCCTTGCCGCCCGCGCGCCTCGCTGCCTACAAGGGCGCGTTTGCGGAGACGCAGGAAAGTTTTGCCCTGCCGCCCGTTGAGTAATCGAGACTGCTGCCCAAATCGTCAGCAACACGAAATTCCAGGAGATACCCCATGGCAACCACCGCCGTTACCGATGCCAGCTTCAAGTCCGACGTTCTCGAAAGCGACAAGCCCGTGCTGGTCGATTTCTGGGCCGACTGGTGCGGTCCGTGCAAGATGATCGCTCCCGCGCTCGAGGAACTGAGCGAGGAACTGGGCGACCAGGTCACCATCGCCAAGATGGACATCATGGCGAATCCGGATGTGCCCGGCGCGATGGGTGTCCAGTCGATTCCCTATCTGGTGCTGTTCAAGAATGGCGAACCGGCGGCGCAAATGCGCGGCGCAGCGCCAAAAGGCCAGCTCAAGCAGTGGCTTGAAGGCGCACTTTAACAGCCGATTTCCCGCGAAGGCGGAAGCCTGACCAAGCTAAGCGCCATTCTGCCTGAGACCCCGGCCTTTGCCGGGGATCAGAGCTTTGCATACAGTTCGGCGAGCTCGTCCCACAGGGCGGGGCTCGCCGCACCCAGCAAGCCCGTTCGGCCCACTTCGTCCACGCGATAGGGTGAGCCATCGGGCCTCGCTGCCCTGCCACCTGCTTCGTTGAGCCACAAAACGCCCGCCGCATGGTCCCAGGCGAGCGTGCGTTCGAAGATCGACACATCGTTCACCCCCAGCGCGAGGCGCGGATATTGCTCCGCCGCGCAGAATGGAATGTCGACCAGTTCGTAATTGGGCGAAATATGGCGGCTTGTGGCCTCGCGGCGTTCCTCTTGCATGAAGATCAGAGAGATTGCGCCGATCGGCGGCGTCTTTCCGGTCGGTCGCGCAACGATTTGCTCGCCGTCGATGGTGGCGCCTTTACCCTTATGCGCGGCGCAGAAGCGGCCCGACAGGCAATCGTAAATCCACCCGGATTGCGCCTCGCCGTCAAGGGCTTGCGCGATGATGATTCCGAAGGGCGGTTTGCCGGTGGCGAAATTGCGCGTTCCGTCGACCGGATCGACGATCCAACAGGGCGTGTCGAGCCGGCCGAGCACCGTAGGATCGGCATGAGCCACTTCCTCGCCGACGAAGGCCAGCGTGCTGTCGATTTGCAGCAGGCCTTCGCGCAGCAGTGCTTCGCTTTCCTTGTCGGCGATGGTCACGGGATCGTTGCCGCCCTTGTCCTCGACTTCGCCTGCAGCAAGATTGCGAAACCGCGGTATGATCGCCAGCTCCGTTACGCGCCGCATCAGCGCGAGAATCTCTTTATCGAGGGCCTGGCTTTGCTGCCGGTTCAAGACCGGTAGTCCGCGTTGATCGAGATGTAGCCATGGGTGAGGTCGCAGGTCCACACGGTGGCGCGCCCTTCGCCGACGCCGAGATCGACGTCGACCCTGATGTCCTGCCCTTCGAGGTGTTTTGCCACCGGTGCCTCGTCGTAATCGGCAAGCGGCTGGCCGTCTTTCGCCGCCCAAGTGCCGCCGAACCCGATCGAGAGCTTGTCGCGGTCCGCCGCTTCGCCTGCCTTGCCGACCGCCATGACCACACGGCCCCAATTGGCATCGCCGCCCGCGATCGCGGTCTTCACCAGTGGAGAATTGGCGATGGAGAGCCCGACGCGGCGCGCGCTGGTGTCGTCCGCTGCCCCGCTGACCGCAATCTCGATGAACTTTTGCGCGCCCTCTCCGTCGCGCACGACCAATTGTGCCAGTTCGCGGCACAGCTGAAGCAAAGCGGAATAGAAGGCGTCTGCTCCCGCATCGTCCCAGGAAGTCAGCGGAGCGTTGCTCGCCTTACCGGTCGCAAACAGCAGGACCGTGTCGCTCGTCGAGGTGTCGCCATCCACGGTGATGCAGGAGAAGCTCGCCGCATTGGCCTTGGCAAGCATGGCTTGCAGAAAAGCGGACTCCACGGCGGCGTCGGTGAAGATATAGCCCAGCATCGTCGCCATGTCGGGCGCGATCATCCCGCTGCCCTTGATAAAACCCGCCAGTTCGACCCGCGTTTCTCCCAGCATCGCGGAGGCACCGGCGCCTTTGGTGAAGGTGTCGGTTGTGCCGATGGCGGTAGCTGCCGCTTCCCATCCGCAGGGTTCGGCGGCGAGGACGGCTTCGACCCCGCTGCGCGCCTTGTCCTTGGGCAGCGGCACGCCGATCACACCCGTCGAGGAGACGAAGACCTGCTGGCTCTCGCAGCCCAGCGCACCGGCAACCTGCTCGACGATCTGCTCGACCGCCTCGCGTCCGCGATAGCCGGTGAAGGCATTCGAATTGCCCGCATTCACAATCAGCGCGCGGGCACGGCCTTTCGCGATCTGCTCGCGCCCCATCTCGACCTCGCTCGAGGCGCAGGCGCTTTTGGTAAAGACGCCCGCCACCGCTGTGCCTTCAGCCAGTTCGGCAAAGGTCAGGTCGGCACGTTCCCACGCTTTGTAACCGGCGCGCGCCACGCGCAGCGTCACGCCGTCGATGTGCGGCAATTCGGGGAAAGGGCGGGCGAGGGGAGAGCGATCGAGTTCCATTGCGCATGCCGAATAGGGGCAGACCGGCCCGGGGTAAACGGTCAAGCGGGGTGGACGCGCTCGGTGACACGCCCTATCTGAGCGATGCAATGCTTCGTCGCCTGATTACCCTGCTTGCGCTTCTGACCGGACTTGCGGCCGCTGGTGCGCCCGCGCACGCGGTGGTCTATACCGCTGCATCGGGTGTCGAAGTTGCTACCGGGGCGGAAAAAACCTGCAAGGGCGAGGCATGCGAACGCCGTGCTGCGGCCCGCCGGTCGCTGGACGGCCCGCGCACCGCGAAGCCCTGCAAGCCCGATCCCTCTGTTACCGTTTTCATTCCGACCGTACAGTTCGGTATCGACCGCGCTTACGAATAGCGCGCGCTTTTCCACAGCATCCGATTTCTTCCCGCCACTCTTAATGTGCGCGGGTATTTCCGCCATAGATTCATCAGGAAGGCTCGAAGGCCACCCCATGCTCAATTCCATCATGAAGGCCGTTTTCGGCTCTTCCAACGACCGCTACGTCAAATCTCTCGGTAAGATCGTCAACCAGATCAACGCGCTCGAACCGCAGCTTCAGGCGCTGACCGACGAGGAACTGGCGGCACAGACCGACAAGTTCCGCGCCCAGCTGGCCGATGGCAAAACGCTCGACGACATCTTGCCCGAAGCCTTCGCGACGGTGCGCGAAGCCTCGGTCCGTGTGCTCGGAATGCGGCATTTTGATGTGCAGATGGTCGGCGGTATCGTTCTCCATCGCGGCGAGATTGCCGAGATGCGCACCGGCGAGGGCAAAACGCTGGTCGCGACGCTGGCGACCTATCTGAACGCGATCGAAGGCAAGGGCGTCCACATCGTCACCGTCAATGACTATCTTGCCGCGCGCGATGCGGAATGGATGGGGCGTCTCCACAAATTCCTCGGTCTGACCGTGGGTGTGATTATCCCGAACCTGAGCGAGCAGCAGCGCCGCGAAGCCTATAATGCCGACATCACCTATTCGACCAACAACGAACTCGGCTTCGATTATCTGCGCGACAACATGAAGCACGAGCGGGGCCAGATGGTCCAGCGCCCCTTCAACTTCGCCATCGTCGACGAAGTCGATTCGATCCTGATCGACGAAGCCCGCACGCCGCTGATCATCTCCGGCCCGACCGAGGACAAGTCCGATCTCTACATCTCGATCGACGAGGTGGTGAAGACCTTCCCCGAAGACTGGTATGAGAAGGATGAAAAGCAGCGCAACATCCAGCTGACCGAGGAAGGCACCGAAGAGGTCGAGAAGCTGTTGATCGAGCGGGGCCTGCTCGAAACCGAGAATCTCTACGATGTGGAGAACACACAGGTCGTTCATCACCTCGACCAGGCGCTGCGCGCGGTGCACATGTTCAAGAAGGATACCGACTACATCGTGAAGGACGACAAGGTCGTCATTATCGATGAATTCACCGGCCGCATGATGGATGGTCGCCGCTGGTCGAACGGTCTCCACCAGGCGGTCGAGGCCAAGGAAGGCGTGAAGATCGAGCCTGAGAACCAGACGCTCGCCTCGATCACCTTCCAGAACTACTTCCGCATGTATCCCAAGTTGTCGGGCATGACCGGTACTGCGGCGACCGAGGCGGCGGAATTCTGGGACATCTACAAGATGAATGTGGTCGAGATCCCGACCAATGTTCCCGTCGCGCGCATCGACGAGGACGACGAATTCTACAAAAACACGCAAGACAAGTTCAAAGCAATCGCCAAGGCGATCGCCGAGAAGAACGCCATAGGGCAGCCGGTGTTGGTCGGCACCGTCTCGATCGAGAAATCGGAACTGCTCAGCGAATTCCTCAGGCAGGAAGGCGTCGAACATGAAGTCCTCAACGCGCGCCAGCATGAGCGGGAGGCCCATATCGTGGCCCAGGCCGGCCGCATCGGGGCCGTGACCATCGCCACCAACATGGCCGGTCGCGGGACCGATATTCAGCTCGGCGGCAATGTGGATTTCCGTATCGACGATGAACTCCGCGACATGGAAGAAGGCGCGAAGAAGGATCTTGAGATCGAGCGTATCAAGGCCGAAGTCGCTGCGGAGCGTCAGAAGGTGCTCGATGCAGGGGGTCTTTTCGTGCTCGGCACCGAACGGCATGAAAGCCGCCGTATCGACAACCAGCTTCGTGGCCGTTCGGGCCGTCAGGGCGATCCGGGTCTTTCACGCTTCTATCTGTGCCTCGAAGACGATCTGCTGCGCATCTTCGGCCCCGACACGCTGTTTGCCAAGATGATGAATTCCAACCTCGAGGATGGCGAGGCGATCGGCTCGAAATGGCTGTCCAAGGCCATCGAGACCGCGCAGAAGAAGGTCGAGGCACGCAATTACGAAATCCGCAAACAGGTCGTGCAATATGACGACGTGATGAACGACCAGCGCAAGGTCATCTATGAACAGCGCGCGGAAATCATGGACAGCGAAGCGGTCGACGACGTCGTGGCCGACATGCGCCACGATGCGATCAATTCGATCGTGTCCCAAGCCTGCCCGCCGGGCTCCTATCCCGAACAGTGGGATATCGAGGGTCTCAAGGAACGCGTGCACGAAGTGTTGAATTTCGATGCGCCAGTGGAACAATGGGTCGAGGAGGACCAGGTCGAACCCGAGATCATCGAGGAACGCCTGGCTGCCGAGGCTGATCGCATCATGGAAAACAAGATTGCGGCGGCGGACCCTTCACTCTGGCGCCGGATCGAGAAAAGCGTCCTGTTGCAGGAGCTTGACGGGCAGTGGAAAGACCATCTCGCCACGCTCGACGCGCTGCGCCAGGTTGTGGGCCTGCGCGCCCATGCGCAAAAGCAGCCGCTCAACGAATACAAGCAGGAAGCGTTCAGTCTCTTCGAATCCATGCTCGACAAGTTGCGCGAAACCGTGACGAACAAGCTGATCCGCCTCGAGCTGGTCGAGCCGACCCCGCTGCCGGACGTCGATTTACCCGAGCTTCCCGACTTCCTGACCGGACATATCGACCCGCTTACCGGCATCGACAATTCGGATGATGACGATGGCTCGCGGGGGCGCGAAGCCCTGTTCGGCGCGTTGGCCGGCAGCCCCCGCGCAGCCGTCGGTCCCGGCGGTTCGGCGAAAGAGAATCCCTATGCCGAAATGGATATCAGCCGCAATGCGCCATGTCCTTGCGGTTCGGGCAACAAATACAAGCACTGCCACGGAGCGATCATCGCAAAGGCGTGAGCGGGCATGGCAGCCCCGATACTAGACGCGCCGGGGCTGCCTCACCATAGGCATGAGCGGTGGACAGCCCGGTTCGGGATGGATTGGCTGGCCGAGCGGTTCGAATCCGCATGACGCATAGAATCCGGTGTTCGCCGGGTTCGAATTTTCGAGATAGGCGGGAAGTCCCTGGCGGTCGCAAGCATCCAGCACGGGCTGGATGAGCTTGCGGCCAAGCCCCTTGCCGCGTGCCGAGGGGCGAACACCGATGCTGAAAAGATAGGCGTGTTCGAAAGTCGGGTGCCGGGCTTCCATCGCTTTGCCCGTCCGAACGGCGCGGCTCACGGCGCCGAGACCGCAATGTAGCAGGGTTGGCAAGACGAAAGCTGCATAGTCCCGTAGCCCGAAGTTCCCGTCTCCGCCGGGCAGCATCCACATGCAGGCGCCCTCATCTCCCCGAGCATAGCAGAAACCGCGCGGGACATAGATGCGGCGCGCCTGTAATCGGAAGAGATGTTCGATCCCGGCAAATTTGCGGAAAAGCCATAGGTTGAACGGATCCTGGCGAAAAGCGTCGGCGGTGATATCGCCGATCATTCCGGCATCGCCGGGCGCGGCACGCACCAGCTTTTCGTCCAGTTCGATATCGCTGGGCAGCAAATTCAGTCTCCTCCCTCGGTTGCACATGCTAGCCCGCACCGAAATGTCGGTCTAGACGACATATATGCCCTCACTTGCCGTCGCATTTTTCGTCACAGCTCTGCTGTATGCCAGTGTCGGTTTCGGCGGAGGATCGACCTATACGGCTCTGCTGGCGCTTGCGCAGGTGGACTACCGGCTTCTCCCCCTGCTCGCCCTGACCTGCAATATCGTGGTCGTTGCGGGTAGCTCGCTGCGCTTCGCCCGCGCAGGGATAACGCCCTGGCGTGGAGCGCTCGTCCTCACCGGGATCGCAGCGCCGGCGGCGCTTCTCGGCGGGCTTACTCCGATTTCGGAAAAAGCCTTTCTGGGAATACTTGGCGTCAGCCTGGTTCTCACGGCGTTGACGCTGCTCGTGCCTGTGCAGGAAACGCCGAAAAAACATCCGACGCGCCTTGCCGGTGTGATGCCGTTGCTCGCGGCATCGTTCGGTTATCTTGCGGGCCTGGTCGGCATAGGTGGCGGGATTTTCCTCGCGCCGTTTCTTCATCTTGCGAGATGGGACAGCGCGCGGGCCATTGCGGCTACTGCAAGCCTGTTCATCCTGGTGAATTCGCTGTTTGGTCTCGCCGGACAGCTACTGAAAGGAGGGGCGGGACGCCTGGGCGCGGCTGTGGACCTCGGCCTCCCGCTCATCGTTGCGGTGGCCATCGGTGGTCAGATCGGCAGCCTGCTGGCACTCAAATACCTGCCGCAACGCTGGATCCGGCTTGGCACAGCCGCGCTTACCGCCTGGGTGGGCGGGCGCTTGCTGTTGAATTTGTGAGAAAAGTGGCTCCCCGAGTTGGATTCGAACCAACGACCAAGTGATTAACAGTCACCTACTCTACCGCTGAGCTATCGGGGAGCAGCCCGCTGGGCAGGGGTGCGCCTATATGGGCGCGATTCCGGTTTGGCAAGCGGGCAAATGCCAAAAATTGTGCGGCGCGGTGAGAAAGTGTTCTCAGACCACGAACTGTTCGGCCACGATGCGTTCGTCGAGCGCATGGCCGGGGTCGAACAGCAGAGTCAATTCGCTGTCGCGCGCGATCTCGAGGTCGACCCGGGCGACGTCGCGCAGTTCTCGCTGGTCGGCCACCACCGAGACCGGCCGCTTTTCCTCTTCCAGCACACGCAGCGAGATACGGCTGCGATCGGGCAGGATCGCCCCGTGCCAGCGGCGCGGGCGGAAGGGGCTGATCGGAGTCAGCGCCAGCAAGTTGGAATCGAGCGGCAAAATCGGTCCGTCGGCCGAGAGATTGTAGGCGGTCGATCCCGCAGGGGTTGCGAGCAGCACGCCATCGCAGACCAGTTCGGGGATCCGCACCTTGTCGTCGACCATCACTTCGAGCTTGGCGGTCTGGCGCGTTTCGCGCAGCAGGCTGACTTCGTTGATCGCGCAGAAGGTATGCTTCTCGCCGTCCTGCGTGACGGCGCACATACGCAGGGGGGCGATATGGTGCGGCTTGGCCTTATTGATCCGTTTGACCAGGGTTTCGGGATTGCGGTTTCGGTTCATCAGGAACCCGACCGTGCCAAGGTTGAGGCCGTAGGCGGGGATGATCCGACCCGAATCGAGCATGCCATGCAGTGTCTGCAGCATGAATCCGTCGCCACCGAGCACCACCACGGCGTCGGCTTCGTCGAGCGGAACCCAGTCCGTGACATTGGTAAATTCGGTTTCGGCGGCTTCGCGCGCTAGCGGCGCGTCGGACACGACCAGAGCCAAGCGACTGAATTCGGACATCGTCCCTCGTATCCTTCCGTCCCGGCCAAGCCTATCCGGGCACGCCGCGCTACCTATGGTTGCGCGTCCCATTTGGCAACATGCCGGAAAAACTGGCAAAGCTCGGCGAAGGCCGCGATAAGGAACGCTGCATGGCGAGCTTGTCCCAAGAAATGATCTACGAAACCCGCGATACGCTCACCGGCCTGGCGGATCAGGCGCAAGCGCGCGAAACCATCGCGCAATGGCAGCGTGACTGGCCGCACAAATCGATCGCCTGCCCGATGCAGGCGATGATGATCACGCTTGGCCGGATCGACACGGTGAACGTCGCGTTCGGCGAGACTGCCGGCGATGGCGCGCTGGTCGAGGTCGCGCAGCGCATCAAGCATTTCGCGGGAGACGAGCTGGAAAGCTCGAGCGCGTGGTTCGCGGCGCGGCTGAGCGGCGGGAATTTCCTCCTGGTCGCGCGGCAGGAATGCAGCCGCGAACGCTGGCAATGGCTGGCCGAAGCGCTGGCCGACGCGATCGCGATGCCGATCGCCAATCCGGAAGGCGGGGCGAGCTTGCGCTTGTGGCCGCGACTAGCCTTGATGCGCGTGACCGAAAACGACGATCCCGACAGCGTGCTCGACCGCTTGTCCGAAGTGGCTGCGCGCATGCGCGAAAGCAATCGGCGACGGATCGACTGGTCGACCGGGCAAGTGGCCCGCGCCGGGCGGTCCAACCAGCAGCTCGAGGCCGACCTTCTCGAAGCGATCGACCGCAACGAGATCGAGATCCTGTTCCAGCCGCAATATGCACTCGCAGACGATCGGATGGTTGGTGCCGAAGCATTGGCCAGGTGGGACCATCCGGTCATCGGCCGGATCGGTGCCGGAACGCTGTTCCAGATCGCCGAACGCGCCGACCACGTAGCGCATCTGTCGCGGCACATCGCCAAGCGCGCGCTGGAAAAGGCTCGCGAGTGGCCGGACGGCTTACGACTCTCGCTCAACATCACGCCCGCAGATCTTGCAGCGGACAATTTCGCGCTCGATTTCGCCGGAATGGCGGAAGAGATCGGCTTTCCGCTCGAACGGATTACGCTGGAGATCATCGAGCAGGTTCTGCTTGCCGATCTCGACCGTGTCAGCCGCGTGCTTGACCAGCTTAAACTATTCGGCATCCGGATCGCGCTCGACGATTTCGGCGCGGGGTTCTGCAACTTCCGCTATCTCAAGGTCCTGCCGATCGACTGCATCAAGCTGGATCGCTCGATGCTCGACGGTGTGCTCGATGACGAGCGCGACCTTGCCGTGTTCCGCGCAATACTGGCAATGGCCGTGGCGCTCGACCTGAAAGTCCTGGTCGAGGGAGTCGAGAACGAGGCGCAGCGCGATTTGGCGCGCAACGAAGGGTGTGAATCCTATCAGGGGTTTCTGCGCGCCCAGCCGATGAGCGCTGATGAATTTCTCGAAACCGTAGAGAGTTAAGCCGCTTTCCTGTCGCGCTTTCTCGCTTTCCTTACGATTCCCGATAGTCCCTTGGTGAGCTGGAACAGACCATTGAGCCGGCTTTCCGGCGAATTCCACGCGCGGCTGATGACCAGCTTCATGTCGGGGCGCAGCTTGGCGGTGCCCTGCAGCCGGTCGACATAGGCGATCAGGCCCGGGCCGTCGGGGAAATCGTCATTGTGGAAGGTCACCAGCGTGCCCTGCGCGCCGACATCGATCTTGGCGATATTGGCGTCGATCGCCTGGTGCTTGATCTCGATCAGCTTGACCAAATTCGCCGTCGCGGGCGGCAAGTCGCCGAAACGGTCGATCATTTCGGCGGCGAGCGCCTCGATCTCGGCCTTGTCTTCGGCATCGTTGAGGCGGCGGTAGAGCGCCATGCGCACTGCCAGGTCGGGAACGTAATCCTCCGGGATCATGATCGGGGCATCCACCGTGATCTGCGGGCTGATCTTCTCGGGCTTGGCTTCCAGCCCCAGCTCGCCCGCCTTCGCGGCAAGGATCGCGTCCTCGAGCATCGATTGATAGAGTTCAAAGCCGACCTCGCGGATATGCCCAGACTGCTCGTCGCCGAGCAGGTTGCCCGCGCCGCGAATATCGAGATCGTGGCTGGCGAGCTGGAAGCCCGCGCCGAGGCTGTCGAGATCCCCCAATACCTTGAGGCGCTTTTCCGCCACTTCGGACAACTGCGTATCGGAGGCGTAGGTCAGATAGGCATAGGCGCGCAGCTTCGCGCGGCCCACCCGACCGCGCAGCTGATAGAGCTGGGCGAGGCCGAAAATGTCCGCGCGGTGGATGATGATGGTGTTCGCGCTCGGCAGGTCGAGCCCGCTCTCGACGATTGTCGTGGCGAGCAGCACCTCGTACTTGCCCTCGTAGAAGGCGCTCATCCGCTCCTCGATCTCGCCCGCGCTCATCTGGCCGTGGGCGGAGACGAATTTTACCTCGGGCACATGTTCATGCAGCCAGTCGGCGATGGCTTCCATGTCGGAAATGCGCGGCACGACGATGAAGCTCTGTCCGCTGCGATGGTGTTCGCGCAGCAATGCCTCGCGCATCACCATGTCGTCCCACTCCATGACATAAGTACGCACCGCCAAGCGATCGACCGGCGGGGTCTGGATGGTGGACAGCTCGCGCAGACCGGTCATCGCCATTTGCAGCGTGCGCGGGATCGGCGTGGCGGTAAGCGTGAGCATGTGCACGTCGGCGCGGAGCTGCTTGAGCTTTTCCTTGTGCGTGACGCCGAACCGCTGCTCCTCGTCGACGATGACGAGGCCGAGGTTCTTGAACTTGGTCTGCTTCGAAAGGATGGCGTGCGTGCCGACGACGATGTCGACCTGACCGCTCTCCAGCCCCTCGCGCGTTTCCTTCATTTCCCTGGCGGGAACGAGCCTGGAAAGCCTGCCAACTTTCAAGGGGAAACCACGGAACCGATTTGCAAAATTCTCGAAGTGCTGGCGTGCGAGAAGGGTGGTGGGGGCGACCACCGCGACCTGTTGTCCGTTCATCGCCGCCACGAAAGCGGCGCGTAGCGCGACCTCGGTCTTGCCGAATCCAACATCGCCGCAGACGAGCCGATCCATCGGCTTGCCGCTTTCGAGGTCGCGCAGCACGTCCTCTATCGCGCGTTCCTGATCGTCGGTTTCCTCCCACGGGAAACGGTCGAGGAACTGGTTGTACGGTCCATCCTCCACTTCCAGCACCGGTGCTTTCTTGAGTGCGCGCTGCGCGGCGACCTGCATCAGCTCGCTCGCGATTTCGCGGATGCGCTCTTTCAGGCGTGCGCGGCGCTTCTGCCAGGCCTCGCCGCCCAGCCGGTCGAGCATGACCGCTTCTTCGGATGAACCATAGCGGCTGAGAACGTCGATGTTTTCGACCGGAATGAACAGCTTGTCGCCGCCCTTATATTCGAGCTGGACGCAATCGTGTTTCGACTTGCCCACCGGGATCGGTTCGAGGCCAAGATACTTGCCGATCCCGTGTTCGGTATGAACGATGAGATCACCGACGCTGAGGGCCTGCAATTCGGCGAGGAAGGCGTCTGCATCCTTGCGCTTCTTTTTGCGGCGGACGAGCCGGTCGCCGAGAATGTCCTGCTCGGTCAGCAGCTCCATCTCGGCGTTCGCGAAGCTGGCCTCGATCGGCAGTACCATCGCGACCGGTTTGCCCTTGGCCGACAGGCCCAGCGCCTCCTGCCAAGTGTCGGCGAGCTGCACCGGCGTACCCGCTTCCTCGAGAATCGAGGCGATACGCGAGCGGCTGCCCTTCGAATAGGCCGCCAGCAATGGCCGTTTGCCCGTTTTCGAAAGCGTCTTCAGATGCTCGGCCAGTACCGGATAGACATTGTCGCCGCGTGCGCGTTCGGGCGCGAAATCGCGGCCTGAGCGGAAGCCGAAGGACACGACGCTATCGCTTTCGGGTTCATCGAAGGGCGTGGCGCGGTGGGCAGGCGTGCTGGCGAGAGCCTGCTTGAACTCCTCGCTCGTCAGGTAGAGCGCATCAGGTTCGAGAGGGCGGTAATTGCCCTTGGCCTGCCCGGTGATGGCCGTGCGCTGCTCGTAATAGTCGGCCACGTCTCTAACACGCTCGTCGGCTGCGGCGAGCGACGCCTGATCGATCACGACGAGGTCGTCTTTGCCCAAGTGATCGAAAAGCGTGGTCAGCTTGTCCTCGAACAGGGGCAGCCAGTGCTCCATCCCGGCAAGGCGGCGACCGTCGCTGACCGCTTCATAGAGCGGGTCCTGCGTCGCATGGGCGCCGAACATCTCGCGGTAGCGGCTACGGAAGCGCTTGATGCTGTCCTCGTCGAGCAGCGCTTCGCTCGCCGGGAGCAGCAGGTGCGAGTCGAGCCGCCCGGTGCTCATCTGCGTATTGGGATCGAAAGTGCGCAGGGACTCCAGCTCGTCGCCGAAGAAATCGAGCCGCAGCGCTTCGTCCATCCCGCTGGGGAAAATGTCGACGATCGAACCGCGTACGGCATATTCGCCCTTGTCGATCACCGTATCGGTCCGGCTGTACCCCTGCTTTTGCAACAATAGCGACAGACTCTCGCGGCTGATCTCGATACCCGGCTTGAACTCCCGCACACTCTCGCGAATGCGAAACGGCGTAAGCACACGCTGGAGTACCGCGTTGGCCGTGGTGACGACGAGCTGCGCCTTGGCCTTGCCTGCCTGAAGCCGGAACAGCGCGGCCAGCCGCCGCGCGCTGATGGCGAGGGCGGGACTTGCGCGGTCATAGGGTAGCGAATCCCATGCGGGGAATTCGATCACTTCCAGTTCGGGAGCGAAAAAGGCCGCTGCATCGACGATCCCGCGCATCGCCGCATCGTCGGGCGCGATGAACACCGCGCGACCCGAACTGGCGCGGGCGAGGTCGGCCATGACGAGCGGCTGTGCGCCGCGCGCAACCTGCGCCAGCGTGAGAGAGGTATTGGCGTTCAGGATGCGGGAAAGATCGGGCATCGGGGTCCTGGCGTTCGGGGCGCTGCGGGTTGCACACGCACGATTGCCCCCTTGCCCGGATGGGAAGGGGTGCTGGGGAAATTCGTCAGTGGCGAGATAGTGCCCGGGGGCAGGGCGTCAACGCGGAATATCGACGTAATCGAGCTGCTGCATCGCGCGCATGAGATTGCCCTCGAAGTGCGGCGGTGTGGGCTGCGTTTTCAGCGCCCAGGCCATCACATCGACATCGTCTTCTTCCAGCAGGGCTTCGAACCAGGCGAGTTCCTCCTCGCCCCAGTGTGCATGGTAGCGGTCGAAGAATCCGCCGATCATGTAATCGGCCTCGCGGGTGCCGCGGTGCCAGGCGCGGAATTTCGCGCGCTGCTTGCGGCCTTCGAAAGTGAGCAGATCGGGCATGAGGGTGCGGGTAGGGCAGGCACAGCCGCCTTTCAACTGTCATTGCGAGCAAAGCGCGGCAATCCATCGCCCGACCTCGCGATTGTGGACAGCTTGTGAGATGGATTGCGGCGTCGCCGTCGGCTCCTCGCAATGACTGGCGGAAGTTGGTAGCGAGCAGCCATGCGCCCCGATATTCTCAATCCGCTGTTTGCCGAGACGGAAACGCTCGAGGGCGTTGGGCCGAAAATGAAAAAACCGCTTGACCGGCTCGGCCTGACGCGGGTGCGCGATCTCGACTACCACCTGCCCGAACGTTTCGTGACGCGCCGGGCAGTGGAGAATGTCGACGAGGCGGGCGAGGGCGAGCAGATCGTGGTCAGGCTGACCGTCACCGAGCATCGCGGCGGTCGGTCCCCACGCGCGCCCTATCGCGTGCTGGCGCAGGACAGCGTGGGCAACGTCCTCGCGCTGACCTATTTCGGGCGTGCGTCCTATACGGCGAAGAAACAGTTGCCGGTCGGCGAAACGCGCTGGGTGGCGGGCAAGCTGGAACGGTTCGGCGACATGCTCCAGATCGTCCATCCCGACCATGTGGTCGAGGAAGGCGGCGAGACGCTCCAACGGCTGTATGAGCCTGTCTACCGCCTGTCCGAGGGACTGACCCAGCCCAAGATCGCAGGGCTGGTTGAACAGGCATTGGCGCGTACGCCCGAACTTCCCGAATGGATCGAGCCCTCGCAGCTCGACAAGGAGGGCTGGCCCACCTGGCGCGATGCGCTCGTGCTGGCGCATAAGGGGGAGAATACATCCGCGCGCAACCGGCTGGCCTATGACGAATTGCTCGCCAACAGCCTGGCGCTGATGCTGGTGCGGGCAGATAATCGTAAGCGCAAGGGGCAGCCCTTGCGAGGCGACGGCAGCTATCGCGGCAGGCTCGACCTGCCGTTCCCGCTGACCGGCGCGCAAAGGCGTTCGATCGCCGAGATCGAGGGCGACATGGCGCAGGAAGCCCCGATGCTGCGGCTGCTGCAAGGCGATGTCGGTGCCGGCAAAACGGTGGTCGCACTCGAAGCCATGCTGATCGCGGTCGAGGCCGGGGCGCAGGCAGCCATGCTGGCGCCGACAGAAATCCTCGCCCGCCAGCACTTCGACAGCCTGCGGCGCATGGCCGAACCCACCGGCGCGCGGGTCGCGCTGCTGACTGGCCGCGACAAGGGCAAGGTGCGCGAGGCGACGCTGATGGGCCTGCTCGATGGCAGTATCGACATCGTCGTCGGCACACATGCGATTTTTCAGGACAAGGTCGCTTACAAGAACCTTGCCATGGTGGTGATCGACGAACAGCACCGTTTTGGCGTCGGTCAGCGGCTGATGTTGGCGAGCAAGGGAAAGCGCGCGCCGCACGTGCTTGCAATGACCGCGACGCCGATCCCGCGCACTCTCACACTGGCGCAATATGGCGAATTGGACGTGAGCAAGCTCGACGAATTGCCGCCCGGTCGGCAGGCGATAGACACGGTCGTCATGGGGCAGGCCAAGATCGGCGCTCTGGTCGAGCGACTGGCCGCCCAAATTGCAGAGGGCCGTCAGGCCTATTGGGTCTGCCCGATGGTCCGCGAGATCGACGGGCCGGACGATATCGCCGCCGCCGAAGCGCGCTATGCAGCGCTGAGGGAGCGGTTCGGCGAGGATGTGGTCATGGTCCATGGCCAGCTAGCGCCCGAAATCAAGGATGCGGCGATGGAGCGCTTCGCTCGCGGCGAGGCGAAGCTGCTGGTGGCGACCACGGTGATCGAGGTCGGGGTCGACGTACCCAATGCGACGCTGATGGTAATCGAACAGGCCGAGCGTTTCGGTCTGGCGCAATTGCACCAGCTACGCGGCCGTGTGGGGCGAGGGAGCGAGAAGAGCTTTTGCGTCCTTCTGCACGGCGAAACTTTGTCGGAAACCGCGCAGAAGCGCCTGGCCCTGATGCGCGAAAGCCAGGATGGCTTCTATCTGGCCGAAGAGGATTTGCGCCTGCGCGGTGGTGGTGAGTTGCTCGGGACGCGGCAGTCCGGCGACACGCCGTTCAGCATCGCGAGCCTGGAGCAGATCACCGATTTGCTGCCGAAGGCCTATGACGATGCGCGCCTGCTAATGGAACGCGATGGCGGGCTGGAAGGCAAGCGAGGCGAGGCGGCGAGGGTGCTGCTCTATCTGTTCGAACGCGATTTCGGGGTGAAGACTTTGCGCGGGGGCTAGAAACCCAGCGCATCGAGTTCCCGCTCTGCCGCTGCACGATAGCTGTCGCCGAACAGGCGAACGTGGACCAGCCACATCCACAGGCGATAGATCGGCAGGCGGTCCTGCCACCCCGGCTCCAGCGCAAGCCGGTCGAAAAACGCATTGGGCGGATTGTCGAAGACGGTGAGCGCGGCCACATCGACCTCGCGGTCGCCGTAATAGGCACAAGGGTCGACCAGCCATGCCCTTGTGCCGTTCCAGACGACATTGCCGCCCCACAGATCGCCATGCAGCAGGCTGACCTCCGGCCTTTCGGGAATCAATTCCGCCAGGCGCGATGCCAGCGCTTCGACCCTGCGTGCAAGCGACATGTCGAGCGCTGCGACATGGCACAGCAAGCGGTTCTCACGCCAGAATTCGGCCCAGTTGGCATGGCGCGCGTTCCGAACGGCAATATCACGGAATCCGTACTCCTCATGCCATCCGAAAGTCTCAACCTGCGCGGCACACTGTAACGGCACAAGGGCATGGGCGAGAAAGCGCCAGGCCGCATCATCGAACCGCTGCGCCGGTCCCACATCCTGCATGACCAGCCAGCCTTGCATTGTGCCCAGCACCGCGGGAACGGGCGCGCCAAGCTGTGCCATGGCCTGAAGCATCACCGCTTCCCTGCCGGTCAGTGGGCCGTGCTTGGCCACGACGCTGCGGCCATCTGCCAGCGTTACTCTGGACGCTCCCGAAATATCGCCCCCTGCGAGGGGCTGGGTCGCAGCGACCTGCGTCCCGCAGATATGCTCTACGGCGTCCTCAAGCCGTTTCATCGAGCAGTACCGCGAGCAAGGCGCGGGCACCGGCATCGACTTCGTGCCATGTCGTCGCGAAGCCTTCCGGTCCGCCGTACCAGGGATCGGCCACTTCGCGCCCCTCCTGGCCTGGTACGAGGTCGAGCAGCATCGCGATCCGAGCCTTGCCGTCTCCCGGATCGATGCGAGCGATATCGGTCATGTTCGATCGATCCATGCCGAGAATGAAATCGAACTCGTGAAAGTCGCGTACGCTCAACTGGCGCCCGCGATAGCCGGTTATGTCGATCCCACGGCGCTCGGCCTCCTGGATGCTGCGCGGGTCGGGCGGCTCGCCGACATGATAGTCGGCTGTCCCGGCACTCTCGACTTCGGCGTCCAGCCCGGCTTCGCCCGCGGCCCTTTTGAAGGCCGCTTCGGCAAGTGGAGACCGGCAGATATTACCGAGGCAGACGAATAATATGCGATGGTTTGCCATGGAGCGCGCTTAGGCCGCCCACATCTCGAAGCGCAAGGGTCAGGCTGCGACACGAACCTGGTTGCGCCCCCCGGTCTTCGCCTCGTAAAGGGCTGAATCCGCGCGGGCCAGCAGATGGTCGATATCATCACGGGGCCGGAACTCGGTGATCCCGATACTGGCCGTGAACGGTATGATCGCGTCGTTCCGGACGATCGGCGAACCGGCAATGGCTTCACGCAGACGCTCGCAAACGGTGCGGGCGGTCTGAAGATCGGTTCGTGGGAGGAGAACACCGTATTCTTCGCCTCCGATCCGGCCGACGAAATCGTGCTTGCGCAGCGCGGCGATCGCCCTCTGGCCGACTTCCTTGATAACCTCATCGCCAACCGGATGGCCGAATCGATCGTTGATGCGCTTGAAGTGATCGATATCGAAAATAGCGAGGCTGAGCTTGCGCTCGAGGTCGCCCTGCGATTGTCTGATATGCTGAGAGGCGGCTTCCATGAAAGCTCGACGGTTGGGCAGGGACGTCAGCGGATCGGTCGTTGCAAAGTGCTTGAGCTGCTTTCGCGCAGCATACTCGGCATCGAGTGCTCTTCGCACATAGATGGTAGCGAGGATCGATAGCACGAGCAGGCCAAGGCCAGCGATGGCCAGAAGGTATTGGTAGCGCTCATTGGCTATGGCGTGTTGTCGCGCGATCGCGGTCTGGGTGTCCAATGCTGCGCGTTCGGCGGCCTCGATCGCGTCGAGAGTGCGCAGTATCGCTTCTATCGCATCGCGGTCACTCCCGCTGCGCATGGTGGCCAACGCATTGCGCGTCTCGCCTTTTCCCATGCTGTCGATCATCGACCCGCTAACCCCGTCCAGATGCGCAAGATGTATAGCGAGCGCTTCAACACGTGCTTGCTGCTCGCTATCGCTTCCGACTAGCTCAGCGAGCTGGGCCTGTGCCGTCTTGGCCTCTTGCCTGCCAAGGGCATGCGGTTCGAGAAAAAGGGGGTTCCCCGTGAGGAGATATCCCCGTCCACCGCGAATCTGCTGCAGTGCTGCGGCCCGCAATTTACCGGTCGCTAACAGGACCTCGATGGTATTGTATTGTCGTTCGTCGGCAGCGGCACGCTCTATCGAGGAGCGCCACGCGCTCCAGCTCGTGCCTGCGAGAAGCAAAGCGAGAAGGACGACGCAGCCGATGAGAAAGAAACCGCGCCAGCCCGATTTAGGAGTACGCGAAACGATCTGCTTTACGATCCACATTGTAGCCGCGCCTCGTACATAGGGACCCTATGCCACAACCGGGGTTAATCGCCCTATAACTCCATGCGCTTCACGGAGCCCGGCTATCGGTTTCGTCGGCCATCGATCAGGGCCGCAACTACACCCGGGTCGGCAAGGGTTGAGGTGTCGCCCAGCGAGCCGAATTCGTTTTCGGCAATTTTTCGCAGGATCCGGCGCATGATTTTTCCGCTGCGGGTCTTGGGAAGGGCGGGGGTGAAGTGCAGGTGGTCGGGGGTTGCGATCGGGCCGATTTCCTTGCGCACATGGGCGCGCAGTTCTGCCGTCAGCTCGCCGCTTTCTTCGACCCCCGCATTGAGTGTAACGTAGCAATAGATTCCCTGGCCCTTGATGTCGTGCGGGTAGCCGACGACCGCAGCCTCCGACACGTCGGGATGCAGCACCAGCGCGCTTTCCACCTCGGCGGTGCCCATGCGGTGCCCCGACACATTGATCACGTCATCGACGCGCCCGGTGATCCAGTAATAGCCGTCTTCGTCCCGGCGGCAGCCGTCTCCGGTGAAATACTTGCCCGTGTAGGTGCTGAAATATGTCTGCACGAACCGCTCGTGGTCGCCATAGACCGTCCGGGCCTGGCCGGGCCAACTGCGGGTGATGCACAGATTGCCCGAGGTCGCCCCGTCGAGCACCTCGCCCTCATTATCGACCAGTTGCGGACAGACCCCGAAAAACGGGCGACCCGCGCTGCCTGGCTTCATATCGTGTGCGCCGGGAAGGGTGGTAATCATGCAGCCGCCGGTTTCGGTCTGCCACCAGGTGTCGATCACCGGCAGGTTCCCTTTGCCGACGGTCTCGTGATACCAGCGCCATGCCTCCGGGTTGATCGGTTCGCCGACGCTCCCGAGCAGGCGTAATGCGGAAAGATCATGTTTCAGCACGTGGCTATCACCTTCGCGAATCAAAGCGCGGATCGCGGTCGGGGCGGTATAGAAGATGTTGACCTTGTGCTTTTCGCATATCGCCCAGAAGCGGTCGTGGTCTGGATAGGTCGGAACGCCTTCGAACATCACCGCCGTCGCCCCGTTTAGCAACGGACCGTACACGATGTAGCTGTGCCCGGTGACCCAGCCTATATCCGCCGTACACCAGAACACTTCGCCCTCGCGATAGTCGAAGATGTAGCGGAAGGTGGTTTCGGTCCAAACGGCATAGCCGCCTGTTGTGTGAAGCACGCCCTTCGGTTTCCCGGTCGAACCCGAGGTGTACAGAATGAACAGCGGATCTTCCGCGTTCATCGGCTCGCAGGGGCATTCGGCGGAGCCGTCTGCCGACAGTTCGTGATACCAGTGATCGCGGCCTTCGGTCATCGAAACATCGCCGCCAGTGTGGCGCAGCACCAGGACTGCCTTTACCGCGATCTTTTCCAGTGCCGCATCGACATTGGCCTTCAGCGGAATACGCTTGCCGCCGCGCAGACCCTCATCGGCGGTGACGATCCATTCGCTTTCGCAGTCTTCCACCCGGCCCGCAATCGCCTCGGGGCTGAACCCGCCGAATATGACCGAATGGATCGCGCCGATCCGCGCGCAGGCGAGCATGGCGTAGGCGCCTTCTGGCACCATCGGCATGTAGATCGTGACCCGGTCGCCCTTCGCGACGCCCATCGCCTTGAGCGTGTTGGCCATGCGAATGACTTCGGCTTGCAATTCCGCATAGGTGATGCGGCGGACTTCGCCATCGGGTGCATCGGGTTCGAAAATCAGCGCCAGCCGATCACCATGGCCCGCATCGACATGACGATCGACCGCGTTGTGGCAGATGTTGAGGGCGCCGTCCTCGAACCATTTGATCGCCACCGGATCAAAGGACCAGTTGGCGATTTTCGTCGGCTGGGCGAACCAGTCGAGACGTTCGGCCTGGCCGGCCCAGAATGTGTCCGTGTCTTCGACGCTGCGCGCATAGAGAGACTGATAATCCCCGAGCGTGCAATTTGTCCCCTCGATCGCTGCGGCGGGCCGCTTGACCCATTCCGCACGCTCACCTGCCTCGGCCATTCCATCTCTCCTCTTCCACCCTCATCTCTAGGCAATCGCCGCGAAGGTGCAATCGCCTAGCTTGCTCTCGCATTGTCGAGGATCACCCGTTAGGAGGCAGAGCAATGCCTATGTCCCGACACTGGATCGCCGGTACCGGCCTCGCGCTGGCCATGGCCACACCGCTTTCGGCCGAGGATGGCGGGCCGATGATCGTCGTCACTGGCGAAGGTCTCGACGAAACACCGGCCGCGCCTGCTTACGACACACGGACGATCGACCGCGAAACGCTTATGTCGGTGCCTTCGGGACGGATCGAGGATGCCCTTTCGTCGATTGCCGGATTCCAGCAGTTCCGCCGCTCTGACAGCCGTTCGGCCAATGCCTCGGCTCAGGGTGTTACGCTGCGTGCGCTTGGCGGCAATGCGACCAGCCGCGCCCTGGTGCTTCTCGACGGAGTGCCGATGAGCGATCCCTTTTTCGGCTACATTCCCTTTAGCGCGCTTGCGCCGGAGCGGTTGGCGCAGATCCGTGTTACGCGGGGCGGCGGTTCCGGGCCGTTCGGCGCCGGGGCGCTGGCCGGTACGATCGAACTGGAAAGCGCCGGGATCGACGTGCTGGAAGGCGTTGCTGGACAGGTCCTCGCCAACGATCGCGGAGAGACCGAAGTCTCGACCACTGCCGCAACGCGGCTGGGGAGCGGTTTTCTCGCCGCATCGGGCCGATGGGATCGCGGGAAGGGGTTCTTCTCCACGCCCGGGGCAGATCGCGTTCCCCTCTCCGCGCGGGCGGCCTTCGATGGCTGGTCGGCGCAGATACGCGGCGTTGCCCCGCTGGCAGACGATATCGAACTCCAGTTTCGCGGGCTGGCCTATCGCGATGAACGGACGCTCCGCTTCGAAGGTGCGGACAGCACTATCGAAGGGCAAGATGGCAGCTTGCGTCTGATCGGACGCGGCCCCTGGCAATTCGATGCCATTGCCTATGTCCAGGCGCGCAACTTCACCAATCGGATTATCTCCTCAACGCGCTTCGTCCCCGTTCTCGACCAGCGCAACACCCCGGCCACGGGCCTTGGCGGCAAGCTCGAATTGCGCCCACCGGTAGGCGATGCGCACGTCTTGCGGCTGGGTGTCGATTATCGCCGGTCGGATGGGGAATTGTACGAGAATGCGATCAGCGCCTTCACCGGCGTGGTCCGCGCTCGGCGCAATGCCGGCGGCACCAACACCGATCTCGGTCTGTTCGTGGAGAATGACTGGACGATCGGCTCGCTCGTCCTGACCGCGGGTGCCAGGCTCGACCGCTGGACCATCCGTGACGGATTCTTCGACGAGCGCGATGGGGACGGGTTTTCGGTTGTTTCGCGTGCCTATTCCGACCGAACAGGATGGGATGCCTCGTTCCGGGGCGGGGCACTTTTCCGGGCCAGCGATGCGATCGCTCTGCGCGCGGCGGCCTATTCGGGCTTGCGCTTGCCCACGCTGAACGAACTCTACCGGCCATTCGTCGTCTTCCCGGTCGTGACCGAAGCCAATGCGGCCCTTGAAAACGAGCGGCTCGAAGGGGGCGAGGCCGGTGTCGATCTGACGCCGACCGATGGGATGGTCATTTCGGTCACTGCCTTCGACAACCGTGTGAAGAACGCTATCGCCAATGTCACCCTTGGTACGAATTTGCGCCAACGCCGTAACATCGATGCGATCCATGCGCGCGGGATCGAGCTTTCCGCGTCAGCGACCTTCGGGCGTTTCGATGCGATTGCATCTGCGGCCTGGACCGATGCGGAATCGCGAGGGTCCGGCTTTGCCGCTGCCCTCGACGGAAACCGTCCGTCGCAGACGCCCCGCTTCGTTGGCGCGACCACCTTGTCTTACCGACCGGCGGAGAACTGGGTGTTTTCCATGAGCTTGCGCCATGTCGGCGCGCAGTTCGAGGACGATCTGGAAACCGATATTCTACCCGCCGCAACGACGCTCGATGCTTTCGCCCGCGTTCCGATCTCAGACGGGATATCCCTCGTCTTTCGCGGCGAGAATCTGACTGGCGAAACGATCGTCACGCGCAATCAGGGCGGTTCGATCGACTTGGGCGTTCCGCGAACCGTGTGGGGCGGGGTGCGGTTCGGGTTCTAGAGCGCTCAGGTCTCCTCATCGACCGCATTTGCGACCGATTTCAGGTCGTCGCCAAGCCCGCGAACAGTGTTGCATCCGCCGAGGATAAGCGTTGCCGTGAGAAGTGCGGCGATGGTTGCGCGTCGCATCGACTGGTTTCCGTCCCTTATTTCGAACGCCGCAGGCTTGCGACGCGCGCGCCATCGCGCATGGATGCTTGCTGTACGATGAAGGGGAGCTGGACGTTCGACAATGCTGTTGAAGATGGCACGCATGTGCGGCGTTGCAATATGACTTGTGTCGTGGACTGCGCTTCCAGCCCTGCATTGCGAGAAGCGAGCTGACCATATATTCAACGTGTATTGAATATATGGTCAGCTGCCCTATATCGTCTCCTCCAAGGAGTGATAGATGGTGCAGCGACGCGGCCGCGGGCGGCCCCGACAAACCGATCAGGACACGAGTCAGGCCCTGTCCAGGGCGGCGCTGCTGCGCTTTGCCACGCAAGGGTATGAGGCCACATCCCTGCGCGAAATCGCAGCCGACGCGAATGTCGATGTCGCGCTTATTTCCTACCGTTTCGGCGGTAAGGCGGGTCTGTGGAAATCGATCGTGTCGGACGCCGCCTCCGACTTGCGGAATGCCCTTGTCCATGCGCTTTCGAATTCAGAGTCGGAGACGGATGTCGAACGCCTGCGGTCTTCGATGAAGGCGTTTCTGGCCTACCTTCTGATCCGACCCGAAGTGCCGCGTCTGCTGTTGCGTGATATCACTGTCGATACCGATAGATCCCGGTGGCTTCTCGACGAACTGACGACGCCGCTCCATCGGCATTTTTTCGAACTGGCGCAATCTGCGGCAGGCAGCGTTGCAAACCCGCCTTCGCATATGCAGTTCCGGATCGCCAATTTCATCTATTCGGCGGCCAGCACGGTCGCGCGGCGCGAACGCCTGGCCAAGCTCGTCGAAAGCCTGGCGGACGATGCGGCATTCGAAGAGGCGCTGGTGACGACCCTGATCGACGGAGTATTGCCGGGTGACTGACCGCCACTCCCTTGTCGATGACGTTGACGGCTATCGCTTCAAGCCGCACGAGCTGCCGATCCTGCCCGGATCACCCGCCAACCCGGACCATCCTGCGGGGCGGCGCGCGGCCTATCTTGGGATCGGCATCCTGCTGGGGCTGATCGGGGGCGCGCAGAACGGTTTTCTGATCGCCAATTCACCCGCCTTGCGAGCCGGTTTCGCGCTGACTCCGGTCGAGGAGGGGTGGCTGACCGTCGCCTTCTATTCGACCTATGCCTGTATGAGCATGCTGCTTTTTCGTGTCCGGCAGGAGTTTGGCGTTCAGCCCTTCGTTCGCTGGGCCATGGCGGGCTTGGTGGCCGCTAACTTCGTCCAGATGATGGGACCTGGTTATTACCCGGAACTCGCCGCGCGGGCCGTGGCGGGAATTGCCGCGAGCGGGCTGTCCGCACTGTCGGTCTATTATCTCATGCAAGGGTTGCCGCCTGCCTTGCGGGTCGGCGGTCTGATCATCTCGCTGGGGCTCATCCAATTCGCCTTCCCGTTGACGCGGGCCATATCCCCCGCGCTTCTCGTGGACGGCGATATAGATCACGTCTTTCAGTTCCAGTTCGCGATGTCCCTGCTGGGTTTCGGCCTGGTCTACTGGCTGCGTTTGCCACCCGGCCTGCGCAAAGGCACTTTCGAAAAACTCGACATACCCAGTATCGCCCTGTTCATGCTGGGGGTGGGGGCACTGTGCGCATTCCTCGTCCAGGGACGTATCCAGTGGTGGGACACGCCGTGGCTCGGCTATGCTCTCGTGGCAGCGATCATCGGCCTCGGCGGGTGTTTTCTTATCGAGGCCAACCGCAAAAGCCCGATGCTGGATTTGAGCTGGTTGTCGAGCCGCGCCATTCTGGGTCTTGCAGCGATTGGCGCGACGGTCCGCATTCTCGTCGCTGAACAGGGCTTCGGCGCAAGCGGCCTGTTCGCCGCGTTGGGCTATGGCAATGAGCAGTTGACGGGATATTTCTGGATACTCGCCGGTGCGACTTTCGGCGGCATGGTCCTTTCCGTCGTTCGGCTCGACCCCAAGGATCTTACGCGGCCGGTTCTCTTCGCCGTTGCGGTGATCGGTTTGGCTGCATTCGCCGATACGCGAACCGGTGTGATGACACGCCCGCAGGATTTGTATGCCACCCAGGCGGCCATCGCATTCGCCGCGGTTTTCGCCATGGGGCCGATCATGATGGAAGGCATGCTTCGTGCGCTGGCGGCGGGACAAAGCTATGTGATCAGCTTCATCGCCGTCTTTTCGCTCTCGCAATCGATCGGAGGGCTTGCGGGGATCTCGCTGCTGTCCGCTTTCCATACCATCAGGTTGAAGACCCATCTCATCGATGCCGGAGACACATTGACGCTTGGGAATGCACGGTTCGCGGAGGCTCTGTCGAATGCCGTACAGCGGGTTGCCCCTGCGCAGGCAGACCCTGCGCTGCAGCAGCAAGCGGCAGCGTCAAATATCTCGCAGCAGGTGGGGCGCGAAGCAGCCGTGCTCGCGTTCAACGATGTCTTCTTTCTCATCGGCACGCTGGCCACCGCGACTTTCGCGATTTTGGTCGTGCCTTGGCTGATCAACAAGTTTCGCGGGCGCAATCCGCTCGCCAAGGAACTGGCTTTTCTCGAGGCCATGCTTGCAAGGACTAGCAAATGACGAATCCCGCTCCCCCGTCGCCGACCGATGCCGAGGTGATAGAGGACGAACCGCTTGAACCGCAGACGGACAAGGGCTGGTCGCCCAATGTTTCGCGCCGCCGGATAGGCGTTGCGGTCCTGTTCATTCTGGCGGGCATTCTCGCCGCGCTTTTCGCCTGGGATCTCCCGCCCTTCGCGGATGGAGACGAGACCACGAACAACGCCTATGTTCGCGGCCGGACGACGGTGGTCAGCCCGCAGGTGGCGGGATATCTGGTCGACGTACCGGTCACCGATTTCCAACGCGTCGAGAAAGGCGACCTGCTGGCCCGGATCGACGACACGCCGTTTCGGGAAAAGGTGCAGCAAGGTGTGGCTAACACCGCCGCGCAGAAGGCATCGCTGGCGAACAACGACCAGAGTCGGCGTTCGGCAATGGCCCAAGTCGAGTTGCAGGATGCTGCGGTGGCGAGTGCCCAAGCCGCTCTGAAACGGGCGCAGGCGGACATGAACCGCATTGCCGAATTGGTCGACGAGGGTTCGGTATCTCTGCGTGAACGCGATCAGGCACGGGCTGCTCTCCAGCAGACACAGGCGGCTGTTCGGCAGGCACGGGCGCAGCGCACCATCGCGCTCGAGAATGTGCGATCGGTGAATGTGGGCCGACGTGCGCTGGAAGCGCAGGTCGC
Organism: Qipengyuania sp. ABI-127-1; assembly: GCA_022953095.1. GTDB lineage: Bacteria > Pseudomonadota > Alphaproteobacteria > Sphingomonadales > Sphingomonadaceae > Qipengyuania. The sequence continues at coordinate 1,884,804 of JALJCR010000001.1, read as the reverse complement.
CGGTGCCGAGGCCGCCAAGGGGCTCGCCGAGTTCGAACTTTCGCGCACCGAAATCCGTGCATCGCGTCCGGGCAGGCTGAGCGAGGTAACCGCCCGCGTGGGGCAATTGGTCACCGCCGGTACGCAGCTCATGTACATCGTCCCGGACGAGTTGTGGGTGGTGGCGAATTTCAAGGAAACGCAGACGGCGGATATGACTGTGGGGCAACGTGCCACACTCGCGGTGGATGCGCTCGGCGGGCTCGAACTCACCGGTCGCGTGCAAAGCATTGCGCCGGCGGCAAGCAGTGAGTTCAGCCTGGTAAAACCGGACACGGGCGCGGGCAATTTCGTGAAGGTTCCGCAGCGCATAGCCGTGCGCATCGTTCTCGATCGCGGCCAAGAGGCGGCGGCGCGACTTGGCCCTGGGATGTCTGTCATCGCAACCGTTCACACAAAGGATTGACCGTGATCCGCCGAGCCAGTCTTTACCTCGCAACCTCTGCACTGTTCCTGTCCGCCTGCGCGCCAACGCTGCAGGATGCGCCGCCGGGCACGGCAGTTGGTCCCCCCACCGATTGGCGCACGTCGCTGGGCGTGGCCGTGCCTGTCGATACCCAATGGTGGGAAAGCTTCGGGGATCCCCAGCTCTCCAGACTTGTCGAGCAAGCACGCCGCAACAATCCCGATGTGCAGCTCGCCGCAGCTAGGGTGGAGGAAGCGCGCGCTACCGAACGTGGCTCGCGCGGTTTGCTTCTGCCTGCGCTGGGCGTGGGGGTCGACGGCGGTATTCGGCGCGAGGTTTCGCCGTTCGGGCGAGCGCAGGAATCGGTAGCTGTGCAACCGGCGTTTCGCGCATCCTACGAGATCGATTTATTCGGCAAGAACGCCGCGCGTATCGATGCGGCGGAGGCGGGTGTTGCCGCGAGCATCGCTGGCGCCGAAGCCGCGCGCCTTTCGGTGACAGCGGCTGCAGCCAGCGGCTACATCACCTTGCTCGCACTCGACGCTCGTCTGGCGGTGCTCGAACAGACTCTCGACGCTCGTGGCCAAGCACTCAAATTCGCGCGCGACCGGGCCGAAGTCGGCTACACCTCGCAACTCGAATTGCGACAGGCCGAGGCCGAATACCAGGCGACGGCGCAACTGGTCCCCCAGCTCAAGGCGCAGATCGCGCGCCAGGAAAACGCCCTTGCGGTTCTGACTGGCCGGTCGCCGGGTGAAATCGAGCGCGGCGGATCTTTCGACGATCTGCGCGTGCCCGCGCCTCCGGCAGCTCTTCCATCCGAGCTCTTGCGGCGTCGGCCCGACATCGCCGCTGCGGAATATCGGATCGTGGCCGCGGATGCGCAAATGCGCGCGGCCCGAGCCGATTTCCTGCCATCGATCGATCTCGGTGCCCAAGCAGGCGTCGCCCTGTCGGATCTGCTCGCCAACCCAATCGGCATCTGGTCGCTGGGCGGCAGTATCCTGGCGCCGATCTTTCAAGGCGGGCGGCTCGAAGCGCAGCTCGAAGGCGCGACCGCGCAGCGTGACCAGGCGGCATGGGCCTATCGTTCGGCGGTGCTCAATGCCCTGCGTGAGGTAGAAGACCGCATGGCTGTTCTGGCGCATCTGAACGAGCAGGAAGCAGCCCTTCAGGCGCAGCGCGCTGCGGTTGCCGATGCGCTGCGCCATGCCCGCAACCGTTATCGAGCGGGCTACACACCCTATATCGAGCAAGTCGATGCGCAGCGTGCCTTGCTGGGTGTGGAACTGTCGCTCGTCCAGACGAGGGCTGACGAACTCACCACTCTTGTCGGGCTTTATCAGGCAGTCGGCGGCGCGCCCGGCTAGGCAGGATGAGCGTGTCGTTGCGCGGCGCATCGGGCAATCCCGCAGGGAATTGACGCCTGCGGGCCAGGGACCTAGCATTTTCCAATGCCAGGACGAGCTTCGATCGGTGAGGGTGAGCATCGCGATCCGGCGGATTGCAGATACGCTATCGATCCCAATCTCTCGCCTTGCGAATATTTCAGTATGATGCGGGTCAGGCTCGCGGAAATCGAGGACGAGACCTGCGCTCTGTCGAGCAGGCCGCTCTTGCTCGGTGCGACCAATCTCGTTGGCGAACGTATCCGCGATGCGGCCAGCCTTGCCGATGCCATGCGCCTTTCCGCGCAGACTTATAATCTCCTCCACGGCGGGAGCTACAATCGTATCGAACGACAGGGCAACCGCATCCTCTACCGGATGGACGATGCGGAATTTCCCTTCACCTTCGCTGGCGGCCCTTCCACACGCGCGACAGTGATGGAAGGAGTCCTGATCTTCGTTCACACATTGCTGGAGATGTGGGCAGGACGCGAGCTGACCTCGCATCTGCGCGCGGTACACAGTCGCCGATCCCGGCGCGGAGGCGATGCCATGCTGGGCTACTGGTCGGTGCCCGTCCGATTGGGAGCGCCCGCCTATATGCTTGAATACGCCGGAGCGGCAGGCGATCTCACCCCTGGCTCTACGGCTCAGACGCTCGATTCAATCGATGTCTATGATCGCATCCTGGCCGCTCTGACTCGCCCGGATGGAGCGGATGCACACCAGCCGGGCGACTTGGTCTCAAGAGTTCGCAGCAAGCTTGAAAGCGGGCTGGACGATCAAGGCCAGGTCGCAAAAGCACTCGGCATGAGCGTGGCCTCCCTGCGCCGAAAGCTATCCGAGACCGGCCATGGTTTCCGCCAGCTCCGGGCCGAAATGCTCGATCGCCGCGCGAGGCGCCTGCTGGGGGCGGGGCGCTCGCCGGAAGCGGTCGCCGACCTGCTGGGTTTCGCCGACGCTCGCAGTTTTGCGCGGGCCTTCAAGCAATGGACTGGAACGACTCCCGCGCGCTTTGCTGCCGATGTCGTGAGCGAAAATGTCCTCTCGGATTGCGCGAGCGCGTCCTCGACACCATAGCCAGCTTCCGCGCACTGTCTCCCGTAAATAGCGGACGCCAAATAGACGCGACCGAATGGGAGGACATCTATGAATATCGCGAAAAAGCGGGCGCGTCTGGTAAGCACCCTGTGTGCCACTACGGCCCTGATCCAGGCCCTTCCGGCCTTGGCGCAGCAGGAAATGCCGAGGGCCGAACCGGTTGCCGAGGATGCCAACACCATCATCGTCACCGCCCGCCGGCGGGAGGAATCGCTTCAGGAAGTGCCCATCGCGATTTCTGCCTTCGACGACGAGGCGCTTTCCAACCTCCAGGCGGATACGCTGTCGGGTATCCAGTACGCCACGCCCAATCTGTATCTCGACCAGGGCGATGCCGGGAATGCTGTCATCTATATCCGCGGTGTCGGCCAGAACGATTCGCTTGCCTTCGCCGATCCCGGGGTCGGGGTTTATGTCGACGATGTCTTCATCGCCCGCTCGCAGGCGGCGTTTCTCGAACTGTTCGATGTGGAACGGATCGAGGTGCTGCGTGGACCTCAAGGCACGCTTTACGGCCGCAACACGATCGGCGGTGCGATCAAGTTCGTGTCCACCCGGCCGACCAATTACCTGTCGGGATATATGGAGGCGGGGGCTGGCAATTTCGGTTTCGTCACCGCCAAGGGACGGATCAGCGGCCCGATCGCGGGAGATGTGCTGAAAGGCAAACTGGCCGCAGCCTATACCAAGCGGAACGGGTATGCGCGCAACAGCGTCACCGGCCAAGATGACGGCGACGTCGAGACGTTTGCGGGCCGGGCAACCCTGCTGTTCCAGCCGACCGACACTCTCGAATTCCTGCTCAGCGGCGATGTTCGGATCGACCGGCCGGATACCTCGCGCAGCCCCGTGCGCGAGACGCCGATCACCGGTTTCGATGGGACGGGCAATATCACCTATCCCGCATCGGACGATCCCTACCGCGTCGATGTGAATGCCAACGGTCTCAACGATCAGACCGGCTATGGGTTTGCGCTGACCAGCCGGTTCGATGCCAGCGACCGGATCACGCTGGAATCGATCACGGCTTTCCGGTCGTTCGAATTCGACCTGAATCTCGACACCGATGGATCGCCCTTGCCCATCCTCGATATCCTGCTGCTTCAGGAACAGGAACAGTTCAGCCAGGAACTGCGGCTGACCTACGACGATCGGGACCGGTTCAGCCTGACTGCTGGCCTGTATTACTTCCACGATGACGACACGACCTTCTCAGGGGTCGATAATGGCGCAGCAACATTGTTCGGCTTTCCGGTCACCGCTTTCGGGTTTCCAACGTCGAGCCTCGCGGAAACCCGCCAGAAGACCGATAGCTATGCGATCTTCGCCGATCTCACCTATGCGCTGACCCCGCGGCTCACCCTGTCGGCCGGTGCGCGCTATACGTGGGAAGACCGCACTTCGGCGCGCTTGTTCGAAAACTTCTTCGATCCCACGGTCTCGGTGATCGAGAACACGCCCGATTTCCTGACGGGCGTAGGTGTAGCCGGGACGCCGATCTCCGGCGAGGCGAGCTTCGAGGCCTTCACGCCGCGCGCTTCGATCAGCTATGACGTGACACCGGAGGCCATGATCTACCTGTCCGCCTCGCGCGGGTTCAAGAGTGGCGGGTTCGACGGGCGGGCGAATACCGATTTCGGGTTCAGACCGTTCCGTCCGGAATATGTCTGGAGCTACGAGGCAGGGGCCAAGACGAGCTGGCTCGATGGCCGCCTCATGGTGAATGCAGCGCTGTTCTATAACGATTATACCGATGTGCAGGTGACGTCCTTCGGCTCCGATCCGGTGACCGGTGTGTTCGTCAGCCTGTTCACCAATGCCGCGTCGTCGCGCGCCTATGGCGCCGAACTCGAGCTCTCCGCCCGTCCGACCGACGAGCTAACCCTGACCGGATCGCTCGGTCTGCTCGATGCGAAATACCGCGAGTTCGACATTCTGGTCGGCGGTGCGGTTACCGACGTCAGCGACAGGCGGCCGGTCAATGCGCCCGATTTCAACGCCAGCCTGGGCGCGACCTGGCAGCGGCCGATATCCGACAATCTGGCTCTGACGATCCATATCGACGGATCGTACCGGTCGGAAGTGGCGACGGAGATCACCGATTCTCCAGTGCTGCGCCAACCCGGCTATGAGCGTATCAACGGGTTCGTCGCCATCGGCGATTTGGACGAGCGCTGGGAGCTTCGTGCCGGTGTGGAGAACCTCACCGACAATGCCGTGCGCGTTCAGGGGTTCAACCTGACCGATTTTCCGGGGGTGCAGCTTGGCTTCTACGGCGCGTCGGCAACCTACGATCTGCGTTTCGTCCTGCGCTTCTGATGACCCGGACCACGCCTGAGGAACAGGGACCGCTCGACCGGCAGTCCCGGGCGCTGCTGCGCGATTACGATGCGATGCGCAGCGAATGGACGCCGCGCATCGAAGCGGAAGGCATGGCTGCATCAAGAGCTTTCGCCGATGCTGTCTTCGATCGCTTTCGCGGTCCCGATCGCGACATCGCGCCGGCGAAGATTGTCGATCTCGCTGTGCCGTGCCGCGATGGGGAACGCAGTGCGCGGCTTTATCGTCCGGCGATTGCCGATGGTGCACCCGCACCGCTGGCGCTGTTCCTTCACGGGGGCGGCTGGTCGCTCGGGGGAATTCCCGCCTATGACGGGCTGGCCGGTTCGCTGGCCGCGCTCGGCAATGTGGCGATCCTCAGCCTCGATTACCGGCTGTCTCCCGAACACCGCTTCCCCGACGGACTGAACGATGCGCTGTGCGCGCTCGATTGGCTATATCGCCACGGCGCGAGCATCGGCGGCGATCCCGGTCGGCTGGCGGTCATCGGCGATAGTGCCGGGGGCAATCTCGCCGCAGTGCTCGCACGGGAATCCGCCCTCGGCAATGCCCCGCCTCTGGCCTGTCAGGTCCTGATCTATCCCATGACCGATATCGCCAGCCCTCACGCCAGGTTTCCCTCTCGTACCCGGTTTGGGCAGGGAGACTATTTCCTGGTCAGCGAAGCGATCGAATTTGCGCGTGACAATTACCTCGGTGAAAATGTCGGCCTGGCGGGCGATCCGCGCATCTCGCCGCTGCTTGCACCCGTCCCCGCGAATCTGGCCCCCACGATGATCGTGACGGCGGGGTGCGATCCCTTGCGCGACGAAGCCATCGCCTATCATGACAAGCTTCGGACCGCCGGTATCGACAGTATCCATCACTGTGCCGAGGAAACCATTCACGCCTTCCTGTCCTTCGGAGTGCTCGACATCGCTCAGGACATGCGTCGCAGGATCGCCGATTACCTTCATCGGAAGATGGAGTTCGCAAAACCATAAGGCAAATCTGAAGGAGAGGGACGATGAAGCGCGTTTGGATACTGCTGCTGGCGCTGTGTGCGCTGGCCTGGGGGCCTTCTGCCCATGCCGGATCGACCACGCTGGAGGCGACATACTCCACCGGGATCGATAACGGATGGGTACGCGTCGAACGGTGGCGCGACACTCTGACCGCCTTCACTCAAGAGAGCTTTCCCAGCGACGGGCGCGGCGATCAGACGGGCCAACGGGCGACCTTTTTCGGAACGGCGCGGCCTCATAGCTCGCGATTTCTTCTGTACTACGCGCCGAACTGGAACGTGGGTACGAAGGTGCCGGTGCTGCTGGTGCATGGTGCCAACCAGGATGCCGATCTTGCCTGGGCCGATCCGAACGAAGCGGGCAGTTATGGCTGCGGCCGGTCGAGCTGCCCGTCGACCGGTCTCATGCAGGATCTGTCGGGCCGGGGCTACCGCGTCTTCGCTCTCGGATTGCCGCACAAGAATGGCGACGGTTACTTCTGGTCCGAGCAGATCGCCGATGCGATTGCGATCATCAAATCCCGTACCGGCGCAGGGCAGGTTGATGTGGTTGCCTGGTCCAAGGCCGCATCGAACGCGCGCATGTATGTCTCGGGCGTGCGCAAATCATGGGGTACGGCCTATCGCGGCGATGTCCGCCGTCTGATCCTGCTGGGGTCGGCGAACAACGGTATCGACTTGTCCTTCCGCCATGGATGGACTTTCAGCCTGACCGTCTATCCCGCCTGCGGTGGCGTCATCAATGGGCCGACCCCGCACGACAAACTGATCTGCTATGGTCTCTGGCGCTCCGGCTCGGAATGGACTTATGATTCGCCCTATTTCCCGGGCTCGGCCCAGTTGCTCAAGGACTGGACGGGGACGTATGGACTGCCGACTTACGAGCAGGACTGGTACACCACTTTCCACGGCGGGCAGGGCTTCTACAGCGCCGGGCCGGGTCTCTCTGCCTATCTGCCCGAATCGCTGGTCGATGTGATCCGTCAGGCCCCGTCACCCTCGGCTGTGCGGATCCACAATATCTGCGGCAACCAGGCCGATATAGCTCTTCTGCATAACGAGCATACCGGACCGTCGGACGGGGTGGTTTTCATCGCGAGCTGCCGCGACACGACCGGAATGACGACGCATGGTGGCAGCGTTACGACAGCGGTGAACCACCTGGAACTGGGATGGGTCAGCACGTCGACCAGCTATATCAGGCAATATCTGTCGGCGCCTTGATCCGAGAAAGCGCGCGCTAGAGCCGGGCGAGGGGGATGGGCGATGTCGGTATCGACAAAGCGAAACCAATCGCCCGGCTCAAGCTTTCCTTGTCCCAGCCGCAGGCTGGCTGCGGTGCCGACGTCATCGGCAACCGCGCAAGTGCTTGAAATTGGTCGGGGAGAGAGGATTCGAACCTCCGGCCCCTGCCTCCCGAAGACAGTGCTCTACCAGGCTGAGCTACTCCCCGACCGGATCGGACCGGGCCATCTGCGAAGGCCACGGCTGCGAGGCAGGCGCGCCCTATAGGTGTGGATTGCGGGCCGTGCAAGCGGGCAATTGCGACAAAAGCGCGGTACAGGCGCCTCACCCCGTAACTGAGCCGAAACCCTGTGCCCCAACCGCATTACGAACAGCAATATCTCGACCTCATGCGCCGCATCTGGTGCGAGGGGGACGAGCGCAAGGACCGCACCGGTGTGGGGACACGTTCGGTCTTTGGCGCGATGCTGCGCTTCGATCTGTGCGATGGTGCCATGCCCCTGATCACGACCAAGCGTGTCTATTGGAAGACCGCCACGCGCGAGCTGCTCTGGTTCCTCACCGGGGACACCAATATCCGCCCGCTGGTGTTGCAGGGCGTGAAGATATGGAACGAGTGGCCGCACGCGCGCTATGTGAAGGAGACTGGCGATGCGATTGCGCTCGAGGATTTCGTCCAGTGCATCGCTGACGACGAAGCCTTCGCCGAGCGCTGGGGCGATCTCGGCCCGGTCTATGGCAAGCAATGGGTCGACTGGCCAACCTATCGTCGGCGGGAGGATGGCCTCTACGAACCGGGCGAGGGCGTAAACCAGATCGCCGAAGTCGTCGAATCACTGCGCAACAACCCGGGGAGCAGGCGTCACATCATCGAGGGCTGGAACGTCGCCGAGCTCGACCGGATGGCACTGCCGCCGTGCCACAAGACCTACCAGTTCCATGTCGCCGACACTCGGCTCAACTGTCTGCTTTACCAGCGCAGTTGTGATGTCGCGCTCGGCCTCCCGTTCAATCTGTGGTCGGCGGCGCTGCTCCAGCGGATGATTGCACAGCAGGTCGATCTCGAACCCGGCGAGCTGGTCTGGATGGGGGGCGATACGCATCTCTATCTCAATCACGAAGATCTGATCCGCGAGCAGCTTTCGCGGGAACCGCAAGGCGCTCCGCGGCTTGAAATAGTGCGGCGCCCGCCTTCGATCTTCGACTATGCGATCGAGGATTTCGCGGTTCACGACTACGCGCCGCACGGGCCAATCAAAGCGCCCGTCGCCGTGTGATGCGGCGATGACTTGACCGCTTCCCGTCGACGAAATAAAATAACGCGCAAGCGTAAGATTGCGTCTGGGAGACGATTCTATGGCCGACAGGCCCGAGGGTAATGCAGCCAGGGGCGATAATCGCCCCAAATTGTCGCTGCATGTTCCCGAACCGAAGTATCGACCGGGCGACGTGGTCGATTTCTCGCATATCGACGTGCCCGAGGCCGGGAGCATGGCGCGTCCCGACGAGGCCTGCGATCCGTCGGATATGCACGAGATGGCCTTCGGCCTCGTCCGAGTGCTGGGCGATGACGACCAGGCCCACGGTCCCTGGGACCCGAAACTGGACCCGGACACACTGCGTACCATGCTCGGCCATATGGCGATGACCCGCGCTTTCGACGAACGCATGTTTCGCGGCCAGCGGCAGGGCAAGACCAGCTTCTATATGAAGTGCACCGGCGAAGAGGCGACCAGCGTTTCGGCCAGCATGGCGCTGGCGGGAGACGATATGGTGTTTCCCAGCTACCGCCAGCAGGGCATCCTGATCCAGCGCGGCTATCCAATGATCGAGATGATCAACCAGATCTACTCGAACAAGGGCGACAAGCTGAAGGGCCGCCAGCTGCCGATCATGTATTCGAGCCGCGAACACAGCTTCTTCACCATCAGCGGCAATCTTGCGACGCAGACACCGCAGGCGGTGGGCTGGGCGATGGCGAGCGCGATGAAGGGCGACAGCCGCATCGCCGCGACCTGGGTGGGCGAGGGCAGTACCGCAGAAGGCGACTTCCATTCGGCCTGCACCTTCGCCACGGTGTATAATGCACCGGTTATCCTCAATGTTATCAACAACCAGTGGGCGATTTCGAGCTTCAGCGGCTTTGCCGGAGCGGAGCGCACGACCTTCGCCGCGCGCGCGCTGGGTTATGGGCTTGCCGGGCTGCGCGTCGATGGCAATGATGCGCTTGCCTGCTACGCCGCCGAGCAATGGGCCGCCAATCGTGCGCGCGCCAATGCCGGGCCGACGCTGATCGAATTCTTCACCTATCGCGCCGAAGGTCATTCCACCTCGGATGATCCCAGCGGTTATCGCAGTGCGCAGGAGCGCGAGGAATGGCCGCTGGGCGATCCGGTCATGCGCCTCAAGAACCACCTCATCGCGATCGGCGAATGGGACGAGGAGCGCCAGGAAAAGATGGACCTCGAGGCGGCCGAGCACGTCAAGAAAGTCACCAAGGAGGCCGAAGCCAACGGCATTCTCGGTCACGGCTTGCACCACCCGTTCCGCACCATGTTCGAAGACGTGTTCGAGGAGTTGCCGTGGCACCTCCAGGAACAGGCCAACCAGGCCGTGCGCGAGCGTGAAACCAAGTTCCCGGAAGGGCTGCCGACCAAGGGAGTGCAGGGCTGATGCGCGAGACCGCAACCCAGGACGCACCCGCTACCGAAGGCGCAACCGAACGCCGCCTCAACATGATCGAGGCGATCAACGATGCGCTCGACGTCTCGATGGGCCGCGACGAGGATGTCGTCGTTATGGGCGAGGATGTCGGCTATTTCGGCGGCGTATTCCGCTGCACTGCGGGCCTGCAAGAGAAATACGGCAAGACGCGCGTGTTCGACACGCCGATCAACGAATGCGGCATTATCGCGGTGGCCGTGGGGATGGGGGCCTATGGTTTGCGCCCGGTGCCCGAAATCCAGTTCGCCGATTATATTTACCCCGGTTTGGATCAGCTAATCAGTGAAGCGGCGCGCCTGCGCTACCGATCGGCGGGAGAGTACATTGCGCCGATGACGGTGCGCTCGCCTTTCGGTGGAGGCATCTTCGGCGGCCAGACGCACAGCCAGAGCCCGGAAGCGATCTTCACCCACGTCTCCGGCCTCAAGACGGTAATCCCGGCAACACCCTATGACGCCAAAGGTCTGCTGATCTCGTGCATTGAGGACAATGACCCGGTCGTTTTCTTCGAGCCCAAGCGGATCTATAACGGCCCGTTTTCCGGCTATTACGACAAACCCGTACAGCCGTGGAAAAAATTCGACGCGAGCGTCGTGCCCGAGGGTTATTACAAAATCCCGCTCGGCAAAGCGCGCCACGTTACCGAGGGCGAACAGCTCACCATCCTCGCCTATGGCACGATGGTTCATGTGGTCGAAGCGGTGTGCAGGGAGAAGGGTGTTGAAGCCGACATTCTCGATCTGCGCACGCTGGTCCCGCTCGATATCGAGGCGATCGAAGCTTCGGTCGAGCGGACCGGACGCTGCCTGATCGTTCATGAAGCCACGCGCACCAGCGGTTTCGGCGCCGAGCTTTCGGCGCTCGTTACCGAGCGTTGCTTCTACCATCTCGAAGCCCCGGTCGAACGTGTGACCGGCTTCGACACGCCCTATCCCCATAGCCTCGAATGGGCCTATTTCCCCGGCCCGATCCGCATCGGCGAGGCCATCGACAAGATCCTCAAGGACTGATCCTCATGGCGAAATTCACCTTCAACATGCCCGATATCGGCGAAGGCATCGCCGAGGCCGAAATCGTGCAATGGCACAAAAAGGTCGGCGACACGGTCAAGGAAGACGAGGAATTCGTCGACATGATGACCGACAAGGCGACCGTGCCGATGGAAAGCCCGGTCGACGGCAAGATCCTGGAAATTGCGGGTGCTGAAGGCGACATGGTCTCGATCGGCTCGATGCTGGTTGTGATCGAGGTCGAGGGCGAGGTACCCGACGACGTGGCCGAGGAGGCTCCGGCCCCCGCGCCTGCTCCCAAGGCGGAAGAAGTCGAAGAGCGCATCGAGGTCGAGACTTCGGACGCCAGCGATGCCGACGATGCGCTCGCCGCAGATCCCGAGCCCGAACTCATTCCGGAACCGACCCCGGCGCCCGAGCCGACGCGGCAGGCTAAGGTTCTCGCTACCCCGGCGGTGCGCCAGCGCGCCAAGGATCTCGGCGTCGATCTCGCCCAGGTCAAGCCCGCCGAAGACGGTCGCATCCGCCACGGCGATCTCGACCAGTTCCTGTCCTACAATTCGGGATATGGCGCCGCCGCCAAGACCCGCGCGGACGAGGAAAAGAAGGTCATCGGCATGCGCCGCCGCATCGCCGAGAACATGGCCGCATCTAAGCGCAACATCCCGCACTTTTCATATGTCGAGGAGTGCGATGTTACCGCGCTGGAGGAACTGCGCGCGCAGCTCAACGCCAATCGCGGCGACAAGCCGAAGCTGACCATCCTGCCGCTGCTGATCACCGCGATCTGCAAGACGCTGCCCGACTTCCCGATGATCAATGCGCGGTATGACGATGAAGCGGGCGTGGTCACGCGTCATGGAGCAGTGCATTTGGGCATGGCCGCGCAGACCGATGCGGGCCTGATGGTCCCGGTCATCAAGAATGCGCAGGCCAAAAACCTGTGGCAGCTTGCGAACGAGATTTCTCGCCTGGCCGATGCAGCCCGTGCCGGCACGGCCAAGTCGGAAGAAATGCAGGGCGGTACGCTCACCGTTACCTCGCTCGGTCCGCTCGGCGGTGTGGCGACGACACCGGTCATCAACCGTCCGGAAGTCGCCATCATCGGCCCGAACCGCATCATTGAGCGCCCGATGTACGTGACCGGCACCGACGGTGTGGAACGGATCGAGAAGCGCAAGCTGATGAACATCTCGATCAGTTGCGACCACCGCGTGGTCGATGGCTGGGATGCGGCGAGCTTTGTACAGGCGCTCAGGAAGCTGCTGGAAACCCCGGCGCTTATCCTCGTCGACTGACAGGTCTCCCCAATCCCGGGGTGAGCGGAAGGATCGAAAAAAGGGCACCGGAGCGCGGCTCCGGTGCCCTTTTTCGTACCCGAATACCGCTTGTAACGGGTCGCCAAATCGCTCCTCGCAAAAAGAGCAAAAAAAGCGCGATATAGGCCATTGACAGAAATCGGAGCCGCCCGTAGATGCGCGGCTCCCAAGTGGCTACGCGGGTGTAGCTCAGTTGGTTAGAGTGTCGGCCTGTCACGCCGAAGGTCGCGGGTTCGAGTCCCGTCACTCGCGCCACTTGGGTTTTGCTTCCGATCGCAAACCGTCAGCCGGTCGCGGATTTCCGCGCTTCCGCCAGCTTGCGCAGATTCGCCTCATGGTCTTCCTTGTCGATCCGGTAGCGCGAGACGAAGAACAGCGCGGTCAGCCACAGCACCAGCAATGACGGCGCATAGAACGCGCCCAGATTCCACAGGATCTCGGGCTCGACGCTCGCCGGATCGGCACCTTCGGGAAAAGCGATCAGCGACAGGATCAATCCCGCGCTCAGCACGCCGAGGCCTTGCGTTGTCTTCCGCGTGAAGGTCATCGCGGCGTAATAGACGCCTTCGGAACGCCTCCCGGTCTTTACCTGGTTCGACTCGACGAGGTCGGCGATCATCGAATAGGCGACTGCCTGCACTGCAATGATCAGCGCCAGATCGATGACATTGATGCTCAATACCAATGGGAACAGCCGCGGATCGCCGTTTTCGGGCATCAGCCCGGCAAGCCGAAGCAGAACAGGGGCAGGCTGGATCGTGAAGGCGAGCAGCCCCAGGACGATTGTCGCCTGCTTCTTGCCCAGCCTGCGCGTGGCCCGGGGGGCGATGACAAATCCCAGGAGTGCCGAAAAGAACACCGTACAGGTCCAGATGAAGATCTGGAATTCGCTGAAGCCCCAGAAATAGCGGAGTATGAGGAACGCCAGAGCGGCGGACAGCCCTGTCGCGATGGCGAACAGCACCGTGGCGAGAAACAGCGCCAGGAAGCTTTTCTCGCTCAGCGTCTCAACCATCTCTCTGAATATGCGGCGGATGCTGTAGCGCTCGCCGGTTTCGACCGGGCGGTGCAAATGCGGTATGCGGCTGTGCGTGCCGAGTGCTGAAATCATGATCGCGGCGAAGATCAGGAGCGAGCCGATAATGCCGTAGGTGACATAGGCCTGTTGATCGCGCATGCCCAACGGGCCGGTCAGCAGCACGCCGAACATAACGATGCTCATGATGTTGCCGCCCGACCAGCCGAAGAATAGGCGGTAGGCCTGCAGGCTGGTGCGTTCCTCGTAATCGCTCGTGAGTTCGGGAATTAGCGCCGAACTCGGTGTTTCGTAAAAGGTAATGCACGTGCGGATCAGGACCGCGAGCAGGGTCAGGTACAGGAACAGTCCGCTCTGCCCCCAGTCGGGCGGATTCCACAGCAGGAAGTAACTCAGCGCCACGGGCAGGGCGGCGGCGTACATGAAGGGATGGCGGCGGCCCCAGCGGCTGCGGAAATTGTCCGACCAATAGCCAACCAGCGGATCGCTGATGGCGTCGACCACCAGGGCGATGAGGATGGCGAGACCGACCAGACCCGGCTCGAGACCGATCACAGTGCCGTAAAACAACAGCAGAAAATAGTCGAAGCCGTTGTTCTTTATGCCGAAAGCTGCCGCGCCCGATCCATGCGCGAGCTTGAGCCAGACCGACGGCTTGTCGGCCTCCGCTGCCTGTGTGGTCATGCCCTCTCCCTTTGACGGAAAAGGCTAGGGCAGGCGGTATCGCTTGGCAATCAGCCCCAGCGGCCGGTTTCCATCCAGATCAGAAAGCGGCGGAGCGGCAGCAGCCAGACGAGGCCGAGCACGATGTAGATCACCGTCTGCACGAGGGTCGGCCAATCGCCGATTACCCCTGGCGCATAACGAGCAATGACGAGGGCATAGATCGAAAGCCCCAGCAGGAGGCCAAGCAGGCCGACCGGAATGCGCCAGGTGGGTTCTTTCCTCATGCGAAGGGTCCATAGATGCGGGTTGGAGTGACGATGGCCGACAGCGGGACGTCGTGCGGCTCGATCGGTAATTCGTCTACCAGTTGCGTGTCCCAGGCAAGGCCGATGGCGGTCGTGCCGGGATTTGCGGCGAGCCAGCGATCGTAATGGCCTCCGCCCTGACCGAGCCGCGCGCCGTCTACGGTAAACCCGACCAGCGGGACGAAGAGGACCTTCGGCGCTACCGGTTCTGCGTCGGCGCTCGGTTGCATAATGCCGAAGGGACCGCTCTCTAGATCGCTTTCCTCGAAGGGATCGGTGAAGCGTGCCAAATCCATCGCTGCGCGCTTGTCCGCAAACCGGGGGAGGGCGATCGCGTGGCCGTGCTCGAGGAAATAACGGGCGTAGGCCGCTGCGGGCGCCTCGGAGGCTGTCGCCCGATAAAGTCCGATGATGGCGTCGTCAGGAACCAGTTCCAGCAAGGGCGCGGGAGGGCGCATGAAAACGAGTGTGCGCATGCTGGCAGGCAGCGCGGCCACATGCTCGCGGCGCGCAGCGCGGAGTTCTTTGCGGAGTTCGTCTTTGGTCACGGCAGAGCTCTCTAGGGTTAGACTTCCTTGGCGTCTATTCGCTCCCTTACGGTCGCTCTATCCCGCTCCCCCTCCCGGCCACCCACGGGACCGTTCCTTATGGGTGGTCGGGAGGGGAAGCGGGATGGCACAGCAAGATAAGGACGGATGCCCTGACCGCACCAAGCTGGAAAAGTGGCGGGACCACCATGGGTCGTTTCCGGCGAAATCCTCTGACGCCTAAAACGTCAGGTGGGTGCCGTATGCCCCAATCCCACGGCCGAACCGGTGGACCAGGGCAGGGACAGCTCCCTTGGATTGCTTATAGCCTCAGGGATATTCATGCGGCTCGTGCCGGGCAGCCCCGCCTCGGCCTATTTAGGATGCGCTCGCTCCACTCTCAAGAGTGGAGGCTGCGTTCTCAAGCGCGATCGCAATGCGTTCGAGTTGACCGGCCAGTTTTTCCGCGTCGATCGCCGGTTCCGCCGGATCGACAGCCACTTTCGTTGCTTCGTCGAGTTCGTCGGCCAAAAACAGCGCGGCGAAGAGCAGGTTCTTTGCTTCCTGATTGGAAAGATTGGCACCCATCGATCCGAGCTTGGCGTCGACGATGCCGGCAAGCCGCTGGACGTGGTCTTCCTGCCCGTCTTCGCAGGAGACGGTATAGTTGCGACCGCCAACGGCGAGCGTGACATTGCTCATACCTCGAGCCCTTTGATCAGCCCGTCGAGTTCCGCGATGCTGGCCGCTACGCTTTCGCGCAGCGCTTCATGGCGGGCGACGAGTTCGGCATTGGATGGCCCGCTCGATACCGGGGAATGCGCCTTAAGCGCTGCCTGAGTCTCGATCCGCGCCAATGCACGATCGATCCGGTCAAGAGCATTTTGAATACGTTCGGAATTCATGGCTGGGACTGAGTACCAAGATAGCCGCTGTCATGCAAAGGCTTGGGTCCTTCTGTTGACAAGTGGGATGAGCAGATGTGCGGTGAGAATGGCTGCGCGCGCGGGTTGACCTCGCGCGCGCGCTCCGCGAAGGCTTCGCGCGCGTCGAATCGGCCCTGTTTTCCGGAGAATATATTCTATGAGTCTCGACACTGCTCGCATGGTCCAGATGGCCAATGCCATCAGGGCGCTTTCTATGGATGCGGTGCAGGCGGCGAATTCGGGGCATCCCGGCATGCCCATGGGCATGGCCGATGTCGCGACCGTCCTGTGGAGCGAGTATCTAAAGCACGATCCCAAGGCGCCCGACTGGGCCGACCGCGATCGTTTCGTGCTGTCGGCGGGTCACGGCTCGATGCTGATCTACAGCCTGTTGCATCTGTCGGGGTATGCCCGCCCGACGATGGAAGACATCCGCAACTTCCGGCAGCTCGGCAGCCCCTGCGCCGGGCATCCGGAAAACTTCCTTCTCGATGGCGTGGAAAGCACCACGGGGCCGCTTGGGCAGGGTCTTGCAATGGCTGTCGGGATGGCGATGGCGGAACGTCACCTGAATGCGACGTTCGGCGACGAGCTGGTCGATCACCGTACCTGGGTGATCGCGGGCGATGGCTGTCTTATGGAAGGCATCAATCACGAGGCGATCGGCCTGGCCGGACATTTGAAGCTCGGCCGCATGGTGGTGCTGTGGGACGACAACAACATCACCATCGACGGTACGACCGATCTATCCACCAGCGAGGACATCAAAGCCCGGTACGAAGCGACCGGATGGCACGTCGTAAGCTGCGATGGCCACGATTTTGACGATATCCGCCGCGCGATCGACGAAGCTGTCGCCGACGAACGCCCGTCCCTCGTTGCCTGTAAGACGGTCATCGGCAAGGGCGCGCCCAACAAACAGGGCACCAGTGCCACTCATGGTGCGCCGCTCGGCGAGGATGAAATCTCCGCTGCGCGCAATGTGCTGGGTTGGGATGCCAAACCGTTCGAAGTGCCGGAACAGGTTCTGTCCGATTGGCGCGACATTGGCGAGCGCAGCGCGA
The DNA here is from genome assembly GCA_022953095.1 of Qipengyuania sp. ABI-127-1. Taxonomy (GTDB): domain Bacteria; phylum Pseudomonadota; class Alphaproteobacteria; order Sphingomonadales; family Sphingomonadaceae; genus Qipengyuania. The sequence goes on along the minus strand of JALJCR010000001.1, from coordinate 1,867,705 downwards.
CGATGCATTCCGAATGGGACGTGCGTCTCTCGAACAGCTCCGAAAAGGCCGAATTCGAACGCCGTATGGCAGGCGAACTGCCCGCAAGCTTCAATCTCGACAATTATATCCAGTCGCTGATGGCCGAGCCGCAGAAGGTCGCGACCCGCAAGGCGAGCGAAACGACCTTGGCGCAGATCAATGGCAAATTGCCCGACACCATCGGCGGCAGCGCCGACCTGACCGGATCGAACAATACCAAGGCGGGCGGCATCACCGCCTTCACCGCCGACGATTATTCGGGCCGGTACGTGTATTACGGCATCCGCGAATTCGGGATGGCCGCCGCGATGAACGGCATGGCGTTGCACGGTGGCGTTATTCCCTATGGCGGCACGTTCCTCGTCTTTACCGACTATTGCCGTGCAGCCATTCGTCTTTCGGCTCTGCAGCAGCAGCGTGTCGTCTATGTGATGACGCATGACAGCATCGGGCTTGGTGAGGACGGTCCGACCCACCAGCCTGTCGAGCATGTCCAGTCGCTGCGGATGATGCCGAATGTGCTGGTGATGCGGCCGGCCGACGCTGTCGAGACGGCCGAATGTTGGGAGATTGCCCTGCGCCAGAACGATCGTCCAACGGTTCTCGCGCTTAGCCGTCAGGGCCTGCCGCAAGTCCGCAACGCACCCGAAGAGACCGGCTTGTGCGCAAGGGGCGCCTATCGCCTGAAGAAGAACGGCAATGCTCCCAAAGTCACGCTGGTCGCAAGCGGCAGCGAAGTGCATGTGGCGCTCGAATGTGCTGAACAGCTCGAAAAGCAGGGCGTTGGCGCGCAGGTCGTCTCGATGGTTTGCACCGAGCTTTTCGACGAGCAGGACGATGCGTATCGCAGCGATATTTTGCCCGATAGCACGCTCAAGGTTTCGATCGAGGCGGGCACTACCTTCGGTTGGGAACGCTATGTCGGGACCGATGGGTTGACCTTCGGCATCGACCGATTCGGCGCCAGCGCCCCGGCTGGCGATCTGTTCGCGAAATTCGGTCTCACGGCGGACGCCATCGTACCGCAAATCATGAATAAATTGAACGGTTAAGCAGGAGTTCTCACCAATGGCGACCAAGGTTGCAATCAACGGTTTCGGACGTATCGGACGCCTCGTGGCGCGCGCTATCCTCGAGCGTGACGATCACGACCTCGACCTCGTTTCGATCAACGATCTGGCCGACACCAAGTCGAACGCCCTGCTGTTTCAGTACGACAGCACGCACGGCCGCTTCCCCGGCACGGTCGAAGTCGGCAACAATGCGATCATCGTGAATGGCAAGTCGATCGCGGTGACCAGCGAGCGCGATCCGGGCAACCTCCCGCACGGCGACATGGGTGTCGACATCGTGCTGGAGTGCACCGGCTTCTTCCAGAGCCACGAAGCGGCCGAACCGCATATTAAGGCGGGCGCCAAGCGCGTGCTGATCTCCGCTCCGGCCAAGAACGTCTCGGCCACGATCGTCTACGGCGTGAACCACGAAACGCTGACTGCCGACGACGTGATCGTGTCGAACGCCAGCTGCACCACCAACTGCCTCTCGCCGATGGCCAAGGTGCTGCACGACACCGTGGGCATCGAGCGCGGCTTCATGACCACGATCCACAGCTACACCAACGACCAGCGCATGCTCGACCAGATGCACGGCGACATGCGCCGTGCCCGCGGCGGTGCGCAGAACATGATCCCGACCACCACCGGCGCAGCCCGCGCGGTTGGCCTCGTGCTTCCCGAACTTGCCGGCAAGCTCGATGGTAGCTCGGTCCGCGTGCCGACGCCCAATGTCAGCCTCGTCGACCTGGTCTTCACGCCCGGCCGCGACACCAGCGCCGAGGAACTGAACGCCGCGCTCAAGGCGGCCGCCGAAGGCAAGATGAAGGGTGTGCTCGACTATACCGACCAGCCGCTCGTCAGCAGCGACTTCAACCACTATCCGGCCAGCTCGACCATCGACAGCCTCGAAACCAGCGTGATGGAAGGCAAGCTTGCCCGCGTCGTTAGTTGGTACGACAATGAATGGGGTTTCTCGAACCGCATGATCGACACCGCCGGCGTTATGGCGAAGTTCCTGTAAGAGTCAGATCATCGTTCGTGTCGAGCGAAGTCGAGACACGGCCAGGCCAGCGGTTCTCGGCTTCACTCGAACCGAACGGATAGGTTGGAAATATGAGTAACTTCAAGACTTTGGACGACCTTGGCGATATTACCGGCAAGGTCGTGCTTCTGCGCGTCGATCTCAACCTTCCGATGAAGGACGGTTCGGCCACCGACGTCACCCGTGTCGAGGCGGTGAAGCCCACCATTCTCGAACTCGCCGATAAGGGCGCCAAAGTCTTGCTGCTTGCTCACTTTGGTCGCCCCAAGGGTCAGCGCCATTCCACGATGTCGACCAGCTTCGTGCAGGGCGATGTCGAAAAGGTGCTGGGCAAAGAGATTATGTTCATCCCCGAGGTGATGGGGCCGGTTGTCGAACAGTCGATCGGTATCCTGCGGGACGGCGATATCGGTCTGCTCGACAATGTCCGTTTTTGGCCGGGCGAGGAGGCCAACGATCCTGAATTCGCCAAAGGTATCGCGGCGCATGGCGATCTATACGTCAACGATGCCTTTTCCGCCGCGCATCGCGCACATGCTTCGACCGAAGGATTGGCGCATTATCTCCCGGCCTATGCCGGCCGTGCGATGGAAGCCGAGCTGAAGGCGCTCGATGCCGCGCTTGGCAACCCCGAAGCGCCGGTGGCCGCTATCGTCGGCGGGGCCAAGGTCTCGACCAAGCTCGACGTGCTCCACAACCTGGTGGGCAGGGTCCAGCATCTCGTTATCGGCGGGGGCATGGCCAATACCTTCCTTGCCGCGAAGGGCGTCGATGTCGGCAAATCGCTGTGCGAACATGACCTTGCCGACACGGCCAACCGGATCATGGATGAAGCGGATCATGCCGGTTGTACCGTCCACCTGCCGTATGACGTGGTGGTGGCGAAAGAATTTGCTGCCAACCCGCCATCTCTGCGCACATCCAACGTCCATGAGGTCGCCAAGGACGAAATGATCCTCGATATCGGTCCGCTGGCGGTGGAAGCCTTGGGCGATGTCCTCAAAACCTGCCGTACGCTGGTGTGGAACGGTCCGCTGGGTGCATTCGAAACCGAACCTTTCGATGCGGCCACGGTCTCCCTGGCCAAAACGGCGGCTGCTCTGACGCAGGATGGTTCGCTGATTTCGGTAGCTGGCGGCGGCGATACCGTCGCCGCGCTCGCGCAAGCCGGGGTCAAAGATGACTTCACCTTCGTATCTACCGCGGGCGGCGCCTTCCTGGAATGGATGGAAGGCAAGGATCTGCCAGGTGTTGCGGCGCTGACCGCATGAGCGAGAACGAAGCGGTAGGATCAAGCGGTGGTCTCGTGCTTGTCACCGAAGGGGACTGGGCGGGATGGTCGGTATGGCAGGGTGACGCCTTCGAGCAGCGCGCGGGGCCGTTTTACGAGCGTCGCGAGGACGATGGCTCGATGGTTGCTGCCTTCCGCGCCGAGGAACGCCATATGAATGGCGCAGGCTTCATGCACGGTGGCTGTATGATGACCTTCGCCGACAGCGCTATCTTCACGATCGCGACCGATGCTCTTGCCGGTTCGCATGGCGTGACCATGCACTTGGCGGGCGACTTCCTCGATCCGGCGCTCGTCGGCCAGTTGATCGAGGCGCGCGGAGAGGTTGTGCGCGCGGGCGGCAAGACGATCTATGTCGTCGGCATGATCCGGGCCGATGGTGCCCCGGTGCTCAGTTTCAACGGGATCATCCGAAAGATCACCAGAAGATAGGCTCGCGTGCTTTTTTGGCGAAATTCGCTCGCTAGCGATATTCGGGATTGGGGGCGTCGAAGCGGCGCCCCTCGTTCCACAGATCAACCGAATTGCCATGCGCGGGGATGCCGCCTGCGTCCTTGAGCATACGCGCCATGTGCATCAGGTTCCAGGTCATGAAGGTCGTGTTGCGGCGGGTGAAATTATTGTCGAAACCGACATAGCCCGACCCATCTTCCTTCGCGTCGCCATAGCTCGGCCCGGGGCCTGCCTCGCCGATCCAGCCGGCATCGGCCTGGGGCGGGATGGTGTAGCCGACATGCTGCAGGGAATAGAGCACGCCCATGCCGACATGCTTTATTCCGTCTTCATTGCCGGTAACGATACAACCACCGACCTTTCCGTAGAAGATATATTGGCCGCGATCGTTGGTCTCGCCCGAATGGCCGTAGAGCCGCTCGATCAGGCGCTGGCAGACCGAACTTTTCTCGCCCAGCCAGATCGGTGTTCCGACGACAAGGATGTCGGCTGCACGCACCTTTTCCCAGATTGTCGGCCAGTCGTCGCGCTCGGCGCCGTGCTCGGTCATATCGGGATACACGCCCGGGGCGATATCGTGGTCGACAAGCCGCACGCTTTCTAACGCGACATCGTTCCGCACCAAAATTGCCTCCACCACGCCGAGCAGTTTGTCGGTGTGCGAACCTTGCGGCGTCGGCCTCAACGTACAGTTTATCGTCAAGGCCTTGAGGTCCGAAAAGTCGGACGCGCTTTTGTCGCAGAGCTTCTGCTGGATCTCGTCGAGCATGCAATTTCCCAATGTCTGTCGAGAAATACGTTTGAGGGCCGAGATAGTTACAGTTGCCGGTGCTCGCCGTGGCGGGGCTGCTCGCAGTTATCTGGCGCTGGCCCGAATGTCGCAGCACACTCGCTTCCTGCACCGTCTCGGCGATAGCTGAACCTTGGCTCGCCAATAAGTCATCTACCGCTGTTGCAGGCGGGAAATCGCTTTTGTATGGCGCGCGCAAACGAATGCACGATCAGTACCAGACGCGGGGTTTTCCAGATGACTTTTGATGAGATGAAGGCGCGTATCGCCGAAGGCCAGGGCTTCATTGCAGCACTCGACCAGTCGGGCGGTTCAACTCCCAAGGCGCTAAAGGGGTATGGGGTGGACGATACCGCATGGAGCACGGAAGACGAAATGTTCGGCCTGATCCATGAAATGCGCCAGCGCATTATCGAAGCGCCCAGCTTCGGCAATGGCAAGGTGATCGGTGCAATTCTGTTTGAAAAGACCATGGAAGGGGCGAGTGGCGGTAAGCCGGTTCCGGCGCGCCTCAAGGAGCGCGGTATCGTGCCGTTCCTCAAAGTCGACAAGGGGCTGGAGGAGGAGCGCGACGGCGCACAACTGATGAAGCCCAACCCGGGCCTCGAATCCATGTGCCATCGCGCCAGGGAACTCGGCGTTTTCGGTACCAAGATGCGTAGCGTCATCAAGTCTGCCAATCCGGTCGGAATCAAGGAAGCCGTCCACCAGCAGTTCGCCGAAGGCGCACGTATCCTTAGCTGCGGCCTCGTCCCGATGCTGGAGCCTGAATACGACATCACTGCCGACGATCGTGCCGAAGGCGAAAAAATCCTGCTCGAAGCGATCGAGGAAGGGCTCGGTGCGCTGCCCGAAGGCCAGCAGGTCATGCTCAAACTGTCGATCCCCAAGGAAGCGGGTCTTTATTCCGACCTGACCAAGCATCCCAAAGTGCTCCGCGTTGTCGCGCTGTCGGGGGGATATTCGACCGACGAGGCCTGCCGCGAGCTGGCCAAGAACCCGGGCATGATCGCCAGCTTCAGCCGCGGTCTGCTGCAGGACCTGCGCGCCACGCAGAGCGATGAGGAGTTCGACCGAACCCTCTCGGGCGCGATCGACCAGATCCACGCGGCCAGCGTCGCCTGAGGCTCAACGCCGCTCGAAGATAAAGCGATAATCGCCGGGAGCGATTTGGCCGTCAGTGGTCTGCTCCGGCGTAGCTGATACCAGCACGTAGGTGCGCCCCATCACCTCATAGGGTTCGCCCAGGGTGAGCGGGGCGGTCTGCGTCCAGTGCGTGGCGGCAATGCGTGTCGAGACGGTGAGCTTGCCCGCCCAGACGCAGCGAGCGTTTACCGGGCAGCGGCTGTCTTCCTTAACCTCCAGGGGTGTCAGGATCGCATCGCCCGCCCAGACGGGCTGCACCATCGCGACCGGCGTCCCCTGCGCTGCTGCCTCGCTGCCGGACATGGGCGTATCCGGAATGATGGTACAGGCGGTGAGGGGAATAAGCAGCGCAGCGGCAAACAGTGTTTTCATGCCTGCCGTTAGACGTGCCGGACGCTTTCGCAGGTCTGAATGCGTGACGAAATGCGATCGGCGTTCTACAGAGCGCCTCCGATGACCGATACCATACCCTCGACCCAGCTCTATCTCATCTCGCCGCTCGACGTGTCGGGCGATTTCCCAGCGCGGCTCGAACGCGCGCTCGATGCCGGACCCGGTCTCGTCACTGCCTTTCAATTCCGAGTAAAAGGTATCGACCAGCACGAGGCCGCAGCGCTCGCCGAACCTTTGCAGGCTATTTGCGCGGCGCGCGATGTCGCCTTCATCGTCAACGACAATATTTCGCTGGCAAAGCGCCTCAAAGCAGACGGGGTCCATCTCGGTCAGGGCGACGGCGATCCCAGGGACGCGCGCAAGCAGCTTGGCCGCGAGGCGCAGATCGGCGTGACTTGTCACGCATCGCGCCATCTCGCGCTCGAAGCCGGCGAGGCGGGGGCAGACTACGTCGCTTTCGGCGCTTTCTTCCCCAGCACCACGAAGGAAACCGAGCATCGCGCCGAACTCGAACTGCTGGAATGGTGGAGCGAGATGGTCGAACTGCCCTCGGTCGCGATTGGCGGGATCACGCCCGACAATTGCGGGCCGCTGGTAGAGGCAGGGGCAGACTTCCTCGCCGTGTCGGGTGCGGTGTGGAACGGCGACGAAGTTGGCGCGATAAAAGCTTTTGCGGAGCAAATCGCCGCCGCGTGAGTTGGGTGGCCTGAAGGGACGAAGCTGCGTCCCGCGTTTCAGGAAGGGTCCCCATGCGTATATTCGTTCTTGCCGCCGTTTCCTCGTTGGCCCTCGCCGCATGCGGCATGCAGGGGCAGGACAATGAGCAAGAAGGTGATCCGGTTGCCAGCAGCAACAGCGGCAGGGATTATGGCTACGAGACCTATGGCGACGACAACCTCGCCGATACCATGGCCTCCAACGATGATCGCTACCGGAACGAGATCGGCGGGGATGCCGGAGGCGAGCAGGCGCAGCCTTCCGAACTGCCCGATGCCGAAGAGCGCCCGATCATGCAGGCACAGGTTGTGCTCGACCGCGTCGGGTTCGGTCCCGGCGTGATCGACGGCAAGATGGGAATGAGTACGGAAAACGCCCTTCGGGGCTTCCAGGAAGCAAACGGTCTCGAGATGACCGGCAAGCTCGACGAAGCGACCAAGGGCGCGCTCGCCGATTGGGAGCGGATACCGGCGACCCGTGTGGTCACGATCCCCGCAAGCTGGGGCGAGGAAAGCTATACCGATATGCCGGAAGACGTTGCGGAGAAGGCTGAGCTCGAACGCCTCGGCTACGCATCGCTCGACGAACGCCTCGCCGAGCGCTTCCATACCACGGTCGACGTGCTTAAGCAGCTCAATCCGAACGGGCGGCCAGCCACAGCAGCCGATGCCAAGAGGCCCAATCCGCAGCCTACTCCCACGCCCGAGGTCGCGCGCCCGGACGGGCAAGAGCCGAGCTATTTCCGGGCGGGCCAACGGATCCGCGTTCCCAATATCGGTGGCGACCGCATTGCGCCGGGATCGATCGAGGACGGCAATTGGCAGCGTACACTCGCCTCGCTGGGGGTCGGAACCGAACAGCCCGAGGTGGACCGCATCGTCGTGAGCAAGGCGGGCAAGACATTGAAGGCCTATCGCGGTGACGAGCTGGTTGCGCTGTTCACGGTGAGTTCGGGCTCCAGCGAATTCCCGCTCCCGATCGGAGAATGGGATATCCTCGGCGAGGCTTACAATCCGCCCTATAGCTACGATCCCGAAGTGCTCGGCGAAGGCGAGGGGGAGACTTACACTTTGGCTCCAGGACCCAACTCGCCCGTCGGCGTGGTGTGGATCGACCTCAGCAAGGAGCATTACGGTATCCACGGGACGCCCGACCCCGAAACGATCGGTCGGGCTCAGTCGAGCGGTTGTGTGCGCCTGACGAATTGGGATGCGGCGCGGCTCGCCGGGATGGTGTCGCAATCGACGCAGGTGATTTTCGAACCATAAGGCGCTAGGGTTCGAACATGAACTTGATCGATCGCATTCTCACCATCATCGTCACCGCCACGATTACGAGCGCGGTCTGGATCGTCGCGGGAGGAAGCCTCATCGAGAATGCCTCCAGTGTGAGCCAGCGCGACCGGACACGTCCGGCAGAGGCCGCGCCAAGTCCGAACGCGGCGACCGCCGATCAAGGGGCCGAGCCTCAGACAGAGGGGAGCGATACCGCTGCTGCCACAGCGCTCGATTCATCGGTTACTTCCGTACCCGATGCGCGTAGCGGTCGCGAATTGGTCGTTCCCGTGCTCAACGTCCGCCCGAGCGAGCTGACGGATACATTCAGCGATTCGCGCGCGGACGGATCGCGCCTGCATGAGGCGATCGACATTATGGCGCCCAAAGGCACCAGCGTCGTGGCAGCGGGGCCGGGAGAGATCGAAAAGCTGTTTGAAAGCGATGCCGGTGGATTGACGATCTATGTTCGCTCGCCCGACCGCCGCACGATCCATTATTACGCCCATCTCGATGAGTATGCGCCGGGTCTCAAGGAGGGGCAGCGGGTACGGCGCGGCCAACGTCTCGGTACGGTTGGCAGCTCGGGAAATGCCTCCGATGATGCGCCGCACCTGCATTTCGCAATTCTGCAGACGACCGAAGAAGCCGCGTGGTGGGAGCCCGCCAACGCGGTGAATCCCTACCCGTTACTGACCAGCCGCTGATCAGTTCTTGAGCGGCCCGGCGCGATGGCAGCGCAGGCGGCCCAGCTTTCCATCGCGTCCGACCTCTTGCAAGAGACGCGATCCCAGCCGCATGAAACGCGCGCCGCGCATGGGACCGCGGGTAAAGAGCACTCGCTTGCCCTCCATGAGATAGGTCCCGCTGCCTTTGGCGGTGCGGTAGCTCGATCCGCCGGTAATCGCGAAGTCGCGGCCTTCCTGTTCGACCCACGCGGCACCGGTCACATCGCCGGGTAAAGCGCAGACATATTCCCCCTGTTCGAGCAGCGAGAGACGGCCCTGCGCGAATGCAGGTGCCCCGGCGAGGCTCACCACCGCGGCAAAAAGGGCTGTGTTTTTGGCATGTTTCATGTGCTTTGTCCGCAAAGCCATATAGCGAATGCATCGCTCCTTTTCCACTCGCTTGCCCGGAAGGCGCGGCTCGGCTAAGGCGCGCCGCACATACCCGCCCTTTGGCGGATGCGCTCTTTTACAAGTCGAAGGTAGCTTCCCCATGAAGATCAGCGGCGTGGACATCCGTCCGGGCAACATCATAGAGTACGAAGGCGGCATCTGGAAGGTCGCCAAGATCCAGCATACGCAGCCCGGCAAGGGCGGCGCCTATATGCAGGTCGAGATGAAGAACCTGCAGGACGGCCGCAAGACCAATGTCCGCTTCCGCAGCGCCGATACGGTGGAAAAGGTGCGTCTCGATACGGCGGACTACCAGTTCCTTTACGAGGACGGCGAGATGCTCGTCTTCATGGACCAGAATACCTACGAACAGATCAACCTGCCGAGCGACCTGCTCGGCGATGCGCGCCCGTTTCTGCAGGATGGCATGCAGGTAAAGCTCGAGCTGTGGGAGGAAAAGCCCATCTCGGTCGAGCTGCCGCAGCAGGTCGAAGCCGAAATCGTCGAGGCCGACGCGGTGGTGAAGGGACAAACCGCCTCGTCCAGCTACAAGCCTGCCGTGCTCGATAATGGCGTTCGTATCATGGTTCCGCCGCATATCGAAAGCGGTACACGGATCATCGTCGACGTGTACGAGCAGAGCTACGTCGGCAAGGCCAACTGATTGCGCGTGGCCCGCGATCGGGCCACCGTCCACTTTCCGGCGCGCACGATCCGCGCCCTGACCGAATAAGAGAGTTTCCATGGCCGTTCTATCGGGTGTCATCCGCGTAATGGAGAAAGCCGCGCGCAAGGCGGGTGGCCGCCTGCGCCGCGACTTTGGCGAGGTCGAGCATCTCCAGGTCAGTCGCAAGGGACCGGCCGACTTCGTTTCCAAAGCCGATCAGATCGCCGAACGCACGATCTATGACGAACTTCTCTCTGCGCGCCCCGATTGGGGTTTCGTGATGGAAGAGGCCGGCATTATCGAAGGCGATGAAAGCAAGCCGCGCTGGATCGTCGATCCGCTCGACGGGACGAGCAACTTTCTCCATGGCATTCCGCATTTCGCGATCAGTATTGCGGTACAGGAGCCCAAGCTTGGCGGCGGTGGTTGGGGTGATGTCACAGCCGGAGTGATCTACAACCCGATTACCGACGAGACCTTCTGGGCCGAGAAAAGTCGTGGAGCATGGTTGCATGATGGCCGTCTGCGTGTCTCGGCCCGCCGCAATCTCCCCGAGGCACTGATTGCTACAGGTATCCCGTTCCAGGGCCACGGCGATTTTGGTGAATGGACCAAGATCTTCGGGGCTATCGGTCCGCAGGTGGCTGGGGTCCGCCGCTTCGGTGCAGCCTCACTTGATCTCGCCTGGCTCGCGGCCGGTCGATTCGACGGTTTCTGGGAAAGCGGCCTCAACGATTGGGACACGGCTGCCGGCTGCCTCATCGTGCGTGAAGCGGGCGGTTTCGTTTCGGATTTCCGTGGGCGTTCGCAGCCGATACATTCCGCCCAGGTACTGGCGGGAAATGACGCGCTGCATTCGAAGCTCCACAAGCTGCTTGTCGGTGCCCTCAAGGCGTAGCAGCCAGCGCGTTCCAGCACAGGCATCGGGAACCGACGCGAACCTTCATACGTCTCTTCTCCATACACAGGAATGGAGAGGTCGCCCATGTCCACGAAGCTGGCAATCGCATCTGTATGTGCCGCTTGCGCGGTTCCGGCCGTGGGGGCCGAAGGGCAGGGCAAGGCCGAGCAATCGATAGGTTCGTTGCCGCACGAATTCGATCTCGCAAGCACGCTCGTCAAGGATGGCCGAATGGTCACCGACCGCCAGCGCCCGATCTCCTCAACGCTGCACGAGCCCGAACCGGCGGAGCCCGACTTCAGACCGCCCTCGCTCGCATTTCAGCTCGTCGAAGACGGCCCCATACTGGCCATGGGCGCCATGGGCGCCAAATTCAAAGATGCGCCGCGGCTTGCGCATATTGCGATCGGCATGGATTTTTAAGGGACAATGCAACGCGCCGCTTGAACCGCGCCGTGCCACGAGCTATCCGCCGCGCTCCCGACCCAGTGCCCCTGTGGCGGAATTGGTAGACGCGCTCGACTCAAAATCGAGTTTCTTACGAAGTGCCGGTTCGAGTCCGGCCAGGGGTACCAAACTAAATCCTTGCACATCGGTGAATAAACTGGGATTTTTGACACTGGATGATCGGGCCTCCTTCATACCACGCGATTGCAGCGATGATCATCACCATCGCGATGTTCGTCGCCTTTGCGCGCGGGCGCATGTCGGTGGAGATCATTTCGCTGCTGACTATCGCGGTGATCGCGGTCGGCCTCTATTTCTTCCCTCTGCCCGACACTCAGCCAACCGATGGCCTTAGTCTCGCCTTTTCGGGTTTCGGCCATTACGCGCTGATTACCATCTGCGCGCTGATGATCATGGGGCGGGGATTGGTGGTGACCGGCGCGCTGGAACCTGCAGCGCGATTTCTCGAACGGCTCTTCAAGATCAATCTCCAGCTTGGGCTGCTGTTTTCCCTGCTGGTGACCTTCTTTCTGTCGATGATCGTGAACAACACGCCCGTATTGGTGCTGTTGATTCCGATCTTCGTACAACTTGCCCTTCGTGGGCTGTTACCGGCATCCAAGGCGCTCATCCCGATCAACGCGGCATCGCTGATGGGCGGTCTTGCCACGACCATCGGCACTTCCACCAATATTCTCGTCGTTTCGATCGCGGTGGATCTCGGAATGCCCGAAATGGACGTGTTCCATTTCACGCCGATCGTCCTGTTTGCCTCTCTTGTCGCGCTCCCCTTTGTCTGGATCGTGATGCCCCGCATGCTGGGGGACAACCGGGTCGAAACCGTACACGCGCAGCGTCTGTTCGAAACCCGGTTGAGAGTCACCGAGAATTCGATGCTCAACGGACGGGAGTTGTCCGAGCTCGAAACCCGTCTTCCCACGGGTATCGAATTCCACGACGTTCCTCCCGGCCTGCTAAGACCTCAGCATCGCTTGCGCATGACGGGCACCCACGAGGCAATCGAAGAAGCCATGGCGACGCTGCGCGGCGATGCCGCCCCCAGTTGGGTGCTTGACCGCATCCGGCGCCGGTCGAGCGAGACGCGCACCGATATCGCGGTCGGTGAAATGATCGTGACCGCCGACTCCCGCCTTATAGGCCGGACCTTGCCCAGCTCGGGGATCGCCGATCTTTACGGTGTCGCAATCATCGGGACCCATCGGCCCGAGCGACTTGTAGGCGAAAAGGAGAAGTTCTCAGAGGGTGGCGATCATCGCTTTGCCGAAGGTGACGTACTCCTGGTCATGGGCCTGCCCGACGACATGCAGCATTTTGCCCGGGCCGACAGCCTGTTGCAGCTCGAAGGAATGCGCGAGCTGCCCCGCCGTTCGAAGGCGACCCTGGCTGCCGCGATCATGGGCGGCTCCATCGCTCTCGCTTCGGTCGGTCTGGTCCCCATCGCCATTGCCTCGCTGGCAGGTGCGATCCTCATGTTCGTTACCGGCTGCGTGAAATTCGACCGCGTCGGGCGCGGTCTTTCGGGCAGTGTCATCGTACTCGTTGCGGCGAGTATCGCCCTTGGCCGCATCATCCTGGATAGCGGGGCGGCCGACTGGATCGGAACCGTGCTTGCCGCGGGGCTCGACTATCTGTCCCCCGCCGCCGCGCTTGCAGCGATCATGCTCGCAATGACTTTCCTGACCAACTTTGCGTCCAATGCCACGGCAGCAACCGTCGGTACGCCCATCGCCTTTGCAATCGCGACCAAGCTGGGCCTTCCGCCAGAACCGCTTGTCCTAGCCGTGCTGTTCGGCAGCAACCTCTGCTACGCGACACCCATCGCCTACCAGACCAACATGCTCATCATGGCCGAGGGGTCTTACGAGTTTAAGGACTACGTTCGTACCGGGGTGCCGCTGGTCCTTATCATGGTTGCGATGCTTTCGCTGGGCCTCGTCGTGACCTACGGATTGTGAACAAGCGCGGTGCGTGGCTGTCGGCAGCTGCGAAGCCGCTGGCGCTGCTTACCTACATCCTGTCGCTAACTCCCGGAGTCCTGGACCGGATCGCCGATATCGGGGGGATGGGCGGCAAGATCGCCTTTGTCGGCATGTTCGCGCTTGCAATCATCGGGATCGTGGGCGCCGCATGGACACGCCCGGCATGGCTGCGCTGGGCGCTCGCAATCCTGTTCGCCGTCGGCTCTTGGTTCATGGAGAGCTACGAGCGCTCCTCGCTCGATTTCATGACCTATGCGGTCTACATCGACCTCGTAAACGCGACCGGTTTTGCAGGCGATGCCATCGAGCAGAACAGCCGGGCGCTATCCGCGGCAATCCCGCGCGCGCTGCTCCTCTTGCTGGCCATCGGTCTAAAGCCAACGGGCGCTTTTCAAATGCACGGCCGTCTCGGCCCAATCGTTCCCCTCGTGCCACTCCCAATAGTAGCCCTTTTCACCGGCTTTGCGTTTCTGCGAGGCGGTGACGGGCTGAAGGGCGTTCCGGGCAGCTATCCCGCGCTGACCTACACACTGCTTGCCGGATACGAACGGTTGACGGGCGACCTGGGCCCGCGGGAAGCGGTGGCAATCGCGCAGGCCGCCAAGCCGCTCTACCGCGATATCGTGTTGCTTATCGACGAGAGCGTCACGGCGCACTACCTCGATATCAATTCACCTGCGGGCGTGTCCTCGGGCCTGACCGCCCCGGGTGAAGGCATCACCCTCGCCAATTTCGGCATTGCGGCGGCCATCACCAACTGCAGCACCGGTTCGAACATCGCCCTGCGCTATGCCGGAACGCGCGACACCTACCGCCGCGACATCGGGGTCGGACCGTCTCTCTGGGCTTATGCGAAGGGGGCGGGACTGGAGACGGTCTATCTCGATGCCCAGCGGACCGGCGGTGCTCTTCAGAACGGCATGGATGCAGAAGAGTTCGCCGAGATCGACCGCTTCATCCAATTCGACGATGTCCCCGTGGTCGAGCGCGATATGGCGCTGGGCGAGACGCTCGCCGAACTCCTCTCGGACGAGCGCTCGAGCTTCATTATCGCCAACAAAGTCGGCGCGCATTTCCCGGTGCACGACAAGTACCCGGCAGATCGTGCGCTCTACCTGCCTAACCTTGCTCAAGGATCTTACACGAATATCGTCGATACAGGCTCGCGAGCCGGTTTCGGCGGCAGCAAGGAAGAGTGGAAGCGCTACCGCAATTCCTATCGCAACACACTTGCCTGGAGCACGGGCGAGTTCTTTGCGGATTTCCTGCGCAACGCCGACCTGAGCCGGGCGTTGGTTATCTACACCTCGGATCACGGGCAGGATCTGCACGAGGATCGCGAGGCAGGGACGACAACGCATTGCTCATCCTCGCCCCGTCCCGAAGAAGGTGCGGTTCCACTGGTCGCAATGCAGGGCGAGGGCGGGCCGTTTGATTTCGTGCCCAACGGTCCCGCCAGCCACTACATGATTGCACCGACCCTGCTTGCCGCGATGGGATACGAGCGTGCAGCAGTGCGGGCACGCTATGGCGGAGCGCTCGACGAACCCTCGACCGATCCGGGAACGTTTAACATGCTGTTCAACGCCCGTCTCAACCGCGAACCGCAGTGGCAGAAGGTGGACGAGGCCGATTTCGTGGCGGTCCCCGATGATGGTCCCGCGAAGGAATAGGCCCGCCCTTTCCTACCGCGCGTCATTCTGCGAAAAGACCCCTCGCAAACGAGAGCAGGATTTTCCGCCAATGGACCGTGGTCCATGCGGTCCATGTGTAGGGAGACGAGTGCCGATGTCCAAAACCGTTCCAACAAGCCTGGCCGCGCTGGCGATGCTGCTGGCAGCGCCCGCCGCCGCCAACGAACTGCGCGACGATCTGGCCGCCGACATGCCCGAGCTGATGGAGCTCTACCGCGATCTCCACGCCCATCCCGAGCTCAGCTTCGAGGAGTTCGAGACCGCGGCCAAGCTCGCCAAGCGGATGAAGGCGCTGGGCTTCGAGGTAACCGAAG
The DNA here is from genome assembly GCA_022953095.1 of Qipengyuania sp. ABI-127-1. Taxonomy (GTDB): domain Bacteria; phylum Pseudomonadota; class Alphaproteobacteria; order Sphingomonadales; family Sphingomonadaceae; genus Qipengyuania. The sequence goes on along the minus strand of JALJCR010000001.1, from coordinate 1,852,382 downwards.
GCGTGGGCAAGACTGGCGTGGTGTCGGTTATGCGCAACGGCGATGGCCCGACGGTGCTACTGCGCGCCGACATGGACGGCCTTCCGGTGATCGAGCAGACTGGGCTGCCCTATGCCTCGACAGTCACCGCGACTCCGGCCAGCGGCGTCACCACAGGCGTGATGCATGCCTGCGGTCACGATACCCACATGGCCGGCTTCATCGGTGCGGCGCAGCTTCTGGTGGGGCACAAAGACACGTGGCAGGGCACGCTGGTCATGGTGCTTCAGCCTGCGGAAGAACTGGGTCTCGGCGCGCTCGCCATGTTGGAAGACGGGCTATACTCCCGCTTTCCCAAACCCGATTACGCGCTGGCATTTCATGATGCGGCAGCGCCAGCCCCTGCGGGGACCATCGGCTATACTCCTGGCTATGCACTGGCCAATGTCGACAGCGTGGATATCACGGTGAAGGGTGTCGGCGGGCATGGCGCCTATCCGCATACGGCGATCGATCCTGTCGTTCTCGCCAGCGCGATCGTCATGAAGCTGCAAACCGTCGTCAGCCGGAATTCCTCGCCGCTGGACCCGGCCGTCATTACCGTGGGCAGTTTCCATGCCGGCGCCAAGCACAATATCATCAGCGACGAAGCAAAGCTCCAGTTGACCGTGCGCAGTTATTCCGACGAGAGTCGGCAGCTTCTGTTGGACGGTATTCGCCGCGTTGCGCGGGGCGAAGCAATCACGGCCGGCCTGCCCGAGAAATTGATGCCCGAAGTGACGGTCAAGGACCCTCACACGCCGTCGACGTTCAACGATCCCGAGTTCAGCGAGAAGGTCGCTGCGGGCTTTCGTCAGCGTTTCGGTGAAAATCGTGTCATGGAATGGCCCGCAGTTATGGGCGGCGAGGATTTCAGCCAGTATCGCCGGGCCGCGCCCGAAGATGTCAAATCGATGATCTTCTGGATCAGCGGCACACCGCAATCGATGCTCGATGCGCTGGAGAAGGACGGAACTCCGCTGCCCTCGCTTCATTCGCCTTTCTGGGCTCCCGATGCGGACAAGGTCGTAGCAGCCGGAGCGGAAGCCCTAGCGAGTGCCGCCATCGATCTGATGCCCATCGGCGAGAACTAGTCACCAAAAAAGAGTGGCCGCCGGAGCGTTGGGGACGCTTCGGCGGCCGTTTTCTCCTCCCCAGGAGAAATGATTAAACCGGGTTATATTCCGCTTACCCGTCCGAAGGGACGTAGGTGCCCAGGCGGTGGTGAAGGGCGTTGATCTTCGCCAGTTCCTCCCGGTCCTCGGTCTGCCTTGCATAATGCGTCAGGGCAGTACGCAGCAGCCGGAAGTCGGCGGTTGAGAACAGCGCGCGGGCGCGGCCGGGCTCTGTCTTCGGAGTGTCGTCTGTCATGGTCGTCATCCTTCCTCTCCTTACGCAGCGGCGAACTGGTTCATCGTATTGTCTTTACCGCCCGCTTTCAGGGCTGCTTCGCCGGCGAAATACTCCTTGTGGTCGTCACCGATGTCCGACCCGGCCATGTTCTGGTGCTTCACACAGGCGATGCCTTGGCGGATTTCTTCGCGCTGGACGTTCTTGACGTAGCCGAGCATCGCCTGTTCGCCAAAGTATTCGCGAGCCAGGTTGTCGGTGCTCAGTGCAGCCGTATGATAGGTCGGCAGCGTGATGAGATGGTGGAAGATACCGGCGCGCTTCGCGGCATCTGCCTGGAAGGTGCGGATCTTTTCGTCGGCTTCGGCGGCCAGTTCACTGCCATCGTAATCGACGCTCATCAGCTTGTCGCGATCATAGGCCGAGACGTCCTTGCCCGCTTCGGTCCACGCATCGTAGACCTGCTGACGGAAGTTGAGCGTCCAGTTGAAGCTGGGCGAGTTGTTATAGACCAGCTTGGCATTGGGGATGACCTCACGCACCCGGTCCACCATGCCGGCGATTTGCTCGACATGCGGCTTCTCGGTCTCGATCCACAGCAGGTCGGCACCCGCTTCCAGTGCGGTGATGCAGTCGAGCACGCAGCGATCCTCGCCGGTTCCCGAACGGAACTGGTAGAGATTGCTGGGCAGGCGCTTCGGGGCCAGCAGCTTACCGTCGCGGCTGATGAAGACCTGACCGTTCTTAATATCGGCTGCGTCGACTTCGTCGCAATCGAGGAAGCTGTTGTACTTGTCGCCGAGGTCGCCCGGTTCCTTCGAATAGGCGATCGACTTGGTGAGGCCTGCACCGAGGCTGTCGGTGCGGGCAACGATGATGCCGTCGGGAACGCCGAGTTCGAGGAAGGCATAGCGGATCGCGCGGATCTTCTGGTGGAACTCTTCGTGGGGAACGGTGACCTTGCCATCCTGGTGGCCGCACTGCTTTTCGTCCGACACCTGATTTTCGATCTGCAGGGCACAGGCGCCAGCCTCGATCATCTTCTTGGCAAGCAGATAAGTCGCCTCCGCATTGCCGAACCCGGCATCGATATCGGCGATGATCGGCACGACATGCGTTTCATGCTCGTCGATTTCCTTGGTCAGGCGCTGCGTATTCACCGCATCGCCTGCTGCCTTGGCTTCGTCGAGTTCACGGAACAGACCGCCCAGTTCGCGGGCGTCGGCCTGGCGCAGGAAGGTGTAGAGCTCTTCGATCAGTCCGGGAACCGAGGTCTTCTCGTGCATCGATTGATCGGGCAGTGGGCCGAATTCGCTGCGCAGAGCGGCGACCATCCAGCCCGAAAGATAGAGATAACGGCGCTTGGTGCTGCCGAAATGCTTCTTGATGGAGATCATCTTCTGCTGAGCGATGAAGCCGTGCCACGTGCCGAGCGACTGGGTGTAGTTCGCCGGATCGCGGTCGTAGGCTTCCATGTCCTCGCGCATGATCTTCGCGGTGTAACGTGCGATGTCGAGCCCCGTGCGGAAACGGTTCTGGACAACCATGCGCGCGGCGCTTTCGGCGTCGATTGCAGCCCAGGGCGCACCGTTGGCTGCGATGGTTTCGTTCAGTTCCTCGATCCGGGCCTGGTAGGTCACGGGGTGCTCCTTAGTCGTGTGTGGGGCGTTATCGTCTGACACCTCTGTGCCGGAACTCGGCGGGGCGTGACAGGGCAATTTACAAAATTTCTTGTCTAAGCGGGCGTAGTTCGCTTATTGATCCAGTAAAGTTGTAAAGAAAGTTACACATGGCAGAGGAAGCACTATTTGCCGGTCCAGCCGTTCGTCGGCTTCGCAAGCGTGAACGGCTGACGCAGGCCGCCGCCGCTGCCCGGCTCGATATCTCCCCCAGCTATCTCAATTTGATCGAACGTAACCAGCGGCCGGTCAGCGCGCGCGTTATGATGCGCTTGGTCGAACAGTTCGATTTCGATCCACGTTCGCTGCGCGAAGACGAGGCGATCGGCGGGATCGACGGGCTGGCTACACGTTTTGCAGACGAGCGATTCGCGGACCTCGGCATCGATCGCGATGAAATGCAGGAATTGCTGGCTGCTGCCCCTCAGGCCGCGGCGGCTTTCGCACGGCTGTATGACAGTGCCGGCTCCGCCGACGTCCAGCCCGATGACCCTATGTCGGCTTCCCGGCGCGAGATCGAGCGGTGGCGCAACCATTTCGCGGACCTCGACGTGGCGGCGGAGGAACTGGCCGACGAGATGCGGCTTTCGCGGGGAGACATCGGCATCGCCCTCACCGAACGCCTGCGCGAACGGCACCAGCTCTCCGTTCGCATTTTGCCGCGAGAGGTCATGCCCGACAGCCTGCGCCGGCTCGACCTGCATGCACGGCAGGTCCAGCTATCCGAGATGTTGAGCGTTGCTTCGCGGAATTTCCAACTGGCGATCCAGTTAGCCCAACTGGAATTCACCGAGGCGATCGCTGCCGTCGCCAATGCGGTCAAATTCGACGAAGAGGCGGCTCGCGCGCTCTTCACTCGTTACTTGACAGGTTACGTGGCGGCAGCCCTGCTGATGCCTTATGGTCGCTTTCTGCGCGCTTGCGAGGCGACCGGCTACGACCTGCCTGTCCTGGAACGGCGCTTCGGCGTGAGTTTCGAGCAGCTTGGCCATCGGCTCACGACGTTGCAGCGCGTCGGGCAACGCGGTTTGCCGTTCTTCATGGTTCGGATCGACCGTGCGGGCCAGTTTTCGAAAACCTTCATCGGAGCCAGTACCGCGCGGTTTGTCGAATCCGGTGCGAGTTGTCCCCTGTGGCACGCCCATCGCGCCTTCGATCGTGCCGGTGAGCTGCAGGTCCAGTTCGTCGCGCTCGACAATTCGGGGGATCGGGATGGCGGCTGGCTGACCATGGCACGAACAGTCGAAGGCAGCGGTGCGCCGGGGGAGGCGCAGTTTGTCGTGGTGCTGGGCGTCGAGGCGGTTCTGGCCAACGAATTGGCACAGGCCCGTGGAGTTTCGCTGCGCACCGATGATGCTCAGCCTATTGGTCCCGGTTGTGCACGATGTCATCGAATCCAGTGCAGTCAGCGCTCGCTACCGCCGATCGGACGCAAACTGGCTTTCGACAGGGTTCGCAGGGGGGTGACCCCTTTCGAATTCACCCGTGATTAAGGACAAATCGCACCGGTTCAGGGAACCGGCATTCTCGGGCAGGCGTTATCGGGCGCAGAACCTCTGTCTCGAGGAGAGAAGGCGATGACCGAAGAACGCATTACGGAAACGACCGACGCTACGGGGAATACGCATACCACCCATACCGTGGTGACCGACGGAGAATCGCGAGGCGGTGGCACCAACTGGGTGCTGATCGTGATCGTTCTGGCCGTCGCGATAGTGGGAATTTTCCTGCTGACACAGATGAATAGCGCCGAAGTGGCCAAGGACAATGCAGTCGCCGAGGCAGCAAGCGAAGTTGGCGAAGCCGCGAACCAGGTAGGCGATGCTGCGCAAAGCGCCGGAGAAGCGGTAGAAAACGCCGTCGAGAACTGACACCTTCTCGAATACCGAAAAGGGCGATGCGTCGACGGCGCATCGCCCTTTTTTACGTAAGTGTAAAATTTACCGACGGTTCATTCCTCTCTGCTAGTCAAGAATTCCGACACTAGCAATTTGCGAGCCGGACCGGATGCTCCGCCTGTTCAAGCATTACATTTCCTACAATGTCGTGCTGCTGTCCTTGATAGATCTCGCGCTGCTCGCCCTCGCTGGCGAAGTGGCCTGGCGGCTACGTGTGGCGCAGATCGGCGTGAGCGTAGGTGACTTTTCTCAAAGAGCGCTGGAGATCGTTGGCTTTTCGGGCGTGATCTGGTTGGCGATGATCGCGGTCGGTGGCTATGGGCCTGAAGCCCTGCGATCGATCCGCTTCGCCACTGCAAGGCTGTTGGTCGCGGTAAGTCTCGGCGTACTCGCGATTTCGCTGCTGAATTTTTTCCTGCCTGGCTCCGCGCTGTGGCGCTCGGTTCTGCTCTATGCGATGGGCTTCTCGATCGTTTTTCTGATTTCAAATCGGATTCTTGCGAACCGACTTCTGGGACCAGTAGTCTTTCGTCGGACGGTCCTGGTTCTAGGCGCCGGCGAGCGGGCGGAGCGGCTTCTCAAGCTTTCGCACCGACGGGAAAGCGGCTTTGCCGTGGCCGCCTTCGTCGCCATGGACGCGGTGACTCCGGTGATCGATACCGCCGTCTCGCGCGATTCGATTATAGACCTTGGCCGGTTCGTGGAGCGTGTCGGAGCGACCGAAGTGGTCCTGGCGCTCCAGGAACGACGCAATGCGTTGCCACTCAAAGACCTGCTCCGCGTAAAGACCAAAGGCGTTCAGGTGAGCGATTTCTCCAGCTTTCTGGAGCGGGAAATGGGCCGGGTGGATCTCGATACCCTCAACCCAAGCTGGCTGATCTTCTCCGACGGGTTTTCCGCTGGTCGGCGATTATCGAGCATAGGCAAGCGCCTGTTCGATATCTTCGTGAGCCTTCTCATTCTGATCGTAGGCATTCCGCTGATCGCGATATTTGCAGTGCTGGTAAAGCTGGAGACCAAGGGGCCGGCATTCTTCCGCCAGACCCGCATTGGCTTGTATGGCGAGCATTTCACCCTCTGGAAGCTGCGTTCGATGCGGGTGGATGCCGAGGCGGGCGGAGCGAAATGGGCGGAGAAGGACGACCCAAGAGTCACCCGCGTGGGCCGCTTGATCCGCAAGGTTCGCATCGACGAGCTCCCTCAGGTCTGGAGCGTGCTGAAAGGTCAGATGAGCTTTGTAGGTCCGCGGCCCGAAGTGCCGGCAATCGTCGTCGAACTTGAGAAAGAGCTTCCATTCTATGCCGAGCGCCATGTGGTCAAACCCGGAATCACCGGCTGGGCGCAGATCAATTATCCCTATGGCGCGAGTATCGAGGATGCGCGGCACAAACTCGAATACGATCTCTATTACGCCAAAAACTACACACCCTTTCTGGATGTGCTCATCCTTTTGCAGACCGCGCGCGTAATCCTCTGGCCGGAGGGTGCGCGATGACCGGCTTGATCGGTACCTTCTCCTATATTGCCTACACCCTCGGCGCGATTGTCTGTGCCCTGGCGGCGGTCTGGATAGCTCGTCGGGGCGACAGCTCGCGCAGCGATCGTACGCCGGCCATCGTGGCCCTGGCGTTGACGGCTAACTGGTGTTTCGCCTCGGCAAGTTTCGAACCCGGTCGCCCCATCGTCGAATTGACCGAGATCGCGCGAAATCTGGCCTGGCTTTTTACCCTTTTCCGCTTGTTCGCCAATGACGGACGCGACGAAACGCTGCGGCTGGTACGACCGGCGGCATTTTCCCTCGGCTTCGTCGAAGTCCTGCAGTTCGCATTGTTGCTGAGTGCCCGGCGTTATGCCGTAACACCCGAACTTGCGACGCTGGTGTTCGAGACCGGAACCCTATTCAGGATCATGGTCGCTGTCGGGGCGCTCGTGCTGCTGCACAATCTCTATGTCGGCGCGGCGGTATCCTCGCGTCGGATCTTGCGTTGGAATGCCGCTGCGCTTGCCGGGCTTTGGGCATTCGACCTCAATTATTTCACCGTCGGCTACATCATTGGCGAGGTGCCGGTAGAGCTTGCCGCTCTGCGTGGGGTCGCGGCTGCGATTGTCGCGATACCCTTTGCGATGGGGTTCAACCAAAGCTCGTCGAATCTGGAGTTTCGCCCCTCTCGGGCAGCGACTTTTCGGTTTCTCTCGCTCATGGTTATCGGGGCGTATCTCGGGCTGATGCTCGCACTGGCGCGCTGGCTGGACATGCTCACCGGCGATCTTGCACGAATGACCCAGGTCGGCCTGATCATCGCGGCGGGCGCCTTGGCCTTGATCTGGTTGCCATCGGAGCGGCTGCGAGGCTGGCTACGGGTCACCGCGATCAAGCACCTGTTCAAGCATCGGTACGATTACCGGAACGAATGGATACGCTTCACCAACACCATCGGCACGACAGGTCTCGACAACTCCACTCTGCAAGAGCGTACGGTGAAGGCGCTCGCCGATATTGTCGATAGTCCTTCCGGCATTCTGCTTGTCCCGGGTGATGAGGGCTCCTTCGAAGTTGAGGCAAATTGGCTATGGCACAAATCGAGTATCCCCGCCCACGCAGCCTCTACCGCATTGGGGGATGCGCTTGAAAGCAACGAGCTGATTATCGATTTCGACCAAGTACGCGAGGGTATTGACCACCATGGCGAACTGGCGCTCGTCCCCGATTGGCTGCGCGAGGATCACCGGGCCTGGGCGGCGGTGCCCCTGCTGCATTTCGATCGCCTTGTCGGCATCGTGGTGCTCGCCAGGCCCTTGATCGGACGCAAGCTCGATTGGGAGGATTTCGATCTGTTGTCCGTGGTCGGGCGGCAGCTCGCCAGCTATCTGGCAGAACAAGCCAGTCAGGCCGCACTGCTCGAAGCGGGCCGGTTCGATGAATTCAACCGGCGTATGGCGTTCGTCATGCACGACATAAAAAACCTGTCGAGCCAGATGTCTCTGCTCCTCCGCAATGCCGAAAAGCATGCCGACAAACCGGAATTTCGCAAGGACATGTTGGTCACGCTCCGCAACAGCGCCGACAAGCTCAATTCCCTCCTCGCCCGTTTGGGGCGCTATGGCCCGCCGCAATCGGACAGGGCCGTTCGGTTCGATCTTGCCACGGCGGTAGGTCAGGTGACTCAACGCCTCGGCCAAGCGCACCCATTGACGGTGCTGAGGGCCGAACCGGTTATGGTCGAAGGAAGTCCCGAAGCGTTTGAACAGGCGCTGACTCATCTGGTGCAGAATGCCATCGATGCGAGCGATGCCGACAGCTCGGTCATGCTCGAGGCGTATAGCGACGGAATTTCCGGCAAGGTCGTTATCATCGATAATGGCGAAGGAATGTCGCCCCATTTCGTTCGCAACAGACTGTTTGAGCCCTTCGTCTCCTCCAAATCGGGCGGGTTCGGCATTGGGGCTTTCGAATCCCGCGAGCTTGTTCGGTCGATGGGCGGGAGATTGGATGTTCAGTCTCGCGAGGGGCTGGGGACGCGTTTTACGATCAGCTTGCCGCTGAAATCGGCTGCTTCGATCATCGGGCGCGACCAAACCCGCGAAAAAAACGAGGTCGCATAATGGCAGAGGCCAAGCCCAAACTGCTGATCGTAGAAGATGATGAAGGTTTACAGGCCCAGCTCAAATGGGCCTATGACGATTTCGACGTTGTGATTGCCGGCACCCGCGATGCGGCTCTTGCGTCCCTACGCTCGGAGGAGCCGGCGGTCGTAACGCTCGATCTTGGGCTTCCCCCCGATCCTGATGGAACGAGCGAGGGCTTCGCAGTTCTCGAAGCGATCATGGCCATGAAACCGGACACGAAGGTCATCGTGGCCTCCGGGCATGGCGCGCGCGAAAGCGCCTTGCGAGCCGTCGAACAGGGGGCCTACGACTTTTACCAGAAACCCGTGGACATCGATACGCTGGGGCTGATCGTGCAGCGCGCCTATCGGTTGCATCATATCGAGAGCGAGAACCGGCGCCTTGCGGAAAAGGTCGGGGAAGACCGGACGGTGCTGGGCTCGATGGTCACTGCCGCACCGGAAATGGCCAAGGTTGCGCGAACCATCGAGCGCGTGGCGCCGACCAATGTTTCGGTCATGCTCTTGGGGGCCAGCGGTACCGGCAAGGAACTGCTGGCACGGGGCGTCCACGATTGCAGCGACCGCAGACAAGGCGCGTTCGTTGCCATCAATTGCGCGGCTATTCCCGAAAATCTGCTCGAGAGCGAGCTGTTCGGTCATGAGAAGGGTGCTTTCACCGGTGCCGTCAAGACAACCGAAGGCAAGATCGAGATGGCCGATGGCGGTACGCTGTTTCTCGATGAAGTGGGCGACATCCCGCTTGCGTTGCAGGTCAAGCTCTTGCGGTTCCTGCAGGAGCGCACCATCGAACGCATTGGTGGAAGAAAGCCGATTGCGGTCGACACGCGTATCGTGTGCGCCACGCATCAAAATCTTGAATCGATGATCGGCGAGGGGACGTTCCGCGAGGACCTGTTCTATCGTCTGGCGGAGATTGTCGTGAGGGTTCCGACTCTCGCCGAGCGGCCGGGTGACGCAATCCTGCTCGCAAAGCACTTCATGGCCCGCTTCGCGAAAGAGATGAACCCCCAGGTGAAGGGCTTCGCTCCGGATGCACTAGCCGCCATCGATAGCTGGAGGTGGCCCGGCAATGTTCGCGAACTCGAAAACCGCGTGAAACGGGCGGTGATCATGGCCGAAGGCAAGCAGATTTCCGCCGAGGATCTCGATCTCTCCCAGTCGGATGACGGTGGTGCCGACGTTGCTCTGAATCTCAAGGCAGCGCGCGAACAGGCCGATCGGCGTATGATACGACAGGCCCTGGCGAGAACCGAGGGGAATATTTCGAACACCGCAAAGCTCCTCGGCATCAGCCGGCCGACTCTGTACGATCTGCTCAAGCAGTATGATCTTCAGACGTGATCTCGGTATTGTCGCGGCTCTCGTTCTTGGCCTCGCGCCACTGGGCGGATGTAGCGAGGAAGGCTTCGAAGGCTCGCGAATAGACCAGGCGCGCGCGGGCGTGGACGGCGATGATCCACGCGCTGCTCGTCTTCATCTCGAGCGTGCGCTGGACGAGGGAGCGAATCGGGCGGAACTGGCCGCGCTTTTCGGGGAAGTCGAGCTTCTCGCGGGCGATTTGGCGGCGGCGCGCGCATGGCTCGCCCCGCAAGAGTTTTCCGATGCGACAAGAGCGCTCGGCTTTCGTATGCTGGGCCGATTGGAGATGGCCGAGGGCGACCTGCGGGCTGCCGGGGCGGCCTTTGATCGTTCACATGCTGTCGAGCCGGAGAATGCCGAGCTGTGGGTGGATATCGGCCGCCTGCGCTATCGTGGTGGAGAGCAGTTCGAAGCGATTGAAGCGGTCGACCATGCGCTCGCCATCGACCCGGCCAATGGTGAAGCTCTCCGGTTCAAGGGGCAGCTTGCGCGCGATGCCCAAGGTATGGAAGCGGGGGCGAAGCTGTTGGGCAAGGCGCTACAATCCCGGCCCGAAGACATCGATCTCCGCGTGGAATATGCCGCGACGCTGGGCGATGCGGGGCGTGCTAAAGAAGCCTTGCAAGTCTTGCGCGGCACGAATTCTTCGGCTGCGACAACCCCCAGAGGCCTTTTCGTCCAGGCGGTTCTGGCGGCGCGCGGCAGGTATTTTCGCCTTTCCCGCGATCTCCTGTCGAGATCTGGCCTGCAACAGGACGACGTTGCATCCGCCAAGCTTCTTTCGGCAATCATCGATCTGGAAGAAGGAAACTTCGCCAGCGCAGCGCAGGGGTTGGACCGGCTATATACACGGCAGCCGGATAATCCGCGTATCCGCGATCTGCTCGCCTATGCCCTGTATCGCGATGGTGGTGAGCGCGAGCTGGTGTATCGTTTCGCCGGAATGGCGGCTTCCAATTCGAGTTCGGCCTATTTGCGGGTTTTGGTCGGTCGCGCCTACGAAGCCCTCGGCAATCGTGAGCGGGCGGCAATTTATATCGACCTTGCTGCGCTTGGCGGCGGGAATTTTTCGGTACTCCCCAGCCTTACGCCACCCGAACTGCTGGCGATATCCGAAGGCGAGGGAGGGCAACAGGTCCGTGACTATGTTCGCAATGCGATAGCCGGGAGAGAGGCCGTCGCCGCGCTTCGGAAGGGGCGCGAATTCGCCAGAAGGTTTCCCGGGTCGGCCGATGCACAGGCTATTTTGGGGGATGCCGAATTCGCACGGGGCAACAAGCGCGCAGCCCGCGAGGCGTATCGACGCTCCGCACAGGTGCGGCGGCCTTGGCCCTTGGCCTTGCGACTTGCGGGCGCGCAGGAAGACCCGGCACGTGCTCGCCAACTGCTAACGGCCTATGTGCGCGAGAACCCGATGAACGGAGACGCGGCGGCCATCCTCGCCGATGCGCTTGCGGCTGAAGGTGACTGGATGCGCGCTGTCGCATTGCTCGATCATGCGATGGGTCTCGGCTTGGGGCGGGTGCCCTGGGTACTTGCCGCTCGCAGCGTCGGGGCGCTCCAACTCGACAATCCCGAAGAGGCACTGGATTTCGCGCTGGCGGCGCATGATTTGCAGCCGATGAATCCGTTCGCGATCTCCGCCCTGATCGCGGCGCTTCCAGAGGGGGAAGAGCGGGCGCGGCGGGAACTCGAAGCGAAGTTGCATTCGCTGCGTCCCGAGTGAACCCCTCGACAAGGTCGTGTTCCGGCGGCAACTGCACGCCATGACATTTCGCACCGTTTTTGCCGATCCGATGCTGCGGATGCTTGCCGCAGCGATCGCTCTTGCCGCGCTGTTGCCTGCGACCGAAGACGCAAGAGGTGTTGCGCAAACCGTTGCGAATGCGGCGATTTTTATTCTGTTTCTGCTCAACGGAATGCGTATCGCCCGGCGTGATATCATTGCCGGTTTCGTGAATTGGCGGTTCCTGCTTCCCCTGGTTGTATGGGTGTTCGGCGCAATGGCCGTCATGGGCGCGGGTCTTGCATCGCTGGCCGAAGGGTGGTTGGCGCCTTCTGTCGCACTGGGATTCCTTTATCTCGGCACGCTTCCTTCGACGGTTCAGTCCGCAACATCTTACACTGCGCTGGCGAGAGGCAATGTGGCTCTGTCCGTGGTCGGTGCGGCCTTGCTCAACATTCTGGGCGTGTTCGTCACGGTGCCGATTTTTCTGGCGCTGGGCGGCAGCGGAAGCGGCGGGGTGGGTTTCGAAACGATCGGCAAGATCATGGTGCTGCTGATCCTGCCATTCGCCATCGGACAGGCGGTTCAGGGGCTGACCGGTCCATTCGTGGCTCGACACGGGCCAAGGATAGTATGGGTGGATCGGTTTGCGATTTCAGCCGCGATCTACGTCGCTTTTTCCGGGGCAGTGGAGCAGGGGATCTGGTCGCGCGTGGATGGTCCCGACTGGGCAGTCATAGGCCTTCTCGTCGCGGCATTTCTCGTGGCCGGCAATCTGGGCGCGTGGCTGGCCGGCGGAGCGCTCCGGCTGGAACGGCCCGACCGTACCGCCTTTCTTTTCGCCGGAGCGCAGAAAAGCGCTGCTGTGGGTGCTCCCCTCGCGACCATTCTGTTTCCGCCGGAGGAGGCTGGATTCATCGTGATCGCATTGCTGCTCTATCACTTCTTCCAACTGGTCGTAGCGGCACCGATTGCTACTCGGCTGGCACAGTCTCCACGTCCGGGTGACGGCGGTTATAGCGCACCGACCACCAGAAGCTGAGGCCGATGAGAATGGCACCGATCAATCCGGTGACGGTTTCGGGAATATGGATCTTCGCCGAAATGAGCATGATCGCGCCCAGCACTATGATGGCCCAGAAAGCGCCGTGTTCTAGAAAACGATAAGCCGCCAACGTGCCCTTGCGCACGAGGTGGATGGTCATCGAGCGGACGAACATCGCGCCGATCGACAGGCCCAGCGCAATGACGATCATGTTGTTGGATAACGCGAAGGCGCCGATAACCCCGTCGAAGCTGAAGCTGGCATCGAGGACATTGAGGTAAAGAAATCCGCCGAGCCCGCTGCGCACGACAGCACCGTGAAGCTTGGCGGTTTCTTCTTTCATTTCCAGGATGGCGTTGATCCCTTCGACCGCGATGAAGGTCACGAGACCGAGAATCCCGGCGACAAGGAAGGTCAGTGCCTGATCCGGATCGAGCGTTGTGGAAATGCCCCAAAGGACGAGCAGCAGCAATGCGATCTCGGCTGCCGGCAGCGCGGCGAATTTGGCGAGGTGGCGCTCGACGACGGCGATCCAGTGAATCTCTTTGTCGAGATCGAAGAAGAATTTGAGGCCGACCATGGCGAGAAAAGCGCCGCCGAAACCGGCGATGCCGACATGGGCCGATGAAACGATGCGTTCGTATTCCTGGGGGTCGTTCAGCGAGAGATTGACCGTTTCCACCGGCCCCAGGCCCGCCGCGATCGCAACGATCGCCAGCGGGAATACGATCCGCATGCCGAATACGGCGAATGCGATGCCCCAGGTCAGGAAGCGGCGCTGCCAGACTTCGTCCATCTCCTTGAGAACGGACGCATTGACGACCGCATTGTCGAAGCTGAGCGAGACTTCGAGCACCGACAGGACCACGACGATCCAGAGGAGCGACAACGTGCCCGTGACCGAGGCGGTGCTTGCCCAGCCGTACCACACCGCAAGACCGAGGCAGAACAGGGTGAAGACGAGCGAAAAGCCGTAGAAACGCCAAAGCGTAGCCATGTTTCGAGATCCCTGAATTCAGCGTTTGGGCTGGTAGGTCTGGTCTTCGGTCGGGAAGCTGCGCGCGCGCACTTCCTCGGCATATTGCGCCACGGTTTTTTCGATGACGCTGGCGATGTCTTCGTACTTTTTCACAAAGCGGGGCACGCGATCGAACATGCCGAGCATGTCTTCGGTCACCAGCACCTGTCCGTCGCACTGGGCCGAGGCACCGATTCCGATGGTAGGGCAGGAAACCGATTTGGTGGCCTCGATTGCAATCGGCTCGAGCACCCCTTCGAGCACGATGGCAAATGCACCGGCGTCGTCCAGCGCCTTGGCATCGCCGACGATCTTCTTGGCTTCCGCATCGTCCCGCCCCCGCGCGGTATAGCCGCCAAGGACGTTGACCGCCTGCGGGGTCAACCCGACATGTCCCATGACCGGTATGCCGCGCTGGTTGAGGAAGGAAACCGTCTCAGCCATCTGTTCGCCGCCCTCGAGCTTCACGGCCGCCGCACCCGATTGCTTGAGCAGGAAGGTCGCGCTTTCGAAGGCTTGCTGTGGCGACTGTTCATAGGAACCGAACGGCATGTCCACCACGACCACCGAATGGTAGCTGCCGCGCACCACTGCGGCGGCATGGTTGGCCATCATATCCAGCGTCACGGGTATGGTCGTCGGCAGGCCGTAGATGACTTGGGCCAGCGAATCCCCCACCAGCAGTATATCGCAATGCGCGTCGAGCAGTTGTGCCTGCCGTGCGGTGTATGCGGTCAGCATGACGAGTGGGTCGCGGGTCTCGCCATCGGCTTTGTGCGCACGGATTTTCGGCACTGTCAGCCGCTTCATCGGCTGGGGTGTAGGGTTGGCCCGGCTGGTGCTCGTATCGAGCTGAAAGGTCGTCGACATGCGGCTCCACTAGCAAGCGCGTGGATGATGGCCAAGCGAAGCTTGGAATCCTGCGGAATTGCGTGTTTAAGGGCGCTCTTGTGATACGCGGCAGGGGTCGCCGCGTCTGGAGAGGAAAAATCTGAACATGGTCGCCACCACGACTACGACGGGCGAGGGCTGGTCCTCGCGCACCGCATTCATCCTCGCGGCGGTCGGTGCCGCCGTAGGGCTTGGCAATATCTGGCGTTTCCCGACACTTGCCGGGGAAAGCGGCGGCGGGGCCTTTGTGATTTTCTACATCGGCTGCGTGTTCCTGTTGGGTCTGCCACTGGTGCTTTCCGAAATTTTCATCGGCAAAGTCGGGCAAACAGATGCGATCGGCTCGATCCGCCGTGTGGCGGCGCAATCGCACGTAGCGCCAAGCTGGTCGATCTTCGGCGCGATTGGGGCAGTGGCGGCTTTTCTGATCGTCTCTTTCTATTCGGTCGTCGCCGGTTGGGTGCTCTATTACGCTGCCATCATGGGTGCCGACCTTCTCTCCGCCATCGCGGCCGGTGATCCCTTCCGCGGTGCGCTGGTGGGTGAAAGCCAGGAACAGATTCAGCAGCGCCTGGGAGACATGTTTGCCAACCCGGGGCTGCTTCTGGGCGTCCACTTCCTGTTCATGGGCGCGACCCTTTACATCGTGGCGCGGGGTGTCAGTTCGGGCATCGAAAGAGCGGCAACCTATCTCATGCCAATGTTTTTCGTCCTGCTTGTAGGCCTTGTGGTCTATGGTGCGATCGAGGGCGATATTGGTGATGCCGTGGCCTTTCTGTTCACGCCCGATTGGTCGAAGCTGACGCCGCAGGTGATGAATTCTGCTCTCGGGCAGGCACTGTTCTCGCTGTCGCTGGGTGTGGCGGGGCTGATCACCTATGGCTCTTACATCAAGGAAGGCGGGGGATTGGGACCGACAGCGGCAATGATCGCGGTTGCCGATACCAGCGTGGCGCTTCTGGCGGGGCTGATGATCTTTCCCATCGTCCTTGCGGTGGGGCTCGATCCCGCAGCCGGGCCGACGCTGGTTTTCCAGACGCTCCCCTTCGCTTTCCAGGCAATGCCGGCAGGCGCCCTGTTCGGCTTCCTGTTCTTCGTCCTGATTTTGGTGGCGGCGATTACGAGTTCGATTTCGCTGCTGGAGGTTCCTACGGCCTATGGCATCGGCGAACGCGGCTGGAGCCGTCCGAAGTCGGCGCTTATTTTCGGTGGCGGCGCGTTTCTCATTGGGATCGCCTGTTTGCTCGGGTACAATGTCTGGTCGGATGTGCGCCCGCTCGGCTTTTGGTCGCTGTTCGAGAACACGGATATTCTCGACACGGTAGACGGCTTCACCGGGAAGGTCATGCTGCCTGTCGGTGCTCTGCTGACTTCCATTTTCATTGGCTGGAAGGCGGATGCGAATTTGCTGCGTACGACGACAGGCCTCTCGCCCTGGGCCTTCAATGTGTGGCGTTTCCTGCTCGCCTGGCTGTGCCCGCTTGCGGTAGCCACCATTCTGGTAACTGGTCTGTTCCCGAGTATTCTAGGGACGTAGAATACAAGACGGGCCGCCCCCGTGGGGAGCGGCCCGTTGACCACCTTATTTTCGGCGTGAGGTCGCGGTTAGATGTCGACCGATTCCGCGTGGCGTTCTTCGGCTTCGTCATGGACATTCATGCCGAGCGCCATCTTGGCGGTGTTGAGCAGGCCGAGATCGCCACTCCAGATTTCGGCTTCACCAAGATCCATGCGCAGGAAGAGGATGTCGGGATCATCCTTGCCGCCATCGTACCAGGCCTCGACGAAATTGTTCCAGAATTGGTCGAAGCGTTCCTTGTTGGTTTCGACGGCAAGCGTACCATCGAAGCGGGCGAACATGTCATGATCCTTACCGGCAAAGCTGGCCTTGACCTTGCCGAGCTGGGCAAAGGTCGAGTTTTTTTGAGTGAAGAACCAGATTGAGCTGTTGGCGTCTTCGTCGAGCTGGGCGGTCATCGGCACCGATGTCTGCGATTGACCGTCCAATTCGAGGAAAAGGAAGGGCGAGTCGGCAAGCGCCAACCAGAATTTTTTCTTGAGTTCTTCGGAATTGCCGTCGGAATATTTCATGGAATTCGCCTTTCATAATTACGTTTGGTTTTCAAACGAATGCGCGTGATTCAGAGTTCCCTTGGGTGCGCCGGAACGGGGCGGTGGAAGGACGAATTGCGAATCGATTGGATATGGAACATAATGGGAACAATCAGCTTGATTCCCTATGTCCCGATCCGACTCTGCCTCCATGCCGTCCACAGCCTTCGAAGACGTTGCTGCTCTCTCTGCGCAGCGCAGCATACGTTGGTGTCCGGGCTTGGCTGCAAGGCAGGGTCTCGCGCTGCACAACGAGGTTTTCGCCTCCTCGCGCGAGGGGGTGGGAGCGGGATTCGCCCTGAGCTTGGCGCTGGACGATTGGCGCAGCCTTCCCCGCGCCGAGGCTTGCGAGGTGCATGACCGGCGCAGCGTGTTGTGGGTCCAGACACGCGAAGCGGTGCGGCGCGTTGGCCGCCCATACCGCGCGGGCTTGCCCGAAGATGTGCAGGCCCGGATCGTCCATGTATGGGCGGAAAAGGCGGAAGATGCTCTCTTCGCCATCGAGGAAGGGCTGCGCTGCCACGAACTCGCTTTTGTGATCGGGGAAATCGTCGGCAATCCCACAGCGCTCGATTTCACTGCGTCGCGTCGCCTGACACTGACGAGCGAAAAGCATGGCGTGCCCCTGTTTCTCGTGAGACTGGATGCGGTACGCGATCTCTCTTCTGCGCGCATGCGGTGGGAGGTGTCTTCGGCCCCATCGCCTGCCCCGCGCTGGAACGGTCAGGCCCCCGGAGCACCGCGTTGGCGGGCTGAGCTATTCCGTGCACGCATGCATGCGCCGGGCGAATGGGTGCTGGGCGAAGAGCAGGGCAGGGTGCAGCGCAAAGCAGACGAAGTGGGGGCCGACTGGACGGCGGGATTGCGCTTGCGGCATCCGCCGCTACGGGCGTGAGCGCCCAGCCTGCGGGTGTATCGCGTTCCCGCCGTATCCTGTCGATCTGGCTTCCCGCGCTGGCGATGGATCGCTGGCAAATGGGCAAGGGGAGGAAGGCAGAGGTTGTTCGGGACGAGCCTTTAGTTCTGATTGCGGATCATGCGCATGGTCCACGGATCGAGGCAGTCAATTGCGCCGCGACTGCCGCTGGTGCGCGCCAGGGTATGATGCTTGCCGATGCGCGCGCATTGTGCCCCGCAATCGTCACCGCGCCGAGCGATCCGGCCGGCGATCTCCTCTTTCTCGAGCGTCTCGCCGTGTGGGCTCAGCGTTGGGGGCCGTGGTCGGCGCTCGATGTACCCGATAGCCTGTTGGTCGATGTGACCGCGGTACCGCATCTGTTCGGTGGCGAGGAACGCCTGCTGGACGATGTGTACGAAGCCTTCGCCAGACGGCGGTTGACCATTCGTGCCGCCATCGCCCCGACTGCCGGAGCAGCCTGGGCCATGACCCATTTCGGCCCGGATAGGGCAATTGTGGAGCGGGGCGAGCCAATCGAGCGGGCCTTGGCCGACCTGCCCGTGGCCGCGCTGCGGCTCGATCGGGATGTGCTGACCGTTCTGCGCCGCCTCGGCCTCAAGCGCCTGGGCGAGATTGGCACCATTGGCCGCGATGCGATCCAGAGGCGTTTTCGCAATCGTAAATCGCCTGCCGCCAACCCTCTGATCCGGCTCGACCAATTGTTTGGCCGTGTACCCGAACCACTATTGCCGGTGATCCCGCAACAAATGCCGCTGGTTCAGCGCCGCCTGGTCGAACCGATCCGGCATCGCGAATTGCTCGACCGGGTGGTTGCCGACCTTGCCGAGGACATGGCACGTGAACTCGAGGGGCAGGGGCAGGGTGCGCGGCGGCTCGAACTGGGCTTGTGGCGCGTGGATGACGAAGTGGTGGTTCGCCGCCTTGAAATGGCCGAGGCCACGCGCGACCCAGAGCATATCGTGCGGCTCTTCGCTGTCCGTCTCGACGATATAGATGCTGGCTTCGGGATCGAAATGCTGCGCCTGCGCGCCAGCTGGGCCGAACCATTGGCGCTGGAGCAGGCCGATATCGAGGCGGCGACGGAAAACCGTGGAACCAGTCTTGCGGCCTGTATCGACAGGCTGACGGTGCGGCTCGGTGCACAGGCGATCAACCGTCCGATGCCGTTCGCCAGCCATATCCCCGAGCGAGCGCAGCGTTGGCAGCCGCCGCTCAGCCCTGAACCTGCTTCGCAGGGGCAATTGGCCTTCCATGCGCGGCCGCTCAAGCTGCTCGACACTCCGGAGAAAATCGCGGTGCTCTATGCGACGCCCGACGGCTATCCGCAGCGTTTCCGCTGGCGGGGGCAGGTCCATGATGTTGTGCGCGTCGAGGGACCTGAGCGTATCGCACCAGAATGGTGGTGCGAGCGCGGAGGTGCCCGTCTGCGCGACTATTACCGGATCGAGGACGAGAAAGGGCGGCGTTACTGGATTTACCGCCTGGGTATCATCGGCGACGGGCGCGGCGGTCCGCCTAACTGGTATCTGCAGGGGCTATACGCCTGACGATAAAGTGCCACCCGACCGCCTGGGCCGGGTGGCAGAATACTTATTCCGGCGCGACCAGAAGGCGCGAGCCGAGCGGTTGTAGAGAGCGGGCGCTGGGACCAAGATTGGCTTCCATCGCGGCGATCTGTTCGGCGCTGGCGGTCATCGGAGTTTCGGCGACATGCCAGTTCACACCTTCGCTGCATGGCGGCGTGGTGAGCGAGCCCATATAGCGATAGACGTCGAGCTCTTCGGGGACCATATCGTTCACGTCGAAAGACACGGCAGTTCCCTTGCCTTTACCGACACCGTCGACGATCGTGGTCAGCGCCGGATTGGCCGTGCCCTCTTCGAACATCACGCCAAGCACACCCAGTTCACCGGCTTCGGTGGCATGCACGAAATGCGCCACCAGCGGGTAGCGTTCGCCATCGACCGCATGTTCGGCAGGCGTATGGAAATGCACCTGAATCAGGTTGAATTCCTTGCCGCCCGAATTCATGCCGAGCCCGGCTGCGAAGTCGACCTGCACTTTTTCTTCGCCAAGCGCGATAGTGCCGTCGGCATCGCCGAAATTGGTATCGAGCTGAACATCGCCGCGAGCATTGGGTGTGCCGAGATCGATGGGTGACTGGTTGAGGCCGACATCGCACAGCGCATAGGCCGCGTTCACGCTGGCCCAACGTTCGGGGCTGGTGCCGTCACCGAAATTCCAGTCTTTTTCCGCCGCGGCAAGAGGTGCGGTGGCAAGGCCGAGGATGGCAAGAGAAGTGAGATATTTCATTGCATACTCCAGACAGGCGACCTGGTGGCCGCGAGGTGTAGGTATGCCGACGATCACGTAAGAATTTGGTCAGGCCGTCGGCGTTACGTACGTCCGACATCACGAGCACATATGTACTCGCCAGAGGGGCCCGGTCCGTACATGCATTATGCAGAAATCGACCAAAAGTTCCATCCTTTGTCATTTGACATTGGCGAAAAGCTGTGTGGAACATATAAGGAACGAATGGCCGCGCAATCTATCTTTCAGAAGCTTGAAATTCTCGCCGATGCCGCGAAATACGATGCCTCCTGCGCGTCTTCGGGCACGGCGAAGCGCAATTCGATGGGCGGCCCAAATGGACGTGGGGGGATCGGTTCGACCGAGGGAATGGGTATTTGCCACGCCTATGCACCCGATGGACGCTGCATCTCGCTGCTCAAGATCCTGCTGACCAATCACTGCATTTTCGACTGTCATTACTGCGTGAACCGCAAAAGCTCGAATGTGGCTCGGGCACGGTTTACCCCGCAGGAAGTGGTCGACCTCACACTGGCCTTTTACAGGCGCAATTATATCGAGGGGCTGTTCCTTTCCTCGGGCATTGTAAAAAGCTCGAACCATACGATGGAACAATTGGTAGAAGTCGCGCGCATCCTTCGGGAAGAACACGATTTTCACGGCTATATCCATTTGAAAACCATTCCCGAGGCGGATGCGGAGATCGTCCATCAGGCCGGTCTTTATGCCGACCGTGTGTCGATCAATGTCGAACTGCCGACCGACAGCGGCCTGACCCGCCTCGCGCCCGACAAGAATGCGGCGCAGATTGAAGGCGCGATGGGCAAGGTGAAGGCCGACCTGGTCGAGGCGAAGGATGCGCGAAAGCGTTTCAAGCATGCCCCCCGTTTCGCGCCCGCTGGCCAGTCGACGCAGATGATCGTCGGCGCCGATGCCGCGACCGACAGCGATATCGTCAGCAAGGCAAGCCGACTTTACGATAGCTTCAAGCTGCGCCGCGTCTATTACAGCGCCTTCTCGCCCATTCCCGATGCCAGTGCGGTGCTGCCGCTGAAGCGCCCGCCATTGATCCGCGAACACCGGCTCTACCAGTCCGACTGGCTGATACGCTTCTATGGCTACAAGCCGACGGATGTGATGCAGGCGACCGGGGCGGATGGGAATTTGCCGCTTGATATCGATCCCAAGCTCGCCTGGGCTTTGAAGTTTCGCGGGGCATTCCCGGTCGATGTGAACCGCGCGTCGAAAGAGGAGTTGCTGCGCGTGCCGGGTCTCGGCGTGAAGGCTGTGGGCAAGATCCTCACC
This sequence comes from Qipengyuania sp. ABI-127-1, assembly GCA_022953095.1. Lineage (GTDB taxonomy): Bacteria > Pseudomonadota > Alphaproteobacteria > Sphingomonadales > Sphingomonadaceae > Qipengyuania. The sequence continues at coordinate 1,831,120 of JALJCR010000001.1, read as the reverse complement.
AGTCGTCGCCACCGCGCGTTGCGATTGGACGATGTGGCGCGCCTCACGCTGTCGATCACCAAGGTTCGGCCCTTCATCTGCACCGTGGACTGGCGGCCTGTCATGCTGACCGACCGCGCCGATTTGCGCAGCCTGCTCGCGCCAAAGACCGAGCAGTTGGAGCTGTTTGCCGCATGAGGTTCGTTCTTTCCTTCCGTTCGTGTCGAGCGAAGTCGAGACACTCTGCCCGAATGCCTTTCGACTGCGCTCGCGGCGAATGGAGGTGGCTGTGACCGCGCTCCAGCACGTCAAACCCGGCACCTATTACACGGTGCAGCTGCCCGAACCGGACGATTACGATTTCTGGCGTGAGCGGGCGCGGGCGCTGGTCCAGTGCGAGGTGCCGCCTGACCGGATTGCCTGGGTGGAACCGGGCGGCAGCGGCGATCTGTTTGCACATGGTGACCGGCACATGCCGATCCCGCCCGCCGATGCACGACCCGTGCGCGCGAACCGCCGTTTCGTGAGCCTTGCGAGGAATACGATCCTCCATTCCGACCCAGAACGCTTCGCGCTGCTCTATCGCCTGCTGTGGCGGTTTCAGGCCAATCCGCGCATGATGGAGGACAAGGCCGATTCCGACGTGCGGCGGGTGGAGGAACTTGCCAAGAACGTCCGCCGCGACAGCCACAAGATGCACGCTTTCGTCCGCTTCCGCTTGGTGGAAGCCGATGAAGAGGAGGCAGGTGAGCACTATGTCGCCTGGTTCGAGCCGGAGCATCACATCCTGCGCGCCAATGCGGGCTTCTTCATGCGACGCTTTTCCAACATGCGCTGGTCGATCCTGACCCCGCGCGGCTGCCTGCACTGGGACGGCAGCACCATGTCCGAAGGCCCGCCCGCGCAGCGCAGCGATGCACCGGGCGGCGATCCGATGGAGGATCTCTGGCGCAGCTATTACGCTGCGATCTTCAACCCCGCGCGGCTGAAAGTGGGCGCGATGCTGAAGGAGATGCCGAAGAAATACTGGAAGAACATGCCCGAAGCTGCTCTAATCCCTGATCTTATCGCGGGCGCGCAGAATCGCGAGGCGGCGATGGTGGCGAAGGGCAAATCGGTTTTCTCTGGCGAATTCGAGGAGCGGCCCGACACGCTCGAGGCGATCGACAAAGCGATTCATGCCTGCCGCAAGTGCCCGATCGGCGCGCTCGACAATCATGCGGTGATGGGCGAGGGGCCGTGCGATGCGGCGCTGATGATCGTTGGCGAGCAGCCGGGCGACCATGAGGATCAGGCGGGCCGTCCCTTCGTCGGGCCTGCCGGAAAGTTGCTCGATCAGCATCTTGATCAGGCCGGAATCGACCGCCGTTCGGCCTATGTGACGAATGCGGTGAAGCATTTCAAATATGTCCCCAAGATCGTTCGGGGCGGCAAACGGCGCCTGCACCAAAATCCGCAAGCGAAAGAGATCGACACCTGCCGCTGGTGGATCGAAGCGGAGCGCGCGATCGTGCAGCCGAAACTGGTGCTCGCCATGGGCGCGAGCGCGGCGCGCGGGCTGCTCGGCAGGACGGTGAGCATTTCGAAAGTGCGCGGGGCTCCGATCCCGCTGGAGGACGGCAGCGAGCTGTGGGTCACCGCGCACCCTTCCTACCTTCTGCGCCTCGATGGCCCTGCGCGCGAGGAACAGGCGCGGTTGTTCGATGCCGATTTGGCAGCGGTGAAGGCAAGGCTCAGGGAGGTGGCGGGGTGAGATGCCCGACAACGACCTCCAGATTCCCAAGCGTACGATCGAACTCGATCCGGAAAGCATAGACGCGCCGCCGCGCAGCGCCTTCGTGGAACTCGGCGTGGCCTCCTGCTTCAGCTTCCTGCGCGGGGCGAGCGATGCGGTGGATCTCGTAATGCAGGCCCGCGCGCTCGGCTATGATGCCATCGGAATTGCCGATGCCAACACAATAGCCGGCGTCGTGCGCATCCATACCGAGGCGAAAACGCTTAAGTTGAAGCCGCTTATCGGCTGCAGGATAGAAACCGTCGAAGGATTGGCCTTCCTCGCCTATCCGATCGACCGGGCGGCATATGGACGATTGTGCAGACTCATCAGCGCAGGGCGCATGCAGACACTCGACGGCGAGTGGCAGGAGAAAGGAGCGTGCGACATCAGTCTCGCCATGCTCGCCGCGCATGCCGAGGGCGTGCAACTGATCCTCCTGCCGCCGCGCGACCTGGGCGCGAAGTTTGCGATTGAGGTCGAGAGCAACATAGTCCCTTTTCGTCACTCCGGACTTGATCCGAGGGCCCGCTCTTCTTCGAGCGCGACACCGGAAAAGACGGGACCTCGGCTCGGGGGCCGGGGTGACGTTGGGAAGGTGGAGATGGAAGTCACCCTAGCCGACATCCTCCCCCACCTCGCAACCCAGCTTCCCACGCTCCACCACATCGCCGCAAGCTATCTCTACACCGGCGACGACGTTGCGCGGATCGAGCGGCTCGATGCGCTGGCGAAGGCGAACGGCCTCTCCATCCTCGCCACCAACGACGTGCATTACGCTACGCCCGACAAGCGGCCGCTGCAGGACGTGATGACCGCGATCAGGCACAAGACCACCGTCGCTGCCGCCGGGCACCTGCTGCATGGCAATGCCGAACGCTATCTGAAGCCGCCCGAGGTGATCGTGAAGCTGTTCGAACGCTGGCCCCACGCCATTGCCGCTGCGCGCGCGGTGGCCGATGCCTGCGACTTCAGCCTGGACGAACTGCAATACGAATATCCGGAGGAAATCTATCCCGACGGCCAGACCCCGCAGCAATTCCTCGAGAGCGAGACATGGAAAGGCACGCAATGGCGTTATCCCGGTGGTCTGCCCGACAGTGTGCGCGCCACGCTGGAACGCGAGCTGGCGCTGATCGGCAAACTCGAGCTGGCGCGGTACTTTCTCACCATCAAGGACATCGTCGATTTCGCACGGAGCGGCGTCGATCCACCGATCCTGTGCCAGGGGCGCGGCAGCGCAGCCAATTCGGCCGTGTGCTACTGCCTCGGCATCACCTCGGTCGACCCGGCCAAGCACGCGCTGCTGTTCGACCGCTTTATCTCCGAAGAGCGCAAGGAGCCGCCCGATATCGACGTCGATTTCGAGCATGAGCGGCGCGAGGAGGTGATCCAGTACATCTATCGCAAATACGGCCGCCACCGCGCCGGACTATGCGCCACGGTGATCCACTATCGCCCGCGCATGGCGATCCGCGAGGTGGGCAAGGCGATGGGGCTGACCGAGGATGTCACCGCCGCGCTGGCCAAGACCGTCTGGGGCGGGTGGGGGCGTGAGATCAGCGACAAACATGCTGCCGAGACAGGCATGGACGTGCGCGATCCACACCTGCGACGTGTCCTCAAACTGACCGAGCAAATAATTGGTATGCCACGTCATCTATCCCAGCATGTCGGCGGGTTCATCCTTACCGAAGGCGCGCTGACCGAGACCGTGCCGATCGGCAATGGCGCCATGCCCGAGCGCAGCTTTATCGAGTGGGACAAGGACGATATCGAGGCGCTGGGCATCCTTAAGGTCGATGTTCTGGCGCTTGGCATGCTGACCTGCATCCGCAAGTGCCTCGACCTGCTCGACGATCATCACAATCGCCCGCTGACGCTGGCCAGCGTCCCGCGCGAGGACCCGGAAACCTATGCCATGTTGCGCAAGGGCGATTCGCTCGGCGTGTTCCAGGTCGAAAGCCGGGCGCAGATGAACATGCTGCCGCGCCTGCGCCCGCGCGAATTCTACGATCTGGTGATCCAGGTCGCCATCGTGCGGCCCGGGCCGATCCAGGGCGACATGGTGCATCCCTATCTCAAACGCCGCCGCGGGGCAGAGCAGGTGGTCATTCCCGCGCCATCGCCCGAGCATGGCCCGCCCGACGAACTGTCCAGCATCCTCGAGCGGACGCTGGGTGTGCCGATCTTCCAGGAACAGGCGATGAAGATCGCGCTCGATGCGGCCCGCTTCAATTCCGCCGAGGCCAATCGCCTGCGCAAGGCCATGGCGACCTTCCGCAGCCGCAGCATGGTCGACGAATTGCAGGACATGATGGTCGAGCGCATGGTCCACCGGGGCTACGATCGCGATTTCGCGCAGCGCTGCTTCAACCAGATCCGCGGCTTCGGCGAATACGGCTTCCCCGAGAGCCATGCGGCCAGCTTCGCGCATCTCGTCTATGTGTCGAGCTGGCTCAAATGCCATTTCCCCGCAGCTTTCGCTTGTGCGCTGCTCAATTCGCAGCCGATGGGCTTCTACGCTCCGGCGCAGATCGTCCGCGATGCGCGAGAGCATGGCGTCACGGTGCTGCCTGCCGACGTCAATGGGTCGCAGTGGGACTGCACGCTGGAGGAATATCCTCCCCGGCACGGGGAGGGGGACCATGCGCAGCATGGTGGAGGGGCAAGTAGAGATGATCTGGGTAGCCGAGGTCTTGAACAATCGGGGGTGCCCCTCCACCCCGCCGCTGCGCGTCGCGGTTCCCCTCCCCATTCTGGGGAGGATAGCGGGCGCCTCGGCACCCAAATCGCCCTGCGCCTGGGCCTCAGACAGGTCGACGGGCTGCCGGAAGCCGTGGCGGCACGGCTGATTGCCGAGCGCGAGGAACGGGGGCATTACGGCGACGTCATGGCGCTCAGGGACCGTGCCCGTCTCGCCCCGGCGCATATCGAGCGGCTCGCGAGCGCGGATTGCTTCGGCTCGCTACACCTGTCGCGCCGTCAGGCCCTGTGGGATGCGAGGAGCATCGTCGGCGGTCCGGATCTGCCGTTGTTCGCCGCAGCGGCGGCGCGCGACGAAGGCGGCGAGGTTTCACCCACGCAGCTTCCGCAGATGCCATTGAGCGAGGAGGTCGTGGCGGATTACCAGACCACGCGCCTCAGCCTGAAGGCGCATCCGATGGCGTTTCTGCGTGCCAGCCTTGCCGAACGCGGCTTCGTGCGCGCTTGCGATCTGCGCAAGCGCAAATTCCGCTCCATGGTCCATGTCTCGGGCGTGGTACTGATCCGTCAGCGGCCAGGATCGGCGAAGGGCGTGTGCTTCATCACGCTGGAGGATGAGACCGGGGTCATCAATCTGGTCGTTTGGCCGGATCTCAAGGAAAAACAGCGCCGTGTCGTGATGGGGTCACGCCTGATGGAAGTGCGCGGGCGGGTGGAATATGACGATGAGGTCATACACGTGATAGCGCATCATATGGAGGATGCGACGCACCAGCTATATCGCCTCTCGGATGATATGCTGGATGCACCTGTCGCGCGCGCCGATCACGTCACATCGCCCTTGCCAGACAAGTTCAATCCGCGCGACAACCTCAGGGAAGGGAGGGACGATCCCTACCGGCCTGTCGAACCATGGCAGGAACCTGCACCGGGTAATCGCGAATGCGGGTGGCATGGCGGGCACCCGCGCAATGTGCGGATCATTCCCCCGAGCCGTGACTTTCATTAGGACGCGCCCGATGATCGATACCGAAACGCCCGCCTTCCCGATGAACTGCGCTACGGCCTGCAAAAGGGGCGGGCGCAGTGCTGGAACTGCCAATCCCGAAATTTCGGTCTTCGTGTTTCTGCAATGACACGGCGGCGGTCTATGAAACCGAGGGTATCGCGCCGCATCGGCAATTTCACCGGCGACAGGCGCGCACTGCTGCTGCTCGTCACAATCGGCCTGCTATTGGCGGGGCGGGCATGGCTGGCCGACCATCCCGAACACAATCCATGGGCGCCGCTCGATCTGCGCGATCCGGTGGGCTGGGCAACCGAGGCAAAGCTGCTCGCCCTGCGCGACGACGTGGCCGAATGCCGCGCCGTACTCGACCGCAGCGGAATCGCGCATGACGTGTTCGAACCGGCCGGCGAGGGAGCCTGCCGCCGCGAAGACCGCATCCGGCTGAACAGTCTTCCTCTCTCGCCACGAACCCCGCCTGTGACGTGCCCTGCATCGATTGCTCTGCTCTTGTGGGAAAGAGGCGTTTTGAATCCCTTGGCCGTGGATATTTTCGGATCGAAAATCGCCCGGATAGAGCATCTTGGAGCCTATTCCTGCCGCCGACTCTATGGCCGTGACACCGGCCCGTGGAGCGAGCATGCGAGCGCCAACGCCATCGACATCGCCGGGTTTGTTCTCGATAATGGTACACGCATCAATGTGCTGCGCGACTGGCCGGGCGAGGGCGAGAAAGCGCGATTTCTCCGCGTCGCGAGAGACGGCGCTTGCGAAAGCTTCGCAACGGTCCTGTCACCAGACTACAATGCCGCGCATGCCGATCACTTCCACCTCGACATGAGCCCGCGCTGGCGGGGTATCTGCCGCTAACGCGGCGAAGCGCAATCGACCTCTTTCGTTTCCGAATGATCGTCGGACTGCTCGATCGTCCGGCAAGGGGCACGGGAAAGAACCAGCCCGATCCGATCAGTCGACAGGAGAATCTCTTCCTTCCCGGCCCATTCGATCAGCGGGCTGGCATGCAGCACGCTCATGGCATCCCACTGGGTCGGCATATCGTCCGAACCGCGCTGCGGTTCCGAAAGCTCCGCGCAGGAGGCGGGGCTGGCGGGAATTGCCGGGCCGGACGTTTTCAGCAGCCGCCCTTCTTCCGTATAGCGATATCCGAAATCATATTGCGGACAGCGTGTGTAACTGGCCGTCGTGTCCGTAAGGACGACGCGACCCGGCACATCGGTCAGCCCGATACCCGCATGGCCATTGCCTTCCAGATAGCGCGTCACGCCGATCAGCCGCCATTCGCCTGCGAGCTCTTCCGGGCGAGGGAGGAAGTCGAGCCGCCGCTCGTCCGGGCGCTGGAGCAGCAGTTCCTTCCCGTCTGCGCGAAGCAGTATCTTGCCGTCCGCCAGGCGTTCGACGCTCGGCGATTTTCCGAAGAAAGAGAACAGCGCGGTGTCACGCGCCTCGCGAACCGCGCCGCACCCCATTTCGGTCTGAAACGCGGCGCCGGGTTCGGGCCGAAACCGGCCATCGACGACGAAACCCGCTGCACCGGAATAATTACACTCGATCCGCAACGCGACACCGCGATCGGTGAAATCGGCAAAGGCGACCCGCGTCGGTCCGTTCAAACGGGCAGGCTCGTAGCCATCGAAGCGCACGATATCCCATTTGCCTTCGATTTCCCGGCTGTCGGTGACCGGAGCAGTGGCCGGAGCCACGCTACCCTCTGCGGCGGGCAGATCGCCTTCTTCGGCTTCCCCCTTTTGGACCGCCGGGATGCAAGCGAAGACCAGGGCCGTGGAACAACAGGCCAGCAAGGCGGCAATGGGTCTTTCCAGCATTGGCATTCTCCCAAGAGGAAGAACGATAGCGGGCCGCTTCTGTTTCCTGGCTGAACGGCCAGATCAGGCTTCGAGCGAATAGCCGGCACTGCGCACGGTGCGTACCGGGTCCTTGGCACCCTCGATCTCGATCGCCTTGCGCAGGCGGCGGATATGGACGTCGACCGTGCGCAGTTCGATTTCGCTTTCGGTACCCCAGACCCCGTCGAGGAGCTGCCCGCGGCTGAACACGCGCCCCGGACTTTCCATGAAAAACTTGAGCAAGCGGTACTCGGTCGGGCCGAGCTGGAGGGTGCGGCCGCGCCGGGTCACCTTGTGCGCCACCGGGTCCAGCGTGATATCGCCGACCTCGATGCTTTCCCCCGCCAGCGCAGGGCGGATACGACGCATGACCGCAGCCACGCGGGCAAGCAGTTCGCGTGGGCTGAACGGCTTGGTCAGATAATCGTCCGCCCCCGTATCGAGGCCGCGCACCCGATCGTCTTCCGCCTCGCGGGCGGTCAGCATGATGATCGGAACGTGTGCGGTATCCTTGTCACGGCGCAATCGGCGACACACTTCGATTCCGCTGGTCCCTTCGATCATCCAGTCGAGGATAACGAGGTCGGGCACGTCCTCTGAAGCGAGCAACAAGGCCTCGTCACCATCGGAGGTCGTGCGAACCTGATAGCCTTCGTTGGAAAAACGATATTCGAGCAGTTCGGAGAGGGCTGGATCGTCCTCTACCAGAAGCAGTTTGGCGGCGTGCAAATCTTTGCCTTTCCGGGAATTCTCAGTCTCGGTCGGCAAAGCTTTATGACCCTCGCGCTACAGTTTTGTGTCAACCGTCTTCATCGGGCGGATAATTGCCCGTTGCCGCAAAGTGCACCATTTCAGCAACATTCGTGGCGTGATCGCCGACACGCTCGAGATTGCGTGCGATGAACAGCATCTGCGCCGCGCTCGAAATGGTGGAAGGGTTTTCGACCATGTGGCTGACGAGATTGCGAAAAATCGAATTGTAGAAGGCGTCGACCTTCTCATCGGCCGCGATCACCTCGCGGGCCAGCTCGGCATCGCGGGCGGCGTAAGCGGTCAGCACGTCATGGACCATTTCGGCAGCGACTTCCGCCATGGCGGGCAGCAATGTGAGCGGTTCGAACTGCTTGCGATTGCCGCCGATCTGCTTGCTCGCCTTGGCGATGTTCTTCGAATAATCGCCGATGCGTTCCACCACGCCGGCGATCTTGAGGGCGGCGATCACTTCGCGAAGATCGTCGGCCATGGGGGCACGCAGCGCGATGATCCGCACGGCAAGCTTGTCGACCTCGCTTTCGAGCGCGTCGATCTTCTTGTCGCCTTTGACGACCTTGTCCGCCAGCTCATCGTCGCCCTTGACGAGCGCTTCGAGCGATTGGGCGACCGCCGCTTCGGCCAATCCGCCCATTTCGGCGATCAGGCCGCGCAGGCGGGTGATGTCTTCATCGAAGGCCTTTACTGTATGTTCTTGCATGGAATTCATGGCCTTATCCGTAGCGACCCGTGATGTAATCCTGGGTGCGCTTTTCGTGCGGATTGGTGAATATGTCAGATGTGCGGCCGTATTCCACCATTTTTCCGAGGTGGAAGAAGGCGGTACGCTGGCTGACGCGGGCGGCCTGCTGCATCGAGTGGGTTACGATGACGATAGCGTAACGGCCGTTGAGTTCCGCGATGAGTTCCTCGATCTTCGCGGTGGCGATCGGATCGAGCGCGGAACACGGCTCGTCCATCAGGATCACTTCGGGATCGACCGCAATGGCGCGGGCGATACACAATCGCTGCTGCTGGCCGCCGGACAGCGCCGTACCACTGTCCTGAAGGCGATCCTTCACTTCTTCCCACAACCCGGCGCGCTTGAGCGATTTCTCGACGATGGCATCGAGTTCGTCCTTGCCTTCGGCCAGACCGTGAATCTTGGGGCCGTATGCGATGTTGTCATAGATCGATTTGGGAAAGGGGTTGGGCTTCTGGAAAACCATGCCGACCCGGGCGCGAAGCTGCACGACATCCATGCCCGAGCGGTAGATATCCTGGCCATCGAGTTCGATCATCCCCTCGACCCGGGCCGTGGGAATGGTATCGTTCATGCGGTTGAGAGTCCGCAGGAAGGTGGACTTGCCGCAACCGGACGGACCGATGAAGGCGGTCACGTATTCGGTCGGAATGTCGATCGAAACCGAATCGATCGCCTTCTTGTCACCATAGAAAACCGACACATCGGTGGCGCTCATCTTGGCTTCGGTGGGCTCGAGGTTGTCGTGGACTACGGTCACCAGGTTTTCTCGAATTTGTTACGCAGGTAGATGGCGAGCCCGTTCATCACGAGCAGGAACAGTAATAGCACGATGATCGCCGCGCTGGTGCGTTCCACGAAACCGCGGTCGATTTCGTCCGACCACAGGAAGATCTGCATCGGCAGGACGGTCGCGGGCGAGGTAAAACCATCGGGCGGGGTGGCGACAAAGGCGCGCATGCCGATCATCAGCAGCGGCGCGGTCTCGCCAAGAGCGCGTGCCATGCCGATGATCGTGCCCGTAAGGATGCCCGGCAAGGCAAGCGGCAGGACGTGGTGGAACACGACCTGGACGGGCGAGGCACCCACTGCAAGCGCGCCATCGCGAATGCTCGGCGGAACGGCCTTGATGGCGTTGCGGCCCGAAATCACAATGACCGGCATGGTCATCAGGGCGAGCGTCATACCGCCGATCACCGGCGCCGACCGCAAATTGGGGAACAGCGTCAGGAATACGGCGAGGCCCAGCAGGCCGAAAATGATCGATGGAACGGCGGCCAGATTGTTGATCGACAGCTCGATGAAGTCGGTCCACCGGTTCTTGGGCGCATATTCTTCGAGATAGAGTGCCGCGAGAACGCCGATCGGGAATGCTAGCAGGAGGGTGACGACCATCGTCAGCATGGAGCCCTTGAGCGCGCCCCAGATACCGACCTGCTGCGGGTTTGTCGCATCAGAGCGGGTCAGGAAGCCGACATCGAAGTTCTTCTCGATCTGCCCTTCTTGCGCCAGTTGCGCCGCGAGCGCCTGCATGTCCTGCGAGCCTTCACCTTCATAACCCGAAGCAAGATCGGCCGATGCGGGAAGGGAGAACGTGATCTCTTCGCGCAGAATTGCCGGATCGGCGATGATCGCCGCGGCAACGTCGCGCCAGGCTTGGGGGCCGAGCTCTTCGGCACCATCTTCGCCCAGATGTTCTTCCGCGAAGTATTGGACCACGTCGCGCAGGCCCTGTGCCTCGAGCGAGGCGAGGGCACCCGGCTGTGCCATGGCTGTGGGATCGGCCGCGATACCGGATTCGGCAAAATCGACAGGGACCTGCACTTCCACGCGCTGGAACCCGCCAATCCCGTTGAAGGTCATTGTCGCGAGCAGGAGTATGAGCACGGCGATCGAGAACAGGATCGCCGACAGGCCAAGCGCCTTGAACCGGCGTTCGGCAGCGTAGCGTTTCTTGAGGCGCGCCTCGAAGGCGGGCGTGCGAGTGGGGGCGACACGCTCAGTCATATGCTTCGCGATACCTTTTGACCACGCTGAGCGCGATGAAGTTGAGGCCGAGGGTGACGAGGAACAGAACAAAGCCGAGGGCAAAGGCGCTGAGCGTGGCAGGGTGGTCGAAGCTCCCTTCGCCGGTCAGCATCTTGACGATCTGGACCGTCACAGTCGTCATTCTGTCGAGGGGGTTGGCCGACAGGTTGGCCGCCGTCGATGCCGCCATCACCACGATCATGGTTTCCCCGATCGCGCGGCTGATGGCCAGCATGATCCCGGCCACGATGCCGGGCAGGGCAGCGGGAACCAGAACGCGTCGGATCGTCTCGCTGGTCGTCGCCCCCATGGCCAGGCTACCGTCGCGCATTGCTTGCGGAACTGCGGTGATGCTGTCGTCGGCCATCGAGGATACGAAGGGAATGATCATCACACCCATGACCAGACCGGCGGCGAGTGCGCTCTCGGTCGAAGGGTTCGTCACGCCGAGCTTCAGGGCGATATCGCGAATGGCCGGTGCGATCGTCAGAGCGGCGAAATATCCGTAGACGACCGTCGGCACGCCGGCGAGAATCTCGAGCGCCGGCTTGATCCATTTGCGCAGCCGGGGGTTGGCATATTGGGTGAGGTAGATCGCGCTCATGAGGCCGAGGGGGATGGCGACGATCATGGCGATGATCGCACCGATGAACAGTGTCCCCCAGAACAGCGGCACCGCGCCATAGCGGGATGGATCGGGATTGTCGGGATTGGCCATGGGGTCGGGACCCCAATGCGTGCCGAAAAGGAAATCGATCGGTGAAACCATGCCGAAGAACCGGACGGTTTCGAAAATAAGGCTGGCAAGGATGCCGATGGTGGTCAGGATCGCCACCAGCGAAGCACCCAGCAAGATCGACATGACGATCCGCTCGACCTTGGTGCGGGCTGCGAAATCCGGGCGCAGGCGCAGGAAGGCGTAGGCACCGCCGAGAAACGCGATCAGCACCGTGACCGCGATCCCGATCAGGTTGTAATGCGACAGCGCATCCCGATAGGGTTCGACAAGCGCGGCAGCCTGGGGATTGAACACGGCAGGCGCCGCCCCCGTCGCGACTGCGCGGGCCTCGTTGAGGATCGTCTGGCGTTCGAATCCGAATACGGGAAGGTCGGCCGCTGCGGGATCGGCCAAGACCGACTGGCTGACGAGGCCCGGAGCTATCGCACCCCAAAGCGCCACGAATACCAGTACCGGAAGCACAATCCACAGCGCGACGTACCACGCGTGGTAGGTAGGCAGGCTGGCAAGCCTGCCATTGGCGCTTTCACGCCGAAAGGTCCATGCACGTGCACGAGCCGCCAACCATCCGGCGAGCCCGAGCCCGAGGGCCAGGAGGAGCAAGATGGCTGGCGACATGCGTTACATTCAACCTTACTTGAGCTGGGCGCCGTCGAGCGTCGTGAACTCGGTCGCCGCTTTCTGGTTGGCCGCCATAACGTCATCGGGCGAAGCCACAAGGCCGATCTTTGCCAGATCGCCATCCTTTGCCCACATCTTGGTCCACTGGGCGAGATATTCCTTGAGCCCGGGGATCGCGTCGAGATGGGCCTTCTTCACATAGACGTAGAGCGGGCGAGCGCCGGGATATTCGAAGCTCGAAATATTTTCGTAGGTCGGGGCGACACCATTCATGTTGAGGCCCTGAACCTTGTCGGCGTTTTCTTCGAGATAGCTGTAGCCGAAGACGCCCACGGCGTTGGGATTGCCCTCGATCTTCTGGACGATGAGATTGTCCTGCTCGCCCTGGTCGACATAGGCCCCGTCCGACCGCACTTCGGTACAGAGCTGGTCATAACGGTCTTCGTCGGTCTCTTTCAGTGCCTTCATGTCCGCGTTGGTCTTGCAACCGGCTTCGAGAACAAGTTCTTTGAGCGCATCGCGCGTGCCCGAGGTGGAGGGCGGGCCGTAGACCAGGATCGGCTGATCGGGCAGCGAAGGATCGACGTCCGACCAGGTCTTGGTTGTCTGCTCGCCGCCATAGGGCGATGCGGCCAGCGCTTCGTAAACCTGCTGAGGGGTCAGGTTCATGGTGATCCCACCCTTGGCCGAAGCGAAGGCGATGCCATCGAGACCGACCTGCAGTTCGATCACATCGGTCACGCCATTGGCCTGGCAGTCGGCGAATTCGCTGGCCTTCATGCGGCGCGATGCATTGGTCATGTCGGGCGTATCGGCGCCGACACCGGAACAGAACAGCTTCATGCCGCCGCCCGTGCCGGTCGATTCGATGATCGGCGAGCGGAATTCGGGGTTGGAGCGCACGAAGGCTTCCGAAACCGCCTTGGCGAAGGGGAAGACGGTCGAGGAACCGACCGCGCGGATCGAATCGCGCGAAGCGGAGTCACTACCGCTGCCACCGCATGCGGCGAGGGCGGCGGCGGAAACTGCGGCGAATATGATGGATTTGGTCTTGGTCATGGGTAGCCCCTTGGGTTGATAGCTAGCGGCGCCAAAGCGCCTCAATGTTACAGGGTTGCGACAATCGTTTGACTGGCTTTTTCGCAGGTCAGAAATCGACCTGCGCGCGCAGACCCACGGCGTCCACGCCGTAAGAGGTATCGCCATTGGCGGTCGGCAGAACAGCATCGGTATATTGGAGCCGCCCGTAGTTGACCATGAAGGCCGTATAATCCGTGGGCTTCCAGATGAGCGAGGCGAGATAGCCGGCCTGCTGACCGCCCAGAATACCGCCATCGTTCAGATCGAGGTGATCGTAGCGCAGGTTGAGCTGGAGCGAGCCGAAACCACCTTCTCCCACCGGATTGCTCGGTTTGGTACGGTCGAACTTGCCTGCCTTGTAACCGCGCCTGTCATCGGTGAGGAAAACACCGGCTTCGAAATAGGCGCCGAAGAAGGTCGGGGCCATTGCCGCGCCGGGCATGTTGACCTTCTGCCAATACCCTTCCGCAGCGGCATGGAACCGTCCGGCGATCGCAGCGCCTTCGAGCCCGAATCCGGTCTCGCTCTTCGCGCCGAGTCGGCCGGTATTGACGAACCGCTCGGAAGTGAAATGAACCAGCGGACGCTGGCGATAGCGTACGGTCGCAGCCGGATCGTCGATATCGTTGTAATGAAACGAGCCGCCGAAGTGGAGCTGCGCGTCGCCCGATTTGGGCATGAAGACCAGACGGGCATCGACTCCGCGATTCTTGCTCGACGTGTCGTCGAAATTGTCGGTGAAGACGCCGGCCTGCGCCAGGACCGCGCCTTTCGAATAGGTCAGTGATGCACCGATGCGGCGCTCGAAGCCGAAAGCGTCGGTGAAGGCCGCGCGCTCGATGAAGGTTGTGTGGAGGCTGCTGGTCAGCTCTTCCAGCGACTGGAAGTTGTTGTGGTGACCGATCGCGATTTCGAGCGGGCCGTCCTCGTAAGTCAGGATGGCGTCGGCCATCTCCACCTCGTTCCCGGCGAAATCGACCTCCACCTTGTAGCCGAAGCCGCCCGGGATATCGCCCGAAGCGCCGAGACGGGCGCGGCGCACTTCATTGCCGAAACCATCGCTGGCGCCAGTCGATTCCGGGGCATTGGTCCACCCGGCATCGTACATCAGGCGGCCGCGCGGCTTGAAACTCCAGCCATCTCCCTTTTCGAGCGTGGCGACAGCCGTCTCGGGCTTCGCCGCAGCGGCTGCAGTATTGGCCGCGATGGTTGCGTCCTGCGCCTCATTCGCAGCCCTGGCGGCTGCCAATTCGTTTTCGAGCTGGTCGATCCGCGCATTCATCGCGGAAAGCTGGGCGCGCATCTGGGCCAGTTCGTCGGTCGTGACAGTTGCGTCCTGGGCGAACAGCGGGGTGGCCATGGTGCAGCAGAGCGCCGCAGCCGCCAGCGACAGGCGGTAAGTACGGGTCATCGGGACGAATCCTTTGAACGGGGAGTTACGGTGCGACGACGCCTCTATGACCGTTAAATTACATTTCGATGACAGGCTGCGAGCAAGCGGATGTACCGGCGCGATGCGCTGCGGGGGTTCGCGATAGGGTGTAAGGTCAGACAGTCTCGTCGGCTTTTTCGATCGGCAGGGTGACAGTGACCCTCGTGCCTTCGCCAGGCGTGCTGTCGATGTCGAGTCTGCCACGATGCCGCTCCACGATATGCTTGACGATCGCAAGGCCCAGCCCGGTTCCCCCCGATGCCCGGCTGCGACCGGGATCGGTACGGTAAAAGCGACGGGTGAGGTGGGGAATATGTTCCGGCGATATGCCGTCGCCGCGGTCGGTAACGGTCAGGCGCACACGGCTGTCACCTCTTGGATGCAAGCGCACGGTGACCCGCTCGCCCGGGCTCCCGTATTTGAACGCGTTGTCGACGAGGTTGCGGACGAGTTGTTCGAGCTGTTGCCGGTCACCTAGCACCTCGAACGCCTGCGCAGTCTCGAAATCGAGCAATGATGCCCGCTCGCCGCTCGCCGCATCGTGAGCGGCGCGTTCCACCAGCTTGGAGAGATCGAGTGTCTTGCTGGGGAGATCGTGCTTCTCGGCTTCGATTCGCGACAGGGACATGAGATCGCTGACAAGATCCTGCAGCCGCTTGGCTTCGCGCTGGATAGTACCGAGGAATTTGTCGGCCATTCGGGGGTCGAGCCGGTCCACGTCTTCGCGCAGCGTCTCCACATAGCCAATGATCGAAGCAAGCGGCGTGCGCAGTTCGTGGCTGGCATTGGCAACGAAATCGGTATGCGCGCGGGCAATATCGGCTTCGGCGGTTTTGTTGACGAATTCTATGACGGCAAGGCCGCCGGGCAGGCTTTTGCGGTTGATCCGCCAGATGTCCGTGCGCCGTGCCAGCCCGCGCACGACCGCTCCGCCATCCGCCTTGCGCGCCAGCAGCCGGATGGCTTCGGGCTGGCGCAGCGCCATGCGTACGTCCTGTCCGACGATGTGCCCGCCGAGCAGTTTGCGGGCCGCGAGATTGGCCACGATCACCCGATCGCGTTCGGTGATCACAACCGGCGTTTCGGAGTGCTCGAACAGGTCCGCCATATTGTCGCGAGTGAAAGCGGGGCCGGTGGCAACGGGTTTGTTCTCGGGCGGTCGCGCCGAGACCAGATGGAGAGATCCCGTCCAGACGAGGAAGAGAACCCCCACATAGACCAGGTCGACACCGAGAATCGCAAGAAAGATGCAGGCGGCAACCGCCACTGCGAATCCGGGCCAGGGAAAGCTGCGCTCGCTCATTGCCGCGCGCCTTACCCTTGCCCGGCAAGAGGCGCTACCCGCTTTGCGAAGATGTGGAGAGATGGTGACCCGTACGGGAATCGAACCCGTGTTTCAGCCGTGAAAGGGCCGCGTCCTAACCGCTAGACGAACGGGCCACATATGTGGCGCTTTGCGCGGATTGCAGATGCAATACCGCCACCGTGGTGACCCGTACGGGAATCGAACCCGTGTTTCAGCCGTGAAAGGGCCGCGTCCTAACCGCTAGACGAACGGGCCACACCCGCGTTGCGGGTCGGTGGCGTGGCGGGCCAATTAGGCGTGGGGTTGCGGGCCGTCAACCCTCGAATGCATGCAAATGATTCAATCGGCCCACGCGGCGTCCTCGAGGTGCAGTTCCGCTTGGGGGCGATTGCCCCAATCGTCGATCTTTACCCGGCCTGCCAGCCACAGGCGGCGGCCACGCGAACCGTGCAGCAGGGCCTGGCCCATGTTGCTATCGGCGGCGCGGAAAGCGATGCCCTTGAAGCTCTTGCCATCTTCGCCTGCGGCGATCAGGCGAACGTGATCGGTTCCGACGATATCGCATTTGACGAGCCGCACCGGACCCACGGCGACGCGAGGGCCGGGCCAGCCGACGCCATACGGCCCCGCTTCCTCGAGCGCGTGGACCAGGTCGGGCGTCAGACCACCGGGGGCGACCGCAAGGTCCAGCGCCATGGCCCGCTCTGCCGAAGCGCGGGCGACCTGGCCTTCGAGCATGCTGTCGAGCCGGTCGGCCAGCGCATCGACCTGGTCTGCGGCCACGGTCAATCCCGCAGCCATGGCATGTCCGCCGCCCGCCACCAGCAATCCTTCGTCGCGGGCGCGGATGATGGCGGCGCCAAGGTCGACCCCGGCGATCGAGCGCCCGGACCCCTTGCCAGTCTCGCCGTCGAGCGCGACCACCAGCGAAGGCTTGCCGGTCTTTTCCTTGATGCGCCCGGCCACGATGCCGATCACGCCGGGGTGCCAGCCTTCGCCTGCGACGAGGTGCACCGCGCGATTGTGCTGCGCTGCCAATTGCTCTTCGGCGGCTTCTTGCACTTCCGCTTCGATCGCCCGGCGTTCCTCGTTGAGCGCGGACAATTGCGCTGCGATTTCGCGGGCTTCTTCGGGATCCTGCGTGGTGAGCAGCCTGACGCCTAGCGTCGATTCTCCCACGCGACCGCCGGCGTTGATGCGCGGGCCAAGCGCAAAGCCGAGGTCCGAACATGCCGGGGCGCGCTTGAGGCGGCTTGCATCGATGAGGGCGGACATGCCGATATTGTCGCGCTTGGCCATGACCTTGAGGCCCTGCGAGACGAAGGCGCGATTGAGACCATGTAGCGCGGCGACATCGGCGACCGTACCCAGAGCGACGACATCGAGCAGCGCGAGCAGGTCCGGTTCCTTGCGCGCGGCGAAGAAATCGCGCTCGCGCAGAGTGCGGACCAGGGCAATCGCCAGAAGGAATGCCACCCCGACTGCGGCAAGGTGTCCATGCGCTGCCGCCTCGTCTTCTTCATCCAGGCGATTGGGGTTGACCAGCGCCACCGTCTTGGGAAGGTCCGCAGTGCATTTGTGGTGGTCGACCACGATCACGTCGATGCCCGCCTCATGCGCCATGCCCAGCGCCTCATGCGCCATCGCGCCGCAATCGACCGTGACGATCAGGCTGGAACCCGCCTGGCCGAGCTTGACCAGAGCTTCGCCCGACGGTCCGTAGCCTTCCAGCAGCCGGTCCGGAATGTAATAGCCCGCTTCCACGCCCAGTTCGCGCAGCAGGCGGATCAATAGCGCGGAACTGGTCGCCCCATCGACGTCGTAATCACCGTAAATGGTGATTTTCTCGCCCGCGATCACGGCCTGCGCGATGCGGTAGGCGGCAACATCCATGTCGCGGAATAGGGATGGATCGGGCAGGAAATTCCGCAATGTCGGATTGCGATGTCGCTCGATTTCCTCTGCGGCGACTCCGCGTGAAAGCAAGAGCTGACGCACGATATCGTCGCCCAGGCCCGGCGTGTTGCCGAGCTCCATATTCCCGCCACGCCAGCGCCAGGCACGGCCGGTAAGCGAGGAGGAAACACCGAATACGTAGGAGAGGGCCTGCGATGCCATGGGATGGCAATAGCTTGTGCATGATCTTCGCGGAAGTTCGGGAGATTGACAATCGACAGATGTTGGCGATGCTCTGCCGATGGCCACAACGTCTCTGCTCATCGTCTGGCACAGCCGCACCGGTACCAGCGAGCAGATCGCTCGTGCCGCCAGTGAGGGGGCCGGGGACTGCGGGATACTGAAGCGGGCGTCCGACGTTACGCCGGAGGATCTGCTTGCGGCTGGCGGTTACCTGTTCTGCTGCCCGGAAAACCTCGCCAGTATGAGCGGCGAAATGAAGGAAATGTTCGACCGCTGCTATTACCCGGTGCTGGGGCGGATCGAAGGCAGGCCCTATGCCACGGTCATAGCCGCCGGATCGGATGGGGAGGGTGCACAGCGGCAGATCGACCGCATCGCCACGGGCTGGCGGTTGAAGCGAGTGACCGATCCGTGGATCGAAATGACCGATGCGCAGGAACCGGAAGCGATTCTCGCCCCGAAAACCGTTGCGCCCCAGACGCTTGCCAAGGCGACCGAGCTCGGCGCGGGTCTGGCCGAAGGGATCGCGCAGGGGATCTTCTGAAAAAAGGGTCCGCTTTCGAGCATTAGCGTTTTGTGGACTCGACGGCCTGCCGGATTGCAGCCAAGGTTTGCTCTTCGCAGGGAGAAGGACGGCGTATTCTGGTGGCGGCCGGTGAGCGAAGCATTGGCGAAGGCAGCGCAGTCGGTTCCGGCCTCATCCTCTTGTTCGACAAGGGTAAAAGGCCGGATCGCACCGACCTGCTTGCCGCCCTTTCGGACCAGACGCGCATCGCGATCAGCCACGATCCCATCGCAGCCGAGAGACTTGACCCGGTAAACGGCGCCGCCTTGCCGAACGACAGCGATATCGACTGGGTCGAACTGCTCGCCGACGGGCTGACCTTCGATTTGCTCGGCTTGCGACCAGGCCCCGCGCTGGCCACGCCGGACATCGGCTATCTGTTCAACGTCCAGGTCGACCGCGAGGAGGGGAGCGAGGCGCTCGGACTGTATCCGGGACCGCATATAGCGCAGGGCGCCCATGCACTTCCGATTGTGCGAAGCCTACTGGGGATCGGCGCCGCGCTGGTCCGATCGCTGGGCGGCGTGAATGCGGTGTACTGGCCTCCCGCACGCTCTGCCATCGCGCCGAAGTTTTTCGCCAGAACGACCGAAAGCTGGCTCATCGGCGGACCGTTTCCCGCACTCGGCCTGCTCGGTATCCGGTTCGACGGGCAGGGGGCACTGCTTAGCGAGGGGCTAAACTTCTTCACCGATTGCGAATTGTGGCTCGATCCCGCCCTGTGCCGCGATCGAACCGCCGCTACGCGCCTGGCTGTGCGTGTCGTCCAGGAATTGATCGGTTTCGATCTGCCGGATAGCGCTTGCGAGTTTGCGACCGAAGACGGGACAATTCTGAAATTGGAACCGGATCGCCCAGCCGGTCTGCTCAGGATTCTTCCAGCCTGACTGCGGGATGGATTATCGCCTGCCAGCCACCCTGGGCGCCAATCGTCGCAACCTTCCATTCCGGGCCGTAAACCGACGCGGCTCTCCCCAGCACGATCCGGCGTTGCAGAGGCATCACTTGCTGCCACGCCAACTGCTCGGCGAGGCGTGCTTCGAAGCCTTGTTCGATGCTTTGGGCGCCGACCGGATCGGCTTCGACGACTTTCGCAGGAATGGTCTGCTGCTCCCCGCGCGTGAGGAGGCTGCGCGGCGCCTGGCCCTTCCGCTCCACCGCGGGCCGCATCGTGACTACAATGCGATGGTCATCGAACGGGTCGGCCGCATCGAACGCAAATGGGCGCGCCAATCCACGTCCGATCCGATCCACGCCGCCGAAACCGCGCTGATGCGGCTGGCGCTGTTGCAGCGGGCCTTGCGCCAAAGGCTACTGGACGAGCGAAAGCCCTTTCGGCTCAATCGCAAGGACCCGCTGGGCGGGGGAGTGGACTTTTCCGACCTCGATGCGATGGCCGAGGTTTTATGGGCCGCCGGGACCGCCGTGGTGCTTTAAGCGGTCACCTTCGCGAGCGCTTCCTTCGCGGCGATATATTCGCGTTCGAGCCGGGCGACCGTTTCCTCCACCGGCGCGCTCTTGGTCACGCTGCCAATGCCCTGGCCCGACCCCCAGATGTCCTTCCAGGCCTTGGCCTTGGTGTTGCCGCCGCTGCCGAAGTTCATCTTGCTGGGATCGCTTTCAGGCAGATTGTCGGGGTCGAGCCCGGCGCCCTCGATGCTCGACCGCAGATAATTCCCATGCACTCCGGTGAAGAGGTTGGTGTAAACGATGCCGTCGGCACGGCCTTCGACGATCGCGTCCTTGTAACGCTGATCCGCATTCGCCTCGCTCGCAGCGATCCACGGTGAACCGATATAGGCGAAGTCCGCGCCCAGAGCCTGCGCGCCCAGGATCGAGCGTCCATGAGCGATGGAGCCCGAAAGCGCCACCAGACCATCGAACCATTCGCGGATTTCCTGCATCAACGCGAAGGGGCTGAGCGTGCCGGCATGACCACCCGCACCTGCTGCGACAGGAATGAGGCCGGACGCGCCTTTCTCGATCGCCTTGCGAGCAAAGCGGTCGTTGATGACGTCGTGCAGCGTGATTCCGCCCCAGCTATCCACGGCCTTGAAAACCTCCTCGCGTGCGCCGAGCGAGGTAATCACCATCGGAACCTGCCATTTCGCGCAGGTCTGCATATCGGCATCGAGGCGATCGTTCGACCTGTGAACGATCTGGTTCACTGCATAGGGTGCTGCCGGACGGTCGGGATTGTCCCGGTTATGCGCGGCCAGCTCTTCGGTGATCTGGTGGAGCCATTCATCGACCTGACTTTGAGGGCGGGCATTGAGCGCGGGAAACGCGCCGACAATACCTGCCTTACACTGGGCGATCACGAGTTCCGGCCCGGAAACGATGAACAGCGGCGATCCGATTACGGGAATACGCAACTTGTCGAACGGGGCGGGCAGGGTCATGCGGGAGGCTCCTCTGAGAACTGTGGAGGCGAGGGCCTATGGTGCGTCGAGGCGCTTGTCGAGAGTGACGTTACGTAAACGTCAAGCGTTTGTCGGTGCGAGCTCGAGAATATGCTCGATGTCGTAAATCCGTGCCGCCGTAGCCGCAAAGAGCGCGCGCTTATCCTCCTTGCTGTACCCGGCGGTAAGCCGCTTGAAGGCATTCCAAAGAGTCGGATAGCTGGCGCCCCAGCGATCCACCGGGTAATTGGATTCGAACATTGCGCGCCCCGGACCGAACGCCTCGATGCAGGTTTCGACGTATGGCCGCCACAACGCCGCCAGATATTCGGAACCGTGTCCCTTGGCGGGGCCATCCTCGGGCAGACCGCAGAACGCCATCGCCAGACCGCCCAGCTTCACCGCTACATTGGGACATTCGGCAAGGGTATGGATCGAACGGCGCCAGACATCGAAGCGTTCCTGCAGCTTGCCGCGATAGCTCGCGATATTGAGCGGCGTGCCGCAATGATCGAGAACGATCTGCTGTTCCGGAAACGCCTTGGCGAGGTCGATCAGGTCCCCGAGCTGGGGCTCGAGCAACCAGGCATCGAAGATCAGTCCGTAATCCGAGTAAGCCGCGAAACCGGCGCGGAAGGCGTCCGAGCGGTAGAGGCCCTCCGGTGCATGAAAAGGAGGACCAAGCACATCGGGATTCGCATCCCATGCTGCGGCATGGCGAATACCCTTGAAGCGTCCGTTGCCGGCAGCGACCAGGGCTTCGACAACGGGCCTGACTGCATCGCCAAGCGTCAGGTCGGCATGCCCGACGATTGCCGCACAGGGGCGATAATCGCCGTACTGGCCGCTGGCTCCCTGTGCCGCGACACCATTGGCGAATTCGACTTCGCCCACCGGTTTCATCGCGTCGGCGCGTGCGGCGTCGTAGAAGGCGCCGCATTCCATGAACACCGTGCCGATCACCTTGTGTCCCGAATGCGTATCCGAATGCAGTTCGTCGAAGGTGTAGTAAGCGGCTCCGGCGACGGCTTCGATGAAATCGTGTCTCGGTTCCGGAAAAGCCGCCATCATCGGGCGCAGGTCCCAGAGATGGTGGTGCGGATCGATGATCGGCAGGTCGGGTTCGAGGATATCTTCGGTCATCGGCGGCACTCTCCCTATTTGGCGCGCTCGGCGTGATCTTCACCCATGGCAAAGCCTTCGCGATGGAACACATGGACCACGGTGCTGACAAGGAAAAGTGGTGGTTTCGACGGGCGGCGTTACATCTCCTATCGATGGCGAGCGTCCCGACGAAACGGAAAGGTTAAGAATCAGGGGAGCGTCGAAGCGGCCCAGTTCCTCGCTTTTTTGCGAGCGCATAAGTGGAAATACGTACACAACTGCCTTTGCCGCGTTAAGCTTACCGGTCTAGCGACCTGGTATGGAGTGGTTGAACAAATGATGCATTCCAGGGCGCTGAATCCTGTGATGCAAATCGTCACCTACGGTGCGGTCTTCTTCTGTGTCACATCCCTGACCATCGTCTGGTCTCGGTTTTCCGGGGGGCTTGCGCTGGTGTGGCCGGGCGCGGCCATCGCTGCGGCTCTGTTTCTTACAATTCCGCGCTCCCACTCCTCGGCTGCCGCCGTGACCCTCGCAGTCCTTAGCACTCTCGCTACCGCACTGTTCGGTTTGGGGCCGGTCTGGGCGATTCCATTCGCCCTCGTGAATGTCTTCGAAGCCTGGCTGATCGCATGGCTGCTGGTTCGTTTCCGGCCGCAACGGGACTATGTCGAAAGCGAAATTGGGATCGTCTGGCTGGGCTTTTTGGCGGGGATCGTCGGGCCGCTGGCAGCTTCCATTCCCGGAGGCATACTGGCCTCGCAAGTCATCCCCGGGGGCTGGCAGGAGCATTCCTTTTCATGGTTTATCGCCCATGGATTGGGCACACTCCTGGTGATGCCGCTCACACTGCTCCTGGCATCGTATAAAAAGCCCATTTTCGCGCGGATGTTGAAACGAGACCGGATACTGCCCTTCATCGGCATCACCTTGCTGACCATAGGGATTTCCGCCGTTGCCTTGTTGCAATCGACCTTCCCCACGCTGTTTCTTCCGGTCGTGCCGCTCGTACTCGCCAGTTTTCGCTTCGGCCGGTTCGGTGCAGCGATCACGGTGTTGCTCATCACGCTGATGTCGGCTGGAACGCTCGGCATGAACACCGGCGTCTTTGCGGAACTGACCATTCCATTGTGGCAGAAAGCCCTGTTCCTGCAATTCTATCTCAGCATCCTCGTGCTCCTCTCCTTCCCGCTCGCCGTGGCGCTCAAACAGCGGCAGCGGTTCATGGAAGAACTCGCCAATCGTGAGGCGATGCAGCGCCTTATCGCGGATCATTCCGACGATGCCCTGCTGCAGCTCGACCAGGATGGCATGATCCGCTTCGCCTCGCCTGCCTCCATCCGGTTGAGTGGTCGCGACAAGGTGGTCGACCTTCATCTCACCGCGTTTTTCAGCGAGTTCGACAAGGAAATCGTGGATGGAACTCTACGATCTGCGGCACAATATCCCGGACATACGGAAATCATCGAACGGTCCGTCGAAAGGGGCGGCCAGACCCGCTGGCTGGAAGCCAAGCTACGCGCCATCGATTCCTCGAACCACCAAGCCTGCGCCTATGTGGTTACGATCCGCGACGTCACTGACCGCAAGCTCGACGAGATCCAGGCATCTCGGGAAGCGCGTACCGACGCGCTCACCGGTCTGCCCAACCGGCGGGCCTTCCTCGATGTGCTCGAAGACCAGCTCGAATTTGCCGACGAGGAGCCCATTGCCCTGGCGCTAGTCGATCTCGACTATTTCAAGCGTGTCAACGATTCCTACGGCCATGCGGTCGGGGATACTGTGCTCAAGCAGGTTGCTGAAATCATGCGCGAAAGCGCTAATGACAATTGTTTTTTTGCGCGCCTCGGTGGCGAGGAATTCGGCATGATCGCCGTGGGTCCGGCGCGCGATACCGCCGCGATCATATGTGAGAGGCTGCGTCTCGCTATCCAGCGTCATGTCATGACCGACAATGATGGCGGCACGTTCAACATCACTGCATCGCTCGGGATCGCACGTATCGCCGAACGGTGCAGTTCCTCGATGGCGATGCAGGCTGCCGACGGCCCGCTTTATTCCGCCAAGGCAGCGGGACGTAATCGCCTGCGTCATGCACAGGACATGGGCCGACATGGCGAAAACCGGAAACCTC
Source organism: Qipengyuania sp. ABI-127-1 (assembly GCA_022953095.1). GTDB lineage: Bacteria > Pseudomonadota > Alphaproteobacteria > Sphingomonadales > Sphingomonadaceae > Qipengyuania. The sequence goes on along the minus strand of JALJCR010000001.1, from coordinate 1,806,727 downwards.
CGCTGGAGGACAGCCGGGTGGCCGCGAATACCTAAATCTTCTCGACCGCCGAATTTGCAGCGCTGAGAACCGCCCGCACGCTCGCCGTGGCCACGTCCTCGTCGATGCCACACCCCCAGATAGTCCGGCCATCCTTGGCGCGGCATTCGAGGTAGGCGGCGGCGCGGCTGTCGCGGCCTGTGGTGAGCGCGTGTTCGCTGTAATCGACCACTTCGAGCGACAGGCCGAAAGCGTCCTCGATCGTCGTCAACACGCTGGAAATGAGCCCGTTGCCGCGGCCCGAAACGGTCTGCTCCTTGCCCTCGACCGCGATGGTGCCGGTGAACAGGCGGGTCCCGTCGCTGGCGCGGCGTTCGTCGTAATCGACAAGCTGGAAATGCTTGTCAGCCGTCTGGACGTGATAAGCGGCCTTGAAGGCCTCCCATATGTCGGCGGCATCGAGTTCGCGGCCCAGTTCGTCCGCCATGCGCTGGACGTGGGGGCTGAAATCGGCCTGCATGCGCTTGGGCAGCTTGAGGCCCTGATCCTGCTCGAGAACCCAGGCGAAGCCGCCTTTGCCGGATTGTGAATTCACCCGGATGACCGCTTCGTAGCTGCGGCCGAGATCGGCGGGATCGATCGGCAGATAAGGCACGCGCCAATGCGGATCGTTCTGAGTCTCGAGCGCGGCGAATCCCTTCTTGATCGCATCCTGGTGGCTGCCGGAAAATGCCGTGTAGACCAGCTCCCCGCCATAGGGGTGGCGCTGGTGGACAGGCAGTTCGTTGCAATATTCCACCGTCTCGATGACACGGTCGATGTCCGAGAAATCGAGTTTTGGATCAACGCCTTGTGTGTACATGTTGAGAGCCATGGTCACGAGGCAGCAATTGCCCGTCCGTTCACCATTGCCGAACAGGCAACCTTCGACGCGGTCTGCACCCGCCATCAGCGCCAGTTCCGCCGCCGCGACCCCGGTCCCGCGATCGTTATGCGTGTGCAGCGATATAACCGCACTCTGCCGGTTGGGCAGGTTGCGGATGAAATACTCCACCTGATCGGCGTAGATATTGGGCGTCGCCGCCTCGACGGTGGCAGGCAGATTGAGGATGATCGGGTGCTCGGGTGTCGGCGCGAGCACCTCCATCACCGCCTCGCAAACTTCCAGACTGAAATCGAGTTCGGCGGTCGAGAAGGTTTCGGGGCTGTATTGAAAATGCCAATCGGTTTCCGGCTGCTTGCCTGCCTCGTCGCGCATCACCTTGGCACCGTGCACCGCGATGTCGCGCACCTGCTCGGTGGTCATGCCGAACACGACTTCGCGCCATGCGGGGCTGACCGCGTTATAGAGGTGGACGATTGCTGCCCGCGCTCCGGTCAGGCTGGCAAAGCTGGTGCGTATGAGATCTTCGCGGCTCTGAGTGAGCACCTGGACCAGCACGTCGTCCGGAACGCGGCCCGATTGCACGAGGCCGGAGATAAAGTCGAATTCGGTCGCACCCGCGCTGGGAAAGCCGACTTCGATTTCCTTCACCCCGATCTCGACCAGCAGATCGAAGAAACGGTTCTTCTTGTGCGCATCCATCGGGTCGACAATGGCCTGATTGCCATCCCGAAGATCGGTGGAGAGCCAGCGTGGGGGCGTGGTGATGGTTCGGCTCGGCCATTGCCGGTCGGTCAGAGCGACCTGTGGGAAAGGCGAATATTTGGTGCTCGGGTTGTGGAGCATGGACATTACGGGGGGTCTCTGGTCTTGCGGAAGCTTGCGGGGCGGTAGTTGGTCCCTTGGGCGCTCAGCGCACCGGGAAAGGCACGCCAGCTATCACGCCCAAGGGCGTGTAAGTCGCAGGATAATCAGACCGAGTGCGTAGTGCATGGCCATCGCTATGGTGCCCTTCCTCGGGGTTGTAAAGCAAAAGAAGCTTGGGCATCGCGTGACATATTGTTTCGCGAAGGGAGCGTGCATGGCAGACGGACATTCATTACACGAAACGATGGGGCTGGTGCGTATCGTCTCCACCGACCCGGAAGGGCGTGCGAGCCTGGAATACGAGGCCAAGCGGGAACAGTGCCATTCGGGCGGCGTGGTACAGGGTGGCTTCATCAGTGGATGGATCGACGCCGCCATGGCCCACGCAGCGATGGCGAAGAACGGGCAGGGCATCGTGCCGATGACGCTGGAGCTGAAGGTCAGCTTCTTCGCGCCGACGCGGCCCGGATCCGTGATCGCGGAGGCTTGGGTTGAACGCCACGGCAAGCGCACCAGCTTTTACGAGGGGCACCTCAAGGATGCGAACGGAACCATACTCGCCAAGGCGACCAGCACGATTCTGCTGGCCGATATGAGCCGAGTGGTCGCGGCTTCCAAAAAGGCGACCGGAGAGTAGGCATGAGCGCAATCAGGCCGTTTGAGCTGACTGTTCCGGACGGTGAACTGGTGGCGCTTGCCGACAGGCTCGACCATGCTCGCTGGCCCGAGGAGGAGCCGGTCCATGACTGGTCGCAAGGAACGAAGCTGGCAGCGCTCAAGGAGTTGGTCGCCTATTGGAGGATCGAATACGACTGGCGGCGCTGCGAGGCGCGGTTGAACGAGATCGGTCAGTTCATGACCGAGATCGACGGGCTCGATATCCATTTTCTGCATAGGCGCTCCAGCCGCGAAGACGCATTGCCGCTGGTGATCACCCATGGCTGGCCCGGATCGGTGGTCGAGTTCCTCGATGTCATGGATGAGTTGGCCGAACCCACGGACCCGGAGGCGATGGCCTTTCACGTAGTCGCTCCCTCGCTGCCCGGTTACGGTTTTTCGCAGAAGCCATCCGCGACGGGCTGGGGTGTCGAGCGAATCGCGCGCGCATGGGCCGAACTCATGCAGCGCCTCGGTTACACCCGTTGGGTGGCCCAAGGCGGCGATTGGGGCGCTGCCGTGACGACCGCCATAGGGCAATTTGCACCGCAGGGGTGCAACGGTATTCACCTCAATATGCCGATCGGCAGGCCCGGACCGGAGGACCTGCAGAGCGAGGACCCTCACGTGCTCGAAGCGATGCGGCGTCTCGGTTTTTATCGGGAATGGGATTCCGGCTATTCGAAGCAGCAGAGCACCCGCCCGCAGACGATCGGCTATTCGCTGGTCGATTCTCCCATCGGTCTTGCCGCGTGGATACTCGAGAAGGTCTATTACTGGACCGACAATGACGGCTCGCCCTGGGATGCGCTGTCGATGGATCAGGTGCTGGACGACATCATGCTTTACTGGCTGCCGAAGACGGGCGCCTCGGCGGCGCGGCTCTATTGGGAAAGCTTCGCCAAGCTCGGTGGAGGCACCGTGGCCATCCCTGCCGGTGTCAGCGCCTTTCCGAAAGAGATACTGCCCGCACCGCGCGCCTGGGTGGAGCGCACGCTGACCAATCTGGTTTACTGGAACGATCTCGACGCGGGGGGCCATTTCGCGGCGTGGGAGCAACCCGAACTGTTCGTTGCGGAGTTGCGCGCATGTTTCGCAAGGATGCGATAGGATGGGGCGTGCTCGGACCTTGAGGCGGATATGGGTCGTCGCTCTCGTTGCTGTCCTCCTCGTCACGATGGCGGTCGGTGTTCGTTATCACTGGGATCTGACCGCCGCCGAAGAGCGGCTGACCGGCCGCAGCAGGGTCATCGAAACGCCGCAGGGTCCTCTCGAATATGCCGAGCAGGGAACGGGCAGCCCGCTCTTAATGATTCACGGAACGGGTGGCGGGTTCGACCAGGGGCTGCTTTTCTCCGGCGATCTTCACGAACGCGGTTTTCGTGTCATCGCACCGTCGAGGTTCGGCTATTTGCGGAGCGCGCCTGACCCCATCGCGCCAGAGCTTCAGGCCGACGCCTTCGCGACGCTGCTCGACGAGTTGGGAGTCCAGGACGCGGTCGTGGTCGGCGGGTCGGCAGGCGCCAACTTTGCCGCGGCATTTGCCCTGCGCCATCCCGAACGGTGCCGGGCACTGGTATTGCTCGTTCCCGCCAGCAATCTGAATGACCGCGACCCGGTCGAAATGGCCGCATGGGAGAAGGCGCTCGTCGCTCGTCTCGCTGGGTCCGACTTTCTGTACTGGGCTCTTCTGAGCCTTGCTCCGGGCCAAGTCACCAAGACCCTGCTCGCGACCGATCCGACACTTGTGGGTGGCGCCACGAGGGATCAGCGAGAGCGCGTGAGCGACATTGCGGAAGGAATGTTGCCCATCAGTCGGAGAACCGCGGGGATGTTGGCCGATGGCCGTCTTGCCGGATCACCGACCGATCTCGATTTCGGTGCGATCGATGTACCAACACTGATCATCTCGGCAGAGGATGATTTGTTCGGAACCGCCGGGACGGCGCGTCAGCTCAGTCGGATCATGCCGAACTCCCGGCTCGTGCTCTACGAGACTGGGGGGCATGTGTGGGTTGGACGCGAGGAAGCCGTTTCCCAAGAGATCGCCCGATTTTCCCGAAGCGTTGAACGGTCTAACTAGCCCTGGCGATAGCGCAATCGGTCGGGGTTTAGCTGGTCGACCGAGGTCACGCCCATCAGGCGCATAGCGCGTTCGATTTCCTCCTTGAGGATGGTCAGCGCACGCTCGACCCCGACCTGACCGGCTGCGGCGAGGGCATAGAGATACAGGCGCCCGCCCGAAGCCGCCGTCGCGCCAGCGGCAAGACCCTTGAGAACATGCGTTCCGCGCCGAACGCCTCCGTCGAGGATGATTTCGATTTCGCCGCCGACCGCGTCGACGATCTCGCGAAGTTGATCGAAAGGCGCACGGCTACCGTCGAGCTGCCTGCCGCCATGGTTCGATATCCAGATCGCATCCGCGCCGATCTCGACCGCGCGGCGCGCGTCGGCAGCGCTCATCACGCCTTTCAGCGCGAAAGTGCCGCCCCAGTCCTGCCGAATACGGGCAGCGGTATCCCAGTCCATATTCGTGTCGAGCATGGTGTTGAAATAGTCCTGGATGCTGACGGCCTTGCCTGAGCCTTCCTGTACATGGCTGTCGAGGTTCGGCAGGCGGAATTTCGGGCCGAAAACGTAGTCCAGCGTCCAGCGCGGGCGTGTCGCATAGCTCCACAATGCGCTGGCGGTGAAGCGAGGCGGGGTGGTGAAGCCCGAGCGCAGGCACCGTTCGCGCTTGCCCGAAACGATCGTGTCGACCGTCAATACGAGCGCATCGAACTTGGCCGCTTGGCAGCGCTCGATCATGCTGGTGTTGAGGCCCCTATCCTTGTGGACGTAGAGCTGGAACAGCTTGGGGCCGCTGGTGAGCGCGGCGATTTCCTCGATCGAGTGCGTGGCGAGGCTGGAAATGCCGAACCAGACGCCGAATTTCTCCGCCGCTTTCGCCACCGCACGCTCGCCATCGCGGTGAAAGGCGCGCTGCAACGCGGTCGGGCTGAGAATCAGGGGAAGGGCGCTTTCTCGGCCCATAATTGTGCGGGAGGTGTCGATTTCGGCGACGCCTGCCAGCACGTCGGGCACCAGGTCGACCGCGTCGAAGGCGCTGGTATTGCGCGCCTTCGTGATCTCGTCATCCGCCGCGCCGTCGATATAGTCGAACACCGGCCAGGGCAGGCGTTGTTTCGCGAGCTTCCGGAAGTCGTCGATATTGTGGCAGTCGGTGAGCTTCATATGCGGCCGAGCGCCTGCTGTTCGGCCCGCGACAGGTGGCGCGGCGGGGCGATGGGTTCAAGCGTTTCGGCATCGAACAGGGCGCTTCGCCGACGATCGCCGCTCAGCATATCCTTGATCATCCGTCCGAAGAACCGGCGCATCAGGCGGTTGAACGGCATGGCGGTGAGAGCGCTTGCATCACCTGTTGCCTGTTCGAGAAAGACATGGCCGATGGGGCTGCCCAGCAGAGCATCGCACCGTGCGGGATCGGTGTTTGCGAGAATCGTTGTCACATAGGGCACTTTGCCATTGGCGTAGGTGTTGAACAGCGGCGAGTTACAGCAGGTCGTGTACCAGCGTAGTGTCTTGCCTTCCGTCATGTGCAGGCTGGCGAGGTTTTCGCGGCCGGAATGCAATTCGACCCGGGCGCAGCGGGATTGGTAGAGATCGGTGCCGCCCAGATCGTCGAGCACGCGCTCTTCCTGTCCAAGATGGCGGACAAGGTCGCGGCAATCGACGCAGTGGCATACCACCCGATCGCCTTCGGACGCGCTGGCCTTCCGAACGACGCCGGTCACGGCACCGCATTTGCACGCAAAGGGCAGGCTGTCGGTCGCGCTCATGGTCTCTCCCTCCATGAGCGCGATCCTAGCTCAGTTCTTATCCTTGTCGACCAGCTTGTTGGCGCCGATCCAGGGCATCATGGCACGCAGCTGGGCGCCGGTCTGCTCGATCGGATGCGCTGCTGCGGCCTTGCGGCTTGCCTTCAGCTCGGGCTGCCCGGCCTGGTTGTCGAGCACGAAGTCCTTCACGAAGCGGCCCGACTGGATGTCGGCCAGAACGCGCTTCATTTCGGCCTTGGTTTCGTCGGTGATGATGCGCGGGCCGGTCTTGATGTCGCCGTATTCGGCGGTGTTCGAAATCGAATAGCGCATGTTGGCGATGCCGCCTTCATAGAGGAGGTCGACGATCAGCTTGGTTTCGTGGAGGCACTCGAAATAGGCCATTTCGGGCGCGTATCCAGCCTCGACCAGCGTTTCGAACCCGGCCTGGATGAGATGGGTGATACCGCCGCACAGCACGGCCTGTTCGCCGAAAAGGTCGGTTTCGCACTCTTCCTTGAAGTCGGTTTCGATGATGCCCGAGCGGCCGCCGCCAACCGCGCTGGCGTAGGACAGGGCAAGCTGCTTGGCGAAACCCTGGCCGCCCGATTGCTCGCTTTCCTGATGGACGGCGATGAGACACGGGACGCCGCCGCCCTTGATATATTCGCCGCGCACGGTGTGACCGGGACCCTTGGGCGCGATCATGATGACGTCGATATCGGCGGGCGGATCGATCAGGCCGAAATGAATGTTGAGGCCGTGCGCGAAGGCGAGCGCGCTGCCCGGCTTCATCTTGCCCGCGACTTCATTGGCATAGATTGCGGCCTGATGCTCGTCGGGCGCGAGGATCATGAGCACGTCGGCCCAATCCGCCGCGTCCGAGACAGTCTTCACGGTGAAACCCGCGCCTTCGGCCTTTTTGGCCGTTGCCGAGCCTTCGCGTAGCGCGATGACGACTTCGCCGACACCGCTGTCGCGCAGGTTCTGCGCATGGGCATGACCCTGGCTGCCATATCCGACGATGGCGACCTTCTTGTCCTTTATCAGTTGCTGGTCGCAATCGGCATCGTAGTAAACTTGCATCGAAAAAAATTCCTATTTTCGTGTTCGTGAGAAGAGAGAAATGCGTCCCGAAGGCGTGGCTAGCGAGCCATCGGGCTGCGAAATTTGCAGGCGTTCGTCCCGCAACAATTCCTCCAGCCGGCCGTCGGCGTTGGGCTGCGTATCGGCGACCCCGTCGGTCATTTGGACGGTCAGACGAAACAGACCCCGCATCAGTCCGCTCTGTTTGGCATAATCCGCGATTTGGAGCGCGCCGCCAGGTTTCAGCAGCGCGATCATGCCGTCGATCAATTCGGTTTTGGTCTCAGGCGGGACCTGGTGCAGGACGAGGCTGCAGTAGATTGTATCGAAGCTGGCCGCCTCGAAGGATTGCTGATCGAGAAAACCTTCGCGGAAATCCACTTCGACACCCTGTTCGGCTGCCTTGTTCCGGGCAATTGCGAGTACCTGCGGGTCGGGATCGATGGCGATGACTTCGGCTTCGAAACACAGGGATTTTGCCGCAATCGCGAGTGTGCCAGTGCCGCAGCCGACTTCAAGCAGTCTTTGTCCTGGCCGCGGATCGATGCGGCCGATCAATTGGGGACGCCAGCGGTTCTCGCGCGTGAACAGCCGGATCAGCGCGTCGTAGCTGCCGACCCCGGCCAGTTTTCCTGCGGCGGGAGTGAAGTCGCGATCTGCCATCGCCGTCACTCCGCGCCCGCGCCGCGCATCATCCCGACGATCCCCGAGCGGCCGACCTCGACCAGCCCGAGCTCGCGCATCAGGGCGATGAAACTGTCAATCTTTTCCGGCGCGCCGGTCAGTTCGAACACGAAGCTCTGCGTGGTGGTATCGACAACATTCGCGCGGAACAGTTCGGCGATGCGCAGCGCCTCGACGCGGTTGTCGCCCTTGCCGGCGACCTTCACCAGGGCGAGCTCGCGCTCGACATGCGCGCCTTCCTCGGTGAGGTCGATGACCTTGTGCACCGGGACCAGCCGTTCGAGCTGCGCGCGGATCTGGTCGATGACCGGTTCCGGTCCGCGCGTCACGATGGTGATGCGGCTGATCGCGTGGTCTTCGGATATGTCGGCCACGGTCAGGCTGTCGATATTGTAGCCCCGCGCGGTGAACAGGCCGGAGATTTTGGCGAGAATACCGGCTTCGTTGTCCACGATGACGTTGAGAACGTGCCGTTCGGCGGTCTGTTCTTCGATCTTCATTGTTCACGATCCTGCCACACAGGTTCGAACATGCGCCCATCGCCGTCATATTCGGCAAGAAAGACGCGGCCCATGCGTACTGCCTCGAAGTTATCTGTCTGGCGGCTGAGGTCGAGGCTGTCGGGCAGGAGAACCCACGCCTCGTCCGCTTGCTTCTGGGCAACCTCCATGCCGAGGAAGCGCTGCCCGGTATCCTCGATCCAGTCGAGCAGTCGCCCGGCATCCTGGCGATTGAACCAGACGCGGCGTTCCGCGCGATCCGCGAATTGGGACGGGAATTTCGGTTGCATACCCATCACACCAGTGCCTTCGCCTTGTCGTCCATGGTGCCCTCGACCTGATCGCCGTAAAGCAGCATCTCGGTATGGGCGGCACCGCTTGGGATCATGGGGAAGCAATTGGCTTCCTTGGCCACCTGGCAATCGACCATTACCGGCCCGTCATGCGCCAGCATGGCCTCGATCCCGGCGTCGAGCTGGCTTTCATCCTCGATCCGGATGCCCTTCCAGCCGTAAGCTTCGGCAAGCTTCACGAAATCGGGCAGGCTGTCCGAATAGCTGTTCGAATACCGGCTCTCATAGGTCAGCTCCTGCCATTGGCGGACCATGCCCATATATTCGTTGTTGAGGATGAAGACTTTCACCGGCAGGCGATACTGGCTTGCCGTGCCCAGTTCCTGGATATTCATCTGGATCGAGGCTTCCCCCGCGATATCGATCACGAGGCTGTCGGGATTGCCCAATTGCGCACCGATGGCAGCGGGCAGGCCGTAGCCCATCGTCCCGAGACCGCCGCTGGTAAGCCATTTGTTCGGCCCCATGAAACCGAAATACTGCGCGGCCCACATCTGATGCTGGCCTACTTCGGTGGTGATGATGGGGTCGCGATCCTTCGTCAGCGCGAACAGGCGTTCGATGCTCTTCTGCGGCATGATGAGATCGCCGCTGCGCTCGGGGTAGGCAAGGCAATCGCGCGCCTTCCAGCCAAGGATGCGGGCCTTCCATTCGGACAGGTCGCGCCCCTTCCGGCTGCCCCATGCCTCCACCAACTGCTCGAGGACATGCGCGCAATCGCCAACGATTCCGAGATCGACCGGCACGATCTTGTTGATGCTCGCACGGTCGATATCGATATGTATCTTCTTCGCCTGCGGAGCGAAGGCATCGAGCCGCCCCGTCACGCGATCATCAAAACGGGCTCCGACCGCAACGATCAAATCGGCGCGGTTCATGGCCATATTCGCTTCGTAGGTACCGTGCATGCCCAGCATGCCGAGCCAGTCCGGATGATCGGCGGGAAACGCGCCGAGGCCCATCAGCGTGCTCGTCACCGGGGCGGTGGTCGCTGCTTGTAACTGGCGCAGCAACTCGCTGGCCCTGGGACCGGCATTGATAACGCCGCCACCGGTATAGAGCACGGGACGCTCTGCCGTGGCGAGCATTTCGACAGCTTCGGCGATCTCGTCCGCCGCGCCGACCATGCGCGGTTGGTAGCGGTGCGAGGGCAGGGGGGTATCGTCCTGCTCATACCATCGCGCCGAGGCAATCTGCACATCCTTGGGAATATCGATCACGACCGGACCGGGGCGGCCCGAAGTGGCGATGCGGAAGGCTTCCTCGATCGTCGCGCCAAGGCGTTCGGGGTCCTTCACGAGGTAGTTGTGCTTGGTGCAGTGGCGGGTCAGCCCCACGGTGTCCGCTTCCTGAAAGGCGTCCGTGCCGATGAGCGCGGTGGGCACCTGCCCGGTGATCACCACCATGGGAATCGAATCCATATAGGCATCGGCGATGCCGGTGACCGCATTGGTCGCCCCCGGGCCGCTGGTCACGAGCACCACGCCCGCCTTGCCAGTCGAGCGGGCATAGCCTTCGGCGGCATGGGCCGCGCCAGCTTCGTGGCGCACGAGGATGTGGCGTATGTCCTGGTCGGCAAACAGCTCGTCGTAAATCGGCAGCACGGCACCGCCGGGATAGCCGAAGACGAATTCGACATCCTGCCGTTTGAGGCATTCGATCAGGATAGCGGCGCCACTGCGCTCTTTGTTCACTTTACCCTCCGACCCGTTTCACGGTGTTCAAGAGACACAAATCGGCCCGGCGCTGGGGTCTATAGCGCCGGACCGACTTTGCTCAGATAGATGTGTTGAATTTCACGGTCAACCGTCATTTTGAAATAATGAAACAAAAAAATCGCATTCCGCATCATTTTTGTTATCCGTGCGCAGCCAGTTTTCCGGTGGCTGGTTACGGAACCATGTGTACTGCCGTTTGGCATACTGGCGCGTCGCGGTCTGGCCAGCGGCGATAGCTTGAGCCCGCGATAGTTCGCCTTGGAGGAGGGCGGCGATTTCCGGCACGCCGATGGCGCGCATCACGGGCAGGCCCGGATCGAGGTTGCGGGCAAGAAGCGCTTCGACCTCCTCAATGGCCCCGGCATTGAGCATGCGTTCGAACCGCAGGTCGCATCGCGCGAAAAGCCATTCGCGATCCGGCAGGAGAACCAGCGGGTGCAGCGCGATGTCCTGCCCGATGCCGCCGGACTTGTGCTTCTGCCATTCGCTCAGCGTCCGTCCGGTCGAACGGACCACTTCGAGCGCCCGCGCGGTCCGCGTGACATCGGCGGGGGCGAGGCGGGACGCTGCTTCCGGGTCTTCGGCTTCAAGGGCAATGCGCGCCTCCGTTTGCGCCAAAGCCCGCACGGTCTCGCGAATGTCGGGTGCAATCTCGGGAACGGGAGCGATACCGTCGAGCAGCGTGCGCAGGTACAGGCCTGTCCCGCCGCACAGGATCGGTACGGCGTTCTCCGCATGCGCCTGTGTGATCGCCTGTTTCGCCGCATCGGCCCATTCGGCGGCCGAGCAAATCTCGGCTCCGTCCCAGGTTCCGAACAGGCGATGCTCGATCCCGCCCATCTCTTCCTCCGTCGGGCGGGCGGACAGAATGCGCAGGTCGCGATAGACCTGCTGGCTATCCGCATTGACGACCACCCCCCGGCGGCCATCCCGTTCGAGTCGCTGTGCCAGCCTGACCGCGAGATCGCTCTTGCCGCTCGCCGTCGGCCCTGCGATGAGCGCGACCGGTTTTTGATATGGAGACGTTTTGGTGCTCATCGCCCGGCTGATAGCAGACATGGACAGCGTGGAAACACGGCTCGATGCGGCGATGAGCGCGCTCGCCATCGCTAACATGCCGGTGGCCATGGCAGGCATGCTGGATTTCTGCGGCGATGTGCTGCAGCTTTCGCTTCCCGAGGGCGATCGGGCACGGCTGACAGGAACGCTCGCCGAGCATTTCGGCGAGTGCGACCTGCTCCTGGCCGATCACGAGATCGAGGTCCCGCGCCTGTTCGTGTCGGACATGGATTCGACGATGATCGGTCAGGAATGTATCGACGAACTCGCCGATTTCGCCGATCTCAAGGACAGGGTCGCCGCGATAACCGAACGCGCGATGCGGGGCGAACTCGACTTCGAAAGCGCGCTGAAAGAACGCGTAGGGCTGCTGGAAGGTCTGGAGGAAGCCGCTATCGAGCGGTGTCTCTCCGACAGGATCCGACCGGTCGAAGGCGCCCGGACGCTGGTGGCGACGTTGCGGAGCAAAGGCTGTCGCTCCGTGCTCGTAACCGGGGGCTTCCACCACTTCGCCGATCCGGTTGCCGAGCAACTGGGGTTCGAACGCGTGGTCGGCAATCGCCTTGGTGTTGCGGGCGGAGCGCTGACCGGGCTGCTCGCCGGTCCGGTGAGCGATGCATCGACCAAGCTGGCGACGCTGGAGGAGGAGCGCGCGCAATTGGGCGAGGGCGCTCGCGTGCTTGCCACGGGGGACGGGGCCAACGATATCCCCATGATCGAAGCGGCGGATTACGGCTTCGCCTACCGTGCGAAACCCAAGGCACGCGAAGCCGCGAACGGACGGATCGAGAGCCGGAGCCTGACGACGATACTCAAATTGCTGGGCATTCCGGAACGTGAATGGATCGACGAGGCCGCGCCTGCGTGAGGCTTGGCGCGCTTTTCCAATTGTGTAGGGTGAGTTTCCGTTAAGGACCTACATCTATGAACAAGCAGATGAACGCCAGCGCCTCCGCCATTGCCGATTTCGAAACCGCCCGCGATGGTACGCCGCTGCGTCATCCCCGTCGGCCAAGGGCACGCTATCGCCCCCTGACTGCGATCAGGCATTTTCGCGAATTGTTGAAGGACAAGGAAAACACCGCCGAAGTCTTCCGGATCTACGACGCGCTCCCCTCGGGACAGTTCATACCGCGTGTTCGCGCGCTCACGCTCAGCCCCCATGGTGAAGCCTTGCGCGCGAGCGAACCCTATCTTCCGACAATCCTCGACGACCATGATGCCTTGCGCAGACTCCCTGAGGGATCGGTCGCACATGCCTATTGCGATTTCATGGAACGCGAAGGTCTGTCGGCAGCAGGTCTGGTCGAGGAATCCGAGAAAGCCGACCAACCTGTTTACGACGACTTGATTCAATGGTTCGGCTTTCGCCAGCGGGACACGCATGATCTTATGCATGTGCTGACGGGATATGGCCGCGATGCGCTGGGCGAGCAATGCGTGCTGCTATTTACGCACGGGCAAAGCCCGAGCCACGGGCATCTGCTGTTGGGCTATGCCGGTTCCGTGCACCTCAAGAAGCTGGTGAAAAGCGCCGCCCCGGTGATGAAGGCGGTGCGCCAGGCCCATCGTACAGGGAAGGCATGTCCGCCGCTGGTCGGCCTTTCGATCCGTGAACTCTTGGCGAAGGATTTGCGGCAAGCGCGCGCCGAGCTCAATATTCCCGAGCCCGACCGGTACCGCGAATGCCATCGAATCTGGCGCGAGGAGGGAATCGACCCCTACGATCTGCTGGCGCAGCAGGAACCGGAACTGGCCGCTGCCGCCTGATCGCAGCGTGTCATAACCAACTGGCGATCCGATCCAGCGGCTTTTTCTTCAGGGCGTGGGCGGGGACGGTGGCCCCTTCTTCGGGATGGCCCACGACTACGACCATCAGGGGTTTTTCCCAATCGGGGCGTCCGCACATTTTGCGCAGGAAACCCATGGGCGAGGGTGTGTGTGTCAGCGTGGCGAGACCTGCTTCATGGAGCGTGGCGATCAGCATCCCACAGGCGATGCCGACGCTTTCATTGACATAGTAGTTCTGCGTTTTGCCATCTTCCTCGATGCCGCCCTTGCGCTGGGCGAAGACGACGATCAGCCAGGGCGCCGTCTCGAGAAACGGCTTGTCTTCGTCGGTACCGAGCGGGGCCAGGGCATCCAGCCATTCATCGCTGGCCTTGCCGGCGTAGAAATTGCGCTCTTCCTCTTCCGCCGCCTCGCGGATGGCGCGCTTCTTCTCGGACGAGGAAACAACCGCGAAATGCCAGGGCTGGTGATTGGCACCATTCGGCGCTGTCCCGGCAGCTTCGATTGCGGCCTCGATCACTTCGCGTGGCACCGGCTCGTCTGAAAAATAGCGGCATGTGCGCCGCTGCTTCAGCCGGTCACGCATGGATCGCGCCCGGGCGATGCTTTCATCGTCTGTAATATCGGGAAGTGAGTAGGGAACGGTTTCGTGATCGCGCATAATCCCAGACCTATCGCATGATGCCGCGCGGCTCGACCCCCTGGTTCGAAGCGGTCGAATGGATATCCCCGGTCGAGCGCGGCAGGCAGCTCGAATCTGTTGTCACGATTACGGGTATTTGGCTTCAGCGCAATTCCTTGCGGATCACGAGCTTGAGGCCGGACCAGACCTCGTCGACCGCGCAGACCTTGGTATCGACAAGGCCCATGGGAAGCGCGATCTCGCGGATCGTGTCTTCCGTGATGTCGGTTTGCACCGTCCCGACTTTCTTCGGCCAGCTCACCCAGATGTGCCCATCGCGGGCCATATGCTCGCGCAGGACGCCCAGTGTCGCTTCGAGGTCTGTGCGCTTGGTGACGAAAATATGCGCAGCGTCCGGTGTCTCCTCCGGCCCTCTGACGAAGGTCAGTTCCAGGGCATATTCGCCGATCTCGTCCTGGATACTCTCGGGCATCGCGTCGAACCATACGCGCAGTCCATCGCGCAGGCTGAGCTTCTTGGCGAGCGGCGTTCCGGAATAGCCCGCCGCCACGGCCTTACCGCTCCATCCAATCGGAAAAGAAGCTGCGATGCGCAGCGCGCATGTCTGCAACCGTGTTGCCGAACAACATGTTGCCACCCGTCTTACCGATGCGGCGAATACCGATGGAGGCGGTCTCGTCGTTCTCCGTGCCCTTGGCGAGGGCTTGGTTGAGTGCCTCCGTGTCGGGAACGGTCACGACATAGCGGCCCTGATCCTCGCCGAACCACCATGCGGCCTGTGAATATTCCTCGTTCCACTCCACATCGGCGCCAATGCCGCCGGCCATGGCCATTTCGGCAAGCGCGATGGCGAGACCGCCATCCGAAACGTCGTGAACCGCGCTGACCAGGCCCTCGGCGATGAGCTGTAGAATGATCCTGCCTGCGCTCTTCTCGACGGTGAGATCGGTGGGTGGGGTTCGCCCTTCGTCGCGACCGTGAATTTCGCTGAGCCACAGCGACTTGCCGAGATGTGAACGCTCGGGATCGGCGGTGGCCCATTCTTCGGCATGGATGAGGTAGATCGCCTCGCCCTCGGCCTTGAACGGCATGGTCATCATGCGGTCGTAATCGTCGATCAGGCCCACGCCGCCGATGGCCGGGGTGGGCAGGATCGCCGAACCGCCACCGGTTGCCTTGCTCTCGTTATAGAGGCTGACATTGCCGCTCACGATCGGGAAGTCCAGCACGCGGCAGGCGCGGCCCATGCCTTCGAGGGCATGAACGAACTGCGCCATGATTTCCGGGCGCTGCGGATTGGCGAAATTGAGGCAGTTGGTCACCGCCAGCGGACGCGCGCCAACCGCGCACAGGTTCCGATAGGCCTCGGCAATGGCCTGTTTGCCGCCCTCATAGGGATCGGCATGGACATAGCGCGGGGTGCAATCGGTGCTAATGGCCAGCGCCTTTTTCGTGCCGTGGACGCGGACCACGCCCGCATCGCCGCCGGTCTGGAGCGTGTCCGCGCCGACCTGGCTGTCATACTGCTCCGAAATCCACTTGCGCGAGGACAGATTGGGCGAGGCGAGCAGTTTCATCAAATCGCCGCCGACATCGTCCGTGTCCGGGCGCTCGGCCATCGGTTTGATACCGGCCCAGGCGGTGTAGTCTTCCTTCGAAAGGTAGGGGCGGTCGTATTCGGGTGCATCGGCCGCAAGCGGACCGAGCGGAATGTCGCACACCACCTCGCCGCCGAATTCGAGCACCATGTGCTGCGTGTCGGTGACTTCGCCGATAACTGCGAAATCGAGCTCCCACTTTTCGAAGATGGCCGCGGCCATCTCTTCCTTGCCGGGCTTCAAGACCATGAGCATGCGCTCCTGGCTTTCGCTCAGCATCATTTCGTAAGGCGTCATGCCTTCTTCGCGGCACGGAACCTTGTCCATGTCGAGGCGGATGCCCGCCTTGCCATTGGTCGCCATTTCGACGCTGGAGGAGGTGAGACCCGCCGCACCCATATCCTGGATGGCGACGATCGCATCGGTCGCCATCAGCTCGAGGCAGGCTTCGATCAGCAGCTTCTCGGTAAAGGGGTCGCCCACCTGCACAGTGGGGCGTTTGGCGTCGGCGTCTTCCTCGAAATCGGCACTGGCCATGGTCGCGCCGTGAATGCCGTCCCGGCCGGTCTTCGAGCCAACATAAACGATCGGGTTCCCGACGCCGGTGGCCGCCGAATAGAATATCTTGTCGGCATCGGCGACGCCCACCGTCATCGCATTGACGAGGATGTTGCCGTCATAGGCCGGGTGGAAATTGGTCTCGCCGCACACCGTCGGCACGCCGACGCAGTTGCCGTAGCCGCCGATGCCCGCGACCACGCCCTGCACGAGGTGCTTCATCTTCGGGTGCTCGGGACGACCGAAGCGCAGCGCATTGGCGTTCGCCACCGGGCGCGCGCCCATGGTGAAAACGTCGCGCAAAATGCCGCCGACGCCGGTCGCGGCGCCCTGATAGGGTTCAATGTAGCTCGGGTGGTTGTGGCTTTCCATCTTGAAGATGGCGGCCTGGCCATCGCCAATGTCGATCACGCCCGCATTCTCACCGGGGCCGCAAATGACCCATGGCGCTTCGGTCGGCAGCTTCTTGAGATGCAGGCGGCTCGACTTGTACGAGCAGTGCTCCGACCACATGACCGAAAAGATGCCCAGCTCCACCAGATTGGGCTCACGGCCCAGCGCGTGCAGGACGCGCTCGTATTCCTCGGTAGAGAGCCCATGTTGCTCGACGACTTCGGGAGTGATTTCGCTCATGGGTCGCGCCCTTACGGTGCAGCGGCGCGAGGTGCAATACGGCAGCGCGTTACGGTGGTGGGCTGGCAACCCCCAGGCCGACAGTCGTGCGGTGCCAGCGCGTTGAGGACACCCACGTTCCAAGGCATATCATGAGGGCGAAAGATATCAGGCCAAGAATCATGAAGCCCGGCCCTGCGGATACCGGTTCCGGCCCGAACCAGGCAAAGGTCTGCATCGCCAGCAATAGTGCGAGCATGATGAAGGGCGGACCCACGGGACCTTTGGTTCGGCGCAAATACAGCCAGAACGCCACGCCGAAAAAGCCGAGTTCGATGGAGATAGCTGCCAGAGGGTAATTCCACAGGCCAAGTCCGTAAGTCTGCCCGCTCCCTGAAATCGTCAGGTCCGGGCGGTGCGTCAGCCAGTCGAGCACCCAATGCGATATGACCACGATACCGGCCCAACTTGCCGCGACGAGATTGCGCTGCGCCAAGCCGATCACGATCGCGAAGCCGATTGCCCATATCGCGGAGCCGAGCAGGCTGTGCGTGAAGGGATAGTCGTAAAGATCGAGCGGGCTCATGGCGGTAATGCCCGGCGAAATCCGGAAATTCTCGATTCCCACCAGCGCGAACGAGAAGAAGGCTATGTCGACGAGCTGGGCGCCTAGAAACAGAACGCCGAGTTTTGGCGCTTCGTCCGTTATTGCGCGTGCCGCGAGTGCAGGCGCGAGATGGCCGATGAACATGGCCCTATCCGACCTTGCTGCCGACCCGGCTCACCAAGTCTGCATCCAGCGCCCCGAACACCAGTGCCGCAGCGATAGCAGCGACAATCCACGTCATAATCGCCCCCTGTTTTGGGGTTTACTTGACCGCGCGCAGACGGGCCGTCAATGCTTGCCTGCAATGGCAGAGGAACAGTCACAGATTTCGGAAATGAGCTTCGAGCAGGCATTGCGCGAACTCGAAAGCGTGGTCCGGCGGCTCGAAAGCGGCGATGTGCCGCTCGATGAGAGCATTACGCTTTACGAACGCGGCGAAGAATTGCGCAAGGCTTGCCAATCCCGTCTCGACGCGGCGCAGGCGCGGATCGAGAAAATCGTTGCCGGAACCGATGGTAAGCCTGCGGGAACGCAGCCTTTCGACGTGGATGGCAACGCGTGAGCGTGACGATGGCGATGCCCGATTTGCTTGGCGAAGCGTTTGAGCGGGTTCAGGAAGAGGTCGACAGCGCTTTCGACGCTTTCCTGCCTGTCCCGGACGATACGCGCGCCCCCTTGATCGAGGCCATGCGCTACGCCGCGATCGGCGGTGGAAAGCGGGTTCGCCCACTGCTCGTCGTTGCGACGGCCGAACTTTTCGGCGTCGGTCGCAATGCCGCGATCAATGCGGGCTGCGCGGTCGAGGCAATCCATGCCTATTCGCTGATTCACGATGACTTGCCATGCATGGACGATGACGATCTTCGGCATGGCAAACCCACGCTTCATAAAGCCTTTGACGAGGCGGTCGCGGTGCTGGCGGGTGACTGCCTCCATGCGCTGGCCTTCGACATTCTGACCCAAGCCGACACCAGCACCGATCCCTTCGTTCGGGCCGAACTCGTCGCCACTCTCGCGCGGGCCAGCGGACATGACGGCATGGCCGGGGGGCAGATGATGGATATCGTCTCGGAAGAGGAAGAATACGATCTGAGGCAGGTCACTCGTCTGCAGCAACTCAAGACCGGTGCCCTGCTCGCCGCCAGCGTGGAAATGGGTGCCATTCTCGGCCGCGTGCCACCCGAGGGGCGGACCCATTTGCGTGCCTATGCCCGCGATATCGGCCTAGCGTTCCAGATCGCGGACGATCTCCTCGATGTGGAAGGTGATGAAGAAAGGGCAGGCAAGGCGCTGCGCAAGGACGAGGCACAGGGCAAGCAAACCTTCGTGACCCTGATGGGGCGCGAACAGGCCAGAACGCAGGCGGAAATGCTTGTCGACCAGGCGGGCCGCCATCTCGCCAGCTATGGTGAGGAGGCGCGGTTGCTGGTCGAACTGGCGCATTTCATCGTGAAGAGAGATCACTGATGACCAGACGCATCGGCATTTATCCGGGCACCTTCGACCCGATCACACTCGGCCACATGGATATTATCGAGCGCGGCGCAAAGCTGGTCGACGAACTCATTATCGGCGTCACTACCAATATCGCCAAATCGCCCATGTTCGACGACGACGAACGCATCGCCATGGTGGAACGCGAGGTGGCCGGGATCGAATGTGAGCGTGTTCGCGTGGTCGGGTTCAACTCACTGCTGGTCGATTTCGCGCGCGAGATGCATGCCGGGATCGTTATTCGCGGCATTCGCGGCGTCACCGATTTTGAGTACGAATATCAGCTGACGGGCATGAACCGCCAGTTGAACGAGGAAATCGAGACGGTTTTCCTCATGGCCGATATCGAACTGCAGCCGATCGCCAGCCGCCTGGTCAAGGAGATTGCCTTCTATGGTGGCCCGATCGACAAATTCGTCACCCCTGCCGTGCGCGCCGATGTCGAGGCGCGGGTGGAAAAGCTGGGGCGGCGCGGGCGTTGATCGCGCATAACCTATTCATTGAACGGACAGACGCCTCCCGCTAGAGGCTCCGCAATCCAGGACATTGCCACGGAATGACGATGCTTAAGACTTCGCTTGCCCTTGCTGCCGCACTAACGCTCGCCGCGACGCCCTTCGCTGCCCAGGCGCAGGACGAAAGCGCCGCCGCCGAACCGGCCGTCGATGCGCGGGTATTCACTCCGGTCAATTTCAACGTCAATGAAGACCCCGAAAACATTCTGCTGCTCGATCTCTCGACCGGCGAGCGTGTCGCAATCCGCTTGAAGCCCGACTGGGCGCCGAACCATGTCGACCGGATCAAGACGCTCACGCGTCAGGGTTTCTACGACGGGGTGATCTTCCACCGCGTGATCGACGGCTTCATGGCGCAGACGGGCGACCCGACGGGCACCGGAACCGGCGGTTCGGACCTTCCCGACATCGGTCAGGAATTCCACCGCATGCCGCATGTTCGTGGCACCGTTTCGATGGCGCGCGCTGCGAGCGAAGACAGCGCGAACAGCCAGTTCTTCATCGTCTTCTATCCGCGCCTTAACCTCGATAATAACTACACCAATTTCGGCCGGGTGATTTCGAACATGGCCGCGGTCGATGCAATCCAGCGCGGCGAACCGCCTGCAAACCCGACGCGCGTGCTCC
This sequence comes from Qipengyuania sp. ABI-127-1, assembly GCA_022953095.1. GTDB lineage: Bacteria > Pseudomonadota > Alphaproteobacteria > Sphingomonadales > Sphingomonadaceae > Qipengyuania. The sequence continues at coordinate 1,786,678 of JALJCR010000001.1, read as the reverse complement.
AGGCATCGATTGCCTCAGACAACAAGCCCGTGCCGGTCAATACCGCGCCGCGCGCCGCCGACGAGATCAGCGTTGACGATCTCAACGCGCCGATCTCGGAATAGCATTTGCGCCTCGCGGCCTGCGTCCCTAAGCGGCGCGGGTCATGAAGGTCGACCTTTTCGATTTCGAACTCCCGCCCGAGCGGATCGCGCTTCGCCCCGCACGTCCGCGCGATGCCGCGCGCATGCTTGTGGTGCGCGGCGGGGGCGCGTTCGAGGATCGCGGCGTGCGCGACCTGCCGCAGATGCTGCGTGCAGGCGACGTGCTCGTCTTCAACGATACCCGCGTCATTCCCGCCCAGCTCGAAGGGCGGCGGGGCGAGGCGAAGATCGGTGCAACGTTGCACAAGCGTATCGACCTCAGGCGCTGGCAGGCCTTCGTGCGCAATGCCAAGCGCCTGCGGATCGGCGATGTGGCCGAGTTCGGCGGCGGGGTGACGGCAGTTGCCGAGGAGCGCCTTGGCGATGGCAGCTTCATCCTGTTCTTCGAAGGCGAGGAGCCGGTCGAGGTGCTGCTCGAACGGGCAGGGCGGATGCCGCTCCCGCCCTATATCGCGGGCAAGCGCGCAACCGATGCGCAGGACCGCGAGGACTACCAGACTATGTTCGCGGCAGAGGACGGAGCGGTTGCCGCTCCGACCGCCGCCTTGCACTTCACGCCCGAGTTGATCGCCGCGCTCGACGAGGCGGGGATCGGGCGCGAGACACTGACGCTGCATGTCGGGGCGGGGACCTTCCTGCCGGTCAAGGCCGACGATACCGACGATCACGCGATGCATTCCGAGTGGGGAAGGATCGAGCCGGAAGTCGCCGAAAGGCTCAATGCGGTGCGCAAGGCAGGAGGTCGGGTCATCGCCGTCGGCACCACTAGCCTGCGCCTCCTCGAAAGCGCGACGGGCGAGAACGGCGTCATCCAGCCCTTCGCAGGCGACACCGCCATCTTCATCACGCCGGGCTACAATTTCCGGGCGGTCGACGGGCTGATGACCAATTTTCATTTGCCCAGATCGACGCTGATGATGTTGGTCAGTGCACTGATGGGTCGGGAACGCATGATGGCCGCCTATGAACACGCCATCGCCAATGAGTATCGCTTCTACAGCTACGGCGATTCTTCGCTATTGCTTCCCTGATCACGAGAACAGGTTTTCGGTGTTGAGCAGTCTGTCGATGAGCGCATCGTCGGTCGGGATGCGGCCATCCAGCATGAGCATCGCGATCCCGTGTGCGATCGACCACGCTTGCAGAGCGAGCGTTTCGGCCCGTTCCGGGTTGCTGGCCAGAGCCTGCGTATAGGCGGTGAGGAGTGCGCGTGCTTCGTCGGGTCGATCACTGTCGGCAACAGGGTGACCCTGCGTGAACATTAGCCGAAACAGGGCGGGATGGGCGAGCGCAAAGCGAACATAGGTTCGCCCGGTTTCGGCGAAGCCAGCCGAGCCGCCACCGGCTTTCGCAGCGGCGGTCTGCTGTTCCTTGGCGAGCAGCTTGAGACCCTCCTGCGCCAAAGCCGCGTCCAAAGCCTGTTTGTCCGGAAAATGCCGGTAAACCGCAGTGGGAGACACGCCGACCACACGGGCGAGTTCGCGCAGGGATGGAGCCTTTCCTTCTTGCCCTTCCAACGCGCGCAGTCCGGCAACGACCAGGGCGTCATGCAAATTCCCATGATGATAGGTCGCAGGTGATGTTGACACTGTTATCATTGCCTCTATGTTTACACCGTTCACTTTAACCGGAGCGAATCGGGCATGGCAAGCGTAATCGAGAAAACCATCCGTAAGGCGGTCACCCCGGCCATTCAGGCTGTCGCCAGCATCAACCGTGCACGACTGCCACGTGCCGATGAAAACCCGTTTCTCAAAGGCGTGCACACTCCTTTGAAGGAGGAATTCACGCTCGAAAACCTGGTCGTCACCGGAACAATTCCTGCCGAGCTCGACGGTCGTTATGCCCGCATCGGCCCCAACCCGTTTGGGGAGGGCACCAAGGGTCATCACTGGTTTCTCGGCGATGGGATGGTCCACGGTGTGCGGCTGAAAAATGGCAAGGCAGAATGGTACCGCAACCGCTTCATCCGTTCGCGCGACCTTGAAGCCAAAGGCGGCCCGGCCGCCGTTGGCGGTCCCCGTCGCGGCATGGGAGACATGGTCAACACCAACGTTCTCAATATCGGCGGAAAGATCATGGCGCTGGTCGAGGCGAGCAGCTTCCCGGTCGAGCTCGACGAAAATTTCGAGAGCGTGGCTTATTCCGATTTCGGCGGCGGCCTCACCGGCTCATTCACCGCTCACCCACATCAATGCCCGACGACCGGCGAGTTTCATGCGATCTGCTACGAGGGAACGTCGCAGGACACCATTCGTCACGTGGCGATAGATCGCAACGGCACGGTCTTACGGCAGACCAAGATTGCCGTGCGTCACGGCCCTTCGATTCACGATTGCGCCCTGACCGAGAACTATATCGTGATTCTCGATCTGCCGGTGACCTTTTCGATGCAGGCGCTGATTGGGGGCCATAAGTTTCCGTATCGCTGGAATCCCGAACACAAGGCGCGTGTCGGCCTGCTGCCGCGCAACGGCAGTGGCGACGAGGTCGTCTGGCACGAGATCGACCCGTGTTATGTGTTCCATGTCGGCAATAGCTTCGAGGACAATGACGGACGTGTGATCATCGATCTGTGCGCTTACGAGACGATCTTCGATGGCGAGATGGCCGGACCCTATGGGAAGGCGCTGGGCCTCGAGCGCTGGACCGTCGACGGCAAGGGCGGGAAAGTGGTTCGCGATACGCTCGATGCGGCCGGCCAGGAATTTCCCCGTCCCGACGAGCGTTACTTCACGAAGCCGTACCGCTATCTGTGGGCCATGGGTCTGCCCGAGGATGGCGATCTGGAATTCGTCGCGCCGATGCCGTTTTACCGCCATGATCTTGAAACGGGCCAGCGCGTCCAGCGCGATTTCGGCGAGGGACGCATTCCGGGCGAGTTCGTCTTCGTGCCCCGCAGCGATGATGCGCCGGAGGGCGAGGGCTGGGTGATGGGTTACGTCATCGATCGCAACCAGGGCACGAGTGCGCTCGAGATTCTCGATGCGATGAGCCTCGATCTCGTCGCCTCAGTCCACATTCCGCACCTTATTCCGCCGGGGTTCCACGGCAACTGGATCGCCGCTAGCTAGGGATATGTGGACCCGATTCTCGAACTCAGCGGCCTGTCGAAGGTCTATCCCGGCGGGCTGAAGGCGCTCGACGATGTTGATCTCACCATTCGCAAGGGCGAGATTTTCGCGCTGCTCGGGCCGAACGGGGCAGGCAAGACCACGCTGATCGGTGCGGTTTGCGGCCTCGTGCGGCCGAGTTCCGGCACGATCCGCGCTTTCGGGCACGACATGGCGCGCGACTGGCGCGGGGCGCGCAGCCGGATCGGCCTCGTGCCGCAGGAACTCAGCACCGACATGTTCGAGCCGGTCCATAGGGCAGTCAGCTATTCGCGCGGGCTCTTCGGCCTCGCCCCCGATAAGGCGCGGATCGAGGAAATCCTTCGCAGCCTGAGCCTGTGGGACAAACGCGACGAGCGGATCATGGCGCTGTCGGGCGGGATGAAACGTCGCGTGCTGATCGCGAAGGCGCTGGCCCACGAGCCTGATCTGCTCTTCCTCGACGAGCCCACCGCCGGGGTCGATGTCGAATTGCGCAAGGGTATGTGGGCGATCATCGACGAGATGCGTTCGCGCGGCGTCACCATTATTCTGACCACGCATTACATCGAGGAAGCCGAGATGATGGCCGACCGCGTCGGTATCATCAATCGCGGGCGTCTCCTGATGGTCGACGAGAAGGATGCGATGATGGCGCGGCTAGGGCGGACCGAAGCACACATCACGCTCGCCGAACCGCGAAGCTCCCTGCCGCCGCAAATCGCGCGTTTCCCGGTGGAGCTGGAAGAAAGCGGTACCTCTCTGCGCTATCGCGGCGGCGATGGCACGGGGAAGGGCAAGACCGAAGTCGCGGATCTCACCAAGGCGCTGATCGCGGCAGGTATAGACTATACCGGGATCGATACGCGCGAGAGCAGCCTCGAGGACATTTTCGTTACGTTTCTCGGCGAAGAGGGGGGCGCGGCATGATCTCCTGGCGTTCGACATGGTCGATTTACACCCGCGAACTGATGCGCTTTCTGCGCACCGCCTTCCAGTCGGTACTCGCTCCGGTACTGACGACCTCTCTCTACTTCATTGTCTTCGGTGCTGCGATCGGCGGGCGGATGCCCGACCTTGGCGGAGTGGATTACGGGGCCTTCATCATTCCCGGCCTGCTGATGCTGACGCTGCTTGGCGAGACCACCAGCAATTCCAGCTTCGGTATCTATATGCCGCGGTTCACCGGAACGATCTACGAATTGCTCAGTGCGCCGGTTGGCGTGGCCGAAACGCTGATCGGCTTCGTCGGCGCGGCGATGACCAAGAGCCTGATCCTAGCCACGATCATCCTGCTGACTGCCCGCCTGTTCGTCGATTATTCGATTGCACATCCCTTGCTCGCGGTCTTCTATATCATGCTTGTTGCCGCGGCCTTCAGCCTGTTCGGTTTCATTCTCGGCATCTGGGCCGACAATTTTGAGAAACTCGGCATCATTCCGATGCTGTTTCTGACGCCGCTGACCTTCCTTGGTGGAACCTTCTATTCGATCGACATGCTGCCCAAACCTTGGGACACGATCGCGCTGGCCAACCCGATCGTCTATCTGGTCAGCGGCTTGCGCTGGACTTTCTACGGATCTGGGGATGTCGACATCTGGATCAGCTTCTCCATCACCTTGGGCTTTCTCGCGATCTGCGTCGGGGTGATCGCCTATATCTTCAAGACCGGATGGCGATTGCGGGCGTAATTCCCTTCGCCGTTTTTATCCGTTCCGTTCAGCCCGCCGTAAGTCGCGCGCCAACACATGTCCTCTCAGCCCGTGATCGACGGGCAAACCGAATGAGGACATTAATGAAAACCAAGAACCTCCTTGCCGCAGCACTCGCAACCGGTGCTGCAATCGCTCTTCCCTCCGCCGCTCAGGCTCAAGCCGCCGTCCCGGGTGAAGGCTTTATCGGCGTGTCCGCTGGCGTGCACAGCCTCGGTCTGGACGACGAGGTGGAAGCCGTCGTTCCCGGCCTCGATATCGACGATTCCAGCCCGATCTTCGGCGTTTTCGCCGGATATGATTTCCCCCTCGGTCAGAGCCTGTTCGCCGGCGTCGAAGCGAATTACAACTTCGGCACGGACGCGCTCGATGGCGATTATGGCGCATCGGCCCGTCTCGGTTTCCGTGCCCCAGGCGGCGTGAAAATCTATGGCCGCGCCGGATATCAGGCGATCAAGGTCGACTATAACGAGATAATCGACGACGATACGGTGAACTTCGATGCTTTTGACGATACCGAAAGCGATTTTCTCGCCGGAATCGGCGTCGACGTCCCCGTGGGCAAGGCTTTCGTCCGCGCCAACCTCGACACGATTTCCTTCGATACCATGCGCGCCACGGCAGGTGTCGGTCTTCGCTTCTGAACATATCGGCGTCCGGATCGCAAAAGCGGTCCGGACGTCTCTCTACGATTGCGGGGTGGCAGTGCGGCTAGGGAGCCGCTACGCGCGCGCCATGCGAACTGTTCTGTTTTCCCTCTCAGCTATGTCGCTGCTTGCGGGGGCACCCGCCCAGGCCGAACTGCCCGAAGGTGCTCAGGCGATGATCGATGCCGCCATCGCCACGGGCGACAAAGCGAAGGTGGCCACGGTTATCGAACTGGCGCGGAACACCTGGCCAGAAGATCGCCCGGAAATCGACGCTATCGAGAACGACTTTCGCTCCACCCTTGCTGCCAGAGAGGCAGCAGCGGCGGAAAAGGCGCAGCAGGCCCTCCGCAATGCGGGCCTCTTCGAGCGCTGGAGCGGGGAGGGCGAGCTTGGGGCCTTCCAGTCGAGTGGCAATACGGATTCGGTTGGCATCGCGGCCTCGCTCAAGCTTAAGCGCACGGGCATCGACTGGACTCATCTGGTTCGTCTACGCGCCGATTACCGCCGCCAGAACGGGGCGACCAACCGCGAACAGTACCTTGCCGCATACGAACCGCGCTGGCAGTTCGACGACGATATCTTCGCCTACGGTCTCGTGCAGTTCGAGCGTGACAGAATTCAGGGTTTTTCCGGCCGCTATTCGGTTTCCGGCGGGCTCGGCTACAAGATCGTCGACAGCAAGACGTTTCAGCTATCGCTCAAGGCCGGACCGGCCTATCGGGTGACCGAATTCACCGACGGGACGAGCTCGAACAGCCTGGCTGCGCTGGCCGGTTTCGATTTCGACTGGCAATTGCTCGATCGGCTCAAGCTGACGCAGGATCTCAATGCACTGGCGGAAACCGGCGGTGAAGCGACGATCATTCTGGAAAGGGCCAATACCTCGATCAATCTCGTCACCGGTCTTGATTTCCAGGTTAACGATCGCTTGCGTTCGCGCCTGTCCTATCAGGTCGAATATGACAGCAACCCTCCGCCGGGAAAAGTGAGCACCGATACGCACACCCGCGCGACATTGATTTACGGTTTCTGACCATGCTCGAACGCTTCTCCTTTTCCATCCGGGCAACCGATGGCACCGCGCGCACGGGGTGTATCGAAATGCAGCGGGGAGAGATCCGCACGCCTGCTTTCATGCCTGTCGGGACGGCAGCTACCGTCAAGGCGATGAAACCCGAAACGGTGCGAAAGACGGGTGCGGACATCATTCTCGGCAATACTTATCACCTGATGCTGCGGCCGGGGGCCGAGCGTGTGGCCAAGCTGGGTGGACTCCACAATTTCATGAACTGGCAGCGTCTGATCCTCACCGATAGCGGCGGCTATCAGGTGATGAGTCTGTCGGAACTGCGCAAGTTGACCGAAACGGGCGTGGAATTCCGCAGTCATATCGATGGATCGAAACACATGCTGACGCCTGAGCGAAGCATGGAAATCCAGCGCCTTCTCGGCAGCGACATCGTGATGGCCTTTGACGAATGCCCGCGCGCAGACCGCCCGCGAGAGGAGATCGCGGCGAGCATGGAAATGAGCATGCGCTGGGCAAAGCGTAGTCGCGAAGGTTTCGATGCGGGGGGGGAGCATGCCGAGCGTGCCGCGCTGTTCGGTATCCAGCAAGGCGCGCTCGACGAGGAACTGCGCAAGATCAGTGCTGACAAACTCACCGACATCGGCTTCGACGGCTATGCCATTGGCGGGCTGGCCGTGGGCGAGGGGCAGGAGGCGATGTTCGCCACGCTTGATTTCGCGCCCGGCCAACTGCCGCAGGACCGCCCGCGTTACCTTATGGGGGTGGGCAAGCCGGATGATCTCGTCGGCGCGGTGGAGCGCGGTGTCGACATGTTCGACTGCGTCCTGCCGAGCCGATCCGGCCGCAACGGTCAGGCCTTCACCTGGAACGGCCCGATAAACCTGCGCAATGCGCGCTTTGCCGAGGATCAGCAGCCGCTCGACAGTCGTTGTGCCTGCGACACCTGCGGCACCTATACGCGGGCCTATCTTCACCATCTCGTCAAATCGCAGGAAATCCTCGGCGCGATGCTGATGACCGAACACAACATCGCATTCTACCAGCAACTGATGCAGGCCATGCGCGAGGCGATCGGGCAGGGGCGCTTTGCCGCGTTCGCGCGTGAATTTCGCAGGGATTACTTGCGTTAGACCCGTCTGGCGATACTCTCGCTGGATGGAAGAGAAACCCCGGCCACTCATCGTTCCAGCCAAATGGGGCCTGCCTTTCGCGGAGGATGACGTGAAACCGGCCATACAGCGTGAACAGAGCTATATCGTCGCCTTCGCGGTGCTGACGATGATCGCCTGGCAGACCGAAATCGGAACGCTGGCATTGATGCCGTTCACTTTGCTCGCGACGTGGTTTCACGAAATGGCGCATGGCCTTACGGCTGCGGCTCTCGGTGCGGATTTTGAGCGGCTCGTGATTTACGCGAACGGTTCGGGTTTCGCTGAGTATTCGGGTACGTTGGGGGATGTTGGCCAAGCGATCGTGGCGGCAATCGGGCTGCTGGGACCGACAATCGCAGGTTGCCTGATGATTATCGCCGCGCGGTCCCGCCGTGCAACCAGATGGGGCTTGCTGGTGCTGGGCTTGGCGCTGGCGATCAGCACGGTGATTTGGGTGCGATCGATTGCCGGGTGGATCGTTTTGCCGCTCTTCGCTGTCGCTGCGGTTTGTATCGCGCTGCGCGGAAACGAGCGATGGCAGCGTATTTCGGTAGAGTTTACCGGCGTGCAAGGCGCGGTTAGCGTCTATCAAGACCTTGGCTACCTGTTTAGCCCGGGAGGTGTAGTGGGCGGTCAGTTCTTGTTGTCGGATACAGGCCGTATCGCCGAAGCGCTCTTCCTCCCGTACTGGTTCTGGGGCGGCGCGATCACTATCGCGATTGTCGCGATGGTGTGGAAGTCGCTACAGATTGCCGGCCGCTATTGATAGATGGCCAGGGCCTCGGCAGTTCTCGAACTGTTGGACATGGGATCGATCGAAGGAGCGCGACCTTCTTCCTAAGTTATGGAAGTTCTCCGTAATCGAACTATGCGATTCTACGAGGTTCGTTTTATCCCCGAATTTCGCTTTAGCGCGGCCCATCAGGACTGATGAAATTTCTTTAAATATTAGATTGTCAGATCTGCCAGCCCCTGTTTATTCTCAAAATTCAGGATGTGAGGGTCGAAGATTATGCAGATACTGTCGAAGGCGGTCGTGGCCGCCAGTCTCCTTGCGCTTGGAGGAACGGCGATTGCCCTGCCTGCCCAAGCAGAAACCCGCGAAGAAACAGCCGCACGCTACGGGGTTCGTGCGTCGGTTCTCGACATCAGTCTTTCGCCATCGGGTAACAAAATCGCGTTCATTGCACCGGGTCCGCAGCATTCGGAAGTGTTGAATGTGATCGATCTTTCCGGCGATGCATCGGTCAAGACGATTGCCGGGAACACCGAGATCAAGGCCGATATGACTCGGTGCGAGTGGGCGACGGAATCCCGGCTTGTCTGTAAAGTCTGGGTGATGACACAGAATGATCGGGGACTGTTGTTACCGTATGACCGCATGTTCGCGGTTAATGATGACGGGTCGGAATCCAAATTGTTGACCGAGCGGCGTAGTTCGAGCGCTTTAGGTATCAGGCAGGATGGCGGCGACATCGTCGCATTGGATGTGGCCGGCGAGGATGGCCATATCCTGATGACGCGTGAATATGTGAAAGAGTTTTCGACCGGAACGCGGACCGCCAATGAAAAGGAGGGGTTGGGTGTAGACTTGATCGATGTCGTCGACGGTAGCCGCCGCCCGCTGGAGCGGCCCGATGCAGAGGCGACCCGCTACATCGCAGATCAAACTGGGAGAGTTCGAATAAAAGTCCGTTCCCTTGTCGATGGTGGGGGGATACTCAAGGGGCGTCAGACTTATTTGTACCGCACGAAGGATAGCGATGCTTGGAAACGTCTAGAAGACATCAATATTGATGGAGAAACTGTCAACGGTTTCACAGCTGTTGCAGTTGATAGCGATAGGGACGTCGCGTTTGGGTTCGTAACTCGTGATGGCTTCGATGCATTGGCCGAAGTGACGCTTGACGGATCGGCCAAAGGAAGGGTGCTTCTCGCACGGGATGACGTAGACGTGGACAGGCTGATCAGGATTGGTCGCCAGCGCAGGGTAGTCGGGGCCAGTTACGCCACGGAAAAGCGTGAGGTCGAATATTTCGACAAGGAGCTGAAGGCCCTGGCCAGCAGTCTCTCGCAAGCCTTGCCGGACACGCCGCTCATCAACATCGTCGGTGCGAGCGCGGATGAAAACCGGCTGTTGATTGTCGCTTCCAGCGATACCCAGCCTGGAACCTCGTATCTTTTCGACAAGGAAACAAAGAGCCTCGAGCCGCTTCTCGCGATTCGCAATTACCTGGTCGATCGGACGATGGGAGCGATGACTTCGATTACCTATCCGGCTTCGGATGGGACCCGTATCCCTGGCTACCTCACACTGCCGCCCGGGAAAGAAGCGGTGGGACTACCCGCAATTGTCCTGCCACACGGGGGGCCCTCCGCTCGCGATGAGTGGGGGTTTGACTGGATCGTGCAGTTCTTCGTCGCGCGGGGGTATGCTGTTCTACAGCCGAATTATCGCGGATCTTCTGGTTATGGTGAAGCGTGGTATGGCCGGAATGGCTTCAAGGCCTGGGATGTCGCGATCGGCGATGTCAACGATGCCGGTCGCTGGCTTGTCAGCCAGGGCATTGCCGATCCGGAAAGGCTCGCCATCGCGGGTTGGTCTTACGGAGGGTATGCCGCGCTGCAATCCCAAGTGCTCGATCCCGAACTGTTCAAGGCGGTTGTTGCAATCGCACCGGTTACCGATCTCAAGTTTATCCGCGAGGATGCGCGGGGATATACCAATGCCCGCGTTGTGAGCCGCTTCATCGGTGAAGGCCCGCATATCGATGCAGGCAGCCCGCTACGACACGCGGAAAAATTCTCATCACCGGTCGCGCTGTTTCATGGAACACTCGATCTCAATGTCGATGTGCGGCACTCTCGTGCCATGGCGCGCGAACTCCGCAAAGCCGGAAAACAGGTCAGCTACAGTGAATACGAGGACCTCCAGCACAACCTGTCCGACAGTAAAGTAAGGACGGATATGCTGCTGGAGATCGACGCATTTCTGACCAAGGCGTTGGGTGGTTAGGCGAATTGGATTAGCCGTAGCAGGAGAGGGTGGTCTTGCATGACCCCCCCCTCTCCCTATTGTGGCGCTTGCAGGCTCGCATGGGGCAATCTTTGATGGGCAGATTCTTGCCACGCCGCACGCAGTGTTTGCGGACTTCGACAACGTATCGGGCGGAAGCGCGGGATAACCGGGAATGTGAGACCGCGTTTCGAGGGCGATCAGCGCCAACTTCGACGCACTAACGTTGTTGCTCAAGGAAATCCGGAAGCCTTGCGCGTTTCTCTTGCGGACTTGCCTGCGAGATCGAGCGCGCCATGCGTTCGATCTTTCCGCGCCATTTCGAAAGCCCTTTTTCCCAAGCTCCGTTCTTGATCGGCCCGCATGCCAATACGCGAACGGGTTTGAAGCCACAAAATCCGAGCACCTGTCGTTTCCAGCGCTTCACCAGGGCGTTCCCATACATCAGACGCAGGAACAGAGGCGGCGTGTCCATCGTCGCGATGACATCGGCCGAGCGGCCGACCATCAGCTTGTCCCACAAGGAACTGCCTTCGCGATAGGCGAAAGCGAAGCCGGGCAGGAATAGGCGATCGAGCAACCCTTTGAGTTCTGCCGGTTCGCTTCCCCACCACATGGGAAAGGCAACAACGAGGTGATCGCAGGCATCGAGTTTGGCCGCGAGCGCTCGCAACCCTGGTTCCCATTCGGTTCTACGGGCGTAACCGTAGCGCAGGATGGGCGTGAATGTGATGTCGCGGATGGCGACCACCTCCACGTCGACGTCAGGGGGCAAGGCTTGCCGATAGAGATCGAGCAAATGGGACGAAAACCGGTCGCGGTCGGGATGTCCGTCGAGCAGCAGAATCTTCATCGTCGGACACTCCCGGGCAGTGATTGACTGCTTCTTGCACCGATTTGCTTCGGACAAAAGAAAAAGGCGGCCCCGCAAGGGACCGCCTTTTTCGTGCCGCAGATTTCGCGGTTTAGCGCGAGTAGAACTCGACCACGAGGTTCGGTTCCATCGTGACCGGGTAGGGCACTTCATCGAGCTTCGGCACGCGGGTGAAGGTCACCTTGTCGTTACCGTCGGGCGCGACATAGTCGGGAATTTCGCGCTCCGGCAGGCTCTGTGCTTCGATAACCAGCGCCATTTCCTGAGCCTTCTTGCCGAGGCTGACGACGTCGCCGACCTTGACGCGGGCCGAGGCGATGTTGGTCTTCACGCCGTTGAGATAGATGTGGCCGTGGCTCACGATCTGGCGGGCGGAGAAAATGGTCGGTGCGAACTTGGCGCGATACACGACCATGTCGAGGCGCTGTTCGAGCAGACCGATCAGGTTCTGACCGGTATCGCCCTTCATGGCCGACGCTTCCTTGTAGGTGCGCTTGAACTGCTTCTCGGTCACGTCGCCGTAATAACCCTTGAGCTTCTGCTTGGCGCGCAGTTGCAGGCCGAAGTCGCTCATCTTGCTCTTGCGGCGCTGACCGTGCTGGCCGGGACCGTAGGAACGCTTGTTGACCGGAGAATTCGGGCGACCCCAGATGTTTTCACCCATCCGGCGGTCGAGTTTGTACTTGGCGCTTTTGCGCTTCGACATAGGTCTTTCCTTCAATTTGCTGAGCCACCCCGATGGTGGCCATCCAACCCGGCATCGCACCGCTGGAAGGTGTTCCAGCGCGGCTACCGCTTCACCGGGGTGCGGAGCCAATTCGCGAAGGCGCGCTCCTAGCAATATTGTGCAGCGCGTCAAGCGGTAAGATAGGCGCTCGACAAGTACGATCAAGCGGGGCAGGGCGCTGGGCCATGAATGACAATTTCAAACTGCCCGAGACCTGCACGAACATGGCGGAAGTACGGATCGGGGTGGACCAGACAGACCGTGAGTTGATGGAATTGCTCGACCGTCGGTTCGGCTATATGCGCGCCGCCGCCCGGATCAAGCCGGATCGCAACGTGGTGCGTGACGAAGCCCGCAAGGCCGAGGTGATCGAAAACGCACGGGCGGATGCCGACCGCCGCGGGCTGCCAGCAGAAGAGCTTGCGCGAATTTGGGACGATCTCGTCGAAACCTCGATCGCCTACGAATTGGTCGAATGGGACCGGATCAGGACTTAGGTTCGCGTTCCAAACTGGACAATACGCCGCGCAGGGTTCGCACCTCCAGATGGTTCCAGCCCGGCTTGGTGAGGACACCCCGCAGGGTCCGGTGGGTTGCTTCCGCGCGGGCTTCGGGCAGAAAATAGCCCTTTGGCTCCAACAGTCGTTCGACATGCCCGATCAGGCCGTCGAGCTCCTCCTGCGGTGCCGGCGGGAGGAGGTCTTCCTGCGGCGGCTGCACGAGTTCCTCGTGCTTGGACCACTCGTAAGCACATAGAATCACCGCCTGCGCCAGATTGAGCGATCCGAATTCCGGATTGATCGGAACGGTCAGGATGGCGCGGGCAAGGGCGACGTCTTCGGTTTCCAGCCCCGACCGTTCCGGGCCGAAAAGGATTGCGCTGCGGCCCTGTGCTTCGGCAATCTCCCGGCTTGCCTCTTCCGGAGTGACGACGGGCTTGGTGACCCCGCGTTTGCGAACCGTGGTTGCGTAGACATGCGCGCAATCGGCAACGGCCTCGGCAGTGGTGGCATATACGCAGGCCTGATTCAGAACGACATCCGCGCCCGCGGCCGCCGGACCCGCCGAGGGATTGGGCCACCCGTCGCGGGGTTCGACGAGGCGCATTTCGACAAGGCCGAAATTGAGCATGGCGCGAGCGGCCTTGCCGATGTTCTCGCCGAGTTGCGGCCTGACGAGAACGATGATCGGTTTGTCGGTCTCAGCCGTGCTCATGGGCAGCCGCTTCCTGCACCGTGCTGGCGAATTCCTCGAAATCGCGAGCCTCGCTGAAGTCCCGATAGACGCTGGCGAAGCGGATATAGGCCACGCTGTCGAGACCCCGCAGCCCGTCCATCACCATTTCACCGATGCGCTGAGAGGGGATTTCAGCCTCTCCGGCGGTTTCCACTTGTCTTTGAATGCCGCTGACAAGCTGGTCGATTCTCTCCTGGGGCACGTCGCGCTTTCGGCAAGCGAGCGCGATCGACTGTTCCAGCTTGCTTCGATCGAAGGATTCCCGCCTGTTGCCGCTCTTGACCACGGTCACTTCGCGCAGTTGCACGCGTTCGAAAGTCGTGAACCGGGCGCCGCAGCTCGAGCATTGACGGCGGCGGCGGATCGACGTCGAATCCTCGGTCGGACGACTGTCCTTTACCTGGCTGTCGTCGTGGGCGCAAAAAGGGCAACGCATTTACGGTCGCAGGCGTTTGTAGAGCATGAAGCCAGCGCCCGCGACAAGACCAAGCGGCCATGTCACCACGGGGAGTATCCCGCCGGCCAGGGCGCCGATGGCGGCGCCGGTCAGCACCGGTTTGGTCGAAGGGTGGCTGAGCCCTTCTTTTGCCATGTCCTTGATTTCCGCACCTGCGTCGGAAACCAGATCGTGATCCTGATGCTGCGGTTCTTTATCGTCCATCGCTCGTCTCCTCAGCGGCCCGGATAGACGGGGAAGGCGGTGCAGAGCTCGGCGACCTTGCCGCGCACCCGCTCTTCGACCTGTCCGTCACCTTCGGGGCCATTGCGCGATAACCCGTCTACCACTTCGCAGATCAGCGCGCCAATCCGACGGAATTCCTCGGGGCCGAAACCGCGCGTCGTACCCGCAGGCGTACCGAGGCGGATGCCGCTGGTTACGAAGGGGCTGCGGGTGTCGTAGGGAATACCGTTCTTGTTGCAGGTCAGCCAGGCGCGATCGAGACCGGCTTCGGCCGCTTTGCCCGTGACATCCTTGGCGGTGAGATCGACCAGCATCGAATGATTGTCCGTCCCGCCCGAGACAACGCGCAGTCCGTTCGCTTCGATGCCTTCGGCCAACGCACGCGCGTTTTCGACGACGCGGTGCGCATAGTCCTTGAAGTCCGGACGCAGCGCTTCACCGAATGCGACCGCCTTGGCAGCGACCACGTGCATCAGCGGGCCGCCCTGCATGCCGGGAAATACCGCCATATTGATCGGCTTGGTCAGCTCTTCGTCGTCCCACAGGATCACGCCCGACCGCGGACCGCGCAGGCTCTTGTGGGTCGTGGTAGTAACGATATGCGCATGGGGGAAAGGATTGGGATGCGCTCCGCCGGCGACGAGGCCCGAAATGTGGCTCATGTCGACCATCAGATAGGCGCCGACCTCGTCTGCCACTTTGCGGAAGGCTTCCCAGTCCCACACGCGCGAATAGGCTGTACCGCCGGCAATGATGAGCTTGGGCTTGTTGGCCTTCGCGATCGCCATGACTTCGTCCATGTCGATCAGCTCGTCATCCTTGCGCACGCCATAGCTCACCGGATTGAACCATTTGCCGCTCATATTGACCGGCGATCCGTGGGTCAGGTGGCCCCCCGAATTGAGATCGAGTCCCATGAAGGTATCGCCCGGTTGCAGCAGCGCGAGGAAGACTGCTTGGTTCATCTGGCTGCCAGAGTTGGGCTGTACGTTGGCGAAGTTGCAGCCGAACAATTGCTTCGCGCGATCGATGGCCAGCGTTTCGACCACGTCGGCGTAATCGCAACCGCCATAATAGCGCTTGCCCGGATAACCTTCCGCATATTTGTTGGTGAATACCGAGCCCGTGGCTTCGAGCACAGCACTCGACGCGATGTTCTCGCTCGCGATCAGCTCGATCTTGTCCTGTTGGCGGGCAAGTTCCTTGCGGATCGCGGCATGAATCTCGGGATCGGCCTCGGCGAGCGTGTCGTGCCAGAAACGGTCCATCGGGTCGCGGTCGGTGTTTGCGGGCTGGGTAGCCAATTCAGATCTCCGGATTGGAAAGCTTGTCGACGCGGCGCTGGTGACGGCCGCCGGCGAATTCGGTTTCAAGGAAGGCTGTAAGGCAGGCCTTGGCCATGTCGCTGCCGGTCAGGCGCGCACCCATGGCGATGCAATTCGCATCATTGTGTTCGCGCGCAAGGGATGCGGACAGGGGTTCCGAGACCAGCGCACAGCGCACGGCAGGGTTGCGATTTACGCTCATCGAAATGCCGATGCCCGAGCCACACAAGGCGACGCCGCGCTCGGCTGTGCCGTCTGCAACGACGCTCGCCAGCTTGTAGCCGAAGTCGGGATAGTCGACGCTGTCGGAGGTCTCGGGGCCGAGGTCGGCGACCTCATGACCCTGCTCGATCAACCAGTCGCGCAGCTCGGTCTTGAGGTCGATGGCGGCATGGTCGGAGGCAATGGCGATACGCATGGGGGCGGCATAGGGTTTCGAACGCCTAGCTTCCAGTGCAAATCGGATTTTGGCAGCGGTAAAAAGCCGTGGTGATCGTGAAATATCCGTTAACCAATCGCGCTTAAGAGTGATTCCATGTCGATTGATCTCAAGCTTGCCTTGCCTGCGGAAGCGCGGCCCCTGCGGTTCGAAGCGGTCGAGAGTGAATCGATCCAGCGGATATTGCATACAACCCGTGAACATCTCGGAGCCGAAATCGCCTTCGTCGGACGCTACGTCGATGGGGATCAGCGTGAGTTAATGCACGTCGATACCGATCTTGACCTGCCGATGGGAGCGGGCTTTCGCGAGCCGCGCGAAGACAGTTTCTGCTGGCATATCCTAGAAGGACGCCTGCCCGAGCTCATTCAGGACGCCGCCGACTACGAGCTTGCCAAGACCTTGCCGGTTACCAACATGCTGCCCGTGGGGTGCCATCTGAATGTCCCACTGCGGTTTTCCGATGGAGCCGTCTTCGGAAGCTTCTGCTGCGTCAGCCGCCAAGCCGATAGGACCGTAACCGAGCGCGACATGAATGTCCTTCGCGCGTTCGGAAGGCTCGCAGCCGAGCATATCGAGAGTTCGATTGCCGAAGACGAGCAATCAATGCGGCTCGATCGGAGGATTTCGGATACTATCGGACGGCGTGCGATCAACATTGTACAACAGCCGATTCATGATGTGCGGACGCAGCGTGCGGTAGGCGTCGAATGTCTATCACGTTTCGAAGACGCGCAATCTCGCGGTCCCGACAAATGGTTTGCAGAAGCCGTCGCGGTTGGACGTGGCGTCGAGCTTGAGCTGGCGGCGATCGAGCTGGCCCTCGAGACGGTGGAACATGTTCCTCCAGGCGCGTATGTTTCCATCAACGCTTCGCCGGAAACCGTGCTTTCGGGCGAAATCGTGCCCCTCATCGAAAAGCATCGCGGTCGCAACATAGTGCTCGAATTGACCGAGCACGAAAAGGTCAGTGATTTCATACGGCTGCGCGACTCACTCAGAGAGATTGCAAAATATGCGCGCATAGCCGTGGACGACGTCGGTGCTGGTTATGCAGGGCTGCGCTACCTAGTCGATCTGGCGCCCGACCTGGTGAAGCTCGATATGAGCCTGACCCGGAACATTCATCAAGACCTGGCGCGTCAGGCCTTGGCAAAGGCGATCGTGAGCTTCGCCGGAGCAATCGGTAGCAAGGTTATTGCCGAAGGCATCGAATGCCAGAACGAGCTGGATATGCTGACCCGTATAGGAATCGATTACGGCCAAGGCTACCATTTCGCCGCACCCATGTCGGTCGACGCCGCATCACGTCATTTACGGGACCATGCTTGACGGGACCGCAAACGGCCCCGCCCGGCACTACTGATCCAGGAACGAACGCATCTTGCGGCTGCGGCTCGGGTGCTTGAGCTTGCGCAGCGCCTTGGCTTCGATCTGACGGATACGTTCGCGCGTCACCGAGAACTGCTGGCCGACTTCTTCCAGCGTGTGATCGGTATTCATGCCGATGCCGAAGCGCATGCGTAGAACGCGTTCCTCGCGCGGGGTCAGGCTGGCAAGGACACGGGTGACCGTTTCCTTGAGGTTGGCCTGGATTGCCGCGTCGACCGGGATGATAGCGTTCTTGTCTTCGATGAAATCGCCGAGGTGCGAATCCTCCTCGTCGCCGATCGGCGTCTCTAGGCTGATCGGTTCCTTAGCGATTTTCATCACCTTGCGCACCTTTTCGAGCGGCATGGAGAGCTTCTCCGCCATCTCTTCGGGCGTCGGTTCGCGGCCCTGATCGTGCAGAAACTGGCGCGAGCAGCGCACCAGCTTGTTGATCGTCTCGATCATGTGGACCGGAATGCGGATCGTGCGTGCCTGGTCGGCGATCGAGCGGGTGATCGCCTGGCGAATCCACCATGTCGCATAGGTGCTGAACTTGTAACCGCGGCGGTATTCGAACTTGTCGACCGCCTTCATCAGGCCGATATTGCCTTCCTGAATGAGGTCGAGGAACTGCAGACCGCGATTGGTGTATTTCTTGGCGATCGAGATCACCAGGCGCAGGTTCGCCTCCACCATTTCTTTCTTGGCGATCCGCGCCTCGCGCTCGCCCTTCTGGACCTTGTTGACGATCCGCCGGAATTCCTCCAGTGCCATGCCGGTCTGCGCAGCGATATCGGAAATTTCGGCGCGGATGCGCTCGACCGCATCTGCTTCCTTCTCGGCGAAGGCGGCCCATTTCTTGTCTTTCTTCGCGCGCGCCTTGAGCCAGCTATCGTCGAGTTCGTTGCCGATATAGGCATCGAGGAAATCGATCCGCTTGACCTTGTGACGTTCGGCCAGGCGCAGCATCTGGCCGCCCAGAGCGGTCAGCCGACGATTGAACGCATAGAGGTTGTCGACCAGGAATTCGATCTTCGTCGCATGGAACTGGACGCTTTCCACTTCCGCGGTAAGCTGTTCGGACAGCGCTTCGTATTTCTTTTCCTTGGCGGGTGGGAAAGCGTCGCCCTTCGCCATGACATCGACGCGCTCTTTCTGGAGCTTCTCGAATTTGCCGAACAGGTCGGTGATACGGGCGAAACGTTCAATCGCGTCGGGCTTGAGCGCGGCTTCCATCTGGGCGAGCGACATGGTGTTGTCCTCGTCCTCGTCGTCGTCGCTCTTGGACGAACCCTCTTCGCCGTCCTCGTCTTCGCTGTCGTCGTCGTCTTCATCGTCGCGGATCGAAGGGCCGGCGGTTTCTTCCGAAATTTCGCCGTCATCGTCTTCCTCTTCCTCGGCCATTTTCTCGGGCGGAGGTTCCTTCGACAACATGGCATCAAGATCGAGGATTTCGCGTAGCTGCATCTCCTCGGCGTTGAGGGCTTCGGACCACTGGATGATGGCGTGGAAGGTAATCGGGCTCTGGCACAGGCCCATGATCATCATGTCGCGGCCGGCCTCGATGCGCTTGGCAATCGCGATCTCGCCCTCGCGGCTGAGCAGCTCGACCGCGCCCATTTCGCGCAGATACATACGCACCGGATCGTCGGTACGCTCGCCCGTGGCGGTCTTTTTGGCGGCCGGCTTTGCCGCTGCCTTGCTGTCCTTCTTGGCGTCGGTCGCGATTTCTTCGACCTCGGCTGCTTCTTCCGCAGCCGCTTCGGCTTCCTCGTCGTTTTCGACGATCTGCACGCCCATGTCGGAGAGGGCGGACTGGATATCCTCGATCTGGTCGGAACTCATCTCGCCTTGAGGCAGGGCGTCGTTGAGCTCGTCATATGTGACGTAACCTTTTTTCTTAGCCTTGGTGATGAGCTTCTTGACCGACGCCTCGTTGAGATCGATCAGGGGAGCGTCGCCATCGTCCTTGGTCTTCGACTTGGTGGCCATAGAGATTTCAAATCCAGTCTATTCGCTTTGGGCGGGCCGCGATCCCGCCAAGGTCAAGTATCCGATTCGCCGTCCGCTGCGGCTTTCCTGCGACCAAAACGCTTCAACCGCTCATTTAGTGCCAGCAACCGCTCGCGCAATCGGGCCTGTTCAGCGATGGAGCCTTCCGGATCGCGTTCGAAACGCACTGTGGCCGCGCCAAGCGCAGCCTCCAGCGCCGGTCTTTCGACCAGCAACGATACGGCCTCGGCCAGATCCTCGCGCGCATCAACCGGGTCGGTGCCTTCATCGAGGAAGGCGAAATGAGCTTTTGCCGGTGGGGCGGGAAGGCCTCGTTCGAGCGATATGGTCGATTGCGCGGACAAATCAAGCGTCTCTGCGGCTTCGAGCAGTGAATCGAGCGCCGGACCGACATTTTGGTCACGCCTGGCCAGTTCTGAGAGCGCTTCTTCGTGGCGCAGGATCTGGTCGGGATATTTGACCAGTCCCGCAATCACCGCGCGGGTCAGCGCATCGCGCGCACCGCCCTGCATCGCGCGGGTCAGGCTATCGCGCGCTTCGGGCGACAGCATTGGCGCGGGTTGTTTGAATTGCCCCTTCTTCCAGTCTCCGCGAGACCGGAATTCGCGCTGTGGGCGGGGCGGGAAGGCGAAGGCCGAGAAGCGCTCGAGCAGTTCGCGTTTGTAGAGCGGACCGATATCGGGGTGCTGAATGCTGTCGACATGGCCGAGAAGCCGCGCTTTGAGGCCCGCTTTCTCCTCCGGGGAATCGAGCGGCGCCGCCGCCTTTTCGAAATCCCACAGCGTGTCGAGCAGACTCGCGGGATGCGCGAGCAGTTCCTCGAGCGCGCCGACGCCTTTCTCGCGGATCAGATCGTCCGGGTCGAGCCCGGCCGGAAGGCGCACGATCGCCAGCGAATGGCCGGGCCGCAGCATCGGCAGCGCGCGCGATATCGCCCGCATGGCAGCGCGCTGGCCGGCATTGTCGCCATCGAAACACAGAATCGGTCGTTCGACCTGCCGCCACAGCAGCTCGATCTGGTTTTCGGTCAGCGCCGTGCCGAGCGGAGCAACCGCCTCCCGGATACCCGCATTGGCCAGCGCGATCGCGTCCATATAGCCTTCGACCACGATCATCCGCCCGCTTTGCCGCGCTGCGGGCGCGGCGCGGTGGAGATTGTAGAGCGTGCGGCCTTTGTCGAAGAGCGGCGTGTCGGGGCTGTTGAGGTATTTCGGCGCCTTGGGATTGGCATCGCTGTCGAGAATGCGCCCGCCGAAGGCGATCACGCGCCCGCGCGTGTCGTGGATCGGCAGCATCAGGCGCCCGCGAAAGCGGTCATAGGGTTCCTTGTCCTCGACCGTGATCCGCATGCCCGCTTCGATCAGCATGGGCTCCTCGAACTTGCTCAGCGCGCGCTTCAGCGCCTGCCGGTCTTCGGGCGCATAACCGAAGCCGAATTCGCGGATGGTCGCATCGGAAAATCCGCGCCGCCCGAGATAGCTGCGTGCCTGAATGCCATCCGCCTCCCGCAAATTGCTCTCGAACCACTCCTGCGCGGCGGCGGTCACATCGTGCAGGCTGGCGCGTTTTTCCGCTCGCTTGGCGGCTTGAGGGTCGGGGGCGGGGACTTCCATCCCGGCCTCCGCGGCCAATTCCTTCACTGCATCCATAAAGGGCATGCCGCGCTGGTCGGTCAGCCAGCGGATCGCATCGCCATGCGCCTCGCAGCCGAAGCAGTGGTAGAAGCCCTTCTCGTCATTGACATAGAAGCTGGGTGTCTTCTCGTTATGGAACGGACAGCAGGCCTTGAACTCGCGCCCTGCCTTGGTCAGCCGCAGGGTGCGACCGATCACGGCGGAAAGCGTGGTCCGCATGCGCAATTCGTCGAGCCATTGGGGACTTAGCACCGCTTACCCATATCCGTTCATGTCGAGCGCAGTCGAGACACGCTCGCGCGGTGGTTTGGCGAAATGGGACAATCGATCCCAATCCCCTGACGCCAGCGCTTCCTTCTTCGCGCGAGACCATTTCTTCACGCGCAATTCGCTTTCGAGCGCTTCGTCACGCGTTGGGAATTCGTCGGCCCAGACCAGTTTCTCGGGGCGGCGCCGAGTCGTGAAGCTGTAATATCCACCCTGATGGTGCTCGGCAATTCGGCGATCAAGATCGTCGGTAGGGCCGGTGTAATACTTCCCGTCAGCGCATTTCAGAATGTAGCACCAGAAGGGCATCGCGGTTGTCCAGGGCAACGTGTCTCGACTGCGCTCGACACGAACGGATGTTTTGGGATTCCACCAGTGTGCCGTTCGCCTCGAGCGAAGTCGAGTGGTCCGTGCAATTAGTTGCGCGAGCCCTCCACAGGCTTATCCTCAGGCGGGAAGGGGCCTGTCGCCGCGACCTGATTGCCGTCGACTTCGAACAGATAGGCTTCTGCCGGTCCTTGCGGGGGCAAGGTCGATTGCCACCAGAAGGTCACCGTGCCGCCGGGCTTCCATCCCGATCCGCGAACCACGCGCCAGATCAGGCTGCCATTATCGTTGCTGATCGAGATCGCATCGGGATCGCCCAGCACGGCCTCGGCCTCGGCGGTGGAATACCCGATCGACTGGTTGAAGCCCGCTGCCTTGCGTATCGTGCGAAACAAGGTGGGTGGGGCTTCCACGACTTCGGGGCCGTCGTCAGCGTCTCTGGTGTCGCTTTCTTCTGCCAGCGTCACCGTGTGAACATAAGTGTAGACTGTCCCTTCGGGCATCTCGCCTGGCTTGCAGTCCTCCACACCGGCGGGGCAAGCGACGTAGCTTACCAGCGTACCGACCTGGCGGTTGCGTGCGCTGAGGACAGTTTCGACCTCCGATCCTTGCGGCCCGGCGATCTTCGCGCCGAGCGTCGACAGATCGAGATCTGCGCCGACGAGGGTGCGCGGTGCAGCGACGGTCGGGGTCGGGGTAGGCGCGGGCTCCGGCTCGGGAGAGCCGCACGAGGCCAGGGCAAAGGCAATTCCGGATACGGCAAGGGACACGAAGCGCATCATCGGGTCATCCTTCGCGACCGGGAACGGTGTCGCGATCGCAGGCATTGACCGCATCGGGTGCCTCGCCGGGGTAAGGCCCATTTCCCATGGCCATCGTATAGTTGGCCTCGATCGCATAAGCCTCGACCGGACCGGCAGGCGGCACCGTCGATTGCCACCAGAAGGTAAGCGGTTCGGCCTGTTCCCACTGGTCGCCGCCATCGCCTGCGCTGACGGTCCAGACCAATGCGCCATCGTCGCAGGTAATCACGACATCGGCCTTGGCGCCGATCGCGGCCATCGCCTCGTCCTTGGAGTAGCCGACCGCGCCTGTGAAGCCGATGGCCGGGCGCGTCATGCGAAAAGCCGTGGCGCGCTCGACATCGGAGGAATCCGCGCCTTCGCCGCTACCACTGTCGGGCTGGTTGTCCTCGCCCGGATAGACCACGTGGACATAGGTGTAGACCGTGCCCTCGGGCGCGGTCGCCGGGTCGCATTCGGCCATGCCCGCCGGGCAGGCGACATAACTACGCATATCGGCGAAATTACCTTCCGGATTGGACAGCGCGGCTTCCACTTCCGGCCCCTGTGGGCCGACGATCTTCGCACCCAGTGCAAGATCGAGAAAATCTACCGCCTCGATATTGCGCGCCAGCGCTTCAGCAGCGCCGTCGCTTTCGGCGGTTTCAAGATCGGTCGGTGGATCGTCCGCATCGGAACCGCAGGCGGCCAGCATCAGAGCGAGCGCCGGGGCGAGGGGGAGGGCGACCGAAATCCTGTTCATGAAAGCGCTTCCTTTACCAGCCCGCTGGCCTTGCTCATGTCCAGAGTAGCGCCGTGACGGCTCTTAAGTTCCCCCATCACGCGGCCCATGTCCTTCATGCCCTCGGCGTCGAGGTCGGCCTTGATCGCGGCGATCGCGGCGCGGGTCTCCTCCTCGCTCATCTGTTTGGGCAGGAATTCTTCGATCACGGCCAGTTCGGCCTTTTCCTTATCGGCCAGTTCCTGCCTGCCGCCGTCCTCGTACATCTCGATCGATTCGCGGCGCTGCTTCGCCATCTTGAGCAGCACGTCGGTGACCAATGCGTCGTCCTCGGGCTTGGTCTCCGCCGTGCGCAGTTCGATGTCGCGGTCCTTGATCTTGGCGCCGATCAGGCGCAGCGCGGCGGTGCGTTCCTTGTCCTTGGCCTTCATGGCGGTGACGGTTTCGGCCTGGATTTTTTCGCGCAGCATTGGGTTTCCCGGGTGGTTGGTGTCTGATTTCACCGGCTCATTTAGACCAGTGTGCCCATAAGCCAAGGGTTCCGCTTGACGGGACTCGTGCAGGTCCCTAGCGGCTGGGTCTTAGCACACATCGCTGGAAACCTTTTTATCCCGGAGCGCCCATGGCCCTGTCCGCATCTTCGCACGCGCAACCTAAAGATGCCACGGGAGTCCTCGTTCTGGGCGACGGCACGGTCATTTGGGGCAAGGGCTTCGGCGCCACCGGGTCCGCTGTGGGCGAAGTCTGCTTCAACACCGCGATGACCGGCTATCAGGAGGTAATGACCGATCCCTCCTATGAAAGTCAGATCGTCACCTTCACCTTCCCGCATATCGGCAATGTCGGCGCGAACGAGGAAGACCACGAAAGCCGCGGCCTCGGCGCAGTCGGCTGCGTCACGCGGCAGGAAGTGACCCCGCAGTCGAACTTCCGCGCGCAGAACGAATTCGTCGAATGGATGAAGGATCACGGCAAGATCGGCCTGTCGGGCGTCGATACGCGCGCGCTGACCCGCCGCATCCGTATTTCGGGCGCACCCAATGCGGTGATCGCGTACAGTCCGCGGGGTGAATTCGACCTCAAGGCGCTGAAAAAGCAGGCCGCCGAATGGAGCGGGCTCGAAGGGCTCGACCTCGTCCCCGGCGTGACGCGCGAGGCCCAAGAAGACTGGACCGGCGGCCACTGGCAACTCGGCTTCGGCTATACCAACGGCAGTGCGGAGAAGCCGCATGTCGTCGCGATCGATTACGGCGCGAAGGACAATATCTTCCGCAACCTCGTGAAGGCTGGGGCGAAGGTGACCGTGGTGCCTGCGCGGACCTCTTTCGACGAGATCATGGCACTGAAGCCCGATGGCGTGTTCCTCTCGAACGGTCCGGGCGATCCGGCGGCGACGGGCGAATACGCCGTTCCAGTGATCAAGGCGCTGCTGGACGCGGACGTGCCGCTGTTCGGCATTTGCCTCGGCCACCAGATGCTCGGCCTTGCGGCGGGTGCGAAGACCGCCAAGATGTTCCAGGGCCACCGCGGCGCCAACCACCCCGTCCAGCGCGTCGGGAGCGATTGGGGCGACAGCGAGGGCCTCGTCGAGATCACCAGCATGAACCACGGCTTCGCGGTCGACGCCGATACCTTGCCCGATGATGTGGAGCAGACCCACGTATCGCTGTTCGACGGCACCAATTGCGGCATTTCGATCAAGGGCAAGAAGGCCTTCGGCGTGCAATACCATCCCGAGGCAAGCCCCGGCCCGCAGGACAGCTTCTACCTGTTCGAGAAATTCGTGGGGATGTTGGGGTGAGTGTGGAGCAAGAGAGTCCCGCCACGAACCTGCTCGAGAAATCGATTAAGTATGTTGCCGTTTTTTCGGTTTTGGCCACTGGCTTTTCGTTTGCTTCGAACGTAATCCTATTTGCCAATTGGGGGCTTAGCTACTCAATTGTCGCTAGTCCATCGGATGTTATTATTGGTGCGCTCGAGGCCTTCGGAGTGCTTGGCCTACCGCTACTCGCGGTGCTGCTAGGCTACTCGCTTGGAAGATTCGCATTCGGTTGGATTTCGAAGCGCCTGCACGCCGCATTGTTGTTTACTTTGGGCGGCCTGTTTCTCATCACGACGCTTAAATCGAGTCCTTTCTACGATATCATGGCCCTCGTCGGTGCGTCTGAGCTTCAGCGACCATTGCTTACTACTTCTGGAATTTTCTTGGTCTCTTTGTCCATTAGTCCGACGCTCAGGCTTTATCGAGGCGACAAGACGGTAAGGGTGTTTTTCTCGTTTCTAGCCATCTTTTTAGCGTTGTCATTTTTCTCGTTCTCGTCAGCATTCCGCTCGGCCGAAATTACGATTTCACGAAGCAATTCTCCTACCCTGCCAAGCGAGGCATCAAACCGGTGCGATAGTATCGAGTATGTTGTTTGGGTGGGTACCGCTTCCATTCTTACTTCCTGCGAGGGCCCTCCATTCGATAGTGATGGAAGGTATTTTGTAATACCCAAAAGCGGGGTTGAGATGGCGGTTCGCTCCAATTCCAAGAGAAAAGATAATGCCCAAACGCACTGACATCTCCTCGATCCTCGTCATTGGCGCCGGGCCGATCATCATCGGCCAGGCGTGCGAGTTCGATTATTCCGGCACGCAGGCGATCAAGGCGCTGAAGGAGGAGGGCTACCGGGTCATCCTGGTCAACTCCAACCCCGCCACGATCATGACCGATCCGGAAATGGCCGACGCGACCTATGTGGAGCCGATCACGCCCGAGATCGTCGCCAAGATCATCGAGAAGGAACGCCCCGACGCGGTGCTGCCGACGATGGGCGGGCAGACGGCGCTGAATTGTGCGCTCTCGCTGTTCAACGACGGCACGCTGGAGAAGTTCGGCGTGAAGATGATCGGCGCGGATGCCGACGCCATCGACAAGGCCGAGAACCGCCAGCGCTTCCGTGAGGCGATGGACAAAATCGGCCTCGAAAGCGCGCGCAGCGGCGTGGCGAACACGGTGGACGAGGCCTTCGCCGTTCTCGAACGCACCGGCCTTCCCGCCATCATCCGTCCCAGCTTCACGCTGGGCGGGACGGGCGGCGGCATCGCCTACAACAAGGCAGAGTTCGACAAGATCGTGCGCGAGGGTCTCGATGCATCGCCCACCACCGAAGTCCTGATCGAGGAATCGCTCCTTGGCTGGAAGGAATATGAGATGGAGGTGGTGCGCGACCGCAAGGACAATTGCATCATCATCTGCTCGATCGAAAACGTCGATCCGATGGGCGTGCATACGGGCGATTCCATCACCGTCGCGCCGGCGCTGACGCTGACCGACAAGGAATACCAGATCATGCGCACCGCCAGCATTAATGTGCTGCGCGAAATCGGTGTGGAAACAGGCGGTTCGAACGTACAGTTCGCAGTCAATCCGAAGGATGGCCGCCTGATCGTGATCGAGATGAACCCGCGCGTTTCGCGGTCCTCGGCGCTCGCATCCAAGGCCACCGGCTTCCCCATCGCGCGCGTCGCGGCGAAGCTTGCCGTGGGCTACACGCTCGACGAGATCCAGAACGAGATCACCGGCGCAACTCCTGCATCGTTCGAACCGACCATCGATTACGTCGTCACCAAGATCCCGCGCTTCGCCTTCGAGAAGTTCAAGGGATCGAAGAACGAGCTGTCGACCGCGATGAAATCGGTTGGCGAGGTCATGGCGATCGGCCGCTGCTTCGCCGAATCGATGCAGAAGGCGTTGCGCGGCCTCGAAACCGGGCTCGACGGGTTCAACCGCATCACCGAATTCGAAGGCGTCAGCCGCGAGGTCATCACTGCCTCGCTCAGCAAGCGCACGCCCGACCGCATCCTCAAGATCGCCCAGGCCTTCCGCGAGGATTTCACGGTCGAGGAAGTGGCCAAGATCACCGGTTTCGACCCGTGGTTTCTGCGCCAGATCGAAGCGATCATCTATGAAGAAAAGATGATCGGCCACAACGGCCTGCCGCGCGATGCCGCCGAAATGCGCCGCCTCAAGGCGATGGGCTTTTCCGACAAGCGCCTTGCCACGCTGGCGGTGCGTTCGGTGGGTGTCGCGGGCGGTCTGGGCGAGACCCAGGCCAAGCGTTCGGGCCTGCTGCACGACGCATTGCGTGCCATGGCGGGCGCGACCAGCGAGCAGGAGGTGCGCGATCTGCGCCGCAAGCTCGGCGTCTATCCGGTCTACAAGCGCATCGACAGCTGCGCCGCCGAGTTCGAGGCGATCACGCCCTATATGTACTCGACCTACGAAGCGCCCAGCTTCGGCGAGCCCGAAGACGAGGCGATGCCCTCCGACCGCAAGAAGATCGTCATCCTCGGCGGCGGCCCGAACCGCATCGGGCAGGGGATCGAGTTCGACTATTGCTGCGTCCACGCCTGTTTCGCGCTGGCCGAGGCCGGGTTCGAGACGATCATGGTCAACTGCAACCCGGAAACTGTCTCGACCGATTACGATACGTCCGACCGCCTCTATTTCGAGCCGCTGACCGAAGAAGACGTGCTCGAAATCATGCGCGTCGAAATGTCGAGGGGTGAAGTCGTCGGCGTCATCGTCCAGTTCGGCGGGCAGACCCCGCTCAAGCTCGCCGCCGCGCTGGAACGCGAAGGCATCCCGATCCTCGGCACCAGCCCCGATGCGATCGATTTGGCCGAAGACCGCGAACGCTTCGCCAAGCTGGTCAACCAGCTCAAGCTGATGCAGCCGATGAACGGTATCGCCAAGAGCCGCGACGAGGCCGCCGCCGTGGCCGCGCGGATCGGCTATCCGGTGCTGCTGCGTCCGAGCTACGTGCTTGGCGGGCGGGCGATGGAAATCGTCGACAGTGAAGCCCAGCTCGATGATTACATCAACACGGCGGTCAACGTCTCGGGCGACAGCCCGGTGCTGGTCGACCAGTATCTGCGCGATGCGATCGAATGCGATGTCGATGTGGTCGCCGATGGCAACGAGGTGCGCATCGCGGGTGTGATGCAGCATATCGAGGAAGCCGGGGTCCATTCGGGCGACAGCGCCTGCACCCTGCCGCCTTACAGCCTTCCCGCCGACATCATCGAGGAAATGTCCCGTCAGGCGACCGAATTGGCCAAGGCGCTGGAGGTCCGCGGCCTGATGAACGTGCAGTTCGCGGTGAAGGAAGGCGAAGTGTATCTGATCGAGGTGAACCCGCGCGCCAGCCGCACGGTGCCCTTTGTCGCCAAGGCCATCGGTCGGCCCATCGCCAAGGTCGCCGCGCGCGTCATGGCGGGTGAGGAACTGCACACTTTCGAGCCCTTCGATCTCACTCCCGATCACATGGCGGTGAAAGAGGCGGTCTTCCCCTTTGCGCGCTTCCCGGGGGCCGATCCGATCCTGTCGCCCGAGATGAAATCGACCGGCGAAGTCATGGGCATCGACCGCAGCTTTGCGCCGGCCTTCCTGAAGTCGCAGCTTGGCGCGGGGATGAAACCGCCGCAATCGGGGACGCTGTTCGTTTCGGTCAAGGATACCGACAAGCCGCTGATCGTGCCCGCAGTTCGGACACTGCTCGACAAGGGCTTCCGGGTCATCGCCACCGGGGGCACGCAGACCTATCTTGCCGAGCAGGGTCTGGCGGTCGAGCCGGTCAACAAGGTTGCTGAAGGCCGCCCGCATATCGTCGATGCGATTATCGATGGTGAGGTGCAGTTGATCTTCAACACGACTGAGGGCTGGCAGTCGCTGCTCGACAGCAAATCCATCCGCGAGGCGGCGCTTGAAAAGAAGCTGCCTTATTACACCACGGCGGCGGCCTCGCTCGCGGTTGCGCAGGCCGTGGCCGAGGTTTCACCCGATCAGCTTGAAGTGCGTTCGTTGCAAGACTATTATAGCTAACGAAGAACACGCGCTTATCCCTCCCGACATTCGTATCGATCGGCTTCCGCAATCCGGCGGGCCGGGTCCGAATTGTCCCGGAAGGCGCCGAACAGGAAGGACAAAAGGGGTCCGATGGAAAAAGTGCCGATGCTGGCCGAGGGCTATGAAAAGCTCACGGCGGACCTGAAAACCTTGCGTGCCGAACGCCCGAAGATCGTCGATGCGATCGAGGAAGCGCGCGCGCATGGCGATCTGTCTGAAAACGCCGAATACCACGCCGCCAAGGAACGTCAGGGCCAGGTGGAGGCGATGATCGGCGAGCTGGAAGACAAGATCAGCCGCGCCCAGATCATCGACCCGACGACGCTGTCGGGCGACAAGGTGATCTTCGGCGCTACGGTCACTCTGCTCGACGAAGACGACAAACCGGTGAGATACCAGATTGTCGGGCAGACCGAAGCCGATGCCGCGAAGGGACGCATCAGTTACAATTCGCCCCTCGGACGGGCGTTGATCGGCAAACAGCTCGAAGAAGAGGTGGAAGTGACCGTTCCGTCCGGAGACAAGTTCTACCTGATCGACAAGATCGAGTTCATCTGAGCCGCTTTTCCATCGCCCAGTTGTGGATCGGGACATCCCGACCCTCGTGGGCGATGGTGAATTCGCGTTTTTTCGTCACGACATAACCTGCTCGCTCGAAAGCGGGGCGGGCGAGATCGCTCGCCTCGGTATAGAGCCGCTCTACGCCGTGTGCCTGTGCATAGATTTCCGCGCGCGCGAGCAATTGCGTCGCCAGACCGCGCCGCGTGTGGTCGGGGTGGTTGTAGAGATGGTCGAGATGACCGTCGGGCTCGATCAAGACATAAGCGACCGGGCGGTCGTCCGCGCCTGTGGCTACGAAGATCACATGACCTTCCGCCACACGCTCCCGGTACCGTCCGGCACCGGGATGTCGCGCGCTCCAGGCAGCGACCTGCTCGGGTGAGTAAGCGTGCGGGCCAATGGCGGCAATCGCCGCGGCGATCACCTCGGCCAACGCCTCGGCGTCATCGTCCCGATATGGCCTTATGGAATAGGCCATGGGCCAGTTCAGGCGCCGGGGTCGAGCAGCTTGTGCAGGTGGACAATGACATATTTCATTTCGGCATCGTCGACCGTGCGCTGGGCATTCGAGCGCCAGGCATCGACGGCAGCATCGTAGCTGCTGAACACGCCGGCGACGTGAAGGCTCTCAGGATCGGCGAAGGTGACGCTGCGCGGGTCTGCGACACGGCCGCCCATGACCAGATAGAGCGTCTGCTTGCTCTCGGTTTCTTCCATCGGATTATCTTTCTCTAGGGAGGAATGAATCGTTGCGCGCCATAGCGAAAGCGGCGCGACAGGCAACCCCGTCGCGCCGCTACGGCATGCTACCGAATTATGATTTTCAGTGAGCGATGCGGGTCCGCAACGCGCGATAGGCACGGCTGCCCTTGCGGCTTGCTTTGCGGCTCGAGCTGCGCAGGGCATCACCGGCGACATCGAGCTTATAGGCCGTATCGCGGCGCAGACCACGAGCGGCGGTCGCCGCGCTGTCTCCGAGATCTTCCACCCGGTCGCCTGCATATTGAGCGCCATCGACGACGCCATCGATCATTCGCGCGCCGTAGGCGAGGGCGGCATCTGCGGCGAGACCGGCCCAAATACTCCCGCGTCGACCGAGTCTGCGGCCCGGGCGTGTCATGGCGCCAATCGCAAGCCCGGCGACGAGTACGCCGCCGACGACAGCGAATGGGTGTTTCTTGGTGAATTCGATCGCGCTGTCGGCAACGTCTTTCGCCTGATCGGCCAGGCTGCGCTCCTCGTTGCGCTTTTCCCCGGACTCGATGCGAGCGCGCAATTGTTCGCGCTTCTGCTCATCGCTCAATTTGCTGTCGGCGCTGATAGGGGTGACATTGTCTTTGGCCGTGTCTGCCATGATATTTCTCCGCAATGCGTGTTCGTCGGAATAATGGTTGGAAGGGCGCTAATGTTCCGGATTTTCGGTAGCGGCGTCATCCCCTTCATCGGGGTCCCGTCCGAACAGTTCCATGATTGGATTGCGTGCGAACCAGACGAATATCGCCGCAATCAGAGCTGCCAGAGCACCTTTGTTGTCCTCGGCCATATCGGCCGCTTCTTCGTAGAGATCGGTGGCACCTTCTTTCACGCGCTCGATAGCGCGTTCTCCCAACCCTTTATGGGCGAAGTCGCATTTGAGATGCTCGATATCGGCTTCGACCAATGCGCGAGCGGAATCGCGCATATACTTGTCTTCCAGCATTCGGATCCGCCGATCGCTCATTCGGCTTCCTTCTCTTCGAATGCGTCCCGGATATCGTCGAGGCGCCCCTTCAGCAGTCGCAAGAGCAATACCCCGCCCGCAATCAGCGCGAGCGTTACGATGGCGGTCGCGCCCCAAGGTCCGACGATGGGCGCGAGCGCGATGACGAGCCCAACCGTGGCCGCAATCAGTGCGAGGTGAAAAACGCCGAAAGCGCCAAGCCCGAAGGCGAGGGCACCCTTGAACCGGTTCCCGATATAGCCCGCGCGGCTTTTCTGGAAACGCAGCTCCGCTTCGGCATAGGTCTTCCCATCCTCGATCAGCGCGAGAACATCGTCGGTCAAGGAAAACTGCCGACCGCCTTCATCCTCCTCATCGGGGGACTCGTGCTCGTCGGGCAAATCGAGCGGGCCGGAATACTCATCGACCCGCTCGTCGTTATCGTCTCGCATTCAAACCCCCGTCATCGCTCGCTCAACGCGAGCCGCGGAATAGACGCGAAAGCATGAAGCCGACAATGGCTGCGATCCCGAGTGCCTTGCCGGGGCTCTTGCGGACGAATTCGCGACCGTCCTCCACGAGATCGTCGACGCTCTTCTCGTCGAGTTTGGCGGCGTATCCGTCCAGGGATTTGGAGGCGCTGCGTGCATAATCGCCATATTTCGCGCCAAGCTTCTCGTCGACCTGATGGGCGTTCTCGTCGACCAGTCTGCTGAGCGAGCGGAGGCCTTCACCGGCCTTGAGCTTGCCTTCGGTCGCAAGTTCACGGCCCTTCACCTTCGCTTCTTCGCCATAGGCTTTGGCTTCGGCCGCCAGATCGTCGCCCTTATGCTTGGCTTGATCGCGGTAGGCGGTGGCGCGGTCGCGGCCTTCTGCCTTGAGCGCGGCAGCACCGGCCTTTGCTTCTTCAAGAGCCGCGTTGAAGCGGGATTTCGCTTCGGCGCGGTTGTCGGTGGGCGGGGTTTGGGGTGCTGTATCGGTCACGGGGGTCATCTCCTTCGCTGCGCCCTTCTTCGCCACGGTCTTGCGCGGCGCCTCGGCGCTTGTGGATTTCGAGGCTGCGGGTTTCTTGCTGGCAGGAGTTTTGCGCTTCTTGGGCGCGTTGCCTGCGGTGGTTTCTGCCATGATAGTCGTCCTTGCCCTCAATTCATATTCGTTCGGCGAAATGGCCTTCGATGTTGCAACGCAACTTGCGCGCCAATGTTCCGGCGAATAGAGCGCTGCCAACTCCCCATCTGGGGGTGTTTTAGACGATTACAACACCTTTACCCCGGAGCACCAGCACCCATGACCGCGATCATAGACATCCACGCCCGCGAAATCCTTGATTCAAGGGGCAATCCCACGGTCGAGGTCGATGTGCTACTCGACGATGGAAGCTTCGGTCGCGCGGCGGTTCCCAGCGGCGCATCCACCGGCGCGCACGAGGCAGTGGAACTGCGCGACGGGGACAAGGGTCGCTATCTGGGCAAGGGTGTGATCAAGGCTGTCGAAGCGGTCAACTCCGAGATCCGCGACATGCTGGTGGGCGCTTTCGATGCCGAAGATCAGCGCGACATCGATCTTTCGATGATCGCACTCGACGGAACGCCCAATAAGGGCCGGATCGGCGCCAATGCCATTCTCGGGACCAGCATGGCAGTGGCCAAGGCGGCGGCCAATGCGCGCGGCCTCCCGCTCTACAGCTATATCGGGGGCGTTTCGGCCCATGTGCTTCCTGTTCCGATGATGAACATCATCAATGGCGGCGAGCATGCCGACAATCCGATCGATATTCAGGAATTCATGGTCATGCCGGTCGGCGCGGACAGTCTCGCCGAAGCAGTGCGCTGGGGTGCGGAGGTGTTTCACACGCTCAAGAAGAAGCTGCACGACAAGGGTCTGGCGACTTCGGTCGGTGATGAAGGCGGCTTTGCCCCCGACCTCGCCAGTACGCGCGACGCGCTTGATTTCATCATGGCCTCGATCGAGCAGGCCGGTTTCAAGCCGGGCGAGGACATCGCGCTTGCGCTCGACTGCGCATCGACCGAGTTCTTCAAGGACGGCAAATACGAGATCTCCGGCGAAAACCTTTCGCTCAGTGGTGACGAAATGGCCGAATATCTGGACAGGCTTTGCCGCGACTATCCGATCCGTTCGATCGAGGATGGCATGGCCGAAGACGATTTCGAAGGCTGGAAGGCGCTGACCGACCGGATCGGAAACACCGTCCAACTGGTCGGCGACGACTTGTTCGTGACCAACCCTCAGCGCCTGCGCGAAGGGATCGACCAGGGTCTTGCCAATTCGCTGCTGGTAAAGGTCAACCAGATCGGCACCCTGTCGGAAACGCTCGACGCGGTCAGCATCGCCAATCGCGCAGGCTATACCGCCGTGATGTCGCATCGGTCGGGGGAAACCGAAGATGCGACGATCGCCGATCTGGCAGTCGCCACCAATTGCGGTCAGATCAAAACCGGTAGCCTGGCGCGCTCGGATCGACTCGCCAAGTACAACCAGCTCATCCGTATCGAGGAAGAGCTGGGCGACAGCGCACATTATGCCGGTCGCCATTGTTTCGGACGTATCGGAGCTTGAAGCGGAGGTCCCCGTGTAGACGGGGACTTCGGCCAACTTGGCTCAACGGTCTGAAACGTCCGCCTTTACCGACGATCAGCTTCGGTTCTTCGGGTGGAACCAATATTGCCATACGCCCCAGGCGTTGATCAGCAGCAGCACGCCGTTCATTGCTGCCAGCGGCATCGCGTCTTCGGTCAGGCCAATATAGATCCACAGCGCCGAGACGACGCAGAACAGAACAAAACCCCAGGCGGTTGCGCGGCGCCCCAGATCGAAGGCGATCATCGAGGCGGCAATAACCGCCCCGATCGATGCGACCCATTCGAAAGGGCCGTTCATGGTAATGTCCCCTGCATGATGGGCATGACGCGCGGCGCCGCTTTGCGTTCCGGGAACCGCTTTACAAAAGACCGATGAGGGCAAAGGGGGGTTTTCGGGCAGGGCCGACAAAGGGCGATCCACCCTCGCGACACGCGGCCGGCGAGCTTATCCCGTCCGGCTTGACGACCGTGCTCCCCCTCTATGGATTGATCATCAGCGCGGCGATTTCGACCATGGCCTCAGGCGGCGAAGCGCGTCTGCAGATCGAGCAGGGTCATGGCCGCCTTGGCCGCTTCGCCACCCTTGTCCTTCTGTGCCGGATCGGCACGAACCAGCGCCTGTTCCTCGTTTTCGACCGTCAGGATGCCATTGCCGATAGCCATGCCGTCCATGGTCAGCGCCATGATCCCGCGCGCGCTTTCGCCCGCGACGATTTCGAAGTGATAGGTCTCCCCGCGGATGACCACACCGATGCCGACATAGCCATCATACTGCCCACTTTCTGAAGCCAGGGCGATCGCTCCGGGCACTTCGAGCGCGCCCGGCACGGTCAGCACTTCGACCTCGTGCCCTTCCGCCTCGAGAGCGGCGCGGGCACCCGCGACGAGCATATCGTTGAGATGGTCGTAGAAACGGGCTTCGACGATCAGGAAACGGGCCATGCGTGTCACTCCGGGATAGGTTTATGATCGACGATGTTGAGGCCATAGCCTTCGATCGCCACGACATTGGGTTGCGAATTGCTGAGCAGGATCATGTCCTCGATACCGAGATCGGCAAGGATCTGCGAACCGATGCCGACGTTTCGCTGAGCATCGCTCTCGCTATAGCCCCGGTTCGACGCCGGTCGTCCGGTAATCAGCACGATCACACCGGCTCCGTGCTCGCCGACCGCATGCATGGAGCGCTGAAGCGTGCGCTTGCGCGGCCCCGGCCTGCCGAGCACGTCTTCGAAGATCGAAATCGGATGCACGCGGGCGAGGGTGGGCTGCCCCTCGACGACATGGCCCTTCTGCAGGACGTAGCTTTCGCTGCCGTCGACGGTGTTGCGATAGGTCAGCAGGCGCCATTCGCCGCCATAATCGGATTCGAAACTGTCTTCGCCGACGCGTTCGACCAGATGATCGTGGCGCATACGGTATTCGATAAGGTCGCGGATCGTGCCGATCTTCATATCGTGCTTGCGCGCAAAGCCGATCAGATCGTCGAGGCGCGCCATGGTGCCATCCTCGTTCATGATCTCGCAGATGACACCCGAGGGGTTGAGACCTGCTAGGCGCGAAATGTCGACGGCAGCCTCGGTGTGGCCCGCACGGACCAGCACACCGCCATCACGCGCAGCGAGGGGGAAGACATGGCCGGGCGTCACGATGTCGTCCGGCCCCTTGGTCGCATCGATCGCCACGCAAACGGTGCGTGCGCGGTCGGCCGCGCTGATCCCCGTGGTGACGCCTTCTTTCGCCTCGATCGAAGTGGTGAAGGCGGTCTGCATGCTTTCGCGGTTGTCGCGGCTCATCGGCTCGAGGCCGAGCGCCTCGACACGTTTGCGATCGAGTGAGAGGCAGATCAGGCCGCGGCCATGTGTCGCCATGAAATTGATTGCGCTGGGCGTCGCCATCTGGGCGGGAATGATAAGGTCGCCTTCGTTTTCGCGGTCCTCGTCATCGACGAGGATGTACATCCGGCCGTTGCGCGCCTCGTCAATGATTTCCTCGGCGCTCACAATGACCGGCGTATCGTCATTGGCTTCGAGAAAGGCTTCGAGCTTGGTGAGGGTTTCGGCGGTGGGATTCCAGCTTTCCTCGTTGCAATCGCGCAGCGTATTAGCATGAAGGCCCGCTGCACGGGCAAGGCCGGCACGGGTCATCAGCCCTTGCGAAACAAGTGTGCGAACTTTTTCGATCGTATCCATGCAGCATTGGCTATCACATCAAAATGTGATTGCCAATGCTGCATATCACATTGCGTGTGACGTGAATACATGTCGCCTGCGAGGAGACGAATGTACGGGATTGGGGGAGGGATTGGTGGACGCACTAGGGCTCGAACCTAGGACCCGCTGATTAAGAGTCAGCTGCTCTACCAACTGAGCTATGCGTCCACACTGCGGCATGCCGCGACCTCGTGGAAGGAGGCGTTCCCGACTCGGGAGGCGCTCATATAGCGGGCTCTTTCGAGATGAAAAGCCCTAAATGACCGATCGGGTCGGATACAGCTTGCGTAGATGCGGCATGGCGGCTTTCCGCACCCTCAGCGTTGCGCCGAAAGGGTCGGATGGATTGTCCCCAATGGCAACGAGGCGGTCGGATTCAAG
This sequence comes from Qipengyuania sp. ABI-127-1, assembly GCA_022953095.1. Lineage (GTDB taxonomy): Bacteria > Pseudomonadota > Alphaproteobacteria > Sphingomonadales > Sphingomonadaceae > Qipengyuania. Next base: position 1,750,118 of record JALJCR010000001.1, on the reverse strand, counting down.
CTTGCGTGCGGCGGCAAAAGCGGCGCGCAAAGGCAGGCCGGTCGGCTGCGGCAGATCCCAGATCGTTATCGGCGTACCTTGTTGGTTGGCGTGCCAAACTTCGAGCAGAACCCTGTTGCGGGCCTCGTGGGCGACCGTGTCGGCCACATCGCTGCGATTGGAATCGAGTTCGTCGCCGGCTCGTCGCCGGGGCTTCTCGGGGGTCATAAGTGAGTGCGTCCCTACCTCGCGGAACCTCCCCCCGGTTTCCGCTTGCTGTTTCGCCGGGCAGGTAGCCGAATGGGTATGAGAATCGAGTCCCTCAAGCGGGTGACATTTGCCTATCGGCGAAGCAACACTGCGGAGTCGCTGATGATGGTGCCATTGGCGGCACGATGCCGCCAGAAGAGCGAAGACCTGTAGGCAGCGGCCCCGGAAGGCGGCAAAATCGGCTTCGCTTGAAGCCTATCGCAACAGCCCCGTGCGCGGCGCCGTCCGGTTCCAGCGATTCACCATCATCAGGGATCCGATGCACACCATGTTGGTCAGCATGGAGCTGCCCCCGTGGCTCATAAAGGGCAGGGGAATACCTACGACGGGGGCGAGGCCCATGACCATCATCAGATTGATCGCGACGTAGAAGAAGATCGAGGCGGTCATTCCAAAGGCCAACAGCTTGTCGAAGCGCTCGGTGCTCGCGCGGGCCACCGACAGTCCCCAGCCAAGGATCATGGCGAATGCGCCCAATACGACGAGGCCGCCCAGGAAGCCCCATTCTTCGGCCATGGTCGCGAAGATGAAATCGGTATGAGGCTCGGGAAGATAATCGAGATGGCTCTGCGATCCTTCGTTGAAGCCCTTGCCGGAAAAGCCGCCCGAGCCGATCGCGATCTTCGATTGGGTGATGTGATAGCCATCGCCGAGCGGATCGCTTTCGGGATCGAGAAAGGTGAAGACCCGCTTCTGCTGATAGGGTTGCAGCGCGAAGAAAAAGGCGAGGGGCGCGAGGAGGGCGGCGGCCAGTCCCGCGCCGAGAAACCAGCGCAATGGCAGTCCGGCTGCGAACATCACCATGGCGCCGCCGAAGGTTATGGCCAGGGATGTCCCAAGGTCTGGCTGAAGAAGGACCAGGGCCACCGGTGTCAGGATCAAGGCGACCGCCGGGATCAAAGCCCGCCAGGTTGGCACCATCCCGACTGGAAGCGTCGCGTAAAATCGCGCCAGCATCAGCACGATGGCGGGTTTCATCACCTCGGACGGTTGCAATTGAATGAAACCGAGGTCGAGCCAGCGCTGGCTACCGCCGCCTACGAAACCGATCACCTCCACCGCGCCCAGCATCAGGAGCACGATCACATAGATCGGGAAGGCGAAGAACATGGCCAGATCGCGGGAAAACCGGCTGAGCACAAAGGCCATGACCAGAAAGATGCCGAACCGGATCACATGCGACGATGCGTAGGGTTCCCAACTTCCCGCAGCGGCCGAAAACAGAACCAGCGCGCCGAAAGCGATCAGCACGAACAGGGGTAAGAGCATCTGCCATGGCTGCCGCGCGATCGGCGCGGGGACGATGCCGTTCATTGTTCCGGCTCCGCATTGGCGGCGGCGGATGTGCGCGAGATCTCTTCGGGCGTGCGATCGTCGACGCGCGAGGGATTGGATTCTTCGGCAAGTCCTTCGGGTTGGCGCGCCGCAAGCCGGGCTTCGGCCTCGACCCGGTCGAAAATGTCTTCGTCGCGCGCCGGAACCGGCGGGACAGATTCGCCCTGCGCCGCGGCATAGGCCCGGTATTTGGAATTCAGCCGCTGCTGCGCATTGCCGCCCCATTGTTCCTCGAGCGCGCGCAGGGCATCCATCCCCTTGGCGGGGTCGAACATGAAGGTCATCACATCGCGCGCGATCGGATAGGCCGCGCCCGAACCGCCCCCATGTTCGATCACCACCGCACCGGCGTATTTCGGTTTATCGAACGGGGCGAAAAACACGAACAGCCCGTGGTCGCGATACTTCCATGGACCACTGCGCCCGTCCGAGACGCTGAGCGAGACAACCTGCGCGGTGCCCGTCTTGCCGGCCATTTTGATGTCTTCGAAAGGCAGGCGAGCCCGCCCGGCAGTGCCCGGGCCATTGACCGTATCGCTCATTGCCTGGCGGACATAGCCGATCTCTTCCGGACTGAAATCGAAATGTTCGAAACGCGGCTGTTTGTCCGACATGCGCAGGCGCGGCATGACCTTGAAGCCGGTCGCCATGCGCGCGCTCATGACCGCAAGCTGCAGGGGGTTGGTGAGGTAATAGCCCTGGCCGATCGACGAGTTCACCGTATCGTAGGGTTGCCACGCGCTACCGTGGCGGCGCTGCTTCCATTCGGGCGAGGGGACTGTGCCGAAGAACTGGCTCTGCACCGGAAGCGGGAACTCTTCGCCGAGCCCCATCTTGTGCGCCCATTCGGCGACCTTTGCGAAACCCACCTGCTGGGCGAAGTGATAGAAATAGCTGTCGCAGCTTTGATAGATGGCCTTGGCCATGTCGACCCGGCCGTGATTGCTCCAGCAGTTGAAGAAACGGTTGCCGATCCGGCGCCCGCCATTGCACATGATCGTTTCTTCGGGCTTCACGCCGGCATCGAGAAAAGCCATGCAGTGCATCGGCTTGACGGTCGATCCGGGCGGATACAGCCCCTTGAGCACCTTGTTGCGCAACGGCACGCGCTCGTCATCGCGCAGCATGGCATATTCGACCCGGCCGATGCCTTGCGAAAAACTGTTGGGATCGAAGCTTGGCATGGATGCCATGCACAGAAGGTCGCCGCTCTCGCAGTCCATTACCACAACCGAACCGCTTTCCAGACCGATGCGGCGTGCGGCGTAATCCTGCAATGGCCCGTCGATCGTCAGGCGAACCGGATCGCCCTGAATGTCGTCCCGCGTTTCGAGTTCGCGCACGATGCGTCCCGATGCGGTGACCTCCACCCGCCGTGCCCCGGGGATCCCGCGCAAATCCTGCTCGAACTGCTTTTCGAGTGCATCCTTGCCGATCTTGTAGCCGGGCGTGACCAGCAGCGGGTTGCGATCCTGCTCGGCATATTCCTCGGCATTGGCCGTTCCGACATAGCCGATCAGGTGCCCGACGCTGGGGCCGGTCGGGTAGAAACGCGAGAATCCGCGCTGCGGCACGACGCCCGGCAGATCGGGCAGGCGCACGCTGACGGCGGCGAACTGATCGTAGCTAATGCCCGAGGCGATTTCCACCGGCTGATAGCCGGGACCATCATCGACGCGCTTGCGAATGTCCGCAGCCTGATTCTCGTCGAGATTGAGAAGATTGGCGAGCGCGGTGATCGTCGCATCGGAATCGGGTGTGCGCTCGGGGATTATGTCGACGCGAAAATCCGCGCGGTTCGATGCGAGGGGCGCGCCATTGCGGTCGAGAATCCAACCGCGGCGCGGGGGTATCAGCGACAGGTTGACCCGGTTGCTTTCGCTTTCCAGCTCGTACTTCTCGTTCTCGGCGATCGCAATGTAACCCATGCGCGCCGCCAGCAGCACACCGAGACCGCCCATCGCGGTCCCGATGACGAAGGTCCGGCGATCGAAGGCATTGTCGAGCGTTGAATGGGTGACGACTTCGCGCGGTCGGCTCCGCTTGCGCAGACGCATCAGACAGCCTTCCAGCGATGGAGCCGGAACCGGTCGAGCATGGCGACGATACGGGCCGCTATTGGGAAGAGAAGGATGGTAAACACGAGTTGCGGAACGAGAGCGACGAGGGAATGGACATTGGGTTGGCCACCCGAAAGCAACCAACCTGCTAGCAGATAGGACAGGATCAATATACCGGCACTGAACCAGTCCTGCCAGAAGGCCCGCCATGGCAATCGGCTTTCGATCAGTTCGATAGCGATCATGATCAGCGACCAGGTGAAAATGGCGAAACCGAACGGCTGACCGCTATACAGATCGTCTACCAGACCAAGCGGCATTCCGGCCCATACGGGCAGCAGACCGGGGCGCACCAGCCGCCAGGCAAGCAGCATGAGAAGCCCCAGCGGCGGCACCATCGGAAGAGCCGCGGCGATGGCGAAGATCGGCAGGATCGACCCGATGACGATCGATATCCACGGGACGGCATTGGCAATGATCGGAGAGTGCGAGCGGTTTATCCGGCTACCATAAGCGTCGCTGCGCGAACGCGGGTCATTGCGCTCCATCACTCGGACAGCTCGCGCTCGACCGGGGTGGTGGCGCCCAGTGCCGCTTCCGGTTCGAAAATCGGCTCCACGCTCACAAAGTCGGTTGCTGCCGGATCGCTGACGATACGGGCGAGCCCTCCATCATCGGTGGTTTCGGTCAGTATCGCCACAGCAATGCCGGGCGGATAATAACCGCCCGCGCCACTGGTAACGAAGACGTCTCCGGGCTCAAGCGGATTGATGCCGAGATTGATCAGCCTGATTCGCAGGAGGCCGTCGCCGCGCCCTTCGGCAAACGCCACGACTTCATCCTTTGCGCGCCGCACCGGAAGTACGCTTTCGCTGTCGGTGAGCAGCAGAACGCGCGAACTGTCGCCACCGGCTTCGAGAATGCGGCCAACCACGCCGCGCGGTGAACGCACGGGCATTCCGACGCTCACCCCATCGTTCAGGCCTGCGCCGAGATAGGCGAACCGGCGGCTGCTGGAGGCGGAAGATCCGACGAGCCGGGCAACCACCACAGGTTTCCGCTCGTCATCCTGAAGGTCGAGCAGGCCCTTGAGGCGGGCATTTTCCTGCTTCACCGCCTCGGCTTCGGCCAGGCGAATACGGGCGATCTCCATCTCGCGCTTGAGTTCGGCGTTCTTCGAGCCCGCCCGATAATACCCGCTGACCGTGTCCCAGAACCCTTTGGAGCCGGTGCGCACGGTCGCGGCGGTTTCTGTCGCCGGAGATACCCCATCCTGCGCCGCACCGCGCAGCCCGCCGAAGAGATGCGGCTGAAAGAAAGACAACACCAGCAGCGTGGCGCCAATCAGCGCGCCCACGCCCGCGATCACGTAGCCGGTGAAGAGGTTGTATTGCGCCCTTCGAGAATATCCCGAGCGCCGTGAGCCTGTCGGCGCCATCCCCTATGCCTTTCTCAAGCTGTCATAAGGACGCCGCGATAGATCGGGTCCTCCATCGCGCGCCCCGTGCCGAGCGCGACGCAGGATAGCGGATCTTCGGCGATCGTTACCGGCAGGCCGGTTTCTTCGCGCAGATATTCGTCGAGCCCGCCGATCAGCGCACCGCCGCCGGTAAGCACAATACCCTGGTCGACGATGTCGGCCGCCAGTTCCGGAGCGGTGTTTTCCAGCGCGATGCGCACGCCTTCCACGATCGCACCGATCGGTTCGGACAGCGCTTCGGCGATGTGGCCCTGATTGATGGAGATTTCCTTGGGCACGCCGTTCACCAGGTCGCGGCCCTTGATCGTGATGCTTTCGCCAACGCCGTCTTCGGGCGAGCGCGCGACGCCGAAATCCTTTTTGATGCGTTCGGCGGTGCTGTCACCGATCAGCAGGTTGTGATGTCGGCGGACATAGGACACGATCGCTTCGTCCATCTTGTCGCCGCCAGTGCGGACCGAAGTCGTGTAGGCGAGACCGCGCAGTGACAGGACGGCAACTTCGGTCGTGCCTCCGCCGATATCGACCACCATCGAACCGACCGGTTCGGTCACCGGCATGTCGGCACCGATGGCGGCGGCCATGGGTTCGAGAATGAGGTAGACCTGGCTGGCGCCGGCATTGGAAGCCGCGTCGCGGATCGCGCGGCGTTCGACGCTGGTCGAACCGGAGGGAACGCAGATGGTGATTTCGGGATAGCGCATCAGGCTCTTGCGCCCGTTCACCTTCCGGATGAAGTGTTTGATCATCTCTTCGGCCACGTCGAGATCGGCGATCACGCCGTCGCGCAGCGGGCGAATGGCCTCGATACTGTCGGGCGTCTTGCCCATCATCATCTTCGCATCGTCGCCCACGGCCTTGACGCGCTTCATACCGTTGATCGTCTCGAGCGCGACCACGCTCGGTTCATTCAGGACAATACCCTGATCCTGCACGTAAACCAGCGTATTGGCAGTCCCCAGGTCGATCGCCATATTCTGCACGCCGAATTTGAAGAGATTGTTCCAGAAGCCCATTGTTATTCGATTTTCCGTTATGTCGCGTGATCCGGCGAGAGGGGATGCGGCCCGCTCGCACCTCTCCGGTAGGAATGGTGGCGGTGCCTTAGCGATATAATGCTTCGAATGCCAAAAATTTCCGTCATTCCTGCGGGGGATAGATGAACGCGCCATCTCGGATTCGCGACACTTCGCCGCTACACTTCCTTGCCCATGCCAGAAATCCGCCGCCTGCCTGAAAATCTCGTCAATCGCATCGCTGCCGGCGAAGTGGTCGAGCGCCCTTCATCCGCGCTCAAGGAGCTCGTCGAAAACGCGATCGACGCGGGTGCTTCGCGCATTGCCGTGAAGTTGGTCGAAGGCGGTCTCGACAGCCTCGAAGTGACTGATGACGGATGCGGGATGTCGCCCGAACAGATGGCCCTGGCGCTGGAACGTCACGCCACATCCAAGCTGGCCGACGATGCGATCGAACAGGTGTCCACCCTGGGCTTTCGCGGCGAAGCCTTGCCGAGCATTGCCAGCGTTTCGCGCTTTACTCTGGAAAGCCGCCCGCATGATGCGGAACAGGGCTGGCGCCGGGTTGTCGATCACGGCGAAACCGTAGCCGAAGGCCCGGCTGCCCTGCCACCGGGTACGCGGGTAAGGGTGGAAAACGTCTTCGGCAAAATCCCGGCGCGGCGCAAATTCCTGCGCACACCGCGCAGCGAATATGCCGCCTGCAAGGATGTGGTCCTTCGGCTCGCCATGGCGCGGCCCGATATCGCAATCACGCTAGACCATGGCGATCGGCGGATATTCGGACTGCAGGGCGGGGAAGGGCTCGCTAACCGGGCCGCGCAACTGATCGCCCGCGAACTCAAGGACAATGGGGTCGCCATCGATATGGAACGGGGCGCGATGCGGCTGACCGGGATTGCCGGCCTGCCAACCTATAATCGCGGCGTTGCCGACCACCAGTATCTGTTCGTCAACGGCCGCCCGGTGAAAGACCGTCTGCTGACCGGCGCGGTGCGCGGCGCCTATGCCGATATGCTGGCCCGCGATCGCCATGCGGTGCTGGCGCTGTTCCTCGACCTTCCGTGCGAGGATGTCGACGTCAACGTTCATCCGGCCAAGACCGAGGTGCGGTTTCGCGATTCGCAGGGGGTGCGCGGCTTTATCGTTTCGGGCTTGCGACAGGCGCTGGCCACGGGCGACAAGCGCAGCGCGCAAACCCCCGATGCGGGTGCCATGGCCCGCTGGCAGCAGGAGCCGACCGGAGACGAACCGGCCCCGGCGCTTCGCTCGATCTTCAACGGCCGCGACTGGGCCGGCCCGCAGCATCGCGTGTCGGAAGCGAATGCCGCGTGGCGCGCGGTGGAGGCGGATGTCATGGCCGAGCCGCATGGCCGCGCCGAGGAGGCCGCGCCGGTCGCCCAGGACACCGAAGACTATCCGCTCGGTATCGCGCGCGGGCAGGTGGCGAAAACCTATATCGTTGCCGAGGCCAAGGACGGGCTGGTGCTGGTCGATCAGCATGCGGCGCATGAGCGGCTCGTACTCGAACGGTTGCGCGCTGCCGGGGCGGAAGAGGCGGTGGCGCGGAGCCAGGCGCTACTCATCCCCGAAGTCGTCGAACTGGACGAGACGAGCTGCGACAGGCTCGAGGAAGCCGCGCCGAAGCTTGCCGAGCACGGGCTCGCGCTGGAACGCTTCGGACCCTCCGCCATGTTGGTGCGCAGTCTGCCGCACGCCATCGCGCGGACCGATCCCGACAAACTGCTCCGCGATATCGACGACGATCTTGCCCTCAATGGCGAGGCGCTGCTGCTGGGCGAGAAGCTCGACCTCGTGCTGGCGACCATGGCCTGCCACGGTTCGGTGCGGGCAGGGCGTGTATTGCGGGTCGACGAAATGAATGCACTGCTGCGCGAAATGGAGCGTACGCCGCGTTCGGGCCAGTGCAATCACGGCCGCCCGACTTGGGTGAAACTGTCGATGGAAGACGTCGAGAAACTCTTCGGGAGGCATTGATGCGCGCCGGAATTCTCTTGCTTGTGGTGGCACTGGCCGCCTGCTCGAACGAACAGACCGAGGAGGAACGGCAGGCTGCCGTGGCCGAGGTGAAGGCCAACCAGACACCGGCGCCCGAAAACCTCGAGCTCGGCGCGATCCGGTATCGGGAAATCGAACAGCACGATCTTTATGGCGCCGGATGCAGCTTCGCGCCCGAAGGCGGCGGTTTGTCGGCGGTCGCGCTGGCCATGGCGGAGACCGGGCATTTCCTGCGCGGCGGCGAACTAATGACGCTGGCTGCAGACAAGGGGAGCGCGGAACTGCCCTATCTCGCGCGGCGCAAATATGATGGCACGGAATATTCTATGACCCTCGACCTGGATGAGGCCGAGGGTGAACAGGTGGGCGAGGAAGTCAGTGATTTTCCCGCGACGCTGACGATCCGCGATGCGGCCGACCGGATCGTCTACCGCAAGGATGGCATCGCCCAATGCGGAGCCTAGGCCAGCCTAGACTAGGTTGGCCTAGTCGGCCCCGTTGGGATCGCGCGTACGGATCAGTCCGTTGGACTGCATTTCCAGCACCACTTCGTCATGCTGGTTAAGCGTCCTGATCCGGGTTTTGAAAATGCCCATCTCAGGTCTTGATTGGCTGCGGCGCTTCTCGATCACCTCCGTCTCGCAGCGCAGAGTGTCCCCGGGATAGACCGGCTTTTTCCATCGTAGATGGTCGATACCCGGAGATCCGAGGCCGGCCGATTTCTCCTGTTTCATATTCTCGACCATCATAGCCATGGTCATCGAACATGTATGCCACCCACTCGCGGACAGCCTGCCGAAATGGGTCTGCGCTGCCGCCTCCTCGTCGAGGTGGAACGATTGCGGATCGTATTTGGAGGCAAACTCCATCACCTCTTCGCGCGTGACCTGATACCGGCCGAAGGCGCGCTCCCGCCCGATCTCGATGTCTTCGTAGAACTGCATTGCAAATTGCAATGGATCACAATGCCGGGCGAAGCAACATCCAAATTCCCATGCCCATCATCGCAAGGTTTTCGGTCAGCGAGATAAAGCCGAGCGGCACATTCGCGCTGCCACCCACGCAGGCGCATTTGATTTCGCGCTTTTGCACATAGACGGCATAGAACACGCTGACAGCCCCGACCGTGCCGATAAACAGGGCGATGGGGATCGACAGCCAGGGCAGCAATCGACCGGCCATAAGGACGGCTGCGGTTGCCTCGAGAAAGGGGTAGGCATAGGCATAGCGAACCCAGCGCTGCCCCAGCAGGTCGTAGCCGACGAACATGGTCGAGAACTGTTCCACGTCCTGCAGCTTCAGCATGGCCAACATGGCCATGGAAAATGCCACGAACCACTCGGCGGTGCGGATCGTCAACGGGGTTTCGAATACGAACTGGCTGAGGGCAAGGGCGAGGGCCGCGCTGACGGCAAAGACCGCAATCACCGGGCGGTAGCTGGTGGCTTCCGGATCGCGCGCGCGGTCGAAATGTTCGGCCAGATCGGTGTATCCTCCGATACGCTCGTCGGCGATAAAGGCCTGCGGCGTCGTCGATACATCGAACTTTTGCTTGAACGCGTCGGTTTCTTCACGGGTTGTAAGGTGTTGATCCTCGACCCGATACCCTTCGCGTTCAAGCAGCCATTTGGCTTTGATCCCGTAGGGACAGACATGTTTGTCCATCACCATTCGATAAAGTGTGGCGGTCTTTTCCATGCGCGCCAATTATACCCCCAGGGGGTATAAATCAAGTCAGGCGCGAAATTGCGGAATCCGGCCGTCGGAGCCCATGTCCGGAATGATCCTGTAGCGCGACAGCACGAGGCTGAAGAGACCGAATGCAAGCAGCCCGATGGCAACCAGCGTGAAGATCACACCTTCTCCTGCCAGGCTGGCGACGGCATCGCCCAGCGTTTTGATCTGACCCGCCGAGCCCGACAGAAAGCCGGCTTTGAACAGCGACCAACCAATGACGAGGAACACCACCGCCCTGGCGACATAACCGATGCCCCCTATCATCCGTGTCTGCGAAGGGGCCGCGCCGCTGATGCGGTTCATGAAGCTGCCTGTAAGCCCTTTCTTCGCCTGGAATACGGCAGTGATGAAAAAGGCAATTCCCAGGAGGCCCAGCAATGCGCCGCCGAATTCCATCGAAAGAACACCCGAAGCCGCATCCTGTGCGCCGCTACCGCTGTCGCTGCCGGAGGTAGCGAACTTATACGCCGAATAGGCCAGCGCCAGGTGGCCGATGGCGCTCCCCGCGTGCCCGATACGATGAGCCCAGCCGGTGGTGTCGCTGCCGTGATTTTCGATATCGAAGAAGGTCGAGGCAAATCGAAACAGGGCATAGGCGAACAATCCCACGACCATCAGCCAGAGAATGGCGGTGCCGAGCGGGAATTCGTGGATCGCTTCGAAAATGCCGTTCGTGCCCTGGCTGATCTTGCCTGCGCTGGTGAGCGCGATGAGGCCGAGAACCGAATAGAGTATCGCGCGGCTGAAATAGCCGACGCGCACCAATGTACTGAACTTTTCCGATTTATCGACCACGGTCGTCTCCCCGTTGAACTTTGAATGGCAACGGGGAGGGCGCGTGCTCGTTCCGCTGGGCCTCTAATTTTGCCCCGCGAGCGCCGGTGCGACATCTGCAAGATCGCCGTCCGCGCGGCTTGTCTGGGGAAGGCCGACGAGATGGCGCAGCAGCGGCGCGACCGCGGTGTTCTGAAACGGTGCCAGTGTTGCGCCACTGCGGAAAGCCGGACCATGGGCAATGAACAGCGCGGCCATTTCCGGCGAGAAGGGATCATAGCCATGGTTTCCGCCGCTCCAGCTTGTGCCGGAAGCTGTGGCCGAAATCGTCCAGCCGGTTTCGGGCAGGCAGAAATAGGGCGGGATCCGGTCATGCGTCCCGTATTGATAGCGCGTCGGGATCTCGCCCTTGCGCCAGCATTCCATTCGATCGTGATCGCGCAGAAGCGCGGCTTCCAGCGCGGCTCTGTTGCCTTCGGTCGGCTCGAAGGTGGCATAGGCTCCGCCTTCGACCAGACGATAGAGCGAGGGGTCGATGATATCGGCAAGCACGATCATCTTGTCGGAACCCGTCGCGGCCATGCCGTGATCGGAGACGATCACCAGATTGGCAGGTTGGCCGAGCGTTTCGAGACCGGCGACGAGATCGCCGATATGGCTGTCGATATCGCGCAGGGCGGTCTCGATCTGCTGGCTCTCCGGCCCTCCGCCATGGCCGGCGCTGTCCACGGTGTCGAAATAGAGCGTCACGAATTCTGGACGGATATCGGCGGGGCGCCGCAACCAGTCGAGCACCGAATTGACCCGCTGGGTGTTCGATACCTGCATGCTGAAAGCCTGCCAGTCGCTCGCCATGATGCCGTCGGTCACCGGTCCGTAGCGTACGGCGGTGCCGCCCCAGGGAACCGCCGAGCCGGGCCAGAACATGGCCGCGCTGCGGATGCCTGCCTCTTCGGCCTCGACCCAGACGGGCTTTGCTTCGCTCCACCAATAGGGATCGACCGTGGCCATGGTGAAGGGGTCTTCCGGCCTTCCGGTATCTTCCATCCGGTTGGCGGTGATGCCGTGATGGTCGGGCACCAGCCCGGTTACCAGCGTCCAGTGGTTGGGAAAGGTCTTGGTCGGGAAGGACGGGCGCATCGCGGCGCTTGCCCCGTCCGCCGCGAGACGGGAGAGCGTGGGAGTCAATCCGCGTTCGAGATAGTCGGGGTGAAACCCGTCGATCGATACGAGAATGGTAACGGGATCGCGCTGTTCGACCGGGGCGCTGACGATCGGCGGCTCGGCATAAGTGGCGCACCCGCCGAGAGCGCTGGCAAGGCCAAGGGCGAGAGCAGCGGCGATCCGGTTCATGGGTTTGTCCTCAGACGTTGAATTTGAACAGCATTACATCGCCATCCTGGACGAGGTAATCCTTGCCCTCCTGCCGCAGCTTGCCCGCTTCGCGCGCACCGCTTTCACCGCCGAGAGCGATGTAATCATCGAAGGCAATTGTTTCAGCGCGAATAAAGCCGCGCTCGAAATCGGTGTGAATTTCGCCAGCGGCCTGCGGTGCCTTGGCGCCAACGGGGAAGGTCCAGGCGCGCGCTTCCTTCGGACCGGCGGTGAAGAAAGTCTGCAGGCCGAGCAGCTTGTAGCCCGCCCGGATCACGCGGCTCAGGCCGCTTTCGTCGAGGCCGAGTTCGGCGAGGAATTCCCCCCGGTCCTCGGCCGGCATGGCGACCAGTTCGGCCTCGATCGCGGCCGATACCACGACTGCTTCGGCCCCTTCCGCCGCAGCCTTGGCGAAAACCTGTTCCGACAGCGCATTGCCGGTGGCGGCGTCTTCTTCGGCGACATTGCAGACATAGAGCACGGGTTTGGCGGTAAGCAATTGCGCCTGGCGGAAGACACGGGCTTCTTCCTCGTCCTTCGGCTCGGTGAGGCGGGCGGGCTTGCCGTCCTTGAGCAGGTCCAGCGCCTGCCCGAGAACCGACGCCATCAGCTTGGCTTCCTTGTCGCCGCCGGTTGCGCGCTTGGCTGCGGCGGGGACGCGTTTTTCAAGGCTTTCCAGATCGGCTAGCAGCAATTCGGTTTCGACCACTTCGGCATCGGCCAGCGGATCGACCTTGTTGGCGACGTGCTGGATGTCGTCATCCTCGAAGCAGCGCAGCACGTGGACGATTGCATCGACTTCGCGGATATTGCCGAGGAACTGGTTGCCGAGGCCTTCGCCCTGGCTCGCGCCTTTTACCAGACCGGCAATATCGACGAAGGCAAGCTGCGTCGGGATCACCTTGGCCGATCCGGCGATGGCGGCGATCTTGTCGAGCCGTTCGTCGGGGACGGCAACCTGGCCGACATTCGGCTCGATCGTGCAGAACGGATAGTTCGCTGCCTGCGCGGCCTGCGTTTCGGTCAATGCATTGAAAAGGGTGGACTTGCCGACATTCGGCAGGCCGACGATCCCGCAACGGAAACCCATCAGAAACTCCGGAAAAAGTGTGTGGCGCGCGCCTTAGCCGCGCGTTACACGAAATGCCAGAGGATCAGACGTTGTGGACGGCCTTGATCATCGGCCCGAAGGGCGATTCCCCCAGCCAGCCGACTTGTACCTTGGCGCTGACTTCGTTGATCGGGATTTGCGGCTTCGGTCCGGGATGCACCGGTTTGCGCAGCGGGCGTGTGCCGGGCGGCATTGCAATGATCGCGGCGATGGCATTGGGCACGTCCATCGGATCGGTCGATCCGCCGCCACCGCCGCCACCGCGCCCGCGCAACTGGTCGATCGTCGCGGGATACCCTGCGAGGTGTGTTTCGTCGGCGCGGTCGAGCAGGACAAGCGTCAGGCGATTGGCATTCTCCCAGATTTTGGTCGGATAGCCGCCCGGCTCGATGATCGTCACGTCGATGCCATGCGGCACCAGCTCATAGGCCATCTGCTCGCTCATCGCCTCTAGCGCGAATTTGGTGGGCGAGTATTGACCATATCCCGGCACGATGACCCGTCCGAGCTGCGAAGTCACATTGAAGATCTGCCCCGATTTGCGCGCCCGCATCGCGGGAAGGGCGGCGCGAGCGAGCCGGTGCGGGCCATAGACATTGGTATCGAACAGCGAGTGCGTGGCCTGCATGTCCTGGATTTCGATCGGTCCGGCGGTGGAAATACCCGCATTGTTGACCAGGACATCGAGCGCGCCACCCGCGATACGTTCGGCTTCGGCAACGCCTGCGGCAACCTGGGCATCGTCCGTGACGTCGATCTCGATCACATGGAGATCGAGGTTTTCCGTAGCGGCCAGTGCGCGCAATTCGTCGGCTTCGGGACGGGGCAGGTTGCGCATGGTGGCGAAGACCCTGGCGCCCTTGCGCGCGAAATCTTCCGCCATCAACCGCCCGAAACCGGACGAGCATCCGGTAATCAAGATCGCTTTGCCCGTCAGCTTCGGTGCGGTGGCGAGCTGATCGGTCTGGGCCAGCGACGCGGACGCGGCCAGGGCACCGGTGGCGGCGGCTCCGGCAAGCAGGGTGCGGCGGGTGAGATCGGGCATCGTTGGTCACCTCTCGCGCGCATCATCCCCCGGGGCGGAGGAAATGGCCAGTGGTTCGGGCCTGGTGCGTTCTACTCTCGAACGACGATCGGCGCCGCTAGCAAGGGTGTGTTTCCCGGAGCTGGCGGCGCTTATGCGTTAATTCTTCAATTCTTCTGTTTGCGCTTCTTGCGGCGATACAGGGCAACCGCTGCGCCGTATCCAGCCACGCCGGTTCCCATCATTGCAAGAGCGCCGGGTTCGGGTACGGAAGTGCCTCCGCCTCCGCCGGGTTCGCTTGGCGGCTTCGTAAGAGCAGCGGCCGGTGCAGCCGCCGCGAGTAACGAAGCGCAAACGAGTGCAATCTGGCAAACACGCATTCTTGAATTCTCCGTGGTCAGGAAAGACCGGCTATCGCACTACGGTATCGGGCGCACTGCCCGTATCCGGACTGTTTCTTGGTGGGACATGTACTACGCAAGTCGTGAACAAGCTCCTTACATCCGCAGGGCAAGCTCGCTCATGAAACGGGGATCGTCGTCTTTTGCCAGCCATTCGGCCTCCGCCGCGATGGCTCCCAGCATCGCAGCCAGCGGGTCCATCTCCGACTTCGTGTAATTCCCCAGAACGTGCCCATGGACGCGCTCTTTCGAGCCCGGATGTCCGATCCCGATCCGCACCCGGCGAAAATCGGGGCCGAGATGCTGGTTGATCGAGCGCAGTCCGTTGTGACCGGCAAGGCCGCCGCCCCGGCGAACCTTTACCTTGAACGGCGCGAGATCGAGTTCATCGTGAAACACCGTTAGCGCATCGGTGCCGAGCTTATAGAAGCGTAGCGCCTCGCTCACCGCACGGCCGCTTTCGTTCATGAAAGTCGCTGGTTTGAGAAGCAGAATCTTCTCACCGGCGATTGTCCCTTCCTGAACCCAACCCGAGAACTTCTTCTGCACCGGGCCGAATCCGTATGTTTCCGCGATGACGTCCACCGCCATGAAGCCGACATTGTGCCGGTGAAGCGCGTATTTGGGTCCGGGATTTCCAAGGCCTGTCCAGATCTGCATGCGCGCCCCTTAGCTTCGCTGTTCCCAAAAGCAAAACGCCGGCCCCTTGCGGGACCGGCGCTTCGATTGCGATACCGGAAGTGCGGATCAGTCGTCGGACTGGTCGGCTTCGCCTTCGACGGTTTCGGCATTCTGTTCGGTGACTTCGGTTTCTTCGACCTCGTCGCCTTCCTGCGTGGTGTCGCCTTCGGCCTTCTTGAGCGCCGAGGGAGCGACCAGCGTGGCGATGGTGAAGTCGCGATCGGTGATCGCGCTCTCGCTGCCTTCGGGCAGGGTCACTTCGCTGATGTGGATCGAATCGCCGACTTCCTTGCCGGTCACGTCGATTTCGATTTCGCCGGGGATCTTGTCGTTTTCACAGACCAGTTCGAGCTCGTGGCGAACCACGTTGAGGACGCCGCCCTTCTTGAGGCCCGGGCTGTCTTCTTCATTGAGGAAAACGACAGGGACCGAGACTTCGATCTTGCCGCCCTTGGCGAGGCGGAAGAAGTCGACGTGCTCGGGTCGGTCGGTGACCGGGTGAAGCGACACGTCCTTGGGAAGCGTCTTGACCTTCTTGCCACCCAGCTCGATCTCGACGATCGAGTTCATGAAGTGACCGGTCATGAGCTGCTTGACCAGCTCCTTTTCTTCCACGTGGATCATCGTGGGTTCTTCCTTGCCGCCATAGATCACGGCGGGGATGCGGCCTTCGCGACGCAGTGCACGGGAGGCTCCCTTGCCAGCCCGTTCGCGCGTCTCGGCCGGCAGGGTCAGAGCATCGCTCATGTCGCTTACCTTTCGAAATACGTTGGTTACATGTTCGGTCCACCACGCCTCCAGGGATGACCATGGTGCCGAAGGGCGCGCGCTTAGCAGGGCGTGCGCGAAAAGCAAGCGCGAAGGTGCGGGGCAGGGCGCCCTATTCGATCCGGCGAACCGTATATCCGCGGGCTTCGAGCAGGGCGGGCAGGCCATGGTCGCCCAGCAGGTGCCCGGCGCCGACCGCGATCAGCGGTTTGTCGCGGGCCGAGAGAAGGTTTTCGATCTGCGCCGCCCAATCGGCATTGCGATCGCGCAGTAAGACCTGCGCCAGTTCGGGGTCGGCCAGAATTCCGCGACGGGTCAATTGCGTAAGCCGTTCGGTATCGCCTTCCAGCCAGGCATTTGCCAGCGTCCCGATCTCGCCCCGATGATCGCGTGACTCTTCCAGAACCGCATTGAGCAGATCGCGCTGCTCGTCTTCGGGCAAACTGTCGAAGATCGCAAGCTGGCCCTGCGCGCCCTCCAGTTCGACCACTTCGCGTTTGTCGAAAGCCGCAAGCAGGACGCGATCGGCCCCGTTTTCGGCCTTCGCCGTTTGCGCCACCTGCGCCAGCGCCAGCGCCGCGGCCCAGCTTTCCATGGGATCGAAATAGGCGCGCCGCACCTTGGCCTTGACCAGCAATTCCTCGAACTCGCCGCGCAGCTCGGGATCGATCCGTTCGGCGATCGGTCCGGCCGGGCGATCATAGGCCATCTGCTCGAACAAGGCGGAAAGCGCCTCGCCATTCTCGAGATTCGCGACCTCCACCACCAGCATGTCGGCCCGGTCCACCACCGTATCGAGCCGTTCGGAGCGCCAGCGGGTGCCATCGGGCAGAGCGTGGATCGTGCCGAACATCCAGCCTTCGGTCACGCCCCTGCCGTCGACAATTTCCCACAGGGCGGGATAAGGTCCTTCGGGCTTGACGGTATCGGCCTGCTTGCCGCAGGCGGCTAGCAGGAACGTCAGGGCCGCAGTCAGGCCAAGGAGAAAGCGCGAGGTCATGCTGTCCGAGTGCATGGTTCGATGGCGCTGGCAAGCCTGCAATGACGCCTGACCGGACATGGGACGGTTACTGTACCCGCGTCACGGTCAGTCCGCTGCCGGTGAGATAATCCTGCACACTGTCCCGACCGGCAAGGTGGCCTGCACCCACCGCGATGAACACGGTGCCGGGCCGATCGAGCCGCTCGTCGATCCACTCTGCCCAGCGTTTATTGCGCTGGTAGAGCAGGGCATCGGCCAGCACCGGATCGGTCAGCCCTTCATTCATGAGCACCGCCAGACCATCGGCATCGCCTTCGAGCCATTCGGCAACCATCCGGTCCATCATTGGAACGACTTCGTCGATATTGTCCGCCGACGCCATCAGAAAGGCGAGCTGCGATTCGACCGGCAGCGTGTCGAAAAGTTCGATCTGCCACTCCAGCGTCTCCAATGCGCCGCGCGCCGCATCGGCGGGCGCCAGCTCCTCCAGCTTCGTTTCCACACCGCTTTCGGCGGCATAGCCCGCCTGCATCAACGGAACCACGGCCAGCGTCATTCCCGCGAACCAGGGTTGGAAACGGTCGAATGCGGCGGGCGGCATACCGAGCCTGGTCAGCGCGATCTCGTAACTCGTCCGATCCGGTTCGCTAAGCATATCGCGCAGCGATTCGTCGGCGGGCAGCAAGGCTTTGGCCATGACCATCTGCTGCGATGCCGGGTCTTTCGCGGCCCCATCGGGGATTTCGGTCACCAGTTCCTGCGAAGCGGCCAGCGCGCTTTCTATCGGCCCCTCATACCATTCGACGCTTTCGGGAAGTGCATGGACCGTCCCGAAAAGGTAAATCGTGGTGTCTTCGTCGGTGACCTTCCACAGGCCCGGCCCTTTCGCGGCCGGGGGTTCGGCCATAACGGGTGCGGCCGCGACATCGGTTTCCGGATAGGCCGCGCATCCCTGCAGGGCGAGCGTCAGCGGGGCAAGGCAGGCAATGGCCTGGCGAACGGTAGGACGGGTCATGCGCTGCGATTCCTTTTGGATTGGTTTCCCGCGATAGCGAGGCTGCGCCGCATTTGCCAAGCCGGGTGCTTGAGCGGTGTGTGCTGCTATCGCTGCGCTGCGGCATTGACCGTGCAATTCGCTTGCGCCATTGCCCCGCGCCATGGACCGCAATCCGCAAAAATCCTTCCAGGACATGATCCTCGCGCTGCACGATTTCTGGGCCGCGCAAGGGTGCCTTATCCTTCAGCCTTACGACATGCGCATGGGCGCGGGCACCTTCCACACCGCGACCACGCTGCGCGCGTTGGGGCCGGAGCCGTGGAACGCCGCCTTCGTCCAGCCCTGCCGCCGCCCGACCGATGGCCGCTATGGCGAGAACCCGAACCGGCTGCAGCATTATTACCAGTACCAGGTGATCCTCAAGCCGAGCCCACCCGACATCCAGGACCTCTATCTCAAGAGCCTCGAAGTCATCGGCATCGATCCCTTGAAGCACGATATCCGCTTTGTCGAAGACGACTGGGAAAGCCCGACCCTGGGGGCATGGGGCCTCGGCTGGGAAGTCTGGTGCGACGGGATGGAAGTCACCCAGTTCACCTATTTCCAGCAAATGGGCGGGTTCGACTGCAAGCCTGTTGCGGGCGAGCTGACCTACGGGCTCGAACGCCTCGCCATGTATATTCAGGGCGTCGACAATGTGTACGACCTGAATTTCAACGGGGGCACGTCCTCAAGTAGCGAAGCGGTAGGACGCGAAAGACTCGTGACTTACGGCGACGTCTTTCTCGAGAACGAGAAGCAGATGTCGAAGTGGAACTTCGAGGTCGCCGAGACCGATGCGCTGTTCGACCTGTTCAACAAGGCCGAGGCCGAGTGCAAGAACGCGCTCGCCAACGACGTGCCCATCGCCGCCTACGAGCAGGCGGTCGAGGCGAGCCACATCTTTAACCTGCTGCAGGCGCGCGGCGTGATCAGCGTCCAGGAACGCGCCAGCTATATGGGCCGCGTCCGCGACCTCGCACGCGGATCGTGCGAAGCGCATATGGAAAAGGAAGCGCCCGCGTGGGCCGAGAAATATCCGGAGTGGTCGAAATGAGCCTGACCATCCAACCCATCCACAGTCATTGCGAGCGGAGCGAAGCAATCCAGTCCCGCACTATCTGGATTGCCGCGCCGCCTGCGGCGCCTCGCAATGACTGGGAGAGCGAGCAATGAGGGACTTCCTCCTCGAACTGCGCAGCGAAGAAATCCCCGCCCGGATGCAAGCCGGTGCGCGCAAAGAGCTCGACAAGCTGTTCCGCCGCGAGATGGATGCCGCCGGTGTCGCGACTGGCGAGATCACCGTCTGGTCGACCCCGCGCCGCCTTGCGCTGATTGCGCGTGGGCTACCCGAAGCCACCGAGGCTGTGAGCGAGGAACTGAAGGGGCCGCCGGTCGGCGCGCCCGACCAGGCGATCGACGGGTTCTGCCGCAAGGCCGGTGTCGAACGCGGCGATCTGGAAACGCGCGAGGTGAAGGGCAGGGCGACCTATTTCGCCGTCAAGAACGTCCCCGGCCGGGCAACGAAAGACCTGCTCGCCGAGGCAATCCCCGCGATCATCCGCGATTTTTCATGGCCAAAGTCGATGCGCTGGGGCGCCGCCTCGATCAGCACCGAGAGCCTTCGCTGGGTACGTCCGCTTTCGGGCATCGTCGCGCTGCTGGGTGACGATGTGGTCGAGTGCGAAGTGCATGGCGTTACCTCCGGTGCAGTCACGCTGGGCCACCGGTTCCACCACTCGGGCGACATCACCATCGGCAATGCCGACGACTACGCGATGAAGCTGCGCGCGGGCCATGTCATCGTCGATCACGAGGAGCGGCAGGACATGATCCGTTCGGGCGCCGCAAAGGTCGCTTCCGAAGCCGGCCTCACGCTGGTCGAGGATGAGGGGCTGGTGGTGGAGAACGCCGGCCTTACCGAATGGCCCGTCCCCCTGCTCGGCCGGTTCGAGGAGGATTTCCTCGAGGTCCCGCCCGAGACTATCCAGCTCACCGCGCGCGTGAACCAGAAGTATTTCGTCTGCGAAGACGCGCAGGGCGAGCTCGCCAACGCCTTCATCTGCACCGCCAATATCGAGGCGGAGGATGGCGGCGCGCGTGTGGTCGACGGCAACCGCAAGGTCCTCGCCGCGCGCCTGTCCGATGCGCGCTTCTTCTGGGATGTCGACCGCAAGAAAGCGCTGGCGGAACATGCCAAGGGGCTGGAGCGGATCACCTTCCACGAAAAGCTGGGCACCGTCGCCGACAAGGTCGACCGCGTGGCGAAGCTGGCAAGGTGGCTGGTCGAAGAGGGTATCGTCACCCCGGACTTGATCCGGGGTGGTGCTTCTTCAGGCGCTGCAGAAGAAAAGCACGACCCCGGCTCGGGGGCCGGGGTGACGAAGGAGCAATTGGCGGACTGGGCGCAACAGGCCGCTGAATTGTGCAAGGCCGATCTCGTCACCGAAATGGTCGGCGAGTTTCCCGAACTGCAAGGTCTGATGGGCGGCTATTACGCCCGCGCCGAGGGCCTGCCCGACGAAGTCGCCGACGCCATCCGCGATCACTACAAGCCGGTCGGGCAGGGCGACGATGTGCCGACCGCGCCGGTTACGGTGGCGGTGAGTTTGGCGGACAAGCTGGATACGCTCCTAAGCTTCTTCGCAATTGGAGAGTATCCCACGGGTTCGAAAGATCCGTTTGCTTTGCGTCGGGCTGCGCTTGGCATCATCCAACTTTTGAACGTGGGTAAACTCAACTTGTCGCTCGGTGGTCTCCTCACGCGCTGGGAAGCCTACTTCGACCAAGAAAAGTGCGACTGGCTAAAGAATCAAGCAAAGTTGGGCATTTCAGAAACCATTTTGGGCAGGCCCAACCCCCACGATAAAAGCAAGCTATTCTATGGTCTCTCCCTCTCGGAATTTCGCGAACTTTGGACAGATACCAAATGGGCAGATCTTGTAGAGTCGTCTGAGCAACGTAGTGTCGACTTCTTCGCCGACCGCCTCAAGGTCCAGCAGCGCGAAGCAGGCGTCCGCCACGACCTCATCGACGCGGTCTTCGCGTTAGGTGGAGAGGACGATCTCGTCCGCCTGCTCGCCCGCGTGAAGGCGCTGCAGTCCTTCATGGAGACCGAAGACGGCGCAAACCTCCTCGCGGGCTACAAGCGTGCGGCCAACATTCTCAAGAAGGAAGACTGGCTCAAATCCTCCGCCGTCACCCCCGCGCAGGCGGGGGTCCCGCTGCCTTCGGATGCAACCGCAGAAGACAAGCGGGATTTCCGCCTTCGCGTGAATGACGGGGATGAAGTCGAACATACCGGCGACGAAGACCCGCTGGAAAATGTCGACGACCCGCAAATGCGTGAAATCTATGCCGAAGCCGCCAAGGCGAAACAGCTTTCCTACACGCCCGAACCGGCGGAAAAGGCGCTGATGGATGCTCTGGCAACTTCGGAACCGGAGGCCGCCAAGGCGATCGAGGTGGAAGACTTCTCGGCCGCGATGGCTGCGCTTGCAGGTCTTCGCGCCCCGATCGACCGTTTCTTCGATGAAGTGACGGTAAACGCGGATGAAGAAAACAAGCGGGCACATCGCCTCAACCTGCTTGCAGCCTTCCGTGCTGCAGTGCACAAAGTGGCCGATTTCTCGCGTATCGAGGGTTAGGTCGGCCGTGTTCCGGGTGTCGGGAAGAAAAATCGGCCGATCTGTCACCCTGGGCACCGAAATGTATTACAAGCACCTGAAAACAGGTGCTTTCTTTTGTTGGAATTAGGGTGACACCCCTGTAACCCCGTGTCACCTACAGGCACCGGGACAGGAGCTTTCATGTCGGAAACAGTCTTCACCTTCGGCGGCGACGCGCCGCATACGAATGCAAGGCAGAAGGACAAGACCGTTACCGGCGGCAAGGGCGCCAATCTGGCCGAAATGGCCAGCATCGGCCTGCCCGTCCCTCCCGGCTTCACCATCGCGACCGAGGAATGCCTCAAATATCTCGCGGGCGGTTCGGACTTTTCGGAAAAGCTGCGCAGCGACGTCGCCGCAGCGCTGAACCATGTCGAGAAGACCGTGGGCAAGGATTTCGGCAATCCCGCCGATCCGTTGCTCGTCTCGGTCCGCTCGGGCGCGGCAGTGTCGATGCCCGGGATGATGGACACCGTGCTCAATCTCGGCCTCAACGACGAGACGGTCGAAGGCCTTGCCAAAACCAGCGGCGACGAACGCTTCGCCTGGGACAGCTATCGCCGCTTCATCCAGATGTATGGCGATGTGGTGCTCGGCGTGGATCACGGCCTGTTCGAGGAAGCGCTCGAAATCGCCAAGGAAGACAATGGCTATTACGCCGATACCGAGCTTTCCGCCGAGGAGTGGAAGGCCCTGGTCGCGCAGTACAAGTCCATCGTCGAGGAAGAGCTGGGCAAGCCATTCCCGCAGGACCCGGTCGAACAGCTCTGGGGCGCGATCAGCGCCGTGTTCGATAGCTGGGATACCGAACGCGCCAAGATTTACCGCCGCCTGAACGACATACCGCATGACATGGGCACGGCGGTCAACGTGCAGGCGATGGTCTTCGGCAATATGGGCGAAACCAGTGCCACCGGCGTCGCTTTCACGCGCGATCCCTCGACCGGCGAGAAGGCCTATTACGGCGAATGGCTGGTCAATGCGCAGGGCGAGGACGTGGTCGCGGGCATCCGCACGCCGCAATATCTGACGAAGGCGGCGCGCGAGGCAGCCGGGGCCGACAAGCCGAGCATGGAGGAGGCCATGCCCGAGGCTTTTTCCGAACTGGCACATCTCTTCGACCTGCTCGAAAAGCACTATCGCGACATGCAGGATATCGAGTTCACCGTGCAGCAGGGCAAGCTGTGGCTGCTGCAGACCCGCAATGGCAAGCGCACTGCCAAGGCCGCGCTCAAGCTGGCGGTCGACATGGTGGACGAGGGGCTCATCGACGAGAAGACCGCGATCCTGCGCGTCGACCCGATGGCGCTGGACCAGTTGCTCCACCCGACGCTCGACCCGGATGCACCGCGCGATGTGCTGACCACCGGCCTGCCGGCCTCGCCCGGCGCGGCTAGCGGCAAGATCGTGCTCGATGCGGATACGGCGGAACTGTGGGCGGGGCGCGGCGAGAAGGTCATCCTCGTGCGTGTCGAGACCAGCCCCGAGGATATTCACGGTATGCACGCGGCGACCGGTATTCTCACCGCGCGCGGCGGCATGACCAGCCACGCCGCCGTGGTCGCGCGCGGTATGGGGCGGCCTTGTGTTTCGGGCGCCTCGCAGGTCTCGATCGCACGCGAAGGGCGCACGCTTGCAATCGGCTCGCGCGAATTGAAGGAAGGCGATGTCATCACCATCGATGGCGCCAACGGTCAGGTCATGGCGGGCGAAGTTGCGACAATCGAGCCCGAACTCGCGGGCGATTTCGCCACGCTGATGGAATGGGCGGACCGGCATCGCCGGATGAAGGTCCGCACCAATGCCGAGACCGAAACCGAATGCCGCATGGCGCGTCAGTTCGGCGCCGAAGGCATCGGCCTGTGCCGGACCGAGCATATGTTCTTCGATGCTAGCCGGATCAGTGCAGTGCGCGAGATGATCCTCGCCGACAGCGAGGCCGGTCGCCGCGCCGCGCTCGACAAGCTGCTGCCCGAACAGCGCAGCGATTTCGTGACCATCTTCGAGGTCATGGCGGGCCTGCCGTGTACGATCCGCCTGCTCGACCCGCCGCTGCACGAGTTCCTCCCGCATGGCGATACCGAGTTCGAGGAACTGGCCGAGGCCACCGGCGTACCGATCGAGAAGCTGCGTCGCCGTGCTGGCGAACTGCACGAGTTCAACCCGATGCTGGGCCATCGCGGCTGCCGGCTCGGGATCACCTATCCCGAAATCTACGAGATGCAGGCGCGGGCGATCTTCGAAGCCGCCTGCCAGGTCGCCAAGGAAAGCGGCGAAGCGCCGGTGCCCGAAATCATGATCCCGCTCGTGGCCACTCGCCGCGAGCTGGAACTGCTCAAGGCAGTGGTCGACCGTGTCGCGAGCGAGGTGTTCGAAGCCACGGGCTGCACGGTGGATTATCTCGTCGGTACGATGATCGAGCTGCCGCGCGCCGCGCTGATGGCGGGCGAGATTGCCGAAGTGGGCGAGTTCTTCAGCTTCGGCACCAACGACCTGACGCAAACGACGCTGGGCGTCAGCCGCGACGATGCAGGGCGCTTCCTCACGACCTATGTCGACAGGGGCATTTTCGCGCGCGATCCGTTCGTCAGCCTCGATATCGACGGGGTTGGCCAACTGGTCGAACTGGCGGCGGAGCGGGGCAGGGCGACACGCGACGGGCTCAAGCTGGGCATTTGCGGCGAACACGGCGGCGATCCCGCCAGCATCGCTTTCTGCGAGGCGACCGGGCTCGATTACGTCAGCGCATCGCCCTATCGCGTGCCGATCGCGCGACTGGCAGCGGCACAGGCGAGCCTGAAAGACTGATCGCCTGCGAAGCCAGGGAACTCAGCCTGAAATGCCGAACGGCGACGGCTGAGAAAATAGAAAGAAGTTAATTTTTCCAGCCGGTTAAGGTCATTATCTCGAAGCTTTCGAGGACCCGACCTTTATCGTTGGCAGTGTCAAGAAACGCTGCCGCCGCACGCGCTTTCGCCGCTTTGTCGAGAGCAGGGGGCGGATTTGCCAAGGCGCTGCCCAGGCCTTGATCGCGCAGGTCCGACACGAGCCGGTCGAGTGAGCCGAAGGATGCAGTGAGCGTGCGGCTGTCGACCACCTGCCGCTTGAACAGCGCGCGCTGCATCAGCGCGGAAGCCGCCTGATTGTCGACCAGCGGATGCATGCGGGCCGCGGGCCTGTCCGGCTCGGCGGCCAGCATGGCGCGGCGGAGATTGACGAGGCTTCCCGCGCCGAGGAAACTGGCGATCATCATCCCGCCCTCCGCCAGCGCATTGCGCAGGTGGACCAGCGCGCCGGGAAGGTCGTTCACCCGGTCGAGCGAGCACAGGCTGACGATGAGGTCGTAGGGCTTGCTCTCCACCGGATGTTCTTCGTCGAGCGTGGCGACGTCATGTTCGGTTACATCCGATCCGCCGCCGCGCAGCGACAGGGCCAGCGTTCCGGTCCAGTCGCCGATAACCAGAACGCGGGTCGGTGACATACGGATGAATTCGAGCCGGTCGAGCACGTCCTCCACCATGTCGTCGAGGATGTAGCGCGCCGCATCGCGCTTCGCCTGCCTCACGCGGGCGCGGCGCAATCCGGCGATCCGGCGGCGGCGTGAGAAAATCTGCGGAGGGACCTGGTTTGCCATCGCGCCACGCCCTGCCGCGCTTGCCAGCCTGGCGCAAGCGGGGCAGCATGCCAATGTGTCGACAAGCCGCCTCCTCGCCGCCAGCCTCGCGCCGCTGCTCGACTTCGTCTATCCGCCCCGCTGTCCGGCCTGTGGCAGTGCGGTCGGCGAGCAGGGCGGGCTGTGCGCCGAATGCTGGGACGAACTGGTCATCCCGTCCGATCCCTGCTGCGAAAGCTGTCAGAGGCCGTTTGGCGATCGCGGCCCCGGCAAAGGCGCGACCTGTGCCGCCTGTCTTGCCCATCCGCCCGTGCATGACGGGATCGCGGCGGCCACGCTCTACACCGAGGTATCGCGCAAGCTGGTGCTGGCCCTCAAGCATGGCCGCCGAATCGCGCTCGCACCGATGCTGGCCAGGCTTATCGCCGCGCGATTGCCCGAACCGGATGACAGCCGGGTGATCGTGCCCGTGCCCCTGCACCGTCGCCGGTTGTGGCAGCGCGGCTACAATCAGGCGGTCTTGCTCGGTCGGCAATTGGAAAAAGCCGGGCACGGAACCATGCAGGTCGACGCTCTGCTCCGCACGAAGCCGACACCGAGCCTCGGCGGGCTCGGGCGCAAGGCGCGCGCAAGGGCGCTGTCGGGGGCGATCAAGATCAATCCCAAGCGCGGGATGGCGATCGCTGGCCGCGAGATTCTGCTAGTCGACGATGTGCTCACCAGCGGGGCGACCAGCACGGCCTGCGTCAAGGCGCTCAAGCGAGCCGGCGCCCGGCGGGTGACGATCGCCTGTTTCTCGCGGGTACTCGACGAAGCGCTTGTGAACTAAGATTGCGCGGGATGTAACCGACAAACGAAACGCCCGGAACCTTGCGATCCCGGGCGCCACGTGACGAATATTACCGGACCTGCCTCGCGGCGGCGGTGCAGCCCCCCAGCATGCACCTGGGTCCATCCCTCATCGTTGTCGGATGCGCCGCGTACACCCTCGTTCGCGGCAGCGGATCCATTGACCCCCTGAACCTGGCGCTCTGCGACGCCGCTGCTCCGGTGGGCAGGCCTCACTTGCCTGCAAGACCGTTTGTTCCCCAAAAGCGGCCTTCATCAAACAGTCATCTACCGATGTTCCTAATTTTGGGTCGACTTTGTGGTTATATTGCAACAAACATCTTGTTCCGGAATACATCGAAAGGCGCCTTGGTGAGCGAACCGACCGAACGCGAAGCGGGCAGAACCTTCATGCCCAAATTTGACGAGAAGGGGCTGCTGAGCGCAGTCGTGGTCCATCATGAAACGCGCGAGGTGTTGATGGTCGCTTTCATGGACGCCGAGGCGCTGGAGGCCACGCAGGCAACGGGCTTTGCGCATTTCCATTCCCGTTCGCGCGGCAGGCTGTGGAAGAAGGGCGAGACATCCGGAGATGTTCTCGAAGTGCGGGAAATCCTGGTCGATTGCGATCAGGACGCGCTTGTCATGGCGTGCGAGCCGGCAGGCCCGACTTGCCACACTGGAGCGCGCAGTTGTTTCTATCGGCGTCTCGACAAGGGTGTTCTCGAACCCGTCAAGACTTGACGCTTACGTAAACGTGCGATTATGGAAGGGGCATGACACAGCCGCTTCCCAAGGATGTTCCTTCCGAAACGGGCGACCGGCGTCATGCCGGTGCCCATATCGAACGGCCGGACGAACTCGGTCGCGAGCAATATTCGATCTCGGACCTTACCAGCGAATTCAACTGCACGGCACGAGCCTTGCGCTTTTACGAAGACGAGGGCCTGATCGCGCCGTCGCGGGTCGGCCTGACGCGTATTTATTCCAAACGCGACCGCGCACGGCTTGCATGGATCATGCGCGCCAAGAATGTCGGCTTTTCGTTGACCGAGATTCGCGAGATGATCGACCTTTACGATCTCGGCGATGGTCGCGTGGAGCAGCGCCGCGTCACGATCGAAAAGTGCAAGGCGCATGTCGCCAAGCTCAAGGAACAGCGGGACGATATCGACAGCTCCATCAATGAACTCAGCGAGTTCATCGAACACATCGAAACTCTCGATCTCGACTGATCCAGTCCCCATTCTCACCTAAACAGCCCCAAAATCCAAGGACACGCCGATGCCCATCTATTCAGCGCCCACCCGCGATACCCGGTTCGTCGTCAACGAACTGCTCGATCTCGCCGGCTATGGAAATCTGCCGGGATTCGAGATGGTCAGCCCCGATGTGACCGACGCGGTCCTGAATGAGGGCGGCAAGTTCTGCGCGGAGGTTCTCGCTCCGCTCAATCAGTCGGGCGATCAGGAGGGATGCGTCCGGCATGACGATGGGTCGGTCACCACTCCGAAAGGCTTCAAGGAAGCCTTCGATAAGTTTCGCGAGGCGGGCTGGGGAACGCTGTCGCAGCCGGAAGAATTCGGCGGGCAGGGCATGCCGCACGTGCTGGGCTTCGTGCTAGAAGAGTTCATTTCCAGCGCCAACCAGGCTTTCGGCATGTATCCGGGCCTCACGAACGGCGCGGTCTCGGCGCTCATCGCCAAGGGATCGCAGGAGCAAAAGGAGAAATATCTCCCCAAGATGATCTCCAATGAATGGACCGGCACCATGAATCTGACCGAGCCGCATTGCGGCACGGATCTGGGCATGATCCGGACCAAGGCCGAGCCGCAGAGCGATGGCAGCTATTCGATAACCGGCACCAAGATCTTCATCTCGGCCGGCGAGCATGACATGAGCGAGAATATCATCCACCTCGTGCTGGCCAAGACTCCCGGCGCGCCCGACAGCACCAAGGGCATCTCGCTCTTCGTCGTGCCGAAATTCCTCGTCAACGAAGATGGTTCGGTGGGCGAGCGCAACGGCGTCATGTGCGGTTCGATCGAACACAAGATGGGCATCCACGCGAATTCGACCTGCGTGCTCAACTATGACGGGGCGAAAGGCTGGATGGTCGGCGAGGAGAATAAGGGGCTCGCCGCAATGTTCATCATGATGAATGCTGCGCGCCTCGGCGTCGGCATCCAGGGGCTGAGCCAGGCGGAAGTCGCGTACCAGAACGCGGTTGCCTATGCGCTCGACCGCCGCCAGGGCCGCGCGCTCACTGGCCCCGCCGATCCGGACGCGCAGGCCGATCCCATCTTCGTCCACCCCGACGTGCGCCGCATGCTGATGGATGCGAAGGCCTTTACCGAAGGCATGCGTGCCCTGTGCCTGTGGGGCGCGCTGCAGGTCGACCTTACCCATAAGGCGCAAACCGAGGAAGAGCGCGCCGAAGCCGACCAGATGATTGGTCTGCTGACCCCGGTCATCAAGGGGTACGGCACGGATAAGGGTTACGAGGTCGCGACCAATATGCAGCAGGTCTTCGGCGGCCACGGCTATATCGAAGAGTGGGGCATGAGCCAGTTCGTCCGCGATGCGCGCATCGCCCAGATCTACGAAGGGACCAATGGTGTGCAGGCCATGGACCTGTGCGGCCGCAAACTCGCCAGCAAAGGTGGCGCTGCGATCCAGGCCTTCTTCAAGACGGTTGGTGACGAAATCGCCGCTGCCAAGGGTGACGAGAATCTCGGCGCGATGGCCGAGCAACTCGAAAAGGCGCTCGGACAGCAGCAGGCGGCGACGATGTGGTTCATGAACAATGCGATGCAGAACCCCAACCATTTGGGGGCTGGCGCGCATCACTACATGCATATCATGGGCATCGTAACGCTGGGCTGGATGTGGCTGCGCATGGCCAAGGTCGCCCAGGCCGCTCTGGCGGACGGCACCGAGGACAAGGCGTTCTACGAAGCCAAACTCGCCACCGCGCGCTATTACATGGACCGGTTCCTGCCCGACGTCGGCGCGCTGCGCCGCAAGCTCGAAAGCGGTGCTGACAGCATGATGGCGTTGGGTGAAGACGCCTTCACGACCGCTGCGTAAGTTCCGCATTGTCGGAAAGAAAGGCCCGGGCGGAAACGTCCGGGCTTTTTTGTCAGTCGAGAACTTCGTCGAATAGACTGAGCATGGCCGCCCAGCTCTGGCGGTCAGCGCTAGCATTGTAGGCCGGGTTCAGTGCGCCATCGAGAGTATGCGGATTGGTAAAGCCGTGCTCCACCCCGGCATAGCTGTGAAAATGCCAATCGGCCTTCACTGCATCCATCTCTTCCCAGAATGCCACAACCCGATCCCGTGGAACCATGGAATCGGCATCGCCGTGGCAGATCAGGATGCGCGGCCTGATCGCTTCCTTCGCGGGGAGAGCGGTATCGAGTAGGCCGTGGAAGCTGCAGACTGCAACCAGATCCTGCCCGTCGCGCGCCATTTCGAGCACCGCCATGCCGCCCAGACAGAAGCCGATGGCCAAATGCGGAGCGCTCGGTTCGAGCTTTCGCAAAAGATCGAGTGAAGGGCGCAATCTCTGCCGCATCGCCTGCGGATTGCCCCGCAGCATACGCATCGCGGTGAAGGCCTCATCGATGGTGGAAGGCGCTTCCGGTCCGTAATAGTCGGCGATCAGGACGGCAAAACCCGAATCGACGAGTTGCCGCGCTTTCGCTTCGACGGCGGGCGTCGAATTCATGAAGGTCGGATAAATCGCAACTGCAGCCCG
This sequence comes from Qipengyuania sp. ABI-127-1, assembly GCA_022953095.1. Classification (GTDB taxonomy): domain Bacteria; phylum Pseudomonadota; class Alphaproteobacteria; order Sphingomonadales; family Sphingomonadaceae; genus Qipengyuania. The sequence goes on along the minus strand of JALJCR010000001.1, from coordinate 1,720,202 downwards.
CGGCGGCGAGGAAGGGCGCGCGTGAAATCCGGTCAGGCCGAGCGCCCCATCGCTGTATCCGACCTTCGCGAATTCCATCACTCCGGCAGGAAGTCCGGCACCGACAGATACCGTTCGCCGGTGTCGTAATTGAAACCGAGCACGCGAGAACCGGCAGGCAGCTCGGCCAGCTTCTGCTTGATTGCCGCCAGCGTCGCACCGCTCGAAATTCCGACCAACAGGCCTTCCTTGACCGCGCATTGGCGGGCCATGTCCTTGGCATCGGCGGCATCGACAGGGATTGCCCCTTCGATTGCGTCGGTGTGGAGATTGCCGGGTATGAAGCCGGCTCCGATACCCTGAATCGGGTGCGGGCCGGGCTGGCCGCCGCTGATGACCGGGGAAAGTTCCGGCTCGACGCCCCAGGCCTTCATTTCAGGCCAGGTCTCCTTCAAGACCTCGGCGCAGCCGGTCAGATGGCCGCCCGTGCCGACGCCGGTGATCAGAGCATCGATCGGCGTGTCGGCGAAGTCCTCGAGGATCTCCCTGGCCGTGGTACGGGCATGGACTTTCCAGTTGCTTTCATTGTCGAACTGGCTGGGCATCCAAGCCCCTTCGGTCTGCTCGACCAGCTCCTGTGCGCGCTCGATGGCGCCCTTCATGCCCTTTTCCTTGGGCGTGAGGTCGAAGGTCGCGCCATAGGCAAGCATCAGGCGGCGACGCTCGACACTCATGCTTTCGGGCATGACGAGGACCAGCTTGTAGCCCTTGACCGCAGCCGTCATGGCGAGGCCGATGCCGGTATTGCCGCTGGTCGGCTCGATAATCGTGCCGCCTTCCCTCAGCTTGCCTGCCTGCTCGGCATCTTCGATCATGGCTAGGCCGATCCGGTCCTTGATGGAACCGCCCGGATTGGCGCGCTCGTTCTTCACCCAGACCTCGTGATCCGGAAACAGGCGCGACAGGCGAATGTGGGGGGTGCCGCCGATTGTGGCGAGGACGGAGTCGGCTTTCATGGCATCTGCTCCTTCAATTTTTCTTCAGGGGGAGTGTCTAGCAATTCTTCTGGTGGGTCAAAGGTTCGCGTCGTGCGCAGAACCGGAAAAATGCGCGCCCAAATCGCGACGGTGACGATCGCCCCCGCGCCGCCGCCGACGACCGCCAGCACGGGGCCGACCAGGAAAGCGAGGCTGCCGGAAAAGAAATCGCCGAATTCGTTGGAGGCGCTGATCGTGAGCAGACTGACGGAGGACACGCGGCCGCGCTTGTCATCGGGCGTGTGTAGCTGGATCAGCGATTGCCGGATATAGACGCTGAACATATCCGCCGCCCCTACGATGAACAGCATGGCGAGGCTGAGCGGCATCGAGGTCGAGAGGCCGAAGACTACGGTGGCCAGTCCGAATATGGCAACGGCCCAGAGCATCTTCGGGCCGACATTGGTCTTGAGGGGACGGAAACTGAACCACAATGCGGTGAGCGCGGCGCCGACGGCGGGCGCCATGGCGAGCTGGGCCAGCCCTGTCTCGCCGACCTCCAGTATGTCGCGCGCATAGACCGGGAACAGCGCGGTCGCCCCGGCCAGGAAGACGGCGAACAGATCGAGCGTGATCGCACCCAGCACCATTTTGTTGCGCACGACATAGCGCAGCCCCTCTACCATCTGATGGATCGGGCGTTTGTTGGCTTCCCTCGGCGGCTGCGGGACTTTGCCGATAAAGGTCAGTGCAATCAGCGATAACACGAAGAGAACGCAGGCGGTCAGATAGGGAAGGGCAGGCAGGATCGCATAGGTGTATCCGCCGATCGCGGGGCCGACGATCATCCCGACCTGCCAGGCGATGCTGGACAGCGCGATCGCATTGGGCAGGATGGCTTTGGGCACGAGATTGGGCGCGAGAGCGGACAGGGCCGGTCCGTTAAAGGCCCGGACTATACCCAGCACGATGGCAACCCCGAACAGGGCGAGAAGGGTGAGATTCCCGCTCCAGGTCAGCCAGGCAAGAGCTCCTGCGCATCCCAATTGCGCCAGCACGGTAAGCCGCGCGATATTGCGGCGGTCGAAATGGTCCGCGGCCCAGCCCGAAAATGGTGTGAGCAGGAATAGCGGCACAAATTGCAGCAGGCCGATAAGCGCGAGCTGGCCAGAGGCTTCGGCAACGCTCATCCCCCCATCGCGTGCGATATTGTACGTCTGCCATCCGATGATCAGCATCATCGCGTATTGCGCCAGAGTCATCGACAGGCGGCTGACCCAGTACGCTCTGAAATTGGCGATCCGCAGTGGCGATCGGTCGGGGGCGGGGGTGGCGGTTTCGGTCACGCCGGACGCATGACAGGCCCGCCTTCACTTGTGAAGACGGGCCTGCTTGTCGTTCTAGTAGAAGGCGTTGCGGATCAGCGCAGCTTACGCAGGCGAGGATTGGGTTGCAGCGTGTCGATCATCGCCAGAAAATCGTCGACCCGGATGATGCGTTCGAACTGAAAGCCCGCGCGATTGTCGCGGGTCCAGATGCAATAGGCTTCGATACGGCCGATCACCGGCAGGCGCACGATCACTCGTTCACCGCGCTCGATAGCTTCCGCATTGTCGATCATGAAGCCATTGGCGGAAATATTGGCAATATGAAGGCGCACATCGCCCTTGCCGAAATGTTCGGCGATGACCGGGTAATCGACCGGGTGACGCGTCATGCGCCGCTGGTCGGTAACGCTCAGTTGTGCTCCGGCACTCATGCGGGCGGCCCCTCTGCGATGAAACGATTGCCCGACTTTATGGGCGTAAAAGGCTGCCAATTGGTAAACCGGTCCAGCGGTTCATCCCCGATGGATGAACGGTTCACCGACAATTAGCGGCGAATGATCGCGTGTTTCTTTTTGCCCAGGCTGAGCTTCGATTCGGTGCCTTCATCGATTGCGACCAGAAAGCCCGGATCGGTCACCGGCTTTCCATCCAGTTTGACCGCGCCTTCCGCCAGCTTCCGCTTGGCCTCCCCGTTTGAGGCGGTGAAGCCAAGCGCAGTAAGCACCGCACCGATCCGCATACCGTCATCGCCCACGTCGAGTGATGGAAGGTCGGCCCCGGCGCCGCCTCCGGCGAAAGTTTCGGCAGCGGTACTCGCGGCCAGGACGGCGGCTTCCTCGCCGCGCACCAGCTTGGTTACCTCATTGGCGAGAACCGTCTTCGCATCGTTGATCTGAGCACCTCCGAGCGATTCGAGACGCGCAATCTCCTCGAGCGGGAGATCGGTGAACAGGCGCAGGAAACGGCCCACGTCGCGATCGTCGACATTGCGCCAGTACTGCCAGAAATCGTAGCTCGGCAACTGCGCTTCGTTTAGCCACACGGCCCCGGCGGCGGTCTTCCCCATCTTGGCGCCGTCGGCGGTGGTCAGAAGCGGGGTGGTCAACCCGAACAGCTCAGCGCCGTCCATCCGACGACCGAGTTCCATCCCGTTGACGATATTGCCCCACTGATCGCTGCCGCCCATTTGCAGACGTACGCCCATTTCCTGCGACAGGTACCGGAAATCGTAGCCTTGCAGGATCATGTAGTTGAATTCGAGGAAGGTCATCGGCTGTTCGCGTTCGAGCCGCAGGCGCACCGAATCGAACGTCAGCATACGATTGATCGTGAAATGCGTGCCGACCTTCTGCAGCATCTCGATATAGCCCAGCTTGCTCAACCAATCCTGGTTATCGACCATGACCGCATCGGTCGGTCCGTCACCGAATTTCAACAGCCTCTCGAAGACTGTGCGAATACCGGCGATGTTGGCCGCGATCGCCTCGTCGGTCAGCATCTTGCGGCTTTCGTCGCGGCCCGTGGGGTCACCGATCCGCGTCGTCCCTCCGCCCATCAGAACGATGGGTTTGTGACCGGTCTGCTGCAACCGGCGCAGCATCATGATCTGGACCAGGCTGCCGATATGGAGCGAGGGCGCGGTCGCATCGAACCCGATATAGCCGGGCACGATCTGCTTTGCGGCAAGCGCATCGAGGCCTTCCGAATCGGTAATCTGGTGGATGTAGCCACGCTCTTCGAGCAGGCGCAGGAGATCGGAGGAGTAGTTGCTCATGACGAAGCGCCCGCTAGCAGGTAAGAGGCGGCATGAAAACGTATCGATTGCGCCCGCATCCGGCCCATCCACCTTTGGCTGTTTCGAGTGTGGAAACGCGGATCGTCGGGCGTGATCGGAACTGGTTGCACCTTCGCTGGCGCATCGAAGGATCGGGCAAACTGGTGGTCCCGCCATTTGCGGGCAAGGGCAGGGCAGATGACCTCTGGCAGACGACCTGTTTCGAAATGTTTCTTAGGCCCCCGGGAGACAGTTCCTATTCGGAGTTCAACCTGTCGCCTTCCGAACGCTGGAACGCTTACGATTTCGCGGCCCGGCGGACGGGCATGACCGAACGGACCATGCCCCGAGCTCCGGTGTGCACGATGCGACCGGGCAGCGCTTTCGCCATCTTCGATGCGGCAATTCCGGCAGCAGGATTGCCGCAGGAAGAATGTGCTATGGCGCTCGCCTGCGTCATCGAGGAGGCCGGTGGCCAAAAGAGTTACTGGGCGCTGGAGCATGACGGCCCCGCGCCCGATTTTCACGATCCGGCTTGCTTCACCGCACGGCTTGGGGCACCGAACGACGCATGAAATTCGGTATCGATCGCCTCCTCACGGAAGAGGAACTGCGCAAGCCACTGGAGGGCAAACGGGTGGCGCTGATCGCCCATCCTGCCTCGGTCACCGCCAATCTCGACCATTCGCTCGATGCGTTGATCGAACGCGGCGTGACCGTGTCCTCGGCTTTCGGGCCGCAGCACGGGCTGAAGGGCGATAAGCAGGATAATATGGTCGAAACCGGGGACGAGACCGATCCGCGATACGGTATCCCCGTTTTCAGTCTCTACGGCGAAGTGCGGCGTCCGACCGGCCAGATGATGTCCAGCGCCGATATCTTCCTGTTCGATCTGCAGGACCTTGGCTGCCGCATCTACACCTTCGTCACGACGCTGCTCTACCTGCTGGAAGAAGCCGCTAAATCGGGTAAGAGCGTGTGGGTGCTCGACCGTCCCAATCCGGCCGGTGGGCCAGTCGAGGGAACTCTGCTCCTGCCGGGGCAGGAAAGCTTCGTCGGAGCCGGACCGATGGTCATGCGTCACGGCCTCACCATGGGGGAGATGGCGCACTGGTTCGTCGATCATTTCAAGCTCGATGTCGAGCTGCGGGTGATCGAGATGGAAGGCTGGAAACCGGGCAAGGCGCCGGGTTATGGCTGGCCCGAAGATCGCATCTGGATCAATCCCAGCCCCAATGCCGCCAATCTCAACATGGCCCGCGCCTATGCGGGGACGGTCATGCTGGAGGGTACGACCTTGAGCGAAGGGCGGGGGACGACCAGGCCGCTCGAAGTGCTGTTCGGCGCGCCCGACATCGATGCCAAGGCGGTGCTTGCGGAAATGCAGCGCATGGCCCCCGTATGGCTGCGCGGCTGTGCCTTGCGCGAATGCTGGTTCGAGCCGACTTTCCACAAACATGCCGGCACATTGTGCAACGGCTTGATGATCCATGCGGAAGGCAAGTTCTACGATCATCATGCTTTCCGGCCGTGGCGCTTGCAGGCGCTGGCATTCAAGGCGATCCGCTCTCTTTACCCGGATTATACGATCTGGCGCGACTTCCCCTATGAATACGAGTTCGACCGGCTTGCCATCGATGTCATCAACGGGGGGCCAAGCCTGCGCAAATGGGTCGACGACGGCGAGGCCATGCCCGACGATCTCGATGAACTCGCCGCAGCCGATGAGGCTGCCTGGCGCGAAGCGATCGCCCCCCACCTGATCTATAGCTGATCCGGCACCGTAGCCATGAAGAGGCGCCCCATATCGGTAGGGCGCTGACCGACCCGATCTTCGATTTTCGACGAACGGGGTTGACGGAATTGCCTTGGACATAGAGCTTGTGCCCCGGCGACGGGCATACCCGCGCTTCGGGAGAGAGTTTTCATGGTCACTGCGGCAGCGCGCCAGACCGGCGGATCGGTCAGGGTCACCCTGTGGATTCTGCTGATTGTCTATATCTTCAATTTTATCGATCGGCAGATCGTCAACATTCTGGCCGAACCGATCCGGCTCGAACTGGGGCTGAGCGATACGCAGATCGGGCTGATGACAGGGCTGGCTTTCGCGCTGTTCTACACCATTCTCGGCCTGCCGATCGCGCGGTTTTCCGACCGTCCGACGACGCATCGGCCCAAGTTGATCGCGGCGGCGCTCGCAACCTGGTCGGCAATGACCGCGCTATGCGGCATGGCGCAGAATTTCGTCCAACTGCTGCTCGCCCGCATCGGGGTAGGGATTGGGGAGGCCGGTTGCACACCGCCCGCGCATTCGCTCATCGCCGATATGGTCGAACCGAAAAAGCGCAGTTCGGCTCTGGCCTTCTACGCCCTGGGCATACCTGTTGGCACGCTTTTGGGCATGATGATCGGTGGCCTGCTTGCCGATTTCGTGGGTTGGCGCATGGCGTTTTTCATTGTCGGAGTGCCGGGTGTCCTGCTGGCGATTGTCGTCGCCTGGGTACTCAAGGAGCCGCGGCGGCAGCTGACGCAAGCACAAGCCGCGTCGAACGCGCAGCAAACCATGCCCCTGGGGCAAGCGGTTCGGTCGGTTATGGGGTCCAAGGCATTCGTACTGCTGCTGGTGGCGGGATCGGCCGCAGCTTTCCTTGCTTACGGGAAGACCACCTGGACCACGATTTTCTTTCAGCGCACCCACGGGTTGACGCCGGGTGAAGTCGGCTTCTGGTTCGGCGTCGTCAACGGCGCCGCCGGCATCGCAGGGACGTTTCTCGGAGGCTGGCTGGCGGATCGCTACGGGGCGGAAAATCGACGTCACGTCCTCACTGCGCCGGCGGTGGGCATGGCTCTGGCAGTGCCGCTCGCCTTTTTCGCTTATCAGGCGGAAAACTGGCTATTCGCGCTGACGCTGCTGTTTCTGCCCACGCTGTTCAACTCGCTTTACTATGGACCGACCTATTCGGCGGCTCAGGGGCTTGTGCCGTTGCGCGCAAGGGCGATCGCGGCGGCGGTGCTGCTGTTCTTCCAGAACCTGATCGGGCTGGGTCTGGGGCCGCTCTTCTTCGGCATGTTGTCGGACTGGTTGCGCCCGGAATTCGGCGAGGAAAGCGTACGTTACGTGCTGTATGGCGCGGCCTTCCTCGGCCTGCTTCCCGCATTCTTCTTCTGGCGCTGCTCGCTGCGGCTGAACGAGGAGCTCGACCAGAAGGGCTAATCGGGCTTTCGCGCGGGCGAAACCAGTTCGACCAGGACGAAGCTGATCAACATCAGCAGGAACCAACTGCCGAGCTTCGCCAGGCTGACCATTTTCCAGCCATCCTCCTGTCCGGGATAGGTCCAGGCTCTTGCGAACGTGCCGATGTTCTCCGCGCCCCAGATGAACAGTGCGACCAGTAGGAAACCCAGCAATAAGGGCATCCAGCGATGGTCGCGCCAGTTACGAAAATGGATACGCGTTCGCCAGAAAAGGAGGATCGTGACCGCAAACAGCAGCATGCGGATGTCGGGCAGCCAGTGGTGGGCGAAAAAGTTGATATAGATCGCGGCGGCCAGCAGCCGTGTGGCCCAGCGCGCGGGATAGTTCGTAAAGCGGAAGTCGAAGATCCGCCAGACGCGCGCGATATAGCTCCCGACGGCCGCATACATGAAGCCCGAGAACAGCGGCACCGCGCCGATGTGGAGAACACTTGCCTCGGGGTAAATCCACGATCCGGCGGCGGTCTTGAACAGTTCCATCACAGTGCCGACGATATGGAATATCAGGATGACCTTCGCCTCGGCCCAGGTCTCGAGCCGGAAGGCCAGCATCGCCGCCTGTAACGAAATCGCGGAGAGGGTGAGAAAGTCGTAGCGATGAAGCGCAGCGCTCTCCGGGTAGAAGAAATGCGTTGCCAGCAGCAGGGCCAGCAGCAACCCGCCGAACAGGCAAGCCCATGCCTGTTTGAAACCGAACAGCACGAATTCGTAGAGCCAGAGCCGCCAGCCCGTGCCCGGATCGAAGCGTTCGAGGCGGAGGCGAACCGCCTCGAAGCGGCTGTGTCTCAACTCAGGCGCCTGTTTTGCGGCTCAGTTCACGCATGGCATCGTCGAGACCGTCGAGCGTCAGCGGATACATGCGGTCGTTGACCAGTTGCTTCATCACCTTGGTCGACTGCGAATAACCCCACTGTTTCTCGGGCACCGGATTGAGCCACACGGTCGCGGGATAGGTGTTGGTCACGCGCTGCATCCAGGTGGCGCCGGCTTCCTCGTTCATATGCTCGACGCTGCCGCCCGGATGGGTGATTTCATAGGGGCTCATCGCCGCATCACCGACGAAGATCACCTTGTAATCGTGCCCGTATTTGTGGAGCACGTCCCATGTCTTGGTGCGTTCCTGCCAGCGGCGGCGGTTGTCCTTCCACACGCCTTCGTAGAGGCAGTTGTGGAAGTAGAAGAATTCGAGGTTCTTGAATTCGGCGGTGGCGGCGCTGAACAGCTCCTCGCACAGCTTGATGAACGGGTCCATCGAGCCGCCGACATCGAGGAATAACAGCAGCTTGACCGCATTATGCCGTTCTGGCCGCATGTGGATGTCGAGCCAGCCCTGCTTGGCAGTGCCTTCGATCGTCGCGTCGAGATCGAGCTCGTCCGCCGCGCCTTCGCGGGCAAAGCGGCGCAGGCGGCGCAGCGCCATCTTGATGTTGCGCGTGCCCAGTTCCTTGGTGTTGTCGAGATTCTTGAACTCGCGCTTGTCCCACACCTTCAGCGCGCGCTTGTGCCTGCTCTCGCCGCCGATCCGCACGCCTTCGGGATTGTAGCCCGAATTGCCGAAGGGCGAGGTGCCCCCGGTGCCGATCCACTTATTGCCGCCCTGGTGGCGCTTTTCCTGTTCCTCGAGCCGCTTCTTGAGCGTCTCCATGATCTCGTCCCAGTCGCCCAGGCTCTTGATCTTCTCCATCTCTTCCTCGGAGAGGAATTTCTCGGCGACGGCCTTCAGCCAGTCTTCGGGAATATCGACTGGGTTCTGCCCGTAATCGGTCAGGATACCCTTGAAGACCTTCTGGAAAACCTGATCGAACCGATCGAGCAGGCCTTCGTCCTTCACGAAGGTCGCGCGGCTGAGATAATAGAACGCTTCCGGTGATTGCTCGATCACATCGCGATCCAGCGCTTCGATCAGCGTGAGGTGTTCCTTGAAGCTTGCGGGAATGCCCGCAGCGCGCAGCTCGTCGACGAAATTGAAGAACATGTACGAGGGTCTAGCGCGTGCCTGCGGCCCGCACCAGTGCCCGATTTACGACTTTGTCTTTACCGTCCGCTAACCATCCTGTCCTACGCAGGTCGCACAAAAATCCACTCAGGGGTCACTTGGACAATGGAACTTAGCGCGATCGATGCCCCGGGCGCATCGGCACTCGACCAGATACCCGAGACTTGCGGCAAAGTTGCCGTGGGCTGCTCGGATGTCGCCGGCATAGTGCGGGACGTCATCGATTCCTTCGGGCATTTGCGCCGAGAATATGTCGAACTGCAGGGAACCGTCCGCGCGCTTGACGACGATCAGCGCAAGGTTCTCGAGGCTAGCGACGAAGCGCGCCTGCTGTCTGAACGCGCGATCGAACGGCTCAACGATGGCTCGCTGATGATCAGCAATTCGCTCAACGAGATCGGCAATCTGCTCAGCCTAGTCGAGACTCTGACCGAGCATGTCACCGGCTTTGCTGCGGCGATGGATCAGGTACGCCGTTCGAGCCAGGAAATCGACCAAATCGCCGAGACGACCAATATCCTCGCGCTCAATGCCACGATCGAGGCGATGCGCGCCGGTGAGCAGGGGCGCACCTTCGCGGTCGTCGCCAACGAGGTGAAGTCGCTCGCCAGCGAAACCCGCAAGGCGACCGAAGAAATTGGCCGCACGGTCGACATGCTCGGAAAAGAGGCCGGCCAGGTGATCGAGAAAATCGAGAGCGGTGCCGCCGCCAGCAGCCAGGCCAAGAACTCGGTCGGTTCGATCGAGGATACGATGCGCAGTGTTACGGCGCTGCTGCTCGAAGTCGATGGACAGCAAGACCAGATCGCACGCAATACCGCGACGATCTCGGATCATGTCCACAGCGTGCAGGACGTGCTCGGCAATTTCGATGGCTCGGTCAAGGAAAACGAGAACAACCTCGCGAATGCGCATGACCGGATGGAAAGCCTTGAACTGATCGCCAGTGAAATGTTCGACAAGCTGGTCAAGGCGGGCCTTTCGCCGCAAGACAGCGCGATGGTCGAGAAAGCGCAAGACCATGCGCAGGACATCATCGTTATGGCCGAGGAAGCCATCGCCAAAGGCGAACTGACACTCGAGCAGCTCTTCGACCGGGACTATCGCCCAATCGAAGGATCGAACCCCCAACGCTTCCGGACCGGGTTGATGGAATGGGCGAACGAGCATTGGCGCCCCGTGCTCGACGCAGCGGCAGGCGCGGAGGGCGGCGACATTCTCGGTTCTGTATGCAGTGATGTGAACGGTTATCTTCCGACGCATCTCACGCGGAACTCAAAAGCGCCAACCGGTGATCTGGCTCACGACACCAAGTATTGCCGTAACGGCCGCATCATCTTCAATCCCATAGATCAGAAGGCGAAAAAGAGCGATGCGAGCTATATGATGGCGGTCTATCGTCACGAAAATGACGGCCAGTCCTATCGCGTAGTGCGCAATGTTTATGTCCCGCTTATCGTCAACGGGCGCCGTTGGGGCGATTTCGAGCTGGCTTACAGCTTCTCTTGAGGGGAATCCGGGCGGCGCCACTCTGGCGATCCCGGACCGGCCTCGAGCACCGGCATGCCATCGGGGAAGGGCGCCCAGCTCGGCGCGCTCGATCCCCAGATGATCATGCTCGGCGGGCAGATTTCGGGATCATCCAGCGTTCCGGCGCGCACGCGCATCGGTTGCTCGGGACCGATGACCGTCTTGCTATACATTTGCGAACCGCATTTTGCGCAGAAAGCCCGTTCAACGGTATTGCCGCTGTCCGCGACCCGGCGCATCGCCGTCATTTCGCCCAAATAGGTGACCGCTTCGGCCGGAAACAACACATTCACAGTGGCCATTCCGGACGCGATCCGCTGGCAGTCGCGGCACCAGCAGTACCGTGCTCCGATCGGGTCCGAGGCAATCTCGAACCGAACGGCGCCGCAAAGGCAGCCACCTTGATGCGACATCAGCTTTGCCGCCGCGCCATGAAGGCGAGACGTTCGAACATCATCACGTCCTGCTCGTTCTTGAGCAGTGCGCCGTGCAGTGGCGGAATCGCGGCATTGGGGTTCGCGTCTTGCAGCACCTCGAGCGGCATGTCCTCGTTGAGGAGCAGTTTGAGCCAGTCGAGCAATTCGCTGGTCGAGGGCTTCTTCTTGAGGCCTGGCACATCGCGGATTTCGTAGAAGATTTCCATCGCCTTGGTGACGAGGCTCTTTTGGATGCCGGGGAAGTGGACCTCGATGATCTCGCGCATCGTCTCGGTATCGGGGAATTTGATGTAATGGAAGAAGCAGCGGCGCAGGAAGGCGTCGGGCAGTTCTTTTTCGTTGTTCGAAGTGATCACCACGATCGGGCGCTCCTTCGCCTCGATGCGTTCATGCGTTTCGTAGACGTCGAAGCTCATGCGATCGAGTTCCTGCAACAGATCGTTGGGAAATTCGATATCGGCCTTGTCGATCTCGTCGATCAGCAGAACGGGAAGCTGTGGTGCGGTGAAGGCTTCCCAAAGCTTGCCCTTCTTGATGTAGTTCGAAATGTTATGAACGCGCTCGTCGCCCAGCTGGCCATCGCGCAGGCGAGCGACCGCATCGTACTCGTAAAGGCCCTGCTGGGCCTTGGTGGTGGACTTGACGTTCCACTCGATCAGCGGTGCATCGATCGCCTTGGCGATCTCGTGCGCGAGGACTGTCTTTCCCGTACCCGGCTCGCCCTTGACCAACAGCGGACGGCGCAGCGTGACTGCGGCATTGACCGCAACCTTGAGGTCGTTTGTGGCGATATAGGATTTCGTACCTTCGAAACGGGTCGGTTCGGCCATCGGTTTTCCCTTGCAACTTTACGTAAGCGTTAGGGGCCGGGCACGAGACACGCAAGGGGGCGTTGTAACCGGATGGCCCCGACCTACGGATGTGGAGAAACTATGCCGACCGAAAAGATCACCATCGCCACCGATGCCGGACACGCTCTGGAAGGTTCGATAGAACTGCCCACCGGCCTGGTGCGCGGCGCGGCCCTGTTCGCGCATTGCTTCACTTGCACCAAACAGAGCAAGGCTGCCGTGAGCGTTGCGCGAGCGCTGGCGAATGAGGGCATTGCCTGCCTGCGGTTCGATTTCACCGGGCTGGGCGGCAGCGAAGGCGATTTCGGGCGTGCCGGTTTCGCGACGGACGTCGCGGATTTGGTCGCGGCGGCGGAAACCCTGCTCGATCGCTTTGCGCAGCCTATTCTGCTGGTGGGGCACAGTCTGGGCGGGGCAGCGGTACTCGCGGCGGCGAACGACCTCGGTTTCGACAAGGTCGCGGCGATCGCGACCATCGGCGCGCCGAGCGACGTACCGCATGTCCTTCAGCGAATCGATGGCGATATCGAGGCTATCCGCCGCGAGGGGGAGGGCCAGGTGACCATTGGCGGCCGCGATTTCGCGCTCAGCCGCGATTTCCTGGAGAAGGTCGAGAATATCGACCTGCTGGAGGAAGTCGGTCGAGTGAGGTGCCCTTTGCTGTTTCTCCATTCTCCCACCGATGCCGTGGTGGGTATTGAAAATGCGAGCGCCCTGTTCGGCGCCGCGAAGCATCCCAAGAGTTTCGTCAGCCTGGAAGGGGCCGATCATCTTCTGTTGGAGCAGGCTGACGCCCAATTCGCCGCCAGCGTGATTGCCGCCTGGGCGAGCCGCTACATCCCGATGCGGGAAGACTGGCCCATGCCGGATCAGGGCGTGGTGATAAAGACCGGGCACGGCAAATTCGGCACCGAGGTTCATACCAGGACACACCGCTTCATCGCCGACGAGCCGAAGAGCTATGGCGGCGACGATTCCGGCCCGACGCCTTACGATCTGCTCAATGCCGCGCTGGGCACCTGCACGGCGATGACGATGAAGATGTATGCGGATAAGAAGGGCTGGCCGCTGGAGGGTGTGACGGTGCAGGTAACGCATGAACGCAATCACCGGGATGAATGCGATCACGTCGAGGCCATGAAAGAAGGCAGACAGATGCAGGCACTGAATCGCCGAATCGAACTACATGGCGATGCGCTCGACGAAGATCAGCGTCGCAAGATCGTCGAAATCGCCGACAAATGCCCGGTACACCGCACGCTTGAAGGGGACCTGCACGTGCATACTCGAAGTTAGCGCGGGCAATCATCCCGCTCGGCATCGTATGCCACCTGCGTCAGCCGATAGCCGGTGCGCCCGTCCCTCGGCTCTACCCGCTCGCGCCAGGGTGTCGGTTCATCCGTGAGCACGGCCTTGAGGTCGGCGCGCCCGATACAGGTGTCGAACACGTCGGAATGCCGGTTGAAGCCGCCCGATGCGGCACCCGATGTTTCCACGATGCTGAGACCCGGCAAATTCGGCCCGAGATGACACTCGCCGTAGCGCCCCCGGTCCCGTTCCTCGTAGTTCACGGAATACCGGCAGTCGGAACTCCCCAAACGGCTGTATCCATGCAAACGGCGGGAGGTGCGAAGCGGGAAATCCTTCTGGGAGGAATAAATCGTTACGGAACGTCCTCCATGAAGCAGCGCTTCAACTGACCCTTCGTTTCGCAATACCCGGTCGCGATCGACATCGGGAGAAACGAGTATGATTTTTCGAATTCTGGCCGCCGCCGCTTCGTCTTCCATGTTCAACCGCTCAACCGCTCCGATCAGCGCACGGCTACCCATGCTGTGCGCAACCAGCGTAACGTTGTCTACCTCGTGAACCAGCATTCGGAGGAGGCGATCTATATGGCTCTGCGCCCATCCGATGCTTGACGCGTCGTAGATGTAGCCAAGATACCGCTTTCGGGACGGCCAAACGATCGAAACGGTCGGGACCGTATACGGATATAGATTTCTGACGGTGACAGCACGTTGTAGTCCGTCGTGGAAATTGTTCCGATAACCGTGGATGAATATCAGGAGCTCCTGCTGCTCTCCCAACGAATTGACCTGGTCGACCAGGGTTTCGACCCAGTCGCCTTCGCGCAAGAGCTTGGCGTCGTGGGTCTGCCAGGGCTCATCATTGCTCCCTCTCGGCGTTACGAAACCGTAAGAAAGCGCGTTCGACCGGAAGGGGGCGAACCGCAGTTCCGGTTTGCGACAATCCGCCATGCTGCTGGCCATGAAAAAGACGTCCGGACTGCGCACGACATCGCCTGAGGAGAATTGAGCGTCGCAATCGGCACTTCGTAGCGAAAGGCTCGGGGCAGGGACCCCGCAAGAACCCAGCGCCCCGGCCATGGCAATTGCGATTAGGGAAAGTCGACCGTTCATGATCCGTCCCCTTTATTGGCCGGCGAAGACCATATCGAACAAATGCTCCGCGTAGCAAACCTGTTCAATAGACTTGTTACGCGTCGATCATCTCACGGTCCATGTCACCGGCATTGTTCTGGATGAAGTTGAACCGATGTTCCGGATTGCGGCCCATGAGCTGGTCGACCAGTTCCTTGACCATGGCGCGCTGTTCGAATTCCGCTGGCAGGGTGATACGGATCAAGCTGCGCGTGTCGGGATTCATGGTAGTCTCGCGCAATTGCGCGGGGTTCATTTCGCCCAGACCCTTGAAGCGGCCGACATCGACCTTCTTGCCCTTGAACACGGTCTCTTCCAGCTCCGCGCGGTGCGCGTCGTCGCGGGCATAGCGGCTCTCCTTGCCTGCGGTCAGGCGATAGAGCGGGGGCTGGGCGAGATAGAGATGCCCGCCACGAACGACTTCGGGCATTTCCTGGAAGAAGAAGGTCATCAGCAGCGTGGCGATATGCGCGCCGTCGACATCGGCATCGGTCATGATGATGATGCGGTCGTAGCGCAGGTTTTCCGGGTCGCAATCCTTGCGTGTGCCGCAGCCCATGGCGAGTGTCAGGTCGGCGATTTCGCTGTTCGCGCGGATCTTGTCGGCGGATGCGCTGGCGACGTTGAGGATCTTGCCGCGGATGGGCAGGATCGCCTGCGTTTTCCGGTTGCGCGCCTGCTTGGCGCTGCCGCCTGCTGAGTCGCCTTCGACGATGAACAGCTCGGTCTCGCCATCGCCTTCTCCCGAGCAATCGGTGAGCTTGCCCGGCAGGCGCAGCTTCTTGGCATTGGTCGCGGTCTTGCGCTTGATCTCGCGTTCCTGCTTGCGGCGCAGGCGCTCGTCCATCCGTTCCATGACCTGGCCGAGCAGGGCCTTGCCGCGATCCATGTTGTCGGCGAGGAAATGGTCGAAATGGTCGCGCACCGCATTCTCGACCAGGCGTGCAGCTTCCGGGGAAGTCAGGCGGTCCTTGGTCTGGCTCTGGAACTGCGGATCGCGGATGAAGACACTCAGCATCACCTCGGCGCCGACCATGATGTCGTCCGCGGTCAGATCCTTGGCTTTCTTCACCCCGGTCAGGTCGCCGAAGGCGCGCAGGCCCTTGGTCAGCGCCGCGCGCACGCCCTGTTCGTGCGTCCCGCCATCGGGGGTGGGCACGGTGTTGCAGTACCAGCTCGTGGAACCGTCCGAATAGAGCGGCCAGGCGATCGCCCATTCGACGCGCCCCGCTTCTTCCGGGAAATCCTGACTGCCGGTAAAGGGCTGCGCGGTTACGCATTCGCGGCCGTTGATTTGCTCGGCCAGGTGATCCGCGAGGCCGCCGGGGAACTTGAACACGGACTCGGCAGGCACGCCCTCGCTGACAAGGCTGTCCGCGCATTTCCAGCGGATCTCGACCCCGGCAAAAAGATAGGCCTTGGACCGCGCGAGCTTGAACAGCCGCTTCGGGTTGAACTGGCGGTCGCCGAAAATTTCGGTGTCGGGCACGAAGCTGACCGTCGTGCCGCGCCGGTTGGGCGTCGGGCCGAGCTGTTCGATCGGGCCGAGCGTCTGCCCCTTGGAGAAGCTCTGCGCATAGAGCTGCTTGTCGCGTGCCACCTCGACCCGCGTATCGCTCGACAGGGCATTGACCACCGAGACACCAACGCCGTGCAGGCCGCCACTGGTGGCGTAGGCCTTGCCCGAGAACTTTCCCCCCGAGTGGAGTGTCGAGAGGATAACTTCGAGCGTCGACTTGCCCGGATATTTGGGATGCTCGTCGACCGGGATGCCTCGACCGTTGTCGGCGATAATGACTCGGTTGCCTTCCTCGATCCGCATTTCGATGCGCGTCGCATGGCCTGCAACCGCCTCGTCCATGGCATTGTCGAGCACTTCGGCGACGAGGTGATGCAATGCCCGATCGTCCGTCCCGCCGATATACATGCCGGGGCGGCGGCGCACCGGTTCGAGGCCTTCCAGCACCTCGATCGAGGAGGCATCGTAATCGCCGCTGGAGGTGGGCGTGTTTTCGAACAGATCGTCGGACATGACTGCCAGCTATATCGCGCTGCTTCGCCGCGCCACAAGCGGACGAGGCGGGTTATCCGCCCTGCTCAGAACCGAGTCGGCGCATTGTCCACAATCACGACCGTTCCATCACGTACCTCGCGTACTTCGAAAGCACGCTCGACCAGGCCGTCGCGTCCGAAGCGGAAGGCACCGTCGAGCCCGAGAAAGCCATCCCTGGTGCGTAGCGCCCGGTCGGGGAAGTCGCGCCCCACCCGCCAGTCGCGCGCGACCCGCAAGGTCAGCAGGACCGCATCGTATCCGAGCGTCGCGATGCGATAGGGCTGGCTGCCGAACCGGGCCTCGTAACTGTCGACGAAACGCTTGTAGCGATCATCGGAAACGGCCGAGAAAAGAGCACCCTGAAGCGCCGAGGCGCGCGTGACCGAGCCTTCACCGCTCCACAGTTCCGTGCCGAGCAATTGGGTTGCACCGCCACCGCCAGGCAACAGCACGCCCGCGGCTTGCGCAGCAAGCCTCGGTCCGTCGGCGATCAGCACGGTATCGAAACCGCCATGGGCCTTGAGCCTCTCGGCGGCGCTCACCACCGAAGTGTTGCCTCGCGCATAGCGTTCCGTCCAGGTGACCGTACCACCATAAGTCGAAACTGCTCGCCGCATGGCTTCCTCGGCCCGCGCGCCGTATTCGCCATCGGGCGCGATGATTGCGAAGTTCTGCGATCCGCGTTCGCGCGCATACTCGACGGTGCGCATGATCGACTGTTCGGGAATATGGCCCATGATGAAGACATCGGGGCCTGCCGCGCCGGTATCGTTCGAGAAGGAGATTACCGGAATGTCGGCCGCCCGCGCCGGAGCGAGGACCGACGGAATGTTCGACCCCAGCAGCGGACCGAGAATCAGCTTGTTTCCTTCTGTGATTGCCTGACGCGCGGCAGCCTCGGGGCCTTTCGCGGTATCGTAAGTCGTGATCCGCAGATTGCTCGCATTGGTGTCGAGCAAGGCCATGGTCGTGGCATTGGCGATCGCCTGGCCGACCGGGCCATTCCGCCCCGACATCGGGACGAGCAGGGCGATACGATGTCGCGTCTGGTCGGTGGGCAGCGCCTCGGTCGGCTGCGGTGTCGGTGTGGGATCGACAGGCTCGGCGCGCTCGGCCCCGCGTGGGAGAATCGTGGAACACCCGGCGAGCAACGCCGCGAGGCCCACGGTGACGATCGTCCGACGGTTCAAACTCCAGCGCTTCATGCTTGCCGCGTCCCTCATTGATGTTCATTGAAGGAGGGTGAACGAAAAAGCCCCTCCCGAAGATAGCCTTACACCGGGGCTCTATATCGTCGCCACCCCGATCGGCAACCTTGGTGACATAACGCTGCGGGCCGTCGACGTGTTGCGGCGCTGCGATGGCATCGCCTGCGAAGATACGCGCGTTACCGGCAAACTGCTCAAGCATCTCGGCATTTCCAGGCCGATGTGGCGCTACGACGATCACAGCGAACATCGCGACCGTTCGCGCTTGGTCGATTCGATGCGTCAGCGTGCGGTGGCACTGGTCAGCGACGCAGGCACGCCGATGATATCCGACCCTGGCTATCGCCTGGTCAATGATTGCCGTGCCGAGGGCATTCCAGTGACCGTAGTGCCGGGGGCCTGTGCCGCCATTGCGGGTCTTGCGCTGTCGGGCCTGCCCAATGATCGCTTCCTGTTCGGCGGCTTCCTGCCCAGCAAGGACAAAGCCCGGCGCGAGGCGCTGGAGGAACTGGCCGGTGTCGATGCGACATTGATATTCTACGACACGGCTCCCCGGCTCGGTAAGTCGCTGGCAGCGATAGCCGAAACCTTTCACGGCCGTGAGGTGGCCGTCGCACGCGAACTCACCAAGCTGCACGAGGAAGTGCGGCGCGGGCTTCCCGCCGGGCTGATCGCCTATTTCGAAGCCAATCCGCCCAAGGGGGAAATCGTCTTGCTGGTCGGGCCGCCGCCCGAAAGCGTTGCCCGTGAAGAGGATGCCGACGCCATGCTGATCGACGCCTTGCGCACGATGAAGGTTTCGCAAGCCGCGGCGCAGGTGGCCAAGGCCACGGGGATGGATCGCAAGACCCTCTATGCCAGAGCGATGGAATTACGCTCGGCATGAAACGCCAACTGGCCGAGAAAAGCGGCCGCGAAGGCGAGACCCGCGCTGCAATGTGGCTCAGGGCCAAGGGTTGGCAGATCCTCGACCGCCGCGTGAAAACAGCGGCGGGGGAGATCGACCTGATCGCCAGGCGGGGCGGGGTGATTGCCTTCGTCGAGGTCAAATGGCGACGCAGGCGCGCCGACCTCGACCATGCGATCGACGAATACCGGCTGTCGCGCGTCGCCGCCGCCGCCGAAGCGGTGGCGCATCGCTACGCGCTGGACGGCGAAGACATCCGCATCGACGTGATCCTGCTTGCGCCGGGCAGCTTCCCTCGCCACATCGCCAATGCCTGGCAGCCGTAACCGCAAGGCAGGCGATGATAATCGGAGACTAGAATGCCGCTACGTGTCGCCGTCCAGATGGACCCGCTCGATACAATCAATATAGCGGGCGACAGTTCATTCGCGCTGATGCTGGCCGCGCAGGCGCGCGGGCACCAAGTGTGGCACTACGATGTCGCCAGCCTTGCCTATGAAAGCGACGGGACACCCGGCGGCCACATCACGGCCCATGCTGCCCCGGTGCGCGTGCAGCGGGTGGAGGGCGACCATTTCAGCACCGGCGAACGTCGGCGGATCGACCTAGCGCGGGATATCGATGTCGTGCTGATGCGGCAGGACCCTCCGTTCCATCTGGGCTATATCAGCAGCGCTCTGCTGCTCGATCGGCTCAAGGGCACAACGCTGGTGGTCAACGACCCGCGCGAAGTCGTGAACGCGCCCGAGAAAATGTTCGTGCTGGATTATGCCCAGTATATGCCGCCAACTCTCGTCGCCCGGCATCTGGACGATTTGCGCGACTTTCAGAAGAAGCACGGTTCGGTGGTGGTCAAACCGTTGCACGGCAATGGGGGCAAGGCGATCTTCCGGATCGATGCGGAGGGGACCAACCTTTCGGCTCTGTCCGAAGTTTTCGACCAGACCTGGCCCGAACCGCATATGGTCCAGCCCTTCATTCCCGAAGTCAGCGAAGGCGACAAGCGGATCGTGCTCGTCGATGGAGAATTCACAGGGGCAATCAATCGCTTCCCTGGCGAAGGTGAGTTTCGTTCGAACTTGGCGCAGGGGGGGCATGCCGAGGCGACAACGCTGACGGCGCGCGAAGAAGAGATCTGCGCCGCAATGGGGCCGGAATTGAAGCGCCGCGGTCTGGTCTTCGTCGGTATCGACGTGATCGGCGGCAAATGGCTGACCGAAATCAACGTAACATCGCCCACTGGCATTGTTGCGATCGACAAATTCAATGGCACCGATACGGCGGGCCTCATCTGGGACGCGATCGAGCGGCGTCACGCGGCAATGTGACCTGGCCGGCTGGCGTGCGATGACCGAATTCATCATCCGCACGATCGAGCTCGGCGGTCTGCTGGGAATTTTCGTGCTGATGGCGTTGGAAAACATCTTCCCGCCTCTGCCGTCCGAAGTGATCATGGGGCTGGGCGGGGTTGCGGTGGCGCGCGGCACGATGGAGTATTGGCCGCTTCTCCTGGTGGGCAGCGCGGGAACGACGCTGGGCAATTACTGGTGGTACTGGATTTGCGACCGCTGGGGGCGGACGCGGCTCGAACCCTTCGTGACCCGCCACGGTCGCTGGCTGACGATGGAGTGGCACGATGTCGAACGCGCGCAGGCGTTCTTTCGCAGGCATGGTTCGTGGGTGGTCTTCGCCATGCGATTTACACTGGTCCTGCGCACACTCATCTCGATCCCCGCGGGATTATCGCACATGGGGGCTGTTCGGTTCCTGGTCTATACCTTCGCAGGCGCCTTTGTATGGAACCTGGCGATGGTCGAGCTGGGCCGCAGGCTGGCCCGTTCGCAGGAATTGCTGGGTTGGCTCGTCCTGGCGATCTTCGTGGCCGCGTTCGGTGGGTATGTGTGGCGGGTACTGACCTGGAAACCGCGGAAGCGCGACTAGTCCTTTTCGCGTGGGTGTGCGCTGCGATACGTATCGAGCAGCCGAGCCGCGTCGACCTTGGTGTAAATTTGCGTCGAGCCCAGACTGGCATGGCCGAGCAGTTCCTGCAGGCTCCGCAAATCCGCGCCTGCGCCAAGCAGGTGAGTGGCAAAGCTGTGCCGTAGCGCGTGGGGCGTGGCGCTGTCGGGCAAGCCCAGTACTTTGCGCGCTCGTGCCGTCGCCTTCTGAACCATTCCTTGCGACAGCGCCCCGCCCTTTGCGCCGCGAAACAGCGCATCGTCCTTCGCCATGGGGTAGGGACAGCGCGCGGCATAGTCCGCGACAGCCTCGCGCACGATTGGGAGCAGCGGCACGACACGCTGTTTGCCGCCCTTGCCGCTGACGGTCAGCCTCTCGCCCAGCGGCAGCGCGCTGCCGGTCAGCGACAGCGCCTCTGCGATCCGCATCCCCGCGCCGTAGAGCAACAGCAGAACCGCGCGATCGCGTGCGCCGATCCAGTCTTCAGCGGCCAGCGCCTCGACCGCATCGGCGAGCCCGATTGCATCGTCGGGCGTGACCGGGCGAGGCAGGCCTTTCTTTATCCTCGGCCCCCGCAGGCGTGGCGGGTCGGAAACGGCATGTCCCGCCTGCGTCCGAGCGAAGGCAATGAAGCCCTTCAGCGCCGACAGCTCACGCGCGGCGGAGGCATTGGAAAGTCCCTCTGCCCGGCGCGAGGCGAGATGCGTGCGCAGACGTGTTGCCGTGATTTCGGCGACGGCGTCCCAGGACGAAAGGCCCATTCGCGTAAGAAGACGCTCCGCCGCCTTGTCATAAGCGCGCACTGTGTGATGGGAGCGGCGCAATCCAAGCGCCAGGTGATCGTGCCAGGCCGCGAGCAGATCGGCCCTGTTCATGATGTCACGAGGTCGCTGCAGACCACTTCGCCAAGCAAGGCATCGAGCAGCGGCATGCCCTGCGGCGTGACGCCGATCCGCTCTTGCTCCGCCCAGACCAGGCCGAGATCGCGATACAGGGCCAGTTTGGCCTCGTCGACCAACGCCGCGGGCGCTGCGTCGAACCGGCGGGCAAGTGCCGCGAGATCGACCCCTTCGGCCAGTCGCAGTCCCATCAGCAACGCTTCGCTGGCCTGTTCTCCGTGCGCGAGTGGACGCGCTTCGGCGATCCCGTGCCCCTGCGTCGCGACTGCGGAGAGGTAGTTCTCGGGCTTGCGGTGGCGTACGGTCGCGACGCCGCGCCGCCGTCCATGGGCACCGGGACCGATACCGACATAGTCCTGATAGCGCCAATATGTCAGATTGTGGCGGCTTTCCTGGCCCGGCCGCGCGTGGTTGCTGACCTCATAGGCCGGGAGGCCGGCAGCTTCGGTCATCTCGCGAGTCAGAGCAAACAGATCGGCCGCATAATCATCGCCGAGCGGTTCAAACACGCCGCGCCGCACATCGGTCGCGAAGCGCGTCGCGGGCTCTATCGTGAGCTGATACAGCGACATATGATCGGTACCGAGCGCCAGTGCCTCGCCCAGTTCTACTTGCCAGTCCGCCTCCGTCTGGTCCGGCCGGGCATAGATCAGGTCGATCGAAACGCGGGCGAAATGCCGCTGCGCCACCGCTACCGCCTCCAGCGCTTCATCGACACCATGCAGCCTGCCGAGAAAACGCAACACCTCGTCTCGCAGACTCTGCACGCCCATCGAAACGCGATTGATCCCCGCTGCCGCGAGTTCGGCGAAATTGCTCGCCTCCACGCTGCTGGGATTGGCTTCGAGCGTAATCTCGATCGCCGGATCGAACCCCCACAAGCGCTCTGCCTGTCCCAGCAGGGCGGCAACGAGGGTGGGGGGCATGAGAGACGGAGTTCCTCCGCCAAAAAAGACACTTGCGAGGGGTTCTTGCGACTGTGTCTGGCCATGCTCATGCTGCATATCCGCCACCAGCGCAGCTTCCCATTGCTCGATATCCGCAGTTTTCCGGACATGGCTGTTGAAATCGCAATAAGGACATTTCGCGATACAGAATGGCCAGTGAATGTAGAGAGCGCGGGCCAAGGATGTCTTCAGCTAATCTTAATCATCGGAACGGAATTCCACCTGTCATGGATGGGTCGAAAAAGTGGATCGCGTCGCTGGGCGGCGCCATTGCCGTGCTATGTGCCACGGTGACTGCTGCAGCCGCAAGCGGGGCGTCGAAACCGCTCGACTTGCGCGCCGCCCATGCAGCATCACACTCGATCGATACCCGAAAAACGTCCGACCTGCCAATGGCGGCCCGCATTCTGAATGTCCATAATAGGGAGCGGACCCGACTGCGCTTGCGCCCGCTGAAATGGAATGTCCACCTCGAACGCGAGGCCCGGGAATGGGCGCATCGTCTCTCACGCACAGGCAGGCTCCAGCATGCCGACAGCCAGGCCCGCAACCAGACGGGCGAGAATCTCTGGATGGGCACGGCTGGACATTGGCCCGTGGAAACCATGGTCGGCATGTTCATCGAGGAAAAGAAGCACTATCGCCACGCCCACTTCCCGAACATCTCGAAGACCGGGAACTGGGCCGATGTCGGACACTATACCCAGGTGGTGTGGCGCGAAACCGAAGAGGTCGGCTGCGCGCTGGCGACAGCTCATGGCAATGATGTCTTGGTATGCCGGTATTGGCCTGCGGGGAATGTCTGGGGTCGGAAAGCTTTCTGACCCTTAGTCGAATTGATCGGCAACAAGTTTGGTAAAGGCATCGGCGCGGTGGCTGATGGCGTGTTTCTCTGCCGGATCGAGCTGCGCGAACGTCTGCTCGCGCCCCCTGGGCACGAAGACGGGATCGTATCCGAACCCCATGGTGCCGCGCGGCGGCCAGGTTAACGTGCCGGGGGCGGTGCCTTCATAGACCGCTTGCTCGCCATCGGGCCAGGCAAGCGCGAGGACGCAATGGAAAGCGCAGGAACGATCGACCTCGGCGCCTTTCTCCTGCAGCATGCCTTCGACCTTGCCCATCGCCATGTACCAGTCGCGCCCCGGATCGCCTTCGAACCACTGTCGTTCGGCCCAGTCGGCGGTGTAAACGCCGGGTCGTCCGTCGAGTGCATCGACGGACAAACCGCTATCATCCGCCAGAGCGACGAGACCCGATGCCTCCGCCGCAGCACGTGCCTTGATCAGCGCGTTCTGGACGAAGGTGGTCCCGGTCTCGGCCGGTTCGGGCAGGCCCAGCGATCCGGCCGAGATACATTTGACGCCATGCGGTTCGAGCAGAGCGGAAATTTCCTTCAGCTTGCCCTCGTTATGCGTGGTGATGACCAGCGAGCCCGAACCGATGCGCCGAGTCACGAGCGCGTCGCCGCGTCCTGCGCTTTGAAGATTTCCGCGCAGCCCATCTGGGCCAGGCGCAGAAGCCGGAGGAAGGCTTCCTCGTCATAGGGTGCGCCCTCGGCCGTGGCCTGTGCCTCCGCGATCTTGCCGCCTTCGATGAGCACGAAATTGGCGTCTGCATCGGCATTGCTGTCTTCGGGATAGTCGAGATCGAGCACCGGCGTACCGTCATAGATACCGCAGGAAATCGCGGCGACCTTGGCCGTAATCGGATCCTGGGTGATTGCACCGGATTTCATCAGCCCGTCGACCGCAAGACGCAAGGCAACCCAAGCGCCGGAAATCGAGGCCGTGCGCGTGCCGCCGTCGGCCTGGATCACATCGCAATCGAGCGTGATCTGGCGTTCGCCGAGCTTCTTGTGATCGACCACGGCGCGCAAGCTCCGCCCGATCAGGCGCTGGATTTCCTGCGTCCGGCCGCTTTGCTTTCCCTTGGCCGCCTCGCGCTGGCCGCGCGTATGAGTCGCGCGGGGGAGCATCGAATATTCCCCGGTGACCCAGCCTTCGCCCTTGCCGCGCAGCCACGGCGGAATACGTTCTTCGACGCTGGCGGTGCACAGCACGCGTGTTTCGCCGAAGCTGATAAGGCAGCTACCTTCGGCATGCTTGGTGTAACCGGTTTCGATGGTGATGGCGCGCATTTCGTCGGGCGCACGGCCGGAAGGTCGCATGGGGGTCTCCATTGCAGTCGAATCTCGGGGACGCGTGTGGCGCATGGGTCTTGAGGCCGCAAGGGGAGTGGTTAGATAGGCACCATGAATTCTCCACCGCTCACTGATTTGTCGGACCGCGCACGGGATATCTTCCGTCTCGTGGTGGAAGGCTATCTCGACAGCGGCGCGCCGGTGGGATCGAAAGCTCTCGCGAGCGAGAGCGGAGTGAACCTCTCGCCGGCCTCAATCCGTTCGGTTCTGGCAGAGCTCGAACAACGCGGCCTGTTGGCGGCGCCGCATACCAGTGCCGGACGGATGCCGACCGAAAGCGGCCTGCGTCTTTTCGTCGATGCGATGATGCAGGTTGCCGAACCGTCTCAACAGGAGCGCGCAGCCATCGAACAGCGGTTGGCCGAACCGGGACCAATCGAGCGCGCTCTTGAGGAAACCAGCGCGCTTCTTTCCGATCTTTCGGGCGCTGCGGGGATGGTCATGGTGCCCACGCGCGAACCTCGGTTGTCTCAGGTTTCGCTGACCGCGCTAGATTCCAACCGCGTGCTCGCCGTGCTCGTCGGCGAAGATGGGCATATCGAGAACCGCATTCTGTCGCTGCCGGTAGAAACGCTCGGCACCTCGCTTGAGCAGGCCAGCAATTATCTCACCGCGCACACTTCCGGCCGGACGTTGGCCGAGGCCGCCAGCACGGTCGAAGAGGAAATCGCCAGCGGAAGATCCGCTCTCGACGAAGCGAGCCGCGACCTGGTCCAGCGCGGACTTGCAACCTGGAGCGAGGATGCAACCAACCGACCGGTGCTGATCGTGCGCGGCCAAGCCAATCTGCTCGATGAGGTGGCCCTGGGGGATATCGAACGTGTGCGTTCGCTGCTCGACGATCTGGAAAGCAAGCAATCGGTCGCCAGCCTGCTCGATCGCGCGCGGCGTGCGGAGGCGATGCGGATATTCATCGGCAGCGAGAACCGGCTGTTCTCGCTTTCCGGGTCCTCGGTGATCGCTTCGCCCTATCGCGATCGCGAGGGCAGAGTGGTCGGCGTGCTGGGTGTGATCGGTCCGACCCGGTTGAATTACGCGCGGGTCGTCCCCATGGTGGATTTCACGGCCCGATCCTTGGGCAAACGAATAGGCTAACAGGGTTTTTCCAGTGAACGACGAGAACAACAAAGAGCCGCACGACAAGGCGGTCGACGAAGAAGTGGCGCGCGAAATGGAAGGTGTGCCCGAACATCTGCGCGACGATGGCGAAGCGGTCGAGGAAGACAGTGGCCTCGAAGACGCTTTGGCCAAGCTCAAGGGCGATCTCGATAGCGCGATGCAGGACGTGCTGTATGCCCGGGCGGAAACGCAGAATGTGCGCCGCCGCCTCGAAAAGGACGTTCAGGACGCACGCAATTATGGTGCGACCAGCTTCGCTCGCGATATTCTTAGCGTGGCCGATAACCTCGCCCGTGCGCTCGACCACGTGCCGGAAGAGCTTCGTGAGCATGAGAAGGCGAAGAATTTCATTGCCGGGATCGAGGCGACACAGCGCGAGTTGGAGAAGGTTTTCGGCCAGAACGGTATCACCCGTATCGCAGCCAAGGGCCTGCCTCTCGACCCGAACCAGCATCAGGCGATGATGGAAGTGCCGACTGACGAGGAGGAGCCTGGCGTCATCGTGCAGGAAATGCAGGCCGGCTACATGATCAAGGATCGTCTGCTGCGCCCGGCCATGGTCGGCGTGGCCAAGAAGCCAGACTGATCCGATAGGGTAGGGGAGAGACGATGAGGACTGCTATTTTCGGAGCGGCGGTCCTCGTCGCTGCCACCTGCACCACGCCGCTTGCCGCGCAAGAGAGCGCCGATGAGCGGCTCGAGGCGCTGGCGGATGCCTATTACGATTATCAGCTCGAACAATTCGGGTTGACGGAAAATGCCAGTGGCAGCACCGAACAGGGCGATCGGCTGTGGTCGGTTGCCCCGGAAGCGCAGCGGGCGCGCGCTGCGCAATATGCCGAATATCTGGCCCAGCTCGACAAGATCGATATCTCGAAGTTGAGCGAGACGGAGCAGACCAATGCGCTGGTTTTGCGCACTCTGCTCGAAGCTGAAATTGGCGATGCGCGCTTTGCCGAATGGGAAATGCCTTTCGACAGCGATAGCAATTTCTGGTCTTACCTTGCTGCGCGCAGCAGCTTTCCCACGGCTGAGGAATATGAGAATTATATCGGCCGGATGCGCGATATTCCGCGCTATTTTGCCGAGCATACAGCCAATGCAAAAGCAGGGCTCAAACGCGGATTCTCCGTTCCCCGGATCACGCTGAAGGGGCGCGATGTCTCGATCAGTTCCTATGTCGTCGAAGACCCGGAACAGAGCCCCTTCTGGGCACCTTTCGCCGATATGCCCCGCAACATTCCCCAGGCGGAACAGGAGCGTTTGCGCGCAGCCGGACACGAAGCGATTCGTGAAAGCGTCACCCCTGCCTATGCCGCCTGGCTGGCCTTCTTCCGCGATGAGTATTTGCCCAACACCCGCACCACATTGGGGGCGAGCGAATTTCCCGACGGCCCGGCCTATTACGCCCAGCAGATCAGCCAATACACGACACTGGATCTGACGGCTGAGGAGATCCACCAGATCGGCCTCGACGAAGTGGCGCGGATCACCGCCGAAATGGAAACGGCGAAGGAAGAGGCCGGATTTGACGGGACGCTGGACGAATTCATCGCCTTCCTGCGCAGCGATCCGCAATTCGTGGCCGATACGCCGGACGAACTGATGGGCGTGGCGGCCTATACGGCCAAGCGAGTCGACGACAAGCTGGATGAATATTTCGGTTTCTTGCCGCGCTATCGCCATGGCCTGCGACCGGTCGATCCGGCCATCGCGCCTTACTATACGGCGGGCAGGGGTGGGCTGGAGTTCTGCCAGATCAACACCCACGATCTACCCTCGCGTCCGGTCTACAACATTCCCGCGCTGACGATGCATGAATGCGCGCCGGGTCATTCCTTTCAGGCAGCCATCGCGCTCGAACGCGACGATGCACCGCGCTTCCGCCGCCAAACCTATTTCTCCGGCTTCGGCGAGGGCTGGGGGCTTTATGTCGAGTATCTCGGCAATGAGATGGGAATTTACCGCAATCCGTATGAGCGTTTCGGCCAACTATCCTACGAGATGTGGCGTGCCGCGCGGCTGGTGATCGACACCGGGATTCACCATTATGGGTGGACCCGCGAGCAGGCGGTTGAGTACCTTTCCCGCCATACGGCCCTTTCGGACCGGGAAGTGGGGACCGAAATCGATCGCTATATAAGCTGGCCGGGACAGGCCCTGGCTTACAAGCTGGGCGAAATGACCATGCGCCGCCTGCGCGCTAAGGCTGAAGAGGCGCTGGGCAAGGATTTCGACATCCGCAAATTCCATGATGTCGTGCTCTCGCTTGGTTCGGTGCCGCTGCCCGCGCTCGAAGCCCGGATCGATGCCTTCATTGCAGATGGCGGGCAGGGCCTTGCCGGTGTGACATACGACTAGGCTCGATCCGCGCCGGGGAAGCGAACAAGCAGATCGTAGGCTGCGGGATCAGCAATCCCCGCGATTTTGATGCCGTTGCGGAGCCAGAAAGCATGCTTCACGATCTCGGCCTGCTGCTCGATGCCGTAGCGTTCGAGCGGCCATCCGGGCTTGAGCGAATAATCGTATCGCGCCCAGGGCATGCGCCGGGTAACGAGGAACCACTTGCCGCGCGTCTGGACCTGCCAGACATGCACCAGTTCGTGAATCAGCAGTCCCTGACGCAGAATGTCGGCCTTGGAGAAGTCATCGCAATAGGCATCTGCGCGCGGGTGGAAATGGACGTGGCCGCGCGGGGCCATGGTGATCGTGCGGGGCTGAAACGGAAACCATTTACGGCGGCGGATCGTGACCTTTTCATAGTCGATCACGTCGCCGAACACCGACCGTGCAAGTGCAATTTCGCCCGGTGTCAGGGCACGTTCGCCGCCCGCCGGACAAGAAGGCGCGACAGCTTCGTCGTGAGTCTCAAGCCCGAAGCTGTCGCGCGCATCGTTCAGCGTTCGTCACCCGCCGCGCGGATTTCCACCGGGAAGGATTTTTTCTTCCCGCCGACAACCGTCAGCGTCATCTCGGTCGTTCCCCCGGCTTCCAGCGACGGATCGAGATCGAAGACCATGACATGAAATCCACCGGGCTCGAAGCTTTCGGTATCACCGGCATTCACAAGGACCTGGCCGACGCTGTCCATCATCATCTGGCCGTCCATTTCCATCGAGCCGTGCAGCTCCGCATTCCCTGCGCCTTCCACATCGGCACGGCGGATCGCGTAGTTTCTGTCGCCAGTGTTCTCGACATCGAAATAAATCGCACCGGGCCTGTCCGAAACCGCCGGAAGCATCAGCCGTGCATTGCTGACCTCCAGCGAAACCCCTTCGGCTGCGGGAGCGGTGGATTCTTCCCCTTCACTGGCGCAACCGGCCAGTCCAATCGCGGCACAAGCGAGCGCAACGGGCGCGAAATGCGTCATTTTCATGGATTTGATCCCCTCTTGGTAGTGTCGAAAAACTAGCGCCGCCTCTCCCTTGTGCCAAGAAAAACCGCACCTATATCGCCCGGGTAACACACCACCGGATAGAGCCGCCGACCGGTTCCGCCAGGACAAGGGGAGCCAACGAAGCGGTGTCCAACGACTTGAAACAGATGGGGAAACCATGAGCAAAGTTATCGGTATCGACCTCGGCACCACCAACAGCTGCGTTGCCGTGATGGACGGGGGCAAGCCCAAAGTCATCGAGAATTCGGAAGGCGCGCGCACCACGCCTTCGATCGTCGCTTTCACCAAGGATGGCGAGCGCCTGATCGGCCAGCCTGCCAAGCGCCAGGCCGTCACCAATCCGGACAACACCCTCTTCGCGATCAAGCGCCTGATCGGTCGCCGGTTCGACGATCCGCTGACCAAGAAGGATATGGAGCTCGTCCCCTACGACATCGTCAAGGGCAAGAATGGCGACGCATGGGTCGAAGCCGGCGGCGAGGAATATTCGCCCAGCCAGGTTTCCGCCTTCATCCTTCAGAAGATGAAGGAAACCGCCGAGAGCTATCTCGGTGAAACCGTCACGCAGGCCGTGATCACCGTTCCCGCATACTTCAACGATGCGCAGCGCCAGGCGACCAAGGACGCCGGCCAGATCGCCGGTCTCGAAGTGCTGCGCATCATCAACGAGCCGACTGCGGCCGCGCTTGCCTATGGCATGGACAAGGAAGACGGCAAGACCATCGCCGTTTACGACCTTGGCGGCGGTACCTTCGACGTCTCGGTTCTCGAAATCGGCGACGGCGTCTTCGAAGTGAAGTCGACCAATGGCGACACCTTCCTGGGCGGTGAAGACTTCGACAGCGCGATCGTCGAATATCTCGCGGACGAGTTCAAGAAGAAGGAGAACATGGATCTCCGGACCGACAAGCTCGCCCTGCAACGCCTCAAGGAAGCAGCCGAGAAGGCCAAGATCGAACTGTCGAGCTCGGCCCAGACCGAAGTCAACCTGCCCTTCATTACCGCGCGCATGGAAGGCGGCAGCTCAACCCCGCTGCACCTCGTCGAAACGATCAGCCGTTCGAAGCTCGAACAGCTTGTCGGCGACCTGATCAAGCGCACGCTCGAGCCCTGCAAGAAGGCTCTGGCCGACGCGGGCGTCTCGAAGAACGAAATCGACGAGGTTATCCTGGTCGGCGGCATGACCCGCATGCCCAAGGTTCGCGAAGTCGTGGAAGAGTTCTTCGGTTCCAAGCCGCACACGGGCGTGAACCCCGATGAAGTCGTCGCCATGGGTGCAGCCATCCAGGCCGGCGTCCTCCAGGGCGACGTCAAGGATGTGTTGCTGCTCGACGTGACCCCGCTTTCGCTGGGCATCGAAACGCTGGGCGGTATCATGACCAAGATGATCGACCGCAACACGACGATCCCGACCAAGAAAACCCAGACCTACTCGACCGCCGAGGACAACCAGAACGCGGTGACCATCCGCGTCTTCCAGGGCGAACGCGAGATGGCGCAGGACAACAAGATGCTGGGCCAGTTCGACTTGGTCGGTATTCCAGCCGCGCCGCGCGGTGTGCCGCAGATCGAGGTCACTTTCGACATCGACGCCAACGGCATCGTCAACGTGTCTGCCAAGGACAAGGGCACCGGCAAGGAACAGCAGATCCGCATCCAGGCGTCGGGCGGTCTGTCCGATGACGACATCGAGAAGATGGTTCAGGACGCTGAAAAGTTCGCCGACGAAGACAAGAAGCGCAAGGAAAGCGCCGAAGCGCGCAACCAGGCCGACAGCCTCGTCCATGCGACCGAGAAACAGCTCGAAGAGCATGGCGACAAGATCGACGCTTCGCTGAAGAGCGAAGTCGAAGAAAAGGTCGCGGCGCTCAAGACCGCTCTCGAAGGTGACGATGCGGCCGACATCAATGCGAAGGCCCAGGATCTGTCGCAGTCGGCGATGAAAATGGGTCAGTCGATCTACGAGCAGGAACAGGCCAATGCCGCGCCTGACGCTCCGGAAGGCGATGCATCTTCCGACGCTGGCGCGGACGAAGAGGTCGTCGACGCCGAATTCTCGGAAGTCGACGAAGACTCGAAGAACTGATTGCCTGATGAGAAGCCAATCGCCATCGGTGCATTCCCGCACCGGTGGCGATTAGCCATTGGAAAACCATGTCGACGACTGAAACCGATCTCTACGAACTGCTCGAGGTAAGCCGCGACGCCGATGGCGCGACGATCAAGTCCGCCTATCGCAAACTGGCGATGAAGCACCACCCCGATCGCAATCCGGGCTGCACCGAAAGCGAAGGGAAATTCAAGGCGGTCAGCGCCGCCTATGAAGTGCTCAAGGACCCGCAAAAGCGCGCCGCCTATGACCGCTATGGACATGCCGCCTTTCAACAGGGCGGCCCGGGTGGTGGACCGGGTGGTGCCGATTTCGGGGATATCGGCGATATTTTCGAAACGATTTTCGGCAGCGCTTTCGGTGGCGGCGGCCGGGCACGTCCCCGCCGGGGTGCGGATTTGCGCTACGACATGCAGATCGATCTCGAAGAGGCCTTTCACGGCAAGTCGACCGAAATCGAGATCGAAGTCTCGCAGAATTGCGAAACCTGCCACGGCTCGGGCGCCACGCCCGGCACGCGCGCCCGTACCTGCAATTTGTGCCATGGCCAGGGCAGTGTCCGGGCCAAGCAGGGGTTCTTCGTCGTCGAGCGGCCCTGCCCCAATTGTCATGGCAGCGGGGAAGTCATTTCGTCGCCCTGTCGCGATTGCCGCGGCGAAGGGCGCATCGACAAGGTTCAGGCGCTCGAGGTGGACATTCCGCCCGGTGTCGATACCGGCACGCGTATCCGTCTGTCGGGCAAGGGTGAAGCCGGGCCGCGCGGTGCGCCGTCGGGCGATCTTTACATCTTCATCCATGTGAAACCGCACGACATCTTCCAGCGCGAAGGCACGACGCTGGCTACACGTGTGCCGATCAGCTTCACCGCAGCCGCACTCGGCGGATCGATCGATATTCCCAATATCGACGGGGAAGAGGTTACGATCGAAATCCCCGCAGGCATTCAGTCGGGTAAGCAGTTGCGGCAGCGCGGGGCAGGCATGCCCGTGCTGCAGGGCCGTGGTCGCGGCGATCTCGTGGTGGAAATCGCGGTCGAAACGCCGACCAGGCTGAGCAAGGAGCAGCGCGCGCTGCTGGAACAGTTCCGCGAGCTGGAAACCGGCGAGGAGTGCCCCGAAAGCCGCGGCTTTTTCGACAAGCTCAAGGATGCCTTTGGCGGGTGATTGCCAAGTGACGAAGGGGCCGCGATAAGCGCGCGTCATGTTGCCTTCGCTTACCGTCATCGACGATTTTCTGACCGATCCCTGGGCCGCGCGCCGTGCGGCTCTGGCGCTGCGATATGCGCTCCCCGGGACTGGCGGAAATTATCCGGGCCGGGATTCGACTTCCGCTCTGGAGGTGGATGGCATCAATGCCGCCGTCTCGCGACATATCGGTATCGACTTGGCGGGAGCGGAGGGCACCGAACACGGACACTGTCGGCTCACGCTGAAATCGGACAAGGGGCGGAGCGGCGTACACGTGGACCCGGCCTTCTATTCCGGCATCCTCTATCTCTCGCGGCCCGAGGATTGCGCGAAGCCGGGCGCCGGTGGAACCGATTTTTTCCGGCATAAACGTACCGGGCTCGAGCGGGTGCCCACGAATGGCGCAGAGCTTGCCGCGACCGGATTCGACAATCTCGACGATCTCGTCAGCACCGTCGTTAATAAAGATACGACGCAACCCGCAAAGTGGGAGCGGGTGATGCGTGTGCCGATGCGCTTCAATCGACTGCTGTTGTTCTCACCGTGGCAATTCCACAATTCGGCTCCGGGTTTCGGCACCGATCCGGAAAGCGGGCGTCTGGTGATGCTGCTCTTCTTCGCCAAGGCAAGGGGCTAGGGCAGGCGCTCGACGATTTCGGCGCGAAGCGTATCAAGCAGCCGCTGGCTGCAGCGGCCCGCCTCCTGCTCCTCGTCGAGAATGGCGTGAAATGCCTCGCGCTTGAAAGACCGGCAAGTCTCTACCGCGAAGGGAGTGCGAAGGGTCGAGCAAACGAGATCGATCATCCGTTCGGCGCCGTGCAAACGGCCCCAGAGATAATCGTTTTCCCGATAGGCCCGGCTGAAAAACGCCCCGAAATTGTAGAATTCGATACCGCGCAGCGTCGCTTGCGTGCCCCCTTCGCGAATGCTTCGCGCATCTTCGGGACTGATGCGATCGACCTTGACCGGGTCGAATTCGGTCAATCCCTCATTGCGCAGCAAGGGCAGTGTGGCAACGTCATAGAAGGGAAAGCCGAGATAGGTCAGCAGCATCCGTCGCCGCAGGTTCTTGGGCATGTTCTCGAGCGCGGCGGCAAGCATTTCCTCGGCCCGTTCGTCCAGCTCGGGCAGCAGGCGCCGTGCCTCGATCAGATCGAGCAGCGTTCCCGGATCGCGCATTACCTCCTCGGCCAGCGGTTCGAACGCATCTCCGAGTGCCGATAACCCTTCCTTCTCGAAATAGAGCGCAAGAATTTCATAGACCGCGTCACGCCCCGTCTCGAGCGCATCGTCCGGGATGTCCGGATCCGCTTCCCAATCCCGCGCGAGACGGCGGGCGAGCAGGCGCAGGCGGCGGATACGAAAGCCGATATCGTGCTCGCGAAAGAAGGCGATCGCTTCGGCCGACGCGCCACCGGAGGGCGCCGACAGCGTATCGAGGCCTCGGCGCATGAGCTCCTGGCGCAGTACGCTTTCGATGGGGGCGGGATCGTCCAGGCCGAGTTTGGGCGCCGATTGCAGTGTAAGCCGCGCCAGCCTGCCAACGATGCCGGTGAACTTGGCCTGGGCATAGGCATGAAACGCATAACCCGCTCGTTCCGCGGCGGCCTGCTGCGCCTTCTGGCGCCAATTCTTGAGCCGGGCAGGCGTCGGCCGGTCGAGAAACAAGGTGCGGCCGAACAGCTTCTCCACCGCCGCGTCGACTTCGGGGCGCAAGGCCGCCACCATCCGGCTGAGCCGTTCGGCCTCGCGGCTCTGCTCTTCGAGTTGCTCCAGATTGTCGCGTATCGGCTGTTCGCGCGGAAGGGTCGAGAGCGACCCGAAGATAGCCGAGAAGAAACCGACCGGTTCGCTTTTCTCGGCGGTGCGATCGCCGATCCGTTCGGGACGCGGATCGACATAGACGAAGCGGCGGTCGACCTCGCGCTGGGCAGGCCTGCCCTGCAGCGCGGCAATGGCCCCGGCAAACGGTTTGTTGACCAATACCGAACCATCGATAAGCGATACGTTATCAAGCGTTTGCCGCGCAACATGAACCGGCATTATGCGGTTCAAAAAGCTATCCCGCTCGGGCCAGGTGCGTTCGGTGAGGTTGGATAGCCGGTCGATCTCCTCGATCCGCAAGGGCGGGAAGGCTCCGGGAAAACTCGCCGTCGCGCGTGCGGCGAATACCAGTTCGAGAGGATTTGCCAGATCATGGCCACCGCGATCCGGAGTCCGCGCGCGAAACGCGATCGGCATCCGGTGTTCGGTATCTTCGACGACCGTAGGGCTGTGCAGCCGCAACAATTCGAGATGGCCGTGAAAATCGGTTGCCGTGACATAGAGATCCAGCGGGTGACCGGGCGGCAGCAGCGGCGCATCGGTCGGGCTGGCGGCCATCACCGAGAAGGCCCGCTCGAGAAGCCGCGAGAAGCCCAGTCCGGAAAAGGGCGGTTCGAACCAGCGTCCGCGAATGAGATGCGAGACCTTGCGCTCCACCTCGGCCTGCGTTTCGGCGGCGACTTCGCCCGCGAGGTTGCTACCGGGTCGGCTCAGCAGCCAGGTGGCGAAGGGTTGTGCCCAGAACTTCGAGAACCGCCATTTTATTCGGGCGGCCGGATCGACCAGTTCATCGACATCGGCCACTTCGAGCCACAGGTCGGTGAGAGGTTCGAGCGACTGCCCCGAATGAATGGCCTGCGCCAGAAAGACGGTATTGATCCCGCCCGCGCTCGCTCCGCTCATGATGTCGGGCAGGACCCGAAGCCGGAGCCCTTTTTCCTCCTCGATCGTCTCCAGCAGGGCGCGATAAACCGCATCGACCCCGCCGCGTGACGAAGCCCGTGTATGGAAATCTCGACTGGCGCGGGCAAGCTGCCACAATTCCCGCGTCACGCCATGCATATAGATCGCCAGACTCACGCCGCCGTAGCAGACCAGTGCGATCCTCAATTCCTTTTGCCGCATCGCCCAGCTTCATGACGGGATAAATCGCGCAAGGCAATTGCGTTCCGCAAATGTTCCGTTTAGCGATGCGCCATGGCCAAGCCGAAGAAACGCTATGTCTGCCAGGCTTGTGGCAGCGTCTCGCACCGCTGGCAGGGGCAATGCGCCGACTGCGCGGAGTGGAATACGCTGGTGGAGGATGCGCCCGCCACCGTGTTTTCGATGAAGCACGATCTGTCCAGTGGTGGCAGGGCGGTGCAGTTCGTCGATCTCGACAAACCCGGCGAATTGCCACAGCGCCAGCCCACCGGCCTTGCGGAATTCGACCGGGCGCTGGGCGGGGGACTGGTCCCCGGTTCCGCCATTTTGCTGGGCGGCGATCCCGGTATCGGAAAATCGACCTTGCTGCTTCAGGCGGCGGCGTTGATCGCGCGCGAAGGACATGGCGTGGTTTATGTCAGCGGCGAGGAGGCTTCGGCGCAGGTGCGGATGCGCGCGGCGCGGCTCGGTCTGTCCGACGCCCCCGTCAAACTCGCCGCCGCGACCGGCGTGCGCGACATTCTCACCACACTCGGCACGATGGATACGCCGAAGCTGATGGTGATCGATTCGATCCAGACTATGCATTCGGATACGATCGAAGGCGCACCCGGAACGGTCAGCCAGGTCCGCGGCTGCGCTTTCGAACTGATCCGCTATGCCAAGGAAAACGGCGTTGCGCTGGTTCTGGTCGGCCACGTGACCAAGGACGGCAACATCGCCGGCCCGCGCGTGCTCGAACATATGGTCGATGTGGTGATGAGCTTCGAGGGCGAGCGCAGCCATCAGTACCGCATCCTGCGCGCGCTCAAGAACCGCTTCGGCGCGGTCGACGAAATCGGGGTCTTCGCCATGGCGGGGGAAGGCCTGGAAGAGGTCGACAATCCTTCCATGCTGTTCCTGTCCGGCCGAGACGAGCCGATGGCGGGCAGCGCGGTGTTCCCGGCAATCGAAGGCACGCGGCCGGTGCTGGTCGAAATCCAGGCGCTGATCGTGCGGCTGCAATCGGGCGCGACGCCGAGGCGGGCGGTTGTGGGCTGGGACAATGGCCGCCTTGCGATGCTGCTGGCGGTGCTGGAATCGCGCTGCGGGCTGAACTTCTCTTCGGCCGAAGTCTATCTAAATGTCGCTGGCGGTTATCGTCTCTCCGATCCCGCCGCCGATCTGGCGGTTGCCGCGGCGCTGGTCAGCGCGATGGCCGACAAGCCGCTTCCGCCGCGCAGCGTCTGGCTCGGGGAAGTGTCGCTTGCCGGAGAGATCCGGCCCGTCGCCCATGGCGGACTGCGACTGCGCGAGGCGGCCAAGCTTGGCTTCGATTGCGGTTTCGGGCCGTCCGATGTGAAAGGCGGCTCGTCCGAGCTTCGCTATGACGGATTGGGACAATTGGCCAATCTCGTTGACCGGATAATCGGGAACCCATAAATCCGCCATTTCAAGGAAGGGTCATGACGGGTTTCGATTACTTAGTTCTGCTGATCGTCGGCATTGCCGCGGCCGGTGGATTCATGCGCGGTTTCATGCAGGAAATCCTGTCGCTGGCCGCCTGGATTCTGGCGGCTTTCGCGATCCGTTTCCTGCACACGCCTCTGACGCTGGCGCTGGAAGACTATATCGGCCCCGAAATCACGACCTCGCTGCTATCCTTCACCCTGCTGCTTCTGATCCCCTATGCCGCGATGAAAGTCATCGCCAGCAATGTCGGAACCGCTTCACGCGGTTCGGTCATGGGGCCGATCGATCGCGTATTGGGCTTTGGCTTCGGAGCCTTGAAGGGCGTGGTGATCGTGGTCATCGCTTTCTCGCTGCTTGTCCTGGGTTATGACGGGATTTGGGGCTATAAGGGGCGACCGAGCTGGATAACTACCGCGCGGAGTTATGAGCTGGTCGATGCAAGTTCGCGCGCGCTGGTCGAGGCCCTCGCGGAACGCCGGTCGCGCCTGCGCGAGCAGTCTGCCGACGGGCAATAATGGACACCCCGCGCGCACCCGCGCTTTATTCGCCGCAGCTTCTGGCACTGGCCATCGAACTGGCGGACTATCCCTTCCATGGGGCCGCTGTGGCCACCGGGCGCGCGCGATCGCGTAGCTGCGGCAGCGTGATCGAGCTGTCATCGTCCGGGTCCGAACGGCTCGCGGACATTGGATTGAAGGCCACAGCCTGCGCGGTCGGACAGGCCTCGGCAGCGATCTTCGCCCGGGAGGCGCATGGCATGGACCGGGCAAAAGTCGGCGATATGCTTCGCGCCTTGGAAAGCTGGCTGGCGGGCACTGCTCCGAGCTCGATCCTGCCGCGGCTCGAATTGCTCGAGCCCGCGCGTCGGCATCACGGCCGGCACGAAGCGATCCTCCTGCCGTGGAGAGCGGCGCTGGACGCGCTTTCCAAGCCCTCTGACGCTCGCTAGACCGGCGTGTTGAGAACATAAATATCGCGAAGGAGGGAGCGCGAAATGGTCGATTGTGCCGTCACGCCGCATAGGGAACCGACGGAAAAGGAGATCCGTCTCGTGATCGCCGCGAGCAGCGCCGGCACGGTCTTCGAATGGTATGATTTTTTCATTTATGGAACTCTCGCCGGGCTGATCGGCGCGGCCTTTTTTCCCAGCGACAACGAGACGCTCGAAATCTTGCTGGTCTGGGCAGGCTTCGCGGTCGGTTTCGGATTTCGTCCGCTCGGCGCAATCCTCTTCGGCTTTCTCGGCGACCGACTGGGCCGGAAATATACCTTCCTCGTCACGGTCACGCTGATGGGTATTGCCACGGCGGGCGTCGGCCTGATCCCGAGCGCGGCCAGCATCGGCTTGGCCGCGCCGATCATCGTGATCTGCCTGCGGATATTGCAGGGCCTGGCCCTGGGCGGCGAATATGGGGGCGCGGCAATCTATGTCGCCGAACATGCCCCGCCCGAAAAGCGCGGTTTCTATACCAGCTTTATCCAGGCGAGCGTGGTTGGCGGCTTCGTACTGTCGATCGCTGTGGTGATTGCCTGCCGCGCCTTGATCCCGGCCGACGATTTCGCGGCCTGGGGCTGGCGCATTCCCTTCCTGCTGTCGATCGTGCTTCTGTTCATCTCGCTCTGGATGCGGCTGAAACTGTCGGAAAGCCCCGTATTCCAAGCGATGAAGGCTGCTGGCGAAACCAGCGCCAATCCGTTCAAGGAAAGCCTGACCTATCCCGGCAATCCCAAGCGGATTTTCGTGGCCCTGTTCGGCATTACCGGCGTTCTCACGACCATCTGGTACACGGCCTTCTTCTCTGGCCTGTCGTTCCTGCGCGGGCCGATGCGCGTGGACGAAAGCGTGGTAGAATGGATGCTGCTGATCGCGGGCACGATCTCGATGAGCTTTTACGTCGTGGTCGGCAAGTGGTCCGACAGGGTGGGACGCAAGAAACCGATCATTATCGGCGCCATTGCTTCGCTGGTTCTGCTGTTTCCCGTGTTCTGGGCCATCGGTTCGCTGGCAAATCCGGGGTTGGAGCGCAGCGCGCGCGCTGCACCGGTGACGGTCAGCGGGCCAGAATGCGAATACGATCCTTTCGCCGAGGTTCAGGCCAGTCCGTGCGGCCGCGCGCTTCAGGATCTTACCGCGCTCGGCATTCCCTATACCATCGATGACGCGGCGGCAGCCCAGCTTGCCATCGGAAGCAGGATCTATGGCTACGAAGACCTGCCCGACGATACACGCCGGGCGAGCGTTCAGTCATGGCTCGAAACCAATGGCTATGACTTCGCGCGCCAGACACCACCTTTCGCGAGCCTGGTCGGGATCGTCGCCCTGTTGCTGTTGCTGGGCGTATTATCGGCCCTGACCTACGGCTCGGTCGCGGCCTTGCTGTCGGAGATGTTTCCCGCGAAAATCCGGTATAGCTCGATGTCGATCCCCTACCATATCGGTGCGGGCTATCTCGGCGGTTTTCTGCCACTGATCGCTGGCTATATCGTGGCGATGACCGGCAACGCTTATGCAGGCCTTTGGTACACGATAGCGGTAGTCGGCTTTGGCTTGATTGTCGCCTGGTGGGGTCTGCCGGATGGTCCGCCGCGCGATTTCGAGGATAGCGGGCAGGACCCGCCTGCATCCCCAGTTCTTCCGTGAGACCCGCATGACCGAACTCCCGCCGCCGACCTTGCGGCTGCATATCGATGACGCCGCGTTGGCGAGCAACTGGCGCGCACTCGACACGCTTTCCGGAAAGGCTCGCGCGGGGGCGGCGGTGAAGGCGGATTGTTACGGCCTGGGCGTGGATCGGTGTATGCCGGTCCTGCGCGATGCGGGATGCCGCGATTTCTTCGTCGCGCATTGGAGCGAGGTGCCCGCTGTCCTCGCGCATGTTCCGGCCGATCGGGTCGCGGTGCTTCACGGCCTGTCGACGTCGGACGATGTGGAGTTTGCCCGCGCTACCGGCGTCCGTCCGGTTATCGACAGCCTGCGGCAGGCTAAGCTCTGGACGGATGGCGGGGGCGGTCCCTGCCACCTGATGATCGATACGGGCATTAATCGCCTCGGCATTTCGCCGGGCGAAGCGAGCGCCCCCGCCATCCAGGCGCTCGATGTTGAAGTGTTGATGAGCCACCTTGCCTGCGCCGACGAAGATAGCGCCACGAATGCGCGCCAACTGGCGGCATTCCGTGCCTGCCTTCCGCAGATATCGCACAAGGAGGCAAGTCTCGCGAACAGCGCAGGGATTGCCTTGGGCGCCGAGTATGGCTTCGATCTGACGCGGCCCGGGCTCTCGCTCTATGGCGGTGTTCCCAGGGATGAGCTTGCCGATGCCATAAGGCAGGTGGTCCGCCCGCAAGCCGCGCTGATCCAGACCCGCGAAATCGATGCCGGGTCGACCGTCGGCTACAACGCCACCTTCACCGCACGGCGCAGGATGACGATCGGGGTCGTCTCGCTCGGCTATGCCGATGGCATTTTACGCAGTTGGGCGGGGGCGTATTTTACGCAAGGAGACAGGTGTCTGCCGATCCTCGGCAAAGTATCCATGGACATGATCGTCCTCGATCTTTCCGAGGCCTCCGAACTCGCCGAGGGCGACTGGGTGGAACTGCCGTACCACCTTCCCGATGCTGCGCGGCAAACCACTCTATCGCAATATGAATTGCTCACCGTACTCGGCAATCGCTTCGGTTGACCTTTGCGTCATGTTGCGCCGCAGTTTGTGCACATGCTAAGCCCCTTGCAACGCACAATTGGGGAGCATGCGCATATGGCAAAGCGGACCGCCGAGGGCGAACCGATCATCATCAAGAAATACGCCAACCGGCGGCTCTACAATACCGATACCAGCAGCTACATCACGCTGGACGATCTGGCCAAGATGGTTCGCGAGAATGTCGATTTCCACGTGCTCGACGCAAAGTCCGGCGACGATATCACGCATACCATCCTGACGCAGATCATCGTCGAGGAGGAAAGCCACGGCACACAGATGCTGCCCGTCAGCTTTCTGCGCGATCTCATCTCCATGTATGGCAATTCCATGCAGGCAATGATGCCGAGCTATCTCGAAGCGAGCATGGCGAACCTGCGCAAGAACCGCGAGCAATTGCAGGCAGCCTTCGCCAAGGGAATCGAGAGCAACCCCCTGGCCAAAATGGCCGAAGCCAATTTCAAGATGATGCAGAACGCGGCCGAGGCGTTCATTCCCGGAACGCGGAAATCTTCCGCGCCGGGCAATCCCGCCGATCAGGCAGACGAACTTGCCCAGATGCGCAAGCAAATGGCGGAAATGCAAAAGAAGCTCGACGAGATAAGCAAGTAGGGCAAACCTCCGGCTCGGTTCGTCTCGAGCGTAGTCGAGAGACTGGCTGACAGAGTAAATTGGTGTCTCGACTTCGCGCGACACGAACGGCTAGGGGCGATGCGAATTCAACTTTGAAGTGAGACCGCACCGTGGCCCAGATCCGCCATGCCTTAACCACACGCCGCGAAGACGATTTTGCGGCGTGGTACCAGGAAGTCATCAGCGCTGCCGAAATGGCCGAGGAATCGGGGGTGCGCGGCTGCATGGTCATTAGGCCGTGGGGCTTCGGCATTTGGGAGCGCATGCAGCGTTTGCTGGACGACCGGATCAAGGCGACAGGTCACGAGAACGCCTATTTCCCGATCTTTATTCCGCTCTCCAACTTCGAGCGCGAGGCTGAGCATGTCGAAGGCTTCGCCAAGGAAATGGCGGTCGTCACGCACCACCGCCTGATCGCTGGCAAGGATGGCGGGCTGGTCCCCGATCCCGAGGCCAAACTGGAGGAACCGCTGGTCGTCCGCCCGACTTCCGAGACCATCATCGGCGATGCGATGGCGCGCTGGGTGCAGAGCTGGCGCGACCTTCCCCTGAAGCTCAACCAGTGGGCCAATGTCGTCCGCTGGGAAATGCGCACCCGCATGTTCCTGCGCACCAGCGAGTTCCTCTGGCAGGAAGGCCACACCGCCCATGCCGACGAGGCCGAGGCGAAGGAGCACACGCTCACCATGCTCGAGGTCTACCGCGCCTTCGCGGACGAGGACCTGGCGCTGGCCGTCATTCCGGGCGAGAAACCCGAGAACGAGCGTTTTCCCGGCGCCCTCGAAACCTGGTCGATCGAAGCCATGATGCAGGACGGCAAGGCGCTGCAGGCCGGCACCAGCCACTATCTCGGGACCAACTTCGCGCAAGCGAGCGGGATCAAATTCCAGAACCGCGAAGGCAGCGAAAGCCTTGCCCATACGACGAGCTGGGGCGTCTCCACCCGGATGATCGGCGGTGTCATCATGACACATGGGGACGACGACGGTCTGCGCTTGCCTCCCAAGATCGCACCGCAGCAGGTCGTGATCCTGCCCATGCTGCGCGAGAAGCCCGAGGACGAAGCCCTGATCGACTATTGCGAGGCGCTCCGCGCGACGCTGGCGAGCCAGAGTGTGCTTGGCGAGCCGCTTCGCGTGCTGCTCGACACGCGGCCCGGCAAGGCTGCGCAGAAGCGCTGGGACTATGTCCGCAAGGGTGCGCCGGTGATCGTCGAGGTCGGCGGCCGTGACATGGAAAACGGTGTCGTCTCGCTGCTGCGCCGCGACCGGCTGTGGGACGCCGCAACGGGCAAGCCCGCGTTCCAGAACCCGACCCGCGATACGGCAGGCCACACCATCGCCGACATCCTCGCCGACATACAGAACGTGCTGCTCACGCAGGCGGCGGAGCGCCGGGATGCGAACATTACGCGCGGCGTGACCGAGTTTGCCGAAGTCGAGAAGCACTTCGCCGCCTCGCGCTATCCCGGCTGGGTCGAAGTCCAGTGGTCGAAGCCCACGGGCGAAGCGCTGGACAAGGTCGTCGAGCGGCTGAAGGAGCATAAGCTCACCATCCGCAACGTGCCCATGGACGCGAGCCCGGTGGACGGTGCCTGTATCTTCACCGGCGATGCGGCTGTTGAGCGCATCCTGCTGGCCAAGGCCTACTGACACCAACCGTTCGTACCAAGCGGAGCGCGTAGTCGAGTACCGCTGCGCTGTGCCAGAGTGTCTCGACTTCGCTCGACACGAACGGAGAGGTTAACGCAGTGAGGCGGAAGAGGTGACATGTCGCCTACCCATCCCCATATTGCGCGCATGACAAAACAGAACAAATTCCGGAAGCCGCAGGGGCTTCCGACGAAAGACCAGATTCTCGAATTCATCCAGACCTCCGACACACCTGCCGGCAAGCGCGAGATCGCCAAGGCGTTCGGGCTCAAGGGTCAGGAAAAGATCGCGCTGAAAAAGCGCCTCAAGGACATGGCCGAAGAAGGCCTGATCGACGGCAAACGCACCGCCTATCACCGGATGGGCGGTGTACCCAAGGTAACCGTGCTCAAGATCGTTGCGATCGAGGATGGAGAGCCGGTGGCCGAGCCCGAGAACTGGGCGCCCGACAACAAGGAAAAACCGCCGCGCCTGATGGTGAAGGAAAGCAAGAAGATGGCCGCGCTCAAACGTGGCGACCGGATTCTTGCGCGCAATGAAGAAACCGAGCGCGGGTGGCGCGCGACGCCGATCAAAAAGCTGCCTGCGCGCACCGAAGGGCTGATGGGCGTCGTCGAAAAGGATGGCAGCGGCAATTACTGGCTCGCCCCCGTCGACAAGCGCGTGCGCGAAAGTGCGCCCATCGGCGATGTCGGCGAGGCGAAGGAAGGCGAACTGGTGCTGGCCGAGCGGATGGGCAAATCCGCCCGTTCCAAGGTCAAGGTCGTCGAGGTGGTCGGCGACCCGCTCGCGCCCAAGGCCTTCAGCCTGATCGCTATCGCCAAGCACGGTATCCCGCACATCTTCCCGCAGGAAACCATCGCCGAGGCGGAGCGGGCGGTCGACCTGCCGCTTTCGCCCGACCATCGCGAAGACCTGCGCGATGTCCCCATCGTCGCCATCGACCCTGCCGATGCGCGCGATCACGACGATGCGATCTGGGCCGAGCCCGACGGGAAGGGCGGCTACCGCGCGATCATCGCGATTGCCGATGTCAGCTATTACGTCCGCCCCGGTGGCGCGCTCGACCGCGAGGCGCGGAAGCGCGGAAATTCAGTCTATTTCCCCGACCGTGTTGTGCCGATGCTGCCCGAAGTGCTGAGCGCCGACGTCTGCAGTCTCAAACAGGATGTCGATCGCGCCGCGATGGCGTGCCACATCCGCATCGACAAGGACGGCAAGGTCAGCGACTGGCGCTTCACCCGCGCTATTGTGCGCCTGGCGAAGAACATCGCCTATGAGGACGCACAGGCCGCCATCGATGCGGGCGATGCACCCGAATACCTGCAGAATCTGTGGGGCGCGTGGAAGCTGCTTTTCAAGGCGCGGCAGGCGCGCGATCCGCTCGATCTCGAATTGCCCGAGCGACAGGTACGTCTCAACGACGAAGGTGTGATCGAGGAAATCGCCCTGCGCGAGCGGCTCGATGCGCACCGCGTGGTCGAGGATTTCATGATCGCCGCCAATGTCGCCGCGGCCAAGGCGCTCGAGGCCAAGGCCGCGCCCGTCGTCTACCGTGTGCACGAACAGCCGAGCCGCGAGAAGCTGCTCGCCTTCCGCGAGTATCTCGCCACGCAAGGCAAGAAGTTCGCGCTGGGCCAAGTGATCACACCGGGGCTGTTCAACCGCATGCTCAAGGACATTGCCGACCCGGCAGAAAAGGCGCTGATCATGGAAGCGGTGCTCCGCAGCCAGGCGCAGGCCTTTTACGGGCCGCAGAACGCGGGGCACTTCGGCCTTTCGCTCGGCTCTTATGCGCATTTCACCTCGCCGATCCGCCGCTACGCCGACCTTCTCGTCCACCGTGCGCTGGTCGAGGCCTATACGCTCGAACAGCCCAAACCCAAGATAGACCTGCCCGAGACATCCGGCCTTTCGGATCGTGACAAGGCCGCGCTGCACCAGATCACCGATGCGATCAGCCAGACCGAGCGCCGCGCGATGGAGGCGGAGCG
This sequence comes from Qipengyuania sp. ABI-127-1, assembly GCA_022953095.1. Taxonomy (GTDB): domain Bacteria; phylum Pseudomonadota; class Alphaproteobacteria; order Sphingomonadales; family Sphingomonadaceae; genus Qipengyuania. The sequence continues at coordinate 1,675,246 of JALJCR010000001.1, read as the reverse complement.
CGACACGATCGATCGCTATGTCGCTGCCTGGCTTTCGGGCCGCGTGGGCGAGACCTTCGATACGCGCATCACCGGCGTGCAGGGCTTCGGGTTCTTCGCCACGATCGAGAAACTGGGCGGTGACGGCCTTGTGCCGGTCAGCACGCTTGGGCGCGAATACTTCAGCTATGACGAGAAGGCGCAAAAGCTGATCGGCGAAAGCAGCGGGACCAAATATGCCGTGGGCGACCGCCTCAAACTGAAGCTCGCCGAGGCCAATGCACTGACCGGTGCATTGAAATTCGAAGTGCCCGACAGCGACGGGCTGGGCATCGAACCGCGCGGCAATCGCGTTCGCGCGAAGAAGCGCTCGCATCAGAAGCGTGGCCCGAAAAAGCCGCCGGTTAAGGGCAAGGGCGCTCCCCGCCAGCAGCACGATCAAGGCAAACGCGGACGGCCGGGGAATATCCGGCACCAGGGGCGCAAGAAGAAGTGAGCCAAAGGGCGGCGCGGGGCTCCGCCGACCGATTTCGACAGGGAGGGGCAGGCGGATATGGCCACGAACGCAGAAGGGTCTTGTAATTGCGGCGCCGTCCGGTTCCGGGTGACGGGGCCTTTCGAGAGCTTCTTCCTGTGCCATTGTCGGCGCTGCCGCAAGGATACCGGATCGGCCCACGCGGCCAATCTCTTCTCGCAGGCGGCCGAGCTCCACTGGCTTTGCGGGCAGGAAACGGTCAGGACCTATCGCGTACCGTACACCCGGCATCGGAAGAGTTTCTGCACGATTTGCGGATCATCGGTCCCGCAGAGTGCGGACGACGGGGCGGGGATCGTGGTGCCGGCAGGGTGTCTCGACAGCGCTATCGATCTTCTGCCCGACGCACATATTTTCTGTGCAAGCCGGGCTGAATGGGATGTGCGCCTGGAAGACATCCCGCATTGCGACGGTCTGCCGGGTTAGGCCAGCGCGTCGATCTGTTCGCGGCTCAGGCCGCCGGGGACGAGGTAGAGCGGGCAGGGCAGGCTGCTTGCATTGCCTGCGAAATGCGTCACCAGCGGGCCGGACCCGCCTTCGGCACTCGTCGCCAGAACCAGTGCGGCGATATTGCCGTGTTCATCCATATATTTGCGGATAACGTCGGCGGCCGAGCCCGGACGCACGGCGATGGTCGGCATCTTGCCCATCTCGCCGAAAATGTTTCCCGCCGCACTGTTGGCCATCACTTCGGCCCGCTCGCGCGCTTCCTGCTCGATCGTCGCCTGAACGCCGCCGAACGCGTTGAAGGTCTGCTGCGGCACCAGCGCCAGAATATGCACCGATCCGCCGGTTTTCTGCGCCCGCAACGAGGCAAAGCGCAGCGCCTGTCTGGCTTCTTCGGTCTCGTCCATGACGACAAGGTATGTACGCATCGATGCTCCCCGGCTCCCTCGGCAGCGGACTACCCGCTAATTCGTATTCTGCGCAAGGACCTTGCAGGCGACGAACCTTTTCGCCAGAGGTGCGGTCGAACTCACTCCCCAGCGAGGACGTAACGTCAAAACCATGCCCACGCCGATCAAGATGCCCGCCCTTTCGCCCACCATGGAGGAGGGCACGCTCGCCAAATGGCTGGTAAAGCCGGGGGACACGGTCAATGCCGGCGACATCATGGCCGAGATCGAAACCGACAAGGCGACGATGGAATTCGAAGCCGTGGACGAAGGCACGATCGCCTCCATCGCGGTGGAGGAAGGGACCGAGGGCGTGAAGGTCGGCACGGTCATCGCCATGCTTGCCGAGGAGGGCGAGGACCTTGACGAAGCGGCAAAGGCCGCGCCTGCGGGCGATGCGCCCGTTGCAGAGCCCACCGAAGCCAAGGAAGAAGAAAAGGACGTCGTCCCAGCGAAAGCTGGGACCGCTGTCGGCTCCGCTCAACCGAAAGCGACCCCAGCGTCCGCTGGGGTGACGGACAAGGACCGTATCATCGCCTCGCCGCTAGCCAAGCGGATCGCCGAGCAGAAGGGTATCGATCTTTCGGGCGTGAAGGGCAGCGGCCCGAACGGCCGGATCGTGAAAGCAGACGTCGAGAGTGCGACGGCCGGCGCCGCGCCCGCCAAGGCTGAAGCCGCCGCGCCTGCGCCCAGCGCTCCCGCCAAACCCGCGACGCTGGGCGGCGATCTCGACGCGCCTTACGAAGCACAGAAGCTCAACAATGTCCGCAAGGTCATCGCCAAGCGCCTGACCGAAGCCAAGCAGACCATCCCGCACATCTACCTCACCGTGGATGTGCGTCTCGATGCGCTGCTCGACCTGCGCAAACAGCTCAATGCCTCGCTGGAGGCGGACGGGGTGAAGCTGTCAGTCAACGATTTGCTGATCAAGGCGCTCGCCCGCGCGCTCCAGCGTGTGCCTGCCTGCAATGTCAGCTTCCAGGGCGAAGAGCTGTTCCAATACAGCCGCGAGGATATCTCGGTCGCGGTCGCTGCGCCTTCGGGCCTGATCACGCCGATCATCCGCGATGCGGGCCGCAAGGGCCTCGCGCAGATCAGCAACGAGATGAAGGAGCTTGCGGGCAAGGCGCGCGACGGCAAGCTGCAGCCGCATGAATTCCAGGGCGGCACTGCCTCGCTTTCCAACCTCGGCATGTTCGGCACCAAGCAGTTCGACGCGGTGATCAACCCGCCGCAGGCGATGATCCTCGCGGTCGGCGCAGGCGAGCAGCGCCCCTGGGTGATCGACGGCGCGCTGGGTGTCGCCACCGTGATGAGCGCCACCGGCAGCTTCGACCACCGCGCCATTGACGGCGCCGACGGCGCGCAATTGATGGAGGCCTTCCAGCAACTGGTCGAGAACCCGATGGGGCTGGTGGTTTGAGAAATGCCGACGTCTTTCAAGACAACGAACTAGTATACTCGACATCGGGGATACGCTGTATCGGTCGGGTACTACTTATCAATCGGCTCGATCCAGGTCCGCATCGAGTTATCTCGAGCCGGGGTCCTCATTTCGCAGTCCTCACCCCCTTGGCGCAATTCAATAGTGATCAACGCGAAGGATGGTTCGAAGCGACTGGTATTGGCCTTCTTGGGAGCGTTTCCTACGTAGGCGGTATTGCCTCTAGGGAAGGGGCTTATTCGTATTCAGTTGCAGAACTTAATGCGACCTATCTCTACGATAAGAAGGGACTTGCGCTCAACATGAGGGTGGGTCTTGGAGGCCCCATTGTCAGTAGTCATGGTCCTTGGCCTGCGCGCCCGGCACCTGCCAACAGCTATTCAATTAAGGCCTTCATTACTTATGCTAGTTATTTTGAATTCTGGTCTATGCACGACAGAATCGTGCGCGCCAAGGTTCGGGACGAGATCGTGAAGAATTTCGGCAAAGCGGCCGCAAAGGCAATGACTGTTGACTGACAGCCGCTCCCCCCTCATCCGCGTCACGGCCATGCCGACCGATCTCAACCCCTATGGCGGGGTGTTCGGCGGGTGGCTGATGAGCCAGATGGCGCTGGGCGCGGGCTCGCTCGCCAGTCGACATGGCAAAGGCAAGGCGGTGGTCGTCTCGGCTACAGATTTCGCCTTTCCCGGCGCGATGCAGGTGGGGGACGAGCTGTCGGTCTATTGCGACATCGCCGCCACCGGCAACACCTCGCTCACCATCGCCGCCGAAGCCATCGCTCGCGAGCGTAATGGCGAGGCTGAGACCAGGGTGGCGCAGGGCACGTTCAAATTTGTCCTGCTCGACGAAAACGATCGCCCGCGCGCGGTGGCGGAGCAGTGGGCATGATTGCCGCGCTGCTCCTTTCGTTGGGGACAGTCAGCGGCCCGCCTGCTCCCGAAGCCGAGACCTATCCGGAGGCCCGTGCCCCGATGGTCGGTCTCGACGGTCCGGGCCTCGATGCGTGCGGCGGGCTTGGCCGGGTTGGCGGAATGTACCGCAAGCAGGTCATCCGCGACGCGCCCGAAGAAGGCGCGCGCGCCAGCGACACGCTCGAGCAGAGCACGCTTGTCTGGCTGTGCGAGGCGCAAGGTGACTGGCAGGGCGTGGTCTATGCGAGCGGCGAATTCCAGGAACCCGGCGATTGCCGCGTCAGCAGTCCGGTCGCCGAGCCGCGCGCCTATGACGGGCCGTGCCGCGCGGGTTGGGTGTTGGCGAAAGATGTAGAATTTCTCGCCGGGTAAACGGCGAACCACTTCGGAGTTATCATGGCTGACAAGTACGACGTCATCGTTCTCGGTTCCGGGCCTGGCGGCTATGTCGCGGCGATCCGCTGCGCGCAGCTGGGCCTCAAGACCGCCATCGTCGAGCGCGAACTGCTGGGCGGCATCTGTTTGAACTGGGGCTGCATCCCGACCAAGGCGCTGCTGCGGAGCGCCGAAATCCTGCACTATGCCCAGCATGCGAGCGACTATGGCCTCAAGATTGCCGGCAAGATCGAGGCGGACCTCGCAGCCGTCGTGAAGCGCAGCCGCGGTGTGGCCAAGCAGCTCAATCAGGGCGTCACGCACCTGATGAAGAAGAACAAGATCACGGTGCATATGGGCGAGGGCACGCTGACCGGACCGACCAGCCTGACCGTGAAGGGCGAAAAGGGCGAGGAGAAGCTGACCGCCAAGCATGTGATCGTCGCAACCGGCGCGCGCGCCCGCGACCTGCCGTTTGCCCCTGCCGACGGCAAGCGCGTATGGACCTATCGCCATGCGATGGTGCCGCCCGAAATGCCGAAGAAGCTGCTCGTGATCGGGTCGGGCGCGATCGGCATCGAGTTTGCCAGCTTCTACAACGACATGGGCTGCGACGTGACCGTGGTCGAAATGCTCGACCGGATCGTGCCGGTGGAGGACAAGGACGTCTCCGCCTTCCTCGAGAAGAGCCTGACCAAGCAAGGCATGACGATCATGACCGGCGCCGGTGTAGAGGACATCAAGGTGTCCGGCAGCGGCGTGAAGGCCAAGATCAAGGCCAAGGACGGCAAGGTCTCCGAGACCGAATTCACCCACTGCATCACCGCCATCGGCATTGTACCGAACACCGAGAACATCGGCTTGGAAAAGCTGGCCGAGATGGACCGCGGCTTCATCCAGATCGACGATTATGGTCGCACCAAGTCCAAGGGCCTCTGGGCAATCGGCGACTGCACGCCGGGCCCCTGGCTGGCGCACAAGGCGAGCCACGAAGGCGTCACCACCGCAGAGGCCATTGCCAGGGAGCTGGGCAATAAGGACGTGCATCCCCATCCGCTCGACCGCAGCAACATCCCGGGCTGCACCTATTGCCACCCTCAGATCGCCAGCGTCGGCCTGACCGAGGCGAAAGCCAAGGAAGCAGGCTACAGCGTCAAGGCCGGCACCTTCCCCTTCATCGGCAACGGCAAGGCCATCGCGCTGGGCGAGGCTGAAGGCTTCGTGAAGACCGTGTTCGACGCCAAGACCGGCGAACTGCTCGGCGCACACATGGTCGGCGCGGAAGTGACCGAGATGATCCAGGGCTTCGTCGTCGGCAAGACGCTGGAAACGACCGAAGCGGAACTGATGAACACCGTCTTCCCGCACCCGACGATCAGCGAAAGCATGCACGAAAGCGTGCTTGCGAGCTACGGCAGGGCACTGCATATCTGACCAGGCATAGGGGGAGGGCGAGACTACAGTGACCGGGTTCCTGATCCTCGCCTTCCTCATCCTCATCGCAGGCGTGGTCGCTGTTCCTCTGGCGAGCCGCTTTGGATTGGGCTCGGTGCTCGGCTATCTGCTGGCCGGGATGGCGATCTCGCCGCTGCTTGCCTCGCTCAAGGTCGATGTCGAGGCGTTGCAGGTCTTCGCCGAATTCGGCGTGGTGATGATGCTGTTCATCATCGGCCTCGAAATGGAACCCAGGCGGCTGTGGGCGATGCGCGGCAAGCTCGCCGGGCTTGGCGGCGGGCAGGTTCTGCTGACCACTCTGGTCATTACCGGTATTGCGCTGATCGATCGCCAGCCCTGGCAGACCGCGCTCGCGATCGGAATGGTGCTCGCCCTCAGCTCGACCGCGATCATCGTCCAGACCCTGACCGAGAAGGGCCTGCTCAAGACCGAGGGCGGCGAGGCCAGCTTCTCGGTGCTGCTGGTGCAAGACGTCGCTGTGATCCCGATTCTGGCACTGCTGCCGCTGCTGGCACTGCCCGATCTCGCGGCAGGGGCGGTGGCCCATGGTGGGGGCGGCGCGCATGGCGGCATCGACCTCACCGCGCGCATGTCCGGATGGCTGGCAGGCGTCACCAGGATCGGCGCTGTTGCGGCGGTGATCGCCATTGGAATCTATGCGATCCGCCCCCTGTTCCGGTACATTGCCAAGGCCAACCTGCGCGAACTGTTCACGGCCGCCGCGCTGATGGTCGTTATCGGGATCGCGCTGTTGATGTCGCTTGTCGGACTATCGCCTGCGCTGGGCGCCTTCGTGGCGGGCGTGGTGCTCGCAACCAGCGAATATCGCCACGAGCTCGAAAGCGACATCAATCCGTTCAAGGGCCTGCTGCTCGGGCTGTTCTTCATTACAGTCGGCGCGGGGATCGACTTCGTGCTGGCCAGCACGATCTGGCAATCGGTGGTCTTCTGGGCGGCTGTGACGATCGCGGCCAAGATGGCAGTGCTGCTGACCATCGGCTGGCTCTACGGCCTGCGCCGCCAGGCACTGTGGCTGTTCTGCTTAAGTCTGCCCCAGGCAGGGGAATTCGCCTTCGTGCTGATCGCCTTCGCGGTCGGCAATGCGGTGTTCGACCAGGCCTTCGCCGATCAATTGCTGCTGATCGTGGCGCTGACCATGCTCGTCACCCCGCTGCTCTTCATCTTGTATGACAAGCTGATCGCGCATGCCTATTGCACCAGCCAGACTCCCGACGAGGCCGACGCCATCGATGAGGAAAACCCGATTATCATCGCCGGGCGAGGGCGTGTAGGCGGGATCGTCGATCGCATGCTCGATGCCGCGGGGCACCGCGCGACGGTCATCGATTACAACAGCCAGCATCTGGAGAATCTGAAGAAATTCGGCATAACAACCTATTACGGCGATGCGACGCGTCCCGACCTGCTGGCAAGCGCCGGGATCGAGCGGGCACGCATCTTGGTGGTCGCGCTGGACGAGCGCCAGCAGATCGACAAGCTGGTCCGCTATGCCTGCGAAACCTTTCCGAACCTGCATGTGGTGGCCCGCGCGAAAGATCGCGACCATGTCTATCACCTATGGGCGATGGGATGCCGGGACATTGTACGGGAGACTTACGACAGCGCGCTGCGTATAGGCCGCTCGGTTTACGAGGCGCTGGGCCATGACCGCCAGGCCGCGACTGCGATGGTGGAGGCATTCGAGGAAATGGATCGCACATCCATGCGCGAAGTCGCCGATGCCTACCGACTCGACATTCCACCCTACGAAAACGAGGAGCTCCTGGCCAAGATCAGGGAATTGAAGGCCGAATGGGACCCGAAATTGCGCGACGCGATGGACGAAATCGCAGGGAGGGGGAACTGAGGCTTGAGGTGCCGCGATGGCGCGTCAGGATCGGAGGCTGCCTTAATGCCGGGCGTGGCCGCCGTTCTCGTGGCTCTGAAAGCTGTCTCTGGTCGCATGGCTCGCGCGCCTTACCGCCCAACCTGGACATGATCGTATCGACCGGCGTTTACTGACCAAAGGAGTAAGCGCATGGAATATGAAATCGGCGATGATCCGCAGCACAGCGACTGCGTGCCCGAAGGTCAGCGCGATGGCGGGCTGGTCGAGGACCATATCGCGCTTCGGAACCAGTCCGGCGTCGGTCGTGGAGACTATTCTCCTGATAACCGCAGGTATCACTCGCTCGCCGAAGCACTAGATCGCGGTGGATAGCTGGCGGAGAGGGTGGGATTCGAACCCACGAAGGGCTTGCGCCCTTGCCGGTTTTCAAGACCGGTGCATTCAACCGCTCTGCCACCTCTCCGCGAGCGCGGCGCTAGCTACCCACATAGAGTGCATTTGTCACGCCCCGAGGAACTTCGATGGATAGTTTTTCGCAAACGGTGAATGACACTTGCCGTTAAGCTTCCCTCTGCGACAATGAGGGTATGATTTTTCGTCGCTTTCTTGTCGCCCTCGGGGCCATGGCCCTCTCGCTTCCTTCCGTTCCGGCGCAGGCGCAGGAGGATCTCAGCTTCGACGCCTATCTGCAGCTTTTGATAGCCCGGGCACGCGCCGAAGGAGTCAGCGAAAGTACACTCGCCCGGATGACCGCGGGCCTGGAGCCAAATTATCGCGTCATCGAATTGGATCGCAACCAGCCCGGGGCGCCGACCAGCACCGGCTATCCGCCGTTGGCGCCCTATATCGCGAGGCATGTCGATAGTGCTCGCATCATGGGGGGCCGCAGAGCCTATTCGCAATATTCGGGCACCATCCGTTCTATCGAGCGGCAATACGGCGTTCCGGGCGAGATACTCGTGGCAATCTGGGGTCACGAAACCGCCTATGGTGCGGTCAAGGGCGGCTTCGATCTGTCGCGGGCTCTGGCGACCATGGCGTGGGAAGGGCGTCGCCGCGATCTGTTCGCTGGCGAATGGGTCGCGCTGATGAAGGTTGCCGACAAAGGCTATTCCCGCAGCGAGCTCAAGGGCAGTTGGGCGGGCGCGTTCGGCAATCCGCAATTCCTCCCCTCCGTCTACCTTCGCCTCGCGGCCGACGGGAACGGCGACGGCCGCGCGGATATCATGAATAGCGGCGCTGATGCGCTTGCATCCATCGCCAACTATTTCCGCGATGCCGGTTGGCGCAGTGGCCAGCCCTGGGGTGTGGGAGCATATATCCCCTCCAATTTCGATGTCGCTTCCCACCGCACCGAAATTGTCGCCCCGGTTTGCGCCAGGGTGCATGAGCGCCACAGCGTCTACAAGACGGTTCGAGAATGGCGTGAACTGGGCGTTCAACCCCAACGTGCGATCGGTGACGATCTGCTTGTGACGCTCTTTCAGCCCGATGGCCCCGGAACATCCGCTTGGCTGTTAACGTCGAATTATCGGGTCATTCTCGAATATAACTGCTCGAATTATTACGCCATGAGTGTGGGATTGCTGGCCGATGAAATTGGAAACTAGGATCCTTGGTGCCGCACTGGCCGGGCTGGGCTCTTTCGGCCTGGGTGCTTGCGCCAGCATCGCGCAGGATGCACCGGCACCTGCAGCACGGTCTATCGGCAACGGACCTTCGGCCGATTATCCGATCGTCATTGGCGATCCTTTCACCATAGATGGCGTGACCTATACACCGCTCGACACGATGAATTACGATCAGGTCGGATATGTCACGGTGGACGAAGCCGGTACGAAAGGAATTACCGGCGCGCACCGCACGCTACCCCTGCCAAGCTATATCGAAGTGACTGCTCTCGATACGGGAAGAACGATCCTCGTGCGGCTCGAGCGTCGCGGTCCGATGACCAATGAGCGTCTGCTGGCATTGTCGGCTGATGCACTGGGTCAATTGGGTGCGGATGAGGGCGCTCCGATACGGGTGCGCCGGGTCAATCCTCCCGAAGAGCATCGCGCGGAACTGCGTGCCGGACGCGAAGCGCCATTGCGCATGGACACCCCGCAGGGCCTGCTCGAAGTGCTCAAGCGCCGCTTGCCGGAACGCGGTTCTGCATCACTGGAGGATCCCCGGCAGGCGCAGGTGAGCGGCGCGATACCCGCCCCGGACATCGCGACGGTCGATCCCGACGAGGAGGCTGCCATGCCATCGCCCCCGCAAGAAATCGACACCGATGACGATGCTCAGCCCGCCGCGGAAAGCGAGGTGCTGCGCCCAGAACTGCCCATGGCGGTTGACGGTGGCCCGACACCTGCACCGGTCATGGTGGAGACTGCCGAAGATGGGAAATTCGCGGTGCAGCTGGGTGCCTTTTCCGTGCGATCCAATGCCGACGGGCTGGCCCGGCGGGTCCAGGGGTACCTTGAAACGAGTGGCAATCTGACGCTCGTGCGGGTCGGGCCTTTCGCAACCCGTGGACAGGCCGAGCAGGCGCTCGCCATGCTGCGCGAGCGGGGCTATAGCGACGCCGAAATTCGTTTACTCGATTGACACGACCGTGGCGCTTGCCTCGGCGAGAGGGAGCCCATTTGAGCTATCGTCTGACTTCGCTCGCCGTTCTGGCAACGGTTTTGGTCGCCGCGCCACTGGGAGCGAGGGATAACCCTGGTCCCGCCATACCCAGGGTGGAAGACGCTCCGATTGCTTACCTCCTCGACGCGTCGAGCGGACAAGTCCTCTTCGAACGGGATATCGACCGTCGCTTCATGCCGGCATCGATCACCAAGGTGATGACCACTTTCTTGGCTTTCGAGTGGATGGAGGAGGGCCGGCTTTTCCCCCAGCAGGTTTTCGGAATCAGACCCGAAACGTTTCGCCAGTGGAGCCGCAAGGGATCGACCATGTTTCTGCCGGCAAACGCACGCGTTACGGTTGACGATCTGCTGCATGGGGTCACTACCGTTTCGGCCAATGATGGCGCCGTGGTGCTGGCGGAAGGAGCCGCCGGATCGGTGGAGGATTGGGTCGCCGCGATGAACGCCAAGGCCCGCGAGATAGGCATGACGGATAGCTGGTTCGGCAATCCCAACGGATGGATGGATAAAGGCAAGACCTTTGTCACCGCCCGCGATCTGGGAACGCTGGCGCAGGCATTGGTGACACGCCATCCTTCGAAATATCGCCATTTCGTGGGTGCGAGGGAATTCGAATATAACGGCATTACGCAAAACAACCACGATCCGATTTCCGGCGTGGTGAGAGGCGCGGACGGAATCAAGACAGGTTTTACCAATCAGGCCGGGTTCGGCTTTCTCGGTTCGGCGCAGCGCGACGGACGGCGTCTGGTGATGGTCGTCGGCGGCAGCCCCGGGGCACGGGCGAGGGCGCGGGCCTCCCGCTCCCTCATCGAATGGGGTTATGAGACGTTCGACAATCGGACGCTTTTCGTGCCTGACGCACGGGTGGCGAGCGCTCGTGTGCAAGGAGGTGGCGCGTCCGAAGTCGGCCTGACGACGCCGCGAGGCGTACGGGTATCCGTGCCAAAGGGCAGCAAGCCGGAAATTTCCCTTTCGCTCCGCTATGAGGGGCCGTTGCGAGCGCCGATCGCCAAAGGCGAACGTGTCGCTGAACTTCTCGTCACGGTGACGGGTATGCCGAGTTACCGCGTCCCGCTCGTGGCCCGAGAGGAGGTTCTCGAGGCGACGGTGATTCAGCGGGTATTCAATGCCTTCAGGAGCTGGCTTGCGTGACGCCGGGCCGTTTCATCGCATTCGAGGGTGGCGAAGGCATGGGCAAGTCGACCCAGGCTCGCTTGTTGGCCGAATTTCTGCGTGGAGAAGGCCGTTCGGTTGAATTGACGCGCGAGCCGGGCGGAACACCCGGTGCGGAAGCGATCAGAGAATTGCTCCTATCGCCACCCGGCGAGGGCTGGACTCTCGAAGCGGAGGCGCTGCTTTTTGCCGCCGCGCGGGCCGATCACGTTGCCCGCAAGATTCGCCCCGCGATCGAAGCCGGCGATTGGGTGATCTGCGACCGCTTCCTCGATTCCAGTCGCGCCTACCAGGGCCGAGCGGGCGGGATGGGCGACGATCGCGTGCGGACTTTGCACGAGATAGGCAGCGCGGGATTGGTGCCGGATGTCACAGTCGTCATCGACGCGCCCATGGGTGATGTCGCCGCGCGTCTGGTCAATCGTGACGGAGAAGAAAGCGATGCGATCGGCGGAAGAGCAGCCGAGTATCACGCATCCGTAAACGCTGCCTTTCTGGAATTCGCGCGGGCCGAGCCGGATCGATTCGCTATCGTCGATGGCAGCGGGTCCGTCGAGGAGGTGCACGAAAAGATCCTCGATGCGCTATCACGCTTTTTGAGGAACCCCTGATGCTGCTTGGCCATGAAACCGCCTGGCGCGAGTGGCACGAGGCGCTGGCGGGGGAAAGGATGCACCATGCCTGGCTCCTGGCGGGGCGCCGCGGCGTGGGTAAGGGCAGCTTTGCCCTGGCGGCCGCACGCGAACTCGTCGGAGCGGATCAAACCGAGGCCCAGCACCACCCGGACATCCACGTGCTCACCTATGCTCCCAAGGACGACAAGGAAGAGCGCAAGCGCGCCGATGGTAAACCTTACGAATTGGCCCGCAGCATCCGCATCGCACAGATCCGAGCCATGCAAAGCCGACTGGGTACGCGGCCGACAATGGGCGACCGGCGTGCCATCATCATCGATCCGGCCGACGATCTCGAGCGCAACGCCGCCAATGCTTTGCTCAAAAGTCTGGAGGAACCACCAGTGGGGACATATTTCCTCCTGGTTTCCCATAGCCCGGCCCGGCTATTACCCACAATCCGCTCGCGCTGCCGGGTATTGCGCTTCCCGACCGTATCCAAAGCGCAAATGGACCTTCTGTTGCGCGATCTGGCGCCGGATGCGGATGACGCAACGCGGGCGGCAGCCATCGCGGCGGCTGCGGGGTCTCCAGGGGCCGCTCGGCAATTCGTCGACATGGAACTGGGCAAGGTCGCGCAGGCCATGGGCAACATCCTCGACCGCGGGGATCCCGATTTTCACCTCCGGGGCACACTGGCCGGGCTGATCGGCGCCCGTCCTGACCGCGAACGCATCCGCGCCGTCCTGGAACTTGCGCGATCGGTGGTGGCGCAGCGTCTCGAGGCTTCGCTGGACAATCCGGACAGGATAATCGACGCGCATAGCGAGCTGGTGCGCCTGAGCGGCGAGCAGCCGACCTACAATTTCGACGCCGGGCTTCTGGCGATAGAAATCGGCACCTTGCTCGCGAAGGCCGCTGCGGCTAGCGAGCGGGCCGATGGCTGAACCTTATTACCTTACCACCGCGATCCACTATCCCAATGGCAGGCCGCATATCGGCCATGCCTATGAAACGATCGCGGCCGATGTAATCGCCCGCTTCCAGCGCCTGCGCGGGCGCGAGGTCCGTTTTCAGACCGGCACCGACGAGCATGGCCTGAAAATGGCCCAGAAAGCGCGCGACATGGGCAAGACACCGCGTGAGCTCGCGGATGAAATGTCGGGCTATTTCAGGGAGCTGTTCGATGTTTTGAACATCTCCTACGATCGTTTCATTCGGACCACCGATGCTGATCACCATCGCGCAAGCCAGGCGATCTGGCGGGCGATGGAGGCAAAGGGCGACCTCTATCTGGATCGCTACGAAGGTTGGTATTCGGTTCGTGACGAAGCCTATTACGACGAAAAGGAGCTCGTCGAAGGGGAGGGGGGCGAAAAGCTCTCTCCGCAGGGCACACCGGTCGAATGGACCGAGGAAGAGACATGGTTCTTCCGCCTGTCGAAATATGCCGAGCCGCTACTCGAGCTGCTCAAAGCGCCGGGTTTTCTCGAACCGGCAAGCCGCCGAAACGAGATGATCGCCTTTGTCGAGCGGGGCCTGCAGGATCTGTCGGTCAGCCGCACCAGCTTCGACTGGGGAGTGAAGGTGCCCGATAGCGACGGCCATGTGATGTATGTCTGGGTGGACGCGCTGACCAACTACATCACCGGCGTCGGCTACCCCGATGGCGGCGCGCTGTGGGACAAGTTCTGGCCCGCCGACCTCCATCTGATAGGCAAGGACATCGTTAGGTTCCACACGATCTACTGGCCGGCCTTCCTGATGAGCGCCGATCTGCCGCTACCAAAGAAGGTTTTCGGTCACGGCTTCCTGCTCAATCGCGGCGTCAAGGAATCGAAATCGCTCGGCAATGTGACCGATCCTATGGAGCTTGCCGAAACCTTCGGCGTCGACGCCCTTCGCTACTTCCTTCTCGCCGAAGTCACCTTCGGACAGGATGGTAGTTATTCGGCAGAAGCTCTTGTAAACAAGGTCAACGCCGAACTCGCCAACAGCTTCGGCAACCTCGCCCAGCGCACGCTTTCGATGATCGTCAAAAACATGGATGGCAAGCTTGAGGCGTTCAGTCAGAACGAAGACGACAATGCCCTGCTGGCCAAAGTGAAAGAAGCCTGTAGCGACGTTCTCCCGCGCGAATTCGATCAACTCGCGTTCTCGGTCGGTATCGAGGCATGGCTCAAGGCGGTGTTTGCATGCAATGCCTATGTCGATGAACAGGCGCCCTGGGCGCTGAAAAAGTCCGACCCGGAACGGATGAAGGCCGTGCTCCAGACTCTTTTCATGGCCATTCGTGACCTGGCCATCGCGATTCAGCCCGTGGTGCCGGAGAAGGCCGCCTCGGTACTCGACCAGCTGGGCATACCGGCGGACAAGCGCGCATATGCCGATCTGGCGGATGAAGCCTGGTTCCGCACGCTCGCTGCGGCAGGGCACACGATCGACAAGCCGACCCCGGTCTTCCCGCGCCTCGAACTGCCGGAAGAAGAGCCCGCTTGATGCTGGTCGATAGCCACTGCCACCTCGAGTACGAAGGCCTTGTTGACGACCAGGCCGCCGTGCTCGATCGCGCTCGCGGGGCAGGGGTGAAGGCCTTCCTCAATATCTCGACCAAGCGGGCGGAATGGGGCCAGGTGGTCGCTACGGCGCTGTCGAACTCCGATGTCTATTCCAGCGTCGGAATCCATCCCCATCACGCAGACCAGCATCAGGACCTGACCCGCGAGCAACTTTTCCAGGCGACGCGTGATCCCAAGGTGATCGGCATCGGCGAAACCGGGCTCGATTACTATTACGAGCACTCCGACCGAGAAGCCCAGCAGCAGTTGTTTCGGCTCCATATCGATGTCGCGCGCGAAGTTCAGCTCCCGGTGATCATCCATACGCGCGATGCCGAAGCCGACACGCTGGCGATCCTCGAAGAGGAGCTGGGGAAGGGGGCCTTTCCCGCGCTGATCCACTGTTTCACTGCCTCGGCCGCTTTCGGCGAGAGGGTCCTTGAACTTGGACTGTCGGTGTCGATTTCAGGCATTGTGACCTTCAAGAACGCGAAGAGCTTGCAGGACTTCGCTAGGAACGTCCCACATAACCGGCTATTGGTCGAAACCGATAGCCCCTTCCTCGCCCCGGTCCCCCATCGCGGCAAGACCTGCGAGCCGGGTTTCGTCCGGGACACCGCGCAATTTCTCGCGGATTTGCGCTCCGAAAGCCTCGAAGATTTGGCGGAGTATACCACGCGCAATTTCTACACGCTGTTCAGCAAGGCGGCCGCGTGAAACTGCTGATGCTCGGCTCCGGCACGTCTACCGGTGTGCCGAGGATCGGCAACGACTGGGGCGAATGCGACCCGCACGAACCGCGCAACCGGCGTATGCGTGTATCGATTATCGTCGAAAACGATGCCGGTCGAAAGCTCCTCGTCGATACCTCGACGGACTTGCGGGCGCAGCTTCTGGCCAACGGAGTTGCGAAGGTCGATGCGGTCTTCTGGACGCATGACCATGCCGACCATTGCCACGGCATCGATGATCTGCGGGTCATGCGCTACGATCGCAGCAATCCATTGCCGGGCTTTGCGAGCAAGGTGACCTGCGAACGGTTGCGGCGGCGTTTCGACTATGTCTTCGAAGGCCAATTCGGTTATCCCACCCTTATCGATCTTCGAGAAATCACGCAAAAACAACTTATTGCAGGCTTTTCCTTCGACTATGTAGAAATGCCGCATGGTCCGGTGACAAGCACGGGCTTTCGCTTCGAAGCCGACGGTAAATCGATCGTCTACGCCACCGATTTCAGCGAGATCACACCGGCAATGGTTCGGTGCTTTCAACGCGCCGATATTCTGGTGGTGGATTGCCTGCGCAGGCGGCCGCATCCAACGCATGCCAATCTAGATATGGCTCTCGAGCTGGCGCGCAAGGCCAAGGTGCGCAGAACCGTGCTCACGCATATGGACAAGAGTATGGACTACCGGAGTCTATGTTCCGAGGTTCCGGCGAATGTCACCGTGGGCTACGATGGATTGGAGATGGCCGCGTGAACGAATATCAAATCGTTTCGCTGGTTTCCTTGCTTGGGTTCCTGATCCTTGTCGCGTCGGGCTTTCGTTCGCATCAGATCGGCCTGCGAAGGGGATTTTTTATGGCAGGGGCATGGGCGGGAATCTTCGCTATTGTCATCCTGTTCATCGACATGGTTCGCTGAATGCTCGATCATATTTAACATAATATATATTATCACCCTAGATGTTGCGGTGGACAGCTATGACCTGCACCCCTTCCGATCTCCCGGCGCGCTGGTTAGAGCAACGCCATGTCCCAGCAGACTGACAGACTACTCGCGATCATGGCCCGCCTTCGCGACCCGCAAACTGGATGCGAATGGGATACGGCTCAGAATTTCGCCACCATCGCACCCTATACGATCGAAGAAGCCTACGAAGTAGCGGACGCTATCGAACGCGCGGATATGAATGATCTGCGCGGGGAACTTGGCGATCTGCTGTTTCAGGTCGTCTTTCACGCGCGAATGGCGGAAGAAGCCGGCGATTTCTCCTATGAAGATGTCGCACACGACATTTCCGATAAGATGATCGCCAGACATCCGCACATCTTCGGCGAGGAAGGCGGGGTCATGGAAGACGATCGCTGGGAGGATATCAAGGCTGCGGAGCGTTCGGCCTCGGGTGCGACGAGCGCGATGGACGGTGTTGCCCAGGCTCTTCCGGCTCTATTGCGCTCGCACAAGCTTCAGAAGCGCGCTGCCAGGGTTGGTTTCGAATGGCAGGACCTGGAAGGTCCGATCGAAAAGCTGCACGAAGAGCTGGCCGAACTCGCCACCGCCCGGACCGACGATGAACGAATGATGGAGGCTGGCGACGTGCTCTTCGTGGTCGTGAATATCATCCGCCGCTACGGCGTCGATCCAGAACAGGCTCTACGCGCTTCAAATGCCAAATTCGAACGACGATTCAGGGAGATGGAACGGCTATCCGAAGCGGAGGACGAGGGTTTCGCGAAACTCGATCTGATCTCGCAAGAAAAATACTGGCAGCGCGCGAAACGGGAGGTTGGTTAAGCCAGCGCCTCGTACTGTCCAAGCTCTTTCGGATTGAGCCTTACAGTGATCAGCCGAATTGCCCCGTCACTTTCGTCCGCGACATCCTCGATCACCTCGCCATGGGCATGTAGCCATGCAATTCTGCGGCCATCGCTCGCCGCGACCTCGAACGTGCGCAGGGCAGCATTGCGCGTCAACATTTCGCCAAGCCGCTCGAGCAGGACATCGACGCCCTCCCCTGTAATGGCAGAGGTGGCGACTATTCCCTCGTCGGCTTCCACCTGCGCCGCCAAATCCTCGGCATCTGCGGGGGACAATTGATCCCACTTGTTCCAGACTTCCAGGATCGGAATCGAGGAACCCTCCCCTTGTCCGTCGAGCACGTCCAGGTCGCGGAGGACCTGGAGAACCTGCGCCTTCTGAGCGGCAGTCGACGCATTGGAAATGTCGCGCACATGGCAGATGACGTCGGCCGAAGTCACCTCTTCCAGAGTTGCTCGAAAAGCTGCAACCAGTTGGGTGGGGAGATCCGAGATAAAGCCCACCGTATCGGACAAAATGGCCTTCTCGACCCCGGGCAGCGCAATCGCACGCATCGTCGGATCGAGAGTGGCGAAAAGCAAATCCTCGGCCATGACTGCCGCCCCTGTAAGACGGTTGAACAGTGTCGATTTCCCGGCATTGGTATAGCCGACCAGCGCCACGACCGGCCATGGTGCGCGTTCCCGCCGCTCGCGATGGAGGCCACGGGTCTTGCGAACCTGCTCCAGTTCCTTGCGCAAACGCCCCATGCGCTGGCGGATCATTCGCCGGTCGGCTTCGATCTGCGTTTCGCCGGGTCCGCCAAGAAATCCGAAGCCGCCCCGCTGCCGTTCGAGGTGGGTCCAGCTACGGACCAGGCGGCTTTGCTGGTAATCGAGATGGGCGAGTTCCACCTGCAACCGTCCTTCCGCGGTTGCAGCGCGTTCCCCGAAGATTTCGAGGATCAGCCCTGTCCGATCGATGACCTTGCGCGCGAGTTTCTCTTCCAGGTTGCGCTGCTGAATCGGGCTGAGCGCGCCATCAACCACGACCAGCTCGGCCTCGTTCTGTTCGCAGGCGATGCGAATGTTGTCGACCTGCCCCGCCCCGAACAACAGATTCGGACGTACCTCGCGAACCGGGAGAACGAAGCTTTCGGCGATGACGATACCGATCGCCAACGCCAACCCCTCCGCTTCAGCGAGACGCGATTGTGCATCGAGGTCATAGGCCATGCCTCGTATATCCGGGCATACGACAAGTGCTCGCGCACCGCGCGACACTTCGCCCATCAGGTCATCATCGAAACTCAGCTTTCGCCCTCTTCCCAATCTTCGGTCAGATCGACCGGGGTTGCGGGTTGGATCGTGGACACGGCATGCTTGTATGCGAGCTGAACATACCCGTCTCGTTCGAGCAGCATGCAGAACAGGTCGTAAGCGGCGATCTTGCCCTGCAGCATGACGCCGTTGACCAGGAACATGGTCACCTGTGCTTCCGCCTGGCGGACGCGGCTCAGGAAAACGTCTTGCAGAAGGCGCTGCTTGGCGCCCGATCCCTGGCTTGCGAACTGGCTGGTATCGACCGGCTGTGCCGGCATGATGGTGCTGATCGCATGTTTGTAGACGAGCTGCGATTGCCCGTCACGGCGCAGCAGGATCGAGAAATTGTCGAACCAGGTTACGATGCCCTGAAGCTTGACGCCCTTGACGAGAAACATCGTCACCGGCGCCTTGTTTTTGCGCAGCAGATTCAGAAACGCATCCTGCAAATTCGCAGGGCGATTACCCTGCCCGGATTCGGGCTGTTTTGGGCGCGGTCGTGCCGATAGCGTTCGATCACCGGACATGTCTTTTTCCCGTTTCTTGGCTGACCTAATAAAGGCCGCAATCTGGGCGCCCACCACGCCCGAGTTTGTTTGGATCACCTTCCAGACGCAATCATTGTGGAAGAGAATGCCTATTCGCGCAACGAATTCCTGATTTTGTCAGAGAACGTATCCCTTTTCGCTCCCGCCTAATTCTTGCGCTCTTGCCCCTTGCGTTCGACCATCCCGAGCAATTTCAGTTTGCGGTGCAATGCCGACCGTTCCATGCCGATAAAGTTCGCCGTCTTGGAAATGTTCCCGGAGAATCTGCGGATTTGAACGGTCAGGTACTCGCGCTCGAAATTCTCCCGAGCTTCCCGCAAGGGCGCGCCCATCATGGCCCCCACACCGCCATTGCCGCCCGCTTTTCCGCCCATGACCTCCTCGGGCAACATATCCACTTCGATCTGCTCCAGATCTTCGCGCGGCGTCAATATGATGGTCCGTTCCACCACGTTGCGAAGCTGGCGGACATTTCCGGGCCAATCATAGGCCTGTAGAGCGGCCAGAGCCTCCTCGCTGACCGTTGGAGGACGCAGGCCCTGTTCGGTGGCGTATCGGGCAAAGAAGCTATCGGCCAATGCGGGGATGTCGTCGCGCCTTTCGGCGAGCGAGGGGACCTCCACGGGAACCACGTTCAGGCGATAGAACAGATCCTCTCGAAACCGCTGTTCTTCCATTTCCTTCGCCAGATCGCGAGAGGTCGAGGAAACAACGCGCACGTCGACACCAATCTGCCGTGTCCCGCCGACCCTTACGAAACTCTGCTCGGTCAAAACCCTCAATATGCGCGCCTGCGTCGACAGTGGCATGTCGGCGACCTCGTCGAGATAAAGCGTGCCCCCATCCGCCGTCTCCAGCAGACCCGGTCGAACCAGCTTCCCGTCGGCTTCCTCGCCGAACAGTTCCTCTTCGAAGCGTTCGGGAGTGATGCGAGCCGAATTGACAATGACGAATGCTTTGTCGGCTCTTGAGCTCCAACTGTGCAGCAACCGAGCGGCGACCTCTTTCCCCGCTCCGGCAGGGCCTGTGACGAGAACCCGGCTTCCCGTACTTGCGACCCTCTTGAGAGTTGCCCTCACTGCGTTGATCACTGCCGAGTTACCCGTGAACTCGTCACCCTGGGCCAGGTTTTCCCGCAATCGCGTGTTTTCGCGGCGCAAGCGCTCGGTCTCGGTTGCCCTCTCGACAAGGTGGAGCAAACGCTCGGCCTCGAATGGCTTCTCGATGAAATCGACTGCACCGCGGCTCACCGCGCTAACGGCGGTGTCGATATTGCCGTGGCCGGAGAAGATGATCACCGGCAGATCCGGCTCGCGCACTTTTATGGCATCGAGCACCTCAAGCCCGTCCATCGGACTGCCATGAAGCCACACATCGAGCAGAACCAGGCTCGGCCGCTTCTCATCGACCGCTTCGAGAGCAGCCGTACTGTCGCCGGCAGTGCGGCATTCATAGCCTTCGTCGCTCAACACTCCTGCTACCAGTTCGCGGATGTCGCGTTCGTCATCGACGATCAGAATATCCAGCGCCATGATGCGTCCCTACCCTTCTCTTTGATTATTCTTCTGCGCATCGCCCGTTTCGGCGAGCGGATCGCGCGCAAATCGCATGATCACGCGCGTGCCCCCGGTTTCGACCGAGGTGAATGTCATTTCCCCGCCATGCTCCTCGACGATCTTGTTCACGATCGCGAGGCCCAGACCAGTGCCCTTCTCGCGTGTCGTCACATAAGGCTCGAGAATGTTTACTCGGTCCTGCGGCAACCCGATACCATTGTCCTGCACGGAAACGGTCACGGCTTCATCGTCCGCCTGGACCTCCACTAGAATTTTACCGCGGTAATCCACGTCGGCAGATTGCGATTTCGCTTCAATGGCTTCGTAAGCATTCTTTAGTGTATTTGTAAGCGCCTGGCCGAGTTGATGCCTGTCACACTGAATACGTTGGGGGCCATCGGGCGCCTGCAAGCGGTAATCGACGGCGGGATGCGCGACCTCCTGGAGGAACAGCGACTGGCGAATGAGATCAATCGCGTCCTCAGGTCGGAAGCTCGGTTTGGGAAGGCGCGCAAAACTGGAGAACTCATCGACCATTTTGCGCAGGTCACCCACTTGCCGAACGATCGTGCTGGTCAGCTCATCGAACAATTCGCCATCGCTTTCGATCTGCTTGCGATAGCGCCGCTTGAGACGCTCGGTAGCCAATTGGATCGGTGTCAGGGGATTCTTGATTTCGTGCGCAATCCTGCGCGCGACATCCGACCAGGCGGCCTGTCGCTGGTCCAGCAATTGGCGCGTGATATCCTCGAAGGTGATAACGTGTCCGTCGCTTTCACGCCTGATCTTGACGGCAAGCGTCAGGAGTTCGCCCTCGCGACTATGCGATACGACACCTTGCGAAAGCCCTCCGCGCACCATCGATGCGATCTGCGGCGCCAATTGGTCGAGCGTCGCATCCGGCCGATTCCCGCTGACGGACCTGCCGAGCATGGCCTGCGCCGGCCCATTCATCAGCAAAACGCAGAGATCCTCGTCTACCGATATGATTCCCGCGCTGACGGATTCCAGAACAGCCTCGATAAAGCTACGGCGCTCCTCCAGCTCGGTATTGGCCGAGAGCAACGCATCGGTCTGCTTTTCCAGTTGCGCTGTCATTCGGTTGAAAGCGCGATTGAGCAGGCCGATCTCGTCCGCCCCCGTCCGCCCTTCGACACGCAAAGCGAAATTCCCCGCACCCACCTTGCGCGCCGCCGCGACGAGATCGGTCAGAGGTTCGACCTGGCGATCGGCGAACCGCAGCGCGAACCACACGGCCAGGCCAACCAATGCCAAGGATACGAAAAACAGCGCAAGATTGAACCGTAGCTGCAATGCGCGGGCGCGCTTGGTCAGTTCGTCGTAAGCGGTGGAAATCGAACGCGCGGATTGCCAACTGCGGAAGGTCCCGGCTTCGGCATTACGAGCGGTGTAGAGGTAGATTCCCGCATCGCGGTCGATGGGCGCGACCGCTTCGATACGTTCGGGGCTCCCCCGCACGGCCACCTGCTCGCCGCCTGAAAGCACTTCCAGCGAATCCTGAGCAAAGGCGCGGGGGTCGCTATCTTCGTTGAGACCGTACACGACGGCTGTACGCATCGTCGTGTCCGGCATGGCCTGCAAAATCGCGCTCTCGATGACGTCGCGCGGCTCGGCCTGGTACTGATAGACGAGCGCGAAATTCGGATCGGTTACTTGGACCCTGCCGAGGATTGCACGCATATCCATCGCCATGGAGATTGTCTCGTTCGCAAGATCGAGCTGATTCTCTTCGTAATATCCCTCCGCGAGCTGGTTGGCATTTTCCATCAGTCCGCGGGAATCGTCGGAAAACCAGAAATCGACTCCCGACTGAAATAGAAATGCCGCGAACCCTGCAACCAACAGCGTGGGTACTGCTGCGATCATGGAGAAGAAGAATACGAGACGAACGTGCAAGCGTGCCGTGCTCCCCGCGGCGCGGCGCAGCGCGATCCTGCGTCCGGCCAGCACCAGCAAGGCCATTGCGGGGATGAGCGTTCCGATCAGCAGCCCTGCCACTTGTCGGGATGGCAGCAATGCGCCGTTCGGAGGGGCATTGGTGAAGGTCGCCCACGTGCTCGCCACCATGACGAGGAAGGCAATCGCCGCTACGATTTCGACATAGGCAATGAAGTTCTGACGCCGCGATGCCACAACGAATCTTCGCCACCATCGCGGGGTCTGTCGTCTCGTATCTGCAAAGTTGGTGGCCATCGTGGCGCGCATACAACGCCACTGTTGCACGTTTGCAAGTATAAATACGACAAAAGGAGGGGTGTAGCGGTCGAGCGCCCTTCCCTCAGCGCCTTCGGCCGAAATCCTCCGGCGCGATCCCAAGCTCGGATAGCCGCTTGCGCAAGGTGTTGCGATTGATCCCCAGCATCCGGGCCGCGCGCAGCTGATTGCCACCTGTCCGCGCGAGAGCGAGTTCGAACAGCGGGGTTTCGAAAGCCGCAAGGGCGGCATGGTAAAGCGTCCCATCGGCGGGACGCACGTCCTCTACCCAATCCTCCACGGCCGCCTCGAACCCACGCTTTTCCCCGGTGTTCGGATCGAGAGCCGACTGCGGCAATACATCTTCGACTGCCGAGCGATCGATGACGTCGTCGCGCGCCATGAGTGCGAGACGGAATACCGCGTTACGCAATTCGCGCACATTGCCACGCCAATCGCGCTGTTCGAGCGCCTCCACGCCGCTGGAGACTGCTTGTCGCGCAGGTAATCCCTCTGCCGCAGCCTGCCCCAGGAAATGCCGCACCAGAGCGCCGATGTCCTCTCGGCGCTCGCGCAGCGGGGGAAGGTGGATCGGAACGACATTGAGGCGATAATAGAGATCCTCGCGGAAGCGCCCGTCGGAGATCATCGGGGTCAGATCCCGGTTTGTGGCGGCGACGATGCGCACGTCGACGCCGATTTCCTGGCGGCCGCCCACGCGGCGAATCTTTCCCGACTGGAGAGCGCGCAGCAGGCGTGTCTGCGCCTCAGCAGGCATGTCTCCGATTTCGTCGAGGAACAGCGTGCCGCCATTGGCCTGTTCGAACTTGCCGATTTGTTGGCCCACGGCCCCCGTGAAAGCGCCACGCTCGTGTCCGAAAAGTTCGCTTTCGAGAAGATCGTGCGGGATGGCCGCCATGTTGACCGCAACGAACGGGCCGGTCTTGCGTGAACCCAGCTCATGGATGGCCTCTGCCACCAGCTCCTTCCCCGTGCCGCTTTCCCCCGTGATCAGCACGGTAAGATCGTTGCGCAAGACGCGGGTGATCATCCGGAACACGCCTTGCATGGCAGGGCTGCGCCCGATCAGCGGCAAGGCGTCGTCATCGTCCGCAGCTTGATCTTGGGACGCGGGTCGGCTCGCAACCGCCTGCGTTACGGCCTGGGTGAGCTCATCCAGGTCGAAAGGTTTGGGGAAGTATTCGAACGCATTGCTGTCGCTCGCCCTTACTGCGGTATCCAGCGTGTTCTGCGCCGAGAGGACGATCACCGGCATATCGGGGGCCTGCGCGCGCACGGCCTCGATCGACGCCAGACCGTCGCCATCCTGCAGAACTACGTCGGTCAGCATGACGTCGAAGTGCCGCTCGGCCAAAAGCACATCGCGCTGGGCAATACTCTCGCACCTCGTCACGTCGAAGCCATCGTCGCGCAGCGCTTCGGTGATGACCGTTGCTATGCTCCTATCGTCTTCGACCAGCAGAACCGCGTGCGCCATGAAATGTCCTACCCTGCCGCTACCGGCAGATTGATCCGAAAGTGGGTTTCGCCAGCGCGCTCGTCGCGCTCGTGCGATATGCGTCCTCCCATGTCGCGCAACAACTTGCGTACGAGAGCCAGACCGAGGCCCTGCCCCTGAGGTTTGCTCGACACAAAGGGCTCGAACACATGTTCGTGAAGCGCTGGATCGATGCCCGGGCCGCTATCGATCACGGTGATTTCGATCGGCAGGCGCGTGACCTTCCCAAACCGGATGGTGTTGAAAACCAGACCGCTGGCGAAGCGCGTACGAACCTTCACCCGGGCATCGTCGATTCCCGCGCTGGCATCGCACGCATTCGCCATCAGATTTATGAGGACCTGCTCGAGCGCGCCCTGATCTGCCGCTACCGGAGGGAGCGATGGGTCGAACTCTTCCACCAGTTCGCAAGGCTCGGCACGGCCCGCCCGCACGGTGCCCATCGCATTGCGGATGGCCTCGTGCAGATTGCACGGACCTGTAATCTCGACCGGCTTTGCACCGAGTTGCTGCATCCGATCGATCAATTGGGCAATTCGGTCGACTTCGGCGGATATCATTCGCGCCAGCGGTTTGTCCTTTCCCGCCACCCGCCGCGCGAGCAACTGGCTCGCCCCGCGAATGGCGGAGAGTGGATTCTTGATTTCGTGAGCCAATACCGCGGGAGCCCGCAGCTCTACCCGTTCATTCTCGTCGTCATCGATCTCGGGTTGACCGGCGTCGGACAGTGTCAGCACACGCCATCCGGCAGCGCCATGCAGCGGTGAACTGCTGATGTTTACCCGCCGCTCTCCTTGCGCCGTCGCGATGGTCACGCCCCGCGCGACTATCCGCGCTTCCGCGCTGCGCAGCGTGTCGCTCAATCGCTGGTCGGAAATGCCGACCACATCCCAGAAACGCTTCTCGCACAGCTTGCGTGCGCTGCGACCGAACATCTCCTCCGCTGCATGGTTGGCCTCCACGATGAGATCATCCTCGTCGAGCAGCAATACGGCGAAGATCAGCGCGGCGATCTGGGCACGCGCGTCGGGTACGCCCGTGCTTGTGGTCACGCGGCGCGGCGATGCATGAAAGGTTCGTAAAAGCGCTCGATCTCGTCGAGGACCGTGGCGGGATCGTCGATGAAATTGACGAAGTTTCTGAATTCCGCCGAACCGTGCAAACCCTTGGTGTACCAGCCAAGGTGCTTGCGCGCGATCTTGGTGCCAACACCTTCGCCGTAATGGTCGAGCATCATCTTGTAGTGTTCTACAAGTACGGCATATTGCTCGTCGAAACCGGGGCTCTCGAGAACTTCGCCCGTTCGCCACCAATGCATGACCTGGCCCAGCAACCACGGTTTGCCGTAGGCACCGCGACCGATCATGATGCCGTCGGCACCCGACTGGTCCAGTGCCCTGGCGGCATCGGCAATGGTGCAGATATCGCCATTCGCAATGACCGGAATCGACACGGCATCCTTCACCTTGCGGATGAAGGCCCAGTCGGCGCTACCCTTGTACATCTGGTTACGGGTGCGGCCGTGGACGGTGATCATCCTGACGCCGAGATCCTCGGCAATGCGTGCCAATTCGGGGGCGTTGAGATCGGCATGATCCCAGCCCATGCGCATCTTCACCGTCACCGGAACGTCGACCGCCTTCACGGTCGCTTCCATAAGCCTGGTCGCCAGGGGCACCTCACGCATCAGGGCCGAGCCTGCCAGTTGGCCGACCACCTTGCGCACCGGGCAGCCGAAGTTGATATCGATAATGGCCGCGCCATTGTCCTGCTGAAGTTTCGCGGCTTCGGCCATGCTGTCGGGATCGCAGCCCACGAGCTGCATCGAAACCGGCTCCTCCGTCGTATCCCAAGCGGCCTTCTGAATGCTTTGACGCGTTTCGCGGATCGCGGCTTCGCTGGCGATCATTTCGGTCACATTGAGGCCTGAACCATAGCGGCGGACCAGCTTGCGAAACGGGAGGTCGGTAACCCCCGTCATCGGCGCAAGAACGACCGGTGTGTCGATCGACACGTCTCCGACAAGGATCGGCTTCGGCGGCGCCGCTGGAAAAGGGTGTGTGCTCATCGGAAATTCAATGCCTAAATATTGGGCAGCGACATAGTGCGTTGCGACCAAAACGGCAAGCGGCTAGCGCGCAGCATCGATATGCAGGACACAGGCCCCCTCCCCCAATTCGCGGCAATCGTCGTTGCCGCCGGCAAAGGTCTGCGCGCGGGGCAAAAACTGCCCAAGCAATTCGCGATCTGGAGGGGCAAACCGGTATTGCGGCATTCGGTCGAAACGCTGATCTCTGCCGGCGCGGATCCGTTGGTTATCGCGATTCCCGCCAATGGCGAACGCGCAGCGCGAAATGCGCTCGCCGGGCTGACGGGTTTTACGCTGGTCGCCGGCGGCGAAACACGGCAGCTTTCGGTCGCCCGCGCGCTCGAGGAAGTTGGCGAGGCCGACCGGGTTCTGATTCACGATGCGGCGAGACCGCACCTGCCCGTCGAGGTCATTGATCGTCTGCTGTCCGCATTGGAGAAGACGGAGGGTGCTATTCCGGTCCTCCCGGTCGTGGATAGCCTGTCGATCGACACGGACGGTATGATGACCGGAAGCGCGCAGCGCGAACAGCTTCGCCGTGTCCAGACACCGCAGGCATTTCGATATCGGCCTATTCTCGAAGCCCACCGTGCGTGGGATGGCGAAACCGATGCGGGGGACGATGCGCAAGTGCTGCGCGCGGCAGGGGGCGAGGTTGCCCATGTGCAGGGCGACGAACACCTGGCGAAACTGACATTCGCGGAGGACTTCATGAAGGTTGCACCAGCCATTCGCACCGGAATGGGGTTCGATGTCCATCGCCTCGCCGAAGGGGAGGAATTGTGGCTCGGCGGTATTCGCATCGAGCATGACAAGGGGCTCGCCGGGCACAGCGATGCCGATGTCGCGCTACATGCCATCGTGGATGCCTTGCTCGGCGCCGTCGCCAAGGGCGATATCGGCAGCCACTTTCCGCCGAGCGATCCGCAATGGCAGGGAGCCAGCAGCGATCGCTTTCTCATCCATGCCGGTAAGCTGGTCGGCGACTCCGGCTACCGTGTCGGCAATATCGACCTGACGATTATCTGCGAAGCGCCAAAAATCGGCCCGTATCGTGATGCGATGCGCGAACGGATCGCCAATCTGCTCGACATTGACATCGGAGCGATATCGGTAAAGGCCACCACGACCGAACGGCTCGGCTTCGCCGGGCGCGGCGAAGGCATTGCCGCGCAGGCGATCACTTCGGTCATCAGGGAGTAGGCGAATGGGCATGAAACGGAACAGCAGGATAGTCACGACATTCATGACCGCCATCGCGCTCGTCCAGGCAAAGTCCGCGTCGGCACAGGCTTGCCTCGCCCCCGACGATGTGACCGATGCCGGGATTTATGCGATCCCGGTCGTGGCCGATGGTTTTCGCGTGTCATGCACCCCGCATCTCGCCGCAGACGGTTTCTTTGCGACGCAAGGCGAGGACTTCGTCGCTCCCTACAGCGCGATGCAGAGCGAACACTGGCCCGGCACGCTGCGCGTATTCCTCGCTCTGGCCGCCAGTGGCGGGGCCGATGAACAGGCCGGTGCCTTGGGCGAGCTTCCCGCCGATGCGCTCCGCCCGATCGTCGACGCGTTCCTTGCCCAGAAGGTCGGCGAGGAGATCAAACCGAAGGACTGTTCGAAGATCGAACGGGCGATGGAACTGCTCGCGCCGTTGCCGCCCGAAAACCTCGGCGGCCTTCTGACCTTCATCCTCGACGTTACCGGCGTCAAGGAGCCCGCGATCTGTGAAACGGAAACGCAATGAGCGACGGTCTCCTCCCGCCCGAGATCGAAGAGCTCGCGAAGCGCGTGGTCGAAGCGAACAGCGCAATAGGCCGCAAGGTGACCGTGGCGGAAAGCTGCACCGGCGGCCTGGTAGCCGCCGCTCTGACCGAGGTGCCCGGGTCTTCCTCCGTGCTCGACCGCGGTTTCGTGACCTATTCGAACGAATCGAAGATGGAATGCCTCGATGTCTCGCTCGAGATCATAGAGACTTTCGGTGCCGTATCGATCGCCTGTGCTTGGGCCATGGCGAAGGGCGCACTGGAAAGAAGCAACGCCGATATTGCGGTCGCGATCAGCGGGGTTGCCGGGCCTGCCGGAGGCACCGATCTGAAACCCGTGGGTACCGTGGTCTTTGCCCGCGTGGTTCGCGGTGAGGAAGGCGAACCCGAAGGCGAGCTCAAGCGTTTCGAACCGGCTTCGCGCGCCGAAATACGCCGCGAAGCGACGATATGCGCGCTGGAATTGCTCCTGCCCTAGAGGTTGGCTACGGCGTTTTCACGGCCATAGAGTTCGTCCGCGCGATCTTCGAAAGCCTGGACCATTTTGCGAAACGCGCGGTCGAAATACTGCCCGGCCAGAGCTTCGAAGACGGCATTGCGGAAAGTGAATTCGACGCAGAAATCGACTTCGCACCCCCCATCATCCGTGGCGGTGAAGGTCCAATTGTTGTCGAGATCCTTCAACGGACCGTCGACGTAGATGACCTCGATATGATCGGGCCGATGCTTGAGCACCCGCGAGGTGAACTTTTCGCGGATCGCCTTGAAGCCGACCAGCATGTCGGCGACCATTTCGGTTTCGCTGTCGCTCCGCACGCGCGTCGCGACAACCCAAGGTAGAAATTCTCCATAGCGGCCGACGTCGGCGACCAGATCGAACATCTGTTCCTGGCTGTACGGTAGGCGACGTTTCTCGTTTATACCGGGCATCAGGCGCCCTGTTTGGTGAGTTTCGCTTCGCGCGCGGCACGCATTTGCGCAAAGTCGTCACCGGCATGATAGCTCGACCGGGTCAGCGGGCTCGAGGCTACCTGGAGGAAACCCTTGGCCCGGGCAATCGCCCCATAAGCGGCGAATTGCTTAGGCGTGACGAATTCCTCCACCTTCGCATGCTTGGGCGTGGGCTGGAGATACTGGCCCATGGTGATGAAATCGATATCCGCGCTGCGCATATCGTCCATCACCTGGTGCACTTCGAGCCGGGCCTCGCCGAGACCGAGCATGATGCCCGACTTGGTGAAGATCAGCGGGTTGTGCGCCTTGACCTCTTCGAGGAGTCGCAGCGAGGCATAATAGCGCGCGCCCGGGCGGATCGTCGGGTAGAGGCGCGGCACGGTCTCCAGATTGTGGTTGAAGACGTCGGGGCCTGCCTCGCAGATCTCGGCGATCGACTGCTTCATCCGCCCCTTGAAGTCGGGTGTGAGGATCTCGATCGTTGTATCGGGCGTTTCGCGGCGCAGCGCGGTGATGACCTTGACGAACTGGCTCGCCCCGCGATCCGGGAGATCGTCGCGGTCGACGCTGGTGATGACGATATGTTCAAGCCCCATCGCGGCGGCCGCGGCGGCGGTGTGTTCTGGTTCCAGCGGGTCGACCGGCATCGGCATGCCCGTCTTGATATTGCAGAATCGGCAGGCGCGCGTGCAGGTATCGCCGAGGATCATCACCGTGGCGTGCTTCTTGGTCCAGCACTCGCCGATATTGGGACACGCCGCTTCCTCGCAAACGGTGTGCAAGTTCAGTTCGCGCATAAGCTTGCGCGTTTCCTGATAGCCGTGGCTGACCGGCGCCTTTACCCGAATCCAGTCGGGTTTGCGCTGCATCTTGGGGCGTTCGCCCTCGGGCTTGGGCGGGGAGGAGAGGTCGTTCATGTCGCGGCCCATCTAGGCCCTCGCCGTCCGGGCCGCAACCATGGCATTCGCATTAGGAAGCGGGCTCCGAAAGATCGATGGGAATGCGTTCTCCCGTCAGAGGATCGGATGTGGCCAGCGTTTCCTCCTCGCCCTCGGGCAACGGAATGAGTTCGCTGCGTATCTCACGGCGATCGAGGTCCATTACGGCGCCCTTCCCGCTGATCATATGGGCAATTGCGGTCAGCCCGATCGTCACCGGTTCGGGATCGATCGCGTCGAGCGCTATATCGCTCGCTTGCAAGGCGACCTTCGTGCCGGAGATCTCCGAGCCGATATAGTAAAGTTCGGCGAAATACCCTTCCTTCTCGATCAGCAGTTCTCCTCCGCGCGCCGTCAGAAGAGGGAGCTTGCACGGGGTCCGGCAGGAATTGCCGAAATTGTTGCTGACGAGCGCTCCTGTCGGCGCGGTCGCGACGTCGACCTGCTGGGCGGGTTTCAGGGCGTGACCCTTGACGAAATAATTGGGTCCGCACGCACTCAGCGCCAAGAGGCTGACCGTAGCTATTGCGATTTTTCTTTTCATATCCCCTCCCCGATCAGGCCGAGGACTGGTGCGCACACTGTGAACTCGTACTGAATGCCGCTTGCCGCGCGTCGAAGCCAGAGCTACCGCGACGGACATGGACGCTACGACACTCCAGACATTCACCTCTCCGGTGGTGCTCTTTTTCGTACTCGGCCTGCTGGCAGCTTTTGCAAGGTCGGACCTCGCCATTCCGGAAGCAATCGCCAAGGGCATGTCGCTCTATTTGATGGCGGCAATCGGCCTCAAGGGCGGTGTCGCGGTTTCCGAATCGGGTTTCAGCCTGACGGTTGCCGTCGCGCTCATCGCGGGTATCGCCGCCGGATTTATCCTGCCGATCTTCGCGTTCTGGCTGATCCGCGGTTTCGGACGGCTCGACCGGATCAACGCCGGTGCGGTTGCCGCCCATTACGGTTCGATCAGCGTCGTGACCTTCGTGACCGCCGTCGAGATTCTCGAATTCCAGGGCAAGCCTTCCGGTGGCTACATGGTCGCGGTCATGGCTACGATGGAAAGCCCCGCAATCCTTGCCGGTCTGCTGCTGGCGCGCGGGTTCGGCAGCGACGATGGCCAGAGCATGCGCGAAATGCTGCACGAAGTGTTCTTCAATTCGTCGGTCGTGCTGCTGCTCGGGGCGTTTGCCATCGGGCTGATCGGCGGGACCGACGGATTTGCCGATGTCAGTCCCTTCTTCGAAGCAGGGTTCAAGGGCGTGCTGTGCATCTTCCTGCTCGACATGGGACTGATCGCGGCGCGGCGCATGATGGATTCGCGCGCCATTACCTGGCGCCTCGCCTCGATCGCGATTTTTCTTCCGCTGGTGAACGGTGCAGTGGGAACGATCCTCGGCACGGTCGTCGGGCTCGACGTCGGTTCGGCCGCCGCGCTTGGCGTACTGTGCGCCAGCGCCAGCTACATCGCGGTCCCGGCAGCCATGCGGCTTGCCCTGCCCGAAGCCGATCCAGGCATCTACCTGACCATGTCGCTCAGCATTACCTTCCCCTTCAACGTGTTGATCAATATCGGCCTGATCAGCGCCTTCGCTTCGATGATCGCCGGACAGGGAGGCCTCGCGCCATGATCGAAACCGTAACCCGCAAGCGGATCGAAATCCTTGCCGACGTGGCCTTGGTACGCCGCGTCACCGACGCCATCGATCGCGCCGGGATCACCGGATGGACGATCACACCGGTGCAGTCGGGCAAGGGCCGCGACGGTCACTGGCGCGAGGAACGTGTGATGGGAACCGACAAGGTATTCGTTCTCACTATTGCTCCGGAAGGCAAGGCCATGGCGCTGGCCGAAGATCTCGCGCCGATTCTGACCAGTCACGGCTTGTTGCTGACGATGTGGGATATTCAGGTCATACGCGGAGAGCGGTTCTGATGCCCGAATTCGCCGAACTGCTCGAAGGGTACAAGCGCTTCCGCAAACAAGGGTATCCGCGCCAGAAAGCGCGCTACGACACTCTGGTCAGCGAAGGTCAACATCCGAAACTGATGATCATCGGCTGTTCCGACAGCAGGGTGGACCCGGCCCAGATCTTCGATGTCGATCCGGGGGAAATCTTCGTGGTGCGCAATGTCGCAGCACTGGTTCCCCCCTTTGAAACATCGCCCGGGCAGCATGGCGTTTCGGCCGCGCTTGAATTTGCCGTGCAGTTTCTTCAGGTTCGACAGATCGTCGTGATGGGGCACGGCATGTGTGGCGGTTGCAAGGCAGCGCTGACGCAGGACCTGTATGGCAACCAGTTGGGGGAAGGCGGCTTCATCGCCAATTGGGTTCATCTGCTCGACGAGGCGCGCGATCCCATAGCCCGACGCTATGGGACCGAGAGCCGGGAAGCGGAACGAGCGATGGAAATGGCAGCGGTCGGCGTCAGCATCCAAAACCTGCGCACCTTTCCATGCGTACGCGAGAAGGTTGCAAGTGGAGACCTCAAGCTGCGCGGCGCGTTCTTCGCCATTTCCGAGGGTGTGCTCTATGTCCGCAACGAGGAGACGGGCGAATTCGAGGCTGAGGAATAAGTCCTTGAACGGCGGGCCTGGGCAAGACATCTAGCGATGCCATGGCAGACTTTGAACCGCGCAACATCGCCCTCCTCATCGATTCCGACAATGCGAGCCCGACCGGCATCGATCCGGTCCTCACCGTCCTGGCGGAACTCGGCCAAGTCAACATCCGCAGAGCCTACGGGAACTGGCGCAAGGCCAGTCTCAAGGGGTGGATCGACCTGATGCACCGCTATGGCATCGAACCGCAGCAGCAGTTCGACATGACCAAGGGCAAGAACGCCACCGACATGAAGATGACCATCGACGCGATGGACCTGCTTTATCGCGGACGTGTCCACGGGTTCGGGATCATGAGTTCGGATAGCGATTTCATGCCACTCGCGATGCGCATCCGACAGGAGGGCCTACCCGTCTATGGTTTCGGCGGCGCGAAAACACCGGAGGCCTTCCGTCAGGCCTGCACGCGCTTCATCGACGTGAACGCTCTGGTGAAAGCCGAAAAAGAACAGAATGGCAAAAGCGGACCGAGCGGCAATTCCAATGTCCTCGACCAGGATTTGCTCGACTTGCTGTTCGATGCCTATGCGGCAAGCAAGCGTGACGAAAACGGTTTCGCGAAGCTGGCGGAAGTCGGCCAGCGGGCGGGCAATCGGTCGAGTTTCGACACGCGCAATTACGGTTTCGCTCGGCTCACCGACCTTATCGAGGCCATCCCCAACTTTTCGGTCGAGCGCCGCGCCAATGGTCAGAGCTTCGTAAAACGGCTGCGCTGACGAAAAAAGGGCGCGAACCGAAGATCGCGCCCTTTCTCGTGATGGGTGAGTACCGCCTTTACATCGCGGCGCCATCTGCTTGCTGGGTGGCGTATATCGCCCAGAGGTTGGCGATCGCCTGGCGCGCGCCCTCGACCTTGTCGAAGGTCGCCTTCGCCTCGGCCAATTTGCCTTGGTCGAACTGCGCGATACCCAAACGTGTGAGGACCATCGGCGTGTTTGCGCCCGGCATGTTCACCGCCTTTGCGTAATAGGTCTCTGCATTGGCCGGTTCGCCCAGGCCGAGAAGCGTATCGCCAGCAGCGAGAACTGTGGCGATCGAGGCGCTAGCCTTGTCCGCATCAGCCTTCAGACCCGCCAGGTCGGCGCGGTCCTTGGCAGCGCGCTCTGCGGCCTGACGGCGGGTGTCGACGACATAGGGATCGGTTTTGTCGAGAACCCCCTTCGCATATCCCTCGTCGATGAGCGATACGACCTCCGCCGGAAGGCGGCGATAATCCGCGGCATCCATGTACTCGAGATAGAGCTTGGCATCGTTCAGAACGCCAGCACGCTGACCAAGCCGCAGCAGGTCGAGAATCTCGGGGTTCTGATAGCCACCCGTATTGAGCAGGATCGCCACGGCGTCACGCCAGCTCTCGTCGCTCGGATGCTGGGTGACGTACCAAGTGGAATACTTCCTCACCTCGGAGTTGAGCTGATTGTTGTAGGCTTGCGCAAGGCCTCGCCGCAGCCAGCCCTCGTCGACGGTCTCACCCGCTGCGATTTTCGCATTGATCAGATCGCTGAGATAGCTCAGCCCCTGTTGCGGCTGATTTTCGGCGAAATAGCTTTCGGCCACGAAGATCATCGGATCGTTTTCGGTATAGCCAGCGTCGGCCGCAGCCTGGAAATAGGGGCGCGCCTTCGCATAATCCTTGGCGGTATACGCCACCTGTCCGGCCACGAAATTGAACTGGCCAATTTTGTCCTCGGGAACCTTGCCGCTCTTCAGCATCATTTCCATACCCTGCAGGGCTGCTGCCTGATCCTGGTTCTTGGCACCGTTGGAATAGATAAAGCTGCCCGCCGCATACCGATCGTCATCGGTTTCCACGGCTGCCACGAGGCTGGGAATACCTGCCTTGATCGCCGGATAATCGACCGCCTCGGCCGCAGCGATCGTTTCGAGCGGCTTGTAGGCTTCGATAAAGCCTTTCGAGTATTGCGGTTTGGCCTCCTTTTTCTTCTTTTCCTTTTGCGCGAAGGCCGGGGCTTCGAGCGCAGCAACGGCAAAAGCCCCGCCGGTCGCGAGCGCAATGGCAAGAGCGAAGGTCGAAGCCGCGCTATTCTTGCGGCCGAGACGAGTGAAAATCATGTGAAAACTCCCAAGAGTGGACAGGGGTTCGAACGCACGAAGCGACAGATCGCAATTGGTTGGGCGGCACATGCCGCGTGTGCGTTCTCATTGCAAATTTTTCTACCCTGGCGGTGCTGAATACGGATTGAATGCGCCTTCTGTTCCTCGTTCATGGTCATCCTTGGCACAAGCCCTACCCATATGTGGAAAAAGCGCACGAAACCGGACGATGGTTCCCGCATTGTGTGGCGCTGCTCCCCCCTTTGGCCTAAGGTTGGGGGCACCAGAACATAAGCAGTTCGCAATACGGAATTTCACGTTTTGTCCAACGACACCGACATCCTGGATACCCCCGCCCCCGGCGGAGATGATTACGCACGCATCGACATCGTCGATGAGATGAAGACGAGCTATCTGGATTACGCGATGAGCGTGATCGTCAGCCGCGCTTTGCCCGATGTGCGCGATGGTCTGAAGCCGGTCCACCGCCGCATTCTTTTTGCCAGCCAGGAAGGTGGTTTCGTCGCGGGGCGCCCCTATCGCAAGAGCGCGAAGATCGTCGGTGACGTGATGGGTAACTATCACCCGCATGGCGATTCCGCGATTTACGATGCACTCGCCCGGATGACGCAGGACTGGTCGTTGCGCGTACCCTTGGTCGATGGCCAGGGGAATTTCGGTTCGATGGACCCCGATCCGCCCGCCAGCATGCGTTACACCGAGGCG
The DNA here is from genome assembly GCA_022953095.1 of Qipengyuania sp. ABI-127-1. Classification (GTDB taxonomy): domain Bacteria; phylum Pseudomonadota; class Alphaproteobacteria; order Sphingomonadales; family Sphingomonadaceae; genus Qipengyuania. The sequence continues at coordinate 1,639,994 of JALJCR010000001.1, read as the reverse complement.
CGGCTTGCACGTGTGGCAAATGCCCTGCTCGACGATCTCGACAAGGATACTGTCGATTTCACCGACAACTATGACGGGTCACGGCGGGAGCCGACCGTCCTTCCCGCCCGCTTCCCCAATTTGCTGGTCAACGGCGCCGGCGGGATCGCGGTCGGCATGGCAACCAATATCCCGCCACATAATCTCGGCGAAGTGATCGATGGCTGCCTTGCTTTCATCGAAAACCCGGCCCTCACCTCGGAAGAGCTGTTCGAAATCATTCCGGGACCCGACTTCCCGACCGCTCCCCTGATACTCGGCAAGTCGGGCGCCCGCGCGGCATATACCACGGGACGCGGTTCGATTCTGATGCGCGCGCGCCATGAGATCGAGACCAAGGGCAATCGGCAGGCGATCGTACTGTCGGCGATCCCCTATCAGGTCGGCAAGAGCGGCTTGGTCGAGAAGATCGCCGAAGCGGCCAAGGAGAAGCGGATCGAGGGAGTCTCGGACATTCGCGACGAATCGAGCCGCGAAGGCGTGCGGGTTGTCGTCGATCTCAAACGCGATGCCTCACCCGAGGTCGTGCTCAACCAGATTTGGCGTTACACGCCCGCGCAGGCGAGTTTCCCGGCCAATATGCTCGCTATACGCGGCGGTCGACCCGAGGTTCTTACCCTTCGCGACTTCGTACAAGCCTTTATCGGCTTCCGCGAGGAAGTTATCACTCGGCGCACCAAGTTCGAGCTGAACAAAGCGCGCGAACGGGCGCACATCTTGCTCGGCCTCGTTGTCGCGGTTTCGAATCTCGACGAAGTCGTGGCGATGATCCGCGGATCGTCCAACCCCGCCGATGCCCGCGCCAAGCTGCTCGCCAAGGAATGGCCGATCGGCGATATCGCGCAATACATCGCGCTGGTCGAAGCGATCGAACCGAACGACGAGCAGACCGGCGGCACCTATCGGTTGTCCGAACGTCAGGTGAAGGCCATTCTCGACCTGCGTCTTCATCGCCTGACGGCACTGGGTCGCGATGAGATCGGCGATGAACTCAAAGAACTCAGTTTCGCCATCGAGGAATATCTCTCCATTCTGGCGGATCGCGTAAAGCTCTACAGCGTGATGCGCGAAGAACTCGTTGAAATCCGCAACACCTACGCGACCCCGCGCATCACCGAAATCGCACCGGCTTGGGACGGGATCGAGGATGAGGACCTCATCGAGCGCGAGGAAATGGTCGTGACGGTGACCCATGGCGGCTACATCAAACGCACCCCGCTGGACGCTTTCCGGGCACAGAACCGCGGGGGCAAGGGCCGCAGCGGGATGGCGACCAAGGATGAAGATGCCGTGGTCGAGATGTTCGTCACCTCGACGCACAACCCGGTGCTGTTCTTCACCAACACAGGCCGCGTCTATCGCCTGAAGGTCTGGAAACTGCCCGAAGGAGGCCCGCAGACCAAGGGCCGCCCCATGGTCAACCTCCTGCCCCTGGGCGATGAGGAGCGGGTCACCAATGTTCTCCCGCTCCCCGAGGACGAGAACGAATGGGCGAAACTCAACATCGTCTTCGCGACCGAGCAAGGCATGGTGCGGCGCAACTCGATGGATGCCTTCACCAATGTCCCCAGCAACGGCAAATATGCGATGGGCTTCGTCGAGGGCAGCGGCGACCGCCTTATCGGCGTGCGTTTGCTTACCGAGGATAAGGAGATCTTCCTCGCTTCCGATGCCGGCAAGGCTATCCGCTTCGCTGCAAGCGACGCGCGCGAGACGAAAAGCCGCACCGGCATCGGGGTGCGCGGCATGAAACTGAAGGATGGGGAAAAGGTCGTCTCGATGGCCGTGCTCGACGCAGGCGAACGCGATACCGAGGTTCGCGATGCTTATCTGCGTGCCGCCGACTGGAAGAACAACGAGAACGCCCCGACGCTCGACCGGGATAAGATCACCGAAATGGCCGAGGCAGAGGAGTTCATTCTCACGCTGACCGCCAACGGTTATGGCAAGATTTCCTCCGCCTACGAATATCGTACGACCGGGCGTGGTGGCCAGGGCCTGACCAATATCGGCGAACCCTCGAGCAATCCAAACCGGAATGGCCATGTCGTGGCCAGTTTCCCGGTCCGTCATGGCATGCAGTTGATGCTGGTAACCGACCAGGCCAAACTGATCCGTCTGCCGCTCACTTTCCGCCATCTGATAGATGGCGGGTTCGAGAGCCATGAGGGCTTCTCGATTTCGGGCCGCGGGTCTTCGGGCGTGCGCATCTTCAATGTGGCGAAGGGCGAACAAATCGTCAAAGCGGCGAGGATCGACGAAAACGAGGAACCGGAAAACGAGGCCGAGGAAGCGGTGGCGGATGAGATCGCGGATCGCGGCGGCTTCGACAAGACCGAGCCTTACACCACCAAGCATTCGGACAAGAATATCGACGGGGAACCGGGCGGATGAGCCTGACGGTCGAGCCCAGCGGCGAGGCGTGCGGCGCGTATGTCACCGGGCTCGACCTGTCGCAGCCGCTAACGGATTGGTTGACGGCGGAGATCCGCTCGCTCTGGCTCGAACACAAAGTGCTGGCCTTCCCCGGACAGTCGATGAGCGATGACGCGCTCGAGGCGTTCACGCTTGCAATGGGAGGCTTCGGCGATGACCCTTTCTTCACACCGATTGAAGGGCGCGAGCACATCGCCGCAATCCTGCGCGAGGCCGACGAACAGACGCCGCTATTCGCCGAGAATTGGCACAGTGACTGGAGCTTCCTCGAACATCCGCCCGCCGGAACCTGCCTGCTGGCGGTCGATATTCCGCCCAAGGGCGGCGATACGTTGTTCGCCGACCAGGCCGCCGCATTCGCTGCCCTGCCCGACCAGCGCAAGGACTACCTCCGCGAGCTCACGGCGATCCATAGCGCTAAGCTCGCTTATGCACCTGAAGGCACCTATGGAAAGCGTGATGAGGGGCGATCGATGGCGATCGAGCCCGATGAAAGCGCACGCGCGACTCAACTGCATCCGCTCGTCCAACGTCATCCCGAAACCGGCGTGGAATGCCTCTATTCCACCCTTGGCTATATCGTCGGGATAGAAGGCATGATCCAGGCCGAAGCGATCGCGCTGCTATCCGACCTCGCGCAATGGCAGGCACGCGACGCGTTCGTCTATCGCCACCGATGGGAACACGACATGCTGGTCATGTGGGACAATCGCTCGGTCCTGCACAAGGCGACCGGCGGTTATGAGGGATATCGGCGCGAACTGCACCGGACCACGATTGCGGCCTGGAGCGGCTAAGCCCCTGTGGGGGCCGGATCCTTGCGCAGGGTCTGCACGACGCCAGTGGCGATCAGGAACTGCCCGCCATAATAAAGGGGCCAGATGAGCCATTCGGTGACCGATCTCGGTAGCGCCCCTGCCTCTCCGGCGAAAATCAGCAAATCGCTGACGACGAACATGACTGCACCGGCCCCGACCCGATAGCGCGGGAATCGGCTCAGCCATGCCGCTGCGGCCATTGCGCCGACCACCCCGGAATAGGCTGTCGCGACATGCCAGTTGTTCACCGGATAGGTAATCAAACCGGCAATCACCGGGGTCAGGAGAAGAAGCGCGGCAGCCGTCATCACCTGACTGCTGCTGGCATGTTCGCGCCGATTGCGCAGGTAGAGAGCGATGGCAATTGCATGCCCCACGGCGAAGAGGCTGCCTCCGCCAAGGAAGCTGAGTTCGAGAGCGACGTCGCCCATGGCGCCGAACATGAGAACGGCCGCGATCAGGAGACCATCGACGCCCTTGCCCCGAAACGCCGCGTAGATCGCCAGAAAGGCGACACCGGCGCCCTTCCACAACATGAGCCAGGCCCCGCCGATCGGATCATCGGACACGAAGAAATAGCTGACTCCGGCAACGAGGCTCGCGAGAAGCCAAGGACGATGTTTGGCAAGAGCGGGATGAGGCATTCAGCCTCGCTAGGCCTTGTCGAGGGGGCCTTGCAAGGATTAGGGGCCGCGCGATGACCCATGATATCCACATTATCGGCGGCGGCTTGGCCGGCAGCGAAGCTGCATGGCAACTTGCCCGACGCGGCTTCCAGGTGCGTTTGTCCGAAATGCGCGGCAGCGGGGAGATGACACCCGCCCACCAGACCGACGGGCTGGCAGAACTCGTCTGTTCGAACAGTTTCCGTTCGGACGATGACACCAAGAACGCGGTCGGCCTGCTGCATCACGAGATGCGTCGGCTCGACAGTCTCATCATGCGTGCCGGCAAGGTTGCGCGCGTTCCTGCTGGGTCCGCCATGGCGGTCGACCGCGATGTTTTTTCCGCCGAAGTGCAGCGGACGCTGGAGGAACATCCGAACGTAACCGTGGTGCGTGAACGGGTCGATGCCCTGCCCCAGGACGGTCTCGCCATCGTAGCGACCGGGCCGCTGACCGCACAGGCACTGGCCGACAGCATCGTGGGCGCCACCGGACAGGACCGACTTGCCTTCTTCGATGCGATCGCGCCTATCGTCCACCGCGACAGCATCGACATGAGCAAATGCTGGATCCAGTCGCGCTGGAACAAGCGTACCGAGGCCAGCAACGAGGACGGCGATTACATCAACTGCCCAATGACGAAGGAGCAATACCTCGCCTTCCACCAGGGCCTGATCGATGGCGAGAAGACCGAATTCAAGCAATGGGAGGCGGACACACCCTATTTCGACGGTTGCATGCCGATCGAGGTGATGGCCGCACGCGGGGTGGAGACGCTGCGCTACGGGCCGATGAAGGGTGTCGGCCTCGACAATCCCTACGATACAACCGAGGAGCATCCGCAGGGGCGCTGGCCCTATGCCGTGGTTCAGCTACGGCAGGACAACAAGCTCGGCACACTGTGGAACATGGTGGGCTTCCAGACCAAGCTGAAATACGGCGCGCAGGTCGAGCTCTTTAGAACCATCCCCGGTCTGGAGAACGCCGAATTCGCGCGGCTCGGCGGACTGCATCGCAACACCTTCATCAACTCTCCACTGGTTCTCGACCGGCAATTGCGCCTGCGCGGTAGTGAACATATCCGCTTCGCAGGGCAGATCACAGGCTGCGAAGGCTATGTCGAAAGCTCCGCCGTGGGGCTGATGGCAGGCCTGATGGCAGCCGCGGAGCTGGCCGGGAGCGATTGGTTATCGCCACCGCGCACCACCGCCTTCGGCGCATTGTTGTCGCATATTACCGGCGATGCCGAGGCCGCCACCTTCCAGCCCATGAATGTCAATTTCGGCCTCTTTCCGCCGCTGCACGATGTTGGCAAAAAGGTTCGTAAGGAAGCCTATACCAATCGCGCCAAGGAGGATTTCGGCGAATGGCTGGCGGGGCTGGAAGCCGTTCCGGCCTAGCAAGCGCAGCGACGCGTCTTTTTCGGCTTGGGCGCAGTGGTGGCGAATTCACCCGGCGTTAGCTGATTGTCGCCATCGGTATCGGCGCTCTCGAATTTGTCGACCGTCGCCACGGCCCATTCCTCGAAATCGAGGAGGTTGTTGCCGTCCTTGTCGAGCTTCCGGAACCCATCGGAACGGGTCGAGAGCATCTCGGTTCGCGTAATCCGCCAATCGCGGTTGCGATCATAGCGAAAGAAACGGCGCTGTTCCCTGGTGAGCTCGGTCGCCATTGGCGGCGCCGGGCCGACCAAATCGCCCGGATCCGAGGCCGGTATCTCGGGCAATGGATCTCTGGTCTCGATCGGGGCCGGCGGCGGCGCGCCGCGCTCGATCTGCGCCCTGCCCTGCCACCAGAAGGCGCCAAGCCCGACCAGAGCGAGCGCCACCAACCCTCCTAGCAATATCCGGTTCATCGGCCCGTTCCCCTATTCCCGCAGAGCTTAGACTAACGTCCGAACAGGCCCAACCGCAAGGCCACCAACGGGCTAAACCGATCGCCCAGCATTTCGCGCCCCCCGGAACGCAGCGAACGTCGGGCAAGGCCTCCGACAACGGCGAGTGGTCGTAGGGAGCCCGCTAGTTTCAGAACTGGTTCGGCCAGCCGCATTCCGTGGTCGAGCGCCTGTGCCCGTTCGCCATCGTCCTGCGCGTGGACAGCCAGGTCGGCCAAAGCCCACAGCTTGCCCGCGCGCGCAGCCTCGGACTTGGCCGAAGCTTCATCGGCACCTTCCGCCAGTCCGATAGCCAGCTTCTCCCGCCCCTCCACGAAGCGAGCCATTGCAGACGCCTCGAGCGGTCGCGGTGCGAGCAGGGCTTCCCACCCATCGACGAGCGCCAGAAGCGAGGTTTCTGCCCCCTCCCAGGTCCGGCCAATCAGGTCGAGGAGGATGTCACCACGCGGTCGCTCCGCAACGGACCGGCCGAACTGGTCGCGCCACCAGGCGAGCCGCATCTGGCCCAGCAATGGCTCGCTGGCACTTAGCACCATGCGACCGATCCGCCCGTCGAGCGCGAAGGCTGCCAGCCACATTTCGGGCTTGTCGCGAACGCTCGCAAAGGCAATGCGCGAGACCTCTGGACATTCGTCCAGCAAGCCCGACAGGCCATCACCCCTGCTCTGTACGTCAGTCGCGATAGCAGACCTTCTTCGCCGCCTTCACGATGCGCGGCGCGTCGATCAGCGCGAGCTTTTCCAGATTGGCGGCATAGGGCAACGGCACATCCTCGTCGCACACCCGAAGAACCGGCGCGTCGAGATGGTCGAATCCGTCCTCCATGCAAATGGCCATCACCTCGGCCGCGATCGAGCAGGTCGGCCAGCCTTCTTCGGCGATGACGAGGCGATTGGTCTTGGCAAGCGAGGTGAGGATCGCATCCCTGTCGAGCGGGCGCAGCGTACGCAAGTCGATGACTTCGGCATCGATGCCTTCGCCTGCCAGTTGCTCGGCGGCTTCGAGCGCGAGGCCCACAGCGATGGAATAGGCGACGATGGTGACGTCCGAGCCTTCGCGCATGATCCGCGCCTTGCCAATCGGCAGGACGTAATCGTCGACATCGGGGACGTCGAAGCTGCGGCCATAGACCAGCTCGTTCTCGAGGAAGACCACCGGGTCCTCGCAGCGGATGGCGGCCTTCATCAGACCCTTGGCATCGGCCGCGTCATAAGGCGCGATGACGATCAGGCCCGGCACGCTGGCGTACCACGGGCCGTAGTTCTGGCTGTGCTGCGCGCCGACGCGGCTCGCCGCGCCGTTCGGGCCGCGGAAAACCACCGGGCAGCGCATCTGGCCGCCCGACATGTAATTGGTCTTGGCTGCCGAATTGATGATATGATCGATCGCCTGCATGGCGAAATTGAAGGTCATGAACTCGACGATTGGGCGCAGCCCGCCCATCGCCGCGCCGGTGCCGATACCGGCAAAGCCGTATTCGGTGATCGGCGTGTCGATCACGCGCTTGGGGCCGAACTCGTCGAGCAAGCCCTGGGTTACCTTGTAGGCGCCCTGATATTCCGCGACTTCCTCCCCCATCACGAAGACGCGTTCGTCCTGGCGCATTTCTTCGGCCATGCCGTCGCGCAGGGCCTCGCGCACAGTGGTGGAAACGAAGGTAGTGCCTTCGGGGACCTCGGGGTCTTTCACATCGACCTTGCGCGCGGGCTTGGTGATCTCCGCCTCGCTCGGTTCACGGCCGACATCCTTGCCCTCTCCCGGAACATCGTCGACCGGAGCGCTTTCGGCAGGCGCCTCGACATCGGAAACCTCCTCGTCCTCGCCCGCAAGCATGGCGATGACCGTGCCCACCTTCACGCCCTCGGTGCCTTCGGCCACCATGATCTTGCCGAGCGTACCTTCATCGACCGCCTCGAACTCCATCGTCGCCTTGTCGGTTTCGATCTCGGCGATAATGTCACCGGCGACGATCTCGTCACCTTCGGCCTTGAGCCACTTGGCAAGCGTGCCCTCCTCCATGGTGGGCGACAGCGCGGGCATCTTCAGTTCGATAGCCATGGCTCAATACTCCTCCACCAGAACATCGGTGTAGAGTTCGGACGCGTCCGGCTCGGGAGAATTCTCGGCGAAGTCGGCGGCTTCGGTCACGGTCTTGCGAATACCCTTGTCGATTGCCTTGAGCTCGTCCTCGGTCGAGCCGTTCTCGAGGAGCACCTTCTTAAGTCCTTCGATAGGGTCCTTATGTTCGCGCACATCCTGCACTTCCTCGCGGGTGCGATATTTGGCCGGGTCGGACATGGAATGGCCGCGATAGCGATAGGTGTTGCACTCCATGAGCACAGGCCCCTTGCCCTCGCGCACATGCTTGAAGGCGATTTCGGCTGCCTGACGCACTTCGAGCACGTCCATTCCGTTCACATCCATGCCCGGGATGCGGAAAGCGGTGCCACGGCGATAGAATTCGGTTTCGGCACTCGACCGGGCCGTACTCGTGCCCATGGCGTACTGGTTGTTTTCGACCACGAACACGATCGGCAGCTTCCACAGGCTCGCCATGTTGAAGGTCTCGTAAACCTGGCCCTGATTGGCTGCGCCATCGCCGAAATAGGCGAGGCAGAGGCCGCCATCGTTGTTATATTGATGCGCAAGTGCGAGCCCGCCGCCGAGTGCAACCTGCGCGCCGACAATGCCGTGCCCGCCGTAGAACTTATGCTCGGTCGAGAACATGTGCATGGACCCGCCCTTGCCTTTCGAAATGCCGGCTTCGCGGCCCGTGAGCTCGGCCATGATGACCTTGGGATCGATGCCGTAAGCAAGCATATGGCCATGGTCGCGATAGCCGGTGATGACGCTGTCCTTCTCCCCGTCGAGCGCCGACTGGAGCCCAATGGCAACGGCTTCCTGGCCAATGTAGAGGTGGCAGAACCCGCCGATCAGACCAAGCCCGTAGAGCTGCCCGGCCCGTTCCTCGAACCGTCTGATGAGCAGCATCTGCTCGTAAAAGTGGAGCATCTGCTCTTGGCTCGCGTCATAGCGCTTCTTCTTCTCCAGTGCGTCTTGCAGCGAATGGAGAACGAAGTCGGTATCTTCAGCAGGCGACTGAGCGGGCTTTTTCTTGCTCCGAGGGGCTTTGGCCAAGACTTTTGTCCTTGTACTTCCGGGGAGGAATATCGGTTGCGCCTATAGGCACAGGCGCAGGCCTCGCGCAACGGCAGAGCGCGGGTGCATACGAAAAACCCTTACGGAAAGCGAAGGTTTCGCCCCGTCAATCTTCGAGCTTGATCACCACTTCGTCGGGGTGGACCACATTGAGCTGGCTACGCAGCAATTCGCCCACCATATCCGGATCGGCATGGTCGGGGTGCAGCAAGGCGACGCGATTTTCCAGCGCCTCACGCTGTGCCTCAAGCTGAGCGAGCTGTGCTTCGCGCTGGTCCAGCAAGCGCAAATTCTCACTCCAGGCAAGCAAGCCGGAAGGGCCAGCAATCGCCAGACCTCCCATGACGAGCAGCGCCGCCAGTGCAGCATGCTGCATTGCCTTCGCCCGCTGAATCGCCGCCATGGAGTGTGTTCGCCGCATAGGAATAGAGAATCACAGTTAACCCCTTCGCGCAAGGCAATTCTCTCCTCCGGAACCGCTTCGCCGCAGGAGCGGAACACTGCATGGCCTTGCCCCGTTCGTTTTCTTGACAGGATACGGTTGCAGGTGTAACTAGTTTCTCCTGAAACCAAATCACGTGACCAGAGGACTGAAATGCCCGATCTCTTCGAAAACCCCATCGGCCTCGACGGCTTCGAATTCGTCGAATTCTGCGCTCCTGAAAAGGGTGTGATCGAGCCTGTTTTCGAAGCCATGGGTTTCACCCACGTTGCCACGCACCGTTCGAAAGACGTGCATCTGTGGCGTCAGGGCCAGATCAATCTGATTCTGAACTACGAACCGAAAAGCGCAGCATGGTTCTTCGCGCGCGAGCATGGCCCGTCGGCCTGTGGCATGGGCTTTCGCGTGCGCGATGCGAAAGGCGCCTATGCCGAGTTGCTCGAACGCGGAGCCGAGCCGGTTGCGGTCGAGACCGGCCCCATGGAACTGCGCATTCCCGCTATCCGCGGGATTGGCGGCGCCATCGTCTATCTGATCGACCGCTATGCGGACCAGGACGGCGACGGCCTATCGATCTACGACATCGATTTCGAATATCTCGACGGAGTGGAAAAATGGCCGGTCGGCGCCGGTTTCAACGTAATCGATCACCTGACGCACAACGTCTACAATGGCCGCATGAAATATTGGGCAGACTATTACGAGACGCTCTTCAACTTCCGCGAAATCCGCTTCTTCGACATCAAAGGCGAATATACCGGTCTGACCTCGAAAGCGCTCACCGCGCCGGATGGCAAGATTCGCATCCCGCTCAACGAAGAAGGCGAAGGTGGCAAGGGCCAGATCGAAGAGTTCCTGCGCGAATTCAACGGTGAAGGCATCCAGCACATCGCGCTGATCTGCGACGATCTTGTCAAATGCTGGGATAATCTCAAGGAGCTCGGCGTCCCCTTCATGACCGCTCCGCCCGAAACCTATTACGAAATGCTGTCCGAACGTCTTCCGGGCCATGGCGAGGACGAAAACGAGCTCAAGGCGCGCGGCATCCTGCTTGACGGCACCACCGAAGGCGGCAAGCCGCGTCTGCTACTACAGATTTTCGCGGAAGCGCAGGTTGGCCCGGTGTTCTTCGAATTCATCCAGCGCAAGGGTGACGAAGGCTTCGGCGAAGGTAATTTCAAGGCGCTGTTTGAAAGCATGGAACGCGATCAGGTGCGTCGCGGCGTTCTCCAGGTCGAAGATGCCGAAACGGTCGAAGCGGAGCCTGCCGAATGAGCGACGTCGCAGACCACCCCGTGAAGCTGGGCGGCGTGCATCACGCCGCTTATCGCTGCAAGGACGCGAAAGAGACCGTCGAATGGTACGGCAAGGTACTGGGCATGGATTATACCACTGCCTTTGCCGAGGATCATGTGCCCTCGACCGGCGCCTACGATCCCTACATGCACGTCTTCCTCGACGCGGGTAACGGCAACATCCTCGCCTTCTTCGAACTGCCCAACCAGAAGGACATGGGCCGCGACGAGAATACACCCGCCTGGGTTCAGCATCTCGCATTTCGCGTGAATAGCGAGGAAGAGCTGCTCTCCGCCAAGGAGCATATCGAAAGCCTCGGCATCGACGTGCTCGGCCCGACCCATCACGGCATTTTCAAGTCGATCTACTTTTTCGATCCGAACGGCCACCGTGTGGAACTGGCCGCCGATATCGGGACCGACGAGCAATATGCGGAACTGAAGCGCGTCGCGCCGCTGATGCTCGACGAATGGAGCGAAACCAAGAAAGCGCCGCGCCATGCCGACTGGCTGCATGAGATCGCGCGCAAGGAACACGCCCAAAAAGCCAAGGGTTAACCGGTCTGGAACTCACCTCCGGTTGTCCCGTTGAGTGCGGGACAACCGAGGAACTCCATGCAAGCCACGCAGACCACGCCGGCCGGCGAAACCTACGACCAGACGGTCAATACCTTCTCCACATTGCAGGACCAGTTGGTCGATATGGCCGAGGGCTTCGTTCGCGCGGTGCCCGGGCTCGTCATCGCACTGTTCATTCTTCTGCTGACCTGGATCATAGCCAAATTTGCCGTCCGGATTGCCGACCGGCTGACCGCTGGCACCGAAATCCGCCCCAGCCTCAAACAATTGATCGACACGATCGTGCGCCTCGCGATCTGGATCGTCGGTCTGATGATTGCACTGATCGTGGTCATGCCCGGCATGACGCCCGCCAGCTTGCTGGCAGGCCTGGGTATCGGCGCGGTGGCGATCGGCTTCGCATTCCAGGACATCTTCGAGAACTTTCTGGCCGGCGTGCTCATTATGGTGCGCGAGAAAATGCGCATCGGCGATGTGATCGAATGCGAAGGGATTACCGGCAAGGTCGAACACATCACGCTGCGCGAGACGCATGTGCGCAAGCTCTCGGGCGAGTTGACGGTCGTTCCGAACTCCATCCTGTTCAAGAACCCGGTCGAGATCTTCACCGATAAGGAACAGCGGCGGCACGAAGTCGTGGTCGGGGTTTCCTACGACACCCAGCTCGACCATGCCGCCGATATCATTCGCCGCGCGGTCGAGGGTCTCGACAACGTACTGGCGAGCAAGGGCGTCGACATTTTCGCGCAGGAATTCAATTCGAGTTCGGTCGATTTTCTCGTCCGCTGGTGGGCGGGCTCGACGCCTCGCGACGGCTGGGAAAGCAAGGACAAGGTCGTGCGCGCGATCAAGGCTGCGTTGGACAATGCCGGGATCGAGATCCCTTTCCCCTATGTCACCCACACTTTCAAAGAGGCCGTGCCTGTCAGCCAATTGGGTGACACCGATCGCAAGACGCCTTAAGGTTTCGAATCGAGACCGGGTTGCGCGGTCTCCTGGAAGGAGAGACCGATGCAGATCCTGCGCACGCCATCAGAGTGTTTCGCCGGGATTCCGGATTATCCGTTTGCGGAAAACTGGTTCGAGGTCGATCTTGGCGACGGGCTGACCGCCCGGCAGCATTATGTCGACGAAGGGGCGAAAGATGCTCCGCCGGTTTTGCTGTTTCACGGCGAGCCGAGCTGGTCGTTCCTCTATCGCAAGATGATCCCGATCCTTGTCGACGCCGGTTTCCGCGTGCTCGCCCCCGATCTGATCGGCTTCGGAAAGAGCGACAAGCCCGACGATATCGGGTTTTACACGTACGCCCGCCATGTCGCCTGGTTGAAACAGTGGCGCACGGCGATCGAACCGCGACCGGCGGCGCTGTTCTGCCAGGACTGGGGCGGATTGCTCGGCCTGCGCATGGTCGCACACGCCCCAGACCTGTTTGCTTGCGTTGTCGCCAGCAATACCTTCCTGCCCGCAGGGGGCACACCGAGCCAAGCCTTTCTTGCTTGGCGCGAATTTGCAAGGAGCTCGCCCGATTTCCGTATCGGCCCCCTGCTCGACCGCGCCACGGCCACGCCGCGCAGCGAAGCAGAGATCGCCGCCTACGACGCCCCCTTCCCCGACGAACCTTTCAAGGCCGGCGCGCGCGCCTTCCCCGCGCTCGTACCGGTCGAGGATGGCATGCCCGGGGTTGACGACAACAAGCGGGCCTGGCCCTCGCTCGCGGCGTACGACAAGCCCTTCCTGACCCTGTTCGGCGAGGACGATCCGGTAACCAAGGGCAGCGAGAATTTCCTTATCGAGCGGATAGTCGGCGCGAAAGATCAGCCCCACCGAACGCTGCCGAGCTGCGGACATTTCTGCCAGGAAGACCAGCCCGAGGCGCTGGCGCAGGGTGTGATCGATATGGCGCGCAAGGCGGGCCATCTGGTTTGAAACAGCCCGCGCGACTGACCGGCGCGCAGGAAACCTCGCTCGCCATTGCGGCAGCGGTGGTGACCGCCAACGCCTATTACATTCACCCGATCATCGGCGATGTCGCCGATCATTTCGGTGTGAGCCATGCGCGAATAGGGCTCGTGCCCGCGCTCAACCAGCTCGCGCTGGCAGTCGGTATTTTCATGCTGCTCCCGCTGGGTGACCGGATATCGAACCGCCGTCTGACAATCGCTTTCGCCACCGGTCAGACCCTGTCACTGGCCATCATGACCCTGGCCGAAGGATTTTCTCTCTTCGTGCTGGGCTCTACCCTGCTGGGCTATTTCACTATCGCCCCGTACCTCCTGCCCGCCTACGCTTCCAAACGCGTGGCACCGGAACGGCTCGGGCAGGTGACCGCCAAGCTGGCAGCAGGTATCATCCTCGGTATTCTGGTGGCCCGTGTCGGCGCGGGCGTCGTTTCCGAGCGGTACGGCTGGCGCGCCGTGTACTGGATAGCGACAACTCTCATGCTGGCGGTCACCATCGCCTTGCCGCGGTTGATGGAAGGCGGGGAACGCTCCGCCGAAGGGCGCCAGTCCTATCGAAACCTGCTGTTGTCGGTCTTCCCGCTTGTCGGAAAACACAAGGAAGTGTTGCTGTCGGGCACGATCCAGGCCCTCAATTTCGCGCAGTTCATTGCCGTGTGGTTGGGACTGGCGCTCTACCTCACCTCTCCGCAAATGGGATATGGCACCGATACGGTAGGGTATCTGGCCGGTCTGGCAGCGGTCAGCATCATCTCGACCCCGCGACTGGGGCGATGGGCGGATCATGTCGGTCCACGAAATGCCCGCACCATATTCGCGATGATCCAATTCGTGGGGATCCTTCTCCTATGGCCACTCGGCGGTTCGTTGTGGGGGTTGCTCGTGCCCCTCATCATCACGAACCTGGTCGGGCCGGGAGTGGACGTGACCGGACGTATGACATTCCTCGCGCTGGACCCAGCGATCCGAACCCGGCTGACCACCGTCTATGTCGTGATTATGTTCATCGGCGGCGGGCTCGGGAGCTATGCCGGAACCGCCGCCTATGACGCCTATGGCTGGGCCGGGACCTGTATCCTGCTCGGCCTGTGCTCGGTGACACTTACGGCGCTCGCCGCGATCGCACGTCGATTTGGTCGGTGACGCCGTCGGGAAACTTGCCAGGCCTTGCTCCACGCGATGGAGATTTGCGTTCGATTGGCAGCCATCCGGAGTAGATTGGTGCGCCCGACAGGATTCGAACCTGTGGCCCCCAGATTAGGAATCTGATGCTCTATCCGACTGAGCTACGGGCGCTCCGGAGCCCCGTATAGCGGCTCGGACCGAGGTGGCAATCAGTTGAGTTCGTCGGGTGGCGCAACGGGCACAATCAGCGGCGCGACGGCTATTCCCTCGGCAAGCATGTCTTCCGCTTCGTCGCGGGTTGCGCGTCCGTGAATTGGCCCCTCGTCGGCTTCGCCATAATGCATTTCGCGCGCTTTTTCGGCGAACTGGTCGCCCACCCAAGTGCTGTTTTCGAGCGCCTTGGCTTGGACCCTGGCGAGAGTCTCCAGCGCCTTTTTGACCTCCGCCGGCATTTCACCTGTCGCCAACTGCGTGACATCGCCACCACTTTGCTCGCGCATGCTACCCTTGGCCGGTACGGAAGGCGCCATCGGCGCTTTGGCAACTTCGGCACTTCCACAGGCCGGGCAGGCCAACAGGCCCTTGGCTTTCTGATCGGCATAATCTTCGGAAGAACCGAACCAGCCTTCGAACCGATGGCCTTCACTGCAAGAGAGGTCGAATACGATCATCGTACCGGCCTATTTGGCGATTTCGCGGCGATTGGCAAGGCTTGGTACTTGCTCGCGCACGGCAGCGATACGGGTAAGGTCGATATCCGCAAATTCCAACCCGGCCTGCTCCCCGCCAATGTCGAGCAGCACCTCGCCCCAGGGATCGACGACAAGACTGTGGCCGTAGGTTTGGCGTCCATCCTCATGCTCGCCCACCTGCGCTGCCGCCACGACAAACGCGCTCGCCTCGATCGCTCGTGCTCGCTGGAGTACGTGCCAGTGTGCACTGCCTGTCGGAACCGTAAAAGCAGCGGGAATGGCGATGCAGTCGCAACGCGCGCGCCCGAGCGCCTCGAACAACGCGGGAAACCGAATGTCGTAGCAAATCGACAGACCCAGCTTTCCGACGGGTGTATCGGCCACGGTCACGACCTCGTCGCCCGGCTTGTAGGCATTCGATTCACGCCAGCTTTCGCCACTAGCAAGGTCGACATCGAACATATGAATCTTGTCGTAGCGGGCTGCGATTTCCCCGCGCGGATCGATCACGAAGGCACGATTGGCCCAGCGCTCTTCATCGGTCGCCACGGCCAGTGATCCCAGCGACACCCAGATTCCAGCCCTGCTGGCCGCGTCCCGGACCATGGCAAGGGCGGGTGTCTCCTGTTCGATCGAGATCGCGCCTGCCGCGCGTTTCCGATCACGATCGAGCAATCCGGACATTTCGGGAGTGAAGAGCATTGCCGCCCCCTCCCCCGCAGCTCGCTCTACCGCATCGGCAAGCATATGCGCATTGGCCTCTGGATCGATTCCCGAGGTCATCTGAAGGATGGCAATTCTGGGCATTCAGGCAGTCAACAACGCGTCAAGCTTGCCCTCACGTTCGAGCGCGGCGAGTTCGTCCGACCCGCCGACATGCGTATCGCCGATGAAAATCTGCGGAACGGTCATCGCGCCGGGTGCCCGCTGCAGCATTTCCTCGCGCTTGGGGCCGCCCATGGTGATGTCGAACTCGGTATAATCCACCCCCTTCTCATCGAGCAGGCGCTTGGCGCGGAAACAGTATCCGCAGCCGAATTTGGTATAAATGTCCACTTGGGGTTGGTTCATCGAATGTCCCTTGTATCTCAAAGACAAAACTAGAGCACACAGGCAGCTCTTGAAAGCCGAAATGGCGCGCTTATCTCGAATGCGTCGCCACTATGGGTGTGGCGGCGACGGGGTGCCGAATGCGGACCCCGCCACCATAGAATCGCTCATAAGAGGATTTGTTTCGATGAACCGTATGGACCTTACCCCTTTTCGTCGCTCCACCGTCGGATTCGATCGTGTTTTCGACCTGATGGAACGCCAGGCACGCAATGCCGGTGGCGACAACTACCCCCCTTTCAATATCGAACGGCGCGGCGATGACGAATATCGCATAACGCTCGCCGTCGCGGGCTTTCGCAAGGGCGATCTCGACATCGTCGCCCAGCAGAACCTGCTGGTCGTGACCGGTAAGAAGCGCGATGAACTCGCGGACGGCGAAATGCTGCATGTCGGTATCGCCAATCGCGGCTTCGAACGCCGTTTCGAATTGGCCGATTACGTCCGTGTGGCGAATGCCGATCTCGCCGACGGCCTGCTCGTCATCGATCTCGTGCGCGAGGTACCCGAAGCGATGAGGCCCAAGAAGATCGCTATCGGCGGCCAGCAACCGCTCGAAGTGGTGAAGGATGACGGGGAAGACGGCAGCAAGGCTGCCTGAACCCTACACTCACAACTCAATTGAAACGATAGGGGGCGGAACTGGGTTCCGCCCCCGCGACGTTTAACGCCGCCTAACCTCGAAATCGACCGTCCGGGTCGCAGAAGACAGCCGTCATCGAGGCAAGCCCCACCGCTTGCAAGCGAAGCGCATGTCTCAAAACTTCCGCATAAGACTGCGGAAACAGGTGTATTCTGCATTATCTATATCAAAAGATAAACCCGCGGATCCCAGGCACAGGAATTTTGTCGCCTCGTTACAAGCGCCTGAAGATCACAACTCCGCGATTCCAGCCACTTAGGTAGGCGCGCGATTTGGCGGTGTGTTATACCAAACGAGCTTGTTCCAGCGCCGCGCCGACGAATCCGGCAAACAGCGGATGCGGGTCGAACGGCTTTGACTTCAGTTCGGGGTGAAACTGCACCCCCACGAACCACGGGTGATCGGGTCGTTCCACGATTTCAGGGAGAAGTCCGTCGGGAGACATTCCGGAAAAGATCAGCCCCTGCTTTTCAAGCGGCTCGACATAGGCGCCATTGACCTCATATCGATGACGATGGCGTTCCGAGATCGTCGTTGCGCCTCCGTAAATGTTCGACACGTGGCTATTCGCGGTCAGAGCCGCGTCATAAGCACCCAGACGCATCGTCCCGCCAAGGTCCCCTCCCGCTTCGCGGGTCTGCAGCCCTTCCGCAGTCATCCATTCGGTAATGATGCCAACGACCGGCTCTTCGGTCTCACCGAACTCGGTGGAGGAAGCCTTGTCGAAACCTGCCGTGCGCGCGGCTTCGATACAAGCCATCTGCATACCCAGGCAGATGCCGAGAAACGGCACTTTGCGTTCGCGGGCAAAACGCACTGCGGCAATCTTGCCCTCGCTCCCCCTCTCGCCGAAACCGCCCGGTACCAGAATGCCGTGCATCGGCTCGAGCTTGGCGGCGATCTCCGCGTCTTCACCTTCGAAGACCTCGGCGTCGATCCACTTGAGATTGACCTTGACGCGGTGGGCCATGCCCCCATGCACCAGAGCCTCGTTCAACGATTTATAGGCGTCCTGAAGGCCGACATACTTGCCCACCACCCCGATGGTCACCTCACCTTCGGGGTTCGAATGGCGATCGACCACATCGTACCAGCGCGAAAGGTCCGGATCGGGTGCGTCGGTGATTCCGAAGGCTCGCAGCACTTCGGTATCGAGGCCTTCGCCGTGATACTGCAACGGCACCGAATAAATCGACGGCGCATCGAGCGCCGGGATCACCGCTTCCTTGCGAACATTGCAGAAATTGGCGATTTTCTGCCGCTCGCCGTCGGGGATGGGATGTTCGGCGCGGCATAGCAGCACATCGGGCTTGATACCGAGGCTGGCGAGTTCGCGTACCGAGTGCTGGGTCGGTTTGGTCTTAAGCTCACCCGCCGCCGCGATGTAAGGAACCAGCGTGACATGGACGCTCAGCGTTTGCCATGGTTCCAGATCGTTACGAAGCTGACGGATCGCTTCCATGAAGGGCAGGCCTTCGATGTCGCCGACCGTGCCGCCGATCTCGCACAGAATGAAATCGTGATCATCCTGCCCCGCAAGGGCGAAGGCCTTGATCTCGTCGGTGACATGCGGAACCACCTGCACCGTCGCGCCGAGATAGTCGCCGCGGCGTTCCTTGGCGATGATGTCCTGATAGATGCGGCCCGAGGTGATGTTGTCGCCCTGATGCGCCGAAACGCCCGTGAAGCGTTCATAGTGACCGAGGTCGAGATCGGTCTCGGCCCCGTCATCGGTCACATAGACCTCACCGTGCTGATAAGGAGACATCGTCCCCGGATCGACGTTGAGATAGGGGTCGAATTTCCGAATGCGGACCTTGTAGCCACGCGCCTGTAGGAGGGCAGCAAGCGATGCCGCCATGAGACCTTTGCCAAGCGAGGAGACCACGCCGCCGGTTATGAAGATATACCGCGCCATGGGGGTCGGGCCTTAAGCTGAAGAGTGGAGTCGGGGCAAGCGCAAAGACATGACCATTGCGCCGCCGACGCGGCCCAATCCACACCCCTGCGATGGAAAGAGGATTATTCGGTAACGTCAGCCAGCGGATCGTCGCCTGCCGGCGCTTCCTCGCCGGTGGTCGCCGCGCCCAGCGGATCGGCCGGTGCAGCCGGAGCCACCGTGCGATCGAGCGTCGATTCGATGGCGTCCCCTCCGGTCGTGTCGACTGCCACGGCAGCCAGCGCGATCGAGAGCACCACGAACAGAATCGCGAGCCATTTCGTCGAACGGGTGAGGAAGTCCGCGGCACCGCGGGCACTGAGCATACCCGAGGGGCTGCCACCGATTCCCAGGCCGCCGCCTTCGGAACGCTGCATCAGAATGACACCGACTAGCGCGGCTGCGACGATCGCCTGAACGACGGTGAGGAAGAGGAACATGCGGGTACTCTTGGAACTGGGATTGCTGGGCTACCGCGCATCTAGGCGCGCGCGTGGCAAACGGCAAGGTTGCGGGAGTTAGGCCTCTTCCGATTCCGAGGCGCCGACAACGATGCCCAGAAAGCTTTCGGCCGACAGGCTCGCCCCGCCAACGAGCGCGCCGCCGACTTCGGGCGTGGCGAGGATTTCACGCGCATTGTCTGGTTTGACCGACCCGCCATACAGAATGCGGACCTGCGCGGAAGCTTCCTCTCCATAGGTTTTGACGAGCAACTCGCGGATCGCGCCATGCATTGAAGCGATATCGTCGGTTGTGGCCGTGCGCCCGGTACCGATGGCCCAGATGGGCTCATAGGCGATCGTAAGGCGCTCACCCGGATCTTCGAACAGGGGCAGCGCAGATTCGATCTGGTTCAGGACGTAGCTTTCGGCCTCCCCCGCATCGCGAGTCTCGAGCGTTTCACCGCAACACAGGATCACCCGCAATCCGGATTCGAGGGCCGATTCGATCTTGGCATTGATCAGCTCTCCGGTCTCGCCATGATCCTGGCGTCGCTCGCTATGGCCGAGAATTACGAACTTGGCGCCGGCATCGGCGATCATCGAGGCGTTGATATCCCCAGTGTGCGCGCCTTCTGCACCGGGATGGCAATCCTGCGCGCCAACGCCGATCTGCTCGGCTTCGCGGTGCACCGCGTGGATCAGGGTGTAAGGCGGTGCGACGGCCACTTCGACCTTCATATACCGCTGCGCAGCCCGGTCGATCGCGCGCGCTTCGGAAAGCATTGCACGCGTGCCGTTCATTTTCCAGTTTCCGACGATGTAGGGCCGTTCGGCCATGAGTAGGTCCTGCGAATTGTCTGAGTGAATGGCCCGCTATATGGGGCCTTGCTCGCGCTCCGCTAGAGAAGGTTTCTTCACACGTCAAAACCCTTTCCAACCTGTTGCCGCGAGGTCGCAGGGGGGATAAAGCGCCTCAACCAATTCAGGCACCGCCTGATCGACAGCAGCAAGCCAACCGGATCGCCCGCACATCATGTTCCAGTTTTTCCGCAATTTTTTCAAAACCAAACTCGGTCTGGCGATCTCTCTCGCCTTTCTGGGATTGATCGCCCTGGCCTTTGCCAGCGCCGACGTATCGAGCACTGGAACTTTCGGTGGAATTGCCGGTGGCGATCGTGTCGCAGTGGTGGGAGATGAAAAAATCTCCACATCCGACCTTGTTCGCGCCGCCAATAACGGGTTGGAACAGGTTCGACGGGAACAGCCCACTGCCACGATGCAGCAGTTCCTGCGGGACGGGGGTTTGACCTCCGCACTGGATGCCCTGATTCAACGCGCCGCCATAAAAGCCTATGCCGATGAACATGGCATTCGTGCGGGCGACAATCTGGTGAACAGCGAAATCCGTATGATCCCGGCTTTTCGCGGTCCCGATGGGAACTTCAGCGAGGATACCTATCGTCAGGCACTGGCGCTCCAGCGCGTGACCGACGCGCAGTTACGCGAAGATCTGGGTATCGGTTTGCTATCGCAGCAAATGCTGATTCCCGCAGGGTTCGGCGCCAGCGTACCGGACAAGCTGGCCTATCGGTACGCGCAGCTTTTCAAGGAACGACGCCAGGGCTCGATAGCACTTTTGCCAGCGGCCACTTACGCGCCCTCGGATGATCCCGAGACGAAGGTCTTGCGTGCATATTACGATGCCAATCGTGCCGATTTCGTGCGCCCCGAACGCAGAAACATCCGTTATGCGACATTCGATTCGGCAGCGCTTGGCAACCGGATCGAACCGACCGATGCCGAAATCGCCGCGCGTTACGAGCGTGACGCCGAACAGTACGCGGCCAGCGAAACCCGTGATTTCACCCAGTTGATCGTCCCCACAGAGGCAGCGGCGAATTCGATCCGCGACCGCGTGTCCGCCGGTGCGTCGTTCGAACAGGTCGCGCGCGAAGCGGGCCTGCGTGCCTCGCCTGTCGTGGACGTCGAGCGTGAGGGACTGGCTTCGCAGGCATCGCCAGCGGTAGCGGCAGCCTATTTCACAGCAGTCCAAGGCGAAATGAGCAGGCCTGCCCGTAGCCCGCTTGGCTGGCATGTCGCGCGGGTCGACGATGTCGAAACCAAGCCTGCGCGCAGCCTGGCTCAGGTTCGCGAAGAAATCGCCAAAGATGTGCGCGAGGAAAAACGTGTCAGCGGACTTGCCAACCTAGCCAGCGAAATCGAAGAGCAACTGGGAGACGGTGCCACGCTTACCGAAGTCGCCGAAGAGCTTGATCTCGAACTTGCCTCGGTCGGTCCCGTCTTGGCCGACGGGCGACTCGCGGATAATCCGCGCCAGTCGATTCCCGAAGTGTTGCGACCTGCTCTGGCCACCGCCTTTCAGATGGACGAGGAAGAACCCGAGATCGCTCCGGTCGAAAGCGGTCGGACCTACCTGGTCTATGAGGCCAGCAACATCACTCCCGCTGCTGCGGCTCCGTTTGCCGAGATCGAGGAAGCGGTCGAGGCCCGGTGGCGTGCCGCACAGGGTATGAAGGCCGCACGGGCCGCCGCTGACCGGGTCATCGCCAGGCTCGGTGAAGGCGATTCGATGGCCGAGGCTCTCGCGGCCGAAGAGCGCCGCGTGCCGCCCGCACAGTCGGTCAATATGACCCGCGAGGAACTGGCTCGCCAACGCGACCAGCGTATTCCCCCGCCGCTCGCGCTGCTGTTCAGCATGGCGAAGAACACCACGAAAAAGCTCGATGCGGGAGGCGATATGGGTTTCTTCATCGTGCGGCTCAACGACATCGAGATGGACGATATCGCGGAAGACGACCCGCTGATCGGCCAAGCGAAGCGCCAGATGGGTCCACTGATCGGCGAGGAATATGTCGAACAGTTCGGCCAGGCCATGCAGCAGGAACTGAGTGTTTCGCGCAACGCGTCGGCTATCGAGGCGGTGCGCAAGCAGCTTGCCGGGAACTGAGGCGCGGTTGGACAACGGTCTGAAAGGTGTCGGCCAGGCCCGCGAGGCCTTGGCGCAAGGCAGATCTACGCTTATCTGGCGCGAGATCGTGTCGGACACGGAGACGCCCGTAGGCGCCGCCCTCAAGCTGTTCGAAGAAGGCCGGGGCGACTTTCTGCTCGAATCGGTCGAGGGGGGAGAGATTCGCGGGCGCTACAGCCTTATCGGCCTCGATCCCGATCTGGTCTTCCGCGCGACGGGCGACGATGCGGAAATCAACGGCGATTGGCAGCAGCGGCAGGACGCTTTCAAACCATGCGAGAATGGCGCGCTGGCGAGTCTGCGCGCGCTGGTTGAAACCTGCCGATGCGATGTGCCCGGCGAATTGCCCCCTGCGCTGGCCTGCTTGGTCGGTCATTTCGGCTACGAAACTATCGGGCTGGTAGAGAAGCTGCCTCGTCCGGCAGAAAGCGAACTGGCGCTGCCGGATATGCTTTTCGTCCGGCCGACCGTTTTGCTGGTTTTCGACCGCCTCAGCGATGCGCTGTTCTGCATCGCACCGGTGTGGCGCGAAGGCTCGATCGAAAAAGCAGCGGAGCGGATCGACGAAGTTCTGCGAAAGCTGGCTCGTCCGGTCGTGGTAGAAAGCGGCGCCGTGCAGCACCATCCGGAACCCGAGCTCATCTCGACCGTGCCGGCGGACGAATACGAGTCCATGGTGCTGCGGGCCAAGGCCTATATCGAGGCCGGAGACATATTCCAGGTCGTGCTGTCCCAGCGCTTCACGTCGCCCTTCGCGCTACCGCCCATGGCCCTTTACCGGGCGCTGCGCCGGGTGAACCCGTCGCCCTTCCTGTATTTCCTCGATATGCCCGGCTTCGCGATCGTCGGTTCGAGCCCGGAAATCCTCGTCCGCGTGCGCGAGGGCGAGGTCACGATCCGTCCGATTGCCGGTACGCGGCCGCGCGGTGCGACGCAGACCGAAGATCGGCTCGCCGAACAATCGCTGCTGTCCGACCCGAAAGAGCGGGCGGAACACTTGATGCTGCTCGATCTGGGCCGCAACGATGTGGGCCGTGTGGCCGAGTCGGGCAGCGTGACTGTCACCGAGAGTTTCACTGTCGAGCGGTACAGCCACGTCATGCATATCGTCAGCAATGTCACCGGGAGGCTCGATCCGTCGAAGGATGCGATCGACGCTTTGTTTGCCGGTTTTCCCGCCGGTACCGTCAGCGGTGCGCCCAAGGTACGCGCGTGCGAGATCATCGCCGAACTCGAGCCGGCGACGCGCGGCCCCTATGCCGGCGGGGTCGGATATTTCGCTCCCGATGGATCGGTCGATAGCTGCATCGTCCTGCGCACCGCTGTCGTGAAAGACGGGACGATGCACGTCCAGGCCGGTGCGGGGATAGTCGCCGACAGCGATCCAGCCTATGAACAGCGTGAATGCGAAGCGAAAGCGGGTGCCCTGCTCGCTGCGGCGAAAGAAGCCATTCGTCTCGCGAGAGAACCCGGATTTGGCCAATGAGATATTCCATCGCTGCCATGGCCCTGCTGGCGCTAACGGCCTGCGAGGCTCAGCCGGAAGGCGAACCGGTCGCTCGCGCGCGCATCGACGGGCAGGAGCCTGCCGCCGCTCCCACTCCGGAGCCAAGCGCCACCGCCACGCTCGCCAGCCAGGTCGAGAGCGCCTGCCGCTCGATCATTTTCGAGGACACACCGCTAACCCATTGTCTCGCAGTGCCTTCCCGGCATCGGATCGCGATGGACCTCGGACCAGAAGGCGAAGCGCCCTATCGCAGCCTGACCGATTTCGCTCGCGCGCAGGATCCTGACACCATCGCTTTCGCAATGAATGCGGGGATGTATGACGACGAGGGCGAGCCGATCGGCTACTTCGTTGAGGATTCCGAGCGCCTGCAGGCGCTCAACACCGCCGATGGCGAGGGCAATTTCCACATGAAGCCCAACGGCGTGTTCTACGGCAGCGATGGCAAGTGGGTCGTTCGCAGCACCGACAGCTTTCTCGCGAATGTTACGGAACGCCCGGAATTCGGCACGCAATCTGGACCAATGCTGGTGGTGGATGGCAAAATCCATCCCACAATAACGCATGACGGGCCTTCGCGCCTGATCCGCAACGCAGTCGGCGTCGACGACAATGGTCGCGCGCATTTCGTGATCTCGAATGCCCCGATCTCTTTCGGTAAGCTGGCCCGGTTCTACAAGGACGAGCTCAATGTAAAGAATGCACTGTTTCTCGACGGCAATGTGTCTCTGCTGTGGAACCCCGCCACCGACCGGCTCGACACCGGGGCCCCCATCGGCCCGATCGCCGTCATCAAGAAGAAGGCCTCCCAATGACCGGAACCCGCCGCACGCTCTATCCCGAGATCGAACCGTTCGAGACCGGTATGCTCGATGTCGGAGAAGGTCACTCGCTCTATTGGGAGCGGGTCGGCACCAGGGGCGCGAAGCCTGCAGTGTTCCTCCACGGAGGTCCGGGTGGCGGCATGGCGCCCGATCATCGCAGACAGTGGGATCCGGATCTCTACGATGTGCTGCTGTTCGATCAGCGCGGCTGCGGAAAATCGCTACCTTTCGCCGAAATCGAACACAATGACACCTGGCGGATCGTCGACGACATCGAGCGACTGCGCGAGATGTGCGGCCACGACACATGGCAGGTCTTCGGTGGCAGTTGGGGGTCGACGCTGGCGCTTGCCTATGCCCAGAAATATCCGAACCGGGTGAGCGAACTGGTTCTACGAGGCGTTTTTCTCGCTCGGGAACGGGAAAAAACCTGGCTCTACGGCTACGGTGCGAGCGAGATCATGGCCGAACAGTGGGACCAGTTCATCGATCTCATTCCCGAGCAGGAACGCGGCGATCTGGTGCGCGCCTATTACAACCGCCTGACGAGCGAGGACGAGGCGACGCGGCTTGCCGCGGCGCGCGAATGGTCTCTGTGGGAAGGCCACGTCGCCACGCTGTTGCCCAACGAATCCCTGCTGGAAAGCTTCGGCGATCCGGCCAAGGCCGTCCCTTTCGCGCGTATCTGCGCCAAGTTCTTCCTCGAAGGATTCTTCCTTGAGGAGAACGAACTGCTCGAGAAGGTCGACAGGCTGTCCGGTATTCCTGGTATTATCGTACAGGGCCGCCATGACATCTGCACCCCGCCAAGCGCGGCCTGGGCTCTGAAGAAGGCCTGGCCCGAGGCGGAGCTTTGGATGGTCGACGATGCCGGACATAGTGCGAGCGAACCCGGTATTGTCGACGGTCTGGTCCGGGCCACCGACCGGTTGGCCGGGAAACGGGCGTGACGTCACGCTGACGTTTCGCATCTCGCAGCTTTCCTTGCTTGAAAGCCCAGCGCCAGAGCTTCATTGACGGCACACATGACCGACAGCCGCGCCATTCTCGTAATCGACAATTACGATAGCTTCACCTTCAACCTCGTCCATTACCTCACGGAAATGGGCGCAGATGTCGAAGTGCTGCGCAATGACGCCATTTCGGCGCGCGAGGCTCTGGCGGCAGACCATGCGGGTTATCTGATCTCGCCCGGTCCCTGCACGCCGAACGAAGCGGGGGTCAGCCTCGACCTCGTGAGGGCCTGCGCCGATGCGGGCAAGCCGCTGCTCGGCGTGTGCCTCGGCCATCAGGCAATCGGTCAGCATTTCGGCGGGCGCGTGGTCCGCGGCGGGCTGATGCATGGAAAGACGTCTCCGGTAACGCATGATGCCAGCGGGATCTTTGTCGGCCTTCCCTCGCCTTTCACGGCGACGCGCTATCACTCGCTGGTGGTCGAGGACATTCCCGACTGCCTGGAGATCAACGCCACCAGCGAAACACCGGGTCTCGACGGCAGCAGCGTGATGGGCTTCCGCCATCGCGAACTGCCGATCCACGGCGTTCAGTTCCACCCCGAAAGCATTGCCACCGAACACGGCCACGCGTTGCTTGCCAACTTCCTCGAAATCTGCGGTATCGCCGCCAAGGTCCCGGCATGAAACGACTTCCCGATGCAAAGCAGCACCTTGGCGAGAAGGAGGCGGAAGAGGTCTTCGGCTGGATTCTCGATGGCGAGACATCCGACGAGGACGTCGCCCGCTTTCTCGTGGACATGTCGGCGCGCAGTGAAACGTCCGAGGAAATCGCCGGGGCTGCCCGTGCGCTCCGGACCCGGCTGATTCCGGTCGAAGCTCCCGAAGGGACCGTCGATTGCTGCGGCACCGGGGGTGACGGGCATCACACGCTCAACGTGTCGACAGCGGTGAGCCTGGTCGTCGCGGCATGCGGAGTTCCGGTGGCAAAGCACGGCAATCGCGCGGCGAGCAGCAAATCGGGCGCGGCGGATACGCTCGAAGCGCTTGGCCTCGACATGGAAGCGGCGGGGAAAAGCGCCGAGAAGACTTTGGCGGAACTCGGGATTTGTTTTCTCTTCGCCAAAAACCACCACCCTGCGATGGGTCGCATTCAACCCATTCGCCAGAAGCTCGGCGTGCGGACTATTTTCAATTTGATGGGGCCATTGTCGAACCCTGCCGGGGTACGGCGGCAACTGATCGGCATCGCCCGTCCCGCCTATGTCCCTATCTATGCCGCCGCCAAGGCCAAGCTGGGGACCGAGCGGACCTTCATTGCCTCGGGTGATGAAGGCCTCGACGAACTGAGCCTGGCGGGCGGAAACGAACTGGCCGACGTGACGGGCAATGATTTCGAGATGCGCCGCGTCGTCGCCGTGCAGGCCAACTTGCCCCATTCACCCGTCGAAGCGATCCGCGGGGGCGAACCCGAACATAACGCACGGGCGTTGGAGGCTCTTCTGTCGGGGACCCCCGGCCCCTATCGCGACGCGGTGTTGTTCAATGCCGCCGCGACGCTCATCGTCGCCGGGCGGACCGACGACTGGACCGAAGGCGCGGAAATCGCCGCCGAGGCGCTGGATTCGGGCAAGGCCAAGACGCTGCTCGAAAAATGGATCGCGATGGCCATCTGACATGAACAAACTCGAAGAGATTTGCGCAACCAAGCGCGAGGAAGTCGCCGCGCGCAAGCGAGCCCGTTCGCGCGCCGATCTCGACGCGGCGGCGCTTGGACAATCGGCGCCTCGAGGTTTCCGCTCGGCCTTGGCACGTGCGCAGCAGAGCGGTTTCGGCCTGATTGCCGAGATCAAGAAAGCGTCACCCTCCAAGGGCCTAATCCGAAAGGATTTTCGGCCCGCCGATCACGCGCGCGCCTATGCCGCAGGCGGAGCTGCCTGTCTGTCGGTGCTGACCGATGCCCCCTACTTTCAGGGGCACGAGGATTACCTCGTCGAAGCGCGCACAGCCTGCAGCCTTCCGGTCCTGCGCAAGGATTTCCTGGTGGATACGTGGCAAGTCGCCGAGGCCCGCGCGATCGGCGCCGATGCGATTTTGATCATTGTCGCCGCGCTCGACGATGGTGCCATGCGTGAAATCGAGGCAGCGGCATTCGATTACGGAATGGACGTGCTGGTCGAAGTGCATGATAGCGTCGAAATGGAACGCGCTGCCGGGCTGAAATCGCGCTTGATCGGCGTGAACAACCGCGACCTCAAGACCTTCGATACCGATCTTGCGACAACCGAAACGCTCGCTGCCCGCGCCCCGGAAGGTGCCCTGTTGGTCGGCGAGAGCGGGATCTCGACCCATTCCGATTGCGCCCGCCTCGCCCGTTCTGGCGTGCGCAGCTTCCTTGTCGGAGAAAGCCTGATGCGGCAGCCCGATGTCGAAGCAGCAACCCGAGCGCTGCTTGTCGGCTGAAACGGCCGAAGCGGAGCAAAGCGTGAACGTCTGTTCCGGCGCAACTTGCTCCAAACCGGGGCTATTGCTTGACTTGTCGAAACAGGTTGCTTACTTGTTCCGCATTCGTTCACGCGCTTGTGAACAGGCGACACGGGAGCTCGCACCATGCTGACCGCCAAGCAACACGAATTGATCCGCTTCATCCAGCAAAAGCTGGAGGATACCGGTATTTCCCCCAGCTTTGAGGAAATGAAAGAGGCGCTGGACCTCAAGAGCAAGTCGGGTGTCCACCGACTTATCTCCGCGCTGGAAGAACGCGGTTTCATTCGTCGGCTGCCCAATCGGGCGCGGGCGCTCGAGGTTGTCAAGCTGCCGGAAGACGCAGTCATGGG
The DNA here is from genome assembly GCA_022953095.1 of Qipengyuania sp. ABI-127-1. GTDB lineage: Bacteria > Pseudomonadota > Alphaproteobacteria > Sphingomonadales > Sphingomonadaceae > Qipengyuania. The sequence continues at coordinate 1,611,647 of JALJCR010000001.1, read as the reverse complement.
TTCTCCCAAGCCTGCACCTGCGAACGATGCAATGGCCACCGCGCTGACCGCGAAGGCGGTCGCTCCCGAGCCGGCCAACGATATTATCGACGTTCCCCTGCATGGCCGCATCGCTGCCGGCGCTCCGATCGAGGCAATCGAAGGCCAGTCGAGCATGCCGGTGCCTGCCGCGCTGCTCGGCCCTGGCGAACATTATGCGCTCGAAGTGTCGGGCGATTCGATGGTCGAGGCGGGTATTTTCGACGGCGATTTCGCGCTGATCAAGCGTACCGACAATGCACGTGATGGAGAGATCGTGGTCGCGCTGGTCGATAATGAGGAGGCCACGCTCAAATATCTGCGCCGCGATGCAGGTCGTGTCCGGCTCGATCCGGCGAATAGCGCTTACGAGGCACAGATGTACGAACCGCACCGGGTCCAGGTGCAGGGTAAGCTGGCGGGGCTCTTGCGGCGCTACCACTGATGAACGGATCGGTGATTAGCGGACGGAAGCCCGCCACCAGCCATGTTCACCCTGATCCTGCGCGACAGTCTCGACTTTCCGGGAAGAAAGATAAATCGCCGTCCCGCCTTCCCTTCGGAGGAAGCGGCGGTCGATCTTCAGCCAGCGTGGGCGGCAGCTCCGTGGCAAATAGCGTTCGGCGATAACGATATCCGCTCTCTGGCAAGCCGCCGCCAGGGCGCGCTCCGCCACAAGATCCCGGTTGCGCGCGACGAGGATCGTCCAGTAGCGAGGTTCTTGCTCAGGGGACGCTCGCTTTGCGGTCAGCGTGCAAAATTCGGCACTACACCGGGCTTGCGGCCATTGAGCCAACGGTATCGGCTCCAGATCATTTCCCGAAAGCTCAAGCAAGTTCTGCTGCGCGTAGCTCGTCTCGCCACCGCGCAGGACCAGCACGTGTTCGGCTTGGTTCGCCACGCCGATATCCCGCCCATCACGCGTGACGAGAAGATCAGGCGTCGGCGTAGAGATCATGAGGAAGGCGGCCATCGCAACCGGCGCCAGTCCCCACAGGCGAGCCCTGCCCTGCCATAGTGCCAACCACAACGCGCCGACGAGATATAGCGTTAAGGTGCTCAACCCGATCCGCGGAGCCAGTTTCACCGCGCCGGGCTGCTCCGAAAAGAAATGCGCAATGGCGAGCAGCAGATCGAGCGAATGGCCGACCAGCCACCATGCGGGGGCGCCCGCTCCGACAAGATCCAGCAAGAGAGCCAACGCCACGAGAGGCATGGAAACGAACGTAACCAGAGGGATCGCGATCAGGTTGGCTGCCGCGCCATAGACCCCCGCCCGATGGAAGTGGAACAGGACGATCGGCATCAGCGCAAGCTCGATCACGAGACCGGTGAGAAAAAGCACGGATGCGCGCCGCCCGAGTCGGCGCAGCCAGCTTTCTTCACGCGGCGCAAGGAAGTGCCGGATTGCCGGAACATTGTGGAGGGAAACGATGGCGATAACCGCGGCGAAGCTCATCTGAAAGCTCGGCCCCACCAGCGATTCGGGCCATAGTGCCAACACGGCGCCTGCCGCCACCGCCACCATCCGCATCGAAAGCGGTTCTCGCCCGAGCGCCAGCGCAACGAGGACGAGCAAAGCCCCGATACAGCTCCGAACCGTCGGAACCTCGGCCCCGGTCAACAACGTATACCCAATTCCAGCAAGAGCAGCCGTACCGGCGGCAAGCAGCGGAAGCCTCACGCGCAAGGTCAGCCAGGGCCAAAGGGCGAGCAGTTTGAGAGCCAGCAGATAGGTTGCCGCAATGATCGCGCTGACATGCAACCCGCTGATCGAAAGCAGATGCGTCAGCCCGGCATCGCGCATGGCCTCTTCGTCCGCCTGGGGGATGGCGCCCCGATCTCCGCTGGCCAGCGTTGCTGCAATCGCGCCGGCCGTGGTGCCCCCGAGCCTATCGCGGACATGTCCCGAAAGGCCTCTCTGGATCGATGCGAGGGAGGCCGCCGAATCCCGAGATGGCTCGATCAGCTCGATTTCGCCGACTGCCAATCCGGTCGCCGAAAGCCCCTCGAACCAGGCCCGTCTCGCGAAGTTATAGGCACCCGGGACAATCGGCGGAGACGGAGGCATCAATCGGGCCGAAAGGCGTACCCTCGCCCCTTCGCGCAGCTCCGCCCGGTCCTGCGTCCACGGTATGTTGACCCGATAGGCCACCGCCCGGCCGGTCTGGGAATCCCGAGCGGCGAGGATGAGCCTTACGCGATCTTCCGCAGGCTGTTCCTCGCGCTCAAGAACCCGCCCGTCGATCCGTTCGAAGCGCGGGTGCGGGATAGGTTCCGCTCCCACCATCGCCGAGCGCGCCCAGACCAGTGCGATCCCGGCGGCCAAGGCAATGCAGATCGAGACGATTGCGACCAAAGTGATGCCGCGCTTCTCCTCGCCGCGCCATAGAGCGATCGCGCCGAGAGCTGTTCCCAGCGCCAGCCCGATCGCTGCCAGCCACTGCCACCGTGTTCCCAACTGGAACCAGAGACCTATTCCACCGGTAAAAGCTACGACGAGCCACGGTCCGCGATCGAAACGTGCGGTCTCCAGAAAGGCCTCGATACGCTGTGCGAAACTGGACAAGAGACCGCGCATGCGCCAATGGCGCGGCACTATCTGGCGGGCTTCTTCGCCCGCTTCCCCCATCGGTATCGAAGGCGTCCCCTGCGTCGCCATGCAAGTGTTTGAAAGGAAGCGTGAGACAATGGCAAGCGATAGTGACAGCAAGACCCGGCAGGTCGTCACCCGCTTTGCTCCCTCGCCTACCGGATATCTCCATATCGGCGGTGCGCGAACGGCGCTGTTCAACTGGCTTTACGCGCGGCATCATGGTGGCCGCGCGCTGCTGAGAATCGAGGATACCGATCGCAAACGCAGCACCCCCGATGCGATCGAGAAAATCATCGACGGCCTCGACTGGCTGGGCCTCGATTTCGACGAGGCACCGGTGTTTCAGTCCGACCGCGCCGAACGCCATGCCGAAGTCGCACACAAGCTGCTCGAAGCGGGGCATGCCTATAAGTGCTTCGCGACCCCGGAGGACCTCGAGGAAATGCGTGCCGAGCAGCGCGCGAACAAGCAGCCGATGCGTTACGACCGACGCTGGCGCGACCGCGACGAGAGCGAAGCGCCCGACGGCGCGCCCTTTGTGATCCGCCTGAAGGTCCCGACCGAAGGCGAGACGACGATCGTCGATGCGGTCCAGGGCGCGGTCACGGTAAACAACGCCGAGATCGACGATTACGTCCTGCTCCGCGCCGACGGCACGCCGACTTACATGCTCGCGGTTGTTGTCGACGATCACGATATGGGGGTGACGCACATCATCCGGGGCGACGATCATCTGAACAACGCTTTCCGACAGTTGCCGATCATCCGTGCGATGGACACCATCGAGGGCGGCTGGCCCGACCCGGTCTACGCGCACGTTCCGCTGATCCATGGCCCGGATGGTGCGAAAATGTCCAAGCGCCATGGCGCCGTGGGCGTCGAGGCCTATCGCGATGAAGAGGGCATTCTTCCCGAAGCCCTCTTCAACTATCTCCTTCGGCTCGGCTGGGGTCATGGCGACCGCGAAGAGATCACCAAACGGGAGGCCATCGAGCTGTTCGATCTCGACGGAGTCGGCAAAGGCCCCGCACGCTTCGACAGCAAGAAGCTGCAGAACCTCAATGGCCACTATATACGCGAGGCCGACGATGCACGGTTGGCGGAAATCGTTGCCGCCAGGATCGGGCCAAAAGCGGATGTCGCGCTGCTGACAGAAGCGATGCCGGTTCTCAAAACCCGCGCGAAGTCCATCGTTGAACTTGCTGATGGCGCAGCATTTCTTTTTGCGAACCGCCCGCTCGAAATGACCGAAAAGGCAGCCAAGCTCCTCGACGACGACGCTCGTCATCGCCTCGCCGGATTGTCAAAAATGCTGCATGTGCAAAATGACTGGACAATCGAGGCGCTGGAAGCCACTACAAAATCCTATGCCGAGCAGCTCGAACTGGGTCTCGGCAAGCTCGCGCAGCCCATGCGCGCAGCGTTGACGGGCACAACCACGTCGCCCGGCATTTTCGATGTGCTGGTCCTGTTGGGCAAGGAAGAGTCGCTCCTGCGTATCGATGCGCAGGTCTCGCCGACAGGCACCGAGAAGAACGAGTAGGAGAAACGCGTGGCCGACAAGCAGGCAACTCTCGATCTGGGCGACAAGACCCAGGAATTTCCCGTGCTGGAGGGCAGCGTCGGGCCGGATGTCGTCGACATTCGCAAGCTTTATGGCACGACCGGCAAATTCACCTACGATCCAGGGTACAAGTCGACCGCGAGCTGCGAGAGTGCGCTGACCTATATCGATGGCGAAGAAGGTGTCCTGCTCCATCGCGGCTACCCGATCGGCCAGCTCGCCGAGAACTCCAGCTTCATGGAAGTCGCCTATCTCCTGCTGAACGGTGAGCTGCCGAAGCAGCAGGAACTCGACGATTTCGATTACACCATCACGCGCCATACTATGGTGCACGACCAGCTCCGCCAGTTCTATCAGGGCTTCCGCCGCGATGCGCACCCCATGGCGATCATGTGCGGCGTGGTCGGCGCGCTGTCGGCCTTCTACCACGACAGCACCGACATTTCGGACCCCGAACAGCGCAAGATCGCCAGCCACCGCCTGATCGCCAAGATGCCGACGATCGCGGCGATGGCGTTCAAATATGCAGTCGGTCAGCCGTTCCTGCAGCCGCAGAACGACCTCAGCTATACCGGCAATTTCCTGCGCATGACCTTCGGCGTTCCGGCAGAAGAATATGAAATCCACCCCGCGATCGAACGCGCGATGGACCGGATCTTCATCCTCCACGCCGATCACGAGCAGAACGCCTCGACCTCGACCGTGCGCCTGGCCGGTTCGTCGGGGGCGAATCCCTTTGCCTGTATCGCGGCCGGCATTGCCTGCCTGTGGGGGCCGGCGCATGGCGGTGCCAACGAAGCCGCGCTCAACATGCTGCAGGAAATCGGTTCGCCCGATCGCATCCCGCATTATATCGAGCGCGCCAAGGACAAGAACGATCCGTTCCGCCTGATGGGCTTCGGCCACCGGGTCTACAAGAACTACGATCCGCGCGCGACGGTGATGCAGCAGACGCTGCGCGAAGTGTTCGAAGCGCTCAACGTGAACGATCCGGTCTTCGAAACCGCGTTGAAGCTGGAAGAGCTTGCCCTGAACGACGATTACTTCAAGGAAAAGAAACTTTTCCCGAACGTCGACTTCTATTCCGGCATCATTCTCAACGCGATCGGCTTCCCGACCACCATGTTCACCGCGCTCTTTGCGCTGGCACGCACGGTCGGCTGGGTCGCACAGTGGAACGAGATGATTTCCGACCCCGCTCAGGTAATCGGCCGTCCGCGCCAGCTTTACACCGGCCCGACCGAACGCGACTACGTGCCCATCGGCCAGCGCTGACAAGGTAATTTGGGGATAGTTGAGGGGCGCCATCCGGCGCCCCTTTTTTCATCCGCGATCGAGACCGATCGCTTAGCCTTTGTCGCGCGGTTTCAGTATGGTCGGGCCGTCGCGCGGCTCCTTGCGCAAATCCTCCGCCGCAGGAACCGAAAGCGTAAACCGCGCACCTTGTCCCGGCGCACTTTCCACGGTCAGATCGCCATCCATGGCGCGCGCAATTCGCCGGGAAATGTAGAGGCCAAGACCCGATCCTCCATCCCCGCTGCGCCCGAGGCGTTCGAATTTCTCGAAAACGCGCTCCTGTTGTTCCGGTTCGAGCCCGTGTCCCTGATCGGCGACGGTTATGAGCGCGCGATTGCCGATCCGGTCAAGCCGAATCCATACCTGACTGTCGTCCGGAGAATACCGGATCGCATTGCCGACGAGGTTGAGCAGAATCTGCAGCACACGCCGGAATTCGGCGATCGCCAACTGGCTTTCGCCCTCGGGCGGCGCGACAAGCGTGATTCCTTTCTCGCGAGCGCGAACGCCCAATATACCACAAGCCCGGCGGGCAACGTCGGCAAGTTCGATACGGTCGGGTGCGGTCATGAAATCCTCCGATTCCACGACTTCCAGATCCGACAGGTCGTCGATCAGCGCAAGCAGGTGCTGCGCGGCGGTCGCGATATCGGCGGCGTAGGAACTGTATTCATCGGCCAGAGGCCCGGCGAGCTTGGTGCGGATCGTTTCGGCATTGGCGATGATACGATTGATCGGCTGCCGCAGAACAGGCGTGAGATCCCTGCCGAAGGACGGCGCCTCGGCTTCGTCTTGGTCCCTATCGCCACCATCGTCCGCCAGTGGGCGCTCGGCGCTCAGATAGAGAACGAAACCTGCGCTACCTGGTTGCGGCTGACCCAATGGTTCGAGATGGGCTGTCCACTTGCGGTTCGATCCGTCGATTTCGCACGTGGCACCATCGAGCAGACGCCAGTGGAGCGGCTGCCGATGGGTATTGCCCGGCAGGCGGACCAGGTCGGTCCACGGTTTTCCGGCTGCGGCCAGCGCCTGTTCGGCGAAATCGGCAAGGTCGGGAGCCTGTGTCTCGATAGACAAGAGCCGCTGGTTCGAATCGAGCCGCGCGGTGCAATCCGCAAGGTGCCGATTGATCTCCACCCGGCGCCGCGCCGCCTCGATTTCATTTTCGGGCGGCAATTCTTCGCTATGCCAACTGACAACATCGATCGTGCAGCCTGCCACTTCTCCCGCTTCGTCCGTGAAGGGGCAAATCTCCACCCAGGCAGTGACCCGGTTTTCGCCGTCGATGGCTTCGAACTGGCGAGCCAGCTTCAACCCGAAACGCAAAGCCTTTTCGACCAAGGCGAGCAGTTCGGGGATCGCAATCCGCGATCCGATTTTCCCACCGCAAGCCTGATGAAGCTGGGCGAGAACGTCATCGGCCCGTACCAGATTTCCATCAGCATCGGCCTTGCCATGGGCAACGTATCGGGTTCCGACGCTCGCCATGGTCATGCCATTCCCGGAAGTGCCGACTCGGCAAGCAAACAGCGCGCCTCCTCGGCGGCGATACCGGCGATTTCCCGCGGGGGAAACGCTTTGGGCACAAGGCGCAACACCTGGCGCTCGACGTCGGCGCTATCGAGGCCTGCTGCCCGCAACCCCAGTGCCAGGCGGGCCGTTTGCTGATGGTTGGTGGACAGGACGGCTGCGGTCCGCGACTGCCCCGATCGCACGGCAAGCGCGGTCAGATACAATGCGGTACCCGCCTGATCGATGTCCAGTGCCCTCAATGCGGTATTGCCCATACCCGCCACGACCCGCGCCAGCAGGGCCAACCGGCCCGCCCCCTCGTCGAAGGCATTGCGCAGCTTCGCCTCAGCTCGAATCATGGCGTCGGAGCGTAACTGGCCACCATAGGCGCGCCACCCCATCAGCAGATCATGGAACAGGTCGCCCGGCAACTCCGCCAGAGGTAGCTCCATCCGGCGCTGCGCCTGGGCGAAGCGCGCCTGCGAGGTCAGCAAGGCCATGGCAGCGCTGGCGAGCCCGCTATCGGGCGCGGCGATCAGTTCCTGAACCAGTGGAGAGAGAACCGGATCGATCCCGTATTGCACCTCCAGCTTTTCCGTGAGCTGCCATTCGAGCGCAAGCGCATGACAATGCGCGAGCAAAGAAGGGCTGTTGAAGAAATGCTTGGCAAGGTCTTCGCCATGGCGTTCGGCAAAGGTCTCGCTACCCACTTGTCCGGCCGCCTCGGCCTGGGCGCGCAGGGCCTGCCAGGCAAGGCTATGACACATGCCGCGGACTCGAGCGATGATCTCGTCGCTGAATAGCGAGTGATCCGGAGTGGCGATCAGGTGCGTCAGTATCGGCCCGATCCGCGCAAGCGCGGCGTTGCCCCGCGCGAGTGCATCGCGCAGGGGCTCCTGGTCGTCGGTGACCCCGGGGGATGCTGCATCAGGCATCGGCATAGTGCGAAATTAGCAGCGGCATGGTTAAGCGAGCGTTAGTTCCTGGGGTCCGAAGTCACGAAAATCGATATCAAAACCGCGAGCGCCAAAGCCCCGACGACGGGCTGAACGATGCCGAGCAGGACTGCGGGAAGCAGTATCGAAACCAGCACTACCCGATCGGCGTAGCTCCGTCGCCAGCGCAGTGCACTGACCCGTTCCCCGAGATGCAACAGACCGATCAGGATCGCGGGCACGAAGAGACGCAGCCATTGGGTGTCTTCGGGAGATGCGAGAGCGATGAGCAGGACGATCAGGGGATCGATCAGGACAGTTAGAATCTGCACGATCATCGGAACGCGCGGACGGACCTGTCCGGCAGTGGTGACCCGCCGAACGACTCCCTCCATTGCGAACAGCGTTACCGCCAACGCGGCCAGAGCGAAGGCCGAGGACACCCACCCTGCCAGGCCTAGAGACAAAGCGAGCAGGCTTGCGGCAACGGTGCCCAGCGCCAGAAAGCGCGGCAGGCGCTCTCCCGGCGTATCGCGCGCGAGGCGGGCGCCCATACGCTCCGCAATGGCAAGGCCGGGTGCCGTGAATGGCGCGACATCGGCATGACCGGCCACCCAGCTCCGCTCTCTATCCGCAAGCTCCTCGGGAGAGGGATCGCGCAGCCAGACATTCTCGTCGAGCAGGCGCATTTCAAGTGGATGCGTGCGCACGCCCGATTGCAGGGCGATCCGCAGAAGCGCGGAAGGAGTGTCCACATCGTCGGGTAGCTGCGCCAGATGCTCGACGGCATTGCCTCGAACCAGCAGAGTTCCCGCCCACGCGAAATGCGCATCGATCCTCTCGTACCCTCGATCGACTGCGGGATCGGCGGGAAAAACGAGCACGCCGGGCTTTGCCAGATGCCGCAGCACCGCATCCTCATGGGGCAATACGCCTGGCGCCAGGACCAGCAATTCGTCGCTTGCCGTGACCATTCCGGACAGCTTACGCGGTTCGTGCAGCGCGATGAAGCGCGCGCCCCCCGCTTCGGCCCGGTGTTGCAGCTCGATCACTTCGCGCCCCACCGTGTCTGCCAGACACGCTATGACCTCGCATCCCGCAGCTAGCGCGATATCGAGCTGCCGCTCCACGAGGCGCGCACCGGCGAGCATACGGAAGGGCGCTCCTGTCTTGCGCGGTTCTGATTGGCCATCGAGCACGGACAGCAGGGCGACGCGCACGCTTCACTCCGGTTGCGACGTTTTGGACGAACCCATCTTCTAGGGCGGTCTTCCACCACAAGCCAAGTCGCGCAGCCAATTTACCCTCAGGCGAGAGCCTCGGCAAAAGCATCGATGCGGCGCAGAACAGTAGGCTCCCCGGGAGCCGCCAAACGCGCCTCGTCGGCCAAACCCATCAGTTCCACGGCATGAAAGCCTGCGGCGACAGCGTGCAGCTTGTCCGCAGCGACTTCCCAATTGGCATCGCAGCGGGCACGGCGCAGCAAATCCAGTTGCCGAACCACGCTGCCTGCGAAAGCCGCGCGCAGCTCGCCCTGGAGCGAAGGATCGTCGCCCGCCGCCGTTGCCAGGGCGGCGTCGAATTCGGCAGAATGATAGGCCATCGATACCCTATGCCCTCGACGCGGTTAATTGTGGTTTAAGCCCGGTCGCTTTGGTGATAGATTTCGCAATCATGACAAAGCGTCCGCTAATCCAGGCCGTCGACAAGACGACCGAAGAAAGTTCCCCGGAAGCCGTTAGGTCCGAGGGCGTTACCGAGGAAACCTCGCTTGAGAATGACGAGGTTGTCGACGAGGATTGGTGGGCGGACGAGGACCCGGCCAGAGAGCGTGCGTGGGTTGTCCCCACTCTCGCCATAGTGGCGACGTTCGGTTGGACGGCATTTTACGGCTGGGCTCACCAGTTGGAAATACTGGCCGGCCCCACCCCGTCCCGATGGACGGAAATCGTCACCCAATGGGCTGTACCGGTGCTACTCATCGTGTCGCTATGGCTTCTGGCCATGCGCAATTCGACGCGCGAAGCGAAACGCTTTTCCGATGTTGCTCAGGACCTGTCGGCCAGATCGGCGGAACTGGAAACCCGGCTCGTCACGGTCAATCGCGAACTCAGCCTGGCGCGCGAATTCCTGGCCACGCAAACGAACGAACTCGATTACCTGGGCCGCATGGCGACAGATCGCCTGTCCGAGCATGCCGATCGCCTGCAATCGCTGATCAGCGACAATGGAGAGCAGGTCGAATCTATTGCGCGCGTAAGTGTCACCGCCTTGGAAAATATGGATCGGCTGCGCGACAATTTGCCGGTCATCTCGACTTCGGCCAAGGATGTCTCGAACCAGATCGGCGGGGCAGGCCGCGAGGCACAGCGCCAACTGGACGAGCTGATCGCCGGGTTCGAGCGGCTCAACGAATTCGGGATGGCAAGCGAACGACAGGTGGGCTCGTTGCGGAAACGGGTCGACGCCGCCCTTGAAGAATTATCGGACCGCTCCGAACAGCTCGGCACGATCGCAGAACAGCGTTTCGCCGAATTGCGCGCGAACAGCGAAGCATTCCGCGGGGAGCTGGACAGCCGCGAGGTGGAGGCCCTCGCCTCGATCCGTTCGCGGTTCGAGCGGCTCCGCAGCGAGTTGGCCGAAACCGATGCCGAAGCCGCCCGCCAACGGGATTCGGCCATGGAAAGCCTGCGCGAGCGCCTCGACAGTCTAAGAGACGAAACCGCCCAAACAGCGAGCTCGATCCGTGATGGAGAAGCGCATGCTTTGACGGCTTGGAATGCACAAGTCGAAGCGATGCAGGAGCGGCTGCGCGACGCCATTGCCGAGATTACGCGGATCGACGATTCGGCGATTGCCGCGGCCAATGCCAAGCTGAAGGATCTGTTCGCCGAGGCCGAGACGGTCGACGCGCGCATTGCCGAGCGCAACCGCCTGTTCGCGGAGGAAACTTCGCGGCGCCAAGCCGAACTATCTCAAACCGAGGACGAGGCGCGCACCAGCATGAGCGAGCGCCTGGCCGAACTCGATGAAGTGATCGCCGAGCGCCGGGCCGCCCAAGCAGAGCAATTGTCGTTGATGGCCGCCGAAGGCGAAGAACTTGCCGACCGCATTGCCGCACTCGGAGAGACGTTTTCCACCGTCAGCGAGCAAGGGCGCGAAGCCCGCCAGGAGCTCTCTTCCGGGATTGCCACGCTCGACGCCAAGCTGGCGGAAAGCCGGGAGGCGCTTACGGGAACCGATGAGGCAGTCTCCGCCCTGACCGACGCCAGCGTGCGCCTGCTCGAACTTATACAGGCGAGCGTCAAGCACAGCCGGGACGAACTGCCCGTGGCAATGGCGGCGAGCGAGGATCGTCTGGCCAGTATCGAAGAGCGTGCCGAGGAGGTGAAGAATCTGCTCGACCAGGCGAAAACGGCGGGCGAGGCGCTGACCGCGAGCATGGATACCGCAGAGCTGCGCAGCCGCGAAGCGATGGGTGCGGTCGACGAATTCCAGGCCGGCTTCGGCGAGACCGCCGTGGCTCAGATCGACAGTATCGAACGGTTGCGCTCCGCTGTCGCTGCTTTGGGCGACGAAAGCGCCACACTATCCGAGCGGGTACACGGCGAATTGCGCGCCGCGATCGCACAGTTGGAAGAAAGCGCCCGCACCGCCCTTTCAGCGATTGAAAGCGAACAGGCGACACGCATTGCCCGCATCGCGGATAAGGTCGGGGAACAGAGCGCGGAAGCAATCGACAGGGCTTTGCGCGAACATACCGAAGAGGCGATTACCGCTTTGGGCGAGGCTACTGCACGCTCAGCCGAAGCAGGCCGCGATTCCATGCGCCAGCTCCGCGATCAGCTCGCCAAGGTCAACGAACTGACCGGCAATCTCGAAAGCCGCATCGCGCATGCACGCGAGCGCGCCAGCGAGGAGGTCGATAACGACTTCTCGCGCCGTGTCGCGCTAATCACGGAAAGCCTGAATTCCAACGCAATCGACATCGCGAAGGTGCTTTCGACCGAAGTTACCGACACCGCCTGGGCGAGCTATTTGCGCGGGGATCGCGGCATATTCACTCGCCGCGCAGTCCGCCTTGTCGACAATACCGAAGCGCGCGAGATCGCGGAACTCTATGATACCGATCGGGATTTTCGCGAGCATGTAAGCCGCTACATCCATGATTTCGAATCCATGCTGCGCACCATGCTGTCGACACGTGATGGCAATGCAGTCAGCGTAACCCTGCTCAGCAGCGATATGGGCAAGCTCTATGTCGTACTGGCGCAGGCGCTCGAACGCCTGCGGCAATAATCACCCCGCGTCGGGACCCCAGAGGATCAGGTCCTCGACCGTTATCCAGCCATTGATGTAGTTGGCCACATAGACCGCCGTGACGAGAGCGGCGAGCACGGCCGCGCGCAACAACAGCCGTCCGCCCCGGAATTCCACCGGTGCGCTGTCTGCCTGGCCGGGGACTTTCTCGATACCCGCCTCGTCATGCGTGCGCACGCCGAAAGGCAGCAGCACGAAGGCGCTGAAGACGAAGAACAGGAAATAGATCGCGAGAATGCTGGTCCATTCCATGGGTAAGGCTCCTACAGATTGGGCAGAATGACGCGAACCTGCGGGCGTTTGCCCGACCAGCGCTGGGCCGCGCGGCGAGCGGCGAGACGCGCGGCCTCGTGAATGCTCGCCTCGTCGCGCCGGTCGCGCCCGCGCAGCTTCGCTATCGCCGCACGGATATCGTCCGCCGCTTCCGCGAGAAAATCCCCGTAATCCTCGTCCAGCGGCAGGCCGATGCTGTCGAGACGCGGATTGAGATCGCCGTCCAGCGCAACGATGACCACACCCTCGCGCATGATCCGGCGGCGCATGGCGATCGCCTCGCCATCGGCGGGCACGATGATATCGCCATCGAGAACGAGCCTGCCTGCCCGCACTTCGGCCACCTTGCCCGGTGCGCCCGGCGCGAGGCGGACGATATCGCCGTTCTGCTGCACGACCTGATCGGGAATGCCATTGGCCTTACCCAGCCTGCCCTGCTCCTGCATATGGCGCATCTCCCCGTGAACGGGAACGAGAATGTCCGGTCGCAGCCAGCCATAGAGCGCTTCCAGCTCGGGGCGTCCCGGATGGCCGGATACGTGGATCATGCTCTGGCGATCGGTGACCATGGTGATTCCGCGCGCGGCCAGCTTGTTCTGCACCGCCCCGATCGAAATTTCGTTGCCGGGGATCTGGCGGCTCGAGAACAGGACGACATCGCCGCCAACGAGTTCGAGCGGGTGGTTCTCGTCGGCAATCCGGGCAAGCGCCGCGCGCGGTTCGCCCTGCCCGCCCGTGGCCAGGATCAGCAATTCGCCGCGCGGCAGGCCCATCGCGGTGTCGAAGTCGAGCGGCTCGGGGAAGTCCAGCAGATAGCCATTATCCTGAGAGACTTCGATGATCCGATCGAGCGAACGCCCGGCGACACATATCTGCCGTCCGGTTTCGCGCGCGACATCGCCCAATGTCTGCAAACGCGCGACATTGCTGGCGAAGGTTGTGACCAGTACACGCTTGCCTGCGTGGCGCTGCACTTCTTCGAGCAGCCCCTTGTGCACGGCGCCTTCCGATCCGCTGGGGGCGGGATTGAAGACATTGGTGCTGTCACAGACCAGCGCAAGCACGCCCTCATCACCGATTTCGGTCAGCTCTTCTTCGGTGGTCGGCTCGCCGATGATCGGGTCTTCATCGAGCTTCCAGTCGCCCGTATGAAAAATGCGCCCATGCGGCGTATCGATCAACAGCGCATTGCCCTCTGCGATCGAGTGGGCGAGCGGGATATAGGTAATTTCGAACGGACCGACGGCGAAGCTGCCGTGATCGTCGGAAATGACATGCACATCGACCTGGTCGACCAGCCCGGCTTCCTGCAGTTTCCGCCGGACAAGCTCGGCAGTGAACGGCGTCGCATAGATCGGCACGTCGAGATCGGCCGCGAAATAGGGCACCGCACCGATATGGTCTTCATGCGCGTGGGTCAGCACGATCGCATCGAGCTTGTCGGCGCGGTCTTCGATGAATTCGAGATCGGCGAAGACGAGGTCGACGCCGGGATATTGATCGCCCGAGAACGTCATGCCGAGATCGACCATCAGCCACCGACCCTGGCATCCGTAGAGATTGACGTTCATGCCGATCTCGCCCGAGCCGCCGAGCGCGAGGAAGAGCAGTTCGTCTTCGGGAGTGAAGTCCTTCTTCAAGCTGCGCGCTCCGCAAGAATGGCAAGCCCTTCAAGCGTCAGATCGGTATCGACCGCGTCGAAAAGCGCGGTGTTATCATCGAACAGGATCGCCAATCCGCCGGTCGCAACTACCTTGGCCGGTCGGCCGATTTCGTGTTTCATTCGGGAAATCAATCCTTCGATAAGTCCGACATAGCCCCAGAATACGCCGATCAGCATCTGGTCTTCGGTATTGCGGCCGATCACGCTGTCACTGTCGGGCCGGTCGATCGCTATGCGCGGCAGCTTGGCGGTATTGCCGACCAGCGCATCGAGCGAGAGGTTGATGCCCGGTGCGATGATTCCGCCCTTATATGCTCCGGTGAAGTCGACCGCGTCGAAAGTGGTCGCTGTTCCGAAATCCACCACAACCAGGTCGCCATCGTATTTCGCATGGGCGGCAAGCGTGTTGAGCGCCCGGTCGGCGCCCAGCGAACTGGGCTGTTCGATATCGAGTTCGAAACCCCACTGGGCGCTTCCTTGTCCCGCGATCAGGGGCGTTATGCCGAGGTACTTTTCCGACAGGACGGTAAGGTTGTGGATCGCCCGCGGCACGACCGAACCGATTATCATCTGCGTGATATCGCCCTTGTCGAAGCCCTGGAATTCGGCGAGCTGCAACAGCCATACCGCGTATTCGTCGCCGGTCCTGCGCGGGTCGGTGGCGATGCGCCAGCGCGCCTTGATTTCGCGCCCGTCGATCAGCGCGAAGACGACATTGGTATTCCCCACATCGGCTGCCAGCAACATGGCTCAACTCTCCTCATTCGCGAGCATTACATCGCCCGCATGGATGGCACGGGTGGAGCCATCGGCCAAGCGCAACGAGAGCGCCCCATCGGCGGTCAGACCAGCGAAGCTTCCTTCTATCCGGCCTTCACCCGGTGGCTGGACGACCAAAGATGTTCCGGCAGGATGTGCCACCGAAACCCAGCGGCGCACGAGCGGTTCGAGCCCATAGGTCCGCCAGCGCTCCAGCTCGCGATCGAATTCACGGGCCAGCGCATGGGCGAAAAGGTCGCGGTCGGGCACCGGCCCCAGCGCAGACAGCGCGATTGTCTTGCGATCGGGCAATTCGGGTGCCGCCGCCAGGTTCACCCCCATGCCGACAATGATCGCATCGCCTTCCCGTTCGAGCAGGATGCCCGCGAGCTTCGCATTGCCGAGCATGAGATCGTTCGGCCATTTAAGGCGCAACTGGCTGGGGTCGGCGAGTACCTTCGAGACCGCCTCGTAGGCCGCGACGCCCGCCACCAGCGCAAGGGTCGCCGGATTTGGATCGCGCGGGGCGATATGAACTGCGGTGGAGCCCATGAAGTTGCCCCGGCCATCGAACCAGGTACGGCCCTGCCGCCCTCGCCCCGATAGCTGCCGATCGGCAACCAGCCACTGCCCCTCGGCCACCGTTTCGCCCGCGCGTAATTGCGCGGCGAGATCGGAATTGGTGGAACCGGTCTCGGTAACGAAGCGGATCACATCGCGGCGACGAAGGACGCCGCCGCCTGCGCCGTCCACTCACCCAGCGGTATGGTCAGCAGGTAGCCGAGCGGCGAAATGATCGCGACACAGATGGCCAACACCGCCCAGTGTCCCATCGGGCTGCTCGCTTCGACTTCGCGCATAGGCTCGTCGAAGAACATCACCTTGATGAACTTGAGGTAGTAGAAGGCACCGATCACGCTGGCCGCGATACCGATGGCGGCCAGCGCGACGAGATCGGCTTGCACTGCGGCCTGGAACACCACGAACTTGCCCCAAAAGCCGAATAGCGGCGGAATGCCGGCAAGGCTGAACATCACGGCCAGCAGTGACCAGGCAAGTGCGGGACGCCTGGTCGACAGGCCGGAAATGTCTGCGAAGGTTTCCAGATTGTTGCCTGTCGGATCGCGCAGCATGAGCAGGGCCGTAAAACTGCCGACCACCATCGCCACATAGATGGTGAGATAAGTCAACGCACCGGCCACGCCCGCCGGAGTGGCCGCTGCCAGACCGATCAGGATAAAGCCGACATTGTTGATCGACGAATAGGCAAGCAGGCGTTTCAGGTTCTGCTGGCTGATCGCGCCCAGCGCACCGACCACGATCGAGGCGAGCGCGGCGAAGATCACGATTTGCCGCCAGCTATCGACTTCACCCGCGAAGGGATCCATCGCCATTCGCAGCAACATCCCCATTGCCGCAACTTTCGGGGCACTGGCGAAGAACGCGGTGACGGGTGTCGGAGCGCCTTCATACACGTCCGGCGTCCACATGTGGAACGGCACGGCGCTCACCTTGAAAGCTAGCCCTGCCAGCACGAAGACCACGCCGAACAGCGCACCGGTCGAGAAATTGGTGTCGAAAGCGGCGCGAATTCCTTCGTAATTGGTCGTGCCGGTAAAGCCGTAAACCAGGCTCACGCCGTAAAGAATGATGCCCGAAGCCAGCGCGCCGAGAACGAAGTATTTGAGCCCTGCTTCGGCCGAGCGGTCATCCTGCCGCAGGAAGCTTGCGAGGATGTAGCTCGACAGGCTCGACATTTCGAGGCCGATATAGAGCGTCATCAGATCGCTGGCCGAGACCATCATGCCCATGCCGACCGCATTGAAGAGCATCAGAACAGGGTATTCGCCGCGATACCCGCCGACCTGCGCGAAGAAACGCGGTGTCACAACGAGAACGGCCGCGGTCGCAAGATAGATCAGAACCTTGGCGAAGCTGCCGAAAGCATCGGCGCGATAGAGATCGCCAAAGGCGCGCACGACTGCGTCACCACCGGAGGCACGGCCGAAAAGGTGGGCGCTGAACACCGCAGCGGCGACGAGCGCGGCAACGGTAACTACCGTCAGCAGACGTCCCGACCTGGGACCGCTCCAGGCACTCACCAGCAGAAGAACGAGCCCAAACAGCGAAAGCCCGACCTCAGCCCCGGTCAGGTAAAGAGAGCTTGCATAGGACATCAGTGCGCTCCCTCCTCACCATGGGCCGCCGCGACATAATTCGCATTATGCTCGCGCGGGGTGCCGATCACATTGTCGGCGTCGAAATCGGGTGCGGCACGTGCGATGCGCGCCTCGAGTGCGGCAATGTCCTGACGCATGGGGGCAAGGAAGCTTTCCGGATAGACGCCCATCCACAACACGGCGGCTGCGATCGGGGCGAGCATGGCCCATTCACGGGCGTTGAGATCGGGCATGGCGGCCGCATCGGCGTTCTTCTGTTCGCCAAAGGCCACGCGGCGATAGAGGTAAAGCATATAGGCGGCGCCCAGGATGATACCCGTGGTGCAGACCAGCGTTACCAATGTCGAAACCTTGTAGATCCCGGCCAGCGCGAGGAATTCGCCGATGAAGTTGCTGGTGCCCGGCAGGCCGATGCTGGCCATGGTGAACAGCAGGAAGAACAGCGCGTATTTCGGCATGTTGATCGACAGCCCGCCATAACGCGCGATCTCGCGGGTGTGCAGGCGATCGTAAATGACGCCCACGCACAGGAACAGTGCACCCGAGACGAGGCCGTGTCCGAGCATGACCATCATCGCGCCCTCTATGCCCTGCACGTTGAAGGCGAACAGGCCGACGGTCACGATCGCCATGTGGGCGACCGAGGAATAGGCGATCAGCTTCTTCATGTCGTTCTGTACCAGCGCGACCAGCGAGGTGTAGATCACCGCGACCATCGAGAGGATGTAGACGAGCCAGGCGAACTGTTCGCTCGCTTCGGGGAACATCGGCAGGCTGAAGCGGATGAAACCGTAGCCGCCGAGCTTCAGCAATACGCCGGCAAGGATTACCGAACCGGCGGTCGGCGCCTGAACGTGCGCGTCGGGCAGCCAGGTGTGGACCGGCCACATCGGCATTTTGACCGCGAAGCTGGCGAAGAAGGCAAGCCACAGCCAGGTCTGCGCCGAAGGATCGAAGTCGTAATTCAGCAGGGTCGGGATGTCGGTGGTGCCCGCCTGGTTCACCATCCACATCATCGCGATCAGCATCAGGACCGAGCCGAGCAGCGTGTAGAGGAAGAACTTATACGAGGCGTAGATGCGGTTATCGCCTCCCCACACGCCGATGATCAGATACATCGGGATCAGACCGGCTTCGAAGAAGATGTAGAACAGGTAGAGGTCCTGCGCGGCGAACACGCCGATCATCAGCACTTCCATCAGCAGGAAGGCGCTCATGTATTCGCCCACGCGCTTGGTGATCGCGTCCCAGGAGGCGAGGATGCAGATCGGCATCAGGAACACGCTGAGCATGATCAGCATGAGCGCAATACCGTCTATCCCCAGGGCATAGCTGAAGACGGCGAAGATTTCGGCGCGCTCGACGAACTGCCACTGCGGCCCGCCGATCTCGAAATTCACCCAGAGGAGAATGCCGAGAGCAAGATTGACCAGCGTGGCCAGCAACGCGGTCATCCGCGCGGCCTGTGCCCCGAGGAAAAGGCAGGCGATTGCGCCGGCCAGCGGGATGGCGAGCATCAGGGAAAGGATGGGAAACTCCATCAGAACAGCACCCAGGTGATCGCGGCGACGAGCCCGAGAAGCATCACCAGCGCATAGCTATACAGATATCCGGTCTGGAACTTGCGGGCGCCGACGGCCCCCTTCTCGACGACCCAGGCCACGCCGTTGGGGCCGAAGCGGTCGATCGTGCCGACATCGCCGAGTTTCCAGAACTGGCGGCCAAGCCAGAAGGCCGGGACCACGAAGAGATAGTGGTAGAGTTCGTCGAAATACCACTTGTTGTAGAGGAAGCGATAGATCGGGCCGAGCTGTTCGGCGGTCTTACCCGGAATGCTGGTGTCCTTGATATAGGCCAGCCAGGCGACCAACAGGCCGATCAGCATCACCACCAACGCCGAATACTTCACCCAGTAAGGCACGGCGTGCATCGCGTGGATCAACGGCTCGTTATAGAAGATCGAGCTGCCCCAGAACGCCGCATCGTCGAGGAAGGTCGGCGCGAAAATCTGACCGGCCAACACGGCACCTATCGACAGAACGCCAAGTGGGACAAGCATCGAAATCGGGCTTTCATGCGGGTGATAGCCCCCGGTGGTATCCTCGCCCGCTTCTTCAGGTGTCTTGTGAACGCTGTGCTGGATGTGTTCGCTCTCGATCCAGCGCGGCTTGCCCCAGAAGGTGAGGAACATCAGACGCCAACTATAGAAACTGGTCAGCAGCGCGGCGAACACACCCATCCAGAAGGCGAAATTGCCGAGTTCCGTGCCGCGTGCAAAGGCGACTTCGATGATCGCATCTTTCGACCAGAAACCGGCGAAACCGACACCCAGATGATAGACGCCCACCCCGGTAATCGCCAGCGTGCCCATCATCATCGCCCAGAAGGTCAGCGGGATATGCTTACGCAGGTTGCCGTAATAGCGCATGTCCTGTTCGTGGTGCATCGCGTGGATGACCGAGCCTGCGCCCAGGAACAGCAGCGCCTTGAAGAAGGCGTGCGTAAACAGGTGGAACATGGCCGCGCCGTATGCGCCCACGCCAGCAGCAAAGAACATGTAGCCGAGCTGCGAACAGGTCGAATAGGCGATGACGCGCTTGATGTCCCACTGCGTCGTGCCGACAGTGGCGGCGAAGATACAGGTCGCGGCGCCGACAAAGGTCACCAAGCCAAGCGCGATAGGAGCTGTTTCGAACATGGGCGATAGCCGGACGACCATGAACACGCCGGCAGTGACCATCGTAGCGGCGTGGATCAGCGCGGAGACCGGTGTCGGGCCTTCCATCGCATCGGGAAGCCAGGTGTGCAGGCCAAGCTGCGCGGATTTGCCCATCGCACCGATGAACAGCAGGATGCACAGCACATCCATCGTATAGACAGTGTAGCCGAGGAATCCGATCGATGCCCCGCTCATGCCGGGAGCAGCCGCCAGGATCTCGCTGATCGAGACCGTGTCGAACACCAGATAGGTGCCGAAAATGCCGAGCATGAAGCCGAGGTCGCCCACGCGATTGACCACGAAGGCCTTGATCGCGGCGGCGTTGGCGCTGGGCTTCTTGAACCAGAAACCGATGAGCAGGTAGCTGGCAAGGCCCACCCCTTCCCAACCGAAGAACATCTGAACCAGATTGTCGGCGGTCACCAGCATCAGCATGGCGAAGGTGAAGAGCGAGAGGTAGGCGAAGAACCGCGGCTGATCCGGGTCTTCTTCCATATAGCCCCAGCTATACAGGTGAACGAGCGCGGAGACGGTGTTGATCACCACCAGCATCACTGCGGTCAGCGTGTCGACACGCAACGCCCAGTCGAAGGTCAGCGTACCCGACTGTACCCATTTGAGCACCGGCACGACCGTCGGTTCGTAGGTCCCGCCCACGAAACCGAGGAAAATCGGCCAGCTCAGCGCGGCACTGACGAACAGCGCGCCAGTCGTGATCGACTTGGCGAATATGCTGGGCGCGGACTTGTTGACCAGCCCTGCAACGATCGCCGCAAGCAGCGGCAGGAAGACGATAAGAAGGATCGGATGCACCGTGGCTTACCCCTTCAGCCGGTCGACATCGTCGACCGCGATCGTGCCGCGGCCACGGAAATAGATGACAAGAATGGCGAGCCCGACAGCAGCCTCTGCCGCAGCGACCGTCAGGACAAACATGGCGAACACCTGCCCGACCAGATCGCCAAGGAAGGCGCTGAAAGCCACCAGTTGCAGGTTTACACTGAGCAGTATGAGTTCGATCGCCATCAGAATGACGATGATGTTCTTCCGGTTCAGGAAGATGCCCAGCACACCCAGCACGAAAAGCAGAGCGCTGACGACGATATAGTGTTCGATGCCGATCACAGCTCTACCCCCTTGCCCACTTCGGGCTGTCTCATGACAGTCGCTTCATCGGGATTGCGACGATTCTGCTTGCCGATATCCTGGTGACCGCGTCTGCCGCCGGGGTGCTTGCGATGGGTGAGAACGATCGCCCCCACCATGGCCACGAGCAGGATGATACCGGCAGCTTCGAACAGGAAGACATAGTCGCTGTAGAGCAAAGCCCCGATATTGGCCGTGTTCGAAGCTTCGAGCATCGGCGATGCACGCCCATCCGCAACCCCAAGGTCGAGTTGCCCCGCCTGGTAAGCCCCGATGCCGAAAATCAGCTCGGCAGCCAGGATCAACGCGATGGCGATGCCGAGCGGAAAATTCGCGATGAATCCGGCGCGCAGTTCGGCGAAATCGATGTCGAGCATCATCACGACGAACAGAAACAGCACCGCAACCGCGCCGACATAGACGATCAGCAACAGCATTGCGATGAATTCCGCGCCCACCAGCACCATCAGGCCGCTGGCGTTGAAGAAGGCGAGGATCAGCCACAGCACCGAATGCACCGGGTTGCGCGCCATGATCACCATGACGGCGCTGGCGATGACCAGTGCAGCGAACAGGTAGAAGGCGATAATCTGAATCATTGGCCCCGTTTCTCGTTGGCGCGGCGGTTAGCGATAGGGCGCGTCGGCTTCAAGGTTCGCGGCGATCGCACGCTCCCACTTGTCCCCGTTGGCCAGCAATTTCGCCTTGTCGTACAGCAGTTCCTCGCGCGTTTCGGTCGCGTATTCGAAGTTCGGTCCTTCGACGATCGCATCGACCGGGCAGGCTTCCTGGCAGAAGCCGCAGTAGATGCACTTGGTCATGTCGATATCGTAGCGCGTGGTGCGGCGGCTGCCGTCCTCGCGCGGTTCGCTCTCGATCGTGATCGCCTGCGCGGGGCACACGGCCTCGCACAGTTTGCAGGCGATGCAGCGTTCTTCCCCGTTGGGATAGCGGCGCAGCGCATGCTCACCGCGGAAACGCGGGCTGATCGGGTTCTTCTCGAACGGGTAATTGATCGTCACCTTTGGCTTGAAGAAGTACTTCAGCGTGAGGGCGTGCGCCTTCACGAACTCCCACAGGGTGAACGACTTGATCAGATGCGCGACGCTCATGCGGCGGCTCCATAGTGGCCGGTGGCCATGAGATATCCGGAAATGACAACGACGAAGCCAAGGCTGAGCGGCAGGAAGACCTTCCAGCCCAAACGCATCAACTGGTCGTAGCGATAGCGCGGTACGGTGGCCATGACCCAGCTGAACATGAAGAAGAAGAAGAAGGTCTTCAGCAGGAACCAGACGATCCCCGGCACATCGAACCACGGAATGAGGTCGATATCGAGCGGGGGGAGCCAGCCACCGAAGAACAGGACCGTGTTGAGCGAGCACATCAGCAGGATGTTGGCGTATTCGCCCAGCCAGAAGAGCGCGAAGCTCATCGAGCTGTATTCGGTCTGGTAACCCGCGACGAGCTCGCTCTCCGCCTCGGTCAGGTCGAAGGGCACGCGCTGCGTTTCGGCAAGGCAGGAGATGAAGAACATCACCCAGATCGGGAAGATCAGCGGGTGCACGACATAGGCATTGATGATGCCGAGGCCGAACTGCTGCTGCGCGGCGACAATGCCGGACAGGTTGAACGTGCCTGCGAACAGCACGACGCAGACGAGGATGAAGCCGATCGAGACTTCATAGCTGATCATCTGCGCGGCGGCACGCATGGCCGAAAAGAACGGGTATTTCGAGTTACTCGCCCACCCGCTCATGACCACGCCGTAAACGCCGAGGGAACTGATCGCGAGGACGTAGAGCAGGCCGACGTTGATATCGGCAAGCACAACGCCCGCATCGAAGGGGATCACCGCCCAGGCGAGCAGCGCGACCGTGAAAGTCACGATCGGTGCGAGCAGGAAGATACCCTTGTTCGCCGCGCTCGGAATGATGGTTTCCTGCAGGAACACCTTCAGACCGTCGGCAAAGCTCTGCAGCAAGCCGAAGGGGCCGACCACATTCGGGCCGCGGCGCAAATTGATCGCCGCCCAGACTTTGCGGTCGACATAGATTATCATCGCGACCGCCAGCATCAGCGGCAGCGCGATCAGCAGGATGCCCGCGATCGTCGCGGTGAACCACGCCCATTCGTAGTTCATGCCGAGGGATTGGAAGAATTCGGTCATTCCGCAGCCTCCGCGAGCTCGCCATTGCCGAGCAGTTCGCTCGAGCACTGCTGCATCACCGCGCTGGCGCGGGCGATCGGATTGGTGAGGTAGAAGTCCTTGATCGGATAGGCGTTGATGACGCCCTCTGCCTTGGCCTTAGCATCTGCCTTGGGCAAGGCCCCGTAGTTCGCGAGGCCTTCCTCGCCCAGCGCCGGGATTTCAGCGATCATCGCCGACTGAAGCTCTGCGAAGCTATCGAAGCCGACATTAACGCCCAGCGCATCGGCCAGCGCACGCAGGATCGTCCAGTCCTCGCGCGCGTCACCCGGTGCGAAAACGGCCTTCTCGGCAAACTGCACGCGCCCTTCGGTGTTGACGTAGGTCCCGTCCTTCTCGGCAAAGCTGGCGCCCGGCAGGATGATGTCCGCCGCGTGCGCACCGCGATCGCCGTGATGGCCGATATAGACCTTGAGCGCGTCGGCGAAGGGTTCGAAATCCATCTCGTCCGCGCCAAGGCTGATGACCACCTTGGGCTTCGCCGCCGCGATGTCCTTCATCCCGCCCTTCTGCGCATAGCCGAGCATCAGCCCGCCCATGCGCGCGGCGCTGAAGTGCATGACGTTGAAACCGTTCCAGCCATCCTTCGCGAGACCGTAAGTCTCGGCGAAGGCAAGGCCCGCGCCGAGCGCGCCTTTGGCGAGAGCCGCACCGCCCATGATGATAGCGGGACGTTCCGCACCCTTGAAAGCCTCGGCGACTTCCTTCGGGAGCTTGGACAGGACCGACAGGTCCTCGCCGAGGAATTCGGCTGGATAGGTTGTCTCCCAGCGCGGGCCGATGACGAAAACCTTGGCGCCGCGCTTCACCGCCTTGCGGAGGCGGACATTCACCAGCGGGGCTTCCCAACGAATGTGGCTGCCGACGATCAGGATCGCATCGGCGGTCTCGATCCCCGCGAAGGTCGAGTTGAAATTCACTGCGGCAAGATTCGACACATCGTAATCCATGCCGGTCTGGCGGCCTTCGAGCAGGCTCGATCCGCAAGCCTCCAGCAGCGCCTTGGCTGCGAACATGGTTTCGCAATCGACCATGTCGCCCGCGATGGCGGCAATGTCCTTGCCCGGCTTCGCCTTGGCGATAGCCTTGAAAGCCTCGTCCCAGCTCGCGGGCTGGAGGCCGCCCCTCTTGCGCATGAACACTTTGTCGAGGCGGCGCTTGGTCAGGCCATCGACCTGGTAACGGCCCTTGTCGGACAGCCATTCCTCGTTGACGTCGTCATTGATACGCGGAAGCGCGCGCATGACTTCGCGGCCACGGCTGTCGAGACGGATGTTCGCGCCGACGGCATCGGATACGTCGATGCTGAGCGTCTTCTTGAGCTCCCACGGCCGCGCCTCGAAAGCATAGGGGCGCGAGGTGAGTGCACCGACCGGACACAGGTCGATCACATTGGCGCTCAACTCGTGTTCGGCGGCCTGTTCCAGATAGGTCGTGATCTGCATATCCTCGCCGCGACCGACCGCGCCGATCTCGTCCACGCCCGCGATTTCCTCGCTGAACCGGACACAACGCGTGCAATGGATGCAGCGCGTCATGACCGTCTTGATCAGCGGCCCCATATATTTCTCGGTAACCGCGCGCTTGTTTTCTTCATAGCGCGTCGCCCCGCGGCCATAGGCGACCGATTGGTCCTGCAGGTCGCATTCGCCGCCCTGGTCGCAGATCGGGCAATCGAGGGGGTGGTTGATAAGGAGGAATTCCATCACGCCTTCGCGCGCGGTCTTCACCATCTCGCTGTCGGTGCGGATTTCTTGGCCCTCGGTAGCCGGGAGCGCACAGCTTGCCTGCGGCTTGGGCGGCCCGGGTTTCACCTCGACCAGGCACATGCGGCAGTTGCCGGCGATCGACAGCCGCTCGTGATAGCAAAAGCGTGGGATTTCCTTGCCCGCCAGCTCGCAGGCCTGAAGAACGGTCGCGCCGTCCGGAACCTCGATTTCCTGTCCGTCTACGGTGACTTTAGGCATTATTCCGCGGCCTCCATCACACGTTCCGCACCAAATCGCACCCGCGACCATAGGCCGTCTGCAACCAGTGCCCTCACGCTCAAGGGCGTAAGAACGATCTCCTGCCCCTGCGTCACGCACCTGCCCAGCGTCGGGACAAGCGCGTTCACTGCTGCCAATTCATCATCGCTTGCGGGAGTAGTCCGCAAAAGACGATCGGCATCGGCAGGTGCATTGAAGACGATACAGTCGGCAAGCGCTCCGTATAGCCTAGCCTGAACGACTTTGCCGGACTCTACAAAAACCCTGTTGGTAAGGAATTCATCGTCGTCCGGGCCAAGCTGCGGCGGTTCACGTGTCGCACTCAGGTAAGCTTCTTCGGCTAGCAATGGCCGCAGGCCATCCATTTGAAACGACATCATCGCTCTCAATTGATCGTCGGTCATTGCTCGGGACAGGCACTTGGACATCCCAAGTTTCTCGACCAGATCGGCTTCATCAAAGCCAAGTTGCTCGAAGTTTACGGTCTTCGGGTCGCTGCTGTTTAGCAAACGATCGACGACATCGTCGTCTCGCTCGTAAATGCAGCGGGCGAAGTCCTTTTTCATTTTCCGAGCAAGGTCGGGATCGATCGCTTTGGGGTTGCTAGCGATACGAGTGCCTGCAGGAGTATGCGGCTTCAGTTGGGCATGACCTGGACTCCCGCAGAGGACGCCCACGAAGATCGAACCAACGATGATCGCTTTCAAGCAGGACACCCTCATTCCGCTGCCTCCGCGAACTTGGCGTTGTGCTCATTGATCCGGCGTTCGAGCTCGGGGCGGAAGTGGCGGATGAGGCCCTGGATCGGCCATGCGGCTGCATCGCCCAGCGCGCAGATGGTGTGGCCTTCGACCTGCTTGGTGACCTGCTGCAGCATGTCGATTTCCTCGATTGCTGCGTCGCCGGTGCGCAGGCGTTCCATCATGCGCCACATCCAGCCCGTGCCTTCACGGCAGGGGGTGCACTGGCCGCAGCTTTCGTGCTTGTAGAAATAGGACAGGCGGCTGATTGCGCGGACGATGTCGGTCGACTTGTCCATAACGATGACACCCGCCGTGCCGAGGCCCGAGCCGAGGTCCTTGAGGCCGTCGAAGTCCATCGGCGCATCCCAGATCTGCTCGGCCGGGACCAGCGGGACCGACGAACCGCCGGGGATCACGGCAAGGAGGTTGTCCTTGCCGCCCACGATGCCGCCGCAATGCTTTTCGATCAGCTCGCTGAACGGGATCGAAAGCGCTTCCTCGACCACGCAGGGCTTGTTCACATGGCCGCTGATCTGGAAGAGCTTGGTGCCCTTGTTGTTCTCACGCCCAAAGCTCGCGAACCAGCTTGCCCCGCGACGCAGGATGGTCGGCACGACGGCGATCGATTCCACGTTGTTGACCGTGGTCGGGCAGCCATAGAGGCCCGCGCCGGCCGGGAATGGCGGCTTGAGGCGGGGCTGACCCTTCTTGCCTTCGAGGCTCTCGATCATCGCAGTCTCTTCACCGCAGATGTATGCGCCCGCGCCGCGATGCAGGAAGACGTCGAAATCGTAGCCAGACTTTGAAGCGTTCTTGCCGATCAAACCGGCGTCATAGGCTTCGTCGATAGCGGCCTGCAGCGTCTCGGCCTCGCGGATATATTCGCCGCGGATGTAGATATAGGCCGCCCTCGCCCGCATGGCGTAACCGGCGACCAGTGCGCCTTCGATCAGCTTGTGCGGATCGTGGCGGATGATCTCGCGGTCCTTGCACGAACCGGGTTCGGATTCGTCGGCATTGATGACGAGGAAGCTGGGACGGCCGTCCTTCGATTCCTTCGGCATGAACGACCATTTGAGCCCCGTGGGGAAGCCCGCACCCCCGCGACCGCGAAGGCCCGAAGCCTTCACTTCCTCGATGATATTGTCATGCCCGCGCGCGATCAGCGACTTGGTATCGTCCCAGTCGCCGCGCTGCTGCGCCGCCTTCAGGCCCCAGTCCTGGAAGCCATAGAGATTGGTGAAGATGCGGTCCTTGTCAGCCAGCATCAGAATGCGCCCCCTTGCGAGAGGAAGTAGATGGCGGCGACCGCGATCACTGCGAGCACACCGAATTTTACGAGGCCGACGAGCAGCTTCCAGGCAATGAAGCCGACGATCAGCGCGATGAGGATGGTGGCAATGCCCATCACCATTCCTTCCGGTAATCGTGATTGGCGTCGACCATTTCCTTAAGCGTGGTCGGCCCGCCTTGGGGTTCGCTGGTGCGCTTGCCTTCGATCTGCGTGCCGGTCTTGGGCTGCTTGCCTGCGGCCAACTCGTCGAGAATCGCGTCGAGGCGCTCAGGGCTGAGGTCCTCGTAATTGTCGTCGTTGATCTGGACCATTGGTGCGGTGGCGCAATTGCCCATGCATTCGACTTCGGTGAGCGTCCACAGGCCGTCTTCCGTGACATGGCCCTTCTTCATGCCGCGCTTCTTGCAGGTCTCGAACAGACCGTCCGAACCGCGCAGCATGCAGGGCGTCGTGCCGCAGACCTGCACGTGGTACTTACCCACCGGCTTCAAATTGTACATGAAGTAGAAGCTGGCGACCTCGAGCACGCGGATGACCGGCATATCGAGATAGTCGGCAACATATTCGATTACCGGCAGCGGCAGCCAGCCCTGCGTATCGGTTTCCTCGCCGACCTGGCGTTGGGCAAGGTCGAGCAGCGGCATTACGGCAGAGCGCTGGCGCCCTTCGGGATAGCGCGCAATCGCCGCGTCCGCGCGCTCACGGTAGCTTTCGGTGAACTCGAAAGCGCCCCAGCGCTCGCGCAGCTCAGGGGTATCGGGTGCGGGGGAACGGTCAGCCATTGATCAACCTGCGTTCGACATAGCGGCCCACATAGAGACCGATGACGGCAGCGAAGGCCGTCGAGAGAATTTCCTTGAGCGACGCTTCGCCGTGGAAGGCGGCGAGGTAAGCCGCCACAGCGGAAGCGAATGCAGCGAATGCAACGACGAAGATGAACAGTTCGCGGGCCATTAGCGATCACACTCCCCGAACACGACATCGATGGCGCCAAGGATGGCGGTGGCATCAGGCAGCATGTGGCCTTTCGACATGAAATCCATTGCTTGCAGGTGGCTGAAGGCCGTCGGACGGATCTTGCAGCGATAGGGTTTGTTAGAGCCGTCGCTGACGAGATAGACGCCGAATTCGCCCTTGGGGCTTTCGGTCGCGACATAGACTTCGCCCGCAGGCACGTGGAAGCCCTCGGTGTAGAGCTTGAAGTGGTGGATCAGCGCTTCCATCGACTGCTTCATCTCGGCGCGCTTAGGCGGCGAAACCTTGCGGTCATCGGAGCAAATCGGGCCACTCGGCATCTGCGCCAGGCACTGCTTGATGATCTTCGCGCTCTCGTAAACTTCCTTCACGCGCACGACGAAGCGGTCGTAGCAGTCCGAATTGGTGCCGACGGGGATGTCGAACTCCATCCGGTCGTAAACATCGTAGGGCTGCGACTTGCGCAGGTCCCACGGGATGCCCGCAGCGCGGATCATCGGGCCGGAGAAACCCCAGGCCACGGCGTCGTC
The DNA here is from genome assembly GCA_022953095.1 of Qipengyuania sp. ABI-127-1. Lineage (GTDB taxonomy): Bacteria > Pseudomonadota > Alphaproteobacteria > Sphingomonadales > Sphingomonadaceae > Qipengyuania. The sequence goes on along the minus strand of JALJCR010000001.1, from coordinate 1,582,927 downwards.
CTTGCTTACGACAGCGATATCGACATTGCGCTGCTTGAAGATGCGGTTGTCGAGCACGAGGCTCATTGCATCGCCGAACAGCTCGGGAAGGCGGTTGTCGATCCAGTTGCCGATATCGACCAGCAGCTTCTCGGGCACGTCCTGGTGGACGCCGCCGGGGCGGAACCATGCCGAGTGCATGCGCGCGCCAGAGGCACGCTCGAAGAAGTTCATGCAGTCTTCGCGCAGCTCGAACACCCACAGGTTCGGCGTCATCGCGCCGACATCCATCACATGTGCGCCGATGTTCAGCATGTGGTTGCAGATACGGGTCAGCTCGGCAAACAGCACGCGCAGATACTGCCCGCGCTCGGGCACTTCGACGTTGAGCAGCTTCTCGATCGCGAGGACGTAGCTGTATTCCTGCGCCAGCGGGCTGCAATAGTCGAGCCGGTCGAAATACGGCAGCGCCTGCAGGTAGGTCTTGTGCTCGATCAGCTTTTCGGTGCCGCGATGCAGCAGGCCGACATGCGGATCGATCCTCTCGATGATCTCGCCGTCGAGCTCCATGACCATGCGCAGCACGCCGTGCGCCGCAGGGTGCTGAGGCCCGAAGTTGATCGTGTAATTGGTAATCACCTCGTCGCCGGTCGTCGGCGACTCTTCAAGATGCATGGCGTGGCTCATGCGCAGATCCAGTTACCGCTATAGGATTGGGTTTTGCCTGCCGCATCGCGCACCGTGACGTTTGCGGGGCGGCTCTGCTGCTCGCCCGCTGCCGGGGTCACGGTGATGGCGAAACCTTCCCCGTTGAAGGTTGTCCCGTTCCTGATGGCGTCGAGACCCCCCATATCGGCATCGACGACGATCAGGCTTCCGCCAAGCCGAACCACAGCCTTACCGGGAAGCGCCTTGTCGCGCATACCGGCGGCAATCAGCATTTCTTCACTGCCGACCATCAACGTGCACCCGCCGTCGCGCGGGCCAAGTTCGACGCCGCCAATGTCGCCGAGCTTCTGAAGCGCTGTAAGATCGGCGCCAGCGGGCGGCACTGGAACGGCAGTGTTTGGAGCATCCGGGTCAGCCCCGGCGAGCTCGGTTGCCTCGCCACCCTGGCCAATTCGATCGGCAAAAGCGTCGGCATTTTCCTGCTCGGCAGGTTCGGAGGAACAGGCCGCCAGAGCGAGAGCCGCAAGAGGAAGAAAAAGACGATGCATCATTTCCCATCCTTTGTCTTCGGCTCGGTGGCCTCGGCAGTGTCTGTCGTTTTGCCCTTGCGCTCGGAACGGGCCGGCTCGTCTTCGGTCGGCTCGGGCGCCGGAGGACTCTTGCCGCCGTCCTTCTCGGCCGGAGCGTCCGCGCTGACCTTTTCGGCAGCCTTGGCATCGGCCTTTGCCCCCGCGCCCGTCTGTTTTGGGCTTTCGGTAGTCTTGGGATCGTCGACCGGTGGCGTGTCCGCTTTCTCGTCGCCCGGCAGCACGTAATCGGCACCTTCCCACGGACTCATGAAATCGAACTGACGCAGGTCCTGGGCAAGCTCAACCGGCTCGTAGACGACGCGCTTCTCGTCTTCCGAATAGCGCAACTCGTGATAGCCGGTGAGCGGGAAATCCTTGCGGAAGGGATGCCCTTCGAAGCCGTAATCGGTCAGGATACGACGCAGATCGGTATTGCCCGCGAACAGCACGCCATAGAGGTCGAACACTTCGCGCTCGAGCCAGCCCGCATTGGGCCACAGCGTGGTCACGGTCGGCACGGGCGTATCTTCGGAAGCCGAACACTTCACCATGATGCGGCTATTGCTGGTGAGCGAGAGCAACATATAAACCACTTCGAACCGCTCGGCGCGGCTGGGATAGTCAACCCCCGCGATTTCCATCAACTGCTGATAATCGTGATCGTCACGCAGGATGCGTAGCGCATCCCCGATGCTGTCGCGCTTCACGGTGAACAGCAACTCGCCATGTTCTTCATCCGCCTCGACGAGATGATCGCCGAGAGCCTGCGTAAGCGTAGCCTTGAGCCCGTCGATCTGCGTGAACCGGGGCGCGGAATGTAACACTGCCATCGCCACTTACCTTTCGATCGTGCCCGCGCGGCGGATTTTCCGCTGCAGCTGCATCACGCCGTAGAGCAACGCCTCGGCAGTCGGAGGGCAACCGGGAACGTAGATGTCCACCGGCACGATGCGGTCACAGCCACGCACGACGGAATAGCTGTAATGGTAATAGCCGCCGCCATTGGCGCAGCTACCCATCGAAATAACGTATTTCGGTTCCGACATCTGGTCGTAAACCTTGCGCAACGCCGGAGCCATTTTGTTGCACAGCGTGCCGGCGACGATCATCACATCCGACTGTCGCGGCGACGCACGCGGCGCGACGCCGAAACGCTCCATGTCGTAGCGCGGCATGTTGACGTGGATCATCTCCACCGCGCAACAGGCAAGACCGAAGGTCATCCACCACAGCGATCCGGTCCGCGCCCATTGGAACAGATCCTCGGTCGACGCGACGAGGAACCCCTTGTCGTTCACTTCGGTCTGTAGGGCGTTGAAATAATCCGCATCGGGCTGGCGCACCTCGCCGCCTTGCGCGGCGGGGACGCTCTGAGGCGGGGTGATGATGGTAGAAGTGCTCATGTCAGTCCCAGTCCAGCGCGCCCATCTTCCATTCATAGGCCAGGCCGATAGCCAGGATGCCCAGGAAGATCATCATGGCGATCCAGCCCGTCCACCCGGTATATTCGAGGCTCACCGCCCATGGAAAGAGAAAGGATGCCTCCAGGTCGAATAGCAGAAAGCTGATCGCGACGAGATAGAATTTCACATCGAATTGGCTGCGCGGCTCTTCGAACGCCGGGAAGCCGCATTCATACTCGCTGAGCTTTTCCGCATCGGGTTTGTGTGCACCCGTGAGCCGCGAAACGCCCATCGGCAGGAACACGAAAAGCGCCGAAAGAGCCACGGCGATGAACAGGAAGATCAGGATGGGCAGGTATTGTTCGAGGTCGACCACGAATGATTCCTAGGCGTCGGGCTTGGTTCGCGCCCGCCTCTAGGCCGCTCGCCCGTATGGTGCAAGGGTGCGGATGGCCCAATTCCTGCACAAACCGATATGCTCCCCAGTTGGAGGCCCCGCCCGAAGACAAGGGCCTCCATTATCGCTATCTCATCATCGTCTTGACGGCTTTTTCCGTGGCCGGACCATAGGGCGGCTTGAACCCGCCCAGCTTGGCGACGTCAATCTTGGGCTGAGTATAGACGCTGCGCGCATGGCTGAATTCGCGAAAACCCTCCACTCCGTGATAGCTACCCATGCCCGATGACCCGACACCGCCGAACGGGAGGTCTTCCATCGAGACGTGGAAGATAACGTCGTTCACGGTCACGCCGCCGCTGATGGTCTTGGTCAGAACCTTCTCGCGCTCTCCGGCATCCTGGCCGAAATAGTACAGACCCAGCGGACGGTCGTGCTCGTTCACGTAATCGATGGCCTCATCGATATGGCCGTAGGTCTTCACCGGCAGGACGGGACCGAAGATCTCCTCCTGCATCGCCTTCATGTCTTCGGTAACGTTTTTGAGGATCGTCAACGGCATCTTGCGGGCATTGGTGTTGGAGAAATCCTCATTGCCCGGATTGACCTCGATCACTTCCGCGCCCTTGTCGCGCGCATCGGCCACCAGTTCCTGCAGACGGTCGAAGTGGCGATCGGTCACGACGCTGGCATAGTCTTCGTTGTCGAGCAGCGTCGGATACATATTGGCGGTGCCCTGCCACACGCCGTGAATCGCTTCGTCCTGCTTGCTTTCGGGGACGTAGAGGTAGTCGGGTGCGAGGCAGATCTGGCCCGCATTCAGCATCTTGCCCAGCGCAACGCGTTCGCCTGCCTTGGCGAAATCGGCGCTTTCGCCCATGAAGACCGGCGACTTGCCGCCGAGTTCGAGCGTGACGGGCACGAGGTTCTTCGCCGCTGCTTCCATGACCTTGCGACCTGTGGCGGTCGAGCCGGTAAAGATCAGGTGATCGAAGGGCAGCTCGCTGAAAGCCGCCGCAACTTCGGGGCCGCCGGTGAAGACCGCACATTCATCGGGGGTGAAATACTCTTCCACCAGTTCCTTGGTCAGCAGGCTGGTTTTCTCGGTGAATTCGCTCGGCTTGATCATTGCGCGATTGCCGGCAGCAAAAATCTGCATCAGCGGGCCAAAGGCAAGATTTACCGGGAAGTTCCACGGGCTGAGAATCCCGACGACACCCTTGGGTTCGTAGCGCACCTCGGCCTTCGCGCCGAGCAGGCCGAGCGGGAACTGGACATGGCGTTTCTCGGGGCGCGCCCACTTGTCCATGTGCTTGAGGCAATATTTGCCGAAATTCACGGTGCCCGCAATGTCGGTAATCATCGACTGGTGCGGCGAGCGGTTGCCGAAATCGGCGGCCATCACCTTGCACAGGTCTTTACCATGGTCCGTGAGCAGCTTGATTGCGCGCTCGATCCGGTCCTTGCGCAGCGCCATCGGCTCGGGGCGCATCTGGTGGTGGGCGGCTCGCTGCTTGCGCAGTACGACTTCCATTTCACTTTTCCGTTCGTCCGCCATTGCTCTCTCCGTTTGATCTTGCTGCAATGCAGCACTAGGATATTGGGCAACCAGATAGGTCGCCTTCGGCAACTGATATTCCAGAACACAAGGACCAGCACAAGCATGACCCAGTTCAGCGCATCCGATCCCGTCGTCATTTTGTCCTACGCCCGCACTCCGATGGGCGGCATGCAGGGCGCGCTCGCCGATGTCTCGGCAACCGATCTCGGCGCAACGGCAGTCAAGGCGGCGGTCGAGCGTTCTGGCGTCGCGCCCGACAAGTTCGACCGCACATATATGGGGTGCGTGCTGCCCGCAGGTCTCGGTCAGGCCCCTGCCCGCCAGGCCTCGATCAAGGCAGGTCTGCCCAAGTCGGTGCAGGCGACCACAGTCAACAAGGTCTGCGGCAGCGGTATGCAGACGGTGATCATGGGCGCAGAAGCGCTGGCCAGCGGCACGATCGACTATGTCGTCGCGGGCGGCATGGAAAGCATGACCAACGCGCCTTACCTGCTCAAGAAACACCGCTCGGGCGCGCGCCTGGGCCATGACACGACCTACGACCACATGTTTCTCGACGGGCTCGAAGACGCCTATGAGGAAGGCCGCGCGATGGGCACCTTCGCGCAGGACACCGCCAATGACTATCAGATGACGCGCGAGGAGATGGACGATTACTCGATCGAATCGCTCCGCCGCGCCAATGCCGCGATCGAAAGCGGCGCCTTCGATGGTGAAGTCGTGCCGGTCACCTTCTCCACCCGCAAGGGCGATGTGACGGTCGAGCACGACGAACAGCCCGGTAAGGGCCGCCCCGACAAGATCCCGCAGCTGCGCCCGGCCTTCGCCAAGGACGGTACGATTACCGCAGCGACCTCCTCCTCGATCTCCGACGGCGCAGCGGCGGTTGTGCTGACGCGCGAGAGCGTTGCGAAGACCAACGGGCAGGAACCGGTCGCCAAGATCGTCGCCATGGCCGCCCACGCACAGGAGCCTTCGGAATTCACCGTTGCCCCGATCGGCGCGATCGAGAAAGTGCTCGACAAGGCGGGTTGGTCTGCCGACGAGGTCGACCTGTGGGAAGTGAACGAGGCCTTCGCCTGCGTGGCGATGTTCGCCATGCGCGATATCGGCATCCCGCATGAAAAGATCAACGTGAACGGCGGCGGCACCGCGCTCGGCCACCCGATCGGTGCCAGCGGTACGCGTATCATCGTGACACTGCTCAACGCGCTCAAGAGCCAGGGGAAGAAACGTGGTATTGCGTCGCTGTGCATTGGCGGCGGCGAGGCAACCGCCGTGGCGGTCGAACTCGTTTGATGCGGCGGGCAGCCTCCCTGCCCGAACGCGCCAGCTACAGGGACAGGGAGTTTGCCATGAAGACCAAATTTTTCCTCGCAGCGGCCAGTGCGGCACTGGTCGCCTGCGGGGGCGCCGAGGACACGGACGAAGCGATCAAACCGGTCGAAGCGGAGCTCGACAGTACCGCTATGGGCGATATCTCGGGCACTTACGAAATTGCCATGGCCGATGGGACCGTTGTCCTGCAGACGATCAATGCCGATGGCACTTATGTCGAAACCACCCCCGAGGGTGCGCGCACCGGCGGCGGAGCATGGCGCATCGGCGAGAATGGCCGGATGTGCTTCGATCCCGAAGGCGAACCCAGCGAGGAATGCTATTCGGGCGGAGAACCGGGTGAAGACGGAGCCTTCGAAATGCAAGACGCGGACGGCACGGTCCAGTCGACCGTGCGCAAGCTCGATCCGGACGCCGTCGCCACCGCCCCGCCAGCAGCTACCGAGGCGGCTCCGGCGGCGGAATAGCCAGTAAAAGCAGCGCTACGGCTCGCCGGCACCCCACAGGCGCGATTCGCGAACAAAGCCCTGGCGGTTTCCGACAGCAAACTCGCACCATTCATCGGCGCACTCGCCCAATGCCCCGACCACGCCGGGCTCGACTCGCCATTTGAGCGGTGCGCCGTCGTTCCCATCCGCGCGCATATCCGCCAGGCCCTCGCCGGTAACGATCGCCGCGCGCTCCGGACTCAGCAGCCGGGCAACCACCCAGCCCCGCGCGCCATCCGGGTCTTCGATCAGTCGCCAGCCTTCCATCAGGCGCAGGACTTTTACCGGCAGGCCGGGGCGGCGATAAACCCAGTCTATCTTGTAATCGGCGCTCGGCCCCACGCGCATGTTGAGCACGCTGGCCCGGATACTCGCCCAATAGGGCACTTCGCGATCCTGTGCGTGGCCCGGCCCAGCCAGGCCCACAAACAGAAGGAAAAGTATGAAAAGGCGCGCAAACATGGTCATCTGAGTCGACTATAGACCGTGAACAGTCAACGCTCTTCGCGCATCCGAATCCTTGACCGCTCCCCTCCCCGCGTCCTAGCGATCGTTCCCGCATGGAACGTTCCGATACCCGCCCCGCCAAACGCCTCGACCGCACCCCGCGCGTGTTCGTCACACGCCACCTGATGCCAAATGTCGAGGACCGAATGGGCGAGCTATTCGACGTGCGCCTCAACCCGGAGGATGTGCCGCTCGAGCGCGAGCAGCTGATCGAGGCGATGCAGGATTGCGACGTGCTTGTCCCTACCGTCACCGACCTGATCGATGCGGAGATGATTGCAAGTGCGGGTGAAAATCTCGGTCTGATCGCCAATTTCGGTGCCGGGACCGAGCACATCGATCTGAATGCCGCTGCCGACCGGCACATCATCGTATCCAATACGCCGGGCGTGTTCACCGACGATACCGCCGATCTCACCATGGCCGGGATCATCGGCGTGCCGCGCCGCGTGCGCGAGGGCGTCGAACTGATCCGCAGCGGGAGGTGGACCGGATGGACGCCGACTGCGCTGCTGGGCACCAAGCTGGCGGGCAAGGTGCTGGGTATCGTCGGTATGGGGCGCATCGGCCAGGCGGTGGCACACCGCGCACGCGCCTTCGGGCTCGAAATCGCCTATCACAACCGCAAGCGCCTGCCCGAAGCGGTGGAGCGCATGTTCCACGCCCGCTGGGTCGAAAGCCTCGACGAATTGATGGGAACGGCCGACATTCTCACCCTTCATTGTCCTGCAGGGCCAAATACGCACCATATGATCGATGCGCGGCGGATCGACCTGATGAAGGACGGCGCGAGCCTCATCAACACCGCGCGCGGCGACCTTGTCGACCAGGAGGCGCTGATCGCGGCGCTGGAGAGCGGCAAGCTCGCCGGGGCGGGGCTCGACGTCTATCCCGACGAACCCAATGTCGACCGCCGCCTGATCCGCCATCCCAACGTGATGACCCTGCCCCACATCGGCAGCGCGACGCGCGAGGGCCGCGAGGAGAGCGGCCTCAAGGTTATCGCCAATATCCGGATGTGGGCCGACGGGCACAGGCCGCCGGATCAGGTACTCTCCGGCCTCGGCTAAGGCTCAGAGAGCCTTTTCGTAGAAGATATTGAATTCGGTCTCGGTGTAATCGCCGAACGCGCCGCAGCGCGTGAAACCGTTACGCAGATAAAGGCGATTGGCGGGTTCGAAGGCCTCGCCGGTCCCTGTCTCTAGCAGAAGGCGCGAGTAGCCGCGCTCCCTCGCAGTCGCATCGATCCGATCGAGCAGTGCCTGCCCTACGCCTCTGCGCAGAGCGCTGCCTTCGGTGCGCATCGACTTGATCTCGCCGACATCGGCAGAAAGCTCCATCAGCGCACCGATTCCCATCAGCGAATCGCCCTCACGCGCCTCGAACACGGTGACATCGGTCCGGTCCAAGCCGGACAAATCGAGCGCGAAGGAAGTCCCCGGCGGCGATGCCTGATACATCAGCCGCTGGTGGCGCGTGACAAGTTCCCTCACATCGGCATCGGCAAGGCTGGCGATGCCGATGTCCATGCTCAGTCGCCTGTCAGGATGCGCTCGACCAGTTCCTTCACCGTCGGGGTGAAGTTGTTCGAATAGAACGGGTCCTGCTTGAAGCGGTAGGCCGCGTGGCCGGCGAAAGCCAGATTTTCGTCCGGGTCGCCGCCATGGGCGATGTCCTGAAGGGTCTTCTGGATACAGAAACTGCGCGGGTCGGCAAGGCGGCCGGTGGTGTGATCGTCGTGATCCTTCCAGCTCGAGAACTGGCAATGCGACAGGCAGCCCATGCAGCCCTGCTGGTCGGCGCGGATCTGCTCGGCGCTTTCGGGAGTGACGAAGACCACGGTATTATCGGGGGTCTTGAGCGCTTCGGTAAAGCCTTCATGCATCCAGGCCTGCGCTTTGCGCTGATCGCCGGGGTGGACGAAATAGTATTTCGCCTTGCCGTGATCCATCAGCGGGATGGTGCCTTCTTCCTCATCGCGCTTGAAGATCGGAATCTGACGCTCGCTGCGGTGCATCAGGTCATAGAGGAACGGCGTTTTTACCGCGCTCGAATAGAACCCGGTCGGGCTGAATTTGTGCAGCAGGACATCGCCCGGTTCGACCGTGCGCAGCATATCCTTCCAGACCTGCGGGATCGGGCTTTCCTGCGTCAGCAGCGGGCGGGTGCCGAACTGGAAAAGCACCTTGCCGAGCTCGGGATTGTCGATCCAGTTTTCCCATTCGCGCAGGAACCACACACCGCCGGCCATGACGATGCCGGTTTCCTCCGAAACGCCTTCCTTGCGCATCGTCTCGCGCAGCGCCTTCACACGCGGATAGGGATCTTCCGGCTTGGTGGGATCCTCGGCGTTGGACAGACCGTTGTGGCCGCCCGCCAGCCAGGGATCTTCATAGACCACGGCGGCCATCAGGTCGGGCACCTTCGAATAGCTGCGCTTCCACAGCGCGCGAAAGGCGCGGGCGGAGGAGATGATCGGCAGGTAATGAACATTGTGCCGCGCCGCGATTTCGGCGAGCTTATAGGGCATGCCCGCGCCGCAGGTGACCCCCGTCACGAGGCCGGGGCAGTTTTCAAGGATGCCCTCCAGCACCTGCTGCGCGCCACCCATTTCCCACAGCACGTTGATGTTGATCGCGCCCTTGCCGCCCGCGATATCATGCGCGCGCTTGACCTGTTCGGTGCCGCCATCGATTCCGTAGCGCACGAGCTGTTCGAACCGCTCCTTGCGGGTGGCCTGCGTATAGACCTGCGGGATCGGGCTGCCGTCCTCGTCATAGCTGTCGGCATTGACCGCGCTGACCGTGCCGATCCCGCCTGCGGCCGCCCAGGCACCCGAGCTCATATGGTTGGTGGCCGAAACGCCCTTGCCGCCTTCGACAAGCGGCCAGACTTCCTTGCCGCCATAGGTAATCGGCTCGAGACCCTTGAAACTCATGTGTTACGCTTTCTCTCTTTTGGCAGGGCGCTCGGCCCCTTCGCCCAGCGCGGCACGATCGCCGCGGCAGGGCTCAATCTCTCCAGGTGCCGGCCTCGTAGCGGCTGCCTTGAACTGTGCATAGTACCCGGCCAGTTCGGGCGCATCCTTGAAGGCGACCAGCTCGTACCCCGCCGCCTCGAATTCGCAGCTCAGTAGAAGGGGATCGATCCCATGGCGGTCGGTCGGGCGGTCGATATCGACCACCACCACCTGCCCTCCATCACGCAAGGCCGGCCACATTCGCCAGAGAAATTCGTAAGGCTGCTCGATCTCGTGATACATATGGACCATGAAGATGCGATCGAAGCTGTTGGCCGGCAGTTTGGGATCGGCCAATTCGCCGAGCCGAATCGAAACATTTTCCAGTCGATACCGTTCGATCCTGCGGCCGAGCCGACTAAGCGCCTCGCTGTCGATGTCCTGCGCGAGCACGCGCCCGGTATCGCCCACTCGCTCGGCGAGGCGCACGGTGTAGTATCCATTGCCCGCGCCGATATCGGCCACCGTCATGCCTTCGGCGATTTGCGCGAGATCCATAACCGTTTTCGCCTCGCCCCGGCTGTCGCGCTGGTCTTCGGTTGAAAACTGGTTGGAACCCACCTTGGAAACCGGGCGATCGGGTTCCGGAAAGCGCGGTGTTTCGTCACCGCCGATTACCTCGCCATTACATGCCGCGAGCAGTGCCAAGGTGGAAATCAAGGCGAACCAGCGCCTCAATCCTCGTCCTCCACCTCGACGGTCTCGCCCGTTACGCGCTGTGCGAGCGCCGCCGAAATGAAAGGGTCGAGCGCACCATCGAGCACGTCATCGGGCGTCGGCGACTGTACACCCGTGCGCAGGTCCTTCACCATCTGGTATGGCTGGAGGACGTAAGAGCGGATCTGGTGGCCCCACCCGATCTCGCTCTTTTCCTGATATTCACCCGAAGCCGCGGCCTCGCGCTCAGCCATCTCGCGCTCGAACAGACGCGCCTTCAGCATGTTCATGGCAGTGGCGCGGTTTTTATGCTGACTGCGATCGTTCTGGCTGGCGACCACGATGCCGGTCGGCTGGTGCGTAATACGCACGGCGGAATCGGTGGTGTTGACGTGCTGTCCGCCCGCCCCGCTTGCGCGGTATGTATCGATTTTCAGATCGGAAGGATTGATTTCGATATCGATATCGTCGTCGATCACTGGATACACCCAGACCGAGCTGAAGCTGGTGTGGCGGCGCGCGGAGCTATCGTAGGGGCTGATCCGCACCAGTCGGTGCACGCCGCTTTCGGTCTTCGCATAGCCATAGGCGTTTTCGCCCTTGATCAGCAGCGTCGCGCTCTTGATGCCGGCCTGGTCTCCGGCGGCATATTCCACCGTTTCGACTTTGAAGCCGCGCCGTTCCGCCCACCGGGCATACATGCGCAGCAGCATCTCGGCCCAATCCTGACTCTCCGTTCCGCCTGCACCGGCATTGATCTGAAGATAGGTGTCGTAGCTGTCCGCTTCGCCAGACAGCAGCGCCTGGACCTTATCGCGGTCGGCCCGCTCGGCGAGACGGGCCAGCGTATCTAACCCCTCGCGCTCGATATCGGCGTCGCCCTCGGCTTCGCCCATCTCGACGAATTCGATGGCATCGGCCATCTCGCTTTCGATCTCGCGGACAGTGTTGATCGCGGTTTCGAGCCGTTTCTGCTCTTGCGTAATCGCCTGAGCCTGCTTGGGATCGTCCCACAAGGTCGGATCCTGAACACGCGCATCGAGCTCTTCCAGGCGGCGCAGCGCGCGTTCCCAGTCGAGCGACTGCCGCACAAGCGAAAGCGCTGCTTCGATCCGTTCGATGTGGGCCTGCCCTTCGGCACGCATAGAAAATTCCTTCGCTTGGGATTGATCCTGCCCCTAATGCGCGCGGGCGGATTGTAAAGTGCAGCGCCCGCCAGGCGCGCGCGTCAGTAAATTCCGCCCTGATCCTCGACGAAGTCGCTCGGCTCGTCATCTCGGCCGCTATTGGCGGCGCTGGTGGCACCTTGTCTGCCACGCCGGATCAGTTCGAGGATTTCGTTGCGTTTGGCCGCAATAGCGTCCGAGCGGGTAGAGCGCGGCGGTTCCGTGTCCGGCTTGAAGGCTTCCCAGATGATCGCGGCGGTCGGTTCGTCGGAGGGCGTACCATCGAATACACGTTTGCCGGTGCGGCGGTCGATCTTGACCATACGAATGCCTGGCGGAGCGATGAAATCCTCTGCCGTCCAGCGATCCTTCGTCGCTTCGACGAACCGCTTCATGATGGTTGCGGCGGTATTGCCGCCCTGCACCCATCCGCCCAGATTGCGCGGCTGGTCGAAACCGACATACATCCCCGCGATAATGTCGGGCGAACCGCCCACGAACCAGGCATTGGTCGGGCCATTGGTCGTCCCGGTCTTCCCGAACAGCGGCAGATCGAGGCTGCGCAGGCGCACCGCCGTACCCCGCGTCACCACGCCCTGTAGCATGTGAACCATCTGAAACGCGGTACGCGGGTCCATCACCTGCCGGCCCGAGACATCGAAGCGCGGCATCGGCTGACCGTCCCACTCTTCCATATTGCAGCCCGAACAATCGCGGGTGTCGGTGCGGAAGATCACTTTCCCATCGCGATCCTGGACATAATCGATCACCGATCCTTCGTTCTGGCGACCCCAATTGGCCAGCGCGGCATAGGCATTGACCATGCGCGCAACGGTTGTGTCCCCGGCACCCAAGGCAAAGGAATAGTAAGGCTCGTATTCGCCGATCCCGAGGCGGGCCATGGTTTCGATAACATTGTTCATGCCGGCATCATCGGCGATGTGAACGGTCATCAGATTGCGGCTCTGCTCCAGACCCCAGCGCATGGTATGCACTCCGCCACCACCGCCACCGAAGTTGCGGAAGCATTTCTCGCCGAGATTTGCCCCTTGCCAGACGCAGAAGGTCTGGTCGGGCACCTGGGTCGCCGGAGTCATCCCCTGATCCAACGCCGCGGCATAGACGAAGGGCTTGATCGTCGAACCGGGCTGCCGCAGCGCCTGTGTGGCCCGGTTGAAGCTGCCCAGGCGACTATCGAATCCGCCCTGCATGGCAAGGATCCGCCCCGTCTGCGGCGCTTCCGCCAGGAAAGCGCCCGACACCTCGGGAACACCGCGGATCGCGTAGCCATTGCCCGATTTCACGGCAGCGACCACATCGCCCGCCTTGAGTGTCGACGGCCCTCCCGACAAGGTATGTTCCTCGCCGTCGGTGAAACCGACACGGCCGGGCGCTGTCACCACACCGATACGCCAATCCTCGTAGTTTATCGAGATATTGGATGACGCAAGCTGCGCTGTCAGATTGCCATTGTCCGGATTGAGCGTGGCGATCGGGCCGGTGAAACCTCGGTTGCCATGATAGCTGATGAGCTGCGCGCGCAGCGCATCGCGGGCCGCATCCTGCAGCCCGGTGTCGAGCGAGGTACGTACCCATAGCCCCCCCGAATAGACGCTGTTGCGACCATCGTCGGCGGTTTCTCCAAATTTTTCGATGAGCTGTCGGCGTACCTCTTCGAGAAAATAGCCCGCATCGGCGGAGCGTACGCTCCGCTGCCGGACGAGCCCGAGGTCCAACTGCTTCGCCGCCGCGCCTTCCGCGGCGCTGATGAAATCATTGGCGACCATCTGGTCGAGCACGAAATTGCGCCGCACTATCGCCATGTCGCGATAGCGTTCGCGGCCATAGCGTTCGGGGGCCTTGGGCAGAATCGCAAGGAAGGCCATCTCGTGCAGGTCGAGATCACCGACATCCTTGTCGAAATAGGCGCGCGCGGCCGCCTGTACGCCGAAGCTGCGACGACCGAGCGGAATTTCGTTGAGGTAAAGCTCCAGGATCTCCTGCTTGGTCAGCACGCTTTCGATGCGCGTGGCAAGGATCATTTCCTTCAGCTTGCGCGTCACCGAATATTCGTCGCCCAGCAGCAGGTTCTTGGCGACCTGCTGGGTAATGGTCGAGCCGCCGACCGCGCGTTCGCCCGATCCGAATTTGGTGGCGTAATCGATCACCGCATTGGCAGTGCCGGTTATATCGACACCGCCATGGCTGAAGAAGGTCTTGTCTTCGGCCGAAAGATAGGCCTCGATGAGGCGCTGCGGGAAATCCACATATTGCAACTGCACCCGGCGTTCGCGGGCATAGGTATGGACGATCTCGCCATCGATGCCGCGTACCACGGTGGGTAGCGGAGTTTCGTATTCGAGCAGCGATTCGGCATCGGGCAGGTTGCGGCCGAGCGTGGCCCAGGCCAGCACCAGCGTGACAACCGCGAAGCCCCCGATATAGCTAGCGGCGCGCAGTTTCCGACTATGCGCCCAATTATCGACGAACCACGCCACCAGACGCTTCGGATCGCGGCTGATGCGGTAACGGTAATAGGTCAGAGAAGGTTCGTCGGACATGATCTTGGAGGAGCCTCTAGCACGCCGTTTCTGCAAATCGCCAGAACGAACAGTGTTCTGGTGTCAGCTTTCTTCCTGTCGCGCGAAATAGGCGCGGATCGCGCGCGCCATCACCTTGGCGAAACGCGCCCGGCCTTCGGGGGATGCAAGCCGCTGGGCATCGGCCTCGTTGGTTATGAAACCGCTCTCGAACAGAACCGAAGGCACGTCGGGTGCGCGCAGCACCTTGAGCGCTGCGGAGTGGCGCGATCTGGGATGGAAGCGGATCGCGCCCTCCCCCTCACGGCGGATCAGCCGCGCGAACTCATCCGATTGTTCCTGCGTGCGCCGTTGCGACAGCTCCACGAGGATAGTGCTCACGGTGTCGCTCTGCCCCCCCAGGTCGATGCCGTTCAGGCGGTCGGATGCATTCTCGCGCGCGGCAAACCGCGCCGCCGCTTCGCTGGATGCCGCATTGGACAGGGTATAAATGCTCGCTCCGGTTACTTCGGCCGCATCGCCCGCGCTGTCGGCATGGATGGACAGAAACAGATCGGCGTCGAGGCGGCGCGCGATATCGATCCTTTCGGCGTGAAGGAGATAACGATCGTCGTCGCGGGTCAGTGCCACGCGAACGGTTCCTTCCCGCTCGAGCTCGTCGCGCAAGGCCCGGGCAAGGCCGAGCACCACGGTCTTTTCGCGGTAACCCTGGCCCGATGCGCCTGGATCGTGCCCCCCGTGGCCGGGGTCGATGACCACCAGGGGAAGACCCTCCCGGCCCGCGATTTGAGGGAGGGCCGCAGGAACATCCGCCTGCGGAAGTTCGGCCCGCAGCACATATTCCCTGCCGATTGCTGGCACGGGAATCCGCTGGGCCGTGGCAATAAGCGCTGCGCACAAGACCACTGGCAACAGCAGCAGCAAAAGGATTTGCGCACGGATCGACATCGCCCGCATGGTTATGACCTTGTTATCCAATCACGCAATATGGTTGCCGTGCGAAACCCACGGTGCTAGCGACATCGTACCGGTTTTCCGATGCCTCCGATCGGCGCGAATATTCCGCGACGAAGAGGGTCACCGTGAAAAACCGTTTTTTTTCAGGCTATAGCGGCAAGAGCCGCCTCGGCCCAAGACAATACAGGTTGATGCCGGACATGGCCCGTTTTTCCCCGACAACAGCAGCAAAGGCTCCCGCCTATGCCGCCGTGTCGGGCCGGACAGCGCCCAATATGCGCAGGGCTACTCCCGCAGTCACGAATACCCGGCCTTTCCTACAGAGCGAACACGGCCGGTTAGCAAACACCGCGATGCCCAGACAGGGCCGCGGAATTTCCAACGTAATGCGCCGCGCAAACGCAGGGTTCGCCCTGCCCCGACGCGGCTGGAGAAATATCAATGGCAACGCGCATGCTTATCGATGCGCGCCACCAGGAAGAAACCCGGGTGGCGGTACTCAAAGGCAATCGGATTGAGGAGTTCGATTTCGAATCTGCCGATCACAAGCAGATAAAAGGCAATATCTATCTGGCGAAAGTCACGCGGGTCGAACCCTCGCTGCAAGCCGCTTTCGTCGATTTCGGCGGTAATCGCCACGGTTTCCTCGCCTTCAGTGAAATCCATCCCGACTATTATCAGATTCCCAAGGAAGATCGCGAAGCCTTGCTGGCCGCAGAGGCCGAGGCTGCCGAGGAAGAGCAGCGCCTGCGCGACGAGGAAGAGCAGCGCGGCGAAATGCCGGGCGAGGAATACGACGCCGATGACGAAAGCGCCGAGGCGCTGGCCGAAGATCTGGCCGAAAACGGGCTGGAGGAAGTCGATACGTCCGATAAGGACGACGTCGCTACCATCGAGGAAGGTCATCTCGACCGCGAGGACGAAGAAGACGACTCGGATGACGAGGATTCGGACGAAGACGAAGAAGACACCGACAATCGGCGCAACGACCGCGCTCGCCGCGGTCGTGGCCGTGGTCGTCGCCAGGGCAAGGGTGGCCGCGCGCGGGCCAAGGAAGTGGACGAAGCGCGCGCCAAGCGCATGGCGCTGCGTCGCCGCTACAAGATCCAGGATGTAATCCAGCGCCGCCAGGTCCTGCTCGTGCAGGTCGTCAAGGAAGAGCGCGGGAACAAGGGCGCCGCGCTGACGACCTATCTCAGCCTTGCCGGCCGCTATACGGTCCTGATGCCGAACAGCAGCCATGGCGGCGGCATTTCGCGCAAAATTTCAAGCGCTTCGGACCGTAAACGACTGAAACAGGTCGTCTCCGCCCTCAGCCTTCCGCGCACCATGGGTTTGATCGTGCGCACTGCCGGCCTCAGCCGCACCAAGACCGAAATCAAGCGCGACTTCGATTATCTCGCCCGGCTGTGGGACGAAATCCGCGAACGAACCCTCTCATCCTCGGCACCTGCCTTGATCCACTCGGACAGCGACCTGATCAAGCGGGCCATCCGCGACATCTACAATCGCGAGATCGAGGAAGTCATCGTCGAGGGCGAGGATGGCTATAAATCGGCCAAGCAGTTCATGAAGCTGCTGATGCCGAGCCATGCCCGGCGCGTGAAGCAATATTCGGACCCCGTGCCGCTGTTCCAGCGCTATGGTGCGGAAGATCAGCTCAAGGCGATGTACGATCCGGTGGTCCAGCTCAAATCGGGCGGCTATCTGGTCATCAATCCGACCGAGGCGCTGGTGTCGATCGATATCAACTCGGGCCGCTCCACCAAGGAGCACAATATCGAGCAGACCGCGCTGCACACCAATCTCGAAGCCGCGCGCGAGATCGCCCGCCAACTGCGCCTGCGCGACATGGCCGGCCTCATCGTCATCGACTTCATCGACCAGGAGCATCACTCCAACACCCGCAAGGTCGAGAAGGCGATGAAGGAAGCGCTCAAGAACGATCGCGCGCGCATTCAGGTCGGCCGCATCTCGAGCTTCGGCCTGATGGAAATGAGCCGCCAGCGCCTACGCACCGGCGTACTCGAAGCGACCACCCGCGACTGTCCGCATTGCGACGGCACCGGCCTCGTGCGCACCGCGTCGAGCGCAGGACTTTCGGCGCTGCGCCTGATCGAGGACGAGGCGGCCAAGGGCAAGGGTTCGACCATCCGTCTTGCCGCCAGCACCGAAGCGGCGGTTTACCTCCTCAACGAGAAACGCGCCGATCTGATGGAGATCGAGCAGCGCTATCGCGTAACCGTCGAGGTCGTTCCCGAAGGCGAGGACGAAGGCGCGAAGATGACCGTTTCGAGCCATGGCCCCAAGCCGAAGGATGCGCCCAGGTTCGAACCCATCGTCGATGACGATGGCGAGGACGATGTTTTCGATGAAACCGACGAGGACGACGGCGACGATGACCGTCCGCGCAAGAAACGTCGGCGGCGTCGCGGTGGCCGGGGTCGCAGCAAGAACCGCCAGCGGGACGATGAGGGCGATCAGGACGATGCCGACGATCTCGCCGACGACATGGAAGGCGACGAGGGCGATGATGAGGAAAGCGGCGATGACAAGCCCAAGAAGCGCCGTCGCCGGGGTGGCCGCCGCCGGGGTGGCCGCGGACGGGGCAAAAGTTCGGACGAAATAACCTCGCAAGACGCCGAAAAGCTGGAAGAGGTTTCCGAAGCCGTCGTCAAGGATATGGCGGTGGTTGCCGGTCCGGAGGATTCGCCGGAAACTGCGGAAGCCGTGGCCGACGCAGACGAAACGGACGGAAAGCCCAAGCCCAGGAAGCGCGCACCGCGCAAGAAGAAGGCGGACACCGCAGCCAAGGCCAAAGCCGACGAGACCGCCAGCGCGGAGGGCGAGGAAACCGAGAAACCGAAACCGAAAAAGCGCGCACCGCGCAAAAAGAAGGTGGAGGTAGAGCCGGAAAGCGTGACGGAAGCTACGGACGAGGCAAAAGCCGAAGACGAAGCCAAGCCCGCACCGAAGAAGCGCGCACCGCGCAAAAAGAAGTCCGTAGCCGAATCTCCGGCGCAGACATCATCCGAACCGGCGCCGCAGCCGGAACCCGAGCCCGAACCGGCGCCCCAGCCCGACGCGGCAGCGGCAGCGGCAGAGTCTGTGGCCGAGGAAAGCCCCGAACCAAGCAAACCTGCCAAACCCAAGCGCGGCTGGTGGCAGCGCACTTTTGGCGACGAATAGGTCGATTAGAGGGTTGGTGGACCGAACCGTTCGCCGACCCTCAGGCTTTCCGCGCCACGCCCCATTCCATCCAGCCCATGATCCTGGGGGCTTTCTTCAGATAGGCCTGACCCAGCGGCTCCACCGCGAATCCCGCCCCGCGCAGCGACGCGCCGATCGGTCTGCTAAGGTGGCATCCCCCGGCCAGCGGGCTCCACACCGGCTCTATCCGTTCCTGCCAGCGCGCCACTGCGGCATCTGGAGCACGCCCGTGCTCGAGGAACAGCAACTGCCCGCTCGGTGCGAGAATTCGGCGGATTTCCGATAGCACACGCGCGGGATCATCGACCGAACACAGCGTATAGGTACAGACAACCGTGTCGAAAGACCCGTCGGCGAACGGGATATCTTCGCCTACCCCTTGACGAAAGTCGGTTTCCCAACCCTTCGCCAGTGCCCTTGCGCGCGCACCGTCAAGCAGCTTCGCATGCGGATCGATCCCCGCAAAGCTGGTCACCTTGTCACTGTCGTAGAGCGCCTGGTTGAACCCGCCGCCACAGCCGATTTCGAAAACCCTTCCCTGTGCCAGCGGAACAACTTCACGGCGGCGTTTCTCGATCCCTTCCTGCCCACAAGCAGCCGTCACGAGGCGGGGCATCACGTGGCGATCGTACCATTTTCTCAAGCCCACCGAGCAAGTCCCTCCGATTGCGCGACAATCCGACGCTATCGACATTTGCGCGCACAGCAAGTGCTAACTTGTCCGCTACAAAGTTCTGGTGGAGCCGGGACCGTGGGACTAAAGGCGCGCCAAAACCACCACCAACGGGCCCACATGAACACTCGCATCGAACCTTTGCGCATTCCCGAAGAAGCCAAGCAGCGCATCCGCACGCTGTTCATGGCCAAGCACGCCCTGTTCGGCGGCGGGATGCACCCCGAAGACGGCAATCACGCGATATATCACCACGAAGTACGCAGGACACTGGAAGGTCTGGGGCTCAATCTCGAGCTTGCCAACCAGTATGAAGTACTCTTCGAAAAGCCGGACGTCGATTTCGTGTTCCCGTTGCTCAATCGAGGGGGCTTCGTGAACAGCGAAATGCTGATCCCGATCCTGTGCAACAAACACGGCATTCCCTATCTCGGCGCAATGCCCTTCCTGCGCGGCCTGGGCGACGACAAATCGGTATCGAAGCTCGTCTGCGACCATGCCGGAGTGTCGACCGCACCGTGGTTCTGCTATCGCCGCGGAGCACCGGTTCTGGAAAAGAACCTTCCCGCCAAAGATGCCGGAAGGTGGGTTATCAAGCCCAACGCGTCTTCGGCTAGCTGGGGGATCACCGATGCCCACGACTGGACCGAAGTTGCCAATGCCGTGTGGCACATCCACACCGAAGGGCACGATGCCATCGTCGAACCCTATCTCGACGGCTACGACGTCCAGTGCGCCTTCATTACGATCGACGACGAACCGATTGCGCTTCCGATGCTGTGGTACGAGCGCGAGGACACGCAGCGGCTGTGGACCTATTACGAAAAGCGCGATCTCGTGCGGAACACCGAGAAAGCCGCCCTCAAGCGCTTCGATGATCCGGAAATCGCCCCCAAGATCGAAGCGATGGCAAAGAAGGTCGCGCGCGAATTCGTCCCGTTCGATTACGGCCGGATCGAATTCCGCCTCGATCTCAAGACCGGCGACATAAATTTCATCGAGATCAATCTGAACTGCAACCTGTGGTCGGAGAAAGTCATGGCCAAGGCAGCATCGCATGCCGGCTTCAGCCACGCCGATCTTCTGGAAACTCTGCTGGCGGAAAGCTGGCGGCGCGAGGGGCTCGTTTCAGTCGGAAACTGACGATCGATGAAACGGCTATACGATCTCGTCCGGCTGAACCTCACCCTTTTTCCGGGCATCGTAAACTATCGCTCTGCCGCTTTCCTCGATCCGTATTACGCCCGGATGCAGCAGCGCCAGGGGCCATTGCGGATTGCCCTCAACGCTGTGTCTTATACGGTCTTCCGGCTGGTCATCATCCTGCGGGCGCGCAAGGTTGCGCGTCGATGGGGATGGAGCAAGCTTCGCCGTGCCGAGGCGGTGCGGATCTGCCTTACCCGGTTTGCCGACCCCGGCGATGTCGCCCTGTACGACATTCGCGACGAAAGCGGCTTCGATACGGTCATGCGCCGGTTCGAACATGTCGGGGTGAGCCGCGCGATTGCCAATCCGGCGACCGATCACGATCGCGCGATTACCGACAAGCGAGAATTCTATCGCGTCTGTACGCGGGCTTGCCTGCCCCACCCCCGCGTCCTTGCCGAGCGCTCCAAGCGCGACGGCTGGAAGCTCGTTCAGCAGCCCGGTGCCGGGCCAATCCTGCTCAAGCCGATCAGAGGATCAGGGGGTGCGGGAATCGAGATATTGGCCTCCTGCCCCAGCGACGGGGACCCCGCCGCCATCCTGCGGATGCTCGAAGAAGCGAAAGAAACCGGCGGGTGGGTAGCGCAGGAACTGCTTCGGCCTCATCCCGATATTGCGGACATCGCGCTCGACGCCCTGCCCACAGCGCGCATAACCACAATTCTCGACGAGCACGGCGAACCCGAACTGGTTACCGCGGTTCTCCGTCTCGCGGCACAGCCCGGCGTCATCGTCGACAATGCGCATGCCGGCGGTATCTTTGCCGCCATAAACTTCGAAACGGGCGAATTGGGACTGGCGAAATACGCCACGGCACCGGGCGAATTCGACCGGCATCCCGCGAACGATCGTCCCATTACCGGCAGGCGGATCCCGGATTGGCAGGTACTCAGGCGGCTTGCCCTTGATGCGCATGGCGATCACTTTCCTGCGCATGTTCAGATTGGCTGGGACGTTGCGCCGAGTAACCGAGGCCCTATGCTCATCGAAGCGAATGCACGGCCGAATGTCCGCGTACCCCAACGCGCCACCGGCATGGGCATCGGCGCAACGCGCCATGGTGAACTGATCCGCCACCATCTCGAAAATCGCACCGCGGCAGGACGACGTTTTTTAACCGAGGCCTGAACCGGTGGACCCGGCCGTATGTGAGAACCGAGATACCCTCGATATGTGCACGGCCGAACGCATTCCCGAATTTCGCGCCCATAAACTCAAAGAGAATCCGGGCTAGGCTGGTACCTCCTCGCCCTTCCAGTCGAAAACACCGCCGCTGTCTCTCGGCGCCAATCCGTCGAGCACCTTGAGCAAGTTCGCGGCCGCGGCGTTTGGAGCTATCAGTTGTCCATCCGGCAGGTTGGATTGGAACGGTTCGGACAGGCACGTGTCGACAGTGCCGGGATGCAATCCCGCGACCACCGCCTGCTGATGCGTCCGGCCCAGCTCGATCGCGAAGTTCTTCAAGAGCATGTTGAGAGCCGCCTTGCTTGCCCGGTAGCTGTGCCAGCCCCCGAGCCGATTGTCCGAAATCGAGCCGACCCGCGCCGATAAGGCGGCGAATACGGCACGGTCCCGGCGCGGCAGCAGGGGCAGGAAATGTTTGGCGATCAGGGCCGGCCCGATAATGTTGAGCCGAAAGACGGCTTCCATCGCCTCAGCATCGATTTGCTTGAAAGAGCGTTCCGGCCCTTTCCCATTGTCCAATGTCAAAACGCCGCTGGCCACTATAACGAGATCGGGCGGCGTTGCCGCCAGCTCCGAAGCCATTGCCGCGATCGAGACTTCGTCGGTCAGGTCGAAGGTGAAACCGCGCATCCGCTTGTCGCGGAAAAAGCCGGAGCGACTGCCCGCCCATACCTCCACCCCCCGATCCGCCAGTGTTCCGGCCAGTGCCGCGCCGATACCGCCGCTCGCGCCGAAGACGGCAGCGCGCCGAAATGTTGTTTGTGCATCCATCTCATCGACATAGACCCATGGGATGGTCTGCGGGTTCCTCTCCGCGCAGAGGATTTCCAGCGATTGCCATGCCCGGCGGCCCTTTCGCCTCAAGCGGGCTTGCCGCCTTCGATCCCGCAGCAACGGCATTGCCGCAATCGCGTCATAGATGGCCTTGCGCCCCTCGCGTGAACCGCTAGATGGGGTGCGCAGAGAAACAGGACCGAAAGCGTAATGGCGACCTTCACCCTTCCGAAGAATTCGAAGATCACCGGCAAGAGCCGCGCCCACAAGGCAGATGGCGGTTCGCGCATCCGCAAATTCAAGATTTACCGCTACGATCCCGACAGCGGCGAAAATCCGCGCTACGACACGTTCGAGCTCGATCTCGATGAATGCGGCCCGATGGTCCTCGATGCGCTGTTCAAGATCAAGAACGAGATCGACCCGACGCTGACGTTCCGCCGGTCGTGCCGCGAAGGCATTTGCGGTTCGTGTTCGATGAACATGAACGGGAAGAACGGTCTCGCCTGCACCACCGCGATCGAAGACATAAAGGGCGAGGTACGCATAACCCCGCTGCCGAGCATGGACGTGATCAAGGACCTCGTGCCCGACTTCACCCATTTCTACGCGCAATATGCCAGCATCCGCCCCTGGCTGCAGACAGTATCGACCACGCCGAGCGGTAAGGAACGCCTGCAGTCGCCCGAACAGCGGGAAAAGCTCGACGGCCTCTATGAGTGCATCCTGTGCGCCTGCTGCTCGACCGCGTGCCCCAGCTATTGGTGGAACAGCGACAAGTTCCTCGGCCCGGCGATCCTGTTGCAGGCCTATCGCTGGCTGGCCGATAGCCGCGACGAGATGACCGGCGAGCGGCTCGACCAGCTCGAGGATCCCTTCCGCCTCTATCGCTGCCACACGATCATGAACTGCGCGAATGTCTGCCCCAAGGGCCTCAGCCCGGCCAAGGCGATCGCCGAAACCAAGAAGATGATCGCCGAACGCGCGATCTGATGACCAGGCTCCCGGACGAGGTCTTCGAACATGGCCCAGACCCGGAGAACCCGGGCTGGCGTCACTGGAACCTGAAAGACCAGACGCTGTTCAACGGCGCGGTGATGGGCAAGCTCATCACCCGTATCGACGATGACGGGAAGGCGCGGCTGCGCATGTTTCCCGAACGGCGCCACGAGAACCTGCAGGGCATCATCCACGGCGCGGTCACGCTCTCGCTGATCGACATCAGCCTGTTCACCACCATGCACACTATCGGCACCGGCAATGCGGGGCCATCGGTGACGGTCGAGCTGTCGACCCAGTTCGTCGGCGGTGGCAAACCCGCCGAACCGCTCGATGCGGTATGCGAAATCGTTCGCGAAACCGGCAGCATGGTATTCGTGCGCGGGACGGTCGTGCAGAAGGATCATACGGTCGCCAGCTTCTCCGGTATCGTGAAGAAGATGAAGCGCCGCATCGCCACATGACCGGAATGCTCGCCCGCTACGAGCGCCTCGTCGCCGCGGGCGAACTACAGGCCGATCCCGACCAGCGGCGCGCCGCCGAACGGCTCGACCGGCTGCAGAAGGAATTGGAGGCGGAAACCAGCGGCGGGCTGCTGGCGCAGCTCTTCCGGCCCAAGAAAGCACGACCCCAGGGCGTCTACATGTGGGGTGGTGTCGGTCGCGGCAAATCGATGCTGATGGACCTTTTCGTCGAGACGCTGGGCATTGACGAGAAACGCCGCGCGCATTTCCACGAATTCATGCTCGAAGTCGACCGCCGTATGCGCGCCCGGCGTGAGAGCGATCCCGGCGATCCCACGGGCAAGATCGCGCGCGACATCGCAGCCGATGTCCGGTGTCTCGCCTTCGACGAAATGGTCGTCACCAACACCGCCGATGCGGCGATCATGGCCCGCCTTTTCATCGCGCTGATCCGCGATCAGGGGGTGACCATCGTCACCACCAGCAACCGCCCGCCGCGCGATCTCTACAAGGACGGGCTCAACCGCTCGCTGTTTCTGCCCTTTATCGATCTGGTCGAAGCCGAACTGGACGTATTGCCTCTCAACGGGCCGACCGATTATCGGCTCGACCGGCTGGGCGACATGGCGACCTGGCACTCCCCGCTGGGTGATGAAGCGACCGCGCAGGTGCGCGAGGCTTTCTTCCGCCTGACCGATTATAAGCCCGAGGATGCCGAGCACGTGCCGAGTGCGGAGCTGGAGCTTGGCGGGGGGCGCACGATCCATGTGCCCAAGAGCCTCAAGGGCGTCGGCGTGTTCAGCTTCAAGCGGCTGTGCGGCGAGAACCGAGGCGCGGCCGATTACCTTGCCATCGCGCATGCCTATCACACGGTGATCGTCGTCGGCATTCCCACCCTGTCTCCCGACAACCGCAATGAAGCGATCCGCTTCACCAAACTGATCGATGCGCTGTATGAAAACAGCGTGAAGCTGTTCGTCACCGCTGCCGCAGAGCCGGAAGACCTTTACACCGCAGGCGATGGTGCCTTCGAATTCGAACGCACCGTCAGCCGTCTCAAGGAAATGCAGAGCGCGGACTATATGGCGCGGGGCCACGGCCTCGCCTAGCCTCGCCTAGTCTGGCGAGAGGGCGGTGCCACGCGGGATACTTGACGGCTTTCTCGCGGTCCCCACATCGGATGCATTCCGGCGTAAACACCCCGCCGATGCGAGACCAGAATCATGATAGATATTCGTCCCTTCGCTTCGCTGGGCCATGCCGAGCACGGCTGGCTCGACGCGCGGCACCATTTCAGCTTCGCCAGTTATCACGATCCCGACCGAATGGGCTGGGGCAGCATCCGCGTGTGGAACGACGACACGATCCAGGCGCAGACCGGCTTCCCCCCGCATCCGCATCGCGACATGGAAATCGTCACCTTCGTGCGCAAAGGCGCGATCAGCCACCGCGACAGCCTGGGCAATGAAGGCCGCACGGCCGCTGGCGATGTGCAGGTGATGAGCGCGGGCACCGGTATCACCCATGCCGAATACAATCTCGAGGTCGAAGACACGACGCTGTTCCAGATCTGGATCATTCCGGATCGCGCGGGCGAGAAGCCGAGCTGGGGTCAGCGCGAATTTCCCAAGGCCACGCGTGAGGGCGGCTTCGAAGTTCTCGCCAGCGGGATGCCCGAAGCCGACGATGCCCTGCCGATCCGTACCGATGCCAAGGTGGCAGCGGCCACGCTTTCCGTCGGCCAGAGCGCGACCTGGACCACTTCGGGCGAGCGGCACCAGTATCTTGTCGCTCCCAAGGGCCGCGTGAAGATCAACGGGCACGAAGCGCAGCCGCGTGACGGGATTGCCGTGACCGGCGAGACCGAGATCGTGGTCGAGGCTCTCGAAGACGCTGAAATCGTGCTGGTTGACGCGCGTTAGCCCGTTCCACCTATTTCCCTTCGTCGCCCCAGACTTGATCCGGGGTCCCGCTCTTCTTAGCGGCCTAGCGCTCCGCCACAAGGAAGCGGGACCGCGGCTCAGAGGCCGGGATGACGGTGGTTCTTGATTATCCCGTGGGTCCCAGATGCCGGAGCGAGCGCTCCAGCATGAGCAATTGCCACAGCACCCGGCCGTGATCCGAACGGCCCGAGATGTGATCGTCCGCAAGGCGTGCAAGCGCCTTGCGGGCGAACCACCCGCTGCCCGTCAGAAGCTCGCTCGATGCGACCGCCCTGGCTTCTGCGGCCAGCGGACCGCGAAACCATTCGGCCAGCGGAGTCACGAAACCCTGTTTCTGGCGATAGAGGATGTCCTCGGGCAGATAGCGTTCCATCGTGCGCTTCATCAGCCATTTGCCGGTTGCTCCGCGAACACGCTGGCGATGCGGCAGGCGCGCGCCGAATTCGATCAGCCGATGGTCGAGCAGCGGCTCGCGCGCTTCGAGCCCCACGGCCATGCTGGTGCGGTCGGTCTTGGTCAGGATGTCGCCGGGCAGCCAGAACTTGAGATCGGCATATTGCGCCCGGTCGAGCCCGCTGCGCGCAGGAGCATCGCGCATCAGCTTCTCGAACGGCTGCTCCGCACGGTACTCGCCGCGCTCGCGCAGCAGAGTCTCGCCATAGAGCCGGTCGCGTTGCTCGGGCGCGAGGATCGACAGGGCACGCGCATAGCCCGCTTCCCCGCTCGCGGCGAGTGACAGCAGCGTCGTCTTGGCGCGCAGCGGACGCGGCGCCCAGTCGGCCTTGGGCCAGAGCCGACCGAGCGTGCCGAACAGCGGTTGGCGGATCGGGCGCGGAAGCACCGAACGCGCCTGTTCCTCGCGCGCGTGGAACAGTTGACGGCGGTAGCCGGCGAAAGCCTCGTCCGCCCCATCTCCCGACAAGGCGACGGTGACATGCTCGCGCGCCAGTTCGCAGACACGCAGAGTGGGCAGCGCGCTGGCATCGGCAAAGGGTTCGTCGAAGATTGCGGCGATCCGATCGATCTCGCCGAATTGATCGGCCGATACGATGCGCTCGTGATGGTCGGTGGCGAAGAGTTCCGCCACTTGCCGCGCATATTTCGTTTCATCGACGCTTTCGACGTCGAAGCCGATCGAACAGCTCGTCACCGGTGTTGCGCTCGCCTCGCTCATCAGCGCGACGACCGAAGAGCTGTCGACCCCGCCGGAGAGAAACGCGCCCAGCGGAACGTCGGCAATCATGCGGCTTGTCACGCCCTCGCGCATCAGGTGCAGGAGCTGGGCCGACAGGTCCTCGGTCCGTCCCTTCTCGCGGTCGGCGAAACTCACATCCCACCACTGTCGCGGCGGCCCCGGCTCGCGGCCATGCTCGAGCAGGAGGAAGTGGCCGGCCGGAAGCTTCTCGACGCCTTTCAGCATCGCGCGGTGATCGGGAACATAGCCCCACGTCATATAGTCCTCGATCGCCAGCGGGTCGATTTCGCGCCGCAGGAGGGGATTGGCGAGCAGACCCTTCATCTCGCTGGCAAAGGCGAGCGCTCCGCCTTCGAGCCGCGCCATGTAGAGCGGCTTTACGCCCAACCGATCGCGAGCGAGAAATAGCTGCCGCTTGTCGAGATCGTAGAGCGCGAAGGCGAACATGCCGTCGAGGCGCGATAGGCAATCGGGGCCCCACTTCTGCCAGGCGGCCAGGATCGTCTCCGTATCGCCGTCGGTGCAGAACTGCGCCCCGCCCCGCTCCAGGTCGCGACGCAATTCGCGGTAATTGTAGATTTCGCCGTTGAAGACGATCACTGCGCGCCCGTCGGCCGAATGCATCGGTTGCGGGGAGCCTTCGAGGTCGATGATCGACAAGCGGCGATGGCCCAGCCCCACGCCGGGCGCGGTCCACACTCCGCTGCCATCGGGGCCGCGATGGGTAAGCGCCTCGGTCATCCGCTCGACCCGTTTGGGATCGACCGGCTTCACCGTTTCGTAATGGAAAATCCCCGCGATCCCGCACATATGCGCGAGGACCTAGACGAGTCGGCCGAGCACGGCAAAGACCAATGCGGTCGCCAGCACCGCGCCAAGGACGAGCGGCGGGCGGGCAGGCGTGCCCTCTAGCCGCCGAACAAGCGACATGGCGGCGATCGCATCCGCGCTCCAGCCCGCTTCTTCAGGCTCGCGCTCGAACCAGCGCCAGGCCACGCCGAGCACCAGCGCGATGACAATGCCGAAGAAGACCCAGCCATAAATGATATGGTCGAAACTGCCTGCGGCCTCGGCGCCGACATATTGGGCAAGGAAAATCGTCCCCCATGCGCGGATCCCGTTTGCGATGATCGGCACCACCACGCAGGCGAGCATGAACCACAGCCGACGGCGCCAGCTCGCAAAGCAGGTATAGGCCACCAATACGCCCAGGGCGATCATGGCGATCAGAAACTTCACACCCGAACATTCCTCGGCCACGATGAACAGCCCGGCGGGCGTATCGATGTGAATTCCGTCGGCAACTGTCTCAATCCCGCTCCATCGGGTGAGCGCGGTTGCAATTTCCGCCGTGACATACTGCAATGGCGGAATGATCTCGTCACCGAAGGGGACGAGAAACGCCATATAGGCGAGAGGAAACGCCAGTAAGAGGCCCGCGCGCAAGCCGAGAATACCGAGCGCCGCCCCCTGGAACGCCGCGACGACTCCGGCTTGCGCGATCAGATTGATGTCTGCGATCCGACCCGCGAGCCAGAGGGTCATGCCCATGAAAAACCAGGCAAGGCCCGGCAACCAGCCCGAAGGCTCCACGCGCCGCAGCTCGTCTCCCCTGATCCAGACCAACCACACAATAATCGGCGGGATCAGCAGAATGTGGCTGTAGGTATCGATATCCCACCATTGATGCGCCATTTCCGACCATTCCGGGAACGCGACCCAGAAAAGGGTGGCCCATGCAACGGCAAGCAAGGCGAGGGGCCGGCCCCAGCTCGAGCTAGCACGGCGCTCCAAAGCGGCTTCAGGCGGCATGGGTTGCACTGTCTTGCGGGGCGATCACTTGCGCAAGCTGTTTGTGGATACTGTCCCAACTCATGCGGTCGATCACGAACTGACGCGCCGCTTGCCCCATCTCCAGCCGTTTGTCCCGGTCGCGAAGAAGGGCCTCTATCCGCTCGATCATCTGTGGGGGATCGGGTGGTGCGATGGCGAAGTGCCGGTCATTCTCGGCAGCGATGCCGGTAGCCGCGCCTGGGGTCACGACAACGGGTTTCGCCATCGCCATCGCTTCCAAAACCTTATTCTGAATTCCGCGCGCGATAAGGAGCGGTGCTGCAACGAGATCGGCCGATTTCAGGTAGGGTCTGACATCCGGCACTTCACCCCACACGCGAACCCCGTTCTCGCCATGCCTTTCTCTAAGGGCTGCCGTCGGAGCCCGCCCGACTATGTGGAACCGCGCCCGCGCATAGGTACGGCGCAGTGCAGGCATGATGTTCTCGATCATCCACTCAGCGGCTGCCACATTGGGAGCGTAATCCATCTGGCCCGTAAAAACGAGTTGCGGGTCTTCGCATTCTTCAAGATCCGGGTGAAGGCCCACCCGAGCGGGATCGAAAAAATCCGCATCAATCCCGTTGCCCAAGGTCTGCAATGCGACCTGCCGCGTATCCGATAGCCTGGAACGGAACAGCGCGACTTCGCTATCGCTGATCAACAGCGTCCTGTCGGCGCGTTGGGCCAGCCTTTCCTCCTCGCGCGCGAGCAGCCTTCCCTCGCGCCGGTTCAGCCAGCTACGCTGTCCGGCTGCGGCATAGGCTTCGAATTTGGCGCTATCGACATCGCACAGGTCGATAATGACGCGACCGGCATAGTCGCCGGGGATGTACTGCCCCATCTGGCCGGAGAAGACGAAGACCGTATCGATCTTGTGATTGCCCAGCGTCTTGGCGACGTAGCGGTGCATGGATTCGTGATCGAAAGCGGTCAGGCTGACAGGCCTGTGCTGTATCAGGGCCTCCACCCCCGCAAAGGGAAGCGGTTTTTTGCGCTGAATCAGCGCATGGGTCTTCGCGATCGCAGCCAGTTCGCCCTTCTGCGCCATGTCCTGCGGCGTTTCCGCGAAGGCCCCCACATGAACCGGCCCGAGCTTGGCCAGCCCCTTGAGTAAATGATGCGAACGAATCTTGTCCCCCCTGTCCGGAGGAAACGGAACCCTATGCGCCAGAAACAGGAATTCGCTCATCTCAGCCCAGCCCGCGCGCGATCCACGGCCCCAGCCGATTGGCGATCGGGAGCGGCAGACGCTTCCACAGCGCAATTTTCGCGGAATAGCCTTCGTCGGTCGGGTCGACATTGCGCGGCTCTGCACCCGGAGGTGTCCACGTGTGATAGGTCAGTGGTTCGGGATCGAAACCCCAGTTCTTCTTGAACGCATAGGGGCCACTGCCGGTTTTCGAACGCCCGAAGTCGAACCGCGTGCAGCCTTTGCGCCGCGCGTGGCACATCAGCTCATAATACATCCGCTCATTGGCACGCAGGCTCCGCGCGGCCCACTTGCCCCCGCCCCAAAAAGGCATCACTGCCCCATCATGGTAAAGCGACAGGACGCTGGCGACAGGCGTGCCATGGTGGCTGATCGTCAGGATATCCGCATCCTGCCCGAACATATCCAGCACCGCATCGAAGAGCGCGCGCGGAAAAACCGGCGTTCCCAGATTGCGCACGCTTTCCGCATAGACCGCATAATGGTCTGCACGGTCCTCAGAACTCTGACCGATGCTGACCTCCAGGTCATTCTTCAGGCCCTTGCGCACCTCGGCTCGCGCCTTTCGCGGGATGGCCAGCAACTGTGCCTCGTCATCCGCGGCGAGATCGGCGGCGAAGCCTGCATGCTTGCCAGCAATCGGGTGCCATGCGCGAGGCGCGGGTCCGCCGCGTAGCTCGACACTGGCTGCCGCACGGCGAATGGCCAGTTCTTCCGCAGCGCGGCACAGCCCATCAACGTCCTTTTCGGTCTCGGCCAGCACTCCTCCTCCGACGCCAAACCCGCTCGAAACCAGAGCCCGGCCGAATAATGGGGAGTGAACATCGGAAAGCGGCAGCCAGCCCGTCAGCTCCCCTCCCCGCTCGATCACGAGCCCGAGCGCGTCGTTTCCCGTCCCTCGCTCAATCGCGAGCAGCCACAGCGGACGCTGGAAGGCGTTGCCATGGTGCCGGGCGACGAAGCGCTCGATCCGCGCGATTTCGTCCGCATCGCCAAGCTCGGCCTGCCGTATGGAGGCCACATGAGAGATCGGCGCATTCATGCCGACCATTCCCGGCTACGCGCCTTCTCGCGCTGGGCGAGCTCGTCCATCCGGCCCCAGGCGAAATCACCAAGTAACCTGGAAAGCTTGCCCTCCATCTTTGAGAGGTTGGTGTAGTGCCGCACGCGCGAGCGCAGCGGTGCTCCGCCAACCCGCGGTTGGTCGGGATCGACCTCCCAGGGATGGAAGTAGAACACGGCCGGATGGCCCTCGCGGTTGACCTGTCCGATCGCCCAGCGGCTGAAACCATAGGGCAAGACGCGGAAGAAACCACCGCCGCCCGCAGCCAGGCGCTTTCCCTTCAGCAGCGCCGTGGTCACCGGGATTTCGACCAGCTCGCTGCCCACGACAGGGCGGAATGCGAAGCGCGGAGCCTCTCGCCAGCCATAATGATCGTGCACCACTGGCGCCACGCTGGATGAGTAGACGTAACCTTGTTCGGTCAGAATATCGTGTGCCCAGCGATTGCGCGCGTCGATCGAGAAACTGGGTGCGCGATAGCCCGTGATCGGCTGACCGCCTGCATCCTCGAGAATGGCGCGGGCTTTGGCGAGATCCTCGGCAAACTCGGCAGGCGAGAAGGTGAAGACGCGCGTGTGGTCATAGCCATGGCTCGCCAGTTCGTGACCACGATCGACAATCGCGTGCATGGCGGCCTTGTTACGCTCGGCCACCCATCCAAGCGTGAAGAACGTCGCCTTGACGCCCGCTTCATCGAACAGGTCCAGGATCCGTGCGACATTGTCTCCCACGCGCAGTTCGAGACCATCCCAGTCTTCGCGCGAAATGGTGTTTTCGAACGCGCCGACCTGAAACCAGTCTTCAACGTCGACCGAAAGACCGTTGACGATCGTGTTGTCGCTCAACGCCCCCTCCCCCGGCTTCAAGCCGCCACGCGCGAACCTTGCGATTCGAAATAGTCGATCATCATGGTCAGGACGTGGCGGAGCGAGCGCTCCTGCTCCTCCAGCCTGGCTTCTATCGACGCGAGCCGCTGGCCCACATCTTCGGGCAGATCGTCCGAAGCATGGCTCGCACGGAGCTTTTCGACCTCGCGGCGAAGACCGGCCATATGCTTGTCGCGCTCGGCGAATGCGGCTTCGATCGCTTCTATCTGATGGTCGAGAAGACCCTTCGCCCGGACATCATCTTCCCCGCTCGTTACAGGGGTGAGTTCCCGCTCCATTCGCGAATGCTGGGCTTCGTCGCGTGCCCGCGCGATCGCTTCGGCGGCCGGGAGATCGCGGTCCGGGCGCGGCTTGGCGGCATGGGTATCGACCGGCGCCGCATCGCCGCTCATCTCCTCGATGACGGCGTCGAGCATTTCGCCATCGAGCAAGGAGCGTTCTTCGACAGCCCCCAGCAACAGCAAGCGGGTCATGACCTGATTGACTTTGCGGGGAATCCCGCCTGTGGCCTTGTGCAGAGCGACCCAGATACCGTTTTCGATCTCGGGATTGCCTTGCCAGCCGACATGGGTGAGCCGGTGTATGACATAGGGCTCGATCTCGCCCGGCTGCATCGCTTCCAGGTGGTGCGCCGCGATCACACGCTGACGCAATTGTTCGAGTTCGTCCGATTGGGCGAGAAGCTGCTTGAACTCGGGCTGCCCCAGAAGAAGCGTTTGCAGCAGCGGGTGCGAACCCAGTTGGAAATTCGACAGCATGCGCAGTTCTTCGAGCGCTCCGATCGACAGATTCTGCGCCTCGTCCACGATCAGCAGCACACGGCGGCCATTGCGCGCCTCCTCGTGCAGGAACAGTTCGATGGCCGCCAAGTCCGCCGCCTTGTCGCGTCCGGTGACATCCAGACCGAAGCTGCGCGCCGCGACATGGATCATCTCTTCTCCGTCCAGCGCGCTGGTGACCACCTCGCCCACCGTCATGCGTTCATCGTCGAGCTTCTGCTTGAGATGCGCCACCAGAGTCGATTTACCCGACCCGACCTCGCCGGTGATGACGATGAAGCCCTCGCCCTGATTAAGGCCGTAGCCGAGATAGCTCAGCGCCTTCTTATGCGTCAGGCTTTCGAAGTAGAACGCCGGATCGGGCGTGAGCTGGAAGGGCCGCTCGCTGAAGCCATAGAATTCCTCGTACATCGAACAGGTCCTATCAGAAATCGTAACGCAGGCCGAGCAGGGCCGATGCTGTCGTGAAATTGTCGGGAGCGATATCGCTGTCGAGCGTCGAGATCGCCACGGCGGCGCGGGCCGAAAGATTGCGCATGACCTGTTCGGTATAGCTAGCCGAACTGCCGATAGACCGGACATCGCCCACTCCCGTCGTCCCGCTGTCGAACCAGTTGGCGAAAGTGTTGATCGAGAAGGAACCCCGTTGGCCCACCGGCCCGGAAAGACCGGCGGTGACGTAGTAGCTTTCATCGACGATACCGTCGGCAAGGGCCAGCACCGTGCCCGGCGCCCCGATGAATTTGCGGCGGTCGTAGCCCGCTCCGATACCGGCAGTCATCCGACCGATTTGCCGGGAATAGCTGGCGGTGACGCCGCGTCCGCGAAACACGGATGATCGCACCGACCCGAGCAGACCGTCGAGACAGCCGCTACCGTCGAGCGTAGCCACGCAGCCGGTGATCTCCCCGGTCACGGGGTCGCGTGTGACGGTGAAATCGGTCGGTAGCTGCGCCAGCGCGTTGTTGAGACGTCCGCCGAAGCCCTGAATGCCATCGTAAACGCCGATTTGCAGATTGCTGCGACTGCTCGGTCGCCAGCTGAAGTTGCCGTAGAAAGTCTCGCTGTCGTAGCGATGGCCGAAATGCGCCTCGAGCCGGGTCCGGCGACTGGGGGTCCAGACCACGCCGACATCCCAGATCAACCCGCTGGCCTCATAGGCGATGATGCGCGGGCTCGATTCGTCGGTGATGAAACGACCGTCGCTGCCGATGACAGGGTCGCCTGCCGCGTCGCGCACGGCATCGCGGCTCGACACTTCGACATCCTCGACCCCGGCCCCCGCCACGATTGCCAGAGTCGGGCTGATCGGGACGGTCACATCGCCGCGGACATAGGCATCGCGCACGCGCTGGTCGAGGTTGGAAACGTCCTCCTGATAATACCCCGCGCCGACGCCAACGCCGACAGGAAGGGGTTGCCCCGGCCGCGTACCCGCGCGCACCGTTGCGCTGTGCGTCACGCTTTCATCGAACAGATCCGCCTGGGTTCCGCCAGCGGTGACGAAATCGGGGCCGTCGACGCGGGTATAGCCGATACGGTAATTGGCGCTGATATCGACATCGCCCGCCCGGGTTTGCAGATTGGGACCCGCATAGACCGAATAGGTCTGCGTCGAAAAATCGTCATCCACCGTGGGATTGATGACCGAGCGCCCCTGGGCATCGACACGTGTGCTGCTGGCCAGCCCCCCGGCCTCGACCGTCAGGACGCGCGGCACGATGGAGGCATACCCCCGCGCGATACCGGTCAGAGTATCCGAGTCCGCACCGTCCGACTGGTGCGCGAAGTTGCGTTCGTAGCGCAGCGAGACACTGCCGCCATTGTTGCGCCCGACGATCGAGGCGTCGACGCCGGCGGCAAGCTGAGTGTAGGTTACGATGTCGCTGCCCGGCGAAATCTGCCAGCTCGCGATCGAGTTCGCCTCGATATAGGGATCGATGCTCGTCCGCTCGCTGGCGAAGGAGGTATCTCCGGCCTCGCCCTCGTCGTTATCCGCTCCCCGATAGGATTGCGCGTGCGAAGGCGTGGCATGGAACAGCGCTGCCACCAGAACGGTTGCAGCCAAATGATGGAACTGTGCAGGGCGGGCCACGGGCTTACTCCCCATATCCGTAATAGCTGCCGAACTTCCGCCCACTGGGGCTGAAAGTCACATCGTTGAGCAGCAGCTTGATGTCCGGGCAGGCGGATAGGAGATCGATCGCATCGTCCAGCGCCGCTCTGCCGGTCATGTCGGCCCGTGCGACCAGCAGAGCCTGTCCGACATGCTTGGCCAGTTCCGCGGCTGGTGTCGCCGCCAGAGCCGGCGGGCTGTCGAATACGACGATCCGGTTGCGAGCGCCGCGCGTCAGGCTGTTCAGGACGGTCCAGGTCCGCTCGCTGGCGAGATACTCGCTATCCCGGCCCGTGCGTTGACCCGCCGGTAGAACCCACAGGCCCGGAATATCCGTCCCGACCACGACATCCTCGATCCGGCTGGCCGGGTCGGCGATCACGTCCATGAAACCCTTGCCCGCGCTAAGCCCCAGCTTGTTCATGATCGACGGCTTGCCGAAATCGGCATCCACCAGAAGCACTTCCAGATCGCGCTCGCCGGCCAGGGCAATTGCGAGGTTGAGTGAACAGAAGGTCTTGCCCTCGTTCGGATGGGGGGAGCAGACCAGCACTCGGCGGGCCAGTGGCGTGCCTTCGGTTTTCGCGGATGCGAGAACCTGCCGCTTCACGATGCGGAATTCCTCAAGCAGAGTCGAAGCGCCGCCATCGGGATCGATCAGCCCTTGTTCACGCAAGAGCGACCGAACGACTTCCCGCTTCGGCCCGGAAAAGGTCACATCTGGGGTTTTCGGCTCGGGGGGCTCCGCCGGCGTCGCGTCCGCAGATGGCGCCGCCGATGCGGCCTCGCCGATCCAGTCCGATGCGCGGCGTCGCGGCGTTTCGCGGGAGGTCGCCGAGTCGGCGGATCGCCGCTTCGGCGCGAACTTCTTCGCCTTTTCGTCCTCAAGCTTGTCCGGAACCGATGCCGGCGACAGCTTGTCCAATCCGAACAGACCGCTGGCGCGCTCGAGGAGCGACCCACGCTTGGCCTTCTTATCGTCTTTATCGGACGGAACGATATTGCTGGGCTTGTTCACTGGCACGTTCCCCCTCAGGCCACCGATCCGACCTGGACGATTTCAACGACCAGCAACAGAAAACAAATCCCCGCCAGCCCCCCGACACCCGCGAGAAACTGCTTCAAACGCAATTTTTCGTGCTGGCGCGCAGCTCGCGTCATCGACCGCGAGATCGTTCCGATGACCGGCAGGTCGAGCGTGCGCTCGAGCTTGTCCGCCGTGGTGAAGCTCGAATTGAGTTGCCCCATCACGAACGCCACCCCTGCCCCGGCACCGAACCCGACGATCAGGACGCCCAGCAGCAGCAAGGGCCGATTGGGCGCCGCCGGATTGCGCGGTGCGGTCGGCGGGTCGATCACCTCGAACTGGAAAGCGCTGCGTTCGGTTTCCACCTGGCCGCGCAGGCGCATTTCCTCACGATCTTTCAGCAGCTCGTCATATTTGTCTTTCAGCACCTCGTAATCGCGGCTGATACGATTGGCTTCGGCGGCCACGGCCGGCTCATCGGCCTGAGCTGCGATAAGGGCGGAAATGTCGGACTGAAGCGCGGCCTTGCGCGCCTGTAGCGCCTGGACATTGGCCTGCCGCTCCGCGCGGATCGATTGCAGCGAGGTATAGGCCGGATTAGGCGATCCTCCGGCACCGGCCGGCTCGCTCGCCGCCTGGTCCCGCAGCGCGGAAATCTGGCGCTGGATCGCCTGGATGTCAGGATGGCTGTCGGTGAGCCCGCGGGCACGCATGGCCGCCAGTTGAGATTGCGCCTGCATCAAAGCACCGCGCGCACCGCCACTGTTGGCCGTCATAATGGTACGCGGCGTGCTGGCGATCTGGCCGTTGATCGCTGCCAGGGCGCTCTGCGCTGCGGCGATATCGGCGTCGATGCCGCGCATTTCCGTCCGCATGCCTTGCAGTCGACCGGTCACGGTCCCGCTGCCGCCGATCAGGTCGGGGTACTGCGCTTCGAAGGCAAGGCGGCGCTGCTCGGCGGCCTCGAGTTCGCGTTTGCGATCGTCCAACTGCTCGTCGAGGAAGGCGATGGTATCCGCCACATCGCCGCGATTGCCGGCGATGTTGGATTCGCGGAAGATATCTATCAGGCTCTGAACGACATCACGCGCAAGAGCCGCGTTTTCGGCGTCGCTCAAGCTGGATTTGCCGATCGTCGCGGTAATTTCGAACAGATTGTCCTGCTCGCTTTCCACGACGATAGTCTCGGTCAGGTCCTGCACCGCGCTTTGCATTTCGGCGTCGGTCGCCACCTTGTCGCCCAGCTTGGTATCGTGCACCACGCGTTCGAGATTGACAGCGCTGATCAGCGTCTGCCGAACCTTGGTGATCGCCTGCTTGCCGTCGCCCGAAATATCGAGCTGTTCGGACAACACATCCTCCAGCTCGACATAGATCCTCGCGCGGCTCTCGTAGCTGTTGGGAATGAAAGCGACCGCGAGCCAGCCGAGAATGCAAACGGCCCAGGCCACGGCAAGCGCAACCCAGCGCCGGTTCCACACCGTATGCAGCGCGCTGCGAATCTCGTCCAAGACTTCCTGCATGCCCCCGCGATCCCGTTAGAACGTGCTTTCCGGGATGATGATAACATCGCCCGGCTGGAGAAGCACATTTGCCTTGCTGTCACCGCGTTTCAGCAGGTCGGTCAGGCGCAGCGCGTATTCCCGCTGGCGGCCGAGCTGCTTGTCGAACCGGATGAGCTTGGCGCGGTTGCCCGCAGCGAATTCCGAAAGGCCCCCAACCGCGATCATCGCGTCGAGGACCGTCATGTTCGCACGATATGGCAGTGATGCAGGCTGGGCCGTCGCGCCCACGATACGGACTTGCTGGCTGAACGTGCCGGCAAATTCGTTGACGATGACCGAAACCAGCGGATCCTCGATATACTGGCTGAGCTGGAGGCGAATATCCTCTTCGAGCATCGAAGGCGTTTTGCCGACGGCAGGCATGTCCTTGACGAGCGGGATCGTGATCCGGCCATCGGGCCGAACCTGAATCTTTTCCGCGCCCAGTTCGGGGTTGCGCCAGACATGGATCGTCAACTCGTCGAGCGGGCCGATGACATATTCCTCGCCCGGGCCTTCCTGCATCGCCACGAAGGTTGCCGGGGGAAGCTCCGTACCGCCCCCGCTCGCGCAGCCGCCAAGCACAAGCGTGGAAGCGGCGCCTCCGGCGAGAAGCATGGCAGTTCGAGTGAAGCGCATCGATCGTTTCCCTGGCATGGTCGGGGGTGTGCGGCACGCAGAATGCGCCCGCTATTCCCGAGGTTTGGAACGACTATTGCCCGGAAAAGGTGAACATACCGTTAGTCATACCGCGCCAAACCCGCGGAAATCCCGGATTTGGCGGGTCTTACCACGGGCAGTTCAGACAAGCATTTCGATTGCCGGACCCTGTCCCAAAAAGGCACTCGGCGAGGCGCTCGCGCCATATGCGCCGGCGCAGAACACCGCGACGATGTCGCCTGCCGCCGCGCGGGGCAGATGCGCCTTGTCGGCGAGCCGGTCGAGCGGCGTACACAGGCAGCCGACCACGTTGACGATCTCGTCTGGCTCGGCATCGAAGCGGCTGGCGATGGCAACGGGATAGTTGCGCCGCACCACGGTTCCGAAATTCCCCGACGCGGCGAGCTGATGATGCAGCCCGCCATCGGTAACCAGATAGGTCTCGCCATAACTATCCTTGCGGTCGACGATGCGTGTCAGGTAAACTCCCGCCTCGCCAACGAGATATCGGCCGAGTTCGACAAAAAGGTCCGCTTGCGAAAGGGTTTCCGGCAAGGTCTCGAAGCGATCCTCGAGCGCGGCGCCCACAGCTCCGATATCGAGCGGCTCGTCGCCCGGAAAATAGGGAATGCCGAAACCCCCGCCCATATTGAGCTTGGGTAGCATAACGCCCGCCTCGCGCGCCAGGCGGTCGGCGCAATCGAGCACCTTCGCCTGCATGTCGATGACTGCGTCGGCAGAGAGCGCCTGACTGCCGGTGAAAATATGCAGTCCGCGAAAATCGCAACCGGCGGCAGTGATGGATCGGATGAGTGTCGGAACACGCTCCGCATCGACCCCGAAAGGCTTGGCCCCCCCGCCCATCTTCATGCCCGAGCCCTTGAGTTCGAAATCGGGATTGACGCGAACGGCGAACCGCGGGGTTTCACCAAGCCGCTCGGCAATCGCCAGCGCGCGTTCAGCTTCGTTCTCGCTTTCGAGATTGAGTGTGACACCGGCAGCGATAGCGGCTTCGAGTTCTTCGTCACGCTTGCCCGGTCCGGCGAAACTCACCCGCGACAGATCGAAGCCGGTCGCCCGTACCATCTCCAGCTCTCCTCCCGAGGCGATATCGAGACCGTCCGCGAAACTGGAAACATATTCAAGAAGTGGTGCGAAGCTATTGGCTTTAATTGCATAATTTATCTTCAAGCGATCCGGAATTGCGGCGCGTAATTCGGCGAAGCGACGCGCGATCCGCTCGCGTGAGTAGACGAAAAGCGGCGTGCGCCCGGCCCGCCCTACAAGGTCGCTCACAGGCGTATCGCCAATGGCCAGCTCTC
Source organism: Qipengyuania sp. ABI-127-1 (assembly GCA_022953095.1). Classification (GTDB taxonomy): domain Bacteria; phylum Pseudomonadota; class Alphaproteobacteria; order Sphingomonadales; family Sphingomonadaceae; genus Qipengyuania. Next base: position 1,543,584 of record JALJCR010000001.1, on the reverse strand, counting down.
CGTCGATCGCCTCGAAACCGGCGGGAATGGGGCCGAGCGGCTTCATGCGCCGATCTCCGCCGCAATCGCGGTGCGATCGATCTTGCCATTGGGGTTGAGCGGCAACGCATCGCGCCAGTGGATCACATGCGGTTGCATGAAATTGGGAAGCTCCTTCTGCAGTGCCCTGGGCAGTGCCGCTTCGGGTTCGGCGGCATCTCGCGCCGGACGCACCACGAGATGGATGGCATGGCCGAGCCGCTCGTCCTCGACGCCGAGCGCGACCGCTTCCGCGACGAGTCCGGTGCCCAGCGCCGCGCTCTCGAGCTCTTGCGGACTTATGCGATTGCCCGAACTCTTGATCATCGCATCGCGTCTGCCGACGAAGTAGAGCAGGCCATCCGCATCGCGCGTCACGCGGTCGCCCGACCAGACGGCGGTTCCGCCATATTCGGACATAGCGGGCGCGGCTTTGAACCGCTCGCGCGTGCGCTTCCCGTCCTGCCAATAGCCATGCGCCACCAGCGGCCCGCAATGTACCAGCTCTCCTTCCTGGCCGGGTTCGGCCAGCGATCCGTCATCGGCGATCACGAGGATCTCGGCGAAGGGAATGGCCCAGCCCATCGATGTCGGATGCGTGTCGACGAGCGTCGGATCGAGATAGGTGGACCGGAATGCCTCGGTCAGACCATACATAGGAAAAATGCGTGTTTTCGGGAAGATGGACTGCATATCACGCACGAGTTCCAATGTGAGCGCGCCGCCCGAATTGGTCAGCCGACGCATTGAGGACACCGCCTCCGCAGGCCAGGCCAGATCGGTAAGCTGCGCCCAGAGCGGCGGTACTGCGGCGAGCGTGGTCACGCCATGCTTGCCGCAAGCCTTGGCGACATCGCGCGGGAAGAGATAGTCGAGCGGTACGACGCAGCCACCTGCATACCAGGTCGAAAGCAACTGGTTCTGGCCGTAATCGAAGCTCAGCGGCAGCACGGCCAGAGTGACATCGTCGCTTTCCATGCCGAGATAATGCGCCACGCTGACCGCACCCAGCCACATATTCGCGTGGCTCAGCATCACGCCCTTCGGCTTGCCGGTCGAGCCGCTGGTATAGAGGATCGCGGCGAGTTCTTCCGGGTCGTGGCTGGAGAGGGGAAGTATCGTATTTTCGGTTTCGGCCAGACTGGAAGTCTCCGCCTCATCGATGGCCACGCAGCCCGGCGGTACATCTCCGTGTTCCAGCGAGCCCAGGCGCGCCTTGGTCCCTATCAGGAGCGCTGCACCGCTATCGCTCAGGATATGCGCCACTTGCGCGCGTTTGAGCAGGGGGTTGATCGGAACATGAACCAGCCCGGCCCGCGCCGCGGCGAGTGGAAGCAGGCAGGTCAGTTCGCCCTTGGCGGCCCAGCTGGCAACCCTGTCTCCCTTGTCGAGCTTGCTCGCCAGCCATCCCGCCAGCCTGGCGACACCATTCCTCAACTCCTCATAGGTAAGCGTGCGGTCGCGCAGCGCCAATGCAGGCGCCTGTGCACTCCCGCGCTCGATCAGTTGATCGAGCGGATAGGGCGTGGGATCAGGCATTAACGCTCCTCAGCGAAGGAAATCCGTTGGACATTGCGGTCAGCTATCACGAGACGGTTACCAAACTGCAAGGGCTCGATCTGCCCGGCAAGGGGCCTTTCGACAGGCTGGATTGGTTCGCTCTGCTCGACAACCCGCTTTTCGTTCAGGCGGAACGTGGTGGCGAACAGGTGATCCTGCCATTGCAGGTCGGGCCGTCGGGCCTCTCCAGCCTGACCAACTGGTTCTCTTTCACCTGGCGGCCTCTCGGCAGCTCCGATTTTCTGCTTCGGGTGATCGCGAGGGATTTGCGCCGCCGGGCGTATCTCCTCGATCTGGCGCCCATCCCCGAAGAAGATGGCAGCGCCTCGCGACTGGAAACCGCGTTCCGCAAGGCTGGCTGGCTGGTCGTCCGCCAGCAATGCGATGAAAACCATGTCCTCCGGGTCGAAGGGCGCAGTTTCGCCGAATACTGGGCGATGCGCCCCGGCAAAATGCGCACTACCCTCAAGCGCAAGGCGAAGAAGGTCGACGTCGAAATCCTCGACCGCTTCGACGAGGCCGCCTGGGCCGATTATCGGGCCGTCTATGCTGAAAGCTGGAAGCCCGATGAAGAACGCGCCGACATTCTGGAAGGCTTTGTGCGCACCGAAGGGGAAGCGGGGCGTATCCGGCTGGGTATCGCGCGCGCCGAGGGGCGTCCGGTCGCGGCGCAGCTCTGGACGGTCGAGGACGGGACGGCCTATATCCACAAGCTCGCCCATATCGAGGCGGCCAAACCGCTTTCGGCGGGCACGACGCTGAGCGCGGCCCTGTTCGAGCGCGTGATCGATACCGACCGGGTCGAACTGGTCGACTTCGGGACCGGCTCCGATCCTTACAAGCGCGACTGGATGGAACTGAACCGACCGCGTTATCGCCTGACATGCCTCGACTGGCGCCAGCTCCGCGCTTGGCCCGCCATAGGACGGGCGCTGATCCGCCACCTTGCACCGCACAATAGGCCCAGCTAAGGGCGTCGCCTCAAGGAATAGGGGAAGTTCGAGCAATGACCGCCGATACTGCCAGTGCCGCGAAGACCGGGCCGAGCCGCAGCGAAATCGACCAGACGCTGCGCGCGATCCTGCGCGATGTTCTGGGCCTCGACCAGGCGCAGGTCGATGGCTTCGATGGCGAGACCGGGCTTTTCGGCCATTTGCCCGAACTCGATTCCATGGCGGTTGCCGGGCTGCTGACCGAGATCGAGGACCGCCTCGATATCGTCATCGAGGATGAGGACGTCGACGGCGAAATGCTCGAAAGCTACGGCGGTCTGCTCGCCTTCACCGAAGCCAAGGTCGTCGAAGGCTGACCTCGACAATGTACGCTACATGGCCTTGCCCGCTGCCGGATGGCAGTACGGGTGAGGAAATGGCGCTTCGCTTCGACAAGGATCGCCCCCGGCGCCTGCTGATGATCCCGCCAATGTTCGATGAAGCCAACAAGTTCCGCCATCAAGTAACTGAAATCATGCGACGGTTCGATGCAAACGGCGTCGACTGCGTTCTGCCCGACCTGCCGGGCTGCAACGAAAGCACCGCTCCGCTCGCGGACCAGTCCATTGCCGGCTGGCGGACCGCCACCGTCGCGGCCGCGGCGCATTTCGCGGTGACGCACGTCTTCGCCGTGCGGTCGGGCGGGTGGCTGATGCCCGATACCTTGCCGAGCTGGATCTACGCCCCGGTCAAGCCCAGGCAGGTTTTGCGCGGGATGCTGCGGGCACGCAGCCTCGCGGCGCGCGAAGCCGGTGTCAGCGAAAGCTCCGAAGATCTGCTGGCCAGCGGTCGGCAAGAGGGCCTCACTCTCGCGGGATGGGACCTCGGAGGCGCCTTGATCCGCGAGCTGGACGAAGGTGAATTTGCACCGCCTGCCGACGCGGTGACCATCGAACAGGGCGAGGTCGGCGGCAAACCGCTGTGGCTGCGCGCGGAAAACGATCACGACCCTGCCCAGGCCGATACCCTGGCGGGGATCATCCTTGGCGGACTGGCCGACTGATGGCGCGGTTGCATCTGACTTTCGAATGCCAGGGCGCACGCTGCGGGGCGACGCTCGACAATGCGCCCGGCACCACCGGCCTGCTGGTGGTCAGCGGAGGCAATGAAATCCGCGCTGGAGCCTTCAACGGGCAGGCCCATCTCGCAGCGCAAATCGCGACGGCGGGTTTCCCCGTGTTCCGCTTCGATCGCCGCGGAATCGGAGACAGCGAGGGAGAAAACCGCGGGTTTCGTAAATCGCGCAGCGATATCGCCGCCGCATTGCTCGCATTCCGCGCCATCGCACCGCAGGTCCAACGGGTGGTCGGTTTCGGCAATTGCGATGCCTCTTCCGCCCTTATGCTGGCCGGTGGTGCGGGCTGCGATGCGCTGATCCTGAGCAATCCCTGGACCATCGAAGATGACGAGGATGACAGCCCGCCGCCCGCCGCCATTCGGTCACGCTACTTGGAAAAACTCAAGGACCCACGCGAGCTTATCCGGCTTATCTCAGGGCAAGTCGATCTCAAGAAGCTTGCGCGGGGATTGCTGAAGGCCGGTCGGACACAGAGCACCCCTTCCTCGCTCGCCGAGGAGATGCGACAGGGCCTGGAGAGCTTCGACGGTCGGTCGGCCATCCTGCTTGCCGAGGCGGATCGGACCGCGCAGATCTTTACCGAGCGCTGGGACGCGGACGACGCCCGCATGGCGCGCTGCCCGGGCGCCGATCATGCCTATTCGAGCGCAGAGGCGCAGCTCTGGCTCCGCCAGCAGATCCTCGCTACGCTACGCTCTCAGCGAGTGAAATAGCTCGTCAGTTCGACATGCGTGGACCAACGGAACTGGCCCACCGGGCGCAGCTTCCGAAGCCGAAATCCTGCATCGACCAGCACCTTCGCATCGCGCGCCCAACTTGCGGGATTGCAGCTCACATAAGCGACGCGTGTCGCCGTGCTCCCGGCAATCTGCGCGATCTGCTCGCGCGCTCCCGCACGCGGCGGGTCGAGCACAATGGCGCCGAAGCGGCTTGCCTCTTCGGCCTGCAGCGGATTGCGGAACAGATCGCGGTGAAGCGTCAGAACGGGCGCCTGCCGGGCATTGGCCGCGGCCTTGCAGGCGAGATGCGCGTCGCGCGCCGCCTCTACCGCAAGCACCTTGCGCGGCCCGGCCAGTGCGAAGGCGAAGGTCCCGAGGCCTGAGAACAGGTCGGCCACGGTCGACGCACCTTGCAGGAAGTCCACTGCATCCTCGACAAGGACGCTTTCGCCATCACGCGTTGGCTGGAGGAAGCTGCCATGCGGGAATGGCACCGCGAAGCCGCTCAAGCTGACCGTCAGGGGTTCGGGCTCCCACACCGTTTCGGGTCCGTAGCCGCGATCGAGCGATAACCGCGCGAGCGTATGATCGCGCGCGAAATCGAGCATCGCTTCGGTCGCCGCAAGCCCCTCCGCCGATATGCCTTTGACGATACAGTCGACCCCCTGATCGGCCAGCGTCAACTCGATATCGACAGCCTGGCGTTCGCCATGCGCGGCCACCAGCTTGCGCAGAGGCTCCACCAGAGCGAACAGCTCGGGTACGAGGATATGGCATTCGCGCATATCGACGATGCGGTGCGAGCCTCCTTCGTGAAAGCCCAGCACCGCGCCTTTCGCGGTTCGCAGAGCATGCAGCGTCGCACGGCGGCGTGACTTGGGCGGCGAGAGATGCGTGGGCAGCACCTCGCCCACGGCAATATCCTGCGCTTCCGCCGCGTAGACGACACGATCGGTCACGAATTGGCGCAGTGCCGTCTCATCGGCGTGCTGAAGCTGGCAGCCGCCGCATGCGGGAACGTGTCGGCACGGCGGGATGACATGATGCGGTCCCGGCGTCAGCGCGCCATCCGCGCCGACCGCATCGCCGGGCACGCCGCGCGCAACATGCCGGCCGGAAGGCGTGACGCCATCGCCGCGCGCCGCAATTCGCTGAATGATCTCGGTTTCGCTCACAGGAATGCCGCCATGGCCGGTTTGACCGCACGGGCGAGATCACCGGCCGAAAAAGCGGGCGATGCCAACCGTGCGGCTTCATGATGCAGCCATACGGCCTCATCGCAGGCACGGGCCGGATCGCCATGGGTTGCGAGGCGCGAGGCGGCAATCCCGGCGAGTACGTCGCCCGTACCTGCGGCCGATAGCCAGCTCGAACCGCGCGGGAAGAACGATGTCATGACGTCACTTTGCAGAACTGTGTCCGGCCCCTTGGCCAGCACGGTCAGGCCCGTGGCCTCGTGCAATGCGCGCGTGCGCTCGAGCTTATGCTCGGCGCTGACGCCGAAGGTTGCGCATAGCTGGGCGAGCTCGCCTTCGTGCGGAGTGATGCACAGTTTTGCCGGGTTGGCGCCGTCAAGCATCGTCTGGTCGATCAGATGCAGCGCATCGGCGTCGAGGACGGTCGGCACCTTTCGCGCCAGTACGCGCTCGAGCCGCTCGCGCGCGGAATCGTCGCGGCCAAGGCCCGGACCGACGAGGAAAGCGGAAATCCGGTCGTCGGCGATCCGTTCGGCGAAGCGGCCCTGCTCTATAACCAGTTCGGCGGGCGCATCGGGGTGCGAATGCTCGCTGAGCAGTTTTACGTAGCCCGCCCCGGCGCGCATTGCCCCCTCCGCCGCCAGTAGCGGCGCACCGGGCATGGCACCCGCGACGACGGCCAGCAACCCGCGGCGGTATTTGTGCGTATCGTGAGCCGGGGCGGAGAAATGCGGCCGCGCGGATAAACATGCAGGCATATCCGCGAGTTCGAGGCCGATCCGGACAAGCCGTCTGGCCCCCGTCGATCGCATGGCGGGCATGAGGAAATGCGCCTGTTTCCACGCGCCAAGGGCGAGCGTCAGATCGTATTGCGGTAGCGGTCCCAACACCTTGCCGCTGTCGCTATGCACCGCGCTCGGCACGTCGATTGCTATTTTATAGCAATTGCTTGCGGATAGATTTTCAAGCAATTCGGCAAACGCCCCGCCAACTTCGCGATCGAGGCCGTAGCCGAACAGGCAGTCGACGATGACCGGGTTCCGCAGCCAATTGTCACTCGCAATGTCGCCCGAAAACTGCGCCCGGGCATGAAGCGAGGTTTCGCTTTTCGGTTCCACCGGTGCGACGACCTGAACGTCATACCCTTTCCGCTGGAGGGTATCGGCGATCACATAACCATCGCCCCCATTATTGCCGGGACCGCACAGCACCGTGACGGGCCTGTCCGCCGCAACCCGCATGACCCATTGCGCCGCGCCTGCGCCCGCGCGCTGCATCAATTCCCATTCACTGGTTCCGCCGGCCATGGCCGCCTGTTCGGCAGCGCGCATCTGGTCGACGGTGAGGACGGCATCATTCATCGCCGGGCACTTCCCAGCGATAGCGATCGGTGCCGATGGTCAGCGTGACCGTGGAGCCTTCGCGCACGCTTTCGGCTTCCTGAGACCCGTCGAACTCAACGAGACCCGCGGGCGTATCGGCAGGGGCGAGCTTGCGGAAACCGCCATCGGGGTGCCGCATGACGAAATAGGTTTCGCCACCGTCGCCGATTTCGACCAGACGGCACTCACTGGCAAAATCGCTCGCGCCCTGCAGCGCACAGCGGACAGGCGTGCCACCCTCCGATGCGATATCGGGCGCGCCCTCGCATGCGGCCAGGACAGACAGGGCCAGAAGAGGCGTCGGGAGGAAACGTTGCGCAATCACCATCCCACGGCGCTGCCACGCGCGGCGCGCCGGGGCAAGCCTCAGCGGCGTTTGACCTGCGATACGTCGCGGATGGCGCCCCGCGCGGCCGATGTGGTCATCGCGGCATAGGCTTCGAGCGCTGGCGACACGCGGCGTTCGCGCGGGGCTGCCGGCGCGAAGCCCTTTGCTTCTTGCGCCGCGCGCCGCTCGACAAGCACTTCCTCGGAAACCGCAAGGTTGATGGTACGCTCGGGAATAGAAATCTCGATCCTGTCGCCTTCCTCGACCAAGGCGATGGCGCCGCCCTGCGCCGCCTCGGGCGAGACGTGTCCGATCGAAAGGCCCGAAGTGCCGCCAGAGAAGCGCCCGTCGGTGAGCAACGCGCAAGCTGCGCCGAGCCCCTTCGATTTGAGATAGCTGGTCGGATAGAGCATTTCCTGCATGCCCGGCCCGCCGCGTGGGCCTTCGTAACGGATCACCACGACATCGCCCTCGACCACCTGGCCGGCGAGGATCGCGGTCACCGCATCGTCCTGGCTCTCATAGACCCTGGCGGGACCGGAGAAAGTGAGGATGCTCTCATCCACTCCGGCCGTCTTCACGATGCAGCCGTCACGCGCGATATTGCCGTAGAGCACGGCGAGCCCGCCATCCTGGCTGAAAGCGTGTTCGGCGCTGCGGATCACACCGTTTTCGCGGTCGAGGTCGAGACTTTCCCACCGGGCAGACTGGCTGAAAGCGGTCTGCGTCGGCACCCCGCCCGGCGCGGCGGAATAGAATTCGCGCACCTTGCTGTTCTGTGTGCGGCCGATGTCCCAATCGTCTAGCGCGTCGCCCATCGTCGGGCTGTGCACCGTCGGCAGCGCGGTGTGGAGCAGATCCGCCTTCTCCAGTTCGCCAAGGATCGCCATGATCCCGCCTGCTCGGTGGACGTCTTCCATATGGACGTCGTTTTTGGCTGGAGCGACTTTCGACAGACACGGAACCTTGCGGGAAAGCCGGTCGATATCCTTCATGGTGAAATCCACCTCCGCCTCATGCGCGGCGGCGAGCAGGTGGAGCACGGTGTTGGTCGATCCGCCCATGGCGATATCGAGGCTCATCGCGTTCTCGAACGCCTCGAAACTGGCGATGGAACGCGGCAGAACGCTGGTGTCGTCCTCCTCGTAATAGCGTTTGGCCAGCGTCACCACGAGGCGCCCTGCCCGTTCGAACAGGCTCTTGCGGTCGGCGTGCGTCGCCAGCGTCGAGCCATTCCCTGGCAGCGACAGGCCCAGCGCCTCGGTCAGGCAGTTCATCGAATTGGCCGTGAACATGCCACTGCACGAACCGCAGGTCGGGCAGGCATTCTGTTCGATCGCGGTGACTTCCTCGTCGGTGTAGCTTTCGTCCGCCGCGGCGACCATGGCATCGACGAGGTCGAGCGCGATCTCCTTGCCCTTCACCACCACCTTGCCCGCTTCCATTGGCCCGCCCGACACGAACACGGCCGGAATATTGAGCCGCATCGCCGCCATCAGCATGCCCGGCGTGATCTTGTCGCAATTGGAAATGCACACCATCGCATCGGCGCAGTGGGCGTTGACCATATATTCGACGCTGTCGGCGATGAGGTCGCGACTGGGGAGCGAATAGAGCATCCCGTCATGCCCCATGGCGATCCCGTCATCGACCGCGATGGTGTTGAATTCCTTGGCCACGCCGCCCGCAGCCTCGATCTGCCGCGCGACCAGCTGGCCGAGGTCCTTCAGGTGGACGTGTCCGGGGACAAACTGTGTAAAGCTGTTCACAACCGCAATGATCGGCTTGCCGAAATCGCCGTCTTTCATCCCCGTGGCGCGCCACAATCCGCGCGCGCCGGCCATGTTGCGGCCGTGGGTGGTGGTGCGGGAACGGTATGCGGGCATGGCAGGTCTCTCTCAACTTCGGCAGAAGTCTAGCAGAGAGACAGCCGCACGCTAACGGAAGTTTGCTGCCAGCCGGGCCAAGCCTGGCTTTACACCTCGAGCGCGACGCGGCCCATGACATCGGCAAGCATCACGGCCCAGCGCGACTGGCCCGCCTCGGTCTCGATCTGGTCCTGCCGGATCTCGACGGTGCAATAGGGAATGCCGTGGGCTTCCGCATGCCGGTCCATCGTCGCGTTCAATTGCTTGCCCGAATAGGGCTGGTTGTCGCCGACCGTCAGCCCCTGCTCGCCGAACAGCCGGATCGCATGGCGGGCAGCGGTATCGTCATGATTATACAGCAGGGCGACTTCCCACGGACGTTCCTCGTCGCTGGTATCGAGCGCCGGCGTGAAGCTGTGCAGCGCGACCAGCATCTTGGGCTTGGCCTCGGCAATCAGCTTGGCCAGCGCATCGTGATAGGGCCGGTGATAGCGTGCGAGACGAGCCTCGACATCGGCGCCGATATTGCCGGGGATCAGCTTGCCATCGCTCTCGGTCGGGACCACGGCGGGCTCGTCCTCGCGCCGGTGAAAGTCGCACACCAACCGGCTGACGCAAGCGATATGGGCGGGTATGTTGTGGCGCCGGGCCAGTCGCTCGGCGATGCCCTCCACCCCGATATCGAGCGCGATATGCTGGTCCATCAGCCTGCTGTCGATGCCGAGTTCGATACCCTCGGGCACGAAGTTCGAAGCGTGGTCCACTATGCACAGCAGCCCTCCCGGACGCAGGTCTTCGGTGCCGACCTGGCGATAGGGAAGGTTGTCGATCATCATCGCAGGAACCCTTTCATCCGCCACCAGCCCGGGTGGCGCTCTTCGATTTGCTGGGCAGCCACGTCGCGAGCGGACGCACTGTCGTAGAGCGCGAAACACGTCGCCCCCGAACCGGACATACGGGCGAGAAAAGGCGAAGTTCCGCGCAGCGCTTCCAGAACCCCAGCAATCTGGGGGCAGAGCGAAAGGGCGGGCGCCTCGAGATCGTTGCGCCCCTCGAGCGCGATCGTGCGGGCATCACCTTTTGGCAGGGCGCCGCGATCTTCACCGTCCCAATGTTTGAACACCGGCCCGGTGGAGAGAGGAACGCGCGGATTGACGAGAAGGACCGGCGTTCCCGCGAGGCTATCGTCGGCGGGGGCGAGTTCGGTTCCCGTGCCGCGCCCGATACAGGTGCGGCTTTCGACGCAGGCGGGAACATCCGCGCCGAGCGCGGTGGCCCGCTCGTGCCAGTCCTCGGGCAGGCCGTGGCGATCCCTGACGATGCGGAACACCGCCCCCGCATCGGCCGATCCTCCGCCGAGGCCCGCTGCGACGGGAAGGTTCTTTTCCAGCGTAATCGCCAGGCCATCGGCGCGCGGCAGCTTGCCCAACGCCTTGGCGACGAGATTGTCGAACGGATCGTCAAGCCCGCCAGCGAATTCGCCAAGAACCTGCACACTGTCCTGCGCGGCGCTGGTAGCCGTCAGCACATCGCCCGCATCGACGAAGGCGAACAGCGTCTCAAGCTCGTGATAGCCGTCCTCGCGCCGCCTGCGGACGTGCAGCGCAAGGTTGATCTTGGCGTAAGCGGTTTCGGAGATCGTCACTCCATCCCCTCGTCATTGCGAGCGAAGCGAAGCAATCCAGGGCGAAAGGCGTCTTCACTGGATTGCCGCGTCGCTTCGCTCCTCGCAATAACGGTCGAAGCGACGCCGCGATCTTACATATTCGGATAGTTCGGGCCGCCGCCGCCTTCGGGGGTGGTCCACTCGATGTTCTGGTTGGGGTCCTTGATGTCGCAGGTCTTGCAGTGGACGCAGTTCTGCGCGTTGATCTGGAACTTGGGCTCGCCGGTATCCTCGTCGGTCAGCCATTCGTAGACGCCTGCCGGACAATAGCGGTTCGATGGCCCGGCAAAGACGCCCAGCTCGCTCGCCTTCTGCAGCTCCATATCCTGCACCTTGAGGTGGACCGGCTGGTCTTCGGCATGATTGGTGTAGCTGAAGCTGACATTGGTGAGCTTGTCGAAGCTCAGCTTGCCATCGGGTTTGGGGTAAGCGATCGGCTGGAAAAGATCGGCACGTTGCAGCATCTCGTGATCGCGATGGTGTTTCATCGTGATCGGCAGACCGATCTTCAGCGTGCGCATCCACATATCGATGCCCGCGAGCACAGTGCCCAGATCTTCGCCCCATTTGGCAACCGCGGGCTGCGCATTTTTCACCTTCTTGAGCTCGGTGGCGATCCAGCTATCGCGCACAGCCGCATCGTAATCCATCAGTTCGCTGTGTTCGCTGCCCGCAGCAATCGCATTGGCGATGCTTTCGGCCGCCAGCATCCCGCTCTTCATCGCGGTATGGCTGCCCTTGATGCGCGGCACGTTGACGAAGCCCGCCGCGCAGCCGATCAGCGCGCCGCCCGGGAAAGCGAGCTTGGGGACGGACTGCCAGCCACCTTCGTTGATGACGCGCGCGCCATAGGCAACGCGCTTGCCGCCTTCGAGAATCGCGGCGATCGCCGGATGGTGCTTCCAGCGCTGGAATTCCTGGTAGGGCGAAACATAGGGATTGGCGTAATCGAGCGCGGTCACGAAACCGAGTGCGACCTGACCGTTCGCCTGGTGATAGAGGAAGCCACCTCCCCAAGTGCCGGACTCGCTGAGCGGCCAGCCCTGCGTGTGGATCACGCGGCCCGGCTCGTGCTTGTCGGGCTCGATGTCCCACAATTCCTTGATGCCAAGACCATAGACCTGCGGCTCGCAATCGGCCTCGAGATCGTATTTGGCCTTCATCTTCTTGGTCAGATTGCCGCGCGCCCCCTCAGCGAAGAGCGTGTATTTCGCATGGATTTCCATCCCCGGCTGATAATCGCCCTTCTGCGATCCATCCTCGGCAATGCCCATGTCCTGCGTGACCACGCCGGTGACGGCGCCAGCATCGTTGAACAGCACTTCGGCGGCGGGGAAGCCGGGGAAGACCATCACGCCCAGACCCTCGGCCTGCTCGCCAAGCCAGCGGGCGAGATTTCCCAGCGAGCCGGTATAATTGCCGTCATTGGTCATGAAGGGCGGCAAAAGGAATTCGGGGAAATCCGAATGCCCGGCCTCGGTCAGTATCCAGTGGTGGTTTTCGGTCACCGGCGTTTCCGCCATCGGACAATCCATGTTGCGCCAATCGGGCAGCAGCTCGTTCAGCGCCTTGGGATCGACCACCGCGCCCGAGAGAATGTGCGCGCCGATTTCGCTGCCCTTTTCAAGCACGACGACCTCGAGATCCTCGTTGATTTGCTTCAGCCGGATGGCCGCTGCCAGGCCGGCCACGCCCCCGCCAATGATGACGACGTCGCAAGGCATCGATTCGCGTTCGCTCATGTCTCTCTCTTTTCGTCGCGTAACTGTTGCGAATGCCTTGATTGGTGGCGCTATAGAGGTCAAGACCCGGAACCGAGGAATGATGCACGCCGATCCCCCGCAAACGCGCGATTTCACAGCGCTCGAAAGCCTCGAGGCGGCCTTCGAATGGTGGCGCGAAGCCGGGGTGGACGCCGATTTTTCGGACGAAGCCGGCGGCTGGCTGGCCGAGCCCGAGCCCGAGAATGCCGTAACGGCCCCGCCGCCGCCTGCCCCGCCCCCTATCCAGCGCAAGACGGCGCTTCAGCGGGCGCTCGATCCTGCCAAAGGCGCGGCTGGTGGCATCGATCGCGCAAGTTTGCCTGCCAGCCTCGAAAAATTTCGCGAGTGGTGGATGAGCGAACCTTCGCTTGCCTCCGGAGCGCTCGACCGCCGCGTACCGCCGCGCGGCGTTGCGGGCGCGAAACTGATGCTGCTTTTGCCGCAGCCCTTCGACGACGATGCGCAGGGCCTGCTGACCGGCGGCGCGGGCGGGTTCGCCGGAGCCATGCTCGCGGCGATGGGTATCGCGGAACACGAGGCCTATTTCGCAAGCGCGCTGCCCGCATCGATGGCGATGCCCGATTGGCGGGAACTGGCGACGACCGGCCTCGGCGAGGTCGCGAGGACGCATATCTCGCTCGCCGCGCCGCAGCGGGTGGTGCTATTCGGGCGCGCGCAACTGGCTCTCTTCGACATCCCGCCCGAAGCCGCGCGCGATCCACTTTCCCTCGAATGCGGCGACAGGTCCTTCGCGCTGCTTGCTGCCCCCGATCTGCGCAACCTCGCCCGCTCGGCTGCGCGGCGCGAACATTTCTGGAACCGATGGCTGGACTGGACCCGATGACTTTTCGAACACTCGCCGTTGCCGCGCTAGCTGCCGCCACCTTGCCTATGGCCACGCAGGTTTCGGCCCAGGGCGACAGCGTAGATTATTTCACGCGCTCGCATGCCTCCGCCCTGCCTCAGCTCCTGTCGAGCGAGGATCGCGCCTATTACGGTTCGCTCTTCGAGGCAATCGACAGCCGCAACTGGAGCCGCGTCGAAGTCTTGCTCACCAGCCGCGATGACGGCCCGCTGCATGGCGCTGCCCTGGCGAGCTACTATCTCCATCCCGAAAGCCCGCGGATCGAGTTACCTCGGATCGAAAGCTGGCTCGCGCGCTATGCACACCTGCCCGAAGCGGAAGCGATCGTCCGGCTCGGAGAAACGCGCGGTCTGGTGAATTCTCCCTCGCTGCCAACCGCTCGCAGCCTCGTCCGTCAACCGGGCATGACCAAGCGGATACGCCCGCGCTCGATCGATGACGGGACGATGCCCGGCGAGGTGAAATCGGCGATTCTCGAACGGATCACCAATGACGATCCCGACGGTGCCCGCATACTGCTCGACGGGGTCGATGCCACGCTCTCGAGCGAAGCGCGCGCCGAATGGCGCTATCGCGTCGCGTGGAGCTATTACATCGAAAGCAAGGATGCGCAGGCCTGGGCGCTCGCCGATACGGTGCGCGACGGCGGCAGCGGCGCATGGGTGGCGGAAGGCGACTGGGCGGCGGGACTTGCCGCCTGGCGGCTGGGCGATTGCGACCGCGCGGCGGAGGCCTTCCAACGTTCGGCCGCCGGCGCGGTCAATCCCGAACTCGGCGCCGCCGCGCATTACTGGGCAAGCCGCGCCCTGATCCGCTGCCGCTTTCCCGAACAGGCCGACGAACAACTGCGCGGCGCGGCGCGCTTCCCCGAAACGCTGTACGGCATGCTTGCCCATGAGCAATTGGGCAGCGAACTCCCCCAGACCCATGCCGAGCCCGACCTCACCGAAGCCGACTGGCGCGCCCTTCAGGACAAGGAAGCCGCGCGTCAGGCGGTGATGCTGGCGGAAATCGGGCGACGCGAAGAAGCCGAGGCCGATATTCTGTGGTTGGTACGAACCGGCAATCCCGACGATTTCGGCGCGCTTGCCCGGCTTGCCCGCGCATTGGGGCTGACCGGCGCGCAGAACTTCATGGCCTACAACGCTCCGCGCGGAGAGGCCTCCCATCCAAGCCTGCGCTATCCGGTCACCTTCCGCACGCCGATTGGTGGGTGGCGGGTCGATCCCGCGCTCGCTTTCGCGCACGCCCTGCAGGAATCGAACTTTCGCGAGCGGGTCGTCAGCCCGGCGGGGGCGATCGGGTTGATGCAGATCATGCCGATCACTCGGCGCGAATATGCCGCGTCCATCAATATGAGTTCCAATGCCGATCTGAAGGACCCGGCCGTCAATCTGGCCTTCGGCCAGCGCACGCTCGAATCTCTCAGCGCGTCCGGCTACACTCAGGGCAAGCTTCCCAAGATCATGGCTGCCTACAATGCAGGGCCGAGCCCGGTCATGCGATGGGAAAGCGAAATTCGCGATCAGGACGATCCGCTGCTATATATGGAGAGCATCCCTTATTGGGAAACGCGGGGCTATGTCGCCATCGTCATGCGCAATTACTGGATGTATCTGCGGCAAGCCGATGCCATGGCCCCCAGCCGGATCGATCTGGCCGAGAACGATTGGCCGATGTTCCCCCGGGTGCGGTAGGAAGGAAACGCTGATGGCCGTCGACGAAAGCCTTGCCTTCAAGCCGGTCCGCATTGCGCTGCTGACTGTGTCCGACACGCGCACGCTTGCCGAGGACACGTCTGGCGACATACTGGCCCAGCGTATCGCCAATGCCGGCCACGAGCTGGTGGTTCGGGAAATCAGCCACGACGATGTCAACGAAATCGACGCGCATCTTCATCGGTGGATCGAAGATGAAAGCATCGATTGCATCGTTTGCACCGGCGGGACTGGCCTGACCGGTCGCGATGTGACGCCCGAAGCGCTAGACCGGGTGAAGAGCAAGGACGTTCCCGGTTTCGGAGAGCTGTTTCGCTGGCTCAGCTACGAAACCATCGGGACGAGTACGATCCAGTCCCGCGCCTGCGCGGTGGTGGCGCGCGGAACCTATATCTTCGCCCTGCCCGGCTCGAACGGCGCGGTGAGGGATGGGTGGGACAAGATCCTGATCCATCAGCTCGACAGCCGCTACCGCCCCTGTAATTTCGTCGAGTTGATGCCGAGATTGCGCGAGCGGTAAGCTCCATTCGCCGTCATTGCGAGGAGCCGGAGGCGAAGCAATCCATCACCGGCCGTCTCCTACAGCTTCAAGGTTCGAAGATGGATTGCCGGGTGGCCGCAGGCCGTTTTCGACTCCGCCTCCGGCTCCTCGCAATGACGGTATGAGAACACCGGTGTTCCATGTATGTTCCAGAACATGGATCGCCGACTCGCTCCAGCAATATCCGGACGCGGCGCGCAGGGTGCGCGGGTGCCGACGCGCTTCGGCCTCGCCACGCGCGAGGAGGATGGCGACTGGCGCGACTATGTGGAGCAACTGACCGCTCTCGAAGGGGGGCCGCCGGTTAGGCTGCGCACCACCGTGACCGAGGAACACCCGAAGACGATCCTCAGCTTCAACCAGTCGCCCGACGTGCCCTTCGACCGCTCGGTCAATGCCTATCGCGGCTGCGAGCATGGTTGCGTCTATTGCTTCGCGCGGCCAACACATGCCTATCACGATCTCTCTCCCGGGCTCGATTTCGAGACGAAGCTGTTCGCCAAACCCAATGCGGCGGATTTGCTGCGCGCGACGCTGGCCAAACCCAAATACCGCCCCAAACCGATTTCGATGGGGACCAATACCGATCCCTACCAGCCGATCGAGGCGCGGTATCGCATCACCCGCAGCGTGCTGGAGGTGTGCCTCGATGCGCGCCATCCGGTGACGATCACGACCAAATCCGACCGTGTGCTGGCCGATCTCGATCTGCTCGCCGAGATGGCGGAAAGACGGCTGGTCGCGGTGGCGATATCGGTGACAACGCTGGACCCGAAGCTGTCGGGCAAGCTCGAACCGCGCGCGGCGGCACCCGCCAAACGGCTACAGGCCTTGCAGAAATTGGTTGATGCGGGTGTGCCCACCCATTGCTCGGTCTCCCCGATCATCCCGGCGATCACCGACGAGTTCATGGAGGAGATTGTGCAGCGCGTGGCCGCCATCGGCGTGAGTAGCGTGGGCTGGATCCCGCTGCGCCTGCCGCACGAGGTCGCCCCGCTGTTCCGCGAATGGCTATCGGTCCACTATCCCGAGCGCGGCGACAAGGTGATGAGCATCGTCCGCTCGATCCGCGCCAAAAATGGACAGGGCCGTGACAACGATCCCGACTTCCACACCCGCATGAAACCGAGCGGCGTCTGGGCCGACCTGTTCCGCGCACGCTTCCGCGTGGTCTGCAAGCGCGCGGGGCTCGGCAAGGCGAAGTTCGAACTCGACTGCACGCAGTTCAGGCCGCCAGCGGTAGGCGGACAGTTCCGGTTGCTATGAATGCCTCCCCGTTCCGGGGAGGGGGACCGCCGAAGGCGGTGGAGGGGTACATGCCATGATCAATGGGCCGAGAGAAACGATCAAGCGAGCACGCCAACTACGCAGAGACATGAGCATGCCCGAGCGCCTCTTGTGGCAGCATCTCCGCAAGCGACCCTGCGGCTTCAAGTTTCGACGCCAGCATCCGGCAGGCCTTTACGTTCTCGACTTCTACTGCGCGCGGCTGCGATTGGCCGTCGAGGTCGATGGCTGGGCGCATGACAGCGTCGAGACGATTGCGCGCGACAGGAACCGGTCGGCTTTTCTGCGGTCACAGGGCATCGCAACAACTCGAATTCCTGCGAGGGCTGTGCTTACTGATGTTGAGGCCGTGATTACGCGGCTCACCCACATATGTCGTATACGCGCGGCTGACCTTTCGAAGTGCTGAGGGTGCCCCTCCACCACTATGTGGTCCCCCTCCCCGTTCCGGGGAGGCTAGAACCCCTCGCCCGCCGCGCCCGGCTTGAACCGCACCAGCCTGCTGTCCACCAACGCCGCAGTGCGGTTCACCACCGCCTCTTGGTAATCGGCATCCTTGATCATCTCGAAGAAGGCTCCCGCATTCGGATATTGCGCCACGAAGCCATCGTGCCAGCGCATTGTGTCGGGGCCGGTCACCACCGTCTGGAACGCCCCGCGCCAGACGATCTCGCCGCCCACGCGGCGAAAGATCGGGCCGCTGGTCTTGCCGTATTCCTCATAGGCGCGGCGTCCGTTCCAGCCATTGCCGTGATGCTCATGCCCTTCGGGATATTCCGCGAGGTCGCGGTAGAGCAGCAGGTTGAGCATGTGGATTGGCTCGTCGCGCGGCAGGTCCTTGAATGCCTGGAAATTGGCCGGGCTCGGATCGATATAGCTGTCGGTCATAAGTTCCTCCCGACCTCCCCGGCTCGGGGAGGAATTTCCGTCATCCCAGCGTATAATCGCTGAACCGCTTGCGCAGGTCTTTCTTGCTGATCTTGCCGGTAGCGGTGTGGGGGATGTCGTCGACGAATTCGACCGCATCGGGCAACCACCATTTGGCGACCTTGTCGGCAAGGAAACTGGTGAGATCCTCGGCGCCGACATCCTGCCCTTCCTTGCGGACGACAAACAGCACGGGCCGTTCGTCCCACTTGGGATGCGGCATGCCGATGGCGGCGGCCTCGGCCACGGCGGGATGGCCGACGGCGGCATTTTCCAGCTCGACCGAGCTGATCCATTCGCCGCCCGACTTGATCACATCCTTGGTCCGGTCCGTGATCTGCATCGTCCCATCGGGGTGGAGGACCGCCACGTCCCCGGTATTGAACCAGCCTTCGGCGTCGATCGCATCTTCCTCGGCCTTGAAATAGCGCTTCACCACCCACGGCCCGCGAATGTGCAGCGCGCCCGAGGTCTTGCCATCGCGCGGCAACACCTTGGTCGGATCGTCGAGATCGACCGTTCGCAGTTCGACGCCGAAGATCGGGCGCCCCTGCTTCATCGTCTTCTCGACCTTCTCGTCGAAAGTAAGTTCGTCCCAATTGCCGGTCGGCCCGCCAACCGTGCCGATGGGGCTGGTTTCGGTCATCCCCCAGGCATGCTGGACGCGGGTGCCGTTCTTCATCAGCCGCTCGATCATGAAACGCGGCGCGGCGCTGCCGCCGATAGTCGCCGCCTTGAGCTTGGGCAGATCGAGACCGTTGGCATCGCAATACTGGAAATGCGCCAGCCATACGGTTGGTACACCGGCGGAATCGGTGACGCCTTCGGTCTTCATGACCTCGTCGAGCACGGCGGGATCGTTCACCGCGCTGAAGACGAATTTGATCCCTGCCATGGCCCCGGCATAGGGCAGGCCCCAGCTCGCCGCGTGGAACATCGGCACGACCGGCAGCATCACGCTGGAGGAGCTGAAATTGAACGCCGCGGGCTGCAGCCCGGCAATCGCGTGCAGCATGGTCGAGCGGTGTTCGTACTGGACGCCTTTGGGATGGCCCGTGGTTCCGCTGGTGTAGCAGATCATGCACGGGTCGCGCTCGTCGCCATCGACCCATGCGAAATCGCCGTCCTGCGCGCCGATCCAGTCTTCGAAACTGGTCGTGTGCTCGCTCGAATCGAAGCAGATATAGTGTTCGACCGTCGGCCATTTGTCGCGCATCTTGTCGACGATCGGCTGGAAGGCCGCATCGTAGAGCATGACTTTGTCTTCGGCGTGGTTGACGATGTATTCGAGCTGGTCCTCGAACAGGCGCGGGTTGCAGGTGTGCAGCACGCCGCCCATCCCCGCGACGCCGAACCAGCTGACGAGGTGGCGCGCATGGTTCATCGCCAGGCTGGCAACCTTATCGCCCTTCTCCAGGCCGAGCGCCTGAAGCGCCTGGCTCATTTTCCGCGCATCGCGATGAATGCCCGCCCAGTCGGTGCGGGTTTCGCTACCATCGGCCCAGCGGGTAACGATTTCACGGGTGGGGGCTTCCCGGGCTGCGTGATCGATCACATGCGAAATCCGCATGTTCCAGTCCTGCATCGCGCCAAGCGGCATACTCTCTCCTCTCCAATTTGGTCATCGCGAAGAGCCGAAGGCGACGCGGCAATCCAGCTTCAAACATCGCAGTCGCGAGCGACGGCGGGTGATGGATTGCGGCGCCTTCTGCTCGCAATGACTGTGTTTTCAGGCAACGAGGCGCAAGTTTGCCTTCCCCCGTCGCGCGGTCAACTGCACCTTGGCAAGACCGGGCACGCTTGCCAAGCGTTCGGCGACGTCTCCGTCGATAGAAAATGTTCGCCCCAGTCGCATTACGGGCGGGGTCGCGTCTCCGGTGAGCAATGTGGCGAGCACCTCGTCGCCGCCGCCGCCTTCCTCGCCCAATTCCAGCGCAAGCTGGGTGAGCGCATCGACGCTCTCTACCTCGAGCGTGAGCAGCATCGCCATGCTGCCCTTCACCGCCTCAAGCGGCACCGCGCCGCGCACGGTGATCCGCGGCGGTTCGTCTGGGCTCGGACTGTCGAGTTCGACATCGAGTTTCACGCAGGTCCCGTTCTCGGCCCATTCGAGGAATTTATCGACCAGCCCTTCCTCGAAGCAGGCAGCGCTGAACTGGCCCGAACTGTCGGAAAAATCGGCACGGATGAAAGGTTTGCCGCGCTTCGTAGTGCCCTTGTTCGCGCCTTCGACCTGCACCGCCATCACCGCGCCCATGCGCCCGCCTCCCGGCACACCGCCCGCGATCAGCGAAGCGTGCGAGCGAGCGCCCTGCGCACTGGCGATTTCGCGATAGGCGGCCGTCGCATGTTCCTTGAACGAAAAGCCCATATTCTCCTTCTCGCGGCTGCGCGCCTCGCTGAGCGACCAGTCTTCGGCATCCTTCAGCCGCAACGTGTCGTCGACCGCAGCATCCTCGCCGCCGAACAGGCCCGCCTGCCCGCTCGACCGTTCGCGCTCGGCCGCATCGGCGACCGCCAGCAGCATGTCGGTATTGGCCATCAGCTTGGCGCGATTGGGTTCGAATTCGTCCAAGGCGCCCGCGCTGATCAGCGCTTCGAGCTGGCGTGAATTCATCGAGCCCTTGGGGAGGCGCTCGAACAAATCCTTCAGGCTCTCGAACTTGCCCGCCGCCTCGCGCTCTTCCACGATCGCTTCCATCGCGCGCTCGCCGACATTGCGAATGCCTGCCAGCGCGTAGCGCACGGCATATCCGTCGTCGGTTTGCTCGACCGTATATTCTGCCTCCGAGTGGTTGAGCGAAGGCGGCAGCACTGTGATCCCGCCGCGCCGGGCATCGTCGACGAAAATCGCCAGCTTTTCCGACTGGTGCATGTCGAAGCACATCGATGCGGCGTAGAATTCTTCCGGGTAATGCGCCTTGAGCCACGCGGTCTGGTAGGCGAGCAGCGCATAGGCGGCAGCGTGCGACTTGTTGAAGCCGTAGCCGGCGAACTTGTCGATCAAGTCGAACAACGCGTTGGCCTCGGCCTTCTCGATCCCGGAGACTTCCTTGCAGCCCTCGACGAAGCGGATGCGCTGCGCGTCCATTTCCGCCTGGACCTTCTTGCCCATCGCACGGCGCAGCAGGTCCGCATCGCCGAGCGAATATCCGGCGAGGATCTGCGCCGCCTGCATGACCTGTTCCTGGTAGACGAAGATGCCGTAGGTCTCCGCGAGGATGCCTTCGAGCTTGGCATGCGGATACTCGATCGCCACCTCGCCAGCCTTGCGCTTGCCGAACAGCGGGATGTTGTCCATCGGGCCGGGACGATAGAGCGAGACGAGCGCGATGATGTCACCGAAATTGGTCGGCTTCACCGCGGTCAGCGTGCGCCGCATGCCTTCCGATTCAAGCTGGAACACGCCGACCGTGTTACCCGCCTTCATCAGCTCGTAGACCTTGGGATCGTCGAGTGGGAGCTGCGACAGGTCGATATCGATCTCACGCCGCTTGAGCAGGTCGACCGCCTTCTTGAGCACCGACAGCGTCTTCAACCCGAGAAAGTCGAATTTGACGAGGCCGGAGCTCTCGACATTCTTCATGTCGTATTGCGTGACCGGCATGTCCGAACGCGGATCGCGGTAAAGTGGGACCAGCTTGGCCAGCGGACGGTCGCCAATCACCACGCCGGCGGCGTGCGTCGAGCTGTTGCGCGGGAAGCCCTCGAGCTGCATCGCCAGATCGACGAGACGTTTCACCTCGTTGTCATTGTCGTATTCGCGCTTGAAATCGGCCGCGCCGTTCAGGGCGCGCGGCAGCGTCCACGGGTCGGTCGGGTGGTTGGGCACCATCTTGCACAGCCGATCGACATGGCCGTAGCTCATCTGCAGGATGCGGCCCGTATCGCGCAGCACGGCGCGCGCTTTCAGCTTGCCGAAGGTGATGATCTGCGCGACGTGGTCGTGCCCGTATTTCTGCTGGACGTAACGGATCACCTCGCCCCGCCGCGTTTCGCAGAAGTCGATATCGAAGTCGGGCATCGAGACGCGTTCCGGGTTGAGAAAGCGTTCGAACAGCAGGCCCAGCTGGATCGGGTCGAGATCGGTAATCGTCAGCGCCCAGGCGACGAGGCTGCCCGCACCCGACCCACGGCCCGGCCCCACCGGAATATCATGGTCCTTAGCCCATTTGATGAAGTCGGCAACGATCAGGAAGTAGCCGGGAAAACCCATCTGGTTGATGATGTCGACTTCGAATTTCAGCCGGTCGAAATAGACCTTGCGGTCGTCCTCGCTCATTTCGCCATAGGGTTCGAGCCTCGCTTCGAGGCCCTTGCGCGCGTCTTCTTCCAGCATGCGCGCCTCGCCCTCGAGGTCGCCGGCGAGGCTGGGCAGGATCGGCTTGCGATAGGGCGGCGCGTAGGCGCAGCGCTGCGCCACGACGAGCGTGTTCTGCACCGCTTCGGGCAGGTCGGCGAAGGCCTCGTCCATCATGTGATAGGTCTTCACAAAACTTTCGGGGTTGGACCGCGCGCGCTCCTCCGCATCGACATGGGTCGAACCGGCGATACAGAGCATGGCGTCATGCGCCTTGTGCATATGCGGCTCGGCAAAATTGGCGGGGTTGGTCGCGACGAGCGGCAAGTCGCGCGCATAGGCAAGCTCGACCAAGGCAGCCTCGGCGCGTTCCTCCACCTCGTTCCCGCGCCGGGCGAGTTCGATATAGAGCCGATCCGGGAAAAGGCCCTGCAAGCGGTCAAGCAGGGCCTCGGCATGGCTCTGCTGCCCCTCGGCGAGCAGGCGCGTCACTCCGCCCTCGCTCGCCCCGGTAAAGGCAATCAGCCCGTCCGTATGCCCCTCGAGATCCTCCATCCGTACATGCGGATCGAATTCCAGCGGGCGGTCGAGATGCGCCTTCGAGACGAGATGGCAGAGATTGTCGTATCCCGCTTCGTCCTGCGCATAGAGCGGCAGGTAGTCGACCTGCTTGCCCTCGGCATCGCGCGCGACGCCCAGCAGCGTGCCGATGATCGGTTGGATGCCTTCGGCCTTGCAGGCATTGGCGAACATCACGGCACCATAGAGCCCGTTGCGGTCGGCGATCGCCATGGCGGGAAAGCCGCGCTCTTTCGCCAGCTTGGCCATCGCCTTGGGATCGATCGCGCCCTCCAGCATCGTATATGCCGACAGGATACGAAACGGGACGAAGGGCTTGAAGGACATGGCTGCAATATGCGGATTGCGCCTCCGTCGGCCAAGGGCTGCATCCACAGGAATTTCAGCGCACACAGTCATTGCGAGCGTAGCGAAGCAATCCAGGTCTTCCCTATCTGGATTGCCGGGTGGCCGGAGGCCGACGTCGGCTCCGCCTGCGGTTTCTCCCAATGACTATCGAGACCTCAGAGAAGCTTTTCGATATCCTTGGCGATCGTCTTGGGCGCATCGGCCGGGCCGTAACGCTTCACGACATTGCCTTCGCGGTCGATCAGGAATTTGGTGAAGTTCCACTTGATCGCGCGCGACCCCATCAGTCCGGGCTTTTCGGCTTTCATCCAGTCGAACAGCGGGCTGGCGTCGTCGCCATTGACGTCGACCTTGGCCATCAGCGGGAAGGTGAGGCCGAAATTGACCTTGCAGAATTCGGCAATCTCGTCCGCGTCTCCCGGTTCCTGATTGCCGAACTGGTTGCAGGGAAAGGCGAGGACTTCGAAGCCCTTGTCCTTGTAATCCTGAAACAGCTCCTCCAACCCGTCATATTGCGGGGTGAAGCCGCACTTACTGGCGGTGTTCACCACCAACAGCACCTTGCCGAGTTTCTCTTTCAGGTCGAGCTGGTCGCCCGTGTTGGTGGCGACGGTAAAATCGGCGATACTGGTCACGGGGCTATTCCTTGCGGCGATAGATATAGTCAAAGGCATCCGACCACGTCCGCCCGTGATCCGCGCTTGCCTGCCCGTATTGTCGCACGCTGCCATCCTCTTCAAGCGTATAGGTCATCCGCACGAGCATAGGATTGCCCTGTGCATTCCTGCCCCAATAGCCGGTTAGTACCATGGCGCCGTCGACTGCGCCGCCGTCGAAGAAGACGCGCCCGGGCACGCCGCCTACCCATAATTGGTGCCATCCGCCGGTGGCCGGATCATAAGCGCTCAGGCTGGTTCCACCGCGCCCCTGCACAGGCATCCAGGTTTCGCGAATCGCGCAGCCGACGCTGACTTTCTCGATCAGGCTGTCCGCCACCCGCTCGTCACCGCCATTGGGAAAAACCTCCCATTCGCCAACCCAGAAATCGAAAGCCTCGTGGTTCACACCTTCGCATTGCGGTTGCGCTGGTGGCGTGACGGCAGGTGCGGCGGCCTGTGCGAAGGCAAGCGCGAGCGCGGCGGTCAGCATGGTCAATTCTCCCCTGATAGTGCCAAGTTATGCCGGGCTGTGCCGTCCGGCGAGCGGCTATCGACCGAGGACCAACCCGTTCCTACGAGCGCGGGAAATCGTCGCGCTTCGAAAGGCTCACGATCTCGTCGACATGGTATTCGCGGTCCCCCGCTTTCTCGATGTAGTAATCCCCACGTTCTTCGGCAGGCATCAGCATCACGTGGCGGATCAGGTCGGCGAAGGTGCCGCTCCGCAGGCCCTTGGCGCCATCCAGCACGCCGTCGCCATCGCCGGTGCGATGGAGGCTGGCGCGATCGTCCCACTCAATGCCTTCGCTATGGCTCGGGTCGCCTTTGAAAGTACTCGGATGGTCGGTCATGCAGTTTTCTCCTTTGGCAAACGAACGAGCGACGGCGCTTGCGGGTCCTCTATTCGAGCACGCCTTCGTGAAGGCGGACGATACGGTCCATTTTCTGCGCCAGCCGCTCGTTATGGGTTGCGATCAGCGCGGCACTGCCCTCGCCCCGGACGAGATCGAGGAATTGCGCGAGCACCTTGTCCGATGTCGCCTCGTCGAGATTGCCGGTGGGCTCGTCGGCCAGGACGAGATCGGGCTTGTTGGCGAGCCCGCGCGCCACGGCAACGCGCTGCTGTTCGCCGCCCGAAAGCTGGCTGGGCCGGTGGTCGAGCCGGTGTTCGAGCCCCAGCGCGACCAGCAATTGCTCGGCACGTGCCTCGGCCTCGGCTCGCGGTCTACCCGCGACCAGCTGCGGCAGCACGACATTCTCGCGTGCATCGAAATCGGGCAGCAAGTGGTGGAACTGGTAAACGAAGCCGAGATGTTCGCGGCGCAGCACGGTGCGGGCGCGCGAATCCGATTTTTCCGCGGAATGGCCCGCGATGACGATCTCGCCCCCGAACCCGCCTTCGAGCAGGCCGACCGCCTGCAACAAGGTCGATTTGCCCGATCCCGAAGGCCCCAGCAGCGCGACGATCTCGCCCGGCTGGATCGCAAGATCAACCCCGCGCAGCACGTCGATACGCACGCCTCCCTGTTCGAAGCTGCGGGTCAACCGCTTCAGTTCGACGACCGGCTTATTCATAGCGCAGCACCTGTACCGGGTCCGTGCTTGCCGCCTTCCAGGCGGGATAGAGCGTGGCGAGGAAACTGAGGGCCAGCGCCAGCAGCACGATCATCCCGACCTCGACCGGATCGGTCTTGGACGGCAGCATGGTCAGGAAACGGACCTGAGGGTCCCACAGTTCAACCCCCGTGAGAAAGCCGATGCCGGTCACGATCTGCTGCCGGAAGGTCAGGATAATGAAACCAAGCAGAAGACCTGCCACCGTTCCGATCGCCCCGACCGTAAAACCGGTGGTCACGAAGATCTTCATCAGGCTTTTTCTAGTCGCACCCATGGTGCGCATGATGGCAATGTCGCGCGTCTTGGCGCGAACCAGCATGACCAGGCTCGAAAGAATGTTGAATGCGGCCACCAGAACCATGAAACTCAAGGCGAAAGCCATCGCCACGCGTTCGACCTGAAGCGCCTCGAACAGGGTCGAATTGATCGTCTTCCAGTCTGACACGACCGCCCTGCCCTGAACCGCCCTCTGGACCGGCTCGAGGATTTCGCCGACGCGGTCGGCATCCTCTACCGTCACCTCGATCATGCCGACCGTATCGCCGATCAGCAGCAGGGTCTGCGCATCCTGCATCGGCATGACCACGAAGGCGCCGTCGTAGTCGTAAACCCCGACCTCGAAAATGGCGGCGACTTCGTAGCCCACCTGGCGCGGGACGGTGCCGAAGGGAGTGGAGCGGCCCTGAGGATTGATGATGGTGATCGTATCGCCCACCCGCGCGCCGATATTTTCCGCCAGACGCACCCCGATCGCCACCTTGCTCGCACCTGGCTGCAACGCATCGAAATTCCCGCTGATCGCCTTGGTCGACAATTCCCGCAAATCCTGCGGTGTATGGCCGCGCACGAGGATCGCCTCGACCCGCCCATTGAAACTCGTCAGCAGGGGCTGT
Organism: Qipengyuania sp. ABI-127-1; assembly: GCA_022953095.1. Taxonomy (GTDB): domain Bacteria; phylum Pseudomonadota; class Alphaproteobacteria; order Sphingomonadales; family Sphingomonadaceae; genus Qipengyuania. The sequence continues at coordinate 1,517,280 of JALJCR010000001.1, read as the reverse complement.
TCGATCAAGGGCGACGCGCTGACCACACCCGGCGTTTCCTCGACCCTCGCGAGAACGTTCTCCCAATCGTCGAGCCGACCCCCGTAAGCCTGCACGATGGCATGGCCGTTCAACCCGACGATCTTGTCGAGCAATTCGGCGCGAAAGCCGTTCATCACGCTCATCACCACGACCAGCATGGCGACGGAGAGCATGACAACGCCGATCGAGATGCTGGCGACCAACGCAATGAAAGCCTCGCCCTTGCCCGGAAGCAAATAGCGCTTGGCGATGGTCCATTCGAAAGGAGAGAGGATCAAGACAGCCCTTGTATCTGGCGGTGCGTTGTAAGGGCGTTTAGGCAGCCGCGCCTTGCTGCGCAATGAAATCGTGTCTTTCCTTGGGCCATCCATCGCACCGGCCTTGTAATCGGGCCGTAACATCGCCATTGGGACCCCCATCCCGATCAGTCGCGGCAGACAGGCCTTTCGATGAACCTCACCCACCCGTTTCTCGACGAGGATGGCGACAAGCTGCGCGAGGAATGCGGCGTGTTCGGCGCAATCAATGCGACCGATGCGGCAGCCGCGACAGCTCTCGGCCTCCACGCTCTCCAGCATCGCGGCCAGGAAGCCGCCGGCATCACCAGTTTCGACGGCGCCGAATTCTTTACCCGCCGCGGGCTTGGCCATGTGGCGGAAAATTTTTCCAGTCAGGAAGCGATTGCCGAACTGCCCGGCATGATGGCGGCGGGCCATGTGCGCTATTCGACCACCGGAGGCGCAGGCCTGCGCAACGTCCAGCCGCTTTACGCCGACCTAGCCAGTGGCGGGTTCGCGGTGGCGCATAATGGCAATATCTCGAATGCGAGGGTGTTGCGCGACGATCTCGTCCGGCGCGGTTCGATCTTCCAGTCGACCAGCGATACCGAAGTTATCATCCATCTCGTCGCGACCAGCCGCTATCCCACAATCATGGACCGGTTGATCGATGCGCTGCGCCTGCTCGAAGGGGCCTATGCGCTGATCGTGATGACGCCCGAAGGCATGATCGCCTGCCGCGATCCGCTGGGCATCCGCCCGTTGCAGATGGGCCGGATCGGCGATGCTACCGTGTTCGCGTCCGAAACCGTCGCCTTCGACGTGGTCGGCGCGCAATTCGTCCGCCAGGTCGAGCCGGGCGAAGTGATCAAGGTCGATTTCGAGGGGAATATCGATTCGCTCCATCCCTTCGGCGATCACGCCCCGCGTCCCTGCATTTTCGAGCATGTCTATTTCAGCCGCCCGGATTCGGTGTTCGACGGGCGCAGCATCTACGAAGCACGCAAGGCGATCGGCGCCGAACTCGCGCGCGAGAAACCGGTCGAAGCCGATCTCGTGGTCCCCGTGCCCGATAGCGGCGTTCCGGCGGCCATCGGCTATGCGCAGGAATCGGGCATTCCGTTCGAGCTTGGCATTATCCGCTCGCACTATGTCGGGCGCACTTTCATTCAGCCCAGCGACGGCATTCGCCACGCGGGCGTCAAGCGCAAGCACAATGCCAACCGCGCCCTGGTAGAGGGCAAGCGCATCGTCCTGATCGACGACAGCATCGTGCGCGGCACAACCTCGTTACAGATCGTCGAAATGATGCGCGATGCGGGCGCGACCGAAGTTCACTTCCGCGTCGCCAGTCCGCCGACCGCGCATAGCTGCTTTTACGGCGTCGACACGCCCGAACGCTCCAAACTGCTCGCCGCGCGCATGGATGTCGAACCGATGCGCGAATTCATCAGGGCCGACAGCCTCGCCTTCGTTTCGATCGACGGTCTCTATCGCGCCGTGGGCGAGAAGCCCCGCAATTCGGCCTGCCCGCAATTCTGCGACGCGTGCTTCACCGGCGACTATCCGACCTCGCTGACCGACATGGCGCGGCGCGAAGACAAGCAGCACAAACTCGCATTTCCATCCGAACAGGTCGCCTGATGACGAAACCACTCGAAAATCGCCTCGCCCTTGTCACCGGGGCGAGCAAGGGGATCGGTGCGGCTACCGCGCGGGCACTGGCGGCCGCCGGTGCCCATGTCGTACTGACCGGGCGCGATGTCCGCGCGCTCGAATCGGTCGAGGATACAATTCACGAAGCTGGCGGAGCCTCGACGATTGCGCCGGTCGATCTCAACGAGAGCGATGGCATCGCCCGCCTCGCCTCGGCCATCGCCGGGCGCTGGGACAAGCTCGATTTCCTCGTCATTTCGGGTGCCTATCTGCCCGCGCTCACGCCGGTAACCCAAATCGACGGCAAGCAGCTCAGCCAGGCCCTGACGGTCAATTTCCTCGCTACGCAGGCCTTGCTGGCCAATTTCGACCCGCTGCTCAAACGTGCCGATGCGGGCCGCGTGATCGGCCTGACCAGCAGCGTGGGGGCGACGCCGCGCGCCTATTGGTCCGCCTATGGCGCCACCAAGGCCGCCTTCGACAACCTCCTGGCAAGCTATGCGCAGGAAGTCGAAAAGATCTCCAAGGTCCGCGTCGCGCTGATCGATCCGGGGGCCACCCGCACCGCCATGCGCGCCAAGGCCTATCCCGGCGAAGACCCGCAGACGGTGAAGGAACCGTCGGTTGTTGCCGATCGGTTGGTGGAACTGCTGGTTGACGGTTTCGAGGGCTTCCATCGCGAACGCGTCGAGGGGTAGGTTAACCAAGCGCGGTCAGGACTTCTCAACTCCGATTGGGTGAGACATGGCGAATCGCCCCGGCTGCCTCCGGGCGATGTGAGTCGCACCGAACCCGGAAAGGGCGCCCGCCATGGTCCACCAGTCGAAGGATCCCTATACGCTAGCCGCGCAGGAGGATCGCTGCGCCCCGCGCACCAGGCTGACCATTCCCGGACAATTGCGACCAAGCGGCGGGCGGGCGTTCCAGACCGTGGTTCACGACCTCTCGATCTCGGGCTTTTCAGCAGCCGCGCTCAACCGCATGCACGAAGGCCAGCTCTGCTGGCTTACCCTGGCAGGTCTCGAATCGCTTCAGGCCCAGGTGATCTGGTGGGAAAACTGCATCGTCGGCTGCGCTTTCAGCGAGCTGCTCAACCCGATCGTGCATGACAGCATCCTCGCCCGCTATAGCGGAGAGGATGCCTATCGCGCCTTCTGACGGGGGCGCAGCCCCGCCCGCTCAGTCGTCGAGTGCCTCGGCGATCTTGCCGACCAGGTCGCGGAAACCGGCGCGATGGTCGCTGCTCGTGGCTGTCGGCCAGTTGCTGACAATGGCGACGACCAGCTCTTCTTCCGGAACGATGGTGATCGCCTGCCCGAAAATGCCCTGCGCGCCATAGGTGTCGCCGGGATAGGTCCACCATTGATAGCCATAGCCGAAGCCAGGGGCCTGCGCGCCGAAATCGACCAGCGGCGATCCGGCGGTGGCGAACCAGCCTGCAGGCACCACGTCCTTGCCACCTTCCAGCGCGAACTGGCCCATGCGGGCATAGTCGGCGAGACGCAGCGACAGGCAGCAGCCGCCGATATTGCCGCCGGTGAGGTCCTGCATCCAGAACATCCCGCCTTCGAAGCCGGCGGGTTCGACGATCTTCTGCGCCGCATAGGCCGCCAACGACTGGCCGGTCGCCTGTTCGACGATCAGGCCGAGGAGATTTGTTTCGAGCGTCTTGTAGACCCATTTCTGGCCCGCAGGCGCCTCGCGCTTCAGCGTGCGCGCATAGGTCACCGCCTGCGATTCGCCGGCCACCGGCGCGATGGCGAGCATTTTGGCCACGTCACTATCGGGATCGGTATAGTCCTCGTTCCAGGCAACGCCCGAGGTCATGCTGGCGATCTGGCCGACGGTGACGCCGTCATAGGCCGTCCCGGCAAGCGCGGGGATGATCTCGGTCACGGGCGTATCGACGCTGGCAATCGCGCCGTCTGCAATCGCCGCGCCGAGCAGCGTCGAGGTAAAGCTCTTGGCAACCGAGAAGCTGGTCCAGCGATCGCCCGGGCCGAAGCCGAGGCCGTAATCCTCGAACACCACCTCGCCATTCTTGAGCGCCATCACGCCGGCGGCCTGCGTTTGCGCCATATAGGCGCGGATTTCGGCCTGCAGGGCTGCGGGGAGGCTTTCGCCCCCGCGCGGCAAATCGCGTGCCTTGGTCGCGGGTGCCACTTCGAGGCCTGGAAACAGCCCCTCCATGTCGCGGAACGCGGCCGAGCGGCGTTCATCGCTCCAGAACAGGATCGAATCGCCCGGCTCCATGCTCGCCATCTGCTCGGGCATCGATTGGGTGACCGCTGGCGGCGCGACCGCAACCTCGCCAACAGGTGCGCTATCGTAAGCGCTAACACATCCCGTCAGCACCAGTGCCGCAGTCGAAATCCAAAGGCCCCTCATTCACTCTCTCCCTGTTTCACCAGCGTGACCTGGTGCACGTTGATCCCGCCGCCGCGGAACCCGCCTTCGCAATACATCAGATAATAGCGCCACAGATCGCCGAAGCGCGCGTCGAAACCCTGCGGCAGGCGGCCTTCGCGTTCCGCCGCGTCGAAATTCGCGCGCCAGCATTTCAGCGTTTCGGCATAGTCGGGGCCGAAATCGTACTGGTCCTGCCAGGCGAGCCCACGTTCCCCGGCCAGGCGGCGGAATTCGCTAGTGCGGATCAGCAGCCCACCCGGAAAGATATAGGCCTGGATGAAATCGGCGCTTTTGGCATAGGCTTCGAACAGATCGTCGCGCATGGAAATATACTGAATCGCCGCGCGCCCACCGGGTTTGAGGTTGCGCGCGATACAGTCCATGAAAGTCGGCCAGTATTCGCGCCCCAACGCCTCGACCATCTCGACGCTGGCAATGGCATCGTATTGGCCCGCCGTGTCGCGATAATCCTGCTTACGGAAATCGACCCCCGGATGGCGTTCGCGCGCCCAGGCAAGCTGGGCGTCGGAGAGGCTGATTGCCGTGGCAGCTATCCCGCGCGAGGACAGCATGGCGGCCAATCCGCCCCAGCCGCAGCCGATTTCCAGAACATTGGCGGGCTTGCCGAGCCTCGCGGCCAGAGCATCCCATTTGCGCCGCTGCGCCGCTTCGAGGCCGTCATCGGCGACGTCGAGGGCCGACGAATAGGTCATCGTGGAATCGAGCCACGCCGCGTAGAAATCATTGCCGAGATCGTAATGCGCGGCGATGTTCTTTTGCGCGCCCGCATGGGTGTTGCGATTGAGCCAGTGCGCAAAACGTGCCGCCAGGCGGAAGGGGCCGCGCGCACGGCCGGTATTTCCCAACTCGCGGCCATTGGCCATGAACAGGGCAAAGAGCGGGACTGGGTCGGGGCTGGCCCATTCGCCCGCCTCCCAGGCCTGATACCAGCCGATCGATCCATTGGTGGCGAGGCGGAGCAGCGCGCTCCAGCTTCGCAATTCCACCGTGCATTCGAAGCCCGGCGAACGGCCGCCAAGCGTTCTTCGACCGCCATCGGGCAAAATGGCATGGATTGCGCCCGTAGCCAGCGCCGCGTCGATCCGGTCGAGGATCTTGTCGAAACCGGGTGCGATCAGCCGCGCGAACATGCCGGGCTTGCGCGCGAAGCTCTTCGCCCCGGCGAGAAGGTCCTGCCCGCGCTGCCCTGTCCGCATCTCCATCCCCCTGCCTATGGCCCGCCGGGATAGAGGCGACAAGTCCGCTAGGGTTTGCTGGCCCTGTAAGCCTCCAGCGCCCGTTCGCGCGCTTCCTTGTGGTCGATCATCTTGGCCGGATAGTCGCCACGCTTCTCGTCGGGCGGATCGTGGATCTCGCTGTCGTCCAGATCGGCGAGCTCGGACACATATTCGCGGATATATCCCGCCGCGTCGAACTTCGCGCTCTGCGTTAGCGGCGCCATGATCCGGCTGAACATATTGCTGTCGACGCCGGTACCGCTGATCCATTGCCAGTTGACGCCGTTATTACCGTAATCGGCATCGACGAGGCAGTCCCAGTACCATTGCTCGCCGCAGCGCCAGTCGATCAGCAAGTGCTTTACGAGGAAGCTCGCGCAGATCATCCGCACGCGGTTGTGTATCCAGCCGGTCTGCCATAGCTGGCGCATCCCGGCATCGACGATGGGGTAGCCGGTCATGCCCTTTTGCCAGCATTCTAGGTCTTCGCGGATGAGGTGTCCCGCATTGGGGTTCCGCCACAGTGTCCGCTCGTCGTAATCGCGATAGCTTTCCCGAGGATAGTCGGGGAACTGGTCGATCACGTTCTGCGCATAATCGCGCCAGATGACCTCCTTGGCGAAGGTCTTCCAGCCGTCGGAACGCTTGTCCTTGAGCTTGTGCCAGACCTGCGCGGGGCTGATTTCGCCCCAGTGCAGGTGCGGCGAGAGGCGCGAGGTGATGTCGTCCGAGGGAAGGTTCCGCCCCTCATCGTACTGGGCGACGCGATCGGTCCACCAGTCGAGCCGCTCGTGCGCGGCGGCCTCGCCGAAGTCCCAGAATGCGCGAATGCCCCCGGCCCAGTCGGGCTTGGTCGGCAGCAACTCCCAATCTTCCAGGTCGTCGCTTTCCGGCCAGCTTTCGGGCGAATGGATTGTCTCAGGCTCGGGCAGCGGGTCGCGCGGCGGCATGACCTCGAGCATCGCCTTCGAAAACGGGGTGTAGATCTTGTAGGGATCGCCCGATCCGGTGGTCACGCTGCCCGGAGGGAGCAGGTAGTTGCCATCGTAGAGGCACAGCTTGCGGTCCTCGCCCAACGCGTCGCGAAGCTCGTCCTCCGCCTCCTTCCACCACGGCTCGTAATGCCGCATCGCATGGATGCAGGTGGCACCCACCTCTTCGGCAATCGCGGCGAGAATTTGCGGGGCATCGCCCTTGCGAAGGACGATCTTGGAGCGGCGCGCACCAAGGCTCTTGCCAAGGCTTTCCAGTGAATAGTGCAGCCATACCAGCGATGCGCCGCCATAGGCATGGTCACCTGCCCGCTCCTGATCGAGCACGAATACCGGAACGACCGGACCGGCCTGGGCGGCCGCATGAAGGGCTGGCTGGTCTGCCATACGCAGATCGCGCCGCAGCCAGACGATTTGGGGTGAAGTCATACCCTCAAGTCTCGAATTCCGTCCCTATACAGTCATTGCGAGGCGACGAAGTCGCCGCGGCAATCCATGGTGCATGCGTATCGCTCTGGATTGCTTCGCTTCGCTCGCAATGACGGTTTAAGGCGTCGGAAGTTCCTCGCACGCCACCTCCGGCAGCGCGACGCTGAACCGGTCGCGCGCACGCGGATCGTAGAAACGGGCGTCGCGGAGGATCACCGATCCGTCAGGCGCGCGCTCGGCAAAAGGCGCGCGAGACCAGAAGAGGAAGGCTTCGGCCTGCGAGCCAACATTGTGCAACTCACTTGCGGAGGGCCAAGCACAGCGTTTTTCTGCCTCCAGAAATGGCACCCACACGTCTGCGGAGTCATGCAGGTAGTACCAGTCGTTCTTCGACCCTGTGATTTCTTCACGCCAAACCGAAGCCACAGGAAGTGGACTACTAATGGCAGTCGTTGCACCAGGTAGTGGGCTTGCGGAATGCCATCCGTGGCTAGCCGAAATCACCCCATTCAGCCCGATATACACCAGCGCCACCGCCATCGCCGCGCGCGCCGGTCGCTGCCACTCCCCGCCCCGCTTCTCGCGCCGCAGCGAGAACCAGGTTGCGAAGCCCAGCAGCGCCCACAGCCACACATCGATGATGAACAGCGTATCGCCATAGAACCACCGGCTGCTGAACGGCTCGAGCAAGCGGATGCCGTAGACGTTGAGCCAGTCGAGCGCCGGGTGTGTCAGGCAGCCGATGAAGCTTAGCAAATAGAGCCATTTGAAATTGACCGGCAGCCGGTCCTGGGGCCGTTTCCCGCGGCGCGCCTGCCAGCGATCGTAGCCATAGAGCAATCCGGCAAGGATCAGCGGCAAAAGCACCAGCGCGGGCGGCCCGTGGGTAATCCCGCGCCGGAAGCCGAGATGCTCCGTGCCATCAAGCCAAAAGAAGCACGCCGCATCCACATCGGGCAGATTCGCCCCGATGATCAGCGCGGGCATGGCGAGCCCAGTCTTCTTCTTCAGCCCCGCCTGCCCCAGCAATGCGCCCACAAGAGAATGGGTCAGGTTATCCATCAAATTCTCTCACGCAAAGGCGCTAAGGCGCTAAGAAGCATAGTGATTGTTCACGACGCGTTGAACGCCCTGCTTGAACGTCTCTTGGCCGAAGTTCATCAGCAGGCCCAAGGACCGGTTCGAAAGGCGCAGGTAGGTGAGCAATTGCTTGGGATATAGAGCGCTGTCGCGCTCGGTTGATTTCAGCTCAATCACCAGCCTGTCCTCGACAAGCAGATCGATCCTGAATGCGTTGTCGACGACAACGCCCTTGTATTTGATCGGAAGTGGAACTTGGCGCGCAACCGAAAGCCCACGCTCGCGCAAGCTTTCAGCCAGCAGGACTTCGTAAACCGATTCCAACAATCCCGGACCAAGATCCTTGTGCAACTTGAACCCGCAATCGACAGCGATACTTGCCAGTTCTTCGATCTTCACGCTGTCCCCTTCGCGCCTTTGCGCCTTCGCGTGAACCCCGATATCAGACCGGGTCCTGCGCCGTGCCGCTGACCGTCCAGGTCTGCCCCTTGCCGAGCAGCTTGGCGAGGTTGGCGTCTTTGCCCTCGCTCGCCTTGGCGCGCTCGGCGATTACCGCATCCTCGAAAGTCGGGCGCGGATCGTCGTAGAGCACGCCCAGCGCCATCGGGAACGGGCCGAAAGGCATTTCGACCAGCATATGGGCGATCGAGCGGTTGGTGACGTCGTGGACGATCACGCCCGCGCTTTCCCAATCGCCATCGACCACATCGACCACTTCGAGGCACAGCTTCTCGCGGTTGAGCGTGATGCCCTTCGTGTCCTTGGCGAACAGCATCGGCTTGCCGTTCTCCAGCCAGAGCTGCTGGTCCTCCGCACCCTTGGGCGCGGCGAAATCGTGGAACACGTCCTTGTTGTAGACGATGCAGTTCTGAAAGATTTCGATGAAGGCCGCGCCCTTATGGGCATGGGCGGCCTTGAGCACGTCGGGCAGATGCTTCGACACGTCGAAACCGCGGCCGACGAAACGCGCGCCCGCGCCCAGCGCAAAGGCGGCGGGGCGTGCGGGATGATCGTAGCTGCCGATCGGGGTCGAAGGCGACTTGGTCCCCTCGCGGCTGGTCGGCGACGCCTGACCCTTGGTAAGGCCGTAGATCTCGTTGTTGAACAGCATGATCTGCATGTTCACATTCCGTCGAAGAACATGCATCAAGTGGTTGCCGCCAATCGACAATCCATCCCCGTCGCCGGTCACCAGCCAGATATCGAGATCGGGATTGGCCAGCTTCGCGCCGGTCGCGAAGGCAGGCGCGCGGCCATGGATGGTGTGGAAGCCGTAGCTTTCGACGTAATAGGGAAAGCGGCTCGAACAGCCGATGCCGGAGATGAAGACGGTATTCTTCGGATCGGCGCCAAGCTGCGGCAGCGTGCGCTGCACCGCCTTGAGGATCGCATAGTCCCCGCAACCCGGGCACCAGCGGACCTCCTGGTCGGTTTCCCAGTCCTTGAGCGTGGTTTCGATCTTTACCGGAGCGTTCATTCTGCGCCTCCCTGCGGGCTCGGCAGCTGGTCATCATTGACCGCGACCTGCCCGCCCTCATTGCCTTCGATGCCATCGAAATACTTGCCGATCGCCGCTTCCAGTTCCGCGATCTGGAAGGGCTGGCCGCTGGTCTTGGTGAGCGGCTCGGCATCGACGAGGAACTGGTCGCGCAGCACGGTCTTGAACTGGCCGGTGTTCATTTCGGGCACCAGCACGTGATCGAAGCCCCTGAGCAGTTCACCGAGGTTGGCCGGTAGCGGCCAGATGTGGCGCACGTGGATGTGGCTCACGTCCAGCCCGGCGCGGCGGCAATTGTCGACCGCGCGGTGGATCGGGCCGAAAGTCGAGCCCCAGCCCACGACCGCAAGCTTGCCCGAGGTCTCTCCGAGGCAGACCTCCTGATCGGGCACCGCGATGCCCTCGACCTTGCCCTTGCGCAGGTCGGTCATGCGCTGGTGGTTGTCGGGCGAATAGTCGATATTGCCGGTCAGCTCGTGCTTCTCGATCCCGCCGATGCGGTGCATCAGGCCGGGCGTGCCGGGTTTCACCCAGGGACGCGCGCCCTTCTCGTCGCGCTTGTAGGGCAGGAAGGTCTCGCCACCTTCGTCATCAACGGCGTTGGGCTTGTCGAGGAACTTCGCCGGGAACGGGGTGAAGGTCGAAGGATCGGGTACCTTCCAAGGTTCGGCCGCGTTGGCGATATAGCCGTCGGTCAGCAGCATGACCGGGGTCATGTATTCGACCGCGATGCGGCATGCCTCAATCGCCACTTCGAAGGCATCGGACGGGCTGCTCGCCGCGATCACCGGCATGGGCGCATCGCCATTGCGACCATAAACCGCCTGGTAGAGATCGCTCTGTTCGGTCTTGGTGGGCAGGCCGGTCGACGGGCCGCCGCGCTGCGAATTGACGATCACCAGCGGCAGCTCGGTCATGATGCCGAGGCCGATGGCTTCGGTCTTTAGCGCAATGCCAGGGCCGGATGAGGACGTGACCCCCAACTGGCCCGCATAGCTTGCCCCGATGGCGGCGCAGACCGCGGCAATCTCGTCTTCCGCCTGGAAGGTGGTGACGCCGAATTCCTTCAATCGCGCGAGGTGGTGGAGGATCGCGGAGGCGGGCGTAATCGGATAGCCGCCGAAGAACATCGGCAATTCGGCCAGTTGCGCGCCCGCGACAAGGCCGAGGCTGACCGCCTCGGCTCCGGTGACGGTGCGATAAAGGCCCGGCGCGCTTGGCACCGGATCGACATGGAGCTGCTTGAGCGGCCCGGCCAGTTCGGCGGTTTCACCATAGGCATGGCCCGCATCGAGCGCAGCGATATTGGCGTCGGCGATATCGGGCTTGGACTTGAACTTGGCCTTGAGCCAGTCGTGGATCGGCTCACGCGGACGGTCGAACATCCACAGCGCCAGGCCCAGCGTCCACATGTTCTTCGAGCGCAGCGCATCCTTGTTGCCGAGACCGAAGGGCTTTACCGCCTCGATCGTCTTTTCGCTGATGTCGAACGCGAGCACGTCGAACTGGGCGAGGCTGTCATCCTCGAGCGGGTTGGCATCGTATTTTGCCTTGTCGAGGTTGCGCTTGGTGAAGGCCCCCGTGTCGGCGATGATCAGGCCGCCGGGCTTCAATGCGGCAAGGTTCACCTTGAGCGCCGCCGGGTTCATCGCCACTAATACGTCTGGCGCGTCGCCCGCAGTGTTGATCTCGCGACTGCCGAAATTGATCTGGAAAGCCGATACCCCGAACAATGTGCCCTGCGGCGCGCGAATTTCGGCAGGGAAATCGGGGAAGGTCGCCAGATCGTTGCCAGCCAGCGCGGTCGACAGGGTGAACTGCCCCCCGGTGAGCTGCATCCCGTCGCCGGAATCGCCGGCAAAGCGCACGACGACGCTTTCGGGAGTTGCGGGGAGGCCGTTTTCCGGCGCGGTGGCGGCTGTTGCCATCCGTGAATTCCTTGTCTGCGCCGTCTCTCTCGGCGCCGTTTCCAATGGGAAACGCCACCTAAGCCGCGCCCCATCCTCTCGCAATGAAGTTTCTCTGCTAGGCCAAAAAAGCCGCATGGAAAAGCACTGCAAACAGGTTAAGTAGCGAATAGCAACGAATTTGGAGAGAGACACGATGGCCGATACCGAACATTACGTCCGCGACGATGTGCGCGGATTCCTCGACATGCTCGAAGCCATGGGCGGCAAGGGAGTGGAAGAAGTCGGCGCAGAGGAAGGCCGTCAGCAGATGCGAATGGTCGGCGCGGTCGCCGAAGCCGAGCCGCGCGCCATGGCCGTGCAGAAGGATCTCACCTGTCCCGGTCCGGCAGGCCCGATCCCGATCCGCTTCTACGATGTGAAGGCCGAACGCGGCCCCAGCCCCTGCGTGCTGTTTCTCCATGGCGGCGGGTTCGTGATCGGCGATCTCGAAGTCTACAACGCGCTGTGCACCGAAATTTCGCACCATCTCGACCTGCCGGTGGTTTCGGTCGATTATCGCCTCGCGCCGGAACATCCCTTTCCCGCCGCGCCCGACGATTGCGAGGCCGCCGCGCGCTGGGTCGCCTCGTCGCCTGCGGAACTGGGGCGCGAGATCACCGGGCTCGTCATCACCGGCGACAGCGCGGGCGGCAATCTCACCATCGTCACCACCAACCAGCTCATGAACGATCCGGCGGAAGTGCCGGTGATCGTGCAGGCGCCGATCTATCCGGTCGCTTCCGACGTCACCCAGCATTCAAGCCTGGCGATGTTCGCCGAGGGATTTCTGCTGACCGGCGCCGCGATGGCATGGTTCACCGATCAGTATGGCGGCGATTCGAGCGACCCGCGCCATACGCCGATGGTCGGCGACTGCTCGAACACCCCCCCGACGGTCGTTTGTACCGCCGGGCTCGATCCGTTGCGCGATTCGGGCCGGGAATATGCCGCGCATCTGGTGCAACTCGGCACGGAAGTGGTCTATCTCGAGTTTCCCGGCATCATTCATGGCTTTACCACGCTGAGAAAAGCGATACCGAGCGGTCAGAACGATCTCGAGGCTTTCCTCGATGCAACGAAGCTGATGGTGGAGCGATACAGGTGAGCGAAACGCTCGGTTACCGTCCCTGCGTGGGCGTTATGCTGGTGAATGGCGATGGCAAGGTCTTCGTCGGCCGCCGGATCGACAACAGGGAAGGCGATTGGTGGCAGATGCCGCAGGGCGGCGTCGACGAGGGCGAAGACCTGCGCGATGCGGCCTTGCGCGAACTCGCCGAAGAAACCGGTGCCCGGCCCGAACATGTCACGATCCTCAAGGCAATGGACGAGCCGGTGCGCTACGACCTGCCCGAGGAGCTGATCGGCAAGCTGTGGGGCGGCAGGTATCGCGGGCAGGAACAGGTCTGGTATCTCGCGCGCTTTTCGGGCGCGGATGGGGACATCGACCTCGAGGCGCATGATCCGCCCGAATTCTGCGACTGGAAATGGGCCGAGCCCGACCAGCTTCCCGAACTGATCGTACCGTTCAAGAAACGCGTCTATCGCGCCGTGGTCGAGGCATTCCGCGAGTTGGTATGAACGCGCACCCCCGCCTTGGCGGGGGCACGGTTCAGTTCGATTGCGTCACCGCGGCATCGGGCATCACCGCTTCGGCGGTCTGAATGCGCGCGGGCGGACCGGCGGCGATGCGGGCCGACAGGGTTTGCGTTTCCGGGCAGGTCGCCCCGCACAGCGATTGGAGCTTGGCGAGATTGCCCTTCGCCTTTTCGACCGCGCCTTTTTCGACCAGGGCTTCACCCTCGCCCGCGATCGCGGCGAGATTACGCGGGTCGCGCGTCAGCGCTTCGCGGTAATAGCGGATCGCCTTGCCCTGAAGCTCGTCCGCCCGCGCGGCTTCGGCGAGGCGGAGAAAGATCGGCGCGTATCCCGGATCGACCGCCAAGGCGGCCTCGAAGGCGTCGATCGCGCCCTGCGTATCGCCCTGCTCTAGCGCAGCCCGGCCTTCGGCAATCAATACGCCCGCACGCGGGGCCGGTTCACGGTCGCCAGCCCAGCCCACGCTCGACGTCACGGCAAGGGCCAGCGAAAGGGCGGCGGCGGCGGGTACGAAACGCATGATCGTCTCCAGCAGATTAGTCCGTTCAGGGCTTGGCGTATCAGCCATAATCGGCACGGCTACCATGTTCACCCTGCACAGGCGATGAAAAATCCGTCCGTGCCGTCATGAAACGGTGTGAGGCGGGTTCCGACCCTGCGTTCACGCCCGAGCGGGAGAGCGATTTCCCGGGGTTTAAGGCCCGGGTTGCGCGTAAGGAAGGCCTCGAATTGCCCCGCCCCTTCTTCGTCCAGCAGCGAGCAGGTGACATAGACGATCCGTCCGCCGGGCTTCACCAGCTTGGCCGCGACGTCGAGCAAATGCGACTGGATGGCGGTGAGGCGCCGCAGTTCCTTTTCGTCCAGCCGCCAGCGGGCTTCGGGATTACGGCGCCACGTGCCCGTACCCGAACATGGCGCATCGATCAGAACCGCATCCGCCTTGCCGATATGCGCTTCGAGCGCTTCGAGTTCCTGTTGCGGGTTGAGGAGCACGGGCTCGATATTGTTCGCCCCCGCCCGTTCGGCGCGCGGGGCAAGGCGCGAAAGGCGGCTGCGGTCGGTGTCCGACGCGACCAGCGTGCCCAGATTGTCCATCGCCGCGGCCAGCGCGAGCGTCTTGCCGCCACCGCCTGCGCAGAGGTCGATCACCGTTTCGCCGGGGCGGGCACCGACCGCGAGGCAGGCCGCTTGCGAGCCGGTATCCTGCACCTCGACCTTACCCTCGCGATACTCAGGCCATTGCTCGATCGATGTGCCGGTCGCAATCCGCAGGCCATTGGGCACTGCGGTAGGCTCGGCGTCGACCGACAGGTCGAGAGTGGCACGGTCGGCCTTCAGCGTGTTGACGCGCAGGTCGAGCGGCGCGCGGTCGAGCAGCGCCGCGGCCTCCTCGCCGGAAATGTCGGACGCGGCGAGGCGGTTTTCGAGCCACTCTGGAGCGACACCGCCCCGTGCCGCCTGCTCGCTCTGGCCGATGGCAGCGGGGCCGTAGTTGGACCCATCGAATAGCGGCGCAATGCTCTCGTCCAGCTCGGCGAGACGCAGCATTGCCGCGCGCCCTGTGGTCGGCACCGGCCCGCAGGCGCGGATCGCGCTGTAAACCAGTTCGCGGATGGCGCGGCGGTCTTTCGATCCGGCGAAACGGTTGTTCCTGAACCATTCGGCAAGGATGCGGTCGGCAGGCGCGCCTTTCGAACGCGTTGCCTGGATGATGGCATCGAGCAGTTCAATCGAGGTCTGGACTCGGGCTGCGGGGGTCATGGTGGTCCGTTCGGTTCGAGCGAAGTCGAGAACCGCTGCGCATCCGTGTCTCGACTTCGCTCGACACGAACGGTGGGGAAGCGCGGCTAGCGCGTCGGATAGTTCGGCGCCTCGCGCGTGATCGCCACGTCATGGACATGGCTTTCGGCAAGACCCGCATTGGTGATGCGCACGAAATTTGCGCGCTTGCGCAGATCTTCGATCGAGGCGCTACCGGTATACCCCATCGCCGCCTTGATCCCGCCGACAAGCTGGTGAACCACGGCGGCTGCAGGGCCTTTATAGGGCACCTGGCCCTCGATCCCTTCGGGAACCAGCTTCTGCTGGCTGACGTCGGCCTGGAAATAGCGGTCGGCGCTGCCGCGTGCCATCGCGCCGACGCTGCCCATGCCGCGATAGGCCTTGTAGCTGCGGCCCTGATAGATGAAGGTTTCGCCCGGCGCTTCTTCCGTGCCCGCGAGCATCGATCCGACCATGATCGAGGATGCCCCGGCGGCCAGCGCCTTGGCCGCATCGCCGCTGGTGCGCAGGCCGCCATCGGCAATCGCCGGAACGCCCAGCTTCTCCGCTTCCTCTACGCAGTCCATGATCGCAGTGAGCTGCGGCACGCCGACACCGGCGACAACACGCGTGGTGCAGATCGAACCCGGCCCGATGCCTACCTTCACCGCATCGGCACCCGCGCCTGCCAGCACCTTGGCCGCCTCGCCCGTGGCGATATTGCCCGCGATGACCTGCACGCTGTTGGACAGCTTCTTCACTCGCTCGACCGAGCGCGCGACATCCTTGTTGTGGCCGTGCGCGGTATCGATGACCACCACGTCGACGCCCGCATCGATCAGCGCCTCGGTGCGTTCGAAACCCTTGTCGCCCACGGTGCTGGCAGCGGCCACGCGAAGGCGGCCCTGTTCGTCCTTGGTCGCCTCGGGATAGGCGACGGCCTTCTCGATATCCTTGACCGTGATGAGGCCGACGCAGCGCCCGCTTTCGTCGACCACCAGCAGCTTCTCGATGCGGCGCTGGTGCAGGAGCTTGCGCGCCTCTTCCTGGCTCGTGCCGAGCGGCACGGTGGCAAGGTTTTCGGTGGTCATCAGCTCGCTGACCGGCTGACGCGGGTTCTCGGCGAAACGGACATCGCGGTTGGTCAGGATGCCGACCAGCTTGCCGCCGCGATCGGTCACCGGGATACCGCTGATGCGGTTCTTCGCCATCATCTCCTGCGCTTCGCCCAGCATGGCGTCGGGGTGGATGGTGATCGGGTTCACGACCATGCCGCTTTCATAGCGCTTCACCGCACGCACGGCGGCGGCCTGATCCTCAACCTCGAAATTGCGGTGGAGCACGCCAATCCCGCCCAGCTGCGCCATGGCGATGGCCATATCGGCTTCGGTCACCGTGTCCATCGCGCTGGAAATCACCGGGATGTTGAGCGCGATCTCACGCGTCAGCTGGGTGGCAGTATTGGCCATCGCCGGCAGGATATCGCTCTCGGCCGGAACGAGGAGAACGTCGTCGAAAGTAAGACCGAGGGGAATGTCGAGATGTGCCACTGAGAGAATCGCCTGCCGGGGGGAGAAATGTGGCGGCCCATGTAACGACGGTTCGGGGGATTAGCTAGTGGCTCGCGGATCATCGGCAGCGGGCGCGCCGTGTCGCCGGTGCCAATACAGGCGGAGGACAGCAGCCGCTGCGCCAATCGGGAAGAGAAAGCGGATCAATTCGGGTCGCCAGCCGCCCTCTACCATAGAGAATGACACGGTCGGCCATGCGATGCCGAAGAACCAGTAGATCTGGTCCGGAGCCTCCCACACCAGTGCGCCCCCGCCCATGCCGACAAAACAGAATGGCACCCAGACCGGTTTAAAGCGCAGCCCCGGTTCGCACAGGACCGCGACACACGCAGCAAGGCTCATCAGCAGGCACAGCGTGGCAACGGCGAGAAAGGCAGGCTGGACTAGCGTCACCAACAGCTATTCCGCCGTCCACCCGCCGTCGACGCTCCAGTTCGCGCCGTTCACATTCTGCGCTTCGTCGCGGCACAGGAAGGCGGCGAGCGCGCCGACTTCTTCGGGCTGGACGAATTTCTTGGTCGCCTGCTTCACCAGCAGGACGTCGTTGATGACCTCTTCGCGGGTCAGGCCGCGGGCCTTCATCGTGTCGGGGATCTGGCCCTCGATCAGCGGGGTCCAGACATAGCCGGGGCTGATGCAGTTTGCGGTCACGCCGTGCTCGGCGAGTTCAAGCGCGATCGTCTTGGTAAAGCCCGCAATGCCGTGTTTGGATGCGTTGTAGGCGCTCTTGAACGGGCTCGCGACCTTGGAATGCGCGCTGGCGGTGTTGATGATCCGGCCCCAGCCCTTCTTCTTCATCGCCGACACCGCGAGGCGGGTGGTGTGGAAGGCGGCGGTGAGGTTCAGCGCGATGATGAGGTTCCACTTGTCGACGGGGAAATCCTCCACCGGGCTGACATGCTGGACCCCGGCATTGTTCACGAGGATGTCGATGGCTCCGGCCTCTTCCATCATCGTCTCGATCTGTGCCGCATCGGTCAGATCCGCGCCACTGTGGCTTGCGCCCAGCTCTTCGCACAATTTCGCGATTTCGCCCTCGTCGCCAAAGCCGTTGAGGACGACCTCGGCCCCCTCGCCCGCCAGTGCCCGCGCGATGGCGAGGCCGATGCCGCTGGTCGATCCGGTGACGAGTGCGCGTTTTCCTTCGAGAAACATTCGGGGCTCCAAGCGTTAGGTCTGTATTCGATAGCGGCCATCGCGCACATGACGTGCGCTGTAAAGCGGCCAGAACCATGGGGGATGCGTGTGCGACTCAATCCGTTCAATACCGGAAACATCAATGTGCGATCGAGCGGCGGCGGTATGCCCGGCGGCAAGGCGGGAGGCCTGGGCTGCGGCACAATCGTTATCGCCGCGATCGGCTATTTCGTCTTCGGGCTGGACCCAATGCAGACCGCCGGCATGGTAGAAGGTGTGCAGCAGGGCCAGGTGGCATCCGGCCCGGCCAATACCGACGAACAGGAAATCTGCACCAGCAGCGAATATGCGCGCGAGGCCTGCAACGGGTTGCAGTCGCTCAACCAGACCTGGGCGATGACCTTCCAGCAGCAGGGCCTGGGCGACCGGTTCCAGCAGCCCACGCTCGATCTGTACGGCGGCGGCGGGGTGCGTACCGGGTGCGGCACGGGCAATTCCCCGATGGGGCCGTTCTACTGCCCGGCCGACCAGACGATCTATATCGACACCAGTTTCTACGACACGCTGGAACGGCAGCTTGGCGCAGGGGGCGATTTCGCGCGCTATTATGTCCTCGCGCATGAATACGGCCACCACATCCAGACCATCACCGGGATTTCGGAACAAATCCGCAGCGCGCAGCAGCAGAACCCTGCCCGCCGCAACCAGTTGCAGGTGCTGATGGAATTGCAGGCCGATTGCTATGCCGGGGTCTGGGCGGGCAAGAACCGCAATCTCATCGAGCCGGGCGATATCGAGGAAGGGATGGAAGCTGCCGCCGCGATCGGCGACGACCGACTGACCGGTGGCCGCGTTTCGAGCGAGAACTTCACCCACGGGACAAGCAAGCAGCGCAGCGACGCGCTGAGGCTCGGGCTGCAAGGCGACGACCGGGCCTGCGACCGGATCACCGCAATCGGCTGAGGCTGACCACGAAAACAAGAAAGGGCGCGGTCCCGTCGGCCGCGCCCTTCCTGTGCGCGCTGCAGGGGCTCAGCGCTCGAGCCGGGCGATTTCGCTGTCCATCGAACGCAGGATTTCAGCCTTGACCTTTCTGGGCAATGCCGCGTCGCGGGCGACATCCGCGCGTGCCTCGCGCAGGCCCGCAACGGCGGAGGGGTGGAGCTTGCTGTCACAGATCACGGTCACATCGCCGCTGCGCGATTTGAACTCCTGACGCACATCCTTGTCGCCGCAGACCACGCGCATCGTGTCGGCCTCGACCGCCCGCATGGAAGACTTTGCTTCTGCCACGGCTTCCGCCGCTTCGGCCAGGGCTTCCGCACGCGCTTCTGCCGCTTCGGCCAGAGCCTCGGCCCGCGCTTCGGCCATCGCACTGCGCATTTCGACCTGCCATTCGTTGTTCTCGACGAGTTCGCGGCGCACCCTTTCCATCTCGCGCCGGTATTCGCCGCCATCGGCAAGTTGCTCGCGAAGCTCTTTCATCTCGCGCTTGAATTCCCGCCGTTCCTCCTCGGTCATCGCATCCCAGTCGCGCCCGTTCCAGACGATGCGCGCCTTGCCGCTGCGCTCCACCTGGCGTTCGGCGCGCCGAATATCGCGTTCGGCAAGCGCCAGCTCGCGTTCGGCCTTCTCAAGCTGCTTTTCGACCTTCGCCAGCACATCCTTCGCGAAACCATCGGCATCGAAAGAGGCCAGTTCGGCACGTTTCGCAATCACGGGGTCACCGACCGGCGAAACCACTTCGGTCAGCTCGGGAACGGCGGTCGCCAGCGCGGGGCTCGCACCGACATAACAGATGCTGGCGGTCATCGGCAGCGCGAGGACGGCGGCGGCCACTGCACCGCGCGCGGCAACCCGGCGGCGGCGGGAATGGTCGGTCATCGGCAAGCTGCGCAGACGGTGGATGATCGACTTGTCGCCCAGCACCGGGCAGGCCATCGGCGCCGCCAGCGCGGGTCGCGGTGCGATCTGCGGGCGGCGGGCGAAATCGGCGATGATCGCGGCATAGGCGGCGCGCTCGTCGCGGCTGCGGCTGGCGACTACCCGGGCATCGCAAAACGCTTCCTGGTCGCGGCGCATCGCGGTCCAGCCCATCCAGCCCAGCGGATTGAACCAGTGCACCGCGAAGAGCGGCTGGATCAACACGTTGACGAGAATGTCGTGGCCGTAGTGGTGTTCGAGCTCATGCGCGATGGCGAGATCGCGCACCTGGCGTTCGCGGCTGGCCATGAAGCCATCGGGCAAGGCCACGACCTTGTCGATGACGCCAAAGGCCATCGGACCCGATATCGCAGTCGTCTCGACCAGGCGGATATTGCCGACCTCGCCCACGGGGCGCGCATCCTCAAGCAATTCGCGGCGCAGTTCGCCATAGAGCCAGAAGCGCCGCCCCATAAAGATCGCGGCGCCGACAAGCCACAGGATCACCAGCGGCACGACGAAATCGACTGGCGATGCGATCGTCGCAGGCGTCGTCGGCGCGACGAATTCGGCATAGGAAAAGCCGCTTTCGGCGACCGGGCTGAGCGCGAGGTCGGTCACGACGGGCTCGGCGGCAGGCGCGCTCTCCAGAAATGCCGGTTTCATCCAGGCGGGCAGCGTGACCGGCGGAAAGAGCAGGCGGGCCATCGGCAGGAACCACAGCGCATAGGCCGCCCCGGCACCGAGATGTTTCGCAACCGGACGGCGCAGCAACAGCGCGAGGCCGAGCAGGGCGCCGGTCCACGCCAGCGTATCGAACAGGAACCAGTCCCAATATTCGCGAATAAGCTCGGTCATTTGCGCATCTCCCTCAAGAGCGCTTCGATTTCGGCGAGATCGTCCTCGGTCAGCGCCTCGCTTTCGGCAAGCTGCGCGAATAGCGGCGCGGCGCGGCCGCCGAACAGGCGATCGACCAGGCGGCGGCTTTCACCCCCGACATAGTCGGACCGCGCGATCAGCGGGCGGTAGAGAAATTTGCGACCGTCGGGCTCGGTGCCGACCACTTCCTTCTGGACCAGGCGGCTGAGCAGCGTTTTCACTGTCGGGATCGACCAGTCACGCTGCGCGCAGACTTGGTCGCAGACCTCGGCAGCGGAAATGGGGTTCTTGTCCCACAGCACTTCCATGACGGCGTGCTCGGCTTCGCTGATCCGCTCGCCCAGGGCGTTCTTGCGCTTGGCCATTCCCTACTCCTGATCTGACACGCGTAATTCTTCGATTACGTCTGTAGCCGAAACGACTACGCCTGTAAATCTGAAGCGTGGATGAATGGGCGGGAAAGACGCTTGCTTCTCGACCAACGACATATCAGTCTGGATGAATGACACGGATCATTGCCACACTGGCCCCGCTCGCCATGCTCGCTTCGCCCCTGCTGGCGCAGGAGGAGCTCCCTGCCGCGCAGCCGACCTACGATACGCAACTGGTCGTGATTGAAACCACTATGGGCGACATCACCGTTTCGATCGAGACCGAACGCGCTCCGATCACGGCGGGTAATTTCCTGCGCTATGTCGACGAGGACCGCTTCGACGGGACGAAGTTCTACCGCGCCATGCATCTCGACTGGGGCGAGCCGCCGAACGGCCTGTTGCAGGGCGGCACACAGATGCACCCCGACCGCGTGCTCGATCCGATCGCGCATGAACCGACCAGCCGGACCGGCCTCAGCCATACCGACGGGGCCCTGTCGATGGCGCGGTACGATCCCGGCACGGCGACGGGCGATTTCTCGATCATGATCAAGGACCAGACCGGGCTCGATGCCAATCCGGCTTCCCCCGATCCCAACTTGCAATTGGGTTTCGCGGTGTTCGGCTATGTGGTCGATGGCATGGATGTCGTCCATGCGATCCACGCCGCGCCGATCGATCCCGACAAGGGCGAAGGCTGGATGAAAGGCCAGTTGCTCGCGGACCCGGTCGAGATCGTCGATATGCGGCGCGTGGATGCGGCTCCGGACTGAGCCGGGATTAGGCGGGTCGCTGGAATGCGATAGCGAGCGTGAACGGTCCTTCCGGCTCGAGATGATGCGGGCGTTGCGGCGGTATTCGAGCGATAGCGCCGGCGGAAAGCCGTTCGCGCCCGCCTGCCTCATCGTCCCATACCAGCATGACCGCCCCGGCGATCATTTCCAGCCGCCCCCATGTCCCCGGCTTCAGGCGATGTTCCGCGAGCAATCCGGCGGGCAGGTTGGATTCGTCGAAGGGGCCGATCTGGCGATAGGTTTTCAGCCGCGCCTGGCTCATGCCGAGAAAGCACCGAGTATCGCGATACCGACTGCGAACAAGGCGATCACCGCCGGTACGATCAGGATCTGCGCATAAACCGCGCGCGGCTCCATCGGGCCGGTCCATGTCATCAGCGCCCGCCCGCATTCGAGCGGAGACGGCACTTCCGGCCCCGCCTGCCGGGCACCGATGCGCGCGACGCCGAAGTAAATGAGCGTGTAAAGCGCCGACACCACGATTGCGAACCGCGCGGCACCGCTGCCCCCGGTGGCAAGGGCAATGAGGCCGAAGAAGATCGCATAGCACGCAAACATCGCCAGCCAGAGCCGACGCGGAAGCTGAAAGCCGTGGTTTGCGGGTGCCACAGGCGGGGCGGCGATCGGCGCGAGCGAAGATTCCAGCGCTTCGAGTTCCACGACGGCATCGGAACGTTCGGAGTCGAGAAATGTGTGATCGTCATACATGAGGAAGGTCCTTTCCAGCGCGCGAGCCGACCACGCCGTCGCGGCGGACGGCGATCCCGGTCAGCAGGCTATCGGCAATCGAGCGGGCACGCATTGCGACGAGCGAAGTCCCGCCCGGGTCCTCCTCCAGCGCGCGCAGGGTGGCGTAGAACAGCTCCAGCCAGTGCGCGAAGTGGCGCTCTTCCAGGCCCGGAATGGCCATGTGCTTGCGCATGGGGTTGCCCGAGAATTCGCCGCTGTTGAACAGGATCGAGCGCCAGAAGGCTTTCATCCGTACGAGGTGTTCGGGCCAGTCGTCGATCCGTTCGGCGAAGATCGGCCCGAGCAGATCGTCCTCGCGGATCGCGGCATAGAAGTGCTCGACCATGCGCGAGACGAATGCCTCATCCACGCCGAGCGCTTCGGCCTCGGCGCGCTTTGCGGCTCGCGCGGCCCGCACTTCCTCGCGGGTTCGTTCCTGGACTTGCGACATTGAGGGCTCCGACTCGTTAATAGGTATGTTATATACCTTTTATAGCGCTTGCGGGTAAAAGCAATATATAATATGCCGCTTTTATGCAGTTGAACCTTCGCACCGATTACGCCCTGCGCGTGCTCATGGCCCTGGCGGCGACCGACCGGATCATCTCGATCGACTGGATTGCCGAACGCTATGCGATTTCCCGCAACCATCTCGCCAAAGTGGCGCAGGATCTGGCGGCAGCGGGCTTCGTGGATACGCAGCGTGGCCGTGGTGGCGGACTGAGGCTTGCCCGCCCGGCTGCGGAGATCAATGTCGGTGCCGTCGTGCGCTCGCTTGAGCATTTCGACGGCTTCGTCGCCTGCATGGGCGGCAAGGCGGAGTGCATGATCGACGGCGCCTGCGGATTGAAACCGGCACTGGCTGGCGCGCTCGAGGCGTTCCTCACCCATCTCGACGGCTTCACCCTGGCGGATATTGCCGCAGACCGGACCCGGCTGCTCGACCGGCTGACGCTGCAACCGGCCTGACCGCGCTCAGCAGATTTCGGCCGTGTTCTCCGGCGGCGGTCCGGGCGGCGTGCGTGCGGGGTGCATGTGGAAGGGATCGCTCTTCAGCACATGCCGCTCGCCGTAAGCCTCGGCCAGCACCGCGAAAAGCTGGGGATCGTAGGACGCCAGATCGGTGTGGCCCAGGATCTGCCGCCCGTCGAAGGCCTGCAGACGGTTGGAATTGAACCAGAACTGCGTCCCTTCGGCCCAGTATTCCTGTATCGTGGTGGTCGTATATTCCTCGAACCACAGGCCGTTCGCCAGCGCATTGGCGTAGGCCGCCTCGACTTTGCGATAGAGCGCAGGGTCTACTCCCTCGATCGCGAACAGCACGTTATGCGCGAATTCGTGAACGAAGATCGTCTCGCCGAAATAGCGGCTGATCGGCAGGCCGAGCACATCCTCTTCCGATCCGACCATCCGCTCGCCCCCGATACCGCGCGCCCGCTCGTCCCAATATTCGCGGGTGCTCTTCGACCCGATGCGCGCCTCGTAATGCTTGATCTCGCAGCGCGTGAGGCGCGGGTCGTCTCGCGCGGGCTTGGTCCAGTGCGCGTTCTCGGGAAGGTCGAGCAGCGCCTCGTCACGCGCGATCAGGGCGACACGGTAGTCGTTGGCGGCCAGCCATTCGGCCAGATCGGGCCGGTGCGCAAGCATGCCGCGCATCATATCGCGCGCGGCGAACAGCGCCTCGTCGGGCACGCGCGAGGACGCGAGGATCGGAATGCCCATTGCATCGACATGCTTCTGATAGAATGGCGGCGTGCCCAGCCTTTCGGGCGGCGTTCCGGCGGTGGTCGCGCAGGACGCAAGCAATGCCGCGCAGGCGATGATCGACAGAAACCGCATGGCGGGAGCTATTCGGCCGCTGCCTCTTTCGCCAGGCGGCTCAACAGGATGGCGGTGCGCTGCGCCTGGCGCGGGATGGAGCGCAAATCGACCGTTTCCCCTTCGGCATGGCTACCGCTGCCCGCAGGCCCCATCCCTGCGAGCCCGCGCGTGTAGGGCGCGACGAAGCTGATGTCGGCAGCCCCGCGGCGCGAAGGCGGATAAGGCGCCATTGCCTCGTGCCCGAGATCGGCATTGACGGCATTGAGCCGATCCAAGAGCGCGCGATTGCCCTCGGTCGGGGCCATCGGCGGATAGCGGAACTCGATCTCGATCTCGGCTTCGGTGCCCGGCAGGTGATCGGCGACGATGGCGCGCATTTTCTCGGCCGTGCGCTCGTTCTGTTCGGGCGTCAGCGCGCGCAGGTCCCCGCGGGCGATGGCGCTGGACGGGATGATGTTGGTCTTTCCGCTGGTGGTCGCCGAAAGACCATCTTCGCCAATTTCGGCAGGCGTGCCGCCCGCCATGAAACCGACATTGTAGGTGAGATTCTCTTCCGGCAGCTCGCGGCGGAAGGTGTCGAGAATGCGGACCATTTCGTAAATCGCGCCGTAGCCCGCATGCGGCGAGAAAATGCCCGAGCTGTGCCCGCTCCTCGCGCTGGTGGTCAGCGTCCAGCTCCCCGAAGAGCGCCGCGCGATCACGCCCGCATCCTTGCCATCGAGGACCGACAGCCCCTCGAACCCCAGCGCGACATCGGCCCATTTGCCCGCCTCGATCAGATCCGCGCGCGCGGCCTCCAGAGGCTCGCCCGCATCCTCTTCGTCACCCGTCAACGCGACCACGATATTGGCGCCTTCGAGCGTGCCCGCCACCTTCATCGCGCGCAGAGCCGAGAGGATCACCACCACCCCGCCCTTGTCGTCGACCACGCCCGGCCCTGTCGCCGTATCGCCCTCGCGGACGAAGCCCGTGAAGGGCGAATCGGGTTCGAACACCGTGTCGAGATGGCCGATCAACAGCATCCTGGTGGTACCGGGAACGCCCTCATGCGTCGCAAAGAGATGCCCCGCGCGCCCGTTGGTCGACTGGTCGATCCACTCGGTGGTCATGCCCAGAGCCTCGAACTCGGGCACCAACACATCGGCCACCGCCTTCACGCCCGCATGGTTATGCGTGCCAGAGTTGATGAGAGTAATCTGTTCCAGCAGCGCCACATCGCGCTCGAATCCGCTCTCGACGGTCTCGACAATGGCCTGCTCGGGCGTGGTGAGCTGGGCGGCAGCGGGGGAAGCGAAGGAGGCTGTGATTGCCAGCATGGGGAGAATGAAACGCATCGCGCGAGTTGACGGTCTCGATCCCCGCAAGTCAATGCGTTTGCCGCAAATACCAAATTTTGGTATCGTCGGCGAATGGCCGCCAAGAATACCTCTATTGCGCTCGGAAAGCCCTATACCGATTTCGCTCGCAGAAAGGTCGAAAGCGGCGAATTCGCAACGACCAGCGAAGTGGTTCGCGAAGCGATGCGGCAGTACATCGCGCAGGATACCAAGCGCGAGGCGCTCGACCGAGCGCTGAAGGAAGGGCTCGACAGCGGGCCTGCCCGGCCATTCGATTTCGACGATTTCCTCCGCGAGATGCGTGCCAACTACAAGGCCGACTGATGCCGTTCCGCTTACGCGATGCCGCGAAGGTCGATCTGGCCACCATCTGGCTTGCCACGGCGGATAGTTGGGGAGTCGATCAAGCCGACGACTATGTTCGGGGCATTGAAACCCGCATTGCGCGCATTTGCGACTATCCGGAAAGCTACCCCGAATATGCGGGGCAGTCGGATACCTTTCGAAAGGCTCCGAGCGGTGAGCATCTGATTTTCTACATGGTCGAAGGCCGAATGGTCGACGTCGTCCGCATCCTACACAACCGCATGGATGTAGAGAAAAGCCTCTAGCGCAGCATCTGTCCGGAACGGGACGACCGCCCGCCGCAAATCGGCGGGCGCCCTGTCCCGATCAATAAACCCGCTTCTTCGGCTCGATGTACTTCACATCGTCGGTCAGCGTGTATTCGTGGACCGGGCGGTAGTCGATCTTCACGCCGCCGCCGTTTCCGCCCCAGCCTTCGAACCAGGCGATGGTGTGCTTCATCCATTCGCCATCGTTGCGGTCGGGGAAATCCTCGTGCGCGTGGGCGCCGCGGCTTTCCTTGCGGTTCTCGGCCGATGCCATGGTGACATTGGCCTGCGCCATGAGGTTGTCGAGCTCGAGCGTCTCGATGAGGTCGCTGTTCCAGATCAGCGAGCGGTCGTGGACCTTGATGTCCTCCATACGCTTGTTGATCTGCTTCAGGTTCTCGACGCCCTCGGCCATCAGCTTGCTGTCGCGGAACACGGCTGCGTGGCGGGTCATTGTCTTCTGCATGTCCGCGCGCAGCGCCGCAGTGGGCGTGCCGCCGTCGGCATGGCGGAAGTGGTCGAGACGGGTGAGCGACAATTCGGCGCTGTCGGCCGGAAGCTCGTCATGCGACGTACCCGGCTTGATCAATTCTTTCAGGCGATGGCCGGTCGCGCGGCCGAACACCACGAGGTCGATCAGCGAGTTCGAGCCAAGACGGTTCGCACCGTGCACCGAAACGCAGGCCGCCTCGCCCACCGCGAACAGGCCGGGGACGATCTTTTCGGGATCGTTTGTGTCGCCCGCCATCACTTCGCCGTGATAGTTACAGGGAATGCCGCCCATGTTGTAGTGGACGGTCGGGGTGACGGGCAGCGGTTCGCGGGTCAGGTCGACGCCGGCGAAGATCTTGCCGCTTTCGGTGATGCCCGGAAGGCGCTGGGCGAGTACGTTCGGGTCGATGTGGTCGAGGTGGAGGTAGATGTGGTCCTTCTCCGGCCCCACACCGCGGCCTTCGCGCATTTCGAGCGCCATCGAACGCGACACGACGTCGCGCGAGGCGAGATCCTTCGCGCTGGGCGCGTAGCGCTCCATGAAACGCTCGCCTTCGGAATTGGTGAGGTAACCGCCCTCGCCGCGCGCACCCTCGGTGATGAGCACGCCTGCGCCGTAAATGCCGGTCGGGTGGAACTGGACGAATTCCATATCCTGCATCGGAAGGCCTGCACGCAGCACCATGCCGCCGCCGTCGCCCGTGCAGGTGTGTGCCGATGTCGCGGTGAAGTAGCAGCGACCATAGCCGCCGGTCGCCAGAACGACCGCCTTCGACCGGAAGCGGTGGATGGTGCCATCGTCGAGGCACATGGCGATCACGCCGACGCATTGACCGTCCTTCATGATCAGGTCGAGCGCGAAATACTCGATGAAGAAGTCCGCGTCATACTTCAGGCTCTGCTGGTAGAGCGCGTGGAGCATGGCGTGGCCGGTGCGGTCGGCGGCGGCGCAGGTGCGCTGCACCGGCGGGCCTTCGCCCATATTCTGCATGTGGCCGCCGAAGGGGCGCTGGTAGATCGTGCCGTCGTCGTTGCGGCTGAAGGGCACGCCGGCGTGCTCCAGCTCGTACACCGCCTGCGGGGCTTCGCGGACCATATATTCGATCGCGTCCTGGTCGCCGAGCCAGTCGGAACCCTTGACCGTATCGTACATATGCCACGTCCAGTGGTCGGGCGTATTATTGCCGAGGCTGGCGGCGATGCCGCCCTGCGCCGCGACGGTGTGCGAACGGGTTGGGAAGACCTTGGTGATGTTGGCGGTCTTGAGACCGCTTTCGGCGGCGCCCATGGTGGCGCGCAGGCCCGAGCCGCCCGCGCCGACGACGACCACGTCATAGGTGTGATCGGTGATCGGATATTCGCGGCCGTTGATGCTGAAAGTGTCGGTACGGGCCATCAGGCGGCTCCTCCGAGGGCGATGCGGGCGATCGAAACGAGGCCGAAGGCGCCGCCGCCAATGGTTGCAAGGTTGAGAAGGGCGAGAGTGCCGAACTTGGTTCCGGCGTCATGGACATAGTCCTCAATCAACACCTGCAGGCCGAGCCGCGCGTGCCAGAAGACCGAAACGATCAGCAGCGCCAGCGCGGTGGCGGGCAGCGTCTGCGAGGCCCAGCCGGTCACGGTGGCGTAGGAATAGTCCGGCAGCAGCGCGAGGCTCACCGCGAGGAAAAGCATCAGCACCAGATTGCCGATGGCGGTGAAGCGCTGCACCAGCCAGTGATGCGCGCCCTCATGCGCCGAGCCAAGCCCGCGCACGCGTCCGATGGAGGTTCCGTTACCCATGGGTGATGCTCACTTGAGAAGGACGAGGGCCCAGAAGCCCGCCGTAAGAAGGATGCCGATGACCGGTGCGAGGATCGACCAGGTCTTGTTCGTGTCGAGTTCGTAACCGGCGCCGATGTCGAGGACGAAGTGGCGAAGGCCGCTCATCATGTGGGTGAAGAAGGCCCACGACAGGCCAACCAGCACCACCATGCCCAGCGGCGATCCCATTATCGCTTCGAAAGTCGCATAGGCCGCCGGCCCCGCAGCCATCGCACCCAGCCACCACAGCAGCACGCCAAGGCCGACAAGAGCGAGCCCATCGCCGGTGATGCGGTGGAGGATCGAAACCGCCATATGCGGTCCCCATTTCCATATCTGAAGGTGCGGTGCGATCGGGCGGTTGGCCATGCGTTTCGTCCGGTTGGATAATTTGGAGGCCTTCCCTTAGCGAAGCTGGCGCATGGTGCAAGGCGTAGAGCCTCCTCTTTCCAACCTTCCCGTCATTCCCGCGAAGGCGGGAATCCAGATGCCCCTCCTGCCACTGGCAACGGTCGTATGGACCCTCGCCTGCGCGGGGGTGACGCGGGAGTAGAGAGGCGGTAACCGCACCTTATGACGAACATCCTCCTTACCGGCAGTTCCCGCGGGATCGGCGCGGCAGCCAAGACAGCGCTCGAAGCGCGCGGCGCCGAGGTCATTGGCCAAGCGACGCATAGCAATTCGGTCGACACGGTTCCGGCCGATTTCTGCGAACCGGGCGCCCCGTATGAATTGTGGGAAGCCGCCCTTGCCCGTCTCGGCGGTGCGATCGACGTGCTGATCAACAATGCCGGCCTGTTCGATCCCAATCCGATCGATCGCTCGGACATCGAATGGCTCGATGCCTGGGAAGATACGATGCGGATCAATCTGACCGCCGCAGCGCAGCTCAGCCGTTTCGCCGTGAAGCACTGGCAAGAGCGCGGCGTACCGGGGCGCATCGTCCATGTTGCCAGCCGGGCGGGCCATCGCGGCGATTCGCCCGCGCATTGGCACTATGCCGCAAGCAAGGGCGGAATGCTGGCGATGCACAAGACCATCGCGCGCCAATATGCCAGCGAGGGCATATTGAGCTTCGCGATCACCCCAGGCTTTACCGACACGTCGATGGCGGGCGACTATCTCGAAAGCCGCGGCGGTTCCGGCCTGCTGGCCGACATCCCGCTCGGCCGCGTTGCCCAGCCGGAGGAAATCGCCAGGATCATCACCTTCTGCGCGCTCGATGCCCCGCCGAGCATGACCGGCGCGACGCTCGATGCCAATGGAGCCAGCTATGTCCGCTAGAATGAACTGCGCGCTGGCTCTGACCGCGCTGCTTACCGCCTGCGCCCCGCCGATCCAGCGCCCCGATCCACTGCCCCAGCCCGAACGCGTCTCGCCGCAGCAATGGGCGGCCGGCTGCACCCAATGGGACGAGTGGGACAAGCCCGCCCCGCCCTATCGTATCCATGGATCGACCTATTACGTCGGCACCTGCGGTATTTCGGCGATCCTTATCGCAGGCGAGCAGGGCCACGTGCTGATAGACAGCGGGACCGAGGCAGGTGCCAAAGTCGTGCTCGACAATATCGGCAAGCTCGGCTTCCGCCCCAACGAGATTGCCAGCCTGTTGCACAGCCACGAGCATTTCGATCACACCGGCGGCCATGCGCTGATCAAACAAGCCAGCGGCGCGCATGTCGTCGCCTCGCGCAGAGCGGTCGAGGTCCTGAGAACGGGCGAATCCGACCCGCAGGATCCGCAATTCGGCATGCATGATGCCATGGAACCGGTCGGTGTCGACGTAATGGTCGACGATGGCAACACGGTCCGCAGCGAAACGGCCACGCTGACCGCCCTCGCCACCCCCGGACATTCGCCCGGCGCGCTGAGCTGGACATGGCAATCCTGCGATGCAGCAGGGGACTGCCTCGATATCGTCTATGCCGACTCGCTCTCGCCGGTCAGCAGCGATAACTACCGCTTCGCCGACCATCCCGACTATGTCGCCGCCTATCGCGCCGGGCTGCAAACCTTGCGCGAAGTGGACTGCGATCTGCTGCTCACACCGCATCCCTCCGCCAGCGAAATGGTCGAGCGCGCGGCCCGCGGATCGCTGGTCGGCGGGATGAGCTGCACGCACTATGCCGATGCCGTCGAAGCCCGTCTCGACCAGCGCCTCGCCAAGGAACGCGCCGGTGGATGACGCCTGGAAAATCCATGCCGAGGTATCCAAATCGGTCGCCAGGGCGGCGCTGGTCGCGCATGAGGATGCGCTTGACTGGCCCGCCGAATGGGTGGTCACCGGCATGGAAGTCGCCGACCATCTGCCCGACGAATGGACTTTCGAAGTCTATCTCGACCGCAAGCCCAAACCGGCCGATCTCGAGCGCGTGGCCGCGCTGTTCGAAGGCACGCCTCCCGCCCTTTCGGTCGAAAAACTGCCCGACACCGACTGGGTGACCGAAAGCCAGAGAGGCGTCGATCCGATCCGCGCGGGCCGCTTTCACGTCCGCACGCCAGAACATGAAGCCGATCCGGCGATGGTCGATTTCGTCATACCCGCCAGCCAGGCCTTCGGCACCGGCCAGCACGAGACGACGGCGGGCTGCCTCGCCATGCTCGATCTGATGAAGCGCGAGGGCGTGGTCGCGCGCAATCACGTCGATATCGGCACGGGCACCGGATTGCTGGCCTTTGCCGCCATGCACCTCTGGCCGAGCGCCACGGCCACCGCATCGGATATCGATCCCGTCTGCGCGGACGTGGTGCGCGACAATATGGCGACCAATGCCATTGCCGAGGGCGACCGACCGGGCGAACTGACGATGGTGATTGCCGACGGGATGGACGATCCGCTTCTCGCGCTGCGCGGCCCATACGATCTGTTCATCGCCAATATCCTTGCCGGGCCGCTGGTTGAGCTTGCGCCTTCCTTCGCTGGATCGATCACACCGGGCGGCAACCTGCTGCTTGCCGGCCTGCTCGAAACGCAGGAGATCCGCGTGCGCCGCGCCTACCGCGCACTCGGCTTCCGTCTGTCGCGCAAGCTGGTCAATGGCGACTGGTCGATCCTGTGGCTGCGCAAGAGCCGCATACGGTGAGACGCGCGGCGAAGTGGATTGCCTGGGCACTGGCCGTTCCCGCAACGCTGCTGACGCTGTTCTTGCTCGCCGCATGGATCGGCAGCGCCATCCCGCGCAATGCAGGCTGGACCGAGCCCGCCGTCGGCATCGACATCATGGTGGAAACCAATGGCGTCCACACGGCCATCGTCATGCCGCTGACCTCCCCGCAAAAGGACTGGCGGACGGAGTTCCCGGCACGCGATCTGTCGATGCCCTATCGCCCCTATACGCATGTCTCGGTGAGCTGGGGCGAGCGCGAAGTATTCCTAAACACGCCGACCTGGGGGGATATCACGTTGTCGACGGCGATCGGCGCGCTCGCCAATGGCGACGGTCTGCTGCATGTCGCGCATTATGTCCGCCCTGCGCCAAGTCCGACGCTGCGCGTGCTGCGGATCGCACCTGGCGAATACGCCCGGCTGGTGACGGCAATCGAACGGATCATGCCACCGCTCGAAGGCCGCGTCATCCATCCCGGCTATTTCGACAACGACGTGTTCTACGATGCCCCCGGCACCTATCACCTTGGCAACACGTGCAACCAGTGGACCAGCGACACACTCGCCGCGGCCGGTATCCGTACCGGGCTGTGGACACCGCTGGCCGGCGGGGTCATGCGCTGGGTCCCGAAGCGGCGCTCGACAAATCCTCGGAACTCTGAATAAAGGCCCGCCATGCACGATGCTGACGGGCTTTCGCGGCCCAAGCCCGAGAACCGCGCTCACCTGGCATCGGCCCACCCGCTGGTCACGCGGCGCCGCTCGCTCGCCAAGGCAATTTCCTGGCGTGTGGTCGGCTCGCTCGACACGCTGCTGCTGTCCTACCTGCTCATCGCCTATCTCGGCCCCGTCTTCGGCCTCGAACACAGCAAGAAGGAAGCCCTCGGCACTGCGGGGCTGATTGCGACAGCGGAAGTCCTCACCAAAATGGTGCTTTATTATCTCCACGAACGGTTCTGGGAGTGGAACCGCTGGGGCACCTTTCTCACTAGCGACAAGCGGCGCGAGAGCTATTCCCGCAGCACCAGCAAGACGGCAACCTGGCGCGTTCTTGCCTCGCTCGACACCATGCTGCTCGCATGGCTCTTCACCGGGAACATCGCCACGGCTGCATCGATCGGCGGGTTGGAAGTGGTGACCAAGCTGATCCTCTATTTCTTCCACGAGAGGATCTGGTCCCACGTCGATTACGGAATTGCGCCCGGTGCAGCGCCGCCCGCCGCGCTAGGCAAATCTCTGGAAAGCTGAGGCCCATATTGCGCCGCGTGGTAGCGCACCACGGCCCGAACGACGTCCTGCATCATCTCCATCCGCACCGGGGTCGGCTCGCGGGTTCGAGCGATCATGACGGCGATGGCGTAGCTGCGTCCCTCGGGAGAGGTGACGATGCCGACATCGTTATAGCCCGACTGCTCGCCATCGAAGAATTGTCCGGTGCCCGTCTTGTGACGCACGATCCAGCCCTCAGGTGCGCCCGCCTTCAATCGCCTCGGACCGCTCTTGGTCCGCTCCAGCGTGTCCAGCAGCAATCGGGTCGACTCCCGCGAAAGCAAATCACCCCGATAGAGGCGGGCCAGCGCCTCGACGATCGCCACCGGCGGCGCGCCGTCCAGCGGATCTGCAAGATAGGCTTCGAAGGCCTCGCGCCGGCGTGCCTCAGGCACCTCATCGCGCGCATCGAAAAAGGCCGGTCCCTGCGAATAGGACTGGCGCCATTCCAGCCCGGCGATCACGCTCTGCTTGGTCCGCTCGTCGGTGCCGAAACGAATGCTCGACAGGCCATGACCGTCGAGGAAATCCTGCACCGCCTCCGGCCCGCCGACGCGCCTTAAAACACGGTCATTCGCAGTATTGTCGCTTTCGATGATCGCGCGGGCAATCAGATCGGCGTAATCCGAAGAGAAGCGGCCCTTCCGCCGCACGATCTTGCGGATCGGCTGATAGAAAACCGTGAGATCGCGACTGCGGATTTCGACCATTTCTGCCAAATCGATACGGCCTGCATCGACTTCGTCCAGAGCGGTCATCGCCACCCACAGCTTGCTGACGCTTTGTTGCGGGAAGTGCTCCAGCCCGTTGAAATGCAGCGTTTCGCCCGCTTCGATATCGTGCACGGCGATACCCACATGGCCTGCGAAGGTGCCGCCGATCCGGCTGATCTCGCGGTCAAGCTCTTTTAGGTCCGGTGAAAGCGCGATCGGTTCGATTTCGGCCTGGACCTGCTCGACGACGGGATCTTCCACACCCGTCTGTGCCTGAGCCAGCCACACGACCAGCACGGCCAGCAGCATGACCGGAATGACTATCAGCAGGAAACGGAGCGGGACGGACACACTGTCTCAACGCAGGAATCCGTGCATGTTCCGCCGAAATCTCAGCCGACCAGCCCCGAATCCGCCGCCGCTTCGCCCGGTAGCGGACGGCCGACATCGAGCATCGTGCGCACGCGCTCCGAAAACATCAGCCTGCCCTGCGGGTAGTGGGTGCGATGGATGGCCATCAGCCGATCGAGATGCACCTGGCCGAGGCTATCGCGGAAATGCGGCCCCAGCGCGCTCTTGCCGAAATGCGGGCGCGTATCGGGTTCGTATTGCATGACCAGCCGCTGGAGCCGCTCGAGCCAAGCATAATCGCGCGGGTCGGCGAACAGGTCGATCGCCGCCATCGGCTGGCGCGCATTGGCGGCGAAATGCGGCCCCGCCTCGCCCGGCAATTCGCGTACCGAGATGATACCTTTGAGATAGAAGCCCAGATCGCGCAGCGCATCGGCCTCGTGAATGATGAATTTCACCACGGCAGGCGCTTTTTCGAGCGGTACGAAAAAGGCGAGATTGTACCCTGTGTACGTGGTCGAGAAGAGCCCGCGCGTAATGCTCGGCGCGCGGTTTTCCTTCAGCCCCGGCTTGGGATCGTAGAGATAATCGAGATCGTCCGGATCGGTGACCACGCGCTCGCTCTGCTTGAGATCGAGCCAGTCGATGAACCGCTGCATCGGACGGCGCAGTTTTGGCAGGAAGCGGTCGAACTTGTAATAGCGTTTGAGGAACCACTTGGCGAACCAGCCGCTGCCGCCCTTGGCCTCGGGGTGGGCGAGCGGTTCCTGCCCCTTGTCGCATTCGGCCAGCGCGTGGAGCATGATCACCGGATCGTCGGGATTGGTGTAAGGTAATACGGCCCAGTTCGCCGCGATCGAGCCCTTCTTCAGCTCGTCCAGTTTCGACAGACGGCTCATCGAGCTGACCGACACATAGGGTTCAAGCGGCTTGGTCTCGAGCACCAGTTCGACGATAGGCGCGATCGTGCCGAAAGACAGCGCGACATAGGCGAAATCGGGATCGCCGCGTTTCAGCGTCACCCGCTGCCCCGCACCGTCGAGAAAGCTCAGCTCGACGATGCTGTCGGCCATCACCGCACGCGGGCCGAAGCCATGCGTGCCGGTTGCCAGGGCGCCGATGACCGACTGCTCCATGAAATTGCCCGAATTGTGCAAACCGCGGCCATGCTCGTCGCGCAGAAAGAGCTTGAGATCGCGCACGGATACCGAAGCGCCCACGCGCACGGTTTCGGTCGCGGGATCGTAGGTCAGCGTTTTCAGCCCGCCCTCGCGCATCATCATCGCAGTGACGCCGGGCACGACCTGCACCCCGTTATAGGAATGCGATTTGCCGACGCAGGTATATTCACCCTCGCCGATCAATTCGGAAAGCCGCGCTTCGTCCGCCGGTACACGCGCTTCCGTTTCGCAGCGGAAGACGTTTATCCACGAACGGATCCAGCGCTTCCCTTCCGTCCCTACCGCACGCGCATCGGCGCGTCGCTCGCTCCTGCTGAGATTGCTCCCAATCATGGCACCCCCCTGCCAAGCCCCTGTCTTCCCTCCATAACCCGCCCTGCACGCATTGGCGAGGACAGGAACGACATGGCAAGGGGGGCCGGAACGATTACCGCGCCGGAACACTGTGATGGAAAGTAATTCTTCCGGAGACCTTATGACCAAGACGCTACTCATAACCGGCGCGTCCACCGGTATTGGCGCGGCCACGGCCCGCGCGGCCGCCCATGCCGGATGGAATGTCGCCTTGCTCGCGCGCTCGCAGGACGCACTCGAACGCCTGGCCGAAGAGATCGGCGACACCGCGCTGGCCCTGCCGTGCGACATCACCGATCGCGAACAGCTAAACAAGGCGGTCGAACAGGCGGTGAGCCATTTTGGCGGGCTCGATGCGGTTTATGCCAATGCGGGTACGGGCGTATCCAGTCCGGGCATCGAGAAGGGCGACCCGGAGGAGTGGCACGACATGATCCATCTCAACGTGCTCGCCGTGCTGACCACCGCGCACGCCACGCTGCCTCACCTCCGCAAGACCAAGGGGCATTTCGTCGTCACCGGCTCGAAAGCCGGTCGCGATCACCTCAAGGGATCGGTCTATGGCGCGACCAAATGGTTCGTGCAGGGCTTTGCCGGCAATCTGGCCGAAGAGATGCGCGAATGGGGCGGCCGCTGTACGGTCATCACACCGGGCATGGTCGACACACCCTTTTTCGACGAGCCCAAGCCCGAGAAGATTCAGCCCGAAGATGTCGCCAATGCAGTGGTCTTCGCGCTGGAGCAGCCCGACACTGCCAGCGTGCGCGAAATCCACATCATGCCGAACGACTAGGATCGGGCAATTCAGGGCCTGGCACCGGCCAGCGTTTCTTCCGCAAATTCCAGCGCGGCGCGCGCAAACGCCTCCATATTGGGGATGCGCGCGTCGCTGCCGGTCTGCGTGAGACGCGTCCATTCGCCATCCGGCCCGACCAGCGCGGCGCAGCTTTGGCCCGCCGGTGCGCCGCTCGGATGGGTCGAACCGCCTACCGATCCGCTTTCCGCCAGGCCCCATGCGGCGCCGAAACTGTCGCGAATGGACCGCGCCTGCAGCAGGGCATACTCCTCGCTCGCGCCGCGCATTCCGCGCCAGGCGTCGCGCGGCTGGGCGAACAGCACGTCGCGCGCCCTGAACGAATAGACCACCCCGCCCCCGACAAAGAAATCGAGCGCGCCCGGCACGGTCAGCAGCGATGCCGCGATCAGCCCGCCGCTGGCCCCGTCGGCCACCGCGATCGTCTCGCCCCGCGCGCGCAACAGGCCCGCGATCCGCGTGGCGATGGGGTGCGTCTGTTCGAGCCAGCTCATCCGGCCTCGGCGACGATTTTCGCCCAGCCTGCCTCGTCGACCACCTCGATGCCCAGTTCCTCGGCCTTTTTCAGCTTACTGCCCGCGCCCGGTCCGGCGACGAGCAGGTCGGTCTTCGCGCTGACCGATCCGCTGGCCTTGGCGCCGAGGCGCTCGGCCTGCGCCTTGGCCTCGTCGCGGCTCATCGTCTCGAGCTTGCCGGTGAACACCACGGTCTTGCCACTGACCGGGCTTTCCTTCGTTTCCACCTCGTAGCGCGGGGGATCGACAACGCCCGCGCCGGGCTTGCCTCCGATCAACTCGTCCCACACGCCGCGATTGTGCTCTTCGTGGAAGAAATCCGCCAGCGCATGACCGACCGCGGTTCCGATACCGTCCGTGCGGACTTCGAATATCCGCCTGACCGCCTCGACCATGCGGGTGTTGAACGGGCTTTCCTTCTCGTCCTCGCCGCGCGGGTTTTCGCGGCGATATTCGGCGAATTCCAAGGCCTTGCGCGGCAGAACGCGAATATCGCCCAGCCCCTTCATCAGATCGCGCGCCGTCACCGCGCCGACATGGCGGATGCCAAGGCCGAACAGCAGCCGCGCGGCATCGGGTTGCCGCCGGGCTTCCACAGAAGCCAACAGGTTGTCCACAGACCGCTCCTTCCACCCGTCGAGCGCGAGAATGTCCTCGCGGCGCTGTTTGAGGCGGAAGATGTCTGCGGGGCTTTCGAGCCAGCCGAGGGCAAAGAACTGGTCGATCGTCTTCTCGCCCAGTCCGTCGATGTCGAGCGCGCCGCGAGAGACGAAATGCTTCAGTCTTTCCGTGCGTTGTGCGGGACATATGAGACCGCCTGTGCACCGCACATCGACCTCGCCTTCCTCCGCCACGGCCTCGCTGCCGCATTCGGGGCAGCGGGAAAAGTCCGGCATCTTCGCCTCGGGTCTCGGCTCGTCGCGGGTCAGATTATCCACAAGCTGTGGAATAACGTCGCCCGCGCGCTGAACGACAACGCGGTCGCCCGGACGCACGCCGAGGCGCGCGATCTCGTCGCGATTGTGCAGC
Organism: Qipengyuania sp. ABI-127-1; assembly: GCA_022953095.1. Classification (GTDB taxonomy): domain Bacteria; phylum Pseudomonadota; class Alphaproteobacteria; order Sphingomonadales; family Sphingomonadaceae; genus Qipengyuania. The sequence continues at coordinate 1,479,567 of JALJCR010000001.1, read as the reverse complement.
GTGACATTGGTCACCGTCACCCCGCCCACCAGCACCGGGGCGAGGCGGCCGACGGGGGTCAGCTTGCCCGTGCGCCCGACCTGGATATCGATGCTCTCCAGCGTGGTCTCCGCCCGCTCGGCCGGGAATTTATGCGCCAGCGCCCAGCGCGGTGCCTTGGCGACGAAGCCGAGGCGCTGCTGATAGTCGAGCCGGTCGACCTTGTAGACGACGCCATCGATTTCATAGGGCAGCGTCGCGCGCTGCGCAGCGATCGTCTCGTAATGCGCGAGGATTTCGCTGGCACTGTCGAAACGGGCGAACAGCGGCGAGACGGGAACGCCCCAGCCCTCGATCTGGCGCACGACCTCGGTTTGCGTTTCTCCCGGCAGATCGCCGTGAATCGCGCCCCATCCATGCGCCCAGAATTTGAGCGGTCGCTGCGCGGTGACGCTGGCATCCTTCTGCCGCAGCGAGCCGGCAGCGGCGTTGCGCGGATTGGCGAACTGGCGGACCTTTGCGGGATCGAATTCCTCGCCCTTCTCCTCCGCTGCGGCGCGCGCCTCGTCCATCAGGCGCGTGTTGAGCGCCTCGAAATCGGCGCGGGCCATATAGACCTCGCCGCGGATCTCGAACACTTCGGGTCCATCCCATTCCCCGTTCGCGTCGAGCGAAGTCGAGACGCTCTCGCTTGCGTGTCTCGACTTCGCTCGAGACGAAAGGAGGGTTTGCGGGATATCCGCGATATGCGCGACATTGGCGGTCACATCCTCGCCCACCTGCCCGTCGCCGCGCGTCGCGGCGCTTACCAGCACGCCCTTCTCGTAGCGCAAGCTGCAGGACAGGCCATCGATCTTGTCTTCGGCGGTGAAGGCGACGGGCTCCTCCTCGGCAAGCGAAAGGAACCGCCGCACGCGCGCGACCCATTCCTCGACCTCCTCCCCGTTGAAGGCATTGTCGAGGCTCATCATGCGAACCTCATGCGTCACCTTGGAAAGCGGCGAGGCGGATGCGGTGTGCCCGACCTTCCGGCTGGGCGAATCCGCGCGCACCAGATGCGGAAACGCCGCCTCCAGCTCCGCATTGCGCCGCACCAGCGCATCGTATTCCGGGTCCGAAATCTCGGGCGCGTCCTCGGCATGATAGAGCCGGTCGTGCTTCGCGATTTGCTTCGCGAGCCGCATCAGTTCGTTGGCGGCATCGGCCTCGGTGACGTCGAGCGCCATCAAAAAGCCCCCTCTTCTTCAGAGGCGGGGGTTTGGGGGTGGTGTTCGCCGCCCTTCGGCCAGCGATCCGCAGTTTCGTCGAGCACGCTTATCAACTTCTCCAGCACCCCATCCGAGTTGCGCATGATCTGATCATTGGTGACTCGCACGGTTACGAACCCATGGTCCCGAAGCATCGCCGCATCACGGTCAGCATCGGTCACGGGATCATGTGTATCGCCGTCGATTTCGATCACCAGACCTTTCGCTGGACAGAAGAAATCCACGATCCGGCGTCCGATAACCACTTGCCGCCTAAATTTGAAACCGGACAGGCGGCTGCCGCGCAACTCCTTCCACAGGCGCCGCTCGGGCTCGGGCATTTCCTGCCGCATGCGGGCGGCCCTTCGCCGCAGCGTTTCTGGCGAGACGCCACCACCCCCAACCCCCTCCTCTGAAGAAGAGGGGGCTTTGGGAGCGCCCATCACACCCCCTCCAGCAGCCGGTCGGCCTGCGCGCGCGCTTCGGGCGTGACCTCGGCGCCGCTCAGCATCCGTGCGATCTCTTCCTGACGTCCTGCCTCGTCGAGCAGCGCGACGCTGGTCTTGGTCACCGTCCCGTCGCTCGACTTGGCGATCATGTAATGCGTGCGCCCGCGCGCGGCGACCTGGGGGCTGTGGGTGACGGCGAGCAATTGCCCGTCGGCCGACAGCCGTGCGAGCCGCTCGCCGATCGCGCTGGCCACCGCGCCGCCGACCCCGCGATCGATCTCGTCGAAGATTACCGTCGCCGCCCCGCCCTGTTCGGCCAGCGCGACCTTCAGCGCGAGGATGAAGCGCGACAATTCGCCCCCGCTCGCAATCTTGGCGAGCGGCGCGAAAGCGGCGCCCGGATTGGTCGCGATGAGGAATTCGACGCCGTCCATCCCCTGCGCGCCCCATTTGTCTTCGGGCAGCCGGGTGACCGCCGTGCGGAATCGCGCGGCATCGAGCTTGAGCGGGGCAAGTTCGCGCGCGACCGCCTCGTCGAGCCGCAGCGCCGCCGCCACGCGCGCGCCATGCAGCGCCTCGGCCTCGGCGCGATAGCGTTTGCCGGCATCCTTCGCCGCCGCCTCGAGCGCATCGAGCTGCGCCTCACCCCCCTCGATGCTTTCGAGCGCCGTGCGCATTTCGCGCATCTTGCGCGGCAATTCGTCGACTTCGCAGCGGTGCTTGCGGGCCAGCGCGCGCAATTCGAACAGCCGCGTTTCGGCTGCTTCCAGCGCGGCCGGATCATGGACCAGCGCCTCAGCCGCCGATGCAAGCCGGTCTTCCGCCTCGCCCGCCTCGATCACCGCCCGGTCGAGGCTGGCGAGCGCTTCGGCGAGCAGCGGGTGTTCGGGCGCGATCCGGTCAAGCCGCCGCGCCGCAACCCGCAAAGCCGCGAGCGGCGATTCCGAACCTTCCCACAAATGGCGCAGCTCTTCGAGATCGCCGGAGAGCTTTTCGCCCTTCTGCATATCCGCCCTGGTTTCGGCGAGCCGCGCTTCTTCGCCGGCCTTGGGTTCGAGCGCGGTCAGTTCGGACAGATGCGCGAGCAGCAGGTCCTGATCGGCCTTGGCCGTCTCCACCGCCTCGCGCGCTTCGGCCAGCGCATCCTCGGCCTTGCGCCAGGTAGCCCATGCCGTCGCCAGCCGGGCCGTGTCGGCCCCGGCGAACCGATCGAGCAGCGCGCGGTGGCCGCGCGGATTGACCAGCCCGCGATCGTCGTGCTGGCCATGCAGTTCGACGAGATAGCCCGCCATTTCACGCAGCAGGCCGACGCTGACCGACTGGTCGTTGACGAAAGCCTTGCTCTTGCCATCGGCCTTCAATTGCCGCCGCACGATCAGCGGCTCGCCCTCCTCGATTGCGATATCGGCATCGTCGAGCAGATCGGCCAGATCGGCGGGCAATTGGGCGAACTCGAACGCTGCGGTCACACTGGCCTTGTCCTCGTCGCCACGCACCAGCCCGCTATCGGCGCGGTTGCCCAGCACCAGACCGAGCGCGTCGAGCAGGATCGACTTGCCCGCGCCGGTTTCGCCGGTCAGCACGCCCAGACCGCGCCCGAAAGTCAGGTCGAGCGCCTCGATCAGCACGATGTTACGAATGGATAGCCGGGTCAGCATGCTTCCGCTTCCTAGCCAAAGCGCAAAGCCGAGTCAGCATGTCATCACCAGGAATCGACAAGCTTGGCTGTGGGTCGATTTGCATGTCGATTTGTGCAGGTGCGTAAACGCTGAATTAGCATATTGCCCGGATAGTGCCCCGGTGGACCTGCATCGCTCTTGCACTGGCCTCCTCGGGCCGAGAATTCCCACGCATCTGCGGGAGGATTTCACCCTGCTCACCGCACAGCATATGCACGGCCAGGCGCGTCTCCTGCTCGCCGGATTCATTTTCAGCCTGCCAATGTGCGTTTACGGAGCAAGCCCCGGAGCAGGCCCGTTCATCGCCTATGGTCTTCCCGCGCTGATCTTCGTGCTTTGCGTCACGGGCCTGGTGGCGCTGCGCACACCGCCCAACCGCGATAAGGGTAGTGAAGAGGCACGACGGGTCATCAGCCTCGTGTGGAAGCTCAGCCTCACGGCCTCGGTGCTTGGCGGCATCTGGTGTCTGGGAAGCTGGGCGACAGCCCCGGCGGAAACACGCGTGTATTATCCCGCGATCATGTCGCTTGGTGCATTGACCGTCGGGTATTGTCTGATGGCTGCGCGCGGTCTTGGTCCTACCGTACTGCTCATTACGCTGGTGCCCGCCGCGATCGCACTCACCACGACTGGCAAAACTATGGATCTCGTTCTCGCGATTTCGATGATTATCGCCGGTGCTTTCCAGATCACGATGATGAAGCGTCATCAGGGGCTGCTTTTGAGCCTGGTCGAGGAACGCCATCAGTCGGCGAAGCAGGCACGCATGGATTTCCTGACCGGGTTGGCCAACCGTAGGGCCTTGATCGAACGCTTCCTTGAGCTGGCGGACGGCAAGCGAACCTTGCGCCTCATGGTCATCGATATCGACCGGTTCAAGGAGATCAACGATCGGTTCGGTCACGATGTCGGCGACGACGTATTGCGCGCCTTCGCTCAATTGCTGCGCTTGCATGCCCGCGGCGAGATCTGCGCCGCGCGGCTTGGCGGCGAGGAATTTGCGCTTTTGGCCCCCGCCGAAGCACTGGATTCGGCTATCGCACTGCAATTGCTCGTCGAAATTCGCGGAGCCTACATGCCGCACGGGGAGACCATTACCGCCAGTATCGGAGTGGCCGAAGGGTCGGCCTCGGAACTGGCGGACTGGACCGTGCTCTACGGACAGGCGGATCGCGCCCTTTATCGGGCCAAGAACGAAGGCCGCAACCGGGCAATGTCTTCAAACGATGGCGATCTGACGGAGTACAAAACAGCCCCCGAACCGCGGGCACGCACGGCCTGAAACGCGCGCTCAGTCGGGAACGACGCCCACGGCGTGGTCCTGCACCAGCTCATAAGCCTTTTCATACCATTCATTGCCGGGGTAGTTCGCCCCCAGCACGGCCGCGTATTTCACCGCCTCTTCGGGAACACCCAAAGCAAGGCTGCTCTCGGTCAGGCGATAGAGCGCTTCGGGCGCGTGGCTGGTGGTCTCGTAAGTATCGACCACGTTCTGAAAGCGGATCTGTGCCGCGATCCATTTGCCCGAGCGCTGGTAATGGCGGCCGATTTCCATTTCCTTGCCGGCCAGGTGATCGCGCACGAGGTCGATCTTGAGCCGGGCGTCGGCCGCGTAATCGCTGCTGGGAAAACGGCGGTTGATCTCGTTGAGCGCGATTAGCGCCTGATCGGTAATCTTCTGGTCGCGCTGTACGTCGCTGATCTGCTCGTAATAGCTGAGCGCGATCAGATAGAAGGCGTAGGGCGCGTCCTTGTTACCCGGGTGGATTTGCAGGAAGCGCTGCGCCGCTTGAATCGTCTTGTTGTAATCCTGCGCCACATAATAGCTGAAGGCACCCATCAACTGGGCGCGGCGAGCCCAGGGCGAATAAGGGTGCTGGCGTTCGACTTCGTCGAACAGCGCGGCGGCGAGCTGGGCCTGGCCCATGTCGAGCCTACGCTTGGCCTCCCCGTAAAGCGTTTCCACGTCGCGCGCGACATAGGCGGTATCGCGGGGGCCGTTGTCGCGGCCCGCGCATCCGGCGGTGAGGAGCGTCGCGCCCGCAAGCGCGGCGCCGAGGAAAAGCTTGGTGGATGAGCGGGTCTGGGTCTTCATGGGAAGCAGCCTATAGCCAGCGTCCCGATGAACGCCAAGTGAAGTTCGCGCCGCTGTCCCCGGCCCCGCAGGCGCGCCCTCACCCCGCCGCCGAACGCGGCTCTTCGGTGCTGGCGATCTCGTCCGGCGCATCCCACAGCAAATGGCGGTTATCGAGCATTACGAGGTTCGCGCTGCGGATGACCTCGCCCTTGGTGCGGTATCCGAGCAATTGTTCGGCCTGCGTGTCGGGATTGCCGATCAGCACGCGCAGTTCCTCGGACGTGAAGTCGCTCAGCCCGCGGGCACGCTCGATACCCTTGCTGTCGTAGATATGCAGCACGTCGCCGCGGGTGAAATCGCCGGTCATCGAGATCACATCGCTCCGGCGGATCGGCCGGTCACCGCCAAGCGCGGACGCGGTGGCATCGGCAATCACGATGCTACCGGCCATCTGCAGGCGGTTGGCGATCCAGCTATCCCACCCCGACAACGGATTGGGGTGTGGCAGGATCTTGGTGGAGCGCCGCATGCCGTTGAGCACATTCGATACCGGGCGATCGGCCTCGCCCTGCGCGATCCAGGTGGTGACACCGGCTTCCTGCGCCATATTGGCGGCCAGCAGCTTGGTTTCCATTCCGCCAGTGCCAAGTGTGCTCTTGCCCTTGGTGGCATCCATATACAGGCCGACATCCTCGACTTCGGGGACAAACCGGGCCTCGGGATCGTCGGGATTACGATCATAGAGTCCGTCGACGCCGGTGAGGATGACGAAATCGTCCGCGCCGACCATCTGGGCGACTTTCGCCGCAAGCCGATCGTTGTCGCCGACGCGAATCTCTTCGGTGGTGATCGTATCGTTCTCGTTGACGATCGGGACGACATTGGATTCGAGCAGGCGGTGGACCGTATTGCGCGTATTGAGGAAGCGGCGATGGTCCTCGAAATCGCCTAGCGTCAGCAACACCTGAGCGATCTCGAAGCCGAATTCGTGCCCCACCTGTTTATAGGCGTTGAGGAGAAGCGGCATGCCGCAGGCCGCGGCAGCTTGCTTGTCGGAAACCCCGGCGCTCTGGGGCGTTTCGCCGATGATGCGCAGGCCTAAAGCCACGGAGCCGGAGGAGCAAAGAATTACACTCGTGCCCTCCGCGCGTAGCTGGGCGATATCTTCCAGCAGTCGCTGAAGGAAACCGTAACGCGGAGTGAGGAGTTCCTGGTTGGCGAGTAGCGCCGAACCGATTTTGACAACGATAGTTCGCTTTTGAGTCATGCTATGCAAATGTTACCCGACCTTGAAATTTGTTGAAGGCAATGTAGATACCCCTTGTGCACTGCACAACCAGAAATTCAAGAATATCGATACATACAGAAGTGTCATGTAATGGATATAGTCAAGCGCTAGTATTATAACGATCGCTTAATTCTATTAAAATACGGACAAGAACCAATAAGAGCTCACACGCTCGGAAACGGAATTTAGTTATTATCAAAACTATTTGCATTGTCGGCTGCGGAAAAATGGGCTCCGCGTTATTGTCGCAATGGGCACAAGGTCCCGAGGCGATCACGGTCGTCGATCCTGCCGGGAGCGATGTCCCCGAGGACGTGGCGCTGATTGCCGACCGCGCCGAAATCGCCGATCGGAAATTCGATCTCATCGTCGCGGCGGTGAAACCGCAACTGATCGACGATATCCTTGCCGATTATGCCGGCATGCTCGCGCCGGGGGGGTATGTCCTGTCGATCGCGGCGGGCTATTCGGCTGCCCGTCTGTCGCACCTGATGGGCGATGCGCCGGTCATCCGCACCATGCCCAATCTGCCCGCCGCCATCGGGCGGGGCGTCAGCGGCATCTGCGCCGGCCCCCACGCCGGTGACGGACATATCGCCCATGCGCAGGACTTCATGGGGCGCGCCGGAACGACCGTGACCGTCGACAGCGAAGACAAGCTCGACCGGGTGACCGCAGTGGCCGGATCGGGTCCGGGCTATGTCTTCGAGATCGCCCGTGCCTATACCGAGGCCGCCATGGCGCAGGGATTCGACGAGGAGGAGGCCCGCGCAATGGTGCTCGGCACAATCGGCGGCGCGATTGCCATGGCCAGCGAACCGGGCGCGCCGAGCCTTGAGGAACTGCGCAATTCGGTCACCAGCAAGGGCGGCACGACCGCCGCCGGGCTGAATGCGCTCAATGGCGATGGTGGCCTGTCTACCCGCCTGCATGATACGTTGCAGGCAGCCTATGACCGGGCGGTCGAGCTGCGCTGACACTCCGCCCCTCCCGCCCCCGAACGAACAGAACGAGAGAGAATATGACCGACCAGACACTCGACCCGCAAATTCACATTCACGATCTCGGCCAGCGCGCTCGCAAGGCCGCGCGCGGGCTGCTGTCCGCCGGTACCGAAGCGAAGAACACCGCGCTGCGCGAAGCCGCCAAGGCGCTGCGCAGCCGAATCGGCGAACTGCTCGAAGCTAATGAACAGGACGTGGAGAGTGTCGAGGGGAAGAAGCCCGAAAGCTTCATCGACCGCCTGCGCCTGACCGAGGACCGGATCGAGGGCATGGCGGGTGCGCTGGAAGAAATCGCCGAGCTGCCCGATCCCGTCGGCCGCCAGCTTGCCAGTTTCGAGCGGCCCAACGGTCTGACTATCGAGCGCGTTGCCGTGCCCATCGGCGTGATCGGCATGATCTACGAATCGCGCCCCAATGTCGGCGCCGATGCCAGCGCACTGTGCCTGAAAAGCGGCAATGCGGTGATCCTGCGCGGTGGCAGCGAAAGCCGCCATTCGACCCGCGTGATCGTCGAATGCATGCGCGCCGGGCTCGATGCCGCAGGGTTGCCCGAAGATGCCGTGCAGACCGTCCAGACCACCGACCGCGATGCCGTCGCCGCCTTGCTCAAGGCCGATGAATTCGTCGATCTGGTCATCCCGCGCGGCGGGCGCGGCCTCGTCGAACTGGTGCGCGACCAGGCAAGTGTCCCCACGCTCCTCCACCTCGACGGCAATTGTCACAGCTATGTTCACGCGGCCGCCGATCTCGACAAGGCGGTCAAGGTGATCCGCAATGCCAAGCTGCGCCGCACCGGCGTGTGCGGGGCGACCGAAAGCGTGGTGGTCGACCGCGCCGTGGCCCACGCCTTCATCCCCAAATTCGCCGACGCCATGGCGGGCGATTGCGAACTGCGCGGCGATACCGATGCCGTCGCGATCGACGCCCGGCTCAAGCCCGCGAGCGAAGAGGACTGGCACACCGAATATCTCGACCCCATTGCCAGCGTGAAAGTGGTCGGCGGGCTCGAGGAAGCCATCGCCTGGGTCGAGGAACATTCCAGCCACCACACCGATGCCATCCTCACCGAGGACGACGATGCCGCGCGCCGGTTCATGACCGCGATCGACAGCGCCATCGTGATGCACAATGCCAGCACCCAGTTCGCCGATGGCGGGGAATTCGGCATGGGCGCCGAAATCGGCATCGCCACGGGCAAGATGCACGCCCGCGGGCCCGTCGGCCTCGAACAATTGTGCAGCTTCAAATATCTCGTCCACGGCGACGGGCAGACGCGGGATTAGTTTGCTTTTCGCAGCCACCTCCGTGGCTGCGTCCTCGCTAGACGTGCAGCAAGCTGCACCCGCTACGGGCGGGCGGTCGCCCTTGCGACCCTGCGGGCCGTAGGACCAAGCCAACCGCCAAACTTTCCTACTCGCGCCTTTTTTGCTCCACGCTAGGGGATGGACGAAAAGAGAAAGCATCCGACCGCAGGGAGGCAAGCGCGACCGCGCGCCCGCAGCGGAATCGAAGCGACAGCGAAGATGGCCGAAGGCCACCCGCCCGAAGGGCGTGAGAGCGAGGATATCGCGCCTGCGGAGGCGGGTGCGCAAGACACGGACTCGCGCACCTCACCCCCTTCCACCCTCCCCAGCTTCACCCCGGTCCCCCGGCAGGTCGACCGCAGCAATGGGTGGAAGCAGCATGTCCAGCGTGCCTTTATCGAGGCGCTGGCCGATACCGGCAGCGTCGCCGCCGCCTGCCGCAGGGTGCGCCGCTCCACCCATGGCGCCTACCATCTGCGCCGCCAGCCGGGCGCTGAGGAATTCGCCGCCGCGTGGGAGGCCGCGGTCGATCTCGGCATGCGACGGATCGAGGACACCGCGATGGACCGCGCGCTGAACGGGGTGGAGGTGCCGGTCTACTCCTACGGGAAGCTCGTCGGCACGCGCACCGTCCACAATGATCGCCTGCTGATGTTTATGCTGCGAAACCGCGCGCCCGAGCGCTTCGCCGAAGGCCGCCCCAAGGGCATGAACGCGCTCGACAAAATGGAGCTCGCGCGGCTGAAAAAGCAGTGGCGCAAGGAATGGGAGAAGGAATGGGGCGCCAAGCAGCTCGGGCAGGAAAGCATCACCATCGCCTCGATCAACGCCAAGATCGACAAGATGCGGGAGAAATCGGACAAGCTCGCCAGCCCCGAAGTCCTCGCCGCGCGCGAGGCCTATGACGCGGCGGTGGCCCGTGACCGCGAGGAGGATTACAGCCCCTGGCACGATCCCCGCCACGAACTCTACAACCCCGCCCTCACCAGCCGCGGCGCGCGCATCCCGGTGTCGGACGATGCGCAAACCGATACCGCCAAAGGCGCCCCCTTCCCCCTCTACGACACGCAGGAGGAAGCCGACGCCGCAGGCATGGTCTTCAACGGAGCAATGCTACCGCCGCCCGAGGAAGAGGCGGAGAACGAGGAGCCCGCCCCACCGGGCACCCCGCGCTTGCGGTCGATCAGGGATGATGGGTGGGATTGAGCGAAGGCGCCTAGCGCCAGAGCTTGCGAAGCAAACGACAAGCTAGAAGCCGGTGCGCAGCAAGCGCATCGCGACACGGCGCGTGACGGCCCGTCACGGCGCTGACGTCATGATTCATTGACACATACGTCAATGGATTATATATATCTCGCAATGTCGCAGCTTCAGACCGTCGTCGAATTGCCTGAGTTTCTGCGCCGCGCCAAGGCCATCATGTCCGAGGATGAACGGATTGGCATAGTGAACTACCTGGCTGCCAACCCGGAAGTCGGCGTTTCGCTAGGTGGAGGATTGCGGAAGGCGCGGATCGCGCGAGATGGCGGCGGAAAAAGTGGAGGCTATCGAACGCTGCATGTTTTCGGTGGACGGCACATGCCGCTGTTCCTGCTGACAGTGTTCGCGAAGAACGAGAAAGACAATCTGACCCCGGCGGAAAAAGCCGAGCTGGTCACATTGAGCAAGGCGCTGATTGCGCGATACGGAGACAAACCATGAGCGCTTATGAAAGCATCAAGCAGGGCCTAACCGAAGCCCTCGCCTTCGCCGAAAGCAAGGACACCGGCGCACGAGTCCATCAGGTCCAGGTGCCGCAGGTCGATGTCGTGGCCATCCGCGCGAAAACTGGCCTGTCACAGGCAGAATTCGCCCGTAGCATCGGTGTGGCAAAGGGGACCTTGCTTAATTGGGAACATGGACGGCGCCAGCCGAGCGGCCCGGCGCAGGTGTTGCTGGCCATGATCGCAAAGCGGCCGAGCTTGGTTGGAGAGGTGCTTCAGTAAGGCAGTTGTCGTTCAATTTGCCAGCAGGCAACCTCTTTGAGTTGGGAATCTTGACCGGCTCGCGATAGACGATCCAATCGCCGACCATTTGTTGTGCGCGGCTGAGATAGCTCTTCGGAAACTGGTAATGCACCTCGGGGATGTCGTCGTAGATCGACCCATCCTTGTGCATGAAAACGCCGAAGGTCATTTTTGATCAAAGCTTGTCAAATACGGAACCAACTCTGGGTGCGAACAGCCGTTCGTAAGTACGGAGTAAATACGTATCAGTCATTCCAGCTACATAGTCGCAAATATCCCTAAGCGGATCGCCGCTCTCAATAAATTTCGCGTATATGTCCTTAGGCAGAAAGCTCTTGGGATCAGATTTAAGTACTTCAAAAACAGCGATAACCATCATCTGACCTTTGAATTCTAGATGCTGAACGCTCGGGTTAAAAATGACTTCCTCTCGGATAAATTCTTTCACCGCCTCGACAAAGCGAGCAACTGGTTCCGGTAGTTTGGCACGGTATCGTAAGCGCGGTTCAGCAAATTCTGTCAATTCATCAATCTCAACGCTCGTAATCACAAAGTTCAATATCCGATTGATTTGATGCTTCCGCTCAGAACCATCCCCGAAGATTCGCTTAACCCAACCGCCGTAGACATCGTTGCCATACTGCCCAGCATAATTGCTGTTTAAATAATCGAGCAGTCCCTCGCACTTTTCCGGCGAAACGTGCCGACGGAAACCAGACTGACTAACGAGACTAAGGGCTAAGGCATCCTCCATGTCATGGATGCCGAAACTAATATCATCGGCTAAGTCCATTATGCTGCAAGCAAACGACTTGTGCCGAGCCTTGGCATGTTTGCCCTGCTTCAAATCGAACTGTTGGAATTGTTTCCTGTCGGTCTCAGACAGAGGTTCTAGCAACCAATCAACGACGTCAGCCTCGCTGTCCAAATAGCACTTTGGAGGCTTTGAGACCTCGCGATCAAGCAGTGGGGTGCCACTAGTGTCAGGCAGCATGTCTGGGATAATCTTGGGATTTACGGCTGCACTGTAAGCAACAGGATACTTCAAAACGCCTAGCAGCGCTTCTCGGGAAAGGTCGGCGCCATCAGAATCCGAAAATTTTTCCAATTTGGCTAGAATCCGTAGAGTTTGTCCATTCCCCTCGAAACCTCCATTTTCCCGCATGCAATAATTTAGGGCCACCTCTCCGCCATGGCCAAAGGGGGGATGTCCAAGATCGTGGGTGGATGCAATGGCCTGCAGCATGCTGCGGTCTGGTACAAATTGCGTGGCCTCATCGTTTGGAAAATTCTTGCGGATTTGAGCGCCCAAACCGCCAGCAATTTGGGCAACTTCTAGCGAATGAGTCAGTCTCGTGCGGTAAAAATCACTATCACCTAGATTCAGGATTTGAGTTTTACCTTGGAGGCGACGGAACGAACCCGAATGGATCACTCGCGCGTAGTCCACATCACCCGGCGTGCGTGCATCTTCAGGGTGTTTTGTCCACCCTGAACGCCTACAAGACCAAAAATCTTCCAAGTGGCGATCCCCTTCCATTCTAGTCATATTCCTTCCGAAGCTTATCGCGCTCTTCAATCAAACGAGCATATCTAGCTATAAACTCAAACTCCTCATCTCCGCCTAAAGGATTGCGATCTAATGAGAAGACGTTTCCTCGAATAATATCTAAAATGCGTAGCTCGTTCACCGGAACTGTAGGAAAGGCTCGTGAAAGCAACCAAAGACCAAGGCGTGCAGATTCGTGGTTTAATGCCGGCTCAGGAGCAAAATACGAATAGACAATGTGCTCATCATCATTCGCGTCCACGACTGTTAGAATATTATCAACTTTAACGGTAGCGTCCAAATTCGGAAATTTGATACGGGCTTTTAGTTTGCGACCAGGCTTAAAAGGCATGTTAGTCCAACGCCGTTTTTCTTCCCACCATCGAAGGAAACCATCGCGAAGCTGCGGATAGAGGTTGGCCCTTCGAGCATTCGCATTGACCCGCGCAGCAGTGAGATATCGAAGATCAGCACCTCCGAAAACATGCGCTTTGGCATCCGCCCAAAAGGGGCTGTAGAAATCGCCACCACCTCCGACTTCTCCAGTCTCACGGCGGATATCTTCGCGAATATCTGCTCGCAGAGCAGATTGCCGCATTTTCTGCTCCAGAAAAAGTATCTTCAGAAGCTTACGTAAGTGAATGTTTTCCAATGCCATAGCGGTATCTCATTTGTCTCGACGAGACGCCGCTGTGGATAAGGCTGTAGATAGCCATGTTCGTAGCTCCTCTCGCTCAATAGAGCGGTCGCTTGACGGGCCATGTGCACCGAGAACATAGTCACGATGTTTCCACAGCGGAAACGGCCTCCACCGCGACCGCTCAGGTTTTGGTGGTTGAAGGGGAGGTCGGGCTCCACCCCGACCTCCCAATTCTAGTCAGCCATCCATAATTGAATCCAAAGCGACCCACAGGCAAGTGCCTCTGAGTCGCAATCCACAGACGTATTAGGGGCAAATTTACCTTCGTTTACCGCCCCAATTATTTGGGTCGGTAAGAACGTCGCCTACTCCTCCCCCATCCGCAGCGCCGCAATAAACGGCTCCTGCGGAATGCTCACGTTCCTCCCCGCCTTTGCGGGGACAGGCCGCCCTACGGGCGCTCCCGCATCCCAGAATGAGGTCACTCTTCACCCATCCGCAGCGCGGCGATGAAGGCTTCCTGCGGGATCGAGACGTTGCCGTATTCCCTCATTCTGGCCTTGCCCTTCTTCTGCTTCTCCAGCAGCTTCTTCTTCCGCGTAATGTCGCCGCCGTAGCATTTGGCGGTCACGTCTTTGCGCAGGGCGGCGATGGTTTCGCGGGCGATGATCTTGCCGCCGATCGCGGCCTGGATCGGGATCTTGAACAGGTGGCGCGGGATGAGGTCTTTCAGGCGCTCGCACATGCCGCGGCCGCGCTCTTCGGCCACGGAGCGGTGGACGATCAGCGATAGCGCGTCGACCGGCTCGTTGTTGACGAGGATGTTCATCTTCACGAGGTCGCCTTCGCGCAGGCCGATCTGCTCGTAATCGAAGCTGGCATAGCCGCGGCTGATGCTCTTCAACCGGTCGTAGAAGTCGAACACAACCTCGTTCAGCGGCAGCTCGTAGCTCACCTGCGCGCGGCCGCCGACATAGGTGAGGTCGGTCTGGATGCCGCGGCGGTCCTGGCACAGCTTGAGGATGGCGCCGAGATATTCGTCGGGCGTGTAGATCACCGCCTTGATCCACGGCTCCTCGATCGTCTCGATGCGGTTGACGTCGGGCCAGTCGGCGGGGTTGTGGATCTCGATCGTCTTGGCCTCTTCATTCTTCGAATGGCCGAGGTGGACGCGGTAGACCACGGACGGGGCCGTGGTGATGAGGTCGAGGTCGTATTCGCGGGAGAGGCGTTCCTGGATGATCTCCAGGTGCAGCAGGCCGAGGAAGCCGGCGCGGAAGCCGAAGCCCAGCGCGGCGGAGCTTTCCATCTCGTAGCTGAAGCTCGCATCGTTGAGGCGCAGCTTGCCGATGCTTTCGCGCAGCTTCTCGAAGTCCGCCGCGTCGACCGGGAAGAGGCCGCAGAAAACCACGGGCTGGACTTCCTTGTAGCCCGCCAGCGCCTTCTCCGCCCCACCCTTCACCGTGGTGATGGTGTCGCCGACGCGGGCCTGTTCGACTTCCTTGATCTGCGCGGTGATGAAGCCGATTTCGCCCGGGCCGAGTTCGGGCAGGTCGGTGCGCTTGGGGGTGAAGCAGCCGACGCGGTCGATCAGGTGCTGCGTGCCCCCTTGCATGAACTTGACGTTGAGGCCCTTCTTGATGACCCCGTCCATCACGCGCACGAGGATGACGACGCCGAGATAGGGGTCGTACCATGAGTCGACGAGCATGGCCTTCAATGGCGCGTCGCGGTCGCCCTTGGGGGGCGGGATGCGCTTGACGAGGGCTTCCAGGGTTTCCTCGATGCCGATGCCGGATTTTGCGGATGTGAGGACGGCGCCGCCTTCCTCCCACGGACCGGTGGCCTCGATGCCGACGATTTCCTCGATTTCTTCCGCGACGCGCTCGGGCTCGGCGGCGGGGAGGTCGATCTTGTTGATGACGGGGACGATCTCGTGGTCGTGCTCGATCGACTGGTAGACATTGGCGAGCGTCTGGGCTTCGACGCCCTGCGCGGCGTCCACCACCAGCAGCGCGCCTTCGCAGGCGGCGAGGCTGCGGGAGACCTCATAGGCGAAGTCGACATGGCCGGGCGTGTCCATGAGGTTGAGCTCATAGGTCTCGCCATCGCGCGCAGTGTAGTCGAGGCGCACGGTCTGCGCCTTGATGGTGATGCCGCGTTCCTTCTCGATGTCCATGTTATCAAGGACTTGCTCGGACATCTCGCGGTCGGTCAGCCCACCGCAGTGCTGGATCAGCCGGTCGGCCAGCGTGGACTTACCATGGTCGATATGCGCGATAATGGAAAAATTGCGGATCTTGGAAAGGTCAGTCATTGCGAGCGCCCTTTAGCTGCACTCAAACCGCCTGTCAGCTAGCAAAGCGCGCCAGGCCTTTCGCGCACTGTTCGTCCACAAACCGATCGCGCCGCTGCATCGTCAGAGTCGACCGGGTCCCTGCCACCCTTGCCGGGATGGTCGGCCTCAACCTGGCGTGCCGGATTAGCAATCAGTAGCCCGTGCCAGGCTTGGGATTGCCCACCTCGACCTCTACGAATTTCTTCCGAGCCCCGGAATTCAGGCGCTCGGACATTATCAGCGCATAGGGATCGTGCGGAAGAGCCGCGAGCGGGCGTCCCGCGGCTTCGATCTGATAGGGGGAGACCCGGTGACGCGTGCACAGGCCGTCGGCACCGTCGCTAATCAGCGATGTTTCGAACTCCACGCCCTGAACCGACCCCTTCGAACGACGCACCGTGGCAACGACAAGCTGGCCGCCGCCAAGGTCCAGCACAACTTCGGTACCCAGGGGCACTTCGAGCAGCCCTTCGATCATCGCGCCGGTCTTCGACAGGTTGCGCATCACCACCTTGTAGCGGCTGTCCTCGTGGATCAGGCCGATACGGCGGAACACCGTCTTGCGGTCGGCGCGGTATTTCGCTGGCCCGCGCGGCTCGTATGTCGGTTCGCTCCGCTGGAGGTCCTCGACGAACTCGTCGTTAGGCATTGGCCGGGAGAAAATATATCCCTGGACCAGGGTCGCACCGCGTTCGGTAACGAGATCCAGTTCGTCCTTTGCTTCGACTCCTTTGGCCACCGTTTCCATATCTAGAGCATCGGCAAGACCCACGATGGCGCTCAGGATCGCGGCGTTGTTATTCCCATCTTCGGTTGCCCCGCGAACGAAGCTCTGGTCGATCTTGATCTTGTCGAAGGGGGCCGTCCGCAAGTAGCTGAGAGAGCTGTAGCCCGTTCCGAAATCGTCCAACGCCAGCTTGACCCCGATTTCTTTCAGTTCCCCGAAAATACGCTGTGTGCGCCCCATGTCGCCGAGAAACACGCTTTCGGTGATCTCGAGCTCGAGGCGTTCAGGGTCGAGTCCGCTCTGGGACAGCGCGGCCTGCACCACCTGCGGAAAGTCGTCATGTGCGAATTGCACAGCCGAAATATTGATCGCGACCGGCAGATCCAGCGGCCATGCTTTGGCTTGATGGCAAACCTCGTTGAGCGCCCATTCGCCCATTTTCCTGATGATCCCGATTTCCTCGGCCACCGGGATGAAGACGCTGGGAGAGATCGGCCCACGATCCGGATGATCCCAGCGCATGAACGCTTCACAACCTTTGACCCTGTGCGCCTGAGTGCAGACAAGTGGCTGGTAATGCATCGAAATCTGGCCGACTTCGATCGCATCGCGCAGATCGTCTTCGATCTGTCGGCGATGCTTGGCCCCGTCTTGGAGATCGCTCGAATAGAAGCGGTATTGTCCCCTGCCCCCACCCTTTGCAGTATAAAGGGCGAGATCCGCCGCCTTGACCAGCTCCTCAGTATCCAGACCGTCATACGGCGCGACGGCAACTCCAATCGACGTGCCGATGATCGCGCGGGCGCCATTGATCGAATAGGGCTGCGAAATCATCTGGATCAGGCGTTGCCCCAGCTCACCCAGCGCACCGCGATCATCGATATCGGGGAGCACGATCTGGAATTCATCGCCCCCCAGACGCCCGATTTCGCCTTTATCGCCAACGATGCGGCCGAGGCGTCCGGCAACCTGCTTGAGCAGTTCGTCGCCGGTCGGGTGACCCAGCGTATCGTTGATCTGCTGGAATCGGTCCAGGTCGAGCATCATCAGCGCGCAGGTGCGCTTGGAATTGCGATAGGCCTTGAGAATCGAAGTCAATCGCTCGGTCATGCGGTGGCGGTTGGCCAGGCCTGTCAGCGAATCGTACTGTGCCAACCGCTCGGCATCCTGCTGGCTTTCGCGGATCGTCGTGACATCCTTTGCGCTGCCACGATATCCGGTAAAGCGCTGCTTTTCGTCGAACTGCGGCTTACCCGCGATTTCCCACCAGACATCCTGGCCTTCCACCGCCAGACGCACATTGAGCTGACTGATGGAATGGCGGGCACTGAGTAAGAAGGCGAGCGAACGCCCTGCCGTTTCGGACGCATCTAACGGTTCAGGAATAAACAGTTCGCCAAGCGGCTTGCCGATCGCTTCCCCATGCGTCCAGCCCAGCGCGTGTGCGGCGTTTTCTGAAAGATAGATCAGCCGTCCCTTGGCGTCGGTGGCCCAGAACCAGCCCAGCCCGGCGGCCTCGAAACTATCGAGCAGCTCGACCCGGCGGGCTGCGTCGGAAGCGTCGATGGGACGCAGCGGTTCATTCCCCGAGGTCCCGTCATCTTCCGCAATTGCCCGCGCGGATCGCGAGAAGAACCCAGCCATTCCTATCGAGCTCCCAATGGCCTTACCTGACTCTCATGCCCTACGCCCTTCAACGGTTTACCGGGGTAAGGACAATTCCTTGCCAAAGGGATAACCATGATCACAAAGTGTCTTCCGCGCGGCACGGTCGCTTGCCAGGGGGGCGGCAGATGTGCATGGATCGTCTGTCTTGTGGGAGAGAGACATGCGGCACATCGCGATCGTAGGCTCTGGTCCGGCGGGCTATTACACGGCGGAAGCGGCGGTTAAGAAATGGGGCGAGGATGCCCTTATCGATGTCTACGACAAGCTGCCGGTGCCTTTCGGCCTGATCCGCACTGGCGTGGCTCCCGATCACCAATCGATCAAGGCGGTTTCACGACGCTACGAGAAGACCGCGATTGGCGATACGGTCCGCTTTGCGGGCAATGTCACGGTGGGCGAAGACATCACTGTGGAAGAGCTAACCTCGCTCTACGATGCGGTCGTGCTTGCCACCGGCGCGCCCAGAGATCGGCAGCTCGACATCGATGGAGCGGGAAGCCGCAACGTCATTGGCAGCGCGGCCTTCGTCGGGTGGTACAATGGTCATCCCGAATTCGCGCGGCTCGACCCCGATCTTTCGGGCAAGCATGCAGTGGTCGTGGGCATGGGGAATGTCGCACTCGATGTAGCGCGCATCCTGTCCAAATCGCAACACGAATTCGCCGGTTCCGACATTGTTGCGCACGCGCTCGAAGCCCTGTGCGAGAGCAATATCGAGACGATTTCCATACTCGGCCGCCGCGGACCGCACCAGATCATGATGACGCCGAAGGAACTGGGCGAACTCCTGCATCTCGACCGAGCAAGCCCGCATGTCGATGGTGCCGACCTACCCCCAATAGAAGATGATGCGTTTCTGGAACCCGGTATGCGCAAGTCGGTCACGCTCCTGCGCGATTTCGCCGCCATCCCCGAGAACATCCATGGTGAGAAACCCATCGCCATAGAGTTCGATTTCTTCGCCAATCCGAAAGCGATCGTGAGCGAAGGCGGAAAGGTAGTCGGCGTCGAAGTCGAACGGACGAAGGTCGAAGCCGGACGCCCGGTCGGAACGGGCGAAACCTATCGTGTTCCGGCCGATCTGGTCGTTACTTGCATCGGCTACCGGACTTCTCCGCTCAAGGGGGTCCCTTTCGACGAGCGCGCGGGTTGCTTCGCCAATGACGAAGGGCGCATTCTGCCAGGCCTGTATTGCGTGGGCTGGGCCAAGCGCGGCCCGAGCGGCACGATCGGTACCAATCGCCCCGATGGCTATGCGGTCATCGATATCATCGACCAGGACATCGGTGGGGGATCGCGCAAGCGCGGCCGCGAAGGCTTTGACGAACTGGCGCAAACGCGAGGTCTGGAAATCGTCACCTTCCGGGACTGGCAGAAGATCGAAGAGGCCGAGATCGCTGCCGCGCGCAAAGGGGCACCGAGAGAGAAGTTCGTCGATATCGACAGCATGATTGCCGCTCGTGGCGCATAAGCCCCGCCAACATCTGGAACGGCCGCGCCGCGCGAACCGTTCTAAGGCTCGCACCAGAAAAGAAGCAACGTGAATACCGGGGAGATCGTTTAATATGGCCAGACTCGAAGACGAAGCTGCACAACATACCAGCGCCCTCGGCCCCCTGGTGGGGTTGACGCGAGAGGATATCTTCGGCGCGATCGCGGTCATGTTGCGCGAAACGGCTTCCGACCCGCAACGCGTCATGAAGCACAGTCAGGCGATGGGCGAGGACATGATCAAGATCATGACCGGCCAGAGCGATCTGGCGCCTCACCCCAAGGATAAGCGGTTCCAAGACCCGGCTTGGCAATACAACCCCTTCATGCGTGCGGGCATGCAGTACTATCTGGCCGTCCAGAAGGGAGCCTCGCACTGGCTGGAGGACCTCGAGCTAGACGAGCTCGAGAAGGACCGAGCGCGCTTCATCTCGAACATTGTCATTGACGGGCTGGCCCCCACAAATACGTTGGTCGGCAATCCCAGCGCGCAGAAGATGGCGATCACCAGTGGCGGTTTAAGCCTGATCAAGGGGCTGAAGAACGCCTATGACGATATGGTCAACAATAAGGGCATGGTCAGCCAGGTCGACAAGAAGCCCTTCAAACTGGGCGAGAATATTGCGACCTCGAAAGGCTCGGTGGTCCTGCGCACCGAGATGATGGAGCTGATCCAGTATGCTCCGACTACCGACGAGGTCTACGAGATCCCGCAACTGACCATCCCGCCGCAGATCAACAAGATGTACATCAACGATCTCTCGCCCGAAAAGTCGGTGGTGAAATATCAGCTCGATAACGGCATCCAGACCTTCGTCATCAGCTGGAAGAATCCAAGCAAAGAGCAGGGCGTGTGGGACATGGCCGATTATGTCCGTTCCTGCCGCGAGGCGATGGAGGCGGTGAGCAAGATCACCGGCAGCAAGAAGGTCAATGTCTCGGCCGGTTGTTCGGGCGGTCAGACAGCTTCGATGCTGGCGAGCAAGATGGCTTCGGACGAGGACGATCTGCTCGGCGCGCTGACGCTGATGGTCTGCGTGCTTCATCCAAAGCAGAACGATATTGAGGCGGGCTCGCTGATCAGCGAGAACGGTCTGGCCCTGGCCAAGCGCCGTGCGGCGAAAAAGGGCGTCATCAAGGGCGACGACCTCGCGCGGGGTTTCGCCTGGCTGCGACCGAACGATCTCATCTGGAACTACGTCATCAACAATTACCTGCTCGGCCAGGACCCACCGGCTTTCGACGTGCTGTTCTGGAACGCGGATGCGACCAACCTTTCAGCCAGTTTGATGGGCGATTTTCTGACAATCTTCGAAACGCTTGCCTTCACCAAGAAGGGCGAGGTCGAGATGGTCGATCACAAGATCGATCTCTCCAAAGTGACCAGCGACCTGTTCGTCCTCGGCGGGGTGACCGACCATATTACGCCGTGGAAGGCCACCTATCGGTCGACCCGGTTGTTCGGATCGAAAGATGTGACCTATGTCCTATCGCATTCGGGCCATATGCAGGCGATCCTCAACCCGCCGGGCAATCCGAAAGCAAAGTATTATGTCCACAAGGACGGCCAGACCACGCTGCCGAAAACGGCCGACGAATGGCTGAACGGTGCTGAGGAAGTAGGCGGGAGCTGGTGGCCATACTGGATGGAATGGCTCCAGGCGCGAGCCGGCGAAAAGAAGAAAGCCCCCGCAAAGCTGGGGAACAAAAACTATACCCCGCTGGACCCGGCTCCCGGTCTCTACGTTATGGAACCTTGCTAACCCTCTTACGAAGGAACCCGTGTGACGGCATCGAAAGACGAACCCATGACTGCAACCATCGAGATGATGGAGGCGGGCGGGCGGACGCTAAGGGTCGCGCACTGGCGGCTGGGCGAAGCATCCGAGCACCCACCGATCCTGTTCTTCAACGGCATCGGCGCGAATATCGAAGCGGTTGCCCCGCTTGCCGAAATGCTCGCCGAACGCCCTTTCGTGATGTTCGATATGCCGGGAACGGGCGAAAGTCCCGATCCGACCTTGCCCTACAACCCCTTCACCATGAGCTGGACCGCAAATCTGATCCTCGATCAGTTGGGACTCGGGGAAGTCGATGTGATGGGCGTGTCCTGGGGCGGTGCAATGGCGCAGCATTTTGCCCTGCAGTATCCAAAGCGAACCCGGCGGCTGGTGTTGGTGGCAACGACACCAGGCATGCTGATGGTGCCGGGGAACCCGGCAGCGCTCACCAAGATGGCGAACCCGCGCCGTTATATCGATCCCAAATTCATGAACGAACACTTCCAGACGCTTTACGGCGGAGTCGATCCCGACGGGCAGGCGCATCAGAAAGATAGCCATATCGGGCGCCTCAAACCGCCATCCCCGCGCGGCTATTTCTATCAATTGCTCGCCATGATCGGCTGGACCAGCCTTCCTGCCCTTCCCTTCATGAGCAAGGAGGTGCTCGTCATGATGGGTGACGACGATCAGATCGTTCCCCTCATCAACGGACGGATTCTCGCTTCGGCCATCCGAAACGCCCAGCTCGAAGTGATCGAGGGTGGCGGGCACTTGTTCCTGCTGACCCACGCGGATGAAAGCGTCGCCAGATTGCGGACCTTCCTCGATGCCCCGGCCACCGAAGCGGAGCTTGCCCGGGCCGCCTGAGCGGTTTTCCAATAGGCACGCGAGCCCTATTAGATAGGATCCTCATCTACATCTTCGCGCGCTATTTGATGCGCAACATCATCGGGGTGGCCCGGCCAACTAGCGCCTTTTCGCCGCACTCCAATTGATCACACAAGCTGTGGGAAAGGCGAGGGGGTATCCTACCCACTCGCCTCTCGAGCACTTCAACAAGACGGTTATTGTCTTACCCCGATCACGACGCGGCTCTGTGATCGAGATCGTCCGACTTATTCTTAGAGATCAAAAGAAGTGCCTCAGCTCGACGCCATATTGGCGTGGCTCTCCATACACCGTCAGTGGCAGGTCGGGGTTGGATACTCCCGTCGCGTCGGTGCCAAATGTCTTGTAAGTGGCATAGCGTTCGTCTGTTAAATTCCGTCCGTAGAGCGCAACTTCCCACTGCCCTCCTGACGGCTCCCAGGATATCCGCCCATTCACCAGCGTAGTTGGGGAACTCGCATAGCGTGGATCATTGCTCGGCTTGAAATAGGCCGTGCCTCGCCGCGCGACGTCTCCACGTAGGGTGAGGAACCCTGCAGAACCGAGCGGCGCTCGATATTCAGCACCGAATGTCGCATTCCATTTCGGAGCATTCGGTAAACGGTTGCCCTCCAGACTCACTTGATCGTCGAAGTAGACATCATAGCGGGCATCGAGCCAGGAAATCGTAGAAGTGAGCGAAAGGTTTCTGGTGGGCTTCGCTTGAAATTCCGCTTCTACACCCTTGATCGTCGCTCTGCCTGCATTGGTCGTACTCGCAACGCCATTAATGTACTGGACAACCTGCAAGTTCGAATAATCGTAATAGAATGACGAGAAATTGGCTTGAAGTTTCCGATCGAACAGAGTCGTTTTCAGACCAACTTCGTAGCTCCAAAGATATTCAGGAAGAAATGGTTTCGCATCACCTAATTGAAAACCTCCCGACTTGAATCCGCGAGTTGCGGAGGCATAGGCCAGGATGTCCTCGCTCAAATCCAGCTCCAGACCAAATTTTGGCGTCCATGCCGACCAAGATGCCGTAGGAGAGCCGCTATCCACCTCTTCATCGTTTGAGAGGATGCGATATCCAAAGTCCTTCTTCTCATAGCTGTATCGCAAACCCGTCGTAAGACGCAGGTTATCCGTAAATTCATAGCTCGCTTGACCAAACAGTGCGAAAGCATCGGTTGTATTCGATTCCGGTATCGCCAGCGCGCGGTTGGGCTCCAATATCTGTATCTCGTCCTCGCCGTCTTCCCTGAGGTAGAAGGCACCCAATATCCAGGTCAGACGGGAAGGCCTGGTGCTCAAGATCTGAAATTCTTGAGTGAAAGACTTTGATGACTCAGCGAACTCGATATTCCGCAGAAAGATATCCGTCGCATCTACGTCGAGTACCTGGTCAACATCGCTCGATCGGAATGCAGTAATGGACTTTAATTCTACAGAACCGGCATCAAATCGGATAGTGGAGGACACACCCCATGCGTCGATATCATAGCGGGGAACTGCGTCCAGAGCTATTTCATTGCGTTGAGCCGGAACGGTTGCGCCTGCGGCAACGAGTGATGCCGGGTAGGTCTCCCGAATGGCGGGATAGCCCGTCTCGCGATCACGGCTTACGTCAGCGCGTAGCACTATTTCGAGCCTATCGGTTGCGTCAACCGCCAGGGTAAATCGTCCCGCGAAATTGTTCTCGTCTTGATAGCGACGATCGGAATTTGGATCGCGATAAATCCCGTTCCTATCGTTTTTCACCAAAGTCAGCCGGGCCTTGGCGCCGTCGGAAACAGCCCCCGATACGGTGCCACTGAACTTTCGTTTTCCTAGATTTCCGAGGGTTACACCGACAGTTCCAGTAAGCTCATCAGTGGGCATTTTGGAAATGATGTTTAGCGTCCCCCCGGCGGAGTTGCGACCGAACAACACACCCTGCGGTCCGCGCAAAACTTCGACCCGCTCGACATCGAACATATCTTGATAACTTGTCGTCGGGCGCGAAATGTACACGCCATCATAGTGGACCGTTGTACTCGGGTCTGTAGCAACCCCAAATGCCGACGTGCCGATGCCGCGGATGTTTATTATGGCCATCGAATCGTTTGTAACGGTCAGCCCCGGCACGAAGAATTGCAGGTCTTCAACGTTCGAAATACCGTTAGCGGTGAGCGTTTCACCACTCATCGCAGTGATTGCTATTGGAACTTTCTGAAGATCCTTCTCCCTTTTTTCGGCGGTCACGACGATCACGTTAAGGCCTTCTGCGGACGTGCTCTCCTGGCCCAAAGCTGGAGTTCCAACCAGCATTGCGAAGCTGGCAGAACTTGCCAGTAGACCGCCGCGATAAGGTTTCGCGCTAAATCTCATTTCTCACTCCCTGTGCGTATAGCGCCGCCGATTGCGGCGCGATCGTTGGCCGGTGGCCTCTCGCCCGGAGCCAACAAGCTCCTTACCGACATCACGCTCTACGCAGGGGGGATGCTCACCCCTCGGTTTTGTTCGAATCCATCGTGTCTTCCGGCAGTCAGAGAACGAGGAGGTGGAGTTCCAACCCGTTCGCGAGTCCGCACGCGCATCGCCGAACGAGGTACTATCAGCGACGGAGCTGAACAGGCTTACCTACTCGTCGATCCTGTCTCGAAAGGCTTCGACACCTTAAGGGTACGCAGGAGTTAAACGGACGGATTGCCGCCACCGGCCGGATAGGATGTCGCATGGCTGCGCCTGGTGGATGAGCCGCTTTCCAAGAGGCTAGATGGCAAGGGAACCGCCATTCGGCCACCGTGCTGCATTCCGTTTGATACCCCTGCCTCACCTGCAATACACGACATTTCGTTGACCAAACAGCGCGGTCGCCGTTTAGGGCTCAATCACAATGCCCCTGGCGGGATCGACTTCGCCACCGACCATTTGGACGAAGGCATCCTGCGCTGCCGCGAGACCCGCCTGGCGCTCGATCTTCACTCTGTCCCCCACATCGGCGAGGAAAGCGCGCCAGCTTTGGGCGATCTGCCGCCACGCTTCTTCGGGGCCGACAGTCTTGAACAGCGCCACTGCATGGTCGGGCGCGAAGAACAGTGTCGGGGTCGGGTCGGGAATCCCATCGAGCCCCTCGCCTCGCTCCTCGATATGCGTAACACCGACAAGGCAAGAATATTTCAGGACCGAGACGAGATGCTGGTGAATGGCGCGGAGGAGCGAAGCATTGCCGGCGAAATCGACCGATACGCTAGGCTCGGCGACAATGCCGTCCACCGTGTCATAGGAGAGCACCTGGTCATAAAGCCCGCTTTCTTCGACGAAACGGACATTGCCTGCCGAGGTCAGCCCGATACGTTTCACATCCGGCGAACGATGCCTGACGACGCTCGCCAGCGCCATGGCGGTCTTGGACGAAGCGCTGGTGAGGATGAGCTGGGTCGCACCGAACCAATGCTCGGAACGCAGGAAATATTCGATCAGGAAACCGGTCTTGAACAGAGGGCCGAAGATCATACGCTCGCCTTCGCGCGCGGGATCGTGCTCGGGATCGGCCGCCAGGCGCGAATACTGGTTGTAGATCGGGCTCATCGGCTGGCGATGTTCAGTCATATCGGTGAACCCGCCGGCCGTCACCTTGCCCGGCACC
Source organism: Qipengyuania sp. ABI-127-1 (assembly GCA_022953095.1). Lineage (GTDB taxonomy): Bacteria > Pseudomonadota > Alphaproteobacteria > Sphingomonadales > Sphingomonadaceae > Qipengyuania. The sequence goes on along the minus strand of JALJCR010000001.1, from coordinate 1,453,839 downwards.
ACATCGAGATGGCTAGCCATTGGCAGATAGCCATAGATCCGCTCGCCCACGGCTATATCGGGATGATTGCTCTCGATCACGCGGGCATGCCCCCACATGGGCACGATACCTTTGCCGTCGGGCGCCGGGAAGAAATTCCAGTACCCGAAACCGTCGCCGACCGCCGCATAGGTCACGTTGTTCGCCGTGACCGAAAAGCTCTCTACGTCGAGCCGGACGGCATTTCCCGCCAGCGCGCCCTGCTCGCACTCGACGAGTTCGGCTTCGCCGATGCTATCCTTACGGACATGTACCTGCTGCATTCGCATCTCCTCTTCGAAAGAGGACGCTAGCGTCAGCGGTCGATCAATGCGAGCGCTTACACCCGCATCGGCATCAGGACGTAAAGCGCGGGCGAATTCTCATCCTTGCGGATCAGCGTCGGAGCGCCAGCATCGGCCAGGTGTATCTCGACATTGTCACTATCGATCTGCCCGAGGATGTCCTTCAGATAGGCCGCGTTGAAGCCGATCTCGAACCCGTCTGCCCCATATTCGGCGGGGACCTCTTCGGTCGCGGTGCCATTATCGGGCGAAGTGACCGTGAGCGTTACCTTGTCCTTGTCGAGCCCCATCTTGACCGCACGGGTCTTTTCGGTGGCGATGGTCGCCACACGGTCGACACCCTCATGGAAGCTCTTCGGATCGAGCCTCAAAAGCTTGTCGTTACCCGTTGGGATCACTCGCGAATAGTCGGGGAACGTACCGTCGATAAGCTTGCTGGTGAGCACCACGCCACCTTCGCCGCCGAGAGTGAAACGGATCTTGCTGGCCGACAGGTCGATCTGAACGTTTCCGTCCATCGCTTCTTCGAGCAGCTTGCGCAATTCGGCCACGGCTTTGCGCGGGACGATCACGTCGGGCATGCCTTCGGCGCCCTCTGGACGCGGCAGGGTGAAGCGCGCAAGCCGGTGACCATCGGTTGCTGCGGCCTTCAATACCGGCTCGGCCTCGTCCGAAACATGCAAGAAGATACCATTGAGATAGTATCGCGTCTCCTCCGTCGAAATCGCGAAGCGTGTGCGATCGATCAATTCGGCCAGCGTCCTGGCGGGCAGTTCGAAACTGGTTGGCAGATCGCCTTCCACGATCACGGGGAAGTCGTCGCGGGGCAGCGTGGGCAGTGAGAAACGGCTTCGCCCCGCCTTTACCGCCATCCGGTTTTCGGCCGCCTCCAGGCTCACCTGCGACCCTTCGGGCAGCTTGCGCGCGATGTCGAACAGCAAGTGTGCCGAAACCGTAATCGAACCCGCGCTGTCGACACTGGCATCCATATGCTCGACCACCTGCAAATCGAGGTCCGTCGCCATGACCTTGAGCGAATTGTCGCCCTCGGCCTCGATCAGCACGTTGGAAAGGATGGGAATCGTGTTGCGGCGTTCTACGACCGACTGCACGTGGCTGAGACAACGCAGCAGCGTCGCGCGTTCGATGGTGGCCTTCATGGTCCTACTTTCGTCCCTTTTGGGCACCGAGAGGGCCGGAATCGCCCCACCAGCGCCGGAATACGGACAGTCACCCTAGCGGGGGTTGCATCGGGGGCAAGACCGCACGCCGCGCTGGGCGGATTCCTTGGGGAAAAGTATGGAGGTTTTTGTCGGGTGGGATGAGAACATCCGTCCCGACCTTGCAGTTCGGTCCCGCTCTCCCTCTCGACCACGCACTGAGGATATTCGCGTGGCCGTCGGGAGGGGGGAGCGGGACGGAACTGCCGAGGGAAGCGCGGAGGCGCTTCACGCACGAGACAAAGAGCCCTCTTCCCCTACCCGATCATCGCCATGCCGCCATTCACATGTAGCGTCTGGCCCGTGACATAGGCCGCTTCGTCGCTGGCGAGGTAGGTCACCGCTGCACCGATTTCCTCGCCCTCGCCCATACGGCCCATCGGAATGCGTCCATTGATTGCGGCCTTCTGGTCGTCGGTCAGCGCATCGGTCATCGCGGTGCGGATGAAACCGGGGGCGACGCAGTTGACGGTGATGTTGCGGCTGGCAAGCTCCTGCGCGAGACTTTTCGACATCGCGGTGAGGCCGCCCTTGGCGGCAGTGTAGTTCATCTGGCCGGGATTGCCCGTATGGCCGACAATGCTGGTGATCGAGATGATCCGCCCGCCCTTGGCCTTCATCATCGGCCGCGCGCTGGCACGCATCAGGCGAAAGCTCGCCTCGAGGTTGATGCGGATGACGTCGTCCCACTCCTCGTCCTTCATCCGCATGGCAAGGTTGTCGCGCGTGATACCCGCATTGTTGACGAGGATATCCATGCGCCCGAGCGTGTCGACTGTCGCCGGGATCAGTTCCTCAACCTGCTTCGTATTCGACAGGTCGCAGGTAATTTCGACGTGATCGTGGCCGAACTCGTCGTTGAGCTGCTCGCGAAAGGCGCGCAGTTTGGCAGCGTTCGAGCCCGATAGCGCGAGCCGCGCGCCCTGCCTGGCGAGCGCATAGGCGATGGAGGAACCGATCCCGCCGCTGGCACCGGTGACGAGGGCGGTCTTCCCTTCAAGGCTGAACATCACACGTTCTCCTTCGCGAAATTCTCGAGATCTTCCATGGTGACGAGGCTGACGGTGGTCGCCTCTTTGTCGATACGCCCGACCATCGGGCCAAGCACCTTGCCGCCCAGTTCGACGAAGCGTTCAATGCCCGCCTCGCGCATGGCGAGCACGCTTTCACGCCAGCGCACACGTCCGGTTACCTGTTCGACCAACAGGCGCTGTTCTTCAGCCGGATCGGTCACGCGCTCGGCGGTGACATTGGCGAACAGCGATACAACAAACGCCTGAGGCGGCGTTTCGCCCAACGCATTCTTCATGCGCAGCGCAGCAGGCCCCATGAGCGAACAATGGAAAGGCGCCGAGACGGGAAGCTTTATGCCACGCTTGATCCCATGGTCCTTCGCCATTTCGATGGCGCGGTCGATCGCTTCGGCATGGCCGGAAATGACCACCTGCGTCGGATCGTTATCGTTGGCGATTTCACATACCTGATCTTGCGCCGCCGCTTCGGCGAGCGCGGTCGCCTTGTCGATATCGGCGCCCAGCAGGGCAGCCATCGCCCCAACGCCGATCGGCACCGCATCCTGCATGGCGATACCGCGCAGGCGCAGCAGCTTGGCAGTATCGGTCAGCGAAAAAGCGCCGGCGGCGCACAGCGCGCTGTATTCCCCGAGCGAATGGCCCGCAACGCAATCGGCCTGGTCGGCCAGGGCGACACCGAATTCCTTTTCAAGCACGCGCGCCGTGGCGACAGAATTGGCCATGATCGCAGGCTGCGCATTGGCCGTCATTGTCAGTTCGCTTTCCGGCCCGTCCTTCATCAGCGCCGAGAGATTCTGTTTGAGCGCCTCGTCGACCTCTTCGAAAACTTCGCGAGCATATGCGCTGGCTTCGGCGAGATCGGCGCCCATGCCGACCTTCTGGCTGCCTTGTCCGGGGAAGATGAATGCAGTCATTATTCTCTCCTTGCGGAGCCGCGCCTAGGCGCGTGCCGCGCGCGCCTCAAGCCCGAAGGGGACAATCTTGTTGGCAGCATCGTGCCCGATATCGGCCCGCCCCAGATAGGGAATGCCGCTACGCGCGCACCAATCCCGCACGATGGCGACTTCGTCTTTGCCGAAGGGCCGGTCGTTTTCCGGCACTTCGCTGATCCGCCCGAGCCTCAATCCGGCTATACTCCGGAGGTGTTGAGTGAGGTGAAAGAACAGGCGGTCGATAGCATAAAGGTGCTCGGCTACTTCTTCGACCATGACCACGTGGCCGGAAAGATCCGGAGCCAAGTCGGTGCCGACCAGCATGGCGAGCGTAGTCAGGTTGAAAGCCGCGGCGGGACGCCCATCGAGACCGGGTTCGAGTCCGTTATCCTTGCCCTTCAACCAGTCGAGCGCGCGCGCGATCGCTTCCGCTCCACCCTCGCGCCGGATGTCGCCCGCCAGCGGCCCATGCGCCACACGCCCGATCCCGTGCCGATAGAGCGCGCCGAGCAGGAACCCTGTGTCCGAATAGCCGAGATAGGATTTGGCCCGCGCGGCTCCGTTCATCTGCGCCACCGCCTGCGCGGCGATCCGGTTCGAACCATAGCCGCCCATGGCAAACCATACCGCATCGAAACCGGGATCATTGGCACACTCCAGCAGCGCCGCCAGGCGTACCTCGTCGCTACCGGCGAAATGCCCTTCTTCCAGGAAACACTGCTCATGGAAGTGAAGCGAGACATCGCCGCGTCGCGCCACAAGAGCTTTCAGCGCATCGGACCGTTCGCGCTTCAGCGGTTTTCCGGGGGCACAGATCGCAATTTTGACCATCTGCGCCTGCTAGCGCGCTTGTATCGCGCGACACAACTCAATAGCTGCACCGCCATGAGCGATATGCCCACTCCAGATGAATTGTTCGCCCGCCCGTTTTTCTTTTGCGGCATCGGCGGATCGGGAATGCTGCCGCTGGCGCAGATATTGAAAGGCCGTGGCTGCACGGTCGAAGGGTCGGACCGCAGCCGCGATCAGGGCCGCACGCCTGAGAAATTCGGGGCGCTGGAACGGCAGGGCTTCACGCTCCACCCCCAAGACGGCAGCGGCATCGTTTCGGGCGAGCAGATCCTAGTCGCGAGCGCCGCGGTCGAGGACACCGTGCCCGAAGTGCAGCGTGCGAAGGAGCGCGATTGCTTACGGCTCAGCCGCGCCGAACTGAACTCGATCCTGTTCAACACCAGCGGCGCGGGGCTTGCCGTCGCGGGCACCAGTGGCAAGTCCACCGTTACCGGCATGCTGGGCTGGATTTTGCACGCTTGCGGCCGCGAACCGACGATCATGAACGGCGCGGTGATGAAGAACTTCGTCTCGCCCGAGCGCCCCTATGCGAGCGCCGTGGTCGGCGGGCAGAGCCTTTACGTCAGCGAAGTCGACGAAAGTGATGGGTCGATCGCGCTCTATCGCCCCGCCGTCGGTATCCTTCTCAACGTCAGCCTCGACCACAAGAGCATGGAGGAACTGCGTCACCTGTTCGGCGACTACCTTGCCCGCAGCCGGATCGGCGTGATCAATGCGGACGATCCCGAGGCGCTCGCGCTGCTCCCGCATGCGAAGGAAGTCATCACCTTCGGCATCGAGCAGGAGAAGGCGCAGATCGGTATCGTGCCGGGATCGATCGCGGAAGGACCGATGCGGCAGGCGGCGCTCGTGATCGATCGGCACGACGGCAGCGAACACGCTCTCACGCTCAACCTGCCAGGACGACACAATTTGTCGAACGCGCTGGCCGCCATTGCGGGTGCGGCTGCGGCCGGTATCCCGGTAGAAAAGGCAGTCGAGGCGCTGGCCGGGTTCGAAGGTCTGGCGCGGCGTTTCGACGTGGTCGGCACCAGTGTCTCAGCCATCACGGTGATCGACGATTTCGGGCATAATCCGGAAAAGTGCGCGGCGACCCTGCGCACGCTGAAGGCCCACCCCGGCCGCGTGCTCGCCTTCTTCCAGCCGCATGGCTACGGGCCGCTGCGCCAGATGGGCGACGAGCTAGCCCGTACCTTTGCCGACGAGCTTTCCGACGGCGACCGCGTCATCCTGTGCGATCCAGTCTATTACGGTGGCACCGTAGATCGCAGCGAAGGCAGCGAGCGGATCGTCCGGCTGATCGAGGATACTGGCGGGCATGCGGAATACATCCCGAGCCGCAAGTCGGTGGGCGACCGCCTAGCCACCATAGCGCGCCCCGGCGATCGCATCGTCATCATGGGCGCGCGCGATGACACGCTAAGTACCTTCGCTCGGGATCTGTTCGGCAGGCTCGCCTAAATCGCGGCGGGACCTGCAGCCTCGCGGTCGACCGCGCGCCTGTAACCCTCGCGCGAAACCAGCCGATCGCGATAATCCTTGAGCGACTGCGGCACGCCCTCGTCGAGCCCGACCTTGCCCGCCAGGATCAGCGCGTAGCCGCAGCATATATCTGCAACGGTGAAGCGGCCTCCACACAGGTAGTCGCGATCTACGAGCCGCCGTTCGAGCTTGACCAGACGTTTCCAGAACCATTTGGCATAGGCCTCGCCCGCCTCGCTCCAGCCCTTTTCCTTCTCGAACAAAGCGAACCGCATGAACACCGTCTGCGGGAAGGTGATCGTCGCATCGGCATGATAGGTGAAATCGAGGTAGGCCGGGAAGTCCGCCTCTGCCGGGTCGACCACCAGCGACAGGTTGCGCCCCAGTGTCGCGAGATAATGGGCGATCGCGCAGCTTTCGGTCATCGAGACCTCGCCCAGGACGAGCATCGGGACCGTACCGAGCGGATTTAGCTCTAGGTAATCTGGCGCCTGATAGCGCGGCGGAAACGGCAGCAGCCTGAGGTCTATGTCCGTGCCAGCCTCCTCCGCCGCCCAGGTCGCACGCAATCCGCGCGAACCGGCGCAAGTGTAGAGGATCGGTCGGTCAGTGTTCGCCATGCGTGTTGCCGACCTTGAGAACCTTGTGCAGCAGGATCGCGATCACGAAGCCTAGGCCAAGGCCGACCAGCGCCGAGAAGGCAGCATAGGCCAGCCATCCAAGAAAGCCCGACATGGCGCCTGTGGCAGCCTTCACCGCATATTCGGCGCCATGGGCGATGTCGTAGAGAAGGTCGAAGCCCAGTTCGTGCGTACCGTGCAGGATAATTCCGCCGCCGACCCACAACATGGCGATCGTGCCGATGAACGACAGGAAGGTCAGGAGGTAAGGCACCGAATTGACGAGAAAATTTCCGAATGCCTGCGCGGTAGCAGAAGCCTTCTCGCGCAGATGCAGGCCAATATCGTCCAGCTTCACAATGAGGGCGACCGCCCCATAGACCGCGAAAGTCACGCCAATACCGACGACCGCCAGCACGCCGGCTCGAACGATGAAGTCTTCCGAGGCGACCTCGTTAAGGGTGATCGCCATGATTTCGGCGGACAGGATGAGATCGGTGCGGATCGCGCCTGCTATGCGCTGTTTCTCGAAGGCTACGGGATCGTCGATCGCGTCGTCCACCGTTTTGCCGTGCTTCTGGCCACCCAGCTTTTCCATCACCTTTTCGGCGCCCTCGTAAGAAAGATAGCCCCCACCGAGCATCAGGATGAAAATGATCGCGCTAGGGAGCAGCCAACTGAGCAGCAAAGCACCCGGAAGCAGGATGAGAAGCTTGTTCTTGAGGCTGCCCTTGGTGATGTTCCAGATAATCGGCAGTTCGCGCGCCGGGGACAGGCCGGTGACATAGCTGGGCGTGACCGCGGCATCATCGATCACCACACCCGCCGTTTTCGAACCGGCCTTGCTGGCGGCTACGGAAATGTCGTCCACCGATGCCGCCGCCGCACGGGCAATGATCGAGACGTCGTCGAGCAGGGCTACTAGTCCACCGGGCAATAGAGGCACTCCTTCATTTCACACCCAATGCGCCCCTGCCCGCCCCGTTCCATCCTGCCAAGCCCCCAACTTGGCTTGCATTCCGCCCAGATCCCGCTATGTGCGCGCATCCCTCGGGTCGACCCAGGGGATTCGAAGAAAGCCGGAGGGGCCCCGCAATCCCGCGGATCAGCCAGCGATCGGCCACCAGTTGAAAGGACAAGAGCATGGCTCTCTACGAGCATGTTTTCTTGGCGCGACAGGATCTGAGCCAGGCTCAGGTCGACCAGCTCGCCGCCAATGCCACCGAGATCATCGAGAAGAACGAAGGCAAGGTCACCAAGACGGAGACCTGGGGCCTCAAGAACCTCGCCTACAAGATCGACCGCAACCGCAAGGCGCATTTCGTGATGCTCAACATCGAGGGCCCCGGCTCCGTTGTTGCCGAGCTCGAGCGCCAGACCCGCATCAACGAAGACGTCATCCGCTACATGACCATCCGTGTCGAAGAGCACGAAGAAGGCCCCAGCGTAATGATGCGCAAGAACGAACGCGATGCGAAGAAGCGCCGCGACCGCGAGGAGCGTAACTGATGGCCCGTCCGTTTTTCCGCCGCCGCAAGTCTTGCCCGTTTTCGGCCAAGAACGCCCCCGCGATCGACTACAAGGACGTTCGCCTCCTTCAGGGCTTCATGTCCGAGCGTGGCAAGATCGTCCCCAGCCGCATCACCGCCGTCAGCGCGAAGAAGCAGCGTGAGCTGGCCAAGGCCATCAAGCGCGCGCGCCACATCGGCCTGCTGCCGTACATCGTGAAGTAAGGGGAAAATCCATGGATATCATTCTCCTTCAGAGGATCGAAAAGCTCGGCTCGATCGGTGACGTCGTCACCGTTAAAGACGGCTATGCCCGCAACTTCCTGCTCCCGCAGAAAAAGGCCCTGCGCGCCAACGAAGCCAACAAGAAGGTCTTCGAAGCGAACCGAGACCGCCTGGAAAAGGAAAACGCGGAACGCCGCACCGAAGCCGAAAAGGCCGGTGAAAAGGTCAACGGCGAAGAGATCGTCCTGATCCGTGCGGCATCGAACACCGGCCAGCTCTATGGCTCGGTTAACGTGCGTGACATCGCCGCCGCCCTTGCCGACAAGGGTCACGACATCGACAAGAAGCAGGTCATCATGGGTGACCCGATCAAGGCGATCGGCATGCACGAAGTCCGCATCGACCTCCATCCGGAAGTCTCGGTGTCGATCAAGGCCAATGTCGCCCGCTCGGACGACGAAGCCGAACTGCAAAGCCAGGGCATCGACGTGATGGCGCAGATGTTCGAAGACGAACAGCGCGAGATCGAAGAACAGGCCGATGCAGCCCGTATCGATTCGACTCTCGAGCCCGGCGAAATCCCCGAGGACATGCTCGAAGAGGGTACCGACACCGCTACGGACGCGAACGAAGAGAGCGCCTGAGGCCGATCTTCGCATCCAGCAATACAAAAAGGGCGCGGCGGCTTCGGCTTCCGCGCCCTTTTTGTAAGAAGCGCCCGCAATCCCTATCTGTAGGCGTGACATCAATCGGAAAACAACAAGAGGCAAGAAAACCGCCCATGGAAACCATCGAACAGACACTCGACCGGATCGAGACAATTTATGACGCGGCAGTCGAAAGGTTGCGCGATGACGTTATCGCCTTCGGGCGCGAACGCGCGCTTCCCGCACCAGAGCGCCGCAAGGATGGAAGCTACGCCTATCCCGAACTGCGCCTGCGTTTCCGTGGTGGCGATCAGCCCGAGGATCGCAATCGCGCCTTTGGCCGCTTGAATGCACCTGGCCTCTATACGACCACCGTGACGCGCCCGGCCCTGTTTCGCGACTATCTGCGCGAACAGCTCGAGCTGATTTCCGAGAATTACGAAGTCGAAGTCGAAGTGGGCTCGTCTCAGCAGGAAATTCCTTTTCCCTACGTGCTCGATGGCGACGCCGGTGCCGAATTGGTTGGAGTCGATCCCAACCTGATCGCGCGGCACTTTCCGTCCACCGAACTGGCGGACATCGGAGACGAGCTGGCCGACGGCATCGTGCTCGAAAATGCGGAGGATCCGATCCCGCTCTCTTTGTTCGACGGGCTGCGCACCGATTTCAGCCTGGCGCGGCTGGCGCATTACACCGGAACCAGTACCGAACACTTCCAGCGCTTCATTCTGTTCACCAACTACCACCGCTATGTCGATGAATTCGTGGATTGGGCCGGGTCCCAGCTCGGCTCGAATGGCTACACCGCACTGGCTGGTGCAGGCGGATTGATGCTGAACGAGAAGACCGACAATGCCCGCGCGCAACTCTCCGACACCGCATGGCGGCGGCACCAGATGCCAGCCTACCATCTCGTCGGGCCGAACAAGGAAGGCATTACGCTGGTCAATATCGGGGTCGGCCCATCCAATGCGAAGACCATCTGCGACCACCTTGCCGTGCTGCGACCAGAAGCCTGGCTGATGATCGGTCACTGCGGCGGCCTGCGTCCCAGTCAGAAGATCGGCGACTATGTGCTCGCCCATGCCTACCTGCGTGACGACCATGTGCTCGATCCCGTCCTGCCACCCGAAATTCCCCTGCCCGCTATCGCCGAGGTCCAGCAGGCCCTCGCCGGCGCGGCGGAAGAGGTCTCGGGCGAACACGGCGCCGACCTCAAGAAGCGCATGCGCACGGGGACAGTCGTCACGACCGACGACCGCAACTGGGAACTGCGCTACACGAACTCTGCCCATCGCATGAGCCTCAGCCGGGCGGTTGGGGTCGACATGGAAAGCGCCACGATCGCGGGGCAGGGCTATCGATTCCGCGTGCCCTACGGCACGCTCTTGTGCGTATCGGACAAGCCGCTGCACGGCGAAATCAAGCTGCCCGGCCAGGCTAACGCCTTTTACGAAGAAGCCATCGCAGCGCACCTCCAGATCGGCGTGACCGCCTGCCGCTTGCTCCGCGACGAGGGGCCGCGCCTGCACAGCCGGAAACTGCGCGCCTTCAACGAGCCGCCGTTCCGGTAATTTCGATGGTTTGAACGCAAGCCGCAGGATGCAGGCGATCTGGCATTCTTTCAAAACCGGATAATGGCAAACCTACTCATTATTCGCCCCGCAATCGGACGTGATGCTTCTGCGATAGCTAGCCTCGGCCGAATTACGTTCGAGCAGGCATTCGGTCACTTGTTCCGGTGCCATGAAGAAACGCTACAAAACTATCTAAAGCAGACTTTCGCTCAGAAAAAGATCGCAAACAGCCTGAAGAAACCGAACAACAAATATTGGCTTGCTTCGATCGACGAGAAACCAATCGGGTATGCCAAGCTCAAACTGCGTTCGGGCCATCCATTATGCGAAGGTTGGCGTATAGGATAGTTGCAGAAAATCTACGTCGATACTGCGCAGATCGGCTACGGCGTCGGCAAAGCGTTGGTCAAAATTATCGAGGACGAGGCGCGCCGAAAATTATGCGACAGGCTCTGGCTAAGCGTACACGAGGGTAACTCACGAGCCCGTAGCTTTTATAAGCACGTTGGATGGCGTGATATCGGCCAAGACAAATTCGCGATCGGCGAACTTCGGCTATCCTATCGCATTATGGTGCGCGATCTGGAAAGCTAGCCCGTCCCCTTGGTCTTCGTCTTGCCGTCCCTGGCGTTCTTTTCGATGTAATCGATGATCTGCCCCGCAATATCCTTGCCGGTCGCTTTCTCGATCCCTTCGAGACCGGGCGAAGAGTTCACTTCCATAATCACCGGGCCGTGATTGCTACGCAGCATGTCTACACCGCACACGTTCAGGCCCATTCGCTTGGCCGCACGGACGGCGGTGCTGCGTTCTTCGGGGGTAATCTTGATCAGTTCGGCACTACCGCCGCGGTGGAGGTTGCTGCGGAAATCATCTGCCGCGCCGGTGCGTTTCATCGCGGCGACTACCTTGCCGCCGACCACCAGCGCGCGAATATCGGTGCCGCCGGCTTCCTTGATGAATTCCTGCACCAGAATGTTGACGTTGGCGCCGCGAAATGCCTCGATCACGGACTTGGCACTGCTCATCGTCTCGGCGAGGACCACTCCGATGCCCTGCGTGCCTTCGAGCAGTTTGATCACCACTGGCGGGCCGTTCACCGCCTTGATGATCTGCTCCGCCTGCTTGGGATCGTTGGCATAGGCTGTCAGCGGCAGACCGAGGCCGTACTTGGCGAGAATTTGCATGCTGCGCAGCTTGTCGCGGCTGCGCCCGATGGCAACGCTTTCGTTGAGCGGCCAGCAGCCGCGCATCTCGAACTGACGCAGGATCGCGAGGCCGTAATTCGTGATACTCGCCCCGATACGCGGAATGACCGCATCGTAGCCGACACATGCCTCACCATTATAGTAGACCTCGGGACGATGGCTAGCGATGTGGACGGTGCAACGCGTGGTATTGAGGATATCGAGCTCGTGGCCGCGCTTTTCCGCCGCCTCTTTCAATCGCTGGTGCGAATAGAGGTTCGGATTGCGCGCCAGCATGGCGATCTTCATTATGCGCTCCTCAGGGCTTGTGCCCTTTCACGGGATCAAGTTCGGGCGTCTGCAACCACGAATAGCCGCTGTCCACGACAAATCGGCGGCGCAGCGACGAACGGCCGATCAGCATGGGGAATTTCATGTCGCTGCGATCGGCCAGGCTGATTTCGGCACGAAATTCGACCCCGCCGATCATGAGCGGAGTTTTGATTACGTAGCGATATTGGGTCTTGCCATTCGAACTGGTGATTCCCCGCACGTCGACATGCACCGCCTCGCACACCTGGCGTACGTGCTGCTGGTCGAAATCAACCGCGAAGCGCACGAATTTTTCGCCATCGCGCTCGAATTCCTCGATCACTTCGCCATGGAGCGAAGAGGTCCGCGCACCGGTATCTATCTTGGCCGGAACCGCATGAAGGCCGAGTTCCGGCAGATGCACCAGTTCGCGCCAGCCGACGACCGGCAGCTCCTTGTATTTCTTACTCATTCGATGATCGCGATCCCGTCGCCGCCACCCGTGCCAGGCAGGCGGCGCAGCACCTTTCCTGTAGCAAAATCGACCTCGGCAATCGTGTTGTTGCGGGTTTCGGCGACATAGATACGCTCGCCATCGGGTGAGAACAGGATCGTCACCTGCGTCCGTGCCTCGGCCTGCGCGGGCGAGGAAACCGCGATGCTGCGCACCACATCGCCACTTTGCGTGTCGATTACCGTCAGCCCACCATCGGCAAGATCCGAGGTGACCGCGTAGTCACCCTGCGGGCGCAGCGTGATCCGTAGCGGGAAATTCCCGGTCTCGATCCGCTGCCGCACCTCCAGCGTCTGGGGGTCGAGCTTGAAGGCGGCATTCGATCCGCGCGCCGAAACCCATAGCGTTTTGCCGTCATCGGACAGCCAGATACCTTCCGGCTCCTCGCCAACTTCGACCGATGCCGGTGCGCGGCGGGTCTTGAGATCGACCCGCGTCACAGTCTTGCTGCCGAGATCGGTCGTCCAAGCGTGGTTTCCGCTGGGCGCGACCGCCAGCATATGGCTGCCTTCCTTGCCCGTGCCGCTTTCGAAGACCTCTGCCTGTTCCAGCGGATCGCGGATCCAGAAAACCGACTGGCGGCCCTCGGCCGTCGCGTAGAGATCGCCATTGGCATGCCAGACGATCCCGTGCGGACGCGCATTCGCACCGAGGTCGATACTGGCAACCTTGGTCAGATCTGCTGTCCGGAAGATGTCCACCGTCTGCCCGCCATAGCAGGCGAGCGCGATATGCAGATCGTCGGGTGAAGTGGCCAATTCGTGCGGATTGGCACAGCTATCGACGCTGACGACTTGCTCACCGGAGGCGAGGTCGACCTTCGACAGCATATTGCCGAACTTGCCGGCCACGAACAGCGCGCCTTCGACATCGCTGGCCACGGGCGGCGCGGCTGACTCCCCCTCCCCGCCAACGGGCGCACAGGCGACCGCCAGCGGGAAAGCGAAGGCCAGGGTGAAGCGGCTTACCACCCTTCGGTTTTACCGGCGTTCTGCTCGTCGAGCCATGCCTTCAGCGGGGCAAAGTACTCCGCCATCGCCTTGCCGCTCATCTGGCGTTCGCCGGTGAAGGCTTCGAGCGCATCGGGCCACGGCTTGCTGGCGCCCATTTCGAGCATCGCATTGAGGTTCTTGCCGACTTCTTCATTGCCATAGAACGAACAGCGATGCAGCGGGCCTTCCCAGCCAGCCTGGTCGCAAGCGGCCTTGAAGAACTGGAACTGCAGGATCCGGGCAAGGAAGTAGCGCGTGTAAGGCACATTGCCCGGGATGTGGTACTTCGCGCCCGCATCGAACTTGGTCTCGTCGCGCTCCACCGGCGGAACGATCCCCTGGTATTGCAGGCGCAGGTCGTTCCAGCCCTTGTTAAGCTCATTGGCCGGGATCGAACCGTTGAACAGCTCCCAGCGATAGCGATCGACCAGCAGTCCGAAGGGCAGGAAGGCGATCTTGTCCATCGCCTCGCGCAGCAGCAGGCCGATATCCTTGTCGGCGCTCGGCACGTCGGCGCGGTCGAGCATGTCGATCTGCACGAGATATTCGGGCGTGATCGAAAGCGCGATCATGTCGCCGATGGCCTCGTGAAAACCGTCATTCGCGCCGTTCAGATGCAAATAGTCCTGCTGGTTGTAAGCGCGCTGGTAGTAGTTGTGGCCAAGCTCGTGGTGGATGACCTTGAAGTCGTCCGCATTGCGCTTGATGCACATCTTGATGCGTAGATCGTCGACATTGTCGACGTCCCAGGCGCTGGCGTGGCAGACCACTTCGCGGTCCTGCGGCTTGGTGAACTGGCTGCGCTGCCAGAAGGTCTCGGGCAACGGCTCGAAGCCCAGCGAGGAGAAGAACTGTTCGCCCACGCGGACCATCTCGACCTCGTCGAGATCCTTCTGCTCGATCAGTTCGGTGAGGTCGTAGCCGATATCGCCTGCGCCCTCCGGAGCGACGAGCGGATAGATATTGCCCCATTCCTGCGCCCACATATTGCCGAGCAGGTCGGCGCGGATCGGTCCGGTGGCGGGTTGCACCTCGTCGCCGTATTTGGCGTTGAGCTTGCTGCGGACATAGGTGTGCAGCGCCATGTAAAGCGGCTTTACTTCCTGCCACATGCGCTCGGTCTCGGCAGCGAACTGGTCGGGCGACATATCGTAATTCGAGCGCCACATCGCGCCGAGATCATCATACCCGAGTTCGGTCGCACCTTCACCGGCAATGGCGATCATGCGCTGATAGTCATCGCGCATCGGCGCGCCGACATTGTCGTGCCAGCTAGTCCACATCTCGGCCTTTTCGGCCGGGGTGCGGTCGAGATTGCCCATCTCGGCCTCGATATCGCTGCCGTTGATTGCCTCGCCATTGAGCGTGCCCTTGCCCTTGCCATAGGCCGAGCCAAGCTTGGTGGCGATTTCATTGAGCTCGGTAGCAGCGCCATCGCGGACCGGTGCGGGCATGACGATACCATTGCGCAGGATATCGAGCTTGCGCGCGACTTCGGGATCCAGGCCCGCAACCTGGGCATATTTTGCCGCCTCATTCGCATATTTGACCGACTTCTCGGTCGCCTGCGCACCATATTTGGCGGCAAGCTGGTCGCTATCGTGGATGATATAGGTCGAATTGATCCACAACACCCGGCCATATTCGACCGAGAAATCGAACATGTCCTTTTCGACCATCGCCACCCAATCGGCCGCGCCCTGCGGAGTAAGGGGATACGCACTGGCCATCTCGGACTGGGCTTCGTGTTGATTCGCGAGCGCGGGGCTGGCGAGCGAAATGGCGAGCGCGGACAGGGCGGCGGATGCGAAATTCATTCAGGACCTCTCGATGATATTTTAGTGTGTGGTTTCACCTGCTACCAGATTGCACCTGCCGGGGCGGTTAATCAAGCAGGCGGCGCACCAAATCGACGAATGGCGAGTGCCATCAGCACACCGCCGAAGGTCGCGATCCAGGCGACGATCTTCACCGGCCGGACCGTGGCCGCGACCGCAGCCATCCAGTCCGAACCCTGTTCGCTGAGAAGCTGGACCACCTGAAGAATGGTTTCGGTATAGTCGGTGACGAGAAAGGTGATTGCCGAAATGGCGATCAGCATGCCTAGCATCCTTGCCGCACCCCGCATCGCCATGAAGCTGCGCCCGGCCAGCCAGCTTCCCCAGCCATAGATGCCGATGAAAACGAGGTCGCCGAGCATCGCAATAATGGCGAGAGTGCGAACACCACCTTCGCGCCATTGTCCCTGTATCTCGTCCACCCGCGCCGCGCTGCCCGCCGCCTGGTGTTCGGCAATACCCAACGTCACGCTTTCCGGATGCATGACCGCCATGCTCAGCACGATGACGATCGCGAAGGCCACCAGACCCCACAGCCACCAGCGCAAATTCGGTTTCGGTTCACTCATGTCCGCCCCCCAGCCAGCGGGCGATCGCCTGCCCCAGATCGGGCTTGGTCACGCTGCTCATATGCGTACCGGGGACCTCGACGTAATCGGCGTTGGGGAGCAAGCCTGCCAGTTCCTCGGCCGAGCCATTGTCGCGGTCCTCATCGCCGCAGACCACCAGAGTGGGCATGGTGATCGCATCGAGCAATGCGAGGTCGAGATCGGGCATGGTGTCGAGCAGCAGCCGAGCAGCCACGCGGTCGACGCCCTGCGACTTGAGGAACTGCATCGAGAAGAAGTCCGGATCGCCGCGCGGGATCGCATCGAACTCGTCGATCACGCGCCGGAACTTGGCCGCACGGCGATGCCATTCGCCAAGCCCTGCGGCACCCATACCGCCGATGACGAGGTGCTTCGGTTCGAGCACGCCATGGGCCGTCGCGTGAAGCGAGGTGCGGGCGCCGAGCGAGAACCCGCCGAGATCGTAATTGTCGAGCCCGTAGTGATCCATCAGCGCCGCCACATCGCGTACAAGCACATTGGTGGGATATCTCTCAGGCTCGTGCGGAGCCTCGCTCTCGCCATGCACGCGAAAATCGAGCATCAACACTTCATAGCCCTGCGCCGCAATCGCCTCGTGGTGCCCCCATTTGATCCAGTTCATCGCCGCGCTGGAGAACAGGCCATGGAGCAAAACGAGCGGTCGCCCTTCGCCGTGCCGATGGACGGCGAGTTTCGTCCCATCGAAGCTCTCGAAATGCTCGGTCACCGGTTCGCTCATGTCATCCCCACGAATGCGATCCACTCCTCGGTGGTGTGCGGCTGTCCGTCCATGGCCTTCGCATCCGCGGGGAGGCCGATCCACGGCTGTTTGCTCTTCACCCACAGATGCGCTGCGGGGACCAGCGACGCGCTGTCGTCTAGTGTGCCGCAGCGCAGGCTGGCGAAGCCCTCGCGAGCGTCGTTCACCGCATAGATCCGCGCCTTGCAGATGGCACAGCCGAGGATGCGCGAATGGGCTCCGCTGGGCTGATCGTATTCACCGGTGTCGAGTTCGCCCGAGATTTCGAGCTCGGCGAGCGCAAAGAGCATATGCTCGCTGAACGCCGAACCCGTGCGGCTCTGGCAGTCGGTGCAATGGCATGCATAGGGGTTGAGGCGAAAGCCCTCGTGCAATGTATAGCGCACGGCGCCGCACAGGCAGCCGCCGGTCAGCTTGCCTTTCATCGGGCACGATCCCTTGGGGCCAGCCCCTTCTGCTCCATCCGCCATTGCGCCATCTCGATGCGGTCCTGGCCGAAGAAGGGCTCGCCGTCGAAGACAAGTGTCGGCACGCCCCAGTGCCCGGCGGCTTCGAGCGCATCCTGGTTGGCTGCGATCTCGGCGTCGAGTTCCTCCCCCTGCGCCTCGACCTCGGCAACGACTTCCGCAGCATCGAGCCCGGCAGCGGTCAGGGCGCCCGCAAGATGGTCGGCCTCGTGCCAGTTCTCCTGACCGCCCCAGATGAGCTTGCCCGCCTCATGCGCGAAGACGAGGGCCTTGCCACGCCGTGCAGCGGCCTGACCCATCCGAGTGACCCGGCGGATATAGGGCTGTTCGGCAGCGATCGCGCGGGTGTTCGGATCCTGAACGATCGGGTCGGGGCGCGGCGGGCCGAAGGCGATCGAGTGGTATTGTGCCACCCGCATCATGTCGCGGATCGTATAGGCCATCCAATTGGGATGATTGCGCTCGAAAAAATCGGGCTGGCGGATCGCGAGCGGATAGACCGGCCTCAGCGCGATATCGACATCGTACTCTTCGGCCAGCGCGCGGTAGCGCCCGACCGAAAGGAAGCTGTAAGGTGAGCGGAAGCTGAAATAGAGGTCTGCGGACAGGGTCATGCGGAGACTTATACATCTCCGTCGTCCCAGCGAAAGCTGGGACCGCTATCGGCGTTGCGCCAAGCGGGGAACGATCCCAGCTTGCGCTGGGATGACGATCAGCGGAAGAAGCAGCTTATTCCGGCCTGCAGCGCGGTTACTCTCTCGCCATCTTCCGCAAACCCGGTGATCGTCCCGTAATCGGCAGTCGTATACTCGAATTCGCCCTCCAGCGTGGTGTCGAGTTCGCGCACCTGCTTTTCGAGCTGGAGCCCTGCGAACGTGGTCGTACCGGGTTGCACGCCGTCGGAAGTCGCGACGTCCTCACCTTCGCGCAGAAACCAGCCGCGCAGCTCGCCATCCATATAGGCGATCTGCAACGGGCCGAACTGGCTGAAATCCATCGGCCCCGCGCCGCATTCCTCGTTGCGCGACTTTGCAACAGCGATACCGAGGGCATCACCGATGGCGGCATCGACATCCGCGCGCGCCGCGCCGAAGCGGAACGGCACCGCGCCCGCCGGTCCAAGGCCATTGGCATCGACCAATACCTTTGCGCCCTCCACCGCTTCGGCCGATACTGCGGTCGGCTCGGGTTCGGTTTGCGCTTCGCCGCACGCGGCAAGCACCAACGGAAGCGCGAGGAGAAGGCTTTTCCGCATCATCCCTTTTTAAGACATTCGCGGCCCAGAAGTTCCGCGATCTGAACCGCGTTGAGCGCGGCGCCTTTACGCAGATTGTCCGATACGCACCACAGGTTGATGCCGTTCTCGACCGTCGGGTCTTCGCGCACGCGGCTGATATAGGTCGCGCTGTCGCCTGCCGCTTCGACGGGCGAGATGTACCCGCCATCCTCACGCTTATCGACCAACATACAGCCGGGCGCCTCGCGCAGGATATCCTGCGCCTGTTCGGCCGAGATCTCGTTCTCGAACTCGATGCTGACAGCCTCGGAGTGGCCGACGAAAACCGGCACGCGCACACAAGTCGCGGTGAGCTTGATCTTGGGATCGACGATCTTCTTGGTTTCGACCACCATCTTCCATTCTTCCTTGGTCGAACCATCGTCGAGGAAGACGTCGATATGCGGGATGACGTTGAAGGCGATCTGCTTGGTGAACTTCACCGGATCGACCGGATCGCCGACAAAGATGTTGCGGCTCTGCTCGAACAACTCGTCCATGCCCGCCTTGCCCGCGCCGGAAACCGACTGGTAGGTCGACACGACGACGCGCTTGATCGTCGCGGCATCGTGCAACGGCTTTAGCGCCACCACCAGCTGCGCGGTCGAGCAGTTGGGGTTGGCGATGATGTTCTTCTTGGAATAGCCGTGGATCGCATCCGGGTTCACCTCGGGTACGATCAGCGGCACGTCGGGGTCCATGCGGAAGAGCGAGCTGTTGTCGATCACCACGCAGCCGGCGGCGGCCGCCTTGGGGGCATATTCCTTGGCCGGTCCGCTGCCAGCGGCAAACAATGCGATATCCCAGCCGGACCAGTCGAAATGCTCGATATTCTGGCATTTGAGCATCTTGCCGGTGTCACCGAATTCGACTTCCGATCCGTGCGAGCGGCTCGACGCGACCGCTGCGATCTCGTCGATCGGAAACTCGCGCTCGGCCAGCACCATCATCATTTCGCGCCCGACGTTCCCCGTCGCGCCGACCACGGCAACACGATAACCCAATTTACCATCTCCAAATGCGTTCAAGGGCGCACATAGTCATTCCAGCCCCGTCATCCCAGCGAAAGCTGGGATCGGGTGCAAAACAAGTGCTTGGCCGACAGCGATCCCAGCTTGCGCTGGGATGACGTTCAATCCGGCGGCGTGACCCCGTATGCCTCCAGAAAACGAAAGACCGTGTTGTAGCGATGCGGCGAAATCCGCTCGCCCGAAACGCGGTGCGTGTAGCCGGGATAGAGCATCATTTCGAACGGCACGTTGGCTTCCTGCATCGCAGAAATGACCTCGGTCGCGTTCTCGAACACCACATTGTCGTCGGCCATGCCGTGGATGATCAGCAGCGGATCGGTGATCCTGGCCGCATCCGGGATCGCGCTGGCGGCTTCGTATGCTGCGCCATCGGCCTGCGGTGTGCCCATATAGCGCTCGGTATAATGCGTGTCGTAAAGTTCCCACTTCGTTACCGGCGCACCCGAAATACCTGCGGCATACAGCCCCGGATCGGCCTGGAGCTGCTTCAGCGTCATGTACCCGCCATAGGACCAGCCATCGATCGCGATCTTGTCCGGATCGACGAAGGGCAGCGTCTTCAGATATTCTGCCCCCGCTTTCTGGTCGCGCACCTCGACACCGCCCATGGCGCGGAAGATCGGCTGTTCGAAGGCAACGCCGCGATTGGCGCTGCCGCGATTGTCGAGCGCGAACCAGATATAGCCTTTGTCGACGATCGCCTGGCGCAGCGCGCCATTCCAGCCGCGATTGACGATTTGCGGCCCCGGCCCGCCATAATGGTAGAAATAGACCGGATACCGCTTGCCCGGCTCCATCTCCGGCGTGACCATTTCCCAATGAAGCGGCGTGCCGTCCTCTGCCGGGATCGTGCCGTATTGCGTGGGCCGATGGCTGGCCAGATAGGGCGCATAAGGATGATCGGCGTCGAGCGCGTTCTCCTCCACCCAGGCGAGCCGCTTGCCCTCCTGATCCGCGAGATACATTTGCGGCGGCGTATCATCGTTCGAGCGGGTGACGAGCAGCGTCTGGCCCTTCTTGTCCATTGTCGCCGAATGGGTAAAGCCCGGCTCCGTCAGGCGGTGCGGCATGGTTGGAGTCTGCGCCGCGAAATCATAGGCATAGACATGCTGTTCGAGCGGGTCCTGCTCGCTGGTGGCGAGGAAGAACAGGCGGCTGGCCTGCTGGTCCACCCCGACGAGCTTGGTGACGACATACTGGCCCTTGGTAAGCTGCTTGTACGCGCGCCAATCCTCTTCACCCATATACCGGTAGAGATGGGCAAAGCCGTCACGCTCCGACCACCAGATCAGGTCGCCATCGTCCAGAAAGCGGTAATTGTCCGACAGGTTGATCCAGTAGCCATCGCCGCCATGCTGCTGCGACGCCTCTTCCTGAACCACGATCTCGCTCGCGCCGGTGGTCGGATCGACCTTGAGCAGGTCCATCCATGTCTGTTCGCGATTCTGCCGCTGGACATAGAACGCGCTGCCATCGGGCGCCCAATCGACGCGGGCGAGATAGAAATCGTCAGGGTTTTGCGGGTCGTAATAGGTCGCAGACTGGTTGCTACGCAGATCGACCTCGACGCGGTTCTTGCCGTCGGGGTCCATCACATAGAGCTGGACCTTGGCATTCGCGCTGCCGGCCACCGGGTATCGCTGGTCGAAGACCTTCGTGCCGGTCGCGCCGATGGCCGCGCGCGTGACCACGCCCACCATGCTTTCATCGGTCCGCTGGACGACGATGCGGCTTTCATCCGGGCTCCACCAGTATCCCTCGTGTCGGCTCATCTCCTCCTGCGCGACAAACTCGGCTTCGCCCCAGCGGATCGTCTCGCCTTCCCTCGCGGTGATCGGGGCATGTTCGCCGGTCACCGGGCCGACCCACAACTGACGGTCGCGCACGAAGGAGATGTAGTTTCCATGCGGGCTGAGCGCGGGGTTGAGTTCGCTTTCCTCGGTATCGGTGACGCGCACCACCTCGCCCGTCAGCGCGGCAAGATAGAGGTCGCCATCCAGCGGCACGAGCAGTGCCTCGCCGTTGCTCGTCCATTCGTAATCGATGATCCCGCGCAAATTGCCGACGCGCGCGCGTTCGCGCTGCATCTTTTCGTCTTCGGACAGTTCCCGGCCCGAACCGATCTTCTCGCTATCGACCAGCATCGCCCATGTGCCGCCGCTGCGATCATAGGCCCATAGATCGTAACGCTCGCGGTCGTCCTCGCGATTGCGCAGCACGGTGAGATAGCGGCCATCGGGAGAAAGCTTGGGCTTGCGCGGGCTCGGCCCGTCGAGACCGGGCGAGGCGAAGACGCGCTCGAAGCTGAGATCCGGCCCTTCGCTCATCGTATCGTCGCCAGCAAGGGCGGGCGCGGAGAGAGGCAGAAGAGCGGCGGCAAGCAGAAGGCGCATGGGCGTGTGGTCCCTTTCATCATTGCCACCCGCATGCCCAATCGCAGGCCATAAGAAAAGGGGCGCGGCGGTCATCCCGCCACGCCCCTTCCCTTGTTCGGTTGATAAACCGCCTTTGCCGCTTATGCCTTCGGCGCGTTGTCGCGACGTTCGGCGATACGCGCCCGCTTACCGGTGCGGCCACGCAGATAGTAGAGCTTGGCGCGACGCACGATGCCGCGGCGGACCACGGTGATGCTGTCGATGATCGGCGAGTAGAGCGGGAACACACGTTCCACGCCTTCCCCGAAGCTCATCTTGCGGACGGTGAAGTTGCTGCCCATGCCGCGGTTCGAGCGGGCAATGACAACGCCTTCGAAATTCTGGACGCGTTCACGGCTACCTTCGATAACCTTGACGCCAACGCGCACGGTGTCACCGGCGCGGAATTCGGGAATGTCCTTCCCGAGGTTCTCGATAGCTTCCGCTTCGAGCTGTTGAATGAGGTTCATCGAACCATATCCTTAATCTTCTCGCCGCGCGTCAGAGGCAGATCGGTCCCGAACGTCACTATAACGTTCCCAAAGGTCCGGCCTGCGTAACCGTGTGTCTTCCTCGCTCCTTGCCTTGCGCCAAGCAGCGATTTTCGCATGATCCCCCGATCGCAGCACTTCAGGGATCGTGCGCCCTTCCCATTCCTGAGGTCGGGTATATTGCGGATATTCGATGAGGCCGTTTTCGAAGCTCTCTTCGACTCCGCTATCGGGCGCGCCCATTACTCCGGGAAGCAGGCGAATGCAAGCGTCGAGAATGGCCAAGGCAGCGGGCTCTCCGCCCGACAGGACGATATCGGCCAGGCTGACCTGTTCGATCTGCGGATAAGCCTCGAAAATCCGTTCATCGAAGCCTTCGAACCGACCGCACAGGATGGCAACACCCGGACCTTGTGCGATTTCGCGAATGCGTGCCTGCGTTATCGGCTTCCCGCGCGGCGTCATGGCGAGGATTGGCCTTTGAACTTTCCCTTCCTTGGAGGAGGCGATTGAGGGGTGGGTGTTCGACGCCGATGGGGCAGCACCCCCATCAGCAACCCCTTCGCCCAAGGGAAGGGGCTTTCCAACAACGCTTTCAAGCGCCCGGCCCAACACGTCGGCCTTGAGCACCATGCCCGCCCCGCCCCCTGCGGGCGTATCGTCGACCGTACGATGCTTGTCCTTCGCAAAATCGCGGATCTGGACTGTTTCGCACGACCAATCCCCTCTCTCCAGCGCGCGCCCGGCAAGGCTTATGCCCAGCGGGCCGGGGAACATCTCGGGATAGAGCGTGAGAATGGTGGCGGCGAAACTCATGCGCCGCCACCTAGCGTCAGACTGCGGTCAATTCCATCCCGGCCCGACGAAGAAGGCGATCAGCGAGAGGTCAGACGGCGATCGGAAGCATCAATCGTCGGCACGAATTTACCGACCACGCTCGACGTGACCACACCGATGATTACCAGTCCGCCCGCTGAAAACAGGTCCATGCCGTCCAACGTGACGCTGCTGGCCCCATCAAGGCGCGCGGCGAGCACTGCCGCCAGCGGAGCCGCACCCGAAAACAGGTGGCGAAGGCGCGGACCGATCGTTGGGGAGACCTTGGCTACCGTGGCGCTGAACCCTGCCGCCATCGCGCCATATGCGCCGATCAGGAAAACTGCATTATCGATCATTTCGATCCCCCAGGCTTGGCGCGCATGCCGATGCGCAGTTTGCATATCTCAGACCACGAGACTTGGCTGTCTTCCGCGAGCGATGCCAAGCCCATTCTATCTCTGTCAGATCGAGCTCTGCGAACAGCGTTTTTTCTCGCCCACCCGCGTCATGCCACTGGCTGTCTTACTCGGCACCCTTTCCGATCCCGCGCGTATCCCTGCCATGGAGATCGACGACTGCATCATTGTGGGCGCAGGCCCGGCAGGGCTAACAGCGGCGATCTATCTCGCGCGGTATCACCTCGATATCCGCTTGTTCGATTGCGGCACAAGCCGCGCAAACTGGATCCCGACGAGTCACAACCACGCCGGTTTTCCCGACGGCATTAACGGCAACGAACTGCTCGAACGGATGCGCGAGCAGGCGGCGAAATACGGGGCGCTGCGCGAGCCGAAGCGGGTGACCGACCTCGAGCGCGATGGCGAATATTTCACCGTCCACTGCGACAAAGAGGAGTATCGCGCGCGTACCGTTCTGCTTGCCACGGGCGTGGTCAACAATCGGCCCGAGGGGATCGACGAGCAACTCCATGACGAAGCCATGGCGCGCGGCCTGATCCGCTATTGCCCGGTTTGCGATGGCTACGAAGTCACCGACCGTCGTGTCGCTGTGATCGGCACCGGCGACCATGGCACTGCAGAGGCTCAGTTCCTCCGAACCTATACGAAGGATCTCACATTGATCTCGCCCGGCGGCGATCACGACGTGTCGGAGCAGTGTTCAGCGATATTGGACGCGGCGGGAATCGCCCGCGTCGCGGGACCGTGCGGCGGTTTCGCGATCGAGAACGGCAGGCTCGCCTGCGATACAGCCGATGGCCGGATGGCGTTCGACAGCATCTATCCCGCACTCGGATCGGTCGTGCGTTCGGGGCTGGCCGTGAAATGCGGCGCGAAAGTGAGCGAAGGTGACTGTGTCCTCGTCGACGACCACCTTGAAACCAGCGTGCCGGGGCTCTTCGCTGCGGGCGATGTGGTCCTCGGGCTGGACCAGATCAGCCATGCGATGGGGCAGGCCGGGGTCGCGGCGACAACGATCCGTAATCATCTATCGGAGAAGGCGCCCCTACGGCGCTAATCGACGAAGTCGGCGCTCACGGTCAGCGTTTCGCTATCCCAAGTGGGCACGGCCTGCTTCGTCAATGGGACCATGAATGTTGTGCCGTCGGGTCTCTCGATCTCGACAATATCCGTGGCGCCGAAATTCTCGACCGCGCAGACGCGGCCCACCGTATCGCCCTTGTCGGTGACAACGGAAAGGCCGATCAGGTCGGAGAAATAGAATTCGTCTTCGGCAAGGTCCCGCAATGCCTCGCGCGGAACGGAAAGAGCGGTGCCGCGCAGCTGCTCGGCCGAAGTCCGATCCGTGGCCTCCGCAAAGCGCGCGATGGCACCGCCCTTATTGTCGCTGCGGATTTTCACGAGGGTCAGCGCGCCCTCGTTGAAGCTCTTGTGCGGCCTCAGGGCATCGATCCCTTCGCCGAATAGCTTCAGGCGGACTTCGCCCGTCACGCCATGCGCACCGGTGACGGCGGCCAGCATGAGGGGCTTGTCCGACATGGGCGCGATTACTCGCCCTTGTCTTCGGTGGCTTCTTCAGCCGACGCTTCTTCAGCAGCGGCTTCTTCGGCCGGAGCTTCTTCAGCCGGAGCCGCGGCAGCGGCCTTGGCTTCTTCCTCGGCAGCCTTGGCGGCTTCTTCCGCTTCAGCGATCTTGGCGGCCTTTTCTTCGGCGCGTTCCTTGGCCGCTTCACCCGGCTCGCCCTTCTTCGGGTTGTTCCGCGGCGCGCGCTCGAGGATACCTGCGGCATCAAAGAAACGGTGGACACGGTCCGAAGGTTTCGCGCCGACCGACAGCCAGTGACGCGCGCGGTCTTCGTTGAGCTTCACACGCTCGCCCGAATCCTTCGGCAGCATCGGGTTGTAGGTGCCGATCTGCTCCAGATATTTGCCGTCGCGCGGGCTGCGCGAGTCCGACACGACGATACGGTAGTAGGGGCGCTTCTTGGCACCACCACGCGAAAGACGGATTGCAACTGCCATTTGATATTACCTTTCGAACGTAAACTTTTGAAACTTATTTCTTCTTAAGCATTTCTTGCAGGTCAGGCGGGAGCGTGCTGGGATCGACGCCCGGCCCCTTCGCCCCGGGCGCTCCGAGGCCGGGCATGCCGCCCATGCCGCCAACGCCGCCCATTCCAGGCATCCCGCCGCCGCCGAACAGCGCGCCGAGCCCCTTTAGGCCGCCCATCTTCTTGATCTGCTTCATGGCGCGGGACATTTCCTGGTGCATCTTCAGCACCTTGTTGACCTCTTGCACCTGCGTCCCCGAACCTGCTGCCACGCGTTTCTTGCGCTTGGCATTGAGCAGCGCGGGGTTCTTGCGCTCCTTCGGCGTCATCGATCCGATAATCGCATCCATGTGGACGAGCACCTTGTCGTCCATGTTCGACGACGCCATCGCCGCCTTGGCCTTTTTCATGCCCGGCAGCATCCCTGCCAGCATGCCGAGGCCGCCCATGTTCTGCATCTGCTTCAGTTGCATGCGCAGATCCTCGAGGTCGAACTGGCCCTTCGCCATCTTCTTGGCGAGCGCCTCGGCCTCGTCCTGCTTGATGGTTTCGGCGGCCTTCTCGACCAGCGACACGACATCGCCCATGCCGAGGATTCGACCGGCAACGCGCTTGGGATCGAACGCCTCGATCGCGTCGAGTTTTTCGCCCGTGCCGGCAAACTTGATCGGCTTGCCGGTGACATAGCGCATGGAAAGCGCCGCACCGCCGCGCGCATCGCCGTCCATCCGGGTCAGCACCACGCCGGTCAGCGGCACTTCGCCGGTAAAGCTCTGCGCGACATTGACCGCGTCCTGACCGGTCAGGCTGTCGACCACCAGCAGCACCTCGATCGGCGCGGAGACGCTGGCGATCGCCTTCATTTCGGCCATCAGCGCTTCGTCGACATGCAGGCGGCCCGCGGTGTCGAGCAGCAGCACGTCGGCCGACTGGAGCCTGGCGCTTTCCATCGCGCGACGGGCGATGTCGACCGGCTGCTGGCCTTCGATGATCGGCAGGGTCGCGACCTCGACCTGCTCGCCGAGGACCTTGAGCTGTTCCTGCGCGGCCGGCCGATTGACGTCGAGCGAGGCCATCATGGCCTTCTTGCCGTGCTTTTCGCGGATCAGCTTGCCGAGCTTGGCGGTGGTGGTCGTCTTACCCGAGCCTTGCAGGCCGACCATCATGATGACAACCGGGGGCTTCGCGGCAAAGTTCAGCTCGCGCGATGTGGGATCGGCATCCTCACCGCCGCCGAGCATGGCGGTCAGCTCTTCATCAACGATCTTGACGACCTGCTGCCCCGGCGTGACCGATTTCAGGACTTCCGAACCGATTGCCTTCTCGGTGACCGCATCGATGAAACGGCGCACGACGGGCAGCGCGACATCGGCCTCGAGCAGCGCGATACGAATCTCGCGCATCGCCTCGCGCACGTCGTTCTCCGACAGTGCGCCGCGCCCTTTCAGGCGGTCGAAGACATTGCCGAGCCGGTCGGACAGAGTATCGAACATGCCTGCTTACTCCTCTCCAATGGCGAACCACTGGATTAAACGCGAAAAACGCCGGCGGACGAGAACTCGTCGGCCAGCGTGGGGATTTCCCCGATGAAACCCAAACATGTGCCCGGGTGTGATGGAAGCAAGCCGCAGCCGTCGCCACGGCCTGCTACCATCAAACTCGGCCTGCGAACTTGCCGGATGTCGGTTCAGGCCGGAGGCGAAAATGATGGATCGGGAGAACCGGAGCGCAGCGGACTGAAGGTCCGTGAGCACCGGAAGCGTACCGAGCCGTCATTTGCAGCCCGGTCTGGGCCGTCAGACGGTAAGTCCGGAAATGGTGGAGCCTAGCGGGATCGAACCGCTGACCTCTACAATGCCATTGTAGCGCTCTCCCAGCTGAGCTAAGGCCCCGAGCCATTTCAAACGACGCGTCCTGGGAGGCGCGTCACCCTTGCGGGAGGCGCCCAATATAAGCAGCCCTCCCGCAATGCAACAGCAAAATTAGCTATCGTCGGAATCGTCGTCGTCGCCCTTCGATTTCGTCTCGACCCCGAGATCGTCGTCACCGCCCAGATCGACTTCATTGTCGGGCGAATCATCGTCCTCGTCGATGTCGATATCCAGATCGTCATCGTCGTCGTCGCCGCCCAGATCGCTATCGGCTTCGCCCTTCTTGTCCTTCTTCTCTTCCTCGGCGAGGATCGGCTGCTTCGACTTGAGCACCGGTTCCGGCGTCCACTCTTCACCGCATTCGATGCAGGTGACGGGATCTTCCTTGTTCAGATCGTAGAAGCGGGTGCCGCAGTTCGGGCAGGTCCGCTTGGTACCCCATTCCGGTTTGACCATGTGTAATCCTTAAAGTCTGTCGCCCCCGGCGAAGCGCCGCAGGGTCGTGAATACGCAATTGTCTTGATGGGTTCCCGCTGGGCAGGAATCAACAGCGCGCGCGCCTTGCCAGAACGCATGTGCACTGTCAAAGCGCCGCAGCCGTATCCATCGCCAATTACGGGACTCTCGATTGACCACCCACCGCTTCATGCCCTCTCCCCCGCTGACCGGACGCATTCGCGTTCCGGGCGACAAATCGATCAGCCACCGTTCGTTGATGTTCGGCGCGCTGGCCGTGGGCCGCACCCGCATTTCGGGCCTGCTCGAGGGTGAAGACGTGCTCGCCACCGCAGACGCCCTGCGTGCAATGGGCGTCCACATCGAACGCGACGGCGATGAGTGGGTGGTGCACGGCGTAGGTGTCGGCGGCCTATTGCAGCCCGACCGGGCGCTCGACATGGGCAATTCAGGTACTTCGACACGGCTCCTCATGGGCGTGATCGCAAGCCACGGGATCACTGCAACCTTCACTGGCGATGCCAGCCTGTCGAAACGCCCGATGAACCGGGTTATCGACCCGCTTTCGACCATGGGCGCAAGCTTTGCCCCCTCCCCCGGCGGCACGTTGCCGCTGGCGATGGAAGGCGTGCAGCCCGCCGTGCCGATCACCTACCGCCTGCCTGTGGCCAGCGCGCAGGTGAAAAGCGCGGTACTGCTTGCCGGCCTAAATACACCGGGCACGACTACGGTGATCGAGCCGGTGCCGACGCGCGATCATACCGAGCGCATGCTGCGCGGTTTCGGCGCCGAACTGACAGTCGAGGAGGCCGAAGGCGAGCGGGTCATCCGCATTCACGGTCCCGCCGAGCTGCGCCCCTGCGACATCGCCGTACCGGGCGACCCGTCCTCCGCCGCCTTCTTCGCCGTGGCGGCCAGCGTAGTACCGGGCAGCGACCTCGTGATCGAGAATGTCGGCCTCAATCCGACCCGCGATGGCATTTTCCGCGCGCTCGAGCTGATGGGTGCCGATATCGAAAAGCTGGACGAACGCGACGTCGGCGGCGAGCCGGTCGCCGATCTGCATGTGAGACACTCGCGCCTCAGGGGGATCGAGGTCGATCCCGCCATCGCGCCGAGCATGATTGATGAATTTCCCGTCCTCTTCGTCGCGGCCGCAATGGCCGAAGGCACCACCACGACCAGCGGCCTGGAAGAACTGCGCGTCAAGGAAAGCGACCGCTTGGCCGCCATGGCCACGGCACTGCGCGAGGTTGGCGTAACACTGGAAGAAACGGATGACGGGCTCATCATCGAGGGTTCGCATGGCGAGCCTCTGCCCGGCGGTGGCACAATCGCCACGCATCTCGATCATCGTATCGCGATGAGCATGGCGATCGCCGGTCTCGTCAGCCGTGAAGGGGTCGAAATAGACAGAACCGAACCCATCGCAACCAGCTTTCCCAATTTCACTACCCTCCTGGCTACGGCATCCTCGTGATCGATCTCGACACTTACACCCTCGTCGGTTTTGTCGGCATGGGCTGCATCATCGGCGCCTATGCCTATCTGACGTGGAACGACGAACCGAACCCCTTCGTGCTTCATGGCACGAACCTCACCGGCGCCGCGCTGCTCACCGTATCGTTGCTGGTCCACACCAACTGGCCGAGCCTGGTGCTCGAAGGGTTCTGGGCGGCAATCGCCATCTGGGGCCTGGCAAAGGCGCTTCGCGCGCGGAGAACGAAAGCATGATTATCGCCGTCGACGGACCAACCGCCAGTGGGAAAGGCACCCTTGCCAAGGCGCTTGCCCGGCATTTCGGCCTGCCCCATCTCGATACCGGATTGCTCTATCGCGCGGTCGGACGACAGGTGTTTCTCAACGGGGGCGATCCCGACGATGGCGGAGATGCGCTGGCGGCGGCCAGTTTTCCCGACAGCCTGCTGGACGATCCGCAACTGCGCGACGAAGAAACCGGCGGGCTCGCCAGCCGCGTTTCGGTGCACCCAGCCCTGCGCCAGGCGCTGTTCGAGCGGCAACGCGCTTTTGCGACCCAGGAAGGCGGAGCTGTGCTGGACGGACGCGATATCGGCACCGTCATCGCGCCCGAAGCCGACGCAAAACTTTTCGTCACCGCCAGTGTGGAGGCGCGCGCGCAGCGCCGTTTCCTCGAAATGCGCGAGCGCGGGGCCGGGGTCACTCTGTTGGAGATCCGCGACGATCTCCGCCGCCGCGACGAACGCGACCGCAATCGCGCGGTAGCGCCGTTGGTCCCGGCCGAGGATGCTATGGTGATCGATACCAGCGCGCTCGGAAAGGAAGAAGCGATTGCCGCAGCGATCGAGGCAGTGAAACAAGCCATCTCCTGAAGTCGGTGTCCGGCAACCACATCATCCCGTTGCCAGCAACCCCTCATCTCCATATCATGTTATATACCTCGCTATGGAGATTCGTATGATCGATGTCGTCGCCCAGATGGGGCCGGCCTTTCTGGGCAGCAGGTTAAAGCGGCTCGGTGAACGCATGCAGGCGGGCGCGGCCAGCGTCCTGACGGATGCGAGTATCCCGCTGCAACCCGGCCACATGACGGCGATGGCAGCGCTGAGAACCGGCCCCAAGACCGTCGGCCAGCTCGCCGAAGCGAGCGGGACCAGCCAGCCGGGCATGACGCGGACGGTCGGGCACCTGAAGAAGCTGGGCCTTGCCACGGACGAGGCCTGCGCCGATCAGCGCAGCCGCATGATCGCGCTCACCGAACGGGGGCAGAGCATGGCGCTGCGCATCGCGACCGAGGTATGGCCGCGGGTCGGCGCGGCAGCCGAGGAAATTCTTGCCCGCGTCGAGGGCGATTTTCTCCGCCAGCTGGCGATCATTGAAGACGCGCTGGCCGAAGCCTCGATCGCGGAACGCGCAGCACGAACCGCCCCGCAAACGCTTTCCCTGCGCGATTACACGCCCGCCCTCGCCCGCGAGTTCCACGACATCAACCGCGAATGGATCGAGAGCATGTTCGCGATGGAAAAGGCCGACCGCGAAATCCTCGAACATCCGCAGGAGCGGATCATCGATCCCGGGGGCGACATCCTGTTCGTCGAGGCGGCCGGGCTCGGCATCGTCGGCACCTGTGCCTTGCTCAAGACCGGCCCGGGCACCTTCGAACTGACCAAGATGGGCGTGCGCGAAAGCGCGCGCGGGCTGAAGGCGGGGGAATTCCTGCTCGCCGGAATGATCGATCGCGCGCGCAAACTCGGCGCGCAGAAGCTGTATCTGCTCACCAACAGCAAGTGCGCACCGGCGATACACCTCTACGAAAAGCTCGGCTTCGAACACGACCGCGGAATTATGGACGCCTACGCCGCACGGTATGAACGATGCGATGTGGCCATGCTCTACAAAGGGGCTTAGCGCCGGAACTGGAAACTCGTTCCTGCGGCGCTTCGGCACGGGCATGATCTGGTAGATACTGTTGCCCAACCGCGAAAACTATCGAACCCCGTCGTTTTCCGCGCCCGAACTCGCAATGCCCCAATCCCCCTTTACCGTGCAGCATACAAGCCATGGCTTTGCCCGGTGTCCGTGCAAACCGCTTGCCTTTTTGCGCTGTTTCGACTAGGCGCGCGCCGTTCTCCCAATCCCCCGATTGAAGAACCTTCGCGGCGGCATCCGGCCTCGCGAAGACGTCGGCCCTCTTGCCCCGTACGGCCCGTGCAATGGTGCGCAGGCAGACGGGTAAAGACCCCGGTAAAACCGGTGGCCGGTAGCAAAACGAACGTTAGGACTACTCAATTATGGCAACTGCAGCCAACCCCACTCGCGACGATTTCGCCGCGATGCTCGACGAGCAACTCGGCGGCGCAGATGACGGCGGCTTCGAAGGCCGCGTCGTCAAGGGCACCGTCACCGCCATCGAAAACGGTATGGCACACATCGACGTCGGCCTGAAAAGCGAAGGCCGCGTCGACCTCAAGGAATTCCAGCGCTCCGAAAACGAAACCGCGCCCGGCGTCGGCGACGAAGTCGAAGTCTATGTCGACCGCGTCGAAAACGCCGAAGGCGAAGCGATGCTCAGCCGTGACCGCGCCCGCCGCGAAGCCGCCTGGGACAAGCTCGAAAACGAATTCGGCGAAGGCAAGCGCGTCGAAGGCCGCATTTTCGGCCGCGTCAAGGGCGGCTTCACCGTCGACCTCGACGGCGCCGTGGCCTTCCTGCCCGGTTCGCAGGTCGACATCCGCCCCGTGCGCGACGTAACTCCGCTGATGGACATGGCTCAGCCCTTCCAGATCCTCAAGATGGACCGCCGCCGCGGTAACATCGTCGTCTCGCGCCGTGCGGTTCTCGAAGAAACCCGCGCCGAACAGCGCAGCGAGCTGATCGACAAGCTGGCCGAAGGTCAGGTGATCGACGGCGTAGTCAAGAACATCACCGATTACGGCGCATTCGTCGACCTCGGCGGTATCGACGGCCTGCTCCACGTCACCGACATGAGCTACAAGCGCGTCAACCACCCCAGCGAAATGATCGAAATCGGCGCGACCGTGACCGTCCAGATCATCCGCATCAACGAAGAAACCCAGCGCATCAGCCTCGGCATGAAGCAGCTGGAATCGGATCCGTGGGACGGCGTTTCGGCCAAGTACCCGGTCGGCATGAAGCTGACGGGCACCGTGACCAACATCACCGAATACGGCGCATTTGTCGAAATCGAACCGGGCATCGAAGGCCTTGTCCACGTTTCGGAAATGAGCTGGACCAAGAAGAACGTCCACCCCGGCAAGATCGTCTCGACCTCGCAGGAAGTCGAAGTCATGGTCCTCGAAGTCGACAGCGAGAAGCGTCGCATCAGCCTCGGCCTCAAGCAGGCCCAGCGCAACCCGTGGGAAGAGTTCGCCGAGAAGCACCCGGTTGGCTCGAAGGTCGAAGGCGAAGTCAAGAACGCCACCGAATTCGGTCTCTTCATCGGCCTCGATGGCGACGTGGACGGCATGGTCCACATGTCGGACATCGCCTGGGGCATCTCGGGTGAAGACGCGCTGGCGCTGCACCGCAAGGGCGAGCAGGTCGAAGCCGTCGTGCTCGACGTCGACACCGACAAGGAGCGTATCAGCCTCGGCATGAAGCAGCTCGAAAAGGGCGCACCGACCGAAGCAGGCGCTTCGGGCACGCTCCGCAAGGGCGAAACCGTCACCGTCACTGTCCTCGAAGTCCGCGATGGCGGCCTCGAAGTGCAGGTTGGCGAAGACGGTGCAACCGGCTTCATCAAGCGTAGCGACCTCGGCCGCGACCGCGACGAACAGCGCCCCGACCGCTTCCAGGTCGGCGGCAAGGTCGATGCGATGGTCACCGGCTTCGATCGCTCGAAGAAGCCGAACTTCTCGATCAAGGCGCGTCAGATCGCCGAAGAGAAGGAAGCGGTTGCCCAGTTCGGTTCGTCGGATTCGGGTGCCTCGCTCGGCGACATCCTCGGCGAAGCGCTGAAGAAGAAGGAAGACTGACGATGCAGCTTGGTGCCCGCCACGCGGGTGCCTAGCGAAACGTCATCCTCGCTAAAGCGGGGATCTCGGGCGACATAGTCCGAGAGTGTCGACAGCGATCCCAGCTTACGCTGGGATGACGAGACAGAGAGAGGCCCGCTTGCCACTCCGGCAGGCGGGCCTTTCCCTTTGGCGCGGCAGCGCTTACCTTGCCCGCCATGCTCGAAGTCCACCAATTCCCCTGCCTGTCCGACAATTACGGATTCCTCCTCCACGATCCCGATAGCGGCGAGACTGCGGCCATCGATACGCCCGACGGCTCGGAATACCTCAGGCAAGCCGAGGCCAAGGGCTGGGAAATCACGCAGATCTGGAACACGCATTGGCATCCCGATCACGCGGGCGGGAACAAGGCCATCGTAGAGGCGACCGGCGCAACGGTGGTGGCGCCCAGGGAAGTCGAGAAGCTCAGTCCTATCGACCGCGTGGTCGGCAATGGCGACAGCACGGCGCTGGGCAAGTGGCAGGCGCGCGTGATCGACGTTTCCGGCCACACCAATGGCCATATCGCGTATCATATCGCCGAGGCCGACATGGCTTTCGTGGGCGACAGCGTCTTCGCGCTCGGCTGCGGCCGGATGTTCGAAGGCGTGCCGGAACAGTTCTGGAACAGCCTCGATCGCATTCGGAATCTGCCCGATAACACGCTGCTCTATTGCGCACACGAATACACGCAGGCGAACGCCAAATTCGCGCTTCATGCCGACCCTGACAATGCCGAATTGCGGCTCTATGCCGCACGCATCGACGAGAAGCGCGCCAAGGGCGAACCGACCGTACCGACGGTGCTCTCGCGCGAACTGGCAACCAACCCCTTCCTGCGCGCCGACGATGCCGATCTGCGCGATCGGTGGGGTGGCACCAGTCCTGCGGAGACATTCGCTGCGCTGCGCACTGCCAAGGACCATTTCTGACCCGATGAAGGCCCTTCTGGTTCGCGCGCTGTCGCCCGACCTGTCGGGCGTCGAGCTGGCCGAAATCGAGCGACCCGACGGTGAAGTGTTGGTGCGTGTGCGAGCGGCTTCGCTCAACTACCCCGACCTGCTGATGACGCAGGGCAAATACCAGTTCAAACCCGATCCGCCCTTCGTTTCCGGCCTCGAAATGGCAGGCGAAGTGGTCGAGGCGCCTGCGGATAGCGGCTTCATGCCGGGCGACAGAGTACGTGGCGGGGCGAAGACCGGTGCCTTTGCCGAATATGTCGCGCTTTCAGCGTCCACATTGCGCAAAATCCCCGATGGCCTCGATTTCAGCACCGCAGCGGCGATGGGCGCGGCCTATCACACCGCCTATGTCGCGCTGGTCGAGATCGGCGGGCTGGAGGCCGGGCGGAGCGTCTTAGTCCACGGCGCGAGCGGGGGCGTGGGCCTGGCCGCCTGCGATCTAGCGCGTGCGCTTGGGGCAAAGGTCATCGCGGCAACGCATCGCGAGGACAAGATCGAACCTATACGCAGAATCGCGCAGCCCGATGCGGTGATCCTCAACACCGGCCGGTTTCGCGAAGACATCTCGGACCTGACCGACGGGAAGCTGTGCGACCTCGTCTACGATCCCATCGGCGGTGACGTATTCGACGAGAGCACGCGCTGCGTCACCTTTGGCGGCAAGCTGCTGGTGATCGGCTTCGTATCGGGCCGCATTCCCGAGATTGCGGTCAACATCCCGCTGATCAAGGGCTTCTCGGTCGTCGGCGTGCGCGCGGGCGAATATGCGCGGCGCTTTCCCAAACGCGGGACGCACGTCGCCGCGGAAGTCGACCGGCTTGCTGTGCAAGGAAAGATCGTGCCGCATGTCGACCGCACCCTCCCCCTCGATCGCTGGCGGGAGGCATTCGACGCCATGCGGCGCGGCGAGATCATCGGAAAACTCGTGCTCGAGCCCTGAATCGACAAGGGCGGCCCCGCAGGACCGCCCTCTCGATTGTTCTTCTGATAATCGCCAGTCAGATCCCGGCGATCACCTTGTCGGCCAGGGCCTGATCGGCTTCTGCGTCATGCTTTGCAGCAATCAGCTTGCGGCTCGCCGTGGTAGCGGCGTTGACGGCGCGGTTGCGCACGTCTTCGATCGCTTCGCGCTCGGCAGCGGCGATCTTGTCTTCGGCCATGCGCTTGCGGCGCTCGACCATCGCCTTGCTGTCGGCCTCCGCCTTTTCGAGCAGGGCGTCGGCTTCGTGCTGCGCATTGGCAAGCATGGCTTCCGCGTCCTTCTCGGCACCGGCGATCTTGTCGGCATATTCCTGCCGCAGCGCTTCGGCTTCGGCGCGCAATTGCTTGGCTTCGTCGAGCTGTTCCTTGATCGCGGCGATCTTGCCGTCGAGTCCACCGCCAATGGTCTTGTGAACCTTGGCACCGAAGAAAGCGATCAGCAGCAGAACCAACATCGAGATGGAGACGATCTGGAAGGGTGCCAGGCCCCACAGTTCGGGTTCGACATGCTTGCCTGCCCCGGCGTCGATCTCGACAGTGGCCTGCGCGGCTTCGGTGGCGATCACTTCGGGAAGCTGGGATGTGGGATTAGCCATTGGCCATCGCCTCCTTCACCGCCTTCGAAGCGGTCGGCTTGGTCACCTTCAGGCCTGCAACCGTCTTGACGATGTCCTGCGCCGCTTCGACCGCGACCGTTTCCACCTCGGTCAGCGCCGCAGCGCGCGCCTCGGCAATGCGGGTTTCCGCCTCGGACAGCTTTTTGTCGAGCCGCGTCTGCGCCGCTTTCAGCTTGGTTTCGGACCTGGCCGCAGCCTCGTCCTTGGCCTTGGCGACGATCGCCTGCGCGGCGGCGCGGTTTTCGTTCTCGCGCACCCGCCAGGCCTCTTCCTGCTCGTCGGCGGCGTCGCGCGCGGCCTTCGCGGCGGCGAGGTCGGCGGCGATCTGGCCGTCACGCTGGGCGACGGTTTCCATCACCTTGGGCACCATGCCCTTGCCGATGACGAAGAAGGTGATGCCGAAAAAGACCAACAGCCAGAAGACCTGACTGGACCATGTTTCGGCAAGCTGTGCTATCTGGGGCATTGCAGCTCTCGAAAGGCGGGTACGATAAATTCTTGACGCCGGTCGGGACGATCCCGACCGGCGCAAAATCGGTAGTCGTGCTTAGGCGACGAAGATCAGGATCATCGCAACGACGAACGCCAGCAGACCGAGAAGCTCGGCAGCGGCGAAGCCGATGAACAGGCGGCCCTGCTGGCCGTCTGCCGCACCCGGGTTGCGCAGGGCGCTTTCGAGGAACGAACCGAAGACGTTACCCACGCCGATCGCGGCCATACCGGCACCGATTGCAGCAAGACCAGCGCCGATGAGCTTTGCGGCTTCCATTTCCATGACAAACTCCTTTGGAAAAACGTGTAAATTGAGGACTTAGTGAAGGTTCTCGGCGTCGTTGATATACAACGACGTCAGAAGAGCGAAGACGTAGGCTTGAATGCCCGCCACCAGCAGCTCGAGAGCGCAGATACCGATCATCAGGATGAAGCTCGGCAGGCCGACCATAAGGCCGAAAGTGGCGCCGGCATTGGTGCCGTCGATCACGAAGCTCGACAGCACTTCGAGCAGGACGTGACCGGCCATCATGGCAACGAACAGACGCAGGCCGAGGCTGAACGGGCGCACCATGAACGAGATGAATTCGATCGGCGCGATCACCGGGACCATCGGCAAAGGCGTACCATGCGGCACGAACAGGCTGAAGAAATGGAGGCCGTGCTTCCAGAAGCCGACCAGCAGCACGATCGAAAAGCTGATGATCGCAAGCACGCCGGTAACGGTGAAATGGCTGGTGAAGGTAAACGGGTGCAACCCGAAAATGCCCAGCGGCAGCAGGCCCAGGAGGTTGGCGAACAGGATGAACATGAACAGGCTGAAGACATAGGGCACGTATTTGCGCCCCGCCTTGCCGATATTGGCTTCCAGCATGTTGTCGATGAAGCCGGTGAAGGACTCCACCATCATCTGCCAGCGCCCGGGCACCAGCTCGCGCTTCATGCCGCCCAGCACGAAGAGGAAGAGCACCACGGTGGTGATCAGCATCCACAATGCGCTGTTGGTGAAGGCGATATTGTACCCAGCCAGTTCCCAACCGCTCGAACCGGCGAGCGGTTCGATGGTGAACTGGTACATCGGATCGACTTTGGCCTGCTCGGCTGCCACGTCTGTCTCGTCCCTAGATCCTGTAACTAACGCCCCGAAAATCCCTTCTCGGGATCACTCGTCGGGGCGCTGGTTTGCCGCACGGATAATGTTCCTGAAGGCGACCACAATTCCGAGGAACAGGCCGACCAACAGACCCCAGGGATTGGTATCGGTGAAATGCCCGATGGCATAGCCGATTACCGCACCACCAAGAAGCCCGCCAAGGAGGTCCGCCAGCACACGGTTGCCGCTGCGATAATTCGCATCGGCCCCGGAAGCCTTGGGACGGTTACGCTCATCTTCACGCTGACGGGCGGCTGCAAGCCGCTTCTCCAGCGCATCGATCCGCGCATCCTCCTCGATTGGTTCCCGTGCGGGTTCGTCGTCGCTCATGCCTTGCTCCTTTTCAGGGGGGTTGCGCGGCACGGGCACGGACTTGCCCGCCGAGGGCGCCGCCCCCTTAGAAGGGGGGTCGTGGCGAGTCAACAAGAGGAAGGTTCCGAAACAGCCTCTATGACGCAAAAAAGCCTCCCGACCCCATGGAAGGGCCGAGAGGCTTCTGACTTTCGGTGCGCCCGGAGCTTATGGGCAGCGCGGATCGCGCATCGGCGCGCCTGCACCGCGCGTCTGCCAACTGCCGTCGGGCGCCTGGTACTTTTCACCTGGCTTGGTCGCGAGGATCGCCTGGCAACCCGCCGTGAGCGCATATTCCTCGAGCGTGGCGTTGTTGGCCTGCGCGCGTTCGGAATAGACCGCGCGACGCTTGATGTTGATGTCGTTCACGATCCGCTTGAGCTCCGGAGTTTCGGAACCGACGACACCGAGATAGCCATCCATCTTCTCGCCCACCTGGCCAGCGGCACGCGCGGCAGCATAGGCCGGGTCGCGCTGGGCATATGCAGGTGCGACAAATCCGCCGAGTGCCGTGGCCACAGCCGCAGCCGCCAGCATCGATTTCGTGAGTCTGTTCATTGTTTCACCCATCAGAAAATATCCGCATTATCCTCAATCGTATTGCCCGCATCCTCGGCAAGCCGGTAAATCACTTCCTGCCGGATGTTGACATTCAACTCGATCACGATCGGCTCTTCGGGCGCATTTACAGTGATGCATCCGCCGAGCGCGGTCGCGGCAAGCGTGGCGCCAGCCATCCTTCCGGTCAATTTGGCATGATTCATAGCCCTCACTCGCTTTCCTGCTCCTGAATGGTGGGTTCATCGGGGACGATATCCCCCGGGTCGATATCCGGTTCGGCCTCTTCGCCGGTGATCGAGCGGCGCAACAATCGCGTGCCATCGTCTGACAGGAGCCCCAGTTCGCGCGGATCGCGCACCGAGGCGGGATCGTAGAGCGACTTGAGACTGGTCAGCAATTGATAGAACTGCGCCTTGATATTGATACGGAACTGCAGGGGCAGTGCGGCCAATCGCTTGGTAATGAAATTGGACTTGGCGCGATCGCCCTGCTTGACGCCGTCGAAACGCACGCGAGTCACGATTTCGCCGGTCAGCGGGCCTTCCATGATGACGCGCATCTGCGAGTAATCGAGGCTCTTCAGAGCATCGAAAGCGAAATTGGCGATCGGCGAGAGGTCCTCGTAACTCAGTTCGCCGACATAGGATACATTGCCGCCCGGCGGCCGGGAGATCAGAACCCCGGTGTCGATCCGGCCATTGCCATCGGCATCGAACACGATCGGTACTGTCCCATCGAACAGCCCGCTGGCGGACAGATTTTCGAACTCCATCTCGGCTACGAAAGTCGCGGCATCCAGTCCGACGATCTCGAAAATGTAGCGCCGCTCTTCGCTTATGCCGAGATTGAGGTCGACCTCGCGCAGGATTAGCTGCCCACCCATGAAGGGCCAGCTCCCACCCGAGACCGCCAGCAATTCGCCATTGCGCAATTCAAACTCGACCTCGCCGTCAAAGACTTCGATCCCGGGATTGACCGAAGCGACGCGAATTGTCTGGCCCGGCGCGGTCGTGAGGTTCAGCAAGTCGGTGAATTCCACAGTGCCGCTGGCCCCCTGGACCGGACCAAAAGCGGCAGCGAAATCGAGATCGTCGCTGGAGAAGGAACCTGAACTGGTAATCGTCCCGTCAGATGCCCAGTCGATACGCCCCTGTCCGGTGACAACACCTTCTGCATTGGCGATGACGCCGAATGTCAGCTGCGAAAGCTGGCCTGGCTGAAGACGGTCGTCAAATTGCAATTCCGGGACATCGATAGTGGCATGCCCTCGGCTGCTCTCCAGATTGTGGCGGATATCGACGATGGTGACGAGCCGGTCGCTCGCCGGATTGCGCATCCGGGCACGCGCATCGATTACATTATCGATCAGCGTCAAGCTCGCCTCGCGTGCGACGAGCGGTTCGAAGCGCGGCGGATTTTCGCGATCGACGAGAGTGAACTCGGCCCCGTCGATCGACAGTTCACCGCCCTCAAAATGCCATTGCCCGCTGGTCTGTTCAAGATTCATCGGAACCGCAGCCAGCAGGATATCGGCATCGGTGAAGGTCCCCGAGATGTCCTTGCCGAGACGTCCTTCGAGGCCGGACACGCGGAACCGGCTGGGTGCCTCCGGTGGCCCCAGCGCAACGTCTATCGAACGCGCGGTCACGACACCGGGATAAGCGAAGCCGACCGGGCCGGAAGCGAGCCGGATTGGCGTGTCTCCCAGATGGCCTTCCAGATCGAGCGATGGTGCTCCTGCCGCGATCCGCATTCCGGCTGGATCGTTCTGCAAGATGGGGCGCCCACGGGCTGGGCATAGTGTGAAGCCCCGCTTTTCGAAGGAAAGATTGGCCATCTCCAGCCGGTCGAATCGCAGATCCACGCATTTGCGCCACATCGACAAACGCCCGTTATCGTATCGCCCTTCGACTGGAAGCAGCAGGTTCGTGGCCGAACCGCCCGGGAGCGTGCCGCTCGCCAGCATCCTGCCGGAAAACCCCAGCGCGCCGCCCGTGCCCTGTGCGATCACAATCTGCGGCACGCTGAGCGCTGCATCACCCGCCTCATACCGATCCATTGCCAGGCGAAAGATCGAGCCTCCCGATTCGCTCCGCTCCATCCGTCCGGAAATGCGCGGCATATTCGCGCCGCCGGTGGCGATATTGCCCGCGATACGGGGCATCTCATCGCCTTGGGCGGCAATCTCGACCCGGGATAGGGAAACGAGCCGAGCACCGCTCCCGCCGCGCAGTTCGGCCCTTGGCGTCAGGAGCGAATAGCCGTTCGGGTCAAGACGCAGCCGCACCTCCGCATTCAGCGCGCTACCGCGGGTTTCCGCCTGCAGCGCTCTCGCCAATTTTCGGGTGAGCGGAGCGATGAATGTCCCCTCGCCCGTATTTGCAAGCGATTCCACCGTGGCGATCAGGTCGCGGCCCAGCCGCAGGCCATTGCCTTCCAACTCGCCATCGAGCTGGAGGCGCTCGAAACCGTCGCTCGCGCGAAGCTGCCCTTCGGCAGTCAGGACGGCGGCCAATGCTTGCGGCGTATCGACGCCGCGCGCCGCGAGCGAAAAACGCGCCGTGGTCAACCGATCACGCATCTGTGCGCGCACAGTACCGAGCATCGCCGATGCCGAATTTTCCGCCATCCGCGTCTCGCCACCCTCGAGCCGTGCCTCGATCGAAGGATTGGACAGCCGGGTATCCGCCGCGACGGTGAGATCCATCGCATAATTCGCCAGCTCGAGAGACCGTTCCTCGCAGATGAGCGATGCGAGCCGGAGCGGGCCGGAGAATTGCGGCTCTCCCGAAACGGTGGTGAGCTTGCCATAGGCGCTCATGCGCCCCGTTTCGCATCCCTCGAAGACCAATTCGGGAGCGATCGCGGCCAGCGCCCCTTCCCAACCATGACTGACCAGACCCGATCCGGCGAGGCTGAGCCCGATCGGACCGTAATCGGTTTCGACCAGCCCGCGCCCGTCGCGGATGGTCAGATTCAGGTTCGGCAGACCGGCCGCTTCCTCGCTGGGTCCGAAAAGCAGGCTGTCGAGGGCTCCGAAGCTGAGCTCCCCGTCACGAAATGTACCGTAAATTCGCGGCTCCACCAGCGTGACACCGCCGATTTCCGGAGTGCCAAACCGGTGGCGCAGGCTGACGATAACACGTTTGGCCGTGAAATCGGGCGCATCGGGATCGCCGAGGACAACATCTGAAAATATCTGCGTCTGCCCGCCTACCCGATCGATCGTGTAGGTGGCCGGAATGCCATTGGCGTCGAATTGATCGCGGATGATATCGTCGACGATACTCTCGCGAGAAAACCAGGCCGCTATGCCGGCGGCCACGAGCAAGGCGAGCAGAATGCTGGGTATGGCCCAGCGCTTCTGCTGCCAGCGTGCGCGGCGGGCGAGATCTTCTTCTACCGCCACTGAAT
The DNA here is from genome assembly GCA_022953095.1 of Qipengyuania sp. ABI-127-1. Classification (GTDB taxonomy): domain Bacteria; phylum Pseudomonadota; class Alphaproteobacteria; order Sphingomonadales; family Sphingomonadaceae; genus Qipengyuania. Next base: position 1,411,906 of record JALJCR010000001.1, on the reverse strand, counting down.
TGTCGTTTGCGTCCCGCTCCATCGAACCCACACTTGCGCCTTGTGCTCTCCAAAGGCAATGCAAGTGCCGGAAACGCCGTGCATGGGGGAATGGTTGCCGGGGAATCAAAAAAAATCGGCAGAGCATGCTGGCAAAGGCCATCGCGAGCGGCTCCGCCAGCGATTGCTGTCTGGCGGAGCCGAGGCCCTCGCCGACTACGAATTGCTCGAATTCCTGCTGTTTTCCGCCATTCGCCAAGGCGACACGAAACCGCTCGCCAAATCGTTGATCGCGCATTTCGGCTCGCTGTCAGCCGTTTTGGCGGCCAATCCCCGGGCGCTCCAGCAAGTGAAAGGCTTGGGCGAAGCGAGCGCCGCCGCGCTACATGCGGTCAACCTCGCGGCAAAACGCATGGCCCGCGGCGCGGTACAGGACAAGCCGGTGCTCGGCAGTTGGCAGGCCCTGCTCGATTATCTCGCGATCGACATGGCGCATCTCAATCATGAACGGGTCCGCGTCCTCTATCTCAATACACAGAATCGCCTGATCCTCGATCATCTGCTGGGTGAAGGATCGATCGATGAAGCCGCAATCCACCCGCGCGAAATCATTCGCAAGGCGTTCGACATCGGCGCGACCGCGCTGATTCTCGTGCACAATCACCCCAGCGGCAGCCCCGAACCCAGCCGGGCGGACATCGCCATCACGTCGCGCATTGCAGAGGCGGGACGTCTGCTGGGCGTGACCGTGCACGACCACATCATCATCGGGCGTCAAGGCAACGTATCCTTGCGCGCAAAAGGGCTGATCTAAAACCCGGCGGGACCTAGAATTTCAGGCCCCACGCCGCGTAGGTTTCAGCCAGGGACGGCCTGATGGACAGTGCCAGGTCGATATCGCCCTGGCCAGCATCATCACCCTGCATCACTCTGACCACACCACGCAAGAGACGCGACTCGGCTAAACCGGGGCTGGCCACCAGGGCCGAGTTCAGATCGGCCAGTGCCGCATCAAGATCGCCAAGACGCAGATGGGCGAAAGCGCGGCTATCGAGCACGCCGGGAGCGTACTCGCTTTTCTCGACCGCCCCTACACAGGTCTTCATTCTGTCCGGGTTCACGATATCGAATGTCGCCGCGTGCCAGCAGATCGCATTCAGCAGCGGACCATCGCCCGGACGGCGAACCAACAGGTCTTCGAGCAGACGAAGTCCTTCTTCGGCTTCGCCCGACCATCCAAGCGCAGTCGCCATAGTGGTTTCCGCAGAGACCGGGTCGTCGGTTAGCGCACGATACTCCTCGGCCAACTGCAAGCCCTCGTCCGTCCGCCCCAACAGCGCGAGCAGCTCGATTTGGCTGCCATAGGTCTCGCCCTTCCCGCTGAGCTCCTCGTACATTTGCAAATCGGCAAGCGCGGCTTCGAGATCGCCCATTTGGCGATGGAGGAAGGAACGATCTCCGTAGAGAGCGCTGGTCGCCTCGATTTGGAGTGCCGCATTGATGTCTTCGAGCGCCCCTGCGAAATCGAAAACGCCCGAACGGAACTTCGCGCGGTTGAGCAACTGTCGAGACTCGTCCGGTTCCGCCTCGGCGATTAGCCGTGCATAGGCCGCCTCCAGCGCCGTCAGCCGTTTGCGCTGCGGCCCACTATATTCCCACGCCTGCTGCACGTCCCCGGTGGATTTCAGCACCGGCAGCGCGCGATCGAATCTAACCAATTCCCGGCGCGCGGCGGATATATCGGTGGCCGGTAGCTCGTCGGCCACACTGCGCATGGTTTGCATCAGCGTGAAACGCGCATCGTCGAGTTGCGCATCTGACGCCAGTTCCACCTCACCGATGGTTTGCGTCGCCTTACCAGCCCCGTCGATCCGAAAATTTTCGTCGCCTTCGGGAAGCAGTATTTCGAACTCGCTGCGATAAAAGACCGGTCCGTTGAGCCGCAAAGGTATGCCCTTCCACGCCGCGCGTGCACGGTCGGCATCGAAGTTCACCATGCGGGCCGCTTCCGAGGGTATGTCGAGTTCGTAAATCGAACGATCCCTGCGCCACGAAGTCGTGCGAATACCCCGGGCACTGATCGTTGCGACACCCGTATCCGCATCGTACCGGACCGAGGGTTGGTACAGTGCCATGTCGCCGATAACCGAATGCAGCCCCGATGACACGGCATCCTCAATCACGGTTTCATCGTTCTGTTCGGCGATCACTCGCCACGGTGCGCCCGCCATGCCGCGGAACTCGACTTCGACGTCGACCAATGCCGGCAAGAGGACGCCGGCACGCTGATCCAGGCTGATCCGCACGATGCGATCGGGAGTTGATTGCGGGCGCGATCCGAGCGCCATCAGAGATGCGCCTTCGTTCCGCAAGGGCAGCGCGTAGTGAAATCGCGGGATCGTATCAATCGTATCGGCCCGCGTGCCCGATCCCGTACCATCCAGCCAATAGCTCTGACCGGCGATTTCCGCACGCACGATCATATGGTCGAAGTTGCCCGGAATAGGGGCAAGGTCAGGCAAGATATCGCCCCCTTTCGACCGCACCAGGACAACCTCGGAAGGCACCTCGAGTTCGCGCAACATGGCCAGCAGCAAGACCGATTTGGCCTTGCAATCGCCGTACCGCTTTTCCCACGTTTCCTGGGGCATTTGCGGAAGGTAATTTCCACCGTCGAGACCATTGGAAAGATAGCTGATTTCGTCCTGCACGACGCGCAAAGCCATTGCCGCGCGCTCGAGCGGGTCGTCGCTCGCCCCGGCTATGCGCGCGATCTCGTCTGCCAGCGCTCCGCTGCCCACCGTCCCGGCGACGTCGTAATGCGAGGCCATCTGGCGCGACACGTCCCGCCAATCTGCATAGGTTCCCAACTGCATGAGATTGCCGGCCAAGTACCGATCTGGCGCGTCCGACGGCATTTCGGTGGGCTTGGCCACCGGCAGGTCGGCTTCCCAGATATAGAACCCATCGACGAGCTTAGGTTCAGGCACCTTCGCGTCCCCGAGCCGCACGCGACTCACCGGAAGGTCCTGCGGCCAGGAAACACGAACCCGGCCATCCGCCAGCGGAAACGGTTTGGCGATCAGGGCCGCAAACCATTGGACATGATCACCCATAGCCTGATCCTGCATCGTAATCGAATAAGCGAGCCGCAATACATCGCCGATTCGTGCACCGGCGACCGGCATGGTCGCAGTCAGCATTCCGTCGAGCATCCGCGATTCGAGCTTTGCTTCGCGCCGCAAGACCTCGAACCGTTGATCTCCGGCCAACAAGTCGATGCGCTGCCCGTCGCGCATCAGTTCGGCGCGGTGCACACGCAGATCTCCCTTGTCGGGCATCCAGGATGCGGCGAGGGTCCCCAGTTGAGTCAGCGCCTCGGGTGAATCGAGCGCGATCGCGGTTTCCCGATACGTCCACAGCTGACCATCTTCGATTCTCGACTGCTCATCGATCAAGATGATCGGGGAACCGGAAGCGCGCGACGTGTCGTCGATCGTCGCGGCTTCCACCCATGCAGGAGTAGCCTCGTAGAGAACGGTCTCACCAGCAAAAGCGGAGGATGCCGATAAGGCAATAAACGAAACGGCAGCTATTTGGTGACGCATGCAGAAGACCCTGTTTGATTGCTGAAGTTCGACATTATTTCGAACTGTATTGTTTGCCAACGGCTTGTCGACAAAACAAATCGCTTCGCTCGGTCGCGGGTCGAAAACATTCGTGCGCCTCGTTCCGTGCCTGCCTTGCTTTTCGCACCGCACATCCTTAGCGGGCTGGCTCGTTCCTCTCTTAGTCGGAGCTCCCCATGGTCCCCCGTTACGCCCGTCCCGAAATGTCCGCCCTGTGGGAGCCGGAGGCGAAGTATCGCATCTGGTTCGAGATCGAGGCCCACGCGACGGAGAAGCTCGGCGAACTGGGCGTCGTGCCGGAAAGTGCCGCAAAGGCTCTGTGGGATTGGTGGGCAACCGATCCTGCAATCGATGTCGAAGCGATCGATGCGATCGAAGCGGTGACCAAGCACGATGTGATCGCTTTCCTCACCTGGGTAGCGGAAAACGTCGGCGACGAGGCCCGCTTCATGCATCAGGGAATGACCTCCAGCGATGTGCTCGATACGACGCTGGCGGTTCAGCTCGCGCGTTCGGCGGACATCCTGCTGGCGGACCTCGATGCGCTGCTCACCGCGATCCAGCGCCGCGCGGAAGAACACAAATACACCCCCACCATCGGCCGCAGCCACGGCATTCATGCCGAGCCGGTGACTTTCGGCCTCAAGCTGGCGCAGGCCTATGCCGAATTCGACCGGTGCAAAAAGCGCCTGATCGCCGCGCGCGAGGAAATCGCCACTTGCGCGATTTCCGGCGCGGTCGGCACTTTCGCCAATATCGACCCGCTGGTCGAGCAGCACGTCGCGGACAGACTGGGCCTAGCGGTCGAACCGGTTTCGACGCAGGTCATCCCGCGCGACCGCCATGCCATGTTCTTCTCGACCCTGGCCGTGATTGCCGGTTCGATCGAACGTCTCGCTGTCGAAGTGCGCCACTTGCAGCGGACCGAGGTACTCGAAGCGGAGGAATATTTCTCGCCGGGCCAGAAAGGGTCGAGCGCGATGCCGCATAAACGCAACCCGATCCTGACCGAAAACCTCACCGGCCAGGCCCGCATGATCCGCGCCTATGCCCTGCCCGCGCTCGAAAACGTGGCGTTGTGGCACGAGCGTGATATCTCGCATTCTTCGGTCGAACGCTTCATCGGGCCTGATGCCTGCATTACGCTCGACTTTGCCCTCGCCCGGCTTACCGGCGTGGTCGACAAGCTGCTCGTCTATCCCGATCGTATGCAAGCGAACATGGATCGCATGGGCGGCCTTATCCATTCGCAGCGCGTATTGCTGGCGCTGACTCAGAACGGTGTCAGCCGCGAGGACGCCTACCGCCTGGTGCAACGCAATGCGATGAAGGTCTGGGAATCGGATGGCCGGCTGATGCTGCTCGACCTGCTTAAGCAGGACGAAGAGGTGACGGCGGCGCTGTCGGAACAGCAGCTCGAGGAGAAATTCGACCTCGAATACCACTTCAAACACGTGGATACGATCTTCGCGCGGGTCTTCGGCTAGACGCACGCGCTCGCGCAGCCTAGCATTGGCTCAACGGACATAAGGGGAAGCCTCATATGCAGATCGTGCGCACCATCGTCTGGGCCTTGCTGCTCTTCGCCTTGCTGGCTTTCAGCTTCTTCAACTGGAAGCCCGTTGAGGTGCAGATCTGGTCCAATCTTGTGCTCGAAACCAAATTGCCTGCCTTGGTGATCGTGGCCTTCCTGCTGGGTCTGGTTCCGATGTGGTTGCTGCACCGGGCGAGCAAATGGCGTGCGGCACGGCGTATCAGCGCGCTGGAAACGGCGACGAACCGACTGGCAACGCCCACGCCTGCACCCGTTGCGAAAGACGCGCCTGAGCCCGCAGCACCGGACACTCAGGGCCAGACTTCCGCGTCCGCGCCGAACAATCCTGTCGATCCCGAGCCTTCGAAACCGGCATGAGCAACCCGATTTACCTTGCGCTCGATGTCCCCCGGCTCGAGGACGGTGTCGCTCTCGCCAAGAAGGTCAAGGGCCATGTTGGCGGTATCAAGCTCGGGCTCGAGTTCTTCTGCGCGCATGGGGCGCACGGCGTCCATCTGATCGCTCAGGTGGGCCTGCCGATCTTTCTCGATCTCAAGTTCTACGACATTCCCAACACGGTCGCCGGGGCGATGCAGGCCATCCATGTGCTTGAGCCGTCCATCGTTACCGTTCATGCCAGCGGTGGCCGCGCAATGCTCGAAGATGCCAAGGCTGCGGCAGCAGAGCACACCAAGGTGGTCGGTGTCACGATGCTGACCAGCATGGACCAGCGGGACCTCGAGCGGACCGGAGTAGAGGGCAGCGCACACGATCATGTCATGCGCCTTGCCGAACTCTCGAAAGACGCCGGTCTCGACGGGATCGTCTGCTCGGGTCATGAGATCAAATCGGTTCACGACCAATGGAAGGACGGTTTCTTCGTCGTTCCCGGCCTGCGCCCGGCGGGCAGCGCGGTGGGCGATCAGAAGCGTGTGGTCACGCCGCGCCAGGCGCGTGACCATGGGGCGAGCGTGCTTGTGGTCGGTCGCCCGATCAGCCGCGCCGACGACCCGGCACAGGCAGCGCGCGCGATCGAGGCGACGCTCTAGAAAGGTCGCCGCATGGCCGTAGCGATCAAGATCTGCGGGATTTCCAGTCCTGACGCGCTCGACGCCGCAATTGCCGCACGGGCGGACTTCGTCGGCTTTGTGTTCTTTCCCCCTTCCCCCCGCCATATCGATGCCCGTGCCGCGGCAGCGCTGGCGGGGCGGGCCGGCACGGCGATCGGCCGGGTTGGCCTGTTTGTCGATGCGGATGACGGGACCATGGCCGAGGCTGTTCAGGCAGGGCGGCTCGACGCCATTCAGTTACATGGCAGTGAAACGCCGGATCGCGTGGCACAGGTGAAAGAACGGTTCCGCCTTCCCGTGTGGAAAGCACTGCCGGTGGCGAATGCAGAGGATGTGGCTTCGGCGGATCGGTATCGCGAAATCGCCGACCTCATCCTATTCGACGCGAAGACGCCCAGCAATGCGGCGCTTCCAGGCGGGATGGGGCTGCGGTTCGACTGGTCGCTCGTCGCCCCCTATCAGGGCAAAGGCGGTTGGGGACTTGCGGGCGGCCTGAGCCCCGCGAATGTCGCCGAAGCCATTTCTCGTACCGGAGCCCCGCTTGTCGACACTTCGAGCGGAGTAGAAAGTGCGGCAGGGGTGAAGGACTCAGAGAAGATTTCGGCCTTCTGCAAAGCCGTCCGCGCAGCATAGTCCTTTCGTCGGGGGCAAGGCAGGGTACCACGAACGCAATCTAACTTGTCTCGACTTCGCGATGACAGGGCGGCATGGGGATCGCAATGACCGATTCCACACCCAATTCCTTTCGCAACCAGCCAGACGAACGCGGGCATTTCGGCGATTATGGCGGGCGCTTCGTGGCCGAAACGCTCATGCCGCTCGTACTCGATCTGGAGCGCGAGTATCGCGCGGCGCAGACCGATCCCGAATTTCAGCGCGAATTCGACGACCTGCTCGAACACTATGTCGGCCGCCCCTCCCCGCTCTATTTCGCGGAGCGGCTGACCGAGGCGCTGGGCGGCGCACAGGTCTGGTTCAAGCGCGACGAGCTCAATCATACCGGCGCGCACAAGATCAACAATTGCATCGGGCAGATCCTGCTCGCCATCCGCATGGGCAAGACACGCATTATCGCGGAAACGGGCGCGGGCCAGCATGGTGTCGCCACCGCCACGGTCTGCGCACGCTTCGGCCTGCCCTGCGTGGTCTATATGGGCGCGGAAGACGTGCGGCGGCAGTCGCCCAACGTGTTTCGCATGAAGCTCTTGGGCGCGGAAGTCGTGCCGGTCACCAGCGGGCGCGGAACGCTCAAGGATGCGATGAACGAGGGGCTGCGCGACTGGGTCGCGAATGTCCACGACACCTTCTACATCATCGGCACCGCCGCAGGCCCCCACCCCTATCCCGAGCTGGTCCGCGATTTCCAGAGCGTGATCGGCAAGGAAGCGCGGCAGCAGATGCAGGACCGCATCGGCCGCCTGCCCGACCTGCTGGTCGCGGCGATTGGCGGCGGTTCCAACGCGCTGGGCCTGTTCCATCCGTTCCTCGACGATCCGGACGTGAAGATGCTCGGCGTCGAGGCAGCGGGACACGGCCTCGATGGCGATGAGCACGCGGCAAGCCTGCTCGGCGGATTCCCCGGCGTGCTCCACGGCAATCGGACCTATCTGTTGCAGGACGAGGACGGGCAAATCACCGAGGGCCACTCGATCAGCGCAGGGCTCGATTATCCCGGCATCGGCCCCGAACACGCCTGGCTCAAGGATATGGAGCGCGTCGAATACACTGCGATTACCGACGAGGAAGCGCTCGAGGCCTTCCAGCTCCTCTGCCGTACCGAGGGGATCATCCCCGCGCTAGAACCCAGCCACGCCATCGCGGCCGTTGCCAAGCGCGCGAAGGATATGCCGAAGGACAGCGTCATCCTCGCCAATCTTTGCGGACGCGGCGACAAGGACATCTTCACAGTTGCCGAGCGGCTGGGAGTGAATATCTAGCCCTCTCCCCTTCAGGGGAGAGGGTTGGGAGAGGGGAATGAGAGACGCCAACTCGCTGAAACACGCGCAGAATATGCGCAAGAGCATGCCCGAGCCCGAGGCTCGCATGTGGAATGAACTGAGAGCGACGCGGTTTCGCGGGATCAAGTTTCGCAGACAGAAGGTCATCGGGAAATTCATCGCCGATTTTGCTGCGAATGAGCCAAAGCTGGTGATTGAGCTTGATGGTGATACGCACGCTGGCAGCGAAAGCTACGACGTTATGCGGACGCGGTATTTGGAAGAACAGGGATATGCAGTGGTCAGGTTTTCGAATTCGGACGTAATGTCGAATATGGAGGGTGTCCTTCATCGACTGGGCGTGCTTATCGATCGGATGACGCCCCCTCCCCCAACCCCCTCCCCTAAAGGTGAGGGGGCCATTCGATGACCCGCCTCTCCAACGCCTTCACCAAGCCCCACCCCGCCCTCGTCTGCTTCCTCACCGCGGGTGATGGCGACACGGCGGCCAATCTCGACGCGCTGGTCGAGGGCGGCGCGGATGTGATCGAACTGGGCATGCCATTTACCGATCCGATGGCCGATGGCCCCGCGATCCAGCAGGCCAATATCCGCTCGCTCGGCGCCGGAACGACCACCGCCGATGTGCTGCGCATCGCGGCCGAGTTTCGCGCGCGCCACGCGCAAGTGCCGCTGGTGCTGATGGGCTATGCCAATCCGATGATCCGGCGCGGGCCGGACTGGTTCGCTTCCGCAGCGAAGGATGCCGGCGTCGACGGCGTAATCTGCGTTGACATCCCGCCCGAAGAAGACGACGCGCTCGGCCCCGCTCTGCGCGCTGCCGGGATCGCGCCGATCCGGCTTGCGACGCCGACGACCGACGACAGGCGCCTGCCTGCCGTGGTCGAGGGCAGCCAGGGCTTCCTCTACTACGTCGCGGTCGCGGGCATCACCGGCATGCAGCAGGCGGCCATCGAATCGATCGAGGCGAACGTCACCCGCATCAAACGCGCGACCGCCATTCCCGTCGCGGTCGGTTTCGGCGTACGCACGCCCGAACAGGCAGGCGAAATCGCGCGCGTCGCCGATGGCGTGGTGGTCGGTTCGGCGCTGGTCGAGCTGGTCGCCGAGCATGGCACGGACGCCCCCGCACACTTGCGCGAACTCACCGCAGGACTTGCCAAGGCGGTCCATTCGGCGGCAAAGGGCGCGGCATGAACTGGTTCTCCCGCGTCCGCAATTCGATCACCTCGCTGTCCAAGCGCAGCACCGACAAGGATCTGTGGGTCAAGTGCCCCAGTTGCCAGCAGATGGTGTTCGCGCAGGAATATGAGGAGAACGCCTTCGTCTGCCCGCGCTGCGACCATCATGGTCGCATCGGTGCGGACGAGCGCCTGCGCCAGCTGCTCGACGAAGGGTTCGAGGTCCTCCCCATTCCGGAAGTGAAGGAAGACCCGCTCAAGTTCCGCGACACGTCGAAATACACCGACCGCCTCAAGAAGGCCCGCGCCAAGAGCCCGCACAAGGATGCCTTCCTCGTCGGATCGGGCGCGATCGAGGGCAAGCATGCGGTCGTCGGCGTGCAGGATTTCGGCTTCATGGGCGGTTCGATGGGCATGGCCGTGGGCACCGCCTTCTGCCAGGGCGCCGAACGCGCACTGACCCGCCACTGCCCCTATATCGTGGTGACCGCGGCAGGCGGGGCGCGGATGCAGGAAGGCATCCTCAGCCTGATGCAAATGCCCAAGGCGACCGTCATGACCCGACGTCTGAAAGAGGCGGGCTTGCCCTATATCGTCGTGTTGACCGATCCGACCACGGGCGGCGTTACGGCAAGTTACGCGATGCTTGGCGACATCCATATCGCCGAGCCCGGCGCGCTCATCGGCTTTGCCGGTCAGCGCGTGATCCAGGACACGATCCGGGAGCAACTGCCCGACGGCTTCCAGCGCGCCGAGTATTTGCACAAACACGGCATGGTCGACATGGTTGTCCACCGGCATGACCTGAAGGACATGCTGGCGACGCTGCTCGACTATCTGGCGCCCGCCAAGGCCGCCTGAGCCGCATCATGCGGGACTTCGCCCGCTCCGATCATCCTGCCGTCCAAACCCAGCTCGACCGGCTGGGCGCGCTGTCCGTGCCCGACGGGCGGCTTGGCCTGGAGACCATCGGCACGCTGCTCGACCGGCTCGGCAACCCACATCGGCGGTTGCCCCCCGTGTTCCATGTCGCCGGGACCAATGGCAAAGGATCGACCTGCGCCTTCCTGCGCACAATGCTGGAAGCGGAAGGATATGCGGTCCATGTTACCACCAGCCCGCATTTGGTGCGCTATAACGAACGCATTCGGCTTGCAGGCGAACTGATCGAGGACGATCGGCTGGCGGATTTGCTGTGCGAAGTGCTCGATATCGGCGAGGATCTCAATCCGAGCTTCTTCGAGATTACGATTGCCGCCGCATTCACCGAATTCGCGCGCACTCCCGCCGATGCCTGCGTGGTCGAAGTCGGCCTCGGCGGGAGGTTCGATGCGACCAACGTGCTGGGTCCCGATGTCCTCCTCGCCTGCGGCATTGCAGCGCTTGGGATCGATCACGAACGGTTCCTCCTTGCGCCCGAGGAGGGAGTACCCATCGCCCCCATGGCGCGTATCGCCTTCGAGAAGGGCGGGATCGCGAAAGCCGGCGTCCCCTTGGTGATCGCGGGCGGCTATCCAGCCGAAGCGCTTGCCGCGATCCGCGAGCAGGCCGAAAACGTGTCGGCCCCTCTGTTCGAAGCGGGCCGGGACTGGTTTGTCGATACGTGGCAAGGCGGGCATTATCGCGACCGGGAGGGTCGCTTCGAACTGCCTCAAATGTCTCTTTCCGGCGCGCATCAATATCGCAATGCGGGCCTGGCCGCAGCTATGCTGCGCCACCAGAAAAGCTTGCCGATCACCGAGCAATCCCTGCGCTCAGGGATGCAGAAAACGATCTGGCCGGGCCGCCTGCACGCCCTCTCGCAAGGCCCGCTGACTGCGCTGGTCGCAGAACGGCCTATCCTTCTGGACGGTGGCCACAATCGCAGCGCGGGCGAAGCGATCGCGGGCTCGCTGGACAAGCAGTTCCATCTCGTTCTGGGGATGCTGGCCAATAAGGACCCACGCGCGTTGCTGGATCCCCTGGAAGGCCGGATTCGGACGCTTCAAGTGGTCCCCGTGCCCGGCCATGATAGCCATCCCGTGGACGCATTCGACCCGGAGGCCCGTGCCGCCGCTGGTATCGAGGATGCGTTACGCGCCATCGCCGCGGATGATTATCCGGTTCTCATCGCGGGCTCTCTGTACCTGGCGGGAGAAGTGCTACGGCTGAACCACGAGATGGTGTCCTAAAGGCGCCTGGCCCCCTGCGCCCAGCTTCTGGCCTCGTTTTCGATCTTAGCAGCCTCCTGCTCGAGAATCGACGCGGCATTCTTGCGCGTTTCGAAAATCGTCGTGTGCGACAACGGCTTTTCGAAGACGATGCCGATATGGGCACCCTTGCGCCAGATGACGGTGCCAAAGGCTTCGAAACGCAGCCAGACTAGCAGGCAGTCCTTCGCGAAAGCGTCATCGTTCGGCAGGAGAACGTGCGCGCCGCCTTGCGAGATGTCGACGATCTCGACCCGCAAGCGCGCATCGAGCGTCTCGAGGGTGGCGGGCACTCCGAGAACCAATCGCGCGTATTGGCGGTCATCCATTTCAGCGTTCTGCGCACCCTCTGTCATGGGGATCGATTCTAGAGATCAATGGTTACCGCGAACTTGCCGCGCAGCTCGCTGGACTACGCAAATCACTCCGCAGGCAGAGCTTCCCCCGCCTCGGGCGCGACAATCCCGGCCGCCAATTTGGACCTGCTCTCGCGGATCCATTCCAGAATGCACAACACCACCGCAACGATGCCAATCAGCGCGGTGAAGATGAAGACGAAGTAATATCCACGATCCTCGATCATCTGCCCGAGAGCGCCTCGGCCAAGCGTCCCGACAAGCAGGGTGAGGCTGGCAAGCAAGGCATATTGCACCGCAGCATAGCGTTTCGCCACTATGCTCGACAGCCAGGCGATATAGGCCGCCCCCGCGATCCCGATCGCAAGGTTTTCCCAAAAGATGGTGAAGGTCAGCCGTGCCAGGCCTTCGGATTCCGGCATCTGAAACACTCCGGCAATGAAGTTCACGAAGGCGGTGAAGCCGATGGCGTCACTGGCCGCCTGCATCGTCCCGCCACCGATCGCGAGATCCGCGTAGAGCAGATTCGTGGCGGCAGCCAGTGCCGCCCCCAGTGTGAGCGTGAACATCCTGCCCATGGCTGTGATGATCCAGCCCCCCAGGGCCAGGCCGAGGATGATGGCGAACACGCCGAAGAACTTGGAGGCAAAGGCCACCTCGTCGCCAGTGTAGTTCAGTTCCCCGAGATAGAACGGATAGGCGAAGACGCCCCAAATCGAATCGCAGATGCGATAGGTGAGCACCAACGCAAGAATCAGCACAAGCGACCAACCCATGCGCCCGACGAACTCGACCAAAGGCAGCACGAGCGCGCGGTAGAGATGGTCGGTGAACTTGACCGTATGCCCTGCCCCGACCCCGGGGGCGGCGGTAATTACGTTGGTGCCATCGCGCTTCTGCTTGGCGACCCAGGCTGCGATAAAGGCCGGCAGGACCACCGTCGCCAGGACGATCAGCGGACCGTAAGTGGTGGTGAACTGGGTCACATCCGGGCGCGCGCCGGGGGCCGCCGTCATGGATCGTACCATGAAAACGACGACCGTGCCGATCGCCCACGCCCACAGCAGGCCGACTGCCAAGAGCGCACGATTACGTACCTTCTCGGTGATCTCGCCCATATTGTATAGTTCGGCCACCTCTTCCTCATTGGCAGCCACCGATGCTGCGGATCGCTTGGCTACGTTCGCATCCGGCGCGAACAGGCCGGCAATGCCGATGGCCAGCATGATCGCACCCATGATCACATAGGTCTGCGGCCAGCCGATCCTCTCTGCGATGATAAGGCCCAGAGCGCCGCCGATCAGCGCTGCGAGGCGAAAACCCATCTGGGTGATGGTGGAAAGGATGTCGAGCGTCGCCTCCTCATCCGCCACATCGATGCGCCATGCGTTGATGGCGATATCCTGCGTTGCACTGGCGAAAGCTCCGATGGCCGCCAACAGGCTGAACCAGCCGAGTGCCGATTTGGGATCGAGGAAACTCATCACCAACAGGGCGATGCCCACGATCAACTGCATGGGCGCGATCCACTGTTTGCGCTTGCCCAGTTTGCGAAGGCCAGGAATATCGACCTTGTCGAGCAGCGGCGACCAGAGGAACTGGAAAGCATAAGCCAGCCCGACCAGCGAGAACACGCCCATGGTCTCCAGATCGATTTCCGCCTCGCTGAGCCAGGCATAAAGCGTTCCGAGGAACAATGCGGGCGGCAGTCCCTGCGCAAAGCCGAACAGGGCCATATAACCGCTCTTGGGGTTTTTTAACGAACGGACAAGCGTACGCCAGCCAGGTTTTTTCTTCGTCGCGACCGCTGCGTCTGCCATTCCCTAGCGTCCTTCCGTTTGCGCCGGTTTTTTGCGACACTAGCGGGGAGAGAGAGCGAGGAACAGGCGTCATGAGCGCTGTCGACACCAAACAACCTACCCACCGCCCGACCGATGGCATGCTCTCGCTCGCGCGGGACATCGCCGAAGGTCGGAAGCGTGACGCCGCCGAAGCCAGTACCGTGCCGGCGCACGTCTATACCGATCCTGAATACTGGGCGCGCGAGAAAGCCGCGATCTATGATCGTATGCCGCAGATCCTGTGTCCTTCGGCGCTTTTGCCCGATCCCGGCATGGCAGTACCACATGATGCGACGGGCCGCCCCCTCCTGATCACGCGCGATGCGCAGGGGCAGGCGCATGTTTTCCTGAATGTCTGCCGTCATCGCGGCACCCGGCTGGTCGAAGGCAACAAGGTGCAGTGCGGCAAGAAACTCGTTTGTCCCTATCACGCATGGACTTATGCAGTGGACGGGCGCCTGCTCGCGCTCCCCCGTGCCGATACCTTCCCTGGCCTCGACAAAGGAGATTATGGCCTTGTCGAGCTGCCCAGCAGGGAAACCGGCGGGCTGATCTGGTTCTGCCCGAAAGAGGGCGATACCGACTTCTCCTTCGCCGAAGAGATCGGCGCGGATTTCGATGCGTTGGACATGAGCGAACAGGTCCTGTTCCGCCGCAAGACCCACGAAGTTGCCGGAAATTGGAAGCTGATCATGGATGCTTTCTTGGAAAGTTACCATGTGACGCGGCTCCACGCGAAGACCATCGGACCGTTCTTCAAGGACGGGGCAACCAGCGGCGATATGATTGGCCCCCATGCGCGCAATGCGGTGGGGCGGCTTGAGGATATGGAGAGCGTCGACCTGACCGACATGGCCGCACTGCGAAGGGTGGTGACCTATGCCTATCAAATGCTTCCCGGTGCGTTGGTCATTCCCAGCCCCGACTACATAAACGTCATGGTTATGATGCCCCAGGCCCATGACCGCACGCTAGTCGAAGATTTCATGTTGATTCCCGAACATCCCGCCACCGAAAAGGCGCGCGACCATTGGGAACGCAGTTGGGCGCTCCTGGACGGCGGGGTCTTCGCGAGCGAGGACTTCCGCGCAGCCGAACTCGGCCAGCAAGGGCTTGCGACGGGTGCGATACCCCATCTCACCCTTGGCACCATGGAAGGCGGCATCCGTCGCTATCACGAGACAGTCGAAGAAGCCTTGCGGGCGGCAGGTTGAGCGCCTAGCTGCGGCCACATGGCCGATAAGCGATTACCCGAAGAAGGCGACCGGATCGCCAAGTTGCTGGCCCGTGCAGGCGTTGCCAGTCGGCGCGAGGTCGAGCGGATGATTGCCGACGGACGCGTGGCGATCGGCGGCAAGGTGCTGGACACGCCCGCAGTCAAACTAACCAGCCTCAACGGCGTTACGGTTGATGGCAAACCCGTCGGAAAGCCGAAAGAAACACGCCTGTTCGCATTCCACAAGCCTCCTGGCATGCTCACCACCGAGCACGACCCGCAAGGCCGCACGACGATCTACGCCGCCTTGCGAAACGCTTTGCCCAACGATGCCGGGCGCGTGATGCCGGTAGGTCGGCTCGACTACAACACCGAAGGCCTACTGCTACTCACCAATGATGGCGAAATGAAGCGGGCTATGGAACTGCCCTCTTCAGGTGTGCCGCGCACATACCGTGCCCGTGCATTCGGAGACGTAACGCAGGCCCAGCTCGACGAATTGATCGAAGGGGTGGAAATCGACGGCATCCGCTATGGCCGCATCGAAGCGAATCTCGAACGGGGTTCGGGTCGCAACCGGTGGATCGAATTGACTTTGCGCGAAGGCAAAAACCGCGAGGTCCGCCGCGTGCTCGAACATCTCGGCCTCGAGGTGAACCGTTTGCTGCGTATCGGATACGGCCCCTTCCACATCGGCGACCTGCCGCGCGGGCAGGCGACCGAGTTGAAGCGCGGCGATGTGATGGGGTTCAAGCGTGAACTGGCGCGCGGTGGCCGGGAATGAGGATCGTCGCTGGCGAATGGCGCGGCCGCAAGCTGGCCGCACCATCGGGTGAACTGACCCGGCCTACTGCGGACCGTACCCGCGAGACGCTGTTCAACATGCTCAACAGCCGCCTGGGGAGCTTCGAAGGCCTTTCGGTAGTCGACCTGTTCGCTGGCTCGGGCGCGCTGGGTCTCGAAGCGCTGTCTCGCGGGGCCGCATCCTGCCTGTTCGTCGAGCAGGAAAGCACCGCCATCAAGGCGATCAAAGCCAACATCGAAAAGCTCGACGCGCGCACCCGGTCGACCGTCCAGCAAGCCTCGGTCATGGCGCTGGGTCCAGCCAAGCGGGCGCACGATCTCATCCTGCTCGACCCTCCCTACGATACCAGCGCGGGGGCCGTGGCGCTCGACCGGTTGCTGCGTCTCGGCTGGATCGAGCGTTCTACCTGGATCGCATTGGAGACCGGCGCGAAGGATGCAGTGCATGTCAAATCGTTGCACTGCGTTGCGGAACGCCGCGTCGGGAAGGCACGCCTATGGCTATTACGCCTGGATCCCGACGCGGCTTGACGCGCCCTTAGCTGCGACCCCTGGGCTCGGGACTTTCGGGCGTGCCGGTTTCTTCTATCGGTTCGGGCGCGGACATATGCTGATCCACAGGTTTCGCCGCAGCGCGGCTCTCGATTGTCGCCCAAGCCTTGCTGCGATCAGCTTCATCCATCGCGACCAAGGTGCGCCGATCGGCATCCCTCAAGCGGAAAAACAGATCCTGCCGCTCTGGCGTGAGCGTCCAGAAATACTCTTGCGCATCGGCAGTCCAGCCATCGTAGGCCGCCTTGCGCTCGACCGGCCACGCCTCCATGGCAGCCGAATGTGCCGGTGTCTGATCGGTATTTTGGGCCTGCTGATGCGCGGAATGGTTCTGGACACTATGAGCCGGATCGGCCCCCATGTCCTGCGCCATGGCGGGAATGCTGATGGTGGCGAGCTGGCCACCGACGATATACCAAAATGTCTTACGCATGGGATTCTCCTTGGAACCGAACATGCGCGACGAACGCGACCCTGTTACCCGCCCCGTCGGGATGAAGGGACGATGCAGGCCATGAGAAAAGCAAGCAATAGGACGGGACCATCCCCGTCCCGCCTCGCAAACGCCTGAGCGTCAGACGTTACGATTTCGCGCCGGGACGAAAGCAGGATGGCTCGCGAAAGGCCAAAAAAGGAAAAGGGCGAGGCCGCCATGGCAGCCCCGCCCCCTCCAAGCGCCGCACTCATACTTTCCAAGAAAGGAGCGCGAGCTGAAAGCTTGCTGGATTATCTGCCTGGCTTTTTCGCAGGCAGCTTACCCGGAATTTCGCTGGCGGGCTTACCAGGCCAGTATTCGAGCGGGCGATTGCCGGTTTTGTTCTTCGCCCAGCTGTTGATGCAGCCATCCTGCTGTTTGGCGCTGCATACCGGGAGGTTGTCGCCAGAAGCAGCCTTATAACTCGACGGGGTGGTCTGCGTTACCTCGCGGGCGACGAAACGCGGGGCCTGCGTATTGGCATTCGCGGCGGCGGTAGTGGCCGTGGTCGCCGTTTCGCTCGCATTGGCGTTTTGTGCAACGGCGGGGGCAGCGGTGAAAGCAAGCGCGGCAGCGCCTGCGGCCATCAATTTGTGCATCGGAGAACTCTCCATTTCGGTTTCCTACACGCATGACTACGCAAGAGTGGGGTGGAGGGTTCCGAGGCGCCTCTTGCGCCCCGCACAGGTGTTCCCTACCTGTTCACTCAGATTATGACTTCCGAAATCGCCCCTGCAACCGCACCGGAAAATGCCCGGATTCCCACCTATGCGGAGCGTTTGAACGAGCCACAAAGAGAAGCCGTTCTGACCACGGAGGGGCCAGTCCTGATGCTCGCTGGCGCCGGCACAGGCAAGACTGCGGCGCTTACCGCAAGGCTGGCCCACCTTATCGCAACACGCCGCGCCTGGCCCAGTGAGATCCTCTGCGTAACCTTTACCAATAAAGCGGCACGCGAAATGCGCGAGCGCGTGGGGCGTCACATCGGCGATGCGGTAGAAGGGATGCCCTGGCTCGGCACTTTCCATTCGATCGGCGCGCGAATGTTGCGCCGCCATGCCGAACTTGTGGGGCTCGAAAGCAACTACACCATCATCGACACCGACGACCAGTTGCGCCTCCTCAAGCAACTGATTCGGGAAAACGATCTCGACGAAAAGCGCTGGCCTGCGCGCCAGCTCGCCGGGTTGATCGACCGCTGGAAGAATCGCGGCCTCAACCCAGGCGATCTCGATGCGGTGGAGAACGAAGCCTATGCCAATGGCCGTGGCACGCAGTTCTACAAGCTCTATCAGGACCGGCTGAAAACACTCAACGCCTGCGATTTCGGCGACCTGCTGCTGCACATGCTGAACATTTTTCGCCAGCATCACGACGTGCTCGGCCAGTACCAGCAGCGCTTCAAATACATTCTCGTCGACGAATATCAGGACACCAACCAGGTCCAGTATCTGTGGCTGCGCCTGCTCGCGCAGACCCGCAAGAATATCTGCGTGGTGGGGGACGACGACCAGTCCATCTATTCATGGCGCGGCGCAGAAGTCGCCAATATCCTCAAGTTCGAAAAGGATTTTCCGGGCGCGGCGGTGATCAAACTGGAGCAGAATTACCGCTCCACACCGCAGATCCTCGCTGCCGCCTCAGGCCTGATCGACGCCAATAGCGAACGACTCGGCAAGACCTTGTGGACCGAACTGCCCGCGGGCGAGAAGGTGCGCGTCATCGGCATATGGGATGCCCCCGAAGAAGCCCGCCGCGTCGGCGAGGAAATCGAACGTCTCGAATCGGAAGGTGCGCCGTTGGACGAGGTCGCGATTCTCGTGCGGGCGCAATACCAGACGCGCGAATTCGAGGACCGCTTCATCCAGATCGGGCTCAACTACAGGATCGTTGGAGGTTTCCGCTTCTACGAGCGGGCCGAAATCCGCGATGCGCTGGCGTACCTGCGCACCATTGCCCAGCCCGCCGACGACCTAGCGTTCGAACGCATTTACAATCAGCCCAAACGCGGCCTCGGCGCGAAGACGCTGGAGGCGATGCGCCGTCATGCTCGCCGTATGCAAGCTCCGCTCGCAGCCGCCAGCCTCGATCTGTGCGAAACCGACGAGCTGCCGACGCGGGCAAGGAACAGCCTTGTCGGCCTGCTCGGACAGTTCGTGCATTGGCGCGAGATGGCGGAGGCAGTCACCCCCTCGGAGCTGCTGCGCACGGTGCTCGCCGAAAGCGGTTATGAAGAGATGTTGCAGAAGGACCGTAGCCCGGAAAGCGCAGGTCGGCTCGAAAACCTCACCGAGCTTGCCCGTGCGATGGAAGAATACGAGACGCTCGGCGATTTCCTCGAACATGTCAGCTTGGTGATGGATAACGACCGCGCCGACGATGGCGAAAAGGTCACCATCATGACCATGCACGCCGCCAAGGGGCTGGAATTCGATCATGTCTTCCTGCCCGGCTGGGAAGAAGGCGTTTTCCCCAGCCAGCGGTCCATCGACGAAGGCGGGCTCGCCAGCCTCGAGGAAGAACGCCGCCTCGCCTATGTCGCGATCACGCGCGCCAAACGCCGCTGCACGATCCTGCATGCGGCGAACAGGCGCATATACGGGCAATGGACCAGTTCGATTCCCAGCCGTTTCATTGAGGAACTGCCCGAAGAGCAGATCACGAGTGAGACTACGATGACCGGCGGCGCCTCCTTGTGGCGCGCCAACTGGTCCGAGACCGAAGACCCCTTTGCCCATGTTTCTTCGAATCGTCCCGACCGCTCCGGAGCACGCGGTCCTGGCTGGCAGCGTGCGCTATCCACCGGTTATGACACGACACCCAAGCGCCTGGCCGAGCCCGGGTGCAGCGCCGCGAGCTTCGCTGCCAAGCCGCGCAGTGATATCGCCATTGGCGCGCGCGTGTTTCACGACAAGTTCGGTTATGGTTGCGTCACCGGCCAGGAAGGCAACAAGCTGACGATCGAATTCGAAAAGGCGGGCGAGAAACGGGTACTCGACAGTTTCGTGAAGCTGGCGGACTAGGAGCAACGGACGCAGGGCAAGCGCGCCTGCCCCGTGAGCGATACGAATTCAGGTTGCCGAGATATCGAGGAAGGCCGGCTTAGGCCCGTTCCATTCGCCCGCTGCAACCGGCGCGTCGTCGTCATCGCGGCGTCTGCGCGGTTCGCTCTTGGATTTCGTTTTGCGTGCCGGCTTCTCGCGGGGAGACCCAGCCTCTTCGCGCGGCTCGGAGCGGCGCTTGGGTTCGTCTTCCCGTTTCGCTTCCTGTTCTACCAGATCGACCCTGACATCGTCCTTGCCGAAAACCTTGATTGTGGCTCCGGTCAGTGTCTCGACATTGGCGATTGCTTCCGCGTCTTCTTTCGCGACGAATGTGAAGGCGCGGCCCTTGGCCCCTGCCCTGCCCGTACGACCGATGCGATGGACATAATCGTCGGGATGCCAGGGGGTGTCGAAATTGAAGACGTGACTGACACCTTTGATGTCGAGCCCCCGCGCGGCGACATCGGAAGCCACCAAAATATTGATGTCGCCCGCTTTGAACCGGTCCAATTCCTTCAACCGGTTCGACTGATCCATGTCACCGTGAATCTCGCCGCTGCGGAAGCCGTGCCGCTGCAGGCTTTTGTTGAGCTCGCGCACGGTGGTTTTGCGATTGGCGAAAACGATCGCCGTTTCCACATGATCGTGGTTGAGCAGCCAGCGCAAGGTCTCGCGCTTCTGGCGGCTCTCTACCGGAACCTTGAAGGTCGTGATGTCCTTGTTCGTGGTAGCAGCCCGGCTGACTTCGATCCGCATCGGGTTCCTGAGAAACTTCTTCGCCAGTTTTTCGATCGGCGGGGGCATGGTTGCCGAAAACAGCATGGTCTGCCGCGCTTCGGGAAGCTTGGAGCAGATGAATTCGATATCGGGAATGAAGCCCATGTCGAGCATCCGATCGGCTTCGTCGATGACGAGCAGTTCGCAGCCATTGAGCAGGATCTTCCCGCGCTCGAACAGGTCCATCAGGCGGCCCGGCGTGGCGATCAGGACATCGACCCCATCGTTTAACGCCTTTACCTGATCCCCCATCTGCACGCCGCCGATCAGCAGCGCGAGCTTGAGATCATGATTCTTGCCATATTTCTCGAAATTCTCGGCAACCTGCGCTGCAAGCTCGCGCGTAGGTGCGAGTATGAGCGAGCGCGGCATCAGCGCGCGGCGACGCCCGCTGGCCATGATGTCGATCATGGGCAGCACGAAGCTGGCCGTCTTGCCCGTTCCGGTTTGCGCGATACCGATGATGTCTTTCATCATCAGCACCGGCGGAATCGCTTCGCGCTGGATGTCGGTCGGCTGCGTATAGCCGGCTTCGCTTACTGCCTTGAGCAAGTCTTCGGAAAGGCCGAGATCGGCGAAAGTCATGCGGTTCGAAACTGTCCCTGGAATAATGGCCGACCCTAACCTGCGCGTCCGCAATATCGGCTCGTCGCGCCCTTTGCCGGAAATGCCGAAAAAGTCAAGGAAACGGCACGCAGGCCGTCTCAGCGATCCCGGCTGGAGGTTACGAGGCGATTGAATTTCGATATCCGGCACCTAGCCCCGGCGCGGGACATCAAGCGATCGCGATCGACGCACAATTTCCCGTCATCGCTGCGTTCGACATAAAAGCCGAGGTAGAAATCCCGCGGACTGCAGGCCTTCTCGAGCTCCGCAGTGATGATCTGCCGATCGCGTAAATACATGACGAGTCGGCTACCCCGGTCCGAAACTCCGACGATTTCGCTGGCATCGAGGCATTTCCCGTGCGGGCGCTCAACAAGGCGAGGCGCAGCCGCCCGAGGTGGAAGTTGCGCGAGCGGATCGCGGCGCGTGTTACCGGGCTGCGGGCTGATCCTCAGAATGACGCGGCGCTCTATCCGCACCTGGCGGGAAACCGGCGCCCGACGACCGTCCTGCGCAGCATCCGCGTGAGGGACGCCCGCACCGTCCTCAAGGCCCTGGGGCGAGCCCAATGCGACCAGCATGGCAATGAGAGGGGACGGAAAGGGCATGGGCCTTGTTTGGAACGCTCCTCGACCGCAGTTCATTACGTGCGGGAAATCATAAGCGTACCATTTGCGCCCCCACGCTTGAATACGGGCTTAATTGTTTGTCTCCGATTGGCAAGTGGTGGCGCCGGGGCGGCAAGCTGTGGCAGGAATACCGCAAATGACCGATTCAGCCCTCTTCCGCAGTGCCGCCATCGACCTTCTCGGACCACGCGGCTTCACCACCGATCCGGAACTGGTCAATCCCTGGCTGACCGACTGGCGCGGACGCTATACCGGTGCCGCCCTGGGGCTCGCTTCACCCGCGACAACCGCGCAAGTCAGCCAATTCGTCCAACTCTGCGCCGAACATCACGTGCCGATCGTGCCGCAAGGGGGCAATAGCGGTATGTCAGGCGGCGCTACTCCCGACGCTAGCGGAACGAGCGTACTCCTGTCGTTGCGCCGGATGAACACTATCCGCGACCTCGATATCGATGCGGCGCAGCTTACCTGTGATGCAGGGGTTGTCTTGCAGACGCTGCACGACACAGCCTCGGCGCAGGGACTGCGCTTTCCCCTCACCCTTGGCGGCAAGGGATCGGCAACCATTGGCGGCCTGATTTCGACCAATGCGGGTGGAACCCAGGTTCTGCGCCATGGGACCATGCGTGCCCAGGTGCTCGGCATCGAAGCGGTGATGGCGGATGGGCAGATATTCTCCGGCCTCGTCCCGCTCAAGAAGGACAATCGGGGTTTCGATCTCAAGCAATTGCTGATCGGCTCGGAAGGAACCCTGGGTATTGTGACCGGTGCGACCCTTCGATTGCTGCCGGCGATTGCGGACCGGCGCGTCGTCTGGGCCGGCCTGAAAAGCATCTCGGCATCGCGCGATCTGCTGCGTCATTGCGAAAACGTGGCTGGATCGGCGCTCGAGGGATTCGAGGTTCTGCCCGCCCATTGCCTCGAATCGGTACTGGCCTATCTGCCCGATGCCCGCGCTCCGCTAACCGAAAACCACGCCTGGCATGCGCTGATCGAGGTGGTCACCGAAGATCGCGAATCGGAGCACCTGGACCAAATCGTGGAACAGATGTTCGAAACCGCAGTGGAACGCGGTCTAGCCGTAAATGCCGTGGTGGCCGCCAATGAAGCGCAGGCCGAAGCCTTCTGGCATCTGCGCGAAAGTATCTCTCCGGCCGAACGCGCGATAGGCCCGGCAATGCAGCACGATATCTCGGTTCCGGTGGCCCGGATGCCCGAATTCATCGAAACAGCCACGCCGCGGATTGAGAACCGGTTTCCCGGAACACGCGCGGTTGGCTTCGGCCATCTCGGTGACGGGAATATTCACTATCACGTTCTCGCCCCCGCCGACGCAATTCGCGGCGCATGGGAAAATGCGGAAGGCAAGGCGATCAGCGCCTATGTTCACGATCTAGTGACCGAATTCGGCGGTTCGATAAGCGCAGAGCACGGGATCGGACAGATGAAACGCGAAGAGCTCGGCCGTTTGGGCGATCCCGTGGCGCTGGACCTGATGCGCGCCATCAAGCGGGCATTGGATCCGCAGGGGATACTCAATCCAGGTAAGCTCGTGCCGCTTGCACCGGGGGCCGCAACGCCGTAAAGCGCCCGCTTCGTGCGGATGTCCATCGGGCCTGCCGCTCAATTCAATCGAATTTCGGAGAGATCCATGGCCAGCGCGCCGCAGCCCAATCTGCCCCTGTTCTTCAAAGACCTGATGCCCCTCAACAGCAAGGACCATGCGAATTATCGCACGCGTCCGATGGCCAAGGCCCCCTGGCTCGCGAAGCAGCACGCCGTTCCCCTGACCGTCGACGAATTCGTCCAGGCACAGCGCGATATGCCGATCGTTTTCTCGACCGGTTCGGACCCTGTTCCCCTTGCGCTGATGGGGCTGAACGACGGTGTAAACACCTTCGTCGACGATGAAGGCGTCGTCACCGAACAGGTTTACATCCCCGCCTATGTGCGCCGGTATCCCTTCATGCTTGCCCGCTTGAAGCCCGATGCCGACGAACTTTCGCTGTGTTTCGACCCCACCGCCGACAATGTCGGTGAATTCGAGGATGGTCAGGCGCTGTTCGAGAATGGCGAAGCGAGCGAGGGGACCAAGCAAATCCTCGAATTCTGTGAGCAGTTCGAGCATGCCGGACAGCGGACTCAGCAGTTCATGAAAGAACTCAAGGACCACGATCTGCTGATGGAAGGCGAAATCGCGATTACCGAGCAGGGCAACGACAAGCCTTTCGTCTATCGCGGCTTCCAGATGATCAATCAGGAAAAGCTTCGCGAACTGCGCGGCGATCAGCTCCGCAAATGGACGGAAAACGGGCTCCTGCCGCTGATCTGGGCGCAGATATTCTCGATGGACATGATGCGGACCATTTTCGGTCGCCAGCTACAGCAGGGCAAGGTTCCCCAGCCCGATGCCGCGACTGCCGGTGTTCCGACCGCTTAAACGCTTTATGCCGGGCGCGCGGCGATCTTCTTGCCGCGCGCCCTTTTTCGTTACGCTTCGAACCTTGGTGGCGACGGCGGCCTTCGCTGTGTCCGCCCCAGTAACGGCAGAGGGCGATGCGGCGCAAACAGCACGAGAGCCCGCTCCGCTCGAGATTTTCCAGCGCCGCGAGGAACGCCTCTTCCGGGTTGGATATCGACTGGCTACGGCCAATGCTCCGTTCTGTGCCCAGGCCGTCAAAGTTTCTGGCCTGCTGATTCACGATGCCGATAGCTACGGCGATCCGGAAGCCGTGCGTGCGCAGTTCCATCTGACAGGCGACCTCGGCGTTCAGGCCGTGGCGCCCGGATCACCGGCTGCTGCGATAGGCATCGCTCAGAACGATACGATCCTGTCCATAAACGGAAAATCCATCCTCGGCGATTGGCCCAAAACGGACCCACGCTGGCAGCGCGCCTTCGCCATTCGCGATGCGATGGATGCAGCGCTCGCCCTTGGACAGGTCGAGATTTCGTTCCAGCCTCTGGGCGGCGAGCGACAAACCGCGCGGATCGCCGGCGTGGATGCCTGTCCCACGCGGTTCGAACTCATCGATTCCAAGAAGAACGCCGCAGCCGATGGCAAGCGGGTTATGGTCGGGGAGAATTTTCCGGGTTTCGCATATGACGAACCGTCTTTCGCAGCGGCGATTGCGCATGAGATGGCGCACAATATCCTTCGTCATCCGCAGACGTTCGGAGATATCGGCTGGAAACGCAGGCTGGTACGCCTTTCGGAACGCGACGCCGACCGGTTGATGCCGTGGCTGCTGCACAATGCGGGCTATGATCCACGCGCAGCCATCCGCTTCATGCGAAGCTGGGGGCCGAAGCATGGTGGCTGGATTTTCCGCAAGCGTACCCATGACGGATGGGACGAACGGGTCGAATTCATCGAAGCGGAGCTACCCAAGATCGAACGGGCGAGACAGTTGAATGGCGACGGTCTGGCCGATTGGAAGACACATTTCTCGAGCGATCTCGAAAAGGAACTGGCCAGACGACGACCCGCCCCCTAAATCTCGACACCATGTGAGAAGTAGCCAAGGTCCTTGCGCGAGGACGGCACTTTTCTGATCCGGTTATGGCAATCGAGGGGTTGGAGTTTGTCGACTATCGTTCCAGTCGTTTTGTGCGGTGGCAGCGGCACCAGGCTGTGGCCAAGAAGCCGTGCCGCGAAACCGAAACCCTTTATTCCCCTGCTGGGCGATGAAACGCTGTATCAGTCCACACTGGAGCGGTGCTCCGATCGGAAACTGTTCGCAAGACCCGTGATCGTGGTTGGCGACAAGCACCTGCAATTTGCGCAGCATCAAGCCTCCGAAATCGCCCCGGACGGAAAATTTATCGTCGAACCGGTCGGCCGCAACACGGCACCGGCGATAGCTCTCGCGGCGCTCGCGCTCGATGCGGACGATATCATGCTGGTGTGCCCGAGCGATCATCACATAGTGGATGCGCCTGCTTTCGAAGCTGCCGCCCGCGCCGCCGCGGGATTGGCCGCTGAAGACTGGTTGGTTTCGTTCGGTATTCGGGCGACCGCACCGGAAACCGGTTATGGATATATTCGCCGCGGCGAGGCTGTCGGAGACGGTTTCAGGGTCGAGCGGTTCGTAGAGAAGCCAGACCTCCAGACGGCTCTCCAATTCATCGCGGACGGAAGGTATGCATGGAATGGCGGAATATTCGCTTTTCGAGCGGGCCGTTTTCTCGAGGAACTGGCGAGGCATCAGCCGGATATGGCAGCGCGGACCAAGCAGGCTTTCGATAGCGGACAGCACGCCGATACGACCATCCGGCCCGACGATGCCCTTTTCGCCGCCGTCGAGGGGGAATCGGTGGACTATGCGATCATGGAGAATACCGATCGCGCCGCCATGGTCGATGTGTCAATGGGCTGGTCCGACATCGGCAATTGGGATGCCCTGTTTCAGCAGCGCCTTTCCCCTTCGCAGGAGAACGTCATCGCCGGACCTGGCGAGATCATCGACGCCAAGGGCTCGATGATCGATAGTGACGGCCCTCATGTGACCTTGGTCGGGGCCGACGATGTCGTGGTGGTCGTCAACGGCGACGATGTCTTGGTCTCGGCACGCAGCGCGGTTCAACGCGTAGGCGAAGCAAGTCGGTGCAAGAAGCAGTGATCCGCAAGCTGCCCAGCACGTTCGTCGACAAGATCTGGGGCGTCGACCGACTGCCCGCACCCTTCCCCCATCCCTCACAGAACCGGATCGGCGAGGTGTGGTTCGCCCCCCCGAATGAACTCGACGAGTTGCTGGTCAAGTATATATTCACCAGCGAAAGACTGTCGGTTCAGGCTCATCCCGACGATCGCCAAGCCCAGGCCATGGGGTTCGGGCACAGCGGCAAGAGCGAATGCTGGGTTATTCTGGATGCCGAACCCGGCGCGACCATAGCCGTTGGATTTCGCGATGAAATAAACCCGGAAGAAATGCGCGCTTCGGCTCTCGATGGAACCATCGTGGACAAGCTCGTCTGGCACGAAGTCCGGGCGGGTGACGTCTTCTATATACCCGCGGGCACGGTGCATGCGATAGGCGGCGGCGTCAGCCTGATCGAGATACAGCAGAATTCCGATATCACTTTCCGCCTGTTCGATTACGGCCGTCCGCGCGACCTGCATCTCGATCAAGCGGTCCAGGTCGCCACGACGGGCCCCTATCCCGAGCAGTTGCGGACGAGAATGGGGGACGATGCCGGAATCCTCGTGGATGGCCCGCATTTCCGTCTGCACTATTGGCGCGCGCAGGGTTCTGTGCCCTTCCCCAAGCTCGGACAGGCTCCCTCACTGCTGATTCCCTTCTCAGGGAAAATCTCATTTGAGGGCGAAACGCTCGGCGCCGGAGACTGCGCTTTGGCCTCGGCAATCCACGACAAGTCAATCTCGGGTGATGGACTCTTGTTGATCGCCCAGGCTCGCTCCTAACTCGGAAAGCTGCTGCGATCCGCTCCGTTTTCGCGCCGAACCGTGCTCTGGCGCCTGTACCGGCAACCTTGAAATCCGGACGTTTGAGCCCCATTTCCTTCAGTGCCCGGTCGCGCTTTCCCTCATGGCGCTTCCGGCAAATGCACGCGAGTGCATTTCCTCCCTGAACCTTGGCCACCCCGCGTTATCGACGCGGGGTGGTTTTTTCGTTCACTCCGCCGCTTGGGCCATGTGGCTGAAGCGCCCCATGGAAGTGACCTCGGCACCCAAAGTCTCCACCAGGCCCGCAAGCAGCTTCGCTATCGCTCCCAGTCGCGCGCTTGGCTGGTCGAGCCTGGCATCGAGATAGGCGCTGCGGCAGACTTCGATCTGCATGGCATGGATACCGCGGGCCGTCTGGCCGTAGCGGTCAAGCACATACCCTCCCGCATAGGGACGATTGTGAGCCACTCTCCTTCCCTGATTACCGAGGTACCGGATCGCGAGATCGACGAGCCCGGGATCGCAGGATGCGCCGAATCGGTCTCCGATCACGAACTCTGCCGGACGGTCCTGGGCGTGGGTTCTCTTCAGCGGAGGCATGGAATGGAGATCGACCAGCAGTGCCACGCCCCAGCGGTCGCGAAGCCGTTCGAGTTCCGCGCCCAGAGCGGCATGATAGGGGATGTAGATAGCCTCGATCCAGGCATCCAGTTCCGCCCTGGTCAGGGGGCGCTGCCGAATTTCACCCATCCCGGGGATGCGCCGCGGAACGAGGCCGAGGCCGCTACGCGACCGGCGATTGGCCAGCGAATGCCGCACTCGGCCAGGCTTTGCACCACGAACCATGCCCCAGTCGACATCGTCGGCCGATCGGTTGAGATCGATCATCGCTCTTGGAGCGTCGGCCAGAAGCAGGCTGGAAGATGTCGCCTGCGCGACTGGTCGCGCCACTTCATCGATATAGCGGTCTTCCAATCGCAGACGAGTTTGTACGGGATCGCGCAAACATGCCAACACGTCGTCCGGGTAGGAGCGTCCGCCATGGGGCGCTGCAACCAATATGGGGACGGACGGCGTCCCTTGCCGCCACAGCCGGTAGGATGGCCCTTGCTGCCCGGGAATCGCACCGCCCGACACGTGTTCGAAATGTTCGAAATCGGTCATCGAGCCTGCTTGTCCTTCGTCCACCGGCACATCGTCGGTTACGCCCCCCGGTTAATCAAGTCGGGATTTGTTTTCTAACAGGCTAAACTGCCTCTTAGTCTAGCGCTTCCTGCGGCAGCAGAGTTCCCACGCGCATGTCGCAGACTCGCTTCGAGCATACGCGTTAACACTGCTTGTTTCGAATACATGCTTTTTTAAAGCGCGCGGAGTACATAGAGCCCATGACGGAAACACCGACTCAGCGAATCCTGCTAGCCGAAGATGACGAAGCGATGCGCGTCTATCTCGAGCGTGCGCTCGTCAATGCCGGATATGCAGTCGATTCGGTCGATCGCGGAACCGACGCGATACCCTTGCTCGAGGGCGCCCAATACGATCTGCTTCTTTCGGATATCGTGATGCCGGAAATGGATGGCATCGAGCTCGCTCAGCGATGCAACGAGGTCAGTCCGCACACGAAAGTTATGTTCATCACCGGGTTCGCAGCCGTGACACTGAAAGCCAGCCGCGAGCAACCGCATGCCAAGGTGCTGTCGAAACCCTTCCATCTGCGCGACCTTGTGCTGGAAGTAGAACGCGTGCTCGACGAACGCGTCAGCGCGAGTTTGCAATAAGTCCGCAATAGGGTCTTGCGCGGTTATCCAAGCCCCGCTAAACGCCCGCCTGCCCCACCAAGGGGCGCCCGATGGTGTGGGCGTATAGCTCAGTGGTAGAGCACTATGTTGACATCGTAGGGGTCCCAAGTTCGAACCTTGGTACGCCCACCATCGAAGCCCCATGAGGCATGAAAAAGCCCGCCATCTTGGCGATCTTTTTTGCGTTCCCTGAGCGCCTGCGACGACGATTCCTCAAATCTCGGTCAAATTGCGCGGAATCGAACCGGCCGACAATTATGCCCATGTCGAAAGCCGGACAGATTGGGGACGCTTTGTATCCAGTCAATTGCTCCCCCTTCGCAGACATTGCATCGATCTGCTGTCTCCGACTGGCACCTGGCCGGTCGGGCGAGGATCGTGTGACGCCGTTGGTTCGGACGCGCAGCAATCGTATCAACTCTCAGTGAAGAACCGTCCCGAACGGCCCGATACCAATCAGTCAATTCCGAATTCGAACAGAGTCGATCTCCACATTCAGGGCAGAGCGCCCCGACCATGCCCTCGCCTCAATGAGTATCTCGATGAACGAGCACGAGTCAGGGAGGTTGGCGATCTCGAATCCGTTACCTTGGCTCGCCAGGTTTTGGTCCAGCACAAGAGAGTTATCCGCACCGCCACAGCGAAGGCCGATATCAATATCCTGCAGGGCTTGAGACGATTCGATGTCGTGCTCGATTTCCAGGACGAAGGGACTCTCGGGTGTTTTGATGAGGCGTCGCGCCACCACGCCGCCTTCGCCCGGCTTCACGGAGATTTCGAGTTGCTCCGCGCTCAAACTCGGCTGAGCGCGCAATCCCGCGAGATCGGAGAACGCCCACTCGAAAGGTTCAAATGTATCGTCCCAGTCGAGCACTCCTACGCGATCGCTGGACTGATCACCGCCGCGTAGTTGCTTGTAGAATCCGTAAGCCGCATCGAACTCGCCCTCGGTAACGAGATTCTTGAGCAGGGTCTGATCAAGCTGCTGATTGTCGAAGGACACTCGCTTGCGCAATTCGAGAAGATTGGAAAGCGCCGCCGGTTCTCTGACCGCGTAACGGAAAAAGACCTCATGCCAAGGCGATGTGCCGTCGAGAATTCGAGCGAATTCGTCGACAGCTCCCTCTCGCGCGAATAGCGGGATCAAACTGGGAAACAGCTCGGCGGATCGCGAAGGCCGGACGCGTAGAATGCGATCGAGGGTCGCGATTGCCCCAGGGTAATCCTGTTGTGTCACTTGTTCCTGGAGAACCACCGCCTGGAGCCTTGGGTTCCTCCGATTCAATTGCGAAGCCAGGCTCACGATTTCCGAGCGGGCATTTGCATCCTCTTCGGCCAGAGCGAGAATAGCATGCGCCTCGGGAGTGAGAGGATCCTTACGGTAAGCCTCGAGAGCCCATTGCTCCGCCATCGGCATACCAACTTCGGCGGAAACCAGACCTTCGGCAACCGAGAGAAACGCCGAGGACGCGAGTTCCTCCTGTGCCAGACCATTAATCGGGAAGAGCGACAGAGCAGTCTCAGGCGCCTTTCGCGTTAGAGCAATGCCCGCCGACTGAGCCGCAAGGGCAATGGCGAGTGCCAAACCCAAGATTGCCATGGCCACAAGACGGAGTGGGTTAGCCAGTTTCATCGATCAGGTCTGGCCGATCAGGCCGGTTCCCCACGCTTCTCTTCACCGTAACCGTAACCATATCCGTAGCCGTAGCCGTAGCCGTAGCCATATGCGGAGTTCTTCTGGCTCACCTTGGTGACAATAGCGCCATATACCTGCGCGCCGGAGCGCTGAAGGCGGCCGATCGCATTCTCGATGCCTCGCAGCTTAATCCGTTCTGCCTCGATGACGAAAACGACGCCATCAACGGCCCGCGACATTTCGACCGCGTCAGCCAGAGCCAACATCGGAGCGCCATCGATGAGGACTTGATCGTAAGCCTCGCGGGCAGCTTCGATGATCTGCGCGAACCTCTCGCCGGCAAGAAGCTCGACCGGATTGGGTGGGGTGCGGCCCATCGGAAGAAAATCGAAGCCGTATTGCTCGAGCGATACGATCTGCGACGCCATGTCGGTTTCCTGGCTGGCAAGGAGAGGCACCAACCCACCCTTGTCATAGCTATGCAGATCGAGCGTATCTCGAAGCCTTGAGTTGCGAAGGTCGGCATCGATTAGCAGGGTACGCTTGCCCAATTGCGCAAAACTCGTGGCTATCCCGACCGAAGAAACGCTCTTACCTTCCGCTGGCACCGAGGAGGTCAACATGAGAACTTCCGGCGCGCCCTTTGGGGTCAGGAAATTCATATTTGTACGAACGGTAGTATAGGCCTCGTTTATTTCCGAAGAACGCTCAGTGAGGCGCTCGGCCAAATCGCCGTCCATCTCGCGAGGTATGGCGCCGAGGAGAGGAAGGCCCAGTCGCCTGCGAACGTCTTCCGGATCCTGCAAAGTCTGGCTAAGGGTCACCTTGACGTAGACCAAGCCTGCTGCGAATACGAAACTTACGGCTAGCGCGATCAGAAGATTCTGAACCAGTGACGGCGCGTAAGGCTGTGTAGGGATATCCGCGAGATCGATGATTTGGATGTTGTTCTGGCCCGCCCCTGAGGCTTCGAGTTCTTTGAAGCGTTGCAGGAGCGCGTCGTAAATTTCGCGATTGGTATCGACCTCGCGCTTGAGAATCCCATAGCGAATTCCCTGGCCTTGCTGACCCAAAAAACGTTGCTTAACTTGCTCAACCTGGTCGCGAAGCTCCGCCTCTCTGATCCGAGCCGATTGGAGAAGGTCCCGGGCACCACCAGAGATCGCAGAGCGAAGCGAATTCACTTCCGCTTGCTTTTCCTCAACCTCTGGATAGTCAGGCCCGAAATTCGCCCGCAGAACGGCCAGCTCCGCCTCCGCTTCGCTCAAACTCGATAGCAACTGATTACGCGGATCACTACTGGGGAAATTCCCACCGGCGACCGCAGCCTGCGCGCTAATACGATCCGCCACAGCTGCAGCAAGCGCGGTATTGAGCGCCTCTAGATCGGCGCCAACTAGCGTTTGGCCGGCGCTTTCCGATCCTGCATCGCCTCCCGCATTGAGCACGAGAATCTCGTTGGCATTCGCGTATTCAACGAGTTCCTGCTCAGATTGTGAAAGACGTTCGCGGAGTTCCGCAATCTGGCTCTGCAGGAAATCTCGGGCCTCTATATTCGCGCCGAAGCGCTTCTCATAATTGGCAGCCACGAACTCCTGCACCCAGAGATTTGCGATCTCGGCGGACACAACCGGATCGGGGCTGGAAAACCTTATATCGACCAAGCTCGACTGCGTGATCGGATCGATACTCACATTCTCGAACAGGATTTCCTCAATCTCCTTATCTAGATTCGGTACGTCTTCGATCACGAACCCCTCGCGAAAGGCTTCGTCCCGGGAGAGGTTACCAGCCTCCATCACGCGCTTGGCCATGAATCTCGAAACCAGAAGCTCGTACTGGGTGTTGAGGTATTGCAGCTCCGATATCTGGCTATCGACCTCGAGTGAGTCGAGATTGGTGACGTCGGCCGTCACTTGAGACACTTCCAAGCGTGCACTGGCCTGGTACAGCGGGGTAGCCAGCAACGTGACAAGAATGCCGAGCAGGAGACCCAGCGCGATTATTCCCGCGAGCCAGTACTTTAGGCCAATAGCCTCGTGCCAATACCGCTCAAGGTCGATGGCAAAGGAGTCATCGCTGGAATCACGATCATCGATCAGCTCACGACGATCATCTCGTCCAGCGAGCTCATGAGACGCAAAATTGAGATTGTTCAACGTCCAATCCGATCAATAAGAATAGCAGAAGTCGAGAGTAAGGGCGCGAATCGCAAAATGCTGTCCAGCCGCCTCCGATTCGGCGAATCACCAACGATTATTATGTCATTGGGATATACAGTCGGATCTCCGTAATTACCTCGTTGGATCGCCTGGATATTATATGCGCCGATATAGCGCTGCCCCCCCACGGTCCGTAGAATCAACACATCGTCCAATTTTGCATATTCCGCCAAGCCGCCCGCCTGATTGACCACACGCAAGAGTGACTGTCGACCAAGCACCGGGTACTCTCCAGGTTCATCAACCTGACCTCCCACCGATACTGTAGGGGGAGGAATCTCCTCTGGAATCACGCGCACTTGAGGATTGAGCAAATAGCTGCCCCGCAAGAAGTTCGCGATCATGTCGGCCGCCTCATTGGGGGCTAACCCTCCAAGGTCGAGCAAACCCACGAGCGGAAAGGAGATGCGCCCTTCCCCATCCGTGAGATACTTCCCGCTTAACCGTTCAGCACCCACCACTTCGATTTCGAGCGCTTCCTGGGGGCCGATAACATACAGGTTCTCGATACGAGGCGCTGGAAGCTCTTCCAGCTCGGCAACTTCAATACCTGGCGCCTGACCATAGGTCCGATCCGTTGCGCACCCCGAAAGAGCAAGAGGTAGCAACAACCCGCTCAAGGCTAGTCTGAAATTTCTTACTGATCTTGTTGTCTTCATGATGCGCGCCTTAGCGCAACTCCAAAACGATGAAAGCCGCGTCGACCAAAAAACTCCCGCAGCGAGCAAACTATGTTGCATTCATATCACGGGCATCTCGCGAAAGGGCGAGCAAGAGCCAGACTGTGACTAACTGAAAGAGAGGAGTTCTCAAGGGATAATCCACCAAGGACGCAGCTGCGACAATCGCAAAGATACTCATCCAAAAAATTGCGTCGACCCTCCGCGTCCGATGGAAAAACATCGTCCCGATCGCCCTTACCATCCAAACAAGAAATCCAGTCAAAAGTAGCCCTGCCAGCACTCCTCCCTCAATAATAAACTGCGCCCAATCGTTATGCGCTTGATTGACATAAGAAGGCATCAGCAATGCCGATGGCTCATAGATATGATATACTTGTTCAAAGGATCCGAAACCCGTCCCTAGCACCCAATGGCCTTCAAGCATCTCGATAATCACCGGCCACAATGACCATCTCAAATCCTCAAAGCTATCTCTCACAAGAATGTCACGAAACGCTGGCGTCCGGTCAAGCGCCAGAAATGCAGCTGCCGTCAGCGATACCAAAATAACCGGAATGGCCAATATCAGGCGAGGTTGCTGGTCAAGCCACCGCCCCACTGACTGCTCAGCGCGAAGCCCCCTGCGAGGGCGCGGAGACAAAGCGAGCATAGTTATTGAGACCAGAATCGTGCCGATGACGGCTACGAAGCCAGCCCTTGACCCCCCGGCCAACGCTACCAAAAGGATCAAGAAAAAAGCAGCAGGATACATCAAGCGCTCCCAAACCGCACTCCGCTCCTTACTGACCCTTAGACCGAGCAATGTCACTACCAGCATAGAACAAGCCGCAAAAACTGCCGCGTGGTTTTCATTTGCGAAAACACCTACTGCGCCGCCCCTGTTGGTTACTTCATAGAAATAGAAAACGCTCGATCTTCCCATTACGATCTGGAAAAGGCCCAACAGCGCATTGAGAACTCCCAACCCTGCAACAACTCGCAATAGCGTCAGAGAAGACGCGCGAAGGGCAATTGCCAAAAACAAGCCGGCTGCCGGCACGACCAGGCTCCCGAGCACATTCCAGCTACGCATCGGAGTCAGCGTCAAGGGGCGCCAGGCTCCTTCGAGACCTAGTGCGGTATCCAATTGAAGAATGTCTGTGCGCCCCAGTAGACTTTGCCATATCCGAGGCGGTAACGGCACAAGTTGAAGCATTACGATCAGCGCAAAACATGCAAACAAGATGACGAGCGCACGCTCAGCCTTTAGCCTTTCCTTCGTTAGGGAAAAGAGTGATGAAACTAAAAAGAGCGCGGATAAAGAGCGCAGCGGAACGATTTGGATTGCATCAAACCTGGATGCCCCACCTGTAAATGCCACCACGGCAGCCAGCAGCG
The DNA here is from genome assembly GCA_022953095.1 of Qipengyuania sp. ABI-127-1. Lineage (GTDB taxonomy): Bacteria > Pseudomonadota > Alphaproteobacteria > Sphingomonadales > Sphingomonadaceae > Qipengyuania. The sequence goes on along the minus strand of JALJCR010000001.1, from coordinate 1,376,942 downwards.
CCAGTATGATCCAGCCCCTATCTAATCCTTCTCCCATTTTTCCCACTTGCACTCTTCGTTCGCGGCTACCAACCATCTTCGTTTTCACCCCCGTCATTTTTTGCTGCGCAGCATTTGCATCACCCTGGCGGTTTGCAAGGGCGTTGGGCATATAGCAACGTCAGTGTCCACAGGCTTATGGCGCCTCGAACCCAGCGAATAAGCTCCGTGCTCTTACCGGAAGAGCGAACTCCCGAAGTTGCGCGTTATCGGGCATTTGAAGGACTGCAAGGTTACTGCAAGGGTCTCGATGAGAGGGATGACATTGGGGCCATGTGCGGATCAACACACCATTACCCTAGCGCGTCAAAAGCTTTTTGCAGCAAATGGCATACTGCGCCTGTGGGCGTCTGATTGACTAGGGAACCTGAAACTTAGTCTTTGGGCGGACCGACGCGAATCCCAGGTCGATCGCCGGGCGATCCGATGAACTCGATACCGGTGGCTTCGAAGAATTCGCGCAAAGTAAGCAGGTGCCCCTTGCGAGACTTTGGAACACCCGATGTCGCCTCGTAACGCTTGAGGGTGGCAGAGCCAATTCCGGTCTGCTGCGCAACTTGTCGGATCGTCACCCCGATTGCAGCTCGCGCTGCCTTTATCTGCTCAGCAGTGATGTCCGACACTTGATTTATGATCCTTTTGGTATCATATAAATTGAATGCTTCAACAAAGCTCATCCGCCAATTGGCGCGCCGAATTCCAGCGCCTCGATGGCGCCTATGCACCAGCAACAATGCGTAGTTACCGCGCCGATGTCGAGGCTTTCGAAAACTGGTGCGTGGAGAACGGGATAAACGCGCCCCTCCCCGCCGCCGTCGAAACCGTGTGCCGCTTTCTTGAAGATCAGGGGGCGTCCAAGGCCCCTTCCACCGTACAGCGACGGCTCTATGCGATCCGCAAGGTACATCGCCTGCTGCGGCTACCTGACCCGACCTATGACGAGGATGTCAACCTCGCCATGCGCAAAGTCAGGCGCCAGAAACCGATTCGACCCCGCCAAGCTAAGGGCCTGACGCGCAACTACCTCGAAAGCTTTCTGGAAAGCGAACCCGATACGCCTTGGGGCCTGCGCAACCGCGCGATGCTCTCCCTCGGCTATGAATTGATGACTCGGCGATCAGAACTCATCGCTTTACGCAACCAAGACCTGACAGAGCGGGAAGATGAAACACTGCGGGTGCTCATCCGCCGCAGCAAAGCGGATCCGTTTGGCAGCGGACGCATCGCGTTCACCTCACAAAGAACTGCCGACTTACTCAAAGAGTGGCTGGCATACCGCGGACCGGACATCGAATGGCTGTTCTGCCCGATCTACCAACGCAAGGCCATTGATCGTTGCCTTGAGACAACGACAATCCGGCGCGTGATCAAAGATGCTGCGCAGCGCTGTGGCCTACGAGCAGATCAGGTCGCATCCTTCAGCGGTCACTCAATGCGGGTAGGCGCGGCACAGGACCTGTTGAAGCGGGGGTTCGACACGGCCGCGATCATGCGCGCGGGCGGCTGGAAGTCAGTGAATGTGCTGGCGCGCTATTTAGAGAAAGCCGAGCACAACGTCTGGGCCTAAATCATTCGGCGATTATGAGCTCACATCAATAAGATGTTCGGGCAGAGGGTGATTCGCTGACCATCTTTCAAGAGGCCGCGTCCCCTTTTGGGTCCGATTGAGTTGCGCATGTAGCTCGGTTGCCGTACCGAGCGCCAACGCTTGGTAGGTGAGATAAGTACGGAACAGTTCGAATGATTGGTAACATCAGGCAACTTTCCACGCTTGGCCGGAAGTACAAAGTAGCGCTTCAAATCATCGTCGACACTGGGCTGATACTCGCCTGCTTCCTTGCCGCCATGGCAATCAGGCTCGAAAGTCTCGATTTCCTCTCCAATCTGAAGATCTGGCTGCCTTTCATAATCTCAACAATCGTTGGGATTGTGACGTTTTGGCTGTCCGGGCTTTACCGCACGCTTGTGCGTTTTGTGACCGGAAAGATTCTAACCTCTATCGTCCAAGGCATAGCAGCCTTTGCGACAGCTCTCTTCATCAGTAACGCCCTTCTTACAGCAGGCATCCCGCGTTCGGTCCCCATAATTTCCGGATTGCTGCTATTACTGACCGTTGCAGGTATGCGTTTTGTGGTGCGCCAGATTTTTCGTGCTCCAATGCAGATCTCGAAGAAACCTGTCGTGATTTACGGGGCCGGGGAAGCTGGACTCGAATTGCTCAACTCGCTCTTTCATGGGCGAGATTATGCTCCAATTGCTTTCGTCGATGATGACAGCCATCTCCAAGGCCTGACGATCAGTGGGCTCCCGGTTCATCCACCTGCTGTGATTGAACGATTAGCCGACAACTCCGCTTTAGAGGTTGTGCTGCTTGCAATGCCCAATCTTAGTCACACCCGCCGACGGGAAATCTTCGCATGGCTTGAAGGAATGAACCTTGAAGTAAAGACCATCCCTGGCCTTTCTGACATTATCAGCGGCAAGGCCAAGATTTCCGAACTACGCAATGTGAGCGCTGAGGATCTGCTTGGTCGGGATCCCGTTGCACCCAACGAGGAGCTCCTTAAACAGAACATTGACGGCCAAGTCGTCATGGTTACCGGCGCAGGCGGATCTATTGGCGGCGAGCTCTGCCGTCAAATTATCGCGCAGAACCCTAAAGCCCTGATCCTCTATGAAATTTCTGAATTTGCCCTCTACTCAATTGAGGCTGAACTTCGAGAGATAGCGCAGCATTCCAGATCTTCGGCGCAGATTATTCCGGTCCTGGGTTCAGTGCAGAACGCCAAGAGGCTGGAGGCAGCAATTCAGGCTTTCCAAGTCGAAACGATCTACCACGCAGCAGCGTATAAGCATGTTCCCCTTGTCGAGGAGAACGTCGTCGAAGGAATCCGAAACAACGTATTCGGCACCCTTACGATTGCCAGGCTGGCGCGAGATAACAACGTCAGCAGCTTCATCTTGATTTCAACCGACAAGGCAGTTCGGCCGACCAACGTCATGGGGGCCACCAAGCGAATTGCCGAGCTCATCTGCCAGGCACTGGCACGGGATGAGCCCAATACAACTTTCTCAATGGTTCGATTTGGGAATGTCTTAGGATCGTCTGGCTCGGTCATCCCACGCTTCCGGTCACAAATCGAGGCAGGTGGTCCGGTGACTGTGACGCATCCGGAAATCAACCGCTATTTCATGACTATTCCAGAAGCATCTCAACTTGTGATCCAGGCAGGGGCAATGGCTAACGGAGGTGATGTCTTCGTGCTGGACATGGGGGAGCCAGTGAAGATCGCAGAATTGGCAGAAACCATGGTAAAGCTGCATGGGCTTACCCCATACTTTATCGACCACCCTGACGAGGTCATTCCTGAAAAGGGTGACATCCCGATATGCTTTACTGGCCTAAGGAAAGGGGAGAAGCTCTACGAGGAGCTCTTGATCGGGAACAAGCCTGAGCCGACAGAACACCCCCGCGTGATGGCAGCCACAGAAGTTGCCATGTCGTCCGACGAACTTCTCCCTATTCTCGAGAAATTACTGGCGGCATGCAAGGCATTCGATCTTCCAGAGATATACGCGATATTGCTCGACTTGCCGCTTGAATACACACCACTTGAGCGCGAACTCTCAGACCTGGTTTGGAAAGCCTCGCAGACTGCGCAGCCGAGAGATACGAAGATGGAAGAAACGGCAGCCAATCGATGATCGGCCAAGGCAAAGGCCTGACCTCAAGCCTTTGGAGTAAAATACTCCACCTTGCCTTTCGCGTTCAGCGCGGCTTGACCATCGGGGTCCGTGCCGTTGTGCAGTCAGAAGACGGGAAATTTTTGCTCGTTCGACATACGTATACATCAGGTTGGCACTTCCCTGGTGGGGGAGTCGAGCCCCACGAAACGGCCGAGGAGGCTCTTGCAAGAGAACTCGAACAAGAGACGGGCCTGAAAGTCGTTGGGGTGTCAAAGCTTCATGGTATCTTCTTCAATAGATCCGTCGGCAACCATGATCATGTTCTGGTCTACTTGTGCGACACTCGAGGCGACGCACCGCTCAGATCGAATAGTTTAGAAATTGCAGAGGCCGGTTTCTTCAGCCTTGGGGAATTGCCAAAGAACATAGATCAAGGGACCAAGCGGCGGTTGCAAGAGATTACCACCCAGTTAGAAGTCAGTCGAGAATGGTGACGAGGCCCATTCTCTTCAAATCTACAAGATAGTTCAGTTTGCAGAATCGAGAAGCTGAAGAATTCGGCCAATCACCTCGTCCTGTTGATCATCCGACATGTCACTTCCCGACGGAAGGCACAGGCCTTGGGAGAACAATCGCTCGTCCACGCCAGAACCATGATACGCCGTGCCAGCATAGAGCGGCTGCATGTGCATGGGCTTCCACAATGGGCGCGATTCTATCTCATGCTCGAGCAGCATCAGGCGAATGTCTTCGCGCGATACGCCAACTTGATTGGGATCGATAGCAAACGCTGTAAGCCAATGTGTTGAACGCAGGCCATCTGGCTCAGGCATAAATGAAATTCCAGGCCTTATGAGCGCATCGCGGTATCGGTCAAAAATCGCCCGGCGCCGCGAAACACGGTCATCAACGACTTCCATTTGCCCTAGACCAATGGCCGCACAAATGTTGGAAAGGCGGTAGTTGTAACCGAAAGTAGAGTGCTCGTAGTGTGGCGCCGGATCTCGCGCCTGCGTCGCCAAAAAGCGGGCCTCATCGGCCCAGGCCTTGTGTCTAGTAACAAGCATTCCGCCGCCCGAGGTGGTAATGATCTTGTTGCCGTTGAAGGAAAGAATGGCCGCATCGCCACCGGTTCCCGCCATCCGCCCTTCTTTGTATGATGCGCCAAGACTTTCGGCAGAGTCCACAATCAGGCTAATGCCGTATTGCGCAGCAAGAGCTTCGAGCGGATCAAGGTCAACGCTCTGACCGTAAAGGTCGGTTGGCACAATCGCTTTTGGCAGCCTGCTTTCGCTCGCAGCAATCTCGAGTTGTTCTGCAAGTATGTTTACATCTACCGTCCAACTATCTTTATCAAGGTCGAAGAAGCGCGGCTTTGCTCCAAGATAATTCACCGGGAATATCCCACCAGCAAAGGTCATGGAGGAGACCCACACCTCGTCGCCCGGCCCGACACCGGCGATCCTCAAGGCGAGATGGAGTGCGGCCGAACCGGACGAAAGGCCCACACAATGCAAGCCGCCGCCAAGATATTGCGATACCTTGTTTTCAAAGGCATCAAGTTGTGGCCCTAGCGGTGCAACGAAGTTCGACGCAAAGGCTTGCGCTACGTGCGCTTCCTCGCGTCCCGACATATGCGGGCGTGAAAGCCAGATTCGCATGGTTCACTTTTTCTCCAGTGGCCGCGCCGGGTTGCCGACAACGGTGATTCCTGCAGGGACGCTCTTGGTCACCACGGCTCCCATGCCTACAACAGCACCCTCACCGATCACCAATGGATCACCTGGCTTGCCCTGACGCAGGATGGCACCACTGCCAATATAGGCGCGGTCTTCGATAACGACGTTGCCATTGCATCTCGCGCCCGGAGCAAGGGTGACAAAATCGCCGATGACGCAATCATGGGACACCTGCGAATAGTAGTTGGCATGGAACTGTCGCCCGATTATCACGTTTGAGGTGACCATGGAAAAGGGGCAGAGCACCGAACCTTCGCCTAGTTCGACTTCTTCAAGTATTACAGCGCTTTGCGCATGGGCTGGCATAAAGCCAATGCCCGCTGCCTTGCATTTTGCCGCAAGCCGCTCGCGCGCTCTTCCGTCGCCAATTGCAAGCACGGTCTCCTTGCTTTGGGTTGGCGCTGCCAAAAACGAATCCCAATCAAGACAAGGGCGATTGTTGACCGTCTTCTGAACTGCGTTATCATCGATGAATACAAAGGCGATATCGGCTGATGGTCTTTTCGCCAGCATCCCCATCACTTCACGGCCGTGGCCAGAAGCGCCGTAAATCCCGACCAGTTTCACTGGGTTTCTCCCATGAAGCGCGGCATGGTCGCCTCACCCGCGGAGCTGATCCCTTCCCGCTGCACCACCTTGACCGCAGTGAGCCACATAATCTTCAGGTCCAACCACATCGACCGATTGTCCACGTACCACACATCCAGCGCGAATTTCTCTGGCCAAGACAGGGCATTGCGTCCGTTTACCTGAGCCCAGCCAGTAATTCCCGGACGCACTTCATGTCGACGAGCTTGCTCAGGCGAGTAGAGCGGCAAGTAATCCATCAAAAGCGGACGCGGCCCAACCAGACTCATATCCCCCATCAGCACGTTGAGCAGGCCAGGAAGCTCATCGAGCGAGGTCGATCGAAGAAACCGCCCGAACGAGGTCAGTCGCTTCTCGTCAGGAAGCGGATCACCGTTTTCGTCAACCGCGTCCAGCATAGTTCTGAACTTCAGCATCCTGAATGGCTTGCCGTGCAGTCCCGGCCTCGTTTGCGTGAAAAGCACCGGTGAACCAAGCTTGCTACGCACCATCAGCGCGACACCAAGCATCGGGAGCGCGAACAGGATGAGAACCAAAATCGCAACGCAGCAATCAAACAGGCGCTTTACCAGCATGGTTCAACCTTCGCTCATGCGTCTATCGCGGAAAGCATCCTTGCCGCAACTTTCTCCGCAGCGTAGCGATCTCTGACCAGAGAAAGAGCTGCATCTGCCATTGTTTTAACCTGGGCGGGATTATCGATAAAGGATTGCATCGCCGAGACCAAGGGTTCAGTTTCGCGTGGGGGGATTAGAAGACCATTGACGCCCGGGTTCACCGTTTCGCGGCACCCTGGCGCATCTGTGGTAATAATTGCCCTGCCCGTGGCCATAGCTTCCAAAACGGTTCGCGGCGTCCCTTCGCGGTAGCTCGGAAGCACGTAGACGTGACAATCTGCGAGGAAGGGGCGCACGTCCGATTGCTCGCCATGATAGATAATTGTGCCATCGTTTTGCCACGCGCTCAGCTCGTCGAGGCTGATTCCGTTAGGGTTCGGGTCCGTCCCGCCGACCAGATGGAACTCAACATCGGGATGCCGCTCGCGGATCATCGCTGCGGCTGCAGCATATTCACGGATGCCCTTGTCACCCAGCAAGCGGGCGATCAGCAGGAAGCGCAGCGGCTGCTGGCGCAATGGCTGGGGCTGGTAGTGGCGAAGATCGACCCCGGAGCCGTCGACGATCGTCACCGGAACGCCCGCGGGAAGCAGATCAAGCTCCGCGAACAGCGCGGCATCGTCAGGATTCTGGAAGAAGATCCCATGCGAGCGGGACAATGCGACACGATAAAGACTCCGCGCAATCGCGCGGATCACACCACGCTTGCCCGTCGCTTCACCAGTGAAGGCATAGCCAAGCCCGGTAATCAGGGCATAGCGGCGGGGCACTCCAGCCATCCAGCCTGCGATCAACCCCCAGACCACCGGCTTGATGGTATAGGCCAGCATGGCCTGCGGCCTGATACGGCGGAACAGCCGGACCATGGCACGAAGTGTCTTGAGGTCGGCCGCGACGTTCATTCCGGTGCGCTCGATCGGGAGCGTATGCGGCGTCACCTCGAGCGCCGACAGGCCAGCAAGTGTTTCGGAATCTTCCTCGAGGGCATTCGCCGCTGCGTGCACCTCCCAGCCACTTGCGACAAGGCTTTCAAGCAACGGGCCCCGAAACAGGACCAGCGAACGGGCGAAGGCGCCAACTAGCAGAAATCTTGCTCCCTTCATATCAGCCATTTGGCACACTATCGCTGGTCGCGGGGCGTTGGGGCATGGTTCTGCCTGGCACTTCGGCCAAGGCTGCGCCGGGGGGAATCCCGAGCGCCGCGAAAAGGAACACCAGAATGGGGAGACATGCAAGTAGGATGGCCACCCCGGCGAGCGCGAGGCGTAGCAACATAGGCCACCGCGCGGGCAAGACACCCGCTACGCCTTCGGTGACGAAATAGGCCGCCACTGCGGTCACCACGACCGCGATCGCATAGCGCAGCAGGCGCCCTTGCAGCAATTGGGGTTTCCAGCGTTGAAGCAGCGCCAAAATGTCAGACCGATCTACGAATATAGCTTGAACTGTGGTAATTTTGCTTGCCGAAGCGAAAAGTTTGATCACTGCGCTTCCCGAATTCGCATAGGTCGCCGTGGCCGCCATCATAAGTGCAGACGGCTGGAAGTCTGTGAATGTGCTCGGGTGCTATCTTGAAAAGGCCGAGAACAACGTCTGAGTCTGATAGCTGTGTGGCGCTGTATTGCTCTACCCAAGTAACTGCTCCAGGTAATGACCGTAGGCGTTCTTGCCAAACACAGTTGCGCGCTTAGCCAATTGCTCACTGGATATCCAACATTGACCATAGGCAATCTCGTCCGGACTGCCGGTCTGTAAGCCTTGCCGTTCCTCCAGCGTGCGCACGAAATTACCTGCATCAAGCAGGCTGCCATGCGTGCCAGTGTCGAGCCAGGCATACCCCCGCCCCATCAGGCTTACCTGCAGCACGTCATCAGCCAGATAGCTTTCGAGCAGAGTAGTAATCTCAAGCTCGCCTCGCGGCGATGGCTTGACCCGTGCCGCCCGCTGCGGAGCCGAGCCATCGAGGAAATAGAGGCCGGTCACAGCAAAGTTGGAGGCTGGCACTTCCGGCTTTTCGACGATCGAACGGACTGAGCCGTCCTCGGCAAAATCGACCACGCCATAGCGTTCCGGATCGGCAACACGATAGCCGAATACCGTGCCGCCTTCGCTGCGCGCTGCCGCCTCGATCAACAGTTCGGGCAGGCCGTGGCCGAAAAAGAGATTGTCGCCCAGCACCATGGCCGATGGCGCGCCCGCCAGAAACTCTTCCGCAAGCAAATAGGCCTGCGCTAGCCCATCGGGGCTGGGTTGTTCGATATAAGTCAGACTGATGCCCCACTGGCTGCCATCGCCGAGGGTGCGAATGAACTGTGCCTGGTCTTCCGGCGTCGTGATTACCGCGATCTCGCGAATTCCCGCCAACATCAGAACGCTGAGCGGATAGTAGATCATCGGCTTGTCATAGATCGGCAAGAGCTGCTTCGAGAGACCAATGGTCACCGGGTAGAGCCGTGTGCCGGAGCCCCCGGCCAGGATGATGCCCTTACGCTGCATTACTTATCTGTATCCTTCTGTTTGATCTGTTTGAGGACCGCCGCCAGGCCGGCCTGCCAATCAGGTCTGGCGATACCGAATGTAGACTCGGTAGCGCTGCAATCGAGCCGTGAATTGGCAGGGCGACGAGCAGGCGTTGGATAATCTGTTGTACCGATATCCACTACTTCGCACACCAGCCCGGCTTGGGCAAAGATCGCACGGGCGAAATCAGCCCATGATGCATCTGGAGCGCCGCTGAAATGGTAAGTTCCCGCCTTTGCCGGGCCATTCGCGAGTTGACCCGCGATCGTGAGGCAGGCTTGCGCGATGGCCGCGGCGGGTGTTGGACCGCCGATCTGGTCTGCAACGACGCGCAACTGGCCGCGCTCGGCCCCCAGCCGCAACATGGTCTTCACGAAGTTCTGCCCATGGGCCGAGAACACCCAGGAGGTGCGCAGGATCGCATAACGTCCTCCGGCAGCCACCACGCCCTGCTCACCCGCCAGCTTGCCGCGCCCATAGGCGGAGATAGGCGCAGTGCCATCATCCGGACGCCAAGCTGCATCACCGCTGCCGTCGAAAACGTAGTCCGTAGACAGGTGTACAAATGGTGTGTCCCTCTTGGCACAGGCTTTCGCCATTTCGGCAGGGGCAAAGCCGTTCACCTGAGTGGCCAATCCCTCCTCGTCCTCTGCCCGGTCGACTGCGGTATAAGCTGCGGCATTGATAACCGCCGTTGGTGAATGTCGCTCGATCGCGGCAGCGCAAGCTCCCGGCGTGGCAAGGCCTGCCTCCTCGCGGCTCAATGCGACTACCGGCGCGAGCGCCTGCAATTCTCGCGCTACCTGCCCTGTCCTGCCAAATACGAGAATGGTCATTTCGGCTTAGTTCTTGCCCCCGCCAAGTCGCTGGCCCACGCCTTGGCGGCTCATCAGTGGTCTCCACCAGTCCTCATTTTCCAGATACCACTGCACGGTCCGTTCCAGTCCTTCCTCGACAGTCACGGAGGGCCGCCAGCCCAGCTCTTCGCGGATCCGGCTGGGATCAATCGCATAACGCGCATCATGGCCGGGCCGATCAGAGACAAAGGTGATGAGATCGCTATATGACGAACCGTCATCACACGGACGCAACCGGTCAAGGATGCCGCAGATCGTTCTTACCAGCGAAAGGTTCGAACACTCGTTCTCACCCCCGATGTTGTAGGTCCGCCCGACCTCTCCCTTCTCGACCACCGTAAGTAGCGCGTCAGCATGATCCTCGACATACAGCCAGTCGCGTACGTTGGAACCGTCGCCATAGATCGGCAGCGATTTGCCATGCAGGGCGTTAATGATGACCACCGGAATCAGCTTTTCAGGGAAGTGATAAGGCCCATAATTGTTCGAGCAATTGGTCACCAGCACCGGTAGGCCATAAGTTTCGGCCCAGGCCCGAACGAGATGGTCCGAACTCGCCTTTGACGCAGAATAGGGGCTACGCGGATCGTAAGGTGTGTCTTCGGTGAATTGCACCTCCGGATCAGGCGGCAACGAGCCGTAGACTTCGTCTGTGCTGATGTGGTGGAAACGGAAGGTTTCCGGCTTATCGTTCTCAACCCAGTATTTGCGCGCCGCCTCCAGCATGTTGAAGGTACCCAGTATGTTGGTTTCCATGAACGTGCCAGGGCCATCGATCGAGCGATCGACATGGCTTTCTGCGGCCAGGTGCATCACCACGTCAGGCTGGTACTCGGCAAAGATGCGATCAAGCGCAGCGCGATCGCGGATATCGGCATGCTCGAAGGCGTAGCCGGGATCGCCTGCGACCGGGGCGACATTCTCGAGGCAGGCGGCATAGGTTAGCGCGTCGACATTGACCACGCTGTGGCCGCGGCCGATCGCCAACCGGATGACTGCGGAACCAATAAAGCCGGCGCCGCCGGTGACGAGGATTTTCATGAAGGTCTCTCGTAGGTGAAGGGGCTGTCGAAATCAGCGAGCGAACCCGCAGCGGCGTCTTTCTCGGACAAGACCACATCGATCCCATCCAAACCCCAGTCAATACCGATGTCGGGATCGTCAAAGCGCAACGCGCCTTCAGTCTCCGGCGCGTAATAGTCCGAACATTTATAGACGATCTCAGTGTCAAGGGTGCGGGTGACAAAGCCGTGCGCGAACCCGGCCGGAATGAACAATTGCCGTCCGTTCTCAAAGCTCAGCTCGGCCCCGAACCATTGGCCATAAGTAGGGGAGCCCTTGCGAATATCGACTGCGACATCGAACAACGCCCCGCGCCCACAGCGCACAAGCTTGGCCTGGGCATGCGGCGGCGCCTGGAAATGGAGCCCGCGCACCGTGCCGATCTGCGCAGAGAGCGAGTGATTGTCCTGGACAAACTGCTCCTTGATGCCGTGTCCGGCCAGTACACGGGCGCTGTAGGTCTCGGCAAAAAAACCACGGTGATCGCCGAAGCGCTTTGGCGTGATCATCAAGAGGTCTTTTAGCTCGGTGTTCTGAACCAGCATTATCAACTCGTTTCGTCAGCATTTTGGTGTTTAGTTTATCAAGAGTACGAACACGTTCATCACTCAGAAGTTTTTGTCGTTCCTAGTGGCGGGGAACACTTCAATATCATTGGTTATCCCCACGATCGATAAAGCCGTAGGCCGTCCGATTACTACGTATGGGTGGGTTTCAGAGCCGAAATTGGTCGAATTCCCCGTCGAGTTTGGATGTTTGGTCCCCTCATTGGGTGCCTTCTCATGTACCAATCCAACAATGGAAAGACGAACATCCACTGGAGCACAAAGCCTTCGATATAAGGGTTGGTTGCTGTAGAAATGAGGGCCGCCAAACCGCCGCCCAACCAAAAGCGCCGGTATACTGGAAGCCGATCACGAAACAAGTCGCGAAAAGCTTCGAAGATATAAATGGCGAACGGGAGTACATAGACAATGAAACCGACCAGCCCAACTCGATGTAGCGTAGCATGAATCATCATTTCATAGCGCCAGGGATTCTCTAAGTCTCGAATAAGGTCCGCCGAAACTCCGTGGCCTACTCCAAGCCCGCCACCCTCAAGAAACGACAACAAAAGTGCTTCTGTCTGGGACATGCGCGCAGAACCACCCAAAGCCAAAAGATCTTCGAAGTAAATCTTGATTGAATCGTCAATTGACACATTGAAGTAGCTAGCCAGATATATCAGGCTTAAAGTCCCTACGAGAAGCGAAACGATCGCCGCAAAAATAAGGCGAGAACTCATACCGCCGGCCCAACTCGCGATAGCAAGAATGGTCACGCCGATGAACGGTGAGACGAACAAAGCGCTACGACCGGAGGTCAAAATCGCGAACGTCAAGGCTAGAACAGCGATTATCCGCAAATGGGCCTGCGAGATTATAGAGGGTGCCGCGAATATTCCTCCGCAAAGAAATATTAGAGGTGCATAAACGTGCATCCGAGCCGCGACCGTCGTACCCCGTAAATTAACATTTGCCTCTTCGACAAACAGGGTCACGCTGTCTGGCCCGAAAGTTAGGTAAAGATAGAAGAAAATCGCAATCGAAGCACATGCAGGCAATGAGAATAGCGCTATGGCCCTGGCTAAGCCCTCGTTCCCTAACGTACTGATCGCCAGCATACCCGCAAAAATCCATAGCGCAGGAAAGAAGATATAAATTGCCAAAGTTTGCCACTGGGCTCGGTCGGGAGCACCGTTCAGCTCCCCATAAAAAACATAAAGCAAGGTGATCAGGATGCCCGCCAAGAACATTAGCGTGAACCTAGCCTGCATTCTGAAAAGCCTTCGCGATAGTAGCGCTAAAGCAAAGAACACCACCAGCAATATAGCGGTAGATAATTGAAAGGAGTTCGGCATGACAATCGCGAAAAACGCTAAAGCCATTAGAAATAGAAGTAATAAAAGCTTGAAGAACTTCATCTATGAATTCTTAATATAGTGCTAAATCGAAGCTCGTTTTTCAATCCGAACAGTCAAATTTTTGTGTATCCAGCCAAGACTGGAACATAAGTATGGTCCATAGCTGGTGGTGACATTTTCTCCTCCCAGAAATGTGATCCTCCCAAAGCGCCCGCACTGGGCCAACGTTGAAAAATCCTTGATCTTTCAATAACTTGGGATCGAGTAAATGCTCTGCCCAATCGCGCAGGTCATGATTGAGCCAATATTCGATTGGTATTCCAAACCCCATCTTGGGCCGATCAATTAGTTCAGATGGGACGTAGCGATAAAGGACCTTGCGCAATGGCCATTTTGAATAACCGTTCTTAATCTTCTCCCTTACTGGAATTCGCCAAGCGAACTCCGCCACTCGATGATCAAGAAATGGGATTCTACCTTCAAGGCTGGTGCTCATTGTGGCCCGATCAACTTTCGTAAGTATGTCGTTGGGGAGGTATCCCACTGCATCCAAAAACATCATTACGTCCCGAAAGTCGCCCAACTCGGTCGGCCAATGCTCTGGCGTCTTCGCAATCGAGGGCGCCTCGCCCGCACTTAACAATAGCTCGCTTGGGTTGGAGAATTGAGAAACAAGAGAGAGGAAGTACTCATTGACCTCATTATGCCTCAAGACGGTGGCCATTTTGCTTAAACTTGAACTAAGCGCAGGAATTCGTCCCAGGATTGGCGCCCTCGTTAGGAAGTCAGAAGGCGCGGATTCTAAAAGCGAAGCGAGTATAAAGCGTAGCCGTCTAGGCAGTGGGCGCATGACTTGCCAAAGCCGATAACCAGTCACATAGCGATTGTAGCCAGCGAACAGTTCGTCGCCACCATCGCCAGAAAGACTTACCGTAACATCTTTTCGAGCTAGCTCGCTTACCATCAGGGTCGGGATCTGAGACGAATCTGCAAAGGGCTCATCCCAAAATTCTGCCAGTTTTGGCAAGACATCCAATGCGTCTTTAGATGTTACAATAAATTCAGTATGGTCTGTCCCGAGATGTTTCGCCACTGCCTTGGCATGGGCTGCCTCATTGTATCCATCAGAATCTGTGCCCAAAGAAAAAGTCCTAATCGGCCGTTCGCTTTGGGCCTGCATTATGGACACGACCGTGGATGAGTCGACTCCACCAGACAAGAAAGCTCCAAGCGGGACATCTGCGACCATACGCATGCCTACAGCATCATGTAATAGCGCCTCTAGCTTATCGGCTAATTCATCATCATCACACTGGAGTGGATTTCTTGAACAAGCTTCATATGTAGCACCAATGTTCCAGTAGCAGTCCGGCATCGAGACAACACCGGTCTCGCCACTGAACCTCACAAAATGGGCAGGGGGTAGCTGTTTGACTTTTCGAAAAATGGAGTTGGGCGCCTGCACGCAATTGAAACGCAAGTACTGGGCTAAAACATCTCGATCTATTTCACCGCGCCACGCGGGGTGCTGCTTAAGCGCGCTGACCTGAGAAGCAAAAACAAATAGTCCATCCTCCTCCCAATAGTACAAAGGCTTCTCACCAAATCGATCGCGCGCAAGCGTAAGCTCGGAAAGCTTTTGATCCCAAAGAGCAAAGGCAAACATGCCATTTAGTCTTTGGAGCGTCGCATCGATGCCCCATAAGCTAAGGCATTCCAGCAAGGTCTCCGTATCTGACTGCCCCCTCCACGGTAGTGTGCTGAACTCGCCTGACAATTCGGTTCTTAGCTTGCGATGATTATATATCTCGCCATTAAAGACCAAAATGTATCGATTGTCTCTCGACACCATGGGCTGAGACCCAGCTGCACTAAGATCCAAAATGGCTAAGCGGGTATGGCCTAAGGTTAATCCCAAGCCGTCAGCGCCATGCCAAACTCCCGATTCATCTGGACCACGATGGCGTTGAACGGCATTCATTCTGGCCACAACGCCATTTGCCTCTATCGACGATAGGCGGCGATCAAAGACGCCAGCTATGCCGCACATGACGTACTCTCAGCCTCCGAATCAATATCCTCGCCTTTTGATACTGCAGTCATAAATCTCGTGATTCTAGGAAGTTGCGCCTGCAATGAGTACTCCTCTTCAACTGCCTTCCGACCATTAAGCCCCAGAGCTTCAAGATTGCTGCGATCCTTTAGAAGTGAGGAGAGGGCCTCGAACCAGTTGCAATTTTGATCCACAACAACCCCACAATTGCCGCGCTTCAAAATTGCCGCATTCGCTGCAGTATATGAAGCGACCACCGCAGAACCCGCCGCCATGTACTGGATGATCTTATAACCACACTTCCCCTCCTCCCACGGAGAGGTCTCAAGTGGCATAATCCCAACATCAATATCGGCAAGCATCGCTGCCTCTTCCGCTTCGCTCCAGCTTAAGATCTCGAGAAAATCACCTGGGAATAGGTCACGCGCAGCTCGATCAGCACCGATCAAAGTTAACCGCGCTCCGTGCCTCCGGCACGCACCCTGAAGTTCAACAGCAATTTTTCGCAGGTATTTCGTTGTGACTGGCGTGCCAATCCAACCGACCACCAATTGCGGAGATCTTTTTAGGGCAGGTCGGTATCTTTCTTTGTCAACTACCGTTGGAATAACTACCACACTAGGCGCGGGCGCGGCACGTGCATATGCGGCTAAGTATTCGTTTCCCACCGTGACCAATGTGGCCACACGCATTACTTGCTGAATCTTCTTTCCAAGAACCCCCCTAATGAGCCGCGAAGTGGACAAGTCATAGCGATGAAAGATCGCATCATCATAATCGATTATAAGCTTTACGCCGAGTGCAGCCAATATCCTTTCAGCGCAAGCAGGCAAAAAGGGGAAAATCTCACCCTCAATCCATAATATATCATAGCCTTTTGCCGAAAAAAGATCTAATGCACGTCTCAAATAAAGAACAAAAATACGAATTAGTGATATTCTTTCTTTATTGTACTTTCGCTGCAAGTAGTTGTCATCGAAAAGAGGAGACTGTTTAATTTTGAATCCCTCCGCCTCAAGGCCTGGGAGAAATTGAAGAAATCTCAGTCGGCTACTTGCGCCCTTACGGGGATACTTCGAAAGCAGCAAAATACGTGCTTGGGCATGCATAGTATTTTCCTAGCTCTATTCGGTGTTCGAATATAATTGAATATCGGTAGCGTAGAGTGCTTCCAGCTCTGATACTAACCCAGCGTCCTCCAAGACTTGGACGACAGTTCTCTGATCGTTGACGAGCCTTGACTCTCCATTTTTTGGAGGTGCGAGTAAAGCATGATAAATAGGCCTCTTAAGCGGCACTGGGAGATTTTGCCAAAGTGGTGTTGCGACGGGCCGCAGAGCCGTAACAGCCCGCTTGAGGGCTCGGCTTCGAAATTGCAGCGCCTGGTTCTCATGACGCAAAGCCGGAAGGTTTAGTCCAAGATATGCAGATAGTTCTGATTGAGCCGCCTCAATACTCTCAAGCCTAAAGACTTTTTCAACCATTTTGCACCCATCAAAGTAAATAAAATCGCTTTGTGGTCGGAAGTGGATAAGGGTCGGCGCTAGTGTCTCTGGGGTGGAAATCAGGTCGTCAAGGACACAGCGTGCTCCCAGCTCAATTGCAGCCGGGCTACATTCAAGTATATGCTCATTCTTAGTATTCTTAAACCATTGCCCGAGAGCTGAGCCAAAGCGAGAAATTGGATCTCGAACAATCGCAAAGCTTTTGTAATATGTGAGCTTAGCAAAGATATCTGAAAAGTTTTCTTTCAATACATTGAGCGGCAAATGCACATAGTCGACCTCTTCGTGCCGACCCAGCGGCCCAATCTTTCCAGTGAAGCCTCCCCCGCAACTATCATAAGAAGCGAGTAGTGTCCGGACAGAAGTTCCGCCGCACTTCGGAATATGAATAAAAATAAACTTATGATTATCGGATACAATCATTGTGTGTATAAACCCAGTAATACGGCTATCTGATGAAAATGGGGAATATGGCCGCGTCGACGCCACTGCGGCCTATCGCAAACCTCCACAAACCAAACGCGATAAGTATGGTATATGTTGAAGTTGCTAAAGCAGCACCCATGATTCCGAATACCTGAGTGAGGACCAAAATCAGTAGGCTCAATATCGCAAAGCCAATCGCCAAGACCTTTGTTAACAATCCAGCATTGGACGTCATGGCCAATAACATGCCATTGAACCCAAAAACTGAAGCTATGCTGTAGCCAGCAGAAAGCACCAAGAGAGGAAGCCATGCTGCTACTGCTTCGGCCCCAAACATCTTTTCAATTAAGAGTAGGCCAATCGCGGAATATGCTAATAATAGCCCAATGTTGAATAGGGCGTTCAATAGAGAAAGTTTCCGCAAGCGCTGCGCCAAATCGGGCAGGGCGCCCATTTTCCAACTGCGCGAAATTTGCGGCTGTAAGATATTGAGAAGTGCGGATCGCAAAAAATGTGTGAGGGCGCTTAACCTCTCTGCGATTCTAAAAATCCCGACCTCAACAGAGGATAGGAGCCCGCCCAAAATTAGGAATACGACGTTTTGCTGTAATGACGCCAAACCATTGGCCAAAGCAAGTGGCGCGCAAAGACGAAGGCATCTCAGCCAACTCGAAATATTCGCGCTGAGCTCCAGCTCATACGATCTCAAACCGCGCCATAGCCAAACAAGCCCAACAGCCGAACCCAACCAAGTAGAAGTGGCCTGAAGCCACAAAGCCCGGTCGACCGTCATTTCCCTTTGCAGAAACATCGTGTCAGCTATCAAGAACAGTACAAAAGGCCCATTGAGTAAGAAAAGAGACGCCACTTGGCTTTTCCTTATCAGCCCGAGGCCTGCTAGAGCCCCCGCTGAAATTTCGAGGAAAGAACGCCCTAAAACTAAAGAGAACGCGAACCAAGAGAAAGAAGTGAACATCGCCTTAGGGAATATTGCCTGAATTGCTGATACAAGAAGTACGGCCAATCCGAAGAATATTGCCGAAGTCAACAAGGCATAACCGCTGAGCCATGCCGGCCCGTGATCGACACTCGAGTCCCCCTTTTTGGTTAGAGATGCTGCAATCGAGTCCCCCTTTTTGGTTAGAGATGCTGCAATCTCGCGCGTCAAGAATGCCGGAAATCCAAAAACGGTAGCGACTGAAAGCAACGTTAAGACGCTAATTATCAGTACATAGGCACCAAAATGAGCGACTCCCATTTCCTGGGACAAAATCGCCGTGCTCAAAAGCAGCGCTATTATGTTTGCAGCTTGAAGGGTCACGCCGATCCCCACGGCTTGAGCCAAACCGTTTTTCGAGAATGTAGCCAACAGCCTAGGCCAGAACAAATGACTCATCACACACGGCCGCCGGCGGCTGCCAAGTCTTTTGCAGGCCCAGAATAAATAGCGTGCATATTAGAGGCGCAAGTCACTAGAGGCCTTGCAGTAGACATGCTTCAAGTCATAGAAAACGTGTGTTTCGCGACCGAACGCGCGAACACCAGCCCCTCCAAGAGCCTTGAATTCTTCGTGAGAAACCGCCAGAATGATACCGTCGTATGTCCTCGGCGTCGGGCTAATTAAAAGCTCTATATCGTGCTCTTTGAGCGCAGCCCTTCGATCAACCCAGGGATCGTATACATCAACATGAATTCCGAAATCGCTTAACTCTTTAATTACATCAACAACCCGAGTATTCCTCAGGTCAGGACAATTTTCCTTGAATGCGAGGCCCATCACTAGGACCCGAGCACCATCAATATGTATTCGCTTCCTTAACATGGCTTTGACCATCTGGTTCGCGACATAGGCTCCCATTCTGTCATTTAGGCGGCGGCCAGCAAGAATGATCTCTGGATGATGTCCAATTGCCTCGGCTTTGTGAGTCAGGTAATACGGATCGACCCCGATGCAATGCCCGCCGACAAGACCTGGTCGGAATGGCAGAAAGTTCCACTTTGTACCCGCCGCTTTAAGCACTGCTTCCGTGTCGACGCCCAAGCGATTAAAAATAATTGCAAGCTCGTTGATCAAGGCGATGTTTATGTCGCGCTGGGTATTCTCGATTACTTTCGCGGCCTCAGCCACGCGAATGCTTTCCGCCATAAATGTTCCAGCATCAATAATCGTCGAGTAGAGCTTGTCCACCAACTCAGCGACTTCCGGGTTTGAGCCAGATGTCACCTTGCGAATTGTGGGGAGCCTGTGCTCCTTGTCACCAGGATTGATGCGCTCTGGACTGTATCCTGCAAAGAAGTCCGCATTGAATTTTAGTCCGGAGGTTCTCTCCAAGACAGGAACGCAATCTTCCTCTGTCGCCCCCGGATAGACAGTTGATTCATAGATAACGATATCGCCCCGCTTAAGCACACCGCCAACCGTTTCCGAAGCTCGGAGCAGCGGGGTCAAATCTGGCCGCTTACTTGCGTCAATAGGTGTTGGAACAGTGACGATGAAGCAATTCGCATCTTTAAGAGCAGAGGGGTCGGACTCAAAGACTAGCCCGTGTGCTTCTGCGAGCTCATCGTCAGTTACTTCAAGCGTGGCATCATGCCCATTCTTCAGTGCGTCAATTCGCTCTTTGTCGATGTCAAAGCCAATTACTGAGCGCTTCTTGCCAAACTCAACAGCAAGCGGGAGGCCAACATATCCAAGGCCAATGACCGCGATGCGGATGTCTCCCAAATTAGGCAGTGGGGCAGTAGCAGTCATTCGTTCTATTTCCCGTAGTAATCGCGGAACCAGGCCACAAATCTATCGATGCCCGCTCGGACATCCGTTTGGGGCTGGTATCCTGTCAGTCTTTTAAGAAGGCTGGCGTCGGCCCAGGTTGCGGGGACATCCCCTTTTTGCATTTCCATATAATTGCGCTTCGCTTCGATCCCGAGCGCGTCTTCGATCGCATCGATAAAATCAAGCAACTTGACCTTCTCGGAGTTCCCGATGTTGACGATTCGATAGGGCGCAGCAGGCGACAAGCTATCGCCATCCTCGATGTCCTCGGAACTTTCGGGGCGCACTGGTACAGCATCGATAAGTAGCCGAATTCCGCGGACGAGATCCTCCACATAAGTGAAGTCCCGGTACATGTCTCCGTGGTTGTAAATATCGATAGGTCGCCCATCGAGCATGGCGTCAACGAACTTGAAAAGCGCCAGGTCAGGCCTGCCCCACGGGCCATAGACCGTAAAGAACCGAAACATCGTGGTGGGCAGGTTCCAAAGGTGAGCATAGGAATGTGCCATGCTCTCATTGGCCTTCTTTGTCGCTGCATAGAAGGTAAGGGGCGTGTCGCACTTATCAGTTTCACTGAATGGCATGTCCTCGTTAGCGCCGTAGACGGAAGAGGTTGACGCCATGAGGAGATGCTCCACTTGAACTTCTCTTGCTATCTCCATGATATTGAAAGTGCCGACAATGTTGCTGTCGAGGTAGGCCCGCGGGTTCTCCAGCGAGTAGCGCACCCCGGCTTGGGCCGCGAGATGGACAATCACCTGCGGCTCAAACTCGCGGGCAATTTTTGAAAGCCTGTTCAAATCCTCAAGCCAGCATTCCGTCGCGGTGAAGCCTTGCGATTGCAACAGCATTTGGTGCCGCCTGCGCTTGAGGCTGACATCGTAATAGTCCGTCATGGCGTCAACGCCGTGAACAACATAGCCCTCTGCAAGCAGAAGCTTGGCAAGATGGTAGCCGATAAAGCCGGCAGTCCCCGTGATCAGAACACGTTTCATTGAACTTTCATTGCCCCATTATAGTGCAGCATGCCGAGCCCGGCATAAGCAAGATGCAACCTTATTCGACGGTAACTAATTTCGCGAGGTCGCGCGCTGTGGCAAGTGACCATGCTGTGTCAACTAAAAGAAGCCAATTCTTGATGGGTGTAGCCATGCATCGAGCCAAGACGTACCCAGGGTTCGATCCCAAACCCCCGATAACGCAAAATCCTGAGCATCCGACAAGTCGGCCTGGAGCCGGAGATGTTAGGAGTAACCGCAAGCTCACAATCTCACTTAGCGAGAAAGCATCGCAATCAAAATTCGTTTATTCTCCGTCGACGGAATGATGCTTCCGACAACGATGCGATAAGGGGTTGGACCAGAAAGGCCAAAACGTACCGCTGCATACAATTACCGCCCCCCATCTTCATCAACTGAAGAGACTTCGAAACCTTCGCCAGAGCGAAACTTCACTTCCGACCTCAGCTCCTCAATCTCTTCTCTCAACGCCTCATACTCCTCCAACCTCCTTACGAGAAAACGGCCGGTCAGCGCAGCCTTCTCAGCAAATCCCTTGGGCGTGAGAATGTAAGAATATCGACGCTTATCTTTGGCAGCCTTGAAATTTGCCACCTTGACCAGCCCTCTCTCAATTAGCGCGCGGACAACATAGTTCGCACTGCCCACGCTGATTCCGATTTCTTCAGCCAGTTCGCGCTGAGAAACGTCGGGCTTTTTTTCGAGCAAGCGAAGCGCTCGAAAGCGTGCATTCTCATTGAGTTTCGTAGGACGACCCGCCACTGATCACACCGGAATCGGGCACGCTACCGCACCGAGCCTGGTGAGCACCACCCGCACGGAATCTGGACCATCTTGGTGACAATGCATTTGCATCGTTCAACTTTGAGCGATATCAGCTTGCGCTTAGCGGTCAAGGGCAAATGGATTTCACCGATCCCAACGATCATCAATCGGTTTCACCGTAACCCTCACCGAATGCCTTCTCCACCGGAATGCATTGGTTGCTCACCAAAAAACATCAGATTTCCCAAGGGGACAAGCCAAATGAGACCCGAAAATACATCGCATTGGCTGCTTGCGCAGGTAAAGCCCAACTCGACCTCTATAGCCAAGCGCAACTTGGAACGGCAGGGGTTCAGGTGTTTCCTTCCACTAGACCGCCGGACCCGTCGATTAAGAGGTCAGCTCACGCCGGTGAAGTCTCCTTTTTTCCCAGGCTACTTGTTCGTCGGCATCGAGGCGGATGATACACCCTGGAGAGCAATACGCTCCACCTATGGGGTAGCAAAATTGGTGAGCTTTGGTCTCGAACCCGCGAACGTGCCGGAGGAGCTCATCGGAGAACTCATGAGCCGTTGCGACAATGAAGGCTGCATTCGGAACCATGTCGCCGTCGCAGAAAGAGATAGGGTTGAGATCAGCCACGGGCCCTTGGCCAATTTTTTTGGAATAGTGGAGAAATTGGCGGCGAACGAACGCGCGTGGGTGCTCATCGATATGATGGGCCAATCAATACGTTCTTCGATGCCGCGTTCAGATTTGAGGGTTGTGATTTAGTGAGCCGAGTTCGCTGAGACTTTATGCTGCCCCCTGCGATTGTCGAAATTGTAACCGGCCGTTGATCGAACGGGTGAGAACACGCAGCACCATAATTTAGTTTATGGCCATTTCCGACCCACACATCCAATGTAGGCGGCGCCACCTTCATTTGGAACCGAAGCCAGAAAGCACGACTTTAGCGGTTCTCAGCACTATAATGATGTCCAACCAATAGGACAAATTCTTGATATAATAGAAATCATACTGAAGTTTCTCGTCCACTTCATCCACTTCGGCTACATGTCCTTGATTAACTTGGGCCCATCCACTGATCCCTGGACGGACAATATGCCGATACCGGTAGAATGGTATCTCGCCTTCGTACCATTTCGAGAGACTTACGGCCTCGGGCCGCGGTCCGATCCAGCTCATCTCCCCGCGCAGGATGTTGATAACCTGGGGCAATTCATCCAACCGGGTCCGGCGCAGGAAACCGCCGACCTTTGTCACACGTTTGTCTCCGGACCGTGTGATCGACAGATCGCGATTTTCTCCGTTGTGCCCTTCGCTCATCGTTCGAAGCTTGAGGACGCGGAACTCATTCCCCCGAAACCCCACGCGCCTTTGACGAAAGAACACCGGTCCCTCGCTGTCCAATTTGATTGCGACGGCGCATATCGCGATCAGGGGTATGATGAAAGGCAGCGCAAAGATACACAGTACCACATCGATCGCACGCTTCATTTTCTGATAGGCAAAGCTGGGAACAAGCGCCCCGAAACCGTTTTCCGACATGTGTTCTATCTGGACTCGTCCGGTCTCCGCTTCCCACACCTGTTTGTAGTGATAGACCGGACGACCGGAAATCGCGGCTTCCGCGAGAAAGCGCTCCCATTCGGGATCGTGGTCTGCATACAAGTCAGCGACGATGGCGCAATCGGGCAAGCTGTCAAGGGAAGGCTGATCCATCACGAAGACCGGTGCGGAGCGTAGCTCTCGAACGAGGTCGACCCGCCCTCCGGGAACAATGAAATACAAAACCCCCTTCGCCCGTGACCGCATTGCCGTGACCGCGAAGCGGGCCAGCAACACACACAAGAAGCAAATGATGATCAGCCTGTTGGAGTATTCGATCCTCAAAACGGCAATCACGGCAATTAACAGTCCGAAGGACATGCCCATAACGGGAAGAATCGATCTTGCGACAGCGACGCCAGGATAAAAGCGCAAACGACGGAGAATGGCGATCGACACAATCGTGCTGACGGTAACACCCAGGATTGAGTTCGTGACGACAGGCTGAACGAACCAGTTCACCACTCGCGATGGGCCTTGGGAAATTCCTACCTCGAAAACCGCGAGCACCAGAACCGGAACGATCATCCCAAGCATCAGCACGAAGGCGAGCTCGAATCGCAACGAGTGGAATATGCCGCGGCGTATGATCGCCGAGGGGAGACTTACCGACAAAACTCTACTCCAGACGCCCTGCAGTCCCTTAGGTCGAATTTCGCATGCGACCCGCCTTGAGACGGGACCGGTCGTGGCGATCAGAATTCGGGCATTCCGCCGCAGCGGCGCCATATGCATAGTAGTGTTACCTAGAAAAGACCATTCACTTCTCTCAGTCAATGCCGATACGGTCGCACACCTCGCGCATAGGATACATGCACGACCGCTTTCCGCCCGAAGGCTCGAAAACCCCGCGGCAATGAGAAGGCAATGAGAATCGGTGTATTCGTCGGACTTTTCGCTTGCCAGAGCGGCAATCCCAGGCATCGCCATGATCGATCGGTGCGGGTATAGGAACCAAGGCGAGCGTCAACCTTTTGAGAACCTGTGTGGCTTAGAGGCCATCCCGTCGGATAAAAGGGATTTATTTTACGACCAAACGGGTTGCTAAGGCCCGCAGAATCAAATAGGTAGGGAAATGAAAACGGGCGCGGCTGCCGCAGCCTCTCGGGTGCGTCAGTATGAATCTGTGTCGACAATGGAGAAAAATATGATTGCGAAGAAAATCTTGATTTCAACTGCGGCTGCCACGATGGCGTTCGCGCCGGTAGCTGCTTCGGCTGCCCCGGTGGCTGTTGAGCGTCAGACCGCCACTTCCGAAGAAACTTCGGAGATCGGTGGTGCCGGCCTCATCATCGCTATCCTCGCTGGTCTCGCTGTCATCGGTGGCATCATCGCTGCTGCCAGCGACGACGACGACACGCCGGTGAGCGTCTAAGCAAGTTTTCTTGCCTAACTGAATTCGGCCGCGGACCTCGGGTTCGCGGTCGTTTTTGTGCGTGCGGTTGTATTGACCAGCGTTAAACCGATCAGCGGATTTGCGCGGATGGAAAGACAAGCCGCGGTATCCCGCAGCATACGCGATCCCGTCCGCCCCCTCTGACGCAACTCCGAGGGCGCAGTCGCGCCGCGCCGATCTCTTAAGAGCCGGCACCTGCCCGGTTCGAACCTTGCCCTCGGCCCGCGCTCTGCTATGGCGCGCGCAACCTATATGCGAACGAACAGGAACCCCATGGCGAAGATCAAGGTTGCGAACCCGATCGTCGAGCTCGACGGCGACGAAATGACGAAAATCATCTGGCAGTGGATTCGCGAGCGGCTGATCCTGCCTTATCTCGACGTGGACCTGAAGTATTACGATCTCTCGATCGAGAAGCGCGACGAGACCGACGACCAGATTACGGTCGATGCTGCCAATGCCATCAAGGAGCATGGTGTCGGCGTCAAGTGCGCCACCATCACTCCCGACGAGGCTCGCGTCGAGGAATTCGACCTCAAGAAGATGTGGGTGAGCCCGAACGGCACGATCCGCAACATCCTCGGCGGCGTCGTCTTTCGCGAACCGATCGTAATCGACAACGTCCCGCGGCTCGTCCCGGGCTGGACCGACCCGATCGTCGTCGGTCGCCACGCTTTCGGCGACCAGTATCGCGCCAAGGACACGCTCATTCCCGGCGCGGGCAAGCTGCGCCTGGTGTTCGAAGGCGAGAATGGCGAAAACATCGATCTCGACGTGTACGAGTTCCAGAGCTCGGGCGTCGCCATGGCGATGTACAACCTCGACGACAGCATCCGCGATTTCGCGCGCGCTTGCATGAATTACGGCCTCGACCGCAGCTGGCCGGTTTACCTGTCGACCAAGAACACCATCCTCAAGAAATACGATGGCCGGTTCAAGGACCTGTTCCAGGAAGTGTTCGATGCAGAATTCGCCGACAAGTTCAAGGAAGCCGGCATCACCTATGAGCACCGCCTGATCGACGACATGGTCGCGGCGGCGCTCAAGTGGAGCGGCAAGTTCGTCTGGGCTTGTAAGAACTACGATGGCGACGTGCAGTCGGACGTCGTGGCGCAAGGGTTCGGCTCGCTCGGCCTGATGACTTCGGTCCTGATGACGCCCGATGGCAAAACCGTGGAAGCGGAAGCCGCGCACGGCACCGTTACCCGTCACTACCGCCAGCATCAGGAAGGCAAGGCGACTTCGACCAATCCGATCGCCAGCATCTTCGCCTGGACGCGCGGCCTCATTTACCGCGGTCGCTTCGACAACACTCCGGATGTTGTGAAGTTTGCCGAGACGCTCGAGCGGGTCTGCATCAAGACCGTCGAAAGCGGCAAGATGACCAAGGACCTCGCGCTGCTGATCGGTCCGGACCAGAGCTGGATGACCACCGAGCAGTTCTTCGAGGCGATCGTCGAAAACCTTGAGAAGGAAATGCAGGCCTGGGCCTGAAACCTTCCGCTGATTTCGTCATTGCCTAAGCAGTGACGCACGAGACCGGAATCGGCGTAGTGCCGGTTCCGGTCTCGTCGTATTGGGGTCCGCAACAGACGGGGAATGCATGGCCAGACAGCCACAGACGAAGCGTACGGCGAAACGCAAGGGCACGGAGAAGTTCGGCCAGCGTCGGCTCGAGGTGCGCAATGCGATGATCAAGGACATTCCCGGCATCGCGCATCTCGTGCGCCGAGTTTACGAGGACATGCCGGCCTATACTCACGGGGAAATCCGCGGGCAGATCAACAATTTCAAGGAAGGCTGCTTCGTCGCCCTGCTCGACGACGAAGTGGTGGGCTATTGCGCGACCATGCAACTGGCCCAAGCGCTCGCTTTCCAGCCGCACGACTGGGATGAGATCACCGGCAATGGCTATGGCAGTCGGCACGATCCCACCGGCGACTGGCTCTATGGCTACGAGATGTGCGTCGATCCCAAGGTTCGCGGCGTGCGCATCGGCCGACGCCTATATGAGGAACGCCGAGCGCTGGCCGAGGAAAGGGATTTGACCGGCATCGTCTTTGCCGGACGGATGCCCAATTATCGCCGTTTTCGCCGACGGGTCGACGGACCGGAAGACTATCTCGACAAGGTGGTCGAGGGAAAGCTGCACGACCCGGTGCTTCGCTTCCAGCTCGCCAATGGCTTCGAGCCCGAACGGATCATGGAAGGCTATCTGCCCGAGGACAAGGCCTCGATGGCGAACGCCGTCATGATGGTCTGGCGCAACCCTTATGTCGAACGCGACCAGCCGGTTAAGAAGCGCCTGCCGCGTGGTGTCGAGGCCGTCCGCGTGGCAACGTGCCAGCTCCAGGCGCGGCAGGTCGCAGACTACGCCGAATTCATGCGCGCGATCGAATATTTCGTCGATGTAGCAAGTGATTACGAGGCGGATTTCATAGTCTTTCCCGAACTCTTCACGCTCATGCTGCTGAGCTTCGAGGAAAAGGAACTCTCGCCGGTCGAGGCGATCGAACGTCTGTCGGAATACACCCCGCGCCTGCGCACCGACATCTCCGAGATGGCGATGCGCTACAACATCAACATCATCGCCGGTTCGCACCCTACGCGCATGGACGATGGCGATATTCACAATGTCGCCTATGTCTGCTTGCGCGACGGTGCGGTGCATGCGCAGGAGAAGATCCACCCCACCCCGAACGAACGGTACTGGTGGAATATCAAGGGCGGCGACAAGGTCGAGGTGATCCAGACCGACTGCGGCCCGATCGGCGTACAGATCTGTTACGACAGCGAATTTCCCGAACTCAGCCGCCGCTTGGCCGACGAAGGCGCGCGGATCATCTTCGTGCCGTTTTGCACTGACAGCCGCCAGGGCTATCTGCGCGTGCGCTATTGCGGGCAGGCACGGGCGATCGAGAACCAGTGTTTCGTGGTTCTCTCGGGCAATGTCGGAAACCTGCCCAATGTCGCGAACATGGACATCCAATATGCGCAGAGCTGCATCCTGACACCATGCGACTTTCCCTTCGCGCGCGACGGCATCGCCGCCGAGGCAAGCGAGAATGTCGAAACGCTGACCATCAGCGACATCAACCTCGCCGACCTCAGCTGGGCTCGCGCGGAAGGCACCGTGCGCAATCTCGCCGACAGGCGCTTCGACCTCTACCGGATCGAATGGGACGAGGACGGCAAGCACCCGGGCAAGCCGCGTCCGCGCCGCGAACCGCTCGGCCCCTCCCACGCAGGCGGGGGTTAGAGAGGCCAAGCGTCGTGACAGCATAGCAAGGCGCCGTTACGGGTAGCGCCATGGCATCGGCAGAATTCGCAAGCCCGGCAATATCGGACGCGCTGGTAATTCTCGGCGCGGCCGGGCTCGTCATTCCGGTTTTCACGCGTTTTCGCGTCACGCCGATCATTGGGTTCATCCTGATTGGGCTCGCAGTCGGGCCATACGGTCTCGGGCGGCTCGTTTTCGAGTATCCCTGGCTCAATCACATAACGATATCCGATCCCGAGGCTCTCGAACCGTTCGCGGAATTCGGGATTATCTTGCTTCTCTTCGCGATCGGCCTCGAACTCAGTTTCAACCGCCTGTGGCAAATGCGCAAATTGGTCTTCGGCCTGGGCGCCATGGAACTGATCGTCATTGGCAGTTGCCTGGCCGTAGCCCTGTCAATGATGGGGCAGTACTGGACCGGTGCGCTCGCGCTGGGCTTCGCCCTCGCCTTTTCGTCGACCGCTATCGTCCTGCCCATCGCCGGCACGCATTCTCCGGTCGGCCGAGCCGCGCTCGCAATGTTGCTGTTCGAAGACATCATGATCGTGCCGATCGTCTTCATCCTCGGCGCCATGGCACCCAATACCAGTGGCGAAGGCTGGGAAGGCATGCTGACCACGCTCTGGCAGGGCGGACTGGTCATTGCAGCCATGATGATCCTGGGACGATTCGCTTTGCCGCGCCTGTTCGGCCAGGCCGCGCGCACCAAAAGCCCCGAGCTGTTTCTCGCTGCCTCGCTACTGGTCGTGATCGGCGCGAGCCTGGCGACCGCCGCAGTCGGCCTGTCGCCCATCGTCGGTGCGCTGATCGCCGGCTTGCTGATCGCGGAAACCGAATATCACAGCGAGGTCGAAGTGATCATGGAACCTTTCAAGGGCCTTGCCCTGGGGATTTTCCTTATCACCGTCGGCATGAGCATCGACCTGCAAACGATCTGGGAAAATATCGGGATAATCGCGACGGCCGTCCTGCTCATCCTGCCCTTCAAGGCGCTGGTGACCGGCGTATTGCTGCGTCTGATGGGCGCCCGCCGCAGCACCGCAGCGGAAACGGGCATATTGATGGCCAGTCCGTCGGAAACCAGCCTGATCATCATCGCGGCAGCCAGCTCGGCCTTGCTGATCCAGCCTGGGACTGCGCAATTCTGGCAGATCGTCACG
Organism: Qipengyuania sp. ABI-127-1; assembly: GCA_022953095.1. Classification (GTDB taxonomy): domain Bacteria; phylum Pseudomonadota; class Alphaproteobacteria; order Sphingomonadales; family Sphingomonadaceae; genus Qipengyuania. The sequence continues at coordinate 1,347,939 of JALJCR010000001.1, read as the reverse complement.
GCAATCGGCCTCACCGTCACACCCCTGCTCGCCCGCCTGGGGCGCGCCATTGCACGGCGCGTCGAACCGATACCCGAACTGCCTGCCGACAGCGGGGACGAGCCACGCGTGATCATCGTGGGGGCGGGCCGCGTCGGCCTGCTTGTCGCGCAGATGCTCACGACGCATGACAAGCCCTACATCGCCCTAGATGCAGATCCGGATTTGATCGAAGCGGCCAAGCGCAGCGGGTTTCGCGCAACTTTCGGAGATGCGGCGCGGGGCGATGCGATGAACCGCCTGGGAATCGAGAATGCGCTCGCGGTCGTTTTGACCATGGACGAACCGGTGCTCGTCCAACGCCTGGTGTCGAAGCTACGCAAGGAGCATCCCGATCTTCTGATCGTCTGCCGCGCTCGCGATGTGCAGCATGCCGCCGCGCTCTACCGCGCGGGAGCCAGCCATGCCGTTCCCGAAACGCTTGAAAGCTCGTTGCAACTGTCCGAGGCTGTTCTGGTCGATATCGGCGTGGCCATGGGTCCTGTAATCGCGTCGATACACGAGAAGCGTGACGAGTTCCGCGTGCAGATCGAGCAAGAAGGCGCGCTAGCCTACAAGCCCAAGCTGCGCACGAGCACATCGGACGCCTGAGCCGTGGTTGCCGCGCTGGAGACCCGCTCGGACTGCGACCGCTGCGCTGCATTGTGTTGCATCGCCTATCCGTCCGACGACATGCCAGGCTTCGCGGCGCGAAAAGCTGCAGGCGAACCCTGCCCCAAGCTGGCCAGCGACGGACGATGCACGATTTACGAGAACCGCGCCGAAGAGGGGTTTGCAGGCTGCATCTGCTACGAATGCTTCGGCGCGGGCCAGCATGTCGTTCAGACGCTCTTCGAGGAACGCGACTGGCGCGGCGATCCTTCGCTGCTCCGCCCCATGGTCGAAACCTTTCTCGCCATGCGACCTGTCAGCGACCTCGCCCATCTGGTCGAGAAAGCGCTCGGCACCAAGCCGGACGCCGATCTCGTCGAGGACCTGCTGAACGTCAGGGGCGAGTTGCAGCAAATTGCGCAGTCTCGCCAATCACTTGCTGACAGCGCGCGGATCGCGCGCTGCGAGCAGGCGCTCCGCCGTATCTATGCCTCGCTCGATCCTGCCACGCTAAGGCGGGCCTGAACCTTCGGCGCGGCAGCGCGTTGATCGGGAATAAGGAGACAGACATGAGCAATCCCGACCCGACCAAACCGACGCCCAATAGCGAGAAGTTCAAGCCGCAGAACGTGCAGGATCCGGTCAGCACCGTCGAACCGCCGACGGCCAATGCCGACAAGCCCGCCGATACGGACGGTCAGGACATTCCGCGCGGCAGCGAGCCCGACGTCAAACGCCAGGGCTAGGTCGGACGATCAGCCTGCAATCGTGCTCCGTACGGCAGCCAGTGCCACATCGGCCTTGCTGCCGTCGGGACCGCCGCCCTGGGCCATGTCGGGGCGACCGCCGCCGCCCTTGCCGCCAAGCGCCTCGACACCGGTACGTACCAGCTCGACCGCGCTGAAGCGATCGGTCAGATCGTCGGTAACCGCCACGGCAAAGGCGGCCTTCCCTTCGTTAACCGCGCAGATCGCCGCGATACCCGAGCCCATACGCGTTTTCGCCTCATCGAGTAGCGGGCGCAGTTCCTTGGGGTTCAGCCCATCGATCACTTGCCCAGAGAACGTTACTCCCCCGATATCCTCATCGGCCGGGCCAGCATCCCCCGAACCGCCGCCGCCCAGAGCGAGCGCCCGTTTGGCTTCGGCCAGCTCCTTTTCGAGCCGTTTGCGCTCCTCGACCAACGCAGCGACACGCGTCGGCGCGTCATCTGGCGAGGTTTTGAGCGCGCTTGCAATGGTTTTCACCGCTTCATCGCGTGCGACCAGCCATTGGCGCGCAGCCTCGCCGGTCAATGCTTCGATCCTGCGCACACCCGAACTAACGGCGCTTTCCGACACGATCTTGAACAGACCGATATCGCCAGTCGCCTTGACGTGCGTGCCGCCACACAGCTCGACCGAGTAGTCGCGCCCGCTCCCATCCCTGGCACCGCCTTTGCGGCCCATCGAAAGCACGCGGACCTCGTCGCCATACTTCTCGCCGAACAGAGCAAGCGCGCCTGCCTCGACCGCATCTTCGGGGGTCATCAAGCGCGTGCCCACGGCTTCGTTGGCACGGATTTCCTCGTTTACCTCGGCCTCGATGGCCGCGATGTCGTCGTCGCTCAGCGGTTTGGGGTGCGAGAAGTCGAAGCGGAAGCGGTCGTCGGACACGAGCGAACCCTTCTGCGTCACATGCCCGCCGAGCCGGTTGCGCAGCGCGGCATGGACAAGGTGTGTAGCCGAATGGTTGGCGCGAATGCGGTCGCGGCGCTTGGCATTGACTTCGAGGTGGACGGCATCGCCAAGCTTTACCGAGCCCTTGGCGATCGTGCCGACATGCGTGTGCAAGCGGCCCAAGGGCTTGTTGGTGGTCTCGACCGCGAATTCGAACCCTTCGGGCGTCCAGATGCGACCCGCATCGCCCGTCTGGCCGCCGCTTTCGCCATAGAAAGGGGTCTGGTTGGTCAGGATGACGACTGCATCGCCCTCATTGGCCGACTCCACCTCGGTGCCGTCCTTGACGATGGCGACGACCGCCCCCTCACCCGTAGTCGAGTTGTAGCCCGTAAATTCGGTCGAGCCCTCGCGCTCGGCAATGTCGAACCAGACGTCCTCGCTGGCGGCTTCGCCAGACCCCTTCCACGCGGCGCGCGCGGCTGCTTTCTGCTGCTGCATCGCCGCATCGAAACCGTTCCTGTCGACGCCGATCCCGCGGCTGCGCAGCGCGTCTTCGGTAAGGTCGTAGGGAAAGCCGAAGGTGTCGTAGAGCTTGAACGCGGTCTCTCCGTCGAGCGTGCCGCCTTCGCCCATGTCGCCGGTCGCCTCGTCGAGCAATTGGAGCCCCTTGTCGAGCGTGCGGCGGAACTGGGTTTCTTCCCGCTCGAGCACTTCCTCGATCAGCGCCTGGCCGCGCACGAGCTCGGGATAGGCCTGCCCCATCTCGGTGACGAGCGCGGGCACAAGCCGGTGCATCAGCGGCTCGCTCGCGCCGAGCAGGTGCGCATGGCGCATGGCGCGGCGCATGATCCGGCGCAGCACATAGCCGCGCCCTTCGTTGGACGGCAGCACACCATCGGCCATCAGGAAGCTGGTCGAGCGCAAATGGTCTGCGATAACGCGGTGGCTGGCGATGCGATCGCCTTCGGCCTTGACGCCGGTCAGCCCCTCGCTCGCCGCGATCAGGTTCTTGAACGTATCGGTATCGTAATTGTCGTGAACGCCCTGCATCACCGCGGCGACGCGTTCGATACCCATTCCGGTATCGATACTCGGCTTGGGCAAATCGCCGACGATCTCGTCGTTTTCCTGCGTGAACTGCATGAAGACGAGGTTCCATATCTCGACGAAGCGGTCGCCATCCTCTTCCGGGCTACCCGGAGGCCCGCCCCAGATGTGATCGCCATGATCGTAGAAGATTTCCGAACACGGACCACACGGCCCGTCCGAACCCATCGCCCAGAAATTGTCCTTGGTCGGTATGCGGATGATCTTCTCGTCGGCAAAGCCGGTGAGCTTCTTCCACAGGTCGAACGCCTCATCGTCGGTATGATAGACCGTGACCAGAAGGCGCGCAGGATCGAGGCCCCATTCCCTGGTCAGCAGCGTCCATGCATGATGGATCGCCTGCTCCTTGAAATAGTCGCCGAAGCTGAAATTGCCGAGCATCTCGAAAAAGGTGTGGTGCCGCGCCGTGTAGCCGACATTGTCGAGATCGTTGTGCTTGCCCCCGGCCCGCACGCATTTCTGCGCGCTGGTCGCACGCGGTGCGGGCGGCGTTTCGAGGCCGGTAAAGGCGTTCTTGAACGGCACCATCCCGGCGTTGACGAACATCAGCGTGGGATCGCTGAAGGGGACGAGCGGCGCGCTGGCGACTTCGGCGTGCTCGTGAGAGCCGAAATAGTCGAGAAAGCTGCGGCGAATGTCGTTGGTCGAAGTCATGAGCGGGCAGTTAGGCAATCGCGCATCGCCCGACAAGCGCGAATGCCCGGACAGATTGTGCAGTACCGGCGATCAGCGGGGGGAACGAGCGGTCACGATCCAGCAGGCGGCGGGAAGCGTTACTGCGTCGCCGCGGCGATGGGCTTCCAGCACACCGCGCAGTCTGGCGAGTGCCTCGCCCCGCTGCGCCCCGTCGAGCGATGCGATAGCGCGCGCTGCGGGGCCGATACGCAGAAAATAGGAAAGCGCCTCGTCCACCGCATCCTCGCCCTCGCCCACGACCATTGAATAGTCGATCGGTTCGAAACCGATGTCCTGCCATCCGGCTTCGGAGAGTATGCCCTCCACCCGCTCGCGATCGCCGAAGGCAAAGGGGCCGGGCGCATGCGGATCGGGTTTCGGACCGTCTCCTGGCGGCAGGGCAGAGGCGAGTTCGCGAACCCAACCGTTTTCACCGCGCTCGCGGAAGCAGGAAAAGACGAGGTTCGCCCCGGGCGTCGCCTGGCCCGCAATATGCGCGAATGCGGCGACGGGATCATCGAAGAACATGACGCCATGGCGTGAGACCAGCAGATCGGGCCGTTCGCCCTCGCCCGCAGTCCACGCAGCCGCATCGCCGAGCGCGAAGCGAAGATTGCCGAGCTTGGAGGCGCGCGCCCGTGCAACGCCGAGCAAATCGTTGCTGACATCGACGCCGATCACCCGAGCGGAGGGTGCATCGCCAGCCAGCGCTACCGAAAGTTCGCCCGCACCGCACCCGATGTCCATTACCCGCGCGAAGTCATGCGCGCGCGCAACCTCAAGCAGGCGCTCGGTCACCGGGGTGAAACTGCGGTCTGTCCGCTGCCATTCCTCGGCCCAGACGTTCCCGACCTGGCCGGTCCATTCGAATTGATCGGTCATGTTCTCACTTTTGATAGAAGTCGCGATACCATTCGACGAAGCGCTGTACGCCTTCACGGATATCGGTGTTCGGTACATAGCCGGTGAGCGCGTGTAGCAGTTCCGCATCGGCCCAGGTCGCGGGCACATCGCCGGGCTGCATCGGCATGAGATTGCGCTTCGCTTCGACCCCCAGAGCATCCTCGAGCGCGGCGATCATCGCGCCCAGGCGGACCGGCCGCGAATTGCCGATATTGACCACGCGCCAGGGCGCGACCGGCGACAGGCTGTCACCGTCCGGGATTTCATCCGGCGTGGCCGGGCGGACCGGGACGGCGTCGATCAGGCGACGCACGGCTTCGATGAGGTCTTCCACGAAGGTGAAATCCCGCATCATTTCGCCGTGGTTGTAAACGTCGATCGGCTCGCCCGCCAACATCGCGCGGGTGAACTTGAACAGCGCCATGTCGAGCCTGCCCCAGGGACCATAGACGGTGAAGAAACGGAACATCGTTACCGGGAGGCCAAACAGATGCGCATAGGAGTGTGCCATCGCCTCGGTCGCCTTCTTGGTCGCGGCATAGAAGGACATCTGGTGATCCGCCTTCATCGTCTCGCGATAGGGCATCTCGGTGTTGGCGCCATAGGCCGAGGACGTCGAGGCAAGCAGCATGTGCTGCGGCGGATGCGCGCGCGCCGCCTCCAGCAGTTCGAAAGTGCCGACGAGATTGCTTTCCAGATAGCTGCGCGGATTGTCGATCGAATAACGCACCCCCGCCTGTGCGGCGAGGTGAACGACGATGTTCGGCCGGTGTTCGGCGAAGAGATCGGCCAACAGGCCGGGGGTTTCGATGGGCTGGTTGATCGCGGAGAAGCCTGCACTCTGCATCAGCGTGGCCTGACGCCTGCGTTTGAGATCGGGATCGTAATAATCCGAAAGGCTGTCGATTCCGATCACTGTGAACCCGTCCGCCAGCAGCCGACGGGAGAGGTGATAACCGATAAACCCGGCCGATCCCGTGACCAGCGCAGTGCGTGTCTCGCCCATCAATCGGCGCCGAACAGGTCGCGGGTGAAGACCTTCTCGCGCACATCGGCGAGATCGGGATCGAGACGATTGGCGACAATGACGTCCGCGTTCTGCTTGAACCGGCCGAGATCGCGTTCGACCCGGCTGCCGAAGAAGCTGTCCTCCTCCATCACCGGTTCGTAAACGATCACCTCGATGCCCTTGGCCTTGACGCGTTTCATGATGCCTTGGATCGAAGACTGACGGAAATTGTCGGACCCGGCCTTCATGACCAGGCGGAAAATGCCCACCGTTTTCGGCGCCTTGGCGATGATCCGATCTGCAAGGTAATCCTTGCGGGTGCGATTGGCATCGACGATCGCGCGGATGAGGTTCTGCGGAACCTCCGAGTAATTGGCCAGCAACTGCTTGGTGTCCTTGGGCAGGCAATAGCCGCCATAGCCGAAGGACGGATTGTTGTAATGCGAACCGATGCGTGGATCGAGACCGACACCATCGATGATCTGGCGCGTGTCGAGGCCGCGCGAGAGAGCATAGCTGTCGAGCTCGTTGAAGAAGGCGACGCGCATGGCAAGATAGGTATTGGCGAAGAGCTTGATCGCTTCCGCCTCTTCCGCATCGGTCAGCAGAACCGGGACATCGTCGACCAGTGTGGGTTGGACCAGCAGATTGGCGAAGCTGCGTGCCCGATCCGAACGCTCGCCGACAACGATACGCGACGGGTGAAGATTGTCGTACAGCGCCTTGCCTTCGCGCAGGAATTCGGGGCTGAAGATGATCCGGTCGCTCGCGAACCGCGTGCGGGCCTCGGTCACGTAGCCGACGGGCACGGTGGATTTGATGACCACGACAGCGCTATCGCTAACCGCCAAGACGCGTTCGATCACTGCATCGACCGCACTCGTGTCGAAGAAATTGGTTTCGACATCGTAATTGGTCGGCACGGCGGCGACCACGAATTCCGCGCCCTCGATCGCAGCGGAGGCATCGGTGGTGAAGGACAGGTCGAGATCCTCGCGGGGGAGATATTCCTCGACCAGCTCGTCCTGGATCGGCGAGGTCCGCTCGGCCAGCATCGCCACGCGCTCGGCCGAAACGTCACATCCGACTACCGTATTGTGCTGCGCCAGCATGATGGCATTGGAAAGGCCGACATAGCCGAGCCCGAAAACCGCGATCTTCATCAAACCACCCGTCAATCAGCATGCGGCCACGGAAGCGGCCGCGCGGGCTTTCTGTGGGGTGGCGGAGACGAATGCAAGTCTTGCCCCCTCCCCTCTCACCACATGAAATAGGCGCCGCCCCGTTCACGCGCACGTTGCCAGGCAGGCCGTGCATGGATCGCTTCGACGAATCTCGCCAGCTTCGGCGCCTTTTCCGCATAGCCCTGCATCACCGCGATCTCGGCAGGGAAGCTCATCATCACATCGGCCGCCGACCAGTCGGCTCCGACGAAATGCAGATCGTCCGAGATACTATTCTCGGCAAACTGGATGTGTGCGGCGAGCTGTTCGTCGATGCGGGGCATCATCGGAGCAGCCGCATCGCCGAGGTGCCCGGCGTAAATCTTGAGCATGACGGGAACGAAAAAGCTGCTTTCGCCGAACTGCAGCCATTCCAGATGGCGGATATGGTCCTCGCCGTCCGTCGCGGGGAGCCAGTCCTCGCCGCCATGGCGCTCGCACAGATACTGGATGATCGCCCCGCTTTCCGCCACGCATACGCCATTGTCCTCGATCAGCGGCGACTTGCCGAGCGGATGGGCCTGCTTGAGTTCCGGTGGGGCCAGATTGGTTTGTGCGTCGCGTTGGTAGTTCACGATCTCGTAATCCGCCCCCAATTCCTCGAGCAGCCAGAGGATACGCTGCGAACGGCTGTTGTTGAGGTGGTGGACGGTGATGGTCATGCGGCAGGCCCTCTCTTGCGATTCGCCCGCACCCTATCTGCGCGGAGCAGCCTCGACCATGCCGGAAACGGAAAAGCCGGTGCGGCCAAGAGGAGGCGCGCACCGGCTTTCCGTTTGTTCGGGAGCGCCGGGGGACAGTCCGGCTTCCGCGCCGTCCCGGGGGATCGGGACCGACGCGCTCCCGCTTGAAGAGAGGTCAGTCCTCGTCCGCGTCCGGGCCGGTCATCATCTCTTCGGCGACCTCGTCGGTGCGGCCGCGAATGGCGGCTTCCAACTTGGCACACATCTCGGGGTTTTCCTTGAGGAACTTCTTGGCGTTTTCGCGCCCCTGGCCGATGCGGACGCTGTCATAGCTGAACCAGCTACCCGACTTCTCGACCACACCGGCCTTGACGCCGAGGTCGAGGATCTCGCCGATCTTCGAGATCCCTTCGCCATACATGATGTCGAATTCGACCTGCTTGAACGGGGGGGCGACCTTGTTCTTGACCACTTTCACACGAGTCGAATTGCCGATCACCTCGTCGCGATCCTTGATCTGGCCGGTGCGGCGAATGTCGAGGCGGACCGAGGCATAGAATTTGAGCGCATTGCCCCCGGTGGTGGTTTCGGGATTGCCATACATCACGCCGATTTTCATGCGTAGCTGGTTGATGAAAATTACCATGCACTTGGAACGGTTGATCGAGCCGGTCAGCTTGCGCAGCGATTGGCTCATCAGGCGAGCCTGGAGACCCACATGGCTATCGCCCATCTCGCCTTCGATTTCGGCGCGCGGCACGAGAGCCGCGACCGAATCGACCACCAACACGTCGATCGCATTGGATCGCACCAGCGTATCGGTGATTTCCAGCGCCTGTTCGCCCGTATCGGGCTGCGACACGATCAGTTCGTCGATATCGACACCCAGCTTCCGGGCATAGACCGGGTCGAGCGCGTGCTCGGCGTCGACGAAGGCGACCGTGCCGCCCGCCTTCTGCGCTTCGGCCAGCACATGGAGCGCCAGCGTGGTCTTACCCGAACTTTCCGGACCATAGACTTCGATCACGCGCCCCTTGGGCAGGCCGCCCACGCCCAATGCGATATCCAGGCCGAGCGACCCGGTGGAGATCGCCTCCACCTGCATGGTTTCCTTCTGGCCCAGCTTCATCGCCGAACCCTTGCCGAACGCGCGATCGATCTGCGCGAGCGCGGCGTCCAATGCCTTCTGGCGGTCTGCGTCCACTTTCTTGTCCTCTACGAGCTTCAGACTTGCCGCCATGACATTACCTCCTGCACTTGGCCAGAGCCGCATCCCGACTCTTCAACTGACAAGCAATGTACCCGGTTCGTTCTCATAGAACAAGAGGGGAACGAAAATAATTTCGGGGTGTATCCCCTCCGCGCCCGATTTCCACGCTGGGGCTGGTTCAGTCGCGCTGCCCGGTCAGCACTTCGGCGACCTTGGAATTGATCTGCTGGACGCTGAAAGGTTTGGGAATGAAGTGCATATTGTCGATGTCGATATCGTTGCGAAGCTGCTCTTCGGCATAGCCCGACATGAACAGAATGGGGATGTCCGGCTTCACCCTGCGAATGGCGCGCGCCATTGCCGGTCCATCCATCACCGGCATGACCACATCGGAAACGATCAGATCGAACTCGGTCGAACCGTTGGCCACCTCGGCCAGGCCTTCTTCGCCATCCGTCGCCGTAGTGACGGTGTAGCCGGCGCGGACCAGCGCCCGCTCTGCCACGGCGCGGACCATGTCTTCGTCCTCCACGAGCAGCAGCTTGCCGCCAGCGGACCATTCGGTGGCCTTGGGTTCCTCGGGCTCCTCCGTGGTCATATCGGCGGGCATTTCGCCCTTGTGCACGGGCAAATACATGGTGAACCGCGCACCTATGGGAGCGCCGTCAGGCCCCTGCACGTTGTCCGCGAATATGAACCCGTTCGACTGCTTGACGATGCCATAGACGGTCGACAGGCCGAGGCCGGTGCCCTTGCCCTGTTCCTTCGTCGTGAAAAAGGGTTCGAAGATCTTGTTGAGATGCTCTTCGGGAATACCCCCGCCCGTATCCTGCACGATCAGCACTGTGTAATCGTCGGCGGGCATGATATCGATGCCCATCTTGCGCACATCCCGCGCCGATACGCGGCGTGTGGCGAGGGTGAGCCGCCCCTTCCAGTCCTGCTTGCCACGCTCGTGGGCATTGGCCTGCATGGCATCGCGCGCGTTGACGGCAAGATTGATGATGACCTGCTCGAGCTGCTGCGGATCGGCCCGGACGGAGCCCAGTTCGCGGTCGTGACGAACCGAAAACTCGATCTTCTCGCCCATCAGGCGCTTCAGGAGCTGACTGACCTCGCTGACGACATCGGGCAGTTGCAGCACGACCGGGCGCAGCGTCTGCTGACGGCTGAAGGCGAGCAATTGGCGTGTCAGGCTGGCCGCACGGTTCGAATTCGCCCGGATCTGCTGGATATCGTCATAGTCGCTGTCGCCCGGCGTGTGACGCAACAGCATCAGGTCGCAATAGCCGATGATCGCCGTCAGCACATTGTTGAAATCATGCGCGACGCCCCCCGCCAACTGCCCCACCGCCTGCATTTTGGTGGCTTGGGCGACCTGGCGGCGCAGGCGCTTTTCCTCGGAGGAATCGGAGATCGAGAGCAAAACCGCCGCGTCGCCCAGTCCGCGCACGCCGGCAAGGCCGATCGACACCGGCTCTTCCTTGTCGTTGGCCAGTCGCACGGCCATGTCGCCGCTGGTTGTCGTTCCCTTGGCAAAGCGGCGGACGGTATCGGCCATCGCGGCCTTGTCCTCGCGCACGACCAAGTCGGACGGGAATTGCGGCAGCCCTTGGCCCTCTCGCTCAACCGCGCGCAGGAAGGCTTTGTTGGCGAACAGGAAACGGCTGTCGCGATCGGTCAGGGCAAGCCCCAGCGGCAGTGCGGAAAGCAAGGCTTCGAGTTGCGGAACTGCCGCTTTTCCGTTGTTTTCCCAGCCTCCGCCGATCCCCACGGTGCTGTCGACCAGCAACATCATGGACGGCGCCTGATCGGCATCGCTCAACCTGCCGTCCGCCGCCGTATCGAGCGGTATATGGACCAGCGTCTGGGGCGATCCCTGCTGGCCTTCGCGCGCGAAATAGATGCGGTCGCGATCGTCGGAACGTAGCAATTGTACGAATTCGACCCCGGCGAGCGATTTCTCCCGACCGCCCGTGACGCGCTCCGCCAGGCCCGGTGTGGTCGAAAGAACGATGCCATCGGGCGCCACGAGAGCAAGCTCGATCCCCGCACGCGAAATCACTTCGCCGAGCCGACCCGACATTCGTTCCGCCAGCCCGTCATAGCTGCGTTCCTCGCGGATTTCCGCGAAGCGCCACACAAGATAGGCTTCCCCGCGTCCGCTGCGATCGATGCGCAAACGGTACCGCATGTCGGAATCGGTTACGCGCAACTCGTCCAGCTTGGCCGATCCATCCCTCCACGCATCGCGGACCGCGCCCATCACGGCTTCGCGCGTTTCCACCTCGAACGGCAGATCGAAGGGTATCACATTGCCCCCATACCAGCGTTCATAGGTCGAATTGGCACAGACCATGCGATTGGCCCGATCGATGATGGCCACGCCGCGCCTGCGATTCTCGATGGCCGCGCTGGTCACCGACCAATCGGGCTGAAGCGTCGTTTCCTCGACCGGCACAGTTCTCAGGCGCGCGGTCAGCAGGATTGTCAGAAGAACGGCGACCAGCGCACCGCCATAAGCCAAGGCGACCATGCTCTGCTCGCCGACCAGCCATACCAAGAGGACCGAGACGACACAGGCCGCCGCAATCCCGAGCATGAGTGGCACGGGAGGCAGCGTCGCGGCGGCACTGTCCTCGCGCATGATCATGCGTCGGCACCCTTCTGCAAACGTTCGTCGAGACGGCTCTCCATGGCTTTCAATCGCCGCTGACGTCTACGCGCTACGACAAAGCGCCATACGAAACCCGAAAGCAGATAGCCGATTGCCGCACCGACGATGGCGAGCACGGTGAAGCCGAAAATCGTCACCAGCACGGTCACGCCGACATCCTCGAACATCTCGATGAACCAGGCCCAGCGTCCGCTATTGATCTCATCCTGCGCGGCGCCGCCGGTGGCCGCGAGATCGACCTTGAGGATGAAAACGCCGAGCTTGTTGGCGATCACCGCCCAGAACGGAAAGGTGAACGGATTGGTGATGAAGGTCACGATCGCCGAGAGAGGAACGTTGGCCCGCGCGGGCAGCGCCAGAAACGCGGCAAGGAATATCTGGCCGACCGGGATGATGAACCCTGCGAATATGCCGAGCGCAACACCGCGCGGTACGCTCCGGCGGGTGAACCGCCACAATTCCGGCGTCAGGAACCGATGGGCTATCGGACGCAAATATCTGTTCCGCGCCATTTCCTCGCGCGTGGGCATATGCGCGCGGATCCAGTCCGCCAGAAAGGTCTTCGATCTGCGCTTGCTCATGGCCACGCCCCTGCCATGCGCCGCCTCATCGGCGAGTTCAAGGGGGTGAGAGAGGCGGCTTGCGACGAATGCGGCATGTCTGGCGATGTGGTTAGCCCGGGCGTGTTTTATAAGGGCATGGGCGCAGATCAGCCCCGTTCGCGCATCAATCGAGCCTTGTCGCGCTTCCAGTCGCGATCCTTGATGCTGGCGCGCTTGTCATGCGCCTGCTTGCCTTTGGCGAGCGCCAGCTCGACCTTGGCCCTGCCGGTACTGTTGAAATAGACAGACAGGGGTACCAACGTCATGCCCTTGCGCTCGACCGCGCCGAACAGTTTTTCGATTTCGCGCGCGTGAAGCAGCAGCTTGCGCGGTCGGCGTGGTTCGTGGTTCAGCCGGTTACCGTGCGAATATTCCGGAATATTCGCGTTGACCAGCCACACTTGTCCGTCGCGTATCTCGGCGTAGCTTTCCTTGATGCTGGCCTCACCGGCCCGCAAAGCCTTCACTTCTGTGCCTTGCAGCGCCAGCCCCGCCTCGAACGTATCCTCGACATAATAATCGAAGCGCGCGCGACGATTGTCGGCGACGACTTTCTGCTTGTCGAACGTAGAGGGTTTGGGACGAGCCATAAGGCGGGCGCATGTAGGCGCTTGCGACGCGCCTGCCAAGTCAGAGCAGGCCGGCGATCCCAAGCGCCTCGTCGACGGCTTCGCGGCTTGCCTTGCTGGCGTTGCACAGCGGCAGGCGGACATCGGGCGAAAACCAGTCGTGGACGCGGCTAAGCGCATACTTGACCGGGGCCGGGCTGGCGTCCGAGAACATGGCGTAGTGCAGCGGAAACAGCCGATCGTTCAATTCGCGTGCCTTGACCAGATCGTTGGCGGCGATCGCTTCATGGAACTCCGCGCATAGCGCCGGTGCGACATTGGCGGTGACCGAAATGCAGCCCGCCCCGCCTGCGGCCGAATGCGGCAGCCACAATTCGTCATTGCCCGAAAGCTGGCAGAATTCGTGATCCAGCCCCATGCGGTGATCCGCAACACGCGACAGATCGCCGCTGGCGTCCTTGATGGCGACGATGCGGTTGGGATATTTGCGAACCAGTTCGACGACCGTCTCATCCTCGATGTCGGTTACCGTCCGGCTGGGGACATTATAGAGCACGATCGGCAGGTCGCTGTTTTCAGCAAGGTAGCTGAAATGGGCGATAAGCCCGGCCTGGCTCGGGCGGTTGTAATAGGGCGCGACGCATAGACCCGCCGCCGCCCCGGCCTTCTTGGCGAACTGCATGTGCAGCAGCGCGTTGCGCGTGTCGTTCGAGCCGCAACCGGCAATCACCGGCACGCGGCCTGCGGCCTGTTCGATACAGACTTCGACGACACGGTGATGCTCGGCATTGGAGATGGTCGAGGCTTCACCCGTAGTGCCACAGGGGACCAGCGCCTTGCTGCCGTTTTCGATTTGCCAGTCGACGAGTTTGCGGAAAGCCGCTTCGTCGAACGATCCGTCGCGAAAAGGAGTCGCCAGAGCCGGAATCGAGCCTGAGAACATTTACGGGAGTCCTGCGTTAGGGATATGAAACAAGGCGATTTTCGGCGGTTCACGCCACAATTCATTCAGCGCCTGATAAGGAGGGGCCGGGCAGTATGTCCAGCATGGGCCGAAAAACTATTTTCTCACTCGCTCTTATGGCCGGTTCTTCACTGGCCTTTCCCACCATGGCGCAAGCGCAGGCGCAGGACGCCTCCCGCGCCGATATGGTCGCGCAGCAGCCAGGCCGGATGGATCAGGCCGTGGGCCAATGGGAATATCTGACCAAGCAGGAAGAGCTGCCTTTCGCTTCCTATGCGGGTTTCGTCACAACCTATCCTGATTTTCCCAAGCAGGAATTGCTGCGCTACCGTGCCGAAGCCGCGCTCGACCGGGATGCTCCATCGTCGCAATCGCTGGTCGCATTTTTCGACAAATACCCGCCGCTGACCAATGGCGGCAAGGCGCGTTATGCCTTGGCGCTCGCGTCGCTCGATCGCCCCGAAGCGTTCGACGTGGCGCGGAAGGCCTGGCGCGGCGGACCAATGAGCGGCCCGGCCGAGCTCTATCTACAGGGCCTGTTTGGCGGGCGCTTCGGCCCGGAAGATCACGATGCGCGCATGGATGCCTTGCTTTGGCAGGGCGATTACGAAGCCGCATCGCGCCATGTCGTGCGCGTCTCACCAGCCTATCGCGAGATGGCACAGGCGCGTCTGGCCTTGTTACAAGGCAGCACTCCGACGCAGGCCGGGCTTGCCGTACCGAACGGTGCGCTGAGCGATGCGGGCTATGTCTATAACCTTACTCGCCACTATCGCAGCTCGGGCCAGCCATACCGGGCGGTCGAGCTCTTGGCCTCGCGGGCGCAGTTCGCCGCGCCCGCAATCGATGGGACACTGTTCGTTTCCGAAGCACTGGCAGTTGCCAAGAGCGCGGGTGCGAACCAGGCGGTCAGCATCGCGTCGAAAGTCGACGATGTCTTCGCGCCGGGCACCGATATCTCGGAAGGCAGCTTCACTCTGCGCGACAAATATACCGACCTCATGTGGCTCGGCGGGACCAAGGCACTGTGGTCGCTCGGCGAAGGCGCGCGCGCGGCCCCGCTCTTCTATCGCTACGGTACCGCAGCCAAAACGCCGCTCACCCGCTCCAAAGGATTTTACTGGGCAGGACGCGCCGCAGCCCGTGCAGGTGACCGCGCCGAGGCGGAGCGCTACTGGCAGATGGCCGCAGATTTTCCCGACTGGTATTACGGCCAGCTTGCGCTGAGCGAACTGCGGCAGCCAATGCCGAACTTCGGCCAGGTGCCCCAGCCCGATACCGCCGAACGCGCGGCCTTCGAAGCGGATCCGCTGACCGGCGCCTTGCGAGCAATTGCCCGCAACCGCCGCGATTGGCGTACAGAACGCGCCTTTTTCGAAGCCATTGCCGACAAGGCAGACACGCCCGGCGAGATGGCCTTGGTCGGCCAACTTGCCCGCGAAACGGGTCTTGAAGAAATGGCGGTGGTCGCTGGCTTGGTTGCAGGCGAACACGGCCTCAAGGGTTTCGAGCGGCTCGGCTATCCGACAGTGCAGACGCATTCGGGCGCCAACTGGACCATGGTCCACGCGATCGCGCGGCAGGAAAGCGAATTCGACCGCAATCGCATCAGCCATGCCGGTGCGCGCGGCATGATGCAGCTCATGCCCGGCACCGCGCGCGAGGAGGCCGGCAAGATCGGCGTGCGCTACATGTCAGCCAGCCTGACAGAGAGCCCGAGCTACAATATCCGCCTTGGCGATGCACATTTCGCCCGGCTGATGGAGCGGTACGATGGCGCTTATCCGCTCGCCATAGCAGCGTATAATGCAGGCCCCGGGCGAGTTAACCAGTGGCTGCGTCTCAACGGCGACCCGCGTACAGGCACAGTCGACTGGGTCACGTGGATCGAGCAGATACCGGCGAATTTCGAGACGCGTTATTACGTCATGCGTGTGATCGGGAATGCTGTCAGCTATGCCAATATGCATCCCGATAAATCGGCCGGGCACGAACGCGACATCGCCAATTACCTGCGGCGCTGAATTGCGCTAGGGCCGCAGCCCTGATGCAAGGCAAGACCAATCCCGTAACGCCCGCAGGCTATGCCGCGATGAAGGCGCGCTACGATCATCTGCTCGGCACCGAGCGGCCGGAAATAGTCGAAATCGTCAGTTGGGCGGCGGGCAATGGCGACCGCAGCGAGAATGGCGATTATCTCTATGGGCGCAAGCGTATGCGGGAAATCGACCGCGAACTGGCGCATCTGGCCCGGCGAATGAAAGCCGCGCGGGTGATCGATCCGGCCGAACAGCCCGACAAGGCACGCGCCTTTTTTGGCGCCACCGTCACGCTTGCTGACGAGGACGACAGGGAAAAGGTCGTGACTCTCGTCGGCGATGACGAACAGGATGCCAGTGCGGGCCGGATCGGCTGGTCCTCCCCTCTCGCCCGCGCGCTGAAAGGCGCGGCAATCGGCGATCTGCGCAGCGTGCGGCTTCCCGGCGGGCTGAAAGAATGGGAGATCGTGGCGATCGACTATGCGTAAGTTCGCTGCCCTTTTGCTGATGGTGCTTGCCGCGCCGCTGTCGGCCAAGGACGATCTCGGGGTGTTTTCCGATTGGGGCGCCTTTCGCGATCCTTCGGTCCCGCGCTGCTATGCCATCGCCATGCCTGCCCCAAGCCGTCTCGACCGAGAGTTCGAGCCATTCGCGACCATCGGCACCTGGCCCCGGCAAAACCGGCGTGGACAGGTGCATTTCCGCCTGTCGCGCCAGATCGTGCCCGGCTCGGCCATCACGCTTGCCATCGGCGGCAAGCGCTTCCGCCTTACTGGCGGCGGCGGCGATGCCTGGGCTCGGGACCGCGCGATGGATGCCGCGATCGTCGCCGCCATGCGTTCGGCCGAGCGGATGACCATCCGCGCCACGGACAAACGCGGTCGCCGATTTGCGAACAGCTACTCACTGTCGGGCGCGGCGACCGCGATGGATGCCGCCACCCTCGCCTGCGCCCGGCGCTGAACCGTGGAGACAGGAAAGAAAAAGGGGCCGGAAAGCGCCATCGCTCGCCGGCCCCAATTCATAGTGCGGGCTATCGCTTAGAAGCGAACGCCAACGCCCGCCATGATCTGGTGACGGTCCAAATCGACGTCGAAACGGTCACTGTCGGGCAGCGTGCCATCGAAGTCCACTTCGCCTTCGGTGTAGTTCGAATAGCGATATTCGACGTTCATGAAGGTCCGCGGGTTGATGGCATATTCGATACCCGCACCGGCGCGCCAGCCATCGAGGTCGAAGCTTTCGCGGAACTCGCTGGTGCCGTCATTGGCGAGGATGTTGAGCTTGGCGTTGGTATAGCCGCCCTTGGCGTAGAGCAGCAGGTCCGGGGCGACCTTGGCACCGATGCGCGCACCGAGGAACAGATCGCGTCCCGCTTCGACTTCACCGAAGCCGAAACCTTCGAAATCGCCATTGTCGAATTCGGTCTTGGCTGTTGAATCGGTCAGTTCCGCCTCGAGCCCGATGACTGCGCCGCCGAGGTCGAAATCGTAACCGGCCTGCACACCGTAAACCAGGCCGTCGATCGACTGGTCGTTGTTGTCGTTGCCGTCGTCATCGACGCTGCTGCCGGCCTTCAGCGCATCGTAGCCGACCACGCCCTGGACGCGGAAGCCGTCGAAATTACCGTTGGCATCCTGCGCCAAAGCGGGTGTGGCAAAGGCGGCCATCGAACCGGCTACGAGCAGGGTTGAAATCTTCTTCATGTACGAACTCCGTTTGTTGACCTGCAGCTTTCATGCTGCATGGACTGGGAGAACGTCGCGAGATTGGAAACAGTTTCATTAACCTCAAACAACAGGATATTGTTGCAAATTGAACACATGTTGCGCGACGAAAAGGTGATTTTGGTAGACGAGGCGTTGGGAACGCGTTTCCCGAGGAAGATTTGCGTGGCTGAGGCGCGTCTGCGCGATGGGCGCTCGGCTCACGCGGCGCGTGCACTTTGCTTTCGGCGCAACAGGCCCTATATGCGCCGCTCCCATGGCCGATACGACACTCATGAGCATCCCCGGGCAGGTGGACCCGGTTCCCGTCGCGCGTGACATCACGCCGCGCGAAGATGGCCGTGTGGACCTGATCGGTCTGCCGAAAGACCGCATTCGCGAATTGTTCGCCGATGCGGGGCTAGACGCAAAGCAGGCAAAGCTGCGCGCCAAGCAGGTGTTCCACTGGCTCTATCATCGCGGCGTCACCGATTTCGCGGCGATGACCGATATCGCCAAGACCATGCGCCCCTGGCTGGCCGAGCGGTTCTACATCGGGCGGCCCGATATCGTCGAAGCCCAGCATTCGACCGATGGCACGCGCAAATGGTTGCTGCGCACCTCGGACGGCCACGACTTCGAAATGGTCTTCATCCCCGACGCGGATCGCGGCACGCTCTGCGTGTCGAGCCAGGTCGGCTGCACGCTCAACTGCCGTTTCTGCCACACCGGCACGATGAAGCTGGTGCGCAACCTCACGCCGGGCGAGATCGTCGGCCAGGTCATGCTGGCGCGCGACGCGCTGGGCGAATGGCCCAAGGGTTCGATGGCAGGTCTCGACGACGACGAAGACAGCGCGCACTATACCTCGGACGGTCGACTTCTCACCAATATCGTGATGATGGGCATGGGCGAGCCGCTCTACAATTTCGACAACGTCAAGGGCGCGCTGAAGCTCGTCATGGACGGCGACGGGCTTGCCCTGTCGAAGCGGCGGATCACCCTGTCGACCAGCGGCGTGGTGCCGATGATGGACCGCTGCGGCGAGGAGATCGGCGTGAACCTCGCCGTTTCGCTCCACGCGGTGACCAAGGAAATTCGCGACGAGATCGTCCCGCTGAACAAGAAGTACGGCATCGAGGAACTGCTCGAAGCCTGCGCCGCCTATCCGGGCGCGAGCAACGCGCGCCGCATCACTTTCGAATATGTGATGCTCAAGGACAAGAACGACAGCGACGAACACGCGCATGAATTGGTACGGCTGATCAAGCAATACAGGCTGCCTGCCAAGGTCAACCTCATCCCGTTCAACCCCTGGCCTGGCGCACCCTATGAATGTTCCACGCCGGAGCGGGTAAAACGCTTCTCGGAAATCGTCTTCGAGCACGGCATCAGCGCGCCCGTGCGCACACCGCGCGGGCGCGATATCGATGCCGCCTGTGGCCAGCTCAAGACTGCCGCCGAAAAGAAGAGCCGCGCACAGCGCGACCGCGAAGCTGCCGAAGCCGCAGACGCTGCCGCCTCCTGATGACCGACGAGGCGACCCTCGCCTGGTATGAGCGCGAGGCGCCCCATTACACGGCGAGCGGTACGCAGGGGCAGAGCCGCCATCTCGACGGTTTTCTCGACCGCCTGGCGCCAGGCGCTCACATCCTCGAACTGGGCTGCGGCGGCGGGCGCGATGCCGCCTATATCCGTGATCGCGGTTTCTCCATCGATGCAACCGACGGGACTGCCGCCATGGTCAGGAAAGCGAAGGAACGCCACAATATCGCGGCGCGCCAGATGCGCTTGGACGAACTCAACGCGGTGTTCGAATACGACGCCGTCTGGGCTCATGCGAGCCTGCTTCACTTGCCGCGCGCTGCATTGCCACCGGTTCTTTCGGCGATCCATCGCGCGCTGCGGCCGGGCGGTCTTCACTTCGCCAATTACAAGCTGTGCGACCATGCCCATCCCGGCGAGGGCCGCGACCTGCTGGGCCGCTGGACCAATCTCCCCTCTCCCGAATGGCTGGAAGAGGTCTACCGCGAAGCGGGCCTCACGATCCTGGCCAGCGAGCGCTATCCTGGCAAGGGCAGCGATGGCACGCAGCGGGACTGGCTCGCGCTTACTCTGCGCAAGGAGGATCGATGACCACCGAAGTGCTCGCCATCTGTGTCGGCCTGCCCAAGCCTTTCAACGGCGCCGAACTGAGCGCCATCGACAAGCAGCCCGTCGACGGGATCGCCCATATTCGCTCTTTCGGCATCGAAGGCGACATGGTCGCCGATACCAAAAACCATGGCGGGCCGGACATGGCAGTGCATCACTATCCGCGCGATCATTACGCGGGATGGAACGATTGGCTCGGCGGGCACGACTTGCTCTCCCGCCCCGCCGCTTTCGGAGAGAATATCCATGTCGAGGGGCTGACCGAAGAGGCAGTGCGGATCGGCGACCGCTTCCGTCTTGGCAGCGCCCTGCTCGAAGTCAGCCAGCCACGCCAGCCCTGCTGGAAGATCGACCATCGCTTCGGCCGCAAGGGTATGGTCGCGCGGATCGTCGCGCAGCACAATTGCGGCTGGTACTATCGCGTCATCGAGGAAGGCGACGCCAAGGCTGGTGACAGGCTGGAGCAAATCGAAACGGGCCACGAGGATTGGACCGTGGGGCGCCTGTTCGCGAAGCTCTTCGATCCGGCGCACAAGGCCACGCGCGAAGAACTCGAACAGATCACGGCACTCGAAAGACTCTGCCTGCCATGGCGTGATCGCGCCCGAAAAAAGCTCGATCGGTAGCAATTGGTCGCGCGTCTCAGCACGGCTCATCGCGAATTTCGGCGAACCGCTATCCGTTCAGCCAGTGTTGTAAATCGTCCGCGCAGGGTCGCGCTGGAGACAACCGAATGGGGACGCAACATGAAAAAACTCACTCTCGCATTCGCAGCGGGGACGCTTGCCCTTACCGGCATCGGCACCGCCGCACCGGCCGCCGCCGATCCGCCGAGCTGGGCTCCCGCTCACGGCAAACGCGCCAAGGACCGCGCGATCTACGACAGCCGCGGCTACTATGTCGAACCGCGCCGGATCAGCCGTGCCGACCGGATGTGGCGCGGTGACGACGGGCGCTATTACTGCAAGCGCGACAACGGCACGACCGGCCTCGTCATTGGCGCCGGCGTCGGCGCGCTGGCAGGCCATGAACTGGCCGGTCGCGGCGACAAGACGCTCGGCGCAATTCTGGGCGGCGCTGTCGGCGCAATCGTCGGTCGCGAAATCGACCGCGGTAGTTTGAAGTGCCGTTGACCCTCTGACGCAACCTGGAGGTTGCGAATGCGGCGCGCCGTCACCTTCCCCTCGGGTGGCGGCGCGCCTTTTCTTTGCACCGCATGGCGCTATGGTCGCAGGCAATGACCGACAGCAAGCCAGCGGTACTCGTAACGGGAGGGGCGAAGCGGATCGGCGCGGCGATCGCCCGCGCCTTCGGCAAGGCGGGATGGCATGTGGTCGTGCATTACGCTTCCTCGCGCGCGGAGGCCGAAGCTCTCGCGGAAGAGCTCCCCTCAGCAGAAACGGTGCGCTGTGATCTCGCGGACGGCGATGCGGCAGTCGCGATGGTCGAGGCCCTCGCCGGGCGACTCACGGATTGGCGCGCCCTCGTCAACTGCGCGGCGGTGTTCGACAATGATGCGGTAACCGCGCTCGATCCGGCGACGAACAGCCGTACGATGCAGATCAACGCCCGCAGCCCCGCCCGCATGGCGCAGACCTATCTCGCCCGTGCGAGTGCACGCGGCGGGCGTCGTGTGATCCACCTCACCGACCAGAAGCTCGCCAATCCCAATCCGGATTTCTTCAGCTACACGATGAGCAAGCACGCACTGGCATCGACCGTGCCGATGCTGGCCATGGGCGCGGCCCGCGCGCAAGACCGGGTCTATGCGCTCGCGCCGGGCGCGATCCTCGCCAGCCACGACCAGAGCGAGGAGGAGACCGAGATTTCCCACCGCATGAACCTGCTCGGCCGCAAGACCGGCCCCGAGGAAGTCGCCGATGCCGCGCTGTTCCTCGCACAGGGTCATCTCGCCAGCGGACAGACGCTTTATGTCGACAGCGGCCAGCACCTCCTCTCCCAGCCGCGCGACGTGATCTACCTCGCGCGCGAGCGAGCCGGGGCATGAAGCGCCACACGCTCAGCACCCGGCTGTGGCACTGGCTCAACCTCATCTGCGTCGTCGTGTTGTTCATGTCGGGCCTGACGATCTCGAACGCGCATCGCCGGCTCTATTGGGGCGATTGGGGCTTTGCCGCCGAACAGGCCTGGCTCACCGTGCCGCGCTTTCCCGACTGGACGACGATCCCCGGCTATTACAGCCTCGCCGTGGCGCGCGACTGGCATATCCTCATGGCCTGGCCCTTCGCGCTGGGCCTGCTGTTCATGTGGATCGTCATGCTCGCCAACCGCCACTTCAAACGCGACATCGCCACCAGCCGCAAGGAATGGAAGGCGGACGCGATCCGGCATGACATAGTCCAGCACCTCAAGCTGAATTTCGACCACGAAGGCGGTGAGTACAATTTCCTCCAGAAGCTCGCCTATGGCCTTGTGCTGGGCGTGTTTCTGCCGATGATGATCTTCACCGGAATCGCCATCAGCCCGGGCCTGGAACCGACATTCGGCTGGCTGGTCGAGCTGCTCGGCGGGCGGCAATCGGCGCGCAGCCTGCATTTCATCTTCGCCTTCGCCATCGCCGCCTTTTTCGTGGTGCATGTGGTGCTGGTGATCCTCGTCGGACCGATCCACCAGATACGCGACATGATTACCGGGGGGCGCGAGCGATGAAGCGCAGGAACTTCCTCGTGGCCGCAGGTGCAGCCTTCGTTGCGGGCTGTAACAAAATTGCAGATACCGGTGCGGGCAAGTCGCTGCTCGGCGCGGCGGAGAAATGGCACGAAACCGCGCACCGACTGCTGACGAACCGCGAGGCTCTCGCCCCTGAATATCCGCGCAGCGCGATCTCGCCCTATTTCCGCGGCAATGGCTCGACCGATCCGCAGAATGGCGACTATCCGCGCCACGCCGGGGAAGGCTTCGCCAATTGGCACCTCGAAGTTCGCGGCCTGGTCGAGAATCCGCTCAGCCTCAGCCTCGACAATATCCGCAAGCTGCCCCAGCGCACGCAGGTCACGCGCCACGATTGCGTCGAAGGGTGGAGCGCGATCGGCGAATGGACCGGGCCGCAGCTCTCGCTTCTGCTCGAGGCGGCGGGCCTGCGCGAAGAGGCGAAGTTCATCGTCTTCCGCTGCGCCGACAATCTCAACGGGCAAGACTATTACGAGAGCGTCGACCTGATCGACGCCTACCACCCGCAGACCATCGTCGCGCACAGCCTCAATGGCGAGCCGCTGCCCATCCGCAATGGCGCACCGCTGAGAATGCGGATCGAGCGGCAATTGGGCTACAAACACGCCAAATACCTTACCGCGATCGAGGCGGTCGCGAGCCTCGACGAGATCGGCAAAGGCCAGGGCGGCTATTGGGAAGACCGCGCCGGATATCAGTGGTATGCGGGCATCTGATCACTCGGGATAGAGGCGCGCCATTGCTTCCCAGTCGTTGCGCAGCAATTCCTCCAACACGTCCATATCCACATCGGCCAGCTTGTTGACATACAGGCAGCTTTTGCCGGTCTTGTATTTGCCCAGCCGCGCCAGCAATTCGTCGCGGCGCTGGCCCGTGGTCTCGTCGCAATAGCTGCCCATCAGATAGAGCGAATGCTTCGCCTTGCGCGGGCTGAAGCCGGTGCGCAGCCAATGCACCTTGCGCCCGCTGGCATAGGTGGTGCGGTAGCTCCCATAGCCGATAATGCTCGGCCCCCACATCCTGGGCTCCTCACCCGTTACCCGACGAAACAGCGCGTCGAGCACCTTCGCCTCCTCTCGCTTTCTTTCGGGCTCGACCGCGGCAAGAAAGTCGGCCGGATCGACATCGGTAATTTGCGTCTTGGCTTCGGCCACGGCTTTGCTCCTCCCTTCGATTGACTCCGTGCGAAGTGTGCCACAGTCTCGTCCCGGGGAAAACATAAGGGGAGAGGCGCGCCCATGTGGCTGCTCGACACATTCCTGAAGGCCGCGATCAGGCGCGGGCGGATGATCGTCACCGACCATGACGGCAAGACCTACGAATACGGCGCGCCCGAGGACGGCACACAGCCGCTGCGTATCCGCCTGACGCATCGCAAAGCGGCCAACCATATCGCACGCTATCCGCAGGTCGGCGCGGGCGAGGCCTTCATGTGGGGCTGGCTCGAGGTCGAGGAACCGCACGATATCCGTGACCTCGTCCTGTTCGTGACCAGGAACGCCAAGCGCGAGGCAGGCGCATCGCTCAAGCCCAAAGGCCCCTTGCGCAAGGCGGCGCAAAAACTGCTCGCAAAAGCCGACAGCGTGAACCTGCGCGGCAAGGCGCGCAAGAATGCCGAGCACACTTACAACCTCACCCGCGAGCTGTATGAGCGCTTCCTCGACGAGGACCGCCAGTACACCATGGCCTATTACCGCGAGGATCCGGAAACGACCTCGCTCGAGAAAGCGCAGCTCGACAAGAAGGCGCATCTCGCCGCCAAGATGTACATCCAACCGGGCCAACGCCTGCTCGATATCGGCTGCGGCTGGGGCGGCTTCGCGCTCTATCTCGCGCGCCATTACGATGTCGAGGTTATGGGCGTCGCGCTCGCCCCCGACCAGATCGCCTTCTGCAAGGAACGCGCCGAGGAAGCGGGCCTCGCCGACCGGGTGACGTTCAAGCTGATGGATTATCGCGACGTGCAAGGGACCTTCGACCGGATCAGCTCGGTCGGCCTGCTGGAACATGTCGGCACGCCGCATTACCCGCAATTCTACGAACACACCAACCGCCTGCTGAAGCCCGATGGCGTGATGATCAGCCATTGCTGCGGCCGCGCCGGCCCGCCGGGCTTCACCGACAAATGGACGCGCAAATACATCTTTCCCGGCGGCTATATCCCGGCCCTGTCCGAGCTCGTCACGCAGAGCGAGAAGCATGGCTGGCAGGTCATGGATGTGGAGGCGATGCGCTTTCATTACAGCCACACGCTGGAGGAATGGTACAAACGCACCGTGCTGCACCAGCGCGAGATCACCGAGCTTTACGACGAACGCTTCTACCGCATGTGGCTGTTCTACCTCGCCGGGGCCGAACAGAGCTTCCGCCACGGCAATATGGTCAATTGGCAGATCCAGTATGTGAAAGATCGCGCCGCCATCCCGATGACGCGCGAATATATCGAGGCCGAAAGCGCCCGGCTGCGCGCGGCGGATGAGGGCAAGGTGCCGCGCTGGCATCTCGACCCGGCCTTGCGCGAAGCGGCGGAATAGCGCGCTGCGCCAGGGTTTCTGTGTAGGTTACACAAGGTGACGGGGGTGTCCGGCTTTTCCTACAGGTCATCGCATTGAAATTGCAGACGATGTTGGAGACCGGGTGACACATCCGGTCAATATTCCCATTCGCCGCCGTCATCCTTTTCCTGCTCGCCGCCCTCGTCCTCCGCATCGTCCGCAGACCAGCGGGCCTCCTCCTCCGCTTCCAGCCGGAGCAGGTGATGCTCGCTTTCGTCGACCCCGAAATGGTCGGGTCCGGTCTCGACCCGCTCCAGCAATCCGCGAAAGTCGGTCGAAGGATAGGCGCTGCCCGGATAGACCGCAGGCAGCTCTGCGGGGGCAGGCGTCGGCATGGCCAGCAGCGCAAGCGTGAGGCGCTCGTCGAACTTGCGCGAGGTGCCGACCAGCTCGCCCCCGGCATAATGCGGCACCTCCACGCCTTCGATCGCACGTTCCAGCGCCGCGCGGTAGAGGCTGTGGCGCGCGCTGGCATAGGCTGCGTCCCAGGCCCGGCCGAAGGGCTGTTCGCGCAACCGCTGGCGTAGGCGATAGGCCGACTGGCGGCTCATCCCCACCCGCCGCGCCGCCTCGGCCACCGAATGGGTTTCCGCCAGCGCCACAAGGAAATCGACCTGCCGCGCCCTGGTCCAGCGTGGCCCGCGTTTACCCGTGGCGGCGCGCTTGCGCTTAACCGCAGGCAAGGCCGCCTGCGCCGCAGCGAGGACGGGCAGTGACAACCCGGCGGCGAGATTGTCAGACGGCTCGCCGGGCGCACCCTCGGCACGCGGCGCGGCAAGTGGTGGCTGTGCGGGCGGAATACGGGGCGGCTTCTTGCTCATCGCATAGCTTAAGGCACAGATGGGGGTGTGTAGGAAAGGGAGTGTTCGGAGGTATTAACGGTGGGACCGACTATCGACCATTTGCTGGCCTAAACAAAAACGGGCGGCATTGGCGCCTCGCACTGGCTTTGCACAAGGCGGTAGAGCCGCATGGAGGTATTGGAACAGTAAAATTCTGATCCAAAAGTGTATGCCACTTGTACGAGATTCCCATTCAGATGCCTCGGAGGGAATGAGTAGCCTAGCGGATATGCCTGCAAGCAAGTTATCAACAAGATTGAACGATATTAGATATTTTTTTGATTCAACAAGGCTGTTAAATCAACCAAACCCCGTTTTACTGGCTGGCGTTAGATTCTTTCGGAATTTTCTCAGTAAACTCAGACTCATGTCGAGTTTCCAATTTCCCAATGCCAATCCTTACCTCGCCAATTTGATTTGAAACGCCATCTATTTTGTCCGATATGCGATCATAACGAGTATCAATTTCCGAAGACAAAGAAAGGTAAATTCCTACCAGGGCACTCAGACCACTGAGAAAAATGATGCCAAGCGCCCAATTTAAAAATGAAATGTTCTTCTTAATCCCGCCCAGATCGGACGATAGTGAATGGATGCCACCGCCGTCACCAGACCCACTACCGAAAGAAGAATTTATCGGAGGCTGTGGCGCTGCTTCCGCCCGGTAAGGATTACCGTTCAAATCTACTATATCCGTAGAAATTGGCTGCGGATTTTTGGGTGGACTACTTTTTCGAGGATTGGTCAACTTCGCGACCCTCCTCATCGAAGTACTCGGAGATCTCATTGAGATACTTCACGGTATTTCGATACCCTTCAATTGGCATCACTATATTCGCCACATGGCGCGTTTTTAACCCAGGATGAGGTGCATCAGCAGCTTCAGCCACTGTTTCAACGAGGTGGACTCTAACAGTGGAGCCGAAGCGAGTCGCGAAGATTACCCCATCGGCATAGATCGTCGGAGCCCTAGCAGCCGAGGTGATAATGGGAGCTTCGACTCCATCCTCAGTCGTTGGGTGCGTTACGCCGTCAAATTCGGGTTGATCTACCATTTCTTAAATCTCCGATCACCGTGATCTTCTTTCCGGGTACTTCATTTGGAGTCAATCAGACAACTCAAGATGAAATGCAGAAATACTAGGCCTGATTCCAGCTCTTACCAGCCCACCCCAAACGCTAGATCAACCTGCTTTCGATCTGCACGGCTCAATCGGAAAGCACGCGCCCTGCCCTTCACGCACCACGAGACCATAAGCGCCGCTATTGCTTCACGCCTTCCCCCCCACCAAGCTCTTCCTGATTGCCACCGCGCCCCCACCCCTGCTAGCGGCGCGGCCAAGTCAACAAAGGTGCCCGCAATGTCCGATATCAAGCGTGTCGTCCTCGCCTATTCCGGCGGCCTCGATACTTCCGTCATCGCCAAGTGGCTCGAAGTGGAGCGCGGGCTGGAGGTGGTCACCTTCACCGCCGATCTCGGACAGGGCGAGGAGATCGAACCCGCGCGCGAAAAGGCCCGGGCGATGGGCATTCCGGACAAGCACATCTTCATCGAGGACCTGCGCGAGGAATTCGTGCGCGATTTCGTCTTCCCGATGATGCGCGCCAACGCCCGCTACGAAGGCGACTATCTGCTCGGCACCAGCATCGCGCGCCCGCTGATCTCCAAGCGCCTCGTCGAGATCGCGCACGAGACCGGCGCGGACGCCATCGCGCACGGCGCGACCGGCAAGGGCAACGACCAGGTGCGTTTCGAGCTGTCGGCCTATGCGCTCGATCCGGACATCAAGGTGATCGCCCCGTGGCGCGAATGGGACCTGACGAGCCGCACCGCGCTGATCGCCTGGGCCGAGGCGCACCAGATCGCCGTGCCCAAGGACAAGCGCGGCGAGAGCCCCTTCTCCACCGATGCGAACCTGCTGCACACCTCGTCGGAAGGGAAAGTGCTCGAAGATCCGTGGGAGGAGACACCGGACTATGTCTACTCGCGCACCGATCATCCCGAGGATGCGCCCGACACGCCCGAATATATCGAGATTGCGTTCGAGCGGGGCGACGGCGTTGCGCTGAATGGCGAAGCGATGAGCCCTGCCACGCTGCTGACCGCGCTCAACGAGCTGGGTCGCAAGCACGGCATCGGCCGCCTCGATCTGGTCGAGAACCGCTTCGTCGGCATGAAAAGCCGCGGCATGTACGAAACCCCCGGCGGCGAGATCTACGCCCGCGCGCATCGCGGGATCGAGCAGATCACGCTCGATCGCGGCGCGGCGCATCTCAAGGACGAGCTGATGCCGCGCTATGCCGAGCTGGTCTATAACGGCCTGTGGTTCAGCCCCGAGCGCGAGATGCTGCAGGCGGCGGTGAACCTCAGCCAGGAGAAGGTTTCAGGTACGGTCCGGCTCAAGCTCTACAAGGGCAATGCGAGTGTCGTGGGCCGCAAGTCGGACAACTCGCTCTATTCCGAAGCGCATGTGACCTTCGAGGATGATGCGGGCGCTTACGACCAGAAAGACGCCGAAGGCTTCATCAAGCTGAACGCGTTGCGCCTGCGCCTGCTCGCCAGACGCGACCGTTAGTTGCGCCGCAACAAGGTTTTGCGGCGCAATATTGCGCCTGCAACAAAGATCGCGTTCGTAATTTGCGATGAAGCGTTGACTTTTCCACCCCCCTCCACAGCGGAATCGGGGGATGGTGGAAAAGTCGGGCTTTGTCGGCTGGACGAATCGCCCGATCGGGCGCAGCTTGAAGGCATCGGAACGGCGAGGATCTTCCACCGGATAGATGGCTTAACGGCCTGAAATAACGGAGAAAATCCAGACCGGAAAGACATGGGAGACGCTGTCCATGTGTTTTCCGAGACCGGCATGGGGAAGACTTCGGTCGGACGCAAGCGGGTCGATGACGAAACGCAACGTACGTCTTTCATGGATCGGACCAACCCGGTCGGATGCCGAGGAGGTATCGCATGGAAAAGGTCTTCGGACCGGATCGGCGATGCAGCCGCTTGAGGTTCGGCCATTGACGGAAAGTTCGATCGCGGCACCGCCTGTCGAAGGCCAGTCCGGAACGAAAAGCGAGGGCCTTTATGGCCTGGCGCACTCGACCGGATAAGTCGGAGGGTGGAGCCGGATGCCGGTGCGAGCGCCGGTGACAGAACCGGATGCGGCATCTTCGGATGCAGCGGAAGGGAAAACGTCGGATGCCAAGTTCCTGCGCGTTTCATTCAGTTGGCGGGCATGACCACGCATCGGTGAGAGTGGGGTCGGCAGCGATGTCGGCCCCATTTGCTCGTCGGGATCGCATGCGGCTCCATACCGGGTTCGTCTGGCGATCCGGTGGGCTGGACTATCCCGCCCCTTTTCCTGCCTTTCCAGAACCGCTTTCCCGCATGTCCGGAATAGTTTGGGCCGGAGGACAAACGATCCCGATCCGCGATGACCTGTGGCGCGAATGGGGCGGGCACCGCCGCTGTTAAAGACTCTCGCCGCAACCTTCAGTATAGCCATCGAAACCGAACGGGAGGTCCACACGATGGCCAATCGCGCGTTTCACAGCATGCTTTTCCTTGCCATCCTGGCCGTGCCGGCAACGGCGGCCCAGCCTGAAGAAAACGTCCGGCAGAACCTGCCCCGGGCGGAGTTCGATGCAAGTTTCGCCAGCTTCGAGGCCTTGCCGCCCGCGCCCGAACCCGCCGCCCATGTCGTGGATCTGAATGCTATCGATGCGCCTGTAGAAATGCCCCCCGCAGCACGGTCCATCGGCAGCGGCATCGCCTCCTATTACGGCAAGCGCTTTCACGGCCGCCGGACCGCCAATGGCGAACGCTTCGATATGCACGGGATGACCGCAGCCCACCGCACCCTGCCCTTCGGCACAATGGTGGCGGTGACCAATCCGCGCAACGGCAAGACGGTCACCGTGCGGATCAACGATCGCGGCCCCTTCGCCCCTGGCCGCGCAATCGATCTGAGCCGCGCTGCCGCGACCGAACTCGGCCTGATCCGACGCGGGCATGGGCGGGTCGAACTCGCCGTCCTCGACCGTTAGGCGGCAGAGGCCGCCCGAAAGCGGCGCGCCGTTTCGCTTCGCCCCTAAAGCGCCAGTTCGCGCTGTTCGTCGGGCAGTCTGGTCCCTTCGAACCGGGCTTCGACCGAAAGACGTACCGCCGCGGCGACATTGCGCACGCCCAGCTTGTTCAACACATTGGCGCGGTGCAGCTCGACCGTGCGCGGGCTGATCCCCAGCGTGCGGGCGACTTCCTTGCTCGAAAAGCCTTCACACACCCCGGTCAGAACCTCACGCTCGCGCGGCGAAAGCTGGCCGATTTTCTGCTTGGCCCGGGCCTGCTCGATCGTCGCGGTCGAATTCTGCCATTTCCGCGCCAGAATATTCGTAAGGCTGCGCTGCAGTCGCTCATCGGGCGTGGGCCATTCGAAATAGCCCGCGGCACCGCCGCTGAGGACATCCATGATGTGAGAAATGCTGGCTTTCTTCGAATAGGCAACCAGGGGATAGAACCGCCCAGCCTGGCGCAGATCCCGCATCGCCCGGGTGAGTTGAAGGCCATGATCGTGGACCAGAACCCAGGCTTCTTCCGGCCAGCGACCGCCCAGATCGTCGAGACTGTCGGCGGGCACCACGTACCCGATCTTGCCGAGAGCCATGGTGAGTTCATTGCGGCTGCGATAGTCGTTGTCGACGACAATGAACGTGTTTTCCTGCATAAGCGATTCGGCCCCCACTACCTGTCAAGTTCCCCGACGCTCAGGATCGTGTGTTTTCCCCAGCCGTCGCCCAAACTCGTATGGTTACTAGGGTGATAACCGTAGTCACCCGTTCGGAGGTCACCCTGCCGGATGTCATCCGAACGAACTACGCAAAACGTCAAGGTATTACGTGCCGACGGCTGGGTGCGGTGCC
Organism: Qipengyuania sp. ABI-127-1; assembly: GCA_022953095.1. Lineage (GTDB taxonomy): Bacteria > Pseudomonadota > Alphaproteobacteria > Sphingomonadales > Sphingomonadaceae > Qipengyuania. The sequence continues at coordinate 1,317,119 of JALJCR010000001.1, read as the reverse complement.
ATCCTACCGGCTAATATCCGCTTGCAATCTTCAGCGAATCATCAAAGGATATACGTAGTCCGAATGGATGACATTCAATCGGACTGCCGCACAAAGAGTGCCAAACATAGCAGGGAAGTGAGCGCGACCATGGATGAGAGTTGGGCCGTGCGGCAGATTGCCGGGGCAGAGACCAAGGATGATGTGTTCACCATCGCCAGGGCCTTCTATCGCTCTCACGGCTTCCACGCTTTGAGCTATCTCAAACCCTCGCGCGACCATCCCGGGCAGGCCGATGTCATATCCTTCGGCTTCCCCGACGAATGGATTGCTAAATATAATGACGGCCTCAACCTGCTCGACCCCTTCCCCTCGCTGATCGCCCGCGCCGGGCAGCCGATGCGGCTCAGCCACATGGCGGCCGGCAAGTCGCTGACCCCCGATCAGCGGCATTTCGTCGAGCAGGCGCGCGAACACGGGGTGACCGATGGCTATGCCTTCCCCACTTTCGGCCCGCATCAGCACCTGGCCGCCTTCGGCATCAACCAGGTCGACCATCAGGACCGGGTCGAACATGCCGATATCCCCATCCTCCAGACGATCGCCCAGGCCGCGCATCTGCGGATCGACCAGCTCGAGACGGGCCTGGTCGAACGGCCGCGGCTCGCTCCGCGCGAAGTGGTGATCCTGCACTGGATCGCGCAGGGCAAGAGCAATGAGGAAATCGCCCTGATTCTGGGCAGCAAGCGCCCGACCATCGCCACGCATATCAAGCGGATATTTTTCAAGCTCAACGTGTCCGATCGCGCCTCGGCGGCGGTCAAGGGCATGAAATACGGCATTATCGACGTTTGAGAACCGGAGCCTCCCGGATCGGGTCCAGGGTGACGATCGGCATTATCGATCCCAGAGCCTGCCGCAGGGATTGCGGAACCCGGCCTGCACGGTCACCGGCGGCGGCGGACGCGGCGCACCAGCAGCTCACCCAGCAACGACGCCAGCGCGAAGGTGCCGAGCACGGCGAGAACAACGATTAGCCATTCGGGCATGACGGGACTCCGATGCACGAGGCGGGAGCAATGCCGAAGCTTCTCTCGGTCGCCGGAAAGCCTGAAAAGAGGCCGACGATGGCATAGGTCTAGCAGGTACACGGACAGCGCGCGTTATCAATTGATGTAGGGCCGATGATGTAGGGCCGAGCGGCGGCGGCGAGCGCGCGGGCGAGACACCCGCACGCCCCGCCCCACAAGCACAGGCACCGGACGCCCGACCGAACGCCCGCAATCCCATCCCGATCCCCTGCGCAGGCGGGGGTCTCAGCCGGACCAGCGCCGCGCGCGGTAGCAGGTCTGGTGCGAAACCCGCGCCCGCCGCGCCGCGGTGCGGACATTGCCGGTAACCGCCAGCGCCTCGAGAAACGCCACCTGCCGCTCGGCCACGAACTGGGTCTGCGGAGCGGGAGGGGTCTCGACGAGGCTGTCGGCGTGGAGGACGAGGGGGTGGTTGGAGAGATCGGTCATACCGCGCCTCCCCAGGTGGAGACAGGCACAAGTCTCCGAGCCGAAGGCGAGGCAAGGCCGACCGGCCGCCCGAGCTTATGCGAGGAAGCCAAGCGACGCGGATGCGTCGCGCCCGGCGCCTGAGGGCGAAAACAAAAACCCAATTCCATGGTTCACCTGCTGGTTGCGTTCAGGGGAACCGGGCCATGTATACAGCGGGCGGCGTGTAGGACAGAGCGCAGATGCGCGCGGCATGCGGGTGCCGAAAATCGCGATGGCGCGTTTCACCATGCGCGGCAGGGAATTGTCCCCTCGCCTGCGCAGGATCGCACGCTTATGTTCACCCAACTCAATCCGCCGCTGCCCGTGACCGTCATCGACCGTGGAAAGGGGCTGGCGCTGGCGGTGATCGACTACGGCCCGGAGCACAACCTCATCTGGGTCACCGCGCTCGACGAAAGCGGCGAGATCTGGTGCGCCCCCAACCCCAAGGTGCGGATGCAGGAGAACTGGTCGATGGGCCGGGCGAAGGCGGCGGTTTAGGGTCTCGCGGTCCCGACCGAAACCCGCACCGCCCGGCACGCGAGCCGGTCATTCCCGGATGTCGCACGGTGCGAGAGGAAATCACCCTGCGTAAATGGTTCACCTCATGTTTTCGAGCGAACCGAGTTAGGTATGGGCCTCTATCAAGAGAGGAAAGCGTAAAACGGTTCTACTTGCTGACCATTTGTCGCGCTGTCTCCAGCATTGCATCAGCCCGCAAAAACAAGAATGCTTCCGCATCATTCGCTCCCAAAGCCTCAATCATGTCATCAAAAATGAAATGCGAGGTGAGGATTTCTCTGCCAGCTTCGTGCTCCGCCATCCCCAATATTGTACTTCTTAGATTTAGCTGTTCACGAGTGGAAAATGGGAAAGTGCTTAATATGACGTTGGCAGGGACTTTCGAAGACACGCTTGATCCAGTGAACTTTTCAATTTCCTCGACCTCAAAAACTGGCACAAAGCGATTTGAATCGTACGCAGATGTAATATCGAATGGATCAATCCGCTCGCCCGTAATGATATCTAGCGGCTCAGATTGGGCCATCATGACACAGATTGCCGAAGTCAGCGACTTCCCCTTGAGCATTCTCCGTCGAACAAAAGTGTTTTCGTCAATAGTCAACGATCTAATCGATCGCCCCCCCTCATAAAGTTGCTGAATCAGGCTCTTCACCAAATTGGCAACATGATGGTCAGGACGACCTTGGAGAGCCTCTTCAAAGCTCAACCTCAGGAACCACGAGGAGAGAAATTCGCGCCTTTGGATATCAAACCCACCGAACTCACTGAACGCCTTAAGTAAGGCCAAAAATTGACCCTCGTAAGGTACGAATTCCTCAGAGTAGATGCCCAACTCCTGCCGGAGAAATTCGAATACGTGTCGAAAATCTGAGACGATTGCGGGAATAGTGTCACGGAGCTCGCCAGCATTTTGACTTCGCAATTTCAGTAGCGAGTCGGGGACAGGATCGAGATCAAACTTCTGACCCATGGCCTTAACGATTGTATCGTCATCAATTTCAAAGCCTTCGGACTCCAACGATGACTTCACGTCATCGATAGCTTCGTTGAGGTCAAATTCGCGAGACCACGTAACCGCGCGCATAAAATCTACTCGGCTCAACCTAGTCCCTGTTGAGTTCACTCGCTCGAAAATTGTCACCACTTCTTCAACCTCCCGCTGGGGAAGCGTGACGATCGGGATCATGTATTCTTGAAATCGGGATTGTAGAGCGGTGAGATTGTCTAACTCAGCCTCATAAGCTCCACCCTCTATCAATTTGCGCTGGATTTCGAGCATTCGCTTGGGCTTGAACAGGCTCGACATGGGGACTGTTTCATACGTGAGATCACGTGCGTCATCCCCCCGGATAAAGCGATCGAAAGTCAAATCGTAATGAATGTCGAAGGATTTATGGTGCACTTCAGGCTCATAATGGAAAGCGCCGTAAAGAGTCGAAAGTCTTTGCAGCCCGTCCAAAATATAGTTCACGGGCATCTCCGCCGCTAGTGGCGGAAATGGTATGTCTTCAGATGTGCTTATTTTGAGAATTTCTTCGTCTGCAGACCAAAGAAGGAGGCTTCCGATAGGGTAGCCTTCATTCACGCTTTCCATCAAACTAAGCATCTCCCCAGCGCCCCACACGAAGGCTCGCTGAAAAGCTGGCACTACAATATCGCCCGCATCTATTCGCCGAAATAACGTCGTCAGGTGCTCGACTGATGGTTGAGGGGGAAAGCTTCTACGCTTCACTTAGAATCTCCGATTTCGCCGCTCTCTGGCGAGCCTTCATCTAACGGTTGATTGCCAACCTCCGCTTCTTCTTCCTTGTCGCCTTCGACAGAGATGTCACCTGTCGCCGCCTCTTCCCGCAATTCTACGAGCATTGAGTCTACAAGGTGGAGTGTGTGGCCTAAATACTCTCCTTTGAACTCGGGAGATTGAAATTGCCAACGCCTCTCAACTGGCCTGCCTGTATCGGCAATTCGCGACCTCTCGTAGAACTGGTGGGTCAATCCCTTAAGAACCGACTGGAGGAGTGTGATTATTTGGATTTCACACTTCAGATCAACGGTTTGCACCGCTCCATTTACAATTACATCATGCGGAGTTGTCACATATATGTGCCAAGCATAGTGCCCCTGATCAGTGGCTCTAGGGCTCACCTCGACCCCAACAGAATGGACCTCGCCAATTGCCTGAAGGTGCTGCCCTATTAGTTCACCACCGTCGAGGTATCGGGTGACAATCGTTCCGCGAATGATGTCGTCGAAAGATGTATAGACGTCGGAAAACGCTATCCACCCACCCTTCGGCTTGCTGGGCCAATGCCTATTCCAGTGACAATTCCGCCGGTAAATCTTGTTGACGACGGACGAAAAGCCCTTCTTGACCAACCCAAATGATGAAGCTTCATTAGCTGCGAGAATGCCTTCGCTTTCGAGCTCGGTGAGCTTGCGCTGAAGGTCCTTGAAGAAGGCGTGCAAACTAACACTACTCAACAAATTGACCGAGTTGATCGCGAACGATTTCTCAAATGAGTTATCTCGTAGATTCTCGGCGAATTTATCCTGATGCCAATCAAGATACTCGTCGAGCGTTAGGTTGGGCATGCCACTTCCGAGAAAACCAAGATTCCTTTACCTTTCAGCACAATGCAAAAATCAAAGGAAGTGGGTTACAGCTCTTATACGCAGCCAAGAAAATTACTCCGCCGCCTCTCGCTGCCGCTCCAGCATCGGCTTGAGATACTGCCCCGTATAGCTTCCGGCTACCGCAGCAACCTCCTCAGGCGTACCCTCGGCCACAACCTCACCGCCGCGCACGCCGCCGCCGGGGCCGAGGTCGAGGATGTGGTCGGCGGTCTTGATAACATCCAGATTGTGCTCGATCACCACTACCGAATTACCCTGCTCCACCAGCCGGTGCAGCACCTCGAGGAGTTTCCTCACATCCTCGAAATGGAGGCCCGTGGTGGGCTCGTCGAGGATGTAGAGCGTCTGGCCGGTGCTGCGCTTCGAAAGTTCCTTGGCCAGCTTCACGCGCTGCGCCTCGCCGCCTGACAGCGTGGTCGCCTGCTGGCCGACCTTGACGTAGCCCAGCCCCACCTCGTTCAGCATGTGCATCTTGTCGCGGATCGGGGGGACGGCCTTGAAGAAGGTTTCCGCATCCTCGATCGTCATGTCGAGCACGTCGGCGATGGAGTGGCCCTTGAACTTCACCTCCAGCGTTTCGCGGTTGTAGCGCTTGCCGCCGCATTCCTCGCAGGTGACGTAGACGTCGGGCAGGAAGTGCATCTCGATCTTGATCAGCCCGTCGCCCTGGCACGCCTCGCAGCGGCCGCCCTTGACGTTGAAGCTGAAGCGCCCGGGTTTGTAGCCGCGCGCCTGCGCTTCGGGGAGGCCGGCGAACCAGTCGCGGATCTGGGTGAAGGCGCCGGTGTAGGTCGCCGGGTTGGAGCGCGGGGTGCGGCCGATGGGCGACTGGTCGATCTCGATCACCTTGTCGCAATATTCGAGGCCGGTGACCTTGTCGTGCGCGCCCGCGATCACGCGTGCGCCGTTGAGCTGGCGCGCGGCGGAGGCGTAGAGCGTGTCGATGGTGAAGGACGACTTGCCCGAGCCCGAAACGCCGGTGATGCAGGTGAAGGTGCCGAGCGGGATGGAGGCGGTGACGTCCTGCAAGTTGTTCGCCCGCGCGCCGTGGACGGTGAGCTCGTGCCCGTTGCCCTTGCGGCGGGTGGCGGGGACCGCGATTTCGCGGCGGCCGGTGAGGTAGTCCGCGGTGAGGCTCTTCCTGGACTTGAGCACCTGTTTCAGCGTGCCCTGCGCCACCACTTCGCCGCCATGCACGCCCGCGCCGGGGCCGAGGTCGACAACATGGTCGGCGGTGCGGATGGCGTCCTCGTCATGCTCGACCACGATCACCGTATTGCCGAGATCGCGCAGGCGCTTGAGGGTTTCCAGGAGCCGGTCGTTGTCGCGCTGGTGGAGGCCGATGCTGGGCTCGTCGAGGACGTAGAGCACGCCCGACAGCCCGCTGCCGATCTGGCTGGCGAGGCGGATGCGCTGGCTCTCCCCGCCCGACAGCGTGCCGGAGGTGCGGTCGAGGTTGAGGTAGTCGAGCCCGACATTGTCGAGGAAGCCCAGCCGCTCGTTGATCTCTTTCAGGATGGCGGTCGCGATCTGCGCCTGCGTGGCGTTGAGCTGGTCAGGCAGCGCGAGGAAATACTTCTTCGCATCCGCCACGCTCATTTTCGTGGGCTCGGCGATGTCGGTGCCCGCGATCTTCACCGCGAGGGCCTTCTCGTTGAGGCGCTTGCCGTCACAGGTCTCGCACGGCTGCGCGGTCTGGAACTTCGACAGCTCCTCGCGCATCCAGGCGCTCTCGGTCTGCAGCATGCGGCGGTTCAAATTGCCGATCACACCCTCGAACGGTTTCTTGACCGTGTAGCTCTTGCGCCCGTCCTTGAAGGTCAGCGGGATGGCGCGGCCCTTGGTGCCGTAGAGGATGATGTCGCGGATTTCGCGGTCGAAATCCTCCCACGGGGTCTCGAGGCTGAACTCGTATTCCTTTGCGAGGGAGGCCAGCACCTGCATGTAATAGGGGCTCGGCGGATTGCTCTTCGCCCAGGGCACCACGGCGCCCTTCTTCAGGCTCAGCGCCTCGTTCGGCACGACCAATTGCGGATCGAATAACTGCTTTTCGCCAATGCCGTCACAGGTCGGGCAGGCCCCCTGCGGCGCGTTGAAGGAGAACAGGCGCGGCTCGACCTCCTCGATGGTGAAGCCGGAGACCGGGCAGGAGAACTTCTCGGAGAACACGATGCGGTTGGCGGGGATGCCCGCGCCTTTCATCTTTCCCCCATCCGTCACCCCAGCGAAAGCTGGGGTCTCTTGCTGCTGGGAGATCCCAGCTTTCGCTGGGATGACGTCGGCAACCGTCCCATCCGCCAGATCGACATAAGCCAGCCCCTCGGCCAGCTTCAGCGCAGTTTCGAAACTGTCGGCGAGGCGGGTTTCGAGCCCCTCCTTCACCGCGAGGCGGTCGACCACCACCTCGATGTCGTGCTTGAACTTCTTGTCGAGCGCGGGCGCCTCTTCGATCGGATACATCTCGCCGTCGATCCGCACGCGGGTGAACCCCGCCTTCTGCCATTCGGCCAGTTCCTTGCGGTATTCGCCCTTGCGCCCGCGCACCACCGGCGCGAGGAGGTAGAGCCGCGTGCCTTCGGGCAGCGCCATCACGCGGTCGACCATGTTGGAGACGGTCTGCGCCTCGATCGGCAGGCCGGTGGCGGGTGAATAGGGCACGCCCACACGCGCCCAGAGCAGGCGCATATAGTCGTAGATCTCGGTCACCGTCGCCACGGTCGAACGCGGGTTACGGCTGGTAGTCTTCTGCTCGATGCTGATGGCCGGAGACAGCCCGTCGATATGCTCGACATCGGGCTTCTGCATCATTTCCAGGAATTGCCGCGCATAGGCGCTCAGGCTTTCGACATAGCGCCGCTGCCCTTCGGCATAGATCGTATCGAAGGCGAGGCTCGACTTGCCCGAGCCCGACAGGCCGGTGATCACGATCAGCGCATCGCGCGGCAAGTCGATATCGACGCCCTTGAGGTTGTGCTCCCGCGCGCCGCGGACGGAAATTTTGGTGAGTGCCATGGGTGGCGTATGTTCCTGTTGTGTTCAACCAAGTCAAGGGCGGTTCGTTTGGGGAGCGCATCGCGACCATCGGGGTTCCAGCCATGCGAATGGCAGGACGCCGGATATAGGAAGCGCCGACGCAGTTCCAATCGCTGCGCGAACCAGCGTGGCGCGGCAAAGCGCGAGCGGGCTATCTGCTGCCGATTGTCGAATAATCGCACCCATGGCATAGAAGCGATGCAGCTTCGGCAAGAATGGAAGCACCGGGTGGCCAATAAATACAGCTCGTTCGACAGCACTGCGCCCGGTTCGCCGGCGTGTCGCTTCCATGAGCTTGGCGATTGACGGGTCGAATACAGGTTTGCCGCCTGTTTCGGATCAACCGGTTCGACCCTACGCTTCGAGCGAGCCGTCAACACATCTGAAGGGGGGAAGATGATGGAACGAATCGAACCGCAAGAGGGAGAGGCCGCCCAGGCCCAAAGCGGCACGGGCGGGGGAAATGGCAAGAAACGCGATTGGCGCACGAGCGACATTCATTTGGGTGAGCGATGGGACATCGCCCGCTTTCACCCCAATGCCACGAAGGACAATCCCGCGGCCGATGGCGAAGACCCGTTCCTGTGGGACATCTATTTCGGTGCCAAATATCTGGAACGGGAAGAGCCCGCCCCCGTGGACGAGCAGGAACTGGCCTTCAAAAGCAAGATCGAACAGACGCTGGGCGTGCTCAAGGCGATTTACCGCCCCGCCCCGGCGACCGAGAGCGGGGAGAGCAGATGGGCTCGCCTCGGCAAAAGGTTACGCCGCATGATCATCGGCGCGCAGGCCGATCACCAGACCGATGCCTGGGAGAAAGAGTGCGAGGTCAGATTCAAGGAGGCCTTCGACCGGCTATTCAGCCTGACCACGCTCGCTTTCACTGTGAAAAACGTCGATCTGCGGGCCGCCGACGGCGCACTCGAAACGCTGCGCAATGAAACCTTGATGCGCGAAGGGACCCGGATCAAGAACCACTACATGTTCAAGCTCGGCGCGCCTGCATTCGGCGCCGCGTTCATCTTTCTTCTGCTGTACCTGCTTTACGACAAATCCCCGGGCTTCTTCGCCACGGTGTGCGGCGGCTATGGTGATCGGCTCGACTGGATGTGCGCAAAACCCAGCGAAACGCGCAAATATGTCGCCCTGTTTCCTTCCGAAGCCTATCGGTTTCGCGCCATGTTCCTGTTGCTGGCGGGCTGCATGATCGGAACCTGGCTGTCATTCGCCGCGCGCAAGGTGACGCTGGCCTTCACCGATCTGGCCGAGCTGGAGGGAGATCGGCTGGCACCGCGAATGCGCCTGCTCTTCACCGGTTCGCTGGCGGTAGTCTTCTCGCTGTTCTTTATCACCGGGGTGGTCGAATTCCGCTTCAGTTCGATGAGCACGGGCCAGCTCATGCAGAGCGGCACGATCGCCCTGCTGATCGGGTTGATCTTCGGCCTGCTGGAACAGAGCTTGCCTGCCGCGGTCATGGATCGGGCGCGCGGGGTGTTCGAAACGGGCAAGACGAAAACCGCGCCTTAGAACCACGCCCCAGAAACGAAAACCACTCCCCGTTCTCCCCCGCCCCGGATCGGAGGAGCCGCACCGACAAGCACGGTCGACGAGCTATCGAGACCGCGCACAAGCCGTCGCTTGCCGATGGTTCTGTGTGGTTCACCGAGTTCATATGCCGCCGCCGTCGCGGGCGTGTTAGCGCAGGCCATCATTACAATTCAGGGGACTTTTCATGCCACGCATTCATACGCTCGCCAGCACGGCGGCAGTCTCGGCGCTTGCGCTGGGCCTTGCGCTTTCCACACCGGCCTTCGCTGAAGAAACCACCGATGATGAAAACACCATTGTCGTCACCGGCTCGGCCAAGATCGGCGAATACGGCCTTGATCTGACCGCCCGCGATCTCACCGCCGATCCGGGCGACGATTTCGAACGCTACGCATCGGGGGCCTGGATCGACCGTACCGAGATCCCTGCGGATCGCCCCTCGGTCGGCTCGTTCTACAATCTGCGCGAGGACGTGACCGAGCAGGTCAACGGTCTTATCACCGAAGCGCCGGCGGGCACGCAATATGGCGCGCTCTATGCCAGTTTCATGAACGAGGAAGCGATCGAGAAGGTCGGCATCGCCCCTCTCACGCGCGAACTGGCGCAGGTCGATGCGCTGTCCGACAAGAGCGCATTCGCCCGCTACATGGGCGCGACCTACGCCAAATTCGGCGGCACGCTGTTCGGCGCGGCGCCCTATGCCGATCCCGACGATCCCACGACCAACGCGCTATGGATGTTCTCGGGCGGCCTCGGCCTTCCGGAAAAGGACTACTACTTCAATTCGAAGTTCGATGAAGAACGCATCGCCTATTACGAATATCTGGTGCGCACCTTCCGCAATATCGGCGAGGAGGACCCCCGCGGCGCGGCAAGCCGCGTGATGACGTTCGAAACCTATGTCGCCCAGCTCAACTGGGATGTCGAGCAGACCCGCCAGATCGAGAAGATCAACAACCCTATGTCGAGCGCCGAACTGGTCGCCTATGCGCCGGGTGTCGATTGGGCCGCGTTCTTCGACGGGCACAACATTCCGCCGCAGGACCGCATCATCGTGACCGACAATACGGCGATAAAGGCGATCGCGGAACTCTTCGCCAGCACCGATCTGGAAACGCTCAAACTGTGGCAGAAGGCCCGTGTTACGCATCAGGCCTCGCCCTATCTCAACGCAAGGATGGTAGAGAGCCGGTTTCGCTACACCAGCGCCCTGAACGGCACCAGCGAGCAGCGCGCGCGCTGGAAACGCGCGGTCGACACGATCGATGGCTCGCTGGGCGAACTTGTGGGCGAAGCCTATGTCGAGGAATACTTCCCCAAGATCGCGAAAACGCGGATGGACGAGCTGGTGAAGAACCTGAAGCTGGCCATGGGCGACCGCATCCGTGAAAACGACTGGATGACTCCGGAAACCAAGCAGGCCGCGCTCGAAAAGCTGGCGCGGATGGATGTGATGGTCGGTTATCCCGAGGAATTCCGCGATTATTCGCAATTGCCCATGTCGCCCGACGACCTGTTCGGCAATATGGTCCGCGCGACCCGGTTCAACGCGGATTATCAGATGAGCGATCTCGGCAAGCCGGTCGACCGCAGCAAATGGGCAATGAACCCGCAGACCGTGAATGCCTATAATGGCGGGCTGGAAAACAAGATGGTCTTCCCGGCCGGTATCCTTCAGCCGCCTTTCTTCGATGCCTGGGCCGATCCCGCGGTCAATTACGGGGCCATCGGAGTAGTGATCGGCCACGAAATCAGCCACGGCTTCGACGATCAGGGCCGCAAGATCGACGCCGATGGCGCGATCAGGGACTGGTGGACCGCCCAGGACGCGGAACGGTTCAACGCCGAGGCCAAGAAATTCGGCGAGCAATATGCCGCCTTCGAAGTCGTGCCCGGCAGCTTCATCAATCCGGACCTGACCATGGGCGAGAATATCGCCGATCTGGCCGGCGTGCTGGTGGCTTACGATGCCTATAAAAAATCGCTGAATGGCGAAGTCGCGCCGGTGATCGACGGGCTGACCGGCGACCAGCGTTTCTTCCTCGCCTATGCGCAGGTGTGGCGGGCGAAGGCGCGCGAGGATTCGCTGCGCAATCAGGTCGCGACCGACCCGCACAGCCCGCCGCGCTATCGCACGATCGCGCCGCTGCGCAATGTCGATGCGTGGTACGAGGCGTTCAACATCACGCCCGAGGACGAAATGTATATTGCGCCCGAGGATCGCGTGCGCATCTGGTGACCGATCGGGCGGCGCGTGGCCCCTTGTCCGCGCGCCGCCACGAGGCTTGCCGCCCGCGGCTTTGCTGAGCCATGACCGCAAGCGGGCCAGCCGGAGACCCTGCCCGGACCGCCTTCGCAGGGTCGATCGCGCGGTCCGATTCTGTGTTGCACCCCATCGATTGACCGCCCGGACGTTGCTGCGCAGCGACGAATCGGGGACCAATGACGCTTGGCGAACCGTTTCATAGACAAGTCAGACATCACGCGAGAGCGCATGAAATCGCATGCGCCCGGTCGCAGCGTCGGTGTCCCAACACGTTGATACTATGAAAGGTGCCTCTCCACATGGACAAGGACACCGCGCACTACTCTAACGAGACCGCCGGGAAACCGCCGTCTCCGGCACAACGCGCGCAGAACGACGCCAAGCTCAGGGCGATCCTCGACGATCTCAACCGTCCGCTCGACGAAGTCGATTGGGCGCACACCACTTTGCGCGGCAAGAAGGGTGAAAAGCCCGAGAGCTTTCTGAAACGCCGCCGCCGCGAGCGCCAGCATCGCCGCGATTTGCGCCAGGCGCGCCGGGCGGCCGCGCGGGCCTTCGATGTAAGACCCAGAATGTCCACCCGCAAGCGGGCCACGCTGATGCTGGGTGCGGGCGCGCTGGGGCTGACCGCATTCACTGGCCCGCCCAAGGCGCGAAAAGCCGTGGCCCCGTCCAACGCCATCGAGATGGTTCACGATGCTCGGAGCGCGCGCCAGCCCGCCCCGCTCATCAAAGCGAGCGATACGTTCAAGCAGGCCCTGATCGAAGAAGAGGGCGTGCGATTTACCGTCTATCGCGATGTCGCGGGCTATCCGACCGTCGGCGTTGGCCATCTGGTCGAACCCGAGGACGGATTGAGAGTCGGCGACCGGATTAGCGAGCAACAGGTTCTGGCATTTCTCGAGGCCGACCTTGCCGAAGCCGAACAGGGGGTGCGCCAACTGGTCGGCGACCTGCCGCTCTACCAGCACGAGTTCGATGCCCTGCTCGATCTCGTTTACAATGTCGGTATCGGCAACGTGTCGCCGGAAAAGAGCCCCCGCCTCAATGCCGCCATCGATGCGGGCGATTACGAGCGTATCGCGGCCGAACTCGATTATACCCATGCGGGCGGCAAATTTGCCAAGGGACTGCAGTATCGCAGCGAACGCCGTGCCCAGATATTCATGGACGCATCCTACGACGACCCGCGCGAAACCGCCGGAGCGAATTCCGCCTGAGATCACAACCTCGGCTTACTTTGCCTTTACAATCGGCATGGTAGTGTTCCTTTCGCAAGAGTAACAGGCGTGGGACGATAGTGGCGGTAGAGAACGAGGAGTATGACGAGGATTGGCGCATGGAGCGCCTGCATCTTCTCGTTCACTCAGCGGCCGAGACCGAGCGCCGCACCCTACCCGCCAATATCGCCGGAACGCTGCTGGTCATCGGTGCCGCCCAAGCGCTGCCCAACGCCGCCGATTTCTATATTCCCATGCTGCTCCGATTCCTCGCCCTGTTCGCGACGGCGCTGCTCTACGGAAAAATCCGCCGACGGTTGGATGCAAGGGCAAGCACGCTGGTCCCGATGCGGATGGCCTCGGTCGTGGCGGCTTTCGGCGGAGCGAGTTGGGCGAGCATAGTCCTTCCCATATTTCTCGATCCCTACCTGCATCCGGCATCCTATATCGTGACGGCGGGGGTGTTCATCAGCGTTGCGCTGATCATCACCAACACTTCGGCGATCAAGCATATCGCGATTCCCTACACTATCGGCTTCATGGCGACCTTCCTCGGTGCCCTCGCCTTCATCCCACTGGGAACCGCGATCTGGCTGGCGGGGGGCCTGTTATTCCTCATGAGCGGGATCGTCATCTTCAGCATCGGAAGCGGACGCCAGCGGCTGGAAACGGCGAATACATGGGTTCACAACCGCCGGCTGACCGAGGATCTGGAGGAAGCGCTGGCACGGGCGGAGTTTCTCGCCATACGCGATCCGCTGACGGGGCTCTATAACCGGCGGGCCTTGTTCGAGGACCGGATATACGAGAATGCGCCGGGCGACCGCTATCACGTGCTGATCGTCGATCTGGATCACTTCAAACAGGTCAATGACCGGTTCGGTCACGACATGGGCGACCGCGTTCTGGTCGGCGTGGCGACCGCCATTCGCGATGTTCTCCGCAGCCTTCCTGGCGAAGGGCATTTCGCCGCGCGGCTGGGCGGCGAGGAATTCGCCGTGTTCCTCGCCATCGCCGACGATATGGAAGCCGATCGCGCTGCCGAATGTCTGCGCACAGCGACTCATCGACTTGCCGCCAGCTTCGGGCTCCCGCCCGGCGTCGGCACGGCATCGATCGGGATTTCTTCGATGCAGCGCGAAGAACATGTCAGCGAGGCCTTGCAGCGCGCCGACAATGCGCTCTACGAGGCCAAGGAAAGCGGCCGCAACCGCGTCAGACGACAGGTCGCCTGAACTCTATCCATACGCCGATCGAGCGGCGCTGCCCATCTATGTCCCATCGCCTTTTCATCGGCATCCGTCCCCCTTCGGCAATCCGCGACGCGTTGATCGATCTGATGGAAGGCATCGACGACGTACGCTGGCAAGACGAGAACCAACTGCATCTGACGCTTCGCTTCATCGGGGAGGTGGACACTCACCGCGCCGACGATCTGGCCGAACGGCTGCGCATGGCCATCGGGGCGGACTTCGCGCTAACAATTCGCGGGGTCGGCGTTTTCGAAAAGAAAGGCCGCGTGCACACGCTGTGGGCCGGCATCGAAAAAGCGCCCGAACTGCAGCGCCTGCAACGCCGCATCGAACGCCTCTGCATCGCCGCGGGTCTGGAACCCGAACACCGCAAATATCACCCTCACATCACCCTCGCGCGATGCAATCTGGCAACCGGTCCTCTCGGCCCGTTTCTCGCCAGGAATGCCGGGTTGCGCCTTGGCCCATGGAAAGCCGAAGCCTATATTCTGTACGAAGCCTTCCTGCGGCCCGAAGGTTCTGTTTACGAACCGGTCGTCCGCTATGCACTCGAACCAGGCCCATGAAGATCGTACCCCTGCCCCTGCTGATACTGTCCTGCGCGGCGCTTGCCGGATGCGCACCGGAACGCGCGCCGGAAAAGGAGGCCAATGCCCAGATCCTGGCCGAGGCGGTAGCCAAGCCGGAGGATTGCCTGCTGCTGGTATGGTCGAACCAGGAAGAGCGCCGGGTCGACTTCGATCGCGAAAACGATTTTGTCGAAGGCGGCGCGATTTCCTGCGCCACGGGTACCAGCGCCAGCCAATTCGACGCCGCCATCGCCGCGCTGCGCGAAGCGGCGAAGAGCGGTAACAAGGCACGTATTCTCGAGGAAATCGGCCTTCCGCTGCTCTATATCGATGCACAAGGCAATCGCCGCGAAATGGAGGATCGCCAAGAGGTCGAAGCGGTATTCGACGAGATATTCGATCCCGCAATGCTCGACTTGCTGCAACGGCTCGATCTTTCCAGGATGAGCGTTGCCAAGGACCAGGGCGCTTTTTTCGATCTCGGTGCCCTATGGCTGGTGGTCGATCGGGATGGCGGCCGTCCGCGTCTGATGACCGTCAACCGCCAGGCGCTGGACGAAGCGATCGCGGCGGCGCGCGACCAGGCCGAGCGGAACCAGGGCCACCCCGTTCCGTTCGACTAACGTAGAAGGAGCGCCGACCGGCGACTTGTGCGGCCTTGCGCGCGCGAGGTGAGCGGTCCAATCGCGCATCCATTGTCGCATTACTGTACCGCGCGTCCGCGTGGCGTATCATTTCAGAGGGGAAAATCATGAAGGCCCAGATCCTGGCCACCGTCGCATCCGCTGCACTTCTCGCGGGCTGCTCCGCCGCCTACGGAGAGGACATCGAAACCATGGCCGAAGCCAATACCGACACAGCCGCGATCCCGGCTGGAACCGGCTATTTCGCCGCCGACAGTACGCTGCCTTTCAAAACACCCGATTTTTCGCAGATTTCGGAAGAGGATTATGTTCCCGCCTTCGAACAGGGCATGGCTATCCAGAAGGCGGAAATCGCTGCGATCATCGACAATCCCGCCCCGCCGACTTTCGAAAACACCATTGTCGCGCTGGAAAAATCGGGTCGCATGCTTGGCCGGGTGACGCGCGTGTTCTTCGCACTGACCGGATCGAACACGACCGACCGGCTTGACGACATCAACACCGAAATCAGCCCCAAGTTGACCGCCCACGGGGATTCGATCACGCTCAATCCCGAACTCTTCGCGCGCGTGAAGGCGGTTTACGACAACCGCGCCGCGATGACGATGACGCGCGAAGACGCCAAGCTGCTCGAAGATACCTATGACGGCATGGTCCATGCCGGCGCGCTGCTCAGCGATGCCGAGCGCGAACAGGTCAAGGCGATCAATTCCGAACTCTCGACGCTGACCACCGAATTCAGCCAGCTCGCCCGCGCGGCGATGAACGACAATCCGGTGCTTTTCGACAGCCGCGAAGATCTGGCCGGCTTGTCGGACAGCGATATCCAGGCTGCCGCCGACCTCGCTGCGGAAAACGGCCAGCCGGGCAAGTTCGCCATCGCGCTGCAGAACACCACGCAGCAGCCGCTGCTGCCGAGCATGGAAAACCGTGCGGCGCGCGAAAAGCTGTTCATGGCCAGCTATCACCGTGCCGATGGCCGGATGGATGTCGACACGCGTATGCTGATCGCCAAGATCGCCACGCTGCGCGCGCAAAAGGCCGCGCTGTTCGGCGAGGCCGACTGGGCCAGCTATGCCATGTGGGACCGCATGGCGGAAAAGCCTGCCACCGCGCTCGGCTTCATGGAACAGATGGTCCCCGCCCTCGCCGCCACGCAGCGGCGCGAGGCCGCGATGCTCAACGAAGCCATCGCAGCCGATGGCGGCGACTACGAAGTCAAGCCGTGGGACTGGTATCGCTATGCCAACCGCATCAAAGCCGAGAAGTACGATCTCGATGAAGATGCGGTGATGGAATATTTCGTGCTCGACAAGGTGCTCGAGGACGGCGTGTTCCACATGGCCGAAAAGCTCTACGGCCTGACCTTCCAGCGCCGCACCGACCTGCCGGTCTATCACCCGGACGTGTGGACCTACACCGTGTTCGACCGCGATGGTTCGGAACTCGGCCTGTTCTACTTCGACCCGTTCCAGCGCTCGTCGAAGCGCGGCGGAGCGTGGATGAGCAATTTCGTCGACCAGAGCCATCTGTGGGGCACCAAGCCGGTGATCTACAATGTGCTCAACATCCCCAAGGCGCCGGAAGGCGAGGTGCAGCTCGTCAGCTTCGACTGGGTCAACACCACCTTCCACGAGTTCGGCCATGCGCTGCACGGTTTCTTCGCCAACCAGAAGTATGAGAGCCTTTCGGGCACGGCGACCGCGCGCGACTTCGTCGAATATCCCAGTCAGGTCCACGAAATGTGGGCGACCTGGCCGAGCGTGCTGTCGAACTATGCCAAGCATTACCAGACCGGCGAGACCATCCCCGACGAGATGATCGCCAAGATCGAAGCGGCGGCGAAGTTCAACCAAGGCTACGATTTCGGTGAAGTCGTGGAAGCCGCGCTGCTCGACATGAAGTGGAGCGCGCTGTCGCCCGAAGAAGCCGCCGCGATCGACACGCCGGAAAAGGTCGACGCCTTCGAACGCAAGTCGCTCGAAGAGCTCGGCCTCGAGATCGACCTGGTGCCGCCGCGCTATCGTAGCACCTATTTCAACCACATCTTCAGTTCGCCCTCGGGCTATTCGGCAGGCTATTACAGCTATCTTTGGACCGAAATGCTCGACCGCGACAGCCGCCAGTGGTTCATCGACAATGGCGGCCTGACGCGCGCCAATGGCGATCACTATCGCGCCACCGTGCTCAGCCAGGGCGGCACGATGGATTACTTCAAGATGTTCGAGAACTTCGCCGGTCGCAAACCCAACGTAACCCCGATGCTGGCCGCGCGCGGCCTGATCGCGGGCGAAGAAGCCGCCGACAGCGAAGTGTCTGATGGTGCGCTACCGGCGGAGAATGCGCAGTAATCACCCAGTGACCAAAGCCCGGTGGCCCGGTTCGCCGATCCACCGGACAGGCACTTTCCAGACGCGCTCGATCGTATCGCGGTCGAGCGCGTCTTCGCATGCGCCGTCGGCGGCGATATGCCCCTGATCCAGCACGATCGCGCGGTCGGCATGGTTCATGGCATGCGCGAGATCGTGCAGCACCAGGACCACCCCCGCACCGCCTGACCCGGCCCTGCGCAGATGGCGTAGCAGGGCGATCTGGTGACCGATGTCGAGCGCGGCGAGCGGTTCATCGGCAAGGATCCAGCGCGGTTGGCCTGCCAAGACGCGGGCCAGCAGGACACGTGCGGTTTCGCCCCCCGAAAGCGATTGCGCACGGCGGTGTGCCAGACGTTCGATGTCGAGCGCCCGCAGCGCGCAATCGATGGGATCGGCCAGCCGGTCGCCATGCGGCATACGTCCCAGCTCGACGATACTGCGCACCGGAACATCCCAGGCGATTTCATGCGACTGCGGCAGATATCCGACACATTTTGCCCGTTCGCGGGGCGGCATGTCGCGCAAGCTCTGCCCGCCAAGGCTAACGTCACCGGCATCGGGTTGGAGCAATCCGGCCAGCGTTTCGAGCAGGCTCGATTTGCCCGCGCCGTTGGGGCCGCAAATCGCGGTGATACTCCCCGGTGCCAGATCGAACGAGACGCCCGAAAGGCGGCCTGCAAGTGTCAGATCGCGTACAGCCAGCCTCATGCCAGCCCCTTGCGCATGCGCAGCAACAAAAGCAGGAAGAAGGGCGCGCCCAGCAGGCTCAGCGCGATGCCGAGCCTTAGTTCGGTGACCAGCGGCAGGACCCGCACCACACTGTCGGCGACGAGAACCAGCAAGGCGCCCGCAAGCGCGCTCGGCAGGATCAGTTGCGATGGACGCCGGTCGGTCAGCGGGCGGACGAGGTGCGGCACGATCAGTCCGACGAAGCCAATGATCCCGGCAACCGCCACGCTCGCGCCGACGGTCAGTCCGACGCCGACGATCAGCAGCCACAGTAAGAGCCGCGTATCCACGCCGAGCGACCGCGCCACCGGCTCGCCCAGCGTGAGCGCGTCGAGCGATTTCCCGCTGCGCCACAGGAGCGCTATCCCCAGCATGACCAGCGGTGCGGCGAGCCATACTTCGCGCCAGCTACGGTCGGTCAGCGCGCCGTTGAGCCACATCACGATTTCGCTCATCGCGAAGGCATTGGGGGCCATGCTGATCGCCAGCGCGGTGAGCGCTCCGGCCAGGCTTGCCACCATCAGTCCGGCAAGCGTGAACAAGGCGATGCCGCCGGTCCGCCCTGCGATCGCCGCCAGCAGCGCCATCGCCCCGCTGGCCCCGACCAGCGCGAAGAGCGGCAACAGCCATGGCGATGCGGCATAACCCATCCACAGCGCGGCAACCGCGCCCAATGCCGCGCCCGGCGCAATCCCGAACAGGCCCGGGTCGGCGAGCGGGTTGCGCAGATAGCCCTGCATCGCCGCCCCGGCGGCCCCCAGCCCCGCGCCGACGACGATAGCCAGCATCGCCCGGGGCAGGCGCAATTCGGCAAGAATAATACTGGCGTTGGGAGTGCTCGCCGGATCGAGCCAGACGCGGCCTGCCAGCAGCGAAAGCGGGGTAGCGACGAGCAGCAACCCCGCGAAGACAACCGTCGCGCGGTTCATGACGCCGCTTTCCTGATTTCGGCCAGCCGTCGCGCTGCGCGGATAATGGTCGGCCCACCGCAATAGAGCAGGCCGGTATCGAAACGCTCGCGGCGCATTTCGGGCAAGGCGTCGAGCACCGGATGACGCTGGCCGACTGCGCTTCCCGCGACCAGCAGCACCTGCGGGGGCGCCGCCACCACATCCTCCAGCGCGACGTAATCGGCTTGGGAAAGCCCGCGCGAGGGCGCCACATTGGCAAAGCCCGTCCGCGCGAGCAGATCGCTGACCAAGGCTTGCTCGCCCGCCACGATCCCGCCCGGCTGCCAGAGCAGGACATCGATCCGCTCGTCGTCGCGCGGACTGGCCTCGGCAAGCGCACGTTCGATGCGCGAGACCAACCGGTCTCCCGCATCGGGATGACCAGCCAGTTCGGCCAATGTGCGCACTTGCGCCGCGCTCTCCATGACGTCCCCGGCAATGTCGAGAGTCACCACCTCGATCCCGAAATCCTCCAAAGCGGCGCGGGTGGCAGGCGCTAGGAAGCTGCCCGCAACCACCACGTCGGGGTCAAGCGCCAGAACTTCCTCGACCGTCCCTCCCGTGACCGCGAAACGCTCCGCAGTCGCCGCCTCCATCGACCTGGAGCGCGGGTCCTTGCTATAATGGGAAATGGCGAGCAGTTGATCGGGCGCCGCGACCTCGGCCAGAATGGCATCAGAGCAGGGGTTGAGGCTGACGATGGTAGTGCGCCCGCCCTTGGCGTCCCGCGCCGGCCCTTCGCCCGCGCATGCTGCGACAAGTAGGACCAGCGCGGGCAGCAGGCGCTTCACATCCGCGCCCTTACCCCGACGAACGCTCCGCGGCCCGGCGAAGCATAGTGTGCGACCGTCTGGTAATCGGTATCGAACACGTTCTCCACACGGCCGTAGATCTCGATCGCTTCGGAAACCGGCAGGGCCGCGCGGAGGTCGAACACCTCGTAGCCGTCGAGCCGGGCAAGGTTGCCCGCATCGTCAAAACTCGGCCCCACCAATCGCAGGTCCGCGCCCAAGGTGAGCCCGAATGGCGTTTCGTAATCGGCGAACAGCGTGCCCATATGGCGCGGACGCCGGGCGAGTCGAAGGCCGGTGGTGCGATCTTCCGTATCGATATAGCTATAGACAGCCGAAAGGCGCAGGCCCTTTGCGATGTCGAAACCGGCCTCGGCCTCGATACCCTGGGCTCTTGCGCGGTCCGTGTTGTCATAGGTGCCGAAAGGCCGATCGGCGCAGATACCGCCGGTGATGCCGAAACAGGATACGAACCCGATCAGATCCTCGCTGTCCCGATGAAAGGCGGTGAGCGCCAGGTGCGTGCCTTTCCCCCTGCTGCCCTTTTCCAATCCGATATCGAAACTGGTACTTTCTTCGGGTTGCAGCTTCGTATTGCCGTAATTCGACAGCAACTGAAACAATGTCGGGGCCTTGAACCCTTCACCCAGGCTTGCCCGCAAGCGCCAGTCGCTGCCAAAGCCGTAGGAGACATCGGCCCCGTAGCTTGCATTGCTGCCGAACAGCGAATGATCGTCCACGCGCGATCCGATATGCGCCGCGAACCGGCCCAACACGAAGCCGAGTTGAACATAGGCGCCGAAGATGTCCGCCTCACCATCGGGGCTGAAGCTGGCGGAATAGTCGGTCCATTCCTGTTCCGCACCGAAGGCAACGGTGACCGGCCCGATGGCGCGGTATTCCCCGCGCAGGCTGAGCCTTTCGGAGCGACCATCGGAGGCGAAAGTGGTCGCGCCGGCGGCATCAAGATTGTCGCGCTCGGTATCCGACAGACCGTAGGATCCCCTCAGCGTGAGATCGTTGCCGTAATAGGCGAAACCCACATCGCCCCAGAGGCGGTGCGTTTCCTGCGTGTCGAGCGTGTCGGAAAAAGCGAAGGTCGGCGGCGGGAAACCATCGAGATCGAGATCGCCCTCGCTCCAATTGGCATGGGCGAAGACTTCGAGATTGCTGGCCAGATCGACGAAGACCTGGCCGCCCAGGGCAAGCTGTTCGAAGCCGTCGCGCTCCGTACCCGATGCAGCGGTCGAAAAACCATCGGTGCGATACCACGATCCGGTCAGACCGGCGTAATACCCATCACCGTCGATCCCGCCCGCGGCGCTGGTGAATACCGTATCGCGCGAACCATATTCCGCATTGCCCACAAAGCCGGTCTCGCCCCGCGTGGAGATATCGACAACCCCGCCAATGGCATCCGATCCCCAGATCGTGCTGTTGGACCCGCGCAGAATATCGAATTTGCCCGCCGTGCCGAGCAGGAGATTGCCGAAATCGAATCCGCCGCCGGGCGCGGCCGGATCGGCCACCCGGACGCCATCGACTAGCACCAGGACCTGCTGCGAATTGGCCCCGCGCAGATTGACCCCGGTAAAACCGCCATTTCCGCCATTGCGGCTGAACGAAAGCCCAGGCGTGCGGCGCAAGACGCGGGTGGCATCGCCCCCCTGAACGCTATCGATCTCTTCGCGGTCGACAATCGTCACGGCCTGCCCGGTATTGGCGATGGCGGTGCCCAGGCCGTTGGCGGTTACAGTAATCGTGGGTCGGACGGAATCCGCAAGGACGACGTCGGATTGGTCGACGGCACCGTCTTGCGCCTGAGCGGCCACGGAAATCGAAGAAACAGTCAAAAAAAAGAAAAGTTTACGCACAAAACCTCCCATCATGGACGAAGTGCCGTCCATGACGGGAAAGGGCGGAATTGCGCCTTTCCGCGTTTGCCATCGGTACACCCCGCCCGCGGCCGAACGACGGTCAAGGGCAGGTCTCCTGGCTCCCGGATCGACGCTCTCCCGCCGCCTTCCCGCCCTTCGACTAGCTCAGGACAGTGGCATATGGCGGGATCGCTCCCCGGTCACAGTTGCGGGGGCAGCGAAGGATTTCCCGTTCCACCTTGCGGCGGCCTTGGGTCACCTTCTTCCCTCTTCGGGCCTGCGCAAACAGGCCAACCCGTGACTCGGCGGTTCGATTAGCCTGCGATTTTGCATTGCACAAGATCGGTCTTTGTTAAGCATTGCGGTGCAAAAATCCCGAACAACCCGCATGTATCGCCAGGCCCGAATCCGGGGGCAATGGTCCCAAACCGGGATGGACCGCTCGCGAAGCTGTTGAATCGGCTGTAATTGAGCTATGTTACCGGGCTGATGGAAGGAAAGGTTTTGACCGCACGCGAAAGGGAGGCCGGATCGGCAAGGCGCGCCAGCCGCGCGCCGTCCTCTCGCGCGTCTCGCCTGAACGAAAAGCGTCGCCAACGGCGCCAGTTGCTGGCGCGCGGCGGCATTCTGGCGGCAGCCATCGCCCTGCCCACAGTGGCCGCACAGGGTCAGTGGTCGGACTTCAAGCAGGCTCTGGGATTGGCCGAAGAACGTGTCGCGCTTACCCCGATGCCGTTCGAGACGGCAGGAGAAAGCTTCCCCGGATCGGCTTTCTATTATCTTGAGGATGCGCCCCGCCTCGCCACCGATCTTTCCGATCTGCGGGAGGCGGAGGGGCAGCTCGAAACCGTCGAATTCGCGGACAGTCACGGTGCGGGGGCGGCCGCGCAGGCCTTCCGCCAGGCGGGCAGCGGTCTCGACAAGGCCCGCGCGCTGCAATGCCTGTCCATGGCGGTCTATTACGAAGCGGCGAGCGAGAGTTTCGGGGGCCAGCAGGCAGTGGCACAGGTGGTGCTCAACCGGGTTGCCCATCCGGCCTATCCAGCCAGTATCTGCGGCGTGGTGTTTCAGGGATCGGAGAGGACGACCGGGTGCCAGTTCAGCTTTACCTGCGACGGATCGCTGCAGCGCAAGCCTTCGCGCCGAGCCTGGGCGGTGGCGCAATCGATCGCGCTGGGTGCGCTGGCGGGCGAGGTCTACGAACCTGTCGGGCTCGCGACCCATTATCATACCGATTACGTAAACCCTTATTGGGCGGCCAGCCTCGATTTCATCGGCGCGATCGGCACCCACCGCTTCTATCGCTGGAAAGGCGGCGCGGGAACGGCGGGTGCCTTTACCGACACCTATGCCGGCAGCGAACCGCTGGCCGCACCCAATGTGCGGCGCGCGCAGGCCGAAGTGCCCGGGCCGGTTCGCCCCTCCCCGCCCTCGAACGCCGCAATCGCCCTCGACGCCCGGCCCGCCGCCACACCCGTCGGCGCGGCTACCACGGCGCCGGAGCGAAAGGACACGCTGCCGCAATCGGGGCGCGTGCGCGATGAATACGCCAATTCGGGTAAATGGATCGCCGAACCCGGCAAGAAGTGACATTCTGCGCGAGGGCGTGAACGGCGTTTACATTCGGACAACCATGTCGCGGAACCGATGCTTAGTGTCGGCCAGCTAGGGCACTGCAGTCAGCACAGTCGCTTCACGAGGTCAGAGGCAATGCCCCTACATTTCGCCGCCGCCCGTTCCACCGCACATTCGCCGATTGCCCGCGCGCTGGCAAAAAAGGCTCATGCGCGCGCTGCCAACGACAATGGCGACATCGCCCATATCCTGGCCCGCAAATCGAACTTCGACCATATGATGCGAGCCGCGCTGCGGCATTTCGCCGAACACGGGCTGGGAGCGGCCGAGGCTGCGCGCCAGCAGGCGGAACAGGCGTATTCTACCGGCGACCAGGCCGCCTATGACTGGTGGCTGGGCGTATGCCGCACGCTCGACCGGCGGCTGGCCCGCGATTTGGAAGATACGATCGCGATCGAGACCCTGCTGGCGCGCTGATCCCCGGCGTTGCCTTGCTCGTCTGCATTCCGGGCGGTCAAGGGGCGAGCGCGTCTTCGGCCGTTTCGCACCGGATCGAGCCCTGCCGACCGACGCGGCAGGAACCTTGCCGGACATCAAGCGTCAAGACAGGAAGCGCTAGCGAAATCCTGCACTTATTGCAATTGCGAACTATTTGCAAAGATAGTTCGCTACCTATATTTATTGCTGGTTGCAATCCCGTTCTCACGGGCCTAGGCCGCACTCGCAATCGACCGGGTGCCGTGCCTCCTTTGCGGGACACATGAAGCGCGGCCCCATTTACGGTCCGGGCATCATCATTGTCCCGCACGGCAGGAACAAGGACGCTACCCTCCATGGCACGCAAGAAGATCGCCCTCATCGGCTCCGGTATGATCGGAGGCACCCTCGCCCACCTCGCGGCGAAGAAGGAAATGGGCGACATCGTCCTGTTCGACATCGCCGAAGGCATGCCGCAGGGTAAGGCGCTCGATCTGTCGCAGTGCGGCCCGATCGAAGGGTTCGACGCCAAGATCACCGGCTCGAACGATTATGCCGACATCGCCGGTGCCGACGTGGTGATCGTCACCGCTGGCGTGCCGCGTAAGCCCGGCATGAGCCGCGACGATCTGCTCGGCATCAACCTCAAGGTGATGAAGTCGGTCGGCGAAGGCATCAAGAAGAACTGCCCCGACGCTTTCGTGATCTGCATCACCAACCCGCTCGACGCGATGGTCTGGGCGCTGCGCGAATTCAGCGGCCTGCCGCACAACAAGGTGGTCGGCATGGCCGGCGTGCTCGACAGCGCGCGCTTTGCCACCTTCCTCGCCTGGGAATTCGACGTGTCGGTGAAGGATGTGAACGCCTTCGTCCTCGGCGGCCACGGCGATACCATGGTTCCGGTCCTGTCCTATTCGACGATCAACGGCATTCCGGTGAAGGACATGGCTAAGATCAAGGGTGTGTCCGAAGATCGTCTCGACGAAATCGTTAAGCGCACCCGCGCTGGCGGTGGCGAGATTGTGAAGCTGCTCGGTAACGGCTCGGCCTATTACGCCCCTGCCACCAGCGCGATCGCAATGGCCGAAGCCTATCTCGGCGACCAGAAGCGCATCCTGCCGTGTGCGAGCTACGTCGAAGGCAAGTACGGCCTCGACGGCCTCTATGTCGGCGTCCCCACCGTGCTCGGCGCGGGCGGCACCGAGGATGTGGTCGAGATCGAACTGTCCGATGAAGAAAAGAGCAACCTCAAGGTCTCGACCGACGCGGTCGAGGAACTGCTTGAGGCGTGCAAGGGGCTGGACGAAAGCTTGAAGTAAATCCGTCACCCCAGCGAAAGCTGGGGTCGCGCGCCGCGAGGTGCGACATTGCTGACAGCGATCCCAGCTTTCGCTGGGATGACGAAAGGACAAAGATGAGCATCCTCGTAGACAAGAACACCAAGGTCATCACCCAGGGGATGACCGGCGATACCGGCACCTTCCACACGCAGCAGGCGCTGGCCTACGGCACGCAAATGGTCGCAGGCGTGACCCCCGGCAAGGGCGGTACGACGCATATCGACCTGCCGGTCTACAACACCGTGTCCGAAGCCAAGGCCGAAACCGGCGCCACCGCTTCGTGCATTTACGTTCCGCCGCCGTTCGCGGCAGACTCTATCCTCGAGGCGATCGATGCCGAGATGGAACTGATCGTCGCGATCACCGAAGGCATCCCCGTGCTCGACATGGTGCGCGTGAAGCGCGCGCTGCAGGGTTCGAAATCGCGCCTGATCGGCCCGAACTGCCCCGGCGTGCTGACCCCCGGCGAATGCAAGATCGGCATCATGCCCGGCAGCATCTTCAAGAAGGGCAGTGTCGGCGTGGTGTCACGCTCGGGCACGCTGACCTATGAAGCCGTCCACCAGACCACCATGGTCGGCCTCGGCCAGACCACCGCGGTCGGCATCGGCGGCGATCCGGTAAACGGCACCAATTTCATCGATGTGCTCGACCTGTTCCTCGACGACGAGGAAACCAAGTCGATCATCATGATCGGCGAGATCGGCGGGAGCGCCGAGGAGGAAGCGGCCGAATTTATTAAGCAGGAAGCCGCCAAGGGCCGCAGCAAGCCGATGGTCGGCTTCATCGCGGGCCGCACGGCGCCTCCGGGCCGCCGCATGGGCCATGCCGGTGCGATCGTTTCGGGCGGCCAGGGCGGCGCCGAAGACAAGATCGCCGCGATGGAAGCTGCGGGCATCCGCGTCAGCCCTTCGCCCAGCGAACTCGGCACCACGCTCGACGCGCTACTGAAGGAACTCGCCTGATCCGCTTTGCGGAACGGTTTATTCCTCCCCGGGAGCCTTCCGCACCGCCGATGCATTGGCAATAGTAAGCCGACACCAAAGTCGGTGCGAAAGGGACCCGATGGGTAACGAAAGCCACGATTTCCTGCCCGAGATGGGCGATCAGGAAGGCCCGCAACAAGGCCCCAGCTGGGGCAACCCGCGCTGGCTGGCCGAAGTGGTCGACAGCGGGGCGGATCTGACGGCCGCGCTCGATCCCACGCAGATGCGAGCTGCGGTCACGCAGGCGGCCGAAAAGGCAGGCAAGGCGACTGACCCCAAGGCGATCGAGCAGGCGGCGGACGATTCTATCCGCGCCATGCTGCTCGTGCGGCTCTATCGCGTGCGCGGCCATCTGGCGGCCAATCTCGACCCGCTGGGCCTGTCCAATCGCGACGTCCCCGAAGACCTGACGCTCGAATGGCATGGTTTCGCCGGACAGGAAGACAGGGAAGTCTTCGTCGGCGGCATCTTCGGCTATGAATGGGTGGCTGTAGGCGAGCTCTACCGGGCGCTGCGCGCGACCTATTGCGGCAATGTCGGCCTCGAATACATGCACATTTCGGACACGGAGGAACGCCGCTTCCTTCAGGACAAGTTCGAAACGCCCGAAGACACGATCCAGTTCACCGACGAAGGCAAGAAGGCCATCCTCGCAGCCGTTATTCGCGGCGAACAGTATGAAGCTTTTCTCGGCAAGAAATATGTCGGCACCAAGCGGTTCGGCCTCGATGGCGGCGAATCGATGATCCCCGCGCTGGAGGCGGTGATCAAATATGGCGGCCAATTGGGCGTGCGCGAGATCATCTACGGCATGGCCCACCGCGGCCGGCTCAACGTCCTCGCAAACGTGATGGGCAAGCCCTACAAGGTCATCTTCCACGAATTCTCCGGCGGCAGCGCCAACCCTGACGATGTCGGCGGCTCGGGCGATGTGAAATACCACCTCGGCACCAGCACCGACCGCGAATTCGACGGAATCAACGTGCATATGTCGCTGGTCCCCAACCCCAGCCACCTGGAAGCGGTGAACCCGGTGGTGCTCGGCAAATCCAGAGCGCAGCAGGCAATCCGCGATGACCTCAAGCAGCACGAGCAGGTACTGCCCGTCCTCCTCCACGGTGATGCGGCCTTTGCTGGCCAGGGGATCGTGTGGGAATGCCTCGGCTTTTCCGGCGTGCGCGGCTACAACACCGGCGGCTGCCTGCATTTCGTCATCAATAACCAAATCGGTTTCACGACAAGCCCACAATTCGCCAGATCGTCACCCTACCCCTCCGACGTCGCCAAGGGCGTCCAGGCCCCCATTTTGCACGTAAATGGCGACGATCCCGAAGCAGTGACCTTCGCCTGCAAACTGGCGATCGAATACCGCCAGACTTTCGGTCGCGACATCGTGATCGACATGTGGTGCTATCGCCGCTTCGGCCACAATGAGGGCGACGAGCCGAAATTCACCCAGCCGCTGATGTATGACGAGATCCGCCAGCACCCCAAGGTCAGCCGGATCTACACCGCCCGTCTCGAGGAAGAAGGTGTGATCGAGAAAGGCTATGCCGACGGCCTGATCTCCGAATTCACCGACCATCTCGAACAGGAATTCGCTTCCGCCAAGGACTACAAACCCGACCAGGCCGACTGGTTCGGCGGTCGCTGGGCAGGAATGAACAAGCCGGCCGATCCGGAAACCGCACGCCGCAATGTCGAAACTGCGATCGAGAAGAAGCTGTTCGACAGCCTCGGCCGAACGCTGACCACCGTTCCCGACGATCTCGCGATCCACAAGACGCTGGGCCGCGTGCTCAAGGCCAAGAGCGAAATGTTCGAGAGCGGCACCGGCTTCGACTGGGCGACGGCGGAAGCGCTCGCTTTCGGCAGCCTCGTCACCGAAGGCTTCGGCGTGCGTCTGTCGGGCCAGGATTCAGGCCGCGGCACCTTCAGTCAGCGGCATGCCGTCTGGGTCGACCAGAAGGACGAGCGCAAATACATTCCGCTGACGACGCTGCCGCACGGCAAGTTCGAGGTCTATGACAGCCCCTTGAGCGAATATGGCGTGCTCGGCTTCGAATACGGCTTCGCGATGGCCGATCCGAAGAGCCTGGTGATGTGGGAAGCCCAGTTCGGCGATTTCGCCAATGGCGCGCAGATCATGATCGACCAGTTCATCGCTGCGGGCGAAGTGAAGTGGCTGCGCGCAAACGGCCTCGTGCTGCTGCTGCCGCATGGCTATGAAGGCCAAGGCCCGGAACACAGTTCAGCCCGCCTTGAACGCTTCCTGCAACTCTGCGCGAACGACAACATCCAGGTGCTCAACATCACCACGCCGGCGAACTACTTTCACGTTCTCCGCCGCCAGATGCTGCGCAGCTTCCGCAAGCCGATGGTCATCATGACGCCCAAATCGCTGCTGCGGCATCCGTTGGCCAAATCGAGCGCCGAAGAGTTCATGGGCGATCACCATTTCATGCGGATCAAGTCCGACATGACGGAGATCGACGACAAGAAGGTGAAGCGCCTCGTGCTGTGCAGCGGCAAGGTTGCCTACGATTTGATGCAGCGCCGCGACGAAGCCGGTCTGGACGATGTCTCGGTGGTCCGGATTGAACAGCTCTACCCCTTCCCCGGCGAACCGCTGGCCGTGCGCCTCGAACGCATGAGCAATCTCGAAACGGTGGTCTGGTGCCAGGAAGAGCCGAAGAATAACGGCGCCTGGTTCTTCGTCGATCGCCTGATCGAAGAATCGCTCACCGCCGCGGGCAAGGACGGCATGCGCCCATGCTATGCCGGCCGCGAAGTCGCCGCCTCGCCCGCCACGGGTTATGCCAGCCGCCACCAGGTACAGCAGGAAGCCCTCGTCAACATCGCGCTCGGACTGAATGGCGGTGATACGCCCAAAGTCCGCAGCGACTGCAACTGATCCCATAAGGCCGAAGGAGCCACACATTATGGCCACCGAAGTCAAAGTTCCCACGCTAGGTGAATCGGTCACCGAAGCGACTGTCGGCGAACTGCTCAAGAATGTCGGCGACGCAGTCGCGGCGGACGAGCCGATCATCAGCCTCGAGACCGACAAGGTCGCGGTGGAGGCCCCCTCCCCCGTTGCCGGTGTCATCAAGGAGTTCAAGGTTGCGGTCGGCGACACGGTAGAGGTGGACTCGGTCATCGCCGTGATCGAGGAAGGTGCGGCTGCGGCGAAGTCCTCCGGCGGCGAAGCACCCAAAGCCGAGGTAGCCGACGCAGGCGTCGAGAAGGCCGCTCCGGCGCAGGCCAAGGCTGCAACCGGCGGCGATGCCGCACAGACGCTGTCGCCTGCCGTGCGCCGCGCCGTTCTGGAGCACGGCGTCGATCCCTCGACCATCAAGGGCACCGGCAAGGACGGCCGCCTGACCAAGGAAGACGTCATCGCCGCAGCGAAGAACAAGGGCGCTTCGGGCGATGCCGCTCCGGCTCCAGTCGCAGCTCCGGCCTCGACTGGCGGTGAGCGCCGTGAGGAACGCGTCAAGATGACGCGGATGCGCCAGACCATCGCCAAGCGGCTCAAGGGCGCGCAAGACAATGCCGCGCTGCTCACCACTTTCAACGATGTCGACATGTCCGCCGTCATGGAAGCACGCGGCAAGTACAAGGACATGTTCGCCAAGAAGCACGACATTCGCCTCGGCTTCATGGGCTTCTTCGCCAAGGCCGCCTGCCTGGCGCTGAAGGATGTGCCCGCGGTCAACGCCTATATCGAGGGGGACGAGATCGTCTATCACGACTATGTCGATATCTCGGTTGCCGTGTCGGCGCCCAACGGCCTCGTGGTCCCCGTCATCCGCGATGCGCAGGACAAGGGTTTTGCCCGCATCGAGAAGGACATCGCCGATTTCGGCAAGCGCGCCAAGGAAGGCACGCTGACGATGGAAGACATGAAGGGCGGCACCTTTACCATCTCCAATGGCGGCGTGTTCGGATCGCTCATGTCGACCCCGATCATCAACCCGCCGCAGAGCGCCGTCCTCGGCCTTCACCGCATCGAGGACCGCCCGGTCGTGGTGAACGGCGAAATCGTCATCCGCCCGATGATGTATATCGCCCTGTCCTACGACCACCGCCTGATCGACGGCCGCGAAGCAGTCACTGCACTCAAGATCATCAAGGAAGCGATCGAAGATCCGACCCGGATGCTGATCGACCTGTAAGGAGCGCGAGCATGAAGAAGCTGGTTATCTGCACCTTTGCCCTCGTGGCGCTGACGGGGTGCGACGTCGCTTCCGAAGTTGCGGGTGACGCGATCGCGGGCGAAATTCGCACGCGCTATATCGAGCAGTGCCAGGGCATCGCCGAAAGCGCTGGCATCGCCGCAGAACGCATCGACGCCGCGTGCGAATGCAGCGCGGAAAATTTCGAGGAAGACTTTGCTGCCGATGGCCGGTTGGACATCAATCCGGAGCGCGTGGAAGAAGTCTTGAGGATTTGCATCCAGGACGACGCGCAAGTCGCTCCTGCGGAGGGATAAAATGGCTGAATACGACTACGACGTCCTCGTTATCGGTGCTGGCCCGGGTGGCTATGTCGCCGCGATCCGCGCCGCGCAGCTTGGCCTGAAGACCGCCTGCGCCGAAAGCCGCGAGACGCTGGGCGGGACCTGCCTCAACGTGGGCTGCATCCCGTCCAAGGCGATGCTGCATGCGAGCGAGTTCTACGACGCCGCAGCCAATGGCGCGATGGCCGCGATGGGCATCGAGACGAGCCCCAAGCTCAACCTCGACACCATGCACGCGCAGCGCCGCGATGCGGTCAAGGGACTGACCGGCGGCATCGAATTCCTGTTCAAGAAGAACAAGGTCGATTGGAAGAAGGGCCACGCTACTTTCCAGAATGCGCACACCGTCAGGGTTGGCGACGAGACGGTCACCGCGAAGAATGTCATCATCGCCACGGGTTCCTCGGTTACCCCGCTTCCCGGCGTCGAGGTCGACAACGACAAGCATGTGGTGGTCGATTCCACCGGCGCGCTCGAACTGCCCAAGGTGCCCAAGAAGATGGTCGTTATCGGCGGCGGCGTGATCGGGCTTGAACTCGGCTCGGTTTGGAACCGGCTCGGCGCCGAAGTGATCGTGGTCGAATATCTCGACAAGCTGCTCCCCGGCATGGACGAAGATGTCCGCAAGGAAGCGGCCAAGATCTTCAAGAAACAGGGCATGGAACTGCGCCTGTCGACCAAGGTCACCGGCTGCACCGTCAAGGGCAAGACTGCCACGCTGACGCTCGAGCCGAGCGCAGGCGGTGATGCGGAAACGCTCGAAGCCGATTGCGTGCTGGTCTCGATCGGCCGCCGTCCGAACA
This sequence comes from Qipengyuania sp. ABI-127-1, assembly GCA_022953095.1. Lineage (GTDB taxonomy): Bacteria > Pseudomonadota > Alphaproteobacteria > Sphingomonadales > Sphingomonadaceae > Qipengyuania. The sequence goes on along the minus strand of JALJCR010000001.1, from coordinate 1,285,485 downwards.
CCGAAGGCCTCGGCCTCGATGCTATCGGCCTGGAGGTCAACAAACGCGGCCAGATCGAAACCGATCACGATTTCCGCACCTCGGTCGATGGCGTCTGGGCCATTGGCGACGTGGTGCCCGGCCCCATGCTGGCCCATAAGGCCGAGGATGAAGGCATTGCCTGCGCAGAGAACGTCGCGGGCCAAACCGGCATCGTGAACCACGATGTCATCCCCGGCGTGGTCTATACCTGGCCCGAATTCGCCGGCGTCGGCCTCACCACCGAAGAAGCCATCGAGAAGATGGGCGGCGACAAGACCAAGGTGAAAATCGGCAAATTCCCGATGATGGCCAATAGCCGCGCCAAGACCAATCACGAACCCGACGGCTTCGTGAAGATCATCGCCGAAGCCGAGAGCGACCGAGTGCTCGGCGTCTGGGCGATCGCCAGCGTTGCCGGCACGATGATCGCGCAGGCCGCTCAGGCAATGGAATTCGGCGCCACTAGCGAGGATATCGCCTACACCTGCCACGCCCACCCGACGCATTCCGAAGCGATCAAGGAAGCGGCGATGGCGGTCCAGGGCAAACCGATCCACATCTGATCGGACTTCAGGAGCAAAGGATCATGGCCCGCAGCGTTGCAATCGTCGGTGCGGGCCAGATCGCTTACGAGATGGTCGCTGCTTTCAGCGACGACTGGCACATAACGCTCCATGCACGCTCCGCGCCGCAATGGCTCGGCGCCATGCCCTGCCCCTTCGTTCCCTTCGTGCGCGGCGAGGATGAGCCACCTTCGGCCGACTGCGTGATCGACACCATCGCCTTCGACGAGGGCGATGTACTCGGCTACGACCCCGACCGCGTCGGTAGGCTGATCGCGATCAGTTCGGCCAGCGTCTATCAAGACGCCGACGGGCGCACGCTCGACGAGGCGGCGACTTGCGGGTTCCCCGAATTCGCTGACCGGATCACCGAGGAGCAGGCGACGGCCGCACCCGGCCCCGACACCTATTCCACCCGCAAGATCCGCATGGAAACCGCAGCCCGCGCCCGCTTGGGCGGGCGGGCGACGATCCTGCGCCCCTGCGCGATCTACGGCTTGTGGTCGCGCCACCCGCGCGAATACTGGTTCGTGAAACGCCTGCTCGACGGGCGCAAGCGCATCCCCGTGATGCACCCCGAGGTCTCGCGCTTCCAGACGACCAATGCGCGCGACATTGCCGAATTCGCGCTCGAAATGGCCCTCGGCGAAATCGGCGGCATCTTCAATATCGCCGACGAGAATGGCCCCTCGGTCGCCGATATCGCCCGCTACATATGCGAGTTCACCGGCAGGCACGCGGAGCTGGTCGAGGTCCCGGCAAACAAGAACTCCACCATCGGCCGGACGCCCTGGTCGGTGCCGCGCCCCTTCCTCGTCGACGGATCGAAGGCGCGTACTACCTGCAGCCGGGCAGGCTCGACTTACTGGCCCAACGCCCGCAACGCGGTGGAGTGGCTGGTCGAGAACAATCCCGAGGACTGGCGCGCGGCCTTCCCGCAGCTCACCGTCTATCCGTGGGACCTGTTCGACTACGCGGCCGAAGATGCCGCGATGGACGCGGTCTAGGTGAAGGCGCGACTGCCCGGTCTCCTCACACTGGCCATGCCCGTGCTGGCCGGGATCGCTTACCTGATGGTCATGAGCGCGCCTTCGAGCTACGCGATCCTCAATGCGGCAGCGCTCGGCATCGCGGCCTTGCTTGTGCTGTTGGTCCCGTCGTTACCCGAAATCAGGGCACGCCGCGTGATTTCCGTGGTGCTGATCGCACTGCTCTTCGTACCGCTGCTCACCGGCCCTTACATTAACGGCATCGCCCGCTGGCTCCAACTCGGCTCCTTCGCCCTGCACAGCGGCGCGCTTGTCCTGCCTTCACTCGTCGTCCTCGCGGCTCGCGACGAGGATTTCGCGCCGCCGATCCTACTCGCTGCTCTGCTCGCTGCCTCGCTCCAGCCCGATGCGGCGACCGGCCTTGCGGTAATGCTGACTGCCGTTGGCCTCTACAACGCAACGAAAGACTGGCGGCTCGTCCCCGTTGCGGGGATCGCTCTCCTCGCCAGCATGGTGGCGGGACTTAGAGGCGAACTGCCCGCGCAGCCCTTCGTCGAACGCATCCTGATCCACCTCGCGATCGACACGCCGCTGGCCGCCTTCGGCCTCGCCATCGCCCTGCTGGTGAGTTTCTTCCTCCTAGCCCACGCAATTCCCGCTCCCAAGCCGGTCCGTCACGCCTTGGCGGGGGGCCTGTTCGGCTTCTCGCTTGCCGCGTTGGTATCGAATTATCCGACCATTCTCGTCGGCTATGGCGCCGCGCCGATTCTCGGTTTCGGTCTGGCCATCGGACTGGCGATTACAGGCAGGACGCGTCGCACGACAAACGGACCCGCCAGCTAGCACTCGATTGACTGTTCGAGGGAAGACGGCCTTCGTCGCCCCCTCGTCCATCAATCAGACTTCGTCGGGATAAACAGGCGCGATATCGACCGGAATGTCTGCCATGGCCACGAAGCGCGAATTCGCCGCATTGTCGAGCACGGCATAGCGATCGAAGAAGGCCTTGGTGCCCGCGTAATCGCCGGTCGCCTGCAACAAGAGCTGGGCGTTCAGCAGGTCGCGTATGCCTGTTTCCATCCTGCCGTAATCGACCGTGTAGCGCTGGCGCGCCTCGTCCCAGGCGAAGGCGCCCTTCTGCTTCAAATATCCGTATTGCAGCTTGGCCCCGCGCCCATGCGCGCTTTCGGTGCCGAAGCGCATCGAGCGGAACAGGCCGGTGAAATAGGTCGAGAAAAGCTGCGGTTTTTCTGCTGCGGGGATTTCACCCCTGTCCATCATCAGCAGAATGTTCCAGATGCCCATGACGTCGGCCTTGGATTCCTCCAGCGCCGAATACTGATCTCTCAGCTCTTCATTGACGGTGGTCTGACGCCCGTCGACGGTGATCGTACCCGGCCCGAGGCTGTGCGACAGCTCATGGAACAGCGTGTTCGCTTCCATGTATTTCTTCATCACCAGGTCGGATTGCGCATCGGTCAAAACGATTTCGGCCATGGGCGCCAGGATGCGGTCGTATTTCGCGCCCAGGACATTTGCGAGAATGACCTTCTTGGCCCCCTTGGCCTCGCGCACCCGCTCGTCATTGGGCAGGTTGAAAGCGATGGTTTGCGTGCCCGGCACATTGTCACCCCCGCCATGGACCTGGTCCGCCACCGCGATCGGACTTTCGAAGCCGCGCTGGAAATTCTTGTGCTGATCCGGGATGGGGAGGTTTTCCTCCATCGTGCGCAGATAGTTCTTATATTTCGCCAGCGCCGCGCTCTCCGCCGGATTGCGCAATGTGACGAAGCTCTCGAAAGCGGTCTTGGTGCCATAGAGGCGGTCGGTATAGACTTCGTAGGGGCCGATCGCGATTTCGATCGGCGTGCCCTCCAGGTCCATCCATGCCATTTCGCTTTCGAAGTAATCGTCGGTCAGGAAGCTGGCCGCACGCAGCGAGAGGAAGCGCTTCAGGCTTGAATTGGAGGTACGCTGCGCGGCCTGTTCGAGCAGCCGCGCGGCGGGCACCAGCCATTGGCGATAGGCCTGCGAATAGGGCACGGCGACAAAGCCGTCCGCGTTGCGCCGCACGACGGTATAGGGGCTTGTCAGTGCCTCGCGCTGATCGGGATTGGCCGCGAGATACGCATCGAATTCCTCACGCGTCAGGTCTGCCGGGTAGAAACCGGCCCCTTCCGGCATCGGCTCAGTGCCCCAGAAGGGATGCAGTTCCGCCACTTCGTCCCACGGGCCGAAATTGCGATCGAACATGGCCAGCAGAAGATCGCGATCGCCGCGACGGTTGCGCGAAATCGCCTCGCGCATTTGCGGCAGATCCGCCGCGCGCTGACGCAGATAGATCTCGTCCATATACCCGCTGGCTTCGATCAGCAGATTCACCACGTCGCGCTCTTCCTGCGTCAGGAAAGACGTATCGGGATCCATCTCGATGACCGCCAGCTTGGCATATTGCGCGCCCAGATCGTATCCCTCGGCCGTGGCGGCCGGAGGCGGCACATCGGACGAGGCGACCTGAGTTTGCGTGGCGACGGGGGTGCAGGCGGCACTGGCCAGCAGCAGGGGCAGTAAGGCGCGGCGCATCGAGAATCCTCCGATATTCTGGGTCTGGTGCTGGTTAAACGCCATGCGTCGGCGATGTGTCCTGCGCAAGTGCGCGATTGACCCTGCGCAGGCCTTGCCCGACAAAGCGCGCAAGCGGTGGAGACATGCATGACCTATCCGAAGCTGACCGACAAACCCGGCGCAATCGAAACGGCCGCGGCCATCAGCCGGGGCGAGATATCGCCACTGGAAGCGGTCGACGCCGCGATTGCCCGGATCGAGCATCACGACGCGCATATCAACGCGGTGGCCGTAACCGATTTCGACCGTGCACGCGAAACCGCAAGGGGCATGACGGACCAGCCCGCCGGTCCCGACCAGCCCCTGTTCGGCGTGCCGATGACGATCAAGGAAAGCTTCGACATCGCAGGTCTGCCGACCTGCTGGGGTCACGAGGAATACGCCGACCAGATCGCGTCGCGGGATGCCAAGGTGGTCAGCCAGCTCAAAGCGGCCGGAGCGATCTTTCTGGGCAAGACCAATGTCCCGCCAGACTTGGCCGACTGGCAATCAAGCAACCCGGTCTATGGTCGCACCAACAATCCCCACGATCACGAACGGTCGCCCGGCGGGTCGTCGGGTGGAGCCGCCGCAGCCGTCGCGAGCGGGATGGTGCCGTGCGAATACGGCACCGATATCGGAGGCTCTGTCCGCGTGCCGGCCCATTTCTGCGGTGTATGGGGACACAAGACCAGTTGGGGCCTGGTCTCCAAGCAGGGTCACGATCACCCCCTGATAGCAGGCAAGGATACCCATGACGGCGCGCTGTCGATCGCAGGGCCGCTTGCGCGCAACGCCGCCGATCTTCGGCTGCTTATCGACCTGACCCGGACCATTCCCCTGTCTGAACGCAACAAACCGCTCGCGGATTGCCGCATCCTGATGATGCTGGACCATCCCTCTTGCCCGACCGACGATGCTGTGCGCGGACCGATCGAGGCGGTCGCCACCGAGCTCGAACGGGCGGGTGTCGCGATCGACCGGACGAGCGAACTTCTGCCCGACCTGCAGGCTCAGCAAGCCGACTATATGCGTATGCTCAATGTCGCCATGGCGCGCGGAATGCCAGGTCCCAACGGCAAACGGGCCAGCGCGACAGACTGGTTCGACATGCTCGATACGCAGGCGCGCAACGCAAACGCTTGGGCAGAGCTGTTCGAGACCTACGACTTCGTGCTCGCCCCGCCCGCCCCCGTGCTCGCCATACCGCACCGCGAGGGGCGCGTCTTCGACGGAACGGTTACAATCAACGGCACCGAACAGCCCGGTGGCAGCGTGCTGTGCTGGGCGGGCCTCGCGACCTATCCCAACCTTCCCGCCACCGTCCTGCCTGTGGGCGAAACAGATGGCCTGCCTTGCGGCATGCAGGTCATCTCGCGCAGATGGGCGGATCTCGATTGCATCGCCGCGGCGGAGGCGATCGGCACGATCCTCCACGGCTAGGGAGCCACGACGGCAATGGGCAATCAGAGCGTCATGCAACGCTTCGCCAAATGGCATATATGGCTGGGATGGCTGGTCGGTTTCCCCATCCTGATGTGGACGGTGACCGGTCTCGTGATGGTGATCAAGCCGATCGAGGAAGTGCGCGGCAACCATCTACGCGAGGAGGTGCCCGAACGCGCCCTGCCCGCCGACACGCAAATCGCCGTCTCGCTACCGGCCGAAAGCACCAAGCCCGTCCGCTCGGTCACGACGCAGGTGGAGCGCGGCGAGACCATCACGCGGATCGCCTATATGGACGGTACCACCGCCCGTTTTCGCCCCGATGGTAGCGCCATGGGGCCGTTATCCGATGTCGAAGCACGGCTGATTGTGGCGGAAGGGATCGAGGGTGGTGACAAGGTCGCACGAACCGAACGCTTCGAGGCAGCCAACGTCCCGTTCGACTTCCGCCGCCCGATGCCGGTGTGGCAGGTCGTGCTGGAAGATGGGACCCATGTCTATGTCGGTACCGAGACAGGACGGATCGAAGCTGTGCGCACGCGCTGGTGGCGAGCTTTCGATATCGCCTGGGGCCTGCACATCATGGATCTGCAAACGCGTGAGGACACCAGCCACCCGATCCTGATCCTATTCGCCACCCTGTCGGTTATCGGCGCGATGTTCGGCTGCATCCTGATGTTCCGCCGCCGTAAGGCGCGCATGGTGGCCAGATGAATCCGGCAGTCCTCACCCCCGTCCTCGACTGGCTCGACCTGGCCGGGGTGGCGATTTTCGCGCTGACCGGCGCGCTAGTGGCAGCGAAGGAGAAGCAGACCTTCGTGACTATGGCTTTCTTCGCACTGCTAACCGGTGTTGGAGGTGGAACGGTGCGCGATCTGCTGATCGGTGCGCCCGTGTTCTGGATCCACGATGGTTGGGTCGCCCTGGTTTGCCTGGGGATCGCGTTGCTTGCGTGGTTCACCCCGACGCGCTGGTGGGAAGGCCGCTTGCTCGATATTGCCGACGGGCTGGGCCTCACGGCCTATGCCGTGCTGGGGGCGGCGAAAGCGCTGCAATATGGCGTTCCGCCAGTGCCCGCCGCCTTGATGGGCGTAGTCACCGGCACGGTGGGAGGCATCATTCGGGATGTGATTGCCGGGCGGCCATCGATCCTGATGCGGCCCGAGCTGTATGTGACCGCCGCGGCGCTTTCGGCCAGCCTCACGGTGGTGGGAGAGTTCGTCGGGATCATGCGCGAATGGGTGTGGATCGGGGCGACGGCCGCCGGATATGGCCTGCGGCTCGCGGCGATCAGGTGGAACCTCGCGCTACCCTCCTACGGGCGCGACTAGCGCTGCGCCCCCCGATAGCCGGTGCCGAATTCGATATCGGCATCGATCTCGTCAACATCCTCGCCGGGCAGTGGCGCGCCCGGATAGGCGGGCTGAACCGTTTCGCTGCGCGCCCGAGCAGCTCGATAGACATCGTCGTTATGCTGACGGTCGGCATCCGCCGTTCCGGCTCCATAGGCCCCTTCGGCAGAACCGTATGCGCCATAGCGCGCTTGGCCTCGACCATAGTCGAGCGCCTCGATCCGGCCATCCTCTCCGATCGAGCAGGTAAAGCTCTGGCCATCGAACAGCGTGCCGGTAACGCTCCACCCGCGTGCATCGCGATCGACTCGATCGACCGTCTCGACCCGCGCATCGCGCTCGATCTCGTCGACGCACATCGTCACCGCGCGGTCGATCCCGCGCCCGTCATTATAGCGGTAATCGCCCCGTCGTGGCTGCGGATAGCGTGTCTCGCGGCGGGGGTAGCGATCGCGCGACTTCTCGGCAGCGTTGGCGATGGCGGCAATACCGCCGATGATCAAAACTCCGGCAAGAATATCGCCCGCGCCAATGCCGCGATGGCGGTGGTGCCGATAGTGTCGATAGCGACGGTGCTTGGCGGCCGTATCGTCGCCAGGCGCCCATGCGGGCGCGATATGCGCGGCAACCGGAGTCGTCGACCTCGGCAGTTCCGCAGCCTGCACCGGCGTGGTCGTGAGAGACAGCGCTGCGAGCATGGCTGGTGCGCCTAAGAGCGATTGTTTGGACGGCATGGTCCGTTACCCCGTTTGGCGCCCCCACCAAGGCGCATGATTGACATTCCGATAAGCATAGGCGGTCCAGGCTAAATACTGCCTGAACCGCCCATGGTGCTCTGGTAATGCTGAACTTAGAGCCCTCGAATACCGCGGAAATCGACCCCGGCAACACGGCCGCGCTCGACATAGCAGGTGAATTTGCCGCGATCGCGGTCGCGATAACCACGGTCATAACGGCCCCGGCGATCGTAATTGCTGCGATAGTATCCACGCTCCCCTTCGACCACGATCCGACCCTTGACTCGCCAGCCATAGCGCGTGTCGTCTACATCGCGGATGTCCGTCACCTGGGCGTAGCGGTAGCCACTACGCCGCGCATCGCGCTGAGCGGCCCGGACGCAGCGATTGACCGCCTTGCGCGGATTTCCGCGGCGCGCATAGGCGTGGCGGCGGTAGTCACGGCCATCGCGATAATAGCGCCCGTCCCGGTAGTAGCGGCCACCGCGATAATAATCGCGATCCTTGCTGGCGGCACTTGCGATGGCGGCGATACCGCCGATGATAACGGCTCCGGCGATTACGTCGCCAACGGAAATACCGTCGCCGTCACGGTCGCCCGCATGGGCGGGGGTAGCTCCGGCCAGCGCCATCGCGCCGACAGCAGCCGTTGCGATCCCACCTTTCGCGAACGCTTTGGGAAACAGTTTCATCTCGAGGTCCTCCTCATCGAGGCCAGGGCGGGATTGCCTTGGCTGTGAGAAGCCTTCTAGGCGAGTCGCCGTGAGGTCACGCTGAACTTGGGCTACAGGAAGTATTCAGTTTAATGGGGACTTTTCTGAACACCTAATCCCCAAGGCTTTCAAGCACATCGCGCGTAAACCCGGCGATATCGAAGCGGTGCCCGGCGGGATCTTCGCCCCGCCGGACGATGACCGTATTCAGGCTCGGGACGATCACGATGAATTGCCCGCGATTCCCCATGGCCGCGAATGTGTCGGAAGGAACGCCCTCGGACTTGTTGAGCAGCCAGAATCCCGCTCCATAACCGAAAGCACCGTCGGGCTGGGGGCCGGAAGGGGACGAAACATATTCCGCCCAGCCTTCGGGCAGGACACGCTCACCCGACGGTAAAACCCCATCATCGAGATAAAGCTGGCCAAGCTTTGCCAAGTCGCGCGCGGTGGACCAGACCTGACTCGAAAGAATGTAATCGCCGCGCCAGTCGGTCTCCGCGACGGTATCGCGCATGTCCAACTGTGCGAAGAATTGCGCTGGCGGATGTTCCTCAAGCGCTTCCTCGATCGCCTTGATCGCGGCGAGCGTGTCGTTGTTGGCGTAGCGGAAGACTTGGCCCGGCTCATGGACCAGCGGCCAGTGCAGTGCCGTCTCCGCCACCGCCGAGCCGCCGTAATAGAGAGGATTGGTACGGTTGCCCGGCGTGTCCGAATAGCGCCCCGAAGCCATCCGCAGAAGATGATCGATCGTGATCCGTTTGCGCCGATCGTTCAAACCGAGGCCAAGCCCCGCCCGGTTCGCCACGTCGGCCTGCTCTCGCTGTACCGCGGCGCCGACAATGGTCGCGGCGATGCTTTTGGCGACCGACCAGGTACGCTGGGGTACTGCAGGCCCGAAATCGGTTGCATAGACCTCGCCCAGCACCTGCCCATTGCGCATCGCCAGCACGGCGGTCGTACGCGTGCCTTCCCCATAAGTGGGGTCAAACGCCTTGGCGAAACTTGCCGAAAGTGACTTGCCCGGGCCGAGAAGAGCTGCACGGTCACGCGGGAGCGCGGGGCGTTTAGTGACAATCGGCAAGGGAGCGCCGCCAATGGGGAGCTGCGAGCACCCTCTGCGCGAATTATGCACCGCCATGCGGGGGAGAGCGTCGTCGGTCCATTTCACCGAGACGCTCCGAAGCTCGCCAGAGCCATCGCGGTGGATCCGGTAGGGAAGGTCATCGATCATGCTGTCCAGCGGCGACTGGATGCCGGTTAGCTCCCATGCCTCGACGCTTTCGGGCGTCCGCGTCGCTCCGTTGCGTTCGGCATTGGCAATCGCGCTGCATAGAAACAGCGCCTTGTAACCTGCCGCGAGAGCACGGTCGTAACGCGCTGCGATTTCGTCTTGCGTGGTCGATTGCGCGGCGAGCGGGACGGAGGCGAGCAGCGCTGCGGCTGCCAAGGTATGTCTGATCATGATCGCCTTGTGGCACGGCTTCTCCCACGCGCAAAACAAAAGGGCCGGAAGGTCTCCCTCCCGGCCCCGCTTGTCTGGTTATGGTATAGCTTACGCTTCTTCCATGTCCTCATCGTTGATGACGGGACCCGAATCCTGGCCCTTGGCGTCTTCGTCGCGGTCGACCAGTTCGATAACGGCCATCTGGGCGGCGTCGCTGGCGCGATAACCGGCCTTGATCACGCGGGTATAGCCGCCTTCACGGTCGGCGTAGCGCTCGGCGAGGATGTCGAACAGCTTCTTGAGCTGCGTTTCGTCCTGCAGGCGGCTCTGCGCGAGGCGACGGTTCGACAGGCCGCCACGCTTGGCCAGCGTGATCAGCTTCTCGATATAGGGCCGCATTTCCTTCGCCTTGGGAAGCGTGGTCATGATCTGCTCGTGCTTGATCAGCGCGGCAGCCATGTTGCGGAACATCGCGTTGCGGTGGCCGGTCTTGCGCTGCAGCTTACGGCCGGAAATCTTGTGACGCATTGTAACTCTTCCTTCGTTCGTAAGGGGCCCGTTCTAGGTAGCCCGGTACGGGCCGGAATTTCGGGTCCGGCCCATTCCCGTATGCGAGGTCTTAACCCAGAAGTTCCTGTTCGAGCTTCTTGGCCATTTCCTCGATGTTCTCCGGCGGCCAGCCCGGGATGTCCATGCCGAGGCGCAGGCCCATCGACGAGAGCACTTCCTTGATCTCGTTGAGGCTCTTGCGGCCGAAGTTCGGCGTGCGGAGCATCTCGGCTTCGGTCTTCTGGACCAGGTCGCCGATATAGATGATGTTGTCGTTCTTGAGGCAGTTCGCCGAACGGACCGACAGTTCGAGCTCGTCCACCTTCTTGAGAAGATAACGGTTGAGCTGGTTGGTGTCGCTTTCCTGCGGCTCGGCGGCCTGGCCGATCATGGCCGAGGTCGGCTGCGGGATGCCGTCTTCGAAGTGGACGAACAGCGTAAGCTGATCCTGAAGGATGCGTGCGGCATAGGCCACGGCGTCCTCCGGGGTAACGGTGCCGTCGGTTTCCACGGTCAGCGAGAGCTTGTCGTAATCGAGCTCCTGTCCGACGCGGGCGTTCTCGACCTTGTAGCTCACCTGACGGACCGGCGAGTACAGGCTGTCGACCGGGATGAGACCGATCGGCGCATCGGCCGGGCGGTTCATGACGGCCGGGCGATAGCCCTTACCGGTGTCGGCGGTCAGCTCCATGTTGAGCGTCGCGCCTTCGTCGAGGTGGCAGATCACGAGATCCTTGTTCATCACCTCGATGTCGCCCGAAACGGCGATGTCACCAGCCTTCACTTCGCCCGGACCGGTAGCCGAAAGCTGCAGGCGCTTCATGCCTTCGCCTTCCATCTTCAGCGCGATCTGCTTCACGTTGAGCACGATGTCGGTCACATCTTCGCGCACACCGGCGAGGCTGCTGAATTCGTGAAGAACGTTTTCGATCTTGATCGACGTGATCGCGGCGCCCTGGAGCGAGCTCAGGAGCACGCGGCGCAGAGCGTTGCCGAGCGTCAGGCCGAAGCCCCGCTCGAGCGGTTCGGCCACGAAGGTCGCCTTGCGGGCCTTGTCGCCGGATTCCTTGATATCAAGGACATTGGGTTTCTTGAGTTCCTGCCAGTTCTTAATGTTGACGGACATAAAAATCCCCTGGTTCGGATGCGGGCAGGACCGGCGCTCTTCGTTAGAGCGTCCGGTCCGTGAGAGGGTGTCGGCGGCCCGCTAGCGAGCCGCCAGGCAGGTACGGATCAGACGCGGCGACGCTTGGAAGGACGGACCCCGTTATGCGGGATCGGCGTCACGTCGCGGATCGAAGTGATCGTGAAGCCGACTGCGGCGAGACCGCGCAGCGCGCTTTCACGGCCCGAGCCCGGACCTTTCACTTCGACTTCGAGAGTGCGCACGCCGTGTTCGGCAGCCTTGCGGCCCGCGTCATCGGCAGCAACCTGTGCGGCATAGGGAGTCGACTTGCGGCTACCCTTAAAGCCCATCATGCCGGCGCTGGACCAGCTGATCGCATTGCCCTGTGCATCGGTGATGGTGATCATCGTGTTGTTGAAGCTGGCATTGATATGCGCAACGCCGCTCGAAATGTTCTTTTTGTCGCGGCGCCTAACGCGGCCGGGTTCGCGTGCCATGGTGTATCTTCCTTACAGTCTATCAAGAAGGGAAAAGCTTACAGTCGAGCCGAAGCTTACTTCTTCTTGCCGGCGATCGGCTTGGCCTTGCCCTTGCGGGTACGGGCGTTGGTGTGGGTGCGCTGGCCGCGAACGGGCAGGCCGGCACGATGACGCAGGCCGCGATAGGAACGCAGGTCCATCAGACGCTTGATGTTCATCGCAGTGTCGCGGCGAAGGTCGCCCTCGACCATATGCTCTTCGTCGATCGTCTCGCGAATGCGCAGGATTTCCTCGTCGGACAGATCCTGAACGCGCGCTGCGTGATCGATGCCGAGCTTGTCGGCAATCTCGACGGCCTTGGTACGGCCGATACCGTGAATGTAGGTGAGCGCGATGATAACGCGCTTGTTGGTGGGGATGTTTACCCCGGCAATACGAGCCACTTACTTCTCCATGCTCCACAGGGGCCGATTTATCCGGCTTTCCCTATCTCATCGCTCAATTCATCCGCCGATGCGGCGCGCTGTCTAACGCAAAAAGCCCGGATGGCGTGCAAATGGCTGCCGCCTGCCGGACTCACCGCAATGTCGAATGAACCGCGCGCTTAGGAGGATTCGCTGGTCGCGTCAACCACCGAGCGCGCACAAGGCAACGAGACCGCCGATATGGGCGGCTCGCCAGATGATGTTACCCTTGTAGCGTTTCGTGTGGCTGGGGTCAAAGCCTCCGCACCGCCCCTTTAACGAAAAGCGCGAGCGTTACGTTCAACGCCGGTCATTCCGCCCCTTGAAGCGCATCGATCTGCGCTTCGATGCTGGGTTCCTCTTCGGGGTCCTTGACCGGCTCCGGTTCCGATCCCTCGCCCTCCAAAGCACCGAGATGATCGCGCAGCCCCGCAAGCTGCTGGCTCATCACGCCATCGACAGCCTTCGCGATGGTCTCGACATCGTAGCGCATATATCCGCCCACGACATATTCCCAACGAATACGCGTGCCGCCTTTGATTTCCTCGAGTGTCACCGTGAGGACCCCTGTTGCCGGTTCACCCTGTAGCGGCCCCAGGCCACCACGCATGCGCAAGTTCTTTAGCGGATAGGCCTGGATCACCGACATGTGCCCTGCACTCCCGTCCAGGGAAAAACCGTCTTCACGATCCTCGCCCGGGACACGCTCGCAAAAGCAGCCGCCCGCTTGCGGCGTAAGCGTCATGTTGGCGGCATCGCCCGACCATGTGTGGGCATCGTTCCACCAGTCACCCGGCTTGATCAGCGCCAGCCAGGTTTCCAGCGGCGTCGCGGCCACTTCGGCAACGTCCTGTGTAACAAAGCCGTTGTCGCTCGTGTCGGCTACCTTCGCGGAAAGCGGGGCGGCAGCCACCATTGCGGCTAATGCAAAAACGGTGGCGGGACGACGCATAAGACCTCTCTCCATTGACGGACAGAGGTCCTAGGCCAAGCCGGAACGCATTGAAAGTGGCAGGATCAGCCCGCCAGGATCGCGTCGATTGCGTGAGTGACGTCTTCGATCGAGGCCATGCCGTCGACCCGCGTCACGATATTGCGCGCCTCATAGCCCGGCAGAATCGGCGCGGTCTTGCCACGGTATTCCTGCATACGGGTGCGGACGGTTTCTTCATTGTCGTCCGGACGGCGCTTGAACTCGGTCGAGCCGCACTTGTCGCAGACGCCTTCTTGCTTGGGCTGCTTGAAGACATCGTGATAGCCCTCGCCGCACTTGGCGCAGGTAAACCGCCCGGTGATACGCTCGACCAGCGCATCTTCGTCCACTTCGAGCTCGATCACATGATCGAGCTGGCGGCCATGCTTGGCGAGGATTTCGTCGAGCTGATCGGCCTGCGCGGCGGTACGCGGATATCCATCGAAGATCGCGCCCACTTCGGGTCCCATGTCGGACAGTTTGGCATCGATCATGGCCGACACGATCTCGTCCGAGACCAGACCGCCCGAATCCATGATGCCAGCGACCTTGCGACCCAGTTCTGTATCGGCCTTGCGCGTCTCGCGAAGCATGTCGCCGGTCGAAAGCTGACGCATGCCATGGTGCTCGACCAATCGCTGCGCCTGTGTTCCCTTGCCGGCGCCCGGAGGGCCGAGGAGGATAATGTCCATAGCGTAAAGTCCCCTTCGCGCCTGCTGTGCCTTAACGCACGCGCCCCTTCAACTTCGCCTTTTTGATGAGATCGCCATACTGGTGCGCCAGCAAATGCGATTGTATCTGACTGATGGTATCCACCGTCACATTCACCACGATGAGAAGGCTGGTCCCGCCGAGAAATAGCGGCACGCCGGTCTGCGCGATCATGTATTCGGGCACGACGCAGACGATCGTCAGATAGATCGCGCCGATTACGGTGATGCGTGTCAGCACGTAATCCAGATATTCCTCGGTGCGCTTGCCCGGGCGGATACCGGGAATGAAGCCGCCGTTCTTCTTGAGGTTCTCGGCGGTTTCTTCCGGATTGAAGACGATCGCCGTGTAGAAGAAACAGAAAAAGATGATGCCCAGCGCATACAGCGCCATATAGAGCGGCTGGCCATGCTGCAGATACTGCAGAGTGGTTTGCAGCACCCCGCCCGCGGCAGTGTCGGTATCGACCGTATTCCCGGCGAACTGAGTGATCGTCAGCGGCAGCAGCAGCAAAGAGCTGGCAAAGATCGGCGGGATAACGCCGGCAGTGTTGAGCTTGAGCGGCAGGTGCGAGCGATCCGCCTGCATCATGCCGCGCTGCGTCGCACGCTTGGGATACTGGATCAGCAGACGGCGCTGCGCACGCTCCATGAAGCAGATCACGAGGATCAGGATCACCACCATGGCGATAAGGCCGACGATGATGCCCGTCGCGATCGAGCCCTCCGAATAGCCCGAACCCAGGTTCGAGACGAAAGTGGGGAACTGGGCCACGATGCCCGCCATGATGATCAGCGAGACGCCGTTGCCGATACCCCGGCTGGTGATCTGCTCGCCGAGCCACAGCAGGAACATCGTGCCGCCGACGAGACTGATGACCGCGCCGACGCGGAACATAACGCCCGGATCGACCACCGCCTGCATCCCGCTCTGCGCCCCGAAGCTTTCCAGCCCCGACGCCAGGAACCAGCCCTGGATCGCGCACAGGAACACCGTGCCATAGCGTGTGTACTGATTGAGTTTCTGCCGTCCGACGGTGCCCTCTTTCTTGAGCGCGGCCAGAGTCGGATGGAGAGCCGCAGCAAGCTGCACGACGATCGAGGCGGTGATGTAAGGCATGACGCCGAGCGCGATGAGGCTCATCCGCTCCAGGCTGCCGCCCGAAAATGTGTTGAACATGTCCAGGATGCCGCCGCGCGTCTGATCGTAGAGGTCGCTCAGGATCAGCGGGTTCACACCCGGGAGCGGAACGAAGCTCAGGAAGCGGAAGACGATCAGGGCACCGATAGTGAACCAGATACGGTTCTTCAGCTCGGTGGCCTTGGAGAAATTTGCGAGGCTCATATTGCTCGCGATATTGTCGGCGCGTGATGCCATGGGAATCTGTTCAATCCTGAATTGGCGCCGGTCCCTCCCGGCACAGGAAGGCTAGATAGGAAACGGGGAGCGGAATGTCGAACCCCGCTCCCCGAATTTTCCCGCTTACTTTGCCTTCGCAGCCTTGTTGGCTTCGGCGCGAGCAGCCTTCTTTTCGTGCTCGGGCTTGTCGGCAGCGATCACTTCGACCTTGCCGCCTGCCTTTTCGACCGCCTCGATGGCGCCCTTGGAGGCACCGGCGACCTTGAAGCTGACCTTGGCCTTGATCTCACCCTTGCCGAGGAGACGAACACCATCCTTGCCACCACGGGCAAGGCCAGCAGCCTTCAGCGCTTCGTGGTCGACAACCTTCTTGCCGTCGAGCTTCTTGGCGTCGATGAACTTCTGGACCATGCCGATGTTCACTTCCGCGTAGTCCTTGCCGAACGGATTGTTGAAGCCACGCTTCGGCAGACGCATGTGCAGCGGCATCTGGCCGCCCTCGAAGCCCTTGATCGCCACGCCCGAGCGGCTCTTCTGGCCCTTCTGGCCACGGCCACCGGTCTTGCCCTTGCCCGAGCCGATGCCACGACCGATGCGGATGCGGTTCTTGCGTGCGCCGGAATTGTCGCGGATATCATTCAGTTTCATAGTGCACTCGCTTTCGCTTTCTAACGCCCCATAACGGGGTTCGCGCTGTTGGGAAGTGGGCGCCGATAATCGGTTTACCCACGCTTGTCGACCCCGAATCCGGAGCGCTGGTAAACTCTCTGCCGAAACAACATACCGAAAGAAAAGGCCGGGCTACGCTGCTGCGTGGCCCGGCCTTTGCTCTTCTATGGCAACGGTCGCTTAGTCGACCACGGTCACCAGATGCGGGATCTTCGCGATCGCGCCGCGCACCTCGGGGGTGTCCTGGCGCTCTACGATCTTGTGCATCTTGTCGAGGCCCAGGCCGACCAGGATTTTCTTCTGGCTTTCCGGGCGACGGATCGGCGAGCCGATCTGCTTGATCTTGATGGTTTTAGCTTTGGCCATCTCGATTACTCCGCGATTGCTGCGGCGTCGGCTTCAGCCTCTGCCTCCGAAGCGCCACCACGGCCAAGCAGGTCGGCGACCTTCTTGCCGCGACGCTGAGCTACCGACTTCGGCGAAGTCTGGTTGGTCAGCGCATCGAAAGTGGCGCGGATCATGTTGTAGGGGTTCGAAGTGCCGACCGACTTGGTCACCACGTCGGCAACGCCGAGGCTCTCGAACACGGCACGCATCGGACCACCGGCGATGATGCCGGTACCCGGAGGCGCAGTGCGAACGGTAACCTTGCCGGCACCGAAATGCCCCTTGCCGTCGTGATGGAGGGTGCGGCCCTCCTTCAGTGCGACGCGGATCATTTTCTTGCGCGCAGCGGCGGTCGCCTTGCTGATCGCTTCGGGAACTTCACGGGCCTTGCCCTTGCCGAAGCCGACGCGGCCCTGGCCGTCACCGACAACCACGAGTGCAGCGAAACCGAAGCGCTTACCGCCCTTCACCGTCTTGCTGACGCGATTGATGTGGACGAGCTTCTCGATGATGCCGTCGTCTTCTTCCTCACGGCGGTTGCCGCGACGATTGTCACGGCCGCCACGACCGCGTCCGCGATCGTTGCCACCGCGGCCACCACGGCCACGACCTTCGCGCTGCTGCGGCTGCCCTTCGGCACCCTGAGCCGGGCTTTGGTTGGCAGCAGCTTCCGAAGGAGTATCGGCTACTGCCGGCTCTTCCTTGGTCACGGCTGCTTCGGTCTCGGCCTTCGCCTCGGTCGCCTCAACCTTGGTCTCCTCGACCTTGGTTTCCGCTTCGGTGTTTTCGGTTTTCTTGTCGTCAGCCATCATCAGAACTCCAGCCCACCTTCGCGAGCGGCGTCGGCCAGCGCCTTGACGCGGCCATGGAATAGGAAGCCACCGCGATCGAACACGACGGTGGTCACGCCGGCCTTCTTGGCAGCAGCGGCGATGTCGCCACCGACCTTCTTGGCGGCTTCGACATTGGCGCCTGAGCCCTTGGCACCGAGCGTCGAGGCGGCGGCGACGGTCTTGCCGGCCGCATCATCGATGATCTGTGCGTAGATGTGCTTCCCGGTGCGGTGCACCGAGAGGCGGGGCTTACCGCCCGCAACGCTGCGAAGCGCGGTGCGGACCCGGCGACGGCGACGTTCAAAGAGAGAGAGCTTTGCCATCTTACTTCTTCTTCCCTTCCTTGCGGAAGATATACTCGCCGCGGTACTTGATGCCCTTGCCCTTATAGGGTTCGGGCTTGCGCCACTTGCGGACGTTAGCCGCAAACTGGCCCACGGCCTGCTTGTCGATACCGCTGATCTCGACGGTCGTCTGGTCGGGCGTCTTCACCTCGATCCCTTCCGGAACGTCGAGGTCGACGTCATGCGAGAAGCCGAGCTGAAGCTTGAGCTTCTTGCCCTGCGCCTGTGCACGATAACCGACACCGCTGATCTCGAGGACCTTGGTGAAGCCTTCGGTCACACCCTCGACCAGGTTCGAAACCATGGTGCGCTGCATGCCCCAATGGTTGCGGGCAGCGCGGGTATCGTTGGCCGGCTTGACCGAAATCTCGCCGTCTTCCAGCTTGTATTCGATCAGGTCAGACAGGCCCATGGTCAGGGTGCCCTTGGGGCCCTTAACGCTGAGCGTGCCGTTGTCGATATTGGCGGTGACGCCGCTAGGGATCGCCACCGGCTTCTTGCCGATGCGGCTCATCAGAACACCTCCGCCAGCACTTCGCCGCCGACGTTTTCGGTACGCGCTTCGACATCCGAAAGCACACCCTTGGGCGTCGAGACGATGGTGATGCCGAGGCCGTTGCGCACAACCGGAAGTTCCTTCGAACCCGAATAGACGCGGCGGCCCGGCTTGGAGACGCGAGCGACATGCTTGATCGCAGGTTCGCCCTCGAAATATTTCAGTTCGATCCGCAGCGCGGGGTGCTTGCCCGAAGCGTCTTCGCTGTAGCCACGGATGTAGCCTTCGCGCTGAAGCACTTCGAGAACGTTTGCACGCAGCTTGCTGGCGGGCGACAAGACACTGTCCTTCTTCGCGCGCTGGCCGTTGCGGATGCGGGTGAGCATATCACCCAGGGGATCGGTCATAGCCATCTGTCTTTACCTCACCAGCTCGACTTGGTCAGGCCCGGAATCAGGCCCTTATTGCCGAGGTCGCGCAGTTCGATGCGGTTGAGACCGAACTTGCGGTAATAGCCGCGGGGGCGGCCGGTGGTGGAGCAGCGGTTGCGCACCCGGGTCGGGTTCGCATTGCGCGGCAGTTCCGCCATCTTGAGGCGCGCGATGAGACGCTCGCTCTCGTCGAGGCTTTCGTCGTTCGCGATAGCCTTAAGCTTCGCGTACTTGTCCGCATACTGCTTGACGAGCTTCTTGCGACGCTCGTTCTTGTTGATCGAACTCAGTTTCGCCATTGGACTTAAGTTCCTCTATTAGCGGCTCACGCCGCCTCCTTCTCTTCCGACTCTTCAGCCGGGAACGGGAAACCGAACAGGCGGAGCAGTTCGCGCGCCTCTTCGTCGGTCTTCGCCGTCGTGGTTACGATGATGTCCATCCCGCGGACCTTGTCGATCTGGTCGTAGCTGATCTCGGGAAAGATGATCTGTTCCTTCAGGCCCATGGCGTAATTGCCACGGCCGTCAAACGACTTCGGATTGAGGCCACGGAAGTCGCGGATGCGCGGCATGGCCACGGTCACGAGACGATCCATGAACTCGTACATGCGCTCGCGGCGCAGGGTGACCTTGCAACCGATCGGCATGCCTTCACGCAGCTTGAACTGCGCGATCGACTTCTTGGCCTTGGTGATAACCGGCTTCTGTCCGGCGATCAGAGCCATTTCCTCGGCGGCCGTCTGAACCTTCTTCTTGTCCTGGCTGGCTTCACCGACGCCCATGTTGAGCGTGATCTTTTCCAGCTTCGGAACTTCGAGACGGTTCTTGTAGCCGAACTTCTCGGTCATCGCCTTGACGATCTGCTCGTCATAGCGCTGCTTCATGCGAGGGGTATAATCAGCCATCGATGGTCTCCCCGGATTTCACGGCAACGCGCACCTTCTTGCCGTCCTTTTCTTCGAAACGGACGCGGGTGGGCTTGCCATCCTTCGGATCTGCCAGAGCAACCTTGCTGATGGCCATCGGCGCCTCGAAGCGGTCGATACCACCCTGCGGGTTCTGCTGGGTCGGCTTGCGGTGACGCGCGGCGACATTGACGCCTTCGACGACGATCTTGCCGTCCTTGGGCATGACTTTCGCCACGGTTCCGGTCTTGCCCTTGTCCTTACCGGACAGGACGACGACGCTGTCACCTTTCTTGATCTTAGCGGCGGCCATTACAGCACCTCCGGAGCAAGCGAGATGATCTTCATGAAGCCGCGACCACGCAATTCGCGCACGACCGGTCCGAAGATACGGGTGCCGATCGGCTCTTCGCTCTTGTTCACGAGCACCGCGGCGTTGCTGTCGAAGCGGATGACGCTGCCATCGGGGCGGCGAACATCCTTCTTCGTGCGCACGATGACAGCGCGATGGACATCGCCCTTCTTCACCTTGGTGCGCGGCTGGGCTTCCTTGACGGAAACCACGATCACGTCGCCCACGGAGGCAGTCCGGCGCTTCGAGCCGCCCAGTACCTTGATGCACTGGACGCGCTTGGCGCCGCTGTTGTCCGCGACGTCGAGATTGGATTGCATCTGGATCATCGATCCGGTTCCTTCTCAATGGCTTGCCGGGACCGATGCCCGGCAGTTCCTACGTCTAATTGGCTTCAGTTACCTGCGGCTTCGACGTCGAGGTCGGCCTCGACAGCCTGCGTGCCGCCTGCGGTAACGCGATCGATCACCTGCCAGGTCTTGGTCTTGGAGATCGGCTTGGTTTCTTCGATACGCACGACGTCGCCGAGCGTGAACTCGTTCTTTTCGTCATGGGCATGGTACTTCTTCGAACGGCGGATGATCTTCCCGTAGAGGGGATGCTTCACCTTACGCTCGACGAGCACGGTAACGGTCTTGTCGGTCTTGTCGGAGGTGACGGTCCCGATCAAAATACGCTTGGGCATGGTCTACTCCTTAAGCCTTCGCCTCAGCCGAGCGCGAACGCTCGCTCTGCAGCGTCTTGATCTTGGCGATCGTGCGGCGGACTTCACGGATGCGGGCCGGAGCCTCGAGCTGGTTCGTCGCCGCCTGGAAGCGGAGGTTGAACTGCTCGCGCTTCAGCGTGGTCAGCTCTTCGGCCAGCTGGTCGTCCGACTTCTGGCGCAGGTCTTCGGTCTTGGCCATTATTCGCCTCCCAGATGGGCAGTGTCGCCCAGGCGGGCAACGACCTTGGTCTTGATCGGCAGCTTCATCGCTGCGCGTTGGAACGCTTCGGCAGCCAGCGGGCCGGCGACGCCGTCGAGTTCGAACAGAATGCGGCCCGGCTTCACGCGGGCGGCCCAGTATTCGACCGAACCTTTGCCCTTACCCTGACGGACTTCGGCAGGCTTCTTCGACACCGGCACATCGGGGAACACGCGGATCCAGAGGCGACCCTGACGCTTGATGTGGCGGGTGATCGCACGACGCGCAGCTTCGATCTGGCGCGCAGTGATCCGTTCGGGTTCGAGTGCCTTCAGGCCGTAGGAGCCGAAGTTCAAGGTCGTGCCGCCCTTGGCGTCGCCCTTGATCTTGCCCTTGAAGGCCTTGCGGTACTTGGTTTTCTTCGGTTGCAGCATGGTTCTTTCCTAATCCTGCAATCAGCGCGCCGGACGGACGCCCGAGGTCTGGGCTTCCATCATGAGACGATCCTGGGCGGTCGGGTCGTGCGCCATGATCTCACCCTTGAAGATCCAGCACTTGATGCCGATGATCCCGTAGGCGGTCAGCGCTTCGGCTTCCGCATAGTCGACATTGGCGCGCAGCGTGTGCAGCGGCACACGGCCTTCGCGATACCATTCCACGCGGGCGATTTCCGCACCGCCGAGACGGCCGCCGCAGACAATCTTGATACCTTCCGCGCCAAGGCGGAGGGCCGATTGCACGGCGCGCTTCATCGCGCGACGGAACGCAACGCGGCGGATCAACTGGTCGGCGATGCCCTGGGCGACGAGCTTGGCGTCGATTTCCGGCTTGCGGATTTCGACGATGTTCAGCTTCACTTCGCTTTCGGTCATCTTCGACAGCTTCGCGCGCAGCTTTTCGATGTCCGCGCCCTTTTTGCCGATGATCACACCGGGACGGGCCGCATAGATCGAAATGCGGCACAGCTTGGCCGGACGCTCGATCACCACCTTCGAGATCGCTGCCTGCGGCAGGTTCTCGACGATGTGCTTGCGGATTTCGATGTCTTCGCTGAGCAGCTTGGCATAGTCACGCCCTTCGGCGTACCAGCGGCTGTCCCAGGTGCGGTTGATCTGCAGGCGCAGACCGATCGGATTGCTCTTCTGGCCCATCTTACGCCTCTTCCTGCTCGCGGACGACGATACGAAGGCGGCTGAACGGCTTCAGGATGCGCGTCGACTTACCGCGGCCACGAGTGTGGAACCGCTTCATGGTGATCGACTTGCCCACCGAAGCCTCGGCAACGACCAGCGCGTCGACATCGAGGTTGTGGTTGTTTTCCGCATTGGCGATTGCCGATGCGAGAACCTTCGTGGCGTCCTTGGCCATCGCCTTCTTCGAGAAAGCGAGGATGTTGAGCGCCTCTTCGGCCTTCTTGCCGCGGATCAGCTCGGCCACGAGGTTGAGCTTCTGCGCCGAACCACGGATCGTGGTTCCGACGGCGAGCGCCTCGTTGTCGGCAACGCGACGGGGTGCTTTCTGCTTGCTCATCAGCGCTTACCCTTCTTGTCGGCAGCATGGCCCGGGAAGGTGCGCGTGGGCGCGAATTCACCGAGCTTGTGGCCGACCATCTCTTCCGAAACGGAGACCGGGATGAACTTGTGACCGTTGTAGACGTTGAACGTCAGACCAACGAACTGCGGCAGGATGGTGGAACGGCGCGACCAGGTCTTGATCGGCTTGGAGCCACCAGCGTCCTGAGCGGTCTCGGCCTTCTTCAGAAGGCTGAGCTCGACGAACGGACCTTTCCAGACGGAACGAGCCATGTCGGATTACCTCTTCTTCTTCGCGTGGCGCGAACGGATGATGAACTTGTCCGTCTGCTTGTTCTTGCGGGTACGGGCGCCCTTGGTCGGCTTGCCCCACGGAGTGACCGGGTGACGGCCACCGCTTGTGCGGCCTTCACCACCACCATGCGGGTGGTCGACCGGGTTCTTGGCGACACCGCGGGTCAGCGGCTTGATGCCCATCCAGCGACGACGCCCGGCCTTGCCCAGGTTCTGGTTCTGGTTGTCCGGGTTCGACACGGCGCCGACGGTGCCCATGCAGTTGGCGCGCAGGTAACGCTGCTCACCGCTGTTGAGACGCACGATAACCATGCCGCGGTCACGGCCGACCAACTGGACGTAGGAACCTGCGGCGCGGGCGATCTGACCGCCCTTGCCCGGCTTCATTTCCACATTGTGGCAGATCGTGCCGACCGGCATCTGGCCGAGCAGCATGGCGTTGCCAGGCTTGGTGTCGGCCTTCTCGGCAGCGATGACCTTGTCGCCGACAGCCAGACGCTGCGGAGCGAGGATGTAGGCCAGTTCGCCATCGTCGTACTTGACCAGCGCGATGAACGCGGTGCGGTTCGGGTCATACTCGAGCCGTTCGACAGTGCCTTCGACGTCCCACTTGCGACGCTTGAAGTCGACATAGCGGTACTTCTGCTTGTGGCCGCCAGCCATGCCGCGCGACGTGACGTGACCCTTGTTGTTACGGCCACCGGTCTTGCGCTTGCCTTCGACGAGCGACTTGACCGGCTTGCCCTTGTACAGGCCCGACTTGTCGACGAGGATCAGGCCGCGACGGCCCGGGCTCGTAGGTTTGTAGTTCTTGAGTGCCATTATTCTCTAGCCCCTCAGATACCGCTGGTGACGTCGATGGAATCGCCGTCCTTCAGGGTGACGATGGCCTTCTTCATGTCCACACGCTTGTAGGGCTTGCCCTTCCAGCGCTTGGTCTTGCCCTTCGTCACGATGGTGTTCACGCCCGTCACATTGACGCCGAAGATCGCCTCGACCGCTTCCTTGATCTGCGGCTTGGTGGCATCGTTGGCGACCTTGAAGACGACGGCGTTGTGTTCCGACGCCAGCGTGGCCTTCTCGGTGATGTGCGGTGCGAGCACGACGTCGTAGTGACGCGCTTCCACTTCCTGCTTCTTAGCCATTGAAACGGGCCTCCAGCTTTTCGACCGCGTCCTTAGTCAGGACCAGCGTGTCGTGCTTCAGGATGTCGTAGACGTTGGCACCCATGGCCGGCAGTACATTGACGCCGGGCAGGTTGCGGGCAGCCTTGCTGAAACCGTCATTGACGCTTTCGCCGTCGATCACGAGGACCTTGCCGTTCCAGCCAGCCTTGTCGAAGTGACCCTTGAGCGCCTTGGTCTTGGCGTCCTTGAGTTCGAGGCTATCGACAACAACGAGGCCGTCCTTTGCCTTGCTCGACAGAGCCATTTTGAGACCGAGAGCACGGACCTTCTTGTTCAGCGACTGCTCGAAGTCACGCTTGCGCGCACCATGAGCCTTGCCGCCGCCGATGAAGATCGGAGCGCCGCGATCGCCGTGGCGAGCCGTGCCGCCGCCCTTCTGGCGACCCCACTTCTTGCCGGTGCGGGCAACGTCCGAACGCTCGCGCGTCGGGCGGGCAGTGCCGCGGCGGTTTTCGAGCTGCCAGGTGACAACCCGGTGCAGGATATCGGCACGCGGCTCGAGACCGAACACGTCATCGTTCAACTCGATGTCGCCCGACGCCTTGCCGTCGATTTTCTGGACCTTCACCTTCACGGATCAGCCCTCCTTGTTCTCGTCCGAGCCGGTGTCGGCTGCGGGCGTATCGGTGGTGGTTTCAGCACCGGCTTCCTGTTCCTTCAGCAGCTTTTCCTGCTGTTCGGCGGAAATTTCCGTGCCGACTTCGTGCTCGGCCGCGCTCTCGACCAGACCGGGATCAGCCTCTTCGGTCTTGAACTCGTCTTCGTTGCGACGCATCACGCCGGGGAACGGCAGATCGATGTGGTCGATCTTGACCGCATCCTTGACCAGAAGCCAGCCATTCTTCGAACCCGGGACCGACCCCTTGACGAAGAGCAGGCCGCGATCGGCGTCGGTGCGCACGATTTCGAGGTTCTGCTGCGTGCGCTGACGATCACCCATGTGACCGGCCATTTTCTTGCCCTTGAACACGCGGCCCGGATCCTGACGGTTACCGGTCGAACCATGCGAGCGGTGCGAGATCGAAACGCCGTGAGTGGCGCGCAGACCGCCGAAACCCCAACGCTTCATGGCGCCGGCAAAGCCTTTACCCTGCGTGTGGCCGGTGATGTCCACCTTCTGGCCGGCAATGAAGTGCTCGGCCGAAATGCGGGCACCGACCGGAAGCAGAGCCTCCTCGGTGTCGACGCGGAATTCGGCGACCTTCATCTTCAGCGGAACCTCGGCCTTGGCGAAGGCTTCGCGCTGCGGCTTGTTGACATTCTTCTGCTTGGCCTCGCCCGAACCGACCTGCACCGCGAAATAACCATCGCGATCTTCGGTGCGGTGAGCAGTGACCTGGCAGTTTTCCAGCGCGAGAACGGTGACCGGCACGTGCCGACCGTCCTCCTGGAAGAGGCGGGTCATCCCGACTTTCTTTGCGATAACGCCAGTGCGCATCGTAAAACTCCTAAAACAGAGGCACCCCGGCCCATCCGAGGTGCTTGCCAGCCCGTTTTGTGATGCATCGCCCCGTCCGGGCTGAGTGCCGCCGTAGCATTTAAGCCTTGGCAGCGAGACGGGGGACGCAGACCCGGATCAGATCCGGCGGTATCCCGATGTCTTGCCTGATCTTGCGATCCGGCGGGGCTATCGAGCGCCCCTTAACTTCCGGCCGGTTTAGGGTCCTGCCGGGGACCGGGCCGAATTAAGCGAGCTTAATTTCGACGTTCACGCCAGCAGCGAGGTCGAGCTTCATCAGCGCATCGACGGTCTGGGCGTTGGGCTGCACGATGTCGAGCAGCCGCTTGTAGGTGCGCACCTCGAACTGCTCGCGCGACTTCTTGTCGATGTGCGGGCCGCGGTTCACGGTGAACTTCTCGATACGCGTCGGCATGGGAATGGGGCCACGAATAAGAGCACCCGTACGACGCGCGGTGTCTGCGATTTCGCCAGTCGCCTGGTCGAGAACGCGATGGTCGAACGCCTTGAGGCGAATGCGGATATTCTGAGCTTCCATTACCTACACCGATGCGAAAGAGCCAAAGGAGCGTGAGCCCCTCAAAAAACAAAGGCCAGCCCCACGTTGCGGTTTCCCGTCAGTGGGCGGCCCTACTGAAATTGTGTGTCGAGGACGAATCCCCGTCTGTTGGCGCGCATATACGGGTCTACCCCGTATCTGACAACCCCCGAATTCCGTCCAATTTTGCCAGACGGGACGGGAAGCGACAAACCGTGCTCCGGCACGGTTCGTATGCCCTCACTAAAAGGCGAAGACCCGCCCCTCGTTCCCGAGGAGCGGGCCAACGATTTGATGCGCTTTCGCGCGAAGATTACTTGGTGATCTTCGCGACGACGCCGGAGCCGACGGTACGGCCGCCTTCGCGGATTGCGAAGCGCAGACCTTCGTCCATGGCGATCGGTGCGATCAGCTTGACGTTGATCGTCACGTTGTCGCCCGGCATCACCATTTCGGTGCCTTCGGGAAGGATCACTTCGCCGGTCACGTCGGTGGTGCGGAAGTAGAACTGCGGACGGTAGTTCGCGAAGAACGGCGTGTGACGGCCGCCTTCGTCCTTCGACAGGACGTAGACTTCAGCGCTGAACTCGGTGTGCGGCGTAACCGAACCCGGCTTCGCGAGAACCTGGCCACGCTCGACTTCGTCACGGCCAACACCGCGGATCAGGGCACCGATGTTGTCGCCGGCTTCACCACGATCGAGCAGCTTGCGGAACATTTCCACGCCGGTCACGGTCGTCTTCGTGGTGTCCTTGATGCCGACGATTTCGACTTCGTCGCCAACGTTCACGACGCCGGTTTCCACACGGCCGGTAACAACCGTGCCGCGACCCGAGATCGAGAACACGTCTTCGATCGGCATCAGGAAGTCCTTGTCGACCGGACGGTCGGGGGTCGGAATGTAGGTGTCGATGGCTTCCATCAGTTCCTTGATGGAGTTTTCACCGATTTCCGGATCACGGCCTTCGAGAGCGGCCAGCGCCGAACCCTTGATGATCGGAATATCGTCGCCGTCGAAGCCGTATTCGGTGAGCAGTTCGCGAACTTCGAGTTCGACGAGTTCGAGGAGCTCTTCGTCGTCGACCTGGTCGACCTTGTTCATGTACACGACCAGCTTGGGCACGCCGACCTGGCGCGAAAGCAGGATGTGCTCGCGGGTCTGCGGCATCGGGCCGTCAGCTGCGTTCACGACCAGGATGGCGCCGTCCATCTGGGCTGCACCGGTGATCATGTTCTTCACGTAGTCGGCGTGACCCGGGCAGTCGACGTGCGCATAGTGGCGGTTGTCGGTTTCATACTCAACGTGTGCAGTCGAGATGGTGATGCCGCGCTCGCGCTCTTCGGGAGCCTTGTCGATGTTTGCGAAATCGACGGCCGAACCCTGGACCTTGGTGATCGCCGCGGTCAGCGTGGTCTTGCCATGGTCGACGTGACCGATGGTGCCAACGTTGACGTGCGGCTTGTTACGCTCGAACTTTTCCTTCGCCATTTTTAAATAACCTCTGTCTCAAAATTTGGGATTTCTGCGGGGAGGAAACGGCGCCCGCGGAATCAGGCGCCGCCCCTAAACCTCAAAGCTGGCTTACGCAAGCTTCTCCTTGACCTCGGCGGCCACGTTGGCCGGCACTTCGTCATAGTGGCTGAACTGCATCGAGTACTGTGCGCGTCCCTGGGTGAAGGAACGCAGCTCGTTCACGTAACCGAACATGTTCGCCAGCGGCACATTGGCTTCGACTGCCTGGGCGTTGCCGCGGCTGTCGGTGCCCTGGATCTGGCCACGACGGCTGTTGAGATCGCCGATGACGTCGCCGAGGTAATCCTCGGGGGTCACGACCTCGACCTTCATGATCGGTTCCAGCAGCTTGATACCGGCACGGTCGGCGACTTCACGCATCGCACCGCGACCGGCGATTTCGAACGCGATCGCGCTCGAGTCGACGTCGTGGTACGCACCGTCATACAGATTGACGGTGAAGTCGATGATCGGGAAGCCGACGAGATGGCCGCTTTCGGCCTGCTCGCGGAAGCCCTTTTCGATCGCCGGGATGTATTCCTTCGGAATGTTGCCGCCCTTGATCTCGTCTTCGAAGACGAAGCCCTGGCCGCGCTCACCGGGAGTGACCTTTACCTTGACGCGGCCGAACTGACCCGAGCCACCCGACTGTTTCTTGTGGGTGTAATCGACATCGACCGGCTTGCCGAGATATTCGCGGTAAGCCACCTGCGGCGCACCGACATTGGCTTCGACCTTGAATTCACGCTTCATGCGATCGACGAGGATGTCGAGGTGAAGCTCGCCCATGCCCTTGATGATCGTCTGGCCACTTTCGTGGTCGGTCGACACGCGGAAGCTCGGATCCTCGGCAGCCAGGCGGTTGAGGGCGACGCCCATCTTTTCCTGGTCGGCCTTGGTCTTGGGCTCCACCGACAGTTCGATCACCGGCTCGGGGAATTCCATACGCTCGAGGATGATCGGCTTGGACGGATCACACAGCGTGTCGCCGGTGGTCGTGTCCTTCATGCCCGCCAGCGCGACGATGTCGCCGGCATATGCCTCTTCGATGTCCTCGCGGTTGTTCGAGTGCATCAGCAGCATGCGGCCGATCTTTTCCTTCTTGTCCTTCACCGAGTTCAGGACCGAGCCCTTGGCGAGCTTGCCCGAATAAATGCGGGTGAAGGTCAGCGAGCCGACGAACGGGTCGTTCATGATCTTGAACGCCAGCGCCGCGAAAGGCTCGTCGTCGGACGACGGACGGGTTTCTTCCACGTCGCTGTCGGGCAGCACACCCTTGATCGCCGGAACGTCGAGCGGCGACGGCATGTAGTCGACGACCGCGTCGAGCAGCGGCTGAACGCCCTTGTTC
Organism: Qipengyuania sp. ABI-127-1; assembly: GCA_022953095.1. Taxonomy (GTDB): domain Bacteria; phylum Pseudomonadota; class Alphaproteobacteria; order Sphingomonadales; family Sphingomonadaceae; genus Qipengyuania. The sequence continues at coordinate 1,256,757 of JALJCR010000001.1, read as the reverse complement.
TTGAAGGCCGAGCCGCAGGTGACCGGCACGAAATCGCGCGCCATGGTGCCCTTGCGGATCAGCTTTTTGAGCGTGGCGACGTCCGGTTCGTTGCCTTCGAGATAGGCTTCCATCACCTCGTCGTCCTGCTCGACGACGGTTTCGATCAGCTTCTCGCGATATTCGGCGACCTTGTCGGCCATGTCCTCGGGGATGTCGACGAACTCGTATTTCGCGCCGAGGTCTTCGGCCTGCCATACGATGCCGCGGTTGGCGACGAGGTCGACCACGCCCTGCAGGTTGCTCTCGGCACCGATCGGCAGCGTGATCACCAGCGGCGTGGCGCCGAGGCGGTCGATGATCGACTGGACGCAGTAGTAGAAGTCAGCGCCGGTGCGGTCGAGCTTGTTGATGAAGCACATCCGCGGAACGCCGTATTTGTCGGCCTGCCGCCAGACGGTCTCGGATTGGGGTTCGACCCCGGCAACTCCATCAAAAACCGCCACCGCGCCGTCGAGGACGCGCAGGCTGCGTTCGACTTCGATGGTGAAGTCGACGTGGCCGGGGGTGTCGATGATGTTGATGCGGTACTTGGGCATGTCGGTGCGCAGCGCTTCGGGCTCCGAGCGCGGATCCATCGCCGGATCCTCGGGCGTCCAGAAGGTCGTGGTCGCAGCCGAGGTGATGGTGATGCCGCGCTCCTGCTCCTGCTCCATCCAGTCCATCGTCGCGGCGCCGTCGTGGACTTCGCCGATCTTGTAGGACTTGCCGGTGTAATAGAGGATGCGTTCGGTCGTGGTGGTCTTGCCGGCATCGATGTGAGCCATGATGCCGATATTGCGGTACCGCTCCAGCGGATATTCGCGGGCCATGTGAAATTCCTCGTGGGTTCGGGGTGACAGATGCGCCGCCCCTTGGATCCTTAATGTGACCGCCCGGCGACCGTTCCGCGTTTCGGCGGAACGGCCTGCCAGACGAGCCTTACCAGCGGTAGTGCGAGAAGGCGCGGTTCGCGTCCGCCATGCGGTGCGTGTCCTCGCGCTTCTTCACCGCGTTGCCGCGATTGTTGGCCGCATCCATCAGCTCGCCCGAGAGGCGGGCCGACATGGTGGTTTCCGGACGACCGCGCGCGGCCGAGATCAGCCAGCGAATGGCCAGCGCCTGGGCACGCTCGGGACGCACTTCCACAGGCACCTGATAGGTCGCACCGCCGACACGGCGGCTGCGCACTTCGACCTGCGGCTTGATGTTGTCGAGGGCTGCATGAAACAGCTCGACCGGGTTGGCCTTGGCCTTGTTCTCGACCGTGTCGAGCGCGCCATAGACGATCTTCTCGGCAACAGCCTTCTTACCGTCGAGCATGAGGTTGTTCATGAACTTCGACAGGACCTGATCACCGAACTTGGGATCAGGCAGGATTTCCCGCTTCTCGGGACGACGACGACGTGACATTTCAATGTCTCCAAAATCTTGACTGTCAGCCCGGACCTGTTCCGGGCCAGCGCTTCTTCTTCATGGCGACGCGCGCGTGAGAAGGAAGCATCGCCCCGGAACAAGTCCGGGGTGACGAGAAAGGGAAAAACCTTACTTGGGCCGCTTTGCGCCGTACTTCGAGCGCGACTGCTTGCGGTCCTTGACGCCCTGCGTGTCGAGCACGCCGCGAAGGACGTGGTAGCGCACGCCGGGAAGGTCGCGCACACGGCCGCCGCGGATCAGCACGACGCTGTGTTCCTGCAGGTTGTGGCCTTCGCCCGGGATGTAGGAGATGACTTCGCGCTGGTTGGTCAGGCGGACCTTGGCAACTTTACGCAGAGCCGAGTTCGGCTTCTTCGGGGTCGTCGTATAGACGCGGGTGCAAACGCCGCGCTTCTGCGGGTTCTGCTCCATCGCAGGGACCTTGCTCTTGGCCTTCTGCGGAACGCGGCCCTTGCGGACCAGCTGGTTGATCGTCGGCATATGAGTTCTTTCTCTTCACCGTTTCGTGGCGGCGACTAGCGGGAGATGAGGTGGTGTGTCTGGCTTAGCCCGTCATCCCAGCGAAAGCTGGGATCGCTGCCCGCAAGCGCAGAGCCTGCGGCACGAGATTCCAGCTTTCGCTGGAATGACGTCTAAGCTGAAATCACTCCACCCATCGGCCCACACGGCCACCGGGTTACTTTGACGGCTGCCCCAAGTGTTTCTGCAAGGCTCCCTTGCGGAAGCACGCAGTCCTCGCGAAAGCGGGGACCGCTATCCTCACAGAGCAACACCAATAGAAAAGAGCCCGATCGCATAAGCGACAGACCCCCGGGACATGACCGGCAATGTTCAGCTCTATCTGACCGATGGGGGAATCACGCGAGGCGGGTCCAACACCGGATGGGCGCGCACATAGTGTCTGCACGCCGCATGGTCAAGGCGGTCAGTCCTCGCTCGCCGCCGATAGCTGGCGCATGTGCTCGGCCACGGCAAGGTCGAGGTCCTGATAGACAAAAGGCCCAACCTGATACTCGCGCACCGTCCTGCTCGTCACCCCGTCACGCATGACGACCTGCGGAGGATCGAGCGCCCCGCCCTCGTCTTCCCAGCTATCGACCGCCTTGGCCGCCGCGGGCTGTTCGATCGGGCCGGCATAGGTCCCGTAGATGATCGTCTCGGGCTTCGGCATGGCCGCGGGCATCGCGACAGGGGCAGGTTCCATCCGCATTTCGCGCAATGCGCGCACGCGCCGGGCATATTCGGCCACCTTGGCGAAGTGACCGTCGCGTCCATCCTCGTCGCCCGAGGCACTGGCCTGCATCACCGCGACCTGGTGTGCGTGGAGAAGTTCGTTGAGGTCCACAGGCGGCCCCCTTTCTGGCAGAAGCTGGAACGCGAGGAACACAGGTGCCGCCCGGACGCGCTCTTGGGGACGCGTCCGGGCAACCGGGGTGTCAGGGGTTAGTGGGCCTGCGTGCGCGCTGCGCTCTTGCCGCCTTCTTCACCCTGCTGCTGCTTCTGGCCCTTTTCCTGCTCCTGCTGGCGCAGGTTGGTGGCCGTGGGCTTGCTGCCGTCGAGCTGGCGGGTTTCATAGCCCCAGCGCTGGCCCTGCTTGGGCTCTGCGGCCTTCTGCTGGAAGTCGTCCTTGCCGAAGAAGAGCGGCTCGCCGCCCTTTTCGGGAGCGATCGTGCCGCTGCCCTTGCCGCTGTCGTAGCTCTTGATGGTGCCGAAATGTGTCATGGGACTGGCTTCCTTCGATGTCGCGCAGGCGTTCAATAGCGACCGCTGGTGCACGCGGGCTAGAAGGCGAAATGGAAAGAAGGGGAGGCAACTGGCCCCCAAGACCGTCAATCGCGACTGGTAGCTAGGTGTTATATGGGGGCAGGACGGTGGATTGCAAGGGGGGATGGCCCCCGGGACGTGACCGGCAATGTTCAGTTCTATCTGACCGATGGGGGAATCACGCGAAGCGGCTCCAACACCGGATATGCGCGCACATAGTGGGATGTGGGGGGACAAGGGATTATGGATGCAGAGGGTAGGACTTGAGGCAATTCCGACTACATCGGCACAATGGCATCGACGATATCTTCCAAGACAACGGCGGAAAGATACTTCAGATGCTGCTGGCGCTAAGTCTGAAGGATATGGACGACCCCAGCCCCACAGAACTCTTCGTGCCTTCGCGCCTTTGTGTGACTCAGACCGGCGCAGTGCCTGCCGATAGCCGGACTGGCGCGGATGGCGGACCTACGGAGCCGCCGGACATGCCCCTCCCCCATCCTGCGGATGGTTCCCCTCCCCGGTTCGGGGAGGATACCAGCCTTACCCGCGAGTTCGTGTTTCCCCCTCAAGCGCCGGGCGCGACGCATCCGCGCGCCTTGCGTTGGCGCTTCGCGCCGTCTCCGCCTACGGCTCCGACTCCCTCGCATAAGCTCGGGCGCGCAGTCGTGCTTGCCTCGCCTGCGGCTCGGTTACAGCGCCAGCTAGGAACCATTTTCCTACTCGTCATTGCGAGCGTAGCGAAGCAATCCATCTCCTGCCCTCGCCGCATTTTACAAGGTTGGAAGCTGGATTGCCGCGTCGCCTGCGGCTCCTCGCAATGACGGAGAGCAATATGACCACCCCCACCCGCGCAATCGCTCGCCAGGCCACCTCGGCCGTCGCCCACATCGCGCCCGAGCCTGCGGCGGACGATCCGCTGCTCGGTTTCGCGCCCTATCTCCACAAGGCACCGCGCTCCAATTCGATCACGCCGACGTTGCAGAGGCGCTTTATCGCCAGCCTTGCGGCCACGGGGATCGTCACGCAGGCCGCGCTCTCCATCGGGAAGAGCATGGAGGCGCTCTACAAGCTGCGCAATAAACCGGGCGCGGAGGGTTTTGCGGCGGCCTGGGATGCGGCGCTGGAGCGCGGGGTGCAGCGGCTGGAGGACAGTGCGCTCGCCCGCGCGATCCAGGGCACGCCAGTATGGAAGAGCGATGGCGATGGCGGGCTCGTCACCTATGGCGTGACGCATAACGAGGCGCTGGTGATGTTCTTCCTGCGCAACCGCCGCCCCGAACGCTATTCCGAGCATATCCGCCCCGGCCACCCGGTCTACGAACGCATTCGCGCCGAGGTGCTGGCGGGCCTGCCCCCCGCCCGCGCTGCCGCCGCCGAGTGCGGGAGCGGGGAGGAGGCGCGGGAATGCGCGCTCTCCCGCCATTTTGCCGAGCGGCTGGCGCGAGAAGGCGAGGAGGGGGCCGACGACGGGACCTGCGCGAACTCCGCCGACATCTCGGCACTGGCAAGCTCTGCGCAAAAGCCCTAGCTTCGATCCCGATCGCACGTGCGCGCGGGAGCCAAGGATACCCATGGGTGACGATACGAACCGCAAGGCCGCGCCGCGCTGGCAGGAAGCCCGCGGCGATGCCTCCATCCTCACACGGCTGGAGGACGGGCGGGAGATCTGCATCCGCACCGTCTCGCCCGAGGATGAGGGGCGGCTGCGCGAGGGGATTGCGCGGATGAGCCCGCGCTCGCGCTATCTGCGGTTCTTTTCCGGCGCTACCACGCCGCCCGACTGGGTGATCGAGCGGCTGCTGGACGTCGATGGCGTGCTGCATCTCGCCTGGGGGGCGATCGACCTGTCGGACCCCGCGCAGCCCGCCATGGGCGTGGTCCATGCGATGCGGCCCGATGCGGGCGACCGGGTGGCGGAATTTTCGGTCGGGGTGGTCGACGACTATCACGGGCTCGGCCTGGGGCGTTTGCTGGCGGCGACGCTGCTGCTGGATACGCGCGACGATGCGCTGGAGGCGCTGACCGCGCATGTGCTTTACGAGAACACGGCGGCGATGCGTTTTATCCGGCGGCTGGGCGCGCAGCGCGTGGCGCAGGACGGGCCGACGCTGGAATATCGGCTCGACATCGCCGAGGCGCTCGCCCGCCTGCGGCAAGAGCAGGACCCGCCGGGCCTGGCCGATATCTTCGCCCATTTCGACGCTTCGGAAGCTGCCTAGGCCCGATCGCCCGCGCGCGGGTCGCAGCCCGCCGGGCCGCGTGGGCGCACGGGCAGGTCAGCAGCTCATCACGGCGAGCCTCTGCGTGTTGGTGATGTCGTTATTCTGCCGCCCGCGGACGTTGAAGGCGCTTTCATAGCGGATCGTCGGCGGGTCGAAAAAGCCGGTCGAGACGAGCGGCTGGTAATCGTAGGTCGCCTCGACGAACATCACCGCCGTATCCTCGAGCGCGGTGATCTTGTCGCTGCCCGAACCCAGGCCGTCCTCGAGGCTATCGTCGTCGGCCCCGTCACCTTGCTCGCCATAGAGGGGTTCCACCGCCGTATCGTCGCCCCAGCAGCGTTGCCAGACGATCGTCTGCCCCTCGTCCGATCCGGTCTCGCCATTGTGTTCGAGGCTGGAGAGCACGACACGGCCATGGGCCTTGAAGTCGAGGCTGTTGCCGACATACTCGGCGCCGGTGAAGACCTCGTAGATATTGGCCTCGTCGATCCCGGTAGTAACGCGCCCGGCATTGTCGGCCACGGTCATCGCCATCTGGCTGACGCGCAAATGCGCGAGCGCGAGGTTGGACAGCTCGAGCCCGGTGAGCACGAGCGTGAGGAAGACCGGCGCGGCAAAGGCGAATTCGGTCAGCGCCAGCCCGCGCGTGTCGCGCCGCAGCGCGCGCAAGGATCGCAGCGCCCTAAGCACAGATCACCGCCGCGGTCGCCTGCTGGTCGTAGGGCTGGTTACGCACTGCGGTCTGCAGCGAATATTCGATCGTCGGCCCTACCCCGGGCAGGAACCCGTCGAGCGGCAGGATGCGCGGCGCGCTGACATGGGCGGTGTAGAGCACGACGTCATCCGCCCCACCATTGCCGGTCTTGCCGGCGTCGGTATCGTAGCTGCCATTGCCATTGGCATCTTCGAAACAATCGCCGTCCGCAGCATCGAACTGGCCGTTTCCATTGTGATCGGTCATCAGCTTTTCCGGATCACCGATGGACGAGAAATCGAAATAGCTCTTCTGCGTTACGGTAATGGTCGCATTCGGCGCGACATTCTGGACCTGTTCCTCGATCAGGTTCTCGACCTGCTCTTCGACGGTGCTGCCCGGCACGTTGATAATGGGGAATTCGACCGCCGCAGTACGCGCCGCATCGTTGAGCGCGCCCTGCATGGTCGAGCGGACATAGCTGTCGTAGCCCAGTTCGAGCCCGCCCATCAGCAGCAGCAGCATAGGCCCGCTGATGATCGCGAATTCGACAATGGTCGCACCGCGCTGGTCGCGCCGCAGACGACGGATGACAAGTGGCAGCCGCATCACCGCGTCAGCCTCAGATTGCCGATACCGCGCCCGATATTCTCGAAAATCTCTTCGAGATCGGAACCGTCCGAGGTATAGAAATGCGCCGTACTCGTCGCGCAATCGTCGATATCGTCCGTCGCCGTCACGTCGAGCGCGATTACCCAGATCGTCGTCCCGGTGGCCTTCACCCGGTCGCAGATTGCGTGGAAACGGGCGATGTGTTTCGCTCCCTGCGTTCCGGATCCAGTGAGACGGTCGTGATAGCGCTGGATACCGAAGGCGGAATAGAGTCTGTCACCCGTACCGAGTTCGCCGTCGGTCATGAAGACCAGGTGCCGGTTGACCGGCACGAGACCATGCGATGTCGGATTCTCGGCAGAGAACATGCCGGTGGGCGAGAGAAACCGCGCGCCCCACAGAAGACCGATATCGTGATAGGTACCGCCGGTGACATTGCTGGTGGATGCGTCGACCGCGTTCTGGAATCCTCGCTCCGTATTGTATTCCTGGAGCTTTCGCGATTCCGATGGGCAGCCGTCCTGCGATTCCCCTTCCTGGCTGACGGGGTCGTACCGGCCCCACTGCAAGGCCGTATCGCTGTCACGGGCCGCAACCGAATCGATATCCTGCTGGCTCACGGTCTGGAGGATCGTCACGGGATCTTCTGCCTGGCCGATGCTGGAGCGCTCCTCGATACAGCCAATGCCGCTTATACGGAAGTCGCGCTTGTTTTCGTTTACCGATTTGCCAGAGGAAGCCCACGGGGTATCGTTGATGTCGACCGTCCGGTACTCATATGTCGAAGACGGGTTATAGACCCGGGTCCGGCGGGTGCTCGATTGATACGTGTAGCCGCTGCTCTGCGTGTCGCCATAGCTGTCGTAGGTGTTGGTCGTGCAGCTATCCTGATACCAATACCAACCGCTTTTGTACTGCGTGCACACTCGTTGTTCGTAAACCCTCTTATGGTGTTGCTGGTTTTGCAGGATGTCGCGATTCTTCAAGCGACGCGCGACATTGACGGTGTGCGAGTAGGATACGATGCCGAACCGGGTAATCGATCCGTTGCCGGAGTCGTCGAGCGCACGGTACAGTCCGGTCGTCCCGTCGCGCAGAAGTTCGATTTTCTTCTTGCTTCCGCCGGTCGAAGGAGGGTCGTTCATCGACCCGGTGGTGTCGAGCACCAGCATCACATCGTTATGGCCAAGATCGCGTTTGGCGTCGCAATTGGCCTTGATCCCGATCGTGTCGAAGCCGAAAATATGCATCAGCGACGTTGGCACATCCGCGGTGGCGCTGCCGACGATCTGGGCATTGTCGTTCGGGTCCTGGGCGACAGTGAACACGCGGTTCCGGGAACCCATCAGCCCAGCGGGATAATTGAAGTCGAAGAACTTGAACGCCTCGTCTTTGTTGGCGTCGGTCCAGGCATTGCCGTCCATCGATTGGCGGCCTGCCAGCACGGCGGCGTCGCAGGCGTTCTGCAGCTTGGCCTTGGCCATATAGGCAAAGCTCAAATCCAGACCGCTGCCGATGACGATGGTCAGCGGAACCAGAGCAGCGGCGAAAATCGCCAGCGTGTTGCCTTTCTGGTCCGCTGTAAGCTTTCGGAAAAAGCCCGTCATTCCGTTTGTCCCTGTTCAGCCCATCAGGCCCTATCGAGGGAAAACGGAAACATTCCGGAACCTATTATGGTTTACGCCCGGTTAAGTACATTAAACGCATTACAAAACAACGGCTTGCCCCGAGCCAACAATATCGCGGCAGGTCGCCGAAAGGCCCTCACTCCGCCGAAAGAAACGATACCAGAGACTTGACCTTCTTGGTCCGCCATTGCGGTGTCGGGGCGACCAGCCAATAGGCCCGCGTGCCGGTGTGCGGCCCATCGAGCACCTCGAGCTTGCCGGCCTCGATCGATTCCTTCGCCAGGAGTTCGGGCAGAATTGCCTTGCCCAGGCCGGCGAGGGCCGAGGACAAAGCCTGCCCGGCGTTGGAAACCGTCACATGCGCCGTCATACCGTCCTGCAGCGGAAGGCCCCAGTCGATCCACTGGTCGGGCGCGCCGCCCTGATCCCCGGGCCGCGCCACGGTGACACGGCGCGCTTCGTCCAATTCGATACCTTGCAGGTCGCCCGGCCCGTCGACCAGGCGAATCGCACAATCGAGATTGGTTTCGGTGAAGTCGGCATTTTCGTCTGCGACGAAAGTGAATTTGATGTCCGGATTGGCTTCCCCGAACTTCGCCAGGCGCGGTGCCAGCCACTGGGCATAGAATTCGCGCGGACAGGCGATGGTATAGCTGTCGGACGCCTGCCCCGCCTGCATCGCCGAAACGCTTTCCTCGAATTTGAGGAACCCTTCTCGCAGCGCATCGAGCCCGGCAGCCCCTTCCTGCGTCAGTTCCAGTCCCTTGCTGGTACGGCGAAACAGAACCGTGCCGAGATGATCCTCCAGCGCGCGAATCTGCTGGCCGACCGCTGCCGGGGTCACCGCCAGCTCGTCCGCGGCGCGGGTGAAGGACAAATGCCGGGCGGCGGCATCGTAGACGCGCAGGGCGTTCAGGGGCAGATGGGTACGCTTCATGGTGCGATGCGACATAAATGCGGCACGCGCAGGAAACAAGGTGCGTCTGTCAACCCTTTCCTTTAGCGCGCCTTTGAAGCATCTTGTAACCCGACCGTCACAATCGAGGCCCATGGCCGCAACCGTACCCGCATGACTGCCGAAGCTGCCCGGACCACCCCGGCCAATGACGCCGGAACGAACGCGCCGCCAGCGCGGGGCGACCGCTATACCAATCGCGAACTCAGTTGGCTTTCGTTCAACCGGCGCGTGCTCGCCGAAAGCGAGAACGAGCGATATCCCCTGCTTGAACGCCTCCGGTTCCTGTCGATCTCGGCCAGCAATCTCGACGAGTTCATCATGGTGCGCGTCGCCGGCCTCGAAGGCCAGGTACAGCGCGGGATCGAAACCCAGGGAATCGACGGCACCAGCCCGCGCCAGCAAATTGCCGCCATTCGCGAACAGTTTTCGGCATTGGAAGACCGGCAACAGGAAAGCCTGGAAACGCTGCGCGGCCTGCTGGCCGAAGAAGGTATCCTGATCGCCGCGATCGACGATCTGCCGGAAAGCCAGCAGAACTGGCTGGCCGAGTATTTCGAAAGCGACATTCTGCCGCTCATCACCCCTCAGGCGATCGATCCCAGCCACCCCTTCCCTTTCGTGGCCAATAAGGGGATCGGGGTGATCTTCCGGCTGAAGCGCGGGAAACGTCAGGCCGATCTCATCGAAATGGTGCTGATTCCGAGCGGCGCCCCGCGCTTCGTGCGCGTGCCGGGGGACGATGCGATATACGTTTCGATCGAACAGCTCGTGACGCGATATGCCGACCAGCTATTCCCCGGCTTCAAAGTGCTGGGGGACGGAATTTTCCGCGTCATCCGCGACAGCGACATCGAAGTGGAAGAAGAGGCCGAAGATCTGGTGCGTTATTTCCGCACCGCCATTCAACGTCGCCGCCGGGGCCGCGCCGTCCTCTTGGAGCTGGACGACGATTGCGACGAAGTGGCCGAAACGCTGCTACGCGAACAACTCGAGGTGGAAGAGGCCATGGTCGTCAAGACCGGCGGTATGCTGGGCCTTGCCGACCTTTCGGCGATATGCGGCGAGCCGCGCCCGGATCTCAAGTTCGAACCCTTCAGCCCGCGCTATCCCGAACGGATCCTCGAACATGATGGCGATTGCTTCGCTGCCATCCGCGAGAAAGACATCGTCATTCATCACCCGTTCGAAAGTTTCGACGTGGTGGTCGATTTCCTGAGCCAGGCGGCGCGCGATCCGGCGGTGGTCTCGATCAAGCAGACGCTTTATCGCGCGGGCGACCAGTCGCCGGTAATCGCCGCGCTTATCGAGGCGGCGCAGAACGGCAAGGCGGTAACCGCCGTGGTCGAGCTGAAGGCCCGCTTCGACGAGGAGCGCAACATCCACTGGGCGAGCGAGCTGGAGCGCGCCGGAGTGCAGGTTATCTACGGCTTCACCGACTGGAAGACCCACGCCAAGGTCAGCTTGGTCGTGCGGCGCGAGGAGGACGGATACCGCACCTACTGCCATTTCGGCACCGGCAATTATCACCCGGTCAATGCGAAGATCTACACCGATCTCAGCTTCTTCACCGCCGATCCGGCGCTGGGGCGCGATGCAGCCAAGATGTTCAATTTCATCACCGGCTACATCGAACCCGACGATCTCGAGAAGCTGGCGCTTTCCCCTATCGGCCTGCAGGAAAAGCTCTACGAACTGATCGACGCCGAAATCGCCAATGCGAAAGCGGGCAAGCCGGCAGGTATCTGGGTCAAGCTCAATTCGATCACCAACCGGGCGATGATCGACAAGCTCTACGATGCGAGCCAGGCGGGGGTGGAAATCCGCATGGTGGTGCGCGGCATCTGCAGCCTGCGGGCGGGGCTGCCGGGCATCTCGGAGAATATCAGCGTCAAATCCGTCATCGGTCGGTTCCTCGAACATTCGCGCGTCTGGGCCTTCGCCAACGGCAAAACGATGCCGAGCCGCCAGGCCAAGGTTTTCCTGACCAGCGCCGATGCGATGAGCCGCAATCTCGAACACCGGGTCGAGGTGATGGTGCCGATCGCCAACAAGACCGTGCACGACCAGGTATTGGGGCAGGTCATGCTGGCCAATATCCTCGATACCGAACAAAGCTGGGTACTGGAGCCGGACGGTCAGTATCATCGTATGCGACAGGGAGATGGCGGCTTCAATTGCCACCAGTATTTCATGGCCAATCCATCACTTTCGGGCCGTGGTGCCGCGCTTGCCGATCACGAGGTTCCGCGATTGACGCTGCGGGACGGCACCACGTGAGCAAATCGCGTTCGGCCAAGTGGCAGCGCCGACTGATGCAGCCTCCGCGGGCAGTGATCGACATCGGTTCGAACACCGTGCGGATGGTCATTTACGAAGGCACCGGGCGCGCGCCCGAAGTGGTGTGGAACGAGAAGGTCGCTGCGCGGCTCGGGCGGGACCTGTCCCAAACCGGGCGCATTCCCGATGAAGCGTCCGACGAGGCACTGGGCGCGCTGGCGCGTTATGCGCTGATCATCCGCGATCTCGGGATCGACGATGTCCAGACGGTCGCGACAGCCGCCGCGCGCGAGGCGGAGAACGGCGCGCAATTCCTCGAGCGGGTCGCCGATCTCGGGCTCGAACCGCGGCTATTGTCGGGCGAGGAGGAGGCCCGCGCCTCGGCAATGGGCGCGCTGGGGGCCTTTCCCGGTGCCAGGGGCGTGGTCGCTGACCTTGGCGGGGGCAGCCTCGAGCTCGTTTCCATCGCCAAGAACGAATGTCACGAAGCCGCCAGCCTGGCACTCGGAACCTTGCGCCTGCCCGCGCTGCGCGCCGCCGGACAGGATGCCTTCGCCCGGCATGTGCACGATCAGCTCGCCGGCGTCGGCTGGGCGGTCGCGCATCCCGGCCCGATATATATGATCGGCGGCACCTGGCGGGCGCTGGCGGCCTATGCCATGCGGTATTTCGACTATCCGCTGACCGACCCGCACGGCTTCACCCTGGCACCCGACGATGCGCGACGCCTGGCCGGCGAGCTGGTCGGAGCGAAACCGGAAGCACTGATGGAGATCAGCGGGATCACTCCGATGCGCGCGCATTATCTCCCCGATGCCGCCGCCCTGCTGCGTCCGCTGCTCGACGCGGTTGACCCCGACGAGCTGGTCTTCTCCTCCTGGGGTATCCGCGAAGGGCTGCTCTATGCCCGGCTCGATCCGGCGCAGATGCGCGCCGATCCGCTCCTTGCGGGGGTCGCCGCCTATGCCGGGCCGCGCGATGCCTCGATCACCGAAGCGGCTCTGCTTGCCGCCTGGACGGTGGAGCTGGCGGATGGCGATGGCCGCGTGAACGAGCGCTTGCGGCTGGCCGCCGCGCAGCTATCGGGCGCGCTCCAGCGGGTCGAGCCCAACCTGCGGAGCAGCCACGCGATCGAATGGGCGCTGGGCAAGCGCTGGATCGATCTGGACGCGCGCGGCCGGGCCATGATCTGCGCCGCACTGTTCGGCAGCATGGGACGTACCGAACTGCCCGAAAAGTTGCGCGAACTCACCAGCGACGACGATCTGCGCGAAGGCATGACCTGGGGGCTGGGCTTTCGCCTCGCGCGCAGGCTGGGCGGCGGGAGCAAGGTCTCGCTCACCACGAGCGCGCTGCGGCGCAAGAAGAAGCGGCTGGTCCTGCGCCTCCATGAGAGCCGCGCCGCGCTGGCAAATTATCCCGCCACGCAGGACCTGGAAGTGCTGGCGAACTGGCTCGACCTCAGTCCCAAGATCAAGATCGGCGATTTCGAGTTTTCGGGGCTGGACGAGGAAGAGGACGGGTAAGCAGTGCGCCCCCGCAAGGCTTAATCCGCGGTTGCGGGTGCGGCGAGCGGAAAATACGGAATGCGCACTTCCAGCGGAGAGCCATCCTCGCCGCGGAACGTGTAGAAGCCTTCCATCGAGCCATGGGGCGTGTCGAGCGGGCAGCCCGAAACATAATCGTGGCTCTGCCCCGGCATCAGGACCGGCTGTTCGCCAACCACGCCATCGCCATCGACATGGCTGACCAGCCCGGCCCCGTCGGTAATCCGCCAATGCCGGGTCATAAGCTGGACGCGCTCATGAGAGCCGTTTTCGATGCGGATGTGATAGACCCAGAACCACTTTCCCGCTTCCGGGCGCGATTGCTCGGGCAGGAAATTCACCGAGACGCGAACCGTAATCCCATCGGTGATCGCGGCATGTTGGAAAAGCTCTTTCATCACACGCCCAAGTTAGAGCACCTGCAAAGCTGTGCAAGCAAAACCGTGCGATTTTCCACCTTAGGCATCTCGTCTGCCCTCCCGGCGATCGTCTCGGCAAGCACCGATCAACCGCGATATTCCGGGCCTTTATGCTGCGATGCCCCGGCCTCGCCGATTCGGCGGACCGCAAACGATCGGTTCCGCCGTGCTAGGGCTTCCCACCGACCAGATAGCTTTCGAGCTGACCGAGACGTTCCTTGCCGAACCACATTTCGCCATCGACGAAATAGGTCGGGATGCCGAAAGCCCCGCGCGCCACCGCCCGTTCGGTATTCTCCGCCAGTTCCGCCTTCACCGCCGCATCCTGCGTGGCGGCGAGCAGGCGCTCCGCATCGAGGCCTGCCCCGGCCAGTTCACGCCCCACCACCTCGATATCGCCGCAATCGATATTCCGCTCCCATACTGCCGGAAGCAGGGCTTCAACGATGGCGTGTCGCTCCGCCTCGTCGCCCGCCGCCACCAGTACACGCTGGGGTAGGATAGAGTTGAACGGCAGCGCGGGGTGCATCCTGAACTTGTCCATCCCGTGACGGTCCAGAAAGCGTTGGAATTCGAGCGCGGCATAGGCGACCTTGCCCTTCACCCCGGCATCGCGCACCATTGGCGGGGCATTGCCGGTGAGCTTGTGCATGCCGCCGAGAAAGACCGGCGTCACCTCCAGGCGCGCACCGGTTCGCGCCGCGATATCCTTGAGTGGATACCATGCAAGATAGCCGTTCGGCGCACCGAAATCGAAAATGTATTCGATGGTCTTCCGGGCCATTCGTTTCTCCCCGCTCCCCCCGATAGCCGTTTGATGCTATGCTTGCGAGGATGAAAGGCATCGCCCTCCTCCTGCCGCTCGCGCTTCTGGCTGGTCCGCCGCCGCCCGCGCTGGCGCATCCGGGTGGGCTGAATGCGCAAGGATGCCACAACAACCGCAAGACGGGCGATTATCACTGCCACCGCAACCGGCGCGCAACGCCTCAACCACCCGCATCACAGATCAGGGGCGGCGTCTATTTCCGCAATTGCGATGCCGCCCGGGCGGCAGGCGCAGCGCCGATCCGCCGCGGAGAGGCCGGATATCGGCGGGCGCTGGACCGCGACAATGACGGGGTGGCCTGCGAAGCTTCCCGCAGGCGATAAAGGCAGGTTATCGAAAAGGGCCGCCAAACGATACGGGTCACACCCAGCCTCTACTTGCGAATGACTCGCATTAGCGTAGAAGGGCTGAAAAGGAGATCGCATGGCCCGTTCACATGATTCGACCGCTCTCGAGTTGCCGTTGCCCGCCCGCCGCCACCAGACGCTCGGGCTGGTTCTCATGCGGCGACTGGCGGCACACGGACTTCACGATGCCCGCGCAACCATGCTGGCGCTCGATGCAAGCGGTGCGGAATTTCGCAAGATCTTGGTGCTGGCGCGGGCGCTGGTCATCGATCTGGCCCGAACCTCGCAGCGCCGGATTCTGCTCGCACCGTGCTGTGCGACCGGAATGACGCGCGACGAAGGTCTGCTCATGGCGCTTATCGGCGGCGCCGGTCTCGACGTTCACGGCGTGCTGACCGACGATGCGCGCTGTGCCGTGGCGATGACGAGCGCCCATGCGCTGGGCGAAGAGCTGGAACGGGTCGCGATCCGCAACAATTGGCGGCGTTAGAGCCCGGCGATCGTCAGCGCCCGGTCGATATCTTCCTTCACATCCTCGACATCTTCCAGCCCCACATTGATGCGCAGCAGGCCCTCGGTCACGCCCATCTCGTCACGTGCTTCCTGCGTCATGCCGGCATGGGTGGTGCTGGCCGGATGGCACATCAGGCTGCGCGCATCGCCGATATTGTTGGAAATATCGACCAGTTCGAGCGCATCGAGAATGCTGAAAGCCGTCGCCCGGTCGCCCACATCGAAGGCGAAAATCGGGCCGGTCGCGACCATTTGTTTGCTTGCGAGATCGTGGCGCGGGTGGCTGGGCAGGCCGGGATGCAGCATCTTCGGCACGCGGCCTTCCATGAATTGGCCGAGTTCGACTGCGTTCTCGCTCTGGCGCCGCGCGCGCAGGTCCAGCGTCTCCAGCCCCTTGAGCACGACCCAGGCGTTGAACGGCGCAATATTGGGGCCGGTATTGCGCTGGAAGGGCAGCAATACCTCGTCGATCCACTGCTGCGATCCGCAGACCGCGCCCGCAAGCACCCGCCCCTGCCCGTCCATCAGCTTGGTCGCGCTGTAGGCGACCACATCCGCGCCGAATTCCAGCGGCTTTTGTAGCGCGCTTGTGGCAAAGGCGTTGTCGACAACGGTTGTGATCCCGTGCGCCCGCGCGACGCCGCAGACATGTGCGAGGTCGACCATATCGAGCGTGGGATTGGCGGGCGTTTCGAAAAAGAACACCTTGGTGTTGGGTCGGATCGCGGCCTCCCACGCATCGTCGTCCGCACTGTCGATCACCGTCGTCTCGATCCCGAAGCGCGGCAGCAGATGATCGAGCAGCCAGCGGCACGAACCGAACGCCGCCCGTGCGCCGACCACATGGTCGCCCACCGAAAGCTGGCACAGCAGCGCAGTGGTCATCGCCGCCATCCCGCTTGCCTGGGCGCGGCAGGCCTCCGCCCCTTCCATCAGCGCGACGCGTTCTTCGAGCATGGCGACGGTCGGGTTCTGGAGGCGCGAATAGGTCATCCCTGCCGCCTCGCCCGCGAAACGGTCGGCCACCGTCTGCGCGTCGTCATAGGTATAGCCGGAGGTGAGGAACAGCGCCTCGCTGGTCTCGCCATGTTCGGATCGCCAGGTGCCGCCGCGCACGGCCTGCGTCGCGGGCCGCCACCCAGAGGTGATCGAACGGTTGGTGCCGGTGGTGTTCTTCATGACGCGCTCGATAGCATGCCCGCGTGAAGCGGCAAGCAGGTCAGCCTTCCAAGGCGGCAAGCCCGGCTTCGGCGGTCTCGCCCAGGCCCAGCGCATCGAACATCAGCGCCCCTTCGACCATGGTTGCAACCAGCCGCGCCCCGCCCTTGGGGTCGGGATCATCATGCGGCATATGCGCTTCGAACCAGGCGAGCTGGCTGTCCATCATCGCGGAAGCGCTGGCGCGGTAGGCGGGATCGCCCGTGGATGCGCCCGCAACGATTTCCCACCACAGCTTGAGGAACGGCGCGAACATCGGCGCGCGCGCGATCTCCAGCAGCCGCTGGGCGCATTCCCGGCGCGAGGCCGCAGGCTCGCTTGGATAGGCCATTGCAAGCGCGCCCGAATACATTTTTGCGACATGGTCGAGCAGCGCGGTGACGAGACCGTCCTTGGAGCCGAAATGGTAGATCAGCATCCGGTCGCTGGTCCCGGCGGCCTTGGCCAGCGGACGCAGGCTGGCTCCGGCCAGGCCATGTTCCAGCACGTGCTGGGCAAGCAGCGGCAGCAGCGTTTCACGCGAGAGGCGATGATCGGCCATTGACTAAATGTAGCACTTGCTACACATATCGTATGTAGCAGTCGCTACACAGCAATGGGAATCAGACATGACCACGCTCGAAATCCTCTTCGTCCTCGGTGCGCTCGGAGCGCTTCCGGCCATGCTCTCTCTGGCATTCCGCAAACGAGTGCAAGAAAGCGCGGGCCTTGCGGCGCTGCTGGCGGTCGGTTTTATCGCCTTCAGTGCCGTCCCCATCGTGCAGGAAGGCTATCTCGGCTTCATTCCCAACCATATCCAGAACCTGTGGGGAACACAGGTGTGGTACGATCTCGTGATCGTGGTCGTCATCGCGCTCGTCTTCATCGTCCCGCGCGCCCGGGCGGTGGGCATGAATGTCCCGATATGGATCGTGGCCGTCGCGCTGACCGCCTCGATCTCGCTCCTGCCGATGGTCGCGCGGCTGTTCTGGCTGGAGCAGCGGACAACTGCCTGAACGCGCTTGATGCTGGCGCGCGGCTTTCCTAAGCCGCTTGCCGATGAGCCGCGCGCCCGAGCAACCCAAGGATCCCTTGCGCTGGTGCGCCGCGCTGGCACTGATTTTCTGGCTCGCCTGCCTGCCGCACCTGACAATCGTCGCCAAACCCTATTTCGACGAGGTCCATTACCTTCCCGCCGCGCGCGAGCTGCTGGTCATGGGCGAATTCACCAATCGCGAACATCCGCTGCTCGGCAAACAGCTACTCGCGCTCGGCATTGCGCTGTTCGGCGACAATCCGTGGGGCTGGCGGCTGCTCCCGACCCTGTTCGGCACGCTCGCCCTGTTCGCCGCCATGCGGGCGGTCTGGTTCGGCACGCTGAGCCGCTTTGCCACACTTGCCTACGGCGTGCTGCTGGCGACGGGCTTCCACCTGTTCATCCATGCGCGCATCGCGATGCTGGACATCTTCTGCCTAGCTTTCCTGAGCCTCGCGGCATGGCACTATGCCGCCGCGATCCGCCAGCCCGAACAGGGTCGATGGCGGCTCGCACTGACCGGTATCGCGCTGGGTCTCGCCATGGGCGCCAAGTGGAACGCGCTCGTTATCGCCATGCTGCCCGGCCTCGCCTTCTTCTTCGCCCGCGCCGCAGCCGGGCGCCGCCGGTTGTTCCTGAGCCGCCGGGGCGCACCGGTGCCAGGCACCACGCTGGTCGAGGCGACGCTGTGGCTCGGCGTGGTGCCGCTGGCAGTCTATGCCGCGACCTATCTTCCGGCCTTCTTCTTCCGCGTGAACCCGATTACCGAAGGTCTGCTGTTCCACCACCAATTCATGCTGTCGCAGCAGGAACAGGTGCTCAAGCCCCATCCTTACCAGTCGACCTGGGAGCAATGGGTGCTGAACGCGCGATCGATCTGGTATCTCTACGAGCCGATCGACGGTGTGCAGCGCGGAATCATGCTGATCGGCAATCCGCTGACCATGCTGCTCGGTCTGCCCGCGCTCGCCTGGTGCGCCTGGCACGGCGTGGTCCGCCGCCACTGGACCGCGCTCGGCGTGGTCGCGCTCTATGGCGTGAGCCTGGGTTTCTGGATTGTCGCGAGCAAGCCGGTGCAATTCTATTACCATTACGCCGTGCCCAGCATGGCGCTGCTCGGTGCGCTGGCACTGGCCTGCGATGCATTGTGGCAGAACGGCTGGCGCAAGACCGCGCTTACGCCGGTCGTCGGCAGCGTGCTGGTATTCGCCTGGTTCTATCCGATCATCAGCGGTGCGCCGCTGGTAGGGCCGGACAGTTTCGCGGTGTGGACCTGGCTGGAAAGCTGGCGGTGAAGTTTTTCGCTGCGTGCGGAAAGCGCATCTGCGCTTCCCTGGGCTGTGCCTTCCCGCTCCCCCTCCCGGCCACCCACGGGATCATGTTGAATGGGTGGCCGAGTGGGGGAGTGGGCTGGTGCCGCCGCAGGGCCGGGATGGATGTCCCGACCGCATGCAACAATCCCTAATACCTACCCCAGACGAAGCGGCTCGACAGGGCGTAGTTCCATACCGAGCCGATGCCGATGCCGACCAGCGCGGCGAGCACTTCGTGCAGGCCCCGATCGTACAGCGTGGTCGCCACCGCGACATTGGCGAAGGCGCCGATCGAGCAGGCCACGATGAAACTGAGCCAGCCCCAGAACACCTTGTTCGCTTCTTTCAGGCGGCGATCGCGGTAGGTCAGGAAGTTGTTGAGCCAGAAATTGAAGGTCATCGCCCCGAACGTCGCGACCGCCTGGCTCCAGCCGAAATTCGTTCCGACGATCAACAGGAAGGCATAAAGGATCGCCATGTGCACGCCGATACCGATAACCCCGACCGTGCCGAACAGCGCGAAGCGTGTGGGGATCACCCGCCCGAAGCTCTTGTCATAAAGACCGGCGAGAAAATCGAGGGCAATCGCACGATCGAGCTTGCTTTCGCCGGAGCGACGGGCGGAGAAATTCATCGGAAAATCCTTCACCTTGAGCGGTGTGTCGGAAGTGGCGAGCAGGTCGAGTAATATCTTGAAGCCGATACCCGACAGGTTCGGCACCAGGCGGCGCGCCGTCGCGGTGGGCAGCAGGAAAAAGCCGCTCATCGGATCGGACAGGTCCACACCGGTCAGCTTGCGGGCGAGGAAATTGGCCACGCTCGACAGCTTCTCGCGGTCGGGACGGCCCCATTCCTCCATGCTCGCGCCTTCGGCGAAGCGGCTGGCCACGGCGACCTCGGCCTCGCCCGATTTGACTGCCGCAAGCATATCAACAAGCAGCTTGGGATCGTGCTGGTGGTCGGCATCCATCACTGCCACATAGGGCGCGGCAGTGGCGCAGAACCCCTCGATCGCCGCGCTCGACAGGCCCCGGCGGCCGATCCGCTGAATGACCCGAACGCGCGGGTCGGACAGCGACAGACGGCGAGCCTCGTCGCTGGTTCCGTCGGACGAATTGTCGTCGACGATCAGCACCTCCCAGCCCGAGATGCCCAGCGCATCCTCGATCCGCTCGACCAGCGGTTCGAGATTGTCGCGCTCGTTGAGCGTCGGCAGGATGATCGCGAGGTCCAGCGGACGGACGCTGGAGGCCGCACTAGCTATGGAGGGCTGCGTTTCCGGGGTCATATCCATTGCATGACCCGGTTATGCGGCATTCCTCAAGATATGGTTACCAGCTTCCTAACAATCGCATCGCCGATCTCGCCTGTCGAAGCACTGCCGCCGAGGTCGCCGCCGAACACGCGATCGGCCAGAATGCGCCCGACCGCGCGCTCGATTCGCGCCGCGTCTTCCTCGCGCCCGAGCGAGTGGCGCAGCAGCATTGCGAGGCTCAGCACGGCGGCCACCGGGTTCGCCTTGCCCTCACCCGCAATGTCGGGTGCGCTGCCATGGATCGGCTCGTAAAGGCCGAACGTGCCATAATCGGTCTGCCGTTCGCCGAGCGAGGCGCTGGCGAGCAGGCCGATCGACCCGACGCAGGCGGAAGCCTGGTCGGAAAGGATATCGCCGAACAGATTGCCGGTGACGATCGTGTCGAACCGGCCCGGCGCCTTGACGAGCTGCATCGCGGCATTGTCGACATACATGTGGTCGAGTTCCACTTCGGGATAGTCCTTCGCCACCTCGATCATGGTCTCGCGCCAGATGCGGCTGGTTTCGAGGACATTGGCCTTGTCGACGCTGGTCAGACGCTTGTTCCGGCCCATTGCGGCGCGAAAGGCGGTGTGCGCGATGCGGCGCACTTCGGCCTCGTTATAGGACATGGCATCCCATCCCTCGCGGCCGCCGGTACTCTCGCGTTCGCCCTTGTCGCCGAAATAGACATCGCCATTCAGCTCACGCACGACGAGCAGGTCGATGCTGCGCGCGACTTCGGGTTTGAGCGAGGACAGGTGTTCGAGGCCGGGAAAGCCAGCCGCCGGGCGCAGGTTCGCGAACAGGCCAAGCTCGCTGCGCAGGCCGAGGATCGCCTGTTCGGGCCGCAAGTCGCGCGGCAGGTCGTCGCAGGTGAAATCCCCCACCGCGCCGAACAGCACAGCATCGGCGGCGCAAGCCATTTGCAGCGTTTCCTGCGGGAGCGGATGCCCATGGCGGCGGTAGGCAACAGCGCCGACATCGCCCTCCAACAGCGTCAAGCCGGGCAGCGCGAGTTCATCGAGCACGCGCAGCGCCTGCGCCGTAACCTCGGGACCAATCCCGTCGCCTGCGAAAACTGCAATCTTCAAGTCACTACCTCGTCATTGCGAGCGGCACGGCCGCGCGGCAATCCATGGACCGACAATGCGGCTACCGAAACGCCATGGATTGCTTCGTCGCCAGCGGCTCCTCGCAATGACCGATCAGGATATCATCCGTGCCAGCCGCTGCCTGAGGAGTTGCCGTGCAGCTAGGACGTCGGCCCGGGTATCGGCAAGCAGGTAGCGTGCGATAAGCGGTTCCTGGCGGTCGAGAATTTCCAAGGCCTGCCCAAGGTCCGCTATCGCGGGCCGCTCGCCGCCATAGCCCAGCTCGCGCAGCAGCAGCGCCTCGTAAATAGCCAGCGCCTCGACCCACTGGCGCGCAGCATCGGCCGAACAGATCGCATCGAGCAGTCCGCCGAGTGCCGCGTAAAGGGTGGGATAGGGGTTGCGCTCGGGCAATGCCGCGGCCGTAAGCGCGGTGGCCCATGCGATTGCGGCGGACGATAGCGGTTCGGACAGCCACGGCCCCCGGCTCTGCACCAGCTCCAGCCTGGCAAATGGTAGCTGGCTGTCCGACTTGGCGCGGATGTCCGCCTGCACCACGTTTCCGGGGATCATTACCGGCCGCAACTGCCGCCCGCGCCCGCCCGCGACATAGGCCGCGACCACACCGCTCTCCTCGGTCAGCAGCCGCGCGATCACCGCCGTTTCCCCATGCGGGCGCGCGGCGATCAATATGGCGGGTGCGGTGAGGTGCATGTTCAACGATTAACGACTTACGTCGCCCCTGCGAAGGCAGGGGCCCAGATAAGGGACGCGATTGGCCCGTTCACTGGATTGTTTCGAACAAATCGCTCCAGTCGGGGTTGTCTCGCCGGATCAGTTTGAGCTTCCATTGCCGCTTCCAGCGCTTCATCGCTTTTTCGCGGGTGATTGCCTCATGGATATCCTCGAAATGCTCGGCGTAAACCAACCGGTTGAGGCCGTGCTTGCGGCAAAACTCCGAACCTCGTCCCTCGCGATGTGCGTGAACGCGGGCCGCAATGTCGCTCGTCACGCCGATGTAGAGCGTGCCATGCGGGCCGTTGGTCATGATATAGACCCAGCAGCCGACCATTCAGCGAGCCGCTTGCGGGACCGTTATCTGGGCCCCTGCCTTCGCAGGGGCGACGGTCATTTGGCTTTCGCTTCCAAAGCCGCGACGCGGGCCTTGAGGTCTTCCGCTTCTTCGCGTGCCTTGCCGGCCATCATCTTGACCGCGTCGAATTCCTCGCGGCTGACAAAATCCATCCCGCCGAAAGTTTCCTTCGCCCGCTCGCGCGCGGCATCGCGTGCCTCGCGCCCCATGCCGGCAAGCGTACCGGCCGCCGAATTGGCGAGTTTGACGAAATCGGCGATCAACGGGTTCTGGCTTTGCATGGCCGATCAAATGGTTCGTGCGGGCACTTTTGTCCAGTTTTTGTTGGGTACGCTATCGACCTCCGTCGATGGCTTGCGGCTGCACCGTCCCACGCCCCCTCCCGACCACCCATAAGATACCGTGCCGTGGGTGGACGGGAGGGGGCGTGGGCCGGTGCCGAAAGGTCAGGACGCAGGTCCTAACCCCACGCAACAAACCTTAAATCCTCACCCGCTCCACCGCGCCGTCAGGACCGCCACCATCCGCATCGGGATTGAGCTGCAAAAACTGGTAATTCAGTGCGGTCGCGAAGCAGACCCAGGCGAGATAGGGCACCAGCAGAACTGCGGCGAGTTTCCGCACGCGCCAGAACAGCGCGATGACCACCAGCAGGGAGAGCACGATTGCGACCAGCAGGAAAAGCGCCCCGGTGATCTGCTGCGCACCGAAGAACACGTAACTCCACGAAAGGTTGAGCACGAAATGCACCGCGAAAACCCATAGGGCAGCGGTGCGCCCGCGTGCGCCCCAAGCCGAAGCGACGAGCGCCACCGACAGGCCGATCATCGCATAGAGGATCGTCCAGACGATACCGAACCATTTGGGTTCGGGGTAGATATCCGGCTTTGCGAGGCTCTGGAACCAGGCGGTGTCGGGGCTGCCCAACATCCCCGCAAGGAAGCCCAGCAACACGCAAAGCGGAACCGTGAAAAGTGCCCAGCGAATGAAACTTGCGCGCAGCTGCCCGCGCGACGCCAGCATGTTCATGCAAATATCCCGTCAGCGATTCGTTTCATGCGCCTTGTGACGAGCCCTTGGCCCAGTGGCAATGCGCCGACGCGATTCGTACCCGAGTGGAGCGGTGCTTTAAAACCGCAGCATCACTTTACGCGCCAATGCCGGCGAAGCCGAGTGAACCGCCTTCAGTATCTTGACCATGCCGACATTGGCTTCCGACTGCCCCTTCTCCAGCGCGTGGACGATCTGCCGCGCGCATTCTTCGGGCGGCATCTTCTTGTTGGTGCGCCCGGCAGTCATCTGGGTGTCGACCACCGGCGGCAGCGCCTCGATTACCGCGACATTCGTATCGGCCAGTTGCGCGCGGATCGCCTGCGTATAGCTGCGCAGCGCCGCCTTGGTCGCGCAATAGACCGGCCCGCCCGCGCGCGGCGCGATGGCAAGCCCGCTGGTGACATTGACGATCGCCGCCTCGGGCCGCTTCTTCAGCCGCGGAACAAGCGCGGTAATCAGCCGGATCGGCGTGTTGAGATTGGTATAGATGCAATCGTCCGCCGCATCCGCATCGGGCGCGGCTTCGCGGAAATCGTGGTCGACCCCCTGGCCGGCATTGTTGACCAGCACATCGATGATGCGGTCTCCGAGCGCATGAAGAATGCGCTCGGCGCCGAGCGGGGTGTGAAGATCCGCCTCCACCGCCTCGAACCCGCGCTTGCGCATCGCCTCCAGCCGCTTGAGCGAACGCCCGGTCACGATCACCTCGGCACCCTTGTCCCTGAGCTGGAGCGCCATCTGCTCGCCGATACCCGCTGTGCCTCCGGTGAGGAGCACGCGCTTGCCATTCATGTCCATCAAGCTTTCACGATCCCCTTTTCGACGAGACTGCGCACGGTGTCTTCCAGCGTCTGTTCGGCTGGAATGAAGGTGAAGCCGAGCGCCTCCTCGGTATGCTTGCCCGACACATCGCGAACATTGCCGAGTTCGCCCTTGATCTGTTTCATCTCGTCCATGAACAGCGCGAGCACTCTGACCAGCCAGTCGGGCATCGGGCGCCTGGGCACCTTGCCCGCATGTTCGGGTACACGTGCGCGGACCACATCGGCCATTTCGCGAATCCACATGAACTTCTCGCTGGTAGGGAAACGCTCGCCGCGCACCTTTTCCGCCGGAGCCTCAATCGCGCGCACATGCGCTTCGGCCACGTCGCGCACATCGGTCACGCAAATGCCCATGTCGGGGATCAGGGGGATCGAACCGTCGATGATCTTTTTCACCAACTCGACACTGGTCGACATATCGTCGTTATAGACCGGGCCGAAAACGGCCACCGGATTGATCGAGCAGAACGCCATGTCGGGTGCGTGCGCCGCCACCCAGTCGCGCGCGGCGCGCTCGGCCACGGTCTTGCTCTCGATATAGGGCGGCACGTCAGCATCGAGATTGGTCCAGTCATGGTGGTCGAAATGGTTCTTTTCCGGATGGCCATAGGCGATGGCCGCCGCGCTGCTGGTCTGGACGAAGCGCGCAATCCCCGCCGCATGCGCGAATTTCAGGGCGCGCAGCGTGCCTTCTCTCGCGGGAACGATCAGGTCGTTCTTGTTCTTCGGTACGCTCAGCGGGAAGGGCGATGCGACATGCGCCACCGCATCGCAGCCGACATTGGCCTCGGCCCAGCCATCGTCGCTCATCAGATCGGCCTGGAAGACGCTCAGCCGTTCGCCCGCCCGCGGCCAGCGTGCGCGCAGCCTGGGCTCGCTCTTTGCCAGATTCCTGACCGTAGTGTGGACGCTGTGGCCCTTGGCCAGCAACCGTTCGATCACTTCACCGCCGATATATCCCGTTCCGCCGGTTACCAGTACGGTGCCTGCCATCTGCCCGCTCCCCATCGCGCGTATTTTGCGGCAGGTTAGGCGGATTGAATGCAACGGGCAACGGAGGCGGAATGGACACGGTCGATTTCCTCGTGGTGGGTGCGGGGATTGCGGGGCTTTCTGCAGCGGCGCGCCTCGCCCGGCACGGACGCACCGTAGTATGCGAGGCGGAGGCTGCCCCCGGCGTCCATTCCTCGGGCCGCAGCGCCGCCTTCGCCCATTTCGACATGGAGGCTCCGCTGGTGCGCGCGTTGACCGCGGCGAGCATTCCGCTGATGGAACCGCCGGGCGCGCACCCCCACCCCGCGCTGTTCATCGCGCTGGCGGGACAGGACAAGATGCTGGACCGGCTCGAGGCGACTTACCGCGAATGGGTTTCACAGGTTCAGCGCCTGTCGGTCGCCGAGACGCGCGCTATCGTTCCAATACTGCGCGAGGATGCGATCGTCGGTGCGCTGCTCGACGGGGATGGCCGCAAGCTCGATGCGCATGCCCTGCTCGAAACCCACCGCAAGGCGCTGGCTGGCGCGGGCGGCACGCTGGCGGTCGAGGCTCCGGTGACGGCGATGCGCCACGATGGCCGGTGCTGGATCGTCGATACGCCGGGGGCGAGCTATGCCGCGCGCATGGTGGTGAATGCCGCCGGGTCCTGGGTGGACGACGTGGCGCGTCTCGCCGGTGTGCGCCCGATCGGTATCCGCCCGCTGCGGCGCACGGTCATCACCTTCGACGTGCCGCTGGACGTGTCCGCCTGGCCTTTCACCAAAACCGTCGGCCCCGGTTTCTACATCGAGCCTGAGGGAAGCGGCCGCCTGCTCGCCAGTCCGATGGACGAAGGCGAAAGCGACCCGTGCGATGCCCAGCCCGAGGAGGAGGACGTCGCGCTCGCCGCCTGGCGGGTTGAGGAGGCCACCACGCTCACGATCCCGCGCCTGGCAAGCAAGTGGGCGGGACTGCGGAGCTTTACCCCGGATCGCCTGCCCGTGGCTGGCTTCGACGTGACCGCACCGGGCTTTCTCTGGCTGGCGGGCCAGGGCGGCTTCGGCCTCCAGACCTCACCCGCCATGGCCTTGGCCACAGAAGCGCTGGCCGTGGGGGGCGAATGGCCGGAGGAATTGCAGGCAGTGGGCGTCGAACAAGCGGCGCTGGCACCGGATCGGCTGCGCTAACAGTCCCCCAAGCCACCCGCCTCCCGGTTTCTGTAGAAAGGGGACGGGCTGTGAACCGCGCAGCGCAGGGTTAGCGCATCAGCACCAGCTCTTCCGCCATCGTCGGATGGATTGCGGTGGTGGAATCGAAATCCGCCTTGGTGAGACCGGCCTTCACCGCGATGGCGGCGGCCTGCATCATTTCCGCCGCCTCCGGCGCGATCATGTGGATGCCGACGATTTCGCCGCTCTCCCCGTCGCAGACCATCTTGAACAGGCTGCGCTCGTTGCGCCCGGCCAGAACGTTCTTCATCGGGCGGAAGTCGGACTGATAGATCTTGACGCTGCCAAGCTTGTTCTTCGCCTCGCCCTCGGTCATGCCGACCGCCGCGATGGGAGGATGGCTGAAGACGGCACTGGGAATGCAGGAGTGGTCGACCGCGAGCGGATCGTGCCCGCCGAACACGGTATCGGCGAAAGCCTGCCCTTCGCGGATCGCCACCGGGGTCAATTGCACGCGATCGGTCACGTCGCCCACTGCATAGATGTGATCGACATTGGTCTTGCTGAACCGATCGACCTTGATCTCGCCATTGTCGCCCAGTTCGATTCCTGCCTTGTCGAGGCCGAGCCCTTCCACATTGGGCACACGCCCGGTAGCGAACATCACCTGGTCGACGCGCTCCTCGTCGCAATCGGTCAGCTTGACGAAATAGCCGCCATCCTCGCATGGCTTGATATATTCGAACTTCGTGTTGAACTTGAACTCGATGCCTTTCATGATCGAGATCTGCAGCAGCCGGTCGACCAGCGCCGGATCGTAGCCGCGCAGCAGCTTGTCGCTGCGGTTGACCAGCGTCACCTTGCTTCCGAACTCATTGAAGATGCCCGCGAACTCGTTGGCGATATAGCCGCCACCCGCGATGATGATGCGCCCCGGCAACTTGTCGAGATGGAACGCCTCGTTCGAGGTGATGGCATGTTCTGCACCCTCGCATTCGGGCAGGCGCGGCCGAGCGCCGGTGGCGATCAGAATGTATTTCGCCGTGACCTTCTTGCCGCTCGCCAGCGTGATCTCGTGTGGGCCGGAAATTTCGGCGCGTTCGTGGAAGATGGTTACGTCGTGGTTTTCGAGCGTGTCGGTATAGGCACCCTCGAGCCGGTCGACATCCTTCAGCACATTATCGCGCAGAACCGCCCAGTCGAATTCGCAGTTCTCGGTCTTCCAGCCGAAGTTTCGCGCATCCTTCAGATCCTCGGCGAAATGCGCGCCATAGACGAGCATCTTCTTGGGCACACAGCCGCGGATAACGCAGGTGCCGCCGACACGGTGCTCCTCGGCGATCGCGACCTTTGCCCCGTGAGCCGCCGCGACGCGGCTGGCGCGCACGCCGCCGGAACCGGCACCGATGGTGAAAAGGTCGAAATCATATTGCTCGGACATGCGGCAGCTCCGTAATTAACGCAGGCGTGCGATATGGCCCGTCATACGCATTTGCCAAGGCGGGAGTTACAGGGAAGCTGCCCCTGGCTTCGGATTAACGCCCCGCGCGGCGTCGGTTGCGATTGCGCGAAGGGCGGCTGCCGCCGGGCTTGCCACCGGGTGCACCGTCACGCTTGGGCGCACCGGCGCGGTTGGGGTGCTTGTTCTTGGGCTTGGACCGGCGCGCTGCGGCATCGCCGGTGGGGCGAACCTTGGGTTTGGCCATGCGCTGGCCCGGAGCCGCACGCTTGGTCGGCCCGACACCTTCCACCACTGCACGAAAATTGTCGGGCAGCGGCAGGCGTTCGAACTCCGCATCGGTCTTCTTGCGAATGTCCTTGAGGTAATCGCGCTCGTCCTCGGCGCAGAAAGCGATGGCGATGCCGTCCTTGCCCGCGCGCGCCGTGCGGCCGATGCGGTGGACATATTGCTCGGGCACGTTGGGAAGCTCGTAATTGAGCACGTGGCTCACGCCGGGAATATCGATCCCGCGCGCGGCTACATCGGTCGCGATCAGGATCGGGGTCTTGGCGCTGCGGAACTCGCCCAGCGCGCGTTCGCGCTGCGGCTGCGATTTATTGCCATGGATCGCGTTGGCCGGAATACCGCTCTGGCTGAGCTTCTTCACGATCCGGTCGCAGCCATGCTTGGTGCGCGCAAAAATCAGCACGCGCTCGAACTTGCCGGGCACCGGGTGCCGTTCGGACAGGATCATTTCGAGCAACGTCTGCTTTTCGTCCTGCTGGACCATGAAGAGATACTGGTCGATCCGCTCGGCGGTGGTGCTTTCGGGCGTCACCGATACCTTGACCGGATTGCGGCAATATTTACCGACCAGTTCCTGGATCTGCTTGGGCATGGTCGCGGAGAAGAACAGCGTCTGCCGGTCTTCGGGCACGAGCTGGCTGATCCGGCGCAGCGCGTGGATGAAGCCGAGGTCGAGCATCTGGTCGGCCTCGTCGAGCACCAGCACTTCGACCTTGTCGAGGGTGAAGGCCTTCTGGTCGATCAGGTCGAGCAGGCGGCCGGGCGTGGCGACGAGGATGTCGGTCCCGCGATGGAGCTTGTTGCGGTCCTTGTTGACCGAAGTGCCGCCGACGATCGAATGCACTTTGAGGCCCGCCAGCGCACCATATTCCTTCGCATTCTGGGCGATCTGCCCGGCCAGCTCACGCGTCGGGGCGAGGACCAGCATGCGGCAGGACTTGAATGGCGTCTGCCTGTCGGCTTCCCGCAGCCGGTCGATACTGGGCAGCATGAAAGCGGCGGTCTTGCCGGTGCCGGTCTGGGCGATCCCCATGAGGTCGCGCCCTTCGAGCACGGGCGGGATTGCCTGCGCCTGGATCGGCGTGGGTTCGGTATAGCCCTTGAGATCGAGGGCCTGGAGGACGGGCTGCGACAGCCCGAGGTCTGAAAACTGAGTCATGATTACTCGCATTAAACATGCGGCGCGCCCTCGGTTCCACAGACGGAATCCGGGCGCGGTCGCGGAGGTTGTAACCACCCGCGTGAATTGGGAAGTCTGAGAAAATGAACCGAGGCGCGGCCGGGGCGATGGATGTGTTGCCATCGCCGCTTCACGCTGGCTAGCGCGCTTCGATGGCGTGCATGTGGTGCAGGGCATGGTGAAAGTCAACCCGCACGGAGGTTTGCGTGGAACTTTGGAATTAACCAATGGGCTGGTAACAATCGCCCACATGATTGAGACGCGCAATAATGTCCGGGCCTTCGGCTCGGGATCGCCCACCCTCCTGTTCTCCCACGGTTTTGGCTGCGATCAGAGCATGTGGGAACCGGTGGCCAACCAGTTGGCGGATTCCTTCCGCATCGTGCTCTTCGACCATGTCGGGGCCGGACGCAGCGACCTGAGCGCATATGACAAGGCGAAGTATGCGAACCTGGACGGCTATGCGCGCGATGTCGTCGAGGTTGCGCGATCGATCGATACGCCGGATCTGGTGTTCGTCGGCCATTCGGTCAGTGCGATGATCGGCGCGCTCGCGGCCATCGAGGCGCCTGATCTCTTCAAGCAGTTAATCATGGTCGGCCCCTCGCCTCGATACATCGACGACGGCGACTATACTGGCGGCTTCGACCAACAGCAGATCGAAGAACTGCTCGAATTCCTCGACAACAACCACCTCGGCTGGTCCGCCGCCATGGGACCGGCGATCATGGGCAATCCCGACCGCCCCGAACTGGGCGAAAGGCTGACCAACAGTTTCTGCAACACCGATCCGGATATCGCGCGCGATTTTGCGCGGGCTACCTTCTTCTCGGACAATCGGGCGGATCTGTCGGCAGTGCCCGTTCCCACGCTGGTGCTGCAATGCAGCGAGGATATCATCGCTCCGGTCGAGGTCGGCAAATATGTCGCCGAGAAAGTACCCGACAGCTCGTTCGTGCAATTGGAGGCGACCGGGCACTGCCCCAACCTGAGCGCACCGGATGAAGTCGCGCAGGCAATCCGGCACTATGTCCGGACCTGACCCGACCGAGGATCTCCTCGACCTCTACGAGAACGCGCCGTGCGGCTACCTGTCGCTCGCCCCCGATTCGAAGATCTTACGGGCCAACCGGACCCTGCTCGGCTGGCTCGATCTGTCGGCCGACGATCTGGTCGGTAAACCCCTGCGAGACTTGCTCGGAACCGGTGGGCGCATTGCCTACGAAACGCACCTTGCCCCGCTGCTGCGCCTGCAGGGCTTCGTTTACGAGATCGCCCTCGACTTGAGATGCGACCACGGGCTCGTGCCCGTAATTGCCAATGCATCGGAAAAGCGGGACGAATCGGACACCCATCTTTTCACGCGTCTGACGCTGTTCCGTGCGGAAGACCGCCGAAAATACGAACGCAACCTGCTCGAGTCGAAAATCCGGGCGGAATCCGAAACCGAACAGCGCGATCGCGAGGCCGAATTGCGCGAGCAGTTCATCGCGGTCCTGGGCCACGATCTTCGTAACCCCGTGGCTGCGCTGAAAGCAGGAACCGAGCTGCTCAAGGACTCCGGCAATCTCGACACCGAAGATCGTGAAATCGTCACCCAAATGGACTCAACGATCGACCGCGCCATCGAGCTGATCAACAATGTCATGGATTTCGCCCGTGGCAGGCTGGGATCGGGTATCTCGCTCGATCTCCAGAGGGCGCCGGACCTGGACAGGAAGCTGGAAACCGTCATTGTCGAAGCGAAAACGGCAAGGCCGGATCGCGACATCCGCAGCGAGATTGCGATCGGGAGATCGGTGGAGTGCGATCCCGACCGTTTGGCCCAGCTCCTTTCGAATCTTGTTTCGAACGCCCTGCATCACGGCCGACACGATGCCCCGGTCATGGTGAAGGCAATAACGACGCGGGACGAATTGGAAATCTCGGTCACGAATTCGGGCACGCCCATTCCTGCCCATGTCCTCAAGACTTTGTTTCAGCCCTTCGATCGCGGCTCGAAACAGGGCAATCACGATGGCCTGGGACTGGGCCTGTTCATCGTCGACCAGATCGCCACGGCGCATGGTGGACGGATGGAGGTCGCCTCGGATGAGGGCGGGACAACCTTCAAGCTCGTCATCCCGTCCAAGGAAAGCGAACAGCGCTAGGCCAACCCAGCCGCCTTCACCAGCGCATCGGTGCTGGCATCGAATTCCTCGCCGCCCTTTTCGATCGCCTTGGCCATCGCCTTGCCTAGTTCGACGCCGAACTGGTCGAAGGGGTTGATGCCCATCAGCACGGCATTGGCGAAGGTGCGGTGTTCGTGGAAGGCGATGAGCGCGCCCAACGCAGCGGCGTCGAGATCGTCGCACAGGATCGTCGCCGAGGGGCGGTCGCCGGGATAGTTGCGCGCGGGG
The DNA here is from genome assembly GCA_022953095.1 of Qipengyuania sp. ABI-127-1. Taxonomy (GTDB): domain Bacteria; phylum Pseudomonadota; class Alphaproteobacteria; order Sphingomonadales; family Sphingomonadaceae; genus Qipengyuania. Next base: position 1,225,118 of record JALJCR010000001.1, on the reverse strand, counting down.
TCCTCTCCCGCCTTGCCCGCCATCAACGCCGCGCCTTGCGCAAAGCAGTTCATCAGCAGGATGCGGTGGTGCGCAGGGTCGAGCTCGTCGCCCGGTGCCACACTGGCGATGAAATCCACGGGGATAAGGTGCGTGCCCTGGTGGAGGAGCTGGAACACCGCGTGCTGCGCGTCGGTGCCCACCCCGCCCCAGGTAATCGGCGCGGTCGGGCCATCGACGGGCTGCATGTCGGCGGTAACGCGCTTGCCGTTGCTCTCCATCTCGAGCTGCTGGAGATAGTCGGGAAACAGGCCGAGCCGCTCGTCATAGGCGAAGACCGCGCGCGTCTGGCAGCCGCGCACACGGCTGTAGTAGAGATCGGCAAAACTCGCGCGCAGCACGAGGTTCGCCGCGCCGTCCGTGTCGCGGAAATGCTCGTCCACTGCCTTGGCGCCCGCCAGCATGGCGCGGAAATCGTCCATGCCGACCGCCATCGCGATGGGAAAGCCGATCGACGACCAGATCGAATAGCGCCCGCCAACGCTTTCCTGGAACGGCAGGATGCGCGTCTCGTCGACGCCCCATTCGACCGCGCCTTCGGGATTGGCGGTGAGTGCGATCACGCGGCCGCCGGGGTCCGATACGCCATTGTCGGCAAGCCATTTGAGCGCCGACTGGGCGTTGGTCATGGTTTCGATCGTGGTGAAGGTCTTGCTGGCCACAGCGATCAGCGTCTTGGCCGGATCGCATTTGGCAAAGGCTGCCTCGAGCGCGACCCCATCGATGTTCGAGACCACGTGGACATCGCAATAGGACAGGTCGCGAGAAAGCGCATCGACGCCCAGCGCCGGACCCAGCGCGCTGCCGCCGATGCCGATATGGATCAGATGCTCCACCTCGCCCAGCGCACCCTGATGGATCGCGCCCACCAGCATGCCCATGCGGTCGATCAGCGCCATCGCCTCTTCCACCTTGGCCTCGTCGCCCGTGCCGCGCAGCGTCGCGTGGTCGGCGGCGCGCCCCTCGGTCGGGTTGACCACCTCGCCGCCGAACAGCTTGGCGCGCATGCCGGCGAAATCCATCGCCTCGGCCAGCTCCTCGAACGCCGCGATTACCGCGCGGTCGAGATGCGTCTTCGACCAGTCGAACAGAATACCGCCTTCTTCCAGCTCGATCCGGCCCGACAGCATCGCCACGCGCTCCGCCCCGCCCGGTTCGTCCGCGCCCTCGCCGCCGTCGCGCACCGCGCTGAACAGCTCACCCAGCGTCGGGCGCGGCAGGTTTTCGAGCTTGTCCCAGATCGCGGCGGAAGAAGTCATGTCTCAAAAATCCTTTCGTGTGCGCAGGTCGGCGACTAGGGACTTCGGCGATGATTGAGAACCCCGCATGACAGAGCAAGCGCTGGATACGAATTCGAGCCCCGCACCCGCCAAGGACGAACCCGAGAAGGAAACGCTCGGCAGTTTCCTGTGGTTTGTGGCCAAGCTGGTGATCGCAGTGCTGATTTTCCGCAGCTTCATTTTTTCGCCCTTTACGATTCCGTCGGAATCGATGCTGCCGAACCTGCGCAATGGTGACTACCTTGTCGCGGCCAAATGGCCCTATGGCTATTCTAGGCTCTCGCTGCCGGGTGAAGTGGCCTTGTGGGAGGGGCGCCTTTTCGCCGACCTGCCGGAGCGCGGAGATGTTGCGATTTTCAAGCATCCGGTGACCGGGGCGGATTACGTGAAGCGCGTGATCGGCCTGCCCGGAGATACGATCGCCACCCGTGATGGCGTGGTGATCCTCAATGGCGAGCCGCTGCCCAGGGAAGCGGCGGGCTATGCCGACATTCCGATGAGCGCCAATACGAGCTGCCGCCGCGATGGCGGCATCGTGGTCGACGGCACGATCTGCCGCTATCGCCAGTTCCGCGAGACGCTGCCTTCGGGCAGAAGCTACATGACTATCGATTTCGGCCCGGTCGGGGCGCGGTTGCTTACCGATGGCGCGGGCGGTTTCGTCACCAATTCGCGCGGCCAGCCCCTGCGGATCGACCCCGACAATTTCGACCCCGTAATCGTCCCCGAAGGTCAGCTTTTCATGATGGGCGATAATCGCGACAACTCGCTCGACAGCCGCTTTCCCCCCGTGCCCGATGGCGGTGTGGGTCTGGTGGATGCAGACCTGCTGGTCGGCCGCGCCAGCCGTGTGCTGTGGTCCACCGATGGCAGCGCGCAGTGGCTGCTGCCCTGGACCTGGTTCACCGCCGCGCGCTGGGACCGGATCGGAAGCGACATATGAGCGCCCTCGCCCCTGAAACCCGCGAATGGCTGGCGAAGACCGGCTTTACCGTGAAAGACGAGGCGCTGTGGTTCGCCGCTTTCACGCATGGAAGCATGGGCGAAAAGCGCGACTACGAACGGCTGGAATTCCTCGGCGACCGTGTGCTCGGCCTGTCCATTGCCGATTGGCTCTATGCGCAAAGCGATGCGCCGGAGGGCAAGCTCGCCCAGCGTCTCAACGCGATCGTCAGCCGCGCAATGTGCGCGACCATTGCGCGCGGTGTCGGCCTGGCACCGCATATCCGCATTTCCAAGCAAGCCAGCAGCGACGGTGGCCGCGATAGCGACAATATCCTCGGCGACGTAATGGAAGCGCTGCTCGGCGCGCAGTTCCTCGATAACGGGTTCGATGCCTCGCGCGATCTCGTCCGCCTGCTCTGGCGCCCGGCGCTCGAAAGCGGTGCGGGCAAGTCGAAACATCCCAAGAGCGCGTTGCAGGAATGGGCTGCGGGCAATCAGCGCAAGCCGCCCGAATACGAGCTGATCGACCGTTCCGGCCCCGATCATGCGGCGCGCTTTACCGTGCGGGTCAGTGTGCACAGGGTCGGCAAGGCGGAAGGCACCGCAGGCAGCAAGCAGGAAGCGGAAAAGGAAGCGGCACGCAAATTCATGGAGAAATTCGGGTGAGTGATACGCAAACCAGATGCGGCGTCGTCGCCGTCCTCGGCGCGCCCAATGCGGGCAAGAGCACGCTGGTCAACCAATTGGTCGGCCAAAAGGTCGCGATCACCAGCGCCAAGGCGCAGACCACCCGCGCGCGGATGATGGGCATCGCGCTGCACACAAGCGACGATGCGGAAACGCAGATGATCCTGGTCGATACGCCGGGCATCTTCGCGCCCAAGCGGCGGCTCGACCGCGCGATGGTCAGCGCGGCCTGGGAAGGCGCGGAAGCCGCCGATGCCGTTCTGCTGCTGGTCGACCCGGTCAAGCAGCGGCGCCATGAACTCGAACCGCTGATCGAACAGATCGCAGGGCGACCGGAACGCAAGATACTCGTCCTCAACAAGGTCGATGTGGCGAAGAAGGAACCGCTGCTGGCGCTGGCGCAGGAACTGACCGAAAAAGCGCAATTCGAGGACATATACTTCGTGTCCGCGCTGACCGGCGACGGCGTACCCGAGATGAAGGACGCGCTCGCCGCGATGATGCCGGAAGGCCCGTGGATGTATCCCGAGGACCAGGTTTCGGATGCCAGCGAGCGCCTGCTCGCCACCGAGATTACCCGTGAACAGCTCTATCAGCAGCTTCACGAGGAACTGCCCTATGACAGCGCCGTTCGCCCGGAAAAATACATCCAGCGCAAGGATGGCAGTGTCGAGATTCACCAGCAGATCGTGGTCATGCGCGACAATCAGCGCGCCATCGTGCTCGGCAAGGGCGGCAGCCGGATCAAGGAAATCGGCAAGGCCGCGCGCGAGGAACTCTCCGAATTGCTCGGCCAGAAGGTCCATCTCTTCCTTCACGTGAAGACCGACGAGCGCTGGAGCGAGGACAAGGAAATGTTCGAGGAAATGGGGCTCGACTGGAAGAGCTGAGCTGGGAGATTTTCCGCTGGACATGCTTGCGTCCCACTTCGTACCCCAGGTCGCCGCAGCGCTCGCGGTCGGGCTGCTGATCGGAATCGAACGCGGCTGGAAGCTGCGCGACGAGACGCCGGGAATGCGGGTTGCGGGCATAAGGACCTTCACCCTGCTCGGCATGACAGCGGGGCTAGGCGGTACCATCGGCCTGCTGGGATACCCCGTCGTCTCGGGTATCGTTTTCGCGGTCGCCGCGGCACTGGTGGCCATCGGCTATTCGCGCTCGGTGCTCGACACCGGCAGGCCCGACGCGACCAGCGCGGTGGCCGCCATGCTGACGCTCGGATTGGGGTTCCTCGCGGGGATCGGCGAAGAGGCGCTGGCGGTTGCGGGTGCGGCGGTGGTCACACTGATCCTTGCGCTGCGCACCGAGGCCCATCGCTGGGTCGGCGCGCTCGACGAGGCCGACATCAAGGCCTTCGCCCGCTATGCGGTCATCGCGCTGGCGGTGCTGCCCTTCCTGCCCGAAGGCCGCTACGGCCCATACGACGCCTGGGAGCCGCGCGTCTTGTGGCTGGTGGTCGTCATCGTCACCGGCTTTTCCTTCGTCGGCTATGTCGCCAACCGCATGTTCGGCGCGCGCCGGGGAACGATCGCCACTGCGGTGATCGGCGGGGCCTACAGTTCCACGGCGGTCACCCATTCCTTCGCCCAGCGCCTCGGATCGGGCCTGGGCGGCGGCGCGGAGAATGCGGGGATCGCGCTGGCCAGCGCGGTCATGTACCTACGCGTCATCATCCTCGTCGCGGTGCTCGCAACCAGCCTGCTCGAACCGTTCGTGGTGGTGGTGGCGCCCGCGCTGATCGCCGGCTTCGCGGCGAGCTACTGGCTCTACCGCAAGGCCCCCAGCACGACCGGACCGGCACCGCCTGGCAACCCCATCGCCATGCTGCCCGCCCTGACCTTCGTCGCCTTCGTTGCCCTTGCCGCAGTGGCCGCGCGCTGGGCGCAAGGCGAATTCGGCGAACAGGGCATCGCCATCCTGCTGCTGCTGATGGGCAGCATGGATGTCGATGCAGCCATCGTGACCGCAGGTGGGCTCGAACCGGGAACAATTTCGCCTGCCCTTGCCGCGCTGGCTATCGCGGGCACGATCCTCGCCAATATGAGCGTGAAGCTCGGCGTGACCGTGGCCTTTGGCAGGCACGAGGCACGGCCCGCCGCCATCGCCTTGGCGGCAAGCATGGTGGCATTGGCGGCAAGCCTCGTCTTCGGCTACGCAAGACTATGAAGCATATTGGCGACCAGGTCTGCGATCAGTGGGCGGTGCGCCGGTCGGGATCAACCCGTTTGCAGGGTGCTTCCCCTCACCTCCCGCCGACACTGGGCCAGTTCGACTCGGTCGCGCCCACCCTCCTTCGCGCGGTACAGCGCGGCATCCGCAGCTTGGACCATCTGGCTCAGATCGCAATGTTCCGGAACGCTGGCAACGCCGATCGATATCGTGATCCGGCCGAGCCGTTCGCCGTCATGGTGAAGATTGAGCGCGGCGATTCGCGAACGAATGTCTTCCGCGCGGGCCGCCGCCTGCTCGCTGTCGAAATCCGGCAATAACATCACAAACTCCTCGCCACCGTAGCGGAAGGCGAATTCGGGCTCGCGCGTCGCTTCGCGCAGGACCTTGCCCACTTCGCTCAGCACGAGATCGCCGGCCTCGTGGCCGAAACGGTCGTTGAAGCTTTTGAAATGATCGACGTCCAGAATCAGGCAAGTCATTCGCCCGGCGGCGTCCCCCTCGCCAGTGCGGAGCTTTTCCATGACGTGATCGAAGTTGCGGCGATTGGAAAGGCCGGTCAGCGTATCGTGCATGGCCATCTTTCGAAGCGCGTCGCGCAATTTGAGATTCGCCAGGGCCAGGCTGATGTTTTCGGCCAGCATCTCGATATAGTTGGCCGGCGTCGGCGATCCGCCTTCGCTGTGATCGCGGACTTCAAGATAGAGCAGTCCAAGCGTTTCGTTCTGAGCCATCAACGGCAGGCAAAGCGAATCGGATATTTCCCCATCCGCTAATGCGAGATGCTGACAAGGCACATCTACTCCGTCGCTTTGTGGCCTGTGCGGCATTCCGCGCCGCAAAGCCCAGCAGGATGAGGGGGCGAATTCGGCCTGGGAGTGTATCGGTTCCTGCCAGGTGCAGGCCTCGACCATCGCATTGCGGGATTCATCGAAAAGGTAAAGACGTCCGGCCCGCCCCGGGTCGATCTCCGGCACGAACCGCCGCACTACGTCTTCGAAGTCTTCCAGCGTATCGCAGCTCTGCATGCGCTGGGTCATGCGCGAAAGCAGTTCGCGAAGGGCGCTGTCGGCATCGCGTTCGGCCTGAAGCCGCTGCCGCGCCAAGCCGTTTTCGCGGAAAACGCGGATAGCCTGCGCCATGTCCCCGATTTCGTCGATCTGGTTCACTTCGGGTAGCTCGGTCGCATAATCCTCGGCGGCTAACCGGCTGACCACATCGCTCAGCCTGACCACGGGATGCAGCACGCGGCGCTTGAAAATGAAGTACAGCACGCACAGAAACAGCAGACCAGTGATCGCCAGCACGATTTCAGCCAGCAATTTCCACATGGCCGCGATTGCCGCCGCTTCGTTCACCACTCTTTCTATGCGCCCGTCGAGCTGGTTCTGAAAACGCTGCACCAGCATTTCGGCGCGGTTCAGTTCGCGCTCGTATTCCGGGCCGAACAGGATCTGCCGCGCGCGCTCCTCGTTGCCCTGTTCGTAGGCGGCGATCGCTGCGACTTGTTCATCATGCAGCGTATCCGCCCAGCGGATCGCTTCGGCCAACGTGGCAAGTTCATTCTGGCTGGCACCGGCATCGCCGATATGTTCGATCCGCCGCTCAACCGATTCCAGTTCTTCCTCGTCGCGGCGATAGACCACGGCGTAGGTCTCATCGCCCGTATTGACGTATTGCCGCGCATGCTCGCTCATGGCGTAGATGTCCCGGCCGAGCCGGGAGGTGGCCTCGTCGAGCTGATGGCGCTGTTCGACAGCGGCCCGTTCGAGATCATGCGCATTCGATGCCAGCAGCATCATAACGCCGGATACGACCGTCAAGGCGACGGTCGCGCCGTAGGCTACATTGGTGATGGTTGCCAATCGCATGGCTGCCTTATGGCAGGGAAGACCAACCGAAGCGTTAAGGCCGAGTGGGTATGGTTCCTGACGCGGTATTCAGCCAGGAACCTTCAACCACACCCACCTCACGCAGTAGGCTTCACTTTCGCCGCCGCAGCCGATGGACTCGAAACGGACTTGAACATGCCGCGCCGCCAGTCAGCCTCGGTTGCGGGAAAATGCAGCGTGCCTACCGTTTCTTCGCAATTTTGATCTTATTCTTCTTGGCGAAATCCTTGGTCGATTCCTCGCTCCGCCCCAGCGCCTTGGCGATTTGCTTCAGACCCTGCCCCTTTCCGGCAAGCGTGCGCAGTTGGCCCGCTTCCTCTCCGGTCCAGGGCTGCTTGTGGCGTTCGAACCGTTCCTTGGCCATCAGCCCGCCGCCTTCTTCGCGGCAGGCTTCTTCTTCGCTGCGGGCTTCTTTGCCGCAGGCTTCTTTTTCGCGGCGGCCTTTTTCTTCGGCGCGGCCTTCCTTTTCTTTGCCGGTCCCTTCGCGGCACGTGCATCGATCAGCTCGATCGCCTGTGCCTCGGTCACATCCTCGGGTTTCACATCCTTGGGGATCGTCGCATTGGTCGTGCCATCGGTGACATAGGGGCCGTAGCGACCCGGCATCACCTTGATTTCGCCGCCTGATGTGGGGTGCTCGCCCAGCGTTTTGATCGGTTCGGCCTTGCCGCGCCCGCCGCCCTTGCGATTGGCGGCCTGGGCGAGAATATCGACCGCACGGTTCATGCCGACCTCGAAGACTTCGCGGGTAGAGGTGAGCTTGCCGTACTTCCCATCGTGGCGCAGATAGGGGCCGTAACGCCCTATCGCGGCTTCGATTTCCTTGCCGGTTTCCGGATGCGCGCCAACGATGCGCGGCAGGCTCAATAGCTTCAAGGCCCATTCGAGATCGAAATCGTCGAGGTCCTTCGGAATGCTCGCGCGCTTGGCCTCCTTGCCCTCGCCAAGCTGGACATAGGGGCCGAAGCGGCCGCTCTTGCGCTCCACCGGCAGGCCGGTTTCCGGATCCTCGCCCATGACGCCGTCATCCGCGCCGTCATCGCCGTCGGAACCGCCCGGCTTGGCGAACTGGCGGGTGTATTTGCACTCGGGATAATTCGCACAGGCGACGAAGGCACCGTAGCGACCACCGCGCAGCGCCAGCCTGCCGCCGTCGCGCCCTTCGGTTTCGCATAGCGGGCAATGGCGCGGATCCTTGCCATCGGCGCGTTCGGGGAAGAGGTAATCGCCAAGGAAATCGTCGAGCACCTCGGTCACTTCCGACGGCTTCTTCTCCATTACCTCTTCGGTCTTGGGCTTGAAATCGCGCCAGAAGGCTTCGAGCAGCTTCTTCCAGTCCTCGCGCCCGTCGGACACCGTGTCGAGCTCGTCCTCCAGCCCGGCCGTGTAATCGAAAGCGACATATTGCGGGAAGAAGCGTTCGAGAAAGGCCGTTAGCAGGCGCCCGCTTTCTTCCGCGAAGAAGCGGTTCTTTTCCATCCGCACATAGGCGCGGTCGCGCAAAGTCTGGATGGTGCTGGCATAGGTCGAGGGGCGACCGATGCCGAGCTCTTCGAGCCGCTTGACCAAACTGGCTTCGGAAAAGCGCGGCGGCGGCTGGGTGAAATGCTGGTTGGCATCGACGCTTTTCTTGAGCGGACTATCACCCTTCGCGATCGTGGGCAGCAGGCCGTCTTCGTCGTCCTCCGCATCGTCACGACCTTCCTGATAAACCGCGAGGAAGCCCGGATACTTGACCACCTGGCCGGTCGCGCGAAGCTCGTGCTGGCCGGTCGCGTCGCGCAGGGTAACGCTGGTGCGTTCGAGGCTGGCCGCGGCCATCTGGCTGGCCATCGCGCGCTTGTAGATCAGGTCGTAGAGCTTGCCTTCATCGCCCGATCCGGCGCGGTCCTGATTGAAGTTGGTCGGTCGGATCGCCTCGTGCGCTTCCTGTGCGTTCTTGGCCTTCGACTTGTACATGCGCGGGGAATCGGGGAGCGCATGGCCGCCATACCGATCGGCCACCGCCTTGCGGCAATCGGCAATCGCGCCGCCATCCATACTCACGCCATCGGTACGCATATAGGTGATCGCGCCCGCTTCGTAGAGCGACTGCGCGCAGCGCATGGTATGGCTGGCTGAGAAGCCGAGCTTACGGGCGGCTTCCTGTTGCAAGGTGGAGGTGGTGAACGGCGGAGCCGGATTGCGCTTGAAAGGCTTGGTTTCGACTTCCTCGACCGTGAAGTTCGCCGCCTCGACCGCATTCTTGGCGGCCATGGCGCTGCCCTCGTTCCCGAGGGTGAGCTTTTCCAGTTTCTTGCCGTCATATTTGACCAGCCGCGCGTCGAATTCGGTGCCGTCATGCTGCAACTTCGCGATGACCGACCAATATTCGTCGGCGCGGAAGTTCTCGATCTCGATCTCGCGATCGACGATCAGACGCAGCGCGACCGACTGCACACGGCCGGCACTCTTGGCGCCCGGCAGGCGGCGCCACAGCACCGGAGACAGCGTGAAGCCATAAAGATAGTCGAGCGCGCGGCGGGCGAGATAGGCGTCGATCAAATCCTGGTCGAGATCGCGCGGCGCCTTCATCGCGTCGGTCACTGCCCGTTTGGTGATCGCGTTGAAGGTCACGCGCTCGACATCCTTGGGCAGCGCCTTGCGCTTGGCCAGCAATTCGCGCACGTGCCAGGAAATCGCCTCGCCCTCGCGATCGGGGTCGGTCGCGAGAATCAGACGGTCGGCCATCTTCGCATTGTCGGCGATTTCCTTGAACCGCTTCTGCTTGTCCCGATAGAGTTCCCAATCCATCGCGAAACCTTCGTCGGGGCGCACACTGCCATCCTTGGGCGGCAGGTCGCGGACATGGCCGTAGCTGGCCAGAACCTTGAAGTCCTTGCCAAGGTATTTCTCGATGGTCTTCGCCTTCGCGGGCGATTCGACGATAACCAGTTGCATGGGGGTAATTACGGTCCCTTACGTGTGTACGTGCGTATACGCGCGAAAATGGGGACCGGTCCCGAATGACGTCAAGCGCCAAAAAACGGAACGGGTCGCCCGGCCTAGGAGGTACACGGGCGACCCGTCGCGAGCGCCGTTGGGGGGTGCCCGCTGTTCAATCCGGAAAATCGTGATGGCCGAATCGGTCACCAAGTGGCTTCACCATAGGACGCCTGTTCGAATCGCGCTTGCATGAACGCGTCAATTTCGCCGCGATCAGAGCGAGAGGCTGACCCGGGCGCCCGCATGCCGCTCGAGCCGTCCGGCGATCTCGAGTTCGAGCAGCGCAAGGTGCACGGCGCTGGCATCGGCGCCCGACTGGCGGATGATCTCGTCGACCGCCACCGGCGCGCTTGTCAAAAGGCCGACAATGTCGGCCGGGTCGGTCTCTGCCAACTCGCCGGGCTCGAAATCGAAGGCCGGTGACGGTTCGCGAAAAGTGGATCGGGGCTCGCCGTCGAAGGTCGACAGCAGCTCGGACACTTCTTCGGGCGTCTGCACCAGCACCGCGCCTTCGCGGATCAAGTGGTTGCAGCCATGGCTGCGCGGCTCCAGCGGGCTGCCGGGGATGGCCATGACCTCGCGCCCCGCCTCCCCCGCCAGCCGCGCGGTGATCAGGCTGCCCGACTTGACCGCGGCCTCCACCACCAGCGTTCCGCCCGCGAGCCCGGCGATGATCCGATTGCGGCTGGGGAAGTGGCTGCCGCGCGGTTCGGTGCCCGGCGGCTGTTCGGCGAGCAGCAGGCCGTCCTCCGCGATCCGCTCCTGCAACTCGGCATGCTGCGGGGGATAGGCGATGTCGATGCCGCTGGCGATGACCCCGATAGTCGTGGGGAAAGCCCCCTCATGCGCCGCGCCATCGATCCCGCGCGCCAGGCCGGAAACCACGGTGAAACCAGCTTCGGACAGTCCTTGCGCAAAATCGCGCGCCAGCTTGACCGCGGCGGCACTGGCGTTGCGCGCGCCGACCATGGCGACGCAGGGTTTCGATGCCAGCGCCAGATCGCCGCGCCAGATCAGGATCGGCGGCGCGCCGTCGATCTGGCCGAGCAGCGCGGGATAGCCGGGCTGGTCGTGAAACAGGTACTTCGCGCCCGCCTTGCGCACGGCCTCGATCTCGCGCTCGATCTTTTCGGCGGGGCAAGCGCGATACTGCCGCCCGCCCCGCTGGCCGAGATCGGGCAGCGCATCCAGCGCCTCGGCGGCGCTGCCGAAGCGCTGCAGCAGCATGGCGTAGCTGACCGGCCCGATATTGGGCGAACGCAGCAGGCGGATGCGGGCGAAAGCCTCGTCCTGCGACAGCGCGGGCTGCGCCGCGTCGCTCACTCTTTCGAGCCGCCGATCCTGGGTTCTTCGCCCTTCATCAGCCGCGCGATATTGGCGCGGTGGAGGTAGATGATGAGCAGTGCGATCGCGGCGAGAACGGGGAAGAACTGCGGATAGCCGAAGAGCGGCGCGGCGGCAGCGGCAGCGACGACCGCTGCCATCCCGGCGAGCGAGGAGACGCGGAAGATCGCCAGCACGCTCAGCCAGATGAAGGCGTAAGCCAGCCCCAGCGGCCAGGCGAGGCCGAAGGCAACGCCCGCATTGGTCGCCACGCCCTTGCCGCCCTTGAACCCCAGCCAGACGGGAAAGCAGTGGCCGAGCACCGCGGCACCGGCGGCAAAGGCCATCGCCACTTCGCCCCAAAGCTGGCCCGCGATTGCCACCGGGGCGAGTCCCTTGACGAGATCGAGTACCAGCGTAGCGGCGGCGAGCCCCTTATTGCCGGTGCGCAGCACATTGGTCGCGCCGATATTGCCCGAACCGATCTGGCGCACGTCGCCCATGCCCGCTGCCTTGGTCAGCAACAGGCCGAAGGGGATCGATCCGACCACATAGCCGAGCAATGCTGCGTAAAATGCGTCCACGGGAACCTCCGCTGCCGGGCGACCGATCGCGGCCGCGCCCTTCCTCTTTGATTGTGCTGTAAAGTTAAGTACGGCCCTTCGACAAGCTAAAGGCCGCACGGAATATCCGCTTTGGACGCAACATCCCCCATCCTGCTGTTCGATTCCGGTATCGGCGGGCTGACCGTGCTGGACGAATTGCGCAAGGTGTTGCCCGATGCGCCGGTGATCTACGCCGCCGACATGGCGGGCCTGCCCTATGGCACCAAGAGCGAGGCGGAGGTCGCGGCGCGCGTCGCCGGGCTGCTCGGGCGGATGGCCGAACGTTACCAGCCGCGCCTGATCTGCATTGCCTGCAACACCGCCAGCACGATCGCGCTCGGCATGGTGCGCGATGTGCTCGAAACGCCGATCGTTGGCACCGTGCCCGCGATCAAGCCCGCCGCCGCGCTCACCAAAACCGGCGTTTTCGGCCTGCTCGGCACCGAAGCGACGATGCGGCAGAGATATGTCGACGATCTCGAACATGCCTTTGCGGTGGGCAAGCGGCTGCTGCGCCACGGCGCCAATGGCCTGGTCCCGTTGGCTGAGGCCAAATTGCGCGGCGAACGCGTGCGCATCGACGACGTGGCCGAGTCGGCGAAAGGCCTCATACTGCAGACGCACGGAAGCGATATCGACACCATCGTGCTCGCCTGCACCCATTTCCCGCTGCTCGAGGAAGAATTGCGCGAAGCCTTCGGCAAGGAGGTCGAATTCGTGCATGGAGCGCAGGGGATCGCGCGGCGGATCGCACATCTCACCGAAGGCCAGCCCTTCGCCCGCAGCACCGGCGACTGCGCGATCACTACCGGCGCGCTGGCGGATTTCGAAAGACTCGCACCGGCATTTGCCGAGCGTGGTATCGACCGACTGGAGAAATTCTGACCTGCCATGACTCGCGACCGCTCCGAACTCGCTCAACGAAGCCTCGAACGTCTCGCCGAGGTTGGCGGTGATGTCACACGCCCGGTGCTCGACGCCTATTACGCCCGCCATCCCGATGCGCGGGCCTCGTTCGAGCACCACGGGCTGGGTCACACGGCCGAGCTCGAAGGACGGATGGTGGCCGAAAGCCTCTACCTGCTCCTGACCTGGATCGAAGACCCGGCGACCGCGCGCATCGACCACGGAACCGCCATCGTGCACCACAACGATTCGCTGCATATTCCCCCGCGCTGGTATCTCGGACTGGTGGATGCGGCGCTCGACGTCCTGCTTCGCACCATTCCAGAGAAGTGCCCCGACGAACGCGACTTGTGGATCACGATCCGCGAGGAGTTCGCCCGCTTCGTCGAGAGCCTCCGCGGCGAATTCGTCCATGGGGACGGGGGCGATCCCCTGCCCGGCTTCGAGCCGCCGCCACCAGCTTGCTGACTTGAGAATCGCTCGCAAAGATCGCGGTAGCGATTTGCAACCGTTTCGATTAGGGCGAGCGACAGAGTTGGCCGTGGACGGGCGGCGCAGAATCGGGCGAATACGCCAGTGAACTACGACCAGATTTTCGACGAAGCGATTGCCAGGCTGCACGAAGAAGGCCGCTATCGCGTCTTCATCGACATCCTGCGCAACAAAGGCGCCTTCCCCAATGCTCGCTGCTTTGCCGGCCACAATGGCCCGAAGCCGGTCACCGTGTGGTGCTCGAACGACTATCTCGCCATGGGCCAGCACCCCAAGGTCATCACCGCCATGGAAGAGGCGCTGCACGATGTCGGTGCGGGCAGTGGCGGCACGCGCAATATTGGCGGCAACACGCATTACCACGTCGAGCTGGAAGCCGAGCTGTCGGACCTTCACGGCAAGGATGCCGCGCTGCTGTTCACCAGCGGCTATGTCTCGAACGACGCAACGCTGTCGACCGTAGCCAAGCTGTTGCCGGGCTGTGTGATCTTTTCCGACGAGCTGAACCACGCCAGCATGATCGCGGGAATCCGCAATTCGGGCTGCGAGAAGCGCGTCTTCCGCCACAACGACCTTCAGCACCTCGAAGAATTGCTGGCAGCCGAAGATGAAGCGACTCCCAAGCTGATCGCCTTCGAAAGCGTTTATTCGATGGATGGCGACGTCGCCCCGATCCACGCGATCTGCGACCTCGCCGAGAAATACAACGCGCTGACCTATATCGACGAGGTTCACGCCGTGGGGATGTATGGCCCGCGCGGCGGCGGCATTTCCGAACGCGACGAAGCCGCGCATCGGATCGACATCATCGAAGGCACGCTGGGCAAGGCGTTCGGCGTAATGGGCGGCTATATCGCGGCGGACAAGAAAATCGTCGACTGCATTCGCAGCTATGCGCCCGGCTTCATCTTCACCACGTCGCTCAGCCCTGCCCTGGTCGCGGGCGTGCTGGCATCGGTGCGGCACCTCAAGGCATCCTCGGTCGAGCGTGAAGGCCAGCAGGCCGCCGCCGAAATGCTCAAGCAGAAGATGCGCGATGCGGGCCTGCCCGTAATGGACAGCGTCACCCACATCGTCCCGCTGATGGTCGGCGACCCGGTGCGTGCCAAGAAGATCAGCGACATCCTGCTCGCCGAATACGGCGTCTACGTCCAGCCGATCAACTTCCCCACCGTCCCCCGCGGCACCGAGCGTCTGCGCTTTACCCCCGGCCCCGCCCACTCGGCGGAGATGATGGACGATCTGGTCGGGGCGCTGGTCGAAATCTGGGACCGGATGGATCTGCAACTGGCCGAGGCGGCGTAAGCTGCGCGCTTTTGTCGCGAGCAGCCGACAAGGGACTGACGAGCGGCGATTTTCGGCCTAGATAGCCGGGATGGACGATCCCGCTCTAACAGCGCAATCCGGACGCGATCCGGTGCCCTTTCTGGCGCTGGCGGGCCTCATATTGCTGCCGTTCGTGCCGCTGGCGCTGTTCGGTAGCGTCCCTGCAACACCCGACCAATCGTCACCGCCTGCGATCGTGGCGGAAGCGCCCGACCTTCCCGACCTGCCTGCCGGGGGTGACGACACGATTATCCTGTCCCAACTTTCCGCCGACGATGCGCAGGCGCGCAACGCCTCCGTCGATTTCGCGGCAGTCGGCCCCGGCAAGGCCACGCCCTTCGCCTTTAGCGCCAGCAGTGCCGATAGGACCCGCGCACGCGACTGTCTCGCGCTGGCGGGTATGGCCGAAGCGGGCAATAACGATGGCGACCAGCGCGCGGTCATGCAGGTGATCCTCAATCGCGTGCGGCACCCCGCCTTCGCAAAGACTGTGTGCGGCGTGGTCTTCGAAGGCTCGCAGCGGCCGACCGGCTGCCAGTTCAGTTTTACCTGCGACGGTTCGCTCGCGCGACGCTATTCGGATGCCGCATGGCGCAATGCCCGCGCCCGCGCCGAAGAGATGCTCGGCGGTGCCACCCATGCCCCGGTCGGCAATGCCACGCATTTCCATGCCGACTACGTCTATCCCTGGTGGAGCGACCGGCTCGACAAGGTGGCGCAGGTCGGACCGCATATCTTCTTTCGCTGGCGCGGTTTCTGGGGCAGCCGTACCGCCCTGTCGGCCCGCTATGACGGGGGCGAGCCCGATCCGTTGAAGCTGCGCCAAACCGCGCTCGCTGTGGCCAGTGCCAATCCGCTGCCGACCCTGCTGCAAAGCGGAGAAAGTGTGCGCAGCATCACCCGCGAGACCGTTGCACGCCCCGGCGATGACGACCCTTCCCCTTCTTCGCCGGGCGCGGGCGTGCATTTCGTTCTCGTTGCGCCGGGCGACTCGCCCCAGGCGCTGGTCGAGCGCGCGCGCAGCCTGTGCACCGGCGGCGGCTATTGCCGCGTGCAGGGGTGGAGCGATGCCAGCGCCGTCCCGACTGCTCTTCCGCTGACCGAGAGCGCCCGCCGCAACTTGCGCTTCAGCTTCGTCGCCGCAAGTGCAGGAGGAGCCGAAGCGGTGTTTCTCGATTGTCGCCTGTTCCCCGCCCCCGCGATCGGCACCTGCCTTCCCGCGATACCGTAAGGGATTTTGCGCCACCGAGTCGGCGCGCTAAGCCTCCCGCCATCGAAAAGGGAGAGAGTGGAATGAGCGGCAATCGGGACATGACCTATGAAGAGGTGGTGATGGATCGCCGCTCGATCAGGGGCTATCTCGACAAGCCGGTGCCGCGCGCGCTGATCGAGGAAATCCTCACGCTGGCGATGCGCTCGCCAACCTCGATGAACACGCAGCCGTGGCATTTCCACGTCATCACCGGCGAGCCGCTCAACCGCATTCGCAAGGGCAACACGGAGAACATCCTTGCCGGTGTGCCGGACAGCCGCGAGTTCCGCCGCGGCGAGCCCTTTGCCGGCGTCCACCGCGAACGCCAGATCGGCGTCGCCAAGCAACTGTTCGGCGCGATGGGAATCGAGCGCGACAACAAGGACAAGCGGCAGGACTGGGTGCTGCGCGGGTTCCGCCAGTTCGATGCACCGGTCTGCGTGATCGTGACCTATGACAAAGAACTATCGGGCAGCGACGACACACCTTTCGACTGCGGCGCGGTCACCACCGCGTTGGTTAATGCTGCCTGGTCGCGTGGACTGGGCTGCGTCATCAACAGCCAGGGAATCATGCAGAGCCCGGTGGTGCGCGAACATGCAGGCATACCGGACGATCAGGTAATCATGAAGGCGGTCGCCATGGGCTGGCCGGACGAAAGCTTCCCCGCCAACGCCGTTGTCAGCGAACGCAAAGGCGTGGACGAGGCGGCGCGTTTCGTCGGATTCGAATGAGCGACGCCTTCATCGATCTGGGCGACGGGTTCTGGACCGTGCGCGGCAGCTTCCGGATAGGTGGATTCTTCGATATCGGCACGCAATGCTCGTTGGTTCGGCTGGCGAGCGGCAATTTCGTTTTTCTCGACAGCTATGCGTTCGATGACGACATCCGCGCCCGGGTCGATACGCTGACCGATGGTGGCAGCAGAGTCGAGGCGGTGCTCAACCTGCATCCCTTCCACACGGTCCATTGCGAGTGGATGCAAAAGGCGTTTCCGCAAGCCAGGCATTACGGAACCTCGCGTCATCTGGAAATTGCGCCCAATCTCGACTGGCAGGAGCTCCGCTGCGAAGATGACGCCCTGATGCAGCAATATGCGGATGACCTCGCCTTTTCGATCCCGCGCGGCGTCGCGCTGGTTACCGAAAACGAGAACGTCCATTTCTCCTCCATCCTTGCACTGCACCGTGCGAGCGGGACGATCCATGTCGACGATACCTTCGTGTATCTGCGCAAGGGCTTCCCATTGTCGCTGCTACCCTTCACCGGGCGACTAGGCTTCCATCCGACACTGGCCAAGGCGCTGGAGCCGCGCACGGGTGCGGCAGATGATTTTTACGAATGGGCTGTCGAACTGGGGGTCGACTGGGCCGATGCGCAGCGCATCGTGGCGGCGCACAATGCCGTATTCGAGCTCGGCCAAGAGCAGTTTCCCGACCTCGTAGGCGAAGCGCTGAGCCGCGTGAAACCCGTGCTCGACGCGCATCGCGCCAGACACGGGCGAAGCTGATCGGCGACCGTCCCTAGGTTTCCGGGTCGCGCATTTTCGCGGCGCAGCGCACGGCCCAGTCGCGGATTTCGGCCTGTTCGGGCAGCATGTCGGAAAACCATTGGAACGGGGAACTGCACAGCATGTCCGCCGCGCTGAATGCTTCGCCTAGCAGCCACGGTCCCTTGCGCAGCGGAGCGGCCAGTTGCTCCAGCATGGTCGCTTCGGTGCCTATCCCCGCTTCGATCGCAGGGTGCGCTAGCCCTGCGAATTTGAGGATCAATAGCGGCTCCATCACGCCCTGATAATAGGATAGCCAGGACAGATAGGCGCCGCGGCCCCTATCGCCCGGCAGCGGCCCCAGCCCGGTCTGCGGATAGGCATCGGTCAGATACAGCATGATTGCCCCGCGCTCGCGCACATGCTCGTCGCCATCGACCAGATAGGGCACTTTCTTTTCGGGATGCGGATTGGCCGGATCGGACACGCCCGACCCGTCCTGCCGGGGGATGGTGACTTCTTTCACATCCACATCTGCGCCCAGCATCCGGATCAGGTCCACGACTGTGTCGGAGCGCGATTGGGGCGCATGATATAGGGTCGGCATAAGGTTCTCCTTTCGATTGCACGTCGCACGGGATATATCCGCCCTGCTGACAGAAAGAGGCAGTAGTGATGGCGCGACAGGACCGGCTCATGCGATTGCTCGCCGTGCTCCGGCGGCTGCCCTCCCCCGTCACCGCCGAGCGGCTGGCGACGGAGACAGAAATCTCGCGGCGCCAGCTCTATCGCGATATCGCCACCCTGCGCGCAGGCGGCGCGCTGATCGATGGCGCGGCGGGCTATGGCTATACGCTGACCGAAGACCCGGCCCTGCCGCCGCAGAGTTTCTCGCGGCTGGAAACCGAGGCCCTGATGCTGGCCGTGGGCAGTCTCGACGAATTGGGCGACGAGTGTCTCGCCCGCGCAGGCCGAGACGCGCTGGCCCGCATTATCGCCACCCTGCCCGACCGGCAGGCACGCCAGGCCATGCACGCGATCATGCGGTCATGGCGTCCGGCAAAGGAGCGCCCGGATATCGCGGTCGATCTGGATTCGCTGCGCCAGGCCTGCTGGGACGAGGTGAGCCTCCGGATCGCCTATCGCGACCGGCAGGACCGCCGCACCACGCGCGAAATCTTCCCCCTCGGCCTGTCCTACAGCCCGACCACGCTGATGCTGGTTGCCTGGTGCCTGCTCCGCGAAGACTACCGCACATTCGAAGTTGCGCGGATCGAGAGCCTCGAGACGGGAGAAACCAGCTTCCGCCCACGCCGGGTGGAATTGCTGCGCCGCTACAAGGCCCTGCGCATGGCGGAGTGGCGCGAGCGCCATGCGGCGGAGAGGCCCAAAGGTCCGGCCGCAGCCGACGGACCGACCTCCTGACGGATGGGTAAACATTCGTTCCCCCGGGCCGCTGCAATAATTTTCATCGCCGCTGTCGAAATGCTAGATCGCCATTCGTCTTGAAGGCGAGGCCGCTCCCGGTCTCGGCTCGCAGGAGACCTACGATGAAATACGTCCTTCTCATCCATGAAGATCACGCCAACTACAAAGACGAGGATGGCTGGAACGAGATCATCCGACGCCACGAGGCCTTCGGTGAAGCGCATGCCTCCGCCATCGTCGGCGGCGAAGGGTTGAACGGCCCTGAAACCGCGACGACACTGCATCGCAAAGGCGAAGAGACGATGGTCCATGACGGCCCCTTTGCCGAGGCGCGCGAGCAGTTGGGCGGGTTCTACCTTGTCGAGGTCGCATCGCTCGATGAAGCGATGGCCATCGCCAAGGACATTCCGTTCGCGGGCGACGGATCGGTCGAAATCCGGCCCTGTATCGACGAGGGTTAAGGCAGGTTTGGCGAACAGCGTCGATCTGGCCGAGACTGTCAGAGCAAAGCGGCTGCACATCGTCGCCGCGCTTTCCGCCCGCTTCGCCAATGTCGAACTGGCCGAAAACGCTTTTGCGGAAGCATGTGTGCGCGCCGCCGCCACTCGCTCGCCGCCGCGGGATTGGGCGGCGTGGCTCTATGCCGTGGCGCAAAGAATTGCGATCGACAGCCTGCGCCATTCGCGCGTCGTGCGCGCACATGCCGACGCGGCGGCATCGTTTGACGAGGAGGTGAGCGTGAGCGAACGCAGCATGATCCCGGATCGCCGCCTCGCGCTGTTCTTCGCCTGCTGTCATCCGGCGATCGACATCGCCTCGCGCGTCGCCCTCGCCCTGTCGACCATCTGCGGTTTCAGCGCGAAACATATCTCGCGTGCCTGCCTGCTCAGCCCTGCGGCGGTTTCCCAAAGGCTGCTACGCGCCAAGAAGAAACTCACCGGCAGCGGGATCATGTTCGAAATTCCCGACAGCCGCTTTTTTGCCGAGCGGCTGGAGTCCGTGCTCTGCACGATCGAGATCGCCTATTCGCAAGCGCACGCATCGAGCGATCCGGATGGCGAGCAAGCACTGCTTGCCCGCCAGACGCTCGAACTGGTCGATATTCTGGCCACGCTCATGCCGGGCAACGCGCAGGTGAACGCGCTGGCCGCCGCCTTGTGGTTTTCGGAAGCGCGACGACCGGCTCGGCGCGATGCCGCGGGCAAGATGATCCCCCTCGAGGACCAGGACCCACAGCTATGGGACCGGCCCATGCTCGCACGTGCCAGAGACTATTACGGGCAGGTCGATACCGCACAGGACGCGTCGCTGCGGACGCTCCAGGCCGATATACAGGCTCTATGGTGCTCGCGGCGCCGACAGTCCGACCCAGCCCCGTGGAACCGCGTCCTCGCGCGATACGACCGCATGATCGCGATCAGGGACAGCGCCTTCATTCGGCTCAACCGGGTCGTCGCGATCCGTAAGCTCCAAGGTGCGGCCGCGGGGCTGAGAGAGTTCGAGGAGCTGCCTTGCGCCGCGCTGGAAGGATCGCCCGCCTATCACGCCGTCGGGGCCGAACTGCTTTCGCATACCCAGCGCGTGCGGGAAGCCATTCAGGCCTATGACACGGCGATCGGCTTGCAGGAAGGCTCCGCCGAGCGCGCATGGCTTATCGCGCAGCGCGACGCGCTTGTCCTTCGCGCCGCACGCTAGGCTCGCGGCCTAGCGCAGACTCACCACATTGTCGGCTGCCGGACGCTGGCGGCTGCCGTCGTAGAGGCTCGCCATCGGCTCGTCGGTGACGACGATTCGCTCGGCCGCGCCGAAACCGTTGAAATCGGTCTTCATCGCCGCGCCATAAGCGCCGAGCATACCGATCTCGATATAGTCGCCAGCCTGAATGTCCTCGGGCAGGACAAACGGGCCTTGCATGTAATCGGCATCGTCGCAGGTCGGCCCGTAGAAGGCGAAGTCCATGTCGGGCTTAATGAGGTCGTCTTCCAGCGCGCGGACGGGGAATTTCCAGTCCACGTGGGCGGCATCGAACAGCGCGCCATAGGCGCCGTCGTTGATGTAGAGTTCCTCGCCGCGGCGCTTCTCGACCTTGACGATCAGCGACGAATATTCGGCGCACAGCGCCCGGCCCGGTTCGCACCACAGCTCGGCATTGTAGGCGACCGGCAAATTGTAGAAGTTCTGGTGAATGATCTGGAAATAGTCCTCCAGCGGCGGAGGCTCCATGCCCGGATAGACCGACGGGAAGCCGCCGCCGACATCGACCATGTCGATGACCACCGATGCCTCGCCGATGGCGACGCGCACGCGCTCGAGCGCCTGGACATAGGCGAAGGGCGTCATTGCCTGGCTGCCCACGTGGAAACATACGCCGAGCCAGTCGGCATGCTGGCGGGTCAGCTGCAGCAGTTCGGGCGCTTCGGTGAGGTCGCAGCCGAACTTCGAGGCGAGGCTGAGTTCGGAATATTCGCTGGAAACGCGCAGGCGGATGCACAGGCGCAGGTCCTGCGCCGGTTCGCCGTCTTCGCCGCGACAAGCCTCGACGATCTTCTCCAGTTCCTCGACGCTGTCGAGGCTGAAGGTCTTCACGCCGTGCTGGTGGTAGGCCTCGCGGATCGCGCTGGGCGCCTTCACCGGGTGCATGAAGCACAGGACGGCATCGGGCAGCGTTGCGCGCACCAGGCGCACTTCGGCGATCGAGGCCACGTCGTAATGCGTGACGCCGTTGTCCCACAGGATCTGCAGCAGGTCGGGCGAGGGATTCGCCTTCACCGCATAGAGCGACTTGCCCGGGAATTTCTCGACGAAGAAACGCGCCGCGCGCGCAGCGGCGTGCGGGCGGTTGAGAATGATCGGTTCGTCCGGCGAAAGGGCGCGGACTACAGCCTTGGCGTCAGGGAAATGCTGCAACTCAAGGGACCCCCTAAACAGACCTTGCGGTCCATGAAACGACAAGCTGCCTTGCGGTTAGGAAGTCCCCTTGGGGCAGCGGGAGCGGCGCATATAAACGGATTCTCATGTGCCGCAAGTGAATATGCAGCTAAAATGCGCAAGGCCCGCATAGGTTGCGTCGGGCCGCTGCTGCGACAGATCGCGCTTCAGCTCAACCGGTCGCGGAACGTCTCGTATCCGAACTCCCTGACCAGCTCGAGCTGGTCGGTCTCGCTGTCCCATAGATAAATGCTGGGCAGCTGAACGCCGTTGAACGTGTTCGTCTTGACCATCGAATAATGCGCCTGGTCGAGGAAGGCGAAGCGCTTGCCCACCTCCGCCCCGCCGGGGATGCGATAATCGCCGATCACGTCACCTGCGAGGCAGGAAGGGCCGCCAATGCGTATCTCGGGCACATCGCGCTCGCTGCTCTCACCCAGCATTGCCGGGCGATAGGGCGCTTCGATCACATCGGGCATGTGACAGGTGGCCGAGATATCCGCCACCGCAACCGGCAGCCCGTTGAACCCGGTATCGAGAATCGTGCCGACCAATATGCCCGCATCCAAGGCCACCGCCTCGCCCGGTTCGAGATAGATTTCCGCGCCGGTATCGTCCTTGGCATCCTTGAGGAATTCGACCAATTCCTCGCGCTGGTAATCGGCGCGGGTGATGTGGTGGCCACCGCCCATGTTGATCCATTTGAGGTGCCCGAACCACGGCTCGATCGTGTCGAACACCTTGTCCCAGGTGGCATGCAGCGGTTCGAAATCCTGTTCGCACAGATTGTGGAAGTGGATGCCGTCGACCTGCGCCATGATCTCGGGCGTGAGCTGGTCGATCGGGAAGCCGAGGCGGCTGCCGGGGCTGGAGGGATCGTAGCGCGGCACCTCACCGGTTGGGTGCATCGGATTGATCCGCAGGCCGACATCGAAATCCTGCCCTGCCGCGCGTGCGGCGTCGAGGATCAGCGTGGCGCGTTCGAGCTGCCCGGGCGAATTGAAGATGACATGGTCCGACAGCCGACAGACTTCCTCCAGCTCTTCGGGCTTGTAGGCCGCCGAATAGGTCGCGATCTCGCCATCGTAGAATTCGCTCGCCAACCGCGCTTCCCACAGGCCGGAGGTGCACACGCCATCGAGATATTCGCCGATGATCGGCGCGGTCGACCACATGCTGAACGCCTTGAGCGCGGCCAGCACCTTGATGTCCGCCGCGTTGCGGATGTCGGCCAGAATCTGGCAATTGGCGCGCAGCTTCGCTGCATCGACCACGAAGGCAGGGCTATCGACACGGTCGAGGTCGAAGTGCGCAAAGGCGCCCGGATCGCCGGCTTTGGTTTCCACTCTAGCGCTCCCCCAAAAGCTGCAATGCTTTGCCAATGGCAGGGTCCGTACCATCGCCAGCCGTGCTTGCAGGCATGATCGCATGCTGCGCGACATAATCCTCTCGCGGCGTGCCATCGACATGGAACAGCGCCTCGCCTCCGAGATCGAGTCGGGCGTTGCTGACTTCGAGATCGTAATTCCACAGACCGCCGAGCAGATCGCCCATGTCCGACCCTATGGTCACGGCATCACTCGCCGCATCCATGCCGACCACGATGCCCTCCCCCATGCTGCCGGTCCATTTGCCATGCAGCACGAATACCGGCCCTAAAAACTGCGGCGCTCGCGGCATGACATATTCGACGAATTGCCGCGGAACGGTGAATTCGCGTTCAAAGGCGGGAATGCGATGCATCTGGTAAGGCTTCGGCTCGGCGACGAAGTGCCCCATGATGGAGCGCGCCACCTCGGTATTTCCGCCGCTCGGCGTTTCGCGCATGTCGAGGATGACTGCGCTTGCCCCTCTTTCGAGCGCGCGCGCCAAGGCCTCGTCGAAGGCACCGATCGTATCGTTGTTGCCGAGCGAATTGTTGGGCCGAAGAACCGCGACCTCGCCGCGATCGCCAAGGAATTCGAGGTCGACCAGCGGACGATCGCCGACCGATCGTGCGAACTCGCGCGGATTTTCGAGCACGACGTCGCGCGTCTCGCCAGTTGCCGCTCTGCGCAGCGTGAGCGTCCGATTGCTGGCACGCCTCCCATTGGCGGCCAGGGTCGCGCCGTAGCTCAATTGCAACGGGGTCGGGCGATCGAGCACTTCTCCGTAAGGCATCAGTGCGGCTTTCTCGGCTGCGATCCCATCAATGGCGAGAATTTCGTCGCCAGGGCGCAATCCGGCAGCGAAGGCGGAGGAGCCTCGACGAACGTCCATGATACGGGCGCGCCCCTTCGCCATACTCACGGCCAGATCGGTAGAGGTCATGGCGATATTGAAATCGCCGTCCTCGAAAGGACCGACGATCAGATGCGGATCGGAAAAGGTAAGCGCCGTCTGGTGGAGAATCCGCCTTTGCTCTTTGCGATCGCGGGCTTTGGACGCGAGCGCACGCGAGCGTGCCAATTGCGCCTCCACGTCCATATCCCCGCGTTCGATATAGGCGTATTTGGCGCGCAGCACTTCCTCGAACTCGATCCAGCCGGCCGCTGCATCGAAGGCGGTCTCGGCGACCTCTTCCGTACCCTCCTGAGCATAGGACGGGACGTGGGAAAACGCGGCACATCCCAACAGGAGAGCCGCGTGTTTGCGTCCGAAACGCATCAAAAATCCACCGGCCCGTCGAGCTCCTTCACTTGCCAGGGCAGGCCATGATCGTTGAGCATGTCCATGAAGGGATCGGGGTCCATTTCTTCCATGTTGAACACGCCCTCCCCGGCCCATTTGCCGGTGACCATCATGGCCGAACCGATCATGGCCGGAACGCCGGTCGTATAGGAAACCGCCTGGTTGCCGGTTTCCTCGTAAGCGGCTTCGTGGCTGCAGATATTGTTGATGTAGAACGTCTTCTCGCCCGAACCGTCGAGCGCTTCGCCGGTCGCGATTACGCCGATATTGGTGTTGCCCTTGGTCGTTTCGCCCAGCGTCTCGGGCTTGGGCAGCACGGCGGCAAGGAATTGCAGCGGGATGATGTCCTTGCCCTGATACTTGATCGGCTCGATGCCGGTCATTCCGACATTCTGCAGCACGGTCAGATGCTTGATGTATTCGTCGCCGAAGGTCATCCAGAAGCGCGCGCGCTCCAGCTCGGGATTGAACTTGGCGAGGCTTTCCAGCTCCTCGTGGTACATCATGTACATGTTTTTGGGGCCGACGGCCTCGAAGTCGAATTCGACCTTCTTGTCCATCGCCGGCGTTTCGACCCATTCGCCACCTTCCCAATGACGCGCGGGCGCGGTCACCTCGCGGATGTTGATCTCGGGGTTGAAATTGGTGGCAAAGGCCTGGCCGTGATCGCCGCCATTGCAGTCGAGAATGTCGAGCTGGCGGATGGTCTTCAGCTTGTGCTTCTTGAGCCACATGGTGAACACGCTGGTCACGCCCGGATCGAAGCCCGAACCCAGCAGCGCCATCAGCCCGGCCTGCTTGAAGCGGTCGTGATAGGCCCACTGCCACTTATATTCGAACTTGGCCTCGTCCTTGGGCTCGTAATTCGCGGTATCAAGGTAATCGACGCCCGCTTCGAGGCAGGCGTCCATAATCGGCAAATCCTGGTACGGCAGCGCCAGGTTGACCACGAGGCTCGGCCCGACCTTGCGTATCAGATTGACCATCGCCGGGACTTCTTCCGCGTCGATTTCGTAAGTCGCCACGTCCTGCCCGGTGCGTTCTTTTACCGAAGCGGCGATCGCGTCGCATTTGGACTTCGTACGGCTGGCAAGGTGGATATCCGAGAAGATCTCGGCGTTCATCGCCATTTTGTGGACGCAGACGCTGCTGACGCCGCCGGCACCGATCACCAGGACTGTCGACATGGGTAAAACCTCTTTCGTGAAAATTCGAATCTTGCGCGCCCCCTAGCGAAATGCGTTAGGTGCGCCAATGATCCGAGACGATATCCGTATGCCGACCCGCCAGGGCGTGCTCGCCGCCGCCGATTCGATCGGTCGCATCCTGCCGCCGACGCCGCTGCTGCCGGTGGAGATCGATGGCGTGCGCTGCCATGTGAAGGCGGAGAGCCTGCAACCGGTGGGCGCGTTCAAGATCCGCGGCGGCTGGTGGCGTCTGTCCAACCTGACCGACGCGGAAAAGGCGCGCGGCGTGGTAGCGGTGTCCTCGGGCAATCATGCGCAGGGGGTAGCCTGGGCGGCCCGGCGGCTCGGTATTGCGGCGGCTATCGTCATGCCGCGCAACGCCCCCCGGGTGAAGCTGGAGGCGACACGGGCGCTGGGCGCTGAAATCGTGCTCTATGATCGCCCCGGCGAGGATCGCGACGAAGTGGCTGCAAGACTGGTGAAGGAACGCGGCGCCGTGTTGGTGCATGCCTTCGGCGATCCCTGGGTGATCGAGGGTCAGGGAAGCGCAGGCGTCGAGATCGAAGCGCAGCTTGGCCGCAGCCCTTCGCGACTGGTAGTGTGCTGCGGTGGCGGCGGATTGGCGGCCGGTCTCGCCCTCGCCTGTCCGGACAGCGCGATTCACGTGGTCGAACCCGAAGGGTGGGACATGGTCGGCCAGGCCATCGCAAGCGGCGAGATCGTGCGTGTGGGCGACGATCCGCCGCCAACGATCTGCGACGCGCTGCAGCCCGATGCGACCAAAGAGATCAATCTCGCTGTGCTTTCAGGCCGCGCCGAACCGGGCGTGACGGTGACCGACGAAGAAGTGCGGGAGGCGCAGCGTTTCGCCTTCGCAAGGCTCAACCTGGTTGCCGAACCGGGTGGTGCCGCCGCCATGGCCGCAGCGCTTGCCGGAAAAGTGCCGGTGGACGAGGATACCGTGATCCTGCTCACCGGCGGCAATACCGACGCCGCAAGCTTTGCCGCGACACTGGTCGACACATAGTTGCGTTTGACAATCGATCCTGCGGCCCGCAATCCTTCGGGCTGAGATCGAGAGGGGAGAATTCGACAATGCAAGCCCAGATGCTCGCACCTGCCGCAGTGCTCGTGGCATGGTCGCTCGTCATGCTGTTCTGGATGGCCTTCACGCGCTTTCCTGCTCTCGCAAAGGCAGGCATTACTGTCGGCAATGCGCCAGCCGGCGTGCGCGGGCAGGATAGCGAAGGCGCGCTGCCGCCGCAGGTGAACTGGAAATCGCACAATTACACACACCTGATGGAACAGCCCACAGTGTTCTACGCGGCCGTGGTCATCATCGCGATCATGGGTCCGAGCGTCGCGGACGCACTGGCAGCGTGGATTTATGTGGGCCTCAGGGTCGTCCATTCGATCTGGCAGGCGACGGTGAACAAGGTCCCCGTCCGCTTCATGCTCTTCCTGGCAGGATCGCTGGTGCTGACCTTCCTCGCCTACCGTGCCCTATCGTTGACCCTCTTCCACGATCCCGGCCTCGCGCCGGCCTGACGGAGTTCCTGACCGATGATCGAATCGCAAATCCTGCAGCCTGTTGTCGCGCTCATGGTATGGACCATGATTATGTGGCTGTGGATGTATGCCACCCGCATCCCGGCAATGTCCGAAGCGGGTATCGAGCCCAACGATGCGCGCCGGACCAGGGCGCTCGACGAGGAGCTGCCAGCCGAAGTCCAGTGGAAAGCGCATAATTACAACCATCTGCATGAGGCACCGACCGTCTTTTATGCCGTAGCCTTGCTGCTGGCATTGGTGGGTTCGGGCGACGGGATGAACGCGCTGATCGCGTGGATTTACGTCGGTCTCAGGGTAATCCACTCGCTGGTGCAGGCGACCGCGAATGTCGTGATGGTGCGCTTCGTGCTCTACGCGCTGTCGAGCGTGGCGCTGATGGTGTTGATCTTCCACGCCGTCATCGTGGTGTTCGACATCCACATGTAAGCACCGCCACATGTAAGCACCGACAGTCATTGCGAGGAGCCGTAGGCTCCGCGGCAATCCATCTTCCAGCGCGGCAAACCGCCGCGACGTCCGGAGATGGATTGCTCCGCCTTCGGCTCGCAATGACTGTGGCGGGCCTTATTCGGCCGCTTCACGCTCCGCCACGTCGAGCGTGGCGAGGAAGCGCTCGGCGTCGAGCGCGGCCATGCAGCCCATGCCTGCCGCAGTCACCGCCTGGCGATAGGTATGGTCGGTCACGTCGCCGGCTGCGAAGACGCCGGGAATCTCGGTCTTGGGCGAGCCGGGCTCGGTCAGCAGATAGCCGCCCTCGTCCATCGGCAGCTTGCCCTTGAACAGTTCGGTCGCAGGCGCATGGCCGATGGCGACGAAGGCGCCGTCAACTTCCAGCGTGCTGTCTTCGCCGGTCACGGTATCGCGCAGGTTGAGATGGCCCAGCGCGCCACCCGGCCCGGCTTCGAAGCTTTCGACCGTCTTGTTCCAGACACAAGTGATCTTGGGATGATTGAGCAGGCGCTCCTGCAGAATTTTCTCCGCACGCAGCTCATCGCGGCGGTGGATCAGCGTCACGTCGTCCGAATGGTTGGTAAGATAAAGCGCTTCCTCGACCGCAGTGTTGCCGCCACCGATCACGGCGACCTTCTTGCCGCGATAGAAGAACCCATCGCAGGTGGCGCAGGCCGATACGCCCTTGCCGCCCAGTTCCTGCTCACCCGGAACGCCGAGCCACTTCGCCTGCGCGCCGGTACAGATCACCAGCACGTCGGCAATATATTCGTCGCCGCTATCGCCCACCGCCCTGAAGGGGGAGCCCTTGGACAGATCGACGTCGACGATCGTGTCCCACATCATCCGCGTGCCGACGTGTTCGGCCTGCTTCTGCATCTGCTCCATCAACCATGGCCCCTGGATGACGTCGGCAAAGCCGGGATAGTTCTCGACATCGGTGGTGATCGTCAGCTGGCCACCCGGCTGGAGGCCCTGCACCACGATCGGCTCCATCATCGCGCGCGCGCCGTAAATGGCGGCGGAGTATCCCGCCGGGCCGGAGCCGATGATGAGCATTTTGGTGCGATGGGTAGCCATGTCGTCAAATCCGTCAGTCTGAAAAGGTATCGCGGCTATATGGGAACCGCCGAACCGAGAGTCACGCCACGAAGCGTGCAATCAGCGCATCGCGCAGTGCGTCATCCACACCTATCGCCCGTTCGAGATAGCCATCGAAGCTGCCATGCCGCTGGCTCGCGATCTCGAGATAGCGATCGATATACTCTTCGCGCACGCCGAGCAGGTCCTTCGCCGCCCCTTCGTCGAGCTTGCGCCCCAGCCGCGCCTCGATCCCCGGAAGCGACTGGCGCGCGAGAACATCGAAGGTCGGGCTGTCATTGGTGCGCAGAAATTCGCGGCGCTGGTCGTCTTCGGACACGCCGAGAATATGCAGCAGCATGGTCGCCGCCACGCCGGTGCGGTCCTTGCCGGCATAGCAGTGGACCAGGCTCGCGCCCTCCCGCTCCACCAGGATGTTGAGATAGCGGCCGAACATGTCGATCATCGCCGGATTGTCGGGCATCCTAGTATAGACCGCCAGCATCCGTTCGCGGGCGAAGTCGGAAGCGGTCGTGTCCGGAGCGATATCCATATGCGGCGGGCTGCTGGTCGTCTCTCCCTCATAGAAGACCACCTCGCCATCGAAGCCCTCGACCCGGCGGCAGGGATGGGCCGAACGCTCGCTTTGCCCGCGCAAATCGATAACCGTGTGGATGCCGAGCGGGGCGATGGCCGAAAGGTCCGTATCGGTGGCCTCGACATGGTGGCCCGAGCGGTAGAGCAGGCCGGTGCGCACCGTCCCGCCGCCGCGCGTCTTCCAGCCGCCGTAATCGCGAAAATTGTGGATGCCCTGGGTGTCGAGAAATGCTTCGCGAATCATGCGCGGGACGGTGGCAGCCGCGCAGGGTATGCGCAATCGCGCAGCGGACCGGGGCTTACGAAAGGTCGCGCAGGAAGTTCGCGGTCCAGTGCTGCACATTGTCGTCGCGCACCGTCGCGATCATCTTCTCATAGCGGCTCTTGCGCTCTTCGAGCGGCATGTCGAGCGCGGTGCGTATCGCATGGTCGATATCGTCGGGACTATGCGGATTGACCAGCACGGCGTCGGGCAATTGCGCGGCGGCTCCGGCGAAACGCGACAGGATCAGCACTCCGGGGTCCTCCGGGTCCTGCGCCGCGACATATTCCTTGGCGACGAGGTTCATCCCGTCGCGCAAGGGGGTCACGAGACCGATCTTCGCGGCGCGGAAGAAGCCGAACAGCTCGGCATGGCTGTAGCCGCGATTGACGTAGCGGATCGGTACCATGTCGACCTCGCTGCGCGCGCCATTGATCTGGCCGCACTTCTGTTCCAGCTCGGCGCGGATGGCCTGGTAACTGTCGACATCCTCGCGGCTGGGCGGCGCGATCTGGATGAAGACGAGATCGCGCACGCGCTCGGGATTCCTTTGGAAGAAACGGCCGATCCCGTCGATCCGTTCGGGCAGCCCCTTGGAATAGTCGAGCCGATCCACCCCGATCATCGCGGTGCGGCGACGCGTCGAACTGAGCAAGCGTTGCTGTGCCTGCCGCGCGTCACCCGTTTCGCCGAGGCGGGAAAAATGATCCCAATCGATGCCGATGGGATAGGCGCGCGCCAGCGTGGTGCGCCCTTCGAACGTAACCGCGCCGCTCGCCTTGTCGACCTGGGCGCCAAGCTCGTTCTCGCAATAGTGCAGGAAACTGTCGAGCCATTCTTCCGTCTGGAAGCCGACCACGTCGTAATACAGCAGCGTGCGCACCAGCCGCTCGTGATAGGGCAGCGACACGAACAGCCGCGTGGGCGGCCACGGAATGTGAAGGAAGAAGCCGATCCGGTTCTTCAACCCGCGCGAGCGCAGCCGCTCCCCCAGCGGGATCAGGTGATAATCGTGGACCCATACGACATCCTCGGGCTCGATCAGCGGCGCGGACAGTTCGGCAAAGCGTTCGTTGACCCGTTCATATCCCTTGCCTGTCTCGCGCTCATATTCCGCAAGATCGAGGCGATAATGGAACAGCGGCCAGAGTGTCGAATTGGCATAGCCGTTGTAATATTCATCGATGTCGCGCTGCGATAGATCGATCGTGGCGGTGGTCACGCCATCGCTGGTCTGCGTGTCGATATGGCCGGTCCGCCCGGAACCGCTTTCCTGTCCGGACCAGCCGAACCACAGGCCCTTGCGCGATTTCAGTGCCGCATGAAGCGCACCTGCCAAACCACCTTGCGCCCCCGCTGCGCCGCGCGCCTTGGGCACCGCGACACGGTTCGAGATGACGACAAGGCGGGGATCGGTGCTCAGCGCACTTCGCTCCAGGGTTTGCTCAACAGTCCAGCACAATTGATTATACCAACCAGCGAGTAGGTCTGCGGGAAGTTCCCCCACAGCTCGCCGGTTTCATAATCGAGATCTTCGCTAAGCAGTCCCGAACGGGTCGTGTGACTCAGCATCGAGCAGAAGATCTCACGCGCCTCCTCCTCCCGACCGACCAGGCCCAGAGCCTCGATCAGCCAGAAGGTGCAGACGTTGAAGGCGGTTTCGGGCGCACCGAAATCGTCTTCAGCGGCGTATCGTAACATGTGATCGCCCCGGCGCAGCTCGCGTTCGACCGCAGCGAAGGTTTTCAGAAAACGCTCATCGTCCGGCTTGAGATAGCGCAACTCGACCAATTGCAGCAGGCTGGCGTCGAGATAGCCGTTTTCGAAACTGGCTCCATAATGCTGGCCCTGCTTCTTCCAGGCATTCGTTTCGATCGTCTCCCGGATCGCTTCGGCCCGCTTCTTCCAGAAAACCACCCGATCGCCCTTGCCCAGCGTGGCAGCGACATTGGCGAGCCGGTCGCACGCTGCCCAACACATAACGGCCGAATAGGTGTGCACTTCTTGCCGAGTGCGGAATTCCCACAGGCCCGCATCGGGCTTGTCATGTTTGGCCCAGGCCGCTTCGCCCACCTCCTCCAGATGGGCGAAATCGCATTCGTCGGCCATGCGCAGCAAACGTGTGTCGAAGAAAGCCTGCGCGGTCGGCATGACGATCTGGCCGTAGCAGTCGTACTGCACCTGCTTGTAGGCGGCATTGCCCACGCGGACCGGCCCCATGCCGCGATATCCGGCAAGATGCTCAGCCTCGAATTCGTGGAGGTCGTCGGCACCCATGACCGAATAGAGCGGCTGGATCTGCCCACCGCGCGCCTGATCGACGATATTGCGCAAATAGGCGAGGTATTTCTCGAGCACGTCGAGCGCGCCGAGCCGGTTGAGTGCCTGCACCGTGTAATAGCTGTCGCGTATCCAGCAATAGCGATAGTCCCAGTTGCGCTGGCTGTTCGCCGCTTCGGGAATCGATGTGGTCAGCGCGGCGACGATCGCGCCGGTTTCCTCGTGCTGACACAGCTTGAGCGCAATCGCCGCGCGGATCACCTCTTCCTGCCATTCGAGCGGGATGTGCAGGCCGCGTACCCAGTGCCGCCAGTAACGCGCGGTCATCGCTTCCATCCCGCGCACCTCGTCGCGGATATTGCCGACGAAGGGTTCGTCCGGACCAAGGAAAAAATGCTGGTCGCTCTCCACGCGGTAGCTGCGCCCTTCGAGGACGTAGCCGACAGGCGCATCGGTCGACAGGCGCAGTGCCTGCGGGCCGATCAGGTAGCGGACGTGATTGGTGCCGTTTGTGGTTGCGGCCAGCCCCGCCCCGTAATTCTTCATCGGCGCAAGCACCACGCGCATGCGCGGCGCGCCCGCCACGGGCCGCACGATACGGGTATAGGCTACGGGCCGGTACATCCGGCCCGAACGCTCGAACCGCGGCGCGAAATCGTGGATTTCCACCGCACTGCCATCCTCACTCTCGAGGCGGGTGACAAGAATGGCGGTGTTGCGTTCGTAACGCTGTGTGGCCCTGGTCTGGCCTTCGAGTTCGAAGCGCCAGATGCCCCGGTCGCGCGTATCGCCATTGAGCAGCGCGCAAAACACCGGATCGCCATCGACCCGCGGGACGCAGCCCCAGACGAAGGCGCCCTCGCAATCCACCAGCGCGCTGACCTGGCAATTGCCGATGGGGGATAGCTCGAGATCGGCCTGCATCATATCTCCAACCAATGGTGCACTGCAGCAACATTGTCGAGCCTGTATCGTGCCCGCTCGCTGGGCCGTTCGCCGACGGCGATGCCGAAACCGCCGTAATCGGTCACGCCCGCAAAACCATCCTCATCTGTCACATCGTCGCCGATGAACAGCGGCATGGCGCCGATAAAGGGCGGTTCTTCCATGAATGCCTCCACGGCGCCCCGTTTGCTGGCGCCGGGTCGGACCAGTTCGACCACCGCTTTCCCGCGTTTGACCGCCAGCCCGTGCTTGTCGGCAAGGTCCGCGCCAAAAGCCTGCGCCTGTTTTTCGTATTCAGGCCGCTGGCGATAATGCAGGGCGCCGCCATGGGCTTTCGGTTCGAAGAGCAAGCCATGATCCTGAGCAAAACCGCGCAGCTTCACGATCACCCCGTCAGGCAGCGGCTCGGGTATCGATCCGGCGGGACGCCCGTCGGCGTGGATTCGATCCAGGCCGTGCGATCCGGCCCGCGCGAGGTCGAGCTGGCCCAGATGCCGTTCCACATCATCAAGCGCGCGCCCGCTGACAAGTGCCAACCGGCCCTCCAGCCGGTCCCGCAACACCCTCAGGCGTTCGCCCATATCCGGGGGAACGAGGATGGCATCGGGATCGGATGCGATCTCGACCAGGGTCCCGTCGAAATCGAGAAACACCGCCAGAGAGCCCTGCGAAAGCAGGGTGCCAAGTGGCGGGGGTGCGGGAAGCGCGATCGCACGGTCCATGGATGGCAGGCCTAGCGGCTCGCGCTGCGCGATCCAACGGCGGATTTTACGAAATCGTATCCTCGGCGCGGGGGACCAGGATCAGGGTATTGTCCTCCACCCGCCACGATCCCAGCCGCGCAAGCACATTCATGCCGATGACGTTGAAATCCCCGAAACTTTCCGCAATCGCCGCATCGGTGCCGCTGGCGCTGACATTGCCGAAAGTGAGGCTGTCGACCGTGGCGACATGGGCCTGGACCGTGCCATTGGCCGTGCCGAGCATGATCGGAATGCCGCCGCGCCGCGGTTCAAGCCCCGCGCGTTCGGCCAAGGGCGCGGATATCGCAGTCAAAGTGGCACCGGTATCGATCATGAAATTGCCGGGCACGCCATTGACCTCGGCACGCACCCAGAAATGTCCGTCCGCGGAAAGGGGAATGCGGGTTTCGCCGCCCTCGACCATTTGTTCGGGCAGCCCGATCTGCGGCACCGCCACATCGAAGCGCGGATCGAAACGGGACAGTTGCAGCACCACCGTCAGCAGGATCAGCCCAAGCGCGAGCGAACTCGCGATGCGCAGAATGCCGCCCAGCGCCGAACGCCTGGCGACTACGGCACCGATCCAGCCCAATGCCATCGCCGCCAGCGCCGCGATCAGCAACTCCGAACGCGGAATCGCGCGCAGGGTGTCGGCGGCTGCCTGGAAGACGGGTTCGAGATCCATTTATTCCATATAGGAACGGGGTCATGAAGCGTCCATGACCCGCGCAGTCGGTCAGGGCGCTTCGCGTTGCTCTGTGGCAATCGCGAGGATGACCGAGAACCGCTCTTCATCATCCAGCCATCGCCGGACTGGCGTCCAGCCACCGGCAAGCAACAGCGTGTAGGCACTGCGCCGGGTGAACTTGTGGCTGTTTTCCGTGTGGATCGTCTCGCCCTTTCGTAGCGAGAATTTCTCTCCCGAAACCTCGAAGGAGAAATCACGCGTCGCGCGCAGATGCATTTCGATCCGGGCCAGATCGTCGTTCCACACCGCGCTATGCTCGAGAGCGGCCGGGTCGATAGTGCCGTCGAGTTCGCGGTTGATCCGCCTGACCAGATTGGTGTTGAATGCCGCCGTCACGCCTTCCGCGTCGTCATAGGCCGCTTCCAGAACAGCCCGATCCTTGACCAGATCCATTCCGATCAACAACATCGGGCTCTCCCCTTCGTCGGCGCCGAGCGTTGCACGCATGGAACGCAGCAGATCGACAGCCGTGCGGGGCACCATATTTCCAATCGTCGAGCCGGGGAAGAAGCCGAGCTTCGCCAGCGCGGATACCTCGTCTGGCAGGCTGACGCGGCGCATGAAGTCCGCCTCCACGGGATAGACGGGCAGGTGGGGGAATTTCTGCGCCAGGGCCGCCGCGCTCTGACGCAAAAAATCGCCCGATATATCGAGCGGAACGTAAGCGGCGGGCGCGATCGCCTCGAGCAATAGCGGCGTCTTCACCGAACTGCCGGAGCCGAATTCCACCACGGCCCGTTCCGGCCCGATGAGATCGGCGAATTGCGCACCTTGCGCGCCGAGTATCTCGGTTTCGGCACGGGTCGGGTAATATTCGAGGACCCGCGTGATCTGTTCGAACAGACGCGAACCTTCCTCGTCGTAGAACCAGCGGGCAGGCACGGCCTTTTGTTGTTGGCGTAGGCCCTTGACCACATCGGCGCGAAAAGCTCGGTCGACGCCGTCCTCGTCCAGATCGACGAGCGAAATTCCGGTTTCGGCTTTCATCAGATATCCTTCGCCAGACGCAGGCCGGTGAACTGCCATCGCTGGTGCGGGTAGAAGAAGTTTCGGTAGCTGGCGCGCGAATGGCCGCGCACAGTCGCGCAGCTCGCGCCTTTAAGCACGAACTGACCGCTCATGAATTTGCCGTTGTATTCGCCCACAGCGCCAGCCGCTGGCTCAAAGCGGGGATAGGGTAGATAGGCCGAACGCGTGAATTGCCAGCAATCGCCAAACAGGCCGTCACTGCCAACCGGAAGCGGCGGCGATGGGCCATCCAACTGATTTCCGCCATTTGGGTCGTGCGCGGGGCCTTCCCCTTCCTGGCCACGGGCTATCGCCTCCCACTCGAACTCGGTCGGCAAGCGCTTACCCGCCCAGGTCGCGAAGGCGTCCGCCTCGAAATAGGAGATATGCGTGACCGGCGCATTCGGATCGCGCTCTCGCCAGCCGGAATGGGTGAACTGTTCGCCATCACGCCAGTAAAGCGGCGCATCGATGGCGTTATCGCGCACCCAGGCCCAGCCGTCGGAAAGCCACAATGCCGCCGCCTGGTAGCCGCCATCGGCGATGAAATCCGCCCATTCGCGATTTGTCACCAGCCGCGAGGACAGCGCAAAGGGTTCGAGCAGCACGCGATGCGCAGGCCCTTCATTATCGAATGCGAACCCATCCGATTGATGACCGATACGCGCGACACCGCCGGGGTGGCGCAGCCACCCTTCATCTCGTGCTTTCGCCTGCTTCCCGGCCACATCCCACATCGCCGCGCCGAGCGGGTTCTGGAACAGCGCATGTTTGATATCGGTCAGCAGCAATTCCTGATGCTGCTGTTCATGCGCCATGCCAAGCTCGATAAGCGGTGCCAGTGCCTCGCGCTCGAACAGCGGGGTCATCGCCTCATCGACATGCGCGCGCCAGGCCAGGATCTCTCCCAGCGTGGGCCGCGACAGCATCCCGCGCGAAAACCGCGCGATCCGTTCGCCCTCCGCCTCGTAATAGGAGTTGAAGACGAAGGGCCAATCGTCCTCGAACAACGCGTATCCATCAAGGTGATCGCGCAAAAGGAATGTTTCCCAGAACCACGTCGTATGCGCGAGGTGCCATTTGGCCGGGCTGGCATCTTCCATCGACTGGATGGTTGCATCGGCATCGCTGAGCGGTGCGACCAGCGCTTCGCTCAGATTGCGCAAGGCGGCATAGCGAACCGCGAGCGCATCGCCGAGCGCCGGAGCGGGTTGGGATCTGGTTTGGGCATGGGACATTCCATCCCCCCTTCATGGCGGTCACCGACACATGGCGACCGTCTCCCACCATGGCGTATTTCAGTGACCGTTTAAAGGCCGCAGGTGAAAAACTCCCGCCCAAACAAGCGTATGGCAGGACGTTCGGGCAATATGCTGCGCATCCCGAGCGACCCCGGCAGGCGCCGGTTCTGCCCGTGTTTCCCGCGAAGCTCAGGCCGCGTCCGCTTGCCGCACGCCGTGTTCCTCATTGAGCATCTCGGCGATGAGGAAAGCCAGCTCGAGCGACTGCGCGGCGTTAAGGCGCGGATCGCAATGTGTGTGATAGCGATCCTTCAGCGCCTCGTCGGTGATGGCCACCGCACCCCCCACGCATTCGGTCACGTCCTGCCCGGTCATCTCGATGTGGATGCCGCCCGGATGCGTGCCTTCCGCGCGGTGCACAGCGAAGAAACCCTTCACTTCGCGCAGAATGCGATCGAAAGGCCGCGTCTTATAGCCGCTTTCCGACTTCACGACATTGCCGTGCATCGGATCGCAGCTCCACACCACCGGATGGCCTTCGGCCTTCACAGCCCGCACCAACCGCGGCAGGCCATCTTCCACCTTGTCGTGGCCGAAGCGGCTGATCAGCGTGATCCGGCCCGGCTCGCGCGCGGGATTGAGCGTATCGAGCAATTTCAGCAGCGCATCGGTTTCCAGGCTCGGCCCGCATTTCATGCCCAGCGGGTTGCCGATGCCGCGCGCGAATTCGACATGCGCACTATTCTCGAACCGGGTTCGGTCGCCGATCCAGACCATATGCGCGGATGTGTCGTACCAATCGCCGGTCAGGCTGTCGCGCCGGGTCAAGGCCTGCTCGTAAGGCAGCAGCAAGGCCTCGTGGCTGGTGTAGAAGCTGGTGCGCTGTAATTGCGGCAGCACTTGCGGATCGACCCCGCAAGCCTCCATGAAATCCAGCGCTTCGCCGATGCGGTCGGCGATATCCGAGAAACGGTCGGCCCAGGGGCTGCGCCCCATGAAATCGAGCGTCCACTGGTGGACCTGGCGCAAATTGGCATACCCGCCAGTCGCGAAGGCGCGGAGGAGGTTGAGCGTAGCCGCCGCCTGCGAGTAGGCGCGGACCATACGCTGCGGATCGTTGGTGCGGGCCGCCGCATCGAATTCGATGCCGTTGATGTTGTCGCCGAAATAGCTCGGCAGCGTCACGGAGCCTTGCGTTTCGGTATTGGAACTGCGCGGCTTGGCGAATTGGCCTGCCATGCGCCCGACCTTCACCACCGGCTTTTTGCTGGCGAAGGTCATCACCACCGCCATCTGCAACAGCACACGGAACGTATCGCGGATATTGTTCGGGTGGAATTCGGCGAAGCTTTCCGCGCAATCGCCGCCCTGCAACAGGAAGGCGCGGCCTTCGGCCACATCGGCAAGGTCGGCCTTGAGCGCGCGTGCCTCGCCGGCGAAGACCAGCGGAGGATGCGTTTCGAGCGTGGCGGTTGCCGTTTCGAGAGCAGCCGCGTCGAGATATTCGGGCAAGTGCCTTGCCTCATATCCCTGCCAGCTATCGGGTGCCCAGTTCGTCGCCATTGTCTCTTCCGTTTGCGGCGCCGGTCACGGCGCCTGAGTGCTCGCCTGTAGCAGACGAGCACGCATCATGGCGCAAGCAGCATTTGCTTGGCCAGCTTAAAAGGCCGATTGCAGTACCCGCTTCAGCGCCCCGATCCGGCGTTGCCGACGGGTGCCGATCTTGCCAGGTCCTGACCCTGCGGAATGACCGCCAGACGCCATGCCTCGCGCGAGGCGAAATACTTCTGGGCCAAGGCCTGCAAAGCGGCGGGCGGCGTCTGCGTATAATCGGCCAGAAGGTACCGCAGAATCGGAACACGGCGGCTGTCCACGGTCGCACCTTCCAACTGATACAGCCAGAACAGATTGCCGGTCGAAGCGCGGCTGACATATTGGCGCAGCGGTTCGACCACACGGTTGTATTCGTCTTCGCCAACCGGCTCGCTGGCCAGTTCCTTCGCGATGCGTTCTGCCTCGGCGAAGAAGACGGGCACGTCTTCGGGCCGCAACTGGGCCAGCGCGGCGATGCGCCCACCGCTGTTCACGTCACTGGGCCAGTCGGAACGGACCACCGGCGAATAGCTGGCACCGGCATGTTCGCGCATAGCCTCCATCAGGCGGTTGTTGAACAATGAGGCGAGCACTTCGAGACGGCGCGATTCGCGCAGGTTCTCGACCCCCGCACCGCTGGGCCAGGCGAGAACCGCCGCGGCCTGATTGGCATCCCCGCGATGATAGCGCACCTCGGTCTCACCAGCTTCGGGAAATGGCACGGGGCGATTCAACACCGCGTCGGAAGGCATTTCGCGCGGTTCCAATGCGCCGAAGGTCTTGCGCAAGGTCTCGATCGTCGCATCCTTGTCGAACTCGCCGAAGACAAGGACTTCCACCGGCCCCTGCTTGAGCAAGGGTTCCCACACCGCGCGAAATTCCTCGGGCGTCGCCGCATCGAGCATGTCGGGTGTCGGCGTGCGGAAACGCGGATCGTTTCCGCGAAGGAGATATTCCAGATCGCGCTGGAGGATTCCGCCCGGATTGGCCGAATAGCTTTCATAGGCGAGTTTGCCCGCCGCCTTGGCCCGCGCCACGGGATTGGGGTCCCAGCCCGGCATGGCCAGCTTGGCTGCGAAAAGATAAAGCTGTTCGTCGAGGTCCGCTTCACGCGTCTGGGCATAGAAGGTGAAAGCCCCGTCGCCGGTTTGGAACTCGAATCCGAATTTGCGGCCAGTCGAAAGCAGATCGAGCTGCTCCTGATCCAGTTCGCCGATACCGGCCCCGATCAGTGCGGCATATCCGAGATTGGCATAGACCGACTGGTCCGCTTCGATTGCCCGGAACCCGGCGCCAAAGCGGACCTTCACCGCCACCCGGCCTGGTTCGGCATCGTTAGACCAGAGGATCGCCTTTACACCATTGGAGAAATCGACCCGCTCGATGTCGAGCACGCCGATCGGCCCTTGCGCCTCGATTTCCCCGGGCTCGCCGACCGGCGGCAAATCGTCGAAGGAAATCGCCTGTGCGGCGATGCGCGCATTGCCATCGGCCTCGATCGGTTCGAGCAAGGCACTGCGAATGGCCTGCTCGGTCGCCTCGCCGGTTGCCGGGGTGACATAGGCGGCGCGAATCACGTCGCCCGAAAACAGCGCGCGGGTGTGCTCAAGCAGCAGTTCCGGCGTCACCGTCTCCCGCATCGAATTGAACACCATCAGAACCGTTTCCGGCGCGGCGATGGCTTCACGGATATCGACTGCATTCACCACGTCGTCGGCAAGTCGTGGACCGGGCAGCACGCGGCGTTGCTCGACCTGGCTCTTGAACACGATTTCGAACTCGGCAAGTTCGCGGTCGACCTCCTCTTGCGATGGCGGAGTTGCCAGAGCATCGGCAATTACGGACCGGATATCGTCGAGAGCAGCGCGCCAGTCTTCGGTCAGCGGTGCGAAATTGACGAAGGTCATATCGGCCGATCGGCTGACATCGTCCTGCGCGACCTGTGCGTAGAGATAGCTGCCGCCTGCACGCGCACGCGCCTCGAGGCGGCGGTTGATCAGGGCCTGCGCCAGCGCATCGCGCAGCAAACCTTCATTGTAGGCGACGGTATCCTGTACCGGCCGCCATGGTCGCATGATCGCATAGGAAAAGGAGCGCGGCAGATCGGGCTCGACGACAACGCCGATTTCGCCCACCGGATTTGCTGGGTCCGCCCCCGAGGGCGCGACCGGATCACCGAAATCGGGCGCGGGAACATATGGCCCCTCGCCCTGCCAGTCGCCGAACCATTTCTCGATCTCCGCGGCGAGTTGCATCGGGTCCATGTCGCCCGCCGCCGATACAACCACATTCTCGGGTCGGTACCAGCGTTTGTAGAAGGCGCTGACGCTCGCTCCGGTAGCGGCGCCAAGCGTAGCTTCGGTCCCGATCGGAACGCGGTTCGCCAGGCGCTGGCCTGCAAACAGGATTTTGCGGCTTGCATTGCCCGCCCGTTCCGAAGCGCCGCCGCGCTCGCGCTTTTCGGCCAGGACGATGGGCACTTCTGCCCCGACATTGGTATCGCTGAGTACCGGGCTGCGCACCATGCCCGACAGCAGCTTCATGCTTTCGGCCAGCTTCGCTTCGTCGATATTGGGCAGGTCGAGCTTGAAAACCGTTTCGGTCGGGCTGGTATGCGCGTTGGTATCGCTACCGAAGGTCGCACCGAGGCGCTGCCAGGTGGGGATTGCCTCGCCCACCGCAAGATAGCGGCTTTCGCGAAACAGCAGATGCTCGAGCAAGTGCGCATATCCGCGCTCGCTATCTTCTTCATGGAGCGAGCCTGCATCGATCCGCACGCGGATCGAAACCTGATCGGGTGGAACGCTGTTCTTGCGCACGGCATAACGCAAGCCGTTCGGCAACTCGCCGAAGATCCATTCCTTATCGCGCGGGACGTCGCTGCCTTCATAGATCCACGGCGTTTCATCGGGCTGGGTGACGAATTGGGGCGATGGTTCGGCCGGTTCCTGCGCGAGCATGGGCTGCGGGAAGAGCAGCGCGGCGGGAAAGATGAGCGCGAAACGCCGGAAGGCACGCGAGAAATGAGTCATGCAAGGCATATAGGCGGGCCAAGCGTGAAGGCTAGGTGAATGTTCGATGGACAAGCGATCCTTCCTTGTCCCGGCTTCCCGCGCTTCCTACATCGTGACCCATGTTCATCGAGACCGAAACCACGCCCAATCCCGCGAGCCTCAAATTCCTGCCCGGCCAACCGGTCATGAGCAAGGGGACCCGCGAATTCGCCACGCCGGAATCCGCCGAGGCCAGCCCACTGGCGCAGGCGATCTTCGATACCGGCGAGGTCGTGAATGTGTTTTTCGGAAGCGATTTCGTCACCGTGACCGCTGCCCCTGGCGTCAACTGGACCGATCTCAAGCCGCAGGTTCTGGCTATCCTGCTCGATCACTTCGTGTCGCAGGCGCCACTGTTCGCGCCCGGTACGGCGGGCGGTATCGCGGTTCCGCCGGAAGAGGACGGCATGCTGGTGGAAGAGCGCGACGAGGATGCCGACATCATCGCGCAGATCAACGAATTGCTGGAAACCCGTGTCCGCCCGGCCGTCGCGGGTGATGGCGGCGACATCCAGTATCGCGGCTATCGCGACGGCGTGGTTCATCTGCAGATGCAGGGCGCATGCTCGGGCTGCCCTTCGTCCACCGCCACGCTCAAGCACGGGATCGAGGGCCTGCTGAAACATTATGTTCCCGAGGTCGTTGAAGTCCGCGCAGCCTGACTTCTCTCATTCAAACAAAGGAAAACCGACCTTGGCCGACATGCTTTCCGCCGACGCGCTCGACCTCATCTTCCGCGACGCCCGCAGCTATAATGGCTGGCTCGACAAGCCCGTGAGCGACGAGCAGATCCGGGAAATCTACGAATTGCTGAAAATGGGTCCGACCTCGGCCAACATGCAGCCTGCCCGGATCGTCTGGGTGAAATCCGAGGACGCCAAGGCGAAACTGGCCGAATGCGCCTCGGAAGGAAATCGCGACAAGATCATGGCCGCACCGGTCACGGCGATCATCGGCTACGATATCGATTTCCACGAGGAACTGCCCTGGCTCTTTCCGCATACCGACGCGAAAAGCTGGTTCGAGGGCGACGAGGAGGGCCGCAAGGAAGGGGCCTTCCGCAACAGTTCGCTCCAGGGTGCCTATTTGATGATCGCGGCCAGGGCACTTGGGCTCGACTGCGGGCCAATGTCCGGATTCGACAACGCGGCGGTCGACAAAACCTTTTTCGGCGACAGCCCAAGGCATAGAAGCAACTTCATCTGCTCGATCGGCTATGGCGATCCCAAAAGCATTTTCGATCGCAGTCCGCGCCCCGACTTCGAGATCTTCAACCGTATCGCCTGACTTGCAGCCACGCCCTTGCTGGGGCAGTGCGCGCCCATGCGCATATTGGCAATAGAAACCGCAACGGAAGCCTGCTCGGTGGCGCTGTTCGAAGAGGGCGCGCTTGTCGATGCGCGGCATGAGGTGCTCGGCCGCGGTCATGCCGAAAGGCTCGTCCCGATGATTGCCGAATTGCCCGATAGGGGCCGCGCGGAAGAGATACGTGTCTCGCTCGGCCCGGGCAGTTTTACCGGGGTGCGGATTGGCGTGGCAGTGGCACGGGCGCTGGGGATCGCCTGGCAGGCTCGGGTCCGTGGATACCCGACGCTCGCCCTGGTGGCCACAATGGCGCGGGGCAACAACGACGCTTGTGTCACCGTATGTATGAATGGCGGCCATGGCGAATGGTTCGTCCAAGACTTCGGGGGCGATGGCCTGCCCATCGATGCCGTCGCCTCGCTCGCTCCGACTGTCGCGGCAAACCGTGATCTCCGCGCCGTCTTGGCGGGTTCGAAAGCGGAAGAGCTCGCCCTGCAAGCCGGGGCCAGCCCCCCCACGGTTGCGCTGCCTGACGCATGCCACGCGCTGAAAGTGCCAACCAGCCTTTTGAGCGACAGCACCGCGCCGCTCTACGGGCGGGCGCCCGACGCCAAGCTGCCAGGTCGATGAGCGAGATCGATCAGCTCATGGCTGTGATGGATGCCGCCTTCGAGCCTTTCTGGCGCGAGGCATGGACACGCCAGCAGGTCGCCGACTCTCTGGCCATGTCGCACACCTATGCGATCCTCATCGATGAGTATGGGAACCGGCCCGCAATCGGGAGCGAAGCAGCCGGTTTCATCCTTGCCCGGCGCGCGCCCGGCGAGGAAGAGTTGCTGCTGATCGCCGTGCGCCCGGAGATGCGCGGCAGGGGGTTAGGCCGCATGTTGATCGAGATGTTCGCGAATACAGCACGCGACGCCGGCGCGGAACGAGTTTTTCTCGAAATGCGCGCCAACAATCCCGCCGAAATACTTTATCGCAGCTGCGGATTCGAACCCATCGGAAAGCGGCGCGCTTACTACCGAACCCTGGATTCGACCACGGTCGATGCCATTACCTTTGCCCGAAACTTGTAGCAGCGCGACAAAACAACGACAAAAGTTGTAGCAATGCGTCAAAATATCGACTTACATCATTTATTGCATTTTCTTGTCTGTTTTATACAATAGAGACATAGAACAGGGCGCATAGCTAGCGATCCGACGCAATTCAGAAGGCCGTCTAATGCAAGATTTCGATACCGACATGACTGAGACTCTAATCACTCTAACTTCGGACATTGTCGCGGCACATGTAAGTAACAACAATGTCGATGTTGATGAAGTCCCGACCTTGATTAGCAACGTCTATTCGGCCCTGTCGGGACTGGATCCCAGCGGTGGCGCTGCCGAAGAAGTCCCCGAACCGGCCGTTTCGATCCGTTCTTCCGTAAAGAAGGATCATCTCGTCTGCCTCG
The DNA here is from genome assembly GCA_022953095.1 of Qipengyuania sp. ABI-127-1. GTDB lineage: Bacteria > Pseudomonadota > Alphaproteobacteria > Sphingomonadales > Sphingomonadaceae > Qipengyuania. Next base: position 1,181,179 of record JALJCR010000001.1, on the reverse strand, counting down.
ACTGCGGCAAGAAGATGAAGATGCTCAAGCGTCACTTGTCGACTGAACATGGTCTGACACCGGATGAGTATCGCGCGCGCTGGAATCTTTCGGCCGACTACCCGATGGTCGCCCCCGACTATGCGGCGACCCGCCGCGATCTGGCAGTCAAAATCGGCCTCGGCCGCAAACCGGGCCAGAAGCGCGGTCGTAAGAAGAAGGCTGACTAAAGCCTTCGCGATCACCTTGAGGAAGACGCTCCGGCCCGGTAAGGGTGCGGGGCGTTTTTCATGCGGGAAGCCAAATTGCACCAGAGAATCGATCTCGAACAATTATGTGCCGATAAGGGGCTGCGCATAACCGAGCAGCGCCGGGTTATTGCGCGCGTGCTGTCGGAAAGCGACGACCACCCCGATGTCGAACTGTTGCATGAGCGGGCGAATAAGATCGATTCCGGCATCTCGATCGCGACCGTTTACCGCACGGTCCGCCTGTTCGAAGAGGCGGGAATACTCGACCGCCACGACTTCGGCGACGGGCGTGCCCGTTACGAGGCGGCGCCCGAAGCGCATCACGACCATCTTATCGACGTCGAAAGCGGCAAGGTGATCGAGTTCGTCGATCCGGAAATCGAAGCGCTGCAAAAACAGATCGCCGCCAAGCTCGGCTATCGTCTGGTTGATCACCGGCTGGAACTGTATGGCGTCCGCCTCGACCGCGAAGACTGAACGTCGGCTCGCAAAATACACGGCACGACGGCTGGCGGCAGCCCGGGGAGAAACCGTCCCGCTGACCGTAGCGGGCTGGGCGCGGTTCATCCTTCGCACCCTCGCCATCCTCGTTCTGCTCGGTGCGCTGGTGCCGCTGCACTATCTTTACCGCGTATTCGCCTATGGCTCGCCGATGCCCATGCTCTTCCTGCGCTATACCGCATGGATAGTCGGCGCGCGGGTGACGATTGTGGGCACACCGTTGCGGCGCGATGTCTTCTTCATCGCCAATCACATAAGCTGGATCGATATTCTCAGCATGGCTGGAGCCAGCGGCACCGCGTTCGTGGCCAAGCAGGAATTATCGGACGTGCCGGTGATCGGCTGGCTGTGCGGTCTGAACCGCACCGTTTTCGTCAAGCGGGAGAACCGCGTGGGTGTGGCGGAACAGATCAATGCACTCAAAGAGGCCCTGGCCGATAACTGGTCGGTGACCATATTCCCCGAGGGCACGGTGACGGACGGCCATTCGCTCTTGCCGTTCAAGTCCAGCATGATCTCGGTACTCGAGCCGCCACCTCCGGGGGTAATGGTTCAGCCCGTAGTGCTCGATTACGGCGAGCATTCGGAAGAAATCGGCTGGGTTGGTCAGGAAAGCGGCCTGCACAATGCAAAGCGGATCATGGCGCGCCGGGGCAGCTTTCCTCTGACGCTCCACTATCTCGACCCCTTCAGTCCGGCCGATTATCACGGACGCAAGGCGATAGCGGCTAAAGCTCGCGAAGAGATCGAGAAGCAGCTCGTGACCAATCTCGGCAAGCCACTGCGCAACTTTCAGCATGTGGTCGAAGCAGTCCAATACCGGCCCCAACCGACCGACCTGTAAGCGGCCCTAAAGCTCGGCCTTTACCAGCCAGTCGTGGAACAGGCGGACCGGACGCTCTTCCAGCGCCGTGGGCTTGCAGATGAACCAGTAGCTGTAAGGACTTTCGACCTCGACGTTGAACAATGTCGCCAATCGGTTGTCCGCTGCCCGGCGCATGTGGTCATCATGCATGATCGCAATGCCGAGCCCCTGGGCGGCCGCTTCCAGCATGATCTGGCCCGAATCGAAATGGTCGATCGCTGCCGGCTCCAATTCTGGCAAGCCGATCTCCGCGCGCCAGGCGGTGAAGCTTTCGGACAGTTCGTTGTGGATCAGGAACGTCTGCCGCGAAAGCCTGTCCGCATCGGGTTCCGGGCCGATCCGCTCGGCCAGGTCCCGGCTGCAGATTGCATGGACTTTGTTGTAGTCGAGCCGAACGGCATGCAACCCGCGTGACGGGCCGCGCGAAAGGATGATCGCCGCATCGAGCACATCGCCAACGCGGTCTTCCAGATGCGCCCCGGTGTCGATGTCGATATGCAAGAGAGGATGCCGCTCACGCAATTCGCCAAGTCGCGGAAACAGACGTTGTGTGCCGAACAGCGGCAAAACCCCCAAATGCAATCTCAGCAGCGACAGATTGTCCGATTGGCTTTCCACCGCCCGCGCCAGCGCTTCCAGTTGCGGGTTCACGGCCTCGAAAAACGCATGTCCGTCATCGGTCAACTGCATTGCCTGACGCGCCCGCGTAAACAGCTTCTTGCCGACGAATTCCTCGAGGTTGCCGATCCGTCGTGACAGCGCCGATGGGCTGAGGCCGAGCTCTTCGGCCGCCGCGCGCGCGGAACCGAGACGCACGGTGCGCACGAAAGCTTCGAGAGCGCGCAGGGGAGGAAGACGACGCGTTGCCATGACGCTTGCACGCTATGAGCGCGCGATGCACGTGTCGAGGGAGAATGTGCAGAAATCTGCAACAGCCGTCAGGCCGGGGGTGTCGCTTCCTCCGGCGCGTGCAAGCGCAACCGCTTCACATGGGTCTCGTCTCCATCGGTGACCTCGATCCGCCAGCCGCTCTTGTGCTCGAGCACTCGGCCGGTCTGGGGCACCTGTTCGGCCAGCACGAAGGCCAGCCCGCCCAGCGTATCGACGGATTCCTCGACCTCGGCGAGCGCGGGAGAAACCTTCTCCGCAACATCATCGAGCTCGGCGCGGGCATCGCAGTCCCACATCCCCTCGCCGATATCGACGATCCATTCCTCGGGCGTCTCGTCATGCTCGTCCTCGATCTCGCCGACGATTTCCTCGACCAGATCCTCGATCGTGATGATCCCGTCGGTACCCGAGAACTCATCTACCACGACCGCCAGGTGCATGCGCTGCGCGCGCATGTCTGCCAGCACGTCGAGCGCATTGCGCGTCTGCGGCACATAAAGCGGCTGACGCATCAGCACGGTCCAGTCCTTGGGCGGGGTCTGTTCGCGCGCCAGGATAGTGAAGACATCCTTGATGTGGATCATGCCGATCACATCGTCGAGCTGCTCGCGATAGACGGGCATGCGCGAATGGCCGTGCTCGGCGAAAGTCTCGACCAGCTCGTCCCAGCTCGCATTGGCGTTCATCGCGATGATTTCGCCGCGCGGCACGGCCACGTCGTCGGCGTCGTGCTCGGAGAAGTGGAGCAGGTTGCGCAGCATCTGCCGCTCGACCAGCGACAGGTCGCCGGTACCGCTGTGCTCGGGGACATCGTCGCCGTTTTCGCCCTCCTCGTGCTCGTCGATCGCTTCTTCGAGCTGCGCACGCAGCGAGCGTTCGCCGTAATCGGGGTCGAAGAATTTCCGGATTGCGAGCATCAGCCCGCTGCTACTCTCCGCGTCTCCCGCGGGTGATGACGAATCGGGCATGGCCCTGACATTGTGCTCCGTTCAGTTGCGGTCCCCATATGGGTCGGCGATACCCAGTTTTGCAAGCGCCGCGATTTCCAGCGCTTCCATCGCCTCGGCCTGGGCGTCGGAATCGACATGGTCGTGTCCGGCGAGATGGAGCAGGCCGTGGACGATCAGGTGCGCGGCGTGGTCTTCGAGGGCGATGCCCTTTTCCGCGGCCTCGCGGGCACAGGTTTCATGCGCCAATGCCAGATCGCCGAGCATTTCGGGCGGCCCTTCAGCCGCAAGATCGAGCAATTCCTCGCGCTCGAGCATGGGAAAGGACAGCACATTGGTCGGCTTGTCCTTGCCGCGCCATTCCCTGTTGAGTTCGTGGACGTCCTCGTCGCTGGTAAGCAGCACTGACGCGGTCAGCCGTGGATTGGCGAGCGCAGGCTCGACCCCGGCCGCGGCGTCACTGGCGCGCTCGACAAGCGCTGCCCAGTCGCCCTGCGGCCAGCTATCGATGTCGATATCAAGGTCCAATTCCAAAATCCGTTCGGTTCGAGCGAAGTCGAGAACCGTTGGCGCAGACGTGTCTCGACTTCGCTCGACACGAACGGCGGTCTACATCAGGCGCTCGGCCCTTCGTAGGCCTCCACGATCCGCCCGACGATCGGATGGCGCACGACATCGGCAGCGGTGAAGCGGATGGTGCCGAAGCCCTCGACCCCCTCCAGCTTGCCGACCGCATCGGCCAGCCCGCTCATGCCATCGCCGCCGGGGATGTCGACCTGGCGCGGATCGCCGCAGATAACCATGCGGCTGTTCTGGCCGAAGCGGGTGAGGAACATCTTCATCTGCTCGCGCGTGGTGTTCTGCGCTTCGTCGAGGATCACGAAGGCATCGGCGAGCGTCCGGCCGCGCATGAAGGCGATCGGCGCGATCTCGATCTCGCCCGAGGCCAGCCGCCGTTCGACCTGTTCGGGCGGCATGCAATCGTAAAGCGCGTCGTAAAGCGGGCGCAGATAGGGATCGACCTTTTCCTTCATGTCGCCGGGCAGGAAGCCAAGCTTTTCGCCCGCCTCCACCGCCGGCCGCGACAGAATCAAACGTTGCACACTGCCGCTGATGAGCTGGCTGACCGCTTGCGCGACCGCGAGATAGGTCTTGCCCGTGCCTGCCGGGCCCAGCGCGAAAATGATGTCGTCCCGCACGAGGCTGCGCATATAGACGGCCTGCATCGCGCTACGCGGCACGATCGTCTTGCGCCGCGTACGGATCATGATCGGCGGCCCCTTGGGCTCGGCGTCGACAATGCCGTCGAGCGTGGGCTCGTCCGACATGGCGATCAGCGCCTCGATCGCGCCCTGATCGAGATCCTGCCCGATGGCGAGCTTGTCATACATTGCCTTCAACACGTCGCGCGCGCGGGCGACGCTGTCTTCCGGCCCTTCTATGTGCAGCTCGTTACCGCGCGCCGCGATAAACACGCCGAGACGGTTTTCCACCTGGACGAGGTTCGCATCGAACTGACCGAACAGCGGCCCGAGCAGGCTCTGATTGTCGAAACTGATATCGACCTGTGCCCGGCGGACTTCGCGCTGCGGGGACGGCGGCGGGGTGAAGGCAGTGGCGTCCTTCTGTGCGGGTTTGCGAGCCATATGCTCCTTTCGCTTGCGAGTCGGAATGTAAGCCTCGCTGTCGGGGGTGCAAGTTGCGAGCGGTGAGATGACGGTGGAAAGTCATGTTTCCGTCATCCCAGCGAAAGCTGGGATCGCTTTCAAAATCGCGCGAGACTGGGAACGATCCCAGCTTTCGCTGGGATGACGTCAGACGACGGCCATCTCGCACAGTTTGCCCGCAAGCGAGTTCGGGCCGGCTTCGACCAGTTCGACCTGTACCAGATCGCCGATCGCGGCATCGCCTTCGAACCACACACTCTGCAACCAGGGCGACTTGCCGAGCCATTGGCCCGGATGCTTGCCCTTGCGTTCGACCAGCACTTCGCAGGTTTTGCCGACACTCGCATGGTTGAACGCCATCTGGTCGCGGTTGAGCGCGGCCTGGAGGCGTTGCAACCGCTCGTCCATGACCTCTCTCGCAATCTGGTCATCCATCGTCGCGGCGGGCGTTCCCGGGCGTGGGCTATATTTGAAACTGAAGGCCTGCGCGTATTCGACCTCATCGACCAGCGCGAGCGTCTCCTCGAACTCTGCATCGCTCTCGCCGGGAAAGCCGACGATGAAGTCGCCCGAGAGCGCGAGGTCGGCGCGCGCGGCGCGGAAGCGCTCGAGTAGCCTCAGGTAGCTTTCCGCCGTGTGGCTACGATTCATCGCCTTGAGCACTCGGTCGCTGCCCGCCTGCACCGGCAGGTGGAGGAAGGGCATGAGCTTGGGCGTGTCGCCATGCGCCGCGATCAGATCGTCGTCCATGTCGGCCGGATGGCTGGTGGTGTAGCGAATGCGCGCAAGACCCTCGACCTTGGCAAGATCGCGAATCAGGCCCGCGAGGCCGACCTTGTGGCCCTTGTCGTTCTCGCCGCTCCATGCGCTCACGTTCTGGCCCAGCAGCGTGATTTCCTTCGCGCCCGCATCGACCAGTTTCTTCGCTTCGATCACCAAATCGCTGTAAGGGCGTGAAATTTCCGCGCCGCGCGTATAGGGCACCACGCAATAGGTGCAGAACTTGTCGCACCCTTCCTGAATGGTGAGGAAGCTGGCCGGATTGGTCCGGCGGCGCTCGGGCAATGCGGCAAACTTGGCGATGGCGGGCATGTCGGTATCGGTCGCCCGCTCGCCCTTCACCGCCTTGTCGAGCATCTCGGGCAGGCGGTGATAGGCCTGCGGGCCGACGACCATGCTGACCGCCGGAGAGCGCTTCATGATCTCCTCGCCCTCGGCCTGCGCGACGCAACCTGCGACCGCGATCAGCGGCTGCTTGCCCGCTTCCGCGCCCGCCTTGGAGATACGGCCGATGTCCGAATAGACCTTCTCCGCCGCCTTCTCACGGATGTGGCAGGTGTTGAGCACGACGAGGTCGGCATCCTCGCCCTCGGGCGCAGGCACAATGCCCTGCTCGCCCAGCATCTCGGCCATGCGCTCGCCGTCATAGACGTTCATCTGGCAGCCGAAGCTCTTGACCCTGTAGGTCTTGGGGGAATTGGTCGGTTTCATGGGAGTGGGGGCTTTAGCGGATATCAAGGACACCGTCACCCCGGACTTGATCCGGGGTCCAGCTACTTCTCGCATGGTGCCAGCAAAGCTGGACCCCGGCTCGGAGGCCGGGGTGACGAGGTTGATGGTGCTAACCGACGGTAGCCTTCACGATCTTGCCCGGGTTTGCCGGCGGCTCGCCCTTGGGCAGAGCGTCGATGTGATCCATGCCGCTCTCGACCTGGCCCCAGACGGTATACTGGCCGTCGAGGAATTCGGCATCGTCGAAGCAGATGAAGAACTGGCTGTTGGCGCTGTCGGGCACCTGGGTGCGGGCCATCGAGCAGGTGCCGCGGGTGTGCGGTTCGCTGTTGAATTCGGCCTTGAGGTCCGGCTTGTCGCTGCCGCCCATGCCGGTGCCGGTCGGATCGCCGCCCTGCGCCATGAAGCCGGGGATCACGCGGTGGAACACGACGCCGTCATAGAACCCCTCGCCCGCCAGTTCGGTGATGCGCTCGACATGGCCGGGTGCCAGGTCCGGGCGCAGCTTGATCACCACGTCCTTGTTTTCACCGTCGCCGGTATCGAGAGTGAAGGTCAGCTTGTCGGCCATCGGTCGTTTCTCCTGTGAATTGGCTGGCGCCTACATAGGGATTGTGGGCGGCCTGTCACCCGTTGCTTGCAATCCAGCCCCGCCCGCCTAGACCGCTGCACATGAGCGAGAGCAACCGCCCCCTCGACGACGACGGTTTCCTGCTGGCGCGTGAGCCGGAGGAAGAAGCGCGTCCGGACGACCGGATCGACGACGAGCGGATGGACGAAGAGAACACGCTCAAACCCGAATTCGTCCGCTCGGTCGAGGATGCGCTCGACGAAGGGGACCTCAAGGCGGTTTACGAACTGGTCGAACCGCTCCACCCGGCCGATATCGCCGACCTTCTCGAACTTTTCGAGCGCGACGAGCGTTACCAGCTCGCCGCGGCGATCACCGATCTGATGACCTCCGAGGTCGTCGCCGAACTCAACGACTATGTCCGCGAGACCATGATGGAAGCGCTGCCGCCGGAAGCGGTGGCGCAGATCGTGGACCAGCTCGAGACCGACGACGCCGTCCAGCTCATCGAAGACCTCGACGAGGCAGACCAGCGCGCCATCCTGGCCGAGGTCGAGCTGGAGGACCGGATCGCGATCCAGTCCGCGCTGTCCTATCCCGAAGAGACCGCCGGCCGCTTGATGAGCCGCGATCTCGTCGCAGTGCCCGAACATCTGACGGTCGGCGATCTCATCGATTACCTGCGCGACGGGCGCGACCTGCCCGACGAATTTTACGAAATCTTCGTGGTCGACGAGAAGCATCACCCGGTCGGCACCTGCGCGCTCTCATGGGTGCTGCGCGCGCCGCGCGCGATCCCGCTGGCCGACGTGATGAAGCGCGACCAGACGCTGATCCCGGTCACGCTCGACCAGGAAGAGGTCGGGCTGATGTTCCAGAAGTACAACCTCATCAGCGCTGCGGTGGTCGACGAGAACGAGCGGCTGGTCGGCCAGATGACGGTGGACGACGTGGTCCACATCATCTCCGAAGAAGCGGGCGAGGACGCGCTGCTGATGTCGGGCGCGGGCGAAGGCGACATCAACGAACCGATCCGCGAGGCCTATTCCGCGCGCGTCCGGTGGCTGGTGGCGAACCTTGGAACAGCACTGGTCGCATCGCTGATCATCGCCCTGTTCGGCGCGGCGATCGAGAAGCTTGTGGCGCTCGCGATTCTCATGCCGATCGTTGCGAGCATCGGCGGGAATGCAGGCACGCAGACCATGGCGGTGACCGTGCGCGCCATCGCCACCAACCAGCTCACCCGCAGCAACACACGGCGTATTCTGATGCGCGAGATGCGCGTTGCGATGCTCAACGGTGTGACCATCGCGGTGCTGATCGGCCTTGCGACGGGCGCGATCTTCACTCCCATGCTCGGCGGCGTTATCGCGCTGGCGATGGTGATCAACGTGGTGATTGCGGGCCTTGCCGGCGTGCTGGTGCCCGTGGCCTTCGACCGGCTCGACCAGGACCCGGCAGTGGCGAGCAGCGTGTTCGTGACGATGATTACCGATTCGATGGGTTTCTTCGCATTCCTCGGCCTCGCCGTGGCCAGCGGGATCGTCGGTTAGCCTTCCTACACACGGACCGGGTGTTACCCGGTCCAGGGCGGAAGAAGCTGCGGGCCGGACTGTTCGTGTGAAATGACGCTTCTGCGCGGGCTGAAAAGGGCTGGTCAGCGGCATGGGCCAAGGTCTGCACCGTTGGCGCGGATGTAGGACAGCGGTTTCGCCAGGAACGTTTCCGGTTTATGCTACCTATACCCAAACGTCGCCCCGGACTTGATCCGGGGTCGGTGCTTTTTGAGACAAAGCGAGAGGCAGCCAGTAGCACCAGCCCCGGATCAAGTCCGGGGCGACGATGTGGAGTTGTCCTGCTGCCTGGGTAACGTCAGGGGTTCCAATGCCTGCCCAGAGCCCTATCTCACTCCCATGCCGCTCAACCTGACCAAGATCGCCTTCGGCGCGCAAAGCTATGGCGATATCGAAAGCTGGTATGCGCAGCGGCGCAGCCCGAACCTCACGACGCGCTATCGCCCGACCAAGTGGGAACAGTGCATCGGCGGTTCGCTCTACTGGATTCACCAGCACAGCATCGTCGCGCGCAGCGAGATCCTCGGCTTTTCGGAAACGAAGGATGGGCGGTGGTCGATCGACCTCAAGCCCGAGCTTATCCGCGTCCACCCGCGCCCCAAGCGCGCGCACCAGGGCTGGCGCTACTTGAAGGGCGATCCCCCGCGTGATCTGGCCGAGGGCGAAGACATCGGTGACGCGCTGCCGGGCAAGTTGGCCGGAAAGCTGGAGCGGCTAGGGCTGATCTGAATCCGTGTGCTGCAGTGCACAAGCGCATGTTTTCTATACATTGTGACAGAAGTGTTGCAGTGAGATTTCTAAAATAAGCCACTGCTTTTGAATGCTTTTCTGCGGAACGGTTTACGCCTTGGCAAGGTCTGCTCCGTAAGCGGGAGGCATCGTCAACAGCGCAGCGTCCCTCCGATGACCGTCCAGCCCCAATTTGCCGATGCATTCGTTTGGGAAGCCAATCCGAACACTCCTCCAGAACCGGCAAAAGCGAAGCCTGCCGTAAAAAAGCCTGCTCGGACCGGGGCGGGCTCGTCGTACAGCAACAGTCTCCTGGAACGCTATGGGCTCGTGCGCTCCAGCATTTCGGGCAAGGTACGCGTCTTCGCCTTTTCCTTCACTGTTATCCTCGTCCTGCTCGGCGCGATCCTCGGCGGGGCGCAGGCGGTGCTCGCCGATCGATCCGATCAGGCGGCGGTCAATGCATCGCGCGCCATGGCCGCTTCGCAACTCGCAACATCGATCGCCGAAAGCCGCTATTTCGCTTCGCGCTATGCTGCAGATGGTGATCGCGCAACGATCGCCTCCGCTTTCGCTACGCTGGCCCAGGCACGCGACGAGATCGATGCCACCATCGCACTCGACGGCGGCGACAGCGAATCGCGCGCGCGGATGGAATGGTTGGTGACGCAGGTCGAGGGCTTCGAACCGGAGCTGCATGCCCTGCAAGCTTCGATCACCGTCCACGGACCCTCCATCACCGGCAACGCGCTGGCGAATGCGATCGACATCAGTGGCGGTCAGCTCGCGCGGCAGGCCGCAGAAATCGAAGCCGCGCTGGCGGTGCAGTCCGATACTGCTCAGCAATCGCTCGCCATAGTCAAGACCTGGACCATGATCGTTGCCCTTGCGCTCATCGCGGGTTGCGTTGCCCTGGTCCATTTCGGCGCACGGGGCCTGTCACGCCAGGTTTCCGGTTCGCTGGCCGAAATCACCGGGGCCATGACCCGCCTGGCGGGCGGCGACCGATCCATAGCGATCCCGGCGACCGAACGGCATGACGAGATCGGCGAAATGGCGCGTGCATTGGTGGTTTTCCGCGAAAGTGCCGATGCGCTGGCCGATCTGCAACGCAAGGCCCGCGAGGACCAAAATGCAGTTTTACGCCGCCTGGTGGATAATTTCGAGGGAGGCGTGGGCGAAGTCGCGAGCGGCGTAACGCAAGCCTCGCGCGAGCTGCAATCGACTTCGAGCGAGATGGCGGGAGCGGCGACACAGACCATCGGCGTGGTAGAGCAGGTTTCGCGCGACATGTCCGAAACCCAGGGCGGCGTTACGGCCGCCGCTTCGGCAAGCGACCAGTTCGCGATGTCGATTGCCGAAATCGGCCGTCAGGCGGGCATCTCCGCCAATATGGTCCAGGATGCGCGCCAGTCGACGGAGACCGCCGATACAAAGATGTCCGAACTGGCCGGGGTCGCCGAGGAAATCGGCGAAGTCGTCGATCTAATCGGCGCGATCGCCGACCGCACCAATCTGCTGGCACTCAACGCCTCGATCGAGGCCGCGCGCGGTGGCGAGGCGGGACGCGGCTTTGCCGTGGTCGCTTCGGAGGTGAAGGAACTCGCCCGCCAGACTCGCGAAGCGACCGGTAATGTCGCCTCGCGCATCGTCGGGATGCAGGTAATGACACGTGAAAGCGTCGAAGCCCTCGCCCGGATCGGCGAGCGCATCCGCGAAGTGGAGACGACTGCGACCGCCATTGCGCAAGCAGTCGACGAACAGTCTCTGTCGAGCCGCGAACTGGCCCGCAATCTCGATCGCGCAGCCAATGGGGTCGAGAATATCGGCGGCGGAATTGCGCAGATCGGTCAAACGGCCCGCAGCACCGGTGCGGCAGCCGACAAGGTGCTCGCATCCGCAGCGACACTCGACCACACGGCCCGCGATCTAGAAGGCCGCGCACACGAGTTCGTGAGTTCGGTTCGCGCAGCCTGATCACGCGGCGATCATCCAGGAGCGTCCCGGATTGCCAAGCCAGTGAAGGCAAAGGGGCAATGCTATCGCGCCCGACCTGGCAAGCCTTTTCTTAGGCGGCAGTCTTCTCCGCCACGCGCCGCAGCGCGTCGGCATAGGCCTCGGGTGGCTGCGCGCCGGGGATCATGAACTTGTTTTCGACCACCATTGCGGGCACGCCGGTGATGTTGAGATCCCAGGCGGCGCGCTCTTCGGCGCGAACCTTATGCGCGAGTTCCTCGCTGGCGAGCGCGGCTTGGGCACCCGCGCGGTCGAAACCGACAGCCTCCGCCACGTCGAGCAGCACGTCGTGATCCGCAATTTTGCGGCGCTCGTTGAAATGCGCCTGGAATAGCGCAAGCTTCAGCTCGGTCTGCTTGGCCGCCCCATGCTCCTCGCCCGCCCAGGTCAGCAGCTTGTGCGCGTCGAAGGTGTTCCACATCCAGCGCTGCGGTTCGGGATCGGGGCCAGCGTAATCGAGCGAAACACCGGCATTTTGGGCAGCTTCGCGCATGCGGCCCTGCACCGCCTTGGACTGTTCGGGGGTGGAACCGTATTTTCGCGCGATATGTGCGGTGCTTTCCTCGCCCTCGGCCGGCATGTCCGGATTGAGTTCGAAGGCATGCCAGCGAATGTCCGCCTCGATCTCGCCATCGAGCAGTTCGAGCCCCTTCTGCAGGGAGCCCCAGCCGACCAGGCACCAGGGGCACATGACATCGGACCAGATATCGATCCGCAAGGTTCTCGGCTCGCTCATCTCTTCACCCACCATTGCATCAGGTGATGCGCGATAGCATGGCGCGGCGGGCAGCGGAACGGACCGTTACCGGCCAGCGCGGCTTCCACCTCTGCGCGCGTATAGAAGTTGATCTCGGCCATTTCGGTCTCGTCGATGGTCAACTCGTCACTGTTGGCATGGCTGTGGCAGCCGATCATCAATTGGCTTGGAAACGGCCAGGGCTGACTGGCGATGTAGGAGACATCGCGCACCGTGATGCCCGCCTCTTCCAGCACCTCGCGATTGACCGCTTCTTCAATACTCTCGCCTGGCTCGACGAAACCGGCAAGCGCGGAAAAACTTCCTTCCGGCCATCCGAGACCGCGACCGAGCATCAACTTGCCGTCATATTCGACCAGCATGATAGTGACCGGATCGGTGCGCGGGAAATGGCTCGCGCCGCAAGCGGTACAGTCGCGCTGCCAGCCACCCTTGGCGAGCTTCGTGGCGCCCCCGCAGGCCGCACAGAAACGGTGCCGCGCATGCCAGTCGGTCAGGCTGCGCGCGCCGCCGTAGATCGCCAGATCATCGGGTCGCAACGTCGCCATCAGCGACCAGAGCTGCGGGTTGGCCATGCGCGGGCTGGCATCGCCATTGGGCGGTACGGCAGCGAAACAGGCCTTGCCCTCATCGAGCCCCAGAAAGCACAGTTCGGCATCCTCCGGCGCATCGGCCAGCGTACCCCAGACCAGCCCGCCACCGTCGCCGATCGCAGGCATCAGCCCATCAAGCGCGAGCACCCGCGCTTTCCAGTTCATGTAACCCGCCAGCCGTTGGGGATCGGCACGGACGTGATCGGCGCGGTCGAGGCGCGAGCCGCTAAATGCGAGCATATCTTATGCCTTCGCGGCTTGCATCGCGGCCAGATCCTTGCCTACCGCTGCGGGAAAGCCAGTATGGATCGGATAGGCTTCGGACGGCATGTATTGCGTCATCAGGGTCGCGCGCAGGCCGGCCTTGAAATTGACGAAGGCGACGGTGCCCGCCGCCCCGCCCCAGCCATAAGCGCCATCGGTCACGCGGCCGCCCGCGCCGAAGCCCTGCCCTTCGACCCAGGTACCCTCGGTCGTCGCGGTGGCGGGCAGCAAGTTCGACGTGCCCACCCGCACGGCAAGTTCGCCCATCACGCGCTTGCCGTCGATCATGCCGTAGCCGAGCAGCATGGTGAGAAAGCGATCGTAATCGCGGGCGGACGAAACCAGCCCCGCCCCGCCGAAGGGGAACGGCGGCTCGTCGAGATAGATCGAGGCCCTGGCCGGATCCATCGGCAGCGGCGTGTTGTTCATGATCCCGTAATTGGTGGTGAAGCGCCCGACATCGCTTTCTGGAACGGTGAAGAACGTACTGGTCATGCCCGCCGGTTCGAAGATCTGCGTGCGCAGGAATTCGTCGAAGGCCATGCCACTGGCTATCTCGATCACCCTACCGAGCAGATCCAGACCGACCGAATAACTCCATTTGGTGCCAGGCTGCAGCACCAGCGGCAGTTTGGCGAGGCGATCGGCGAAAGTGTCGAGCCCGGTGACTGCCTTACCCCGGCCAAGACCAGGAATTGGCAGACGGCTAACCTGCCCCGGGATCAGACCCTGTTCGGTGTAGGCGGCACTGATCGGCCCCTTCTGCACGATATTGTAGCCCAGCCCCGCAGTATGCGTAAGCAGTTGGCGCACGGTGATCGGGCGTTCGGCCGGGACCAGATCGGTCAGCGACCCGTCATAGGTCCGCTGCACCTGCATGTTCGCGTAGGCGGGCAGCAACTCGGCGATAGGCTGATCGAGCCCGAGGCGGCCCTCGTCGATCAGCATCATCGCGGCCATGCCGGTGACCGGCTTGGTCATCGAATAGATACGATAGAGGCTATCGGCATCCACCTTGCTCGGCCCGCCCAGAGCCAGCGTGCCGCGCGCGATATAGAGCGGGTCCTGACGCCCCCAACCCAGCGCGGCGATCATGTTGGCAACCTTGCGTTCGGAGACATAGGTGTCGACCATGGCGGTAACGTTGCGCCAGTTCGCCCCATAGTCACGGGCCAAAGCCATGCGCCCCATTGGCGAGCCTGCCAATATTGCCCCGGCAGTGAATCCCGCACCCCCGCGCAGCAGCGCGCGGCGGGACATCTGCGGGGTATCGAAGGTGCGATAGGCCATTCGTGTCTCTCCGGATTTCAAAACGGCGGGTTTGTGCGGGAGCGATGGCAGAGCGTCAATTGCCAATCGAAACTGTTGCAATCGGCCAGTGTCCTAACCATATAGGACACATGCTCAATCTGCTCTCCATCCTGTTCGGGATCGTCTCGCTCGTCGTCGTCATTCCGGCGACCATCCCCCTTCTCGGCTGGGCCAACTGGCTCGCACTGCCGCTGATCGCGATCGGCGTGGTGCTGGGCCAGCTTTCGTCGAGCAATACCGGGCGCAATTTCTGTCTGATCGTGCTGCTGATCGCCGCCGTGCGGCTGACGCTGGGCGGTGGGATTATCTGACGATCGATCTCCCGCGAAAGGGGGGATTCTCAGGCGGTCGAGCGCATCGCTGTCTGAAGATCCCGCCTGCGCGGGGAATCATGACGTTACCAGCCGGGCGGCCTTGGCGAAGAGTGTCGGCAGGCCCGCTTCGTTAAGCGTGTCGAGAGGCCACCATTCGCCCTCGCCGCTGGGCTGTGTCGCTTCACGCTGTACCTGCACCGACAGTTCGAGCGCGAAATGGGTGAAGGTGTGCCGCACCATTCCCGCGCCTTCCCAGTCCCCATCCAGCGGCGGCTCGCCCACCCCATCGCCGCGTGCGCTCCAGCCATCATCGGGCAGCGCGCGCATCCCGCCGAGCATCCCCTTGCCCTCGCGCCGGACGAGCCACACAGCATTCTCCCGCTCGATCCAATAGGCGTGCCCCTGCCGCACGGGCTTGGCCTTTTTCGGTGCCTTGACCGGGAACCGCGCCGGATCGCCCGCCGCGCGAGCCCGACAGTCTGCGCTCAGCGGGCAGAGCAGGCATTTGGGATCGCGCGTCGTGCAGATTCCCGAGCCCAGATCCATCATCGCCTGCGCGAAATCGCCCGCCCGCTTCTCCGGCGTAATCTCAGCGGCTGCCGTGCGGATCGCCTTGCGCGCAGCCGGTAGCGGGTCTTCGATAGCGAATAGCCGCGCGACTACCCGCTCGACATTGGCATCGACGACCACCGCGCGCTCACCGAAAGCAATCGCAGCCACGGCGGCGGCGGTATAGGCACCCAGCCCGGGCAGCTCGCGCAATTCCCCCTCGGTCGCGGGAAATCCGCCGCGCTGCGCCACCTCTCCCGCGCATTTCACCAGATTGCGCGCGCGCGAATAATATCCCAGCCCCGCCCATGCCGCCATGATGTCCTCCTGCGGAGCTGCGGCAAGCGCTTCGACCGTGGGCCAGCGCGAGATGAAGGCTTCGAAATAGGGTTTCACCGCCGCAACTGTCGTCTGTTGCAGCATGATTTCCGACAACCATACGCGATACGGATCGGGTGGCGGCGCTCCGGGCCGCGCGCGCCACGGCAAATCGCGCGCATGCGCATCGTACCAGTCGAGTAGCCTATCGGAGACGGTGGCAGTCACGGCCCGCCTATGGCATGAGCGTTCCCACGATGGGAAGCGACAAGACCAGATCCGGATCTAAGAAGTACCAGCGCCCGCGCGGCGGCGGGGCCAAACCGATCAGCGATCTGATGCCGCAGATCGGGCGCAGCGCGTTCCGCCGCTTCGGCTTCGTCCAAAGCTCCGTGGTGAGCCGCTGGCCGGAAATCGTCGGTGAGACCCATGCGAAGGTCTGCACACCCGAAATGATTCGCTTCCCCCCGGGGGAGAAATCTGAAGGCATCATGCATCTGGTGGTCAAGCCTGCGCATGCGCCGCTGGTGCAGCAGGTAATCCCCGAAATCATCGACCGGGTGAACCGGTTTTTCGGCTACCGCGCCATTGCCCGCATCAAGCTGCGGCAAGGCCAGGTTAAGCCACCGCCTGACAGGGACAGGCCGAAGGCGCCGCCATCGCTCAAACCGATTCCGATGGAATTGGGCGACAGCCTGCGCGATATTGGGGATCCCGAATTGAGGACAGTGCTGGAATCGCTGGCCCGCAGTCTCGGATCGCAAGAAGACGGGAACGAGAACACGTGAAAATCAAAAGCATGGTGCTGAAGGGCCTCGCCCTGCTAGGGGTCGGAACGCTCGCTCTGAGCGCAAGCGCGCAGGAACGGCCGATCCTTCCGGGCGGCAATTGGGGCAGCATGCTGGCCGAAACCGATGGCGGGCATACGTTCGGCAATCCGGATGCGGACCGTAAGCTGATCGAATTCATGAGCTATACCTGTTCGCACTGCGCCACTTTCGCGCGCAATGGCGAAGGCGCCATCAAAGTGGCCTACGTCCCGAGCGGTCGCATCAGCTACGAAATCCGCCACCTGATCCGCGATCCGGTGGATCTGTCCGCGGCCCTGCTGACCCATTGCGGCGATGCCAGCAAGTTCGGCGGTAATCACGAGGCGATCATGTATCGCTTCGACGAATGGATGGGAAAAGCCGCCAAGGCTACCCAGGCGCAGCGCTCGCGCTGGCAATTCGGCTCGCTTCCCGCGCGGCTACAGGCGATCGCCAGCGATCTCGATTTCTACGATATCATGGAAACGCGCGGCTACGGCCGTGCCGAGCTCGATCGTTGCCTGTCGGACGAAGCGAAAGCCCGCGCGATGGCCGATACGTCCGCCGCCGATGTCGAAAAATACGGCCTCACCGGCACTCCCAGCTTCGTCCTCGATGGCGAACTGCTCGAAGGCACGCATGACTGGCTCAGCCTCGAAAAACATCTCGCCGACGTGTTCTGAAGCCGGACGAACCGGTTTTTCGGGGGAAAGGCCTGTGGATAGGCAGTGGTGCGCCTTCCCTTCGTCGTGCCCCCTGACCTAGCCTCCCAGTCCATATATGAGGATTCCGATGACCAAGACCCTGCGTTTCGTTCTCGCCGCACCGATCGCCCTCGCGCTTGCCTCCTGCGGTTCAGGCGCTGACGAAACAGGCGAGATCGCCGGCGAAGCAATCGCCGCCATTCCGGCACCCGAGGGAACCGAATGGCGCGACATGGTGACCGTTACCGACATGGACGGTTACATGATCGGCAATCCCGACGCACCGATCAAGCTGGTCGAATATGCTTCGCTAACCTGCCCGACCTGCGCGCGCTTCGCGGAGGAAGGGATGGAGCCGCTGGTATCCGAATACGTGAATTCCGGCCGGGTCAGCTTCGAATTGCGCAACCAGATCCACGGCCCCCACGATCTTGCCCTGGCCACAATGGTGCGCTGTGCAGCGGACGAAGCCTTCATTCCGCTATCGGATCAGGTCTTTGCCAACCAGCAACAGGTACTTACTCCCATCTTCGAAAACCAGGCTGCAGTCGAACAATCGCTCAACCTACCTCCCGAAGAGCGTTTGGTCCGGCTGGCGGAGGTCGGGGGATTCTACGATTTCTTCGCCGCCCGTGGACTGAGCGAGGACCAGGCGCGCCAATGCCTTGCAGATACAGACGCCTATTCCAAAATCGCCGATAACTCGACCAAGCAATCCGATGAACTCGACATCCAGGGCACGCCGACCTTCCTGATCAACGGCAACCATGCCGATGCCAATACCTGGGCAGCACTGGAGCCCATCCTCCAGCGCGCCGGCGCCAGGTAGGGCGCCGGCCGGCGGGAACGGACACCGATGAAGATCTCGAAGCTCAGATTGAGTGGCTTCAAGAGCTTCGTAGAACCCGCCACCTTGTTCATCGAACCGGGGCTGACAGGTGTGGTCGGCCCCAATGGATGCGGCAAATCCAACCTGCTCGAAGCGATCCGCTGGGTCATGGGCGAAAACTCGCCCAAATCGATGCGCTCAGGCGGGATGGAAGACGTCATCTTCGCCGGTACGCAAAGCCGCCCGCGACGCGATTTCGCCGAAGTCGTGCTGCAGGGCGAGGACGACCGCGGGGACGAAATGGAGGTCGTCCGCCGGATCGAACGCGGGGCCGGCAGCGCCTATCGCCTCAATGGACGCGATGTCCGCGCCAAGGACGTGGCGCTGATCTTCGCCGATGCCGCCACCGGGGCGCATAGCCCGGCGCTCGTCAGCCAGGGCAAAATCGCGCAGGTCATCGCCGCCAAGCCTACCGAGCGCCGCCAGATGCTGGAAGAGGCTGCCGGGATTGCCGGTCTGCATGTCCGCCGCCGCGACGCCGAGAGCAAGCTGCGGCAGACCGAGACCAATCTCGAACGGCTCGAAGACATCATGGCCGGGCTCGACAGCCAGATCGCCTCGCTGCGGCGGCAGGCAAAACAGGCCGAGCGCTACAGGAAGCTCTCCGACCAGATTAAGACCGCCGAGGCGCGGCTGGTCTTCGCTCGCTGGCGCGATGCCGCCGCGGCTGCCGAGGAGGCCAAAAAGGCGGCGGGCCAAGCAGAGGCTCGCGTTGCCGAAGCGCAAGGGGCGGCCGAAGAGGCTCAGAAAGCCCAGCGCTCGGCTGCCGAAGCGCTGGCCGAAGCGCGCGAGGAACAGGCCGACCGCCGCGACGATGCCAGCGCCCACGGACACCGGATGGCGGCGCTCACCAGTCAACTCGAAGCCGCCGAGCAGCGCCTCGCCGATCTCGACCGCCAGAAAGCGCGGCTCGAAGCCGATCGGGGCGATGCCGACCGGCTGACCAAGGATGCTGCCGAGGCGCTGGCGCGGCTCGAACGCGAACTGGCGGAAAGCGAAAAGGCGCTGGCCGGAGATGAGGAAAGGCGCCCTGCGCTCGAAGGTGCACGCGAGCAGGCCGAACGCGATAGCCGCGCCGCCGAACTCGCGCTGGCCAAGGCCACTGCCGATAATGCCGGGGTGGAAGCCGAATGGCGTGTCGCCGAAGCCGAAATCGCCCAAGCGAAGGCGCGGCTCGATCGCGTGGAATCCGAGGTACGCCGGATGGCCGAACAGCGCGCGGCGCTGATGGGCGAAGATCCAGATGCCGGTGTCGATACGGCGAAGGCAGCGGCCGAACACGCTGCGGCGGCGATGGAAGACCTGCGTAGAAAGGTCGAGGAAATGCAGGCGCGCAAGGCCAAGCTCCAGGCGACACGCGATACGGCCTCCTCCGCGCTCGCCGAAGCGAAGGCAGAGCTTTCGGGCGTCCAGCGAGAATGGGAGGCGCTCAAGCGCGACCGCGAGGCGCGCGAGCGGGCTGCCTCGAAGCGCAAGGGACGCCAACAGGCGATCGACGGGGTACGTGCGGCAAAAGGGTACGAACGTGCGGTGGCGGCGGCACTGGGGCGCGATGGGAAGGCACTGCTCGGCCCGCCCGACGATCAGGCGGAAGGGCGCTATTGGACCGGGGCGGACGCGCCCGCAGCCGCGACCGACAGCCTATCCGCTCATGTCGACACCTGTCCCGACGAGCTGCGCGCCCTGCTGGCATTGGTGCATGTCGCCGAGGCCGATGACGGGCGCGTGCTGTCCCCCGGCCATGCGCTGGTCAGCCTGGACGGCCATTTGCGCCGGTGGGATGGTCTCGTGGTGCGTGGTGAAGGCTCGGCGGAAGCCGCGCGACTGGAAGCGGAAAACCGCTTCACCGAACTCGACCGCCGCCTCCCCGCGCTCCGCGAGGCTGCCGAGGCTGCCCGGCAATCGCTCGATACTGTGGGCGAGGAGCTGGGGCAGCTTCAACGCGATCTCGTTACCGCCGATCGTGAGCTGGCCGGTGCCGCCGATGCGGAAAGGCAGGCGCTGCGCACGCTCGATCAGGCGGAGGCAGCGCGCGAACGGCTCGCCGCGCGGCTCGCGGAACTCGATTGCAGCGAGGTCGAGCAGGGCGAGGTTATAGCTGCCGCCAAATCCGATCTGTCCTCTGCCGAAACAAAGCGCGACGCCCTGCCCGATCCCGAGGCCGGACGCGCTACGCTGGAAGCGGCCCGGGCGAAGAACGAAGCCGCCCGCTCGACTCTGCAAGCGCGCGCGGCCGAACTTGCCAGCCACGACCAGGCGCTGGCGGTCGCGCGCGAACGGGCTTCGGCCCAGCGCAGCGACATGGCCAACTGGCAGGCGCGCAGCGGCGATGCGGCGCGGCGCCTGTCGGAGATGGAAATCCGCGCGGAAGAAATTGCGCAGGAGCGCGCGATCACCGCCGCCAAGCCCGAAGGCCTGATGCGCGAGATCGAACAAGGCGACCAAGTGCGCGAGCGCCTGACGCGCGACCTTGCCGAAGCCGAGAAAGCCGTCGGCGAGGCCAATGCCGCCGCGCAGCAGGCCGACCATGCCTTTGCCGCCGCCAATGAGAGGCTGGCCGAGGCGCGCGAAAGCCGGGCTGGCCTGACGGAACGGGCAGAGAATCAGGATGGCCGCCGGATCGAAATGGCGCGGACTTCGGGCGAGCGCTTCCAGTGCCCGCCCCCGCTGCTGCCCGCCCGGTTCGAATTCGACGAGGAGACGCTCGGTTCCGCCGAGGCCGAGGGGGAAGAAATGGACCGCCTGACCGCCAGCCGCGAGCGGATCGGGCCGGTCAATCTGGTCGCAGCCGAGGAATTGGAGCGGATCGAGAGCGAGCATGGCTCCAACGCGGCCGAACAGGAGGAACTGCGCGAGGCGGTGAGCCGGTTGCGCGGATCGATCGGCAATCTCAACCGCGAGGGCCGCGAGCGTTTGCGCGCCGCGTTCGAGCAGGTCAACACCCACTTCAAACGGCTCTTCACCCGCCTGTTCGAAGGCGGCGAGGCGCATCTGGCGCTGATCGACAGCGACGATCCGCTGGAAGCCGGGCTCGAAATCTTCGCCCAGCCGCCGGGCAAGAAGCTACAATCGCTCACCTTGCTGTCGGGCGGCGAACAGGCGCTGACCGCAACGGCGCTGATCTTCGCGCTGTTCCTGACCAACCCCGCGCCGATCTGCGTGCTCGACGAGGTCGATGCGCCGCTGGACGATGCCAATATCGACCGCTTTTGCGACCTGCTCGATGCGATGACGCGCGAAACGCAAACGCGCTATCTGATCGTCACCCACAATGCCGTCACGATGAGCCGCATGCACCGCCTGTTCGGCGTGACGATGATCGAAAAGGGCGTCAGCCGCCTCGTCAGCGTCGACCTTGGCGGAGCGGAGGAATTGCTGGCAGCGGAATGACGCCAGCCCCCGCTCTCAAGGCTTAAGCCCTTGGGAGAAGGCCTAGGCGGTTTCACTTAGTTGCGAATTAGCGCGACTACAAATGGTGGGGGCTAAACATTCCTCAACCATTTCGGAAATGGGGGGCGAGGGTATGACTGCACGATTGTTGCCCAAGCGAGCCGCGCAGGGTTTCGCGAAAAACCAACGTATCCCTCGCGAACGAGAGATACGGCGCGCAATTCTCAAGGGGCTGGTCGATACCGAAGAACGCTCGGTCATCGCCAATCTTTCCTGCTGGTTCGTTACCGCCGGGGCAGCTTTCTTTCTGCCCAATGCTTCCTATTTCATTCTCCCCCTCGCCTTCCGTCTGCTTGCGATGGCCGGTACGCGCGCCGGCTTTGCAAATATGCGCTCGGCCTTGCGCGAAGAACGCGGCATTGCGCGTGCATTCAATTGGCTGGCTGCGTCGCTCTTCGTCGGCGGAATGGCCTGGGGATCGACAATGCTGCCGATCCTCGCCTTCCCGACGCTGCACCCTGCCCGGCTGCTCGTCGGCGGCGGCACCCTTATAGGGATGAGCATCGTCGTGACGATGCTGTCGCCGATGCGCGGGCTCGCGCTCAGTTTTTCCAGCGGCTTTCTGGGTGCGTTTGGCCTCGGTCTGTATCTGACGGGCGCCGCCGACGGTTTGGCCCTCATGGCCGGGATGACGATCCTTTTCCTGATTTTCATCGCCTACTCATATGCGTCGACCATCGGGCACGAACGCTCTGCCAAGCTTCTGGTCGAAAATCGGCGCCTGGGCGAAAGCCTGCGCGTATCGCTGGAACGCGCCATGCACATGGCCGATCACGACAGCCTGACCGGACTGTTCAACCGGCGTGCCTTTTTCACTTATGCGGAACGGGTGGGTTGGCCGCAGCGGCTTGTGATCATGATCGACATCGATCACTTCAAGTCCATCAATGACCGGTTCGGTCATGCCACGGGCGACCGGGTGCTCGAAAGCGTCGGACAGGCGATAGTCGGGGTGCTGAATTCGCAGGTCGGTCCCGACCATATCGCCGCACGGCTGGGCGGCGAGGAATTCGCTATCATAATGCCCTTCCGCTCGATTGCCGAGAATCGTCGTACGATCGAAGCGCTGCACGAAACCATCGCGGAAATCGCCGCAAAGCTGAACGTCTCGGGCCTGGTCACCACGGCATCGCTTGGTGTGTTCATAGCCGATGGCGATGCCAAGCTCGACGATGCACTGCATCAGGCCGATACGGCCCTGTATCGCGCAAAGGCCCTGGGCCGAAACCGCACCGAATATGCCGATTCCACAGATGAACTGGCGCTAGCCAATCGGGCTTGAGCGGCAGGAAAGCTATCTGGCCGTTCAGGTTGCCAGCGCGGCCTGCAACTCGTCTCTGATCGATTTGAGTTTTTCCACGGTGGTTCCCTGGGTCGGTGCCGGTGCCGACGCTTTCTGCGCCATGGCCTGCGGATCGGGTGCACCGCGCAATGCGGCCCTGGCCCCTTTCAGCGTGTAGCCCTGCTTGTTGACGAGCGCATCGATCCGTTCGACCAGTTCGATGTCGTCGGGCCGGTAATACCGCCGTCCGCCGCTGCGGGTCAGCGGCTTGAGCATCGGGAATTGCTGTTCCCAATACCGCAGCACATGCGCTTTGATGCCGGTTGCCTTGGCGACTTCACCGATGGTGCGCAGTGCGCCTTCGTCCTTGCCGTCGTCGAATGTCGCCATCAGGGTTTCAACCGTTCGCAATACGCTCTTTGAGCAATTGGCTGGCCCGGAAAGTCATCACACGGCGCGGTGTAATCGGCACTTCGATCCCGGTCTTGGGATTGCGTCCGACGCGCTCGCTCTTGTCGCGCAGCACGAAACTTCCGAAGCCGGAAATCTTCACATTCTCGCCATCGGCCAACGCATCGCACATCTTGGCGAGGATCGCTTCGACCAGCTCGAGCGAATCCGCCCGGCTGAGCCCCATCTTTCGATTGATCGTTTCGGCCAGATCGGCCCGGGTTAGCGTGCCTACGGAACGCATCATATCCATTCTATCCTTCCCGTCAGAAGCGACCCTGAGCGAGAATACGAGCCATCTCGAAGTTCACCAAGCAATATAGGGATTTGCGGCGCGTCTGGCAAACCCCGGAGGAGATCGCCGAACGCCAACTACATGCGAACCAGCGACGCGCCCCAGGTGAAGCCCCCACCCATCGCTTCTAACATGACCAAATCGCCGCGCTTGATCCGTCCATCGCGCACGGCTGTATCCAGCGCCAGCGGTACCGACGCAGCCGAGGTGTTGGCATGCCGATCGACCGTGACGACGACCTTTTCGGCCGGCAGGTCGAGCTTGCGCGCCGTGGCATCGAGAATGCGGGCATTGGCTTGGTGGGGCACGACCCAGTCGATATCGCCAGCGTCCCGGCCCGCATCGCCGAGCACTTCCCTGAGCACTTCGGCAAGGTTGACCACCGCATGGCGGAACACCTCGCGCCCCCTCATCCGCAAATGGCCGACCGTGCCCGTCGTGGACGGGCCGCCATCGACATAGAGCATGTCCTTGTGCTGGCCATCGGCGTGCAAGCGGCTCGACAAGATGCCCGGCCCGTCCTCGGCCACGTTCTGCGCCTCGAGCACGACCGCGCCCGCACCGTCGCCGAACAGAACGCAGGTCGTGCGGTCCTCCCAGTCGAGAATGCGGCTGAAGGTTTCAGAACCGATCACCAGCGCCTTTGTGGCCATTCCCGTACGCAGCAGCGAATCCGCCGTGGCCAGCGCATAGAGAAAGCCCGAACATACCGCCTGCACGTCGAAGGCCACTCCGCCGCCGCAGCCGAGCGCGGCCTGAACCTGAGTGGCGGTTGCGGGAAAGGTATGGTCGGGGGTCGCCGTGGCGAGGATGATAAGGCCGATCTCGGACGCATCGACACCCGCCGTCTCCAATGCGGCACGCGCGGCTTCGGTGGCGAGGCTGGAGGTTGTCTCGTCCTCTTGAGCGATATAGCGCTGGCGGATGCCGGTACGCTCGACGATCCACTCGTCGCTGGTATCGACACGCTCCGCAAGGTCGGCATTGGTAACGCAGGTGCGGGGCAGCGCCGACCCCGTGCCGGTGATGACCGAGCGGATCATTTCGCCGCCACGCTCGCGGATTCGATTGCGCCGAGATCCTGCTTGATGCGGTTGGTGATATCGTCCTCCAGCAGGCGCGCGGCCACTTCGACCGCATTGGCGACGCCCTTGGCATTGGCGCTGCCGTGGCTTTTCACCACCACGCCGTTGAGGCCGAGGAATACCGCGCCATTGTGATTGTTCGGGTCGAGATGGTGCTTGAGCAATTCGGTCGCCGGGCGCGAGACGAGGAAGCCGATCTTCGAACGCAGCGAACTGGTGAAGGCGGTGCGCAGCAGGTCGGTGACGAAGCGCGCGGTGCCTTCGATCGCCTTCAATGCGATATTGCCGGAGAAACCGTCGGTCACCACCACGTCGACATCGCCGCGGTTGATCTTGTCGGCTTCGACATAGCCTTCGAAATCCATGGCCAGCCCGGTGGCGGCTCGCAATGTTTCGGCGGCGGCCTGGATATCCTCGGTGCCCTTGGTTTCTTCGGTGCCGATGTTGAGCAGGCGCGTGCGCGGACGTTCGCGGCCCGTCACGATGCGCGAATAGGCGGCCCCCATGATCGCGAACTGGACGAGATTACGCGCGTCGCATTCGCGGTTCGCGCCGAGGTCGAGCATGACCACGTCGTCATCGGTCAGCGTCGGGAGCAGCGCCGCGAGCGCGGGACGGTCGAGCCCCGGCATGGTACGCAGGGCAAGCTTGCTCATCGCCATCAGCGCGCCGGTATTGCCCGCGGACACGGCAGCGCCCGCATCGCCCTGTTTCACCGCATTGACCGCAAGGCCCATGCTGGTGGTCTTGGCACGGCGCAACGCGCGGCTCGGCAGCTCGTCGCCGCCGACCACGTCGTCGCAATGCAGGATCTCGGAAGCCCCGGCCATGCCGGGATGCGTTTCGAGCGCGGCCTTGATCCGCGTTTCGTCGCCGACCAGCAGGAATTTGAACTTGTCGTGACGGCGACGGGCCATGGCGGCACCATCGACCATCACACGCACGCCCTCATCCCCGCCCATCGCGTCGACAGCGATACGCGGCAGGCTCATGCGCAAACTCCGGCTAGACTGACGGTCTTACAGACCGACGGCGATGATTTCGCGGCCGTTATAATATCCGCAGTGCGGGCACAGATTGTGCGGACGCTTGAGTTCACCGCAGTTCGAGCACTCGTGATGCGCTTCGACCTTAAGCGAATCATGCGCACGGCGGTTGCCGCGACGGTGGGGCGATACTTTCCTCTTGGGGACGGCCATGGCGGCACCTGTTCCTCAAACAATTACAATCAATTTCGGTGGCCGCCCTAGGGGAAGGTCCGGCACGCCGCAAGAGCGCGTGAACCCGAATATCCCGACCGTGGCGGTGAAGGCGCGCGCTATAGCGAAATTCTCAGGGGACGCAACCCGTCTCGCCGAATGGGCGGCGTTGCACGACAGGATGCTTCGCCCTAGCACTCCAGATGGGTCGCATCAGACACAATCACAAGGGAGGGATCGCATGGGTATTTTTCTGCCGGTTACACTCACCGCAGCGGCAGCGGCCGCAATCATCAATCTTTGGCTGGCGGTACGCGTCGGGCAGATGCGCGGGGTCACCAAGACCATTCATGGCGACGATGGAGGCGGCCCGCTGACGCGGCGGATGCGCGCACAGCTCAATTTCGTCGAGAACACGCCCTTCGTGCTCGTCCTCATCGCGGCGATCGAATTGTCGGGTCGCGGCGATCCTTGGCTGGCCTGGGTCGCAGGCATCTACATGCTCGGCCGTGTGGCGCATGGGTTCGGCATGGACGCGGAAACCGGCACCAAGCCGCGTATGATCGGTGTGCTGATCACCATGCTGACGCTGCTCGGCCTGGCGGTTGTCGCCACGCTGATCGCGATGGGGGTTATGTAGGAGAGGAGTCCTTGTTGGGTGCGCCTTCGACATCCGTCGAAGGCTTGCGGCACCAGCCCACGCCCCCACCCGGAGTCTGTGTTGCGTACGTGCCGGACCTCCGTCCGGCCCTTGCCTGGCCTACCCTCTCCCCCACCCGGCCACCCATAGAATACCGTGCCGTGGGTGGCCGGGTGGGGGAGAGGGCAGGAACAGTGCGCAGCGGCTGACGCAGTCAGGCGCGGACAGACGCCATCAACTTAACGCGTAATCGCTCACGAAGGCGTTGGTCTTGCGCTCCTGCCCGAAGGTGCTGGTCGGGCCGTGGCCGGGGATGAAGGTAACGTCGTCGCCCAGCGGCCAGAGCTTCTGCGTGATCGCGTCGATCAGATCCTGATGGTTGCCCATCGGGAAATCAGTCCGGCCGATGCTGCCCTGGAACAACACGTCGCCGACGATGGCGAATTTGCTCGGCCTGTGGAAGAACACGACATGGCCGGGCGTGTGTCCAGGGCAGTGGATTACCTCCAGCGTCAGATCGCCCACGGTGACCGTGTCGCCATCCTCCAGCCAGCGGTCAGGCTCAAACACCTGTCCGTTGACGCCGTATTTTGCGCCATCCTCGTCCAGGCGGCTGATCCAGAAGCGATCGGCTTCGTGCGGGCCTTCGATTTTCAGGCCCAGTTCCTTCGCCAGCACGCCAGCTTCGCCGCAATGGTCGATATGGCCGTGGGTGATGAGAATCTTTTCCAGTTCCACCCCGGTCTTGGCGACTGCCGCCTTCAGCTTGTCGAGATCGCCGCCCGGATCGACCAATGCCCCCTTGTTGGTCGCGGTGCACCAGATCAAAGAGCAGTTCTGCTGCAACGGGGTCACAGGCACGATTCCGGCTTTCATCGGCGGTGCGGCGGGAGTTTGTTTGCTGTTTTCCATTGCCGGGGAAAATGGTCGGCCTCGTCATCGAAAACAAGCCGCATCTGCGGCATAATGGCATGATACGCGCGAAGGAGCGAACGGATGAGACATATCGCAGCGATTCTTGCAGCCTCGCTGCCGGTGGCAGCCTGCCAGACCTATGATGTCCCGTCGGCGCCCTTACCGGACGCAGCGACGGCTGCCGCCGACGAGGATGCAGCGCCGACCTATGTCATTGCGATCTGCGGGGAATGCCATGCGGTGCAAGACAATGCCGTTTCGCCCAATCCGCAGGCCCCCGGCTTCGCCGACATTGCCAACAGCCCCGGCCTGACACGCGACACGCTGGTGACCTTCCTCACCGATGCGCATAACTATCCGATGCAGATGGATGTCGACCTGGTGGAAGAGGATATCGAGCTTATCGCCGACTATATGCTGACGCTGCAGTCGGAAGATTACATAAGGCGGCCGGGTTAGACCCGCCCCCCTTTCCAGACCACGCGGCCGATCACCTCGACCTCCTCGCGCGCGAGGTCGATCGGGGCATAACTGTCGTTTGCACTGATAAGGGTGATGCGGCCCGGGGCGCTGGCCTGGACCTGCTTGACGTGCAGGACATCGCCGATGCGGACCACATGGATGCCCTCGCCTGAACGCTTGCGCCGGTCGACAAAAATCTCGTCGCCGCTGCGCAAGACCGGCTCCATGCTGTCGCCCTCGACCCGGATTGCGGTCAAATCGGCACCCTCCAGCCCCATCTCGCGCAGCCAGCGGCGGCTGAAACGGTAGCTGTCGAAGGAAATTTCCTCGGCCGAAAAGGCGCCCGGCCCGGCCGACGCGTCGAGCGGCAGGCGTGGCACGGCAATGAAATCGTCCGCATCGTAGGGGCGAAGGTGTTCCGGGTCGGCCCCCAGCTCAACCTCGCTCACGCTGAAAAATTCGGCCAGTTTGCGCCGGTCAGCCTCCTCCAGCTTGCGGGGGCTGCCCTTGCGCACGAATTGCTGCAAATAGCTGGGATTGCGCCCCAACATCGCCGAAAGCGAGGCAAGGCTCGTACGCCCAGCCTCGGCCAGCTCGACCAGCCGAGCGCGCTCGGGCGTCATGACGTCAGCCATATCCTGCACCTCCTGCCGCTCCACTCGCACCCTGCTAAAAGGACGCTGAAGTCCACCATGCGAGAAAATTCCTATAGCATAGGATTTTTCCTAGACAAGTAGGATTTCGATTGGAACATAAACGGAACACATGCAGCGAATCGCCACTTTCGGCCATCATTAGGGGAGCCCGACATGCTGATCCGTTCCATCGAGAAATTTCTCCGCCAGCACGAGATGGCGGCAACCAAATTCGGCCGCCTGGCCGCGCACGATCCGCGCTTCGTGCTCGACCTGCGCATGGGCCGCGAACCGCGCGACCGTACCGAACAACGTATTCAGGGGTTCATGGCTCGATACGCTGCCGCGCGCGAGGTCGTCCGCGAACAGGAGACCGCGCATGTCGGATGAGAACACCCCACCCCAGCCGCCGCGCACACGCCGCACCGCCGCCGATCGCGTGCGCGCCGCGCTGGCGGACCTGCACCAGCATCGTGGACAGGTCCTCACGCATACCGAGAAGGCGTGGGCGAGCATCACCTTCGCGGGCACGCGGCACAGCCTCGCAATCTTGTTCGCAGGCGAGCAGGCGGTGGAAGCGGGGGAACAATTCGTCGCCGACCTGCCCGACCACGAATTCGCCATCCCCGGCCAGCTGGTGGCCGATGCGGGCGTGATCGAGGTCGAACATCGTATGGCGCCCGAGCCGCGGCTGGTGGTCCAGTGCGATTTGCTGCTTCTGGAAGAGGGGTGAGGCGAGCGGTGCAGGCGTCTGTTTGCGGCCCTCAAGCTTCACTCGGAATGTCGGCAATTGGGGTGGTAAGTAGACATTCACAGGGCCGGACTTGTCTGAACCCAGATTGTCGGGACACCTCGCTCACGCGCCCACTCAGTCGCTGCGGCGAGTGCCGCTTCCAGAGTAACATCGCTCTCTGCTGAGGAGGCGTAAAACACGCCCTCACCCGACGCCTTGAAACCGTAACCGGAGCCAAAGAAGCGACCATCATCGCTTGCTTCGACGATAAGCCACGCATCCTCGTCAGCTACTTCTGGCATTTGCTCATCGGGCTGCAAATAGATGTATTTGACCATCGTGCCGCTTTTCTCACGTTTTCGCAGATGACCGCAATCGGGTCGGTAGCGGAATAACCGCTTTCAGGCAGCCAAAGCGCTAATCGGCCCTCCGCCACCCCTAGTCACCCCCGCCGGATCACCAGGTTCCGGATCTCGGTCATGTCCTCCATCGCGAAGCGGATGCCTTCGCGGCCGAGGCCGGAGTCCTTCACGCCGCCATAGGGCATGTTGTCGACGCGGTAGCTGGGGACGTCGTTAATCACCACGCCGCCGACCTCGAGCCGGTCCCAGGCATCGAACATCTTGAACAGGTCGCGCGTGAAGATACCGGCCTGCAGGCCGAAGGTCGAGCGATTCACTTCGGCGAGCGCCTCGCCGAAATCGCCGAACTTCTGCAGGATCGCGAGCGGGCCGAAGGCTTCTTCATTGAGCGCCTTGGCGTCCTTGTGCACATCTTCGAGCAGCGTCGCCTCGAGCATATTGCCCTCGCATCCGCCGCCGGTGAGCAGGCTCGCCCCGCCCTCGACCGCCTCGTCGATCCAGCCCTTGAGGCGCTTGGCCTCGCCTTCGGAGATCATCGGGCCGATGAACGTATCCCGGTCCTTGGGATCGCCTGCAACGAGGCCCTTGGTCTTCTCGACCAGCATGTCCTTGAACCGATCATAGACATCCTCGTGAATCAGGATGCGCTGCACGCCGATGCAGCTCTGCCCGCTCTGGTAGAAAGCGCCGAAGATGATCCGTTCGAGCGCATCGTCGAGATCGGCATCGTGGTCGACCACAACCGCGGCATTGCCGCCGAGTTCGAGCACGACCTTTTTCTTGCCACAGCGCGCCTTGAGCTCCCATCCGACTGCGGGCGAGCCGGTGAAGCTGAGCAACTTCAGCCGCTCGTCCACCGTGAACAGGTCGGCCCCGTCGCGGCTTGCGGGCAGAATGGAGAAAGCGCCCTCGGGCAAGTCGGTCTCGGCGAGGATTTCTCCGATGATGAGCGCGCCCAAGGGCGTCTTGCTCGCGGGCTTCATCACGAAAGGGCAGCCGACCGCGATGGCGGGCGCGATCTTGTGCGCGGCAAGATTGAGCGGGAAATTGAACGGCGAGATGAAGCTGCACGGCCCGATGGGCACGCGCTTCCAGATCGACTGGTAGCCCTTCGCGCGCTGCGAGATATCGAGCGGCATCACCTCGCCATACATGCGGGTCGATTCCTCGGCGGCGATCTGAAAGGTATCGATCAGCCGGGTGACCTCCCCTTCGGAATCGTTGATCGGCTTGCCAGCCTCGACGCAGAGCGCATAGGCCAGTTCGTCGAAACGTTCGCGAAAGCGCGCGACGCAATGGTCCAGCACGGCCTTGCGCTCGTAACTCGCGAGCCGCGCCATGGGCTCGGTGGCCCTGACCGCCCCCGCGATCGCCGCGTCGATCACCTCGGGGCTGGCCAGCGCGGTGCGGAAGGCGACCTCGCCGGTGAACTTGTCGGTCACCTCCAGATCGGTGTTGGGCTGCGCGGCTGTGTTGTTGAGGTAGAGCGGGTAGGTATCCTTGAGCGTGGGCATGGCGTCTCCTGTTCACCACCAGAACGGAGGCAGCCCAGCGGACGTTCCGTCAGTATCCGAGGTCGAGGTCCAGTTGCGGCTGAACCGGCTCTCCGGTCCGCCAACGCTCGAGATTCTCGATGAAGCGATCCGCACTGCGCTGAAACATCTTGGTCTGGGCGCGGCCCGACAGGTGCATGGTCACCTGCGCATTGTCGAGCTCCCACAGCGGATGGTCTTCGGGCAACGGCTCGGGTTCGGTCACATCGAGCAGTGCGGCCTCGATCTTCTGTTCCTTCAGCGCCTCGACCAGCGCCTCTTGATCGACCACATCGCCGCGCGCGATGTTCACCAGCACCCCATTGGGGCGCATCGCAGCAAGTTCCATCGCGCCGATCATGTGCCTGGTCTCGGGCGTGGATGGAACCGCGAGCACGACCCAGTCGAATTCGCCCAGCTTCTCGCGCCATTCGCCTGGCCTCAGCGCCCCTTCCGCACCTGAGCGGCGCACGGGCACGACCTTCATGTCGAAAGCCTCGAGCCGGGTCTTCACCAATTGACCGATCGCGCCGAGGCCCAGCAACAGCACGCGCTCACCCGAAAGCTCGCGCTTGCCCGGGCTGTCGAGCAGCCATTCGTGCCGCTCCTGCGCGCGTACCACCTCGCGATACCCCTTGGCATGGGCAAGCATCAGCATGACGACATATTCGGCGATGGTGATCGCGTTGATGCCGACGCCGTTGGTAACCGTCACGCCGCGTTCCTTGAGCAGGTCGAGCGGCATGAAATCGAGCCCGGCATAGATCGAATTCATCCACTTGAGACCGGTCGCGGCGCGCGCGATCTCCGCCATTGGTTCTTTCTCGTTCAGGTCGAACCAGCCGATCTCCGCCTCCGGCGCATATTCGAGCGCCTGCTCGTTACTCGCGAACCACAGCGGCTCGACCCATTCGGGCAGACGCGGTTCGACCAGCGGGCGGATCAGGGCGGACAGGACGGCTTTGGTCATCGAATTCTCCTCGATGCCATCAATTGCCGCTTCAGATACTTTTCGCAAACCGTTCCTTGCGGCGGCTGGCGATGTCGACGATCGCTGCGGCGACGTCGCTGGCATTGCGCCGCACGTGGCTGGGCGGGACCTGCATGATGTCGACGCGGTGCTTTTCCTGCCAGCGTTCGCGCTCGCTGTCGTTCTTCGGCTTGAACGGATCCTCGCGGACTTCGATCGCGAGATGCGCCTCGGCACAATAGAGCGGGAGAACGAAGCCCTCCGCCTCGTGGTCGCGGACGAATTGCAGGCCCTTGGGCATATCCTTGAGATGCTGCCAGAGGAGGGTCTGCGGATCGGCCATGGTCAGAGCTTCCATTCCCAACCGAGCGGGTCGCCGTCCATCACCTCGACACCTTTTTCCCCAAGGCTTTCGCGAATCGCGTCCGAAGTGGCGAAATCTTTGGCCATGCGGGCCTCCTTGCGGCGAATCAGCTCGGCCTCGATTTCGGCCTCAGTGATCTGCGCGCCTTTCGGGCGGATGCGCAGATCGGTGCGCGTCAGACCGAACAGGCCGAGGCCGAGGACGGCGTCCATATCCTCGATTACCGCGCGCTCGACGCCCGCATCGACCTTCTTGACCGCGAGCGCCTCTTCGAGAGCGACCAGCGCGACAGCGGTGTTGAGATCATCCGAAACGGCCTCGGCGAACTTCGCGCGCATGGGGGCGAATTTCTGGTGCGAAGGATCACCGGGCGCGGCATCGGCCAGCCGCTCTACCGCCATCACGATGCGCTTGAGCCGCGTGAGCGCGGCGCCCAGCCCCTCCCAAGAGAACTCCAGCTCGCTGCGGTAATGCGCCTGCAGGCACATCATGCGGTAAGCGAGCGGGTGATAGCCCTTGTCGACCAGCAGTTGCAGCCGCAGGAACTCGCCCGCGCTTTTCGACATCTTGCCGCTGCGCTCGACGAGGAAGTTGTTGTGCATCCAGATCTTCGCGCCCGAATGGGCGGCGTCGTCCAGCCCGCCAGTGCAGCAATAGGCCTGGTTCTGCGCAATTTCGTTGGGGTGGTGGATTTCGCGGTGATCGATCCCGCCGGTGTGGATGTCGAAGGGGAAGCCGAGCAGCTTCTCGCCCATAACCGAGCATTCGAGATGCCAGCCGGGCGCGCCCTTGCCCCAGGGGCTGTCCCATTCCATCTGCCGCGTTTCGCCCGCCGGGGTCTTGCGCCAGATGGCGAAATCGGCGGCGTTGCGCTTGCCCTCGACCGTGTCGATCCGGCCCTCGCCGTCTTCGGTGACGGCACGTGCAAGGCGGCCGTAATCGGCAACCGTCGAGACGTCGAAGTAGAGCCCGCTATCGAGTTCGTAGCAGTGCTTGTCTGCGATCTTCTCGCCCCAGGCGATCATCGCCTCGACATAATCGGTCGCGCGCGGGTGCTGTTTGGACTGGACGTTCAACCGCGCTAGGTCGCGCTCGAAATCCTCCTGATAGAACTTGGCGATGTCCCAGGCGGATTTGCCCTCCTTCGCCGCCATCCGCTCCATCTTGTCCTCGCCCTCATCCGCATCCGAGGTGAGGTGGCCGACATCGGTGATGTTGATGACATGGGTGAGCTCGTAGCCCTTCCACTGCAACACCCGCCCCAGCGTGTCGGCGAACACATAGGCGCGCATATTGCCGATATGTTGGTAGTTGTAGACCGTTGGCCCGCAGGAATAGACGCGCGCCTCGCCTTCATGGACGGGCTCGAAGACTTCGATTGCGCGAGTCAGCGAGTTGAACAGTTTGAGCGGCGTGTCGGTCATGCGGGGCCTGATACTATCCCGTCATCCCAGCGCAAGCTGGGATCGCTGTCGGGCTGGCACTTGGTGGAGAACGATCCCAGCTTGCGCTGGGATGACGATGGAAATTACCACCCCTCCCAGCGCACGCTCTCGTCCAGCGGGGCACGTTTGACGTCGAAATTGTTCACAGCCGCCTGCGCATCGCGGTAACCGATCGCCACTCCGCAGAAAAAGGTATGGTCCTCGGGGATATCGACCACTTCGCGGATTTGCGGGGAATAGACCGCCCAGGCTTCCTGAAAGCAGGTGTCGAGCCCCTCCTCGCGGCACAGCAGGCCGATGGTCTGCAGCCACATGCCGATATCGCTCCACTGCGGCGGCCCCATATATTTGGGCGTGTGGACCAGCATCAGCACCGGCGCCCCGAAGGCGCGGAAGTTTTCAGCAAACCACATGAGACGCTTGCCCTTCTCCTCGCGGGAGATCTCGAGCGCGCCGTACAGGTCCTCGCCTACACCGAAGCGGCGTTCTTCGTAGCGACCATCGAGTTCGGGCGGGTAGATATGGTATTCGGGCTTGTGCGCCTCGCGTCCCTTGGGAAATTCCTGCGTGATCCGCGCGAAGAGCGCCTGCATTGGCTCACCGGTGAGGACGATGCCGTGCCATGGCTGGGTGTTCCCGCCTGACGGCGAGCGCTGCGCCTTCTCGAGGATGCGGGTGAGCACCTCACGCTCGACTGGCTGGTCGGTAAAGGCGCGGACGGAGCGGCGGGTCTGGACGGCTTCGGTTACGTTCATTGTCACTCCCATTCGAACACGGTCGCACCGCGTTCCTCCATGTCTCCAAGCGATCGGTAGAAGGAGATCGCCTGCGCGTCGTCACCCTCGGCAGCGACCCAGATTGGCCAGAGGTCATTCTCGCGGCCGAACTGCTCGACTACTCGCATCAGTCGGGTCGCGATGCCTCGCCGCCAATGGTCCTGATGCGTCGCAAGTTCGTTGACGAAAAGATGGGGCGGCTTGTCGGGGTGGAGGATGCTGGTCGCACTGACGAAGCCCACCGGAAGGCCTTCCTTGAGGGCGAGCCACATAAACTCGCGATCGCTGGCGAGAAAAGCAC
Organism: Qipengyuania sp. ABI-127-1; assembly: GCA_022953095.1. GTDB lineage: Bacteria > Pseudomonadota > Alphaproteobacteria > Sphingomonadales > Sphingomonadaceae > Qipengyuania. Next base: position 1,146,272 of record JALJCR010000001.1, on the reverse strand, counting down.
GTGTCTGCTCGGGAAGCGGTTTATGGTCGAACAATTGGGCAGCGGCCTCGACAAGCGCTTCGTCGCCGAGCCCCAGCAAACGGATTGTCACCTCCGGGCTCATTCCGCGCCGCTACTCTCGGTCGCCTGTCGCCATGCCAGCCACAGCGCCCAGACCATGCAGATCGCCACGACCACCAGACCGAAGGCGATCAGAGGCAGGACGAAGCTGGCCTCGCCGTTAACCGCAGCCTTGCCCTGCTGCAGCAATTCGAAACGCCCGAAGACGCTGCGCCAGCCAAAGCCAAGGTAGAAGCACCACGCGCCTGCCAGCAAACCGGCGGCACTGCGAGGGCGCAGGCGGAGCGAAGCGATGGCCCCGCCGAACATCAAGACATTGCCGATGTAATCGACGACCAAGGCCTGGAGCGGCTGGCCCCACACAAGATGGTACCAGGTCTCGAGCACGAAATGTACCGACGTGGCGAACAGCGAAAACCATGCAAGCGGAGTCTCGCTGCGATGTCTCATCACCCCTCCACCTCGAACAAATCGGCCAGTTGCTCGATAATCGTCCCGCCCAACTGCTCGACGTCCATAATGGTCACCGAACGCTTGTAATAGCGGGTCACGTCATGCCCGATCCCGATCGCGGCCAATTGCACGGGCGATTGCTTCTCGATCCAGTCGATTACCTTGCGCAGGTGCCCTTCGAGATAGCCCGCCTGGTTTACGCTGAGCGTGCTGTCGTCGACCGGGGCGCCGTCCGAAATCACCATCAGGATTCGGCGGTCTTCGGGGCGGCGGAGCAGGCGGTCATGCGCCCAGAGCAGCGCCTCGCCATCGATATTTTCCTTGAGCAGCCCCTCGCGCATCATCAGGCCGAGATTGCGGCGCGCGCGGCGCCAGGGCTCGTCGGCCTTCTTGTAGAGGATATGGCGCAGGTCGTTGAGGCGGCCGGGATTGGCCGGGCGGCCATCGGCAAGCCAGGCCTCGCGGCTCTGCCCGCCCTTCCAGGCGCGGGTGGTGAAGCCGAGGATTTCGGTCTTCACGCCGCAGCGCTCCAGCGTGCGCGCGAGGATATCGGCGCTGATCGCGGCGATGCTGATCGGCCGCCCGCGCATGCTGCCCGAATTGTCGATCAGCAGCGTGACGACCGTGTCCTTGAACTCGGTATCGCGCTCCATCTTGTAAGAGAGCGCATGGCCGGGGCTGACGACCACGCGGGTTAGCCGCGCGGCATCCAGCAGCCCTTCTTCCTGATCGAAATCCCAACTGCGGTTCTGCTGCGCCATAAGGCGGCGTTGCAGCCGGTTGGCGAGCCGCGTGACCACGCCCTGAAGGCCTGCAAGCTGGCTGTCGAGATAGGCGCGCAGCCGGTCCAGCTCCTCATTGTCGCACAGTTCGGGCGCTTCGATTTCCTCGTCGAACCTATCCGTATAAGCCTTGTATTCGAAAGTATCGGGCAGGTCGGTCCACGGGCGGTTGGGGCGGACGGGCTGCATGCCTTCCTCGCCATCGTCCGACGGATCGCCATCGGACATTTCCTGTTCGCCCTCGACCTCCTGATCGGCATCGCCTTCGGCCTCGCCGTCGCTGAGCTCGCTGCGCGCATCGGCAGCCTCGGGCTCGGCGCCGCCCTCGTCTTCCTCGTCGCTTTCCTGATCCTCGGGATTTTCGCCCTCTTCCTCGTCGCCATCCTCGGCGTCGGTCGGATCGGGACTGTCGGGCAAGGTGAGGTCGAGATGCCGCAGCATGTCGAGCGTCAGGTCCTGAAACGCGCGCTGGTCGTCGAGCGCTTCGGCCAGCCCTTCCATATCGGTGCCGATCTTAGCGAGGATATCCTCGCGCACCAATTCGACGCCCGCGCGGGCGCGCTCGGGCACGGCCTCGCCGGTGAGCGCCTCGCGCAGCATCAGCGAAAGTGCGGTCGGCAGCGGGACCTCGCTCGCCTCCTCTGCGCGGACGATGGCGTCGGACGCGGTGCGCAGTTCGACAGCCGAATTGAGGTTGTCGCGGATCCCGGCATAGCGGTTCGATCCGATCGCCTCGTAGCGGACCTGCTCGATCGCGTCGTAGCAGGCCCGCGCGATCGGTTCAGGCGGCGCGCCCTTGCCATGCAGCGCCTCGTTGTGATGGCGCAGGCGGAGCGAGAAGCTGTCGGCGAAACCGCGTGCCTCGATCGCCTGGTCGCGCGGCAAATTGCGGCCCGGCAGCGGCACGCGGAAATTCTTGCCGCTCTGCGCCGGGGCATCCGCGCTCCAGGCTACTTCCACTTCGGGCTCGTGCGCGAGCGCACGGGCAGCGCCGGTCAGCGCCTGCTTGAAGCGATCGAGAGGGGTCTGGTCGGTCACTTACGCGGTGGGAATCGACTGGCCGGTCTTTTCCCAATCCTTGAGGAACCCTTCGATCCCCTTGTCCGTCAGGACATGCTTGAACAGGCCCTTGATCACACCCGCAGGCATGGTCGCGACGTCGGCGCCGATCCGCGCGCTTTCCAGCACGTGGACAGGGTTGCGGATGCTGGCGACGAGGATCTCGGTCGTGAAGCCGGGATAGTTGTCGTAGATCAGGCGGATATCGCGGATCAGCGCCATGCCGTCGAAGCCGTTGTCGTCATGCCGGCCGACAAAGGGCGAGACGAAGGTCGCCCCCGCCTTGGCCGCGAGCAGCGCCTGGTTGGCGGAAAAGCACAGCGTCACATTGACCATGGTGCCGTCGCTGGTCAGCTTCTTGCAGGTCTTCAACCCGTCGATCGTCAGCGGCACCTTGATGCAAACATTGTCCGCAATCTTGCGCAACGTTTCGGCCTCTTTCATCATCGTTTCATGATCGAGCGCGACCACTTCGGCGCTGACCGGACCATCGACGATGCCGCAGATTTCCTTGGTCACCTCCATGAAATCCCGCCCCGATTTGGCAATCAGCGAGGGGTTGGTGGTGACGCCGTCGAGCAGGCCGGTATCGGCCAGTTCCCTGATGTCGGCGATGTCGGCGGTATCGACGAAGAATTTCATGTGCGTGTGGCTCCGGAAGGAAAATGCGATTCCCGGCAAGCCTTAGCGATGCAGTCGCGGTGCGGCTAGTACCCCGCACCGGTGCCGAACACACCGATGATCAGCGGATCGCGCGTGGCCTGCGGATCGCGGCGGATGGCAGCTTCCTCTACGCCGATCTCGCGCCAAATGGTGTCGTCGATATTGGTAGCAAGGCGATTGGTAGCGCCCGCAAAGTCGACACCGGTTAGACCGCGCACAAGCTCGCCCACCAGCGGATCGCTGGCCACGCGCATGGCCGTGCCGAGTTCGGGAACCATCGCCTCGACGAGCGTGGTGCCCATCGATCCGCGCAGAAAACTGGTTGCCGCTGTCGGCCCGCCGCGCACGAGATCGATGGCGTTCTGGACGCCGATGGTGCGCACCGCATCGGTCACCAGCGGGGCCGCGCGTTCGGCACCTTCATAGGCAATATCGGCAAAGGCATCCTCCAGCCGACTCTTGAACAGCGCCGAGGTGAGGATGCGGGTCATTACGTCGCCGCGCGTGCCGAGCAGATTACCCAGCCCAAGCTGCGCGACCTGCTGATCCCAAAACCCGTCGCCCTGCAGCATCCGGCCGAAGGCGCGCTCGCTCGAAAGGAAGAGGATGCGCTGGACTGCATCGACCATGCCGAAACCGGGCAGGCTTGCGCAGCCGGGCAAGGCCAGCAGCCCGCCGCCTGCGGCCAGACCGCCAAGGACAGCGCGTCGGCGGGTGGGTTTCACGAGAATATCGGTCATATCGTTGCTCCTCACTGCATCCCACCCTTGTTTCGCACGCCTGCCGCCGCCCATATGGCTCGGCCATGAACCGCGTGCGCTGCCTCGTCCTCAATGCCGCTCTCGGCCCCTTGGATTACAAGGTGCCCGACGCGATGCGTGTCGAACCCGGTTCGGTGGTCGAATGCCCGCTGGGGCCGCGTACCGTGATCGGGATCGTCTGGGAGGCTGAACGGCTGCCCGGCACCGAGGTTCCGGTAGGGAAGCTGCGGAATTTGAGGGGATTGCTCCCGATACCCCCGCTCTCCGCGCCGCTGCGCCGCCTGATCGAATGGACGGCAGATTACTATGTCGCCTCGCTGGCCAGCGTGGCGCGCATGGCGCTGTCGTCGGGCGGTGCTCTGAAGGGTCCGGCCACCATGACCGAATATCGCCTGACCGGCGGCATGCCCGAACGCATGACCCCGCAGCGGGAGACGGCGATGGAAGCGCTCGAGGGCGAGCAGGCCAACATCCGCGAACTGGCGGGTATTGCCGGGGTATCCGAGGCGGTCCTGCGGGGCCTCGTTAATCAGGGCGTGCTCGAGCCGGTCGAGGTCGATTGCGACCGCCCCTATGACGCGGCCCGCCCGGACTTTGCCCATGTCGAGTTGAGCGCGGAGCAGCGCGCGGCCTCGGACATTCTCGCCGAGGCCGTTCGCAAGGCGGAGTTCGCCCCCTTCCTTCTCGACGGGGTGACCGGATCGGGCAAGACCGAGACCTATTTCGAGCCCGTCGCCGAGGCACTTGATATCGGGCGTCAGGTGCTCGTGCTGCTGCCCGAGATCGCCTTGACGGAGAATTTCCTCCACCGCTTCGAAGAGCGCTTCGGCGCATCGCCCGTGCTGTGGCATTCCTCGCTTAAATCGACCGAGCGCCGCCGCGCCTATCGCGCGGTCTCCGACGGCAGCGCGCAGGTCGTCGTCGGCGCGCGTTCGGCCTTGTTCCTCCCCTTTGCGAAGCTCGGCCTGATCGTCGTCGACGAGGCGCATGAGACCAGCTTCAAGCAGGAAGACGGAGTGCGCTACAATGCGCGCGACGTAGCCGTGATGCGGGGGCATTTCGAAAAGGTGCCGGTGGTCCTCGCCAGTGCCACGCCCGCGCTCGAAAGCCTGCAGATGGCCGAGAGCGGGGTCTACACCAAGATCGACCTGCCCAGCCGGTTCGGCGGGGCACAATTGCCCAGCATCGACACGATCGACCTGACGGAGGAAAAGCCCCCGCAGGGCATGTGGCTGGCCCAGCGGCTGGTCGACGGGATCGAGGAGCGGCTCGAACGCGGCGAACAGTCGCTGCTGTTCTTGAACCGCCGCGGCTATGCGCCGCTGACCTTGTGCCGCAATTGTGGCTTTCGCTATCAATGTCCCAATTGCAGCGCCTGGCTGGTCGAGCACCGCTTCACCCGACGCCTCGCCTGCCACCACTGCGGCCATGAAGCCCCCGCCCCCCAGGCCTGCACCGAATGCGGCGAGCCCGATTGCCTCGTCGCCTGCGGCCCGGGCGTGGAACGGATCGCCGACGAGGTGGCGGAGCGCCTGCCGCAGGCGCGGGTGTTCGTCGCCACCTCGGACACGCTCAACTCGCCCGGCCGCGCCGCAGAATTCATCGCCGCGGTGGAGGCTCGCGAGATCGACGTGATCGTCGGCACACAATTGGTAACCAAGGGGTTCCATTTCCCCGAACTGACACTGGTCGGGGTTGTCGATGCCGATCTCGGCCTGGAAGGCGGCGATCTGCGCGCGGGCGAGCGGACCTATCAGCAGGTGGCACAGGTCGCGGGGCGCGCGGGGCGCGGTTCGAAACCGGGCGAGGTGCTGATCCAGACACGCCATCCCGAAGCGCCGGTTATCGCCGCGCTCGCCGCCGGAGACCGCGACGCCTTCTACTCTGCCGAAACCGAAATGCGGCGCGAGGCGGGCGCGCCCCCCTTCGGCCGCTGGGCCGCAATTATCATCTCTTCCGAAGACGATGCCGAAGCGCGCGAGGCCGCCAACCGGCTCGGTGCCTTCCGCCCACAGGTCGCCGAATGCGTGATCCTCGGCCCTGCCCCAGCCCCCATGGCGCTGCTCCGCAACCGCTACCGCTACCGCTTCCTCATCAACGCGCGGCGCAGCGTTCACTTGCAGGACGTCATCCGCCACTGGCTCGGCGCGGTCGACCACCCGCCCGGCGTGCGCGTTGCGGTCGACGTGGATCCTTACAGTTTTGTCTAAAAACCACACGGTACCGCGAAATCCATCGCGGTACGGATTTGCACTTGCACATTTTGGCGCAAACGTAATGGTTGACCACGGACTGCAATCTGAGGGTCAAACATGAAACTGAAACTCGCGCTGGCGGGCCTAGTGCTCGCTGCCACGCCTGCCCATGCGGAATGGTATCAGGCAGACACCGCCCATTTCCGGGTCTATTCCGATAGCGATGCCGAAACCGCTGCCAAAACGGCGGTGAGGATGGAACGGCTCGACGAGGCAATGCGCTTCATGCTCAAGATCTCGCCGGACGAACGTGAACCCGAACTCTCCGAAAAGCTGACACTTTTCCAGTTTGGCACCGCGCGCGACATCGGACGCTTGGTGGACAGCAAGAGCGTAGCCGGGTTCTTTATTCCGCGCGGCGGCAACACCGTCGCATTCAGCCCGCTGAGGGAAGAGCGCCAGCGCGGTTCGCGCGGGTACAATCGCAGTGACGACACGGATCTGTCGCCGGAAACGGTGCTGTTCCACGAATACGCGCACTATTTCATGTTCCGGCATGCACCCGCTGCCTATCCCTATTGGTACCGCGAAGGCTTTGCCGAAGTCTACGGCACCCTGGAACTCACCGATGATGGGTTCATCATAGGCGCGCCGGCAAACCACCGCGCATCGACTCTCAAGGCCCTTCGCGCCTACGATCTGGAGAACCTTTTCCAGCGTCCCGAGAAAATGCGTTACCGCGATGTCTTCGCCGCTTATGCGCAAGGCTGGCTTCTATCGCATTACCTCACCTTTTCAGGCGAACGCGATGGCCAACTCAAGGCTTATCTCGACCTCCTAAACCAGCGCGTCCCGAGCCTCGATGCGGCACGCCAGGCGTTCGGCAATCTGCACGCTCTACAGTCGGACATGCGTAAGTACCAGAGCCGACGACTGTCCGGAAAAACAGTAACTTTCGATGGATATCGGCCCCCAGAGGTCACGGTACGCGAGGTCAGCGATGCCGAAGCGGCGAGCCTGCCCATCCGGGCACAGTCGCAATCCGGCGTGACACGCGAGATGGCGCTGGACCTGGTAGACGATGCGCGCCAGTTGGCGGCGAACTATCCGGACAGCGTCATGGCGCAGCTCACCGCAACCGAAGCGTTGTTCGATGCGCGGCTTTACGAGGAAGCAACCAGGGCCGCCGAGCGAGCACAGCAACTGGATGAGGAATCCGCCTGGCCCAATATCTACCTCGGTCGCATCGCGCTGACCAAGGCGGTCGGGTTCGAACCGGTGGGCGAAACCGAATGGCCCGCGATCGCAGCCGATCCTTCCTACTTCGAAGAGGCCCAGAAGCAGTTTGCGCTGGCGAACCGCAAGGATCCTCAGAATCCTGCATCGTTGCACGAGTATTATCTCGCTCACCGTTTGAGCGGCGAGCTGGTGCCCGAAACCGCTCTGATCGCGTTGGAAAACGCGTATTTCAACGCCCAGTTCGATCGTTCATTCCGCCAGACGCTCGGTCATCTCCTGCTTCTCGAGCAGCGCGATACCGATGCCCTCAGCGTGTTGGGTCCGGTGATCAACGACCCACATGCCCCCAAGCGCATCGATCGGCTCAACAAGATTCTCGAGGAACTGGAAGCAGATCCTAGCAAACGAGCCGAAGCGCTGGAATTCCTTTCGCCCGAACCGGATTGGCTGTTCCAGCCCGATCCCGAAGATGAGGAAGGCGACGACGAGGATTGATCGCCAGCGGACATACAGGACGCTTTTGGCGGAGCCGGGCATTTTGAAGGGTAATGCCCGCCCCGTTCTCGTCCCCGTCCTTGGCGATCAGCTCACTCGCGACGTCGCCTCCATCCGCGGGCGGAGCAAGGACGATACCGTCATCCTGATGATGGAGCTCTGGGACGAGGCGACCTACGTCAAGCACCACAAGCAGAAGATCGCGCTGATCTTTTCCGCCATGCGGCACTTCGCGAAGGAGCTGCGCGGTGCGGGATGGACAGTCGATTACGTCAGGCTCGACGATGCGGATAATGCGGGGAGCTTCACCGGAGAGGTTGCCCGCGCGATAGAGGAGCATTCGCCCCGCCTCGTGAGCGTGGTCGAGGCCGGCGAATGGCGCGTGCGCGAGGCGATGGACCAGTGGGCGGACAAATTCGCCTGCGAAGTAGAAATCCTGCGCGACGACCGGTTCATCTGTTCGCAGGCCGAATTCGACGAATGGGCAGCGGATCGCAAAGAGCTCCGCATGGAGTTCTTCTACCGTGCAATGCGGCGTAAGACCGGTCTGCTTGTCGACGACGACGGCAAGCCCGAAGGCGGCGAGTGGAATTACGACAGCGAGAACCGTAAACCGCCCAAGGAAGGCCTATCGGCGCCCGTACGCCCCAAGTTCGAGCCGGACGACATCACGCGGGAGGTCATCGAACTGGTCGAGGACCGATTCGGCGACCATTTCGGCAGTCTCGAAAGCTTCGCATGGCCGGTAACGCGCGATGAAGCCAAGGACGCCGCCGATGCCTTCTTCGCCGAGCGGATCGAGTGTTTCGGCCCCTATCAGGACGCGATGGTCGCGGGCGAGGACGATCTGTTCCACTCCATGCTCTCGACCAGCATCAATCTCGGCCTACTCGATCCGCTGGAGCTGTGTTGGCGCGCGGAGAAGGCGTACAGGGAAGGCAAGGCCCCGCTCCATTCGGTCGAGGGCTTCATTCGCCAGATAATCGGCTGGCGTGAATATGTGCGCGGCTTCTACTGGCACCAGGTGCCGCATCTGCAAAAGGCCAACGCCCTGAATGCCCAGCGCGGTCTGCCCGAGTTCTACTGGACCGGCGAAACCGACATGGCCTGTCTTGCCGATTGCATCCGCACCACGCACGACAATGCGCATGCGCATCATATCCAGCGGTTGATGGTGCTCGGGAATTTCGCCCTGCTGGCGGGCATCAGCCCGCGCGAGGTGCAGGACTGGTATCTGGTCGTCTATGCCGATGCCTATGAATGGGTCGAACTGCCCAATGTCGCCGCGATGATCCTCTATGCCGATGGCGGCAAGCTCGCCTCCAAGCCTTATGCGGCGAGCGGCAACTACATCAACAAGATGAGCAATTACTGCTCCACCTGCGCCTATTCGGTGAGCAAGAAGACCGGCGAAGGTGCCTGCCCCTTCAACCCGCTCTACTGGCATTTTATGCACCGGCACCGCGACCGGCTGGGAAAGAACCACCGTATCGGCCGGATTTATGCCACCTGGGACCGGATGGGCAATGAACGCCAGCAGGACTATCTCGACAGCGCCGAGGCGTTCCTTGACTCGCTCGAACCGGCCCGGCCCGGATGGGCGCGAAACGACTGACGCTTCGGAAAACGGCTCGTCGCAGCGGTCCCCCGCGCCAACCGCCTTCGTCACTATTTCGCCGCAATTGTTCATCCACCCGACAGGTTGAGGTGGACAACCGGCGCGCAGCTGCGGCCCCAGGGCCGTTCGTTCACATCACGGGGACCGGACACGGTTCACCATTCCGCTCGCGCAAGGCTCTCGGCGCCTTTCGCTTTCAGCCGTATCGGTCGCGTGGCGGGGTCACGAATGAGGAGTATACAGATGAACGCATTTTCCACCGGCACAGCTACGTTTGCTGCAATCGGTCTGCTAGCCGCCCCGGCAATGGCGCAGGAGCTTGAAGCGCAAGCGAGCTATGACGACCGGCAGGGCGAAGTTCTGACGACCGTCACCGGCCATACACCCAGCGATCTTTCGGACATGCCCGAAGGCCCCGAATTCGAAGGCGTCATCTCGGCCCGCAAGGACAACAAGATTCAGGTTACCACCGCGGACGGTTCGCGCCCCGTCGTAGCCATCAGTCCGGCCACCGAAATTCGCAGCAGCGGCGGCTTCCTCGGTCTCGACAAGGATGCGCTGACCGAGGCGGACCTGCTCAACGGCCTGCCGGTGGATGTCGAAACGGTCGAATGGGCCGATCGCGGCCTGATTGCCACCAAGGTGGCGGTCAAATCGCGTGACCTCAAAACCGCGCGAATGATCCACACCGGTACCGACCAGCGCTTTACCGCCAATGAAGCCGCAACCGAGGCTTTGCGCGGCCGCGTCGCCAATATCGACGAATACAATATCAAGGGTACGACCAACGTCTATTTCGACACGGCGAAGTATAACCTGTCGCAAGAGGCGCGTTACGAGCTGTGCCAAACGGCACAGCAGGCGCAATCGACCGACAATGCTCTGCTGCTCGTGGTCGGCTACACCGATTCGGTCGGCGACTATGAATACAATCAGGAACTGAGCGAAAAGCGCGCCACGCGCGTCGTGAACTTCCTCCAGCAGGAATGCGGCTGGAAGCCCTATCGCATGATGGTCCCCACCGGCATGGCCGAGGCCGACCCGGCGGCCGATAACACGACCGAAGCCGGCAAGGCGCAGAACCGCCGCGTGGCGGTGAATATCCTCGTCAGCAAGAGCGTCGACGGGATGCAGGCTGGGCTCTGACCGGACCGAGTTGTTGCAATTCGCGGGACGGGTGAGCCTATCGCCCGTCCCTTTTTTGCACGCGCCGCGATTGCACCTTTGCCGGAACGTCGAGGCGTTTCGGCCCTTTCCATTGCAAAGCAGACAGGAAAGGGCCTCATGTCCGATATAACCACCGTCAATCCCGCCACCGGCGAAGAGATCGCCGCCTATAGCAAGCTATCGCGCGAGGAAGCCTGCGCGGCGGTCGACAAATGCCACGCCGCCTTCGAGCAATGGCGGCTGCGCAGCCTCAATGACCGGGCGCGGGTGATCAAGGGTCTCGGCAAGGCGCTGCGCGACCACAAGGAAGAACTTGCCCAGCTGATGACGGCCGAGGTCGGCAAGCTGATCGGCGACAGCCGCGACGAGGTCGAGCTGTGTGCTGCGATCTGCGACTATACTGCCGCAAACGGTCCCAAGGAGCTGGCCGACGAGCATCGCGAGCCGAACAATGCGGGGCGCGGCATCGTCACCTATTCGCCCATCGGCGTGATTTACGGCGTCCAGCCGTGGAATTTCCCCGCCTATCAGGTGATCCGCTATGCCATTGCCAATCTCATGACCGGCAACGGCGTGCTGCTGAAACACGCATCGAACTGCACCGGCAGCGGGCTAAAGATCGCCGAGATTTTCGCCAAGGGCGGTCTGCCAGAAAACCTGTTCACCGTGCTTGTCATCGATCACGATACGTCGGATGCGATCGTCGAACACGACAAGGTTCGGGGCGTCACGCTGACCGGCTCGGATGGCGCGGGCAAGCATATCGCGGAAGCGGCATGCAAGGTGCTCAAGCCGCTGGTGCTCGAACTGGGTTCAAACGATGCCTATCTTGTGCTCGAAGATGCCGATCTCGACAAAGCAGCGGAGATTTGCGCGCGGGCGCGGCTCTACAATAACGGCCAGACCTGCATCAACGGCAAGCGCTTCATCGTGACCGACAAGGTCTATGATGCCTTCCTCGAGAAATTCGTCGCCAAGTTCGAAGCGACCAGGATCGGCGATCCTCTGGCCGACGATAGCGATATGGGGCCGATGGCGCGCAGGGACCTGCGCGACGACGTGCAGAAACAGGTCGACCAGTCGGTGGAAAAAGGCGCGAAGATCGCCTGCGGCGGCAAAATCCCCGACGGTCCCGGCGCGTTTTACCCAGCCACTGTGCTGGTCGACGTCACCCCCGGACAGCCCGCCTATGACGACGAAATTTTCGGCCCCGTGGCCAGCGTCATCCGCGCACAGGACGACGAGGATGCGATGCGGCTCGCCAACGACAGCCGCTATGGTCTGGGCGGCGGGATATTATGCCGCGATACCGACCGCGCGATCGAGCTGGCCAAGACGCATTTCGACACCGGCATGGTGTTCATCAACACCTATGGCGTGGCCGATCCCTCGATGCCGTTCGGCGGTGTGAAGAATTCGGGTTACGGTCGCGAGCACGGCGGCTTCGGCATCAAGGAATTTGCCAACGCCAAGGCGATTTTCGTCGGCGCGGAGTGACCATTCGCCGCCAACTGAGGCCAAGCCTATCCCGCATAGATCTCCCTGGCATCTTCGGTCAATTTCTCCATGGCCCAGCCCCAGGGCTGATGCCCGTAGCTGATCCGCGCCACGCCCAGATCGGCAAGCTCAGCAGTCGTCCCACGACCTGGCGCCCACAGCACATTGACCGGCAAGGGCGAAGCCTCGCAGATCGCGCGAATGGTCGGATGATCGCCGAGGAAGGGGACGAACAGGCTCCCTGCCCCGGCTTCGGCATAAGCCCTTGCGCGTTCCAGCACGGCGTCGATCATCTCGGGCGAATAATCCGCCGGATCGACGCCCCGATAGACATCGGTACGGGCATTGACATGAATGCCGGTTGCGGCGGCAGCAGCGACACGCTCGGCGGCCGCATCGGTGGGCAGCAGTTCGGTTTCGCCCGGCATCCGGTCTTCGATGTTGATGCCTGTGGCGCCCAGGTCGAATGCCTTGCTGACAGATCGGCCCACCTCGGCAGGCGTATCGCCATAGCCTGCCTCCATGTCGATCGTGACCGGCAAGTCGGTAGCCGTGAGAATGCGGCGTAAATTCTCCAGCACGATGTCGAGCGGGAGTGTCTCGCCATCTTTGAAACCATTCGCTTCGGCCACGCCGTAGCTGCCCGTAGCGATTGCCTTGGCCCCCGCCTCGGCAACGGCCCGCGCACTGCCCGCATCCCAGATATTGTAAAGCACCAGCGGTTTGCCCGGCACATGCAGCGCCCTGAATTGCTCGATCTTGCTCGTCATTTCGTTTCCCTTCTCAGCAGCTCGGCTTTGATTTCTGTGCCATAGGCATAGCCGCCCAGCCCGCCGTCTGCTGCGATCACCCTGTGGCAGGGGATCAGGACGGCGATGTTGTTCGCCCCGTTCGCGCCGCCGACCGCACGGCTCGACTTGGGATTGCCGAGTGCGGCGGCAAGTTCGCCATAGCTACGCGTCTCGCCCGCCGGGATGTCACGCAGCGCATGCCACACGCGCTGCTGGAATGCGGTGCCCTTCACATCGAGCGGGATCTCTGCGGTGGTGGCATTGACGGGCTGCTCAACGGCGGCTGTGACCTGTTCGAACAGCGCGCGGAACTCACCGCCCGCTTCGACCAGCGTGGCATTGGGGAAACGCGCGCGCAGTTCCTCCTCGCCCTCGTCGAAAGAGAGGCAGCACACGCCCTTTTCCGTCGCGGCGACGAGCATGGTGCCGAGCGTCGTTGCGACGCATGTCCAATGGATGGTGCGGCCCCTGCCCCCATCGCGCCAGTCGCTCGGCATCATGCCCAATCGTCCTTTCGTATCGTCATAGAAGCGTGAGGCCGAGCCATAGCCTGCCTCGTAGATCGCGCCGGTCACGCTATCGGCCTCGGCCAGCGCATCGCGCGCCCGCTCTTCGCGCAGCGCGCGGGCATAGGCAGCGGGCGAGAGGCCGATGGCGCGTTTGAACACACGCTGGAAATGGGTTGGCGAATAGCCCGTGAGCTGGGCCAACGCCGCCAGCGAAGGCGCGTCTTCGGCGCCGCGAATCTCGTCGATCGCCGCCAGCACCGCCGCCTCGTCGCGTCCGACATCGTCCGGGAGGCAGCGTTTGCAGGCGCGCAGCCCCGCCGCACGCGCCGCCGCGCCATCGGCGAAGAACCGCACGTTCCCGCGCGATGGATGCCGCGCCGCGCAGGAGGGACGGCAATAGATGCCGGTGGTCAACACACCGGTCACGAAGCGCCCGTCGAAGGCGCGATCGCGGCGCAGGACAGCGGCCCAGGCAGTGTCATCGGTAATCGTCACGACTATCTCCATAGCGCAAGTGGCCCGTTTGTGCGCGTCGATCGACAGCCGCGCATCCCGCGGCTTGCGGTCAAAGCCAATGATCGTCACAAGGCGCAGCAAATGGGACGGTTTGTCACTCTTCTGGCCAGTATCCTGGCGCTGTTCACTCCCGCATTCGCGCAAGCGGAGCCCGCCGATATCGATGCCGCCGCGCGCGGCGTGGTGCGCGTGGTCATTATCGGCGAAGACACTGACGAACTGCTTCCGATCAGCCACGGGACCGGTTTTGCCGTTGCGGCCGACCGGGTCGTCACCAATGCCCATGTGGTGCGCGATGCGCTGCGCGATGGCGAGCTTAGAATCGGCATTATTCCCAGCGGCGGCGGCGAAGCCGTCTATGGCCAGACGCTGGCGGTAAGCGCGCGCAACGATCTGGCGCTGATCCGCATCACCGGCGATTTGCGCCTGCCCCCGCTTGCCCTGGCCGGAGGCGCGCCGCCCGACAGCGGCGAAGTCACCAGTGTTGGCTATCCCATGAATGTCGACCGCGCGCAGGGGCTGGATTTCAACGACATCTTTCGCAGCCAGCCCCCGGTGAAAAGCCGCGGCTTCATTTCGGGGGCGCGGCCCAGCCGCCAGTTCGACACCATCCTCCACACGGCGCCCATCGCGCGCGGCAGTTCAGGCGGTCCGCTGCTCGATCCCTGCGGCCGCGTGGTGGGGGTGAACAGCTTTGGCGCGGACAGCGATGGCGGCGATGCGGAGTTTTTCTTCGCGGTGTCGAACCGCGAAATGGTGCCTTTCCTACGCGCCAACGACGTCGAGCCGCGCATCAACAGCTCCGCCTGCCGCTCCATGGCCGATCTCGACGCGGCCGAGCGCGAGCGGTTGCAGCGCGAACAGATGACTGCGCGCGCCGATCTCGCGCAGCGTTTCGAAGCGCAGCGGGAAAAGCGCGAACGTGCCCTGCTCGAAGCCGAACAGGGGGTCATGACCGAACGCGAAGACCGTCTGTTTCTCTCTATCGTCCTGCTTCTGATCGCCTTCGGCCTGGGGCAATGGGCAATGGCCTTGTGGCAGAAAGACGAAGAAGAGCGCGATGAAACCCGCCTGAGAATAGTCGGGGGGGCAGCCGCCGCAATCGTGCTCGCCGCGCTTGCCGCCTATCTTACCCGCCCCGGCCTCGACGAAATCGACCGCCGTGTCGCCGCCGCCATGCAGGCTGGGGAGGATGATCCGGAAGGGGCGGGGATGTCTGCATCGGGCGATCTCGTGCTGACATGCACTCTCGTGCCCGAACGCAGCCGGGTCACCAGTGCCCAGGTCGAAGACATAGAATTCGACTGGACCGCAGACGGCTGTGTCAACAGCCGAACGCAATATGGGTATTCGGGCGGCACCTGGAGCCGCGTATTCGTACCCAATTCCGAAGACGCGGTGTCGGTCAACAGCTTCGACCCCGACCGACGTATCTTCCGCACCGAACGCTATCTTCTGTCGCGCAAGGCCATGAACGAGGCCCGCGAGGCGCGCGGCAAGTACGAGGCCCCCCAATGCGGGGCCGAGGAAGCCTCCGCGCAACTCGGCGAGATGCAGACGGAAGTCCTCGGCAAGCTGCCCCGGCAAGCCAATGAACGGCTGGTCTATGAATGCAGCGCACGGCGGCCCTAGCCGCCGATCCGCGCAGCCTCACGCAGCCAGCGGTTCGCCGGTCAGCGTGATGCGGTGCATCTCGCGGGCGTGCCCCTGATAATCGTTCATCGCCAAATGCCAGGTCGTGCGATTGTCCCAGATCGCCACCGAACCCGGCTCCCACGCCACGCGGCAGGTGTTGTCCGCCGCAGTGGCGGCCGCATAGAGTTTCTGTAGCAGCGGCAAGCTCTCTTCGCGGCTTCGGCCGACGATGTTCACCGTGAAGGCGCTGTTGACATAGAGCAGCTTGCGGCCGGTCTGAGGGTGACGGATCACGATCGGGTGCGTTGCCCCTGTCTTGAGCGCCTTGCCGCGCAAATCGCCGCCCATGTCGGTCTTGGCATAAAGCCCGTCTTCGTCGTAAATATGGTCGGCAGTGTGATAGGCCTCGAGCCCTTCGATCTCGGTCTTGAGATCGTCGGGCAGCGCATCATAGGCTTCGCCCATATGCGCCCATAGAGTGTCGCCTCCGCTCGGCGGCAGCGTTCGCGCAACCAGGATCGAACCCATGGCTGGCACCTGATCGTAGGAATGGTCGGTATGCCATCCGCCGCCGATATTGGTGACCTGATCGGCGCGCTTTCTGACCACGGCGATTTCCGGATGTTCGTCGGTCAGCGGGAAGTAATTGTTGAGATCGATCCCGCCCCAGCGCCTGGCGAAGGCGATATGGGCCTCGGGCGTGAAATCGTCCTGCCCGCGAAACAGCGCGATTCCGTGAGTGTAGATCGCCTGCTTAATCGCATCGAGCGTATCGCCCTCCGCTTCGGCCAGACTCACCCCGGCAACTTCGACCCCGCATGCGGGCGCCAGTGCCGCCATCTCCATTGCCTCTCTCCCACGCAAATGGTTGCTTTGTGCCACGCAATCTACGCCCCTTACGAGCGGAGTCCAGATTCCCTGCCCGGACTCGGCTTGCCATTGACGGGGGGCTTTGCTAGGCGCGCGCCGACCTTGCCGGGGGCGACTCCCGTCACCCGTTCACGGCCAGGATCGCACAGACTTTTCTTCCGGACCCGAGAGGACCTCAAGCGCGTGGATATTTCCGCCGGTATTCAGGCTAGCCTGGCAGGGCGTTACGCTTCGGCCCTGTTCGATCTCGCTAGCGAAAACGGAACCGTGACCGCAGTCGAATCGGACCTCGACAAGGTCGAGGCCGCGCTCGCCGAATCGGCCGAGCTCGCCGCCGTTACCACCAACCCCAAGGTCAGCCGCGGTGCCGCACAGAAGGCGCTGTGGGGCGTCTCCGCCATTCTCGGCGTGTCCGAGCTGACGCAGAACTTCCTCGGCGTGCTGGCGCAGAACCGCCGCCTGTCGCAGCTGCCGCAGGTAATTTGCGCCTTCCGCGCGATCGCCGCCGCCCAGCGCGGCGAAGTGACCGCCGAAGTCACCAGCGCGCACGCGCTGACCGATGCGCAGCTCGATGCGCTCAAGACCAAGCTGACGGTCCGCGAAGGCCGCACGGTCAAGCTTTCTACGAAGGTCGATCCCGAGCTCCTCGGCGGCCTCGTCGTCACCATCGGATCGAAGCGCATCGACGGCTCGATCCGCACCCGTCTCAATTCGCTTTCCCAGGCCATGAAGGCTTAAAGGACACACATCATGGATATCCGCGCCGCAGAAATCTCCAAGGTCATCAAGGACCAGATCGCCAATTTCGGCAGTGAAGCCGAAGTCAGCGAAGTCGGTACCGTGCTTTCGGTGGGTGACGGTATTGCCCGCATCCACGGCCTCGACAAGGTTCAGGCCGGTGAAATGATCGAATTTTCTAACGGCGTTCAGGGCATGGCGCTGAACCTCGAAGCCGATAATGTCGGTGCCGTTATCTTCGGTTCCGACCAGGAAATCGGCGAAGGCGACAGCGTCAAGCGCACCAACACCATCGTGGACGTTCCCGTCGGCAAGGCCTTGCTCGGCCGTGTGGTCGACGCGCTCGGCAATCCGATCGACGGCAAAGGCCCGATCGAAACCACCGAGCGCCGCCTGGTCGAACAGAAAGCCCCCGGCATCATCCCACGCGAATCGGTTTCCGAGCCGGTGCAGTCGGGCCTCAAGGCCATCGACGCCCTCGTGCCCGTCGGCCGCGGTCAGCGCGAACTGATCATCGGCGACCGCCAGACCGGCAAGTCCGCCGTCGCGATCGATACCTTCATCAACCAGAAGGAAGTCAATCAGTCGGACGATGAGAGCAAGAAGCTCTACTGCATCTATGTCGCCGTCGGCCAGAAGCGCTCGACCGTCGCACAGATCGTCAAGCAGCTCGAAGAAAACGGCGCGATGGAATACACCATCGTCGTCGCCGCGACCGCTTCGGAGCCCGCTCCGCTGCAGTATCTCGCGCCGTACACCGGCGCCGCGATGGGCGAATTCTTCCGCGACAACGGCATGCACGCCGTGATCGTGTACGACGACCTTTCGAAGCAGGCCGTCGCCTACCGCCAGATGTCGCTGCTGCTGCGTCGCCCTCCGGGACGCGAAGCATACCCGGGCGACGTGTTCTACCTCCACAGCCGCCTGCTCGAGCGCGCGGCGAAGATGAACAAGTCGCAGGGTGGCGGCTCGCTGACCGCGCTGCCGATCATCGAAACGCAGGCAGGCGACGTGTCGGCTTACATTCCGACCAACGTGATCTCGATCACCGACGGTCAGATCTTCCTCGAAACCGACCTGTTCTACCAGGGCATCCGCCCGGCCATCAACGTCGGCCTGTCGGTCAGCCGTGTGGGCGGTGCCGCCCAGACCAAGGCGATGAAGAAGGTCTCGGGCTCGATGAAGCTCGACCTCGCCCAGTACCGCGAAATGGCTGCCTTCGCGCAGTTCGGCTCGGACCTCGACGCCGCAACGCAGAAGCTGCTCAACCGCGGTGCGCGCCTGACCGAGCTGCTCAAGCAGCCGCAATTCTCGCCGATGCCGTTCGAAGAGCAGACTGTGTCGATCTTCGCCGGCACCAACGGCTATATCGACGAAGTGCCGGTTGACCGCGTCACCGACTACGAAGCCCAGATGCTGAGCTTCATGCGCGCCGAACACGCCGACGTGCTGGAAACCATCCGCACCACCGGCAAGTTCGAAGACGACACCAAGAACAAGGTCGTCGACGCGCTCAAGACCTTCGCCAAGCAGTTCGCCTGAGCCTTAGAGACACGAAGATAGGGAGCCGAAATGGCTAGCCTCAAGGAACTCAAGGGCCGGATCAACTCGGTCAAATCGACCCAGAAGATCACCAAGGCCAAGCAGATGGTCGCAGCGGCCAAGCTGCGCCGTGCGCAGGCTGCTGCCGAAGCTGCACGTCCGTATGCCGAGCGGCTGTCGGGCGTCATGGCTTCGCTCGCAGGCAAGGTAAGCGGCGACAGCGCCCCCAAGCTGCTCGCGGGCACCGGGTCGGACAAGCGCCACCTGCTGGTGGTCGTGAACACCGACAAGGGCCTGTGTGGTGGCTTGAACTCGAACATCGTGAAGGCTGCCAAGATCAAGGCGCGCGCGCTGCTCGCCGAGGGTAAGGACGTGTCCTTCTACCTTGTCGGCAAAAAGGGCCGCGCCCCGATCAAGCGCGACTATGCCGACCGGATCGAGAAGCATTTCGACACGTCTGCGGTGCGCAATCTGGGCTTCGAGGAAGCCGAGGCGATTGCCGACGATCTGATCGAGCGCTTCGAGAAGGGCGAATTCGACGTCGCCCACCTCGTCTACCCGATCTTCAAGTCGGCGCTGGCGCAAGACCCGACCGTCGACCAACTGATCCCCGTCCCTTCGCCCGAAGGCGAAGGCACCGGCGGCGATGCCGTGGTCGAATACGAGCCGGGCGAAGAGGAGATTCTCGAGGAGCTCCTGCCTCGCTACGTCAAGACGCAGCTATTCGGTGCCCTGCTGGAACGCGAAGCCTCCGAACAGGGCGCCTCGATGACCGCGATGGACAACGCCACGCGCAATGCGGGCGATCTCATCAACAAGCTGACGATCCAGTACAACCGCAGCCGCCAGGCCGCGATCACCACCGAACTGATCGAAATCATTGCCGGCGCCGAAGCGCTGTAAGGACTATCGACGTGAAAAATCTCGCCCTCATCCTTCCCCTTGCCCTGCTCGCCGCTTGCGGTGAAGAGCCCGCTGCCGAACCTGTGCCCGAACAGGTCGTCTCGCCCGAACCCGCCAATACGCCGCCGGCACCGGACGAAGCCCTGTTCAAAACGGTTTTCGCCGAAACCTGCGAAGGCGCGGAACCCGTCAGCGTCGCCATGTGCAAGCGTGCCATGGGATCCGATGTCGTGAGCTGCGAATTCGGCCTCGGCGACGATGAATACATGCGCAACAAGGCGCAGCTTGAAGTCAATGAAGACAGCACCGGCTGGAACCTCGCCGATGCCGCCGCCATCTGCGCCGAACACGGCGCCACCCTCGCAGACTCCTGAGCCAGTAGGATAGATATCATGGCCACCGCACCCGTACTCAACCAATCGCCCAACGGCACCATCAGCCAGGTCATCGGCGCCGTCGTCGACGTCCAGTTCCCCGGCGAACTGCCGGCGATCCTGACCGCGCTCGAAACGAAGAACGGCGATAATACGCTGGTTCTCGAAGTCGCCCAGCACCTCGGTGAAAACACCGTGCGTACCATCGCGATGGACGGCACCGACGGCCTCGTTCGCGGCCAGGAAGTCGTCAACACCGGCGCGCAGATCTCGGTCCCCGTCGGTCCGAAGACGCTCGGCCGCATCATGAACGTCGTCGGTGAACCGATCGACGAGCGCGGCCCGATCGGTGCCGAAAGCACCAGCCCGATCCACGCGGAAGCGCCGCTCTTCGTCGACCAGTCGACCGAAGCGGCCATTCTCGTCACCGGCATCAAGGTCATCGACCTTCTCGCACCTTACGCAAAGGGCGGTAAGATCGGCCTGTTCGGCGGCGCCGGCGTCGGCAAGACCGTGCTGATCCAGGAACTCATCAACAACATCGCCAAGGGTCACGGCGGCGTGTCCGTCTTCGCCGGTGTCGGTGAGCGTACCCGTGAAGGTAACGACCTCTACCACGAATTCCTCGACGCAGGCGTCATCGCCAAGGACGCCGACGGAAACGCCACTTCGGACGGTTCGAAGGTTGCCCTCGTCTTCGGCCAGATGAACGAGCCTCCGGGGGCACGTGCCCGCGTTGCTCTCTCGGGTCTGACCATGGCGGAATACTTCCGCGACCAGGAAGGCCAGGACGTTCTGTTCTTCGTCGACAACATCTTCCGCTTTACCCAGGCGGGTTCGGAAGTGTCGGCACTGCTCGGCCGTATTCCTTCGGCCGTGGGCTACCAGCCGACCCTGTCGACCGACATGGGCAATTTGCAGGAACGCATCACCTCGACCACCAAGGGCTCGATCACCTCGGTCCAGGCCATCTACGTTCCCGCCGACGACCTTACCGACCCGGCGCCTGCAACCTCGTTTGCCCACTTGGACGCAACGACCACGCTGAGCCGCGCGATCTCGGAGCTGGGCATTTACCCGGCCGTCGACCCGCTCGACTCGACCAGCCGCGTGCTCGAGCCGCGCGTCGTCGGCCAGGAACACTACGAGACCGCTCGTAAGGTCCAGGAAACGCTGCAGAAGTACAAGAGCCTGCAGGACATCATTGCCATTCTCGGCATGGACGAACTGTCGGAAGAAGATAAGCTGACCGTGGCCCGTGCCCGCAAGATCCAGCGCTTCCTCTCGCAGCCGTTCCACGTTGCGGAAGTCTTCACCAACATCCCGGGCGTGTTCGTCCAGCTCGAAGACACGATCAAGTCGTTCAAGGCTGTCGTCGAAGGCGAATACGACCACCTGCCGGAAGCGGCCTTCTACATGGTCGGCGGCATCGACCAGGCGGTCGAGAAGGCCAAGCGCCTGGCCGAGGACTCGTAAGGACATGGCCCTGCACTTCGAACTCGTCACGCCGGCCAAGCTGGTCCGCTCCGAAGACGTCCACATGGTCGTCGTTCCCGGTGCGGAAGGCGAATTCGGCGTGCTCGAGGGCCACGCGCCCTTCATGTCGACGATCCGCGACGGTGCGGTGCAGGTCTACAAGACCGACGGCGGCGCGCCTGAGACCATCGAGGTCCGCGGCGGCTTCGCCGAAGTCGGCGAGAACGGGCTGACGGTCCTTGCCGAGCACGTCGAGAGCTGAGGCTTCTCTGACATAGAAGACAGGTGAAGGGCGGCCCTGCGCAGGGTCGCCCTTCGTCGTTTTACTGACACCATCGGCCGGTCCGGCAACCGATAATTAACCACGAGATGCGAGGGATCGCCCGCAGTCACGTTGGGGGTACGGTCGGACAGATGACGGCGATGAGCCTTGATAGGGCGGATTCCACGCCCAAGTCCGTAGCGTCGCGTGACGCGTTGTGGCTCGTTGCTCTGTTGACCTTGGGCGCGCTTGTGGTGCGCCTTCCCTTCCTGGGCGATCACAACGCCGATATCGACGAACAGCTATATGCGCTGATCGGCAGCCAGATGCTGCAGGGCCAATTGCCATTCGTCGATCTGTGGGACCGCAAGCCCTTCGGCCTGTTCCTGCTGTTCGGACTGGCCGATGCGAGCGGCCTGCCCGCCCCCTGGTCCTATCAGCTCATGGCGACGGGTTTCATCGTGATCGGCGCCCTGCTGCTGCGCCGCCTGGCGCTGCTCCTTGTCGATAGGGGCACCGCGACGGTGGTGGCTCTTCTCTATATCGTTCTGATGACGATCTACGGGTCGCATTCAGCCCAGACAGAAGCGTTCCACGTGCCTGCCATGCTCGCCATGGCGCTGCTGGTGCGCGATACCCGGCATCCCAATGCGCTGAGGCGCGCCTGGCTCGCCATGCTGATCGGCGGGCTGGCCCTGCAGATAAAATACACGGTCTTCCCGCAATGCGTTTTCTTCGGCCTGTGGGCGCTTTGGGGCCAATATCGCGCGGGACGCACGCTATCTCAGTTACTAGCGATCGCCGCCGGTTTCGCAGCGCTCGGCCTGCTTCCTACAATAGGGGTCGGCCTGTTCTACCTTGCCGTCGGTGGGTGGGAAGAATTCTGGTTCGCCAATTTCGTCAGCTTCTTCTTGCGTGCGCCTGCCCCGATGGGGCGCTTCGCCGACGATTACGCGATCTTCCTGCTTCCGCTCATGGTCCTGACCATAGCGGGCCTTTACGGTCGTTTCCGGATGACGGTGCCCGAGGATGGACTCACCTACACGTTCTTCTGGGGCATGCTGGGGGCAGCGCTTGCAACGGTCTTCCTGCCATCGACCGTCTATGCCTATTACTTCGCTGCGCTGGTACCCGCAGTGTTGCTGGTTGCGCTCCCCTTTCTCGACAGGCGCGGCCCGGTGGGGATGGCTCCGCTGCTCGCTGCGATGATCGCCTGCGTCGGTCTTCTTTACCTTCCCCAACGGTTCGAGGCTTCGCAGGATCACCGCGCCGCGATGGACGAACTCGTCGCGGCCATCCGCCCCCATGTCGACAGCAACAGCGCCTGTCTATGGGTCTTCGATGGCCCAACGGCGCTCTACACGACCACGGAGAGCTGCCTGCCGACTAGGCTGATCTATCCCGACCACCTCAACAATGCGCTCGAACATGGTTCGCTCGGCCTGCTACAGATCGACGAGGTCCGCCGCATCCTCGGCACCCGCCCGCCGGTGATCGTAACGGCCGACCGGCCCTTCACGGTCCAAAACGAACAGGTTCTCGCCCATGTCCGAACCGCTCTGCCGCGCGGCTATGTCGTCATCGCCGAACAGCGTATCCATGATCGTGGCCTCAAGGTCTGGTTGCGACGCGATCTGATGGGCAGTAGCCGTTGATCGACAAGGGGTTGCCGCCCACCTGAACAAACGGCACATAGTCTCTCGAAAAATCGGGAGACACGACCTTGAAACTCGCATCCGCGCTGGCCATGGCGGCTGTCATGACGCTTGCAACCAACACGCCCGCCGCCGCACAGGATGGCATTCCCGGCCCCGAGGAAGACAGCTACATCTGGCTCGAGGAGGCCCGCAGCGATCGGGCGCTGGATTGGGTCCGCACCGAGAATGAGCGGACGATGGGCATGCTCGCGGGCGACCCACGCTTCGAAGCAGTCAAGGCTGAAGCGCTGGCGATCTATGACAGCGAGGATCGCATTCCCTATGTCTCGATTCGGCCGGACGGCTTGTATAATTTCTGGCAGGACAAGCAGAACCCGCGCGGTCTGGTGCGCCGTACCACGCTGGAAAGCTACCGCAGCGACAATCCGGCATGGGAAACCGTGCTCGATGTGGACGCGCTGGCCGAGGCGGAAGGGCGCGAATGGGTTTACAAGGGCTATGAATGCCTGCCGCCCGAAGAACGCCTGTGCATGGTCGCCCTGTCCGACGGAGGCGAGGATGCCACCGTGCTGCGCGAATTCGACATGGCGACCGGGAGCTTCGTCGAGAATGGTTTCGTGCTCGATGAAAAGAGCCAGGGCGATGTCCAGTGGGTGGACAAGGACACGCTGCTCGTCAGCCGCGATTTCGGCGAAGGTACCCTGACCGAAAGCCAGTATCCACGCACCACGCGCATCTGGAAGCGCGGCACATCGATCGCTGATGCGCAGGAAATCTGGCGCGGTGAGGAGACCGACGTATGGTCGGGCGCCACGCTGCTGCGCGATCACACGGGCACTGCCCATGGCTATTACGCCTTTCGCGCGGTCAGTTTCCACGAGACCGAGTATTACTGGCAGCATGATGGGGAATGGCTGCGGCTGGACATTCCGCTCAAGGCCTCTCCCTATGGTCTGATCGATGGGCAGCTCTTGTTCTCGACCGATGTGGACTGGGAAACGCAGGGGGAGACCTTCCCTGCCGACGCGCTCGTCTCGGTCGATCTGGAGGAATTCAAGGCCGATCCCAACGGCGCGGCCAAGACGCTGGTCTGGGCGCCCAAGGACAAGCAGACCAAACAAGGGGCGGCGAACACCAGCGAAAGCCTTTACGTCAGCCTGCTGGACAATGTCCGCGGGCGCGTGCTCAAATTCGATCATGTCGACGGACAGTGGGTATCGAGTGAAATCGACCTGCCCGACAATTCGACCGTGGGGGTGGCTGCCGCGTCCGACGGCTCGGACGAGATCATGTATTCGGTCACGGATTTCCTGACGCCCTCGACGCTGTATTATTCGGATGGCAGCGGCGCGCCCGACATCATCAAGACTTCGCCCAGCTATTTCGATGCGCAGGGCATGGAAGTCGAACAGTTCGAGGCGACCAGCGCCGACGGGACGAAAATTCCCTATTTCCTCGTCAAGCCGAAGGGCATGGTGATGGACGGGACCAATCCCACGCTGCTGACCGGCTATGGCGGCTTCCAGGTCCCGCGCCTGCCTTCCTATCTCGGTTCGATCGGCAAGATCTGGCTTGAGCGCGGCGGGGCCTACATCCTCGGCAATATGCGCGGCGGTGGCGAATTCGGCCCCGGCTGGCACCAGAGCGCGATTCGCGAGAACAAGCAGCGCACCTGGGACGACTTCATTGCCATCGCGGAAGACGCGATCGCACGCGGCATCACCTCGGCCGAGCATCTGGGCATTCAGGGCGGCAGTCAGGGCGGCCTGCTGGTCGGCACGGCCTTCACCCAGCGGCCCGAGCTGTTCAATGCGGCGATCGTGCAGATCCCGCTATTCGACATGCTGCGCTATCACCTGATCGGACGCGGCGCTTCGTGGACCGGCGAATATGGCGATCCGCGCGTGGACGAACAGCGCGCCTGGATCGAGCCCTACTCACCCTATCAGAAGCTGCTCGAAGGCAAGGATTATCCCGCCCCGTTTTTCTGGGCCTCGACCGCCGACGACAGGACGCATCCCGCCCATGCCCGCAAGGGCGCGGCGCGCGTCAAGGAACTCGGGCAGGACTATTTCTACTTCGAGGACATGACCGGTGGCCATTCGGGCGGCGTCGACAATGAACAGCGCGCCAAGATCCAGGCACTGCAGATGATCTATCTGCTCCAGCGGCTGGCGGACTGACAGGCGTCGCGGAGGGGGCCGGATCGGCGCCCTCCCCCTGTTCCAATTTAACGCTTCGGCAATCGACGCAGCCTATGGCCGCGCGAGAAGGGGTCGCATCCAACGATATCACGCATGGAGATGCGAACTACAATGACCAGCCTAGTCCATAAACCCCGGATTGCCGTTAGCGAGGCCGCCATTCTGCGAGGCGAGCGTATAGAAGACATCGCCTGCACGATCGTCGATGTTTCGAGCGATGGCTTTCGGCTGACGGTCCCGCGCGGCGTACCCTGCGGCGGCGGTTATCGTCTCAGCTACGGGGGTGAGGAACACGGAGTGGTCATTCGCTGGGCGTCGCTAGAGGAAGCGGGCGGCCAGTTCCTCGACTGACGATCCGGCTCAGCGCGGCCTCCGGGTCGGTGCATGGAAATCGGGCGGCTTGTCGGCCACCCATCGCACGAATTTCGCGACCGCCGGATGAGTTAGCAAAGCCTCCCGGTCATCGCCTATCCGCGCCAGTTCGGCATTGCTGAAATTGGCGTGGATCGCGCGGTGGCAGATCGGATGTACCGGCACCGTCACACGCCCCTTCTTTGCCTTCGGCACCGGGTGATGATGCTGGACCTCGCGTCCCAACCGGCGTTCGCACAACCAGCAGGCGGGATCTATCGATTCGTCCAATCGGGATCCGCCTGGATGGTCTCTTCGGTGAACAACTCGTCCTCCTGCGCGAAGGCGCGCTCGGCGGCATCGTATTGCACCGGCAGGTCGGCCTGCCCGCCTTGGCACAGCCGCAGCGCGACGAATTCGCCATCGCGTGTGATCATCACACCGTCGGTGATGGCCGGGTAGTTCGGCTCGCCTGCTGCGAAATTGGTCCGGACCATGCGGCTGAACACGATGTAGCGTGTGTCGCCATTGGCAAACGCGATCTGCGCCTCTCCCCCGCCCGAATACATGGCAGTGGCCCATTTCCCGCCGCGCAGGACCAGTTCGGGGGTTTTCCCGCCGAAGCGATACTGCGCCGGACCCTCGGACGGCGCGCAGACCGCCAGGCGCTTGTCACCGGGCATGGCGCAGGAAAAGACCGCCTCCTCCTGCGCCGTGCAGTCGATTTGCGTGGGTGCGGGATCGACTGGCACGGCAGGGATCCGTACCGGCAGCGCGGGAGCCGGCTCGGCAACATTGCTATCCTGCGATCCACCCCCATCCTCGCCCCAGCCGGTGCAACCGGCGAGCATCAGGAACGAGGCGACCAGCCCCCTCACTTCTTCTCCGCCGCTTTCTTCTTTTTCATCGCATCGTGAAAGCGGTCGGCCCAGCCGGGTTTCACCACCTGGTCGCCGCGCACCACGCGCAGGTCGCCATCGCCGACATCGCGGCTGACCGCGCTGCCCGCGGCGACGATCGCATCCGCCCCGATCCGTACCGGGGCGATCAGCGCGCTGTTCGAGCCGATGAAGGCTCGCTCGCCGATCACGGTCTTGTATTTGAAATAGCCATCGTAATTGCAGGTGATCGTACCCGCGCCGATATTGGCGCCCGCCCCCACCTCGGTATCGCCGAGATAGGTCAGGTGGTTCGCCTTGGCGCCTTCGCCCAGCGTGGTCTTCTTCATCTCGACGAAATTGCCGACCTTGCTGTCTTTCTCCATCACCGCGCCGGGCCGCAGGCGGGCGTAGGGTCCAACCGAGCAGCCTTCACCCACACGTGCGCCTTCGAGATGGCTGAAGGCGCGGATGGTTGCGCCATTCGCCACGCTGACACCGGGACCGAAGACGACGTTTGGCTCGACCGTCACATCGCGGCCCAGTTCGGTGTCCCAACTGAAGAACACCGTCTCGGGCGCCTTTAGCGACGCGCCGCCGGCCATCGCTTCCTCGCGCCTGAGCGCCTGCCATTGTGCCTCGGCCACAGCCAGCTCGGCGCGCGAGTTGATTCCCGCAACCTCATCGGCGTCGGTCTCGATCACCTTGACCGTGTCGCCCCGCGCAATCGCCCCTGTGGCAACGTCGGGCAGATAATATTCACCCTGCGCATTGTCATTGTCGACCGCGTCGAGCAGCGGCCACATGTCGTCTGAATGGGCCACGATCAGGCCCGAATTGCACAGGTCGCAGGCGCGTTCCTCGGCATTCGCGTCCTTGTATTCGACCATCTTGGCGACTGTGCCGTCCGCATCGGCGATGATGCGGCCATAGGCGAGCGGATCGGCGGGACGGAAACCGAGAACCGCGACCTTGGCCCCTTCGTCGAGCGCCGCGATGAGCCGCCGCACCGTGTCCGCGCGGACCATGGGGCAATCGCCGAAGCAGACCAGGATATGACCCGAAAATCCTTCGAGCGCCGCACGTGCCTGCAGGGCCGCATGCGCCGTGCCCAATTGCGGTTCCTGAAGTGCGGTTGTCACGCCCCGGTCGGCCAGCGCCGCGTCCAACTGTTCGCGTTTGTCGCCGACCACGACCACGGTGCGCTTGAGATCGAGCTCGGCGAAACTGTCGAGCAAGTGCAGCAGCATCGGATGCCCCGCAATCGGGTGGAGCACCTTGTGCAGGTCGCTTTTCATGCGAGTGCCCTTGCCCGCGGCAAGGATGATGGCGGCGAAATCGCGGTTCGTGTTCATGAGGAAGCGCCTTGCCACCAATCGCTTGCAGTTTGAAGGACCATCCTTCACCGCTTGCGCCAATGACCGACCTGCCATTCGCCATCATCGGCTTCGACCTCGACGGAACCCTGCTCGAAACGCATCGCGATCTCGGTGCGGCCGTCAACCATGCGCTCGAACTGGGCGGTTTCGAACCTGTCCCCGCCGACCATGCAAGCGACCTGATCGGCGGCGGGGCCAAGATCATGCTCAAACAGGCGGTCGATCAGCAGGGCGGGTTGCCGGACGACAAATTCCGCAAGCTCTACAAGCAGATGCTCGCCTATTACTCCGAAAACAACGCGATCCACACACAGCCCTATCCGCATGCGCACGAGGTGCTGGCCGAGCTTGCCGGGCGCAAGATCGCGATGGCGGTGGTGACCAACAAGTTCGAGAGCTTCGCCCGTCAGATTCTCGATACGCTGGGCCTTGCGCAGCATTTCGTCGCGATTATCGGCGGCGATACGATGGGCAAGGGACGCGCCAAACCCGCGCCGGACCCGATCTTCGAAGCGATCAGGCGCGGCGGCGGCGGTAGCCTCGCCTTCGTCGGCGACAGCTCCTACGACGTCAGGGCGGCCCGCGCCGCCGCTGTCCCGGTGATCGGCGCGCGGTACGGCTATTGCGACAAGCCGCGTGGGGAACTGGGCGCGGATGCCGAGATCGATTCGCTCGCCGAGCTGATTCCAGCCCTTGCCCGTTTGGGGTAAGCAACCCGCCGCTACGGAATCGCGGCCCACCATACCCGGTGTTGCAAGTGCGAAGGGAACGTGCCACCTCACGCGCCAATTGACCTTTACGTAAACGATAAAGCAGGAGCAGCCCCATGAGCATCGATTTCAAGGACAAGGTAGCTATCGTCACCGGCGCCGGCGGCGGTCTGGGCCGCGAATACGCGCTCGAACTCGCCCGGCGCGGCGCGAAGGTCGTGGTCAACGACCTCGGGGGTGCGCGCGACGGCACCGGCCATTCGGACATGGCGCTGCAGGTGGTTGAGGAAATCGAGAAGGCCGGCGGCGAAGCCGTATCGAATGGCGGCTCGGTCACCGAGTTCGAGCAGATGGAAAAGATGGTCGCCGACGCCAAGCAGAAGTGGGGCGGCGTGCACATCGTCATCAACAATGCGGGCGTGCTGCGCGACAAAACCTTCGCCAAGATGACGATGGACGATTTCGAATTCGTCGTCGACGTCCACCTCAACGGTTCGGCCAATGTCGCCAAGGCCGCCTGGGAAACCATGCGCGAGCAGGCCTATGGCCGCATCCTCATGACCGCATCGTCGACCGGCCTGTTCGGCAATTTCGGCCAGGCCAATTACGGCGCCGCCAAGCTCGGCCTCGCAGGCCTCACCAAGACGCTCCAGCTCGAGGGCGCGAAATACAATATCAAGGTGAACACGATTTCGCCGGTCGCCGGCACGCGCATGACCGAAGACCTGTTCCCCGAAGAAGCCTTCAAGCTGTTCGATCCGGTGAATGTGGTCCCGGCCGCGCTCTTCCTCGTCAGCGAAGACGCGCCGACCAACGCCATTGTTGGCGCGGGCGCAGGCGGCTTCCACAGCGCCTGGACCGTCATGAACGACGCCGTGTGGCTCAAGGACGAAGACCGCACTGTCGAAGGTTTCGCCGCCAATTGGGACAAGATCAGCGAATTCTCGAACCTCAAGGCCCCGCAATCGGGCAGCGAGCAGTCGGGCGCGATCCTGACCGCGATGCAGAAGGTCACCGGCACCGGGCCGGGCAGCGCGCGCGGCTAAACTGCCGGATACGCTTTGCAAAAAGGGGCTCGTGCTGCGGCACGGGCCTTTTTTGTGCAGCTACTGATCGATCGCCTTGAGCAGGCGGCGTTCGACCGGGGCGATCACGCCGGGCAGTTCGTGGCCGCGCTTGAGCACCTGGCCATGTTCGCCGAACAGTGTCCACATGCCCTGTCTGTTGCGCAAGGCCGGGCGTTTCTCGATCCGCGCCTGCGGACGTTCGGCGGCGCGCCGAAAAGCAGCGAACACGGCGAAATCCCGGGTGAAATCCATCGCATAGTCACGCCACTGACCGGCAGCGACCATGCGCCCGTAGAGATCGAGAATACGCGTAAGTTCTTCACGGCTGAAGCCGATCTGCTGCGGTTTGCGACCCGGGAATGCGACGACCGTCTCGCCGAGGAAGCTCATCAATCCTCGGTCCCGCTGCGCCGCGCCGGTTCGCGTTCGGCACGCAATGCTTCGATTTCGCTGCGGAGCGATTTCAGCTCTCCTTCCAGCTTCTCGATACAATCGCGGCTCGGCTCACACGGATCGTCGCAAGGCGTGCCATAGGGGATGAACTCCTTCACCCATTCTTCCGCCGGAACCAGTGTGCTGCGGGCCTTGAGGCCTATCATCGTCGCCCCTTCGGGCACTTCGTCGGTGACGACGGCATTGGCCCCGATGCGTGCGCGGCGGCCGATGGTGATCGGCCCGATGACCTGTGCACCCGAACCGATGATGACCTCGTCCGAGATAGTCGGATGGCGTTTGCCGCCCTTGCCGTTCGTGGGGTTGGTGCCGCCCAATGTCACGCATTGATAGATGGTTACATTGTCGCCGATTTCGGCGGTTTCGCCGATGACCGAAAAGCCGTGATCGATGAACAGGTTCTTGCCGATCTTGGCGCCGGGATGAATGTCGATCGCGGTCAGCCAGCGGCTCCAGTGATTGACCAGCCGCGCCAGAAAAAACAGTTCGGCCTCGAACAGCCAATGCGCGATACGATGATAGAAGACCGCCCACACGCCGGGATAGGTCAATACCTCCCAGCGGCTGCGAGGGGCCGGATCGCGTGCCTTCACGCTGTCGAGATAGGCGACAAGCCGTTCGAACATCGGGCTATTCTCCCATTTGGGGGCGATTAAAGCAAGCGGCCCTGATCCGGCCCCTGGACCGCCTCCAGCGCGTCCCGCCAGATAGATAGGGTGGCCGGAACCTGCCGTTCAAGGCTGAGCCGGTCGATTTCGGCGACGATTTTCTCTATCGCGGCGTAGCTGCGCTCCATCCGCGGGACGAGATAGGCGGGTGCGCCCTCGCCCAATGCGAGGCCCCTCTGGGCAGCATGAGAGAGCATCAGATCCGCAGCCAATGCGTCGTCGGGTGGGCCGATCCGGAGTTGCAGGGCCGCGCCCATCCGGCTGCGCAGATCGGGAAGCGCAATGTCCCACCGTTCCCTGTCGACCACCAGCAGCAGCGGGAGCCCGCTCTCCTGCGCGCGATTCCAGCGATGGAATATCTCGGTCTCGTCGAGGTCGGCAATGCCGTCGATCACGGCGTCGGGATGATGTCCGGCGAACCAACGTGCGAACAGCGATTTGCCCGACCGCGGAGGGCCGTGGAGAATCGCGGTGCGAAATGGCCAGTTCTCCGGCGCGCCGAGCGCTTCGGCAACCGCGCGGTTGCTCGATCCGATGACTATACTTGCGGGCTCCCCCGAACCGGCGGGACTCAACGGGAGAGCGATTTGCGAGGCCACCGCTTTCGCGTCTCAGCGGCTGATGGCGAGCGCGTTGCTGCCCTGGGTGACGGTGAAACCGCGCGCGCGCAGGGCTTCGGCCAATTGCCCGATCGACCCCGAATAGCTCACCGTCATCACCGAAGTTCCGCCGATCGCCGTGCTCCGGATGCCGGTGCTGCGAACGCCGGGCGTCCCCCTCACCGCGCTCACCGCGCCATCGAAGGCAGCGGCATCGGGCGTAGCAACCTGAACGGTATAGAGTGCGACCGAACCCTCGGGCGGCGGCGTGCGGACCGGCGCGGCAGTAATGGCATCCCCGCTTTCGGCGGTCGGTTCCGAAGCGGCGGCGGCAGCCTGTTCCTGCGCACGCAGCGCGCGGCCCAGCTCGAGCAGTCGCTGAAGCGCCGGGTCGAGCTCGGGCGTGCCGATGTTGAGCGTGGGGTCGGGTCGAAGTTTGCCATCCGCGAGGGCGAGTTCGAAAATGCGATCGAACCGGACGACCGCACGTTCGAGCATGACCGGCAGTTCGGCAGGCGACGCGGCGGTCATATCGAATCCGTCGAGAAATCTATTGTCGGGGCCGTAGCGCGCAGTGAACGTCCCTTCGATCGGGCCGCCGGGATAGGTGTAGCGCAATTTGGCGATAGGTATGAGCACATCCGCTGCACCGAACTGGTCGAGCGCATTGCGCCACCAGGTCCGGCTGCGGCGCCCGGTCTGGCCGTAGGTGAGAAGAAGCGAATCGCCCCCAGCTCCCGTTGGCCTTACGTAATCGATCCGGCTTTGCCCCGCCTGATATTCGGCCCAGGCACGCTGCCAGGGGTTGCGCCGTTCATAGACCATCTGGGTGCCGGCCGAGACCGTGACCGGAAGCAGAAGCATCGGCGCCGACCGCCGGGCTTCGCCTTCCGAACCGAGATAGCGCGAGGTGCGCTGGCGATCGAACACGACCCCGAGCGTGGCGATATAGCGCTTCGGCCCAAGCCGTTCGCGCTCGATCACGATGGCGGAAACAAGACCTTCAATCTGCGAATCGCTCAGTTGTGGTCCATCAAGTTTTTCCCAGGCTTTGCGCTGCGCCTCTTCCCATGCCTGCGCGCGCGCCTCGCTCCCGCTATCCGCGCGCACGTCCACCTCTATGCCCAAAACCTGTATATCGCTGGTGGAGGCAACCGGCGCGATACCGCGCTCTCCCCCGACCTGGGCCAGGACAGCCATGCCCAGCATCGCGAGCAGCGCGAGTATCAGCGCCAGAACGGCGGGGCGGCGAAAGGCTGGATGGATGGAAATAGCATGGCTCATGGGGAAAACAGGCCGCCTTTTGCCGAAAGGCAACTGGAAATCCAAGCGCGAATGCGTAAGGCGGAAAGGATGAGCGACCAACCGAGCAGCAATACGCCATCCTACACCTATGAGCAGGCCGGTGTCTCGATCGAGGCGGGCAATGCGCTCGTCAAGGCGATCGGCCCTCTGGTGAAAGCGACGATGCGCCCCGGTGCTGACGGCGAAATCGGCGGTTTCGGCGGCTTTTTCGATCCCAAGGCCGCAGGTTACAAAGACCCGCTACTGGTCGCAGGCAATGATGGTGTCGGCACCAAGCTCAAGCTCGCCATCGACAGCGACAAACATGATACTGTCGGGATCGATCTCGTCGCCATGTGCGTCAACGATCTGATCGTCCAGGGCGCCGAACCGTTGTTCTTCCTCGACTATTTCGCCACCGGCAAGCTTGAAAACGGCGTTGCCGAGCGCGTGATAGCGGGCATCGCCGAAGGCTGCACCCGGGCAGGATGCGCGCTGATCGGCGGCGAGACCGCGGAAATGCCCGGCATGTACGCCGAAGGGGACTACGACCTCGCCGGCTTTTGCGTCGGCGCGGTCGAACGCGGCGAGCAATTGACCGGCGAGCGTGTCGCACCGGGCCATATTCTCCTCGGCCTTGCCAGTTCGGGGGTCCATTCGAACGGCTATTCGCTGGTCCGCAAGCTGGCGGCGGACAAGGTCTGGAAGCTCGACCGTCCGGCCCTGTTCGATCGTGATCGGCTGCTGATCGATGCGCTGATCGAGCCTACCCGAATCTATGTGAAAAGCCTGCTGCCGGTCGTGCGCGACGGACTGATCGATGCGCTGGCGCATATCACCGGCGGCGGTCTGCTGGAAAATATCCCGCGCGTTCTGCCCCAAGGCGCGCATGCCGAAGTCGATGCCGACGGGTGGGAACAACCCGGTCTGATGGCCTTCCTGCAGGCCCAGGGTAACATCGAGCCCGCCGAAATGGCCCGCACGTTCAATTGCGGCGTCGGCATGGTGCTCGCGGTCGATCCGGCGAATGCCGAGATCGTGCGCAGCCGCCTTGAGGAGGCAGGCGAAACGGTGCTGGCAATCGGCCGGATCGCGGACGGAGAAAAGGGCTGCACCGTACGCGGGTCTGCCGGAACCTGGGCCGCGCGCGAGGGCTGGTCGGCGACCCACATTGCCTGATCCAGGCCCCGACAAGGCCAAGGTCGCCATCTTCGTATCCGGCAAGGGGACGAATATGGCAGCCCTGCTCTACGCCAGCCGCCTGCCCGGCTCCGCCTACGAAATCGTGCTTGTCGCCGCCAATGACCCCGAAGCGGAAGCCCTGACGCTGGCCGAGGCAGAAGGTGTCGCGACCTTTTCCCTCTCGCACAGGGGCGTTGCCCGCGCAGAGCATGATGCGGCTATGGAGAGCGCCGTGCTCGATGCCGAAGCCCAATATATCGTGCTGGCCGGTTACATGCGCATCCTAACGCCGGAATTCGTCAAGCGCTGGGAAGGACGGATGCTCAACATCCATCCCTCTCTCCTGCCCAAATATCCCGGTCTCGACACCCATGCTCGCGCGATCCAGGCAGGCGACAGTCATGCAGGTGCGACCGTCCACCTGGTCACCGAGGAACTCGATGCGGGCGAGCCCTTGGGCCAGGTCGAGGTCGCAATCTGGCCGAACGACACGGCCGAGAAGCTCGCCAACCGTGTCCGGGTGGCCGAACATCAGCTTTATTCGCGAGTGCTTTCGGACTACGTCTCGCGCGGGAACGACCCGGACTGGCTGCTGGAACGCGTGCGCGAATGCGCGCTCGCCCTGCCCCGGACATATGAGCGTGAGAGCCACGGCGCGCCGGGTTTCCGTGTGGGAACCGAGAAATCGGGCAAGTTCTTTGCCCATTTCTCCGACCGGCATCACGGTACGCCGCATATCTGTCTGCTGGTGAAATGCTCGAGCCAGGACGAACTCGAAAACCTCGTCGAAACCCAGCCGCAAACCTATCACCGGCCTGCCTATTATGGCGCGAGCGGCTGGATCGGCGTGATCCTCAACCGCCCCTATGTCGACTGGGACCATGTGGCCGAATGGCTCGAGCGGAGCTGGCGCATGACGGCACCAAAAAGCGTGACCAAACTGCTCGACGCAGCGGACACGTTCTAGACGGCCATGGTCGCCCCGCCCCGCTCCCATCCCCTGGCACGCGCGAAAGCGGCCCAATGGGCGGATCGTGCGGTACAGACGCTGTGGGACAGGGGCGTGACCCCAAAACCGCCGCTGGACCCCGATTATCTATGGCAGGTCGGCAGCCGGGGATTCGATACCGAGGATGAGCGCTCGATCAGAAGCGAAGCCGAGGTGGCGGATTTCCGCGAACGGCTCGAGCGGTTGTGCGCGAGCCTGCGTGACGAGGCACGGCTTAACGCGCTCGGCCACACCATGGCTTATGGTCAACTGACCTCGGCCATCCGCAAACGGCACGCGCTGGGGCGGTTATGGCGCGACGACCCCGGCCTCGCGCAGGGCGACATCGCCGCTCCGATCATCGTGATCGGTCAGATGCGCGCGGGCACCACTCGCCTGCATCGGCTTTTGGCCGCCGATCCACGGCATGCGGGCACGCGCTTTTGCAACAGCCACGATCCGGTGCCCGCGACACCCGACCTGCGCCCGCTCAAGGCACGCGCCGCCCTGATGCTTGCCCGGCGCATCAATCCGTGGCTGGAAACCATTCACCCCTTCGGTGCGACACGGATCGACGAGGAAATCGGCTGGCTGGCAGGCGCGCTCTCCCCCGCCACATTCGAGACGCAATGGCGGATCCCGTCTTTCATCGCCTGGAACGAGGCGCGCGATGCGCGACCGGTCTACGCCGAATTTTCGCGAATCCTTCGCACCGATGCGGCGACTATGGGCAATGCGCACCAACCGCGCGTCCTCAAATGTCCGCAGTTTTCCGAGGACCTGCCGAGCCTGAGAGCGCAATTTTCGAATGCGAAATTCGTCGTCACGCACCGCGACCACGAAGACATTCTCGACAGTTCGGTCTCGCTCGTCTCAAGCCAGATGGCCTTTCAAAGCGACCACGCCGATCTATCCGAGATCCGGCGCGAATGGCGCCGCAAGCTGGTGTTGCGCGATGAACGCCTTCAGGCCCAGCTCACCGCGGAAACGGATGGCGTGGTTCATGTCGATTTCGATGCATTGGGCCATGACTGGCAGGCCGAAATTACCCGCATCTACAAGGAATGGGGGATCGAATTGTCCCGCGAGGCGCTGCTCGCCATGGTCCGCGAACAGCATATCGCCGCGGCAGGCCATCATCATCGCCACCGAACCGATATTGCCCGGTTTGGGTTAAGCCGGAACCGCGCGAAGGTCTAAGCCTGCATCATCGCGGCAAATTTGGGCAGGGTCATTGCGTTATCGGCACGCGTGACGGTGATGGCCGAGATAACGGGGCCATCGAAATCGACACGCCACATGGTGTCCCCGGCGACTTCGGCCATGTCGCTTTCGAGATATCCCCGAACCAGCACGGCATGGTCATGCGCATCAATGGTCCGGATGCGTACCTGAGCATTGTCATTGGCATCGCGAAACGCACGATCGACAGCGAGTACCTCGTCTCGTCCTTTGATCGTCTTCCCGCTGGTGTCGATGAAAGCCATGTGGTCCGCCATCAAGGGCAGCGCATCGGCATGGTTGCGTGCATTCATGGCGTCAATGAAAGCACGGGTGGTCGCAATTCGCTGGCGCTTGCGGCGCATGACGGGAACGATTCTCTTCAACACAACGGGGACGATCCTAACCCAGATCGTCCCCGCAGCATATGGTCTATTGCGATGCCCGCAACGGCGGGCCGCGAGTAGCCTAGCCGACGATTTCGTCTTCGTTGAAGAAGAAGTCGATTTCGATCTTGGCGTTTTCCTCGCTGTCCGAACCGTGGACCGAGTTGGCCTCGATCGATTCGGCATAGGTCTTGCGAATGGTGCCTTCATCGGCATCGGCCGGGTTGGTTGCGCCCATCACATCACGGTTGCGCTTCACGGCGTCTTCGCCTTCGAGCACCTGCACCACGACCGGG
The DNA here is from genome assembly GCA_022953095.1 of Qipengyuania sp. ABI-127-1. Classification (GTDB taxonomy): domain Bacteria; phylum Pseudomonadota; class Alphaproteobacteria; order Sphingomonadales; family Sphingomonadaceae; genus Qipengyuania. The sequence continues at coordinate 1,109,343 of JALJCR010000001.1, read as the reverse complement.
CCGGAGATCATGAAATCGACCAGTTCACCGAAGAAGGGGCGTTCCTTGTGGACAGCGTAGAAGCCTTCGGCCTGTTCGCGGGTCATCTGGATGCGCTTCGACGCGACAACGCGCAGGCCAGCGTCTTCGAGCATCTTGGTAACCGCACCGGTCAGGTTACGGCGGGTGGCATCGGGCTTGATGATCGAAAAGGTGCGGGTAACCGCCATGGTGAATTCCTTGCGTTCTGTACGGGGGAGAGGGTTCTCGCGCGCGCCCCTAGCGCCGCCCGCGCGCGCGGGCAAGAATCATTCTAGACCACGACCTATCGAAAGCTGCGCTGTGGTAACCTCGCCTTCGCGGGTCGCGGTGAAGGAAAAGCTGGTGCCATCGCTCGCCTCGCCCCCGATCATGGTCATCGGGCCGCTCTGGATCGAGATGGCGACTTCGACCGCTGCGGCTTCTGCCTGCTTGCGGTAATAAGAGACAATATCCTCGAGTGGAGCTTCGCTTTCCAGGTCGAGCAGAACCAGCAGCCCGCCGGCCTGCTCGACGCGCGTGTTGTTGACGATCCTTGCACCAGGATAAACCGCAAAGCCGGCGGGCAGCGCGACCGGCACACTCTCGCCCGAACGCATGGTGGTGGTCGTGCCGTCATCGTCGGTGTAGCGAACGCGGGTTTCCCCGGTTGCGGCGTCGATATCGTAGGAACCGCGCGCGGCAGTCTCCTCCTCGGCATCGGTGGGGGTTACACCGCCACCATTCTCAGTCCCGCACCCGGCGAGCGAAAGGGCCGCAATTGCATAGGTAGCAAAGCACGTGGTGCAGACAGAACGTTTCATGTTCCATCGACCCACGAGACGCGGAGTGGTTCCGTCAGGCCCCTTCGCGCCAGGCGCCGTTCTGATCCTGCTTGTTGATGCGGTTGTCGATGGCGTCATCCTTCGCGAAGCTGCGCCAGAGCTCGACAGCCGCATCGCGCCGGTCCGCATCGAACAACAGCAGGACTCGCTCGAAGCCGATGGCCTCATCGCGCCAGACGCCATCGGCAATCAGGAGCATACGCGCATCGTTGGGCGCGGTGCAGCGTTCAGAGAGCAAGATCGGCTGGCGCGCATCGTGCGGACCGCCTGCCATGCCGTTGGCAAGAAAATTCGCGCCGCCTTGCTGCCAAAGAACCCTGGAAAGGTGCTGCCGCTGCGCTTCGTCCGCGCTGACCACCACCAGTCGCTCGCCCGCCTGCAACACTTTACGCGCAAGCTTGGCGACTGTGACATCGACCGGATCGCGGCTGAGCTGGTAGAAATCGACGCGAGTGGTCATTCTTGTTGCCCTACCCCCTTGCTGCTTGAGGACACGCGCTCATGCTACCGCTCCGTTAATCGGGGAAGGCCTATTCCTCCGGCACCGCTCGGAGCAGTATTTCACCTCGTCCCAGTCGCGTTCCCATTTCTTGCGCCAGGTGAACTCGAGGCCGCAGGCAAGACAGGCCTTCGAGGGCAGATCGCCCTTCCTGCGCCTCTTGTCAGTGCCCTTTGCCACCGCCCGTCGTCAGCCCTCCAGCGTGTCGCGAACGAAACGGTCGACGAGGCGCACGCCATAGCCCGTCGCACCCTTGCCCCAGGTACGGCCGGGCTTGTCCGACCAGACCATGCCCGCCACATCGACATGCGCCCAAGGCGTGTCGCCTTCGATGAAACGCTGCAGGAACTGCGCCGCCGTGATCGACCCGGCTGCTTTGCCGCCAATGTTCTTCATGTCGGCGATGGGCGAGTTGATCAGCTTGTCGTAGGCCGGTCCGATCGGCATCCGCCAATTGCGGTCGCCGGTGATCTCGCCCGCTTCATGCAGGTCCCTGGCCAGCTTGTCATCGTTTGAGAAGACACCCGCAAACTCGTTGCCGAGCGCAATGATCATCGCCCCGGTGAGCGTTGCGAAATCAACAATGCGCGCAGGCTGGAACTCTTTCTGCGTCCAGTGCAGCGCATCGGCCAGCACCAGACGGCCCTCGGCATCGGTGTTGAGCACCTCGATGGTCTGGCCGCTCATCGACGTGACCACGTCGCCCGGGCGCTGCGCCTTGCCATCGGGCATGTTTTCGACCAGTCCCATCACGCCGACGACATTGGCCTGGGCCTTGCGCGAAACCAGTGTCAGCATGGCCCCGGCGACCGCGCCTGCGCCCCCCATGTCCCACTTCATATCTTCCATGCCCGGCCCGGGCTTGATCGAAATGCCGCCGGTATCGAAAGTGACACCCTTGCCGACGAGCGCGGTCGGTGCATCGCCAGGCTTTCCGCCGTTCCAGCGGATCGCCAGGATCCGCGATTCCCGTTCCGAACCAAGGCCCACGCCGAGCAGCGATCCCATGCCAAGCTTTTCCATGTCCGCTTCGTCGAGCACGATCAGTTCCGCGCCGGTCCCTTCGAACCGATCCTGGCAGCGTTCCACGAAGCTTTCGGGATAGAGAATATTGGCGGGCTCCGTAATGAGCTGGCGCGTGAATTCCACGCCCGTCGCGACATGGGCCATGTCGTCCCACGCCGCTTCGGCACCTTCGGACGCGCCGACAACGTGAACCGAGGCCAGCGTGACCTTCTCATCGTCCTTCATCTTCGTACGGTAGACGTCATAACGCCAGTTGCGCAGACGCAGACCGAGCAGCACACACGCGGCCTCCTCGCCCGACAATCCGCTGTCCGACAGGTCGAGTACAAGCTCGTCATTCCCGCTCGACTGGTACTTGGCGGCGAGCGCGGCCCCGGCCTTTTCGAGGTTGGCCAGGCGCGCTTCGTCGCTCTTGTCACCCGCTCCGGCGATGGCCAGACGCAAAACCTGCCCGTCGCGCTCGACGAACCCGTCGAAAATCTGTCCGGCATTGCCTTTGAAACGCGCGGCTTCCATGCCTTCGGACATGGCTTTGTCGAGACCGGCGGGGATCTTGCCCTTGTCCGTGACTTGAGCAACAAGGCGCGCAACCTGCGGACGGGACTGGCTGAACTGAATCTTCATGGAATCTCCGGAAACAATATCTGGTCGGGGCGGCGGGGTCCACGGCCGCCCATCGAGGATGGCGATTGCGATTAGGCGTGGCCGGTGCGATAGGCAAGCCATGCTCCCGCCTGCAGAGATAGCATTGCCAGCCAGCCGGGAGGCCGTCAGGCCCCTGACCTGGATCGCCAGCGGGGTCGCTCTCGCCCTGGCTGCGCCACTGGCCGCGCAGTCCGCCGCCGACGACGTCGGGACGGTGGTCGATCCGCAAGGTGAACCGGGGGATCCACAACCCGACCAACCGCCCCTCGATCCCCAGGGTGACGTGGACGATCTCCTGACCGTCCCCGATCCCAATGCCGGCCTCGACCCGCCCCCCGTTGCGACCGGCGAGGAAGGGATCGACGCAGATGGCAATCGCGAAATCGATTTCGAGGCGGATATCCTCGAATACAGTGCTGACAGCGACAATGTGACCGCCAGCGGCAATGTGGTCCTGCGCAGCGGCGATCGTTCGCTGCGGGCCGATACGGTGAGCTGGAACCAGCAAACCGGCGTGATCGTGGCATCCGGCCGGGTGCGCTTCGTCGACGAGAATGGCAACCAGCTCTTTTCCGAGCGGGTAGAGCTGACCGACGAATTCGAAGCCGGCGCGATGGAGGACCTCCTGCTGGCGCTGCGGCAGGGCGGGCGCCTCGCGGCTATCCGAGGTATGCGGGAGAGCGACGGCACGATAGCGTTGCAGGAAGCCGCCTATAGCGGCTGTTCCGTGGTGACGCCGCAAGGCTGCCCGAAAGATCCGAGCTGGCGGATCACGGCAGAACGGGTGGTTTACGATCCGGAAAGCCAGAGAATTAAGTTTACCGGCGCGTTTCTGGAATTGTTCGGCGCGCGAATCCTCCCCCTTCCCGGCCTGGCGGTGCGGACCGATGGCGGCGCCGTGTCGGGGCTACTCGTTCCCGACCTGCGGTTTTCTAAAAGCAACGGGGTGGAGGTGTCGGGCAGCTACTTCCTGCGCTTCGCGGATAACCGCGATCTTACGCTGACCACCCATGTCTATACCCAGGCCGCGCCCATGGTCGCCGCGCAATGGCGGCACCTGACGGAAAGGGGCGCCTATCAAATCACCGGCTATGCCACCCATTCGCAGCGCATTTCCACCTTCACGGGCGCGCCCAACAGCGAGGAAGAGTTTCGCGGCTACATCTTTGCCAACGGCAAGTTTCAGCTTTCCCCGGACTGGAGCTTAACCGGATCGATCCGGCGAACGACGGATCGCACATTCCTGCGCCGCTATGATATCAGCCGCGACGATCGGCTGCGCTCCACCCTTGAGCTCGAGAGGATCGGCAGCAACACCTATTTTTCCCTAGCCGGCTGGGCGACGCAGACACTGCGCCTCAACCAACCCCAGGGCGAAGTGCCGATCGCCCTTCCCGTGCTCGACGCCCGCTGGCGGCCCGACATTCCGCTAGTCGGCGGGCAGCTCGAGCTTCAGCTCAATACGCTCTCGATTTCTCGGGATATCGGGCAGGATACTCAGCGCGCTTTTGCCCGCGCGCAGTGGGATTTGCGCCGCATAACCGGGCTGGGACAAGTGGTTACGCTGACCGGCATGCTGCGCGGCGACCTGTACCATTCGGATGAGAACTTTCTGACCACGACAGCCAGCTATCGTGGCAATCCGGGCTGGGAATATCGCGGCGTCGCCTTGGGTGCTCTCGATGTGCAATGGCCCTTCGTCGGAGAGGCTTTCGGCGGCACGCAGGTATTCACGCCGCGCGTCCAGTTGGTGGCCACCCCGCCGATCAAGAACCTCGCCATTCCCAACGAAGATGCCCGCGCGATCGATCTGGAAGATTCGAACCTGTTCGCGCTCAATCGCTTCCCCGGCTACGATCGGGTGGAAGACGGGGCGCGGATTACCTATGGCCTGGATTGGTCGCTGCGTATCCCCGACTGGGAACTCAAGACGACGGTCGGGCAATCCTACCGGCTCGACAGCGACCGCGACATCCTGCCCGTCGGAACCGGCCTTTCGGAAAGATTCTCCGATTTCGTCGGCCGTACCGAAGTCCGGTATCGCGACTTTCTCAAATTTACCCACCGCTTCAGGCTGGACAAGGACAGCCTGGCCATCCGCCGCAACGAAATCGACGCGGCGGTCGGCTCCAGCAAGACCTACGCCGAACTGGGCTATGTCCGCCTCAACCGGAATATCACGCAGGTAGAGGACCTGCAGGACCGTGAGGAATTGCGCGGTGCCGTACGCATAGCTTTCGCCAATTACTGGTCGGTCTTCGGCTCGGGGGTGTTCAACCTGACCGACCGCGAAGAAGACCCGATGCTGTCTTCGGACGGATTCGACCCCATCCGTACTCGTCTGGGCATTGCCTATCGCGATGACTGCCTTGAGCTGGGCGCAACCTGGCGCCGTGACTATATCACCTCGGGCGATGCCCAGCGCGGAGACACCTTCCAGTTCTATTTCAGCTTGAGAAATCTGGGATTTCGCTAGCCCACGCTTATTGGCACCTTGCGCCAAACACGCTATCCGGCGCGCAACTATCAGCTTTGGTTAAGCCGCGCCGCTGCAAGGCTGGCGGCATATTCGGGCATCGAGGCGATGCCGCAAAACAGGTTCGACACGTGACTGCAATGATGTTTTCTCGACTGCTCTCCGTCGCTGCAGCCGCTGGCCTTGCCGCTGCACCCATCGCAGGCCAGGCCCAGCAAGCCATGGCTCAGGGCGATTTACTCGGTCTTCCGAGCGATCTCCGCATGCTGGGTGAGACTGACCCCAATCGCCGCGTAGCCACGGCCTTGGTCAACGGTTTCGTCATTACGGAAACCGACGTGAACCACCGCGTCGCCCTACTCCTGGCGGCGAACCAGCGCCCGGTAAGCGATGAGGAGATGACCCGCATCCGTATGCAGGTGCTGCGCAACCTCATCGACGAGACCCTGCAGATCCAGGCAGCCGAAGCACAGGAGCTGGAGCTTTCCGACGCCGAAATCCAGCAGACCTACAGCCGCGTCGCGGCGCAGAACTTCGAGCAGAACCCGCAAGCGATGGACGAATATCTTCGTTCGATCGGCTCCTCGCCCGAAACGCTGAAACGTCAGATCAAAGGCGAAATGGCATGGAACAAGCTTCTGCGCCGGAACGTCTCGCCCTTCATCAACGTCTCGGCCGAGGAAGTTAACGAGCTTATCGAACGGCTCGAAGCTTCGCGCGGCACCGAAGAATATCGACTCGGCGAAATCTACCTTTCGGCCACCCCGGAAACGCAAGCGGCGGTCGAGGCTAACGCCAATAAGATCGTCGAGCAGTTGCGCCAGGGCGGCAGCTTCGTTGCCTATGCGCGCCAATTTTCGGAAGCTTCGACCGCAGCCGTCGGTGGCGATCTGGGCTGGATCCAGCTTGCTCAGCTCAAAAATGCCGAACTGGAAGCCGTCGCCCGCGAAATGAACCCGGGTCAGTTGGTCGGGCCTATTCGCATTCCCGGTGGCTTTTCCATTCTTTATCTGATCGACAAGCGGCAGGTGCTGATGGCAGATCCGCGCGATGCCGTACTCAGCCTGAAACAGATTCAGATCACCTTCGACCCCGGCACTTCTGAGGCGGCCGCGCAGCAGCGAGTGGCCCGCTTTACCGAAGGCGTGCGTGCGATCCGTGGCTGTGGCGATGCCGAAAATGCCGCTGCGGCCCTGGGGGCTACCGTGGTCACCAACGATCAGATCCGCGTGCGTTCCCTGCCCGATCAATTGCAGAACATCCTCCTGCAGCTTCAGGTCGGCCAGTCCACTCCGCCTTTCGGTTCCTTCGAAGAAGGCGTGAGGGTCCTGCTGCTGTGCGGCCGCGACGATCCTCAGGTCGCGGACGGTCCGGACTTCGACCAGCTGATGGGTCAGCTCGAGAACGAGCGTGTCGAAAAGCGCGCTCAGCGGTATCTGCGCGATCTGCGCAACGACGCTTACATCGAGTATAATTGACGAAGGTCATGGTTATTCTCGCCGTCTCGCTTGGCGATCCGGCGGGGATCGGACCGGAGATCATCGTCGAAAGCTGGACGCGGCGCCACGACATGGCGCTTGCGCCCTTCTTCGTGGTGGGGGGGGCGGGTGTTCTTGCCAAAGCGGCAAAGGTGCGCGGGCTCGCCGTCGAAATCGAACGCGTCGAGACCCCTTCGCAAGCGGCACGGATCTTCGAAACCGCCCTGCCTGTCCTGGGGCCGGAAGATTGCGATGCGATACCCGGCACCCCGGACGATCAAGGCGCCGCGCTGGCGATGCATTCGCTCGCGGAGGCGACCCGGCATGCTTTATTGGGGACAGCCTCGGCTGTCGTGACTGCACCGATATCCAAAGCGCATTTGGCTCGCGTCGGTTTCGAATATCCCGGCCAGACCGAATTCCTTGCGGATGTATGCGGGTTGGAGCGCGAGGACGCAGTCATGATGCTCGCGGGACCAAGCTTGCGCGCCGTACCGCTGACAGTCCACTGCGCGCTTGCCGACGTGCCCACGCGGTTGACGCAGAGCCTGATCGAGCATCGGGCGCGCATCGTGTCCCAGGCATTGGCACGCGATTTGGGGATTGCCTCCCCGCGTCTGGCCGTTTGCGGACTGAATCCTCATGCGGGAGAAGGGGGGCGTTTCGGTGACGAGGAAGCGCGCATCATCGAACCGGCGATCGAGGCGCTATCCGCCGAGGGGTTGCGCATAAGCGGCCCACATCCGGCAGACGCCCTTTTCACACCGCGTGCCCGCCAGACTTACGATGTGGCACTGGCGATGTACCACGATCAGGCGCTGGTACCCCTGAAAGCTCTCGATTTCGACGAGGGCGTGAACGTTACGCTCGGCCTGCCCATCGTGCGAACCAGCCCCGACCACGGCACGGCCTTCGACATCGCGGGCAAGTCGCTTGCTCACCCCGGTGCCATGATCGCCGCGCTGAAACTAGCAGGCGACATGGCGACGCGGCGTGCCAGCCATGGCTGATCTTCCCCCCTTGCGCGAAGTGATTGCCCGTCACGGGCTCAGCGCGTCCAAGGCGCTGGGCCAGAACTTCCTGTTCGACGAACAATTGCTGGACCGGATCGCCGCCATTCCGGGCGATCTTTCGGGCAAGCAGGTGCTCGAAGTCGGTCCTGGTCCCGGAGGCCTGACCCGCGCCCTGCTGCGCAGCGGTGCGAAGGTTACCGCGATCGAGATGGACAAGCGCTGCCTCCCGGCTCTGGCCGAATTGGGCGAGGCGTTTCCGGGACAGCTACGCGTGATCGAAGGCGATGCGCTCAGGCTCGACCATGCCGAGCTGATGGGCGGCGAGCCCTTCGCCGTGCTGTCCAACCTGCCCTACAATGTCGGAACGGCGCTGTTCGTCCGCTGGCTCGGTGGAGAGCGTTGGCCGCCCCTCTGGACCAGCCTCACGCTGATGTTTCAGCAGGAGGTTGCCCAGCGGATTGTCGCCCGGCCCGGCGGCTCGATCTACGGTCGGCTGGCGGTATTGGCGCAATGGCGCAGTAACGCGAAACTGGCGATGAAAGTCCATCGCAGTGCCTTCACCCCGCCGCCCAAAGTCATGAGCGCGATTGTCCATGTCGAACCCGGTGCAATGCCCGAAGGCGTGTCGGCCAGGGTTCTGGAACGCCTGACCGAAGCCGCTTTCGGCCAGCGCCGGAAAATGTTGCGTCAGAGCCTGAAAGGCGTTTCCGGCGCGGTCGAGGCGCTGGCAGAGGTCGGGATCGACCCGCAAAGGCGCGCCGAGACTGTTTCGGTGACGGAATTCGTTGCGCTGGCGCGGATCCTCTCAGTTTAGCCGACTTGGCCGACGATGCGCCGGTAGAGGTGCCAGGTCGCGTGGCCGAAAACGGGCAGAACGATGAGAAGACCCAGAAAAGCGGGCAGCATCGCGACCAGCAAAGACGCAGCGATCACCGCTGCCCAGATACATAGCATGACCATATTCGCCCTGAAGGCCGCAAGGCTTGCAATGATGGCAGTGAGGAAATCGACTTCACGATCCACCAGCATCGGCAGGCTGACAACCGTCACCGCATAGAAGGCCAGAGCCAGGATTGCGCCGACCAGCGTACCAACCGCCAGCATTGCCATGCCCTCGAGCGTGGCGAAAGCCGCCAGCGATTCCGATCCAACACCGGATTCGGCGAGGAAAATCGCAAAAATACCATGCGCGATGATCATCCAGAAACTGAACGCCACGAACACGATACCGCCCATCATAATAAGTTGTTCGTCACCCCTTCCGCGCAGGGCTCCGAGCACGGCGCCCCAGCCGATCGGCAAACCCGCCTCGCGGCGCCGACTGACCTCGTATAATCCGACTGCGGTAAACGGTGCGATCAGCGGAAATCCGGCCACCGCCGGGACGAACCACATCGGCTCGCCCCAGCGCATCAAGGCCACGAACAGGAACAGACCAGCGGCCACATAGATCGACGCAAAAAACAAACCGAATAGCGGCCTGGCGAGGAAATCCGCCAGCCCCGCTTTGAGCGCACGGCCAAGATCCCCGATGGTGAGATCATTCGCGATCTGTTCCACGGATGCTGCGACATTGTTGGCGGCCTGCATGATACCGTTCCTCCCTTCCCACTTCCGGGAGGTAGTCTGCATCAGGCCGCCCAGTGCATCAAGCGCTCGCCTTCTTTCTGAGCCTCCAGGCGTGCAGCAGCGGCTCGGTATAGCCGCTCGGCTGTTCGACGCCCTTGAAGATGAGGTCCTTCGCCGCGCTGAACGCCGCGCCGTCTTCGTTTTCGAGCAGCGGTTCATAGGACGGGTCGGCGGCATTCTGCTGATCCACCTTGGCCGCCATGCGGCGCAGGCTGTCCATCACCTGATCTTGCGAGATCACACCATGCAGCAGCCAGTTGGCGATATGCTGGCTGGAAATACGCAGTGTCGCGCGGTCTTCCATCAGGCCGACATCGTTGATGTCGGGCACTTTAGAACAGCCGACCCCCTGGTTGATCCAGCGCACGACATAGCCGAGCAGGCCCTGGCAATTATTGTCCAGCTCCTCGCGGATTTCCTCTTCGGACCAATTCACTCCATCGGCCAGCGGAATGGCGAGAAGTTCGTCGAGCTTCGCCGCATCGGGCAGGCCCTTCTGGATCTCGAACACATCCTCGCGGTGATAATGGATCGCATGGAGAGTGGCAGCGGTCGGGCTGGGAACCCAGGCCGTATTGGCGCCGGCGCGCAGGTGGCCGATCTTCTCGATCATCATCTGGCTCATCAGGTCGGGCGCGGCCCACATGCCCTTGCCGATCTGCGCCCGGCCCGAAAGGCCATGCGCGAGGCCAATGCCGACATTGCGCGCCTCGTAAGCCTTGAGCCAGGCGGAGTTCTTCATCTCGCCCTTGCGCATCATCGGACCGGCGCGCATCGAGGTGTGAATCTCGTCACCCGTGCGGTCGAGGAAGCCGGTGTTGATGAAGACAATCCGGTCCTTCACCGCATGGATACAGGCGGCGAGGTTGGCCGAAGTGCGGCGTTCTTCGTCCATCACGCCAACCTTGATCGTGTGGCGCGGCAGGCCGAGGAGGTCCTCGACCGCGTCGAACAGATCGTTGGTGAAGGCGCATTCTTCCGGCCCGTGCATCTTGGGCTTCACGATATAGATGCTGCCCTCGCGGCTGTTGCCGTATTTGCCGAGCCCGGCGACATCCTGCGCGGAAATGGCACTGGTCACGACAGCGTCGAGAATGCCCTCGGGAATCTCCATGCCGTCCCAGCGCATCGCCGGATTGGTCATCAAATGGCCGACATTGCGCACGAACATCAGACTGCGGCCGGGCAGCGTGTGCTGCGCGCCATCGGCATCGGTGTAGCTCTTGTCGCCCGCAAGCTTGCGCGTCAGCGTTTTGCCGCCCTTGTCGAAGCTTTCTTCCAGATCGCCGCGGATAACGCCCAACCAGTTGGTGTAAGCGAGCAGCTTGTCCTCGGCATCGACTGCCGCCACCGAATCCTCGCAATCGGCAATGGTCGTCAGCGCGGCTTCGAAGTTGATATCGGCCAGGCCCAGCCGATCGGTCTTGCCGACCTGGCTATCGGGATCGACGACGAGTTCGATATGCAGGCCGTTATGCTTGAAAAGCGGTCCCTTGTCGGTCGTGCCGACCTGTTGCGAAGGGTGCGCCAGTATCGCATTTTCCAGACTGTCGAGCTCGCTCCAGCTTCCCGATGCCAGCGGCACGATTTCATCGAGTAGCTTGCGCCCTTCGGCAATTACCGCCGCGCCGCGATCCTCGTCATAGCCGCCAGGGCGCGCGGGCGGAGCGTCGAGCGCGTCGGTTCCGTACAGTGCATCGTAGAGGCTGCCCCAGCGCGCATTGGCGGCGTTGAGCAAGAAGCGTGCGTTGAGGATCGGCACCACGAGCTGCGGCCCGGCCATGGTGGCGATTTCCGGATCGACATTCTCGGTCCCGATGGTGAAATCGCCCGGCTCGGGGACGAGATAGCCGATATCGTTCAAGAAAGCGCGATAGTCGTCCGCATCGTGCGGCTGGCCCGCGCGCGCTGTATGCCAGGCATCGATCTTTGCCTGGAGGTCTTCCCGCTTGTCCAGCAGGTCGCGATTGCGCGGGGCGAAACTGCCGAGCAATTGCGCAAAACCCTGCCAGAATTCATCGACATCGCGGCCAAGCGGGCCAAGCACTTCGGTTTCGATGAACTCGGCAAGCTGCGGGTCTGCTTCGATCCCGGCGCGCGTAACGTATTGGGTCATGGAACTCCTCAGGCAGATGTTAGGCTGGCAATGTCGAACCCGGGGAGGAGCGGCACGGTCTATGCCGCCACCGGTTGATCAATGCAAGGTGCGGGGTGGACTTGGCTTCGCACACGATTAAGGACGTTACACATGAAACCAGGTACTGCCCCACAGGCCCTCCTCGATGCCATCGACGCCGATGCCATGCTGCGTCAGGTTCAGGAATGGGCAGCGATCAATACCGGGACCGCCAACATCGAAGGACTCGACCGGATGGCGGGCGTGCTCGCCGATGCCTTCAGCACGTTGCCGGGCTATGTCGAACTGGTCGACCCGGCCACGGTCACCGCGATCTCGAGCGAAGGCCACGAATTCGAAAAGCCGCATGGCAGGCACATGGTCCTGCGTGTACGACCGGAGGCCGAACGCCGCTTCGTGCTGACCGGCCACATGGACACCGTCTTCCCGATCGATCATCCGTTTCAGGAAACCACCTGGCTCGACGATGACACGATCAACGGCCCCGGCACCGCCGATATGAAGGGCGGCCTCAACGTCATCCTGCACGCGCTCATGACTTTCGAAACAATCGAGGGGGCAGAGCGCGTCGGTTACGACGTGATGATCAATTCGGACGAGGAAACCGGCAGCCTCGCGAGCCGCGGACTGATCGAGGAACTGGCGCGCGGGAAGTATGCCGCTCTGACCTACGAGCCCAGCGCCCTTCCCGATGGCACGCTTGCGCATGCGCGCGGCGGGACGGGCAATTATTCGATCACCTTCACCGGCAAATCCGCCCATGCGGGCCGCAATCCGCATGACGGGCGCAACGCTATCGTCGCTGCCAGCGACCTGGTGCTGCGGATCAAGGCGCTCGAGGCGGAGGACATCACCGTGAACCCGGCGAAGATCGAAGGCGGCAGCGCGAATAATGTCGTGCCCGATCTGGCCATCTTGCGGTTCAACATTCGCCCTAAATCGACCGACGCAATGGCTCGCTTCGATGGCGAACTGGCCTCGATCCTGCGCTTGATCGAAGCGGAGCACCAGGTCGGCATCCACCGTCATGGCGGTGTCACCCGCCCGCCCAAGCCGGTCGATGAGAAGGCCCAGCGCCTGTTCGATCTGGTAAAGGCATGCGGCGCCGAACTGGGCCAGCAGATCGGCTGGAAGAGCACGGGCGGCGTGTGCGACGGCAACAATATCGCGGCGACCGGCGTGCCCGTGGTCGACACAATGGGTGTGCGCGGCGGGGCGATCCACTCGCCCGACGAATTCATGATTGTACCGAGCCTTCGCGAGCGCGCTGCGCTGTCTGCGTTGGTGCTCGCCAAGCTTTCCACCGGAGACCATTTGTGACCTTCCGCCTGCGCGCTGCGCATATCAGCGACCTTGAGCACTTGTATGAAATGGCCAAGCTGACGGGCGGCGGCTTCACCAATCTACCTGCAGACCGGGCGGCGCTGACCAAGAAGCTCGAGCGGGCGGACGAGGCGTTCTCGCGCACCGAAAACGTGCTCGGCGACGACATTTTCACTCTCGTTCTGGAAAACACCGACACGGGTCAGGTGCGCGGAACCTGTCAATTATTCAGCCAGGTCGGCCAGCAATGGCCATTCTACAGCTATCGCCTTACCACTCTGACCCAGCACAGCCAGGAACTCGACCGCACGGTACGCGCCGAATTGCTGAGCCTCGTCACCGATCTGGAAGGCTCCTCCGAAGTCGGCGGGTTGTTCTTGCATCCGGGCGAGCGGGCCGGCGGGCTAGGCCTGCTGCTGGCACGCAGCCGCTATCTCTTTATCGCGATGCACCGCCACCGCTTTGCTGACCGGATTTTGGCGGAACTGCGCGGGGTGATCGACGATCGTGGCGGATCCCCCTTCTGGGATGGTGTGGCAGGCCGGTTTTTCGGCATGACTTTTCAAGAAGCCGACTATTTCAACGCCATCAACGGGAACCAGTTCATTGCCGACCTGATGCCCAAGCATCCAGTCTATGTCGCCATGCTGGACGAAGAGGCGAAAAAGGTGATCGGCGTGCCCCACCCCTCCGGTCGCGCTGCCATGCGTATGCTCGAGAACGAGGGCTTCGCCGCCGAAGGCTATGTCGACATTTTCGATGGCGGCCCGACGATGACGGCGCGTACCGACAACGTGAAGAGCATTGTCGCATCGACGCCGAACCGTGTTTCTGCGACCAATTTGGATAGCGGCGAGCGCGCACTGATCGCCGCCGGCACGCTGGGCACTTTCCGAAGTGCCTACGGAATGCGCGAGATCGCGGATGACGGTTCGGTCGTCATTGATGCGGCCTGTGCCGAACTGCTCGAAGTGAGCGAAGGCGACGAAGTGTGGAGCGTTGCACGATGAGCGGACTGGTCGAAATCAATTTCGACGGGATCGTCGGTCCAAGCCACAATTACGCGGGTCTCAGCCTCGGCAATATCGCCAGTGCGAGCCACAAAGGCGATGCGTCCTACCCGCGCGCCGCGGCGCTTCAGGGTATTGCCAAGATGCGCGGCAATATGGCGCTGGGTCTGGCGCAGGGGTTTCTTCTGCCATTGCCTCGTCCCAATGGCGATTTGATCCGCGGCCTTGCGATTGACGAGACAGCACCGCGACAGCTTCAGGCCGCAGCATGGTCTGCTTCGAGCATGTGGACTGCAAATGCCGCGACAGTCAGCCCCGCGCCCGATACGGCGGACGGGCGCTGCCACCTGACCCCTGCCAATCTCGTCACCATGCCGCACCGCGCGCAGGAATGGCAGGACACGCAGGCGCAGCTTGCGGTTGCCTTTGGCGACGAAGAACATTTCACCATTCACGATGCTGTCCTGCCCGCTTTTGGCGATGAAGGCGCGGCCAACCATATGCGCTTTTGCGAAGGGCACGGCTCGGCAGGCGTAGAAGTCTTCGTGTGGGGCCGACAGGGCGGCAAGTTCCCCGCGCGACAGCACGAACAGGCCAGCCGCGCCATCGCGCGCCTCCATGGCCTCGATCCGGCGAAAAGCGTGTTCATCGAACAGAACCCCGAAGCCATCGAAGTCGGCGCGTTTCACAATGACGTGGTCTCCGTGGCGAACGAGCGTGTGCTCTTCACCCACGAACGCGCCTTTGCCGACCAGAAGGGCGCGTATGAAGCGATCCGCGAGGCTTTCCCCGCGCTGGAGGTGGTCGAAGTGCCGGAAAGCGCGGTCAGCCTCGAAGAAGCCATCAGCACCTATCTCTTCAACGCCCAGCTCCTCACGCTACCGAGCGGCGAGATGGCGCTGGTGGTGCCGAGCGAATGCCAGGAAAGCGCGGCGGTCTGGGCCTATTGCGAAAGCATGCTCGCCGGTAATGGCCCGATCCGAAAGGTGATCCCGGTCGACGTCAAACAGTCCATGGCCAATGGCGGTGGCCCCGCCTGCTTGCGCCTGCGCGTGGTTGCCGATCCGGCGACCGTCGATGCGCGATTCCTGCTCGACGATACCAAGGCGGATCGGATCGAATCGGTCATCTCCCAAATGTGGCCCGACCGAATCGAGCCGTCCGACATCGGTTCAGAAAGCTTGGCGAAAACAGTGATCGAGGCGCGCGAAGCCCTGCTCGCCGTCCTATCGCTGGGCGAACTCGCTTAACCCAGAATCTCAAGAGTTAACACGCTGGACCGGCTTGTCGGGCATTCTTACACTGGCGCTTGTATTAACCACCAAATCGCGCGGAAGCCCTGCACTGGCACGGGCTTTGCTGGTATGGTCGTTAACCAGGAGATCGACGCGCACGTGCTTACCAGGGTGAAACGGCTATTCGTGATCAAGACGCGTTTCGAGGCGTATCTGATCATATTCGCACTCGCCCTGGGCGCGATGACGCGCGGCGCGCATTACACGGTCGAATATCCCGGCGTCGGCGGTTACCTGCTGTTCGCAGCCACGGCGGGCGCGGTCTTCCTCGGCGGCGCGAAGATCCTCGATGCGCTCAGATACGAGCGCGAAGCCCAGGCGATGGAGCGGCAAAACGCCGATATCGACTGACGCGGCAATACCGATACTCCCATTTTCGGATCGGGAAGGCGAACTTCCTGGGTACCGATCGAGGGAAAACACACTCCATGCCGCGGTCCGGGTCACCCGCTGGAAGACGGCTGTTTCGGGCGCATCGGCGGCGGTCGGAAAGGGGGAAGGACGCCGCTGCCACACTCCAGATCGCACGCCCGGGATATGCACGGCCGCGAGGGCGCCCATGAGGTTCATGGCGGCATTTGGCGTGAACGCACGCGGGGTTACTTGACTGTGCGGAATGCGGTGGGGGTTTCTGTTGCTAGCTACCCCCGGAGCCCCGGAATCCGCTTCTGTTGCCCGGTGGGTCCGACCGCGCTTTAGCTTTGTAAGATCAGGCCGTTAGACCATCAGATTACGCAGCAAGAGCGAGTGCTTCATTGTCATTGGCACTTGTGTGTTGTGAACAGTTTTACGGGGTACTCAGCCCGGGCGAAAACACTGTCTTTCAGCACACGTCGATCCTAGTTCGGCCCCATCAAAAACCGCCCATTAACAGCGGGTTATGGTGGAGCCGCCGGGTACTGCCCCCGGGTCCGTTGTACCTATTACACAGCGCCATTTATCGCCATATCCGGTCGAAACCGGCAGATCCCATATAGCGATTCGAGGCTTAATGTGAAGTGAGCGGGCTCGCGTAGATGGTCCGTGGTCGCGAAACGGCGCTGCACTGGCCCGCACAGACCGAGCCCCACTCTATCCCATAGGGCCTTTTTCCGGAGCGTAATCGGGCCGGGCGGCGCGCAATTCGTCGCGGATTTCCTTGAGCAGATCGAGTTCGGTTGGGCCGGAGGGTGCAGCTACCTTCTCTTCCTCGAACTCGGCCATTACCTTCTTGGCATAACGCACCAGCAGGAAGACGATGAACGCCAGGATAAGGAAGTTGATGGCTGCGGTGATGAAGCTCCCATAGCCGATCATCGCAGCGCCGGCTTCCTGCAAAGCGGCGTAATCATCCATCGCCCCTTCATAACCTTCAGGGACGCTCAGGAGGATGAAATACCGGCTGAAATCCGCTCCTCCGAAGATGGCTCCGACGATCGGCATGATGATCTCGTCGGTCAACGACTTGACGATCGCTCCGAAGGCCGCGCCGATAATCACCGCGACCGCGAGATCCATCACATTGCCCTTGGCAATAAATTTCTTGAATTCTTTAAACACGTGGACGGTCCCCTAACCTTTGTGATCGGCCTCATTCCTGCCATGGCCGCATTCCCGTCACAAGAACGCGTTAATCTTGATTGCCCGCCAAGGTGTGCTATCTAAGCAAGACACATTGACCAATTAGAAGGAACGTTCATGAACCGCCTGGCTGCATTTCGCACCTCCATCGTCGCTGCCGCGGCACTTGCGCTGTCAGCCTGCGGGATCAATTCGGTCCCCGCTGCCGAGGAAGCCGCCAAAGCCAAATGGGCAGACGTCGAAGCCGCGTTCCAGGAACGGGCCAATCTCGTCCCCAATCTCGAACAAATCGTAATGAGTTCGGCCGAGCAGGAACGTGAGACGCTCCAATCTGTAATTCAGGCCCGCGCGTCGGCCACGCGCCCCGAAATCCAGCTCGATGGCGACGATCTCGGCGATGCGGAGAAAATGGCGCAGTATCAGGAAGCGCAGAACACATTCGGCGGCGCGCTCTCGCGCCTGATGGCCAATGTCGAAGCCTATCCCGAACTGCGTAGCCAGGAGAACTTCGGCCGCTTCATGACGCAGATCGAAGGGCAGGAGAACCGCATCCGTGTGGCCATTCGCGATTACAACGAAGCGGTGCGCCAGTATAACACCACGATCCGCACCTTCCCCGACACGATCGGCGCGAACATCATCCACGGCGCGGAACCGATGGTTCCCTACGAAGCGGTGGCGCAGGGCGCGGAAGTCGCCCCCGAACTCAACATGCGTTCGGATAGCGACGCCGCGAACTGAACGGCGCGACGATGCGCATGATTGCACGTTTAATCCTGCCGGTGGTGGCGGGGCTTGGCCTCCTCTGGGGCTTTGCCCTGCCCGCTGCCGCGCAGACCTTTCCCGAACGCGGCAGCGCGCCGGTCGTCGACGCGGCGAACATCATCGATGATGCCACCGAGGCGATGCTGACGGAAAAGCTGGACGCGTTCGAGGAGCGTAGCCAGCGGCAGTTCGTGATCGCCACGATCCCCGATCTCGAGGGATACGAGATTTCCGATTACGGCTATCGCCTGGGCCGTGAATGGGCGCTCGGCGATAGCGAAAACGATGACGGCATATTGCTTATCGTCGCGCCTAACGAGCGGAAAATGCGTATCGAGGTCGGTTATGGGCTCGAAGGGGTTATTCCAGACGGGCTCGCCTTCGAATATGTCGAGGGCATGAAGCCCTTCTTCCGCGATGGCGATTATTCGGGCGGTATCGCCTGGGGCGCGGACCAGATTATCACCCAGCTCGAACTGCCGCCCGAAGAGGCTGCACGTATCGCGCAGGAACGCAGCGAGGCGCGCGAGAGCGACGGCGGTTTTCCCATTGGCGCGCTGATCTGGCTCGGCTTCATCTTTTTCTTCTTCATTCTGCCGATGTTCGGCCGTGGGCGCCGACGGCGCTATCGCCGCAGCGGAATCGGCGGCGCGGTGGGCGACATCATCCTGTGGGAAGCCGGAAAGGCGATCGCCCGCGGCCTCTCCGACGACGACTGGGGCGGCGGCGGTGGCGGCTTCGGCGGCGGAGGCGGCGGCTTTGGCGGCTTCTCCGGCGGGGGTGGCAGTTTCGGGGGCGGCGGCGCCTCGGGGGGGTGGTAATGGGCTATTTATCGCGAGCCGATCACACAATCGTATCCGACGCCGTGGCCGAGGCCGAACTGACCACGAGCGGCGAGATCGTCACCGTGCTGGCCGACCGCAGCGACGACTATAGCGACGTGGTGCTCGTCTGGGCAGTCGCCCTATCCTTTACGGCGATGAGCCTGTTTGCGATGGTCCCGCAACCCTTCATGGATTTATGGGACGCACTGGTCGGCGGATGGACGCATGTGTGGACCACGGGCGAGCTGGCTACGATGACCATTTCGCTAGGGCTGCTGGCCTTCGCACTTGGCTGGCTGCTGCTGAGCTGGGACCCGTTGCGTTTCGCCCTTACCCCCAGTCCGGTAAAGACCGCGCGGGTACGTGCGCGGGCGATCAAGCATTTCAAGGTCGGCGCCGAACGGCGCACCCACGGCCGTACCGGCGTGCTCCTCTATCTCTCGATGCGCGAGCACCGCGCCGAGATTGTCGCCGACCAGCCGATCGCCGAAAAGGTCCCGGCAGAGGTCTGGGGCGAAGCGATGGCGGACATGCTGGCGGAGATCAAAGAGGGCCGCATTGCGGAAGGTCTCGCAGCCGGTGTGCGCGATGTGGGCAAGGTCCTGTCCGAACATTTCCCGCGCGCCGAGGACGACCAGAACGAATTGCCCGACCGGCTGATCGAAGTCTGATCGCCCAGCCCGGGCGAGGGACCATTTGCCTTTCCTACTGCGCTGCGATTTGCCACGAGGATGGCGAGGCCCCTGACGCGTCTCCGGGGGGGGGGCCTCCGTCGAAGTGTCACCCGGGCGATACGGCATGGAAAATGTTCAAATTCAAAATGTTGAAAGGATAATACCATGGGTGACACGGTGTCGCCTTTGTCGCCCAGTCTGACGGTGCCCGATCATGACGCGGACGAGGAGATCGTCTGGCAGGGCAAGTTCCTGACTACTTGCAAGCGCGGCCGCTGGGAATATGTGACCCGTCCGCGTGGCGTACGCGCTGCTGTCATCCTCGCGGTCGAGAACGGCCATGTCCTGCTGGTCGAACAGTACCGCGTGCCGATGGGCAGAAGCTGCCTCGAACTGCCCGCCGGCCTGATCGGCGACGAGACCGAAGGCGAAGCCCCGCTCGCCGCCGCGGCCCGCGAGCTGGAGGAAGAGACCGGCTATCGCGCGGCGCGGCTGGAGGATTGTGGCGAATTCTACTCCTCGCCCGGCCTCCTCGGAGAGAGTTTTACCATGGTCCGCGCGCACGATCTGACCAAGATCTCCGAAGGCGGCGGGACCGAAGGCGAGAACATCACCGTCCATCGCGTAGCGCTGGCCGATCTGCCCAGTTTTATCGTTGCTAAACGAAACCAAGGTTGCGGGATCGACGTGCGCATGCTCCTGTTGCTCGGACAAGGGATTCTGACAGGAGAGTGACAATGACTGGACGGTGTGCGGGCAAACTCGCCCTGGTGACGGGGGCGGCCCAAGGCCTCGGGCGCGCGCATGCGACGCGGCTTGCCGAAGAAGGCGCCCGGGTGCTGTGCACCGACATCAACGGCAAAGGCGCGGCGGAGAGCGCAGCGCTGATCAACGAGGCGCTGGGCGATGGCACGGCGTTTTCAATCGCGCATGACGTCACCGATCCACACGCCTGGGAAGCAGCAATCAATGCCGCACGCGAACAACTCGGCGGACTCAACGTGCTGGTGAACAATGCCGGGATCGGCGTCGCGGGGAATATCGAGACCTGCGATTTCGATGATTGGAAGCGCTGTTTCGCGATCAATGTCGATTCGATCTTTCACGGCTGCCAAAAGGCGTTGCCCCTCATGCGCGAACACGCGCCTGGTTCGATCGTGAACATTTCGAGCATCGCCGGACTGATCGCCAGCGATACCATGCCTGCTTACAACGCCAGCAAGGCGTCGGTGTGGATGCTGTCCAAATCGATCGCGCTGCACTGCGCCAAGAACAACATGCAGATCCGTTGTAACTCGGTACACCCGACCTTCGTCGACACGCCGATCCTCGACGGGACGGCCAAGCATCACAATCTCGACAAGGGAGTGCTGCTGGACAAGCTAGCGCGGCAGATACCGCTCAAATTCGTCGGCGAGCCCAATGATATCGCCAATGCGGTGGTCTATCTGGCGAGCGACGAGAGCCGCTTCATGACTGGCGCCGAGCTGAAACTCGATGGCGGCATTTCCGCGATGTAGGAAGTTGGAGGCCGGAATCACAAGAGGGGCCAGATGGCCCCTCCCGGTTTTCTCAAGTTCTGGTGGGCACGGCCGCCCCATGAAAACCGGGTCGGTCTGGCGAGTGGCCGTGCTCAGTCGGCAATCAGGGCGATTGCCAGGTAGATCAGGATGAAGCTGCCGAAGCCGAGCAGCGTTCCTGCAACGAAGCCCAGGCGGACCCAGGTGGCATCGATGCCGAAATAGCGGGCGATGCCGGAGCAGACCCCCATCAGTTTGCCGCCGGTGCGATCGAGCGCGAAGCTCTTGGCGGGACGAACGGCGTGGTCGGTTTCGCGGAATTTCAGGTCGTTCATGCGATCAGTCCATTGGGCGAGGCGGGGAGAATGGCCGTGGCGAAGAAGGCCGCCGACAGGGCCAGTGAGAAGGCAGCTGCGAAAAGCCTGCTGCTATTTTCGTGAGAGAACATAATTCCTTTCCTTCGGGGTCAAGGTTGGGCGGTCAGCGAACCGATCAGGCGACGAGGCCGGCTGGGCTGGCGGGGATGATGGCTGCGGCCATGAACATCGCGGAAACGCTGAGAGCGAAGACGGCGGCGACGGCGCGGTTGCTGGCATAATCGAAGATAGACATTGGTAACTCCTTGAACCTTGGCTTGTTTTCTCCGGACCATCCGGGATGCCCAATACATTGCAACCGGCGTGCCAAAATCGAGAAACCGCGGAAAACAGCCATTCCCACCTGAACTCGTCCGCGCACACTCGTTCATCAATCCGAAAGGTTGGGAAATTTTACCAATTGTTGGAATGGCGCCTTTCGAGTGGCGGTATGAGGCAGCGCGCGCTATCGCGCGTGGCACTCTATGGCGCTCGACCGCATCTCCCTTACCGACTTCCGCAACCATGCCGCGACCGAGCTGGGCGAGACCGGCCAGTTCAACCTGCTGGTGGGCGAGAACGGTGCGGGAAAGACCAACATTCTCGAGGCACTTTCGCTACTCGCGCCGGGGCGCGGGCTGCGCCGCGCCGCGCTGGCAGATATGGTGCGCAGCGATAGCGAAACCGGCTTCGGAGTGGGGGCAAGTCTCGTGCAGGGTGACGAAACTGTCCGTCTCGGCACCTATGCGGAGAGCGCCAATCCGGGGCGACGCCGCGTGCGGGTAAACGGGGCGGAGACCACCGCGACCAGTCTCGGCGAATGGCTCGCCGTCACCTGGCTGACTCCCGCAATGGACGGTCTGTTCACCGGGCCGGCGAGCGACAGGCGACGCTATATGGACCGCCTCGCGCTCGCCCTCGATCCCGCCCATGCAACCCATGCCGCCCGCTACGATGCCGCGCTGCGCGAACGCAACCGCCTGCTATCCGACACGCGCGAACTCGAAAGCGCGTGGCTCGATGCCATCGAGGCGCAAATGGTCCAGCATGGTTCCGCGCTGATGCAGGGCCGCGCGCGACTGGTCGAAACGCTCGCCGTGCGCCTGGCGGAAATGCCGGCCGAGCCCTTTGCCCGCCCGGCTCTCACCTATAATCCGGGTGCGCCCGATCATGCCGACGGGCTCAGCCAGGCGCTCTACGACAATCGCAGGCGCGACCGGGCCGCGCAGCGTACTCTCGAAGGTCCGCATCGTGACGAGCTGGACGTGATCCACGCGGCCAAGCGTGTTTCTGCAGCGCAAAGTTCAACCGGCGAACAGAAGGCGATGCTGGTAGCCATGACGCTGGCGCATGCAGGGCTCGCAGCGCAGGGACGCGCGGGCCTGCTGCTGCTCGACGAAGTGGCAGCCCATCTCGACCCCCTCCGCCGGGCGGCGCTGTTCGAGCAATTGCGCAGCAGCGGAGCGCAGGTCTGGATGACGGGCACCGAACCGGCACCTTTCAGCTCGATTGCGGAAGAAGCAGCGATCTGGCGGGTGAACGGCGGAGCCGTGGAGCGCGTCTAACCGGCCGGCGGCAGCGCCGCTTCGACATCGTCCACCGTATCCTCGACCAGCTCGGTGATACCTTCGGCGGTGGGATGGATACGATCGTCGAGAAACAGGCTCTGGTCCTCGTAAATGCTCTCGAGCCAAAAGGGCACCAGTGCCACATCGTATTCGCGCGCGAGTTCTCCATAAAGGCTATCGAACTGCTGCTGATACTCCTCGCCATAATTGGGCGGCGAGCGCATGCCCATAAGCAGGACGGGGATTTCGCGGCCCCGCAGCTCTTCCAGCATGGCCTCGAAATTGGCGCGCGTCTGCTCCGGCTGGATGCCGCGCAGCATGTCGTTTCCGCCCAGTTCGAGGATCACGAGGTCGGGCTTTACCCTTTGCGCGTCGAGCGTGAAGGCAAGCCGCTGACGACCGGCTGCACTCGTATCGCCCGATACACCTGCATCGATGACGCGCGCATTGATACCCCGCCCGCGCATCGCGTCTTCGAGCTGCTCGGGATAGCCCTGCTGCTCCTCCAGGCCGTAACCCGCAAACAGGCTGTCGCCGAAGGCCAGGATACGGCGCTCGGGGCCGTCGACCACGATGTCGGGAGCCGCTGCCACATCGTCACTCATTGCCTCGGGCGCTTCCGCAACATCCTCGACGCTGCCGCAGGCAGTCAGTGAGAAAACGATAAGTGTAATCGACAAATGCCTTAGCCGCATCGGCGAGTTTCCTTGTGCCAGCCTGGACCCCATGCCATCGCAGTCTCGTGACGAACTCTCAAGCCGCGATTTCCGCCCGTAACCTCACTCTCACGCTCGGCAGCAAGGAAGCGCCGGTCGATATTCTGCGCGGGATCGATCTCGACATCGCGCTCGGCTCGACCGTGGCGCTGCTCGGCCCCTCCGGGTCGGGCAAGAGTTCGCTTATGGCCGTGCTTTCGGGCCTCGAACGCGCGAGTGGCGGCACGCTGACGGTCGCGGGCGAGGATTTCGCCACGATGGACGAGGATGCACTGGCCCACGCCCGGCGCGGCCGGATCGGGATCGTGCTCCAGGCTTTCCACCTGCTGCCGACCATGACTGCACTGGAAAATGTGGCCACACCGATGGAACTGGCTGGTGAGAACGATGCTCAGGACCGCGCGAGGGCGGAACTCGAAGCGGTGGGCCTCGGCCACCGGCTGGACCATTACCCGCAACAACTTTCAGGGGGCGAGCAACAGCGCGTTGCCATCGCCCGTGCCATCGCGCCGCGCCCCGCCCTTATTTTTGCCGACGAACCCACCGGCAATCTCGATGCCGCGACCGGCCACGAAATCGTCGAACTGCTCTTCGCCCGCCGCGCGGAAACCGGCGCGACACTGCTGGTCATCACGCACGATCCGGAGCTGGCCGAACATTGCCAGCGCGTACTCCAGCTCGCCGACGGGCGTATCGTCAGTGATACGCAGTCGGCCAAGAGCGCCGCATGAGCTGGACCACCGCTTGGCGTATCGCGCGGCGCGATCTCAATGCGCGTTTCCGCGGCTTGCGCCTGCTGCTGGTTTGCCTGTTTCTGGGCACCGGTGCGCTTGCCGCGATCGGATCACTCACCGCAGCGATCGAGCGCGAGATCGAATCCAATGGCCGCGAATATCTCGGCGGCGATCTGCAGGTCGAACTCTGGCAACGCGGTCTCGACGAGGAGGAGCGCGCTGCACTCGAGGACCTCGGCGATGTTTCCGCTGGCATCCGCATGCAGGCAATGGCGCGCTTTGGCGAGCAGGCCGCCCCGATCGAATTGAAGGCAGTCGATGCCGCCTACCCGCTCTATGGCGAACTGACGCTGGAAGACGGCCGCTCGGTCGGCCCGCCCCGCCCGGACGAGGCGTGGTTGTCGCAGGGTGCGGCAGACCGCCTCGGCGCGGCGCCGGGCGACACCATCGCCATCGGCACCGAAACGCTGACCGTTGGCGGTATCGTGTCCAATGAACCCGATCGGTTGAGCGAAGGTTTCCAGCTCGGCCCCACGGTCATCGTGGCGGAAGACATGCCCATACGCGGCGGGTTGATCGCACCGGGTTCGATGTACCAGACCAAGACCCGGGTCCGCTTCTCGGGCAATCAGGACATTGGTGATACGCGCGAGGCGCTCGAGGAACGGTTTCCCTCGCAGGGCTTCGATATCGACACGGCCGAGCGCGCGGCACCGGGCACCGACCGTTTCGTCGACCGCATGGGCGAATTCCTGACGCTGGTCGGCCTTGCCGCACTGGTGATCGCGGGGATCGGAATCGGCGGCGGCGTGACATCCTATCTCGATGCCCGTCGGCAAGGCATCGCCACGCTCAAGATTCTCGGCGCTTCCAGCAGCGATATCGCGCGCATTTACGCCTTGCAGATTGTGGCCGCGTCGCTGATTGGCAGTATCGCCGGGATTGCCGTTGGCGTGGCTCTCGTGCCCCATCTGGCAACCGCGCTAGACGGACTGCTACCGGTTTCCAGCGGCCTCATCCTCGATCCTGGCGCGATCCTGCTGGCGCTGGCTTATGGGATGCTGGTAGCGCTGGTATTCGCGGCCCCGCCCTTGCTGCGCGCACGCCATTTTCCCGCGATGGCTCTGATGCGCGCACGTGTCGCCCCACTGGCACGCGATCCTCAAGCCTTGCTGGTGGTCGGCAGTGGCCTCGCCGCCATCGTCGCGCTCGCATTGCTGACGGCCGAGAATCCGATGCTGTCCGGCGGGTTTCTCGCCGGGGCCGCTGCGGTGCTCGCCCTCCTCGCTTTGCTTGGTCTGGGTATTCGCAAGCTCGCCGGCGCCATGCCCCGCCCCAAGAGCCCCATCGCCCGCAATGCGCTCGCCAATCTGCATCGGCCCGGTTCGTCCACCGGCGCATTGGTCACGGCGCTCGGCTTCGGCCTTGCCGCTTTCGTATTGCTCGCCGCCGTCCAGAGCGCGATCGACGGGAACATTGCCAAGCGCGTACCCGACCGTGCGCCCGACTATTTCGTGCTCGACATTCCGCGCGACCAAATCACCGAGTTCGAGACACTGGTTCGCGAAGCCGATCCCGATGCGAGTTGGCGGACCGTCCCGGCGCTGCGCGGCTCGGTCCTCGCCTTCGGGCCAGAAGGCGCCATGACCCGCACGCTCGACCTCGAGGAAATCCCCGACGGAGCCTGGGCGCTGCGCGGCGAACGCGGCCTAACCTATGCGGATACGCTTCCCGAGGGCAACGAGCTGACCCAGGGACAATGGTGGGGGCCTGCCTATGACGGCGAACCGCTGGTCTCGGTCGACGAGGAATTCGCCGCAGCCGCCGACCTGGAAGTGGGTGACATGCTGACCTTCGGCGTGCTGGGTATCGAGCGCACAGCGCGGATCGCGAACACCCGGCGGATCGACTGGGAGAGCATGGGCTTCAACTATGTCTTCGTGTTGAGCCCCAATGCAATTCAGGACGCGCCACACAACCTCGCGGCGACGATCGAACTCAGTCCGGGCACACCGACGGGCCCGCTGCTCCAGGCGTTGGTCGCGGCACTTCCCTCCACTTCGGTGATCGAGGTCGGCGGCGTGCTCGAACAGGCGCGCACGATCCTGGAACAGGTAGGGCTTGCCACGCTGGCCGCGGCAAGCGTGGCCGTGCTGGCGGGCCTCGCCGTTCTGTTGGGGGCGATCGCCGCAGCGCGCGCTGCACGCACTTACGATACCGTGGTCCTGCGCGTCCTCGGCGCCGACAGAAGGCAAGTGCTGGTCATGCAGCTGATCGAATACGTCGTTCTGGCAGGCGCGCTGGCGCTTGTGGCGCTCGGCATCGGCAGTTTCGCTGCCTGGCTGGTGGTCACCCAGTTGTTCGAATTCGACTGGCTGCCAGATTGGGGCATGGTGATCGCGGTCCTTGGCCTCGGGATCGCCATAGTTCTGTCCTTCGCCATCGGCGCCTCGCTGCCGCTGTTGCGGGCCAAACCGGCGCAAGCGCTGCGGGCGCTCTAGCTTCCGCCCAAGATCCGGTAGCGCAGGAGCGGCAGGCACCGCCCTTGGATCGATGCCGAAGCCACGTGTCCGGCATCGACCGCACCCATTTTACGATAGAAATCGGCAGCCTCCGGATCGGCGGCAATACTCATGGTATGCCCGCCGCGAGCCCCGACCGCTGCCACAGCCCAGGCGAATAGCTGGCTGCCGACGCCCCTACCCATGGCAGGCGGATCGACGAACAGCTTCTCCAGTTCCCAGTTGTCGCTCTCGCAGATCACTTGAGCGACACCCAAAAGCGTACCGCCCTCCCGCATGCCGACTGATAAACCGCCTTCCAGATCGGCTGCGCTCAGGGTCAGTTCGTCCCGGCAAGCTTTCATGACAGTGGCATCGTAGCCCCAGTACGCCTTGGAGCGCAGGCACACCGCACTGGCTTCTTCCAGCTCCTCCTCGGTCAGGGGGCGAATGGCGACAGGCATGCCATGACCTTTGCCGCATCACGCGCGTTAGACAAAGAAAAGGGGGCTCGAAAGCCCCCTCCCCTTATCCAATTGTTCGCTCGATCAAAAGCGGAACCGCGCCGCCACGCCATAGGTGCGCGGCTGGTTCGGATAACCCGAAATCGCCTGGCCCTGGGCCACTGCCGGGAAAACCGTGCTGATATAGCGATCGTCCAGCAGGTTGCGCCCCCAAACGGTCAGTTCCAGCCCCATGTCGAAAGCATAGGTGAGCGAGGCGTTGAGGCTGTTGACCTCCCGCTTGAAAGCGGCTGCCGCTGCGCGTGCGGGACCAAAGTCGCGCGCGCCCGTCACCGGGTCGACCACGATGAAGTTCGTCAGCCCGTCAACCACCTGCACCGGCGACTGATAGGAGAAATCGCCGCGCAGGATGATCCGGTCGCCATTGGAATTGACTTCCTTGTCGTACTGCGCGCCGAAGACTGCCGAGAGTTCGGGCACACCGGCAACCGGCTCGCCCGACAGATCGCCGACCGGCGAAGCGACGAAGCTGTCATATTGCGCGTCGAGATAGGTAAGCGCGACGTTCAGCGTGAGTTCGTCACTGGCATAGAACTGGCCATCGAACTCGACACCGAAGGTTTCCTGCTTGCCCGCATTCGACAGGATGAAGGAGGTTCCGGTGAATGTGTTCGCCTGGAAGTCCTTGATCGACTGCTGGAACACCGTCAGGTTTGCTGCGGCACGGCTCCAATTGCCCTTGATCCCGACTTCGTACACTTCCGAATTCTCGGCATTGGCAAAGCGGGTTCCCGGCCGCAGATTGGTGACCGCAAGGCCCTGTGCCCGAAGCGCGGCGAAATCGGCCGGAAGCGGACGGCTGTCGCGCGACAGGTTGAAGCTCGGCGCCTTGTAGCCAGTCGCCCAGCTCGCATAGACGTTGAGCGTCGGGGTCACTTCATAGGCAAGGCGGACGTTCCAGCTCCAGTCGTCGTCATTGGTCGAGCAATCTTCCACCGCGTTCGGGCAGTTCTGCAGTGGCGGCAGGAACTGGAACGGGGTGAGCGCCAGCAACGAGTTGACGGCGGGATTGGTGTCGTTCGCATCGGCGAAGGCCTGCACACCCGCCGAGACCTGTGCGAAGGCAGCCGGATTGCCGCCGGCAAAGGCACCGATCTCGGCTTGCGTTGCCGGGCGACCGAGGCCGAGCAGCGTACCGACCTGGGTTGCAAGACCCTGAGCGAAAATCGCGCGGTTGCCCGATGCCACCAGATCGACGTTCGAAAACGCATCGGTGCTCGTCGAGTTGGTCACGATCTGCTTCTTGTCCTTGGTGTAGTTCGCACCAAGGGTCAGCACCAGCCGATCGGTGATCTCGAAATCGACATTGCCGAAGATCGAGAAGGCTTCATTGTCCTGCACGATATTGTTGAAGAAGCCCTGCCCACTGGCGAAGAACTGGCCAGTGTAGTCGGTGCCGTTGAGCGCCGACAGCGTGGCTTCGAGCGAGTCGACAGTCTGCGTACCGCCGGTCGCCCCCTGCAGCAGCAGATTGGCGTAGGGGCGGAAGCCGTCACCATAGACGATCTGGTCCGACGTATCGACGCGCTCGTCGAAGTAATAGCCGCCGATCAGGAAGTTGAGCGGACCATCGAAGTCCGAGGCGATCCGGAGTTCCTGCGTGAAGGTGTCGATGTCGGCATCGCCGATATTCGCACCGCTAACCGCATTGAGGCTGGTGAAGTCAACATCCTGATCCGCCATCAGGCCGGTCTTGCGATAGGCGGTGATCGAGGTCAGCGTCAATGCGCCGAGTTCGTAGTCGATCTGGCCCGAAATACCGTAATTCTCGACTTCGTTGACCGGGTCCACATCAGTGAAGACCACATCGCCATCCGGATTGTTGCGGAAATCGTTGACTTGTCCGCCGAGCAACTGGATCGCACCGATCTCAGCCGAAGGCGCGACATTGATCACGCCGCAGCAACGCTCTTCGATCTTATCGTAGTCGCCGATGACGCGAACACGCAGCGGGCCGCCATTGTCGAACAGCAGCTGGCCGCGGGTGAACCAGCGGTTCCGGTCATTGATGTCCTGACCGTCGACGCCATTGGTGAGGAAGCCATCGCGCTTGTTGACACCGCCGCCGAAGCTGACGGCAAGAGAGTCGGCGATCGGGCCGGTCACGTAGCCCTTGGCCACGATGGCGTCGAAATTGCCATAGCTGGCCTCGACCATGCCGCCGAAATCGAACTGCGGTTCCTTGGTCACGATCGAGATCACGCCGGCGCTGGCGTTCTTGCCGAACAGGGTCGACTGCGGACCGCGCAGAACCTCGACCCGCTGGATGTCGGGAAGGTCGGAAATCTGCGATACAGCACGGCTGCGATAGACGCCATCGACGAACATCGCGACCGACGGTTCGAGACCGATATTGTTGCCGTCGGTGCCGAAACCGCGAACCGAATAGCTGGTCGCGAACGAGCTCTGGTTCTGGCTGACGCGCAGCGAGGGAACCACGGTGGCGAGATCGGCGACATCGCGGATCTGCGCGCGCTCGATGGTTTCGGAACTGGTCACGCTCACGGCGACCGGGGTTTCCTGCAACGTCTGTTCGCGCTTGGTCGCGGTGACGACGATGACATTGTTACTGGCGGGTGCCTCGACTTCTGCCTCGTCTGCACCGGCGTCCTGCGCCTGTGCGGTGGCGGGTACAACCAACCCGGCAGCACTGGCAAGCAAAGCGGTACGAACGGTCGCGGCGCGGCCGAAAGTAATGAATTTCATGAAAGGTCCTCTTCTCTCAATACGTATTATGGTCTGCTGCGCAGTCCCCAAAAATACGCAAGCAGAGGCGAGTTACCAGACCAGCATGGCCTCTCAAGTATTTAGCCGACGAGTGTCATAGCTCGTCCGACGACTGTGCCTTTCGCGTTACACTGCGGCACCTTGCCGCAATGCAGCAACTCGGCTAGGGGCGCGCCCGGAACGCGTCGCATGCTCTGTGCACTGACGCTACGGTACCCTGATTAGAAAGCAAGTATCCATGTCCCGCGATCTGCGCAACGTGGCGATCATCGCCCACGTCGACCACGGCAAGACCACTCTCGTCGACCAACTTTTTCGCCAGTCGGGCACATTCCGCGAAAACCAGCGCGTGGAAGAACGCGCGATGGATTCGAACGATCTGGAGAAGGAACGCGGGATTACCATTCTCGCCAAGTGCACCAGCGTCGAGTGGAACGGAACGCGCATCAACATCGTAGATACGCCGGGCCACGCCGATTTCGGCGCGGAGGTCGAGCGCATCCTGAGCATGGTCGATGGCGTCATCCTGCTGGTCGACAGCGCCGAAGGCCCGATGCCGCAGACCAAATTCGTTACCGGCAAGGCGCTCGCTCTCGGCCTGCGCCCGATCGTCGTCGTCAACAAAATCGACCGCGGCGATGCGCGCCCGCAGGCGGTGCTGGATGAGGTCTTCGACCTGTTCGCCTCGCTCGATGCTAACGACGACCAGCTCGACTTTCCTTCGCTGTGGGCCTCGGGCCGCGATGGCTATGCCAGCGACGACGAGCACGCCCGCGAGGGCAATCTCGAGCCGCTGTTCAAACTGATCGTCGACCACGTGCCCGCTCCGGGCCTCGATACCCATGCGCCGTTCAGTTTCCTCGCCACACTGCTCGATCGCGACAACTTCATGGGCCGCGTGCTCACGGGCCGCGTCCAGTCGGGCAAGATCGACGTCAACGATCCGATCCACGCGCTCGACGCAGACGGCAATGTCATCGAAGTCGGCCGCGCGACGAAGCTGCTTTCCTTCGACGGTCTCGATCGCGTGCCGGTCGAGCATGCGGAAGCCGGCGATATCATCGCGCTTGCGGGCCTCGAAAAGGCGACGGTGTCGAACACCATCGCCGATCCGGCGGTGAAGGAACCGATCGAAGCGCAGCCGATCGATCCGCCAACGCTCGCCATGCAATTCTCGGTCAATGACAGCCCGCTTGCGGGTCGCGAGGGCAGCAAGGTGACCAGCCGCATGATCCGCGACCGCCTCTATCGCGAAGCGGAAACCAATGTCGCCATCCGCATCACCGAAAGCGCCGACAAGGACAGTTTCGAAGTGGCCGGACGCGGTGAATTGCAGCTCGGCGTGCTCATCGAGACGATGCGCCGCGAGGGCTTCGAGCTCGGCATCAGCCGCCCGCGCGTGCTGTTCCGCGAGGAAAACGGCCAGAAGATGGAGCCGTTCGAGACCGTCGTCATCGACGTCGATGACGAACACTCGGGCACGGTCGTGGAGAAAATGCAGCGCCGCAAAGCCGAGCTGACCGAGATGCGCCCCTCGGGCCAGGGCAAGACCCGCATCACCTTCTCCGCCCCCAGCCGCGGCCTGATCGGCTATCACGGCGAATTCCTGTCCGACACGCGCGGTACGGGCATCATGAACCGCCTGTTCGAGAAGTACGACACCTATCGCGGGCCTATCGAAGGCCGTCAGAACGGCGTCCTCATCTCGATGGTCCCCGGCGAGGCAGTGGGCTATGCGCTCAACGCGCTGGAAGACCGCGGCGAGCTGTTCATCCGCCCGCAGGCAAAGATCTACGAGGGCATGATTATCGGCGAGAACGCCAAGCCCGACGATCTCGAAGTCAATCCGATGAAGTCGAAGCAGCTCACGAACTTCCGTTCGACCGGCAAGGACGACGCCATCCGCCTGACTCCGCCGCGCGTGATGACGCTGGAGCAGGCGATTGCCTACATCGATGACGACGAGATGGTCGAGGTAACGCCGGAAAGCATCCGACTGCGCAAGGCGATTCTCGATCCGCACGAGCGCAAGCGGGCAAAGCGCGCCGCGCAGGCATAGCCGCGCAACGTCAAGCCGAACGAAAAAGGGCCACCGCAAGGGTGGCCCTTTCTTTTTCAGTCGTCACCTACACTCAAAAGCGGAAATTCAGCGTGGTGCGGAACGAGTGGATCGCCAAGTCGGAATCCGACGGGCGCAGACCCGTCTGGCCCGAATCGAGCAGGAACGGGTTCGTCGCGGGGGCCGTACCGGGACCGACCAGCACATAGGCGTCGTCATCGTCATAACGCGAATAGAGATATTCGAGCCCCAGCGAGATGTTATTGGTCAAGTAAAGTTCGCCGCCCGCACCGATCTGACCGCCCAGTTGCCAGTCGCCATCGTCCGTCATGGTGAAGGAATTGGCGCCATTGGTGGTGACGAAATCATGGTCGATGTCGGCATAAGCGAGACCGCCCGTCACATACAGCAGACCACGGCCACTGCCCGGCGAGATCCCGAGGCGTCCACGCAGCGCGACCGATTTGTCGAGCTCGCG
Source organism: Qipengyuania sp. ABI-127-1 (assembly GCA_022953095.1). GTDB lineage: Bacteria > Pseudomonadota > Alphaproteobacteria > Sphingomonadales > Sphingomonadaceae > Qipengyuania. Next base: position 1,076,964 of record JALJCR010000001.1, on the reverse strand, counting down.
CACGAAGGTGTAACTTGCCGGAGTGGTGCTGAACCCGCTCGAATACTCTTTCGAATCCGACATCGCCCCTTCGACGAGAAGGCCGGCTACGAACGGACCATCGCCCACACGCTTGTCGAAGCCAAGGCGTACGCCATAGCCGAAGCGCGATTTGTCATCGCCGCAACCATCGATGGTACGCGACCCGTTGGCGATCCCGTTGCAGAAGCCCGGGCCAAAGGCGTTCGCGCCGGTGGTGGTGCGAACGACATCGCCATATTCGCCATCTCCATTGGTGTCGAAAACGATGCCATCGTCCGCCCCGTCATCGATCGCATCGAGCCCAAAGCTGCCACCGACATAGAAGCCGTCGAAGAAGTCGGGATCGGTATCTTGGGCGATTGCTGGCTGAGCGATAGTGCCCGCAAAGATTGCGGTGGCCAGAATTGTCGATTTTTTCATTGGAATACCTGTAGTTTATGTGGACCCTGTTTGTCGAAGAGACGTGCGACAAGGAAAGGCGTTCCAAAGACTTTTGCAAACCAAATGGAACCGTCGCAAAATTGCCACAGACATGGCTGCGCTGCGCAAAGAATGACCCACAATGTGGTATTCTAGGCTGCGGTGGTCAGCGCAGGTTCAGTCTGTTAGGTGCCGCACCATGCAGACGGGAACATATATTTCACTCGCCTTATATTTTATTCTCATGCTCGCGATCGGTCTCTGGGCCTGGAAGCGTTCTACCGACACGAGCGAGGGCTATCTGCTCGCTGGACGCAATCTTTCTCCTTCGGTCGCGGCACTGTCCGCAGGCGCATCGGATATGAGCGGTTGGCTGCTGCTCGGCTTGCCCGGCGCACTTTATGCCAGCGGCCTGGTCGAGGCGTGGATCGGTATCGGCCTGTTCATCGGAGCGCTGGCCAACTGGTTCGTGGTCGCCCCGCGCCTGCGCGCGCAGACCGAAAGCTATGGCAATGCACTGACCATTCCCGAATTCCTCGCCAACCGCTTCCCTGACAAAGCAGTGGCGCTGCGGGTTATCTCTGCGTTGATCGTGGTGGTCTTCTTCGCAGTCTATACCGCCGCAGGCCTGGTGGGGGGTGGCAAGCTGTTCGAAGCGAGCTTTGCCAGCGCTTTTGGTGATGTCGGGATGAGCGACTACATGCTCGGTATCTGGATTACCGCCCTGGTAGTGCTCGCCTATACCATGGTCGGTGGCTTTCTGGCGGTCAGCCTGACCGATTTCGTCCAGGGTCTGATCATGGTCGTCGCCCTGGTGGTGATGCCGCTGGTGGTGATGTTCGGCGATGGCGGCAGCGCGGGCGGCTCGCTCACCGATGTCCCGGTCGAAGGGTTTCTCAGCCTGACCCACGGGCTCACCTTGCTGGGTTTTATCAGCGCAGTGACCTGGGGCCTCGGATATTTCGGTCAGCCGCACATCATCGTGCGCTTCATGGCGATCGATACGGTCGAGAAAGTCCGCCCGGCGCGCAATATCGGCATGACCTGGATGGGTGTGGCGCTGCTCGGGTCGATCGGCATCGGCATTGCCGGCCGCGCCTTTGTCGAGCGCAACGGACTGGTGGTGGACGATCCGGAAACGATCTTCATCGTGCTCGCCAACCTGCTGTTCCATCCGCTGATCACCGGCTTCCTGCTGGCGGCCTTGCTGGCGGCGATCATGTCGACCATCAGCTCGCAGCTACTGGTTGCCTCGAGTTCGCTGACCGAAGACTTCTACAAACTGTTCTTCCGCCGCAACGCATCGGAACGTGAAAGCGTCAATGTCGGCCGCATTTGCGTCGCCCTGGTCGCCTTCGCGGCTATCGCCATCGCAAGCGATCCCGACAGCCAGGTGCTGGGGCTCGTCGCCAATGCCTGGGCCGGTTTCGGTGCGGCATTCGGCCCGCTGATCATCCTTTCGCTGACATGGGACCGGATGACAGGCGCAGGCGCAGTGGCAGGTCTTGTAACCGGCGCGGCGGTGGTCATCGCCTGGATCGTTCTCGGCTGGAACGCCGCGCTTCCGGGCATGGATGCCGGGCTTTACGAAATCGTTCCGGGCTTCATCGCCGCCTGGCTCGCCATCTGGCTGGTCAGCAAGGCGACTGCCGCAAGCGAGCGCCCCTTGCCAGCCTGACCCGGCTTCGCCACACCGTCTCCCGATAGGAGGAGACGGATATGCGAGCGATACTGGTGGGCGTAGCGGCCCTTGCCCTCACGGCCACTCCGGCAAACGCGCAGGAGGCTGCCGATACACCCACGGTCGAAGAGCAGATCGGCGGTGGCGGACGGCCCGTGGGTGCGAACTGGGCACGCAGCCCGGTCATTGCCCAACACGGCATGGCGGCGACCGCGCATCCGCTGGCGACGCAGATCGCGCTCGATATCCTCAAGGCGGGCGGCACTGCGGTCGATGCGGCGATTGCCGCCAACGCAGCGCTCGGCCTGATGGAACCGACCGGCAACGGCATCGGCGGTGATCTCTTCGCGATCATTTACGATCCGAAGAGCGGCAAGCTGCACGGCATCAACGGGTCGGGCCGCAGCCCCAAGGGCCAGACGCTCGGCCAGTTGCTCGAAAAGCTCGACGGGGCGGACGCCCTGCCCCCGGTTGGCCCCCTGCCGGTCACGATCCCCGGCACGGTCGATGCGTGGTTCGCCATGCACGAAAAGTTCGGCAAGCTGTCAATGGCCGAGAATCTCGCACCCACCGTGCGCTATGCCCGCGAAGGCCACCCGATCGCGCCGGTGATAGGTATGTATCTCAACCGCGCTCTGCGAGCCTACACTGCCCGTCAAGAGATCCATCCCTTCGAATTCGATAATGCCCGCAAGGTCTGGTTCGCCGACGGCGCCGCGCCCGAAGCGGGCGAGGTGTTCAAGAACCCAGACCTTGCCACAACGCTCGAGACTATCGGGCGCGAGGGACGCGATGCCTTCTACGACGGCGCCTTGACCGAGGTGATGGTCGGCTATTTGCAGGATCAGGGCAGCGCCTTCACGCGGGAGGATTTCGCCAGCCACACCAGCGACTGGGTCGAGCCCGCCTGCGCGGAATACAAGGACGGCTACGAACTGTGCGAACTTCCACCCAATGGGCAGGGCTTCGCCGCGCTCCAGATGGTCAACATTCTCAAGAATGTGGACCTATCCCAGTGGGAGCGCGGCAGCCCCGAAGCGCTGCACTACATGGTCGAGGCCAAGCGGCTCGCTTATGCCGATGTCGCGCGCTTTTATGCCGACACCGATTTCGCGCCCTTCCCTCAAGAGCTGCTGAGCGAGGAGTACGGCCGTCAACGCTTTGCGCTGATCGATCCCGCCAGGGCCACGCCCGAATTCGGACCTGGCGAACCCAAGCTCGAGGGCGAAGGCGACACGACCTACCTCACCGTAGTCGATGGCGACGGGCTGATGGTCAGCCTCATCCAGTCGAACTATCGCGGCATGGGCGGCGGGCTGGTAGCGCCGGGTACGGGCTTCATGTTTCAGGATCGCGGCGAACTGTTCAGCCTCGATCCAGCCCATCCCAATGCCTATGAGCCCGGCAAGCGCCCCTTTCACACGATCATCCCGGCCTTCGTGAAGAAGGATGGCAAGCCCTACATGACGCTGGGCCTGATGGGTGGCGGGATGCAGCCGCAGGGCCACGTCCAGATCCTCGTCAATATCGTCGATTACGACATGAATTTGCAGGAAGCGGGCGATGCAGCGCGTTTCAACCATGATGGCGGTCGCCAGCCGACCGAGCCGTTGACGGGGTCTTCGGCCGATCCGCTCGGCACACTCCACGTCGAACCGGGTATTCCGGCCGAAACGATCGCTGCGCTTCGCGCCATGGGCCACAAGGTGGAAGTGGTCGATAACGGCATCATGTTCGGCGGATATCAAGCAATCGCCCGAGATCCGGAAACCGGCGTGCTTACCGGGGCGACGGAGATGCGCAAGGACGGGCAGGCGAGCGGCTATTGAGGGAGAGCAATGTGGCGAAGGTGACCGGTTTGGGCGGGGTCTTTTACATAGTGAAGGACCCCGCGGCGACGCGCGCATGGTACCGCGACACGCTGGGTATCGATGGCGAATACGGACCGCAGCTCAACTGGTCGGAGGAAACGGGGGACCGGCCCTATTCGCTGATCAGCCATTTCCCGGACGGGGAATACATCAAGCCCGGTATCGGCGGATTCATGATCAATCTGCGCGTGGACGACTGCGATTCAATGGTCGCACAGCTAAAGGATAAGGGCGTCGAAATACTCGGTCATGTCGACGAAGGTTACGGGAAGTTCGCCTGGATACTCGATCCCGACGGGGTAAAGATCGAATTGTGGGAACAACTTCAGGCACCGGACTAGGCCAGGAATTCGCCCGATCGCGCTTGCCCCGAGGGCGTTAGCGGGAAGTTAACCATGGCTGCGAGATAATGCGTTCCATGCGACCGCATCCCGCCTTTTCTCTCCTCATTTCCCTTGCTCTGGCGGGATGCGGCGCGGTTCCCCAAACCAAGCCCGCCGAACGGGGCGCGCGGACGGCCGGTTCGGCACCGATCAGTGTCACCCGGCCGGAGGCCCGGCAATGCCACGCCGAACTGGGGCAGACGGGTTCGCGCTTCGCCCCTCTGCCCGACAAATACTATGGTGCCGGATGTTCGACCACGAATAGCGTGAGCCTCGAAGGCGTCGGCGGGGATCGCCACCAGTTCGCAGTGACCAATCTCGGTGCCGTGGCCTGCCCGCTCGCCAACAGTTTCGCTGCATGGGCGCGTTTCGGGGTCGATCGCGCTGCACGCCAGATCCTCGGTAGTCCGCTGCAACAGATCGAAACGATGGGCAGCTATTCCTGCCGCAATGTCGCCGGAACCGCGCGGCGCAGCGCGCATTCGCGCGCCGAAGCAGTCGATGTCGCGGCGTTCGTGCTCGCGGACGGGCGACGAATTTCGGTTCGATCCGGCTGGAATGCCTCGCAAAGCGAACGCGAATTTCTCCGGGTTATTCATCGCAGTGCCTGCAAGCGTTTCGGCACCGTGCTCGGCCCAGACTACAACAAGGCACACCATGATCACTTCCATCTGGAGCATGGTGGCGGCAGCTATTGCCGCTAGTGTCGAACCGGCCTATCCGCTCGCCTTCAAAGCGTCGTCCACAAGATGCGCTTCGAGCTGGAGCTTGACCGCCTGCGCGGTGCGATCCGTTTCGAGCTTGGTCATCAAATTGGCGCGGTGATTCTCTACCGTTCGCGGACTTATGTTGAGTTTGCGCGCGATTGCCTTGCTGCTGCAACCTTCCGCAAGCCAATCCAGAACTTCCCGCTCGCGTGGGGAGAGGCTGGCGATCCGATTGCGGGCCTCGACGATCCGGCGCCGGGCACGGGCATAGGCATCCGCCTCTCGAGAGATGCGGCTGACCGATTGCGCCAGCCGTTCGGGCTTCAAAGGCAGCGCTATATAATCCAAGACGCCTGCTTTCACCGCTTCGACCACGCTGAGCGGACGCGGGCTGGGAGCGGTTGCGATGACCGGCAGCCATCGGCCCGCTTCCGCCAGTAATTCCAGAATGCGTGATGCGCCGCCATCGGCCGGATCGTCCCGAGCGAGGACGATACCGTCTTCCGGCGGACGTTCCATGAATTCCGCTATGTGCGCGTAGGTTTCGCAGTGGAACCCCAGTTCGAAACCCAGGCGGGCCTGCTCCGTCCTGCTACGGCTCGAGCCGCCCACGATATGGAGAATTGGGTCATCGCTCATGCGTAATACCTTAAGCAAAGAGACGCGTTCTCGCCAGAGATTCGTTATTGGTTCAATGGCGCGAAACAACCGCTACGTTCACTGCGGCCGGCTCGCGCATTGCCGGAACGGCCGAGCCTTCTCATTACTCCAGCGTCATTCCCCGACAATGCTGTAATCGGGGAGAGAATGAAACGCGCTTTTCAAAGCATCCCCCCAGCTCGAGGAAATCGACCGAAAATAGGGATCGTCGTGAGTGACGCGATGTTCGTGCGCAGGTTCGAAAACATCGCGCTCAATGACCTGGAGATCGAGGGGCAGACCGACCGACAGATTGGCCTTGAGTGTGGAATCGAAGCTGACCATCAGGAGCTTCACGGCATCTTCCATGCTCATCGTGCGATCGTACCCCCGGATGATGATCGGACGGCCATACTTGGTCTCGCCGATCTGGAAAAACGGAGTATCGTGGCTCGCCTCGATGAAATTGCCTTCGGGATAGACCATGAACAGGCGCGGCTCCATCCCGGCAATCTGTCCGGCGACGATGATCGAGGCGGTAAAGCGGCCTTTTCCTCTGTCCCCATTGGCGGTCTGGCGTTCGGCGATGATGGTCCGCAGCAACTTTCCAATCTCGGTCGCAACCTGAAACATCGTGGGTGACTTGAGGAGAATGTTGTCCCGTTCGTCGGGCGCCTTCATCCGCTCTCCAAGCTGGCTGATGACGGCCTGCGTGCTCGCAAGATTTCCCGCGGTCATCAATGTGATGATGCGTTCACCCGGCACGTTCCAGGTAAACATCTTGCGAAATACGGAAATGTTGTCGACGCCCGAATTGGTACGCGTATCGCTCATCAGGACCAGACCCCGGTCGAGTATCATTCCCACGCAATACGTCATGCTCTATCCTTTAGGCAGCTTCACTGCTGCACTTGTTGCTGTTCCACAGCGACATCGACTTCGAGCACGGTCGACCTAGTGCCGAAGCTTATCCCAGTAATCGGTGCCGCATCCTGATAGTCGCGCCCCGTGGCTACTCGGACATAGCGCGCATCGGGGCTGATCCCGTTGGAGATATCGAACCCGACCCAGCCCAGTTCCGCGACATGGGCTTCGGCCCAGGCATGCCCGGCCTCCTGATCGATACGGTCGTTCATCATTAGGTAGCCGCTGACATAGCGCGCCGGTATGCCCAACGTCCGGGCGATACCGATGAAGACATGTGCGTGGTCCTGACAGACACCGTTACCGGCGGCGAACGCCTCTTCCGCACTGGTGCGCGAATGCGTGGTGCCAGTCTTGTACTCGACTCGATCGAGTATCGTTGCCGATAGCTGGTGGAGCGTTTCCAGCCGGTCTTCGCCACTCGTCTGCATGTTGGCGGCGAGCTTGCGCATTCCCGGGCCGGGGCGCGTCATATCAGTCTGGCTCAGGAAACTCCAAAGCGGCAGGTGTCCTGCGTGGCGCCCAATTACACCCGCGTGATCATGCGTGTCGACACGGCCCCGACAAGTCACTGTGACGTCCTGTGCACCCTGCTCCACCGAAACGAGAGTCACCGTATTGTGATGTTGGTCTTCGTAAGTGATCTCGGGATGGGCGTTCTCGTATTCCATTTCCCATTCAAGGATTTCCTGCCCCTGTGTCTGCTTGGGCGTCAGGCGCAGACGCTGGAGCGCATGGAAGACCGGGGCATCGAAACGGTAGCGGGTGGTATGACGGATCGAGAGGCGCATCAGGACAAGAACCTGTAATCTTTGGCGATCGCATCTCCGATCGCCGCGTTGGACGCCGTAAAGTCGACCAGGAATTCGTGCAGACCCTGTTCGAAAACGTCATCGATGGTGAGATCGGCAATCCGTGTGTCGGCGGCGCGCATGAGAGCGTTGCTCTCCCCTTCCGAGCCATGCAACCGGGCGAGCGCGGCGAGATTGGCGCGCAGGGCGGAATGGCAGAAGGCCAGGCTGCGCGGAAAACAATCGTCGAGGATCAGGAATTCGCAGATTCCCCGTGCATCGATCTGCCCGGCATTGAGCCAGCGATAGGCGCGATCGCCCGACACCGACCGTAACACTTGGTCCCACTGCCCGGTATCGAGGCTTGAGCCGACGTAAGACAGTGATGGCAATAAGAGGTAGTATTTGATGTCCAGAATGCGCGCGATGCTATCGCCGCGCTCGAGGAAGGTACCCGCTTGTCCGAAGTGATACGCTTCGTTGCGCAGCATGGAGCCTTCCATCGCACCATGCGCCATGGTGCCGGCACGGCGGATCGTTGCGACCGTATCGAGTACGCGGTTCTCCCCTACAGGCTTGGCGAGCTGATCCTGAATTTCCAGCCAGTTTTCGTTGATCGCTTCCCACAATTCACCGCTGATGGCATTGCGAGCGAGACGGGCGTTCTGGCGAACCTGCCCGAACATGGCGAGAACCGAGGAGGGATTGTCCTTGTCGCGCAGGATGTAATTCCATGCCTGCATACCTGTATAAGTGCCGTGTTTGGCCTCGTAGCCTGCGCGTTGCCCGGCAGTGGACATGACCGATCGCCACTCCTCTTCCGCCGTCACCAAATCACGCGTCAACGCCATGCGCAGTCCCGCATCGAGCAGGCGCGCAGTATTTTCCGCCCGTTCAAGATAGCGGAACATCCAGAAAAGCCCGTTGGCGGTCCGTCCCAGCATCAGTCCTTGAGCACCCAGGTATCCTTGGTCCCGCCGCCCTGGCTGGAATTGACCACCAACGATCCCTCATCCAGGGCCACCCGCGTGAGGCCGCCAGGAGTAATGTCGATCTTGTCTGGCGAGACGAGCACGAAAGGCCGCAAATCCACATGGCGCGGCGCAAGGCCTTTCTTGGTAAAAATCGGACAGGTCGACAGGGCCAAGGTCGGCTGGGCGATGTAGTTTTCCGGCTCGTCGGCAATCTTCTTGCGAAACTCCGCGATTTGCTTTTTTGTCGCGGTCGGCCCGATCAGCATGCCGTACCCTCCCGAACCGTGGACTTCCTTCACCACCAGTTCGGCGAGGTTATCGAGCACATATTTGCGCGATTCCTCGTCAGCGCAGCGATGCGTTTCGACATTGGGTAGCAGCGGTTTCTCGCCAGTGTAGAATTCCACGATTTCCGGCATGAAGGAATAAATCGCCTTATCGTCGGCAACCCCCGTGCCCGGTGCGTTGGCGATGGTCACGCCGCCTGCGCGATAGACATCCATAATGCCTGGTACGCCCAGCACGCTATCCTCGTTGAAAGTCATCGGATCGAGGAAGTCATCGTCAACGCGGCGATAGATAACGTCGACAGGTTTATACCCGGATGTCGTCCGCATCGCGACCCGACCGTCGATCACGCGCAAATCACTGCCTTCGACCAGTTCGGCACCCATCTGGTCGGCGAGGAAAGCGTGTTCGAAATAGGCAGAATTGTAGATCCCCGGTGTCAAGACAGCAACGGTGGGCTTGCCTCGGATGCAGTCGGGCGCGCAGGCCGCCAGGCTCTTCGCCAGACGCCGCGGGTAATCGGATACGCTTTCCACCGGCACCCGCATGAACAGTTCGGGGAACATCGCCATCATTGTTTCGCGATTTTCCAGCATGTAGCTGACACCCGACGGGGTGCGTGCATTGTCTTCGAGCACATAGAACTCGTCCGACCCCGTCCGCACCAGATCGATGCCCACGATATGGGTGTAGATGCCGCCGGGCGGAGTGAAGCCCACCATATGCGGCAACCAAGCGTCGTTGTTGCGAAACAGCCGTTCGGGGATACGCCCGGCACGGATAATTTCCTGCCGGTGGTAGAGATCGTGCATGAAGGCGTTGAGCGCCGAAACACGTTGTTCGATGCCGCGCGTCAGTTTGCGCCATTCCGCCGCGGTAATAACGCGCGGGACCATATCGAACGGGATCAGCCGTTCTTCGGCTTCCTCTTCGCTATAAACGTTGAAGGTGATGCCGGTTTTGCGAAAATTGCTTTCGGCCTCGGTATGCTTGCGCCGGAGCAGCGCGGTTTCCTGATCGTCGAACCAGTCGCAATAGCCTGCATAGGCCTCGCGGACAGCACCACCGGGATCGCGCATCTCATCGAAAAATTCGCCGTCGCCGGTCATGGTCCCCCGATCAGGAAAAAATCGCCGCACGATCATCGTGCCAGCGCGAGGGCAGGATACCCTCCATCAGGAGACTAAAGGTTCAGTCCGCGTCCAGTTCCCTCAGCAACGCCGCGACCGCCTCATGCGTGAGTACGAAGCCCATGTGTGAACACCGCAGCGCCACCGCGCGATCACGCTCGCCCGGCCTGCCGCAAGCGGCCCGGGGGTGGACGACGCCGTCTCGCGGACTCCAGAAGGCGACGGTTTCGACCGGTGGTTTTTCGTGCGTCACGGCCTCGATCTCGGGTTCGTCCACCCGGTGTCCAGCAATAGCCTGATAGGCGCGCCACCCATTATTGGCACGCGGAGACCCCGAGAAGGGCGAACCCATGGTGACGACCTTGGCCACCTTGTCGGGATGGGCCTTGGCCAATTCGCGCGCCATGACTCCGCCCAGACTCCACCCCACCAGGTGGATCGGTTGTCCCTTCACCCGGTGCAATTCGACCAGCCGGTTTTCGACCTTGCGGAAACGGGCCTCGGTCGCGCCCAGATTGTAACCCAAACCCCATTTCTTGGTCGTGTGCCCTGCCCTTTCGAGCTTGCGCGCCATCCAGCGCATACGGATCGGGTGCGCGCCGAAACCGGGCAGCAGCATAACCGTTTTCGGATTGCGGGCCGCAGCAATCTCCAGCGGCGGGCCGATCAGCCGACGCGCCGGTTCAAACGGCCAGAGGAACTCGCGCAGCAATAATTGCCAATGCGGACCCCGCGCATCGTCCGGGCACGGCTCTGCGGCGAGCGCCCATCGACGCGCGAGTTCCTCGCGATTGGCCCATGCAGTGTCTTTGAACGGTAATGTTGCCATCACCTCGTCATAATACGCGAAGCCGATTAATGGCTCCCGAATTTCACCCGGTCATTTACGCGTCGCAATCGCCGATGCGCTCCTGCGAGCTCTTCATGGTCATCTCCATCGACTGACCGTCCGGCCCTTCGCCAACCATTGTCATGGTCATCTGGGACGATGTCTCTCCGCCGGTGCCCTGCAGGGTCATACGGGCAGCGCCCTGGCCCTCCGCATTACAATTCATGATCGCATCGATGCTGCCACCCTCGGCTTCGAACTTTTCGAAAGTGCAATCCGAACCGGACTCTTGCGATTGCCGGGCCATTTCCTCGAAGCCCTGCTCGGCCTCCTCCGCAGTCAGACAATATTCGTGAGTCTGCGGACCGCGATCGAACATGCTGCGCATCATGTCCTGCACCTGTTGCGGGGCGCCGGGCATTTCGACATCGACGAACTCCACCGTGGCGCGATATTTGCCCGGTTGCGGCCTGACCATGTCCTCGGTCTTGGCTGCGGCCTCGGCCATCGTGATCTCGCCGTCTCCATCGGCATCGGCACTGCTCCCGCCTCCACACGCGACAAGAGCGAAGCTGGCGGTGGCAACAATCACGATACGATGCATATCAGGTCTCCTAAGTCGTCTCCCGAAGCTAGCAGCCGGATGGCGCGAGGCAAGCACCGTTGCACGCCGCCACGATGTTCCCCATATGTGCGCGCATGAGCGAACTCGTTATTCGAAGAGGGCTGGAAGAGCCGGACACCACCGACGAGTTCGTCCCCCATAAGCCCGCGCGCCCCGAAAAATCGATGCCGGGCAAGAAATTCAAGCTCGTCAGCGATTATACGCCAAGCGGCGACCAGCCCACCGCGATCGCCGAACTGACTGGTTCAGCGAAGGAAGGGGACCAGACCCAGGTGCTGCTCGGCGTCACCGGCTCGGGAAAGACCTTCACCATGGCCAAGGTGATCGAGGAATTGCAGCGCCCGGCGTTGATCCTTGCGCCGAACAAGATCCTCGCCGCGCAGCTCTATGGCGAGTTCAAGAGCTTCTTCCCGGAAAACGCAGTCGAGTATTTCGTCAGCTATTACGACTATTACCAGCCCGAAGCCTATGTGCCGCGATCCGACACCTACATCGAGAAGGAAAGCTCGGTAAACGAGGCGATCGACCGGATGCGCCACTCAGCCACGCGCGCGCTGCTGGAACGGGACGACGTCATCATCGTCGCCTCGGTCTCCTGCCTCTACGGTATCGGTTCGGTCGAAACCTATTCGGCGATGATCTTCGACATCAAGAAGGATGAAACGGTCGACCAGCGCGAGCTGATCCGCAAGCTCGTGGCCCTGCAATACAAGCGCAACGATGCCGCCTTCGCGCGCGGCAATTTCCGCGTGCGCGGCGACAGTCTCGAAATATTCCCCTCACACTACGAGGACATGGCCTGGCGGATCAGCTTCTTCGGCGACGAAATCGAGGAAATCAGTGAATTCGATCCGCTGACCGGCAAGAAGGGCGCCAGCCTCGACAAGGTCCGCGTCTATGCGAACTCGCATTACGTCACACCCGGCCCGACAATGAAACAGGCTTCCGAAGCCATCAAGTTCGAGCTGCAGGAACGCCTTAAGGAACTACACGAGGAAGGTCGCCTGCTCGAAGCCCAGCGGCTCGAACAGCGCACCAATTTCGACCTCGAAATGATCGCCGCCACCGGCTCCTGCGCCGGAATCGAGAATTACAGCCGCTTCCTCACCGGCCGCCTCCCCGGCGAACCTCCGCCCACGCTGTTCGAATACCTGCCCGAAAATGCGTTGCTCTTCGTCGATGAAAGCCACCAGACAGTGCCGCAAATCGGCGCGATGTCGAAAGGCGACCATCGCCGCAAGATCACGTTGGCCGAGCACGGCTTTCGCCTGCCTTCTTGCATCGACAACCGCCCGCTCCGATTCAACGAATGGGACGCGATGCGCCCGCAAACATTCGCGGTCTCGGCCACGCCCGGAACGTGGGAGATGGAGCAGACCGGCGGTGTGTTTGCCGAACAGGTCATCCGCCCCACGGGTCTCATCGACCCGCCGGTCGAGATAAAACCGGTCGAGGATCAGGTCCAGGACTGCATCGAGGAATGCAAGAAGACCGCTCAGATGGGCTATCGCACGCTCGTCACCACGCTGACCAAGCGGATGGCGGAAGATCTGACCGAATTCATGCACGAAGCGGGCGTGAAGGTCCGTTACATGCACTCCGATGTGGAGACGTTGGAGCGTATCGAGCTGATCCGCGACCTGCGCCTCGGCGTTTATGACGTGCTGGTGGGTATCAACCTGCTGCGCGAGGGGCTGGATATTCCCGAATGCGGGCTGGTCTGCATCCTCGATGCCGACAAGGAAGGCTTCCTGCGCTCCGAAACCAGCCTCATCCAGACCATCGGCCGCGCCGCGCGCAATGTCGATGGCCGGGTTATCCTCTATGCCGACCGCGTCACCGGCAGCATGGAACGCGCGATGGCGGAGACCGAGCGCCGCCGCGAGAAACAGCGCGCCTATAACGAGGAACACGGCATCACGCCGCAGACGATCAAGCGCCAGATCGCCGATATCGTCGCGCACACCGCCGCGCAGGACGGGGTGACGGTCGATACGGGCGACGACGAGCGCAACAACCTCGTCGGCCACAATCTACGCGCCTATATCGAGGATCTGGAAAAGCGCATGCGTGCCGCCGCCGCCGACCTCGAGTTCGAGGAAGCAGGAAGGCTACGCGACGAGATCCGCCGATTGGAAAACGACGAACTCGGCTTGGGCGAGGAAGAGAAGAAAGCACCCCGCGTCGGGCGGAGCGATGCCGGGCGGCCGGGTACGCGCAAGACGCGGTATGGCAAGACGCGCTACAAACGAATGGGCGGAAAACCTTAGATCGCACGATCCTTCGACCGGCGTGGTCGCTGTCTCGACCAGCGGCGTGCGCATCTCTTCCACCTCGCGCGAGGTGGGTTCATCCTCCTCCTCATCTGTTGTGGGAGGAACACCGATGAAATTGCCCCTTTCCCTTGCGAGCGCGCTGGCCCTCTCGCTTGCCGCATGCAGCGAGGCGCCTGAAGCGCAGGTCGATACCCCGGTCGCGCAGCTCGTTTCTGACGAGACGCTGGCCGCAGCGGTTGCCAACGAGGCCCGCCACGAGGCCGCCCGCGCGCTTGATGAAAGCCGCATGCCTGCCGAAGTGCTCGCCTTCCTCGGCCTCGAACAGGGCGACGATGCGGTCGATCTCATTTCGGGCGGCGGCTATTGGGCCGAAATCCTCGCCGAAGCTGTGGGTGAGGACGGCAGCGTGACCGCGCTCGAGCCCGAGCAATTCTACGACGAGGAGCGCTGGGCAGCCTTGTCCGCAGCCCAGCCCGACATCGCGCTGGAACGCTATCGCTTCGAGGATTTCCAAAGCGAACCCCACCGCTTCGATTTCGCGGTGATGAACCTAGTCTACCACGATCTTTACTGGGAATCGGAAGAATACGACGTCCCGCGCTCCGAACCGTCCGCCTACCTCGCCACGCTCTATGCGGCGATGAAGCCGGGCGGTGTCGTTGGCGTGATCGACCACGTGGCCAATCCGGGCGACACCCGCGAGGCCGTCGAGAGCTTCCACCGGATCGAGCCTGCCGTCGTCAGGGCCGATTTCGAGAAGGCCGGCTTCGTACTGGAGGCACAGAGCGACATGCTCGCGAACCCCGAAGACGATCACACGGTCAATGTCTTCGATCCAGCCATCCGCGGCAAGACCGACCGTTTCGTGATGAAATTCGTCAAGCCCGCGGTCGGCAGCTAGACCGACAGCGACGGCCGAGCAGAAAAAGTAGGGACAGACATGGCCAAAATCGACTGCGATCCCGATGGCACCCGCCTGCCCATCCGTTTCGACGGAACCAGCAATGGCGAGTTCATGCCGCTCGACCTCACGCCGCAGCAGCACATAGCGAATGCCATCGCCCATGATATGGCATCCGAAAACAGCCGCCGGCTGGGGATCGGGCGCCGCGCCTTCCTCGTAAGCACCGCCGGAGCGGCAGCGACGCTTGTCGCCTGCAACGCGGCCAACCCCGCCGCGGGCGGCCGTTTTGCCCTGCCCGCCGAGGCTGCACTGGACACGGCGGCGGCGGACAGCGTCCTGCTGGGCGACGAATTCATTCTCGACGTCCAGACCCATTGCGTCGATCCGTCAGGCGCTTGGCGCGTCGGGCGTGAAGGGGAAATCTGGGACGCGGTCCTGCGGCAGGCCTTCGGCCAATATGCGAAATGCGGCGGCAGTGGTTACGAGTGCTATTCCGCCCAGACGCTTGCCAAGGAGGTCTATCTCGACAGCGACACGGACGTGGCCGTCGTTTCCGCGCTCTGGGGCAGCCAGAAGAGCAATCCCACGCCTACCCATTATGCCGCCGAAGCCCGCGAGATCGTCGAGGCGATTGGCGGCGACGGCGCGCGCTGCCTGATCCATGGCGGACTGTTGCCGAACGATCCGGGCGATCTCGAGGCGATGCAGGAGAAGGCGGAAGTCCACCGGGTCGATGCCTGGAAGATGTATCCGCAATGGGGGCCGGAAGGCCGCGGTTTCTTCCTCGACGAAAGCGATCACGCGGCCCGCGCCTTCGAGGAAGCGCGCAGGCTCGGCGTGACCACTATTGCGGTGCACAAGGGGATACCGCTCTACGGTCTCGAGTATGACTATTCCTCGCCCAGAGACATGGGCCGCGCCGCTGCGGCGAACCCGGACCTGACCTTCCTCGTCTATCATTCGGGCATGGAGCACGGGAAGCCGGAAGGGCCTTACAGGCCGGATGCGGCCGAGGGCGTCGACCGGCTGATCAAGGCGCACCAGGACGCGGGGTTCGTCCCCAACCAGGGCAATCTCTATGCCGAGCTGGGTTCGGTCTGGCGTCACTTCATGAGCCGCCCGGACGAGGCGGCGCATTTGCTGGGAAAACTGCTCAAATATTTCGGCGAGGAGCGCATCCTGTGGGGCACGGACAGCATCTGGTTCGGCAGCCCGCAGGACCAGATCCAGGCTTTCCGGGCCTTCGAGATCGGGGAAGAGTATCAGGACCGCTTCGGCTATCCAGCCCTCTCCCCGACCGCCAAGCGCAAGATCTTCGGCCTCAATGCAGCGCAGGTCTACGGTATCGATGGCGAGCGCATGGCGGGCCGCAATGGGCTCGACAGGCGGCGGCTCGACCACCGGGAGCGCGGAAATCCCAGTTTTGCCACCTATGGCCCGAAGACGCGGCGCGACTTTATGGCCAACTGGCAGGCGCATGGGGGCAGGCCGGGCTAGGCGCTTGGGCGATTGACCCGGCACGCATCCCCTTTCAAGGGATGGGTGAGACATTTCCCGAGGAGACGACATGCCCATCCGTAAATTGCTTGCATCGCTCGTGCTGGCCGGTGCGCCTCTCCTCGTCGCATCCGGCGCCGCAGGGCAGGAGACAGATCGCCCGGCCGCTGAAAAACAGGGGCTTGTCGTCCCCCAAGTCCGTACGCGCGACCTCTTCGGCACCTTCGGTGGGCAGCGCATTTCCTACCGCGCGACCGTAGGAGAAACCGTGCTCACTTCGGATGAGGGCAAGCCCGAAGCGGTGATCGTCACCACCAGCTATGTGCGCAGCCCGCGCGACACCTCGCGGCCGGTATTCTTCATCTACAATGGCGGGCCAGGCTCGGGATCGGTCTGGTTGCAGATGGGCGCCTGGGGGCCGAAGCGGGTCGCCATCCCGTCAGATGCGCGCGACGATGGGGCGCCGCCCTATCCGCTGGTCGACAATCCCGAGAGCTTGCTCGATGTCGCCGACCTCGTCTTCATCGACCCGCCGGGTACGGGTTTCAGCTATCTCACCCCCGGCACCGATCCGAAGAAATATTACGGCCTGCGCGAGGATGCGCGCGCCGTGGCCGAGGTGATTCGCCGCTGGATCAACGACAACGGACGCTGGAACAGTCCAAAATATCTCGGCGGAGAGAGCTATGGCACCACGCGTACGGCCATGGTGGTGGACGAGCTGGAAGGAAGCACATTCAACGATGTGGGGCTCAACGGGCTCATCCTCGTTTCGACCATCCTCGATTTCGCCGCGCGCGAGCCCACGCCGGGCAACGAAATGGCCTATATCGTGACGCTGCCCAATATGGCCGCCGCCGCTTGGTTCCACGGCAAGGCCGAGGCGCCCTCGGTCGAGGCTATCGCGGAGGAAGCGCGCCGCTTCGCCATTGGTCCGTTTGCCAGCGCGTTGCTCAAGGGGCAGGATCTTCCCGATGCCGAACGCGCTGCCGTGCGCGCGGAACTCTCACGGCTGACGGGCCTGTCCGAAACCTATCTCGACCAAGCCAATCTGCGCGTCACCAGCCAGCGCTTCTACAAAGAGTTACTGCGTGACAGGGGCCTCACCGTCGGCCGTCTCGATGCACGCTATACCGGCACGGATTACGATAATGCCGGGGAATATCCCGACAATGATCCCAGCTTCTACGGCATCGACGCGGGCTATACCGCGGCGGTCAATGCCTGGCTGCGCGAGGGGCTGGGTTTCGAGACGGACCGCGAATACCAGTCGATCGGGCGCGAGCCGGGACAGCACTGGAACTGGAGCCTGTCGAGCGGACCGGGCCGCAGCGCCTATCTCAACGTCGCTCCGCTGATCGGCAAGGCGATGCGCCAGAATGCCGGCCTGCGGGTGTTCAACGCGCAGGGCTATTACGATTTCGCCACGCCTTTCTTCGGCGCAGAATATTCGCTCAACCGGATCGGCATCCCGCAGGAGCGGGTCGAACTGCATTACTATGGCTCGGGCCATATGATGTATGTCCGCGACGAAGACCGGGTGAAACTGGCGCGCGATGTCCGTGCCTTCATCCGCGATCGCTGAGGATAGCGCACCCCGCCCGCTTGAACCTGCGCGCGCCTGTGCCATAGCGCGCTGATGCGTCGCGCTCTGGCTTTGCTTCCGATCCTTGTCCTCGCCGCCTGCAAGCCGCCTGCGGCCGATGACTATGTCGAGCGCACACGTATCGGGGGCGAGGTTCAAGGTCCGTCTGAACCGATCGATTCTCCCGATACCGAAGGCGCGGTTTGGGCGCCTGCCGACAAGGCCCGGCGCCTGCTTTACGGCACACCGGGCGAACGCCCGCTATTCGCCATCGAATGCGTTGGACAAGGGACCGGGCCGATGCTCGCCTATACTCGTTTCGCCAAGGCGGACCCTCATGCCAAGGCAGTACTGGCGCTCATCGGGAACAGCCATGTAACGCGCCTGCCGATCGACGCGACGCAGATTGGCGACGTATGGCGCTGGGAAGGTGCGGAGCCGGTGACCGATCCGCGCTGGGACGTGCTCACCGGTACGCGCGAGGTCGAGGCGACGGTGCCGGGCGCTGGCAGCGTGATTCTCAATCCGAGCGCCCTGCCCGGCGAACTGGTCGAGGAGTGCCGGGCGCTGGCGCAGCCGCCTAGCGGCGACGAGCCGAATCCCGCGCCTTCTCCACCAGCAGATCCGGCGTAAGCACCTGCGGCAATTGCTCGGCCTCGCCGCCGGGCTCGTACCACAGATAGAGCGGGACGCCCGCCGCGCCCTGACGGGTCAGCATGCGGCTGATTTCTTCATCGGGCTGCGTCCAGTCGCCGCGCATGGCGATGACGCCCGCTTCCTCGAAAGCCTTGCGCGTGGCCTCGCGTTCGATCGCCACACTTTCGTTGACCTTGCAGGTGACGCACCAGTCAGCGGTGAACCAGATGAAGACCGGGCGGCCTGAAATACGCGCTTCGGCCAACGCGGCTTCGCTATAGGTCACAGGATCCAGCAAGCTTTCGCTTGATGCGGCCTGCGCCTCGGGCTTGGGGAGCAGAGCGGCCCCGATCCCAAGCACCGCAACGAGGCTGGCGAAAACCACCAGCGCACCAGATCGCGCCCGACGCTGGAACAGCCCGATAAGCGCAAGCCCCGCAAGCGCGAGCACTGCCAGGATGAGCACCGGACCGAGATAGTCCCATCCGCCGATGCGCCAGAGGAGCCAGGCAAGCGCCAGCGCGGTCAGCCCCATCGGCAGCGCCATCCAGCGCCGGAAGCTATCCATCCAGGCGCCCGGTTTGGGCAGGTGCCGACGGATCGCCGGGACGAAGCCAACCAGCAGGAAGGGTAGCGCAAGGCCTACACCCAAGGCGACGAAGACGAGGAGTCCGTGGATCGGCCTGATGACCAGCGCCGCCCCCAGCGCGATGGCCATGAACGGGCCGGTACATGGTGTCGCCACGAAGGCCGCGAGAAGGCCCGTCGAGAAAGAACCGCCTCGCGAGGGCGCGCCGCCCGAAATGGCCATGCCGGGCACTTCGAACACCCCGAGGAAATTGACCGTGATCGCCAGTGCCAGCAGAAAAAGGCCGACCACGACGATGGGCTCCTGCAACTGAAAGGCCCACCCGACCTGCTCGCCCGCCGAACGCAGGAGCAGGATGGTCGCGCCGAGTGCAGCGCAGGCCAGCACCACCCCGGCAGTGTAGGCCAGCGCATCGCGCCGCGCCGCACGCTCGTCCCCCCCCGCCTTGGCCAGCGACAGCGCCTTGAGGCTGAGGATCGGGAAGACGCAGGGCATGATGTTGAGCAGCAATCCACCCGCCAGCGCGGCGACGAGCAACTGCCACAGGACCGGCTCTGCCCCACCACCACGGATCGGCTCCACCCCTTCGAGCGGCACATCCCCCGGCACGGCGGTAAAGCGCACGCCGCGGCCGCTGCCGAGATCGAGGATGCCGGTGATCGTCTGGGGGCGCGGCTCGGCCGCAAGCTCGACATTGTCCGCCACCGCCATCCGCTCGATCGGCATTTCGGCCACCAGCAGATTGCCTTCGCTGATAAAGGTCTGCACGCCGGTGTAATCCGGTCTGTCGCCTTCCCCCAGTTCGGGCGTGCCGAGAAATAGGTGGAGATCGCCGAACACTGTTTCGGCCGGGATCGGAATACCGATCCGCAAGCGTGTCGGCGTGAATTCGAACTGTGCCGTGCTGTCAAGCTGAGGTACGATTGCCGCGCGCCATCTACCGAAACGCGGATCGGCACCAGCCCGTGCGGGATCGAGCGTCAGCCGCGCCTGCTGCGGCACGCAGATCTTGTCCGTGCAGGCCAGATAATTCGCGGTGACGCCAATCGGCGCCACATTGGCGACCGCAGCGCTTTGCGGAACGGCAATCGGCACGAGAACCGCATAGTCGCCTTCATAGACATGGTTCATCAGATTGCCGATCACCAGCCGCTTGGGTAGCGGATAGAGCGGTTCGCCAGCCCTCCACTCCTCGGGCAAACTCCAGTCGAGCTGCATGCCGAGCCCCGCATCGCCGGGATTCGACCAATAGCCGTGCCATTCGGGGCTCGAGGGCCTGAAATGCAGCGCGACCATCCAGGTTTCGCCCGGCTGCGGCGCGCCTTCGGCCACGATCTCCACCGGCATCCGCTCGCTACCCGGCCCGCGCGCCTGCTGCTGCGCGTTGGCAGCCGGGGCAAGGGCCAAGGCCAGCGCACACAGCATCACCAGCGCGGCGATCCGCTCCAATATCCTTGCGTCGATCACGCTCGCCGCTCTAGGGACTCACCCCATGACAGACAAGCGAGACCTGCTGATCCTGGGCGGCGGCCTGGTGGGCATGACACTGGCGCTGGCGGCGGCGAAAAAGGGGCTGTCCAGCCACCTCGTCGACCGTGCCGATCCGGCCAGCCTGACTGCGGAAGGCTTCGATGGCCGCGCCTCGGCGATCTCGACCGCGAGCTGGCGCCTGTTCCGCCATATCGGCCTCGAAGACGCGCTGGAACCATATGGGTGCGATATCGCCGCGATTGCCGTGCTCGACCAGATGAAGGCGGGCCGGCTCGATTTCCGCCCCGAGCCGCATGAAGGCACGCTTGGCCGCATGTTCGCCAACCGCCAGCTGCGCCTCGCTCTTCACGAGGCGGCGGCGAAGGAGCCGCTGATCGAATGGCACGCCCCCGTCGAGGTCGTATCGCGCGAACGCGGCGAATTCGGCGTATCGGCAACGCTCGCCGATGGCCGCGTCCTCGAAGCCGCATTGATGGTCGGCGCGGAAGGGCGCGGATCGCCCAGCCGCGAGGAAGCGGGCTTCAAGATGGCAAGCTGGGATTACAGCCACCGCGCGATGATCGTCGGGCTCGACCACAGCAAACCGCACGACCACGTAGCCTGGGAAATCTTCTATCCCGACGGACCTTTCGCGCTGCTGCCCATGCTCGACGGCCCCGACGGCCAGCATCGCAGTGCGCTGGTCTGGACGGTCGACGAAAAGGACGCGTCAGGCGTCCTGAAGCTCTCCGACCGTGCCTTCCTCGCCGAGGTTTACAAGCGCATGGGCGATCTACTCGGCGAGCTCACCATCAACAGCGCGCGCTCGTCCTACCCGCTGAGTTTCCAGCACACGGCGAAAATCGTGGAACACCGCCTGGCGCTAGTCGGCGACAGTGCGCATGGCATGCACCCGATCGCGGGCCAGGGCCTCAATCTCGGCTTGCGCGATGTCGGCGCCTTGGTCGAGGTACTCGACGAGGCGGTCCGGCTCGGTCTCGACCTCGGCGATGCACAGGTACTGAAGAAATACGAAGAATGGCGCGCGCTCGACTCGCTCATGGTGATGGGCGCGACCGACAGCCTGACCCGCATTTTCGGCATTCCGGGGAAGACGGCCAGCGCGGTGCGCCGACTGGGCATGGCCGGCATTCAGCGCAGTGGCTGGCTCAAGCGCTTCTTCATGGACGAAGCGCGCGGCATCTCGGGCAAGCTGCCCGAATTGCTCAAAGCCTAACTTTCTTCCGCAGGGCTCGGCTGTTCGATCCGGTTCCCCGCCCCGTCGCGCAAGCGCCGCGGTTCGAGAACGGCTGCGGTTTCGATCAGGTCTAGCGCCCGTTGGGCGGCGGCATAGCGTTCCGCATCGCGGATCCACCCTCCGGCCTCGTCGGCTCCCGGAAGATTGCGAACTTCGGCAATCGCCGATTGGGTGCGCCCGCTTTCGAGAAACAGGCGCGCGCGTTCGAGCCTGCGCTCGGGCTGGGGCGACGGCGCGCTTTCGCGACGGATCACGAAGAGCTGTGACAGCTCCTCGCCGAACCTAGCCCAGCCGCGCTGATCGTTCGGTTGGGCGAGGCGTGGAGACAGGCCCTCGAGCCGGGCGATGAGCTGGTCGAGCGTGATCGGATCGCGACTGGTCCGGATGATCGTGTCTACCGCATTGGGCAGCGCATCGCCGAACCGCAGCCGCAACTGATCGGCGAGATAGCCGAGTTCTGCCCCCTTCTCGAATGCCCGCCGCGTGGCAAAAGCAATTAACAGGCCTTCGGCACGTGCGGCATTGCCCGCAGCCGCCTGTGCCTGCAGGTCGAGCCGGGCCAAACGCTGTTCGGCAGCGGCGAGACGCTGGTCTATTCCGCCCTGCTGTTGTTCGACCCGCTCGACCGCATCCTGCGCCGCCTGGCTTGCAGTGGCGCTGGGAGTCGGCGAGGGGGCGACAGCGGGGTTGGCGAGCGTTTGCGGCTCCTGCGGGGGCACGGCGGCTTCACGCTCGTCTCGGTCGGTCATCGAATAGACCGCATAGCCGGCGATCGCACCGCCGAGCAGGAAGCTGGCAAGCACGGCGACGAGAACCGGCCTTGCCGAAGGCCCCTTGCGCCTGGTGCTCATGTAATCGTCCATCGAATTCCGTTCCGCGACACCGTGGGCCAGTTCTCAAGGCCCCTTCCTATCATTGGTCCTCGGTCTGGCACAAAGCTCTCGCCAAGGCCAGTAGCTCGCTGTCTCCGGGTGCATCGGCGATGTGGATGGATCGCCACCCCTCTCCCGCCATTTCGGCAACGCGAGGGCCAATGACGGCGAGATCGAAAACCGCGCTGTTCAGGCCAAGGCGATCGAATTCGTCACGCAGCCGCACAGCGGCCGCGCCCGAATGCAATACCGCCACGCCGCCATCGCGCATCAGCTCGGCGTTCTCGTCCGACAGCTCTTCGGCCACCGCCCGATAGAGCACCCGGGTTTCGACTTCGATGCCATCGGGCGGGCGCAGCTTCACCCTGTCCTTGCCCGCAAGTCGCAAGAGCTTGAGCTTTCGATCGCCGAGTTCGTCGACAAGTCCCTGCAGCCCTCCCCGACCCGTTCGCCCGACCAGGAACCCGGCAATGCGCGCGGCATGGGCAGTGGCTTCGCCAACCGCATGGACGGGCAGCCGGGTCAGTTTTTCCAGGTGCTTGCCGCCATGCCGGAAGGCGTTGGCGCTGCCGACGAGAATGCCGTCGAAATCATCCGGGGACGGAACGATCCATTCTATCGGCTCGATCGCGAAGAGCGGCGCGCCATGCACATTGAGCCCCATATCGCGCGCCGTTTGCGCGCTGACCGACCAGCCCGGTTCGGGACGGAACAGGAATAGCGGCTTCATGCCGCCCCACCGAAATGCACGGCCACCGCAGGCGGCGCGGTATCAAGGAGCGACCGCGCCAAATCGAGCGGGGCAGTCCGATCCTCTATTTCGAAACAAGTGTCGTCGGCGATCCGCACCTTGCCATCGGGGCTAAAGATGGCCGCGCTCAGGGTAATTCGATTGCCATCGCGGCGCGACAAAGCGGCGATCGGACTGCTGCACGATCCGCCCAGCCCTTCGAGCAAGCGACGTTCCGCACGAATTTCGGCATGGCTCCCGGCATGATCGACCGCGGCCAGCAGATCACGCACGCGGGTATCGTCGCTGCGACATTCGAGACCAATCGCGGCCTGCGCGGGCGCGGGCAGCCATTGCTCCGGGTCGAGCCGAATGCCGACCCCGTCTTCACCCAGCCGGTCGAGGCCCGCCGAAGCAAGAAAGGTCGCATCGGCCTCGCCGGCTTCGAGCTTCGCCATCCGGGTTGCGACATTCCCGCGAATGCCAACCACTGTCAGGTCGGGCCGCAAGTAGAGTAGCTGTGCCGCGCGGCGCGGCGCACTGGTTCCCACTCGCGCGCCTGCGGGAATGTCGGCGATGGACGCCGCACCCAGCAGACGGTCGGCCTTGTCCGCACGCGGCAGTATCGCACCGATCGTGATGGCTTCGGGCCGGATCGTCTCGACATCTTTCATCGAATGCACCGCCGCATCGATCCGGCCTTCGAGCAGCCAGTGGTCGAGTTCACGCGTCCACAGCGCTTTGCCGCCGATCTCGGCGAGCGGCCGGTCCAGCACCTTGTCGCCGCTGGCCACGACGGGGACCAGTTCCACGGCCGATTCGTCCCAATCATGCGCTGCGCAAAGGCGCGCACGCGCTTCGTGGGCCTGGGCCATGGCAAGGGGAGAGCGGCGGGTTCCAAGGCGAATAAGGGGCTGGTCTGGCATAGGTCGGCTTGCCCTAGCGACCCACTTCGCTAAGGGGAAGCGGGATGGCACTGGTTCTCGGCATCGAAAGCTCCTGCGACGAAACCGCAGTCGCACTGGTCGACAGCCAGCGGCGCATCGTCGCGCAGCGCATCGCCTCGCAAGATGCGGAACACGCGCCCTTTGGCGGCGTCGTGCCCGAGATTGCCGCCCGTGCGCATGCCACACGGCTGGCTCCGATGATCGAGGGTGTGCTGGCCGATGCGGGGATCGCCCTGGCCGATTGTGATGCGATTGCCGCAACTGCCGGACCGGGCCTGATCGGCGGGGTCATGGTCGGCCTCGTGAGCGCAAAGGCGCTCGCGATGGCGACCAACGCACCGCTGATCGCGATCAACCACCTCGAAGGCCATGCGCTGAGCCCGCGCCTCGCCGACGAGACGATCGAATTCCCCTACGCCTTGCTGCTGGTTTCGGGCGGGCACTGCCAGATCCTGCGCATCGACGGCGTTGGCCAATACCGCCGCCTGGCCACCACCATCGACGATGCGCTGGGCGAGGCGTTCGACAAGACCGCCAAGATCCTCGGCCTCGGCTTTCCCGGCGGCCCAGCAGTCGAACGCAAGGCGCTGGAAGGCAACGCCGCTGCAGTGCCCCTGCCCCGCCCGATGGTCGGCAGCGGCGAACCGCATTTCTCCTTCGCCGGGCTCAAGAGCGCGGTCCTGCGCGCACATGAGAGCGGCCAGTACGCGGTCGCCGATATCGCGGCGAGTTTCCAGCAGGCGGCGGTCGATTGCGTAACCGACCGGTTGCGCATCGCGTTAGGCGGCATGGACGATATCGATACGCTCGTGGTTGCAGGTGGCGTTGCGGCGAACAAGACGGTGCGGGCCGCGCTCGAGCAGCTTGCGGCCGACCACGCGATGCGCTTCGCTGCGCCGCCGCCCAAACTGTGTACCGACAATGCAGCGATGATTGCCTGGGCGGGGATCGAACGGCTCGGCCAGAACGACCCGCTCGACATTGCGGCACGCCCGCGCTGGCCGCTCGATCCCGACGCCGAACCGGCGCGCGGCGCGGGAGTGAAAGCATGAGTACGGTCGGCGTTCTGGGAGCTGGCGCCTGGGGCACGGCGTTGGCGCAAATGCTCGCCAGCGACGGACGCGAGGTACTGATCTGGGCGCGTGAGAAGGAGCTGGTCGAGGAGATCAATTCCGCGCACAGCAATTCGCTCTTCCTGCCCTCTGCCGCGCTCGTCGATACGATACGGGCGACCGGTAACCTCGCCGATATGGCGCAACTCGACACGCTGCTGGTGGTGACTCCAGCGCAGCACATGGGCAGCGTCCTGGCCGATATGCCCGCGCATCCGCGCGACCTGGTCCTGTGTTCGAAAGGGATCGAGGCGGGCACCGGGCGGCTGATGAACCATGCCGCCAAATCCGCGGCACCGGATAGCGCGATTGCGGTGCTCTCCGGCCCGACCTTCGCACATGAGGTAGCGGCAGGCCTGCCCACTGCGGTTACACTCGCTTGCGGGGATGGCGAGGCGCAATGGGAGCGCCTTGCGCCGGTCATCGCCCGCCCGGCCTTCCGGCCCTACTATTCGGACGATGTGATCGGTGCGGAGATCGGTGGATCGGTCAAGAACGTGCTCGCCATCGCCTGCGGCGTGGTCGACGGCCTTGGACTCGGGCAGAACGCGCGCGCAGCGCTGATCGCGCGCGGCTATGCGGAAATGCTGCGCTTCGGCGAGGCGCTGGGCGCGCGAGCGGAGACGCTGGCAGGCCTGTGCGGTCTCGGTGATCTCGTGCTCACCTGTTCCTCGACTTCGAGCCGCAATTTCTCGCTCGGCAAGGCGCTGGGCGAAGGCCAGAAGGCGGAAGAGCTCATGGCCGACCGCCGCACCGTGGCCGAAGGCGCGCATACAGCGCCCGTACTGGTCGAACTGGCCGCACGCCACGCTGTCGCCATGCCGATCGTTACGGCGGTTTACGGCCTGCTCAAAGGCGATGCCCCGCGCGAGGTCGTATCCGGCCTCCTATCGCGCCCGCTGCGCGCCGAACAAGGCAGCGCCGAGTGACAGCGGAAAAACCCGACGAAGACCTTTCCGCCCTCGCCAAGGGCGGGCGGCAGAATTTCTTCGGCTTCATCCTGCGCCTCGTCGCGCGCCTGCCGTTCCTATTCATCGCGGGACGTCTTTACGGACCCGACGCATTGGGGCGTTTCGCGTCTGCATTGGTGGTGGTCGAACTGGTTGCACTGGTTTGTGCGATGGGCGAAAAGCGCGGCCTCGCCCAACGTCTGTCCGAGGGGGAAGAGAGCCATCCTGCCAATCTCGTCTATGACGGGATGCTGCTGGCGCTGCTGTTCTCAGGTCTTGCGGCCGCGTTTTTCTGGTTCGTGCCCGCCCCGCTGTTTCCGAGCGGTGAATACACCGAGCTCGACCGCTTCGTGGTCCTCGCAATCCCCGGTTACGCGCTGACCGAGATCGTCCTCGCCGCGCAGGCCTATCGCTACGACATTGCGACGACGGTCCGCGCGCGTGCGGTAGTGGAACCCTGGACCATCTCGATCATGGCCGGAGTGTTCTTCTTCGTACCCGCCGTCAGCGAATCTGGTCTCGCGATGGCCTACCTCGCTTCGATCTATGCAGGCCTTGCGACCGGGCTGTGGTCCTTCTTCCGCAGCTATGGTCCGCCCAAGGCATGGCGCCCCCACCCCGTCTACATGGGCAGGATGACCGTGCGCGCCTTGCCGCTGGCCACGGCCGATGCGATCGAATGGGGCACGCGGCGCGTCGATATCTTCATCCTCGGCCTGTTTGCCGCACCGGCCGCTGTGGGTGTCTACTACATCGCCCAGCAAGTCGCGAGCCTGCCGCAAAAGCTCAAGACCAGTTTCGAGCCGATCCTCGGCCCGGTCATCACCAAGAATCTGAAAACCAAGAACTACGAAGCGATCGCCAAGCAGATATGCCAGGTCGGCTTCTGGATCGTCGCGATGCAGGCGGGGATCGCGCTGGCGCTCGGCGTGCCGGGCGAGGCGGTCATGGGCCTTGTCGGGCCGGAGTTCGTCGGCGGCACCGGCGCGCTCGCCTTCCTGCTGATCGCAGAGGTGGTTGCGGCGACGGCGGTCGTGTCCGAAGCCGTGCTCGTCTATGTTGCGCGGGTCCGCAATTTGTGGATCTCGATCGGCACAATCGCGCTCCAGGCCGTGCTGACCGTGGTGTTGATCGAAGCGATGGTACGCGGCGGTTACGGCGAACCCTACAAGGCGGCGGCGGCGGCAATCGCACTGATGCTGGCGCTCGGCACAGCCAGTCTCGTGAAAGCCCTCATGCTTTCGAAGTTCCTCGGCCACACGATCAACACCTTCCGCTGGCCACTGGTCTGGGCGGCACCTCCGGCAGTGCTGGTCGGCTGGCTGGCAACCCGATTGCCCGAATGGGCCGAGCTGATCGTGGGTGTTCCGGCGATCCTGGCCGTCTATGGCTATATTATCTGGACTCGCGGCTTCGGACCGGAGGATCGGGTGCTGTTCCGGCGTAATCTCGACAAGGACGAACCGACCCGGAAATGATCGGATCGTCGCGTGTACGGCGCGTTCAGTCGGCATTCACCGCCCGGTGAAGTAATTCTAAATTATCGAAATATCGGGGAGGACTGCCCATGCGTTTCGCAACATTTACTGTCACTTGTGCCGCTGCTGCATTGCTTGCCGGGTGTGCCTCGCAGCAAGGGGGTGAGGAAATTGTCCTGACCGGCTCGAAGGCCGACGCGTCGGATAGTGGGCGGGTCCCTCCACCACCCCCTCCTCCTCCTCCTCCGCCAGCCTACAGCCTCGCCACTCCGTCCCCCGTGGTCGTAACGGGCTCGCGCGTGGGAGCGGAAGCTGCCGCAGCGCCCGGACAGGGTGAAACCGCCGACAGCAGCTACCGCTATTTCCCACCGGTCTTCGTGCCGTCGCCGCCCAGCCGCGATCAGTATGACGGCGAGGAAGTCTCTTCGGTGAAGGTCGTCGCCAATGAACCGGTTTCGACCTTCTCGGTCGATGTCGACACGGGCGCCTACACCAATGCGCGCCGCTTCATTTCCGAAGGCCAGTTGCCGCCCAAGGGAGCCGTGCGGACCGAAGAATTCGTCAACTACTTCCGCTACGATTACGACCGGCCGGACAGCGCATCGCAGCCCTTTACAGTGAATACGGATGTCGCGGTGACGCCGTGGAATACGAACTCGCGGCTCGTGCGCATCGGGCTTGCCGGATACGAAATGCCCGCGCAGGAGCGCCCCCCGGCCAACCTCGTCTTCCTGCTAGACGTGTCGGGGTCGATGTCGAGTCGCGACAAGCTGCCACTGGTGAAGACCGCGATGCGGCAGCTCGCGGGCCAGCTAACCGCAAAGGACCGCGTGTCGATCGTCGTCTATGCTGGGGCGGCAGGCCTCGTGCTCGAGCCGACCAATGACGAGCGCAAGATAAAGGATGCGCTCGACCAGCTCAACGCGGGCGGGTCCACCGCAGGCGGTGCGGGGATCGAACTTGCCTATCGTGTAGCCGAGGCCAGCCGGATCGAAGGCGGCGTCAACCGCGTGATCCTGGCGACCGATGGCGATTTCAATGTCGGCACTTCCGATCGGGAATCACTGGTCGAACTAATCGAGAAAAAGCGCGAAACCGGGGTTACCCTGTCGGTGCTCGGCTTCGGGCGCGGCAATCTGAACGATGCGATGATGGAACAGGTCGCCAATAACGGGAACGGCAATTACTCCTACATCGACAGCGCGCTGGAGGCGCGCAAGGTGCTCGGCGACGAAATGGGCGCAACGCTCTTCACCATCGCCAAGGACGTGAAGATCCAGGTCGAGTTCAACCCGGCGGTGGTCAGCCAGTACCGTCTGGTCGGCTACGAGAACCGCGTGCTGCGCGAACAGGATTTCGACAATGACGCGGTCGATGCGGGCGATATCGGTGCGGGCCATCAGGTCACCGCGATCTACGAGGTCGTTCCTGTCGGCGCCAAGGGCTGGATCCCGACGCGCCGGTACGAGGACAAGCCCGATACGCGCGCTAGCGAGCTGGCGGCCGAAGCGGCCTATGTCAAACTACGCTACAAACTGCCTGGTGGCGACAAATCGACGCTGCTGACCTACACGCTGCCCGCATCGGCGCTGCGCACCACTCGCGCACCGACCGGCGATTTCGCCTTCGCCAGTGCAGTCGCCGCCTTCGGACAGAAGCTGCGCGGCGATGCCTTGCTGGCGGATTTTTCCTACCCGAAAATTGCCGCGCTGGCCGGAAAGCAGAGCAATTTCTGGCGGCAGGAGTTCATCCAGCTGGTGCAGACTGCGGACGGGCTCGAATAGCCCGCTTGGCAGGCGGGTCGACACACGGCTAAAGCCCGTGTCATGCCGATCCGCCCCTCGCTCGCCATTTTCGCCGGAGCCGCTTTGACCGTGGCCAGCGCCTATCTTCTGGCCGAGCCCGCGGCCCCCGGTTTCATCGAGCGACTGGAACAGGATACCGCCGACGCGATCGTCGAAGCGGGCGGCAGCGGGGTTACCGCGCGCTTTGCCAACGCCGCAGGATGGCCTTCGCGCCACCCGTTGCTGAGCGGGGGCGAGCGGCTCGACGAAAAGACACGCGCTCGGGTCGCGCGGGCCGTATACAATGTTCCGGGCGTCGGCGGCATTGTCTGGAGTGACGGAACCGCTCGTGCCGAAAGCGACGAGCCGACGTTTCAGCCACTGCATTGCCAGGAAGACGTCGAAGGCCTGCTACGCACCCGTTCGATCCGGTTCGAAGAGGCAAGCAGCGCGATACTTCCTGCCAGCCGTATGCTGCTGGATGAGGTCGCCGATGCGCTGCGCCCCTGCCTCGGCTCGATCATCGCGATCACCGGCCATACAGATCAGTCGGGTCCGGAACCCGGCAACCTCGCACTGAGCATGGAGCGTGCGCGCGCCGTACGCGAAGCACTGGTGCGCCGGGGGATCCCGCGCGACGGGTTGCGCGCGAGCGGCGTCGGTTCGAGCCAGCCGGTCGAAGGACTCGCGCCTACCGATCCGGCCAACCGCCGCATCGAATTCTCGGTCATCCGCACCGAACCGCTTCGCCCCACACCCGTCGATACGCCGGGGGCGCGCTGACATGCCTCTATGGTTCGAACTCGCCGCGCTGATGCTTGTCGCCTATATCGCGGGGATCGGTATCGGCTGGGCCTTGTGGGGCCGCCACGACACAGACAAGGAATAACGTATGAGCGAACTGCTCCAGATCTATTGGCCGCTTATCGTCGCCGCGCTGGTTCTCGGCGTGGCCATTGCCTGGTATGTCTTCAACGCCTCGCGCAAGACGCGTGTGACAGGCACGAGCCGCGATGTGCTGGACGAAGGCGCCGCTCCCGCAGAACGCAACAAGGCGCTGATCGACAGCGCACCGGCCGCGACACCGATGCAACCCGCCGTCGGTGCCGCCATACAGCCGGATGCAAGCGGCGATGACCTGACACGAATCAAGGGCCTCGGGCCGAAGCTGGCAGCAACCCTGCGCGATCTGGGCGTCGCCACCTTTGCGCAGATCGCTGCCTGGGACGAAGCCGAGATCGACCGGATCGACAGCCAGCTCGGCCGCTTTCAGGGACGCATTCGCCGAGACGACTGGGTCGGCCAAGCGCAGTTGCTCGCGCAAGGAGACGACGCCGGTTTCGCCCAGCGTTACGGCAAATTGTCATAACTCGCGGAACCGATCCCGGATTACGGTTTTCCCTTAGATGGGTCGGCATAAGAGGAGAGCCAGGATGGGGCAGCCTTTGCGCGTGCTCGTTGCTGAAGACGAGCTGATTGTGGGATACGACCTTTGCGACACGGTGGCCGAGGCCGGGTATATGGTAGAAGGTCCGTATGACGACCTTTCTTCGGCAATGCTCGCTTATCAAAAGGCCAAGCCCGATATCGCCATTCTCGATGTGCAGTTGGGCGATGGTATCGTCTATCCACTGGCCGAACAAATGATGGCCGAAGACGTCCCGGTCATCTTCCATTCGGGTCAGCTCACTCCCGACGAGGTTGCCGAGCGTTTCCCGCAGGCACAGGCGCTGTCCAAGCCCTGCCCTCCGGCAGCCGTGATCGAATCGGTCCAACGGGCGGCCGCGCACGGTTGATCGCGCTTTCCGGGGCGCAGCCGGAACATCGGATTGCCACGATCCATTCCCTGGGTGAACCCCAAGGAAAGGAAGCTCTATGTCACTTCAGAAAATGGTCGCTGCCCACCCGCAGGTACAGGACGAGACCGAAGAATTGATCCTGGCCGCACGGCACGCCATGCTGTGCTCGCTGTTCTGCACCAGCTGCGCCGATGCCTGCGTGGCCGAAGACATGGACATGGCGCAATGCATCCGCAATTGCTTGGATTGCGCCGATGTCTGCACCGCCACCGCGCGACTGGCCGTGCGTCGCACCGCGCAGAATATCGATGTCCTGCGCAGCCAGCTCGAAACCTGCATCACGGCCTGCGAGACTTGTGCGGCAGAATGCGAAGGCCATGACGATCCGCACTGCCAGCTATGCGCGAAGATGTGTCGCGAATGCGCGGAGGACTGCCGCAAGGCTTTGCCGCTGGTGACGTGATTCACGATGCGTCCAAGCCTCTTGCGAAGGACGCGCAAGCCTGTCACTGGCTGGATAGTAACAAAGGAGACCACATGGCCGGTATGGTGCCCTTCGCTTGGGACGATCCCTTCAATCTCGATGATCAGCTGACCGAGGACGAGCGGATGATCCGCGACGCCGCGCACGCCTTTGCACAGGGCGAGTTGCAGCCGCGGGTGATCGAAAATTTCAGCAAGGAAGTCGACGATCCCGAGCTGTTCCCGATGATGGGCGAAGCTGGCCTGCTGGGCGCAACCGTGCCCGAGGAATATGGCGGCGCGGGCGCAGGCTATGTCGCCTACGGCCTGATTGCACGCGAGATCGAACGGGTCGACTCAGGCTATCGCTCGATGGCCAGCGTGCAGTCGAGCCTCGTGATGTATCCGATCCATGCCTATGGTTCGGAAGAGCAGCGCAAGAAGTACCTCCCCGGCCTCGCCAGTGGGCAACTGATCGGCTGTTTCGGCCTGACCGAACCCGACGCGGGCAGCGATCCGGGCGGGATGAAGACCACTGCCAAGAAGGTCGATGGCGGCTATGTCATCTCCGGATCGAAGACGTGGATCTCGAACGCGCCCTTTGCCGATGTCTTCGTGGTCTGGGCGAAGAGCGATGCGCATGGCGGCGGCATTCGCGGCTTCCTGCTCGAAAAGGGTATGAAGGGGCTGTCGGCACCCAAGATCGAAGGCAAGCTGTCCTTGCGCGCCTCGACCACCGGTATGATCGTGATGGACGAAGTGGAAGTCGGCGAAGATGCCCTGCTGCCCGAAGTGCAGGGTCTCAAAGGGCCGTTCGGCTGCCTCAACCGCGCGCGTTACGGCATTAGCTGGGGCGCGATGGGCGCCGCTGAATTCTGCCTGTATGCCGCGCGGCAATACGGCCTCGACCGACATCAGTTCGGCGTGCCGCTCGCGTCGAAACAGCTTTACCAATTGAAGCTGGCCGACATGATCACCGAGATTTCGCTCGGCCTGCAATCCTCCTTGCGCGTCGGCCGGCTGATGGATGAAGGCAAGTTCGCCCCCGAGATGATCTCCATCGTCAAGCGCAACAACGTCGGCAAGGCATTGGATATCGCCCGCAAGTCGCGCGACATGCACGGCGGCAATGGCATTTCGGAAGAATATCAGGTGATCCGCCACATGGTGAACCTGGAGACGGTCAACACTTATGAAGGCACGCACGACGTCCATGCACTGATCCTGGGGCGTGCGATCACCGGGATCGCCGCGTTTTGATCAGGCTCCATGGATATTATCGCAGCTCGA
This sequence comes from Qipengyuania sp. ABI-127-1, assembly GCA_022953095.1. Classification (GTDB taxonomy): domain Bacteria; phylum Pseudomonadota; class Alphaproteobacteria; order Sphingomonadales; family Sphingomonadaceae; genus Qipengyuania. The sequence goes on along the minus strand of JALJCR010000001.1, from coordinate 1,044,042 downwards.
CCAGCTATCGCCTGCGCATCGCGCTGGAATTGAAGGGGCTGGAATACGAATGCGTCCCGGTGAACCTGCTCAAGTCCGAACAAAAGGGAAAGGATTTCACCAACCGCAATCCCTTCGGCACGGTCCCGCTGCTCGAAGTCGACGGCAAGAACTACGTCCAGTCGATGGCGCAAATCGAATGGCTCGACGAAGCCTATGCCGAACGCGCGCTACTGCCTTCGGACATTCAGGATCGCTACGTCGCGCGTGAACTCGCCTACGCGATCGCGACTGAATTGCACGCGCCCCTGAACCTGCCCGTCCTCAAGTACCTGGCCAACGAATACGGCAAGTCGCAGGACGAAATCGGCGTGTGGTATCGCCACTGGCTCGCGCGCACGCTCGACCCGATCGAGGCGCGCCTGGCGCAGCTCGGCACGGGCGATTTGCTGTTCGACAGGCCCGGCTTCTTCGAGGTATGCCTGCTGCCGCAGGTCTATAACGCGCGGCGGTTCGGTTTCGACTTCGGCGACAAGCCGCATATCACCCGGATCGAAAGCGCCTGCCTCGCATTGCCCGAATTCCAGCGCGCACATCCGGATAACCAACCCGACAATCCCGAGAGGACCTGACACCCATGAAGCTCGCAACACTCAAAGACGGCACGCGCGACGGCAAGCTCGTCGTCGTCTCCAAGGACCTCACCCGCTATTGCGCCGCCGACAACATCGCGCCGACGCTGCAGGCCGCGCTCGACAATTGGGACGAGATCGCGCCCAAGCTTGAGGCGCTCTATACCGATGTCGAACACCAGGCGGTGCCCTGCGAGCGTTTCCACGAGCGCGAGGCGCATTCACCGCTCCCCCGTGCCTATCAGTGGGCCGATGGCTCGGCCTATATCAACCATGTCGAGCTGGTCCGCAAAGCACGCGGCGCCGAGGTGCCGGAGAGCTTCTATCACGACCCGCTAATGTATCAGGGCGGCAGTGACACCTTCCTCGCCCCGCGCGACGACATTCCGCTGAAAGACACCAAGTGGGGCTGCGACATGGAAGGCGAGATCGCGGTCATCACCGACGACGTGCCCATGGGCGTGTCGAGCGAAGAGGCCGCGAGCCACATCAAGCTGGTCATGCTGGTCAACGATGTGTCGCTGCGCGGCCTGATTCCGGGCGAACTGGCCAAGGGCTTCGGCTTCTTCCAGTCCAAGCCCGCCAGCGCCTTCAGCCCCGTATGCGTCACACCCGACGAGCTTGGCGATGCCTGGCGGGACAGTGTCATCCACCTGCCGCTGATGGTCGATTACAATGGCGAGCCCTTCGGCCGCGCCAATGCCGGGGTCGATGCGACCTTCAGCCTTGCCGATCTCGTCGCCCATGCGGCGAAGACCCGCAACCTCGGCGCAGGCACGATCATCGGTTCGGGCACGGTGTCCAACCAGGACGAGAATGGCGGCGCAGGCAAGCCCGTTAGTGAAGGCGGTCTGGGCTATAGCTGCATCGCCGAGATCCGCATGATCGAAACCATTGCCGATGGCGAAGCCAAGACTCGCTTCATGGCACCCGGCGACACCGTCCGCGTCGAAATGAAGGATGCCGACGGGCATTCGATCTTCGGCGCGATCGAACAGGAAGTGGTCGCCGCCTGACACTCGGGGAGGCAGGTGGTGGCCGTTAGTGCCGCCCCTGCGCTTCCGGGTCGAACCGCAGCGTAAGAAAGCGGGCATCCGCGCCATAGCCGGCAAGCTTGCCTTCGCTCGCCTGCGTATCGCGGAAGCCGAACCGGCGCCAGAACGGCGCGGAATCGCCTACGGCGATCAGGCTGACCGAGGCCAGACCTGTCTCGCATGCGTGCCGGATTATATATGGCACGATAATACCGGCTGCCCCCAGGCCGCGCGCGCCGGGGAGGAGCGCCAGATCGTGAAGGTAGAAGGTGTCCGGACGAACGGGCAGCCGCTCGATCCGCGCATCGAGCGGCAGAGGTTCCGCCTCGAGCCAGGGATGCCCGATACAATACCCCGCCACCGTGCCGTCGCGCTCCAGCACGAAGGCTCCGGCGGGATAGAGCGCCTGCCGGTCGGCAAAGACCGCGCGGTTTTCCGGCAGGGTGGGATGAACTGCCTCGGATATGCCATGAACCCGGTCGATGTCCCCGGTGCCCATAGCCCGCCATGGTCCAAGCCCACCCATTTGGGTGCTCATCACATCGAGCGGGCGATGAGCATCTTCATGACTTCGTTCGAGCCGCCGAAGATGCGGGTGATGCGTGCGTCACGGTACATTTTGGCGATCGGATATTCATTGATGTAGCCTGCGCCGCCGTGAAGCTGGAGGCACTTGTCGACCACCTCGCTCTGGAGCTCGGTGACCCAGTATTTGGCCATCGCGGCGGTCGCGACATCGAGCTCGCCCTTGAGCAGCTTGGCAATGCAGTCATTGACGAAAATGCGCGCCGCAGTGCCGCGCGCCTTGAGGTCCGCGAGCACGAACTGCGTGTTCTGGAAATCCCAGATCGTCTGCCCGAAGGCCTTGCGGCTCTTGACGTATTCGACCGTGACATCGAGCGCCTTCTCGATCCCCGTCGCCGCGCCCATCGCGATGACCAGCCGTTCCTGCGCAAGCTCCCCCATCAGCTGGTAGAAGCCCTTACCTTCGACCCCGCCAAGGATATTCTCGGCCGGGACGAAGACGTTGTCGAAGAACAGCTCCGACGTGTCCGCAGCATCGAGCCCGATCTTGTCGAGCTTCTTGCCGCGCTCGAATCCTTCCGCCCCTTCGGTCTCGAGCAGCAGGAGCGAGATGCCCTTGGCGCGCTCGTTCGGATCGGTCTTGGCAACGACCACGATGAAATCCGCGGTCTGGCCGTTGGAGATATAGGTTTTGGCCCCGTTTATGCGGTAACCGTTGCCATCCTTGAGTGCGGTGGTGGTGATCGACTGCAGATCGGACCCAACGCCGGGCTCGGTCATGGCAATGGCACTGACCAGTTCGCCGGTCACGAGCTTGGGGAGGTACTTCTTCTTCTGCTCTTCGGTGCCATGCCGCACGAGATATGGGAGGATGATCGTATTGTGCAGGCTGGCGGCGAATCCATCGACACCATGCTTGGCCTGCTGATCGATGACCACCATGTCATGACGGAAGTCGCCGCCATGGCCGCCATATTCCTCTGGCACCGACACACCGAGTAGGCCTGCCGCCCCCGCCTCGTTCCAGAATTCCCGTTCTACCTGGCCGTCCTCGCGCCATTTCTCCACCCGCTTTTCCGGGGCGTGTTGTTGGTAGAACTTGCCCACGGCGTCGGCGAAGATCGCGATTTCCTCGTCTTCCATGAACTCAGGCTGGGGTACGTCGATTACGGGCATCTCTCGGGTTCCTCTCCAATATCTTTATGGCGTGCCGAAGGGTCTTACTTGCCCTTCCAGTTGGGCTTACGCTTTTCGGCGAAGGCGGCAGCGCCTTCGCGGGCGTCTTCCGATATGAAGACCGGCGCGATCAGCTGCGTCTGGCGGGTATACCGCTCTTCCATCGGCCAGCCGCGCGATTGCTTGATGACCTGCTTCGAGACGCGCACGGCAAGCGGACCGTTGGCAACGATGCTGGCAGCGAGTTCTTTCGCGCCCGATAGCGCGTCGCCCTCGGTCACGCGGTTAATCAGGCCGAGCTCATAGGCGCGGGCTGCGTCGATGAAATCGCCGGTCAGCGCCAGCTCCATCGCGATCCTCTCGGGGATCTGGTCGGGCAGCATCATCACGCCGCCCGCTGCGGCAACGAGGCCACGCTTCACTTCCGGAATGCCGAATTTCGCGCCCGCATTGGCGACCACGAGATCGCAGGCGATCATCAATTCCAGACCGCCAGCCAGTGCATAGCCTTCGACTGCTGCGATCAGCGGCTTTTCAGGCGGCTTCTGCACGATACCGCCAAAGCCGCGACCTTCGATGCTCGGCGATTCGCCGCGCAGGAAGCCTTTCAGGTCCATGCCGGAGCAGAAGGTCCCGCCCGCGCCCGTCAGAATGCCGACACGCAGGCTGTCGTCGCTGTCGAGCCGGTCCATCGCCGCGGCAATCCCCTCGGCGGCGGCCTTGGTCATCGCGTTCTTGGCTTCGGGCCGGTTGATGGTGACGACGAGAATGCCGTCCTCTTCGCTGGTGAGGACTTCCTCGGACATAGCTGCTCTCTCCCATTTCAATTCGAAACTTGTCTTGCGCCCTTGCTGCTCGACGTTTACGCAAACGTCAACCGGCATTTGCGGCACAAAACGACAAGTCGAGAGGAGTTCACACCATGGCCGAAGCCTATATCATCGATGCTGTCCGTACCCCGCGCGGGATTGGCAAGCAGGGCAAGGGCGCACTTGCCCACATGCACCCTCAGCATCTTGCCGCGACCTGCCTCAAGGCGATCAAGGACCGCAACGATCTCGATACGGCGACGGTCGACGACGTGATCTGGTCGGTCAGCACGCAGGACGGCATGCAGGCGGGCGATCTTGGGCGGATGGCTGCACTCGACGCGGGCTACGACATTACCTCATCCGGCACCACGCTCGACCGTTTCTGCGGCGGCGGCATCACCAGCGTTGCGCTGGCTGCCGCGCAGGTGATGAGCGGGATGGAAGACTGTGTGGTCGCGGGCGGCACCGAGATGATGAGCCTCACCGCGCAGATGTCGAAGGACAAGATGGCTGCCGGCCTCAAGCCGCCGATGATGGGCAGCTATAACGAGCGCCTTATGCGCACTCATCCGCAAAGCCACCAGGGCGTGTGCGGCGACGCCATCGCGACGATCGAGGGCTTTACGCGCGAGGAACTGGACGAAGTCGGCTTCCGCAGCCAGCAGCGCGCCGCCAAGGCCATCGCGGAGGGGCGCTTCGACAAGTCGGTCGTGCCCGTGACGGACGACGATGGCAATGTCGTGCTCGACAAGGAGGAATATCCGCGCCCCGGCACGACCATGGAAACGCTGGGTCAGCTCGAACCGGCCTTTGCCAAGATCGCGAACGTGCCGCTCGACAAGAACGGCACCACCTTTGCCGGGCTGGTCAACGCCAAATATCCCGACGTCGAAATCAAGCACTTCCACCACGCGGGCAACAGTTCGGGCGTGGTCGATGGTGCGGCGGCCGTGCTGGTTGCCAGCAAGGATTACGCGCAGAAGCACGGCCTCAAGCCGCGCGCGCGCATCGTTGCGACCGCCAACATGGGCGATGATCCCACGCTGATGCTCAATGCGCCCGTTCCGGCAGCCAGGAAGGTCCTCGAGAAGGCAGGCCTGACGAAGGATGACATCGATCTTTACGAGATCAATGAGGCTTTCGCGGTGGTCGCCGCCAAATTCGTGCGCGATCTCGATCTCGACTGGGACAAGGTGAACGTCAATGGCGGCTCGATCGCGCTGGGCCACCCGATCGGTGCCACGGGCTCGATCCTGATCGGCACGATGGTTGACGAGCTGGAACGCCAGGATAAGCGCTATGGCCTCGTCACCATGTGCGCAGCGGGCGGAATGGCCCCCGCGATCATCATCGAGCGCGTGACCGATTTCGTCGACTGACACCGCCTGAGCATGCGCGCCCTCGCCTCGCCGCCCGAAAGCGGCTAGAGGGCGCGCCATGCATTTCCTCGATCAAGCAAAAATCTACCTGAAGTCCGGCGCGGGCGGCCCCGGCGCCGTCAGTTTCCGGCGCGAAAAATATATCGAATATGGCGGCCCCGATGGCGGCAATGGCGGCAAGGGCGGCGATATCGTGTTCGAAGCCGTGCAAGGCCTCAACACGCTGATCGACTTCCGTTACGCCCAGCATTTCAAGGCCAAGCGCGGCAATCACGGCCAAGGCAAGGACCGCACCGGCGCCGGCGCGCCCGATCTGGTGATCGAAGTGCCCGTCGGCACGCAGGTCCTGTCGGAGGACAAAGAAGAGGTGCTCGCCGATTTCACCGAAGTCGGGCAGCGGGTCGTCTTCCTCGAAGGCGGCATGGGCGGTCGCGGCAACGCCAGCTACAAGACCAGCACCAACCGCGCGCCCCGCCAGCACCAGCCGGGCGAGCCGGGTGAAGAAATGTGGGTTTGGCTGCGGCTCAAACTGCTGGCTGATGTCGGACTTCTGGGTCTGCCCAATGCAGGCAAGAGCACGTTTATCAACCAGGTGTCGAACGCTAAGGCGAAGGTCGGGCATTATGCCTTCACCACGCTGGTCCCCAAGCTGGGTGTGGTCACGCATAAGGGGCGCGAATTCGTCATCGCCGACATTCCCGGCCTGATCGAAGGTGCGGCGGAAGGCGCCGGCATCGGCGACCGTTTCCTCGGTCATATCGAGCGGTGCCGCGTGCTGATCCACCTGATCGACATTTCGGGCGACGATCCGGCCGAAGCCTACAAAACCGTCAATGCCGAGCTCGAGGCTTACGGCGGCGGTCTCGCCGACAAGCCGCAGATCGTCGCGCTCAACAAGCTCGACCTCGCCGACGAGGAACTGGGCAATGCGTTTGCCGAGGAACTGCTGGCAGCAGGCGCGGAAAAGGTCTTTCCCATCTCGGGCGCGACGGGCACGGGAATTTCCGATCTATTGGACGGTGTGCTGGCCTATCTGCCCGACCGCACTTCGACCGAAACCCATGCCGAGGAAGTCGAGGATGAGAGCGACTCGCCCGACTGGTCGCCGATCTGATCTTTCAAGGGCTCAACATTTCGTCACACCCGCGAAGGCGCGGGTCCCGCTAAATCTTCGGTTCTAGGCTTGAAGAAAAGCGGGATTCCCGCTTTCACCTCCGGTCAGTTGCGCTTCCGCGGGAATGACAATGAAAGTTTTGAACTCCCTCCCCGACCTGCGCCAAGCACGCCGCCTCGTAATCAAGGTGGGCTCGGCGCTGCTGGTGGAGGGCAAAAAGGCGCGCGCCGATTGGCTGGCGACGCTGGCGACGGAAATTGCAGACTTGACGCGGAATGCCGAGGTAATCGTAGTCTCCTCCGGGGCAATCGCGCTGGGTGCAGCCAAGCTGGGGCTTGCCAAGGGCGGTCGCGGAAGTCTCGCCGATGCCCAGGCCGCGGCATCGGTCGGTCAGGTTGCACTGGCCCGGCTGTGGTCCGATGCACTTGGAACCCACGGTATTACTGCAGCGCAGATGCTGGTGACGCTGGGCGATCTGGAAGACCGGCGTCGCTACCTCAATGCCTCTGCCACCCTTGGCCGCCTGCTCGAGGCCGGTACGGTCCCGGTGGTGAACGAGAATGATAGCGTCGCGACCGAAGAAATTCGCTTTGGCGATAACGACCGGCTTGCTGCGCGTGTAGCTCAGGCTGCGGGCGCCGACGCGGTGGTGCTGCTGTCCGATGTCGATGGATTGTACGACCGCGACCCACGGGAATCCGGTGCAAAACTCGTCGAGCGCGTCGAAGGCGTCACACCCGAAATCATCGCCATGGCAAGTAGCGCGTCATCCTCGGGTCTCGGTTCGGGCGGAATGCTCGCAAAACTGCAAGCCGCGCGCATTGCCGAACGGGCGGGCATCACACTCGCCATCGTGAACGGCACCCACCCTTCGCCCATTTCCCGCGCGCTCGACAGCGGCACCGGCACCCTGTTCCCCGCGCAAGCCGATGCCAGCGCACGCAAGGCGTGGCTCGGCGGGCGGCTCGCACCCTCGGGCGTGGTAACGGTCGACCTGGGGTGTATGACCGCGCTCGAAAACGGCGCGAGCGTGCTTGCCGCGGGCATCACCGGGGTCGAAGGCACGTTCGGTCGTGGCGATCTCGTCGCAATTCATGGCCCAAAGGGCGAGCGGCTCGGCCAGGGGCTGGTCGAATATACCTCGACCGAATGCAGCGAGATCCTGGGTCTGCGCGAAGATCAGCAGTCCGCAAAGCTCGGCTATGCACCGCGCGCCGCCGTGATACACCGCGACCACATGGTGCACGCATGACCATCGCATTGACCGGTGCCACCGGTTTCGTCGGCAAGGCCGTGCTCGACGAGGCGGTCCGGCGCGAGGACCCCCTGCGCGCACTCACCCGCCGCACGCAAGGCCCGCGCCCCCACGTCGACTGGATCGAGGGCGACCTCTCGAATCCTGCCGCGCTCGCAAGCCTGTGTCACCAGGCCGACGCCGTCATTCATGTTGCCGGCCTCACCAACACCCCCGACCCCGGCCAATTCGAAGTGGCCAATGTCGGCGGCACCGCACGGCTGATCGCGGCTGCGAAACAGGCGCAGGCAAAGCGCTTCATTTTCGTTTCCTCGCTTTCTGCACGCGAGCCGGACCTGTCCGCCTATGGCGCATCCAAGGCAAAGGCGGAGAAGCTGGTCGAGGCAAGCGGGCTCGACTGGACCATCGTGCGCCCACCCGGCGTCTATGGCCCGCACGATATCGATTATTTCGAGATGTTCCGCAGCGCGAAATTCGGCTTTGTCCCCTTGCCTCCAGGCGGAGCGAGTTCGATCATCCATGTCGAGGATCTTGCCCGGCTGCTGCTCGATCTTGTCGATGCCTCCCCCGCCCTCGTCCGCCGCCGCATGTTCGAGCCCGACGACGGGCGCGAAGGTGGTTGGTCGCACAAGGAAATGGCCAAGGCGATCGGCAAGGCAGTCGGGCGACCGATCTTTGCCCCCCACCTGCCCCAATCGGTATTGGAAAGTGCCGCGAAGCTCGACCGGATGCTGCGCGGCGACAAGGCACGCCTCACAGCCGACCGGGTGGGTTACATGACGCATCCCAACTGGGTTGCGCGGTCTTCCAAGAAGGTGCCCGAAGCGGTCTGGTCGCCCCGGATCGAAGGGGAAGAGGGGCTGCGATCGACCGCCGATTGGTATCGCAAAAAAGGATGGCTTTGAGGGTCTGGACATTCGCGCCGGATTGCCCGAAAGGCGCTGTTCCCGGTCGCCGGCTTAGCTCAGTTGGTAGAGCAGTTGATTTGTAATCATCAGGTCAGGGGTTCGACTCCTCTAGCCGGCACCACCTTCCCCGCATCACGCTCCTACAGGAACGGTTCCTCGCCGGGCTTGTGGATCCCGCATTCGACCTTGTCCCAGCCGGACCAGCGGCCCGCGCGGGGGTCTTCGCCTGCGGAAACCTGGCGCGTGCAGGGTGAACAGCCGATGCTGGGGAAGCCGCGTTCGACCAATGGATGGCGCGGCAGATCGTGGCGTTCGAAATAGGCAGCGATATCCTCTGAAGACCAATCGATCAGCGGATTGATCTTCAGGCGACCCTGCGCATCGGACGAATCGACTTCGAAGCGCGGTAGGTTGGCCCTGGTGGCGGATTGGAACGCTTTGCGCCCCGTGAAGCTCGCATCGAAGCCCGCCAGAGCCGTCTCCAACGGCTTGACCTTGCGCAATTCGCAGCACCCATCGGGATCGTAGGACCACCTCAGCCCGCTTTCGTCGCGCGCCTCGAGATCCGCGATCTCGGGGTATAGATCGACCCGGTTGAGGCCCAGACGATCGGTCAACTCATCGCGATAGGCGAGTGTTTCGGGGAAATGCTTGCCCGTCTCCAGGAAAAGCACCGGCACCGTGGGATCGACCTGCGCAATCAGATGCAGCAACACCGCGCTCTCCGCGCCGAAGCTCGACACCACCGCCGTATCGCCGACCAGACTGCCCTCGATCACTGCGCGCAGCCATTCCTCCGTCTCCGTGCCGCGAAACATCCGGTTGAGGCGGATGGCATCCTGCTCGGTGAAGCGGGGGCCGGTATCGATGCGGTCGATAGCGCGCACTGCGTTCATGCGTGCCGTTTGGACCAGATCGGCGTGCGATCGTCCGCTGCCTGCTGGTAAACTCCGGGCCATCTTTCGAGCGCGGCTGCCACATCGTCCATATCGAATTGCTTGTCCGGTTCGAAGGCGTCGAAACCGCACCGGCGCATATAGGCCAATTGGTCGACCAGAACATCGCCGACAGCGCGAAGCTCACCCTCGTATCCGGCTTCGCGCAGAATGCGGGCGGAGGAATATCCGCGCCCGTCACCGAAGGCGGGAAAGTTCACTTCGATGAGAGCCAGCCTTTCGAGATGCGGCACCAGAGCGCGCGCATCGTCGCCCGGTTCGATCCTCACGGCAGTGGCATTCGACTGGTCCAGAAAGGAATCGACGGTAACCGCCGGGTGATCGACGGGCTCATCGTCGCGATAGCGCAGGGTATCAGCCATAGAGCGCCTCCTTGAAGGGGTTCATGCCGATGCGGCGGTAAGTGTCCACGAAACGTTCGCCGTCCTGGCGCTCGTTCTCGTAGACGGTGGTCACGGTTTCGACCGCATCGACGATGCCATGTTCGTCGAAACCCGGGCCGGTGATTTTGGCTAGGCTGACATCCTCGGCCTCGCTCCCGCCAAGCAGGAGCTGATAATTCTCGACGCCTTTCCGGTCGACGCCGAGGATACCGATATGGCCAGCATGGTGATGCCCGCAGGCATTGATGCAGCCCGAAATCTTGAGCTTCAGCTGGCCCAGAGTACCGGTCTTGCCGGTCTTGGCGAAACGCTCTGAAATGCGCTGCGCGATCGGGATCGAGCGGGCATTGGCGAGGCTGCAATAGTCGAGGCCGGGGCAGGCGATAATGTCCTCGACGGTGTCGAGATTGGGGCTGCCCAGACCCGCCTCTTCTAGCGCGGTCCACAGCGCGTGGAGGTCGGCCTTGCGGACATGCGGCAGGACGATGTTCTGCGTGTGCATGACGCGCAGCTCGTCGAAGCTGTAATCCTTGGCCAGATCGGCCATCAGCCGCATCTGTTCGGCGGTGGCATCGCCGGGAATGCCGCCGACTGGCTTCAAGCTGATCACAGCCGAAACATAGCCATCGGCCTTGTGCGGAACCGTGTTGCGATCGACCCACAGGGCGAAGTCGGGATCGCTGCGATCGATTTCGTACGCAGCGCGAGTGTCGAACAGCGGGTCATCGAAGAAGGTCCTGATCCGATCAAGTTCGGCAAGCGGCGGTTCCACACCCTGATCAAGAAGGTGTTCGAACTCCTGTTCCACCTGCCTTGTATATTCCTCCGCGCCCAGTTCGTGGACGAGGATCTTGATCCGCGCCTTGTACTTGTTGTCGCGGCGACCGTAGCGGTTGTAGACCCGCAGACACGCCTCGGCATAGGTCACGAGCTGGTCGAGCGGCACGAAGGGATTGATGCAGGGCGCGATCATCGGCGTGCGGCCCATGCCGCCGCCGACATAGAATGCCGCACCCAGCTCGCCCGCATCGTTTTTCACGATGTTGATGCCGATATCGTGCAACCGCATGGCTGCCCGATCGGTCTCGCTGGCGATGACAGCGATCTTGAACTTGCGCGGCAGGTAACTGAATTCTGGGTGGAAGCTGGACCATTGGCGCAGCAGTTCGGCATAGGGTCGCGGATCGACGATCTCGTCGGCCGCAGCGCCGGCGAAATGGTCCGAACTGATATTGCGGATGCAGTTGCCGCTGGTCTGGATGGCATGCATCTCGACCTTGGCCAGATCAGCCAGGATATCCGCCGCATCCTCCAGCTTGATCCAGTTGTACTGGATATTCTGCCGCGTCGTGAAGTGGCCGTAACCGCGATCGTATTTATCGGCGATGTCGGCCAGGGCATGCATCTGGCGGCTGTCGAGCGTGCCATAGGGGATGGCGACACGCAGCATATAGGCGTGGAGTTGCAGGTAGAGGCCGTTCATCAGCCGCAATGGCTTGAACTGGTCTTCGGTCAGCTTCCCTTCGAGACGGCGACGCGCCTGATCACGGAATTCTTCCACGCGGGCGTCGACCATCGCCTGGTCGTATTGGTCGTATGCGTACATCAGATCACCCAATTGCCGATTTCGGGATCGGCGGGCTTGAGGGTCAGGTCGGGGCGGACGGTGGGGCCGAGCGCGCGAACGCGCTCCTTGATGTGCGAAGGCCGGGGGTTGCCCTCATGCAGTTCGGCATCGACCGCATAGGGCACGTTTACCCGCCGCGCGGCCTCCTCGCTCCGGGCGATTTCGTCTTCGCTCCCCGTCACATCGACCGCGTCCTCGATATGGATCGACCAGTCGCTGCCGGTCCACCATGTGACGGCGCCAGTCTTGAGATCGTTTCCGGTCAGCAGCCTCATCGCGCGGCCTCCCGAGCGGTCATGGCCAGTGTTGCATCGTCGCGTGCGGTGACTTCGCCGATCACGATCAGTGCCGGGCTGACGACCTCTTCACGCTCGACGAGGTTGGGCAGACCGGCCAGCAGCCCGCGCAGAACCCGCATTTCGGGCCGGGTGCCGTTCTCGATCACCGCCACAGGCATATCGGGGGCCAGGCCGTCTTCCATCAGCTTGTCGGCAATCTGCGGGGCGGTCTTCACGCCCATATAGATCACCAGCGTGCGACCCTTACCGGCAAGCCCGGCCCAATCCTGGTCCTTCAAGCCCTTGCACTGGCCGGCCACGAAGCTGACGATGCTCGATGCATCACGGTGGGTCAGCGCGATCTGCGCCGCCGCCGCCGCCCCATTGGCGGCGCTGATGCCGGGGACGACTTCGACCGCAACGCCAGCGGCACGGGCGACTTCGGCTTCCTCGCCGCCGCGCCCGAAAATGAATGGATCACCGCCCTTCAAACGGACGACATCCCCGCCCGACCGCGCGATCCGCACCAGCAAATCGCTGATCTCCTCCTGCGGGAGGGTATGGTGCGACCGACGCTTCGCCACTGAAATCAGTTCGGCATCCGCGCGGGCGAGATTCAGAATCGCGGGATCGACGAGACCGTCATGGACGATTACACGTGCCCGCTCGATCAGCCTTGCAGCACGGATCGTCAGCAGGTCGGGATCGCCCGGCCCCGCGCCAACGAGATAAATGGTTCCGGATTTTGCCATGCCCGCAAGATGCGGCGTATCCCGGCCCGGCGCCAATCAGAATGCGTGTGCCACAAGGAAGGCCAGATTTTGAAACAGACGCTGTGCGCGCAGCAATCTATTCTTTCGTAACTTCGGGAGTGTCGCTGCGCTGCCCCATGATCTCGATCAGGCGGTCGAACTGATCGCTGGACCGGATATGCAGATCGCGCTGCGGGAAGGGGATTTCTATTCCGTGCTCCTTGAACAGCCACCACAGCTTCTTCAGCACGGCGCTGCGTACATTGCCCACCCCATCTTCGGGATCGGTGATCCAGCAGTGAATCGTAAAATTGACCGAACTGTCGCCATATTCGGTCATCCACACAGTCGGCGGAGGCGCCTTGAGTACGCGCTCATAGCTCTTTGCCGCCTCGAGCATCAGCTCTTCGGCCAGCTTCATGTCGGCATCGTAGCTTACGCCGACGGGGACCTGCATCCGCACGTTTTTCGACGAATAGGACCAGTTTTCAACCTGGTTTATCATCAAGTTTTCGTTGGGGATCAGATACTCTCTCTGGTCGCGCGTAGTGACCGATACGGCGCGAATCCCGATCTTGCGGATTTGGCCGAAGCTTTCGTTGCCCGCCATGTCGGTAACGGCGATCACGTCACCCGGCTTGATCGATCGATCCATCAGCAAAATGATCCCTGCGATCAGGTTGCCGAAAGTTTTCTGCAAGCCGAAACCGATCGCAAGACCGAAGGCCCCGGAAAAGACTGCAAGCGCGGTCAGGTCTATCCCGAGCAGGTCGATGCCGAGGAAGAACGCTGCCGCCCAGACGATGATCGTGGCGATTTTTTCGACCAGCAATTGCTGCGTTTCGTCCAGCCGGGTCATCCGCCGCACGATCCGGCGCGCCATCTTGCTGACGAACCAGGCAAACACAAGGACACCGGCGATAACGGCGCTTACGATCAGCACGTCGAACAGCGAGATACGGAACGTACCGAAGGATAGGGCTACCGCATCGAGCGTATCGATGACCGAACCGACCGTTTCGCTTTTGGAACTGAGCGCTTCTTTCGCGCCTTCGGCGGCGGCCACCGCGCTTTCTTCCTGAGCCGGCTCGGCAAGGCTCCACGCCTGTTCGACCGGAACAAATTCCGCCGCGGTGTCCTCGCTCGGTGGGGTTTCGCCCTGCACGTCTATCCTTCGTTCAGTGCCGCAAAGCCATTGGCCAGATCGGCGATAAGATCATGGGTATCTTCCAGCCCGATGGATACACGGATGGCATGACGATCCTCAACCCCCCAGCCCGGCTTCGGCCACGGCATCTTGCTGCGCACCGGTTCGACATCGAACGGCAATGCCAAGCTTTCGAACCCGCCCCAGCTATAGCCGATGCCGAACAGCTCCAGCCGATCGACAAGGCGGCAGCGCGCCGCATCGTCGCGCCCTTTCAAGACAAAACTGAACAGGCCGCAGCCTCCGGTGAAATCGCGCTGCCACAGGGCATGGCCCGGCGTGCCGGACAGCATCGGAGAAAGGACATGCGCGACCTCTTTCCGGCTCGCAAGCCATTCGGCAATGGCGAGCGCGCTGGCACTTTGCCGCTCCAGCCTGACGCCCATCGTGCGCAATCCGCGCAGGACCAAGGCCGCATCGTCGGGCGAGACGACAAAGCCTAGCTGCTGCGCACCGAGCCGCAAGCGGCGATACCAGCGCTCACCCGCACTCGCCGCCCCCATCATCACGTCGGAATGCCCACCCACATGCTTGGTCAGCGCGGTAATTGCGATATCGCAACCGTGGCCAAGGGCGGCAAAACCAAGCGCGGTAGCCCAGGTGTTGTCGACCAGGCTCACCGCCCCCTTGGCCCGTGCGATACGGGCCAGCGCGGGAATATCGCAGACCTCCATCGTCAGACTGCCCGGCACTTCCAGCATCACCGCACGGGTCCGTTCGCAGAACGCCGCTTCATATGCTTCGAGATCGAGCGGGTCGAAGAAGCGGTGCTCGACGCCGAAGGTCTTGAGCAACCCCATCGCGGTACTGCGCGTGGGATCATAGGCATTATCGGCCACCAGCAGAACGTCACCACTGCGCAGGACCGCGAGGAGGGCCCCCGCGAGGGCAGCCAGACCGCTGGGGTAGAGCACCGTTCCCGCAGCTCCGGGCTCCAGCGCCGTCAGCGCTTCGCACAAGGCCCACTGCGTTGGCGCACCGCGGCGGCCATAGAAGAACGAACCATCCTGATTGCTGCTCTTGCGAGCCCTGAGGTCCGCGCAATCGGCGTAAAGATGCGTGCTTGCGCGCCAGATCGGCGGATTGACCACATCCCGGGAAAAGCTGCCCGACCGCCCCCCTGTGACAAGGCGTGTCGCGGGGCGATACCTGCTGTCGTCCTCATCCGCCATTATCAGCGCGCCGCCCCCTTTTCCTTGGGCAGATCTGGGTCGTCGCTCCATTCCAGCCAGCTACCGTCATAGACGGAAACGTCGTCCTTGCCCGCGAGATGCAGACCGAAAGCAAGAACGCAGGCGGTCATCCCGCTATTGCAGGAGGTGACGACCGGCCTGTCGAGATCGATACCCGCAGCAGCGAAGATCGATCGGATTTCCTCGGCGGAACGATAGGTTCCGTCGGCAGCCAAAAGCGCGGGATAATGCACGTTCGCTGCCCCCGGAATATGACCCTCTGAGCCGCTGCCATCCTCACCCGCGAAACGCGCGGTATCGCGAGCATCCACGACCTGCTCGGCGCGCGAGCGGCAATTGGCGAGCATGTCCGTCTTGGAGCGAACCGCACGCAGCGCATGGGGCGCCGGATAAGTGCTTTGCGCGGACGATGCCGCGCCTTGTTCGAGCGGGCGCCCTTCGCTTTTCCATTTTCCGAGTCCACCATCGAGAATCGCAACCTGGTCGAAGCCGTAAAGTCGCAAGATGAACCAAGCTCGCGCGGCGGTCCTGATCTGGCTGTCATCATACAGGACCACGCGGCTGCTGGGCTCTATTCCCATCTGGCTCAGCCGGTCGGCGAACTGCCGCGCGTCCGGCAGGGCCTTGGGCACTGAAGAGGCCGTATCGACAAAACTCACCAGATCGAGAAAACGCGCGCCCGGCACATGCCCTTCGACGAATTCGACCGAACTCTTACGTGGACTGTCGGGCAAATGCATCGTTGCATCCACCACGACGAGATCTTCGGTATCGAGATTGTCAGCGAGCCATTGAGTCGAAACAAGACTGTCCATCACCATCCGGTTAGCCGCCGGAAGGGACTAAGTCGAGCTAGGCAAGCTCGCGCTGGGAAATTTGCCCGTATGTACGCGGCCCTTCGTCCAGCCGGATGGGTTGCAGGCGCCCCCCACCGGGCGAGCCGAGCCCGACCACGAAAGTTTTCAGCAAGGCACCCTCGCCCGACCCGTCCACCCGCACACGCATCAGCGGCACCAGCAGGGGAAGCCGACCCTGCCGGATGACATGCGCCTGGGCGAGCGGGAGCTGTACCTGGCCGTCGAGCGTGACGAACTGACGAGGCGCGATACGGGCAATCTCGTGCCGTTTCTCGAGCGCAGTGCTCTCGATCGCGACCTGCTCTTCCATCGCCGCATTGGCATGGGCCGAAACCAGATCGATCCCGACTGCGATATCGGTCAGTTGGGCATCGGTTCGATTCCTCAGCGTCAGGCGATATCTGAGCGTGGCGAAGGCAGCGCTGCGAATCAGCTTTTCGCTTTCGACCTGGAGCTGCACCGCATCTGCCAGAGGAACAGCGGCGGTCGGCTTGGCGCGGGCAACGACCGGACGTTCGATATCGTGCACCACTGTTCCGTTGCGGCGCTTGTGGAACAGGAAACCGGCCCCAAGGAGCGCTAGCAAGGCCGCCGCCGCTGCAATCAGCCGCCACGGCAATCTCTCTTCGGCGTGTGTGTCCTCGGCTTCCGGCAAGGGTTCCGGCGCGGTCGACGGTGTCGCGCTGGGACGCGCAAGCGGAGTCGCAGCCGCTCCTTCGCGAGCTGCCGGTGCCGCATCCGGGCGGTCCGGAAGAGGTGACACATCGCGGGTTTCCACCGCGCGCGGTGTGATCGTGGGTAGCGGGGTATTGCGCGGCACTGGCAGCGCGGTTGGAACCTCCCGCGTCGCGGCGGCATCGACCGGAGGAGCTTCGGGCGTAGGTCTCGGCGTCGGCGAGGGCGCAGGTGTCGGCGTGTTGACCACCCGCGGCCCGATTTGCACGCCGCTGCGCGTATCGGCGGGGCCTTGCGCCTGCGGCGTCGCGGTAGGTGTGGGCGCCGGTTCGAGCGAGAATTCGTTGGTCGACTGCGCGTGTGCCGCAGCCGGCAGCACCACTGCCACGGCGATAAGAAGGGTACGGAAGGGAAAGGCCATTGCAGGTCGTTTCGTGGGATCAGGGGCCGCAAAAGTGCAGAGCCGCGCTGAATAGGTACTGAAGGGCAGGCTTCCAAGCCCCGGCTTGCGCTGCGCGGCGGTTCGCGGCAGGAGCGCGACATGAGCGACACACCTGCCCCCAAATTCCTCGGCGCCAATACCGCGCTGCCCGCCTCGCCCGACGAAGCGGAACTCGATTACGTACCCAATCCACGCACGGGCCAGCTCTACATGGTCCGCTTTGCCGTGCCCGAGTTCACCTCGCTCTGTCCGGTGACAGGTCAGCCCGATTTCGCGCATCTGGTGATCGACTATGCGCCGGGCGAAACGATCGTGGAATCGAAGAGCCTCAAGCTGTTTCTCGGCTCGTTCCGCAACCATTGCGGGTTCCACGAGGATGTGACGGTCGGGATCGGCCAGCGCCTGTTCGACGAAATGCAGCCGCGTTGGCTGCGCATCGGCGGCTATTGGTACCCGCGTGGCGGGATCCCGATCGATGTCTTCTGGCAAAGCGGCTCCCCTCCGGACGGCCTGTGGCTACCGGATCAGGGTGTCTCATCCTATCGCGGGCGCGGCTGACGAATAGCCACTGTGGCGCGCCAACCACGCCTCAAGGCGGTGCCGTCGCCACCACGGTCTCGTGAAATCATCCATGCTGTCTGTCGTGTGCGCGCGCGATACGGCGCTGCGATGAAAGCAACCGCCGCTCTCGTCGAGGTCCGCGTTTAGCGATAGGCTGGGCTGCGATCCAATGGCGGAGAGGGTGGGATTCGAACCCACGATACGGTTGCCCGTATACCGCATTTCGAGTGCGGCGCATTCGACCTCTCTGCCACCTCTCCGCATTGTCGGGTGCGCTTGCGGGCACTTGGCCCCGGTCGAAGCGAGCGGGCCGATTAGCTGAGCGCCCCCGCCTTGCCAAGCCCCTTTTCTACAGAATTCGGGGGATCGATTGCGCGAACCCATTGTAAGCACCGGCAAGAACCCCATATCCCTGCCTCTCATGGATCGCGCTCAATATTTTTCCGCTCAGGCCGGTCGCACCATCGTTGCCCCGCGCCGTGTCAAAAGCCGCTTCGCCATTGGCGATGTGGTGAAACACCGCGTATTCGATTTCCGCGGCGTAATCTTCGATATCGACCCGGTCTTCGCCAATAGCGACGAATGGTACGAGGCGATCCCGGAGGATATCCGGCCCGATCGCAACCAGCCTTTCTATCACCTGCTCGCGGAGAGCGACGAAAGCGATTACGTTGCCTATGTCAGCCAGCAGAACCTCGTGACGGACTCGGTCTCGGGACCCGTTTCGCATCCGGACGTGCACCAGTATTTCGAACAGTTCGAAAACGGCCGCTACCGCATGCGGCGGAGTATGACCCACTGATCGCGCAACAGCGCGCTCAGTTCTTGATCTTCCAGCCCGATTTCAACAGCTTGTAGGCCCCAAGCGCAAGCAAGGTATTGAGCACCAGCAACCCCAGCGCAGCCATGGCAACTGCCCGGCCATCGCCGATATCGCTCTGCCCCAGAAAGCCATAGCGAAAACCCGAAATGACATAGAAAAACGGGTTTGCGCGGCTCACCGTCTGGAATGCGGGAGCCAGACGGTCGATGATGTAGAAGGTGCCCGACAGCATCGCCAGCGGCGCGATGACAAAATTCGTCACCGCAGCGTTATGATCGAACTTTTCCGCCCATATCGACGCGAACAAGCCGAGCAGCGAGAGCATGACCGCTCCCATGAGACCGAACCATATGACCGCCCAGGGATGCGCCATCACCAGGCTGACACCGGGATAAAGCAACATCGCACCCGCCACGACGAAGCCCACCGCGACCGCGCGCGTCATCGCCGCGCCGATGATGCCCCCCATCAATTCGCCTTCCGAAAGGGGCGGCATCAACAAATCGATGATCGTCCCCTGGATCTTGCCGGAAAGCAGGGAGAAGCTCGAATTGGCGAAGGCGTTCTGCATCATCGCCATAGCGATCAGCCCCGGCGCGACGAAGGTCGGGAAGTTGACGCCGAGCACTTCCCGCCCGCCACGCCCCAGCGCGACCGAGAAGATGACCAGAAAAAGCAGGGTTGTGATCGCCGGAGCCCAGATTGTCTGCGTCTGGACCTTGAGAAACCGCCGCACCTCCTTCATATAGAGGCTCCACAGGCCAATCCCGTTGATCCCGCGGATCACCGGGCGTCCCCGCGGCGGAAACCGGCCCTTCCCTCCGGCATTACCCTCTACGAAGGAGGCGTCCGGGTTTTCGCTCCCGGGCGATACGGGCTGGGCTTGATCGACCATGGAGGCGCGACTAGGCCCAAGCGCCACGGCATGCAAGCCGCGGCGTCGAGACACGAGATACAGGACTGCGCAATGAGCTGGACCGACGAACGGATCGCAACGCTTAAGAAGATGTGGGAGGGCGGCTCGACCGCCAGCCAGATCGCCGAAGAACTGGGCGGGGTCAGCCGCAATGCGGTGATCGGCAAGGCCCACCGCCTCGGCCTCAAGTCGCGGCCATCGCCGGTAAAGGCGAATGAAAAGAAAAAGGCGCCCGCAAAGCCCAAGTCGGCGCCCAAGCCAGCCGCCAAGAAAACCGCGAAGCCTGCTGCGAAACCGGCAGCTCCCGCAGTGCCTGCCAAGCCTGCGACGCCCCCGGCGCCGAAACAAGATGCGGCGATTCCGTCCCAGCCCCTGCCCAACAAGGGAAGCGACTTGCCGAAGATCGTTTCGGTCGGCCCCGGGGGCTTCCTGCGTCAGGGTCCGGGCGATCAGCAGGCACCAATCCCCCCTGCCCCTCCGCGCCGCCTTGTTCCGGCCAAGCCCAGCCCGGAGATCGCGGACAAGACCAGCCTGCTCGACCTGTCGGACAAGGTTTGCCGCTGGCCTATGGGTCATCCAGGCGAACCCGATTTCCATTTCTGCGGCGAAGCTGTGAACCCCGGCTTCCCCTATTGCGTCGAGCATTGCGGACGGGCCTATCAGGCGCAGCTCCCGCGCGGCGCGCGCCGCCCCCCTCCGCCGCTGCCCTTCGGCGGTCCGCGCGTTCGCTGACACATTCGAAAAAGGCCCGGCCGTCACACGACAGCCGGGCCTTTTCATTTCTACGGGAAAGAGAGAACCATGCCCCTGTCGCTACACGCCGCTTACGTTCCCAGCGCCCTGCAAATGCTCGGCACGGCGAACCATCTGATCGATACCGCCGAGAAGTGGTGCGGCGAACATGATTGCGGACACGACGAATTCATCGGCGCGCGCGTTTTCGAGGACATGTTGCCCTGGTCCTATCAGGTGAAATGTGTCGCCGAGCATACTCAAGGCTCGGTCGAGGGCGTGCGGAAGGGCGTCTATTCGCCCGACCTCAATCCGCCGCCGTCGACCTTCGAAGAGCTACGCGCGAAGCTGGCCGGCGCGGTCGAGGTGATGAAGGCGCTCAGCGAAGACGAGATGGAAGGCTGGATCGGCCAGCCGATGCGGTTCGAATTCAAAGATCGCGGGATGGACTTCACCGCCGAGGATTTCCTCCTCAGCTTCAGCCAGCCAAACTTCTATTTCCACTGTGCGACCGCCTACAACATCCTTCGCATGAAGGGCGTGCCGGTCGGCAAGATGGACTTCATGGGCCGGGTCCGCATCAAGACCTGACCCACGCTTCCTAACGCTTGCGAGCGAACCAGATCGTGTGGCGCGGCCCCTTATTGTTGGGTCGCGCGCGCACTTCGCGCGCTTCCACGTCGAAGCCGCTTTCCTTGAGGCGTACAGTGAACTTGTGGTCGGGCGCGGCGGACCACACCGCGAGGATACCGCCCGGCCTCAAGGCATCGCGCGCCTTGGCCAGGCCGGTCTTCGAGTAGATGCGATAATTGGCATCGCGCACGATCCCGTCGGGACCGTTGTCGACATCGAGCAGGATCGCATCGTACTTTGCAGTCGTGCCGTCATTGGCATCGTCGATCAGCGCCGCGACATCGCAGATGACCACCTTGCCGCGCGGGTCGGAGAGGCTCTCGCCGGTCAGGTGGGCGAGCGGCCCCTCGGCCCATTCGAGGATCTCCGGCACGATCTCCGCCACGGTGACGGATCCGCCCTCGGGCAGCTTGTCGAGCGCGGCGCGGAAGGTGAAGCCCATGCCATAGCCGCCGATCAGCACCCGGGGTTTCGGTGCGTCCAGCTCTGCCAGCGTCAGCACCGCAAGCTGCTCTTCGGAAAACTGCATGCGCGTTCCCATCAGCTCGTCGCGGCCGAGCATGATGATGAAATCGCGGCCGTGGCTGACGAGCGTCAGCGTCTCGCCATCGGGCACGTCGGCAGTCGCCAGGGTTTCGCGGGGCAACATCACGCATTCTCCAAAGCAAAGGGGCCGCAGGCGGACCCGCGACCCCTTCGTTACTGACTAGCGAAGGATCAGTCCTTCAGGAAGTCGGGTACGTGGGCTTCGCCGCCCCCGTCCTTCTTGCCGCCGCCATCGCGATCGCGACGCGGGCCGCCACGGCCACCGCGACGATCGCCGCCACGGCCACGGCCACCCTTGTCACCACGCGGTTCGCGCGGCGGGCGGGTATCTTCCAGCTCTTCGCCGGTTTCCTGGTCGACGACGCGCATCGACAGGCGGACCTTGCCGCGCTGGTCGATCTCGAGGACCTTGACCTTCACTTCCTGGCCTTCGGAAACAACGTCGGTCGGCTTCTCGACGCGCTCGTTCTTCATCTCGCTGACGTGGACGAGGCCGTCCTTGCCGCCCATGAAGTTCACGAATGCGCCGAAATCGACGATGTTGACGACCTTGCCATTGTAGATCTTGCCGACTTCCGCCTCTTCGACGATGCCTTCGATCCACTTCTTCGCGGCTTCGATCTCGTCGGCGTTCGAAGAGCTGATCTTGATCACGCCTTCGTCGTCGATGTCGACCTTGGCACCGGTTTCGGCCACGATCTCGCGGATAACCTTGCCGCCCGTGCCGATGACGTCGCGGATCTTCGACTTGTCGATCTGCATGGTCTCGATGCGCGGGGCATGCTTAGACACTTCGGTGCGGGCACCGGTGAGGGCCTTCGACATTTCACCCAGGATGTGCGCACGGCCGGCCTTCGCCTGTTCGAGCGCGGTCTTCATGATTTCCTGCGTGATGCCGGCAACCTTGATGTCCATCTGGAGCGAGGTGATGCCGTTTTCAGAACCGGCGACCTTGAAGTCCATGTCGCCAAGGTGATCTTCGTCACCGAGGATGTCCGACAGGACGGCGAACTCGTCGCCTTCGAGGATCAGGCCCATGGCGATACCCGACACTGGGCGCTCGATCGGAACGCCGGCGTCCATCATCGACAGACAGCCACCGCAGACGGTCGCCATCGAGGACGAGCCGTTGGACTCGGTGATGTCCGACAGGATGCGGATGGTGTAGGGGAAGTCTTCATGATCGGGCAGCACAGGGTGCAGCGCGCGCCATGCGAGCTTGCCATGGCCGGTTTCGCGGCGGCTGGTGAAGCCGAAGCGACCCACTTCGCCGACCGAATAGGGCGGGAAGTTATAATGCAGCATGAAGTTGTTGTACGACAGGCCTTCGAGCCCGTCGATCATCTGCTCGGCATCCTTGGTGCCCAGCGTGGTGGTGCAGATCGCCTGCGTTTCACCGCGGGTGAACAGCGCCGAACCGTGCGTGCGCGGAAGCAGGCCGACCATCGCTTCGATCGGGCGAACCTGGTCGAGCTTGCGGCCGTCGATCCGCTGGCCATCCTTGAGGATGGCGCCGCGAACGATTTCCGCTTCCAGCTTCTTGACCGCCTTGCCCGCAACCATCTGCGTCTGCGGTTCTTCCTCGGCGAAAGCTTCCTTGGCCTTTTCGCGTGCGGCGTTGAGCGCGTCCGAACGGGCCGACTTGTCGGTCAGCTTGTAGGCGGCAGCGATGTCGTCGCCAACGATGCCGCGCAGTTTTTCCTTGATCGCGCTGGTATCGTCCGAAGTGTCGATTTCCCATGGATCCTTGGCAGCCTGCTCGGCCAGATCGATGATCGCACCGATGACCTTGCGGCTTTCCTCATGCGCGAACATGACGGCGCCGAGCATTTCCTCTTCGGTCAGCTCCTTGGCTTCGGATTCGACCATCATCACCGCGTCCTGCGTGGCAGCGACGACGAGGTCGAGACGGCCGTCTTCGCCGAGCGCGTCTTCGAGGCTCGGGTTGAGGACGTATTCGCCGTTCTTGAAGCCAACGCGCGCGGCGCCGATCGGCCCCATGAAGGGCACGCCCGAAATGGTCAGCGCGGCCGAAGCGGCAATCATCGCGACGATATCGGGTTCGGTTTCGCCATCATAGGACAGGACCTGCGCAATGACGTTGATTTCGTTGTAGAAGCCTTCCGGGAAGAGCGGCCGCACGGGGCGGTCGATCAGGCGGGAGGTCAGCGTTTCCTTCTCCGTCGCGCGGCCTTCGCGCTTGAAGAAGCCACCCGGGATACGGCCCGCAGCGGAGAATTTTTCCTGGTAGTGCACGGTGAGCGGGAAGAAGTCCTGCCCTTCGCGTACACTCTTGGCAGCGGTGACTGCGCACAGCACCACGGTTTCGCCATAGGTGGCCAGAACAGCGCCGTCGGCCTGACGGGCAATGCGGCCGGTTTCCAGAGTGAGGGTCTTTCCGCCCCACTCCAGCGATACGGTTTTCGTGTCGAACATGTATTTTCCTTATGAACCCACACGGCCTTATTGCGGTGCGGGGCCTACAATGCCGGGATGCCGTCCCGGTCCGGTTCGAGGCTTGTTCTGCCTCCATTTGCCGACCTCGCGCCGAATTGCGCAGTGGCCGGATAAACGAAGGGGCGGCCTGAGCCACCCCTTCGAGAAACTCTTACTTGCGAAGACCCAGCTTCTGGATCAGCGCATTGTACCGCTCGACATCGGTCTTCTTGAGATAGGCGAGCAGGTTGCGGCGCTTGTTGACCATCATCAGGAGGCCGCGACGCGAGTGGTTGTCCTTGTGGTTGGACTTGAAGTGCTCGGTCAGGTTGCGAATGCGCTCGGTCAGGATCGCGACCTGAACTTCCGGCGAACCGGTGTCGCCCTTGGCCTGCGCATTGTCCTTGATGATCTCAGCTTTACGCTCGGTGGTAACAGACATGTATTCTACTCCGCGACATCCGGGATATTGAAGCCCCGCACGACCTTGGCCGTACCTCCGCTGAGCTCCATCAGGGCCACGGGCACGTCGTGCAGCGTGGCGAGGTGGAGCCCGTCGGTGTGGGGCAGTTCCGACAGTACCCGGCCCTGGCGGACCGCCTGCGCGCTGTCGGGATCGAGGGGAAGGACCGGGATGTCGTCCAGTCCCGCCTCTAGCGGCAGGAGAAGGTTTTCGATGGCCGCGCCCTTAGCTTGTTTCTCCAGCATGTCCAGTGAAATCGCCTGTTCCTCGCGGAACGGGCCAGCCTTGATGCGCCTTAGATAAGTGACGTGGCCGACCGTTCCAAGCGCGCGTGCGATATCCCGTGCAAGCGAACGGATATACGTCCCCTTGGAAACATGCGCGACCAGTGTGACTCTGTCGGCCAGCTCAAGCGGGGCCTGCGGATCGTAAGGGTCCGGCCGCCCCGCAGTCGTCGCAAAGGCGGAGCGCAATTCGGCGTCCTCGCGCTCGCTCTCGAAGCTGAGCGAGTGGATCGTGACCGAGCGGGTCTTCATTGCGACCTCTTCGCCCGCCCTCGCCCGGTCATAGGCGCGTTTCCCGTCGATCTTTACCGCCGAATAGGCGGGCGGGACCTGCTCGATATCACCGATGAAGTGTTCGAGCACCGCCGCGATGGCCGCCATCGGAGGGCGGTGATCGCTCCGCTCGATCGTTTCGCCCTCGGTGTCGAGCGTATCGGTCTCCTCGCCGAACTGAATAGTGAAAGCGTAAATCTTGTCGCTGTCGAGCATACGCCCGGCCAGCTTGGTCGCCTCGCCCAGAGCGATCGGCAATACGCCTTCGGCCAGTGGATCGAGCGTGCCGCCATGTCCAACCTTGGTTTTGGCATAGCCACTCTGGCGCAGCACGCGCTTGACCGCGGAGACGGCCTGCGTCGAACCAAGGCCGCGCGGCTTATCGAGAATCAACCAACCGTGGGGAGCAGGTTTCGCACCGGTCATCCCGCGATCCCGCGCGCGACCCATTCGGCAAGCTCGAAATAGCGTTCCTGCAACCACAGCACGGGAGGCAGCACCGTATTCTCGATTAGCCCGCTATTCGGGAACGCCCAGGTCGCAGCGATCAACACGATGAAGAACAACATGCCGAGCGATTGCAGCTTCTGCCAGTTGCTCGCCCATTGCCTTGGCAGCAGCCCGCCGACGATATGCGACCCATCAAAGGGCGGTATCGGCAGCAGGTTGAACAGGGCGAGGAAGACATTGATCAGAATGAACATGCCGCCCGCCGTCAGCAACCATTCCGGCGGAACACCGCCCGATGCGATTATCGCCCCCGAAATCGTGCCGAAAAGCAATGCGCCGACAAACGCGAGCAGCAGGTTCGTCCCCGGCCCAGCCGCCGCGACCGCGACCATGCCGAAGCGCGGGTCGCGCAGCCGGTCGCCGCGTACCGGCACAGGCTTGGCCCAGCCGAAAATCGGCCCGCCGAACAGTGCGAGCGCGCCGGGCACCAGCAGCGTGCCGATGGGATCGACATGGCGGATGGGATTGAGCGAGAGGCGCTTTTGTTCCTTGGCCGTCGGATCGCCCAATGCGAGCGCGGTCCAGCCATGGGCGACCTCGTGGAAGACGATGGCGATGATCAGGCACGGGATCAGGATCACCGCGAGCAGGAGCGTTTCGGTCATGGCGGGCTAGATAGGAAGTGCGGGCCTAACCCGCCAGCGCTTCGCGAAAATGCTTGCGACACATGGCGACGTAACGGTCGTTTCCGCCGATTTCGGTTTGCGCGCCTTCGCTTACCGCCCTGCCCTTCGCATCGACGCGCAAGTTCATCGTCGCCTTGCGTCCGCAATCGCACACCGCCTTCATTTCCACCAGCGCATCGGCAATGCCCAGCAACACGGCGGAGCCGGGAAAAAGTTCACCCTGGAAATCTGTGCGCAAGCCATAGCAGAGCACCGGAATCCCGGCATCGTCGGCCAAACGCGCCAATTGCCACACCTGCTCGGGCGTCAGGAACTGTGCCTCATCCACCAATACGCAGGCGATCGGGTCTTGCCCATGGTCGGCCAGCACGCGCGCTTCGATATCGGTGTCGCCTTCATAGCGATGCGCATCGCTTGCTAGCCCGATCCGGCTGGAGATCGCCCCGAAACCCGGGCGATCATCGAGCGCGGCGGTCCACAGCGAGACACGCATACCGCGCTCGCCGTAATTGAAGGCGGCTTGCAGCAAGGTACTGCTCTTCCCCGCATTCATGCTCGCATAATAGAAATAGAGCTTCGCCATCGCCTCTGTCGCTAGCGCTCTTCACACACTCCGGCGAGTCTGCCCGGCAGCACTTCTCCACAAGGACCGTTAAGCATGGCGACAGACGCGGCGACCGATGGTAGCGCCTGCGATTGCGTCCAAAAAGCAAGTAGGGACATGACGATGGCGGAAACGGCTGGTAGGGCACAGAACGGAATTCTCGGCTGGATCGAACGAAGCGGTAACAAGCTGCCCGACCCGGTATTCCTGTTCTTCTGGCTGATCGCGATCCTGGTTGTGATTTCCGTGCTCGCCAGCCTTGCCGGACTATCGGCAGCCCATCCCACCGAGATCGACCCCGATACGGGCGCGGCGACAATTATCAGCGCGGTCAGCCTGCTGAGCGCGGAGAATATCCAGCGGCTGTGGGTCGACATGCCTGCAACCTTCACCCATTTCCATCCGCTCGGATACGTGCTGGTGGTGATGCTGGGCGCCGGTGTGGCCGAGCGCGCCGGACTGTTCGGCACCGCCATGCGCGCCGGCGTGCGCAATGCGCCGAAATTCCTGCTGACGCCGATCGTTGCGCTGGTCGGCATGATGGGCAATCTGGCGGCCGATGCTGCCTATGTCGTGCTGATCCCACTGGCGGGCATCATTTTTCATGCCGCAGGCCGCCATCCGGTTGCGGGCATCGCGGCAGCCTTCGCAGGCGTCTCGGGTGGCTTTTCGGCCAACCTTCTGCCGGGCCAGCTCGATGCACTGCTGTTCGGGATTACCGAAGCCGCGGTCGAAACCGTCTTTGGCGACTTCACCGCCAATATCGCGGGCAATTGGTATTTCATCGCCGCCATGACCTTCGTCTTCCTCCCGGTCATCTGGTGGGTAACCGACACGATCATCGAACCGCGACTGGGTAAGTGGAGCCCGGCAATGGCGGGCAATGCCGTGTCGCCCGAACAACAGGGCGAAGTGGCCGATGGCGACCGCGCTTTGACCGAAGCCGAGCACAAGGGGCTGCGCAGGGCCGGTCTCGCCGCCCTTTTCGTTGTCGGGCTGTGGCTGTTCTTCACGCTTGGCCCGGGCACCCCGCTAATCGACGAGGAAGCATCGCCCGAGGCCCGGCTGACGCCGTTTTATCAGAGCCTGGTCGCCGGGTTTTTCCTGCTGTTCCTTCTCGCCGGCTGGGCCTACGGCAAGGCGGCAGGCACGATCGAAGACCACCGCGGGCTGGTGAAGATGATGGCCGGGGCGATGGAAGACCTCGCCTACTACCTCGTCCTTGCCTTCGCGGCCGCGCATTTCGTCGCCATGTTCGCCTGGTCGAATCTCGGCCTGATCCTGGCCGTCAACGGCGCCGATTTCCTTGGCAATAGCGGTTTGCCCGCCTGGGCACTGCTCGCCGCGATCATCGTGGTCTCGGCCCTGCTCAACATCTTCGTCGGCTCGGCCAGCGCCAAGTGGGCGCTGCTTTCGCCCGTGCTGGTGCCGATGCTGATGCTGCTGGGTATCACGCCCGAAATGGCCACCGCCGCCTATCGCGTGGGCGACGGGGCGACCAACATCATTACCCCGCTGATGGTCTATTTCCCGCTGATCCTGATCTTCTGCCAACGCTGGCAGAAGGACTTCGGGCTTGGCAGTCTGGCCGCGACCATGCTGCCTTATTCGGTCGGCCTGCTGCTTGCGGGTCTCGCCATGACGATCGGCTGGGTGGTGCTCGACCTGCCGCTAGGACCGGGTGCCGAGGTGTTCATGGAGGCGCCGACCGCGGCGACGCCGCCCGCATCAGCGGGCTGATCAGTCCTCGTCGTCGAGGTCGCGCACGACCTTGGGATCGCTCAGCAGCTTCTCGATCCGGTCCGCTTCGTCGAAGCTTTCGTCGGGCTGGAAATTGAGCCGCGGCGCGAATTTGAGGCCGAGACGCTGGGCGACCTCTTTCTGGAAGAAGGCCGTATTGCCCCGCAGCGCCTTGAGCACCACGGTCTCGTCCTCGCCCAACAAAGGCTTCACATAGGCTTTCGCATTGCGCAGGTCGGGCGTCATGCGGACCTCGGTGACCGCGATATTGCTGGCTGAAAGCACATCGTCATGCGCCTCGCCGCGCGCGAGCAGTTCGGACAGGATATGCCGCACGCGTTCGCCCACCTTGAGTACGCGAACCGATTGCTGTTCGGGCGTGGAATGCTGGTGCTTGGCCATCACGTGTTTCCTGTCGGTCGCGGCGTGGGAATGGCGGTACTGGTCGCGCGGGCTAGCAGCTTGCCTGCCTCGTCGAACAGCTCGCCCTCGAGAAAGATCACCTTGCGCCCGCGCCGCACGACGCGGCCCTTGCCGATCAGCGGCCCTGCCATCACCGGTTTGAGCAAGCTCATCGAGATTTCGAGGTTGAGCGGTGCTTCGGCACGATCGGTCGCCCAGACATGCGCCCAGCCCATGACCTCGTCGAGAAAGCCCGCGACAAGTCCGCCCTGCACGCTGCCGCGCGGGGTGATGAAACTGTCGGGTGCAGTGAAGCGGAGCGTGATTTCCTCACGCTCCGCATCGAAATTATCGAACTCCACCCCCATGAGATCCGCATGTGCGGCTCCGAGAGCGTGCTTGGTCACGTCCCCACTCACAGCGTGCGTTCACGCTCCTCGACTTCGAAGACTTCGAGCTGGTCGCCCGGCTTGATGTCGTTCGTATCGGCAAGCACCACACCGCATTCGAGGCCTGCGCGGACTTCGTCGACGTCGTCCTTGAACCGGCGCAGCGAGGCGATGGTGGTGGCCGAGACGATGACATCCTCGCGCGTAAGGCGTGCGTGCAGCCCCTTGCGGATGGCGCCTTCCTCGACCAGCAGGCCGGCGGCCTTGTCCTTCTTGCCCGAGCGGAACACTTCCTTGACGGCAGCACGGCCGACGACGTGTTCGATCCGCTCCGGACCCAGCTCGCCCGCCATTTCCTTCGCGATTTCCTCGGTCAGGTGATAGATGACGTCGTAGTATTTCATTTCCACGCCGTCGCGCTTCACCAGTTCGCGTGCCTTGGCATTGGGGCGGACGTTGAAGCCGATGATCGGCGCATTCGAGGCCGAAGCCAGGCTTACGTCGCTCTCGGTGATCGCGCCCACGCCTGCATGCAACACGCGGACCTTGATGTCGTCGTTCGAGAGGTTGTGCAGCGCGGTCGTGATCGCCTCGACGCTGCCCTGCACGTCGGCCTTCACCAGTACGGGGAACTCGATCACATTGGCCGCAAGGTTGTTGAACATCGTATCGAAGCTGGTCGGAGCAAGCGCGGTGCGCTTCTCGGTCGCCTTTTCCTGACGATATTCGGCCACTTCGCGAGCGCGCTGCTCGTTCTCGACCACCGTCAGCACGTCGCCGGCAGACGGCACACCGCCAAGACCGAGGACTTCGACCGGCATCGACGGCCCGGCCTTCTTGATCTGCTTGCCCTGATCGTTGACGATCGCGCGAACACGGCCGCTTTCGGTACCCACCACGAAGGTGTTGCCCCGCTCCAGCGTACCGCGCGTGATCAGCACGGTGGCGACCGGGCCGCGGCCCTTGTCGAGCTGCGCTTCGATCACGGTGGCTTCGGCCATCCGGTCGGGATTGGCCTTTAGTTCGAGCAGTTCAGCCTGCAGCGCGATCTTTTCAAGCAGTTCGTCGAGCCCGGCCTTGGTCTTGGCCGAAATTTCGACGTCCTGCACATCGCCCGACATTTTCTCGACGATCACTTCGTGTTCGAGCAGGCGCGTGCGGATATTGTCCGGATTGGCTTCGGGCTTGTCCATCTTGTTGATCGCCACGATCATCGGGACGCCCGCAGCCTTGGTGTGATTGATGGCCTCGATGGTCTGCGGCATGATGCCATCGTCGGCGGCCACCACCAGCACCACGATATCGGTGACATTGGCACCGCGCTGGCGCATCTCGGTAAAGGCGGCGTGACCCGGCGTATCGAGGAAGGTGACCAGATCGCCGCCCTTCGTCTTCACCTGATAGCTGCCGATATGCTGGGTGATGCCGCCGGCTTCGCCCTTCACGACATTGGCACCGCGCAGCGCATCGAGCAGGCTGGTCTTGCCGTGATCGACATGGCCCATGATGGTGACGACCGGCGGACGCGGCTTGAGCGTTTCTTCCGGATCGACATCCTCCTCGGCGGCGATATCGACATCGGCTTCGGAGACTTTCTGGATATTGTGGCCGAACTGATCAACGAGCAGTTCCGCGGTATCCTGGTCGATCGTCTGGTTGACGGTGACCATCATGTCGAGATTGAAGAGCTCCTTGACGAGGTCGGCCCCCTTCTCGCCCATACGCTTGGCCAGTTCGCCAACCGTAATGGCCTCGGGAACGACCACGTCGCGCACCTGCTTTTCACGCGGCTTGCTGGAGCCACCGCCCTGCATGCGGCGTTCCTTTTCACGCGCACGCTTGAGCGCAGCGAGGCTGCGGGCGCGGCGGCCTTCGTCCTCGTTCAGGGCCTTCTTGACCGAAAGCTTGCCCGAACGGCGCTTGTCGGGTTTCTCTGCTCCGCGCGCGGGCTTTTCTTCTTTCTTCTTGCGCTCCGGTTTCTTGGGCTCAGGGCGTGCCACGGGTGTGAAGCGGCGCGGGGCCGGTGCGGGCGTGCCGCTCGGCTTCTCCTCCTGTTTGGGAGGAGCCTCTTTCGAAGTGGCGGCAACGTCTTCCTTCGGCGCGTCCTTGAGTGCTTCCTTGGCCTTCTTGGCTTGTTCGGCAGCCTGCCTTGCAGCGTCTTCCTCGGCCTTGCGGTTTTCCTCGGCGCGCTTCTTCTCGTCCTCGGCGGCCTTGCGAGCCTGCTCTTCCTCACGCTTGCGCGCTTCCTCGGCGAGACGCAGACGCTCTTCCTCGGCCTCGCGCTGAAGGCGGGCAACACGTTCCTGCGGCGTCTCACCGGCAGGAACGGCCTTCTTCTTCGGTGCGGGCTTCTGCGCCACCGGGGCGGGGGCCGGTTCCGGCGGCGGCGGCGGTGGAGGCGGGGGCGCTGCCTCGCCCGGCTTCACAAGCTTGCGGCGGCGCTTCACCTCGACCGCGACCTTGTTGGTGCGGCCGTGGCTGAAGGTCTGCTTGACCTCGCCCGGCTGAGCGCCCTTCAGGGTCAGCGGTTTGCGGGCTGGCTTCTTGTCGTCGTCGCTCATTCTGGCTCGTTTCTCTTCGTCTCAATCGTTCAATTCGTCGTCGGCGCGTGCGGAAACGCGCCCATCAGCGGCGGGCAGGTCGTGCCCCAAATAATGCGTAAGGCGCGTAAGGGCCTTCATCACCCTCGCTGCCGCGGCTTCATCGGCAAGCGCCAGATGGACGACATTGTCGCGGCCCAATGCCACAGACAAAGCGTCCCGGTCCAGAGGCAGTTCGACACCGCGCTCGCCAGACCCTTCCAATTCGCGTCCCACGCGCCAGGCCTGGTCGAGCTTTTTGCGCCCGTCCTCGCTCGCATCGCTGGCATGCAACAGCAGTGCGACCGCCCCGCCGCGCGCCGCTTCGGCGATGCGCTGGGTACCCAAGATAAGACTTCCCACGCGCATTTCGAGACCCAGCCGGTCGAGCAGTACGCGCGTGAGCGCATTCTCGACCAGTTCGGGCAGGTTGCCCGCCAGTTCGAGATCGCCCGTCTTAAACGCTCGCGAAAGTGCGCCCTTCAGCCTGCCCTTGGCCTGTGCCTCGGCAAATTCATCGCGCGAAACGCCGATCCAGGCACCGCGTCCGGGCGCCTTCTCCTGCGCATCAGGCAGCACCAGTCCAGCGGGCGAGGCAACCAGCCGCACGAGCGTTTCGCGCGGGGCCGTCTCCCCGGAGAGGATGCAGCGCCTCTCGGGCTCCGTTTTACGGGGCCGTCGGGCTTCAGCGATGTCGGACGTCAGGCGCTCATTGGGTGGAGTCCGCATCGGCGGCCTCCTGCGTATCGGTCGTCTCGGCGGGGGCCGGAGCTTCCTCTTCGTCTTCGAACCAATGCGCGCGGGCAGCCATGATGATCTCGTTGCCCTGCTCTTCGGTCAGCCCGAATTCGCCCAGCACGCCGCCCTTGTCCTGCTCGCGCATGGGACGGTCACGGCGCATCGGCGGGCCGTCGGGATTGTTGCGGCGGCGCGGCGCTTCGCGCTTCTTCTGGATCAGCTCGTCGGTCGCCAGATCGGCCACATCGTCGAGCGTCTTCAGGCCCGCCTTGCCGAGCACGACCAGCATCGCCTCGGTAAGATGCGGCAATTCGGCCAGATCGTCTTCGACACCAAGCTCGCGGCGTGCCTCGCGGTGCGCAGCTTCCTGGCGGTCGATCGCTTCCTGCGCACGGCTCTGGAGTTCTTCGGCCAGTTCCTCGTCGAAACCTTCGATCCCGGCGAGTTCTTCCAGCTCGACATAGGCGACTTCTTCCAGTTCGGCGAAGCCTTCGGCGACGAGTAGCTGCGAGAGCGTTTCATCGACGTCGAGTTCCTCTTCGAACATCTTCGAACGCTCGGCGAATTCCTTCTGGCGCTTCTCCGAGGCCTCTTCCTCGGTCATGATGTCGATCTGGTTGCCGGTCAGCTGACTGGCGAGACGCACGTTCTGGCCGCGGCGACCGATGGCGAGGCTGAGCTGATCGTCGGGCACGACCACTTCGATGCGGCCATCTTCCTCGTCGAGCACCACGCGGCTCACGGTAGCCGGCTGCAGCGCGTTCACGATGAAGGTCGCACCGTCTTCGGACCAGGGGATGATGTCGATCTTTTCGCCCTGCAATTCCTGCACGACGGCCTGGACGCGGCTGCCCTTCATGCCGACGCAGGCGCCGACCGGATCAATGCTGCTGTCATGGCTGATGACACCGATCTTGGCGCGGCTGCCCGGATCGCGGGCGGCGGCCTTGATCTCGATGATGCCATCGTAGATTTCGGGCACTTCCTGCGCGAACAGCTTCTTCATGAAGTCGGGATGCGCGCGGGAGAGGAAAATTTGCGGGCCGCGATTGTTGCGCTCGACCTTGGTGATGAGCGCGCGGACACGCTCGCCGACACGGGCGGCTTCGCGCGGGATCTGCTGATCGCGGCGAATGACGCCTTCGGCGCGGCCGAGATTGACGATCACATGGCCGAATTCGACCGACTTGATCACGCCGGTGATGACTTCGCCCGCGCGGTCCTTGAATTCTTCGTACTGACGCTCGCGCTCGGCATCGCGGACCTTCTGGAAGATCACCTGCTTCGCGCTCTGCGCGTCGATACGGCCCAGATCGACCGGCGGCAGCGGATCGACGATGAAATCACCGATCTTGGCATCGTCCTGAAGCTTCTGCGCCTGCTTGAGGTCGACCTGCTTGAAGTAGTCTTCCACTTCTTCGACCACCTCGACCACACGCCACAGGCGCAGATCGCCGGTCTGCGGGTCGAGCTTGGCGCGGATATCGTTTTCCGCGCCGTAACGATTGCGGGCAGATTTCTGAATCGCCTCTTCCATCGCCTCGATGACGATCGCCTTGTCGATCATCTTTTCCGAGGCGACCGAGTTGGCGATCGCGAGGAGTTCAGCCTTGTTGGCGGAAATGGCACTGGCCATCAGTCGTCTGCCTTTTCTTCTTCGATGTCGTCGGCACCGCTCGTGTCGAGCGGCTGAGTGGCGGCGATCAGCGCGTCGGTCAAGACAAGCTGAGCCGAATGAATCTGGTCGCGGGGGATAGAAACCACTCCCGCCTTGCGATCGTCGATGATCACTGTGTCGCCCTCGATACCCTGAAGCGGACCGCGCAGATTGCGCTGGCCGTCATAGCCCTTGGCCATCGATATCTTGGCCTCGTGCCCCGCCCAATTCGCGAAGTCCTTCGCGCGGGTCAGCGGGCGGTCGATGCCGGGGCTGGAAACTTCGAGGTGGTAGGCGCCCTTAATGAGAACCTCGCCAGCTTCCTCGAGCGCATCAATCCGATCGGATACACGGCGCGAAAGCGCGGCGCATTGATCGATGACGAGCTGGCCGGTCGCCGGATCTTCGGCCATGATCTGCAGCGCCTCACCGCCGTCACCGGCTTCAGAGGGCATCATCTTGACGCGCACGAGCTCGAAGCCGAGCGCCTTTGCCTCGGGTTCGATCACTTCGGTCAAGCGTGCCAGATCGGCCATTCAATCTCCAGAATACGCGTTCAATGCGCCTACGGGGTTTCGTGCCGGCCCCTCGCGGCGCCAGCCCCTCCAGTGTCGCGACAATGTCGGGATGGGAAGTCAGATAGGCGCGAGTCCCTCGAAAAGCAAGCGACGATCAGCCATCATCGGCGAGAGCATGCTTTTTGATGCAATGGCGCAGTTGGTCGTAAGTCAGCCCCAGCGCCTTGGCGGTCTGTCGCTGGTTCCAGCGATGCTTGCCCAGCGCAAATTCGACGATCTGCTTTTCATGCGCATCCACCGCCGCGCGCAGGTCGTCGATACTTTCGTAATCGGTGCCTTGCGGCGCGGGCCGTACCGCAGTCGCCGCAATGCCCGCCCTCTCGCTGCTTGATGGAAGTCCTGCGGGTTTCCAGGGGCTGTCAAAGGGATCGAACACGACATGTCCGATAGGCTGGCCCCAATCGTCCCAGCGATATGTTGCCCGTTCGACCACATTGCGAAGCTCGCGAACATTGCCGGGCCAGTCATGCTTTTCGAGCTGCTCGGCAACGTGCGGCGCGAATCCGGGCCACCCTTCCCAGCCGAGTTCCGCCGCCATGCGACGGCCGAAATAGTCGGCCAGGACGGCAACGTCCCCATCCCGCACACGCAGGGGGGGCAAGGTGATGACTTCGAAGCTGAGCCGGTCGAGCAGGTCGGCGCGAAAATCCCCGCGCGCCGCCTTGGCGGGCAAATCCTCATTGGTGGCCGCAACGATACGCACATCCACCCGCGTAGGACGACTCGATCCGATCCGAGTGACTTCCCCATATTCCACGGCGCGCAGCAGCCTTTCCTGCGCGCCCATGGACAAAGTGCCCAGTTCGTCGAGAAATAGCGTCCCCTTGTCGGCTTCTTCGAACCGTCCCGCCCGCACTCTGGTAGCACCGGTAAAAGCCCCGGCTTCGTGACCGAACAATTCGGCCTCGATCAGTGTTTCGGGCAAGGCGGCGCAGTTCATGACCACGAGGGGTTCGTCCCACCGGGTGGATAGGCGATGAAGGCGTTCGGCGATCAGTTCCTTGCCGGTCCCCCGTTCGCCTATGACGAGAACCGGCCGCCGCATGGGCGCCGCACGACTTGCCCGTTCGACTGCATCGAGAAAGGCGCCCGATTGGCCGATAAACTGATTTTCCCGCTCCATGGCCAAGATATAGGGAAATTTCCCAATGCTTGGCAATAAAAACCAATCCGTGAGTTCGGAAAAACCCTTTAACCGTTGGTTTTCCGTGACTTTCCCAGTTTGGCACGAGCTTTGCTGAATATTGGACAACAGCAACACCGCCACATGGCCCCAGGGAGGTAACCCAAATGTACAACCGCAGCTTTTTCCGCAGCCAGCTTGGACAGGCTGCCATTGCCAGCATTGCGGCAATGGCCACTTTCGTTCTGCTGAGTTCGCAGATCGCGGTTACCACACCCACACCCGTCGTGGCGGCATACGAACAGGTCGAGATCGCATGACTTTGCCTCCCGACCACGATCCCCTAGGGCCGGAGCGCATCTCCCCCGACAGTCCCAACGGCAACATTGCCGAAGGCGCTTCGGCCCGCCCCCGCTTGTCGCGTATCGAGGAAGAGGTAGAACGGCTACGCCGCTCCCCGACTCCGACCCGCGACGGCGGACGGTCCAAGGGATCGGACTTTTTTTCCAGTGGAGCACCATTGATGGGCATTTTCAGCCGTACTCGCGATATCATCGCCGCCAATTTCAACGACATGCTCGACAAGGCGGACGACCCCCAGAAGATGATCCGCATGATCATCCTCGAAATGGAGGAAACTTTGGTCGAGGTCCGCGCCAGTGCTGCGCGCACGATCGCCGATCAAAAGGAAATGCACCGTCATTCGGTCAAACTAGATAAGCTTCAGGCCGATTGGAACGAGAAGGCGCAGCTTGCCATCTCGAAGGATCGCGAAGACCTCGCCCGCGCCGCGCTGGTCGAGAAAAAGAAGGCGGCCGATATGAGCGAACAGCTCAAGCAGGAAATCGCCGTGCTCGACGATGCGCTGCGTGCCTATGAACAGGACATTCAGAAGCTGCAGAACCGCTTGCGCGAAGCGCGCAGCCGTCAGACGGCCATCGCCGCCCGGCTCGAAAGTGCGGAGAACCGCGTGAAGCTGCGCAGCCTGATGACCAATGAACGCGTCGACGATGCCCTATCGCGCTTCGATCAGCTGGAACGCCGGGTCGACTATGCCGAAGGTCGCGCCGATGCGCTGAGCATTGCCGACAAATCGGACAAGCCGAGCCTGTCGGACGAGATCGCCGCGCTGGAAGGCGCCGATGCGATCGACGACGAACTCGAACAGATGAAAAGGGCGCTCGGCAAAAGCAGCGCCGACAAGGAGGACTGATCCGTGGAAGAGA
Organism: Qipengyuania sp. ABI-127-1; assembly: GCA_022953095.1. GTDB lineage: Bacteria > Pseudomonadota > Alphaproteobacteria > Sphingomonadales > Sphingomonadaceae > Qipengyuania. The sequence continues at coordinate 1,007,019 of JALJCR010000001.1, read as the reverse complement.
TCTTTGCAATCGTTGCCATATTCATCGGCCTGCCGTGGATCATCCTCCACTATATCACCAAGTGGAAGACTTCGGCCACCATCACCACCGATGACGAAGCTCTGCTCGAAGAGCTCTACAGCCTCGCCAAGCGCCTCGACGACCGCATGGACACGGTCGAACGCCTGGTCGCCAGCGACAATCCCGAATTTCGTCCCGCCCGCCTCGTTCATGACAGCGAACAGGACAATCAGCAGCTGCGCGAACTCGAACAGCTGATGGCCGAGAAAAAAGGAGCAACCAAGTGAACAGCCCCCGTACCACGCTTTACCGCGACAAGCAGAATGCGAAACTGATGGGTGTCTGCTCGGGCATCGCGGACTATACCGGCGTCAACGTTTTCTGGGTCCGCCTGGGCTTCCTCGGCCTGACCTTCATGTCCGGCGGTTCGACCATACCGTTCTACTTCATTGCCGGTCTGCTGCTGAACAAGAAGCCATCGCACCTCTATGTCGATCATGACGAGAGCAAATACTGGCAGCGCGTCCGTCAGAATCCGAAGCGCACGGCCCGCGAAATCCGCGCCCGGATGAAGGATGTCGATCGCCGTCTGGCCGATGTCGAGACCTTTTACGTCAGCAGCAATCCGCGGCTGACCGCTGAAATCGAACGCCTCCGCTAAGGCCATCAGGAGGGGGGAGGAACCATGGAAAATATCGGCGTATTTGTCCCGATCATCGCGCTGATGATCCCGATCGTGGCGATTTGGACCAAGCATCAGCAGAAGCTCGCGCAAATGAACGTCCAGACCACCGCCCAGGCTACCGCCGAAAAGGCCGCGCAATACGCCAGCAAGGTGCAGGACCTTGAAGATCGGGTTCGCGTCCTCGAACGTATCGTGACCGACAAGGGCTACGACGTGGCGACCCAGATCGAAGCGCTGCGCGACCAGCGCTCGGTCGAGGAACGCGATGGCGGTGTAGCTTTGGACATCAAGCAGGGAGAAAGAGCGTAATGGAACTCCTGACCGAAACCGCGATCATCTCCGGCGTCGCCATAATGGCCACGGGCTGGGTGGTTACCACCTGGATGCGGATCAAGAACGGCTACCCGCTCGAAAACAGCTGGGGCAAGGCTGTCTACCCGAAAAACGATCAGGCCGTGGAACGCGTGAAGCTGCTGACGCAAGAGAACGCCGAACTGCGCGCAGAGCTCGGCGCGCTCAAGGACCGGCTCGGTAATGTCGAACGCATCGTGACCGACAGCGGTTATCATCTAACCGCCGAATTCGATCGCCTGCGCGATGACAGGGAGGCCAATTGATGGACGGCGATCTGTTCTTGATCTTCGCCTTCATCCTGCTTGCGGGCATCATCATCCTCACCTTCGCCAATGTCACGCACCGGCGCGCCAATGCTCACGAGGAAAAGATGGCCGAACTGAGGGCGCGCAAGGCCGAAGCCGAAAGCGGAGGCGGCATTGCCGCGGCCGATCATCGCAAGCTTGAAGAACGCATCCGCGTGCTCGAACGGATCGCGACCGACAGCAATCACGCGCTCGCTTCGCAGATCGAGGAATTGCGCGACCTGCAGGAGATCGAAGACCGCACCGCGCCGCAGGAGTACACGCAATGAGCGGTTGGGTAATCGTTGCGATCATCGCGATCCTGGTCTGGGGTGTAACCCAATGGAATCGCGCAAGGCACGGTATCGTGACCGATGAATACGGCAATGAAAGCCGTGCAGCATCCGACGACGCCGAAACAAGGCGCGAGATCGAGGAACTGCGCGAACGGATCAAGGTGCTCGAACGGATTGCGACCGACAGCAATTCGCTCGATGCCCGCAAAACGAAGAGGATCGCCGCCGAAATAGAAGCCCTGCGCGACAAGCAGGCGGATTGAGGGCGGCAGGGTTCAAGGAGGACATGAGGTGATGTTCGAACCGACAATGATAATCGCAGGCGCATCGCTGGTCGGTCTGACCATCGTCGCGGGTGCGCTGCTCAGGGCCTGGCATGGCTGGCTTGCCCTGAAACGCCAGGAACTGGAACGCGCGCGCGGCAGTGAGGAACACGATGGCGGTTCATCGATCGGTGCCGCACGCATCGAGCTTTCCGACCTGAAGGAGCGGATCAAGAAGCTCGAAGCGATCGCGAGCGGAGTGGATCTGTGAGCGTCGCGCGAACCGATGCGGCGCGGGCCGGGATCGGCCTCGGCAGCGCCATCGCGGTCGCGATCAGTTGGGGTTTGCACCAGTCGATTATCTGGGCCGCGATCCACGGCTTTTTCGGCTGGTTCTATGTCGTATATTACGCGTTTACCCGTCCCGGCGGCCTGTCCGGCTGAGGTCGATGGACGCTTGCCGACCAGCCCGCTAAGGGCGCGCTATGCGCACACTTTCCGACATTGCCGAAGAATACGAATTTCTCGACGCCGACGAACGCTATCGGCTTCTGATCGAGCTTGGCCGCGAGCTTGAAGACATGCCGCAAGCGCTCAAGACCGATGCCACTCTGGTGCGGGGCTGCAGCGCGCAGGTCTGGGTCTATCCCACCGGCGCCGAAGAGAAGCTGCATTTCCTGGCCGACAGCAATGCCGCGATCACGAAAGGGATCGTAGCCTTGGTGATTTCCGCCGTGCAGGACCAGCCTGCGCGTGAAGTCGCACAAATGGATATCGCCGCGGTGCTCGAACCCTTCGATCTCAAGAACCAGCTTTCCAGCAACCGCACCCAAGGCGTGCCCAATATGATCGCACTGGTGAAAGAACACGCCGCGCGCATCGCAGCGGGATGATATGAAGCGCCCGGTCTATAAGGGTCTGGGCTTCGTTGCGCTGGGATTGGGCGCGATCGGGGCAGCGCTGCCGATCGTACCGACAGTGCCGTTCCTCTTGCTCGCCGTCTATTTCTTTGCCCGGTCGAGCCCGGAGCTGGAACAGAAAATCCTCGACCATCCGCATTGGGGACCGCAGGTGCAGGATTGGCGCGAACGCCGCGCGATCAGTCGCCGCGCCAAGACCATGGCGATCGGCGCCATGGCGACCGGTGCGGTGTTCACGTGGTACACGCTGGGCCATCCCTGGTACTGGATATCGATAGCCATACTCGTCATCTGCGGGGGCTGGATCGCGACGCGCAACGAGTGACTCTCGGAACCGGGCAGGTCCTAAGCCGTTGAATTGACGAACGACGGGAGGGTAGACGAAAGGACACCCTCAATGGCAATTCTCATTCTGATCGCGACCATCTTGCTGCCCCCGCTCGGTGTTGCCCTGAAACACGGCCTCGGCGGGACGACGCTTCTGAACCTCGTGCTCACGCTGCTCGGCTTCATTCCGGGCCTGATTCACGGGCTGTACGTCAATTACGCGAAGTAACCCCGCGCCAGATATGGTCGGTTAAACTTAGAAGAGCATTCCCGAGGCCGGGACCGTTTGCGCGGTCTCGGCCTTTTCCATGGAGGCCGCCTTCTCCTCGCGATGCATTTCGAATGTCCCGTTCATATCGAACAGGCTCCACACTCCCGAGACGACCATTCCATCGCCGGAGAGCTGCCCGACATAGTCGACCGGATTTTCGTAGCCTTCCACAGGATCGATGTAGGTCTTGGTGAAATCGACCGATCGGCCATCGCGATGGCCGGAAATCTCGGCACCGATTGTCCGTTTTGGCTGGAACAAATCCGGTTCGATCACCGAGCCGGAAAACCGTCCGCCCTTGTCCGATATACGCACACGAAACGGCGTGATTGCCAGGCCTCCGGGATAGCTGAAGCTGCCATCCCAATCGCCGGACAAGTCGAGCGGATCGGAGATGGGCTCAGGCTCCGGCGCTTTCGCGGACCACGGCGATCCCTGCTTCGCGCTGTCGCCTGAGTTCCGCCTTCAGCTTGGCCGGATCGCGCGCGAAGACGAAGCCGAAGCTCACCCCGCCTTCCTTGCCGACAGTGGCATGATGCAGTTTGTGCGCCTGAACCAGGCGCTTGGCATATCCCTTTTTCGGGACCCATCTGAAATAGCGCTGATGGACGAGCCCGTCGTGAACCAAGGTATAAATGACCCCGTAAAACAGGATGCCGAGGCCGATCCACGTGCCCGGCCACCAGGCGTTTTCACCCATCACCCATTCGCTCCCCAGCGCGAACATCGAAATACTCATTGCCGCGCCGACGATGGCGTAGAGATCGTTCTTTTCGAACATCTTGTCGTGCGGTTCGTGATGGTCGCGGTGCCAGCCCCAGCCGAAACCATGCATGATGTATTTGTGGCTTGCCCACGCCACCCATTCCATCGCGAAGATGGTGGCGAGGACGAGAAGGGCGGGAACCAGAAAATCCATGATGCTCGGTATAAAGGCTATCGCATCGCAGGCAAAGCCCACTTGCAGGCACTATTCGCCGGCAAAGGGTTCCTGCTTGCGAGGAAGGCCAAAGAAGGTTTCCGCCACATCGCGGCTGATGCGCGCAGGCCGCAGGCTTTCGGCATCGATGCAGCACCACATGCTTTTCACCTCGGCGAGCACATCCTCCCCGCGGCGGATCACCGTATTGTAGAAACTGCGCGCGCCGGCGATCTTCTCGAGCACCGTTTCGGCGATCACCTCGTCATCGAGGAACGCAGGTTTCCGGTAGGTGATTTCGTGCTTCAGCGCGACCCAGGCCTTGCTGGCCACCTCTTCTGCGGGGGCCAGCTTTTGCCAGTGCGCCAGAACTGTATCCTGCACCCAGTTCAGATAGCGCGCATTGTTCACGTGCCCCATGAAGTCGATGTCCGAGGGAATCACTTTGATCGGGAAGGAAAATGGCTTTGCTGACATGCCTGTTAATAGAGCAGAGATAGGTTAAGTTTGGAAGACTCTGGATTTGCCTTTTTGCAGGCGTGGCAAAGCTGCCGCACACTCCGCCCCGATGGCCAGCAAACCGCGCACACTCTACGAGAAGATTTGGGACAGCCACGTTGTCGAACGGCTCGATGACGGAACCTGCCTGATCTATATCGACCGCCACCTCGTTCACGAGGTCACCAGCCCGCAAGCCTTCGAGGCGCTACGCCTCGCAGGCCGCAAGGTGCGGCGTCCCGATCTTACCCTTGCCGTTCCCGACCATAATCTGCCCACGACGGCGCGCGTGGCGGCGGACGGATCGCGGCTTCCGATCGAGGACGCGCAAAGCGCCGCGCAGCTTGCCGCGCTGGAACGCAACGCACCGTCTTTCGGCATCGACTATATCGATGCGATCGCGCCCGAGCAGGGTATCGTTCACGTCGTCGGGCCGGAGCAGGGCTTTTCGCTGCCGGGCGCGACCATCGTCTGCGGCGACAGCCACACCGCCGCGCATGGCGGCGTGGGGGCGCTGGCCTTCGGCATCGGAACGAGCGAAGTCGAGCATGTGCTGGCCACGCAGACTCTCCAGCTGCGCCAGTCGAAATCGATGGAGATACGCGTCGAAGGCACGCTCGGCCCCGGCGTCACCCCGAAGGATCTGATCCTGCACATCATCGGCGTGATCGGAACCGCCGGCGGTACGGGCCATGTGATCGAATATCGCGGGCGCGTTTTCGAAGAGATGAGCGTCGAGGGCCGGTTGACCGTCTGCAATATGAGCATCGAAGGCGGTGCGCGCGCAGGCCTGATCGCGCCCGACGACAAGGTGTTCGCCTATCTCCAAGGCAAGCCCTACGCACCCAAGGGCGAGGACTGGGATCGTGCCGTGGAATGGTGGCGTTCGCTTGCCACCGACGAGGGGGCGGCCTTCGACAAGTCGATCGTCATCGACGCCGCCGATGTCGAGCCTACGGTCAGTTGGGGCACGAGCCCCGAAGACGTAGTGCCCGTGGGCGGTCGCGTCCCTTCTCCCGATAGTTTCGCCGATCCGTCCAAGCAGGAAGCGGCCAGGAAAAGCCTCGATTACATGGGCCTCGCGCCTGAGACCCTGATCGAGGACATCGCGGTCGAGAACATCTTTATCGGGAGCTGCACCAACAGCCGGATCGAAGATTTGCGCGCCGCCGCGGAAGTGCTGAACGGACGCACCAAGGCGCCAAGCGTGCGCTGGGCCATTGTCGTGCCCGGTTCGGGTCTTGTGAAGCGACAGGCAGAAGCCGAGGGACTCGATCGCATTTTCACGAATGCAGGGTTCGAATGGCGCGAACCGGGCTGTTCCGCCTGTCTTGCTATGAACCCGGACAAGGTACCGCCGGGCGAACGCTGCGCTTCGACCAGCAACCGCAATTTCGTGGGCCGCCAGGGGCCGGGGGCGCGAACGCATCTCGTCAGCCCCGCCATGGCCGCCGCCGCCGCTGTCACCGGGCGTCTCACCGATGTACGCAAGCTGCCCCCTTGCCAAGCCGATGACTGCTAACCATTGAGGGAACATGACCAAAAAGCTCTCCGGAAAAGCCGCTATCGCCGGAGCCATCGGCTCCGCCGCCGTCGCCGCAGCCCTGCTCTATGCGAACAAGCGCAAGGAAAGGAAGAACGCCCCGAAACAGCCGGGGCCTATTCCCTCGGGGGAGAATCCCGAAACCGATTGAGTTCGCACGCCAAGGGGGAGAGAAACATGTCGCCGAAATCAATTTTGCTGGCCACGCTGCTGGCGGGCTTTGCCGTGCCCACCGCAGCTCAGGAAACGGCCGATATCGAAATGTGGCGGCTCGATTGCGGCACGATCGAGTTGAGCGACGCGGCGCCCTTCTCCGACACACATCTCTACGATGGAGAGCCGCGCACGCTGACCGATAGCTGCTACCTGATCCGAAATGGCGACAGATATCTGCTCTGGGATGCCGGCCTGCCTGCTGCGTTGAAAGGCACCAGCGCGACCCAGTGGGTATTCACGCTGAGCGTCGAAAAGACCATTGCGGAACAACTCGCCCAGATCGATGTGGCCCCGGCCGATGTCACCTATATCGGGATCAGCCACTACCACGACGATCACATAGGCCAGGCAGCGGGCTTTCCCGATGCAGAGCTGCTGATCGGGCGCGGCGATGCGGAAGCCGTCGCTTCGGGCCAGATGGAAGCAACCCGTGCCCAGCTCGCCCAATGGCTTGCCGACGGTGCCAGTGGTAAAGTGACGCGTATTACCGCCGATCACGACGTGTTCGGCGATGGTTCCGTGCGCATGGTGGCGATGCACGGCCACACGCCGGGACACAAATCGCTTGTGGTCGAGCTGCCGCAATCGGGCACCTTCATGCTCACCGGCGATCTCTACCATTTCGAAGAGCAGATCGAAAACAAGGGTGTCCCTGTGTTCAATACCGACCGGGCGGACACGCTGGCATCGTTTCACCGCTTCGACCAGATGGCCGACAATCTCGATGCGACCGTGGTAATCCAGCACGACCCGCGTCACCTCGGCCGACTACCCACCTTTCCCAAGAGCGCCAGATAATGAAAGCTGTCTCGACCATCGAAGGCCGCGCGATCCCGCTCGGCCTCAAGAATATCGATACCGACGTGATCATTCCTGCGCACTGGCTCAAGACCGTCAGCCGCGAAGGCCTGGGCAAGGGTGCGTTCGAAACCATCCGCGCGGCGCCGTGCAATCCCTTCGACGTGGAGGATTTCGCACATGCGCCGATCCTTATCGCGGGCGACAATTTCGGTTGCGGGTCGAGCCGCGAACATGCGGCATGGGCCATGCTCGACATGGGTCTGACCGCAGTCATCGCGCCGAGCTTTTCCGACATCTTCGCGGGCAATGCCTTCAAGAACGGCATCCTTGCAGTCGAATTGCCGCAGGAACAGGTCGATCGCCTGCTCGAGGTCGCGAAGGATCAGCCAATCGCGATCGACCTCGAAAACCAGGTCGTCACCACACCGTTCCAGGACCGGTTCACTTTCGCGATCGACCCGTTCCGCAAGCGGTGCCTACTCGAAGGCCTCGACGAAATCGGCCTGACGCTCGGCAGCGAAAGCGCGATTACGAAACACGAACAAATGCGCCAGGGCGCCATGCCCTGGCTCGATAAACCAAGCAGGAGAGATGCAGCGTGAAGGCAGTCCTTTCGAAGGAAGTCGGTGGCCCCGAAACCCTCGTGGTGGAAGAAATCGACGAGCCTACCCCCGGCAAGGGCGAAGTCCTGGTCAAGGTCGTCGCCTGCGCGATCAATTTTCCCGACACGCTGATCATTCGCGATCTGTATCAGTTCAAGCCACCCCGCCCCTTCGCGCCGGGGGGTGAGATTTCCGGCACCATCGAAGCGCTGGGCGAAGGAGTCGAAGGCTTCGCCGTGGGCGACAAGGTCATGTGCGGCGTCGGCAATGGCGGCTTGCAGGAAAAGGTCGCCGTGGCAGCCGCGCGCCTGTTCAAGGTGCCCGAGGGGATCGATCTGGTGAAGGCCAGCGCCCTGCTGATGACTTACGGCACGACCATTCACGGGCTCAAGGATCGCGGCGAGATCAAGGAGGGCGATACCGTACTCGTGCTGGGTGCTGCGGGTGGAGTCGGCCTGTCGGCGGTCGAACTGGCCAAGGCCTATGGCTGCCGTGTGGTTGCAGCGGTCTCGACCGAGGAGAAAGGCGAAGTTGCCAGGAAGGCGGGGGCCGACGAAGTCGTGATCTACCCACGCGCACCGTTCGACAAGGGCACTTCCAAACAGCTCGCAAGCGACTTCAAGGCGGCGGTCGGTCCGAACGGCGCCGATATCGTCTACGACATCGTTGGTGGCGACTATTCCGAACCCGCGCTGCGTTCGATCGCTTGGGAAGGCCGCTTCCTCGTCGTCGGGTTTCCGGCGGGAATTGCCAAGATGCCACTCAACCTGACCCTGTTGAAGAGCTGCGACATCCGGGGCGTGTTCTGGGGCGCCTTCACGGCGCGCGAACCCGAACGCAACCAGGCGAATATCGAGGAGCTCTTCGATCTGTGGAAGGCCGGCAAGATCGAGCCGCTGGTAAGCGAAACCTACCCCATCGAGCGCGCGCATGAAGCCATCGCGAAGCTGGAGAACCGGGGCGCTATCGGCAAGCTCGTCGTCACGATGGAATAGCGGTTTCCGCTGCTGCGACGGGGGAATATCCGGTTCGCATGGCGCGGGATTGTTGCATGCCGCGCCTTGGCGGGGACTCATCTCTTGTTTCACACGCCGCCCGCGCCTATTCCGGCCTCGCAAGATTCCATCCCGAGAGGACTGACATGACCGATTTCAAGGATCGCGAGCGCGGCGAGGAAGCCAAGTTCGCTTTCGACGAGGAAAATGCCTTCAAGATCGCCGCCCGCCGCAATCGCTTGGTCGGTGAATGGGCTGCCGGGAAGATGGGCCTGACCCAGGAAGAAACGGACGCCTATAAGAAGGCGGTCGTGCAGGCAGATTTCGAGGAAGCGGGCGACGAAGACGTGATCCGCAAACTGCTGGGCGATCTCACTGCTGCCGAATGCGATGTAAGCGAATCCGACATTCGCACGAAGCTGGAAGAATGCGCCATCGAAGCGCGCCGCCAGTTCATGAGCGATCGGAACTGATAGCATGCCGATGGCTGCGAACGACATCGTGACCCTGATCGAAGAGGCGCTGCCGGGCGCGATCGTGGAAATGCGGGATTTGGCAGGCGATAACGATCACTGGGCTGCGAAGGTCACGGCTCCGCAATTCGCGGGCCTCACCCGAGTTAAGCAGCACAAGCTGGTTTACGATGCCCTCGGAGAGCGCATGGGCGGCGAACTGCACGCCTTGCAACTGACAACTCAAGCCCCCACCTGAACCCGACAGGTCAAATTCTATAAAAAGGACGGACCCGATGTCCGACACCAACCAGCGCATCGCCGATATCGTCGGCGGCAACGATGTCGTCCTCTTCATGAAGGGCACCCCGCTGTTTCCGCAATGCGGCTTTTCGAGCCGCGCGGTGGCGATTCTCGACCATTGCGGTGTCGCCTATGACAGTGTCGATGTCCTTCAGGACATGGAAATCCGCCAGGGCATCAAGAGCTATTCGGACTGGCCGACCATTCCCCAGCTCTATGTGAAGGGCGAATTCGTCGGCGGTAGCGATATCATGATGGAGATGTTCGAGGCTGGCGAGCTTCAGCAGATGATGGACGACAAGCAGGTCGCCAAAGCGTCCTGATCTTTTTCGCCCCGCGAGGCGGCTCGATCCAAAGCGATATGGGGTAATAGCCTTCGTAAGGGTCCCATGAGTGGCGGCACGCCTCGCCTCTGTTTCCCTTCGAACCATTCGCCCTGAAACCCAAACGGGTAAGGCCCGCACGGTGAGACTTCCGTGCGGGCCTTTATGCGTCTCGGGTGTCGGGTTTGGAGACCTTTGGGCTGACACCCCCGTTTGAAGATCTGAACGGGACATACCATAGTATGCACAGGGTATGCCAAGATCGAGAAGTCCGACGAATTCTGCGAATTACATGCTTAACGCTCTTTTCGGCGTATCGCTTAATGTAAAGAATGCCGACAGTGTCGCGATGCCTTTCCGCTTGGCAAGGCGCCCGCCTCCGGCCACTACGTGAATATGAGTGAGCAAAGCTATACCGGGGCAGAGGGCATCCCCGCAGCAACTGTGGTCATCTTTCGCAATGCCCCGCAAGGCGGGCCGCCGCAGGTCCTGATGACCATCCGTTCGCGCGAAATGGTCTTTGCCGGGGGTATGGCGGTTTTTCCCGGCGGGCGGGTGGATCCGGCCGATTTCGATCTCGGTGCCGCACTGGGCGGCCCGCTGGACCCGGAAGAAGCCGCGCACCAGGTGGCGGTGGTGCGCGAAACGCTGGAAGAAACGGGGCTGGTTATCGGCCTGTCCGGCGAGATCGACGCTGCAAAGGCGCGTGCGGCCCGCAATTTCCTACAGGAGACCGGCGAACTCTCGCCGGTGCTCGATCATTTCGGCTGGGAACTGGAGCTCGACCAGCTTGTGCCTTTCGCCCGCTGGTTTCCGAAAAACGAGAATATTCCCCGCGTGTACGATACGCGTTTCTACCTTGCCGATCTGGGCACCGGCGCGGTCGAGATCGAGGCCGATCTTTCGGAAAACACGCATCTTTTCTGGACCACCGCTCAAGGGGCGCTCGAGGCGGCAGAGAAGGGCGACATCAAGATCATTTTCCCTACCCGCCGCAATCTCGAGCGGCTCGCGCAGTTCGACAGCTTCGCCGAGGCCAAGGCGCAGGCCGAGGCTATCCCAGTGCGCACGATCACGCCCCATATGGGCGAACGCGACGGGAAGACCTGGCTCGAGATCGGCGAAGATCTCGGCTATCCTGTTACGGCAGAACCCCTGACAACGGTCGCGCGTAGCTGAAGAGCGAATATATCAGCCCCTAGGCGGGCAGGTTCGCCGTCCCGGCCACACCCCACCGTTCGAGAACGGCCCGCACATCCGCGGCCTCCTCGACCGTTTCCGGCGGTGTTCGCACAGGCGATCGGGAAAATCGCGGTGCAGGACGCGGCTGGAAAGCCGCCTTTCCGGAAATCAGCGAGCCACGGGCATCATTCGTCGTGCTGGTCGCCGCTTCTTGAAGCGTGAGAACGGGTGTTACGCAGGCATCGCGATCGGCAAACCGCGTTTCCCATTCCCGCATCGGTCGTCTCTTGACGATGGACGCGATCGATGCGGCGCGGTCGGGCCAATGCCGTGGATTCAGATGGTCGGGGAAATCCTCCGTCCGCAAGCCGAGACCCGCAATGAACGCATCGTGAAACGGTTTTTCCAGCGCGCCAACCGCGATGTGCCGTTGATCGGCGGTTTCATAGCAGCGGTAGAAATAGGCGCTCCCATCGAGGAGGTTTCCCCCTCGACCCGGAAACCACTGGCCCATCTGCATCCAGCCGGCCAATTGCGTCATCAGGACGCTGATTCCGTCTATCATGGCGACGTCGAGCACCTGGCCCATGCCGGACCTTTGGCGTTCTTGCAGCGCGGCCAGCACTCCCATGGCAAGGAACATGCCGCCGCCGCCGAAATTCCCGACGAGATTGAGTGGCGGTGTCGGCGGGCCGTCAAACGGCCCGATCGGAAATAGCCCGCCGCTCAGAGCAAGATAGTTGATGTCGTGCCCGGCTTTCCGGCGGAGCGGCCCATCCTGCCCCCACCCGCTCATGCGCGCATAGATCAGCCGCTCGTTCAGGCTGCATAATTCTTCGGGACCCAACCCGAGGCGCTCCATCGTGCCGGGGCGGTAGCCTTCGATGAGAACATCGGCTTTGCGGACGAGGTCGAGGACCAGATCACGCCCCCCTTCCGATTTGAGGTCGAGCGAGATGGTGGGTCTTCCCCGGAAAATGAAATCGAATTTGGTATCTCCGCCCAATGGATTGATCGTTCCGGCGCGTTGGATGCGAATGCCTTCGGCTCCGAGGTCGGCGAGCAGCATCGCCCCGAACGGGGTCGGCCCCAGCCCGGAGAATTCGAGAACCCTGACCCCGGCCAGAGGCATCGCCCCGTTCACCTCCGAATTTGCCACATCGGCCTGCATTTCGCTCATGTCGTCTCCCAAGAATATTCCCGTAAGTTGAAAAATATACTAGCCAGTATATGCTTTGCCTGTCACTATTCCAAAAGACGACCCGCGAAAAGCGGGCATCGACAGAGGAGAGGATTCGAGATGGGAAGCATCAAACCCAGCGAGCTACGGTTCACCCGAACCGAACGTGTCACCATGGGCCAACCGGCGGCAGATGCCCTGCTGGATCAAGCGCAGGCGATGAATTGCCGGAAGGTATTTCTCATCGCTTCCTCTACCCTGAGGGAGAAGACCGAGGAAATCTCGAAGATCGAGAAGGTCCTCGGCTCGCGCCATGCGGGGACGTTCAGCGGCATAGCGCCGCACGCCCCGCGCGCAGATGTGCTCGCAGCGACGAACGCCGCGCGTGATGCCGGGGCCGATCTTATCGTATCGATCGGCGGCGGATCGGCGACCGATGCGGCCAAGATCGTCAGCCTGCTTGCCAAGCATGAAGTCCGCACGGTGGAGGATTTCGAACCCCTGCGCACCTATGTCAGCGAAGAGGGCGAGGTCATCAATCCGGTTACGGTCGGCCCCGACATTCCGGTCATCTGCGTGCCGACCACATTATCCGGCGGCGAATTCAACGCTCTTTCGGGCTGTACCGACGAAGGCACCCAGCACAAGCAGGCCTACGAACATCGCGACATGGCACCGGTCATGGTGGTGCTGGACCCCGCGATCACGGTGCACACCCCCGCATGGCTCTGGCTTTCCACCGGCGTTCGTTCGATGGATCATGCCATCGAAACACTGTCCTCCGACAAATCGAACGATTTCGCCGATGGGCTTGCCGAAAGCGCGCTCACACTGCTGGTCGAAGGCCTCCCCCGGGTCAAAGCCGATCCGAATGATCTGGAGGCGCGCCTAAAATGCCAGATTGGCGCCTGGCAATCGATGATCAGTATCATCGGGGGCGTGCCGATGGGGGCCAGTCACGCGATCGGCCACATCCTGGGCGGGACGTGCGATGTGCCGCACGGCCACTGTTCGTGCGTCATGGCGCCTTACGTACTCCAATGGAATGCGGAATATGACGATAGCCGCCAGCATCGCACGCTGGCCATTCTCGGCAACACGCATTCCACCGCGGCACAAGCGCTGGACGCCTTCATTCGCGGGCTCGGCATGCCGCGCACGCTGGGCGAGGTCGGAGTGGATCAGGCGCAGTTCCGGCAGATCGCGGAATACACGCTGCTCGACATCTGGGGCCGGACCAATCCGCGCCCGGTGAGAACCGCCGACGACGTAATGCAAATTCTGAATCTTGCAGCTTGAGGGGGCGGTATGACCACACAACGCGATTTCACCGATCCACGCATTCCGAACCGCGACGAATGTGTCCTGCGATACCTGCTCGACAAATGGGCGGACGAACGGACCGACAAGGCGCATGTCGTCTTTGCGGACGGAGAGGAATGGACCTTCGGCGAATTGCAGGAGAAGGTCCGCGCCAAGGCCGCCGGCCTTCGCGAACTCGGCGTTCGGCAGGGAGAACACGTTGCCGTATGGCTGCCCAACGGACGGGACGCGCTGATCGCCTTTTATGCGATCAACTACATCGGCGCAGTGTTCGTGCCCTTTAACACGGCCTATCGCGGCAACCTGTTGCAGCACGTGATCGCGAATTCGGGTGCCCGCTTCCTCCTGATACATCCGGACTTGCTTCCTCGCCTGTCGGAAATCGATCTCGCCAAGGTGGAGAGGTTGGTGGTGACGACGGATAATCAGCCATCTTCCGCACCGCGGCCGATCACGGCGTTCGACAGCCTTTCGGGCGATCCGCAAGACCCCCTCCCGCTGGAACGGCCGATCGAACCGTGGGACATCCAGTCTATCATCTACACCTCCGGCACCACGGGGCCGTCCAAGGGGGTCCTGTCATCCTATCTGCACATGTTCTCCAATGCCGGCCCCGAATCCTGGCCGATGGTGGGGGAGGACGATCGCTATATGTGCGTTGCCCCCATCTTCCATATCGGCGGGATGGGGCCGCCCTTCGTCATGCTCGCCCGTGGCGGTTCGGTGGCGATGATCGACAATTTCTCGACCGACGAATTCTGGGCGGTGGCCAAATCGACCAGATCGACCGTTGTCTTTCTGTTGGGTGTCATGGCCACGTTCCTGCTGAAAACCGAACCGGGACCGGCAGATCGCGATCACATGGTCAAGAAGGCCTTCATGGTGCCACTGACCGGAGACGCGCCCGCCTTCACCGAACGGTTTGGCATCGACATCTATACGATCTTCAACATGACGGAGATTTCATCTCCGGTCGTGTCGGAAGCGAACCCGACCAAGATCGGCACCTGCGGGAAAGCCCGGAGTGGCGTCGAGGTGCGGCTGGTCGACAAGAACGATTGCGAAGTTCCGGTCGGCGAAATCGGCGAAATGCTGGTCCGCACCGATCGCCCATGGGCAATGAACAGCGGCTATAATGCCAATCCCGAGGCCACCGCGGAGGCCTGGCGCAACGGGTGGTTCCACACCGGGGACGCCTTTCGCCGCGACGAAGATGGCTATTTCTACTTCGTCGACCGCGTGAAGGACGCCATCCGCCGCAGGGGGGAGAATATCTCCTCTTTCGAAGTCGAAGCCGATGTGTGTCGCCACCCGGCGGTGCGTGAAGCCGCTGCCATTGCCGTCCCCAGCGAGTATTCCGAAGACGAGGTCATGGTGGTCGTCGCACCGGTTCCCGGCCAAGCGATCGATCCGCGCGAACTGGCCGAATTCCTGATCGATACTATGCCGTACTTCATGGTGCCCCGATACATTCGTCTGCTCGACGAATTGCCCAAAACGCCTTCGGCGAAGGTGATGAAAACCGAACTGAGGGCGGAAGGGATCACCGAGGACACTTGGGACCGTGAAGCCGCGGGTCTGCGCGTCAGGCGTGAAAGTTTCGGCGAATGAACAGTCTCACCACCGAAATCCAGACAGCAGCAGGCTGCCCAAAACCATAGGACATTCCTTTCATGAACCATCCTTTCACGCACCGCCCGGTCTCTTCAGCCGATGCGGATCGAGATCTCCTGCGAAAGGGTATCGCCAAGGCCAATATTCCGGCTCTTCTGCTGGTCCTCTACCAGATGACGGGCGAGGAGCGCTGGCTGAACGAACCCTATGCCCCCAAGCGTTCGCCTGGGCTCGACGACAATGACAGCGGCCAGTTGCCCGAGAATATCCAGAACGAAATTCGCGATGCCGCAAGCACCGCCATCGACGCATGGCTCGAAGGACGGGAGCTCGCCGTTCCGCGCCCCGACAACCGGCGCCTCGCGGAAATGTTGACCGTCGCCATGACCGAGCAAGTGCCGCAGGAATATGGCGACATCATCGCGGCGGGCATGGAGTTCGACGAAGCGGACAACGAGGCAGATACTGTCATCGCTGCCGATAAGAGCGCGATCGTCATCGGCGGCGGCGTCTCGGGCATTTGCGCGGGTATCGAGCTTCAGAAGCTCGGCGTTCCCTACATTCTGTTCGAAAAGAACGAGGATTTCGGCGGGACATGGTTCGAAAACAAATATCCCGGCTGCGGCGTCGACACGCCGTCCCTGACCTACACCTTCTCATGCCGACCGAACGACTGGTCGATGTATTTCCCGCTGCGCGATGAAATCGAGGAGTATCTGCTCGACACGGCGAAAGAGTTCGGCCTCTATGAAAGCGCGCGGTTCCAGACCCATGTGGAGGAGGCCCGCTGGAACGAGCAAACCGGCAAATGGGATGTGACCGTCACCACGCCGCAGGGCAACCGCCAAACCCATAGCGCCGACTATTTGTTCAGCGCGGTCGGCATCCTCAACATTCCCAAATATCCGAAGATCGACGGCCTCGATGATTTCCGGGGCGATGTCTACCACACCAGTTGCTGGCCGGACGATGTCGACCTAATGGACAAGCGGGTGGCGGTAATCGGCAATGGCGCCTCGGGCATGCAGGTCGCCCCCGCGATTGCCGATGAGGTGGAAAATCTGACCATCTTCGCCCGGTCCAAACAATGGGCGGCACCTTTCCCGCAGTTTCGCAAGACCATTCCGGAAGGTGTCCGCTATCTCATGCAGGTGGTCCCATTATATCGTGCGTGGCTGGAACAGCGTTTGTCCTGGACCTTCAACGACCGTGTGCATGGCACGCTGTTCCGCGATCCCGAATGGCCCCACCCCGACCGCGCGGTCAACGAGATCAATGACGGTCATCGCCGTGCATTCACGCGCTATGTGAAGGAGCAGTTGGCGGACAGGCCCGATCTCATCGAACATGTGCTGCCCGATTACCCCCCCTTCGCGAAGCGCATGCTGCTGGACAATGGGTGGTACCGCACCATCAAGAAAGATAACGTGGAGCTCATTCCCGAGCATCTCGCGAAAATCGAGGGCAAGACGCTGTATTCGTCTTCCGGCAAGAGCGTGGATGCCGATGTCATCATCCTCGCCACGGGTTTTGAAACGACCCAGGTGCTTGGATCCTACGCCATCGTCGGTCGTGAAGGGCAGCTTCTGCACGACAAATGGGGAAAGGACGACGCCGCCGCCTATCTGGGAACGCTGGTACCCGGCTTTCCCAACTTCTTCATCCTTCTCGGCCCCAATGTCGGCTCTGGCCACGGCGGCAGCATGATCCGCAACATCGAGAACCAGATGCACTTCGCGGGAGAAGTGGTGCTTTCCGCAAGTGAGCACGGCGCGCGAACCGTGGAAGTCCGCGACGCGGTCTATGAGGATTACCTCCACCGGATCGACGAAGCCCATGAGAAGCTGGTCTGGACCCATCCGGGAACCGAGAACTGGTATCGCAATTCGAAAGGCCGCGTGATCGCCATCACCCCCTGGCGCAACGATGCCTTCTGGCGAATGACGCGCAAACCGAAGGAAAGCGATCTCGTTTTCAGCAGCGATGGCGCGGGGGCGGCCCACACGGCGAAGACAGGCTGAAATCCCGTCGACGCGTCCTGCACCCGCAAACCGGCCCCGAACCGGCATCCCGCCGGGCCGACCCGTCGGATGCGGCAGCATCCCGGAGCTGCGCGAACGCAGCTCCGGTTGCAAAACGTCTTCGGGGCTATGTCGGCACAGGATTGAACCGATGACGCGTTAGGAGGTCAGGTTCTCGATCCGGCACGGAAGAGCGGGCGAAAATTCCCGCCGATACGCTCGACGAAAACCGAATGCGGTGCCGCGAAATGCGCAGGCACGATGCGGGCGCCCCGGTCGGCGGCACGACCCAGTATCGCGCGCCGCGTCCGCACGGCTTCCTCCCGGTTCTCGCAGTACACGCTGTTCCAGTCAGGCCGCTGAATTTGAACCGGGTGGTGCAGTATGTCCCCCGTGAACAGCGCGATTGCGCCCTCGCTCTCCACTTCCAGGACCATATGTCCCGGCGTGTGGCCGGGCGAATCATGCGCGATCATGCCCTCGGCGATCGTCGCACCATTTTCGATCAGTTCTGCCTGTCCGGCAGCGATGATCGGGGCCACACTGTCTTCGAAAACATTGGCGTTTACCGCCGCCCCGGTCAGCGAGCGGTAGGTTTCCTTTTCGGGATTCCACGCCTCTTCATCCAGAGTGGGGAAAAAATAGGTCGCGTTGGGAAATGTCGGTTCCCACGCATCCCCGATCAGCCTGGTGTTCCAACCGACATGATCGATATGAAGATGGGTGCAGAAGACCTTGTCGATGTCCTCGGGGGTAAAGCCTGCCTCGCCCAACCGGTCGAGAAAGTCGCCTTCCAGGTCGCCGAAAATCGGGATTCCTGGCCGCTCCTTGCGGTTTCCCGCTCCGGTATCGACCAGCACCCGCTCGGTTCCGGTATCGATCACCCAGCTCTGCAAATAGCCATAAACGAGCCCGGTGCGCTGAAAATCCGGTACGATCCCGGTCCATCCTCCGGCGAAGACGCCGGGATCGTATTCCGCAAAGAGAGCTTCGGGCGGGCTGAACCCGCCCTGCCATTCCTCGATCCGATAGACCTTGTGGCGGCCTATCCTGAATGCCTCCAACATCCGATGTTCCCGTGACTCAGAAGTCGAAGCCGACGGTCACTCCGTAGGTTCTCGGCGGCCTGAGCGATCCGACTGACACGAAGCCGTAAAGCGGCGCGGTGATGATCGTGTTCGCCAAGGCGTATTTATCGAAGATGTTCTTGCCCCAAACGGATACCGACCATGTATCGCCCGGCGAACGATACGTGACGCTGGCATTCGCCATGGCAAAAGCTTCTTGCCTTGCATCGTCATTGTTGAATTCGGTGAAGAAGACTTCGTCCTGGAAGTTCAGATCCGCCGAAAGATCGATGGCCCCATTGCCGCCCATGTCGATCGTGTGATCGGCAAACAGGGCCACCGTGAACTCTGGCGCATTCG
The DNA here is from genome assembly GCA_022953095.1 of Qipengyuania sp. ABI-127-1. GTDB lineage: Bacteria > Pseudomonadota > Alphaproteobacteria > Sphingomonadales > Sphingomonadaceae > Qipengyuania. The sequence goes on along the minus strand of JALJCR010000001.1, from coordinate 988,220 downwards.
CCAGGCGGTTGCCAGAAAGGTCGGACAAGGCGGGATTGTCCGCACAGACGGGGAACTGCCTGCGCGTCGTATCGCCGGCGGCATAATAGCCATTGCAGAAATCGGTGTATTCCGCATTCAGATATGTCCCGAACAGGCGGAAGGTGGTGTTGGGAGCGGGACGGATCGTCGCCTCGACCTCGAGCCCGTAATTGCGGGCCGAAGCGGCATTGATCGTTTCGACGATGCTGTTTTCGTTGACGAAACCGACCTGCAGATTGGTGTAGTCGTAATAGAAGGCCGCGGCGCTGTAGCCGAAGGTTCCATCGGCAGTCTCGCCCCGCAGACCCAGTTCGTAACTCCACACGTCTTCCGGATCGATGACGGCGTTCAAGCTGCCGATGTTCACCACACCGGATTTGAAACCCTTGGTGACCTTGCCGTAGAGCAGCGTCCCGCCAAGCGTCTCATACTCGAGAACGAATTTTGGCGTAATCGCATCCCAGTCGCCGCTCTTGTCGGTCGGGATGTCGATACCCTGGGCATCGAAGGTGAAGCGCCCGGTGCCCGATCGCTTTTCCCAATTGTACCGCGCGCCAGCCGTGAACGACAGGCTGGGGGTGATATCGACAGTCCCTTCCAAATAGACGCCGACGGCCTTCGTATCCACCGTCCCACGCTGGAGATAGTTGCCGCCATCGAAAAGATCGGGCGGCAGGTTGGTGCCGAGAACGATATTGAAATACCGGGCGAGATTGACCGTCGGCACCCTGACCTCGCCGAACAGCTCCTCTTCGAAATACATCGCCCCACCCAGGAGCGAGACGCTGCCCAGATCGGCTGTGAAGGTCAGCTCCTGGCTGAAGGATTCGCTGTCCTCCGTATAGTTGTTCTGACCGAACGCATTCACATTGGTGACATCCAGATCGTTCCGGTTGAAACGTTCGAACTTGCGATAGGCCGTGGTCGAAGTGAGCGTGAAGCTGCCCTTGTCGAGTGTCGCGATAGCCTGGACGCTGGTGCCTTTGCGATCGTTGATCGCGTCTTCGTTCGAATAGACATTCCGGTTGTCGACCCGCTGGCCGAGATTGGTATAGTAATCGTTGATCGTCTCTCCGCCCAATAGGGGACCGGGCAATACCGCCTCGGGTGCCACCGTCGGGCCGAAATAGTGGAACGCGTAATTGTAATCGTCTTCCCGGAAATGGTCGGCCACTACCAGCAGTTCGAGATCCGGTGTGACATTTGCCTGAAGCGAGCCGCGCAAGGCATAGGCGTCCCTGTCGTCGACCGGGTTTCCGGTGACAAGGTTGGCCCCGTAACCATCACGGCTTTCGTATTTGCCAGCCACCCGGAATGCCAATGCGTCTCCGGCGATCGGTCCGCCCACGGCGCCTTCGAGCGTTATGGCATCGTAGTTCCCATAGGTCGCCCGCGCATAGCCTTCGAAATAGGATGTCGGCCGAGCCGTCACGATGTTGATCACGCCGCCCGTCGCGCCGCGTCCATAGGTCGTGCCCTGGGGACCACGCAGGACCTCGATCTGCGCGATATCGTAGAATCCGCTCAACTGGGCCGCCGGTCGGCTGTTGATCGCGCCGTTCTGAAGAAACGCCACTGCGCCGTCGGCCCCCAGATCGATGCTGGTAAGGCCGATGCCGCGGATAAAGGTCCGGTTGACGCCGAACTGATCTCCGACCGAGACATTGGGTATGGCCGCCGCAAGATCGCCCGCATTCTCAATGCCGCCCGCGCCCACGGCAGATGCGTCGATCACGGAGATGGCGGCGGCGGTATCTTCCAGCGATTTACCCGACTTCGTCGCGGTGACGACGATCACATTTTCCGAACTACCGCTCGATGCTGTCTGCGAATCCCCGTCTTGCGCCACTGCCTGACCCGCAGAGGCGAGCGAAACGACGGCGGTGGCCGCCAGCAATGCGCACTTGGTGCTCTTCTTCATTCTCTTCTCTCCCAAAATACCAAGCCTCTTAATTTCTACTGGCCAGTATAGATTTGTAAAATTCGGACCAATTCCGTTTCTCATATCGTGTTAATTCGTGGGTTTTTCGGCACCCGCTAGACGCAAGGCCGCCGTGACCAACTGGTCGATCACATCGTCCGCTGATCGCTGGCCGCCCGGCGAATACCAAGTCGGTATCCAACTGATCAGCCCCCCGATCCAGACGGCAACGAAGGAGTCGGTATCCTCGCGAAACTCGCCGGCCTCGATACCCTCGCGGATCAATTCCGCAATCTGGTGATCGAAAGAGTGCCTCAGCCGCAAAATACGCTCGTGGTCGTCAGCACTCAGATGCTTCATCTCGCGCTGGTAAACGACGACGTATTCCTGCCGATCGATCACGATCCTGCCGACCTGCCGCACGACCTCGGCAAGCAGGTCGCGATGGTTCTTGTGATCGCCGGCCAAGGTGGCCTCGAGAACCGCCAGCGCTTCGCTGATCCCCACTTCGCAGATCGCGGCGAGGATGGCTTCCTTGTTCTTGAAGTAGGAATAAAGGAACGGCTTCGTGACGCCGAGCTGTTCGGCGACGTTGTCCAGCGTGCAGCTACTGTAGCCGCTCTGGTAGAACAATCGGCTCGCAACCTCGATAATGCGATTGGTTTTGAAGGCTACGAATTCGCTCTTGAGAGAGACATTGTCCGCGCCCACGGCCCTGCGCGTTTTTCTGGCTACAGCTGACATAGCCGTACCATCGCTGATCTGGAGCGTTCGAGCAATTCCATCTCCCGTGCGGTGGATTTTCCTCCACCATCGAGAAGATGATGGCAAAAAAAGGATATACTGGCCAGTATTTTTTTCAGTTTATCGGTATGCAGCGTTCGAGCCGATGGGCTACAGGGTGTAGGCGCCCCGATCGACGAGGCCGATCGGCCCTTGTTTCGGCAGATCGAAATGACCCGAAGCATGGGCGCTCCGCGCATCGAAGAGAAGGCCAGCCGCCGAGAACCATCCCGGACACGCTCGCCTCCGATGTGCGGCTGCCCAAAATTGCCCGAAATGGCGCGCCCGGCAGGACTCGAACCTGCAACTCCAAGCTTAGAAGGCTCGTGCTCTATCCAGTTGAACTACGGGCGCGCGCTGGGTGTGCCATAACGTGCCTTTCGCCAGTGGCCAATCGGCTCTAACCCACTTTGTCATGGAAAACCCATCGCAGGCCCCCGCGACCACCGCACCCCGTTTCCGTTACTACGATCTGGTGATGGCAGCCTTTGTCACCATTCTGCTGCTGTCCAACCTGATCGGCGCCTCCAAACCGAGCTACGTCACCTTGCCGATCATCGGCGAATGGTCGTTCGGCGCAGGCGTACTGTTCTTTCCGGTCAGCTACATCATCGGCGACATCCTGACCGAGGTGTACGGCTATGCCCGCGCGCGTCGGGTTATCTGGACCGGATTTGCCGCCCTGCTGTTCATGGCCTTCATGGCCTGGGTGGTCGTGCAACTGCCCCCTGCCGATGGCTGGCCGGGACAAGAGGCCTATGAATTCGTCTTCGGCAATTCCTGGCGCATCGTACTCGCCTCAATGGTCGCCTTCTGGGCGGGCGAATTCGCCAACAGCTACGTGCTCGCCAAAATGAAGGTCTGGACGCAGGGGCGACACCTGTGGATGCGCACGATCGGCTCGACAGTGGTCGGGCAAGGGCTAGACAGCATGATTTTCTACCCGCTGGCCTTTTGGGGCCTCGCCGGCTGGCCGGTCGAGCTGCTGTGGCAGGTTGTTCTCTCGCAATGGGCGATCAAGACGGCCTGGGAAGCGCTGCTCACCCCGGTGACTTACGCGGTGGTCGGCGCCCTGAAGCGCGCGGAGGGCGTAGAGGTCTTCGATACCGACACCGATTTTTCTCCCTTTGCATCGGCCAGGTAGAACAAAAAGGGGCGACCCGCAGGCCGCCCCTCCCTCCCCCAATGAAGGCGTGATCAGAACTTCGCGCCAACCGCGATGCCGTAGCGCCGCGGGTCGAGCGTGAAAATGTTGGTGAAATTGCCCGACGAGGCGTCGGTCACATAGAGACCCGTCACGGAATTGCTGTCAAAGATATTCTGGACGAAGCCACGGACGAACCAGCGATTGTCGGTGCCATTGAGCTGGATCGATGCGTTCGCCTGAACGAAGGGTTCGATCCGATTGACGTTGCCGTTGAAGACATTGCCGTACTGTTCCCCCGTATAGGCGAGATCGAATCGCGGCACGAGCGACATCCCATTGTCGAATTCGGCCGTGTACTGAACCCCGATCGATGCTTTGTACTCAGGCGCCTGAGGCAAGCGATTGCCCCGCAGGTTGACTTCGACACCGGGGCTCAGAACATCGATCGGCCCGAGCGGAGCGAAGGCCGGGTTGGCCGTCTGCGCGGTGAGCACGCTGCAGATGCTGAACGCCCCGTTTGAAGCGATCCCGCCATCAGACGGAAACGCTCCCGGTGCGCGGAGGCCGAGATTGGCATTCACCGCAGTAACGAAGGCATTGGCGCCCGCGCCGGTAACCGCGCATAGCGAGCCGTTCGAAATGTCCTTGATGATGACGGCATTCGGATCGCCGCCACCGGGATCGCGCGGGTTGCTGAAGAACTGATCGCCCGCCACCTTCGCATTGAGGTAGCTGATGTTCATATTGATCAGCCAGTTGTAGCTGGGACGCAGGATCGTCTCCAGCTCGAGCCCCCAGATATTGGCATCGATCGTATCGTTGACCGAGGTACGCGCAACAATGCGGCTAAGCTGAAGGTCCTTGTATTTATAATAGAAACCCGTGAGGTTGATCTGCGCGGCCCCGTTCAGGAACGTGTTCTTGGAGCCGATTTCGAACGCGTCGATCTGTTCCGACCCGAAACTATCCGTCACGGCGAAAATGGGCGAAAGCGGTGGGTTTATGCCGCCGGATTTGTAGCCCCGCGAATAGGAGACATAGAGCGTGTTGTCGGGCGAAATTTCGTAATCGAGCACCGCGCGCCCGGTGATCGCATCGAAGCTGACCTCGCGTTCCTGCAAGAGCTGATTCCCCGGCAGGGCGTCATCGGCATCGTAGCCGCCGACGAAGGGCGATGTGAACGGATCACCATTGCCGAAGGGGTTGAGAAAATCTGCCAGCGTAGTGCGCGCGGATACTCTCTTGCTGTCGTCATTGTAGCGCAAACCACCGGTGAACTGCAGGCGATCGGTGATGTCGATATAGACTTCGCCGAAAATGCCGAAGCTCTTGAGTTTGAAATCCGTCGTATTGTTCCGGTACATCGATGTCGCCAGATAAGACGGAGGCAGCGGCGCGGGATTTCCGTCACCATCGACATTGGCGAAGGCAGCGAATGTTCCCAGCAAGGCCGTCGCGTAATCCAGACCGAAGGAATTGACGTAGTAGCTGTTCTCACTGACATCGGTCTCGGCATAAATGCCGCCGACCAGGAAATTGAACGGCCCGTCGAAGTCACTCGACAGGATCGCCTCGCCCGACCAGGCAGTCTGGTATTGCACCGAACGGTCGAAGCTGAGCGGCACATCCGAGCAGATAGAGTTTCCTTCGAAGGCACCGAGATTGCCATCGTCATTATCGGAGGTGCAAAGCACGCCGTTCGGCCCATTGGGGATCAATGCGGCCGCGATCGGTGCGAAATAGGCGCTCGAGCCCGGAACGAAAGCCGGGGCAGGAGCCGGCAGACCGGTAGGAATGCCGTTGGCGGCAAAGAAAGCGAGCGTGTTGAGCCCGGTCGCATATGCCGACCGGTCGAGTATCCCGAGATTGTAGTCCTGCCGTGAATCGACCGTGGTTTCCTGGTAGATACCCGTCAGCGACAGGTTCATGTTGCCCAGCCCCTGGTCGAGATGAGCTTGCAATTGCAGTTCGTCGGCGAAATATTCCGGCGTGAATGCGGTATTCACCGTCCGCACGTCGTTGGGCTCTACGAAGTTGGAATAGCCATCGCCATCGGTGTCGTACACGCTGCCCAGGGCGAGCGCTTCGGGCAGTCCCTGAATGCGGAACAGTTCGACAGACGTCAGCACGCTCGCCAACGTGGAATCGGCATTGGTACTGTCGAAATCGCGGCGGGTGTTGAGACAACCCAGAACACCCGTCGGATCCCGCTGGCAGGTCTGCTTCTGGATACGCAGACGATCGTCATTCTCACGGAAGTAGAAGGCCATGAGGTCGAGCGTCGTGCTGGCCGTGGGTTCGAAGCGCAGCGAACCGCGCACTGCATACATATCGCGCCCGTCGATATCGCTGTTATCATATAGATTGGTCGTGAAACCATCGCGGTTCAGGTAAAAGCCCGCCGCGCGGAAGGCGATAGCATCGCCCAAGGGCACGTTGACCATGCCCCTTGCCTTGATGCTGTTGTAATTGCCGTATTCGAAATCGGCCGCGGCACTGAAGGTCCCGAGTTCGGGCTTGGCAGTGACCACGTTGACGACGCCCGAGGTCGCATTGCGTCCGAACAGCGTGCCCTGCGGCCCCCGCAGCACCTCGACGCGTTCGAGATCGAAATATTCGGTTTCGAATAGCCGCGTACCGAACAGCGGCGATCCATTGGTGTGGATTGCCGTAGCGCTGTCGCAGGTCACGCCGACGCACAGATCGCCGATACCGCGAATGGTGAAGCTCGAACTGGTGAAGTTCGATTTGGTGAAGGATACGTTGGGCAGGGTCAGTTGTAGATCGCTGGCATTTTCGATCTGCTGCGCTTCGAGCGCTTCAGCGTCGAAGGCGCTGACCGCGATCGGCACTTCCTGCAGGCTTTGTGCCTGGCGCTGCGCGGTAACGATGATGACATTGCTGCTCAGCCGCGGATCTTCGACATCGTCATCGGTCGCCTCTTGCGCAAATGCCGGAAACGAAATCGCGCTCGCACAGATGCCCGCAAGCAGGGAAGCCCTTACCCTCATTAACCCTCTCCTCTCCATGTGGCCGTCTTTTGCGGCCTGTGCGCTCGAAGCTATCATACATTCGTATGCGCGCAAGGGTTTGCGCATGATTGTTGCGCAATCACACCCGGAATTTTAGCAAGTGTTGTTCGATCGGGGCCATTGCGTGCGCGATTGACGCTACGGCATGCGGGCTTCGGAAGAGTCGATCCGGATCTACCCCAATCAGATCAGCGCGCTGCTTTCGGCTATCTGCGCGATGCCGCGCTTGCCCGATCCGTCGCGTCCGAGTTGTACGATCACGTCAATCACACTCGCGGCATAGGCAATGGTATCGCTGCGGGTAAGGCCGATTCCCGTCTGCATGACCATCAGCGAAAGCTGCTCGAGCGCACCACGCAGCGAGTTCGCGTGAATGGTCGAGAAACTGCCCGGATGGCCGGTATTGATCGCGCGCAAGAAGCTGACACTTTCCGCCCCGCGCAATTCGCCCAGCACGATGCGATCGGGCCGCAGCCGCAATGCGGCCTGCAGCAATTCGTTGGCCGTGACCTTGGCTTCGCCCAGCTCCCCTTTAACCGCGACGAGGCCGAGGCCATTTTCGCCGGGCAGCTTGAGCTCGGGTGTGTCTTCCACCAGAACCACGCGCTCGTGCTTCGGTATCTCGCCCAGCATAGCGTTGAGGAAGGTCGTCTTGCCGGTGCTGGTGCCGCCCGAAACCAGAATCGTCCGGCGCTGGCGGATCGCTTCGCGCAGGAAAGCCACCGGTTCCGCCTGGGAGTCCGGCATGACGCCGCGCTGCGACGGTGTCAGCGGCCCGGCGTCGTAGGCATCGAGCGGCAGGTCGAGGCGGCGATGGCGGCGGATGGCCATTGCCCAGTGCTTGCGCGCGGCAGGAGGTCCGCAGAACTGGACGCGCGCCCCGCCGGGCAGGGTAGCACCAAGCAGCGGGTGTTCGCGGTTGATGCCCTGGTGGCTGACACGGGCGACCTGTTCGGCGAGCCGCTGGATCAGCCGGTCGTCGATATCGGGCCGCGCGAGTTTTTGCATCCCGCCCGCCGCGGCGTCCTCCACCCACACCTCACCCGGCCGATTGACGAGAATTTCGGTCACCGTGTCGCGGTCGAGCCATTCGCGAAACGGGGCCAGATAAGCATCGAGATAGACGCTGCGTTCGCCGTGGAGGTCCACGTTCGGCGCGTCTTCTCCGGTTTGGCCGTCCGGCTGGAAAGGATGGATGTCGGCGCTCAACGGTTCGGCCCTGCTCAGCTTACCGAGGAGAAATCGAGGTCGCGCGCGGTGAAGATGCGGATCGGTTCGCCCTGCCGCACTCTGACGGTCGGTCCGCGCTGTCCGTCCTGCTGCGCGGCGGTGGCCGCCGCCGAGGAACTGGCCCCGCCGATCAGCACGCCTGCCGCGCCACCCGTGGCCAGCGAGCCTACACCGCCGACGACCGAGAGCAGCATGGCCGAGCCGAAGCGCTTGAAGAAGCTGTTGCCCGAAACCTTGCCCGCAAGACCCGTCGTTCCGTCGAAACCGATGGCTGGCGAGGCGAGATTGACCGAGGCACCATCCGGGCGGATCAACCGCGTCCAGATGACATAGGCGCGCTTCTGGCCGTTCTGCAGCCCCGACTGGTATTGCCCGATCAGCCGACTGGATCGCGGGACCAGAATTTTCGTCCCATCGAAACTGCGCACGTCCTGGCTGACCACCGCGCGAACATAGCCCGGTACATTGGTATCGATCGCGGTCTCGAGGATCGCGGGAATCAGTGTGCCCTGGGTGACGGTGGTCGCCGGATTGACCATCGCCCTCGCCTGCGCCGGAGCGCCACCAACGCCGCCGATACGGCTGGCGAAGTCACTGGCCGAATTGCCCGTGGTACTGGCGGACTCCGCCCCGCCCGTTGCTCCCGGTTCGGTTATGGCGAGCGTTGCGGGCGAATTGCCCGCATCGAAGACCACCGTGGGATTGGCATAGGGATTGGCCGCAAGGCCCGGCTGGGGCTGCGCGGCCAGAACCGGCTGCGGGGCTGGATCCGGGCGCGGAGCGGGCGCGGCCATCGCGGCAACTGGGGCCACCGGCGTCGCGGCTTGGGGAGGCACTGCAGGCGCGGCCTGGACCGGAGCCTGCTGCCCGCCAATGCCCTCGGGCGGGGCGACACGCGCCGAATTCATGCTCCACAGCGTCACCAAGCCTAGCCCGGCGACGATGGCGATGCCCGCGACCAGACCAAGAGCATCGGATTTGCCCGCAGGACGCGACACCGCCGGGAAGGCGTTGCGCTGCGCCAGATCGATGACCTCCGCATCGGTCTGGTCGCGCGGGTCGACATCGTTGGCGATCCCGGTATCGCCCGCGTTCTTTTCGGGCAGTCGCATGGCTAGACGCATCGTTTACCTCCCCTTCGAGGCGAGAGCGGGCTTACCGCTCGCGGAAGTTGCGGGCCGTTCTGGCCCCGTATTGACCAGTTGGGCGCTGTCCTTGCCCGACCGCAGCACGATCTTGCGCGGAACGCCATCGACCACAATGGTATCGCCGCGCACGGTGAAATTGACCGGGCCTTCCACACCCTCGCTATTGGTAACGAGAATGGCGGGCACATCCTTGCCATTGGGCCACGTAAGGAAGGTGGCGGTCCCATCGTCATAGGTGTTTTCAGGCAGCAATTCGGGAGCACCCGAGGCATTCCAGCCAAAATTTAGACCCGCCGGATCGACCACCGCATAGGGATCGCGCGCAGCTTGCGCTTCGAGCGAATTCGGCCCGGCAGCCATCTGCACGTCCTGTTCCTCTTCCGGCTCGTCCGGATAGGCAAAGCGCATCAGGTAGAGCGGCTTGGCATTGGGATTGGCGACGAGATCGAACAGATAGGTCCGCTTGCTGGTTATGACCGTGAGATTGGTCGAAGCCCGCGCCTCCAGCGGCTTCACGAACAGGATGTTCGCGCGCTTGTTTGGGGTGACCTGCCAGCTCGCGCTGTCGCCGATCGCGACGTTTTCGATCACTTCGTCGTCACCGAACAGGATGCTGGCCTGCACGGTCACCCGGCCTTCGACGCGAACCACCTTGGCCTCGTCATACAGCAACTCGACGAGGCGGGGGTCCTGGGCTGCGGCGGGCGCGGCCAGCAGAGCGAGAGCAAGCGCGGGAATGAGCGCGCGGGTCATGCGTGTTTCTCCATCGAACGGTCCAGGGCCTTGGGCGATGCGGATTTGAACCGGCTGCCAATGCCCGACCCGCGGGCGCGGGCCTTGCTGGTGGGTGATTGCTGGGCGGAACCCGAAGACGTCGCATAAACCTTGGTCACGCGCGCGCCTCCGCCTGCGCCCGGGGAAGCGCCATCATTAGCGGCATGCGCGGTCGGCACTGCCGAAACGTCGATCCTGCGCGCCTGCGAGCTGGCCTGGCTGGCCGCCTGCGCCTGCGTAAGCGCGGCGGCAGGTGCTGCCTGCTGCGGCACCGCGACAGGGGCCGATTTCTCATCCCGGTCGGAGACGAGGCCGAAGACAGTCCAGCCCGCAACCATGGCCCCGGCCACCTTGAGGACGAGGACCATCAAAGCGACATGGACCGCGCCGATCATGAAAAAGGCCATTCCGGCCTGCGGATCGACCTGGCCGGGCGTGGCGGTCAATGCGGTGAGGATCGGCACGGCGAGTTCAAGCATGATACTACCGCCAAGCACTGCAAACAGCGGGGCCAGAGCGCACATGGTCAGCCCCTTGATCCAGCCGGTGAACAATCCGCGCGTGCCGTTGAACAGCGCCATGACCACGAAGATCGGACCCAGCGCGACAAGGACGCCGAGTGCGATTTTGGTCGTCACCAGCAGCCCGACCGTGCCGAGCATGAACAGCATCGCGCCCAGCCACATCATGCCTTCGGGCGAGAAGGCGGAGAATTCTTCATTCGCGCCGCTCGCTTCCTGAATCGCAATGAAAACCACGTCGATTTTCTGTGCGAAGGTATCGGTCGCCGACCCCCTCATTCCAGTCAGGATGCCAGCGAGATAATCGGGCGTTGCGACCGCGAGGTTCCAGACCACGCTTTGATAAGCGATCCAGCTCGTCGCGAAAGTGAGTACGAGGCCAAGCGTCATCATGCGCGGGACAAGGCTGCGAATGCCGATATTGGTGCGCCCGGTCAGCAGGGCGAAGGCGAACAGCGCAATGAACAGCGTGAGGACCAGCGTCAGCACCGTGCCGAGCGATCCGCCCGGCGCGAACAGGCGGCCGAACGCGGCAGCGCTCGCTTCACCCGCAATGCAGTCGACACCGCGCAGCGCGGCGGCGACGCCATTGCCGACCCCTTCGGCGGCCTGCTGGCAATTCACGCTCACTCCGCGGCGAGGCCGAGGGCTTCGACCCCCGCCTCCCCTTCGTCGTTAGCGCCACCCGGCCACTTTGTGCCGGTGAGCGCGGGGAACCATTCGCTGGGCGCATCGCCCAATGCTTCGCGGAGCAGGTCGAGGCGGCGAACCGAGCTTTCCCGGCCCGAAAGCAGCGTCAGCACTTCGGGCGCGCCCGACAGATCGAGCCGCACCACCACGCTCGCATCCGGCTGACGCACGAGGAAACAGCGGCTGTGCGCGGGTAGCGTGCGGATCAGCGCCAGCTCGTGCTCGGTGAGGCCAAAGCCGTCACAATAATCTTCCGGCCGTGCACGGCTGTTGGGCATGAAGACCATGGTCGCGGTCTGCTCGACCAATGCTGTCGAAATGCGGCTTTCGAGTGCATCGCGCGCCGACTGCGTGGCGAAACCGACCAGCGCGTTGCGCTTGCGCAGCGTCTTGAGCCAGTCGCGGATGCGCGCGGCGAAAACCTCGTCGTCGAGCGCCTTCCAGCCCTCGTCGATCAGGATCATGGTCGGCTTGCCGTCCAGCCGCTCCTCGATCCTGTGGAAGAGGTACATCATGGTCGGCGTGCGCAGCTTCGGGTTCTCGAGCAGCGCAGTCATGTCGAAGCCGAGCACGCGCGCGGTCAGGTCGAGCTTGTCGTCGGCATTGTCGAACAGCCAGGCATTCTCACCCGAACCGATCCATGCGCTCAAGCGGTCGGCAAGGTCGCCCGGTTGCGGACGGCGGCTGCCCGAGAGCAGTTCCTTGAAGTGGCGCAGGCGGCGCAAGCTCGCATCATTGGCATAGGTCGCGTCCACCGCTCCCGCGATGGTCGCCTCTTCCTCCGGCCCCTCGGCCTTGAGCAGCACGCCCAGCCAGTCGCGCAGGAAAGCCTTGTTGCCGGGAGTATCGGGCAGCGCGAGCGGGTTTAAGCCGGTCGGTTCGCCCGCGCGGATGGAGTCGTAGCGTCCGCCGATCCCGCGCACGAACAGCTCCGCGCCGCGGTCCTTGTCGAACAGGATGGTGCGGGGGCTGAACTTCTGCGCCTGCGCGGCGAGGAAGTTCATCACCACGGTCTTGCCCGACCCACTCGGCCCGATGACCGAAAAATTGCCCAGGTCGCCGTGGTGGAAATTGAAGAAGAACGGGGTCGCGCTGGTTGTTTCCAGCAGCGTCACCGCCTCGCCCCAGTGATTGCCCTGGGCCTGACCGAGCGCGAAGCCGTGCAGGCTACCGAAGCTGGCCATATTTGCGGAGGAGATCAGCGCACGGCGGACGAGATAGCTCTCATTGCCCGGGAACTGTCCCCAGAAGGCGGGCTCGCAATTGGTATCCTCGCGCACCGCGATCGCGCCGGTATCGGCGAGTGCGGCGGCGCAGGCGGCCATGGCGTCGTCGAGGCGGCCGAGACCCTGTTCCTTGACCATGACAGTCAGGTGATGGTCGCCGAAACCGACCGCGCCATTGCCCAGCGCATCGCGCGCGGCCATCATGTCGGCGCGCTCGGCGGCAGCTTCCTCGTCCGCGCTTTTCAGGCGCCGGATGGCCAGATCCATGCGTTCGCGCGCGGTCTGGCGCTCGGCAGGCGCGTAGCTTTCCGACACGACCATTTCGAACGGCAGGCGCAGCAGGCTGTCGAGCAACCCCGGCGAGGTCGCTTCGGGATAGTCCTTGAGGCCCAGGATCGCGGCAAAATCGGGCGCGCCCGAGCCGCGCATCTCGATCGCATCGAGGCCGAAGCTGACCCGGCGATAGGGCAGCATGTGTCCCAGGTCGACATCGTCGGCAGGCTTGCGCACGGGGCGCATTTCGCCGTTGTAGAGCGCGCTCAAGAGCTCGAGCATTTCCGAATTGGTATGACCCTGCGGTCCGACGTAATCGCCGAGCGGGGTCGCACCGTAAGCAGATAGCGAAGCCACCAGCCCTTGCGAGGCGGCGCGTAAGGATCGCAAATCCTTGGGATCGGCTTCGAGCCGTTCGCCGCCACCGCGCTTGAACTTCTTGCTCATGCGTTCGGCCAGCCCCGCCTTGCCGCGTGCGGGCCGGCGGATCAGCGTAATGAATTGGTCGTTCACGAATAGCTGGCCCGAGCCGAGCCGCTCGCGCCAGCGCTCGTCGATATGGCGGCTGATCGGATCGGGATACTGCGCCTCCAGCTCCACCGAAACGCGGCGGCGGATGACGTGGTGGTAGAGAACGAAACGCGCATCGAGCGTGGAGCGCAGCACCACCTCGCGCGTTGCCGCATGGGCGTTGAGCGCTTCGCTGTCCTCGGTCTCAAACAAGAGTCCGGGAACCTGAATCGCGGTCATCACGCTGCCGTCGCGCAGCAGCATGGTGCTTTCATCGATCAGGCGAAGATAGGGAAGGCGATCGCCCGCCCGCGCTTCCTTCGCGCTCCAGGCAGCGGCGCCCTTCCACTTCTCCTTACGCGGCATAGGAATTGCACCCCCAGCGCTTGTTGTTTGCCACCCGCGGGCATTTGCTGACCTTGGTGATCCACAAGTCGAAGACCCGCGGTTCGCGCAGGCAGGCGAAATAGCCGATGCCGTGCATGACGGCGAAAACCAGCAAGGCCAGCCAGCTTCCGGTGATAAGGAATGCCTCGGTCGTCACCATCCCGTTGATGATGAAGTAATTATACGTCACCCCCGCGAACATCTGCGGTCGCGTCAGCGCGCGGTGAACGGGATGGCGGACCAGCGCGGTCATGTCAGCCCGCCACGCCCTGGATGCCGGCGACGATCGATGCCGCGCCGAACAGGATGAACACACCGATAATGACGGTCGCCCCGAAGCGCCAGTTGAGGCGTCCGGTCAGCATCATGAAGCCGACTGCGGCAACAGCCATGACAGCTACGGCGGTGGCGACATTGCCGAGCAGGGTACCCTGTAGCCAGCCAAGCGCGGCGACGATCGGACCCGATCCGGCCGGATCGGTACCTTGCGCAATAGCGACGCTCGGGGTCATCAGTGCGGCAAGCGCCGCCGGAAGGGTGATTTTGCGACTCAAGTAACTACTCCCGTGAATGGTCGGATAGACGGCCCATAATGGCCGCCACATAATGCTGTGTTTCGCGAATGCGGGGAATGCCGCCCGCTCGAATGACGCGCCCCGGCCCCGCATTATAGGCTGCCAGAGCCCTTTCGAGATCGCCGTCGAACCGGTCGAGCTGTTCGCGTAGATAGCGTGCGCCGCCTTCGAGATTGGCGAAGGGATCATCCGGATCGACACCGAGATCACGCGCTGTGCCCGGCATCAACTGGGCGAGCCCGCGTGCGCCAACGGGCGAAACCGCGTTCGCGCGCCAGCGGCTCTCCTGCCACACCAGCGCTTCGATGAGTGTCGGACTGAGGTCGAAGCGAGCGGCGAGTTCGGCCACCTTGGCCTTGTAGCTTTCGGGCACCAGGCGCGCATGTTCCCCCGGATCGGCGACCGCGGCATCCGGAATCACGATTTCGGCAGGGACTTCGGTCAGCGGTCCTGCGGATGCCAATTCGGTTTGGGCGGCAGCCGACGCGGTGCCCCCGCCGGTTATCCAGCGCGCTCCGTCAGCGTCGACTTCCATGACATCCGCCTTCACCGGGAAGGCAGTCAGCGCCGCGCAGGACAATCCCATCACCAGCGCCAAGCGTGCGAGAATCATTGCACCCTCCGTCCGGTCCCGATGGCGATGATACATGACAAGCGAGTGACAGGAAGGGCATTGTGCTGTCGAACTGTCGCTAGGTTACAACACGCATAAAAAAAGCCCGCCTTCCAAAGGAGGCGGGCCGGGTGGCTCTGCAGTCTTGCGAAGAATTAGCGGAGCGATAATGCATAATAGCGAGCGAATTCGCCCTTGTCGAGCATGGCCAGGGCCTTGCGCGCGAGACGGCGCGAATCCACCCATTTCCCATTGGCGGTCTCGAGTTCGACGCTGTCACGCGCATTCGCGGCAGCCGCAAAATCGGCGCGCGCCGCCTCATAATTGCCCGTGCGCGCGAGCGCGATGCCGTGATTGATCAGGCGCGCCGGGTCGTCCGCAGCCAGCTCGTCGCATTTCTCAATGGCCGCACGGGCGGCGGCATTGTCGTTCGCGACCAGCTCTTCATAGCCGACGTCGTAGTCCGAATGCGGGCCTGCGACTGCCTCGACCGGACCCTGCGCCAGAAGCGCCAATGTTACACTTGCGATGATCGCCATCTCGGCTCTCCCATATCTGTTCTGCGACTATGGGTGCCCTGCCTCGCCGCATTCCGCAACAAAACTGTAACATTGTCATATTTCTGCAATCCATGGGCTTGGGATGCGGTTTTCAACGAAACCCCCAGGTCTCGTCGCATTAGTGGTCGAAACTGCAACACAACGGTCATGAAGCGACAAAAACTGTCACGAAGCCCCCCTAGCGGACGAGTCGCGATCAACGAATTCGCGAATCCAGTTCATCCGGTTTTTGAGGGGACCGTTACCCGTGACCAATCTTCATCGTTCGCTCGTCCTCGGCTGCTCGGCTCTGGCTCTCGCCAGTTGCGGCGCCGACGAAATCGTCTCGCCGGGCACCGGCGGGAACATCACCATCAACAACACCAATACGCCTGCACCCACGCCGACCCCGACCCCGACGCCCACGGCCACGCTGGTCACCCCGGCGGCCGGTTGCCCGACCATTTCCGATCCGGTCGGCCTGACCGACAGCGGCACGATCAATGGTCCGACCGGTGAATACCGCGTCTGCACGCTGCCTTCGCGCTTCACCGCGTCGTCGACCCTGCCCTATATCGAAGGCCTGCTCTACCGCATTGACGGCCGTGTCGATGTCGGCACCGATGGCGGCCCGGTCGACACCGGTGCGGATACCGATGTCGAACTGACCATCGAACCGGGCGTGATCCTGTTCTCGCAGGGTTCGGGCTGGATGAACGTCAACCGTGGCAACACGATCCAGGCCAACGGCACCGCATCGCGTCCGATCATTTTCACCAGCCGCGACAATGTCCAGGGTCTCAACACGATCAACTCGTCCGGCCAGTGGGGCGGTCTCGTTCTCTCCGGTCGCGCTCCGGTTACGGATTGTGTCGCTCCGGGCGCGACGCCGGGCACGGCAGCCTGCGAACGCCAGGTGGAAGGCGCGGTACAACCCGCCCTGTTCGGCGGCGCAACCTCGGACGACAGCTCGGGCAGCCTGCAATTCGTCCAGCTCCGCTATTCCGGCTTCGTTCTCTCGGGCGACAACGAGTTGCAGGCGCTGACCACAGGCGGCGTCGGCAGCGGTACGACGATCAACAACATCATGAGCTACAACAGCTCGGATGACGGCGTCGAATTCTTCGGTGGTAGCTTCAACGTCCGCAACCTGATCGTCGTCGGGGCGGAAGACGACAGCCTCGACACCGATACCGGCGTGAAGATCAACATGCAGAACGTGATCGCCGTCCAGCGCCCCAATGTTGGCGATACCATCATCGAGGCCGATTCCAATAACGGCCTGGAAGAGCAGACCCCACGCCAGAAAACGCAAATCTCGAATGCGACCTTCATCCACAACGGTGCCGAGCAGGACCAGGCCATCCGTATCCGTGGCGGGACCGATTTCGCGATCGTGAACTCGGTTCTGGTCGATGCAACGGGCGGCACACCCTGCCTGCGTCTCGACCTTCCGGAAACGATCCGTGCGGCCGGTGCCGGTCCGGACGAAGACGGCCCGCCGGTCTTCGAAAGCTTCGTGATGGATTGTGCCGCCGATTTCCGTGACGGTAGCGGCGGTGTCACTGCTGCACAGACCCAGTCGATTTTCGATGGCGGTTCGAACAACGATGCAGCCTTCACCAACACGCTGACGATGACCTTCGTCAACGGTTCGAACGAAAACGGTGTCGCGGTCTTCGATCCGAAGGCCTTGGCTGCATTCTTCAACACCCCGACGAATATCGGCGCCGCCTATCCGGGCAACGACACCTGGGTTCAGGGCTGGACCTGCAACTCGGCCACGGTGACTTTCGACTCGAACGTCACCGACTGCTCGAGCCTGCCGGTCTACTGATCGGTTCCAAAGGCCGCGGGATGCGCACCACGGCGCACCCCGCGGTCTCATTCGCTTTTCGCACAGGAGCCATCGCTGGGCTCCGCATCAGTTTTCCAGGCCTGAACATGAGGGGGTCTCGTATCATGTCGACCGGCAAGCAGCTTACCGCGCTGCTCCTGCTCACCACCGCGCTCACTATTCCCGGGACCGCTTTCGCCCAGGATACCGGTGTGGGCACTGGCGCCGAAGGCGTTCCCGCCGAAGCCGATCCCGCGACCGATGCCGTTCAGGCACAACAGGTCGAAGGCATCGAGGATACGCCCGAAGAGGAGCAGTTCGAAGAGCCCGAAATCTCGGTTCCCGGCGGAGCCATCGTCGTGACCGGCCGCCGCAGGCAGGATGTGACCCGTGCCTCTTCGCAGGTGGTCTCGGTGCTCGACAGCGCCAGCATCGCCCGCACGGGTGAAGGCGACATTGCCGGCGCGCTGACCCGCGTCACCGGTCTTTCGACCGTGGGCAATGGCCTTGTCTATGTTCGCGGCTTGGGCGATCGCTATTCGCTCGCGCTGCTCAACGGCCTCCCGCTCCCCTCGCCCCAGCCGCTGAGCCGCGTGGTGCCGCTTGACATCTTTCCGACCAGCATCATCGCCTCCAGCCTGGTTCAGAAAACCTATTCGGCCAATTTCCCCGGCGAATTCGGCGGCGGTGTGATCAACCTCACCACCCGCGCCGTTCCCGACGAAAGCTTCGTCAAGATCAGTGCCGGAATTTCCGGCGACAGCGAAACGACCCTGGGGACCGGCTACAGCTATTACGGATCGAGCTACGACTGGTTCGGTTTCGATGACGGTCGGCGCACCACGCGCCCGGCCTTGCAGAACTATCTCGACAGCGGCCTTGCCCTGTCCGATCCGAATGTTGATCAGAAGGCGATCCTGCTCGAGCTGGGCGATCCCAACCTGATCCTGCTCCAGAGCACGGATGCTGTTCCCGTCAACTGGTCGGCGGGCATAACCGCAGGCACCAGTTTCGATGTCTTTTCCGATGGCCGCTTCGGGATCATCGCAACGGCATCGCTCAGCAATAAGTGGCGCAACCGCTTCATTACCCGTCAGACTGCGGTCAACACCGATCTCGATCTCGACACCGATTTCCGCCAGTTCACCACCGACCAGCGCATTCTTGCCAACGCCATGCTGGGCTTCGGCCTGGAAGTTGGCGAGCATCGCTTCCGCGTGGTCAACCTGTTCATTCGCGACAGTCTCAAGCGCGCCTCGCTCGCGGAAGGAACCGACTTCCAGAACGACGATACCGATCAGGTGCAGAACACCGGCTGGTACGAACGGCAGCTATTCGACACCCAGTTCACCGGAGAAATGGAATTCGGCGACCTCTCGCTCGACCTGCGAGCCGGATATGCCCAGACACAGCGTGAAGCCCCGTATGAGTGGGAGTTCACCTATACCCGTACCAACAATGACAACGATCCGCTCGGCAATCTCTTCCTTAACACGCTCGATCCACAGCGCGGCGGCGCGGTCGTCGCGCTCTCGGACCTGACGGAAGACCTTTATTACGGCGGGATCGACCTCAGCTACCAGTTCGCCAACTGGCTGGGTGTGACGGTCGGCGGTGCTTATACGGACACGCAGCGTCTATCCTCGCGCCGCGAATTCGATATCCGCGCATCGAGCGGTTACCCCGACGTTTTCGGTGCGTTCCGTCCCGATGCCCTGCTCGGCGATTCGCTGATCGAACTCGGCTACGATCCCGATGCGCAGGACGCGGCGGGTATCGGGCCGTTCACTTACACCATCTTCGATACCACGGGCTCGGACCCGGCCTTCGAAGCTGGCCTGGAAATCGTCGCCGGTTACGCTCAGGCGCGGATCGAGCCGACGCTGGGCGTCTCGCTCGATCTCGGCGTGCGCTACGAAGATGCCACGCAGCAGGTGGTTCCCCTCGGGCTCGACGGAGCGCCTAGCGGGTCCGGCAATTCGACCCTGCTCGAAAACGATTATTTCCTGCCGGGCGCAACCCTCACCTGGGAAGTAACCGACAGCTTCCAGTTGCGGTTCAACGCATCGAGGACCATTGCCCGCCCGCAATTCCGTGAACTGATCTTCCAGACCTATTTCGATCCGGAAACCAACCGTCAGTTCAACGGCAACCCCTCGCTCATCGACAGCGAGCTGACGAACTACGAGGCGCGCGCCGAATATTACTGGGGGTCGGGCAGCAAGGCCAGCCTTGCCGGGTTCTACAAGGATATCGAGAACCCGATCGAAGTCTTCTCCAGCTTTTCGGACAACGACCAGATCAGCGGCTTCGCCAATGCACCATCGGCCAAGCTTTATGGTGCGGAGTTCGAATTCCAGTGGAACAAGGACCTCTACAGCCTGGGTGACTGGTGGGACAGCAAGCGTCTCGTGGCGATTGCCAATTACACCTACACCAAGTCCGATCTGCAGGTCGGGGCCGACGACATTGCCAGGGTGTTCCCCTTCGCGGACCAGCCCGCGACCAATTTCTTCCGCGACGGTGTGCCGCTGACCGGCCAGTCGGACCACCTGGTAAACCTGCAACTGGGGATCGAAGATCTCGACAAGGTCAGCCAAGCGACGTTGCTGCTCAGCTATGCCAGCGAGCGCGTGACCAGCCGCGGAACCGCCGCGCTGCCCGATATCGTCGAGGATCCGGGCCTGCGCCTGGATTTCGTGGTACGTCAGGGTTTCGAACTGGCGGGAGCCGATATGGAGCTTAAATTCGAAGCCCGGAACATCACCGGCCGCGATCATTTCGAGTTCCAGACCAACGGCACCAACCGGATCGAGATCAACAGCTACGACGTCGGCCGCAGCTTCGCAGTGTCACTTTCCGCCGAATTCTAGGCCGAACTGGACTTCACACCTGGAAGGGCCGCCGGGGGGCGGCCCTTCTTGATATAAGGCGGAAATCAGCTGCGCGAACTGTCTGCCCTGTGGGTTGGAAGCGGCCGGACCACCATCGAAACGCCCATCGCCTAGGCAGACACTCCCGCCGCGACTTCACAGGCTCTTTGACGCTGGCTCAACCGGGCATGAAGCGCTAGCTCAATGGCATGATTACCTGCCTTGCTGTTTCTGGCTATCGCTCGCTTCGAGACGTAAAGCTGGAGCTGGGACCGTTGAACATCGTTACCGGAGCGAACGGTAGCGGCAAGTCCAGTCTCTATCGCTCGCTTCGGCTGCTATCGGAAATCGCGCAGGGCCGAGCGATCGCCTCATTGGCGGCGGAGGGTGGACTAGCTTCAACCTTATGGGCCGGCCCGGAAAAAATCAGCTCCCGGATGCGTACGGGCGAAGTGCCGGTCCAGGGAACGGTAAGGCGCGACCCGGTAAGCCTTAAGCTCGGCTTTTCGTCGGAGGATTACGGATACGCTATCGACCTCGGATTGCCGAGGCCGTCTACCACGCGATTTGGCCACGATCCCGAGATAAAGAGCGAAGCTCTTTGGACAGGGTCGCACCTGAAACCCTCGAACTTGCTGGCGGATCGGCGTGCCTCTCTTGTCCGCATTCGCAGCAACGATAGCGGCGTGTGGCGGGACAGCATGAAGGACTTGTCCGCCTGCGACAGTATGATGACGCACTGCGCCGACCCCGTCGATGGCCTCGAACTTCTACTCTTGCGCGAGCGCATGCGTGCATGGCGCTTCTATGACGATCTGCGCACGGACCGCGATGCTCCGGCGCGCCGTCCAAGAATTGGAACGTTTACCCCGATCCTGGCCAGCGACGGTTCGGATGTAGGAGCCGCGATACAGACCATTGTCGAGATCGGCGATTCCGCTGCGCTTGAAGAAGCAATTTCGGATGCTTTCGATGGGGCATCGCTACAGGTGAACGAACATTTCCAAGTGGAGATGCGGCAATATGGGCTTCTCCGCCCGTTGAATGCGGCAGAACTCTCCGACGGAACACTCCGATATATCTTGCTCGTCGCTGCACTTCTCTCGCCGCGTCCTCCAGAACTGATGATTTTGAACGAGCCGGAAGGCAGCCTCCATCCCGAACTGCTTGCGCCGCTGGCGCGTCTGCTTTGCAAGGCGGCCGAGCGAAGCCAGATCCTCGTGGTGTCTCATTCGACACATCTTGTGTCGGCACTCGAAAAAGGCCCGGCAAGCACATCGATCGAACTTCACAAGGATCTGGGCGAAACCTTCATTGCAGGCTCGCAAGATATCGACTGGAAGTGGCCGACCCGTTGAATCGTCTGCTCGACAAGAAACACCCCAAGAGAGGGGCGTTACCGGACGAACCGGTTTCGGCTTCTAACGCCGCTCAGTCGTAGCTGTCATAGACATAACCGAGCGAGCGGACGGTTCGCACCCTTTCGCCTGCCGATACCGACCGCAGCGCGCGGCGGAGGCGGCCGATCCAGACATCGACGGTGCGCTCGTCGATCGGCGGTTCCTGTTTGCCGAGGGCGGCAATCAGTTCCGCGCGCGACAGGACCCGGTCGGGATTTTGGGCCAGGAAATGCAGCAGGCGAAACTCATTGGGGCGAAGGTTCAGCGGATGGCCGTTCCACCGTGCCTGCAGCGCGGCGAGATCGACCAGCAGCGGTCCGAGTTCGAGGCGTTCGGTCACGCGCGTCCTTCCGCCGCCGGACTCCAGGGCCATCACGCGGTCGAGAATGGTGGTGCGGTCGATCGGCCCGATCAGATAATCGTCGGCGCCCGCGCGCAAGGCCCGGCGTTTGTCGTCGGGATCGTCCTCTTCGAGCAGGATGGTGACATGCGCATCTTCCATCCGCCCGTCCGAGCGCAGGCGTCGGCACATCTCCAGTCCCGAAAGGTCGTCCATCACCCAGTCGACAAAGACGCAGACCGGCCCTTCGACAAGGCGCCGTGGCCCGTCGGGATAGAGGCGCCCGAAAGCATAGCGGATATCGCCGTTCTCGAAATCGGTCCATTCGCCAACAATCGGATCGGTCAGGAAGATATTGATCGTTCGCACGTGGTCTCGCCCCACCCTGTCTCGGGGAGCGATGGCGCAGTGATGTGACTTGTTTGTGACCCCCGGCGCGCGATTGTAACACTCGGTAGGAAAGCGGCCGTGCGCTCAGCCGTCCAGTACAGAAAGCGACCAGTTGCGCGGCGCGGTGGTTTCCACGCCGACGGGCGCCTTGGGGAGATAAGGCGCTTCCAGCCAGGCCACTTCTTCCTCGGACAGTCCGAGGTCCATCGCGGCGACGGCTGCGGCGATATGCCCGTCCTTGGTCGCCCCGATGATCGGCGCGGTCACGCCCTTGGCGAAGTGCCAGCCTAGCGCGACCGTGGCGCGCGACACGCCGCGCTCTTCGGCAATCGTCCCCACCGCCTCGACGATCGCGCGGTCGGCATCGCGATGCTGGCGGTAGAGCGTCTTGCCGAACCCGTCGGTCTCGCTGCGCACGGTGCTCTCGTCCCAGGCGCGCGCCAGCTTGCCGCGTGCGAGCGGGCTCCACGGGATGACGCCCACGCCCTGATCGGCGCACAGCGGCAGCATCTCGCGCTCTTCCTCGCGGTAGAGCAGGTTGACGTGGTTCTGCATCGAAATGAAGCGGGTCCAGCCATTTGCCCGGGCGACTTCCTGCGCCTTGGCGAACTGCCACGCCCACATGCTCGACGCGCCGATATAGCGCGCCTTGCCCGATTTCACGATGTCGTTGAGCGCCTCCATCGTTTCCTCGATCGGCGTGGTGTCGTCCCAGCGGTGGATCTGGAACAGGTCGACGTAATCCATCTTCAACCGCGTCAGGCTGTCGTCCAGCGCCTGAATCAGACTCTTGCGCGAATTGCCGCCGGTGTTGGGCGCCTGCCGCCAGGGCAGGAAAGCCTTGGTCGCCAGCACGATCTCGTCGCGCCTGGCATGTTCGGCCAGCAGCCTGCCGACGACTTCCTCCGATGCGCCGAGCGAATACATATTGGCCGTATCGAAGAAGTTGATTCCGGCTTCCAGCGCCTCACGAATAAAGGGCCGGCTCTCGTCCTCCGACAGCACCCAGTCGCCATGCCAGCCGCGTGTCGTGTCACCATAGCTCATGCAGCCGAGGCACAGGCGCGAGACCTTGAGGCCGGAAAGACCGAGATTGACGTAGTCCATTGGCAAATCCTTCCTGCAAGTCCGCGATCCATGCCTTGTCCGGGTGACAAAGGCGACAGTGTGTCACCCGCATCTTTCGTCGCTTACCTATTGATTCAAAGGGTATATCTCACATAATCGGCGGGTGACACCGGGCTGCCCGCGGGGGGGGGGGGGCGCGATCGGCGGCCCTGCACCATGGTTATCGCAGACGGGCGTCCTGTAGGAAAGCCCGCCCCCCGCCCCGCGGGCGAAAGCCATGTGTGAAACGCTTGCCGATACCGCTCGTCCCGCCGCGGACGAAGCCCCTCTTGCCGGAACAGCCGAACGGATCGGTCAGTGGCGGAGCCTTCTCAGATGGAGCGTGAAATCACTTCCTTCATGATTTCGTTGGTGCCGCCGAAGATGCGGGTGACGCGCGCATCGCGCCACAGACGAGCGATGGCATATTCGTTCATATAGCCTGCGCCGCCATGCAGCTGAAGGGCCGTGTCGCAGGCCTCCCACTGGAGGTCGGTGTGCCACAGCTTGGCGGCACTGGCCTCGTCGGTGGTCAGCTCGCCGCGCAGGTGTTTCGAGATCGCCCAGTCGAGATGCGCCCAGCCGACCTGCAGCTTGGCCTTTAGATCGGCGAGGACGAATTTGGTGTTCTGAAATTCGAACACGGTTCTGCCGAAAGCCTTGCGATCCTTGGTGAAGTTCACTGCCTCGTCGAAAGCGCGCTGCGCCGCCGCCT
Source organism: Qipengyuania sp. ABI-127-1 (assembly GCA_022953095.1). Taxonomy (GTDB): domain Bacteria; phylum Pseudomonadota; class Alphaproteobacteria; order Sphingomonadales; family Sphingomonadaceae; genus Qipengyuania. Next base: position 964,168 of record JALJCR010000001.1, on the reverse strand, counting down.
GTGCGCCCACGGCTATGCCAAGCCGTTCCTGCGGCAATTCCTCCATCAGGTGGATGAAACCGCGCCCCTCGCCGCCCAGGATATTGGTCATCGGCACACGGCAGTCGGTAAAGAACAGTTCCGAGGTATCGGCAGAATGCTGCCCGATCTTGTCGAGATTGCGTCCGCGCTCGAACCCCGGCGTATCGGCATCGACCAGCACCAGCGTCGTGCCCTTGGCACCCTGCGTGGGGTCGGTCTTGGCGACGACGATGATGACATCGGCGTTCTGGCCATTGGTGATGTAGGTCTTGGACCCGTTCACCACCAGATGGTTGCCGTCCTTCACCGCCGTGGTGCGGATACCCTGCAAATCGCTGCCCGCCCCCGGCTCGGTCATGGCGATGGCGGAAATGACATCGCCCGAAACCATGCCGGGAAGATATTTCTGCCGTTGCTCCTCGGTGCCGAGGCGTTCGATGTAGTTGGCGGTGATATCGTTCTGCAACGTGAAACCGGCCGAACTGCCGAGATAGGACAGTTCCTCGCAAAGCACGCAGTTGAAGCCGAAGTCGAGGCCGAGACCGCCATTCTCTTCCTTGACCGTCGGGCACAGCATCCCCGCCTCGCCGAGCGCCTTCCAAGCAGAACGGGGGACGATGCCCTCTTCCTCGTGCTGGTCGAGATAGGGCGTCATGTGCTCGGCGAAGACCTTGCGCACGGTGTCGCGGAACGCCTCGTGGTCCTCGTTATAGGCGGTGCGATAGCTGGTATCGAGCATGGAAGAGCTCCTCAATTCTGGTGCGGGTAGCGGGCCGTGGCCGACAATGGCCGACGCCGACGAGCCAGTAAATCATGCATGGTGCGGTGCCTCATTCATCTGCGCCTGGCGGCGGCGCAGCATAGCCAGGCCGGGAATTGTCGAGACGACGAACATAACCGCAATCGCGGCGAGATAGCCTGACGCGCTGCCCGCCTCCGCGGGTGCTTCGACGCCGAAGAACACATCGAGATCGCCCATCGCGTTGATAAAGGCGTGGATGCCGATCACCGGCCACAGGCTGCGCGTATAGGCTGCAATCCCGGCGAAGCCGATCCCCAGCAAGGTGGCATAGATGACCTGCGGGACAACATCGCCGAGCGGCGCCTGGAAGATGTTGTAGGCATGCGCGAGGCCGAAGATCAGCGCCTGCGCCAGCCCCGCTTTGAGCAGCGCATTGGGCCGCGCCTGCCAGGCACGATAGAGGTAATAGAAACAGAACCCTCGCAGCAGGATTTCCTCGAACAGACCGGTCGATATGCTGCTGTAGAGCCAACCCGCGGTCCTCGGCAGGTCGAACGTGAGCGATTGCAAGTCGACCGACAGCACATTGATCAGCCCGATGAGCGCCATGGGGATTACTGCAAGCGGCCAGGCACGTGGCCACTCACGCACGGGCCGCGTGAGCCCCGCCTCGCGGGCAAGTCCGGTCCGGTGCAGCAGCACCACCAGCGCAGCAGCGATCGCCACCTGCGCGGTGCTGTGGCCCATCTTCTTGGCAATCTTTCCGGGATAGTCCGCCGCCCCGACGGCGACTAACAACAGCATGCTAGCCGCCAGCAAGGCGATCGGCAGAACCAGCGCCGCCCATGCGGGCCGGTCGGCCGAAGCAATCGAATTCATCCGGATCGTATCCTTGTACTGAAAAAGACGTCTCAGCCGTCGAGCATGGCGGTATCCGCCCCCTAGTTCAGGAAACCGGCAAGGCGGCCACGGATGATTTCTTCCGCTTCGGTCATGATGCCGTCGATCAGTTCCTGGCAGGTCGGGATATCGTTGATGAGGCCCGCCACCATGCCGCAGGACCAGGCACCTGCATCCATGTCGCCTTCCATCATGATCCGCGGATAGACGCCCGCCACCTGCTCGATGATATCCTCGAACTTGAGATCGGCGCCTTTTTCCTTCTCGATCCTGAGCAGTTCCTCGACCGCATCATTGGTCATCACACGCTCGGTATTGCGCAGCGGGCGCATGACGAGGCGGGTGTCCAGCTCGCTGGCAGCGACGATCGCCTTCTTCACATTCTCGTGCACCGGCGCTTCCTTGGTGGCGATGAAGCGCGTGCCCATATTCATGCCCTCCGCGCCCATTGCGAGGCTGGCGACGAGGCTGCGCGCATCGGCCATGCCGCCGCTGGCGACGAAGGGGATTTCCAGCTCGTCCGCCGCGCGCGGGAGCAGGATCATATTGGGGATGTCGTCCTCGCCCGGGTGGCCGCCGCACTCGAAGCCGTCGACGCTGACCGCGTCGCAGCCGATCGACTGCGCCTTGAGGCTATGGCGCACGCTGGTGCACTTGTGGATCACCTTGACCCCGGCATCCTTGAAGAAGGGCAGCACCTGCGCGGGATTGTTGCCGGCGGTCTCGACTACTTTCACCCCGCCTTCGATGATGACGCGCACCAGCCCGGGATAGTCTGGCGCATTGACGGTGGGCAGGAAGGTCAGGTTCACGCCGAAGGGCTTGTCGGTCATGTCCTTGCAGCGCGCGATTTCGTCGGCCAGCTTTTCGGGTGTGCCTTGCGTCAGGCCGGTGATGATACCGAGACCGCCCGCATTGGACACCGCCGCCGCCATTTCCGCAAAGCCGACATAATGCATGCCGCCCTGGATGATCGGATGCTGGATGCCGAACATTTCGGTGATACGGGTCTTCATGATGCTGCCTCTTCCCTTGGTTGCTTTTCGCAACGGGTATCGGCGCGGAGGCCCGGTGTCTAGCGCTTCGCCAAACTCTCGAGCGCCGCCAGCAGCTCGGCACCGCTCGCCGTAAGGGAAAGCTCTCCACCAAGCGTTTCGGCAAGGCCTTCGCGCTCCAGGTCCTCGCCCGTGGGCGCGCGCATGACCCGCCCATAGCGCCCGCCGTGATAGATCAGCGGCGCAGCTTCGCGACGGTCGAAATCGACGACCTCGCCGAGGAAAATCGCATGATCGCCGCCTTCGTATTCGAAGCGGGCGCGACAGCCGAAGCGGGCCGCATAGCCTTCGATCAGAGGCGCCCCTTCAGGCCCATCCATCACCGCCAGTCCGGCAAACTTGTCGTCACCCGGTCGTGCGAAGCGATCGGACATAGGCTGCTGGTCCGCGGCAAGAACATGGACGGCCCAGCTCGTCGCGTCGCGAAACACGGGCAGCGTGCGCGACCGCAAGGAAAGGCTCCACAGTACCATTGGCGGATCGAGGCTGACCGAATTGAAGCTGTTGGCGGTGAGGCCAAAAGGGCGACCTTCCCCATCGCGCGCGGTCACGATCGTGACGCCGGTAACGAAACTGCCGAGCGCATCGCGGAAAGCCTGAGGATCGAACATCCCCGGCTGGCTAGGCGTGCGGGCGGGCAAGGGCAAGTGCCAGGCGGGCACCGAACAGCATTTCGAGCGATGTCATGCGCGGCCATGCGATCGACGAGGACCGCAAGGGCTCCCCGCCGCCCGATTTCGCACTCGCAACAAATCGGGGGTTCGCAAGGCGGCCCGTCTCTGTCATGCGGGCCGCAAGCATTGTGAATAGGGGACATACTCCAGCATGACCGACGCCGAACTGGCCGCTCACCTCGCCCAAGTGGCGGGCAAGATTCTGATCGAAGTCCGCGAAAGCTGCATGTTCGAAGGCAAGGCGCTGGGCCAGGCGGGTGACCAGACCGCCAACCAGTTTCTCGTTCACGCGCTGCGCGAACAGCGGCCCGAAGACGGCCTGCTGTCCGAAGAAAGCAAGGATACCGCCGAGCGCCTTTCCAAGGAACGCGTGTGGATCGTCGACCCGGTGGACGGCACCCGCGAATATGGCGAAGCGCGTACCGACTGGGCAGTCCATGTAGCGCTGTGCGTGAACGGCAAGCCCGAGATCGGCGCGGTCGCCCTACCCGGCCTCGGCACCGTGCTGCGGACCGACGCACCGATCGCGGTGCCCCCCGCCGCCGAAAAGCCGCGCATGGTCGTCAGCCGCACGCGGCCCGCAGCCGAAGCCGTCGCCGTGTCCGAAGCCATCGGTGCGGAACTGGTCGGCATGGGATCGGCCGGTGCGAAAGCCATGGCGGTGGTGCGCGGCGAAGCGGAAATCTACCTCCACACCGGCGGGCAGTACGAATGGGACAGCGCCGCCCCCGCCGCCGTGGCCCTGGCGCACGGCCTTCACGCCAGCCGTGTCGACGGCAGCCCGCTGATCTACAACAATTCCGATACCTACATGCCGGATCTGTTGATTTGCCGCCCCGAATGGGCCGAGCGGGTACTGACCGAGGTCACGAAGCTCCAGGCCTAGGTTTCGACCTGCGCCAGAAGCTGGCGTGCGCGGGACAGATGCGGGCGGTCGAGCATGCCGCCCTTCCAGCCGATCGTTCCCGCGTCCGGCTTGGCTTCGAACAGCGCGATGATTTCCCGCGCTTCGGCGATCTCTTCCTCGCTTGGAGAAAAGGCCTCGTTGATTACCGGCACCTGCGCCGGATGGATGGCCAGCATTCCGCGATAACCCTGACGGCGAACCTCGATGGCGCGCTTGCGCAATCCTTCCAGATCGCGGAAATTGGTGTCGATCGTCTCGATCGGCATGACATCCGCCGCCACCGCGCCGAGCAGGCACAGGCTGCGCGCCAGCTTGTAGGTAAAGGCGAAATCGCCATCGAAATCGCGATTGCTCTGCGCCCCCAGCGAATCGGCGAGGTCCTCGGCACCCCAGGTCATCGCCGCCAGTCGCGGTGCGCCGCCATAATCGCCGGTGGTAAACATGGCCGCCGCCGTTTCCGTGACCAGCGCGATGACCGGTGTCGAACCCGGCTCGATCCCGTGCTCCGCCTCCAGCGCGGTTATCCGGCGATCGAGTTCCTCGACATCGTGCCGCCCGCGCGATTTGGGCAGCATGATCCCGCCGGGGCGCGCGGGCATGATCGCCGCGAGATCATCGGCCGTCCACTCGCCATCGAGCGGATTGACCCGGACCCATAGCCGGGCGCGTTCCTGCTCGCTTTTCGAACCAAGGAATTCCGCGATCGCAGCGCGGGCATCCGCCTTGCCGCTTTCGACCACCGCATCTTCCAGATCGAAGATCACGATATCGGCCTCGCCCTCGGCGGCCTTGGCCATCTTTTTGTTGCTATCGCCGGGGGCGAACAGCCAGCTGCGCATCCGCAATGTCGGTTCTGTTTTTTCGCTCATACGCGTGCTTGAGACGCAAAGGCCGGTATTCGTCAAGCATGCCCTAGCGTATTTCCGTGCACGTAAACTTTGCGGTATGCCTGTCGCCGAGATTCAGGAGAGACTCATGGCAACCCAGTTAGAACCCGACATCCATGCCGACGAGGATGCCTTCCGCACCGAAGTGCAGCAATTCCTCGCCGCCAACTTCCCCGACGAGCTCAAAAACAAGGGTAATGCGCTGGCCGGTGTCGATGGCCCGACCGATGAAACCCCCGCGATGACTGCATGGCGCGAGGCGGTTGGCGAACGCGGCTGGGGCACGCCCACCTGGCCCAAACAATATGGCGGCGGCGGCCTGACCAAGGCGCAGGCAAAGATCATCGACCAGGAATTCGCCAAGGCCGGGGCCTACAATCCCATCGGCGGCATGGGCGTGATGATGTTCGGCCCCACCCTGCTCGAATATGGCAGTGAAGAGCAGAAGATGGAGCATATCCCGCCGATCTGCCGCGGCGAAATCCGCTGGTGCCAGGGCTATAGCGAACCCAATGCCGGCTCCGACCTTGCGAACCTGCAGACCTTCGCCGAGGACAAGGGCGATCATTACATCGTCAACGGCCAGAAGACCTGGACCAGCGGCGGCCAGTGGGCCGACAAGTGCTTCGCCATCGTGCGGACCGACAAGAGCGACAAGCACCGCGGCATCAGCTTCATGCTGATCGACATGGACGCACCCGGCGTCGAAGTCCGCCCGATTACCATGATCAGCGGCACCAGCCCGTTCTGTGAAACCTTCTTCGACAATGTGAAGGTGCCCAAGGCCAACCTCGTCGGCGAGGAAGGCCAGGGCTGGACCATCGGCAAACGCTTGCTCCAGCACGAGCGTACCAATATATCGGGCGGCGGACGTCTGGCCAGCATGATGGGCCAGAGCCTGGGCGATATCGCCAAGAAGTATGGCGAAACCGATGCGGCGGGCGAACTCGCCGACAAGGTTCTGCGCGACAAGATCGCCGATTTCGAGATCCGCTGGAATTCCTTCCTGCTCACCGCGCGCCGCGCCGTCGAGGAGAGCAAGGCGCAGGGCGGCGTATCCGAAATCAGCTCGGTGCTGAAAAAGCTCGGCACCAAATTGAGCCAGGAACGCAGCGAGCTGCTGATCGAAATCCGCGGTCTTCAGGGCCTCGGCTGGGAAGGCGAGGAGTTCACCGACGGCGAACTCGAGGCGGTGCGCGGCTGGCTCTTCGGCAAGGCCACCACGATCTATGGCGGCTCCACCGAAATCCAGAACAACATCATCGCCAAGCGCGTGCTCGGCATGCTCGACCACCAGTAAGAGAGGGAGCACGGAAAATGGCAGTTCTCAACGAAGAACAGGAAATGCTGCGCGATATGGCGCGCGACTGGGCGACCAATGAAAGCCCGGTGACCGAGTTTCGCAAGGTCCGCGCCAGCGGCGAGCCGCATGCCTACAACACGGACGCCTATGCCACGATGGCGGAGATGGGCTGGGCCGGGGTCATCATTCCCGAGGAGCACGGCGGATCGGACTTCGGCTTCCTATCGGCCGGGCTCGTCGTCGAGGAACTCGGCAAGACGCTGACCGCCAGCCCACTCGTCGCCACGACCATCGCGGCCAGCGCGATCGTGCTCGGCGGAAGCGATGAGCAGAAGGCCAAGTGGCTGCCGAAGCTCGCCAGCGGCGAGACGGTAGCGACGCTCGCCATCGACGAAGGGGCGCATCACGATCCCTCGGCCATCGAAACGAGCGTTTCGGGTGGCAAGCTGACCGGCAAGAAAGCCTTCGTGCACGAAGCGCACGGGGCCGACCTGTTCGTGGTCGCGGCCAAAGACGGGCTTTACCTCGTCGAAAAGGGTGACGGCGTCTCGCTCACGACGCGCAAGCTCACCGATCAGCGCAGTCATGCCGACATGAATTTCGACGGCGCTGCGGCGGAGAAGCTCGAAGGTGGCGGCGACAGCCTGCTCGACGATGTGCTCGACCGGGCGCGCGTGCTGACTGCGGCCGAAATGCTCGGCATGGCGCAGCAGGTGTTCGACACCACGCTCGATTATCTGAAGCAGCGCGTGCAGTTCAACCAAGTGCTCGCCACCTTCCAGGCGTTGCAGCACCGCATGGCCGATCTGTTCGCCGATCTCGCGCAGATGCGCAGCGCGGTCGAGGCGGGGCTGCAGGCGGTCGATGGCGGTTTCGGCGTCGCGCACGCCGCGACCATCGCCAAGGCAGAGGCCAACCGCGTGCTGCACACGATCAGCAATCAGGGCATCCAACTGCATGGCGGCATCGGCATGACCGACGAATACGATGTCGGCTTTTATCTGAAGCGCGCCCGCGTGCTGGAATCGGCCTGGGGCTCTTCGAGCTATCTTAAGGATCGATACGCCAAGCTCGCCAGCTATTGAGCGAAATATTCGCCTCAGCGGGCGAAGATAATGAGGCGCTCCCGGACACCGATGTCTGGGGGCGCCATCACGCCTTTATGGAGGCGAACCTCAAGCGCAATTACGCGACCAATCTGACGCATGGCGTCTTCGGGATGACGGGCTTCCGTCTGATCTATGCCCCCACCATCATCCCTGCCTATCTCTATCTGCTGACCGGCAGCGCAGCGGCGGTCGGGCTCGGCACCGCATTGCTGCAACTGGGAGGCACGGTCTCTCCGATCCTGTCGGGCGCGCAGGTCGAAAGCCGCAAGCGCATCCTGCCCTATGCCATCAGCGTCGGTTCGATGATGCGGGTTATGGTGCTGGCGCTGGCCCTTGCGGCATGGATGCTGGAAGGCACGGCGCTGCTGGTGGTGACGCTCGCCAGCTTCCTGCTGCTGGGCTTTTTCAGCGGCGCGCAGCGTGTGGCGTTCCAGATGCTGATGGCCAAGCTCATCCCGATCGACCGGCGCGGGCGGCTGCAGGGCATCCGCAACATGGTGGGCGGGTTGATCGCCGCCGGTCTCGCCTGGGTCGCGGGGCATTATTTTATCGAACGCGAATGGCTTGGGAATGGCTATGCCACGACCTTCCTGCTCGCCTTCATGCTGACATCGATCGGTCTCGTGGTCCTGAAGCTCGGCATTCGCGAACCCGATGCGCCGCGCCTGCGCCCGGTCATGCCCTTGCGCGAGCGGATCGGGCAATTCGGCGAGCTGTTGCAGCACCGCGATTTTCGCGCCTTTCTGATGGCCCACGGCCTCGCCGCGGTCGCACGTGTCGGCCTGCCCTTCTGGACGCTCTATGTCGGCGACCGGCTGGGCCTCGACGGGGCGCTGATCGGCAGCTTGAGCCTCGCCTTCCTTGCTGCGGACACGATGTCCAATCTCGTCTGGGGCTCGCTCGGTGACCGGATCGGCTTTCGCGCCGTCTATCTCGGAGCACTGGCAAGCAGTTTGACGGGCATATTGCTGCTGGTGTTCGGCGATGGCTGGTTGATCTATGCCAGCTTCGCCTTTCTCGGCTTCGGCTTTTCGGGATGGATGATGGCGGCGGTCACGCTGGTGCTCGAATTCGGCGAGCACGAAGACATTCCCATGCGCCTTGCGCTGACCACTACGGTCGAGGGCGGCGTATCCTCGATCGGTCCGATCCTCGTGGGCCTGAGCATCGCCGCGCTGGGCTATGCTCCGCTGATTGTCGCGGCCTTCGCCTCGCTCATCGCCAGCCTGGCGCTGATGACCTGGCGCGTGCGCGAGCCGCGCGCCTCAATCCGATGAGGCGAGCATCCCTTCGGACATGACCGACAGATAAGTCTGGATCGCCTGGTCGGGTCGTTCGAAGCGGGCCGCCCAATGGCGCGCCTCATAGGCGGAATTGATGGTAGACATGATTACCTGTCCCGCCACCAGCGGGTCGATCGCGCGCACCGAACCGTCGGCGATGCCGTCGATCAGCATCCCGGCAAAGCGCCGCGCCAGCCGGTTGGACCGGGTGACTACGTTGATCTTGTGTTCCGCATCAAGCGCCTGCAGCGCGGTTGTTCTGAGCAGGGGCGTGCGGTCGAAGAACTGCACATCGACCAGCTCTGCCAGCACGCTCGACAACCGGGTCCAGTAATCGGTTTCGATATCGCGCCCCGCGATCTGCACTGCGGAAAGGCGATCGTAGCTCTGCTGGAAACAGGCCAGCACCAGATCGTCTTTCGCCTGGTGGTGATGGTAGAAACTGCCTTTGGTGACGTTGAGGCTTTCGGCGATACGGTTGACCGATGCGCCGCGATAGCCGCGTTCGTTGATCGTCACCGTCGCGGCGCGCAGAAAGGCTTCGTTCTGCCCGGCCTCCTCCTCTTCCGGCGTGCGCCAATTGCCCACCAGTTGTTGCGGATCGAAGGCCCCCCGCCGGGCGGGCAGACCATGAGCGAGCACGTCGAACAGCCGCTCTTCAATGCGCGGGAAATCGAGAACGGAGTAACGTATCGACCATACCGGCCACCACATCATCGCCTCGAGCAGGATATGGGCGCGGGCCGAGAACAGCGCCCGTTCGTCCTTGTCGCGCCATTCGCCGAAGAAGCGCCGCACGAGGTCGACGATCCGCAGATAATGCGCCATCAGCGGGTCCTGCACCTCGGGCTCGAGCGTGCGGATTTCCGACAGCGCGGTAACGAGGCCACGCTCGCCAGCCCGGATGCGTTTTCTCAGCGCGACATGGGCGGCGATGAAATGCCGCAACCGTGCGGCAGGCTCCGCCTGTTCGAGCGCCTCGCGCGCCATGCGCTCCATCAGGGCCAGCGTCTCGTCATAGACCGCGACGACCAATTGTTCCTTGCGCGGGAAATAATAGGTGACGCTGGTCGCATTCAGCCCGATTGCGCGCGCGACCTCTGCCAGCGTGGTCGCCTGCACGCCGACTTCATTGATGAGCACGGCGGCTGCGTGAACGATCGCCTCGCGCTTCTCGCCGAATTTGCGGGTGGCGGCGGGAACGTTCACGCGAAAAAGCCCTTCAGATCCTTTTTCAGAATCTTGCCGTTGGCGTTGCGCGGCAAAGTGTCGCGGACGAAGGCAATGCGCACCGGCACCTTGAATTTCGCCAGCCGCGCGGCGACCCACTCGCGCAGTTCCTCCTCGCTCGCCGAAGTGCCGGGCGCGAGATGGACGACGGCAGCGGGTTCTTCGCCCAAGGTCGGGTGGGGGATGCCTACCAGCGCCGCATCGGTCACTGCGGGATGATCGTAGAGCACATTTTCAACCTCGGAGGAGTAGATGTTTTCGCCGCCGCGGATGACCATGTCCTTGGCGCGGTCGACGATATAGCACCACCCCTCCTCGTCCAGCCGGGCCAGATCGCCGGTGCGGACCCAACCGTCGACGAAGGTTTCCGCCGTCGCTTCGGGCCGGTTCCAATAGCCTTTGACCACCATCGGCCCGCGCGCCCACAACTCGCCGACTTCGCCGGTGGGCAGCTCTGTCTCGCCATCCTCGGACATGATCTTGAGATCGGCCACGGCAACGGGCGGCCCACAACTGTCGGGGCGGTTGAGATAATCCTCGGACGAATGCCCCGTCACCGTCGCCATGGTTTCGGTCATGCCCCAGCCATTGGCGGGCAGCGCGCCGAATTCCTCGTGGATCTTGCGCACCAGTTCGGGGGCTGCGGGCGCGCCGCCATAAGCGATCGCTTCCAGGCTCGAGAGATCGTACTCTCCGCGCTCGGGGTGCTCGAGCAATTGCCAGGCGATGGTCGGCACGCCGCCGGTCAGATTCACCTTCTCGCGCTCGATCAGCCGGAACGCCTTCACCGGGTCCCATTTGTGCATGAAAATCATTGTGTGCCCGGCCACGACATAACCCATCAGCCCGGCCGAACAGGCAGTGACGTGGAACAGCGGAATAACCATCAGCCCCACCTTCTGCACCGGCTCGGGCGGAACGTCACCCCGTCGCAGAGCGGCATAGGCGGCGTTGAAGCCGCTCGACATGATATTGGTGCACAGATTGCGATGCGTTCCCAACGCGCCCTTGGGCTGGCCGGTGGTGCCGCTGGTGTAGAAGATCGTCGCTTCGTCCTCGGGTGCAATCTCCTCGTGCGGCAATTCGCCTTGCGGCAGCGCAGCATAGTCGTGAGGCGTGCCGATGACATCCTCGAGCCGCTCGCCTCCCTCCACCGGTTTTCCGCTGCGCGCGACGAACACCGTTTCCAATCCCGGGAACTCGGCGCGGTGGTCGGCCAGCCGCTCCCACCGCTCGGCATCGCAGACGAGCAGTTTCGAGCCCGAATTGGCGAGCCCGAAGGCCAGTTCCGGCCCCGTCCACCACGCATTGAGCGGAACGCAGATCGCGCCGATCGCGGTCGCAGCGAAGAAGGCGACCGGCCATTCGGGCAGATTGCGCATCGCCAAGGCCACCCGGTCGCCCTTGGTAATGCCGCGCGCGCGGAATTCGGCGGCCAGCCGCACGACCGCGCGGAACCAGGCATCATAGGTGACGCGCTCATCCTCATAGATGGCGAAAAGGCGGTCGCCATGCACGCGCCCGGCCATGGCGACCTGACGCAAATTGCCGGGCGCGTTCTTCCACACACGCGTGGGCACACCGCGAATGTCGATCGTTTCCATTTCGAAGCGCTGCCCCGGTGCAGTCAGGCGCTCGACGCACTCCTGCCGCGACATGGCTGGCCAATTTGCCGGCGGCACGAAATCGATCGCTTGCGCGAGGTCGTTCATGGGTATCCCCTCATCTGCCGCCACTTCCGGGGCGACTCTCTCCACCCGCGATCTAACCCTGCTTGTCATGGATGTGCAAGCCGCCTTCGAAGGAAAGGTATGAGGGTGGCAAGAACAGATGAATTCGCTATTCGTGTAAAACCGAAGCATAGGTATGTACGGGAGAGGAGAACGGAATGGTCGAACTGGCAGACGCCGGAGCACTGGGTTTCGATGCCGGGAGGCTATCGCGAATCACTCCGTTCCTGGCAGAGACGTATGTCGACAATGGCCGCCTGCCTAACGCACAATTGCTGATCGCGCGCGACGGACAACCGGTCCATTACACCAGGCTCGGCACGATGGGCGACGATGGCCGCGAGCTTCGCGACGACGCGCTGTTTCGCATCGCCAGCATGACCAAGCCGGTGACCTCGGTCGCCTTCATGCAGCTCGTCGAACAGTGCAAGGTCGCGCTGGAAGAGCCGGTGACCAAAGTGTTTCCCGAATTCGCCAATTTGCATGTCTATGCGGGCGGCGGCGGCTCGATCCCCTTCGCGCCGGGCGCGCCCGCGCATCCGATGCGCTTCGTCGATCTGCTCACGCATATGTCGGGCTTCACCTACGGCTTGCAGAACCGCAACAATATCGATGCGGTCTACCGCGAGCACAATTTCGATTTCGCGCGCGACAATCTGGATAGTGACGGGTTCATCGACAAATTGGCCCAGCTCCCGCTCGAATTCGCGCCCGGGCAGGGATGGAACTATTCGGTCTCGACCGATGTGCTGGGCATTGCGGTCGAACGGATCAGCGGAATGCGGCTGGGCGACTATTTCGAGAAGCACATTTTCGCCCCGCTCGGCATGACCGATACGCGCTTCGGCGTTCGCGAAGGCGATCTCGATCGGCTGGTCGATGCCTACGCCTATCGCCCCGGCCAGTCGCCGCGCATGATCAGCGCCGGCGCGACGAGCAAGCTTGCCAAGCCCGCGAGTTTCGACAGCGGCGGCGGAGGGCTGGTCGGCACCATCGCCGACTATCATCGCTTCGCGACCATGCTGCTGAACGGCGGCGAGCTGGACGGCGCGCGCATCATCAGCCCCAAGACCCTGCGCCTGATGCGAACCAACCATTTGCCGGGCAATGCCGATCTCACCGAGATGTCGAGCAGCCTGTTTTCCGAAGCGAACAATGCCGGGACGGGTTTCGGCCTGGGATTCGCGATGGTGATCGATCCGGCAAAAACGCTGATCCCGTCGAGTCTGGGCGAGTATTACTGGGGCGGCGCCTATTCGACCGCCTTCTTCGTCGATCCGGTCGAACGCATCACCATGGTTTTCATGACGCAGGTCTATCCCTCGTCGACCTATCCCATCCGCCGTCAGCTCAAGACGCTGATCTATTCCGCCCTCACCGAAACCTACGTCTGAGGAGACACCGATGACCTCCCCCATCCGCACACAGCGCCACGACGATGTCCTTGTCGTCATTTCCGACAATCCGCCGGTCAATGCCCTGGGACAGGCCGTGCGCGCCGGGCTGAAGGACGCGATCGAAGAAGCGATCGGCGATGACGCGGTCAAGGCAGTGGTCATTCGCTGCGACGGACGGACTTTCTTTGCCGGTGCGGACATCACCGAATTCGGCAAGCCGCCGGTCGGCCCGAGCCTGCCCGAAACGCTCGACGCAATGGAAGCGAGCGACAAGCCTGTGGTCGCCGCGATCCACGGCACCGCGCTTGGCGGCGGCTGCGAGGTGGCGCTGGCCTGCCATTACCGCGTCGCGGTGCCCAGTGCCAAACTCGGCCTGCCCGAAGTAAAGCTCGGCCTGATCCCCGGCGCTGCGGGCACGCAGCGCCTGCCGCGCCTCGTTGGGGCGGAAGCCGCCTTGCCCCTAGTCGTCGGCGGCAATCCGATCCCGGCCAAGAAAGCCAAGGCCATCGGTCTGCTCGACGAACTCGTAGGTGAAGACAGCCTCGAGGCCGATGCCATCGCCTTCGCCAGGTCGAAGATCGGCCAGCCGGTCCCGCGTGCGTCGGAAGGCAATGCCAATGAGGATGGCGTGCGCGATCCCGACCTGTTCGACCGCTTCCGCGCCAGCCAAGCCCGCCGGATTCGCGGTTTCGATGCCCCCAATGCGGCGATCGAAGCGGTCAAGGCGGCTGGCGAACTGCCCTATGCCGAAGGCGTGCAAAAGGAACGCGAGCTGTTCATGAAACTGATGAGCGGCACGCAAAGCGCGGCGATGCGCCACTATTTCTTCGCCGAACGCGCGGCCAACAAGATCGACGACGTGCCCAAGGATACGCCGCTGATCCCGATCAAGAAAGTCGGCGTGATCGGTGCCGGAACGATGGGCGGCGGGATCGCGATGAATTTCCTCTCCGCCGGTATTCCGGTGACGATCCTCGAAATGACGCAGGACGCGCTCGACCGGGGCACGGGAGTAATGCGCAAGAACTATGAAAACACGGCCAAGAAAGGCCGCATGACGGCCGAGCAGGTCGAACAGGCCATGGGCCTGCTGACGCCCACGCTGTCCTATGGCGACCTCGCCGATTGCGATCTCGTGATCGAAGCGGTCTACGAAAACATGGACGTCAAGAAAGAGGTCTTCGCCAAGCTCGACACAGTGGTGAAGCAGGGCGCGATCCTTGCCTCCAACACCAGCTATCTCGATGTGGACGAGATCGCCACGGCGACAGGGCGCCCCGGTTATGTCGTGGGCATGCACTTCTTCTCGCCCGCCAACATCATGAAGCTGCTCGAAGTCGTGCGCGGCAAGGAAACGCGCCACGATGTGCTGGCGACGGTGATGAAGCTGTCGAAAACAATCGGCAAAGTGGCCGCCGTTTCGGGCGTGTGCCCGGGCTTCATCGGCAACCGCATGCTCTCCAAGCGTCAGGAGCAGGCGAACGAGCTGATCATGGAAGGCGCGAATTATTGGGAAGTCGACGACGTACTGCTCGAATTCGGTTTCCCCATGGGACCGTTCCAGATGGGCGACCTGGCCGGGATCGACATCGGCTGGCACCGCGACCCGACAAAGGTCACCACGATCCGCGAGGCGCTCTGCGCCAAGGAGCGCTTCGGCCAGAAGAACGGCAAGGGCTTCTACGACTACGACGAAGCGCGCAATCGCACGCCCTCGGACGAAGTGAAGGCGATCATCGCCGATTTCGCCGCCAAGGAAGGCAGGGAGCAGCGCGCAATCTCCAAGGACGAGATCCGGGAACGCCTGCTCTATCCCATGGTCAACGAGGGCGCGAAGATCCTCGAGGAAGGCATGGCGCAGCGTGCGAGCGATATCGATGTCGTATGGATCAACGGATATGGCTGGCCGCTCTACACGGGAGGCCCGATGTTCTGGGCCGATACGATCGGGCTCGACACGGTCGTCGCGGGACTGGAGCGCCATGGCCTGCCCGTGAGCGAATTTCTGCGTGAGAAAGCCGAAACCGGCAAGCGCTTCAATCAGTAAGCGCGAAACTGCGGCATTTTCGAAACATCGGTACGCAATTCGACGATTGCAATAACACGTTTGACCGTTGTCCCTTGACATAATCGGGCAATACGCATTCAAATTCGATGCAAGGGTATGCACCCAGAGCGGGCGACCCAAAGGAGAGGAGAAACCCATGCAGAGATTCGGACTACGTCATCAATGTGCGCTGGGAGCACTGGCAGGGGCGCTTGCCTTCGTGCCCGTTGCGGCGCAGGCGCAGGACCAGGCGGAAACCGATCAGGAAACCGGTCTTGTCGATGCCGCGGATGTCGATGACAGCAATGTCATCATCGTGCGCGCCCAGGGCCGCGAACAGGCACTGGCCGACGTACCGGTCGCCGTGTCGGCCGTTTCGGGCGAATTGCTGGAGAAATCCGGTGTTTCCGATATTCGCGACCTCAATCAGGTTGCCCCGTCCCTGCTCGTCTCCTCGACCGGCAACGAAGCCAATGGCTCTGCGCGTATCCGCGGTATCGGAACGGTCGGCGACAATCCGGGCCTCGAAAGCTCGGTCGCGGTCTTCGTGGATGGCGTATATCGTTCGCGTTCGGGCAATGCCCTGTCCGAACTCGGCCCGATCGATCGTGTGGAAATCCTGCGCGGCCCGCAAGGCACGCTGGGCGGGCGCAACTCCTCCGCAGGCTTGATCAACATCTACACCGCCCCGCCCGAATTCGAATTCTCCGGCTACGGCGCTTTCACCTATGGCAATTACGATGCGATCAAGGTCGAAGGGGGCATCAATGCCCCTCTCGGCGAAACGGTAGCGGCGCGTATCGACGGCGTGTATTTCAAGCGTGACGGCTTTTACAACGATGTGACCAACAACACCGACGTCAACAATCGCGACCGCTACCTGGTTCGTGCCCAAGTTCTGTTCGAACCGACCGAAGACGTCAGCTTCCGCCTGGTCGGCGACTATTCGAAGAAGGACGAAGCCTGCTGCGCAGCGACCTTCGTGCAGCCTGACTTCGCTCCGCTTGCGCGTATCGATACGAGCATAAATCCGCTTACGGGCCGCCCCAATCTCGATCTTTTCAATCGCCCCAATGGCGGCCCGGCGCTGACCAGCACGTCGAACCCGATCGTTCCGATCCTGCTCGGCCTCGGGCAGGATCCGCGCGCGCTTTCGCAATCGACGTTCAACCGCAATATCTATCCCACGGCAGGACGCAGCTATGAGGGTGAAACCGAGGATTACGGTATCTCGGGCGAGCTCAACTGGACGCTCGGCGATGTCACGCTCACCTCGATCACGGGGTATCGCGAATATTCGAACAACCAGGCATCGGATACCGACTACACGCAGGTCGACCTGCTGTACCGTGCCCCCGGCCCCAATGCCGGCGCGCGCGAGTTCAAGACCTTCACGCAGGAATTCCGCGTCAACGGCACCGCCTTCAACGACCGGCTCGACTGGCTGGTGGGCGCCTATTACGCCAACGAAAAACTCGAGACCCGCGACAATCTGCGGTTCGGCAACGATTACGGCACCTTCGCCAGTTGCCGCGTGGCGCTTGCCTTGGCGGGTCTTCTGGGGCCGACCGCGGTTAATCCTGGCAATGCCAATTGCCTAAGCGCTGGTGGACAAGGAGCCCTGATTGGCGATCCCGCCAACCCGCTGGACGGCGCCCTTGGCCCGGCTGGTGACGTCGTCGTCAATGGCCTCAACATCTTGTCGCAGGTCAAGGACGTCGGTGGAACCGGCGACATCTACAATCAGAAGAGCGAAAACTTCGCGGTTTTCACGCACAACATCGTCCATCTGACCGATACGGTCGATCTGACCCTGGGTGTACGCTACACCAGCGAAACCAAGGATTTTGATGCGACCTTCGGGAACGACAATGTCTTCTGCCCTCAGCAGCGGGCCTTGCAGGGTGCAACGCTACTGAACCCTGCTTTCCTGGCCAATTTCCCTGCCACAAGTCGCGGTACGCTTCAGGCGCTGGGCGGTGGTCTGCTGGCGCTGTCCTGCCAGGGCAACTCGACTGCCGAACTCAACGGTGTGTCGATTTCCGATACGCGGGACGAAGACGAGTTCACCGGCACGGCGATCCTGAGCTGGAAGCCCGATCCCGACTGGCTGCTCTACGGTTCCTATTCGAAGGGCTATAAGGCGGGTGGTTTCAATCTCGACCGCTCGGCGCTGTCGAACCCGCTGTTCCTCGATGTGACCAACCTCAATACGGCGAACCTTCAGTTCGACGCGGAGACGGTCGACGCCTTCGAGGTCGGGGTGAAGTATTCGAGCCGCAAATTCGGCTTCAGCATCGCGGCCTTCCGCCAGGAATTCAGCAACTTCCAACTGAACACCTTCAACGGTTCGGTCTTCCTGGTGCAGAATGTCAATGGCTGCGACACCGATCTTGGCGGCGGTGATCGCGATGGCGATCCGGCGACCGGGGCCTGTGCGGTCGACGACGTGGCACCCGGCGTGATCGCGCAGGGTTTCGAGTTCGAAACCTCGCTCAGCCCGGTCCGCGATCTGACCATGACGATGGGGATCACCTATTCGGACACCAGCTACGAAGACAACCTGATCGGGACCGATACGGGCGCCCCGCTCGATCCGGCGCTGCGCCTGTTGCCGGGCGACAACCTGTCGAACGCGCCCGAATGGGTCGGCACGGCTTCGCTCAGCTGGACTCCGCCGATCGGCAATTCCGGCCTGTCGGGCCTGTTCTTCGTCAATGCCCGCGCGACCGACGATTTCAACACCGGTTCCGATCTGCTCTTCGGCAAGGAACAGGATTCCTATGTCATCGTCAACGGCCGCATCGGCATCACCGGTCCCGACCGGCGCTGGGGTCTGGAGTTCTGGGCGAACAATTTGTTCGACAAGGACTACACTCAGGTGGCGTTCAACACACCATTCGTGGCTCCGCAGCAGACCTATTCGGCCTTCCTCGCCGAACCGCGCACCTACGGCGTGACCGTTCGCGCCGGCTTCTGATACATATCGGTTGAGCCACAGAGGGGTCCGGCGTCTCGCGATGCCGGACCCTTTTTCTTGAGCCAAGGGGAAAAGCCATGTCGTCATTCGATCTGACCGGAAAGGTTGCTGTCATAACCGGATCGAGCCGTGGGATCGGCCGTGCCATTGCCGAAGGCCTTGCGGCGCAAGGCGCGCGTGTCGTGATCTCCAGCCGCAAGCAGGATGCCTGCGAGGAGGTCGCCGCGGCAATCAATGCCGAGCATGGCCAAGGCAGCGCGGTGGCGATCGCCGCTTCCATTTCCGAGAAAGCCCAGCTCGAGGATCTGTTCGCACAGACCAGGGAGAAACTCGGCCCGGTCGACATCCTTATCTGCAATGCGGCGAGCAATCCCCATTATGGATCGATGGACGGGATCTCCGACGATCAATTCCGCAAGGTCCTCGATAACAATATCCTGTCGAACCACTGGCTGATCCAGTTGGCCCTGCCTGCCATGCGCGAGAAGGGCGATGGAGCAATCGTCGTCATCAGTTCGATCGGGGGCCTGCGCGCCTCGACCACGATCGGGGCCTATTGCGTTTCGAAGGCCGCCGATTTCCAGCTCGTGCGCAATTATGCCGCAGAGAATGGCAAGCACGGCATCCGCGTCAACGGAATCGCGCCGGGACTGGTGAAGACCGACTTCGCCAAAGCGCTGTGGGACAATCCCGAAGCGCTCGCCGCGACCGAAAAGCGGCTTGCCATGCGCCGGATCGGTGAACCGGAGGATATCGCCGGTGCGGCCATCTATCTCTCCTCACCCGCAGCGAAATGGACCACCGGTCAGACCATCGTGGTCGATGGCGGAGCGATGATCTAGGGGAGATCGCTTCCGCCCAGCGCCTGCCACAACAGAACACGCGCACGGCGGGCGCGGCCAAGCGCAGCCGCCGCGCGTTCTCCGCTGGCATCGGCCGCCCGCCGCGCTTCGAGAACGGTCAGGAAATCCGCCAACCCGGCTTCATAGCGCGTATTGGCGAGCCGCGCCGCGCGTTGCAGGTTTGCAGCCTCCGCCGCTGCGGCCTGTGCTTCGATATCGGCGGCGGACACCAGGCCATAACCCGCCTCGGCATCGCCCAAAGCAGTATAGACCGTGCCCCGATAGGCCTCGAAAGCGGCCTTCTTTTCCGCTGCGGCACCATCGATTTCGGCTTGTATCCGCCCGAAATCGAGCAGTGGACCGGCAATCGTCGCGGCGAGCGAGCCGACCACCGATTCACTGTCGAACAAATCGCCAATCCCGAACGCCAGCAGGCCGATCGCACCCGACAGGTCGAAGGTCGGAAACCGCCTGCGCGCCGTTGCGGCAAGCTCCGCATCCTCCGCCGCCAGGGTAGCGGCCGCCGCAAGCACGTCCGGGCGGTTGGCGAGCAGCGCGGAAGGAAGCGTTTCGGGCGGAGCGGGCAGATCCGCATCGGCTTCGCCCTGCGCCAGCGCGGCGCGAACCTGCGCCCCGCTTTGGGCCGTCAGCGTTACGAGCCGTCCCAACAGCCGCGTCCGCTCGCTCTCCAGGGCCGCCAGGCGGCTGCGCGAACTGGCTGCGGAACCTTCCGCACGCACCCGATCGAAGCCAGGCGCGATCCCGGCGCGTTCGCGCACGTCGGCAAGCCGCGCAAGTTCCCGGGCCGAAGCCAGATCGCTGCGCACTTCGGCATCGCGTGCTTCGACGGTCCGCCAGTCGATCACGCTCGCCGCAATCTCCGCGAGCAGCGCGTTGCGCACTGCCCGCCGGCTGGCATTCGCGGAATCGATCCGGGCCAGTGCGGCGCGTTCCTGCGCGCGCAGGCGACCGAACAGGTCGAGGTCCCAGCGTGCCGTGAGATTGGCCGCATAGGACACGCGCTCGGTGTCGAACGTCACCCCCGGCGGCAGATCGCCGCCGAAAGAGGCCGGGTTGGTGCGCGTTCCGGTTACCGAGGCGTTCGCGCCGATATCGGGCAGGCGCTCAGCCCCCGCACGAGCGGCTCCGGCACGGGCCTGTTCAACCCGCGCCGCTGCCTCTGCCAAAGTGGGCGAAGAGGCGAGCGCCTGTGCGGCAAGCGTATCGAACGCGGGATCGTCGACCGGAAGCAATCCGGCCAGGGTCGTTTCCTGCTGCGTATCGGGCGCGAAAAGGAAACTGTCGGGCAGGACCGGCACCGGTGTTGCGATCTCGGGCGGCGGACCGGCCGCGCAGGACGCAAGCGCCAGCGCGCTAGCGGTCAGGAAGAATGCGCGCGGCATCATTCCCCATCCCCCTTCGCGGCGATATAGGCATCGACCTGCTGGCCGACGCGGAACAGGCCGTTGGTTTCGGGCAGTTCATAGATAAGCTGCAGCACACGCACATCGACGCGTTCCGCTGCGCTGTTGGTAAGCGAGCGTTTGGGCACCACGAGCGGCTCGGCCCGGACGAACTTGGCTTTGACCCGCCGGTCGGATGCACCGCGCGGGCTGACTGTTGCCGGGGCTCCAAGCGCAACGCGCGGCGCCTGCTCTTCGTCGATATCGATACGCACATGCAGCGGCTGCGTTTGCCCCATCTCGATGAAGGGTTGCGATCCGCCGCCGCCCATCGTGCTGACATATTCGCCCTTGCGGATGTTCACCGCCAGAATTTCGCCCGCGATAGGCGCGCGCACGGTCAGCCGGCCGATCTCGGTCTGCGCCGAACCTGCGCGAGCCTGTGCGGCCTGCAGGCGCGCCTGCGCCAGTCTCAGCCGCTCGCGTGCGGTGGAGGCGTCACCCTCCGCGCGGATCACTTCGGCACGGCTGACCGCTGCGGGGTCGTCGACATTGCGATAGAGCGCGAGTTGCTGCTCTGCGGTGGCCCGCGCAGTGCGAGCTTCGGCAATCGCAGCGCGCGCCTCGGCAATCGCCGCATTGGCCTCGCGTAGCTGTGCCCGCACGGCGCGGTCATCGACGGTGAACAGCACCTGCCCCTCGCTCACGCGGTCACCCGGCTGAACGGACAGGCCTGTGATGAGACCGGACAGCGCCGAGCCGATCTGGATCGTCTCGCTCGAGGGTTCGACCACGCCCGCGCCCGCGACACGCGCCTGCGCCGCCAACTCTGCCGGTGCGCGCGGGGGCTCGCGCCCGGGTTCGCTGAGTTCCCGGTCGGGCAGGCCGACGAAGATGAACAGCACCGCCGCGAGCAAACCGAGCAAGGCAATCACCGGGAGAATTTGGCGCGAAAAGCTCAGGTTTTTCCAGTTGAATGCCATGTCAGTGTCCTTCGGGCACGTCCGTGCCGTCGTGGGTGATCCGCCCGTCCTCAAGCACGAGGATACGGTCGGCGAGGTCGAAAATCCGGTTATCGTGAGTCACGATTATGCATGCGCGGTCTTCCGCGACCGCGACATCGCGCAGGAGGTCCATCACCCGACGGCCCGATGACGCGTCGAGCGCCGCCGTCGGTTCATCGCAGACCACCAGGCGTGGCTCGTGAACCAAGGCGCGGGCAATGGCGACGCGCTGTTGCTGCCCGCCCGATAGCTGGCGCGGCAGCTTGTCGGCCTGGTCTGCGATATTGAGCTTTTTCAGCATGGCGACCGCTTTTTCGCGCGCCTCGAGCCGATCCATCCCCTGGGCGATCAGCGGCACCGCCGCGTTGTTTGCAGCGTCGATCGAGGGGATCAGATTATACTGCTGGAAGATGAAGCCGATGTTTTGCAGGCGGAATTCCACCAGCTCGGTATCGCCCAGCTCGTAGATGTCGGTCCCGAATACCTTCACCTCGCCCAGCGTCGGCCACAAGATGCCGCACATGATCGAGATAAGAGTCGTCTTGCCCGAACCGCTTTCGCCGACGAGGAAAGTCAGCTCGCCCGCGCGGATATCGAGATCGATCCCGTGCAGCACGGTGATCGTCTGCTGCCCCGCCTGGAAATCGCGCGTCACACCGCGTGTGCAGATCGCCGCTTCGGGCTTGCATCCGCCGATGGCGCTGGTGTCGATCGGCGTGCCCATCAGCGGAACACCGATGCCGGCTCGGTCTTGAGCACGTTGCGCAGCGCCAGCCAGCCGGTCAACGCGAGGATGAGAAATACCGCAACCAGGCTGACCAGCGGGATCTGCCACGGAATGTAAAATCCCTTGAAGGTCGGATTGCTCGAGAAACCCCAGATGAAGAACACCGTTCCGATCACGCCGAGACCGTAACCGACCAGGCCCACCAGCCCCGCTTGCACCGCGACCATCCGGCGGATTTTCCGATTGGTGACGCCGATCGCCTTCAGCGCGCCGAACTGCTTGATGTTGTCGCGGATGAACAGGCTGAAGGTCAGCCCCACGATTGCCACGCCGACAATGAAGCCGAGCGCGACGGTAATCCCGAAATTCAGCGGGATACCCGTGTTCTCGATAATGAAATCGATCCCGTCCTGCGCGAATTCGTCGCGGGTCCGGGCCTTGAGGCCGGTTTCGCGTTCGATCCGTTCCGACAGGGCTTTGGCCTGCATCGGATCTTCTGCACCCACCAGCACGAAGGACAGGCGATTGCGCGTGCCCGGCACGTAATTCAGCGCCTGGCTGTATTTGGTGTAGAGCACGACGGTGCTGGTGAAACTGGGGATCGCATCGGCAATTCCCCTTATCACCGCGCGCTGATCGTTCAGCTCCAAACGTTCGCCGATCGGGGACTGGCCGGGAAACATGCGCGTGGTGCCGACATCGTCGATAATCACGCTGTCAGGCCGTGAAAGAACGTCCGACGACCCTTCGAGCATGCGCTTGGGCAGGCCGATCAGCGTCGCATCGTCGACCCCGATGACCGCCACCCCTTCGAGATCGCCATCCTTGGTACGAACGCTGGCCTGCGCACGGATATGCGGCACCGCCCATTCCACGCCCGGTACGCTGCGCACCTTGTCGAGCGCGGTGGACGGCAGGGCGTAAGCGACATCGCTCGTCCGGCTGACCGGGTCCATCACCCACACATCCGCGCTGGAGACGTTGTAAACGCCGCTCGCCCCGCGCTCGATCAGATTGACGAAAATGGTCAATTGCTGCGTGATGAGCAAAGTGGAGAACGCAATGCCGAACACCAGTCCGTAAAATTTCTGGGCGTCCCCGGTAAGCATTCTGATCGCAATCCAGAGCATGCTTGCTTGCCTTCGCCTTTCGACTCGTCCATTAGTGAACGATAGCGTTCAACTGAACGGGACCGTTCAATTTGTCAAGCGACAGCTCGAAAAAACCAGGTCGGCCGATAGTCACGGCAAAGCGCGACGCGATCATCGCGGCGGCGGCGGAGTCTTTCTTCACCAAAGGTTTCGCAGCAACGTCAATCGAACAGGTCGCGGCGGATGCGGGTGTTTCGAAGGTCACGATATACAATCATTTCGGCGACAAACGGGCGTTGTTCGCGGCGTCGGTCGACGATCAATGCGCTGCCATGCGGGCGAGTTTCGCGCTCGAGCCCGCGCCTACCGGTACGCTGCGCGAACGCCTTACGGCAATCGCAGAGGCGATGGTCGCCTTCCTGTCGCGCGAGGAAATGGTGCGTTTCGACCGCCGGATTGCCGCGGAAACCGAAACCGAGCCCGAAATCGGCGAGGCGTTTCTTGCCGCAGGGCCGCACCGCATGCGCTCTGCCTTCGCCGCATTGCTCGACACCATGGTTGCAGGTGGCGAACTCGATATCGCCGATACCGAGCTGGCGGTCGAACAATTCGTCTCGATGTGCAAGGGCATGGGCGATCTGGAGCGCCGCTTCGGCCAACCCGCCGATCCGGCGTGTGACCGCCGCCGCATCGATGGCGCCGTCGAGGTTTTTTGCCGCGCCTATGCGCGCAGCTAGTCGGGCGCCCGCCCTACTCCTGCGTCAGCTCAGTCTTCGAGAGAGATCGAAATCCGGCGGTTGCGCGGATCGGCGGGGTCATCGGAGATCAGCGGTTCGGTATCCGCGACGCCTTCGATCCGGCGGAAACGGCCGCGTGAAATGCCATGGCGGATCAGCGTCTGGCGAGTGGCCTCGGCGCGCCCGGCCGAAAGCGACCAGTTGTTGACCCTGGTCGGATCGCGGTATTTCAGAGCATCCGTGTGACCGCGAACGGTAATCTGGCCACCTTCCGGTCCGATGGCTTCGGCCACGATATCGAGCAGATCGCGTGCGTCCGGGGTCAGCACCGTGGTGCCCAGAGCGAACATCGAAAAATCCGCATCGTCGACCAGGTCGATCCTGATACCCGTGGTGGTATCGATCATCCGCACCTGGCGCATCAGCCGTTTGAGCCGTTCCTTGTCGGCGATCGCCTCGGTAACGCGGATCTGTATCCGTTTGATGGTCGCGGCGCCTTCCTTCGGGCCGCCGGTGGCGTCGCGCGGCACGGTAAGCGTCTTCGTTCCGGTCTGCCCGGCGGCATGCGGGTAATTGTCCACATCCACCAGCGAGGATCCACCCAACACGCCATCGGCGCCCGCGCTCTGTTCCTTGGTCTTGACCAGCGTCGGCGTGAAATAGTCCGCCAACCCCTTGCGCTGATCCTCCGTCGTCGCGCCGAGCAGCCAGAGCAACAGGAAGAAGGCCATCATCGCGGTAACGAAGTCGGCATAGGCCACCTTCCACGCACCGCCATGATGCCCCGCCTCCACGACGGTCACCTTTTTGACGATGATCGGAACGGGATCGTTGCGGCCGTCTGCCTTGCTGGCCATGTTAGCGCCCCCGCAACGCGTCGAGAAGTTCGTTCAAGCCGGGCCTGACCGCATGGCCCAGGCTCGACCGGGCGCTTTCCACCACCAGCGGCTGGGGATGCCCGTAGAGCGAAGCGATGATTACCTGCTTGACCGCATGGAATATCTGTTCGTCCTGTTCGAGCACCTGTTTGAGACGCCCGGCGAGCGGGCCGACGATCCCATAGGCGAGCAATACCCCGAGAAAGGTGCCCACCAGCGCCGCACCGATCATCTTGCCCAGGATTTCGGGCGGCTTGTCGATCGAGCCCATGGTCTTGACCACCCCCAGAACCGCCGCGACGATACCGAGCGCGGGCAGCGCATCCGACAGGGTCTGAAGGTTGTGCTGTGGTTCGTGCAGTTCGTGAAAATGCGTCTTCATCGCATTGTCCATCACCTCTTCGACGGCATGCGTTTCCAGCGTACCGGAAGACACCACCAGCAGGGTCAGCGTATCGCAGATCAGCGCGATGAGCGCAGTATTCTTGAGCAGGTTCGGATATTCGCTGAACACGGTAGAATTGGCCGGATCGTCGAGATGGCTTTCCAGCGCCACGGGTCCGTCGTTCTTGAGCATGCGCATCAATTGCGTGGTCAGCGCGATGGCATCGATATGGTCCTGCTTGTTGTGCTGCGGCCCCTTGAAAATTTTCTTGAACGCCCCGCCCAGCGCCTTGAGCCCATCAAGCGAATTGCCTGCAACCATTGCGCCGACCGCAGCACCCCCGATGATCAGCATTTCATAGGGCATGGCCGCCAAAACGGGGCCCATAGCGCCGCCGCTGAGCATGAACCCGCCGAAAACCATGACGATTAGGACTACGATGCCGATGATCGCGTACATAGGGCAGTTCCTCCGATAGGGTGCGCGATCAGCGCAGCATTGAAAACAGCGAAAGGTTGGCGAGACGAACGAAACTGGCCTGGCTTGCTTCTAGAACGGTCATCGTTTCCTGGAGGCGGGTCATCGTGGTGGCGATGTCTGCCCCCCCGACATTCAAGCGTTCCTCCGCGATACGTTCGGCGTTGTTTTCCCGCCGCTCGCTCATCAGGTCGATCCAGTTGAGACGGGCACCGACCACCGTCTGCGCGGTAGTCACCTTTTCGAGGCCAGCATCGATATCCGCCAGGGCTGCGGAACTCGCGTCGGCTGCCGCCTGACCGCCGCTGGCAAGCGCGGCGGCGAGGCCGCCCAGAACGGCAAAGAGATCGGTCGGACCGCTCGGGGCTTCGAACTCGAAGACTTCCGGTCCGGTGAGCGCCGCTTCGACAGACTGCCCCTCGCCGATTTCCAGCGGGGTAACCGTTGTCGTGCCGACGAAATCCACTTGTGCGCCGTTTTCGACATAAGCCGATCCGCTCGTCTGTCCGCCGAGTAGCGCATGGCCCGAAATATTGCGGCTGTTCGCCAGCAGGACCAGGTTTTCGCGCAGGCTGGCGACTTCCACTCCAATGGCTCCACGCTGTTCATCGCTCAGCGTGCTCGAGGAAGCCTTAACCGCCAGTTCGCGCACACGCACCACGAGATCACCGATCGATGTCAGCGTCTGGTCGGTGAGGGAAAGATCGGCTTCGGCGAGTTGCGAGTTGCGCGTATCAACGCTGGCGATGCGCTCGGTGCGCGATAGCATGCGCAGACGCGCGGCGGCCACGGGATCGTCCGAGGAGCGTTCGAGGCGCTCACCGGTACCGATCTGCTGCTGGAGCGTTTCTGCTTGCGCACGCAAGGCCCCGATCTGGCGAGAGCCGCGTTCATAGAATGCACCGGTGCTGAGATTGATCATCGCCCGATCCCCAAGAGAGTGTCGAAAATTTCGCTCGCTGTCTGCATGGCCCGGCCCGAGGCCTGGAAAGCCTGCTGGAAGCGAATGAGATTGGCGGCTTCCTGGTCGAGATCGACTCCCGACTGCGCTTCGAGAGACACGCGCGCAGAAGATGCGATCGTTTCGAGCGCGCCTTGTGTCACGTCCCGCCCGGCGACCTTGCTGGAAACGTCGAACAACAGCCCGCTGAGCTTTTGCGCGGGATCGAGGCCCGCCAGCGACTGGCGCAGCGCGTTGAGATTGGCATCGTCGCGACTACCGACGCCTGCACCGGCAGGTGCTGTCGCGATCCCGCGGCCCTCGGTCATGACAACGCGCAGAGTTCCCGCCGTCGTTCCGGCGAAGATCGGTTGCCCCTGAGCCCCGTCGAGATCGACGCCCGCCATCTGCGCATTGTTGACTGCATCGGCCAGCCCGGCTGCGATCGCATCGAGCCGGCCGCGGGTCGATGCCAGTTCCGTCAGGGCCAGCGAAGCACCGGCCAGGCTGCCCGATCCGGGTTGCATCGCCTGACCATCGACAGCGAAGCTCAGGGTTCCATCGGCTGCGACAGACGATGTGAGGGTTCCCGCAGTGCCGCCTTGCACGAAGCTGCGGGGCGGGTTGGAGCCGAGCGATACGACTACGGTGCCATCGCTGGCGAAACTGGTGGTCAACGAGCTGAACCCCGCCAACCGTTCGAGCATCTGGTCGCGCTGGTCGAGCAGGGCGGCGCGGTCGCTGCTGCCGGTGCCTGCCCGCGTCAGACGCAGGTTCACCCGGGCCAGCTCGGCGCCGATGACATTGGCGTCGGAAACCTGCGCATCGGCTTCGAAACGCAGGCCATTGCCCACGGCATCGAAGCTCGACGCCGCGATGTTGAATTTGTCCGCCAGCGTGGAGGCTTCGGCGATCACCGCCGCGCGCCGGGAAGGATCCACCGGATCGCTGGCGAGCTGCTGGAGCACCGCCTCGAATTCGACAGCCGAGGAAAAGGCGCCCGATTGCTCGACCGCGCTTTCGATGTTGCGCAGCCCCGACAATTCGACATTGGCCCGCTGAAGGTCGCCCGATGTACGACGAACCTCGCCCTGCAGAAAGGAATCCGCATTGCGGCGGATTTCCGCGATACGCGCGCCCGACAGCGAGATGTCGCCAATCCGTCCGGCCCCGCCCGAGGCCGAGACTTCCTCGATACGCAGGCTGCGGCGAACATAGCCATCGCTCGACGCATTGGCGATGTTCTGCGCCGTGACATCCAGCGCACCGCGCGCGGCACGCGCCCCGCTTGTGGCAATGGAGAGGAGGTCGGATGCCATCAGCCGTCACCCTGCGGAAGAAAACGTGCGAGCTGGTTCTCGATCGCCGCGGCGAAACCGAGCTGGCCCGATTTTGCCGCCATGTCAGCGAATTGCGAATCGCGCATCTCGCGAAACGTCTCCTCGCCCTGCCCGCCGAACAGATCCTCGCCGCCGAAATCGGTGCTTCGCGCACTCGCCAGCATCTGACGCAGCAGGATCGCCTCGAATTGCTGCGCGGCATCGCGCAGTTCATTGCGGGCGGGCGCGGGTTCGCGGTCCGCCAGTGGCCTGGCGCCACCGAGATTGATCGGGTCGAGGGTCATATGATTACCAGCTCCGCCGTCAGCGATCCGGCCTGCTTCAGGCCTTCGAGAATGGCGACGAGATCGGCCGGGCTCGCACCGAGTGCGTTGAGAGCGTCGACAACCTCGGCCAGCGATGCACCGGGGCCAATGCGTGAGACGACGTTGTCCTGCTGGCTCGCCGATATGGTGCTGTCGGGTTCCAGCGCCGTGCGTCCGCGCGAGAAAGGCGCTGGCTGAACCACCATCGGGTTCTCGTCGATCCGCACCACCAGGCTACCGTGGCTTATCGCTGCAGGGGCCAGCCGCACGGCACTGGAGATGACGATCGTGCCCGTCCGGCTGTTGATGACGACCTTCGCAGCACGCTCGGCCGGGTTGATTTCGAGCATTTCGATACGGGCCATGATTTCCGCGCGGGTATTGGCGCCCGGCGGCAGCATCAGCGCCAGCGTGACTCCGTCCTCGACCTGCGCCATGCCCGGATAGGCACCGTTGATCGCATCGCGCACGCGCGAGATGGTCAGGAAATCGGCATAATAGAGGTTCCAGCGCAGGACTTCGCTGAAATCGAAATTGCTGGTCACCGCCTGTTCGACGGTCGCACCATCGGCAATCCGTCCCACTGTCGGCACATTGACCGTCAGCTTCGAACCATCCTTGCCCGATATGCCGAGCCCGCCCACGGCGAGGTTGCCCTGCGCCATGGCGTATATCTGGCCGTCGGCACCGTAAAGCGGTGTCATCACCAGCGCGCCGCCGCGCAGCGACTTGGCCTTGCCCATGGTCGAAACCGTGACGTCGATCCGCTGACCGGGCTTTGCGAAAGCAGGCAGTTCGGCGGTGATGATGACTGCCGCGGCATTCTTGAGCGCCGGGTTCACACCGGGCGGCAGTTGCAGGCCAAGACGGCCCGATACGCCGCGCATGGCCTGGGTCAGATAGGCGAAATTGTCGTCGCCCGAACCGTCCAGGCCGACGACGATGCCATAGCCAGTCAACTGGTTGGAGCGGACAGACTGAAACTGGCCGAGGTCGCGAACCCGCTCGGCCGCTGCCGGAACCGGTAGCGACGCAAGCAGCGCGAGGAAGAAAATAGCGAGGCGGCGGATCATGATCGACATCCTCAGAAAGGCGAAATCGCGCCGAAGAAACGCGACAGCCAGCCTTCGCGGCTTGCGCGCTGGACCGAGCCGGCGCCCGAATAGGAAATGCGCGCATCGGCCACCCGGATCGACGGGATGCGGTTGTCCTGATCGATATCGGCAAGGCGGATGATGCCGGAAAGCTGGACCCATTCCTCGCCCTGGCTGAGTTGCATGACCTTCTCTCCGCGCACCAGTGCCGTCCCGTTCGGACGAACCTCGGCAATGGTCACGGTCAGGTCTGCCCGGATCGAACTGGCCTGCGATGCATCACCCGACCCTTTGAACGACGAACCGCCGGAGGCATTAAGATCGGCGTCGTCGATGCCGACAAATTGCGGAAGAGAGAGCCCGATATTGCCGTCGCGCTTGGTCGATCCGCTGGTGGATTTCGATGTCTGTGTGCGCTCGACCAGCACGATCGTTACGATATCGCCGACCCGCGCCGCGCGATTGCCGTAATAAAGCGGCGCATAGCCGTGACTGGCCTGATAGATCGCGCCGTCCCGATGCTGCGTTGGGACCGCCTGCGGGGCTGGTGGGAGCGCGGCCGAAAAGCCTTCGGGCCGCGCGGAGCCCCCACCGCACGCTGCAAGGGCGAGCGTCATAGGGACGAGATAGAGTGCGGGTTTCATGGGAGTGGTCCTCACAGCGTCTGGTTGGCGTTGCGCAGCATCTCGTCGACGGCGGAAACCATCTTCGAGCTGATCTCGTAAGCGCGCTGGGCTTCGATCATGTCGACCAGTTCCTGGACGATGTTGACGTTCGACGCCTCGAGCATGCCCTGGCGGATATTACCGCGGCCATTCTCGCCGCCGATTCCCAATTCGGCCGCGCCGCTGGCTGCGGTTTCGACGAGGAAGTTATCGCCGATCGCCTGCAGGCCCGAAGGGTTGGTGAAGCGGGCAACCTGGATCTGACCCAGCTCGGCCGGTTCGGCCTCCCCGGCCAGCGTGGCCGACACGATGCCATCGGGCGATACCGCAATCGCGGTGGCGCCTTGGGGGACGGTGATCGCGGGCTGCACGGCATACCCCTGCTGGGTGACCAACTGCCCTTCGGCGGAAAGGGTGAAATTGCCCGCGCGGGTGTAGCCGATCTGGCCCCCAGGCATCTCGATCTGGAAGTATCCATCGCCGTCGAGCGCCAGATCGAAAGCGTTGTCGGTGTTGTTGAGCGCGCCCTGCGTCATGATCTGGCTGGTCGACTGGACCGCCACGCCGGTGCCGAGGTTGAGCCCGGTGGCATAAGCGGTTTCGCCAGAGGAACGCTGTCCGGCAACGCGCGCGTCCTGATAGGCGAGGGTGGCGAAATTGGCGCGGTCGCGCTTGAAGCCGGTGGTGCCGACATTGGCCAGGTTGTTGGCGATGACGCGCATGCGCGCATCCTGTGCCTCGAGCCCGGTGCGGGCGACCTGAAGGGCTGAAGTGGGCATGGCTTATCCTTTCCCCTGATCATCCGAGGCGCATGAGCTGCGCGCCGCTTTCGTCGATTTCGCGTGCGGTGGAGATGACCTTGCTGCGCATGGCGAAGAGCCGCTGCGCATCGATCATGTCGACCAGGACTTCGGTGGTTTTCACATTCGATTGTTCGAGCGCGCCGGATTTGACCGTGGCCGCTTCGTCGGTCGGCAAGATGCCACCGCCTTCGACGCGGAACAGGCCATCCAGCCCCTTGCTGACCGGCGAGCCTTCCCACGCCGCCAGCTTGATCCGTCCGATTTCGGTCGGGGCCTGCTCGGGCGCGGCCGGATCGGCGATGGTGATCGTGCCATCGGGCGCGATCGCCGGGATGCCGACCGGCGGAATGGTGATGGGGCCGCCATCTCCCAATACCGGTCGTCCTTCGCCATTGACGAGCAGGCCGGTAGCCGAGACGGAAAGATCGCCCCGGCGGGTATAGGCTTCCGTACCATCGGCCGCCTGCACTGCCATCAGCGCATCGGTCTCGATCGCGATATCGAGATCGCGGCCGGTATCGACGACTTCGCCCGCAACCATGTTCGCACCGCGCACGCTGGCAGTCTGCATCGCGCGCGCCTCGTTGGGTTGCCCCTCGATGGTGACGGCGCGCTGATCGAGCATTTCCGCGCGAAACCCGAGCGTATTGGCATTGGCCATATTGCTCGCGATGACGCGCTGGCTGTCCATCGACGCCCGCATGCCCGATAGCGCGGTATGGATGAGGCGATCCATGGCAATCAGCTCCGCAGGTTGATGACCGTCTGCGAGATCTGGGTGGCGGTATCGATAGCCTTGGCATTGGCCTGGAAATTACGCTGCGCGGTAATCAGACCGACCAGTTCCTCGGCGATGTCGACATTCGAGCGTTCGAGTGCGCCCGAAAGCAGCGATCCATAGGCACCCGATCCCGGGGAACCATAGCTCGCAGCACCAGACAGTCCGGTGCTTTCCCAATTGGCGGAACCGACCTTCTTGAGCCCGTTTGGCGAAATGAAGCTGGCGAGCGCCACCGCACCGATCGGTTCGACTGATCCATCGGCATAGGACGCCTGAACAAGGCCCGTCTCGGTAATGGTAACGCCCGCGAATTCCGAACCGGCTGCATTGACCGCGGGCACCTGCGCATCGGAAATACCGTTGCCGGTCACCTGGCCATTAGCATCGACCGGAAACACTTGCAGCCGATTGCCGGCGCTGTCGGCGATATGGCCGGTATCGCTCATCGAAAACGATCCTGCACGAGTGTAAAGGGTCGTTCCGTCCACCGCAGAGCGCGTGGTGAAGAAGCCGTCACCGGTAATCGCAAGATCCAGTGCCGAACCGGTCTGCTCCACCGGGCCAAGGGCAAAGTTCTGCGTGATCGATTCCACCGATGCACCGATGCCCTTAATCATCCGGGGGTTGGTTAGCGCAGATCCGGCAACGATTTCCGAAAATTCGGTCCGGCTGCGCTTGAAACCGTAGGTTTCCGAATTCGAGATGTTATGCGCGATGACGCCGAGCGAGGTCTGCGCGTTTTTCATACCGTTGAGTGAGGTGTAGAAGGACATGAAAAGTCTCCTTGGTCAGGTATCGGACGCGGACTGGGAAGTGACGATCAACTGGTCGAGCTTGTCCGCGATCCGCTCGAGCATGGCATTTGTTTCGGTGACACCCGCGAGCGAGGAAAACTGCGCCATCTGCGCCAGCATTTCCTTGTTATCGACCGGGTTGAAGGGGTCCTGCTGCTGCATCTGGACAGTCAGCAGGCGCAGGAAGTCACCCTGCCCCAGCGAACTCATTCCACGACCGGCAACGGGCGCATTCGGTGTAGCGGGGTTGGCCGCCTGGTTGGTGGTCGAAGTAATCATTTCATTCTCATCGTTTCGAGCATGAGCTGCTTGGCGGTGGACATGGCCTCAACCATGTTGCGGTATTGGCGGGATGCTTCGAGCATCTCGACCATTTCGGCGTTCTCATCGACGGGAGCCTCCCACACGTCGCCGTTCTCGTCGGCGAGCGGGTGGCCCGGATCGTGACGGCGGATCGGCGCGACATCTTCGCGCACCACTCCGCCCACACGGACCGATGAAAGGCCGCTCGCACGGTCGAGCTCTTGCTCGAAGACTGTGCGCATCGGACGGTAGGCCTCTTCCTCGGTACCTGACACCGAACCGGCATTGGCGAGATTGGAGGCGGCGGTGTTCATCCGCACGAGCTGCGCGGACATGGCACGATGGCCGATGTCGAAGAAGGAAGTCGGACCGGCCATCGTCATTCGCCCCTGATCGCGCGGGTTACGGTTTCGACCCGCCCGCGCAGGAAGTTGAGAGTGGCCGTGTACGCGACCGCGTTTTCGGCGAATGCCGCCTGTTCGGTGGACATTTCGACGGTGTTCCCGTCGAGACTCGCCATGGTCGGCACGCGATACTGGACCGCGCTATCGGCGGCGCGCGCACTATCGGCACCCCCCAGGCGGGCCTGCAACGCGGCGGAAAAATCCACGTCGCGTGCTTTGTAGCCAGGCGTTGCCGCATTGGCGATGTTTGAGCCGAGCACACCCATGCGCTGCGACCGGATTTCCAGTGCTGCCCCGTGAATGCCGAACAATCTGTCGCTCATCTGAGCCTCCGCAAGAATTACGGGAGATGTTAAGCAAGGGGCGTGCCAAAATCGATCTGGAGGGCGGAAACAGGGCAAACCGGCAGAATGTGGCAAGCCCTTGCCGGGATGCGGCAAAGTTCGTCCGCCGGATAAATCTGGCCCCATGCCGGTCGTTCTTGGCGGCAAGGAGTAGCAAATTCATGCTGGACACCTGGTACGATCCGATGGCCATTACCATCGTCCTTGTCGGCACGATCGCCGCGACGATCCTGCGCTGCGGGGTCGCGGACAGCCGTGTTGCCGCCGGCGCCCTGCGCGGGCTGCTTGGTGCGCCTTTCAATGTGGCGAAGGCCAAGGCCAGCCTCGCCATCCAGATCCGCGAAATCGCCGATGACGGCTTCATCCGCGCAGAACCGCGCCACTTCGGCGATAATGAGTTCGACAGCCTTTCCGATCTCATGATCAGCCAGCGGTCGATCCAGTCGCTGCATGGCGAACACTCCAAGTTCAAGGAAGCACGGCTTGCCAATGCGAAGACCGCGATACGCGTGTTCGATTGCGCTGCCGATCTCGCCCCGGTTCTGGGCCTGGCAGGCACTCTTGTCGCGCTGGGGCATGCGCGGGGCGCCGCCCCCGAAGACGCCGGTATCGTCGGAGCGATTTCCATGGCCGTCGTGACGACGCTCTATGGTCTCGTCGCGGCCAACTTTCTTTTCTCGCCCCTGGGGGGCGCGATCGCGCGGAGATCGCGCCGCGAGGAAATCGACCGCGACGAAGTGCTAGAATGGCTGGCCCATGGTATTCGGCGCGCGGGCGCGCCCGGCATGGCACCGGAACCCGAAAAGGAAGCAGCATGATTTTGCGCGCCGCGTCGGGGTGGCAGACGATTACCGCCGATCTCGCCCTCATTCTGTTTCTCATTACCGCTCAGGCTGCGAATGAAACGCCGGAAAAGGCGGCGCCACCCGAACCGCGACAGTCTGCGGCGCAGGGATCTTCGGCCCTCGCCCTGCACAGGCCGGGGTCGGGCGAAAGCACTCGCGAATGGCTGCTTGCCGCCGCCAGCGATGATCGACAGGTTGCGACCATATCGGTCGGCTATGCACCCACCCGGCGGGCCGAGGCGCTGGCCGAAGGCGAAAGGCTGCTGGAAGACGCGGAGGATGCGGGCGTTGCCGCCCGGCTCATCGCCATGCCGAATATCAGGGACGAAATCGTGATTTCGGTCGATTACCTCCGCACCCCGATGAATGGCACGGATTTTGCTGAATAACGGGTACGAGCCTCTCTTTCAGGAGGCGATTATCGTGAACCGGAGCCAGTACCAACCATGCGCCAACAGTTTCTAGGATCGATTGCAGCCGCATTTTTCGCGACATCCGCGATGGCGGCGTCTCCCATGGACCTGTCGATCATCGATCGTGCCGTCGCCGATTTCACCGGAGCCGGCATCGGCCAGCCGGGCGGCGCGAAACTGCCGGTGGATCGGCGCCTGCGCCTGGACGATTGCCAGACTCCTCTCGACCTCCAGTGGTTTGGGCGCGACCAGCGATCGGTGCAGATTGCGTGTCCGACTGCCGGCTGGCGCATTTATGTCGCTGTAGACAGTCGGATGGGCGCGGCCAGCCGTTTCGGTCAGAGCCACGGGGAAACGATCGTCAAGCGCGGGGAAAACGTCAGTATTCTGGTGCGCGGCAACGGCTTCACCCTGACCCGGCAAGGTTCGGCCGTGGAAGACGGTGCGCAAGGCGAGTGGATCAAGGTCCGCGCCAACGGAAAAAGAGCCGAAGCCCTGCGCGCAAGGGTGATCCGGCCTGGGCAGGTCGGCATCGATTTGCCGTAACCGGCAAAAAACATTGCCGGGGAGTTAAACCCGCGCATGTTTCGCCGTTCTGTTGGACAACCAGCTTATGGAGCGAAACGATGCGTATTGTCGGATTGCCGGAATTTCAGGGGTCTATTGTGCGCCCAAGTGCCGGTGTGACGCCTGCGGGGGAAATCACCCCCACGCAAAAGGTTGCGATCGGGCCGCGCGAAGCGGAAGCGCCGATGTCGACCATGCGCGTATCGGCAGGCCAGGACATCCCCGTCGATCATGACCGCGTGGCCGAGATCCGCAAGGCTATTGAAACCAACTCCTACCCGCTGATCCCCACCGAGATCGCCGATGCGATCATTGCGGCGGGCCTGTACGGAAAGGTCGGGAAATGACCCGCAAACAGGACACTCTTTCTACCCTGCAACAATTGCTCGCACTTTTGCAGGGTGAGCGGCAGGCTCTTGCCGCCCTCGATCTCGATCGGATCGTCACCTGTACAACCGGCAAAATCGATTTGTGCAGCAAGCTGGAAACCGTCGATCAGGCGAGCCTCGACGAAGAGTGCCTTGGTATTCTCGACGCGGTGCGCCGCCTCAACGAGATCAATCGCCGCCTGCGGAACCTTATCGCCAGCAACGTGCAGAACCGGCTCGGCACATTGAGCGGGAATAGCTCCCCCTATTCCGCTCTCCCCCGAAATAAGATGAGCGTAGCACTCGCCTGACCCCTCGGGTCGCATTACCTTTCAAATTTGGCACGCCTCTTGCTGAAACACCGGGACAACCAATCCCGGAGGTTTCGTGCCTACAATCAGCCCCGTCCAGACCGCCGAAGTGCAGGGTGCCATCGCCCGCGCTGCAACGCGGACAGGTGTCGACTTCGATTACCTGCTGGCCCAGGCACGGCTTGAATCCGGCCTGGACCCCAGCGCCAAGGCGCGGACGTCGAGCGCCACCGGCCTTTATCAGTTCATCGATTCCACCTGGCTGCGCACGCTCGACAGGCACGGGGCGAAACACGGGATGGACTGGGCCGACGCCGCCATCGCGCCCAATGGTCGCGTTGCCGATGCAGCGACCCGCGACCAGTTGCTCTCGCTGCGCTATGATGCCGATGCATCTTCCCTGATGGCGGCCGAGCTCACGCGCGACAATGCCGATGGGCTGCGCACGACGCTGGGCCGCGAACCGGAACCCGCCGAACTCTATCTCGCCCACTTTCTCGGTCTTGGCGGAGCCCGGAAATTCCTCGGCGCGCTTGCCAGCAATCCCGATCAATCGGCTGCTGCCTTGATGCCGCAAGCCGCAAGGGCCAACCGCCCGATCTTCTACGCCGATGGCGCGCCCCGTTCGGTCGGCGAAGTGATGTCCTTGATGCGCGGCAAGGTCGATGCGGCCTATGGCGCACCATCGATACCTGGCAGGACGCCCGATATCGTTGCCGAATTCGCCAACGTTGCAGCGCGGCCGGAATTTCAGCCTGCCAGCCCCAATCGCAGAAGGCTCTCTCCCCAACTGCTGCCACCCGATGCCGTCCAGCGCCCCTCCATGGCCGATACACTGCGCTCTACCTTCGGTGATGCGGGCGTGGCCGACAGCCGGGCGAACCGGCACATCGCTTCCGCCTATGGCAAGTTCAAGGCGCTCGGCCTGTGAGCGCGCGTCAGTTCTTCAACCCCGGACTCGCCCTGCCGATCGGTATTCTGACCATCATTCTGCTGATGGTCATGCCGATCCCGGCAATGCTGCTCGATGTGTTCTTCGTGATGAACATCGCGCTGTCGGTGTCGATCCTGATGGCGGCCATGAATGCGCAGAAGCCGCTGGACTTTTCATCCTTCCCCTCGGTGCTGCTGTTCGCCACGCTATTGCGGCTTGCGCTCAACGTGGCCTCGACGCGCATTGTCTTGCTCAATGGGCATGAGGGCGGAGCCGCTGCGGGCAAGGTGATCGAAGCCTTCGGCGCCTTCCTCATCGGCGGCAATTTCGCGGTCGGTATTTTCGTCTTCCTTATCCTGATGATCATCAATCTGATGGTGGTGACCAAGGGTGCCGGGCGCGTATCCGAAGTTTCCGCCCGCTTCACGCTCGACGCCCTGCCCGGCAAGCAGATGGCGATCGACGCCGATCTCGCCGCCGGCCTGCTGACGGCCGACGAGGCCAAGGCACGTCGGCGCGAAATCGCCACCGAAGCCGATTTCTACGGGTCGATGGACGGTGCCAGCAAATTCGTGAAAGGCGATGCCGTCGCTGCCCTTCTGATCCTGCTGATCAATGTCATCGCTGGCCTGGTGCTGGGTGTTTCGACACACGACCTTTCCGCAGGCGAAGCGGCCGAATTCTACGTTACGCTTGCAGTCGGCGATGCGCTCGTCGCCTCGGTGCCCGCGCTGCTGTTGTCGATCGCCGCCGCCGTCATCGTCACCCGCGTATCCGATGCGCGCGACCTGACCGGCCAGATCGGCGGCCAGCTCGCCGATCCCAAGATCTGGTTGCCCGTCGCCTGCATCCTGTTCGTGATCGGCTGTATTCCGGCGATGCCGCAATCGATCATCCTCCCGCTATCGGCGGGGGCGTTCTGGTTGTGGTTCAATCTGCGCAAGCGCCAGGAAGCGGCCGCCAATATTCCCGAACCCGTCGTCACGCCGGATCCGGCGTATATCGCGATCGACGAGGTTTCCGACCAGACTCTGGTGACGATCCAGCTCGGCTACGGCCTGATCCATCTGACCGACGAGAAACGCGGTGCGACACTGGTTGCCCGGCTGACCGGTCTGCGCAAGCAGATGTGCCAGACCTTCGGCTTCATCGTTCCCCAGTTCCGCATCGAGGACAGCTTCGAGGTGGAACCTGACGCCTATCGCATCACGCTGGGCGGTGCGACGATCGGGGGCGGCAAGGTCAAGCCGGATCACCTGCTGGCGATCGACACGGGCGAGGTCATGCATTCCCAGGCCGTCCCCGGCGAGGCGACGGTCGATCCGAGCTTCGGCTGCCCGGCGCTGTGGATCGATCCGGGCACCCGGGACCTGGCGGTGGCCGAGGGCTACCTCGCGGTCGATCCGGAAAGCGTTATAGCCACGCAGATCCACCAATTGCTGGCAGCGCGGGCGCAGGACCTGCTCGGCCCCGACCAGGTCCGCGACCTGCTCGACCATCTGCGTGCGCGCCATGGCCAGCTAATCGAATCCTTCACCCCGCAGCCGTTGACGCTTGCCGCCGTGACCCGCCTGCTCAAGGCGCTGCTCGCCGACGGCATCTCGCTGCGCCATTCGCTGCGTGTCTTCTCGAGCATCTCGCTCGCCGCACAGCAGACCGCGGAGCACGATCGCATGGTCGACATCGTCCGCGCCGACCTTGGCGCGATGATCGTGGGCGAAGCCTGCCCGCCCGACGCAAAACTGCCGGTAATCACCTTGGCGGCAGGGCTAGAGGACATGGTCGTCGGCGGGCTGCAGGACCCTGCATCGGGCGAGATCGTGATCGAACCCGACCTTGCGCGGTCGATCGGCGAACGCATCGCCGCCATCGTCTCGCAGCGCGACCCTTCGGCGACGCGTCCCGCCCTCATCGTCCAACCGCGCGCACGGCGTGCGCTGACCGCCCTGCTGCGCCTGCGCGCGCCGCAATGCCTGGTGCTGTCGATCAACGAACTGCCCGCCGCCCAGCCGATCGAAGTGATCGCGGTGGTGGGCGACGAATCTTCCGAACCACCTGCTGAACTCGGCCATGAAACGGAGGCCCTTGCGGCATGAGATACGACCACTCCCATTTCAATGCGCAGCGCGCCTATACGAGCGAAATCAACCAGCGCATCGGCAATTTCCTTCCCATGGTGCGCAAGCTCGCATGGTATTACGAAGCCAGTTGCGGGGCCTCGGTCGATGTCGACGATCTGCTGCAAGCCGGGATGATCGCGTTCACGGAATGCGCGCAGCGGCACGACCGGCCGGGGGAAGACGGCTTTGCCGCTTATGCGAAAATGCGGGTGCGCGGGGCCATGATCGACCTGCTGCGTTCGCAATCGCCACATGCCCGTGGAGCCGCAGCCCAGCGCCGGCGAATGGAAAATACGATGGACCGGCTACGCGGCGAACTGGGGCATGATCCCTCCGCGCAGGACATGGCCCGGGCCATGCAGATGTCCCTCGAGGAATATCACGAAATGCGTGCACAACTGGCCACACGGGTCGTCGACCTGGAAGACTGCTATTCGGATTCCAATCCG
The DNA here is from genome assembly GCA_022953095.1 of Qipengyuania sp. ABI-127-1. GTDB lineage: Bacteria > Pseudomonadota > Alphaproteobacteria > Sphingomonadales > Sphingomonadaceae > Qipengyuania. The sequence goes on along the minus strand of JALJCR010000001.1, from coordinate 924,579 downwards.
GCGTTCGGAACCGAAGAACCTGATGCCGAAACGAGATTGCTCGAACAGGGTGATCGCGCCATGCTGGCCGAGGCCATTGCCAGCCTCCCCGAACGGTTGCAGCTCATCACCAAACTGCATTTCATCGAAGAACTCAATCTCACCGAGATTGCCGCAATTCTCGATGTCAGCGTTCCACGGGTCCACCAGCTCAAATCGGCGGCCCTTGCGAAACTGCGTATTGCCATAGTCGAAAACGAGGGCAATTAGACCCCGAGCGCCCAGGCGATGGGTTTCACGCGGAAAACCACCCAATGTACGCGTCGATACGGATGACATTCATCGTGTATACTGTGTAATCGCACCATAACGTGTGCCACGGCTCGCGTGCTTCGTGAGGACCGACCAAATGTCCCTTTGGGAAACCAAAATACTGACTTTCGTCGATTCTTGCTCTGCGGGAAGTTTCGAGACTTCCGATGAGGCAATCTGGGCACTGGCTGCCATTCTCGACGAGGCTCCGCCCGAAGTCGCACCTATCGTTTCGCAAAGGGCCGACAACGACCGCCTGGCAGAGCTGCTGGATGTCGATGCTCAGATCAACGCGGCCATCGAACTGGTTGGGCCAACATGCGGTATTCTGCTTACCTCGTCGCCGATCGGTTCTTCGTCGGGGCTGGTCAAGATCATCGACGAGGTCGAAGAGGGCAACTTCTTCGCTTCGGACCCTGCAATAGCCCTGTTGGGCGCGTATGGCCGGGCGCTGGTCGCCATTCTCGCCACGGTCAGGATCACAGGGGGAACGGCTCTATAGCGCCGCTTCCACGGGGACACGCCCTGCCCCGATGCGGCTTTCCACCTCGAGCTTGGCGATCAAGTTGCGTCGATGGTTCTCGACGGTGCGTGTGCTGATCGACAATTGCCCCCGGTCGAGCGCGTATTTCCAATAATCACCCGATCCGCGCTGCCCGGAACGCACTGACTATTTCCCGCATGTCAGCCCGCAATTGCGCGATTTTTTCCAAATCGACAGTGCGAACGGAATCGAGCAGCAGGCCCTTGGCCGCACCATAAAACTGCATCAGGGTGGACGCCATTTCCGCCTCGCGGTCGATGCCGATCTCGAGAGCGGTCAACGCGGTCACGCATCGCGTCAGCGATCGGCTGCGAGCAGCACGGTCGCCACGCGATTCCGCGATTTCCAATCCACCGAGGTTTTCGACCAGATCGTCCAGACAGAACAGCACGAGGTCGTCGCGTTCGCTCACCATCAAACGCGCATCGAAATTGCTTTGCCGATAGGCTTCGCCGGGTTGGGCACGCGCCAGCATATCAGTCTCCCTGCGAATTCCAGATGTCGATCTGGGACTGGAGGAAAGACAGGGTCGATTTGGAAGCCGCAACCTGGCTATCGGCCTTGGCGAAGCGTGCAACCATGCTCGCCCGCAGGTCTTCTTGCTGGTCTGCCAGTTTCTCCAGATCGCGCGTGATCTGGAGCGATTGCTTCTTGTAGCGGGCTATCGACCCGGCAAGCGATCCGGGATCGCTGGATATGCTGTTCGAACGAGCCATACGATCGATCGTCGAGTAAACCCCGTTGAGCCCCGTCGTAAACATGGCCGCAACAGATGACGGGTCGCGGTTCATGACCTCTGTCAGCGTCGCATTATCAAAGCGGAAACTGCCATCGGGCTCAATCGCGAGTCCGAGTTCGGCCAGCGTTCTCGGCGCCCCTTCGGGTGCATCCGGCATGATGACTACAGAGCCCAGGCCTGAAAGCGTACGGCTAAGAGCCCGCGCTCCGCTGTCTCTGGCGAGATCGCCGGTTTTTGGATCGGTCGCCGTGCGCAGCTCGTTGATTATCTCATTTAGCGCCCCGGTGATATCCTGCATAACGCTTGAAATCGCACTGGACGGGTTGGCGAAGGTGATGGTTGCTGGCGATCCCGCATTGGTGGCCGTGAGCGTCAGCGAAAGGCCTGGCGCGAGATTGTCGATCTTGTTCGTCTCGCTGGTGCGGGCAAGACCATCAAGCGTGAATGCCGCATCCGCCGAGGTCTTGATAAGGCGTGACGGATCGCCACCAGGCTGCCACGCGAGGGCGGCGAGACCCGGATCACCGGCATCTTCGGTTGCTTCGATTGTGAAGCCGTTCTGCAGGCCCTCGCCCCCCTTGATGACGAGCTGAGCCCCGGTGTCGGTTTGCGCGACATAGGCATTGAGCCCTGCATTTTTCCCATTAATCGCGGCAGCGACATCGTTTAGCGTCGCCCCGGCAGCGACATCGATCGTCAACGGGGTCTTGCCCGTATCCTCGGTGAAGCTCGCATTGGTCGTCTCGCCGAAGCGGATCGTCAGGGTTCCCGTACCGACCGTATCCTCGGCACTGGCGTAAGTCGGCCCGGCGAGTGTCTGGTAGCTGGCCAGCTGAGTGACTTCGAGCGAGTAACTTCCCTTGCCGATCGAACCGAGAGGGCTGGAGACGGCAGCCACTGCCGCATTGCTGATCGAAGGCAATGGCGCAAGATCGCCGCTGCGCAGGCGATCGCCCAAAGCACTGGCGAATGTCGAGAAGCTGCTACGGATCGACCCCGCCAGCGAAATCCGGCGCTCGAGCGTTTCCGACTGGTTGGTCAGGCGCTGATTGCGGCCCTCGAACTGGGCTTCGGCGAGCTGTGTGGCCAGCCCCGCCATATCGATGCCGCTGCCGATCCCGAGGGTCGTGGCGATGGAGGTGGTCGAAATACTCATCGCTATGATAACGACTGAAGAGGGCCGGAATTAACAGCCAGTCGGCCTTCGGCGTCGAAACGTAGAGCTGCGGGGACTTCGATGTCGGGCAGCAGCGGGGTCTCGCCGCGCTTGAGCGAAAATACGTAAGCGAGCACGGAAGCCACTGCGCCATAGAGGTCCTCGCAGATTATCTGCCGCTCGCGCGTGGTATAATAGACCGAACGGGCAAGCTGCGGAATTTCAAGCGTCGGCAGGTCGAGCTCTCGGGCCAAATCCTTCATCGCCAGAGCCTTGTCGCCGCGCCCCTTGGCCAGCACGATCGGCGCGGAAGCTTTGGCCGGATCGTATGTCATCGCCACCGCGAAATGAGTCGGATTGGTGATGACGAATTGGGCTTCGCGCATGGCGCCCGCAACCGAACCAGTGGCGATATCGCGCTGGCGCTGACGGCGGGCGGCGCGCATTTCGGGCGAGCCTTCGGTTTCCTTGTTCTCGTCGCGCATTTCCTGATGGCTCATTTTCAGGCGTTTTTGCTGGCGCAGCCATTGGATCGGAAGGTCGACGAAAGCGATCACCACCAGTCCCGCGCTAAGGGCAAAGATCAGCGAAACGATCGCCTGCCATGCAGCCGTGAGCTGGGCGGACAGATTGCCGCGACCCAGACCGATCACGGTTTCCATGCTGGTCCACCACCAGGCAGCGGCAATAGCGCCGAGCAGAATGATCTTTAAGATGCCCTTGCCCATTTCGATCAGGCCCTGCGGACCGAACATACGCTTCAAGCCCTGAAGCGGGTTGATCCGCTGCCCCTTGGCCTTGAGATTGTCGGCAACCCATCGGCCACGACCGAAGCCAAGTTGGGTTATCAGCGTGACGATGATGACCGGTACTGCGAGAGTGAGGATCGCCGGCACGCCGAGCAACAGCCCCTGCATGAACAGGTCTTCGACCCCGAAATCATTCATGTCGCGCGCATCGAACAGGAAGGCGTCGCGCGCGAGCCGCGCCAGACCATCGAGCAGCCAGGGTCCGCCAAGCGCCAGCCAGGCGCCCCCGAACAGCATGACCGCTGCCGTCCCGGCATCTTTCGAGCGGAGGACATCGCCCTTCTTCGCGGCATCGGCCAGCCGCTTCTCTGTCGGGGCAAAGGTCTTTTCGCCGGCGGTCTCTTCACTCATCGGACCAACACGCTTTCGGTCTGGTCGAGCGCCTCGCTGACGAGGCCCGTGAACTGGTCGAAGATCAACGGCGCTGAAATGATCAGCGCGGCCATGCCCGCCAGCACGCCGGCAGGTAGGCCCAGCGCGAAAAGGTTGAGCGACGGGGCCGAGCGGCTCAATATACCGGTCAGCACCTGCACCAGCAGCAGGATCAAAGTGACCGGCAGGGCAATTCGCAAAGCGGTTTCGAACATGAAGCTGGCAAACCCGGCGATGGCGGCAAAACGGTCCCCACCGAGCCAGGTCTGCCCCGGCGGGAAGGCATTGTAGCTTTCCACGACCAGCGCGATCCAATGCAGGTGCGCGCCAGTCGCCAGGAAAATCAGCGTCAGTACAATCACGAAATACTGGCCGAAGGATGTGGTCGTGCCGCCACCCATCGCGTCTTGGGAAACCGCCATGCTCATTCCCATCCCGCCCCCGATCAGTTCGGCGGCCACGGTCGGGGCGGCAAAGGCGAGCTGCAGCACGAAACCGAGCGCCAGCCCGACAATCACTTCGCCTGCGATGGCGAGCATCCCCTCCAACGACAGCAAGGCCGGGGGCGTGGCGATGGCGGGCATCCAGATCGAGACGAAGATCGCAAGTGCGCCGGTAATCGACACGCGTACCGATGCCGGAACCGAACTCGCCCCGAAGAAAGGCGCGGCAAGCAGCGCGGCGCCAAGACGAGTCATCAGGAAAACGACCCGCCACATATCCTGCTCAAGCGCGCCAAGTCCGAGATCGAGACCGTTCACCGTGTTGATCTCAGTCGCCGATCCGCGCGATTTCGGTGAAGATATCGTGTGTGAAATCGCCCACCAACGCCATCATCGATGCGCCGAGGATGACCAGCACGAGAGCCACTGCGCCCAGTTTTGGGACGAAGGTGAGTGTCTGTTCGTTGACCGAGGTGGCGGCCTGCACGAGACCGATGACCAGACCGATGGCAAGGCTTGCCAGAAGGATCGGCGCAGCGACAAGGGCGGCGATCCACAACATGCGATCGGCCATGGAAAGGAGGATGGCGCTTTCGTCCATGATATCTATCCGAAGCTTGAGGCGAGCGAGCCCATCAGCAGCGCCCACCCGTCAACGAGGACGAAGAGCAGCAGCTTGAAAGGCAGCGAAACGATCATCGGGCTCATCATCATCATGCCCAGGCTCATCAGCACGCTGGAGACGACGAGATCGATGACCAGGAAGGGCAGGAACAGCATGAAACCGATCTGGAAGGCGGTTTTCAGTTCGCTGGTGACGAAAGCGGGCAGCAGGATCGAAAAGGGCACGTCCTGCGGGCTGGCGAATTGGCCCGCCCCCGCGATATCCGCGAACATTTCGAGATCGTATTCGCGCGTCTGGCGGATCATGAAGGTGTGAAACTGATCCCCGGCGCGTTCGATCGCGACTTCGGCGCCGATCTCGCCCGAAGAATAGGGGGCGATGGCGGCCTCGTTCACGCGCTCCAGTGTCGGCGCCATGATAAACAGCGAAAGGAACAGGCTGATGCCGATCAACACCTGGTTGGGCGGTGACTGTTGCAGCCCCAAAGCCTGGCGCAGGATCGCCAGCACAACGATGATGCGCGTGAAACTGGTCATCATCAGCAGGAGCGCTGGCAGAATTGTCAGCAGCCCCATCACCAGCAGGAGCTGGAGCGAGAGGCTCAGCGGTTCGCCCCCCGCCCCGGCCATCTGGCCGAAGGCACGGTCGAGCGCGCCCGACACCGCCGCTTCGCCGGTCTGTGCGCGCGCCAGTGCGGGATAGGCGAGTGCCGCGATCCCGGCGGCGCATTTGGCAAGGCGAGCGATCACTGGACGATGTCCTGCGTTTGCGGCCGCGCCGGAGCCTCTGCCAGCCGTGTGAGGCCATTGCGCGAGGTCGACACGAGGATTTCGCGCCCGTGAAATTCGATCACGGCGAGCCGCAGTGTCGGCGATAGCATGGTGGTTTCGACAACGCGCACAGCCTTGCTGCCATTCTCCGGCCCGCCAAACTGACCTTGCATCTTCTTGGCCAGCTTAAGGCTACCCCAGATCATCGCCCCGATGAGCGGGAGCAGAATCAGCAGCTTGAGAATGTACCAGAACATTACTGGGCCACCTCGATACGCGGCATCTCGGATGCGGTACCGCTGGCGCCCACGATTTCCAGAACGCGAATGGCGAAGCGATTACCCTGCGCAATGACTTCGCCGCGCGCGATCAGTTTGCCATTGACGAACATGTCGAGCGGTTCGTCGGTCAAGCGGTCGAGTTCGATGACGCTCGATTCGCCCAGCGCCAGCACATCGCGCAGGCGCATCGATTTGCGCCCCAGTTCCACGGTGAGGCGGACATCGATATCCTGAATGAGGCCGAAGCCATCTGCATGCGAGGCCATGTGTTCTACTCCGAAAGAAAGGATTGGGTAAGTTCGAGGGCGACACGGTCGTCGAGTTCACCGACGCATCCCTGTGCGATTGTAAGGTTGCCGGTCAGCAGCGGGACGTTGCGATTGACGGCAACCGGGATAACGGCGCCGGGTTCGAGACTGGCCAGCCGGGCAACCGACATCGGGACATCGACCAGCACCGCGCGCAGCGGAAGATCGACATCGGCGATGGCCGAACCGTCGATCCCGCGCGCGCCGATCGTGCGCCCGGTGGCAGGAGAAACGGCGCGAGTACCGACGATCTCGGCGATCATCGATTGGCAGGCAGCGAGACGAACCTTCCATACCTGCGCGCTTTTCGCGGAGGAGATGGCCAGCGTCGCGGTCCAGATCCGTTCATCGGCGGCGAAAGGTGCAACCTGCTCCACTTCGTCGCCATTCGTCGTTGCCGCGATGGCACGGCGATCGCTGGCGCGGCGCAGGACTGCTGTCATACGGTCTTCGAACTGCTGTGCGAAACGTTTCGACGATGCCGGAAGCGCAGTACAGGTCTCGTCGATTTCACCCGTACCGCCCAGAATGCGTTCGAACTGCGCGATCAGCTCGCCGATGCGGACCGAAACCAGCAGCCCGCGGCGTTCCTGACCCAGAGCGAAGAAACTGTGGCGATGCGCGGCACCGATCTGCGCGTACCACTCGCCCACGGGGAGCAATTCGGTTTCGACCAGCTCCGCCGAAAGCCCCCTGTCGTCGCATAGCACCGCGAGCTCGGCGCCAGCCTGTTCGGTAAAGCTGCGGGCAAAGCGCGCGAATTCCAGGTCCAGATCGGGCGGTGTCGCGGCCCTGCTCAGCAGCTCTTCGCAGTGGCACGCGGCCCGCGCCGCCGCTTCGGGGATGGGGCCGGTGATCATTGGACGATGAACGACCGGAAATAGACGCTGTCGACGCCGCCGAAACCTTCGCGCTCTTCCAGCACCTCGTTCAGCGCCTTGGTCAGGCGTTGCTGCAGTTCCTCCTTGCCCTTGATACTGGCAAGGTCCTCCTCGCTGGTCGCCGCGAGTTCGGCCAGAATACGCGAGCGCAGCGCCGTCTCATGTTCGGCGAGCCACATCAGCACGCGTCCATCATAGTGCGTCGATGCGGCGATGCTCACCTGAACCAGAGCATTTCCGTTGGCGAGGTTCGACGTGAACTCCTCGGTGAAATTATAATAGGCGGTCCGATATTCACCGCCGCCCGCTCCGTGGACGACCGGTGCCTTATCCTTCGTCTCTCCGCCGCCGGTGAAGGGATAGGGGTCTTCATCGCCCTTTCGCACCAGCTTCGGATTGTTGTCCTCTTCCTGCGTCCCGTGAGCGCCCAGCATTCCACTGGCGAAGGCGGCATACGTGCCCCCACCGCCCGCAGCGAGGAGCAGGACCGCGAAAAGCACCAGCTTGAGTTTGCCTCCCTTCTTCTTCGGCGGGGTTTCCTGCGGAGCGTTTTCAGTCGACATGGTGGTTTCCTGGTTGAATTAAAACTGGATGTTCAGACGTACAGCGCGTCGTCGGAAGGTGTCTGCGAGGAGGGCTGATCGGGGCTCGGGCCACGTTCACCATGGCGACCGCGCTGGTCCGAATGTGCCGATCGCTGGTCGTCGGCATTGCTCTGCCCCGGACCCGAACCGGTGTGACCAGCCGAGCCGCCCCGATCCGATCCAGTTGCCGCCGACTGGTTCTGAATCGTATTCGCCTGTGTGGCCGGGTCCTGCTGGCGGTGTGTCGTGCGATCGTTCGCAATCGCGGCGGCCAGGGCACGCTGCGCCTCGCTGTTCTCTGCCGCGATTTCGACATTCATACCGTTTGCCGATTGATCGAAGGTCACCGTCAGCGCGCCGAACTCACGATGCGCCACGGCGATGGCCGCAGGTTTCGCGAGATCCACCTGGCGGGCAGCCATAATGTGTTCGACCACGCGTTCGACATCGGCGAACGGGTCGCTTACGACCGGGCGCGGGGCGACTGTCATCGGACGCAGCGCGGCTGAAGGATCCTCGACCGGCGAAACGAGGGTTTGCGGCATGGCTTTCGCGGTCTCGACAGTCAGGCTTGCCCGCGACGTGAGGACAGGCTTGTCGGCTGACGTCTTGTCGTCCTGTGCGTTGCGCGCGATTTCCATACTGCTCGTCTCAACCGCTTTGATACGGGCTGATTGATCGATTGGCGCTGCGGGACGCATGACGGGGGTGCTGGGCTGCGCCTGGGTGGTTTGCGGGTCGCGCCGCTTCGAAGCGAGATCAGGGCCGCCCGGCGGGGCTGGTTTGGCAGCCGGTTTCGCTGCGCTTGGCGGCAAAGCACCAACCGCTGCACCGTCACGCATGCTCATCAGCGGGCTTGCCGGGGTTTTAGAGCGCGTGCCTCCGTCCGCTGACGGAGCTGTTGCGGTGCCAGCAGTCGGAAGATCGATACGGGCCATTCCGTTTTGCAGCGAAGGGCTCATGGCCGCGCCACCGACCTCGCGCGGAGTTGTGGCTGCCGCGATGCTGACGGAAAGCCCCTTGGTCCGAGCTTCGCGTGCCGACGTCGCTTCGGTAGCAGCATCGCTTTGCCCGCGCGCGGTCGGTCCCGTCTGTCCCTGCTCAGCGCGCACCATGTCAGCAGAAGTGGAGAGCCGCGAAACAGTAGGTTCGGCGGTATGGGCAATCGCCGATTTCACCGTGCCGGTGACGGCGGCCTCAGCGAGCGGCACCGGTCCGGTGGCAAGCATGGGAGGGGCCAGGGGAAGCATTGACACCGGAGCGCCTTGAGGCGCATCAGCGCCCTCGTCTTCCGGGTCTCCCGGCGTGGTCTGCGGCAAGTCCTGCAACCCGACCGGCAAACTCTTGCCGGTCGGCAAATTGCCGGTTTGCCGCACCCCCAGTTCAACTTCCGCCTTATTCGCGGCGATTTTGCCCAGGGGGGCCAAGATTTCGAGATCGTTCACCAAATCGGCAAAGCCGTCCCCCCCTGCGGAACCTAGGTTTTTCCGCCCTCTACCACCTTCCAGGCCGGGGGTCGGCGTTTGAGCGTCGGAAGCATTCGGCAGGGCAAAGGAGAGGGTCATTGGGTGTCCGTTTTTGATTTACCGACTCTCTATCAAGAAGCGTGCCAAACTTTGTGTGGATCAGCCTTTCTCCAGACCGGCAATGATCGTGCGCACCAGATCCCTGGTGCTTTCCTTGGCCTTGCGCAGGCGCATGTCGGACTGGGCCAGCACTTCGCGCCTGGCCTGCGATTGCGCTTCCGCTTCTTCGGCCTGCTTCGCACTCAATTCGGTGAGCTTTTGCAATTGGTCGCGCATCGCCTTGCCGCTGCGCAAGTCGGCGCCAACCAGATCGCCTTCCCGATGGGCGTAATGCGCTGCCAGGCTGCGGGTGCGTTCGGCCACACCGAGCAATCGGGTCCGCGTGGCTTCGGCCTCGCTCGCGGCGAGTGCCGATTGCATGCGCTCGACGGTACGGATCCGCTGGATCAGGTGCGCACGCTTGAGTTTGCGACGTTCAGGCGTCACTGCCGACAAGCTCGGTCATCTGCGCGAACGCTGTCGCCAGATCGACGCTCTCGCTGAACCCTTGCGAGAGAAACTGGCACATTCGCGGATGCAGGGCGATCGCTTCGTCGAGCAGCGGATCGGCACCTTGCCGGTATGCCCCCATCATGACGAGGTCGCGATTGGCCTCATAGGTCGAACTCAGTGCCCGAAACCGGCGCGCAGCGACCGCATGTTCGGCAGAAACGATATCGTTCATCACGCGGCTGAGGGACGCGCCCACATCGACCGCCGGATATTGGCCCCGCTGCGCAATCTCGCGCGAGAGCACGATGTGACCGTCGAGAATGGCGCGTGCGGTATCCACTACGGGGTCGTTCTGGTCGTCGCCATCGGCAAGTACGGTATAGACCCCCGTGATTGCGCCGCCGGATTCTTCGGAATTGCCTGCCCGTTCGATCAGTTTGGTGATCGTTGCGAGAGCGGAGGGTGGATAACCGCGCGCCGCGCCCGGTTCCCCAAGCAGGATGCCGATCTCGCGCGCGGCGTGGGCCACGCGGGTCAGGCTGTCGAGGATGAGCAGGACGCGTTTGCCCTGCGACCGCAGATGTTCGGCAATCGAGGTTGCCAGCATCGCGCCGCGCAGGCGCAGATTGGCCGCATAGTCGGCAGGCACGGCAACGATCGCGGTCTGTGCCGCGCGTTCTCCCGCCATATGACGGGTCACGAAATCGGAGACTTCCCGGGCACGTTCGCCGATCAGGCCGACGACAATCGCATCCGCCTGCGCGCCGTCGACAATCATGTCCATTAGCACCGATTTGCCGACACCCGATCCCGCCATGATGCCGATGCGCTGACCGACGCCGAACGTCGTCAGCGCATTGAGCGAGCGGATACCGCTGTCGAACACTTGCGTCACGCGCGAGCGGTCGAGCGCCCCCACACGGTAGCCCCCGGCCGGCCAGCTGGAGGTGGCCATGACCGGGCCGCCGCCATCGATCGGTTCGCCCGATCCATCGACCGCGCGCCCGAGATATTCTGTCCCGACGCTGAGCATGCCGGGTCGCCCCTCGGGGCGAACGATGGCGCCCGGTCGCAGCAGCACCGTGTCGCCCATCATCATCATCATCGTATGGCCGTTGCGAAAACCGATGGTTTCTGCGCGGTGTTCGGTCGAGGCGCCCTGGGCGATGGTGCAGATCGATCCGATCGGCACGCCGAGCCCGGACACCTCGATCAAGCCACCGTCGCACGCCACCACCCGGCCGAACCGGCGCGGAGCCAGATCGAGCGATGCCGTTTCAACGGCAGCGAACGTGGTGTCGATCAGGGCTTGCATGTATCGAAGATTTCGGCGAGCGCGCGCCGCCATTGTTGCGGGCCATCCTCCACCCCGCCATCGTCTGTCTCGACACGCAGACCGCCGCGTTCGACGCTACCGTCGGGCACGAGTTCGAGATCCTGCGACAGATTATCGCGGACGAGCTCCAGATCGTCGGGATGAATATGGATGATGCGCTGGTCCTGCTTGCGCTGGAGCATGGCGGCAGCCGCTTCGACACGCCGGGCAAGCCCTTCCGCGTCGAGCGCTAGCGGCAGGACAGCTTCTTCGCATAACGCCTGGACCGTGGCGAGCATCCGGTCTCGCAACACGCGGCCACTGTCGGCATCGAAACGGGCAAAGGCGAGTTCGATGGCCGATCTCTCCGCCCGTTCCGCCTTGAGTTGCGCCTCGAAATCTGCGCGTGCCGAAACCTGCCCGTCCTCATAGCCGGCGCGATAAGCCTTTTCAGCCGCATCCTCGGCCTCGACCGGCGCCGACAGATCTTCGGCCACCGGCATCGTGTAACGACCATTGCGCGCGAAACTCCCGCGCTTGCCGAGCGCGGCATAGGCGATTCTAGACATAATCTTCGTCGCCCTCGCCCATCACCAGCTCGCCTTCGGCAATCAGCCGTTTCGCAATGGCTACGATTTCCTTCTGCGCTGTCTCTACATCGGCCTTCTTGACGCGGCCGCGCATTTCGAGCTCGTCGCGAAGACCATCGGCTGCGCGCGAGGACATCGCTCCATAGAACTGCTCGCGCTGCTCTTCTTCGAGGCCTTTCAGCGCCAGGATCAGCGTGTCGCTTTCGACCTCGCGAAGAAGCACACCGGTCATCTTCGTATCGAGCGCGAACAGATGCTCGAACTTGAACATCTCGTTTTCGAGTTCCTTGGCGAGCTTCTTGTCGATCTTGCCGATCGTAGGCAGGACCCGCTTTTCGAGGCTGCGGTGCGACTGGTTGATGATTTCCGCCGCATGCCGGATCCCGCCCATGGTGAGTGGGATGGTCCCGTGAAGCTTCTCGATCTTGGAATTCAGCGTTTCCTCGAGAATCTCGATTGCCTGGCGCGATACCGGCCCCAGGCGAGCCACCCGATGCAGCACGGATGTATGCAGATCTTCGGGCAGCGCGGCCAGGGCGGCAGCAGCGACATCGGTATCGAGTTGCAGCAACAGCACCGCGATCGCCTGCGGATGTTCGTCGGCGAGGATTTCGCCTATGATCTTGGGGTCCAGCCACCGCAGAAGCCCCAGTGCGGGCAGGCTTTCCTCCTCCCCCTCGGGGGCGACCTGGCGCATGAGATTGTCGGTTTTGACTTCGCCCACGGCGTCGTTGAGCAGTCGGCGGACATTGTCGACCCGTCCATGCCCGGAGATGCCTCCGCTCTCGGTCGAGTGCGAAAAGCCCGCAATGGCTTCCGCAATCGCCTGGGGTTCCACCTCGCCTATGGCGCACATCGTACCGGCAAGCTGGCGCAATTCGTCGGGCGTGAGCTGGCCAAGGATCTTCGATGCGTCCTCTTCGGCGAGCAGCATGACCATAATGGCAGCCTTGTCGGTGCCGCCCATGAGCTTTTGCGTCGGCGCGGTCATGCCGAAGCTCCCTGACGCGTATCTTCGGCCAGCAACCGGCGCAGGGCCAGTACCGCATCATCGGGATTTTCGCGGGCAATGCGCTGGGCAAGCTCGATCTGGCCATCGAGCGCTTGCCGATCGAAGGATGTATCCGTGCCCCTTGCCGCCGCGTCCGACACCGGGACGAGGTCCCGCCCTTGCGCGTCATCCTTCGCAGGACGCCGCAAGGCGTTGATCGCGGGGCGTACGGCGAGCAGCAGCACGAGCAGGACCGCGAGAATGGCGACGCCGTTGCGGACGGCCATGCCGAACCAACTCGTCTCGTAGAACGGAATTTCTTCGGCTTCGGTTTTCTCGAAGGCGCGCATGACGACGGTCACCGTGTCGCCGCGATCTTCGCGCGCGCCCACCGCCGCCGAAACCAGTTCCTTCACTTTGTTGATGTCGGCCGCGCTCGCCTTTTCGAGAGCTGCCTGGTCGATGGCCACTGCCACCGAAAGGTATTTGATCGAACCGGGCGACAGGTTGGAGACCGAGACTTCGCGGCCGAGTTCGTAAACCCTCGTCGCGCTGCTTTCGCCCACGCCGCCCGCAGTGGTCGCCTGCGTATCCTCGGGTGCTCCTTCACGCGCTTCGGCATCGGCTGGCGGCGTATTGGCAAGCACCCCGGGGATCCCTCCCGCCTGCGTTGCCCCGCTCTGCGATTGCTGCGTCGTTTCGCGGCGGACCGTACCATCCTTGTCGTAACTCTCGCGCGCCGATGTGACCTCGTTCATATCGAGCTCGACCTGGACCTGTGAGGAAAAGGCATTGCTGCCGAACATCGGCGCGAGCAATTGATCGAGCTGCGCGTTGAGCTTAGCCTCCATCTGGGCCTGCAGATCAATCCGACCACTATTGGAATCGCGCGCCTGGCTGAGCAGTTTGCCATGTTGATCGACCACCTTCACGGCATCGATCGCAAGGCCGGGGACCGAACCTGCCACGAGGTTGGCGATCGCGGTGACCTGTCCATCGGAAAGCTGGCGACCACGGGCCATGCGGACCATTATCGACGCAGAGGGCGCGACGTCTTCGCGTACGAACACGGATCGTTCGGCCTTGGCGATATGGACCCGGACCGCTTCCACGCCGTCGATTTCCATGATCGTCAGCGTGAGCTCGCGCTCCTGCGCGGCGCGCAATCGGTCCCCTTCAAGCGTGCGGCTGGCACCCATAGGGAGGTTTTCGATCAGTTCCGTGCCGCTTTCAGGCGCGGCGAGCGAGCCGTCCGAAGCGACGAGCATACGCGCACGATAGACATCGTCCTCCCCGACGGTCAGCGCGCCGGTATTGTTGTCGATCGTATAGTCGATCCCCGCCTGGTCCAGTGTCGCCACCACGCTCGCGCGTTCGGCATCGCCGAGCGAGGAGTAGAGCATACGCTGCGGTGCGGGGGACAATGTCGCCCAGGTCAACGCCATCAGGCCGAGCCCGGCCGTTCCGGCAAACCAGGGCAGCACTTTTCTGGCCGCCGGCTGCGCAGTGAAGGCCCGCAGCCGCTCGCCAAACGAACCCGTCCCGTTTGTCAGCGGCGAGAGCATTCCGCCGCCCCCGGGGCTATCAGCAGGAACCAGACCGTTCATGGATTAAATCCCCATCCGCATGGTTTCCTGATACGCAGCAAGCAATTTGTTGCGGACCTGGAGGGTTGCTTCGAAGGCGACTCCGGCTTCTTGCCGGGCAAGCATCACCTTCGCGATATCGGTTTCCTCGCCGCGTTCGTATGCGGCGGTCATTCGGCCGGACTCAGCCTGGACGGCATTGACGTTGTCCAGTGCGGTGCGCAGCGAATCGCCGAAGCTGGGGGTCGGCGACGCTGCTTCCGTCGGAGCCTCTGTCTTGGGCTGGTGAACGTCTTGCAGAACTTTCGACCGCTCGATGATCTGCTGACGCAAGGCGATGATCTGTTCGAGCGAACCGCCTCCGCCCACTGAGCTTACCGGGTTCATCGGCCTGCTCCCACTGCAATACCGGCTTCACGAAAGGAGGCCAGGCGGTAGCGCAGCGTGCGTTCGCTGATCCCCAGCGCCCGCGCCGCATTGGCGCGGTGTCCACCGACCTTGTCGAGCGCTTCCATAATCGCCCGGGCTTCGGATATCTGGACGATCTTCGAAAGCTTGGCTGGCTCCCCGGTTTCGGCAACCGGTTCGGGCTGTACGGGCTTCTCGACAGCCTTGGCCGTCATGTCGAAGACGATATGCTCGATTTCAATAACGTCCTTGCCCTGCGAAAGCAGCAAGGCGCGGCGCATGACATTTTCCAGTTCGCGTACATTGCCGGGCCAGGCATAATGGGTCAGCGCGGCGATGGCGGCATCGCTGATCCACGGCATGCGTTCACCCTTGGCTACGTGACGCAGCATCATGGCGAAGGCGAGCGGCGCGATATCGGCGCGGCGCTCGCGCAGCGGCAGCATGTCGATGGGAAAGACGTTCAGGCGATAATAAAGGTCGGCGCGGAACCGTCCCTCCTCGACTTCGTGCGGA
Source organism: Qipengyuania sp. ABI-127-1 (assembly GCA_022953095.1). Taxonomy (GTDB): domain Bacteria; phylum Pseudomonadota; class Alphaproteobacteria; order Sphingomonadales; family Sphingomonadaceae; genus Qipengyuania. Next base: position 909,352 of record JALJCR010000001.1, on the reverse strand, counting down.
AGGTCGCGGTTGGCGCAGGCGATGATGCGCACGTCGACCTTGACCGGCCGGGTGGCGCCGATCGGAACCACCTCGCCCTCCTGCAGGGCGCGCAAGAGTTTCGCTTGCAGCGAAAGCGGCATTTCCGCGATCTCGTCGAGAAGCAGCGTACCGCCATCTGCGGCGCGGAAGAAACCCTCACCCGCCGCGTTGGCGCCGGTGAACGATCCCTTTTCATGACCGAACAGCATGGCTTCGAGCATGGTTTCCGGGATCGCCGCGCAATTAACCGCGATGAACGGCTTGTCCGCACGCTGGCTGCGGCGGTGGATGAAGTTTGAGAGAACTTCCTTGCCGGTGCCGGTGGGGCCGTTGATCAGCACGGGAATTTCCGTGCGGGCGAGACGGTCGGCAAGGGCAATAACCGATAGGGAGGCAGGGTCCGCTGCCACGGGTCCCTGCCCGGCATAGGTCATCGCCACCAGCGCCGCGATACTGCTTTCCGCAATCGGATCGGTATAGGTCAGCGTGCCGCCGGCACCTGCAAGCACGATGGAAGGCTTCTCGCCCCGCGCCAGCGTGATGCTGCGCGCATCCCGGCTGGAGGACAGATCGCTCTCGTCTGCAAACGTCACCGGTCGTTCCATGAACAGCGACGACGCGATTCCCGCCATCCGGGCCTCGATCGTCCCGTGTGCCCGCGAAAAATTCGTTGTCTTCGTAATCCCGTCCATCAGTGCCCCCACATGGCAATCCTTATCGACGAACCGGGAAATGGCAGGTCCACGGCCAAAATTTGGATAATTTTAGGGCTGGTAGATTTACGAGTATGGTTAATGGATTCCTGCCGCTTCGTTGATCGCCCACTTAATCTCGGAAGAATTCTGCCGGTCTGGTTTCGACTGCCACATCCTGACCGGGGGGCAGTGACCGTAGACCAAAGGGAACAATGCCATGAACGTCATCAACACCAATATCGGCGCGCTGAAGGCGTCGAACGCTTCGAACGCCGCCGGCAAGGCGCTCGGCACTGCCATGGAACGCCTGTCGACCGGCAAGCGGATCAACTCGGCCAAGGACGACGCAGCCGGCCTCGCCATCGCCACCTCGATGACCTCGCAGGTGCGCGGTATGAATCAGGGTATCCGCAATGCCAATGACGGTATTGCCATGGCGCAGACCGCCGAAGGCGCTCTGGGCGAAGTCACCAACATGATGCAGCGCGTCCGCGAACTGGCCGTCCAGTCGACCAGCGGGACCTACTCCGCGACAGACAAATCGAACCTGCAGGCAGAAGTCACGCAGCTTTCGGCTCAGATCACCTCGACGCTGTCCAACACGACCTTCAATGGCGTTAACCTGTTCGATGGTACCGCGGGCACCGCCGGCGCCGTCAGCATCCAGGCCGGCGCGAATGCGTCCGACGCCATCACGCTCACCTTCGGCAACGTCGCTGGCGATGCAAACGTGACAGCCGTCACCGGGGTCGACCTGACCACCGCCGACAACACCGTCCTCGCGACGATCGACACCGGCATTCAGACGATCTCGACCGCCCGCGCCAACCTGGGTGCCGGCCAGAGCCGCCTGGAATCGGCAGTCAACAACCTAGCCAGCAAGGCGACCAACCTGTCGGACGCACGCTCGCGGATCGAAGATACCGATTACTCGGCGGAAACGACGGCGCTCGCGAAATCGCAGATCCTCAGCCAGGCTTCGAGCGCCATGCTTGCTCAGGCCAATCAGAGTCAGCAGAACGTCCTCTCGTTGCTCCGCTAAACCTCCTAAAACCCAGCAACGGGAAGATGGCCCGCCGCTCGAAAGAGGGGCGGGCCTTTACGTTTGAACGGAATACGCCGGGTCTTTTCGCACCGCTTCCGGCCCCGACCGTAATTCTACCTAGCAGGAAAGACAGTCAATCTTGCCGATCGCAGGCGCAAGACAGTTGCAGGAACCCGATATGTTGACAGCCGCATACGACACTCCGAAAGCTCATCCCAGTTGCGCCCGCGCGGAGCCGCGAACGAATATGTTCGTCATGGCCGCGCTCGTTACCGCCACTTCGCGTGAATCGGTTAAGGTTCGCAATATGTCGGCAGGCGGCGCGCTGGTCGAAGGAGCCGGGCTGCCGAAAGCGGGAACTCCCTGCCTCCTCCATCGGGGCGAAATTTCGCTCGAGGCGAGCGTTGTATGGGCACGTCCTGGCCGCGCCGGGTTGCGGTTTCTGCACGGCGCTGATGTCGGGCAATGGCTGCCTTCCGGGCGCCGCACGCAATCCGAAGTCGACATCGCGGTGAAGATGACCAAGGCGGAGCTCGTCTCGGCGCCGGAAGCGAAGATCCCAGCGCCGCTCTTTTCCAGCGAGCTGTGCCGCGAGGACGTTCTCCACACGGCGGCAGCGATGGAGGCATTGTCCGATGCGCTGGCAGAGGATCCCGCGGTGGTCGCACGCTTTCTGACCAAACTTCAAACGCTGGACATCGCGGTTCAGACCTTACGCAAGCTCGCCGATCAGCTGCGTTAGGTTTGCGGTTTGTTGTGTGTTGATTTGGTTTTGGTTGCGGGGGTTGGATTTGAACCAACGACCTTCAGGTTATGAGCCTGACGAGCTACCGGACTGCTCCACCCCGCGGTACCTATTTGACTGCCTCAAGCGCCGGCGCCGACATATGTCGGCTTGGCTATCCTCGCTCATGCGACCTGAAGGTCGCGTCGCTGCGGACGGCCGGTCGGCCTTGCGAAGCCCCTTGGGCTTCGATGGCATTTCGCCTCTGGACGCATGCGCCGGAGACGACAAAGCCGCCGCTCGGGGTATCCCGGCAGCGGCTTTTGAGACATGTGAATGGGTTTATACGGTGCCCATCGAAGTGGTACTTCGATGGGGCCCGACCTTGACCGCCTGCTGTAATGCCTGGCGACGACCTACTCTTCCAGTGCTTGAGCACTAGTACCATCGGCGCTGTCCGGTTTCACGGCCGAGTTCGAGATGGGATCGGGTGGGTCACAGACGCTATAGCCACCAAGCAATAGAGCGGGCGGTCAGGGTTTAAATCGATGCTGTTGAGCTTCTAAGGGCTTATCCGGCTTTGGAGATTTCCTCCGATCGCAGACAGCGCAGGGCTGTCGTTGATGGTATGGATCCTACAAGCGCGAAAAGAACTATTAGGACCGGTTAGCTCCACGCATTACTGCGCTTCCACACCCGGCCTATCAACGTCATGGTCTATGACGGTTCGAAGATTGCTTATCTCAAGGGAGGCTTCCCGCTTAGATGCTTTCAGCGGTTATCCCGTCCGTGCATAGCTACCCTGCGGCACCCTTGGCAGGATGACAGGTACACCAGAGGCACGTTCACCCCGGTCCTCTCGTACTAGGGGCAACTCCTTTCAACAATCGACGCCCACGGCAGATAGGGACCAAACTGTCTCGCGACGTTCTGAACCCAGCTCACGTACCACTTTAATTGGCGAACAGCCAAACCCTTGGGACCTGCTCCAGCCCCAGGATGTGATGAGCCGACATCGAGGTGCCAAACGATTCCGTCGATATGAGCTCTTGGGAATCATCAGCCTGTTATCCCCGGCGTACCTTTTATCCGTTGAGCGATGGCCCTTCCACGAGGGACCACCGGATCACTATGACCGACTTTCGTCTCTGCTCGACTCGTCAGTCTCGCAGTCAGGCAGGCTTATGCCATTGCACTCTTGCAGACGGTTTCCAACCGTCCTGAGCCTACCATCGCGCGCCTCCGTTACTCTTTAGGAGGCGACCGCCCCAGTCAAACTACCCGCCACAGAGGGTCCCAACACCGGCTAACGGTGCGTGGTTAGACATCAGAAAATCACAGGGTGGTATTTCACAGGTTGGCTCCCCTCGGACTGGCGCCCGAGTTTCAAAGCCTCCCACCTATTCTACACAGTAATTTCCTAATGCCACTCTGAAGCTGCAGTAAAGGTGCACGGGGTCTTTCCGTCTAACCGCGGGTACTCCGCATCTTCACGGAGAATTCAATTTCGCTGAGCATATCCTGGAGACAGTGGGGAAGTCGTTACGCCATTCGTGCAGGTCGGAACTTACCCGACAAGGAATTTCGCTACCTTAGGACCGTTATAGTTACGGCCGCCGTTTACTCGGGCTTCAATTCGGAGCTTGCACTCCTCCTCTTAACCTTCGAGCACCGGGCAGGCGTCACACCCTATACGTCGTCTTGAAGCCGACTTAGCAGAGTGCTGTGTTTTTGCTAAACAGTCGCTACCCCCTGGCCTGTGCCCCCCACAAAGACTTGCGTCGATATGGGGCCTCCTTCTTCCGAAGGTACGGAGGCAATTTGCCGAGTTCCTTCAGGATACTTCTCTCAAGCGCCTTGGTATACTCTACCTGACCACCTGTGTCGGTTTCGGGTACGGTCTATAGTGAAGAGGCTATTTCCTGGAACCGCTTGGCTGCCCTCTCAATCCAATAAGAGAAAACAACTTCCACGATCCGTCACACATCTTCAGGCCCACGAATATTTACGTGGTTCCCATCGACTACCCCCTTCGGGCTCGTCTTAGGGGCCGGCTAACCCTGCTCCGATTAGCGTTGAGCAGGAACCCTTGGTCTTTCGGCGACAGGGCATCTCACCCTGTTTGTCGCTACTCATGTCAGCATTCGCACTTCCGATACGTCCAGCGTCGGTTACCCTTCGCCTTCACTCGCTTACGGAACGCTCCGCTACCGCTCAGAATAAATTCTGAACCCTAAGCTTCGGTGCATATCTTTAGCCCCGTTACATCTTCGCCGCAGGAACCCTTATTTAGACCAGTGAGCTGTTACGCTTTCTTTAAAGGATGGCTGCTTCTAAGCCAACCTCCTGGTTGTTTTGGGATTCCCACATGCTTTCCCACTTAGATATGACTTGGGGACCTTAGCTGTAGGTTAGGGCTGTTTCCCTTTTGACGACGGACCTTAGCACCCGCCGTCTGTCTGCCGGATAAGACTCGATGGTATTCGGAGTTTGGTTAGGTTTGGTACCGCTCGCGCAGCCCTAGCCCATCCAGTGCTCTACCCCCATCGGCATACATCCGACGCTCTACCTCAATAGATTTCGCGGAGAACCAGCTATTTCCCGGCTTGATTGGCCTTTCACCCCTAAACACAGCTCATCCGAGAATTTTTCAACATTCACCGGTTCGGTCCTCCAGTGCGTGTTACCGCACCTTCAACCTGGCCATGCCTAGATCGCCGGGGTTCGGGTCTAATCCATCATACTCAGTCGCCCTATTCAGACTCGCTTTCGCTGCGCCTACACCTAACGGCTTAAGCTTGCATGGTAGATTAAGTCACTGACCCATTATGCAAGAGGTACGCTGTCACCCCCTATGGGGCTCCAACTGCTTGTAAGCATCCGGTTTCAGGTACTGTTTCACTCCCCTAATCGGGGTGCTTTTCACCTTTCCCTCACGGTACTGTGTTCGCTATCGGTCATGTGCGAGTATTTAGGCTTGGAGGGTGGTCCCCCCATGTTCAGACAGGATTTCACGTGTCCCGCCCTACTCAAGTCCTTCATCATCACTTTCGCATACGGGGCTGTCACCCGCTATGGCCACTCTTTCCAAAGTGTTTTGCTAGTTGAAATGAAGGCACTGGCCTGGTCCCGGTTCGCTCGCCACTACTACGGGAATCTCTGTTGATGTCTTTTCCTCCGGGTACTGAGATGTTTCAGTTCCCCGGGTTCGCTTCACCAAAGCTATATATTCACTTCGGTGATACCCTATCCACCTCTTTCCGACTGTCCGAAAACAATCGAAAGGAAATGGTGAGGGTGGGTTTCCCCATTCGGAAATCGCCGGATCAAAGTTTGCTCACAACTCCCCGACGCTTATCGCAGCGTGCCACGTCCTTCATCGCCTGCACATGCCAAGGCATCCACCAAATGCTCTTACCTCACGCTTGAGAATCCACACCATCAACGACAGACCTGCATAAAAGTCCGAAGTCTCACGATAGTGCGGAGGAATATCTCAGCCAGATAAATCAATTTGATTGATCTTGTTTGTGATGCATCGATCGCATCGATCGGCCCGAAGACCAACCTTTGCAAATCCATGCGCCACGGCATCGATTTAAAAACCCATTCACAATGTCAAAGACGGCGATCGAAATCGCCTACTCGCGCAAACCGCGAGATCCGCTCTCGTTTCATACAATCGGATCAGTTAGTGCCTGGTGGAGCCTATCGGGATCGAACCGATGACCCCCTGCTTGCAAAGCAGGTGCTCTCCCAGCTGAGCTAAGGCCCCGTATCCAGGCAAATGGTAGGCCCGAGTGGATTTGAACCACCGACCTCACCCTTATCAGGGGTGCGCTCTAACCAACTGAGCTACGGGCCTAAACGCCAGCGCAGGCCCCCTTCTCATACGAAAAGGCACGGCCGCTACTCGGCATGAGCCAGCTCAGGCAAACAGCCCGAGCAGACAAAAACCCGCTAGGCTGTATCCGATTGATGAAAGGACATGAGGACGACGGCAATGTTCTGTAGAAAACTGCGAAGCTCTTCCAGCGACTGGCGCCGGCGCTTTCGCAATCATCCTTAGAAAGGAGGTGATCCAGCCGCAGGTTCCCCTACGGCTACCTTGTTACGACTTCACCCCAGTCGCTGAACCCACCGTGGTTGGCTGCCTCCTAAAAGGTTAGCGCACCACCTTCGGGTGAATCCAACTCCCATGGTGTGACGGGCGGTGTGTACAAGGCCTGGGAACGTATTCACCGCGGCATGCTGATCCGCGATTACTAGCGATTCCGCCTTCATGCTCTCGAGTTGCAGAGAACAATCCGAACTGAGACATCTTTTGGAGATTAGCTAACCCTCGCGGGATCGCTGCTCACTGTAGA
>JALJCR010000001.1:0-900000 GCA_022953095.1 Qipengyuania sp. ABI-127-1 | reverse complement strand
AGTTCTTCTGGATCATCCAGAGCCAGAGCGACATCTTTATCGCGGGCCGCGTGCTCAGCACATACGAGCTCGGGCTCTATTCCGAAGCCCTGTTTCTGACGCTGATCGTAACGGGGCGGTTCATCCCCCCGCTCAACGACGTGGCCTTTCCCGCCTATGCCGAATTGCACAAGGCCGGCCGCAGCCTGGCGCCCTATTTCGAGCGGACGGTACGGAGCGTGCTATTGGTGGTCAGCCCGATCTATATCGGCCTGGCGCTGACCGCACCCGAAGCGATTCTGGTCGTGTTTGGAGAAAAGTGGGTAGCCATGGCTCCCTATGTATCCGGGCTCGCCATTGTGATGCCGTTGATGGCAGTGCAGATCATCTGCTCGCCCACCGTGACGGCCATCGGAAAAGAACGCATTTATCTGGCGACGAACATTGTCGGCGCGGCGATCTTCGCGAGCGCATTCCTCATTGGCATCCGGTACGGCGCCCCGGGACTGGTCAAAGCGTGGTGGTTCGCCGCCCCCACGCTATTGCTGGTCACTCTTGCCCTCATCCTGCCGCGCATGAAATTCGGCGCGGCACGGTTTTTCGCCACGGCCGTGCCCTCGACGGTCGGCTGCGCGATCATGGCCGCCAGCGTGTTGGGCCTCCGCAGCATTCTGCCGAGCGACCTTCACGCTGCGGCGGTTCTCGCCATTCTCGCCATCTCGGGCGCGGCAGTCTATGCCGCGACGCTATTCGTCCTGTGGCCGGACATCGTGAAGGACAGCCTGCGGATGCTGCGCAGTCCGCGTGCCGCGGTCGCCCCCACCCCGCTACCCTGACAAGATCGGTATTCGATCGCCGCCCATGGCGGTGATGCCTTTAACCGCCCTCGCCAGCCCGGTGGATGGCGGATCGCAAGATCGTCATAGGTTCCAAGACCGGCCTTCTCGAGCTTTCTCCCGCCGGGTATGGCCCCACTCGTGCGCAGAGGCGCCCGACCTTGCCGCACAGCCATGGTCTCCCCACATAGTCGGGCGATGCCGCCCGACGCTCCCGACTCCGCCCAGCACAACGATCCGGAAGGCTGGGCCACCGTCCGGCGCTTCCTTCCCTATCTGTGGCCTGCGAACAATCCGAATTTGCGCCGTCGAATCGTGGGCGCCATGCTGTTCGTACTGCTGGCCAAAGCTACGATGCTGGCGCTGCCTTTCGCTTATAAAGGTGCGGTCGATTCGATGACCACGCCGACAAACGAAGCGGCCATGGCGGCGCTTGCACTGGTCATTGCCTATGCGGCGGGGCGCCTTACCGCTGTGGTGTTCGACAACCTGCGCAACATGACCTTCGAACGGGTTGGCCAGGATGCCACGCGCCAACTCGCCGAAGACACCTTTTCGCGGCTCCACCAGCTATCCTTGCGTTTCCACCTGTCGCGCCGGACCGGCGAGGTCACGAAGACGATCGATCGCGGCACCAAGAGCATCGACATCATGCTCTATTTCCTGCTGTTCAACATCGCGCCGACCGCACTGGAGCTGACGGCAGTCGGCATCATTTTCTACCTCAATTTCGGTTGGCAGCTTGTGGCGGCGACTGCCTTGGCTGTGACGCTCTATATCTATGTAACGCGCAAGATCACCGAATGGCGCAACGAATTGCGGCGCCAGATGAACGAGCTCGACGGTACGGCACTTGCCCGATCGGTCGACAGCCTGCTCAACTACGAGACAGTCAAATATTTCGGAGCCGAGGCTCGCGAGCGCGAGCGCTATGCAGAATCTGCGCGGGCCTTTGCCGAGGCCGCGGTTCGGTCGGAAAACTCGCTCGGCCTGCTGAATATCAGCCAGGCAGTCATCATGAACCTGCTGATGGGCGGCGCGATGGGGTTTACCGTCTGGCAATGGAGCAAGGGCGTGCTGACCACAGGCGACCTTGTGCTGGTGAACACCTATCTCCTCCAGCTTTTCCGTCCGCTCGATATGCTCGGCATGGTCTACCGCACCGTTCGACAAGGGCTGATCGACATGGCTGAAATGTTCCGCCTGATCGATACGGAGCCCGAAGTGCGGGACGCACCCGGTGCCCCCGGCCTGGTGGTGCGGCAGCCCACCGTCGTGTTCGATCAGGTGGTGTTCGGATATGAAGATGGACGCACGATCCTGCACGGGGTCAGCTTCGAGGTGCCTGCTGGCAGTCATGTGGCCATCGTTGGTCCATCGGGCGCCGGCAAGAGCACAATCGGGCGGCTGCTGTTCCGGTTCTACGATCCCTGGAGCGGCTGCATCCTGATCGACGGACAGGACATTTCGCAGGTCACGCAGGCAAGCCTGAGACAAGCGGTCGGCATCGTTCCGCAGGACAGCGTGTTGTTCAACGACACGATCGGTTACAACATCGCCTATGGTCGTGACGACGCGGGTGCCGAACGGGTGATGCAGGCAGCGCGCGCGGCAGCGATCCTGCCCCTGATCGAGCGCCTGCCCGAAGGGTTCGATACCGAGGTCGGCGAGCGAGGGCTGAAACTATCCGGCGGCGAGAAACAGCGCGTTGCCATTGCGCGCACGCTGGTGAAGGATCCGCCGATCCTGCTGCTCGATGAAGCAACCAGCGCGCTGGACAGTCGGACCGAGCAGGAAATCCTCGCGACCCTGCGGCGTGTATCGAAGGACCGCACCACGCTGGCCATCGCGCATCGCCTGTCGACCATTGCCGATGCCGACCGTATCCTCGTGCTCGATCAGGGGCGTCTTGCGGAAAGCGGCACGCATCGCGAGCTGCTCGCGGCGCGCGGGCTCTATGCCGAGATGTGGGCCAGACAGCAGGCAGAGAAAGGCGCACGGCCCGAACCCGTAGACTAGCAACGGGCTTCCCGCGCGCGCGCCTGCCGACCCGGTCTTGTGCTGCAATGCAACATCGTTCATAGAGCGGATGAATTCTTGCGCCTTCTCATGCGCGCCTTCCCGGATCAGACAGGACAAACCCCATGCTCGACCTCGCCGCGATTCGCCGCGACTGGTTCTCCAACATCCGTGCCGATGTGCTGGCCGGCCTTGTTGTCGCGCTTGCCCTGATCCCGGAGGCCATCGGCTTTTCGATCATCGCGGGCGTCGATCCGCGTGTGGGCCTCTACGCCTCCGTCGCGATAGCCATGGTCATCGCCTTTACCGGCGGACGACCGGGCATGATCTCGGCAGCGACTGCCGCGGTGGCCGTGGTCGTCGTTCCACTGGTGCGCGACCACGGGGTCGAATACCTTTTCGCCGCGACCATCCTGATGGGCGTGTTTCAGGGCTTGGCCGCACTGTTGCGGCTCGACCTGCTGATGCAGTTCGTCTCACGCAGCGTCATCACCGGCTTCGTCAATGCGCTCGCGATTCTCATCTTCATGGCGCAGTTGCCGCAGCTCGACCCGACCGCCGACGGCATCGGCTGGATGACCTATGCCATGGTCGCCGCCGCGTTGGCGATGATCTACCTGATCCCCAAGCTGACCACCGCAGTGCCCAGCCCGCTGATCGCGATCATCATGCTGACCGCGCTGACCATCTGGATCGATGCGCCGGTGAACACCGTGTCCGACATGGGCGAACTGCCCGAAGGCCTGCCATATTTCGCCCTGCCCGATGTTCCGCTTACCTGGGAAACGCTGGCGATCATCGCCCCCTATTCGGCGACCATGGCCGCCGTGGGCCTGCTCGAAAGCCTGCTCACCGCGCAGATCATCGACGACATGACGCATACCGGCAGCAACAAGCGCCGCGAAAGCGGCGGCCAGGGCGTGGCCAACATCGTCGCGGCCATGTTCGGCGGCATGGGCGGCTGCGCGATGATCGGCCAGTCTGTCATCAATGTGACCAGTGGCGGGCGCGGACGCCTGTCGACCTTCACCGCGGGTCTTTCTCTGCTGATCCTGCTGGCGCTGCTCGGCGATCTGGTCGGCCAGGTACCGATGCCCGCGTTGGTGGCGATCATGATTATGGTGTCGATCGGCACCTTCTCGTGGAATTCGATTCCCAACCTCTCGAAGCACCCGTGGCAGTCTTCCGTGGTGATGGTCACGACTGTCGTGGTTGTGGTTGCCACCCACAATCTGGCGCTCGGCGTACTGGCTGGGGTGATCCTGTCGGGCGTGTTCTTCACCCACAAGGTGATGACCATGTTCGAGGTCGTGCGCGAACGCCACGGCGACAAGGCCGTCTACCGTGCCAAGGGCCAGATCTTCTATGCCAGCGTCGAACGCTTCGAAGCCGCTCTCGGCCCGGAAGGCGCCATGCCCGACCCCGCCGATCATGTGGTGATCGACGTGTCCAAGGCGCATTTCTGGGACATCTCGGCCATCGGCGCGCTCGACAAGGTGGTCGAACGCATGCGCCGCCACGGCCGCAGCGTGAAGGTGGTCGGCCTCAATCGCGCCAGTGCCGATCTGGTCGACAAGTTCGCCCTGACCGACAAGACGGGTGTGGAAAGCGGGTTGGCCCCGCATCCTTGAGCTGACTGTCCGCCTAGGGGTGGTCAGCGAACATTGACCGCAGCAGCTTAGCGTCTACGCTTTGCCGATGAGGATTGGTGAAACTCTGACCTTGCTGTCGACCGCCTTATTCCTCCTAGGCACGAGCGCATTAATCGTGGCCTGGGCCTATAGTGGTCACATATTACCGCATCAGCCTGACCTGTCGTCGTCAGATTATGACAAAGGTGCTTTCTACCTCGAAATTGCCACATGGTTCACGACCGCGGCCAGCGCAGTCGTGCTGGCTATCAAGGTAGCGTCAAAGCGTTTTTCGAGGCGGCAGTGAGTTGGCCGCTGTGATGTCCGCAATGTCGTCGCTAACCGCCATTCGGCAATGGCGGCTTTTGGTTTGGAACGCGGCCCCAACCCCGTCACTTCGATCCCGCGGCCAGTGCGTGCAACACATCCATTGCCTCCTCGCCACGGGCAGCAGGCACGAAGGCATGGTCGTGGTGGTAAGCCGCGACCATGTTGCAGGCGATCCCGGCATCGGCGAGTGCGCTCGCGACTGCGGCGGTGAGCCCGACGCCTTCGAGATCCGAATGCACCATCAGCGTGATGTGCGCGAAGTCGGGTCCTTCGATCCCTAGTTCATCCGCCAGTTCGACCGGAACGATCGCGGACACGCCCTCATCCTCGCGAAACGTGGCGGTCGCCGCACCGAGCAGTTCCGGAGCGCGCTCGGGCGTAACCGATACAAAGCGCCAGCGCCGCTGGTCGAGCCGCGGGTTCATCTTCGCGATCATCGCCCGGCCATTGCGCATCGGGCCGGTCATCAGAGAATATACTTGCTCAGGTCGGCGTCGCCGACGAGCGTCTCCAGCCGTTCGCGCACATAATCTGCGTCGATAGTGATCGTCTCGCCGGTATGTTCCTCGGCCTCGAAGCTGATGTCTTCGAGCAGGCGTTCCATCACGGTCTGCAAGCGGCGGGCACCGATGTTCTCGACCGTTTCGTTGACGCGCGCTGCCAGCTTGGCGACCTCGGCGATCGCATCCTCGGTGAAGTCCAGCGTCACGTCCTCGGTGCCGATCAGCGCTGTGTATTGCTCGACGAGATTGGCGCGCGTTTCCTTCAGGATACGCACGAAATCCTCTTCGGTCAGAGCGCGCAGCTCGACGCGAATCGGCAGGCGGCCCTGCAATTCGGGCAGCATGTCGGACGGCTTGGCGACGTGGAATGCGCCGGACGCAATGAACAGCACGTGATCGGTCTTCATCGGGCCGTATTTGGTGGCAACGGTAGTGCCCTCGATCAGCGGCAGCAGGTCGCGCTGCACGCCCTCGCGACTGACGCTCCCCCCGCGGACATCGGAAACCGCGATCTTGTCGATCTCGTCAAGGAAGACGATCCCGTTGGTCTCGGCATTCTCGAGCGCAACGCGATTGACGTCGTCCTGGTCCATCCGCTTTTCGGCCTCTTCGTCGACGAGCCGGTCCCACGCATCGGGGACCTTCAGCTTGCGGCGCTTCATCGGGCTCTTGCCCATCGCCTTGCCGAGCATATCGCTGAGGTCGATCATTCCGACACCGCCGGGCATGCCCGGGATGTCCATCTGCTGACCGGGCTGTTCGCGCACGTCGATCTCGACCTCGGTGTCGTTCATCGCGTTTTCGACGATGCGCTGGCGGAAGGCCTCGCGCGTCGCCTCGCTGGCATTGTCCCCGACAAGCGCAGTGAGCAGGCGTTCCATCGCCGCCTCGCTGGCAGCCTCGCGTACCGCCTCGCGGCGGCGTTCCTTTTCCAAGCGGATCGCCTCTTCCGCCAGATCGCGGGCGATCTGGTCGACATCGCGGCCGACATAGCCGACTTCGGTGAACTTGGTCGCCTCGATCTTGATGAAGGGGGCCTCCGCCAGCCTTGCCAGGCGGCGACTGATCTCCGTCTTGCCGCAGCCGGTGGGGCCGATCATCAGGATGTTCTTGGGCGTCACCTCGTCGCGCAGTTCGGGGCCGAGCCGCTGGCGGCGCCAGCGATTGCGCAGCGCCACGGCGACAGCGCGCTTGGCATCCTTCTGGCCGATGATGTGTTCGTCGAGCGCGGCGACGATGGCTTTCGGGGTGAGATTGTCGGTCATAAATTCTAAAAAATCCGTTCGGTTCGAGCGAAGTCGAAAACCGTTAGTGCGAGCGTGTCTCGACTACGCTCGACACGAACGGGCAAGGGTCAGACGACCTCCACGGTCACGTTGCCATTGGTGAAGACGCAGAGGTCGGCAGCAACGGCCATGGCCTTGCGCGCGATGGTTTCGGCATCGTCTTCGTAGTCGACCAGCGCCTTGGCGGCCGAGAGCGCGTAATTGCCGCCCGAGCCGATGGCAGCGATCCCGCCTTCCGGTTCCAGCACGTCGCCATTGCCGGTCAAGACGAGGAGGTTCTCCACGTCCGCGACGATCATCAGCGCTTCGAGATTGCGCAGGTATTTGTCCATGCGCCAGTCCTTGGTCAGTTCGACCGCGGCACGCAGCAACTGGCCATTGTGCTGTTCGAGCTTCTTTTCGAGCCGCTCGAACAGGGTGAAGGCATCGGCGGTAGCCCCGGCGAACCCGGCGACGACCTTGCCGCCTTCCCCGATCCGGCGAACCTTGCGGGCATTGGGTTTCATCACCGTATTGCCCATGGAGACCTGTCCGTCCCCCGCAATGACGGTGGTATCGCCGCGCTTGACGCCGATGATGGTCGTGGAATGCCACTGGGTCAGCCCGTGGCGATCGTCTTGTGAACTCATGCCGCGCGATATGGGGCGCGTGAGGCGGGGGTCAAGCCGTGCGTGTCGGGCGCTTACTGTCCCGGCCCTGCGGCGCCCGGCGCACCGACTGCGCCGATATTGCCGAACAGATCCTCGAGAAACGTCCGCTCCCGACCGAGTGTGGGCGTTTCATCGCCATCTGGGCTCAGGTAGACGACCTTGTCGATACCCGTCTGTTCCGCCGACACGACATTGCCAGCCTCGTCGAATTTCACCGCCAGCACCGAATGTTCCCGGATGCGCGGGCGAACGAAAGGTTTGCGCCCGGTGGTGCTCGACACATAATACCAAGTCGGCTGGCCGTATTGGCTTTCGAAAGTCGGGCGGCCCAGCGTGCCCTCGACACTGCGCTGGTTATCGATCCCGGGCTGGACCGTCTGCAGCAATGTTGCATCGATGATGTATCCGCGCGGTTCGCGGATCGCGGTACAGCCGCTTGCTGCGATGGCCGCCGCGCCGATGGCGGCAAAACCCAGAATTTTCGACCTGTTCATGGGAACAGCAAATCTCCGTCTGTCGGCAGGCGCTTGGCCGCGGGCGACCCCCTGCCTATATGCTCGGGCAACGCCTTAATCCGAAAGCGTCTGCCCATGCAACTCGGCAATGGGGGACGCTTGGGGATCGCGGCCTGTATTGCCGCTGAACGGAGAATTTTCGTGTCCTTTCTGTCCCGCCTTTTCGGCAACCGATCAGACCCGCGCGAAGAATGGCGCGCCTTGTGGCACCGCACCGTGGCCGAAGGCCGCGATCCCGATTGGTACCGCATGTGCGGCGTCGCCGACAGCATCGAGGGGCGTTACGACATGATTACGCTGGTGTTGACACTGGTCATGCTGCGGCTGGAAAACGAAGGCGGCATGGAGGCCAGCACCGCGCGGCTGACCGAACTGTTCGTCGAGGACATGGAAGGCCAGATGCGCGAAGCCGGCATCGGCGATCCCACCGTGGGCAAGAAGATCAATGCGCTGATGGAAAGCCTGAACGGGCGCATCGGCGCCTATCGCGAAGGCTTGCGCACCAATCCGAAGGTGCTGGTCGAGGCGGTGCGTCGCAATGTCACCATGGCCCAGCCCGACGAGGCCGAGGCGCTGGTCCAGCGCATGGCGGCGCTGCATGCGCGATTGGAGCGGACGAGCATCGACCAACTGCGCGCGGGCGAGATTGCGGCATGAGCGCGACTGAACTCAGCCGACTGGTGAAGCCGCGCGCCCTGCCCGCGGAAGCAATGACGATCACTGCCGACACTACCGAGCGCGAGGCGCTGGCAAAGCGGTTCAGCGTTACCGCCGTCCCCGCCCTCGCCGCGCATATCGAATTTGCCACCGATGAAGAGGCCGTGCTCGTCAATGGCAAGCTACTGGCAACGATCCAGCAGCCCTGTGCCATTACGGGCGTGGAGCTGACATACGATGTCGAGGAACCGCTCGTCCTGCGTTTCGTCCCCGCCGGTTCGCTGCCCGCCCATGCGCCCGACGAGGAAATAGAGCTCGACAGCGAGGACCTCGACGAGATCGAGTACGAGGGCGAGACTTTCGATCTCGGCGAAGCGATCGCGCAAACGCTGGCGCTTGCAATCGACCCCTATCGCGAAGGACCTGGTGCCGACGAAGCGCGGGAGACGGCCGGGATCGTCAGCGACGAAGACAAGGCCCCGAGCGGTCCGCTGGCCGAGGCGCTGGCGGCGCTGAAGAAGGACTGATCTGCACTAGCCGGTCGGTGCGATGCCCTCGCATTCCGAGCCGCCCCATCGGCCGCCAGCATCGAGGCAGCTGTCCTGCGCCATGAACCAGGCGGCCTTCCACCCGAGAAGGAAAAAGGCCGCCGCTAATGCAAGATAGATTAAAAGTTTGCGCGCCATTCAGCGCTCACGATCAAAACGGGATATCGTCATCGAGATCGTCGTAATTCGACCCACCGCCCGACGAGCCGCCGCCACCCTGGTTCCAGCCACCGCCGCTGTCGCCGCCCGAGGAACCGCCGCCGTAGGAGCCGCCTCCGCTCCCGCCGCGCTGGCCGCCGCCACCACCGCCACCGCCGCCCGATGCACCATCGAGCATGGTCAGAGTACCGTTGAAACCGCGCAGCACCACCTCGGTCGAATAGCGATCATTGCCCGACTGGTCCTGCCACTTGCGGGTCTGCAGTTGGCCTTCGACATAGACCTTACTCCCCTTGCGCAGGAAGCGTTCAGCAACGCTCACCAGACCTTCGGAGAAAATCGCCACGGTGTGCCATTCGGTCCGTTCCTGGCGTTCGCCCGTATTGCGATCCTTCCACGCTTCGGTGGTGGCGAGCCGCAGATTGCAAACTTTGCCGCCGTTCTGGAAGCTGCGGATTTCCGGGTCTGCGCCCAGATTTCCGATCAGCATGACTTTGTTGAGGCTACCGGCCATCGAATCGTCCCTTCGTAAACTGTTGGCGTCGGGCCTAACCGAGGCTTCGAGTCGCTTCTAGGGTTCCTTCCGAGTTTCCCCCGCAGTGGATCAGCTTGGCTACAAGCCGAGCGCCGTCGCGATCCAGAAGGTCAGCCCGGCGAAAATATAGGCCAATGCGAAAAGATAGCCCACCATGAAGGCGGGCCATTTCCACCCGTTGGTCTCGCGCCGGGCGACCGCGATGGTCGAAATGCACTGCGGCGCGAAGACGAACCAGGCGAGGAAAGCCAGCGCGGTCGGCAGGCTCCACAGCGCGGCGATCTTGTCGGTGACACCGGCGGCAGCGAGGTCCTCGTCCTCGGCATCGACGGCATAGGTCGTGGCGAGCGCCGACACGGCCACCTCGCGCGCGGCCATGGCCGGGATCAGCGCCAGGCTGATTTCCCGGTTGAAGCCAATCGGTTCCAGAACGGGGTGCATTACATCGGCGATACGCCCCGCGACGCTGGCGTCCATCTGGCTCTCACCCGGCTCGGCCTTGGGGAAGCTCAGCATCAGCCACAGCACGATGGTGACAGTGAAAATGATCGTGCCCGCGCGGCGCAGGAACACCCAGGCGCGCTGCCACAAACCGATGGCGAGATCCTTCAAACGCGGCAGCTGATACCGCGGCATTTCCATGATGAAACCGCTGGCAGCACCGCTTGTCACCGTGTGGCGCAGCACCAGCGCGACGATCATGGCCCCGACGATCCCGGCGATATAGAGGGCGAACAGGACCAATCCCTGAAGCCCGACGCCGGGGCCGATCGTGGTTTGCGGAATCACTGCGGCGATGATTACCGCATAAACCGGCAGCCGCGCCGAACAGGTCATCAGCGGGGCGACCAGTATAGTCGTAAGCCGGTCTTTGGGATCGGGGATGGAGCGCGTCGCCATGATGCCCGGAATGGCGCAGGCGAAGCTGGAAAGCAGCGGAATGAAGCTCTTTCCCGACAGCCCCACACCCGCCATGAGCCGGTCCATCAGGAAGGCTGCGCGCGCCATATATCCGCTCGCCTCCATCAGCAGGATGAAGAAGAACAGGATCACGATCTGCGGCAGGAAGACGACAACAGAACCGACGCCCGCCAGAACGCCCTCGACGAGGAAATCATGCACGAAACCGGACGGGAGGCTGGCGCTGACCACGCCCGATATAGCCCCGACGCCATCTTCCAGCGCATCGGCGAAAGGAGTTGCCCAGGCGAAAACCGCCTGGAAGATCACGAACAGCAGGCCGAATAGAATCACCGGTCCGATCCATGGGTTCAACAGCACACGATCAATGCCGTTTTCGACCGTATGGCGAGTCGATTTGGAAAGGATCGCGGCGCGCGCCATATGCTTCGCCGCCAGCCTGCGTTCGGGCAATGTAATGTGCCAGCGTTTGTGGGCGTCCTCGTCGGCATGCGCTTCCGCTTCGGCGATCGCTTCGGCAAGTTCGGCCAAGCCTCTGCGCCGCACCGCCACCGTGGGAACAACCGGCACTCCCAGAGCCTCGGACAATGCCTCGGGATCGAGCGTGAGCCCGTCGCGCTCGGCCAAATCGATCATGTTGAGCGCGACTACTGTGGGCCGCCCCAGTTCGAGCACCTCCTGCGCGAACACCAAATGCTGTTCGAGATTCGCCGCATCGACCACCAGCACGATGACGTCGGGTATCGACTCGCCGGCGAACTCGCCATGGACGACCTTGCGCGTCACTTCCTCGTCGGGGCTCGCGGCATCGAAGCTGTAGGAGCCGGGCAGATCGATCAGCTCCACGCTGTCGCCGCCTGGAAGTGTGAGCCGCCCCGCCTTTCGTTCCACGGTGACACCGGGATAGTTGGCGATCTTTTGCCGCGCGCCGGTCAACGCGTTGAACAGCGCCGACTTGCCTGCATTGGGATTGCCGACAAGGGCGGCAGTGCGCGTCTTCACGGGATCGTGGCGGCTCATGCGGGCTCCACCTCGATTGCGAGCGCGTGCGACCGACGCAGAGCGATGGTCATGCGCCCGATACGGACCGCCAGCGGGTCGCGGGTGCCGAAAATACCGCGGTGGACAACGGCGACTTCCGCTCCCTCGTCCACGCCCAGCGCCTTGAGGCGTTTGCCTTCGTCCCCGGCCAGCATGGCCCAGTTCACCGCAACGATTCGCGCGGCCTTATCGTGTTCGAACCCATCGAGCGTCATAGGTGCCGCCCTGTCAGATGTCAGCGCTTGTTGCAACTGGTTATCAATAGCGACCTAACGCGCAGGGTATCGCAGCCGTCCGAGGAAGCGTGACATGCTGAAGGACTCACGCTCAGAGTTGAGCCATTTCGCCTTTGCCTTTTCGAACTTCATCACGCCGTCGATCCGGCGGTCGAGAAAAGCTTTGGTTTCGCCCTTCCCCTTGCTTTCGTCATCGACGAAGATGGCCAGCGTCGCGCCGTAGATCGAGGCGAGAATCGCCCGCTTGGTATAGTGGTTGTAATCGGTCGCGGTGTCCCCGGCGAGCCGCCACATTACGTCGGCGCTGCTCCAGCCGGTTCTGAGCGCCCGCGCCGCATTCTGGGGCATGGCCATGATCGCAAGCGCGCGACGCAGAGATTCCTCCAGACCCGCCACCGCATCGAGACGATATTGGATCAGGCTGCGGATACGTTCGCGGATCTTCATCTCCGAGAGTTTTTCGGCAGGCAGGTCGATCGCCATCTGCCGGTCGATGGTTTCTATCCAGGCGCAGATCATGCCCATGGCGCCATCGTCCTTGAAGGCGAGTCGCGCCACATCGCGATCGGCGCCGAACTGATCGGCCGCCATATCGAGTGCTTCGTTGCTCCAGCCATCGAACACCGCCGCTTCCGCAATGCCGGGAGCAAGCGCGAGCCGCAGTTCGTCGAGCGTGAGGTCTTCTACTTCCATCGATCAGCTCGGCCCATAGGCTTGCGAGTCTTCGCCTCGCTCGGCTTCAGCGCGCTCGATTTCCTCAAGCATACTGGAACGCGCGCCCAGCAACATCGCATAATCGCGCGCAGTGCGCCCCGAATTATCGGCCCGGTCAGCATTCGCGCCCTTGTCGATCAACAGCCGGACAAGACCGCTGTCGCGCCGGTGCACCGCTGCGATCAGCGGCGTTTCGCCCGTGCTGTCGGGCACATCCACATCGGCACCGCCTTCGGCCAGCACCTCGACCCCCTCGGAAAATCCCAACTGGGCAGCGAGTTGCAGCGGCGTAGTCCCGTTCTTGTCGGCGATGTTGGGATTGGCGCCCTTGGCCAGCAGGAAACGCAGCCACACCGCATCGCGCCGCTGGGTCACGATATGCAGCGCGGTTTCCCCACTGACGACATCACGTGTGTTGACCAGCACACTGCCAGGTTCGGACAGGAATTCGGTCACTTGCGTGCCGTCGCGCTCCTTGACCGCCTCGAGGAATTTATACCCGTCGCGCTGCATCTGCGCATGGACCGGGCCTGCAATCAGCGATCCGGCCAGCGCGGCCAACAGAGAAAATTTCACGAAACGTTTCACCGTGTGCAAGCCCCTACTATCCGCAATTCAATGGCCGACTAGCTCTTGTCGAGCGCCGGTTAGCAGACCATGAACCCTCACACCATGCCCCGCAACCATACTCCTCTGATCGCCGCCCTCCTCATGCTGACAGCTTGCCAGGCGGAAACGCCCCCCGAACCACCCCTGGCCGGTGCGGCCATTGGCGGTGATTTCACGCTGACTGGCGAAGACGGCCAGCCCGTGAGCTGGGCCGATTTCACCGGCCAGTACCGCACGCTCTATTTCGGGTACACATTCTGCCCCGATGTCTGTCCGGTCGATACGCAGCGCGCCATGGCGGGATTGAAAACCTTCGAGAAAACCAATCCGGAACTCGGCGCCAAGATCCAACCCTTGTTTGTCAGTGTCGATCCGGAACGCGACACACCCGAAGTGCTCGCCGAATTCACGGATAGTTTCCACCCGCGCCTGATCGGCATGACCGGCACGAAGGAAGAACTCGATCGGATCACCTCATCGTTCGCCGCAACCTATTCGATCGGCGAGAAGCGGGACAATGGCGGCTATTTGGTCGGCCATACCAACATCACCTACCTCTTCGGTCCCGAAGGAGAGCCACTGGCCATGCTGCCGACCGACGAAGGCCCGGAAGCAGTCGCGGCGGAGCTGGAAAAATGGGTGCGTTGAGAGACCGCTTCTGGGAACGGCCACTGGCCGATCTGAATGGAGAGGAATGGGAAGCCCTGTGCGACGGGTGCGGACGCTGCTGCCTCCACAAGGTCGAATATGAGGATACGGGCGAGATCGAGCACACCAATGTGGCGTGCAAGCTGCTCGATACGCAGACCGCGCGCTGCACCGACTACAAGCATCGCAAGGCCTTCGTGCCCGATTGTCTGAGGCTCACGCTGAAAATCGTCGACGATGTGAGCTGGCTGCCTTCGACCTGCGCTTATCGCCGACGCGCGGATGGCCTTCCCTTGCCACGCTGGCATCATCTGCTGACCGGCGACCGCGAGGGGGTTGTGCGCGCCGGAATTTCGGTGGCGGGCCGGGTCGTGAGCGAGGACATGGCAGGCCCGCTCGAGCATCATGTCGTCCATTGGGACGAAGACGAGTACGACGACGAGGCGGCGGCATGATCGACTGGCTCCGACGCGAAGCGCAGGAGCCGGTGATCGAGCTGGATGGGCGCGAACTGCCCATCGAACTCGCCCGCAATCGCCGCGCCAGGCGGCTGACCATGCGGCTGGCGCCCGATGGCAGCGCGGTGCGCATCACCCTGCCCCACTGGTGCCGCAGCGCCGAGGCGGTCGATTTCGCCCATGCCCGGCGCGAATGGCTTGCCGACGAGCTTGCCAGGCTGCCCCAACGGCGCGATCCCGCCCGTGAGGGCAAGCTGCTGTACCGAGGCGAACAAATCGGCGTGGACTGGCGCCGTGACGCGCCGCGAAAAGCCGACTTCAACGGCGGAATGCTCACTTTGGGCGGGCCGGAGGAAACGCTCGGCAAACGCCTTCAGCGCTGGCTCGAGGGTGAGGCGCTGCGCTTGTTCGCGGAGGAGACGGCTCATTACTGTGCACGCGGCGATCTGGAAACCGCCGAGGTCCGGCTGAGCCGCGCGCGCCGCCGCTGGGGCAGTTGTTCTTCGCAGGGCGTTTTGCGCATTAACTGGCGCCTGGTGCAGGCGCCCGACTCTATTCGCCGCTCGGTCGTCGCGCATGAAGTCGCGCATCTCGTACATTTCGACCATTCGCCCGCCTTTCATGCCTTGTTGGGGCGCCTCTACGAAGGCGATATCGAGGCGGCGAACCATTGGCTGCGCCGTCACGGGCGCGATCTGTACGCGACATTCGGTTAGCTAATACTGGCGCGGTTCATGGAAAGGCCCTACCTTGAACGGCATGCGTCTGAAGACACGTTTCAATGCCAAGGCCGGGTTTGCCGATCTGTGGGACTATGTCCGCGAACCACGCCCTTACCGCTGGACGCTGTTGGCCGTGTCTTTCGCGATCCCCGTAACCGGGCTCGCGCTGCTTTCGCGGGAATCGCATTTCCGCCCGCCCGATGCCCCTGAGGTAACCTATATCTCGACCTTCGCCGAAGGGCGGAGCGAGGAAGAGATCCGCCAGTCGAACATTGCGAACCAACAGCGCAAGGATGCGCTGGAAGCGGAACGCGCCGAACTGGAAAGACGCAAGATCGAAGCGTATAAATCGCTCGGCCGGGCCACAGGGCTCGATGTCGACGCGATGGAACGCGAAGCGGCCATCGAACGCGAACGCGAAGCGGCCGAAGCCGCTGCGCAGCGGCGCGAACTTTATCAGGCAGGCCAGGCGGTTGACGACGCAGGCGACTGACGCGCGCTGGCTCGATGCTGCCGCGCGCCTGTCGATGCGCGCGCGGCCCGCCAGCTATCCCAATCCCGGGGTCGGGTGCATTATTGTCAAGCACGGCAAAGTCGTCGGTCGCGGCTGGACGGCCGCCGGCGGACGCCCCCATGCCGAGGCAGCCGCACTCCAACAGGCGGGCGAGAAGGCGCGTGGAGCGACCGCCTATGTCACGCTGGAACCCTGTGCCCATCGTTCCTTGCGCGGCCCGGCCTGCAGCGACCTGCTGGTCGAAGCGGGGATCGCGCGGGTCGTCGCCGGTGTGGAGGACCCCGATCCGCGTACTGCCGGGAACGGGCTAACCCGTCTGCGCGAGGCCGGGATCGAAACCGCCCTTCTCGCCAGCCCCGCTGCCGAGGCAAGTCTTGTCGGCTATCTCATGCGCGCGCGCCATCGGCGCCCGCATGTCACGATGAAGATCGCCATGTCGCTGGACGGCTGTATCGCGATGGCCAGCGGCGAAAGCCAATGGATTACCGGCGATGTGGCCCGTGCCCATGTCCATGCGCGCCGCGCGGGGGCCGATGCGATCCTGGTCGGTGGCGGGACATGGCGCAGCGACAAGCCCAGGCTCGACGTGCGCCTCCCCGGACTGGAGCAGCGCAGCCCGCAGCGCGCGGTGCTGACGCGCGGCGTGCCCCCCGATGGTGTGAAGGTCATCAACACACCCGAGCAGATCGACACACTCGATGCGTTCTATCTCTATGTCGAGGCCGGCGCGAATATCGCGGCGAGCCTTCTATGCGCCGATCTTGTCGATCGCCTCGAGATTTACCGTGCGCCCATCGTGATCGGCAATGGGTATGCGGCTGTCGGCGATATCGGGCTTGGCGTCCTTTCCGATGCACACGGCAGATGGGCGCTTGAGGAACGCCGCCAGCTTGGCAGCGACAGTTTCGAAGCCTACAGCCGCCTGCGCCAGAAATAGAGCGTTAGCCAGGAGCACGCATGTTCACCGGGATCGTTACAGCCATCGGCATCATCAAGAGCGTCGAGACGGAGGGCGACCTGCGTGTCGTCATAAGCTGTCCGTGGGACCCGGCCGGTATCGATATCGGCGCCTCCATCGCCTGTTCCGGCGTTTGCCTGACCGTGGTCGAAAAGGGCGGGCAGGAGGGCGATGCCTGGTTCGCGGTCGATGTCTCTGGCGAGACGGTAAGCCGCACGGCACAGGACCAATGGCGCAAAGACCGCAGGCTCAACCTCGAACCAGCCCTGCGGCTGGGCGACGAACTTGGCGGGCATCTCGTCACCGGCCATGTCGATGCTGTCGGCCGAGTGGCTCTGGCCGAGGATCTCGGCGGCTCCACTCGTCTTGAAATCCTCGCAAACGAGGACATCGCGCCCTATGTCGCCGAAAAGGGCTCGATCACCGTCGACGGCGTTTCGCTGACGGTCAACGATGTCGAGGATGAACCCAATGGCGATGTCCGCTTCGCACTCAACATAATCCCGCATACGGGCGAAGTGACGACCTTGGGCGATTTGTCCGAAGGCGATGCGGTTAATCTCGAAATCGATGTACTCGCGCGCTATCTCAAGCGAATGCAAAGCCTCGCCAACTGACCGTGCGGCCCAGGCCCGTGCTGAGAGCCATCGCCAAGTCCCGTCCGCTGCTGTGGCTGGTCCTTGCCCTGCCGGGCCTATGGATCGCCTGGCGCTGGGCAATAACCCCCGATAGCTATGGCTATGGACATGCCATCGGCGATACCGGCGACTGGGCTGCATGGCTTTTGATGGCGACGCTCGCAGTCACCCCCTTGCGCCTGATGTTCCGCCGGAGGCGCTGGACCAATTGGCTGATGCGCAGACGCCGCGACCTGGGCGTAGCGAGCTTCGCTTACGCTGCCGGACATACGTTCGTCTATCTCGTCCGGAAAGCTTCGCCCGATCTGATCTTCGCCGAGCTGTCGACGCCCTACATCCTTGCTGGCTGGATCGCTTTCGCCCTATTCCTGCCCCTGGCAGTCACATCGAATGATGTTTCGGTGCGGCGCCTCAAGCGCTTGTGGAAGAAGCTGCACCGTCTTGTTTATCCGGCTGCCGTCCTGACCTTCCTGCACTGGATCTGGTCGGCCTTCGATCCGACCACGGCCTGGATCCATGTGGGGATACTGGCCGCGATCGAGATCGTCAGGGTAATGTTGCAGCGCCGTCAGAGAGTGACGTAGTTTCTGAAACGGGCGACTTCCGCCTCGTCGACATATTTGCCGATTTCGCGATCGAATTCGCTCATATCGGCATAGGGGCGGTATTCTTCGAACTCGTGCTCCATCTTGTCGGTCATGCCGGGAATGAGACGCAGTTCTTCCTTGCTCGCCGTGTTTAGGTTCACCGGAACGAAGACACTCTCGAGCACCGCGGCGGCTTCTTCGGCGCTCAGCGTTTCGAGCAGCTTGGCGTTCAGATCGGTCACGCTGGCATAGGGCTGACCTGCAACGATCGCCGCGGCCAGTTCGTCGCCCACGCCTTCGACAGCGGCGAGCTGTTCGACCGTGGCGGTGCCTGCATCGAGCACGGCGGCTTCGACAGCAGCCTCGGTCGTTTCGGTCGTTTCGACGGCTGTAGGAGCTTCGGCTTCTGCCCCTTCATCGGCACTACCCGAACAGGCGGCAAGAGTGACCATGGTGCCCGAAAGGACGGCGGCAAGTACCAGCTTACGCATTGGGAGATATCCTCTTGTTGAGAAGAATTCTCATTAGCAGGCGGTGACGCAAGATAAAGCGGAATTTGGTCACGGACCATGAACACCCTGTCCGCAAACCGGCCTTTCAGCCCGATTTCAGGCGAGTGGGCCTCGCTCGAAGCTTTCCCGGGTGATTTCATAGACGAGGTGGACTACGCGTTTGCCTTGGTATTTCTCAAGCTCGTACCGGTCGGTTCGCACCGCGCCGATCGCCTCCAGCGCATTGCGCGAGCGGTAGTTGGTGTCGCCTACGCGAAACTCGACCAGCGCCACGCTTTGAAACGCGTAGGCCAGCATGGCACGCTTCATCTCGGGATTGATGCCCTTGCCCCAGTACCGGGACGCGAGGAAGGTCCAGCCGATCTCGACCACCCCGCCCTCGTCCGGATCGTATTTGTCGTACCGGGTGGAGCCGATGATCGAACCGCCGCGCTTGTCCACTACCGCCAGCGCTCCGCCGCTCGCAAGCCCGTCGTCGAAAAAGCGATCGAAGATCTCGCGCCGCCAGCGGTCGTGGATCGGATGCTGTTCCCACACTCCGGGATCGGAGGCGACTGCGTAGAGTGCCTCGCGATCCGCTTCGGCAAGCGGACGGATCACCAGCCGCTCGGTCTCGAGAGTCGGCTGACGATCCATCTCCGCCTAGCCCTTCGTGACGTCCGCCAGCGCGGCGATGAACTTGGGCGTGTTGCCTTCATGCAAGCCGGCCACATTGATGCGGCCCGACCCGGCCATGTAGACGCCGTGGTCTTCGCGCAGCCTGACGATCTGATCCTTGGAAAGCGGCAGCATGGCGAACAGACCGTTCTGCTTGCCCAGCGCGGCGAGATTGAGGCCGGGCGCCTCATTGTCTGCCGCCGCCAGCCGCGCGCGCACCCGGCGCATGCGCGCCCGCATTTCGCCGAGCTCGTCGAGCCACTGCCTGGTCAACTCCTCGTCCCGCAGCACCGTCCGCACCGCCGCGCCGCCGTGATCTGGCGGCATCGACCAATTGGCCCGGGCCAGGGCGTTGGCGTTGGAGGTAATGGTGGGCAGGTCGGAGGCGTCTTTCGCGATCATGTAGAAGGCCCCGACACGATCCCGGTAGAGGCCGAAGTTCTTGTCGCAGCTATAAGCCACCAGCGCCTCGGGCACCTTGGCGAGCACTTTACGCACTCCCGCGACATCTTCCTCGAGCCCGTGTCCGAGCCCATGATAGGCAACGTCGAGGATCGGCAGGATGCCCTTGTCGGCAAAGGCCTGGGCAATCTGCTCCCACTGCTCGTCGGTATAGTCGACCCCGGTGGGGTTATGGCAGCACCCGTGCAGCAGCACCGCATCGGTTTCGCGCGCTTTACCGATCGCGTCGAGCAACGCGTCGATATCGGCCGCGCCGTCATCCTTGGCATGGTGGAAGGTGGTGGTTTCGACCCCCACATCCTGCAGGATCTGCGCGTGATTGGGCCAGCTCGGTACACCGAGATGGATGCGGGTGACGCCCGCAGCCTTGGCCAGCGCCACGGCGAGGCGTACCGCGCCGGTACCACCGGGGGTCTGCATGCCCTCGATACGTCCGCTCATAGTGGCGTTCTTGCCGAAGATATAGGGCTTTAATGCGTGGACGAAGCCGGTATCGCCTTCCGGCCCGAGATAGCTCTTGGAATCCTGCGTATCGACCAGCCGCTGCTCCGCCGCCTTGATAGAGCGGAAGACCGGGGTGGCGCCGTCATTCGTGCGATAGACACCCACGCCAAGGTCGATCTTGTCCTCGCGCGGGTCTTCGGCGTGCATCTTAATGAGCGCGAGCAGCGCGTCGGGCGACTGGGCTTCGAGTTGGTCAAGCATGCGCGCCTCATTGCCCGATATGGATGGAGCCGCAACAGGAAATCCTGTCATGGCCACTATGCTTTCCGGATTTCTGGTTGGGCGCCACGAAGGGCTGCTTTCGCCTCAGAATGGCAGCCAGCGCTGCTTCTTCGAAAACTTCATATAGCCGGCATTGATGCCCAGCCGCAGACCGGCCCCCATGCGGATCGGGATCAGCACGACATCGCCCTTGCGCAGATAGCTCGCAGTGAGGCCGCCGATCACATAGGCTTGCCCTTCCCCCGCCGGATACCGCTCGTAGAGCTCCTCGCTATCGTAAAGGTTGTAAACCAGCACGAAGGTGCTGCCCGCATTGGCCCCGGCGTCGAAGCCGATCGACGGCCCGGTCCAGTAGACGGGCTGCTCGCCCTCGACCTTGTGATACAGTGTGCCTGAACCGTAGCGCGCGCCGACAATGAAGGCGCCGCTCGCCTCGCGCCCGACAATATAGGCATTGGGCTCGCCCTGTTCGGCGAGCAGTTTGCGGACCATCTTGGCGACCCCTTCCGCACCCTTGCCGAATACACCTTCGGCCGCCCCGATCAGATCATCCTCGCGATAGGTCGTCTCGGGATCGTCAACCGCGGCGCTATCCACCGCCTCGCTGGCGGCTTCTTCGGCTGATTGCTCGGACCATTGAGGCTGCTCGGGCTGCTCGGGATAGCTGTCGACAGAGGCTGCCGTATCGGGTTCCGCCGTATAGGTGCTGGTTTCTGCCGGTTCGCCGTAAACGGGCTGGTCGCCTGGTTGCTCCACCAGGTCACCATCGATCGCGGTGTCGGGATCGATCGTTTCGACCTGCGCCGCCAGCGGGCTTACGCCGAGGCCAAAGGCGGCCAGCACGATGCCCAAGCGCGGTAGATTACGTGTGCATTTAATCATCGATCCCTCCGTGTCGGCGGCCTATGCGCAGACAACTGCGCGTCGAGAAGAATCCCCTTTGAGCGAGGCAGCAATGAAACGGCGATGAACCGAATCGAAAATGCGGCGAAGCGAGTTACTGGTCACGCGCGAAGATTACCCGCGACAATGCGCAAAAGCCCCCTTGATGGCATGCAGGGCCATGGCTATAGCGCGCCCCTCGCAGCCGATGCGTCAGCGGAGACGTGGGTGAGTGGCTGAAACCAGCTCCCTGCTAAGGAGCCATACCTGGTAACGGGTATCGAGGGTTCGAATCCCTCCGTCTCCGCCACTTGCTCTCATGCCCTTGATACTGGAGCACCGGTCTTCATCCGGTGGATGTGCGGCGCGTGGCAGGCTTGCGAAATGGTCGGGGCATGGGCCATGCCCGGCCGAGGCAGCGCTCTATCCACAGAGCCTCGTGGTTAAAAAACCCTCTTTCGTCACATAGAGATATCTCAATATCCGGCTTGCAGGTTGCTTAATCGCCCGTCGCTAGGCAGGCTGGATGAGGAATTCGGCACCCAGGGGTTTGTCGAACATGGCGATCGGTTCGCAGCCGGTTTTACAGCCGGAGCGACGGCAAGAAGATCGCAGTATTCGCACATTCCGGCCGGCCTGTATCGAGGCCGAAGGCAAAGCCTATCTGGCGACCATGAAGGACATTTCGGAGTATGGCTGCGGTTTCGAGGGGGCGATACCGCTGACGCCGGGGCAACCCGTGCGCTATCGCTGGAGCAGCAGGGCGTTCGTGACGGCCACGGTCGTCTGGGTAGACGGCGCGCGGTTCGGGCTGATGAACGATGCGCCCTGCGATATCGGTACAAATGCCGGGTTCCCCTATCGCTCGGTGCGCATCCCGTTCGAACATTCGGCATCCGTTTTCGTCTGCGGGCGCCGGATCGATGCCGCCGCGCTCAACATCGCGCAGAAAGGGTTGTGTATCGCGCTCGACGAACCGATACCCGAGGGCTGTTTATGCACCATAGAAGTGTGCGGAGCGACATTCCCGAATGCCACCATCCGCTGGTTGCAAGGAGGCAGCGCCGGACTTGCGCTGGAAAAGCCGATGTCCCTTCGGGCATTGGCGTTTCTCACCAATCCGGAATGAAAGGTTGGATCGTCCCATGCCCTGCGATTTTGCCTGCGGGACGCAATCCCATCACCGCATGACTTAATAAAGAAGTTATACTCTTCATAGTATTATACCACCCAATCCGGTCGGTCGGGGTTTGCGCTAATTAATTTAGGATGATACCCGCGCCTTGCCCCGAGTGGGAGGCAACGTGCATTCGTTATTTATTTTAGACGATAATCCGCAGACGGCGAAGCTCTTCAAGCGGTTCGCCGTGAAGGCTGGCCTTCAGGCCGTGGCGTTCACCGAACCGCGCGATTTCTTTGCCGCGCTGTCCGCGAGGGACACCTCACCGGACGTCTTGCTCGACCTCCACATGCCCGACATCGGAGGTATAGATGTCGCGGAAAAGCTGCAGCAGGCCGATTTTTCGGGCCGTGTTTTCCTGACCAGCGGGGCCGACGCGCCAGTGCTCGAGGCGGCCGGACGGTTGCTTTCCGGCAGCGGGGCGAAGATCGCTGGACTTCTGCCCAAACCGTTCAGCTTTGCCGATTTCGAACGGCTGGTGACTTCGCAGCCATCGGTCGATCCCGACGAGAAAACCTCCTCGCCTCCCGACATCCTGACATGTTCGCGAGAGGAATTTGCGCAGATCCAGGCAACGCTCGAACTGTATTTCCAACCGAAGATCTGGGCCAAGTCCCGCAAACTGGCCGGGTTCGAGGCGCTGGCCCGGTTTTGGAACGCGGATGGCGAAATACTGTCGACCGGCGACTGCATCGCGCATCTGCAGAGCTATGGCGGAATGGACTCGCTGACCGAAACCGTGATCGAGAAAAGCATGGAGTGGGCTTCCGAGGTGCTAACCGACGATCTCCACTTGGCCATCAATATCGAGCCGGAGTTTTTCGACCAGCCGGACGGATTGGAGAAAATCGAGCGTCTGCGGAAGGAAAAGGGGCTGAAGGCCTCGCAGTTCATCTTCGAAGTGACAGAGCGCTCGGGCCTGCCCGATGACGAAAATGTTCTGAAATCGTTCACCAAGCTGCGCGTCGCCGGGTATGGTATCGCCATCGATGATTTCGGGATCGGATCCTCGTCGCTGAAGCAATTGTCCGATTTCCCGTTCTCGGAACTGAAGATCGACGGCAACTTCGTCGCCCGGATGGAACAGGAAGAACGGGCAGCGGAAATCGTCCGGGCCATGGTAAGGCTGGCGAAACGAACCGGGATCCTGTGCACTGCGGAAAGAGTCGAAACCGAATCGGCCGCACAGATATTGGAAGAGGCGGGTTGCGATCAGTTGCAAGGCTTCTGGACCGGACGCCCGGCCCCCGCCGACGAGGCGGCCAGGCTGGTATCGGATGCTGCAAGGACCGACAGGAAAAAGGTGGAGAGTCTCTTGAGCGCGAGCCCCGACCAATCCGATGACGATACGAAATCGCGGCCGCTAGTGGCCATTGTGGACGACGAATCCGGCGTGAGGCAGACCCTGGTGCGAGGTCTGGAAAGACAGGGGTTTGCCTGTCGCCCCTACCGAAGCGGAGTCGATTTTCTCGAAAGCCTCGAATTCGAACTACCCGATTGCGTTATTCTGGACATGCGAATGCCCGAAATGAACGGCATGGCTGTGCTGGAAAGCGTTCCCGACGAAGCGCAGGCGGTTCCGATCATCATTTTGACTTCGCATGGCGAGATCAGCCTGGCGGTCGAGGCCATGAAAAACGGTGCGGTGGATTTCATCGAGAAGCCCGTATCGATCAAGGAATTCGCCAGGAAAATCAATGAGCACATTGCGCATTCCATCGAGCTGCGTCGCCAGGTAGACGAAGTAGAACGGAACAAGTCGCTGATCGCGCTTCTAACATCGCGCGAAAGCGAAATCGCCGCGCAGATCGTCGATGGCAACAGCAATAAGGAAATAGCGAGAACGCTGGACATCAGCCCGCGCACGGTCGAGGTACACCGGGCGAATATCTTCAAGAAACTGGGGGTGCGTAACGCAGTCGAATTCACCCTGATATTCGAGAAAGCCAATCTATCGAAATAGCGCTCTTTCCGATCAGTCGCAGACCGGGTGGCAGGCCACACGCTCCAGCGCTTTTGCCAGTTCCATGCGCGTATAGGGCTTGAGCAGCAACATATCGCTACCGGGATCGAAGCTGTCGCCAAGTGTGCGCACGCTGGCATAGCCCGATGAAAAAATGATCTTTACTCCCGGCAAACGGTGCCGTGCCTTTTCAGCCAGTTCCAGCCCATTCATTCCGCCGGGCATGACGATATCGGTGAAGAGGAGGTCGATGTCCTCATGCCGATCGAGCAGCGCCATTGCGTCCGGGCCGTTGGACGCGCTGAGGACCGAATAGCCTTCGGCTTCGAACAGCTTTTCGACGTAGCGCCGCACCTGCCGCTCATCTTCCACAATCAGTATCTTCGTGGCGCTGTCTCGAGGAAAGGGATACTCGGTTCTGCGGCTCTCGGATCCGTCCTCGATCGGTTCGATCTTCGGCAGGAAAACGCAGACCGTCGTTCCTTCACCTGGCGCGGTTTCCACGAAGGCATGGCCTCCCGACTGGTTGGCGAAACCGTACACCATGCTCAGTCCAAGGCCCGTCCCATCTCCCCTCGCTTTCGTCGTGAAAAAGGGCTCGAACACGCGAGAGGCGATTTCAGAAGGCATCCCTGAACCGCTATCGGTCATCGCGATCCTGACATATTCGCCGGGCGCCAGTACATTTTCGAATGCCCCCAATTCCACGCGATATGACGATGCCTCGAGCGTCAGCAGACCGCCTTCGGGCATCGCGTCGCGCGCATTCATCGCCAGATTGACCAGCGCATTGTCGAGCTGACTGGGATCGACCTCGACGAAAAGATCGTCTTCGCTCGCCGTGACCGACAGGGTGATGTCTTCCGGCAGCCCGTGCCTGATGAGCTTGCCGATCTGCTCCATCTGCTCGGCAATGTTCATCAGTTGCGGCGCCAGCGGTTGTTGCCGCGCGAAAGACAGCAACCGGCTGGTCAGTTCGGCGCCGTTGCGGGCTGCCGACTGGATCAGATCGAGCAGTTCGCGCATGTCCGGATCATCGATTTCATCCAGCAATATCTCGGTGTTGCCCATGATGATCATGAGCATGTTGTTGAAATCGTGCGCCACGCCGCCCGTCAGCTTGCCCAGCGATTCAAGCGATTGTTTGTTGCGAAGAAAATCCTCGAGGCGCCGACTTTCGGTAATATCGCGCACGGCACCCACAACTCGCGTCACGGCGCCATTTTCGTCTCTGATGAGGGCAGCGGTATCCTGAACCAGCAAAGTCGAGCCGTCGGCCTTTTGCATCCGGTATTCCTCGCGCCAGCGATCGGCACCGCCTTCGAGCGCCGCGCTCAGGCTCGAAACCACACGTTCCCGGTCTTCCGGGCTGACCTGATCGATCCAGGCCCCACCCGAACAGGGCGCCAGGTCGGGGGCCAGACCGAGCCGTTCCACGCCTTCGGCGGCACGCCAAACCACCTCCGTATCCGGGTTCATCTCCCACAGAATATCGCTGGATAGCTCGGTCACAATCCGCAATCGCTCCTCCGAACTCGCCAGCTTTTCCTCTTTCTGGCGCAACTCGGTCAGATCGATTGTCGATCCGATGATCCGGACGGGTTCTCCATCATCGTCATAACGGATGGTGAATTCCGACCGCAAAGTCCCGATGCCGCCCTCCGGCCTGACGAACCGGAACTCCCGCTGCAAACGGCGGTCCTGCTTCTCTAGAGCCTGGATTAGCTGGCGCTGGTAGCGATCGCGATCTTCCTCGACGACATATTGCGGGACCTCGGTGAGGCTCCTTGTGCCCGGCGGGGACGATCCGAAAACGGTTTCGAAGCTTTCGCTCGCCCAGAATTCTTCGGTCAGCAGGTTCCAATCGCACACGACACTTCGGGCTGCCCGCAAGGCAAGCTGGAAGCGGAGCTGATCGGACTTCGCCGCCAGTTCATGGTTACGATGCTGGCTGATATCGTTGAAATAAAGGATGATTGTCGAGATTTCACCTGTCGGTTCCACTATCGGCAAGGCGTTGTAATGAAACCATTGTGTTTCACCCGAACCGGTAGCCAGTATACCGATTATCGCATCGCGGACCGCTTCGCCGCGATCCATCACCGATTTCACAAGACAGTCTTGCTCGGTAAAGGCAGAACCGTCTTCGTTGATGAGATTGAGTTTGGAGCGGTCTATGATGTGCCCTTCGATCGACGGCGATAATCCGAGCAGCCGCATGGCCTCGGGATTGACCTTTCTCACCACGCCATCGGGCGAACAGATCATCACCCCCATACCGATGTTTTCGAAGATCACGCGTGATTGTTCTTGAAACGGGTCGATATCTGGCTCGGGCTCGCGGTAATCGATCTCGCACAGCTTTGCTATCAGGCCGACGAAATCCCCGTTCTCGTCGAATTGGGGCAGGATCGTCAGCCTGTGCCGGAATGCACCTCCACCCTTGCGATGAGCGACCACTTCGCCTTCAAAGCGCTCTCGTTTGCCGAGCGCATCCCGAATGCGCTCCGCGAGTTCGGCTGTCGTTTCACCCCTTTCCAAGAGGCGCCAGTTCTTGCCCAGAATTTCCGCCCCGGAATGGCCTATCATGTCGAGTAAGGCCCGATTGGCGTAAGTTATTTCTTCGCCGGTATCGATGAACAGAATTCCATCGTCAACGGCCTGAAGCGCTTTGCGATAGAATAAATCCTGCATAACCACCTTTACCTTCCTACAGCCCCGGCCGCATGGTAGGTCCGCCCGAATTAACTACAGAATAACCATTCGGTTTTCCAGTATGCGAGTGCATTTTCGATAATCGAACACTCTGCCCAGCCAGTCGGAGAAATCGATCTTTCCATACCTCCTCCCCCGAATATCGGGGCTTCTCCCGGCCTGGCGGGAACCGACGATCCGCGCTGCACCGGTCGATCAGCCCTGTCCCCCGAGAGCGCCTTCGATTGCATCGATCAGATCGGCCCTTCGGATCGGCTTGGTCAACCGCCGTTGGCCGATCGTCCAGCCATGCTCGTCGATATTCGTCTGGCTGGCATAGCCGGACATGAAGATTATTCGCGCCTCCGGATCGAGCGCCCGGATCTCCTTGGCCAGGTCGGGGCCTTGCAAACGCCCGGGCATTACGACGTCGGTCAGAACCAGGTCAAAACCCGGTCTCCGCCTGAAAGCGTCGAGAGCAGCATTGCCATTGGCCATTGCCGTAACATCGTAACCGCTCCGCTCGAGCGTCCGGATAACGGTATCGCGCACTGCCGAATTGTCTTCCACCACGAGTATGCGCGCTTGCGAAACCTTGCCCTGCCAAGCTTCGTCGTCTTCCTGCAAGGCGAGATGCGCTGCATCCTTGGCATGAAAATAGAGCCTGAACGTGCTTCCGCGGCCGAGTTCGGTGGAGACTCTGACAGCCCCTCCGGATTGCTTCATGAATCCATGGACCATCGACAATCCGAGCCCCGATCCCATGCCTGCCGCCTTGGTGGTGAAGAATGGGGAAAAGATCTCTTCCAGCAGTCCGGCTTCGATACCGACACCGTCGTCGATGACCGACAACACGACATAGCGCCCGGGTTGCAGATCCTCATGCGTTTCGCTGACGCAGGCTTCGTCGAGAACGAGATTGGCGGTTTCGATCATCAATGTACCGCCGTGGGGCATGGCATCGCGCGCATTGAGGATCAGGTTTATCAATGCGCTACGGGTCGAGCCGACATCTGCCTCCACCGGCCAGAGATCGCTTTCGAGAACCGCCTTGATCTCGATGTTTTCAGGGAGAGCACGCGCGCTCCACTTCCGTGTTTCGTCGACCACTTCGTTGAGATCGAAAATTTCCGGTTGGAGCGGCGCCTTGCGCGCGAAAGCCAACATGCTGCGAGTGAGAACCACCGCTTCCATTGCTGCACCAATGGCATCGTCGACAAGCTCCCGCTGCGATGGATCGATCTTCTCGAAATCGCGCAGCACTTCCAGATTGCCCAGGATTATCGCGAGGATATTGTTGAAATCATGCGCAATCCCCCCTGTCAATTGCCCGATAGCTTCCATCTTCTGGGTCTGCCGAAGCTCCTGTTCCAGCTTAACCAACTGGGTGATGTCCTGGCAGATGCCCACTGCGGACTGGGGGCGACCTTCGGCATCCTTCTTGAAGATGGCCCGCTGCCGCAGAACCACCTCCTTCCCATCGGGTCGGATCAGCCGATGTGTCGTGTCGTAACGCTTCCCTTCCGCGAGCGCTTCCGCATAGGTCCGCTCGACCCGAGCCCGGTCATCCGGATGGATCATGTCGAAAAAGAAATCGACCGTTCCGTCGAACTCCAAAGGCGCGACACCGCTGAGCTCATAGGCCTGCTCCGACCAGATCAGCGAGCCATCGCTATGCGCTTCCCACGTCGCGAGCCGTTCGAGCGATTGGGCTTCGTTGAGCCTCGCTTCACTGGCCTGGAGGCGTGCGATGAAATCGGCGTTGTCTTCCCGTAATCGGTCTAGTTCCGACAGAATTTTGGCGATTTCGACAAATGCGAAGGGCGTCGAAGGAAGGACGGGCTCGTGGATGGTCTTTTCGCGGGTCAGTTCGTGCGCGACGAAACGCGAAACATTGTCGAGCGTCTTCCGGAAATTCTGGTAGATCGAAAAGTAGTTCGCTCCGCAGATGAGCAGGACCAGCAGAGCCGCCTCGGCCCCGATCGTCGACCCCGCATGTTTCGCCCCGTTCATGTACAGCACGAGCGAAACCGCAAGTGCGCCGGGGATGATGACCATATAGACCATCAAGCGCGATCTAAGCGTTACGGGCCTGATGGTAACCAACTCAGCCGGTAGCTTGAAAATGAGGCGGTCGTAAAACGTATAGAACAAGGATATCTGCACGGCCGGCGATATGAAGACCAGCGCCCACAATCCCACCACGTGGGATCCCGCCGAATCGAAGCTCTGGGGCAATGGCACGCCGAGCGCGCTGAGGAGCAGGACAGGCCACAGAAAGCTGTGCCCCATCGCGAGAATCAAGACAGTTTGCGCCCGGCGGCTAATGTCCGGCCGCTCGACCCGTTCCGCACCCGACATCGCATCCTCGATCCGGCGCGAATTGCAGTGGGCGATATAAGTGAGCGCAGCTGAGGCCGCGACGATATAGATGAGAAGCGGCCCCTTGAGGGCCTCAAGCAGCGCGCCCGGGGTGAATGCCTCGACCAGTAAGAGGCTCGCGGCATAGATGAAAGGCTGCAACAGCCCCATCGTGAGTGCGGAAACGACGCATCCGATCGCCAAAGCGCCGCGTCTTTCTGGGCCGATCGCTTCGGTTCGGGTGGCAGCAGTTAAAGTGTCGCCTGCGTCGGCCATCACGGAAGGCTATGCCCCCTTCCCGGTATGAGCACCAGGAATTCCACACCGAGCCGATCCATCCATCCCCATTCCGCTCCGCTCGTCCAGCCACGCCAATTGATCCAGGATGATGGGGGTCACGTCGCGATGGGCGTTGTGACCGATGAACAAATCCATATGCCCGTAATCCGGTACGATCCGCTGCTGATAGAGATCGGGACCGTTTTTGTCCTGGAGCCAGACCCGCGTACGCTGGCCACTTTCGGGATAGAAGATCTTGTTGGTCGCACCCGACAGGAAGCTGATCGGTAAAGCCAGGCGCCGCGCGGCATCATCGGATGTGTAGATCGCTTGCCCGTCAGCATCGACTGCCAGCCCCCTGCACATCACCTCCTGCAGTTGTTCGAAGGGTTTCAGCGAGACGCGGCTGAACATGCTTCCAAGCGCGAGATGCGTATCATGCCCGAGCTGATTGTGGTCCCAGCTAGGGCCGAATACGCCGAAAACACGGCGGCACGTCGGATTCTTGCACGCCTGCCCTTCGGGCATGGGTATCTGGTAGGCGATCGCGTCGATTTCGTAGTCGGCCTCGGTTCCCCCACTGACGAAATCCAGATGACCATCGAGAAGCGATATCTGCCCCAACGCCCCGGCCACACCGAGATCGGCCTTGAGGTAATTGAGCCAGTCCGTGACCGGATGCAGGGTAAGCTGCGAGGAAATCAGCGAACGAATGCCCGAAACCCATCCCGCGCCGATGCCCATCAAAAGGCTCATCGAACCGACGCAATGGGCAAGTGCCTGTACGCTTGGCGCCCCTGAAACGGCACGGATTTTCGCGATCGCAGCAGGCCAGTCGTGGCGGGCTATGGCGTCGATGGTGAATTCGGGTGGATGCTGGAGATCGTTGCCGGCATCGGCGCTGGCGCGATAATCGAACAGCCACACATCGTAACCCTGCGCAACGAGGCTTTCGGCAAGGTTCTCTTCCACCGCCGGGGTTGCGAAGCTCGATGCGCGGACCGAGAAGCCGGGTGCCAGTACCAGCGGCCCGCGCGAGCCGCCGCGATAGCGGGTGAGGCCGATATTCACGCCGTCGCCAGTGGGCACGATGTGGTTTTCGGCGGGCGGAAGGCGCAGTTCGCGCGCCACCAGCTTGGCTGCATCCTTACCCGCGAAGTCATTCAGCGTGGCCAGCATGCCGCCATAGGCGCGGAACACGGTCATCGCGAAGAACCCTGCATATTTCGCGAAAAAATAGGTCTCAATCGCCTTCTTAGCGCGCGGGATGAGGTTCACGATATATCCGATCAGACTGCCGGAGGCATGAAGCCTGATCGTCGTGAGCTGACGCATGAACTCGTCGATGCCGAGCCTGAGAACACCGCGACCGATCAAATCGCCGGAAGCGTCCTCGCCGTGGCGCAAGGTCACGAACAGCGTAGTGAGATCGGTCCAGGGATCGGACTGGCTTCGCTGTTCCAGCGTCTTGAAACCCTGAAAGTGAATAGGGCCATCGGGGCCTTCCAGCACCATCTCATACAGCATTTTCCAGCTTTCCGCCCTGGCCGGATCGGCAATCAGCAGACGAAAGGTGCCGTCACGCACCGGCAGCGGATCGGGCGAAATGGCGCTCACCGTAACGGTGCCGGTGATGCGCGAGCGATGCTGACTGTCCTCGATCATGCGGTGGACATTGTCGGTCGCCACTGTCAGCAGGAAACTGCATCCACTTGCTTCTGTCCGTCCCCAGGCTTCGCCATTCGCATAGTCGTCGCGAATGCGTTCTGCCTTACTGCAGGGATGATGATGGCATCCGGTGGCGCTGATATGCCCGGCCATCGTTTCGGTGAAGGAAAGTCCCGGGCTCATGGCCGCCGGATGATTCATCACCAGTCGGCGTATCGCCGCCTTTCCTTTGTCGAGCGCGCCGCTTTCATAATGCAGTGCCGCCTCCTCGATCCCACGGGATACCGGATCGATGGCGTGACCCGCGACCCATTTGGCGACGCCGAGGCGCAATGTATCGGCACCCGCCGCGAGAACGGGCTCTGACGCTGGCTCCGAAGCCGGCTCTGTGGCAGCTTGCGTTTCAGGCAACGGGCTTTCGGCTCCCAGAGCATACTCGATCGTCCAACCCTGCCTCAGAGCGAGTTTCTCGACCGCGCGCTCGGCCACGGCGGTAATGGTCAGCAGCGGGTTGACCCCTACCGAACCCGGAAGCGCCGCACCGTCGCAAACATACAGCCCCTCGTGAACATCGGCACCCGTGCGGCCAGCGAATACGCGGCACGTATCGTCGACCACACCGCGGCTTGCATCGTCACCCATGCCGCAGCCGCCGATGGGATGAACGGTAATCAGCTTTTTGCCGAACGGATCGCTCCACAGCGGGTCGGAAAAATATTGCGCATCGATCGCTTCCGCGGCTTCGCGCATCTTGTCGTCATCGCGGCGGTAGGTGCGCTGTTCGCCCGCGCCGGACCAGTGGATCGTCAGCCGATCGTTTTCGAGAGCGAGTTGTCCACCGGCATTGTCCACGCTCATCACCAGATAGGTCTGGGTTCGCGCCATCGGCCCCTTATAGGCCCATTCGGCGATATTTCCGGGATCGGTCTGCAGCGCTTCGCCCATGGCCTTGGCGTCCATCAGGCGGGGTTTTACCTGATCCATGCCGAAGCGGGTGAAACCATCCGCCAGCGCCTCCCCGAAGAAAAAAGCGGGGGCGAGCGCGGCTGCGAGAATGCCCGGCGCCACACCCTCCTCGATTACGAGGCCCTTGGCCGGGTCCTTCGTCCCGCGCATGTCGATCACGCCGGTTATGCAAGGGCCGGGATAGGCGTCTTTCGCAATATCCGAAGCACCGACACCGATCGCATAGAGCGGCTTGGCGGTCAGCTCGTCGCCTTCTTTTTCGGCCTTGAGATAGCTGTCATAAGCGAAACCCAGCGCATCGCCATTGCCGGAGAAGCCTGCTCCCAGGCGATCGGAAAGTGCGAGCCCCTTGCCGCGCGAGCGCAGCAGGATTTCGGTCGAACCCAGCGCACCGGCGCCGAGAATGACATGATCGGCCGTGATGCTGCCAGGGCCTGTCGGCGCATCCGTGCCGTTGGGTTCGATATGGACGCGCCAAATGTCGCCGCAACGCTCGATCCACAGTACCTTGGCCTGGGTGAAGATTTCCGCACCGTGATTCGCCGCATCGGGCAGATAGTTCATCAAGGTGGTGTTCTTGGCACCCACATTGCAGCCCGATACGCAATCGCCGCAATTGGTGCAGGCCGGTTGTGGCACACCGAACCGGTTGAGCTTGTCTTCGAAAGTGACGTTGATGGGCGTCTTGTAGAACCGCTTGCCCATCGCCTTGGCCGAATGTTCCAGCGCCTCCAGCTTCCCCAATGCCGGATGGCTGTCCGGATAGGGATTGGGAGCGAGCATCTCGCGGGCGCGCTCGTAATACGCGTCGATCTCATGCGGATTGTCGCGGAAGGCCGCAGGCCAGTGGGCCTGGTCGAGCAGGCGTTTGTCGAGTTCGAGCGAGACATTGGCGTTGATCAGCGAGGTGCCGCCGAGCCCGCAGCCGACCAGCGCATACTGGTCGTCATTCGCATGGACTTCGAACAGCGCGTCCGGCTCGCCGATGCGTCCGCCCTTCGCATTGATCTGGACCGAGCCCTGAGTTTCGGAAATCCTGTCCGGATACTCGCCCGGCAGCAGTTCCTTGCCCCGCTCGAGAACGCAGACATCCTGCCCGGCACGTGCCAGACGCGACGCGGCAACGCCCGCACCATAGCCCGAACCGATAACGAGGACGGTGTAATGCGACCTGGCCCGGTCGAGGCTCCTGGCAATCCGCTTTTGCATGGTCATTCCGCGGCCTCCCGATCAGCCTCGTTGGACTTGTCGAGCATACGGCGAACACGTTTGTCCGCCTCCTCGACGATACGTTCATGGACGATGTGCGAGAAATCGGCCCAGTGACTGGCCGCCTTTTCGACTGCGGCACCGGCCTCTTCGGCAAGACGCGACACGCGGCCGCTGCCTTCGACCCGAACCGGGGCCATGACACCGTCGGTGGGATCGTTGAACAGGCGCAGCGACGCGACTTCGAGGTCATCCGAAACCAGAACCGCCGAACATCCCTGCACCGGCATCAGCGTGGGTTCGTCGAGCACCCAGCCCCCGGTGTTGAAAACGCCGACGGGCAATGTGTACCCCTCGACCATCAATTCATCCTGGAACGGCTTGTGGGTGTGTCCGAAGACGAAGCTCAGCTCGCGCGGCAATTCTCCCAGTTCATCGCGTAGCTGATGGGCGACCGGGCTTCCGAGATACCATCCGATATCCGCGATCTCGGCTTCACCCAGCACATGGCCGTATCCCTCGCGTTGACGCTCCGCCGCACGGCCAGCGGTAAGGTCGACGCTCGCACGGATAAGGTTATCGAGCGTGATACCGTATTTGAGCTGCATCTTCGGATTGATGCCCAGCTTCGAGTTCAACCCGCCGGTAATCCGCCGCGCGATGCTTTCGGCGAAATCATGGCTCGCACCGGCGCTGAGCATGGTTGCGTATAGCGAACCCGCTTCACCGCCGATCTCGCCCGCGCTGCCCAGGTCGGACCATAGAAAGTCGATCCAGGGACCATTCTCGGCCTCGAGTTGCTGCATGGTCTCGGGCCGCGCTTCGCCGTTTTCGAGAAAGCCGCGCAGGCTCGACAGCGCGCGGTACATCCCGTCAAGATAATGCCCGTGATGCATAACCACCGCGCGGCCCGTATCGCCATCGGCGAGACCCCAGTTGGGATAAGCGATGCTTACCGTGGCCCCTGCCATGTGCGGCCGGTGCGCGATCAACGATTCCATCAGGCGGCAGCGGTGCGCTGGCGACCCGGTGATCGATGTGACGTATTCGAGATCGCCGGGGATGTCGCCTGCCTGCAGCGAAGCAATGAAACCGTGATCCTGCGCCATGCGCCAGATATGATGGTCGTGATTGCCCGCGATGTAGACGATGTCGCGGCGAAACACCTCTTGTCCATCTTCGGGAAAGAAGGCGTCGATCAATTGAAGAAAGCTCTTCGAAACATCGCCGAAAGGCGACAGGCCAAGATCGAGCGCATCGCCGAGCAGGACAAGCTGCGGCTTGGGCTCTTCGCGCAGCGTTTCGCGCAATCCGTCGGCAAAGGCGGCAAGGACTTCGGACGGCCCGTCGGCGATTTCGTCATGGGCGTTCACATGCGTCAGCAGGCTGTCCCGCGCGCCAAGGTGCAGGTCCGACAGAACGATCTGGGCGATACTCATGCGTGCGTCTCCAGGCAGGCATAGAAGGCGTCCCGCACGATTTTCTCGCGCGGATCGTCCCATTTGCCGGTACCGAGCTGATTGGTGATCCAGGCATAGGCGACTTCGTCTTCCGGGTCGGCGAAGGCGAGGCTGCCGCCCACCGCGAAACTGCCGAATGCGCTGCGGGTGCGGGCGTATTCCCACTCGGCGAAAGGCTTTTCGAAACCGTGGGAATAATACATGTCGGCCGTAAGAACCTGGTCCCTCAGGCCCTTGCGCGGATAAGCATGCCCTGCGCAAAGCGTGGCCATCACCTCGGGGGTGACGCCCAGTTTCTTGCCTCCTTCGACGAAAGCCTGGTATAGCGCCGCCAGCCCGCGAGCGGAGGCCATGCCGCCCGCCGCGCCTTGCCCCGCCCGCCAGAATGCTTCGCGATCCAGCGCACCCGGCCCTGCCAGGATCAACGGGTTGTTGAGCGTGCGGAAAGCCAGCGTACCGGGCAGACACATCTTGAAAGTGAGCGGCCAGGGCATGGTGGTGTGGTGAATGAAGAGGTCCTGAAGACCGAAGCCCTTGATCCGCGCGATGCGGTTGCGGTCGAAGGTGTCGGGTAGGCCGATAAAGACATCGACACCGAGCGGCCGGGCAATTTCCTCGGCGAAAAATCGGAGCAGGCGGCGACCTTGCGGATCGCGGCGGCAGATCAGCTCGCTGGCGATCCAGCCGAGCGTATAGGCGTGGTTGCCGCTGTGGTCGCCGGGGGTCCAGTTGGGCTTTTGTGCGGCGATGGCGGCGCAAATCGCCTCCTCGTCGCCGATATTGTCGAGGGTGAGCTTGAAGTCGATCGCGGCAAGGCCCGCCTGTTCCGACAAGGCCTGACCGACCGTGATGGCGCCTTTCCCATGCGCGGCGAACTCCGGCCAGATATCGGCGACCGGTTCGTCATAGGCGAAAAGACCGCGCGACACAGCGACCGCTCCAGCCATTCCGGTGAGCCCCTTGGTCAGCGAGTAGACGAGCGCGATGTCGTCGCCCTGCCATTGCTCTTGTCGGGTCTTCTGCCGCCATCCCCCCTGCAAGTCGGCGACCGTCCTTCCCCGATGAATGATCGTGCAGGCCGCACCCAGCGCGCTTTGCGCCTGGATGGCGGAGGCAAAGGCGTGAGCGACGGGTTCGAAACCCGGTGCGACGAATCCGCGGCTCCATTCGCTGGCGATGTCAGAAAGGCCGGTCCGATTTTGCTCTTGCGAGCGGGCGTGCTGCTGCATGGGCGATCCCTGTGTCGAGCGTCGGCGAGACCCCCTCCCGCCGGTCTTTCCGAGGCGTAACGGAGAATGGTTAACAGCCGGTTGGGACTTTCCCTGATAACAGGCGGCAGGATTTGAAATCCGCTGTCCGCCATGCGAAGCGCGGGCGATGAACGAAACCCAGGGCACTGGCGCATGGCGCTTCGCAGTCGACCGCGGCGGGACTTTCACCGATGTCGTGGCGGTGACGCCGGACGGGCGTCTGGTAACCGACAAGCTCCTGTCCGAAAATCCCGGCCATTATTCCGATGCGGCGAGCGAAGCAGTGCGCCGCCTGATGGCGCGTTTCGGCGCGGCACCGGTGGCCGAGATGCGCATCGGAACGACCGTTGCCACCAATGCCCTGCTCGAGCGCAAGGGTGAGCGACTGGCCCTCGCGATCACCGAGGGTTTCGGTGATGCCTTGCGCATCGGCAACCAGGCGCGGCCCGAAATATTTGCGCGGCATATCGTGCTCGCCGAGCAGCTTTCGGCGCAGGTCGTGGAAGTTTCGGAACGCGTTGGTGCGGACGGCGAAATGCTCGCCCCGCTCGACGAGGATGCCGCGCGCCGGTCCTTCGAGAAACTCCGCGAGGACGGTTTCGATGCCCTCGCCATCGTCCTGATGCATGGCTGGAAATATCGCGAGCATGAGGAGCGGCTGGCGGCGATTGCCCGGGAGATCGGTTTTTCGCAGGTCAGCGTCAGCCACGAGGTCGCGCCGCTCATCCGCCTCGTCCCGCGCGGCGATACGACGGTGGTCGATGCCTATCTCTCGCCGGTGTTGCGACGCTATGTCGAGGGATTGCAGGCGGGCCTGCCCGAAGTCGGGACCTTGCGCTTCATGCAGTCAAATGGCGGGCTGGCCGAGGTCGGCGCCTTCCGCGGCAAGGACGCGATCCTGTCGGGTCCGGCGGGCGGCGTCGTCGGCATGGTCGCGGCATGCGAGCCGCTGGGGCATGGCAAGCTCATCGGCTTCGACATGGGCGGGACCAGCACCGACGTCGCGCATTATGCGGGCGAATACGAGCTCACCGGCGACAGCGTGGTCGCTGGCGTGCGCGTGGCCGCGCCGATGATGCAGATCCACACGGTGGCGGCGGGCGGCGGGTCGATCTGCCAGTACGATGGCGGGCGCTTCCGCGTCGGGCCGGAGAGCGCCGGCGCCGATCCCGGCCCTGCCTGCTACCGCAAGGGCGGCCCGCTGACGGTGACCGACTGCAACCTCTTCCTCGGGCGCATCGACCCGGCATTCTTCCCGAGCGTGTTCGGCCCCGGCGGCGATGAGGCGCTCGACCCTGAGGCGTCGCGGGCGCGGCTGGAAGAGGTCGCTGCCGCGCTGGACGAGCCGAAATCGCTCGAGGAGATCGCCGAGGGCTTCCTTGCCATCGCGGTCGATTCCATGGCCAACGCCATCCGCAAGATCAGCGTCGCACGCGGGCACGATGTGACCGCCTATGCGCTGGCCTGTTTCGGTGGAGCGGGCGGCCAGCACGCCTGCCGCGTCGCCGATGCGCTGGGGATGGAGACCGTGCTCGTGCACCCGCTCGCAGGCATTCTCTCGGCCTATGGCATCGGGCTCGCCCCGGTGAAGGCGATCCGCGAGGTGAGCGTGGTGCGCGGCCTCGAGCACGGGTTGGGCGAAGAGCTTGCCGCGCTAGAAGGCGAGGC
Source organism: Qipengyuania sp. ABI-127-1 (assembly GCA_022953095.1). GTDB lineage: Bacteria > Pseudomonadota > Alphaproteobacteria > Sphingomonadales > Sphingomonadaceae > Qipengyuania. The sequence continues at coordinate 862,369 of JALJCR010000001.1, read as the reverse complement.
GCGCGAGGCTTTGCTCGAACAGGGGATTGCCAAGGATGCCATAACCCTCGAACCCCGCGCCCGGCTCCGCTTCGAGGGCAGCGACAGCCTGCTCGCAATTCCCTGCGGCGAAATTGCTGAGATGGACCGGCAGTTCCGCGCGCAGCATCGCCAGCGCTACGGCTATTTCGATGCCGAGGCACCGATCATCGTCGAGGCGCTGAGTGTCGAGGCCAGCGGCACTTCCGGCGGGCTCGGCGCGCTCCAGGCCGAGCCCGTCGCTGCCAGCGGCGCGGCTTCGGGTAGCTGGTCCACGCTCGAACGCGCGGCGATGAGCGAGGGTGAGACCCGCGACGGCCCGCTGCTGATCATCGACCCCTCCTCCACCACCGTGGTCGAAGAGGGCTGGCAGGCGCGCCTCGCCGAGGAAGGCAGCCTCGTCCTCACCCGCACGGTGCCCCTCACCCGCGAACGCGCGGCGGGCACCGGGGTCGACCCGGTCCGGCTCGAAATCTTCAACAACCTCTTCATGGCAATTGCCGAGGAGATGGGCGTCGTGCTCCAGTCGACCGCGACTTCGGTCAACATCAAGGAACGGCTCGATTTTTCCTGCGCGCTGTTCGATGCAGGCGGCGCGCTGATTGCAAACGCGCCCCATATCCCGGTGCACCTCGGCAGCATGGGCGACAGCATCGCGCGGGTGATCGAGGCGCGCGGCGCAAGGCGCGACGGGCGCGGTTTCCGCAAGGGTGACGCCTATGTCCTCAACGATCCCTTCCGCGGCGGAACGCATTTGCCCGATATCACAGTGATCGTGCCGGTGTTCTTCGCCGATCAAGACGGTGATCCAGACGCGTTCGTCGCCGCGCGCGGGCACCATTCGGACATTGGCGGGATCGCGCCCGGATCGATGCCGCCCGAAAGCCGCACGATCGAGGAAGAGGGCGTCCTGATCGACAATATCCTGCTGGTGGACAAAGGCCATTTCCGCGAGGCCGAGATACGCGAACTGCTCGCTTCCGCAATCCACCCAGCCCGCAAGCCCGATCGCAACATTTCCGATCTGCGCGCCCAGCTAGCCGCCTGCACGCGCGGGATGGAGCTGCTGCAATCGGCCGCGCGCGATCAGGGCAGCGATGTCGTCACGGCCTATATGGATCACGTTCTCGCCAATGCCGAGGAAAGCGTGCGCCGCCTGCTTGGCAGGCTGGACGACGGGGAATTCGTCTACCCGATGGACAATGGCGCAAGGGTACAGGTTGCGATCCGCATCGACCGGGACGACCGCTCCGCCGTGTTCGACTTTACCGGAACGAGCGATCAGCTCTCCGACAATTTCAACGCGCCGAAATCCATTACACGCGCGGCGGCGCTGTATGTCCTGCGCGCGCTGATCGACGATGCGATCCCGATGAACGACGGCTGCCTGCGCCCGGTCGAGTTGATCGTGCCCGAAGGCTCCATGCTCAACCCGAGACCCGGCGCGGCAGTGGTGGCGGGCAATGTCGAGACGAGCCAGGTCGTCACCGATGCGCTCTTCGCCGCAACCGGTCGCCTCGCGCCGAGCCAAGGCACGATGAACAATTTCACCTTCGGCAACGAGGCGCACCAGTATTACGAAACGATCTGCGGCGGCTCGGGTGCGGGGATCGATCATGGCGGCACCAGTGCGGTGCAGACGCACATGACCAATTCACGGCTGACCGACCCGGAAATCCTCGAGACGCGGCTGCCGGTCAGGCTCGACCGCTTCGCCATACGCCACGGCTCGGGGGGCGACGGCGCGTATCGCGGAGGCGACGGGGTCGAGCGGCGGATTACCTTCCTCGAACCGATGCGGGCCAATATGCTCGCCAACCGGCGCAAGGTGGCACCGCGCGGTATCTGCGGCGGGAAGGACGCCGCCCCGGGTCGAAACTGGGTCGAACGCGCCGACGGCACGCAAGAGGAACTCGGCGCGACCGGGTCGGCTGAAATGCAGCCCGGCGATACTTTCGTGATCCTGACCCCGGGCGGAGGGGGCTTCGGCCCGCCCCGCCCGAACCAGGAGTAGCTATCACACGGCCGCGTCGCGCTTGACCGTAATGACCTGCGGATAAGTGAATTCCTTCAACCCGTCCAAGCCGTATTCGGCGCCGAAGCCCGACTGCTTGTGCCCGCCGAAGGGCGAAAACGGCGATAGGTGCATGAATTCGTTGATCCACACCGTGCCGGTTTCGAGCTGTTCGGCGATCTCGACGCCCTTGTCGGTATCCTTGGTCCACACCGCCCCGGCGAGGCCGTATTCCGAATTGTTCGCGCGTTCGATCACTTCGTCGATGCTGTCGAACTTCAGCAGCGGCATGACCGGCCCGAACTGTTCCTCGGCCACGATCCGCGCATCTTCGGGCGGATTGTCGAGGATGGTGATCGGCACGTAATAGCCCGTGCCCGAGGGGTCCTTGTCCCCGCCGGTCAGAAATTTGTAGCCATTATCCTTGGCGTCCTGGATCAGCTCGAGCACGCGCTCGTACTGCTTTTTGTTCTGGATCGGGCCGACGCCCGTGCCCTGCTGCGATCCGTCGCCGACGACCACGGTCTTGGCATATTCGGCGATCGCCTTCGAAAGATCGTCGTAGATGTCCTTGTGGATATAGACCCGCTTGGCCGCGATGCAGACCTGGCCGGCATTGGAGAAGCTCGACCAGAAGAGCTGTTCGGCGACTTTCTCAACATCGGCATCGGGCAGCACGATCGAGGCATCATTGCCGCCCAGTTCCAGCGTGATGCGCTTCAGGTCTCCGCTGGCGCCTTCCATGATCTTCTTGCCCGTCGCGGTCGAGCCGGTGAAGGTGATCTTGTCGATGTCCGGGTGCTCGGTGATCATCGGGCCTAGGTGATCCTCGCCGGTGATGATGTTCACCGTGCCGGCCGGCACCACGTCCTTGATCAACTCGGCAATGCGCAGCGTGGTCAGCGGGGTGAAGGGCGAAGGCTTGAGCACGATGGTGCAGCCTGCAACCAGCGCGGGGACGATTTTCTGGATCGCCATCATCACGGGGAAGTTCCACGGCACGATGCCGCCGACCACACCCACCGGCACGCGGCGGGTGCGCGACAGGCGCGTGTCGTCATCCTGGTTGACCACATCGTCGAGCGTCAGCGTCGACTGCGCGGCGGCGAGACCGGCGGCGCCGTAGATTTCCTGCTGCGCCTGGGCATGCGGCTTGCCCTGCTCGGAAGTCAGCAGACGGAACAGCTCGTCGGCATTTTCCTTGATCGCGGCGGCGATGCCCTGGACGACCTTCTGGCGTTCTTCGGGCGAGGTCTTCTTCCAGTCCTTGAAGGCGCGGCGGGCGGCGGCGACCGCGCGGTCGAGCTCGTCCTTGCCGCAGGCGGGAACGCGGCCGACAACCTTTTCGTTGGCGGGATTCAAAACCTCCAGCCATTCGCCATTGTCGACCATCTCGCCATCGATCAGGTTTCTGTAGTCAGCCATCGTCTCTCTCCTCGCGCAAATCTGGGGGATTCGTCTCTTGCCATCACACTGTCGGGATTCGTTGCTCGATGCAACGGGTCTTGCGGTGGGGCGGCAAATTGGTGAGAGAGGCGATGAGAGGAGAGACATGCAAACTTTTGTCACCGAGGCTGTCGACTGGCCCAACACCGCACCGGCCCTGCGCGAGCAGGTGCGCGCGCTGGTTGCCGAGCATGGGACACGCGACCCGGTGCGGCGGGCCAATAGCTGGACCAAACCCGCCCCCGAATTCAGCCGCAAGCTTGGCGAGGCCGGGCTGCTGGGCATGACCTGGCCGACGGAATATGGCGGGCAAGAGCGAAGCCAGCTCGAACGCTATGTCGTGATCGAGGAATTGCTGGCGGCAGGCGCTCCGGTGGGCGCGCACTGGATCGCCGACAGGCAGAGCGGGCCGCTGCTCCTGCGGCTGGGCAATGAGGAGCTTAAACGCCGCTGGGTGCCCGCCATCGCGCGGGGCGAGGCGTTCGCCTGCATCGGCCTCAGCGAACCGGGCTCTGGCTCCGATCTTGCCTCGGTACGGACCACGGCGCGGCGCGACGGGGACGAGTGGATCATCGAGGGCCAGAAAGTCTGGACCACCGGCGCGCATGTCAGCCATTTCATGATCGCGCTGGTGCGCAGCGAGGCGGGGAGCGAGCGGCAGGCGGGCTTGTCGCAATTCGTGATTCCGATGGATACGCCCGGCGTCAGCGTGAAGCCGATCATCGATCTCACCGGCGCGCATGAATTCAACGAGGTGTTCCTCGAGGGGGTGCGCCTGCCCGCCTCGGCCCTGCTCGGCAATGAAGGCGAAGGCTGGAAGCAGGCGACGGCGGAACTCTCGCTCGAACGCTCGGGGCCGGAAAGGTATCTTTCTTCGATGGTGCTGTTCCTCGAACTGGTCCGCCATGCAGGCACGGCGAGTGACCCGGCGCTTGAGGAACTTGTCGGCCGCCTCGCCGCCGAGGCCTGGACGCTGCGGCTGATGAGCGCATCGGTCGCGGCCAAGCTGGCACGCGGCGAAGACCCGGCTCTGGAAGCGACGATCGTCAAGGATCTGGGCAATTCCTACGAACAGGCAATCCCCCAACTGGTGCAGGCTGCGGTCGATTTTGGCGATGCCGAGGCCGAGGTGCTCCGCGCCGTGTGTTTCTATCTCCTCCAGGTCAGCCCGAGCTTCTCGCTGCGCGGGGGCACGCGGGAAATCGTCAAGGGGATCATTGCCAGGGGGCTGGGGCTTCGATGACGGATCTTGGGATGAACGACACCCGCCGCATGCTGGCCGAAATGGCCGATCCGCTCTTCGCCGAACTCGGCCCGGATGCGAGCGAAGAGCGCGCCCTGCCGCAGTTCGAGGAACTGGGCTTGCCGCTCTTGCTCGTGCCCGAGGCTGAGGGCGGGTTTGGCGGCGACTGGCTCGATGCGCTGACCGTCTTCCGGCTGGCGGGCTACCATGCACTCGGCATCGACCTTCCCGCGCTGGTCGTCGAGCGGGCCGAAAGCATCGAGCGCGAACTCGCCATGGCATTCGCCCGCGCGGCGCAAATCGCCGGAGCGCTCGACGCCGCGCTTGGCCTCGCCGTGGGCTACGTCAACGAACGCCAGCAGTTCGGCCGCCCGCTGGGCAAGTTCCAGGCCGTCCAGCAATCGCTGGCGACCTTCGCCTGCGAAGCGGCCGCCGCGAACTGCGCCGCCATGGGTGCCGCGCAAGCGCTGAATCGCGGAGCTGCTGAGTTCGAGATCGCCGCCGCGAAGCTGCGCGCCAACCGGGCCGTCGAAATCGGCACCACGGTCGCACATCAGGTGCATGGCGCGATCGGGTTCACGCAGGAATACGCCCTGCACCACTTGACCCGGCGCCTGTGGCAGTGGCGTTCGGAATATGGCAACGATGCCCATTGGAGCCGCAGGCTTGGCAGCGCGGTCACCGCGCGCGGCGCGGACCGGTTCTGGCCCGACCTCACGGCGCGGACCGACCCGGCCTGTAGGTGACACATGGTTACATCGGTGTCCGCCTAATCCTACAGATACAAGTTATTGAAAATACTTATTTATTTGCTCTTTTCGCCGGTCCAGGGTGACACATTGCGCGTTTTTTCCCGCTGCCGATCGTTTCCCGCCTCACGCCGAGCCCGGCCCTGCCCTGCTACCGGAAACAGACATAGCGGAGCCCCTGCCCTGTAGGAAAGGCGCCCTGCCCTAGGCCAGGGCGAGCACCCCGGTCAGGATATTGCGCACCAGATCCACCTGCCCGCGCGCGCCTGTCTTGGCGTAGATCCGCTTGGAGTAATAGCGCGCCGTTTCGAGCGTCAGGCCATGCAGCCTTGCCGCTTCCGCGATCGAGGCGCCTTGCGAGAGCGACCATGCCAGCCGCGCCTCGGCGGGCGTCAGGTCGAACAGGTCGACCAGTTGTTCGTGACGGTCCGCGCTCGACGAGCGGTCGCCGCGCAGATAGATCATCGCCACGGCCTCGCCATCGCCCGCCAGCGCCGGGAGCCGGACCGGCGAGACGAGAATATCGATCCAGGGATCGCGCGCCAGATTGATGGCGCGCGGGCGAACCCCGCTATCGGCCGAACATTCCCGCGCGAAGCGGGTCAGCGCGCGATCGGCTGCCGGAGACGACGAAATCAGCCGGTCGTAGGGGCCGCGCCGCAACACTCCCGAACGTTGAAGAAATCGCTGCGCCTGTCCATCGAGCCCGACGATCCGACACCGGGCATCGATCGCGATCCAGCCGAAATTCATGCGCGCGAAGGCGTCCTCGCTCATCGATGCGCGCGCTTTTTCCCGCTCGAGCGACGACAAGACCTTGAGCGCCACACGAAGATGCGGCGCAAGCGCAGCCAGCAGGCTGGAGTGTTCGGCGCGGAACTCCCCGTCCGAAAGGATCGCCAGCCAGGCTTCCAATCCGCCACCATCGGACAGCCGCAGCGCGCGCAGGTCGCCGGCCGCATCCTCTGCAAGTTCGGCCAGCGCATAGACCCGGCCCTCGCGCATCTCGCTCGTCAGCACTGCTGCCTGACCCGCACATTCGCCTCGCGACAGGACCATGGGCTCGCGCGCATCTCGCGAGCGCAGAACCAGCATTGCCCCCGAAGCGCCCGACACACCGCGCAAGCGATCGAGGAAGGTGTGCCATAGAGGTTGTTCGAAAACCCCGTCATGCAGGGGCACAAGAAGTTCTGTCTCTCCAAGATTGGGAATCCGCATTTCGCGAGCAGGATACCTCCCATATGGGAGGTGCGCAAGCAGTCCTGGATGATAGCCAGCACGGGTTCGAAGGACGATTTTATGACCGACACCACCACTTTGACCCATCTCCAGCGGCTCGAAGCCGAGAGCATTCATATCATGCGCGAGGTCGCCGCCGAGGCGGACAAGCCGGTGATGCTCTATTCGATCGGCAAGGACAGCGCGGTGATGCTGCACCTTGCACGCAAGGCGTTCTACCCCGCCCCGCCGCCCTTCCCGTTGATGCATGTCGACACGACCTGGAAATTCCAGGACATGTACGCGCTGCGCGAAAAGGCGGCGCAGGATGCGGGGATGGAATTGATCGTTCACCGGAACCCCGAAGCCGAAGAGCGCGGGATCAACCCGTTCGATCACGGCCCGCTGCACACCGATATGTGGAAGACCGAGGGGCTCAAGCAGGCGCTCGACAAATACGGTTTCGATGCAGCCTTCGGCGGCGCGCGCCGCGACGAGGAGAAAAGCCGCGCCAAGGAGCGCATTTTCTCCTTCCGCACCGCGACCCATGGCTGGGACCCGAAAAACCAGCGCCCGGAATTGTGGAACCTCTACAACGCTCGCAAGAAGAAGGGCGAGAGCATCCGCGTCTTCCCCCTGTCCAACTGGACCGAGCTCGACATCTGGCAGTACATCATGGCCGAAAACATCGAGATCGTGCCGCTTTATTTCAGCGCCAAGCGCCCGACCTACGAACATGAAGGCGGGCTGTTCATGGCCGACGATATCGACCGGCTGGAAAAGGTCATGGGCTATCGCCCCGAGATCACCGAACGATCGATCCGTTTCCGCACGCTGGGCTGTTTTCCGCTGACCGGCGCGGTCGAAAGCGAGGCGTCTACCTTGCAGGAAGTTGTGCAGGAAATGCTGCTGACCACCACCAGCGAGCGGCAGGGCCGCGTGATCGACAAGGATGCGGGCGACGCATCGATGGAGAAGAAGAAGCAGGAGGGGTATTTCTGACGCGCCACGGAATGCGCAGCGTTCCGAAGCGTCAACCCCGGACTTGATCCGGGGCCGCGCGCCCCAAGCTCCCCCATTTCCGACAACGATCCCGGTTTCCGCTGGGATGACGGGACAAGAATTATGACCGACCCTATCTACCAGACCGACGCCCTTATCGCCGAGGATATCGAGGCCTATCTCGAGCAGCACCAGAACAAGTCGATGCTGCGCTTCATCACCTGCGGCAGCGTGGACGATGGCAAATCGACCCTGATCGGCCGCCTGCTCTACGATTCGAAGATGATCTTCGAAGACCAGCTTGCCGCGCTCGAAAACGACAGCAAGAAGGTCGGCACGCAGGGGCAGGAGATCGATTTCGCCCTGCTGGTGGACGGGCTTGCCGCCGAGCGCGAACAGGGCATCACGATCGACGTCGCCTATCGCTTTTTCTCGACCGAGAAACGCAAATTCATCGTCGCCGACTGCCCGGGGCATGAACAATACACGCGCAACATGGTCACCGGCGCCTCGACTGCCGATGCCGCCATCATTCTGATCGATGCGCGCAAGGGCGTGCTGGTCCAGACCAAGCGGCACAGCTTCCTGTGTCACCAGCTCGGGATCAAGAACCTCGTGCTCGCGGTCAACAAGATGGACCTGATCGATTACGACCGGAAAAAGTTCGACGCCATCGTCGCGGATTACGAGCATTTCGCGGAAAGCATCGGGATCGAAACATTCACCGCCATCCCGATGTCCGGCCTTGCGGGGGACAATATCACCACCCGGTCGGACAATACGCCATGGTATGAAGGTCCGGTGCTGATCGACCACCTCGAACAGATCGAGGTGCGCAGTGCGGCCAATCGCGACAAGGCATTCCGCCTGCCGGTTCAGTGGGTGAACCGCCCCAATCTCGACTTCCGCGGGTTCTCGGGCCAGATCGCCACCGGAACCGTGAAACCGGGCGACATGCTGCGCTCGCTGCCGTCGGGCAAGACGAGCAAGGTGAAATCGGTTGTCGTCATGCCCAGCGCCGGCGCCGCAAACCAAGCCGCCGCGGAAGGTCATCTCGAGGAAGCCGTCGCCGGCCAGTCGATCACGATCACGCTCGAAGACGAAATCGACTGTTCGCGCGGCGATGTGCTGGCAACCGCCGACAGTCCGCCCGAGGTCGCCGACCAGTTCGAAAGCACCATCGTATGGATGGATGACGAACCGCTGGTGGTCGGGCGCGCCTATTGGCTCAAGCTGGGCACGCAGACGGTCAGCGTCACCGTTGCGCACCCGAAATACGAGATCGACGTCAACAATCCGGCGGGCTCGGGGTCACATCTCGCCTCGCAGACGCTGCATCTCAACCAGATCGGCGTGTGCGAAATCACCACCGACAAGCGCATCGTGTTCGATCCCTATGCCGAAAACCGGGCGCTGGGCGGCTTCATCCTGATCGACAAGATCACCAACCACACGGTCGGGGCGGGCATGCTGCATTTCAGCCTGCGGCGCAGCCAGAACGTCCACTGGCAGGCGACCGACATTACCCGCGAACATCATGCCCAGATGAAGAACCAGACGCCGCGCGTGCTGTGGTTCACCGGGCTTTCGGGCTCGGGCAAGTCGACCATCGCCAACGAGGTGGAAAAGAAGCTGGCGATCATGAACCGCCACACCTTCCTGCTCGATGGCGACAATGTGCGCCATGGTCTCAATAAGGATCTCGGCTTCACCGAAAGCGACCGGATCGAGAATATCCGCCGGATCGGCGAAGTGGCCAGGCTGATGACCGATGCAGGGCTTATCGTTCTCACCGCTTTCATCAGCCCGTTCCGCGCCGATCGCCGACTGGTGCGCGACATGATTGATGGCGGCGAGTTCATCGAAATCCATGTCGACACCCCGCTCGAGGTGGCCGAGGCGCGCGACGTCAAGGGGCTCTATAAGAAGGCCCGCGAAGGTAAGCTGAAGAACTTCACCGGGATCGATAGCCCTTACGAAGCCCCGGAAAACCCCGAGATCCGGGTGAACACCGTCGAAATGACACCGGAGGAAGCGGCCGATTACATCATCAGCAAGATCCTGCCGCTCAAATAGGCATCGGGGGGCCGTCGCCATGCACGGCCCCCTCCCGCACAAGGCCCCGGACAGTGTTTCCTGCTTTCCTTATCGGCAGTTTCAACGATTGAGTGGTCGAGCGATTGATCCTTGAGAAGTGGTCTTTCACAGCCCGAAGTGCTGGATACGAAACCATCGTTCCCGATGGCTGCCGTGATGTCATCATTCGCAAATCGATCGGGCTTGCACCCGTCGTCTTCGTCAGCGAGCTGGACGATTTTCCGCGCCGGATTGCGGTTCTCGAAGGCGATTCTTTCATCGGATTGCGCCTTCGGCCCGGCGTCACGGTGAGCGCGGATCCGGGGGCCGTCCCGGCTATGGACTGCGCCGATTTCGATGACATAGCGGCGATCCGACAGGCCCTGATTGCCTGCCCGCGAATGATGGATGAACGGCCCTGATCCGTCTTGAAGTAACGCGCCACACCACCCCGAGAAATGCGAATTGCCATTGCGCGTGTTTCGAGCTGAGCTGTTTCAAGCCAATTGGCCTGCGCCAAGGGCGGCTTGGGGTTGCGAGAACAATCTACTCGAGCGTCCGAAGCCGGGTTCGTCGGCCGCCGCTGTGAGCCGTGGTAGACGGTGCCGCCACCAGCCTCACTGCGGACCTCCGATCGATCCACCCCATACATGTCCTCAAGAGCTGGACGGCCCGGCTTCTTCTCGGGAACCGAGAAAGCATGAGCATTGTCGCGCACGCGTTGACAGACCGATTTAAATCGATACTTATCGATTTATGAACTTGCCATGGTTTTACCCGGATCGGGTCAGCGTAGCGCCCGGAGACGAACTCGCCATACACGCCAGCGCACCCCCTGGTCTTTACCACTTGAAGATTTCGCGGGTTGGCAGCGCAAACGAACTCAAATCGACGTTCAAGGACATCGCCGTCGACCAAGGCGAGATACCGGCAAATGTCGAATCTTCCGGGTGTAATTGGCCCGTCGTTCTGCGGTTCACGATCCCCGCCGACTGGAAGACCGGCTATTACGACCTGCACCTTGCTGGAGTCGATGGTGAAGGCACCCATCATTTCTTCAACCTGAAACCCGCACCAAGCAAACCTCGCGCTCGGGCCGCGATCGTCCTCGCGACCAATACCTACCAGGCCTACAATTACTGGGGCGGCGCAAACTCCTACGCGCATGTCGAAAAATTGATGCGTGGCGAGGTCGATGCTGCCGGGTCCGAACTGGAAGCAAAAGGGCGGCTATCGCGCATGCGGCCTTATGCGCAGGGCTTGCTGATACCTCGCCCCGGCCAACCGCGGCTGGTCAATCCCGCCCCACGCGAATTCGGCCAGCCCGCGCACCCTGCAACGCCCGAATGGATGGCTGAGCACCAGCCATCCCCTTACGACTTTTCCGCCGGCTTCGTCGGCAAGTGGGAACACGCTTTCGTGTGCTGGGCGGAAGAAAACGGGGTCGAACTCGACTATTTCACCGATCAGGATCTCGAAGCGGGTGCCGGAATCCTCGATCCGTATCGAGCCGTCTTCCTGGTCGGCCATAGCGAATACTGGTCGGCCCCTGCACGCGATGCGATCGACAGTCTGCACGAGGCGGGAGGAAATCTGATCATCTTCTCCGGCAATACGGCCTACTGGAAGGTTCGCTGGGAAGAGGACGGCCAGGAGATGGCAGTCCACAAATGGCGCGGGGAGAGCGACGATCCCCTTTGGGGCACGCCGGAAGAAAGTCGCGACGGCACGCATATGTGGTCGCACCCTGCCTTTGGACGCCCGGAAGCGGAGATGACGGGGCTCTCCTTCCTCTATGGCGGCTATCACCGCCTGGGCCTGTGCGTCGGACGGGGATCGGCCGCCTACACCATCTATGACGACAAGCACTGGGCGCTGGAGGGGACCGATCTCTACTACGGCGATTGCATCGGCGGCGACATCCCGCTGGTCGGCTACGAGAACGATGGCTGCCCCATTCGTTTCGACCGGCGCGGTCTGCCCGTGCCCGACGGAGGGTTCGGAGTTCCCGACGATCTCTCCATCATCGCGCTCGCACCGGCCACGCTGTTCGAAGACCCAGCCGCGCCCTACCCGCCGATCGTGCCGCCGGGCGATGTCTCGATACTCGCGCGCATTGCCCACGGCGAAGACAATCCGGTCAATCGCGAACGTCTGCAACACGGGCATGCGGTCATGGCCTCGTTCCGCCGCGGGAATGGCGAAGTGTTCAATGCCGGGACCACCGAATGGGTGCATGGCCTGGCCGCGGGCGATCCCTATGTCGACCGGATCACGCGCAACGTCCTGACCCGCTTCGGCGTACCGATTGGAACGTCGGATTGAACGCCTTCCCATTCCGTGAGCTGAGCCCCTGGCTTTCCGAACCGGAGGACCGGCAAGCGCCATTGCTCGGACATGTGAAAACCGATGTCGCGATAGTCGGCGGGGGCTATACGGGCCTTTCCACCGCTCTGGCCCTGCGTGAACGCGGGCTTTCTGTCGCGCTGCTCGAGCAGGATTTCTGCGGGTCCGGAGCGAGCGGGCGCAATGCCGGACATCTGACGCCGACCATCGGCAAGGATCTGCCTACGCTGGTGAGACATTTCGGGGAGCAGCGCACCGGTGACCTCGTCGGCTTCGCGGAAGAGGCGGTCAGGCATACAGAGAAGACGATCGTCCGGTTATCGCTCGATTGCGACTATCGCCCGTCGGGCAATGTAATTGCCGGTCTGCATGCCCGCCATCGCCCACCGCTGGAGCGCGCGGCCGGGGTCGCGGAGATGGTCGGCGCTCCCTTCCATTTTCTCGACGAGGCCGAAGTGCGTGCGCGCAACCTGCCGCAATTCGTCAAATTCGGCGCGATCGAGGCCAGCGGCGGGCATCTTCACCCTGGCAAGTACGTTCAGGGACTACGGCGAGCCGTGCTGCAAGCCGGGGGCGACCTGTTCGAAGGCACCTCCGTAACCTCGATCGAACGGAAAGGCAGCCGGGTCCATCTCCGAACCGCCAGGGGATCGCTCGATTGCGAGAAGCTGGTGCTGGCGACGAACGCCTATACACCATCGACGCTCGGCCGGATGGCCCATCGCGTCTTCCCGCTGCGGGTGTCCCTTTTTCGCACCCGACCGCTGTCGGCGTCGGAATGGGACAGAGTCGGCTGGGCGCGCCGCGAAGGCATCTATACCGCGCATGAATCGCTCGAAAATTTTCGCCCCCTGCCCGATGGGAGAATCCTCGGGGGCTCGAAGGTCGTTCAATATGCCTTCGGCAGCAAGCTCGCGCCTGGGTTGCAACCATCGACCTTCCAAACCTTGGCGGACCTGTTCCGCGAACGATTCCCCGAACTCGGGGATGTCGCGATCGATGATTTCTGGGGAGGATGGATCGCGATGACGGCGGATTTCCTGCCCTTCTTCGGTGCCGACAAATCGGGCCGGATCGTCCACGCAATGGGCTATAACGGGCACGGTATCGCGCAGGCGACCTTCGCCGGGTCGATGGCGGCTGACCTCGTCATGGACCGGAAAAACCGCTGGGTCGAACTTCTCCGCCGCCGCTCGCTTCCCTTGCCTCCCGAGCCGTTCCGCTGGCTCGGAGTGAAAGCGCTGCTGGGCTATCTGGGCGGGGTCGATGCGAAGGTCGATCGCGATCTCTCTCGTCCCTAAACCTGCGGATTTGCGACCCGGCAGCAGGAGTCTGCCGATCGGCGCGATCCGAACGCCGCGCCGATCTCAAGCAGCCTAGTATTTCAGGATCAGTTGAACACCATAGGTGCTCGGATCATTGTAGTTGAGCTGGTCGGAGGTGATCACGGGAGCGTATGACGTAATGTACTTCTCGCCGAAGATGTTCTTGCCCCACACGGCCAGTTCGAGACTCTCGCTGGCGTTCTGCCACGCGAGGCGCGCATTGACCTGTCCATGGTCATCGACGCGGGACAATGGGTCATTGTCGGGAAACAGGAATATCGACGATGTGTAGGAGCCGTCGATCCGGGCCTTCAGATCGCCGCTGGCCCCAAGCGGGTATCGAAAATTGACGCCTCCGGCCGCGGAAAATTCGGGCGCGTTGACCATCCGGTTGCCCGAGAACGCGGCACCCCCGAATGCGTCGAATTCCTCATACTTTCCGTCCAGCAAGGTGATCGAGGCGAAGATGTCGAAATTGCGCGACGGTCGGATAGTCGTATCCGCCTCGAACCCATAGACCCGTGCATTGCCGGCATTGACCTTGCGCTGCACCGGGATGGGGCCGGTTAGGTCGAACACGAACACCTGCAAGTCGCGATAATCGTAATAGAATGCGGCGGCGTTGAACTGGACCATTCGGTTCAGGATTTCGGTCTTGAGGCCGACCTCGTAGGCATAGAGTTTCTCTGACCCGAAAGGCTGCAGCTGGACGAGGTCCGTCGAAGCACCGCCGGCGAAACCCCCGCTATTGTATCCCTTCGAGAAGGAGGCATAGACGAGCGTGTCGTCGAGATCATAATTGAGGGCGAGGCGCCAGCTCAGATCCTCGAAACTCTCCTCGCCCGAAAAGTCGAGGATCGGGACAGTGACGTCTGAATAGGCCTTGGCCGGGGCAATGCCCCCGATTGCATCGAAGAGGCTCCGATATTCCATCGCAATCGTGTCATGGGAATAGCGCAGGCCAGCCGTCGCGGTCAGCCGGTCGGTGAGCGGAATGTCAGCCTGGCCGAACAGCGCATAGCTGTCGGTATCCTGCGTGTATGGGTAGCGCAGCAATCCAAGCGAATTGACCGGGTCGAATGTCCCGAGGAGATCGTTCGGATCGCGCAGGCTGCGCAGGAGATCGAAGGCGTTGTCGGTTTTCAGCTCGTCGTGAAAGTAATAGCCTCCGACGATCCAGTTGAAGTCTCCCCCGTCATCCGACTGGAGCCTGACTTCCTGGCTGAACTGCCTCGGACGGTCCTCGTAATAGGCCACGACGAGGTCCGCCGGGCTCGCGTCGGTATCCTCCAGCGTTTCCCGGTTGACCTGCTCATAGGCGGTAATCGAGGTAAGAAGGACCGAGCCAAGCTGGAGTTCGCCGGTCAGCGACGCGCCGAAGGTCGAGATGCGCTCCACACCCTCGACATTGTAGTCGCCTGCGAAGATGTCGCCGTCGGTATCGGCATAGCCAAGTCCATCGGTGGGCGTGCCGTCGGGAAGCGCTGCCGGATTGCCGAAGAAGTCGATACCCTGCCCGCGATGCTGGAACTGCCGCGCACCGCCAGTGCTCTTGCCGCCATGTACGCTCAGCCTGAGCAACAGATCGTCGGTCGGCCTGAAATCGAGAATTCCGCGTAGCGCCCAGCGATCGATATCGTTGACCTTGTTGCCCGTGACACGATTGAGCGTTGTTCCGTCCCGACGATGATAGGTCCCTGCCGCTCGAAAGGTCAGCGCCTCACCTGCGATCGGGCCGCCGACCCCGGCCTCGGCCACGAATTCGTCGAACCGGCCGTAAAGGATGTTGGCATCGGCCGTAAAATAGTCCGTGGGCTTACGCGACGAGAAGCGGATCGCGCCCGCCGTCGTGTTGCGACCGTAGAGCGTCCCCTGCGGCCCTTTGAGAATTTCGATCCCTTCGCTGTCGAAAACATTGAAGAGCTTTCCGGAGTTGGCGCCAAGGAAGACGTCGTCGACATAGACGCCGACCGCCCCGGTCGTGTTGGAATTGAAATCGCCGATACCGACGCCGCGAATGAACAGGGATGTGGTCGAAGCTGCGGTTCCGGCCTGCATCGAAAGACTGGGCACGAGTAATGTGAGGTCGCGCGGGTCGCGAATGCTCGCTTCGGTCAACGTGTCTCCACCGAATGCCGAGATGGCGATGGGTACGTCCTGGACATTCTGGCTTCGGCGTTGGGCTGTGACGATGATCGGCTCTCCGATCGCCTCATTCTCGTGCTTTTCTTCAGCCGACTGCCCGAGCGAGGAATCGGCATTTGTCTGGGCATGGACCTGCGGGACGCCCCCCAGGGCGCATCCAGCCAGTAGAACTGATTTGGCGGCCGAGCCGATCGAAACTTTCATAAATCCCCTCGCGAACGATCAAAACGATTCATATCGTGTTTGAGCGGGCAATTCCGCAAGAGCAGTGCCTATGTCAAGCTTAAAATGGATATTTATCGGTATTTTTATCGGGTTTTTTGATTGAGCGCGCCGATGCGCGCGTTATGATCGCCATCGAATTATCGATCGGAGTGAAGGCCTTGGGAGCAGCATCGTCATCGGGCTATCGCGAACCGCGACAGGAGCGCAGCCGCAAGCGTTTCGACGCCATTCTCGATGCGGCGGCCGCGCTTCTCGAAGACAAGGAGCCGGACGATATCAGCGTATACACTCTCGCCGAATCCTCGGGGGTGCCACCAGCGTCGATCTACCACTTCTTTCCCGATGCGAGCCTCGTCTTCGTCGCCCTGGCCGAGCGCTATTATCGCGAGTTCGTGCGCGACATGGACAGCGATCCTCCAGCCGGAATTGCGAGCTGGCAGGAATTGCACGCTTTCCGCTTCTCCGAAGCGCGAGACAAATTCAACAAACGAAAAGCTGCCAGGCGCCTGCTCTTGGGCTCGGGCCTGTCCGCGACCATCCGCGCGCGCGATCTCGAGGTCGACAGACAGCTCGCCGAATTGTCGGCTCTCGAACTCACCAAGCTCTTCGCCATCCCGGAAATTCCCAACCTCGTCGACCGGCTTACGGAGATGTTGGTCGTCAACGATGCGATCTGGACGCTCTCCGTCCATCGGCATGGCTACATAACGACCGAGCTGGACGAGCAGGCGCGCCGCGCCCGTGAAGCCTATACCCGCACTTTCCTGCCGGAATACGCGCCATTAAGAGATCAGGCTCAACCGCAAGCGGCCAGCGATACCTAAAATCTGGTCACACAGCATCTGACAAAAGGCGCGCGGCGATCCGATCCGCAACGTCGGGTTTGCGGATGAGGAAGGTGTAGAGCGCCATGTGATCCTCGTCCCGAATGATGCGGTTGTCCTCCGGCACCCGCCATCGATCGAGCAAATCGCTGGCAAGGTGAAAAGGCGTGGAGCTATCGCGCGTGCCCAGGCAGGCCAGAATAGCCTCCGGATCGATGGATGGTGTATCGGGAGGGTCGAGCAGCGGGCGCAGCTCCGCAAGCAATTGGTCGGTCCAGCCAGCCTGCCGGACTGCGTCGGTCAGCCCGAGAAGTTTCGAAAGATGCCCCAAGGCAACGACCTGATCGACATGGCCGGAACCGGCGCCGACAAAAGCCATGTCCGGACGCATGGCTTCCGGCCAGGCCCCGCAATGGCCGACGATCTGCTGCGTCACCAGGCCTCCCAGGCTGACGCCGCCCACACCCACTTTGCGCGATCCGTTTTCGCGCGCCCACGCCACGAGGATTGCCGCCTCCTGGCACTGCGCAGAAAACAATTCGAAGATCGAAACCGGCGCGCGGGCCAGATAAGGCTCCCCGCTATAGCATCCGGGCCGTTCGCGCCGCCCGTGCCAGGGCGATTCCGGCAGGAACGTCCGGATGCCCCGCGCGGCCAGCCGCCGGGCCATGTAGTCTTCTTCCGGCCAGTAGCGGATGAGGTCGTATGACATTCCCAAGCCGCTACCGAATATGAAGCTGGGAACATCTGCCTTGCCGGGCGCCGGGTCATAGACACGCGCGGTTACGACATCGCCGTTCGTGAATGCCGATGGCGAGCGAAACCGAAGAAGGTATTCCTCGCCGACCGGTCCCGGGAGGGCGTTCGACCGCGTGATTTCGCCCGGATCGGCAGGAGCGGCATAGAGTTTCGCCGGATTGGCAAGCCAATCCGCGGAACGCTGCAGAGCGAGCACTGGTGTCGGCACGGAGAAGCCGGTCGGCGCGATGCTGGATTCGTTCCAAAGGAAGCGAAACAGCATGCCGGGCTTGATCGCCCGTTCCGACAGCGAGCGCCGCTCCTCCTCGAGCGCGACGAGGTCCGATGCGTCGACGGACAGGTTTCCCCACAACGCTCGCTCCCATGTCTCGTCGACGGGACGCAGCGCCTTGCGCCGAAGAGCAAGCTCGGTGAGCGCCCTTGCCGCAGGCGCGACCAATTTGCGTTTCGCGTCCTGGTCGGCGCCCAATGCAGCAAGAAAAGCCTCTGGCTCGTCATGCTGAAAGGCCACGGCCCGTGCCCGCGCCATGCGGAATTCGCGCGGCAGCATCGCCAGTTTGAGATCGTTGAAGACCCCACTGGCGAGTGGCCGGCCCAAGGGACTGGCGAGGATACGATGCATCGTTGAAGGCTTAAGGGTGGTTCTGGTCATGAATAGGGCTTTCTGTCGGACGCTAGGCCCCTGCATCGTGTGCAAGCAATCTTGCGGTCTGGCGAAAGTTGATAGCGAAGGTGCGGTGCCCCACCTTCAAACTCTGCACCTGGGTGATGCTCCAGGCCTGGACGAATTCTTCGATCGCTTCTGCGGAACAAAACAGATCATAGGTGCCGTGAACGACTCGAAACGCATCGGGATCGCTTTTCGGTAGACCGGCAAAATGCGGAGTAACCAGCCGCATGGCTCGTTCGATCTCTCTGTCGTCGAAACCCGCATTGCTGGCAGCGCGCGCCATTCCCGCGCCGATGGGCGACCGGAAAATGGTTTGGAATGGATCGATGGCGGGGATCAGCAAAAACACCCCGTCGAGCACAGCAAGCGAGGCGGTCTGCGCTGCAATGTTGCCACCCAGACTGATTCCGCTGACGAATACTCGTCGATAGCCCTGCTGCCGCAAGGCAAGCACCAGTGCTGCTGCATCGTGTGCCCCCTGGGAGAAGCCGCGAACGAGGCGCGGGACATCGCCACTGAGAAGATACTGCCCGCTATAGCCGGACGAGCTTGGTGCCCGGTCCATATGCCAGGGTAACGCGATGACGAAGACGTCGATTCCTTTGGCCAAGAAGGGATGGGCCATGAGACGCTCGGCCAACCAGCTCGGCGCAAAGCCACCATGCAGCATGACGATGGCCGACTTCGATGGCCGATCCGCAGCAAGCCAGCGCTCGCCATGCACGCGGTCATTGGCACTGTCGCCGGAGGGAGCTGGTGAGGGGAAGGCGAAGGTTTCGACCTTGCTCCGTACGCCCTCCTCAGGATCGAACGCGATCGCCGCCGGCTCGACCGGGCGGAGCAAGGCGCGCGGGTCTCGCTCCGCCAGCGTGGAAAGCTCGTCCAGATCCGCCAGATCGGATGCGATCGGAGCTTGCTGGCGACGAGCTACCAGCCAGCCATTGAGACGATCCGCCGCGTGATGAATAGCTCTCATCGCAGACTCCAGACCGCCTGTGTCCGACCCGCGTCGGACGCCGCGCGCGGGTACGCTGTCGGTGGGTTACCTCCGGTGCGCAAGGTTGAAGCCGAACACTGTGCGCGGCGCCGCGCGGAACTGTTACTGGACGAGCAAACCGGCTGTTCGTAACGCGATTTCGAGCCGTATCGCATTGTATCGGAGACCGGTACATTCCAACATCGGCCCGGCGTCCCACTCGAACCCCGATGAGTCAGACCATGTCGAAAATCCTGATTGTGCTTGCAGTGATGGTCGCCGTGAGTTTGGCATCGCTGGCTTTCTGGCGCCGGAACGACGCACGCATCGAAAGGGCGGTGTGGGGCAAGCTTGCCGCAGCGGATAAACCCAACCCCGAACGGTTCGACAGGGCGATGGTGCAAGACCTGCCGGAAGCGGCGAGGCGCTATTTCGACTACACGATTACGCCCGGCACGCCGCTTTCGTCCATTGTCATGCTCGAGATGGAGGGGAAGCTCGGGCTCGGCGACAAGCGCAATCCGGGTTATCGCGATTTCCGGGCGCGCCAGATTCTCGCCCCGCCGCGCGGCTTCGTCTGGAGGCTCGATGCCGGCGCGATCGGAGGCTCCGACGGTCTGGTATCCAGCCGTTCCTGGACTCGTTTCTGGTTCATGGGCCTCTTCCCGGTAGTGCGGGTTTCGGACGATAGCGACCATCTGCGTTCGGCGTTCGGCCGAATGGTGGCCGAAGCCGCGTTCTGGGCACCGGCAAGCCTGTTGCCCGGTGACCGCGTGCGCTGGGAGGAGGCAGGACCTAAAACCGCTCGGGCCATCGTGTCGAACGGAGGTTTCGAGCAAGCCGTCGAGATCGCCATCGCGGCCGATGGCCGACCCACCGCCGTAACGATTCAGCGCTGGAGTTCGGCCAACCCCGAGGAAACTTACCGTTTCCAACCGTTCGGAGGGTCCCTGTCCGGCTTCCGCGATTTCGGCGGTTATCGGATCCCGACACGCGTCGAGGGCGGCAACCACTTCGGAACGGACGCGTATTTTCCCTTCTTCAAGGCCAGGATCCGTTCGGCTCGCTTCGTGAACCTCGAAGCCAAATAGATCATGCTTCGAGATTGGAACGCGGGCTGTTCGTAGTCGCACCGAGCCCGGCCAACTGGAGCGGGAATCACGCATTGGGCGAGCGAACACTGACAACCATGGTGATGAGCCAGACCGGCACGAGACCCATATAGGCCATCAGTGCGGGCTCCGCGAGCAAGGGCGTCGAGAGGAGGTTGCCCAGCCAGGCTAAAGCCGTCGCGACGCCCAGTACCCATGAAACCATGCGAAATGCGCGCATCGTTCCGTCAGCCGCGAACCCGATACAAATCCACCAGAGCGCGCCCAGCAGGAATTCGGCGCGCCCCCAGAGACCCAGATTCACGACAGCGGAGATCATTGTAAAGCTGTCGCGCAGAGCAATGCGGGCGGCTTCGTCCGGCGCCGATTGATAGAGTACCGAGAGCGTGGGCCAGGCGACCGAGAGAGCGGCTGCACCGATCGCGCCGATGAGGCAATATCCGACCCCGAACACAGTCGCGTAATTCATCACCGGATTGGCGCGCAGCCGCAGGTGAAGGAAGATCGCAATCGGAATCTGCAAAAGATAGAAGCCCAGCATATCGGCCAGCATGGCCCTCTCGAGCCAGAGTATCGCAGCCCGGTCGAGCTCGATCATCGCCGCAGGCTGCTCCAGCAAAGCCGCATCGAAATCGACGGCTGTCAACAGCAGCGGATAAACGGACAGGCACAGGACGGCGGCCAGGAGCGCCGCCATTTTCGCAAGCACAAGCCCCGATCGATCAGTCATACCACCACATCCTTTCTCTTTTTTGCGATGCTCCGCCGGACCATAAGCCACGGTCTGCTCGGAGATTATTTATCGATTTATATCTGTTTATCAAGTTGGTTGTTTGCGTCATTTTTGTCAAAATGGGAGATGATTGACGAGATATCTCTTCCCAGCTATCTCTCGATTCGATAATTATCGTGTTTTGGGGAAGGTATGAGCAATCAATCGGCATGTGGTCCCACAATCGATCGCCGCAGCCTCCTGACGAGCGGCGCACTAGCTGCGGTTGCTGTCTCCGCCGTCGGCGCGGCCGATGCGGCCGCCCAAGGTGGCCCGGAAATTCTCGACGTGATCATCGTGGGCGCAGGGCTCGCAGGCCTAACCGCTGCCCGCGACCTCGACCGGGCAGGGAACGGTTCCTTCGCGGTCCTCGAAGCGAGGGACAGGGTCGGCGGCCGCGTACTCAATCACGACCTGGCTGGAGGCCATTTCAGCGAGGCCGGCGGGCAATGGATCGGACCCGGCCAGACGGCCATTGCCGACCTCGCCCGCGAACTGGACATCGAAACCTTCGATTCCATCTACGACGGGCGCATGGTCTTCCGCTGGGGCTCCGATCAGGTCGCCTTCGAATCCGACGGCTCGATCGAAATCGAAGCGGGCTTGATGAAGCGGCTGGACGCTCTTGCGGCGCAGGTGCCGCATAACCGGCCGTGGACGGCGCCCAACGCGCGCGAACTGGACCGCATGAGTATTGCGCAGTGGCTCGCGCGCCAGGACGTCGGCGGCTTCGATCTGCTCACGATGAAGATTGCCTCCGTGCTGACGGTCGGCAGCGGCATCGGGAATTGCTCGATGCTCTATTATCTCTCGATGCTGAACTTTGCCGGGGGCTTCCAGCGCCTCGAAGCGCAGAAGGGCGGCGCGCAGCAGACGCGGTTCGTCGGCGGCTCGCAGGTTCTGGCCGACAAGATGGCGAAAGAACTCGGGGCCAAGGTGCATCTCGGCACCGCAGTCAAAGCAATCAGAAACTGGAATTCTGACATCGTCGAAGTGGAGACGACGAAGGGGCTGCTGCGCGCCCGCCGCGTCATCATGGCGCTGTCGCCGCCGCTCTGCCGCAAGATTGCATTCGCCCCTGCGCTACCCGATGCGCGCCGGGCCTTGCAGGATCGCTGGCCGACGCATGCGCCCATGTGCAAGTCCGCGATGGCGTACAAACGCCCATTCTGGTTCGATAACGGTTATAACGGCCAGATCCTCTCCGCCGATGGGCCGCTGATCTGGGCCTACGACAATTCGCCTCCGCAGCAGGAGATCGGAGTCATCAACGCCTTCCTTCGCGTCGGGGAGGTCAGTCCGGATCACGAAACCGCCAAACGGCAACTTACAGAGCTCTTTGCGGAGTCGATGGACGATAACAGGTTCCTCGAGCCGACCGAGTTCCACCTGCACGACTGGGGGCAGGAAGAATGGAGCGTGAGCTGCGTGTCGCCCATGCCCCCGGGTCTCCTGACCAGCCCCCTGATGCCAGCACTCAACGAGCCTTGCGGCCGGCTATGCTGGTCGGGCACCGAGACCGGAGGCATCTGGAACGGCTATATGGATGGCGCCGTGCGCTCCGGCAGAAGAGCCGCGCTCGAGACGCTCCAAGCGTTGAGGGCCGAGGCATGAAGCGCCGCACGATCCTGATCGGAGCAGCCCTTGCCCTTGGTGTCGGCTATTTCACCTACCCTCTGGTCGATACCTATCTCGCGGCCAACGCCATCGAGCAGCGCATGGCAAGCGAGGCTCAGGCGATCGAGCGGCAGCCGATCCTGCAAGTCGCCGAAGGCTGCTTCGGCTGCCACGGCGATGGCGGAAAAAGCAAGTCCGACATCTACCCCTCGATTGCAGGACATCCCCAAAACTATGTCGCCGAACAGCTCCGCGCCTACGCTGACGGATCGCGAAGTTCGCCGATCATGCAGCCCCTTTCGCTCTCCTTGAGCGATGCGGAGATCGATAGCCTATCACACTGGTTCGCCGCTCAAGATGGACCCACGACGAAACTGCAGTCGGTCCCCCAAGCGCTGGCCACCTGCACGGCATGCCATGGCGAGGGACTCGAAGGCTCGGCCGATCCCGGCAATCCCGCACCGAGGCTCGCCGGCCAGGGTGCGGAATATGTCCGGGCGCAGCTTCTGCTTTTCAGAAGCGGTGAGCGCGCGGACCCCACAGGAGCAATGAATACCATCGCCGCAGGCATGGCCGACAGCGACATAGGCGAGGCGGCCGATGCCCTGGCGAAACGCGATCGGCGATGAAGACCGCCGAACCAGTCCCAGTTCAAGAAGAGGAGAATGCAATGAGCAGCAACGCAATCAAGGTCATCAGAAAAGCCGACGGCGACTGGCTCGACCTGACAGGCAAGGTCCCCGGGGCAGAGGGAGTCAGTATCCGGATGCACGATGTCGACCAGGAAACCGGACGGGTGGTCATGTCGGTTCGCTTCGAGCCCGACGCCAAAATGCCGCGCCATTCGCATCACTGCACCGCCCTCGCCTACACCCTGTCCGGTCGCTGGGCCTATGACGATGGCAGCTATAGCGAGGGCGATCTCGTTCTCGAATCGGTGGGCAACAACCATCTGCCCTGGAGCGATATCGGCACCGAGATGCTGCTGGTCTTCGAATCGCCCAATGGACAATATCTGGACAACCAGTTGGAAGATGGCACGTGCTTCCATCTGGGAATGCCGTTTTTCAGCGCCGTCGCAGAGATGTCGGCCAGCGAGTGGGAGACGGCCGAAGTCCTCGGCCTGGTCGAGATGATCCCGGAAATGCGCGCGGCCTGAGCCCTCTTCACTCTGGGCCGACGCCGCAGCCATCGGATCGTCGGATCCCGAAGGCCTCAACACCGCGTCGGTCCAGGGTGCAAACCGCAAGGGACAGCGTTGGTCGATGTCGGTCCTTTGCCGAACAGCATAAAGCTCGGTTCACAACGCATCTAGCGTGTCGCACCAAGCGCAGATTGCGCCAACGCAATACGTTGAAGAAACCGATCAAGCCATCGAACAGGGCCGCGACGACAAGCGATTGCTTGTAGTGGACCTGACAGCGCTCGCGATGCGATCGGTCAGGACCGGCGCCTCGCTGCGACCCTGATCGCCAATCGGTCCGAGCGCACAGTTCAAGGCAGGTGCGCCTATAACCTCGGCTGTCACCAGAAGGTTCTTCGGACGTCCTGTGCCTGGCTGCACCGCGACAGTGCACGGTCCACAAGCGAGGCCGAGAAGACGACACAACACCGGAAGTCCATCCCCGATCCCGCATGGGCCTCGCGACGACTTCGAGAAGAGGCGGTGGTGCCCCATGGAGGACAAAGATGGGCACTCGTTTCGTTGGGAAATTTCGGCAATTATATACTTAAGTTAGCGGATTTGAGATGGCAGGCCATTCGAGACAAGCCGATGTTGAGATTGAAATCACGCCCGCTATGGTCGAGGCGGGTGTTTGGGCTTTCGGCGCTTACGCTGACGATTTGGTTGCGGCGGTGCCGGAACCTGTGTTGGCTTCGTTAGCAAGCGAGGTCTATAGGGCCATGCAGTCAAGCATCTTGGATCGAACACTTCCGCCCATATGAAGTTAGCGTATGTCGTCAGAGCGTAAAGGTCCCCTCTGACCGTCTGCCAACTGGTCGAAACCGGCTTTACTTGAAGCCTTTTCAGAGACTGTTTTCGTGTCGTTAGCGGGTCTGCTCCATATTTCCCGGCTCTGAAATTCATCGAAACGTGCATCGCATCATTTCTGAACGCGCTTAACATTCCTGCCTTCGTCGCGACCCATTCGAGATTTTTCAGTAGCTTTTTGCGGTCAGCGATCGTTCCGCGCGCGGCTTCTACCATCATTTCGCGCTGGCCTTTGTCACTCTGTATGCTGTGCCAGATACCAAAAGCAGCGTCGTGAGACGGCATTAAAGCCATGAAAATTTCATAAAACGCCCCATGCAGGGCATTCCATGCTATGGCAATTTCCCCGATCTGACGCGCATGACGGTCATTTAATTTTCGGACGTTCTCAGGCGGTCTGCGGGGTAAAACTCGTTTCGCTGGTGTAAGGTAGGGCTTAGTGACCAAAGAAAATTCCCGAAATGAGACCTACTCCGAGAAGGAGACAGAGGCCCGACGCGAGGCGGCACTGAAACGACTTCTCGCCACCCCTCCCAAGCCGCATGAGGCTAAGGGCAAGAAGCGGCGAGAGTCGAGTCAGGAAAAGGGCTAGCGGCGGGAAAGGGCCAGCAGCCGCCTTCTATTTCTATAAGGCGCACATAATGAGGCTACTGCACCGTGTTTTGAAACGGGTTGCGCACCTGCTCAAATATCATTTCGACAAACTCATGCATACCGCACCGATGCATGACTGCCAGCGCATTCATTGTCGCCATGGCCGCATCTTCAGAAAACAATCTCGCTGTTCACGGGCGACGTTCTGGTGAAAATGAAGGGCGCGCCGCCGCGATAGATGAGCCTACAATTGACGATGTTACAGGTGTCGAATCCTTCCCATCGAGCTCGACATCTTCATTCTCACACTTCGCGCCGCCAACCACTTCAAGTTCAACTTCCATATCGCTTCCTCCCTTTCCCAATCTGACGCGGTATCTGCGCGGTCTTAGGCGGCGATTGCGTCAGTCCGCCGATAGGTAAGGCGCTTGCCGATGGTGCCGGTGAGGATCAGAGCGGCGCGTTCTCCGTCGTTCATATCGCGGGTGTTGTAGCGGCAATCGAACTCGCGGCAGTAGCGGCCAAGGTGAGCCTCGCTCATGTGGTGATAGGTGCCGATCACGCCGCGCTTGAAGATCGAGAAGAAATTTTCGGCGGTGTTGGAGTGCTTGAACCCGCCGTAGGTGACGTATTCCTTGGCGCTGTGGTTCACACTGTAGTGGCGGGCCATCTCGCGGCCCACGGCGGTGTAAACGGGGCTCTCGTCGGTCATAAGGTGAGCCGAGCGATCGACGTTGGGACGATCAGGCTGCGCACGGCCTTAGCGTTCACGTTGGCGACGTGGAAGCTGCGGGCGTGGCCCTCGCGCTCCACCAGTGCGACAACGGCCTTCTTGGCGGCAGGCTTGCGTGTGGCGCGGTCCGTGGCCTTGCCGCCGACATAGGTTTCATCGGTCTCGACTACACCGCTGGCGCCGCCGAGCGGGCCGCTGGGGCTTTCCATGGCTTCGCGGATGCGATGGCAGAGGAACCAAGCGGTCTTGTAGGTGACACCGATCATACCGCCCATCTGCGCGGCGCTCATGCCCTTCTTGGAGGCCGCCACGATGTGAATGGCGAGAAGCCACTTGTTCAAGGGGACGTGACTGCGCTCCATGACGGTGCCAGTGCGGACGGTGAACTTGTCGCGGCAGTCGTTGCAGAGGAACATCCCGGCCTGCGTCTTTCCGGCCATCCGGGTGACGTGGAGCGAACCACAGTGCGGGCAGCTAGGCTCTCCGTTCCATCGCGAGGCCTCAATGTGAGCCTCCGCCTTGGCAGCGTCGTGAAAGATCGGGTTGGTGATGTCGATGTCCATAGGACATTGTACGCCAGAAATGACCTGCTAAGTAAAGTATATAATTACCCGACGATGCGATAGATCTGGACAAGATTGACTTCGCATTATCAGATAGACTGCCCGGCGACGGAGTCGTAATTCAGGGCACCTGCCGCAATCCAACGGGTATCGATTTAAATAGAGCGTAGTGGGAATTATTGGCCCACATCTTCAGGACTAAAAATCTAGTGCCTATCATTGATATCGCCTATTGCGGCCTGGGTGGCGAGCCAGATGATGACCTCAAGAATGTTCGTCGATTCTTATCAAGCGTTGACGAAGCCCTCATCTGTGTTTCAGCCTCGAAATCATTTGGGCTTTATCGCGAGCTAACTGGATGCCTCCTCTCGCTTACGGCTTCGCTCGAATGTTCTGAGCGGGTCTCAAGCCAGATTGATGATCTTACTCGTGCGGCCTATTCCATGCCGCCAGCTCATGGAGCCGCGATTGTGGCGTTGATCGCTAACACACCGTCGCTTTCCGACGATTGGATTGGCGAATTGAGAGCTATGCGTGCGCGGCTTGCCGACCTGCGTGCGGAGTTTGCGCGTTCGCTACAAACAGTCGAAGCGCAAGTCGCTGCATCCTTAGTTGAATCGAGCAGCGGGATGTTCTGCACGGTGCCGCTCAAGCCAGGGGCAGCACGGCGTTTGAAAATTGAGAAGGCAATTTACCTACCAGAGTCTGGTCGAATTAATCTCTGTGGCCTTTGTCCGGAAACGACCGCCCGTGTGGCGAATGCAATATCCAAGGAATTGGTGACTTAGCATAGCACGCTCGTTCGTATGCACTGCGAGCAAATTCGTTCAAGACACTCAATAGGGAATAGCGGCACGATCACCCGTTTGAAAGGTATATGGCAGTGAGCGCCAAGGACACAATTTTAAGCCTCGTGAGGCACTATAATAATCGCGAAGCCGAAAAAGCCCAGGCCCTGCTTGACCCAAAACTTGAATGGGGCAGGCAGTTATTGCGTGACATGCAAACCACTGGGAAAACGGGTATCGTCGAGATCCGAGATCTAATCTGCTGTGGTACGCGTGTTGCTGAGTACTGGGTCGAGGAATTCGAGGACTGGTCTAAGCGTTCAGTCATAGGCGTGAATTTTTACGAAGTGCTGGATGGGCAGGTAATCAAGGTCGATCAAGTCGTGGAGCAACGAGATCGAGCCCAAGAAAAAAGGGGCGGTATTAACTGCCAAAGCAACAAACCATGAGCAATGTTTTGTCGATCGAGGTGCGAAATGCTCGACGAAATTTTGTTGCGGCTCGGGTCTGCCGCAATCTGTCGGACATGCATCTGCATGACACGTTCACCGTTTGCCTTATGCGAAAGGGACTGATCGAGTTTAATGTTCGCGACAAGGTGCTACGGGCAAAGCCAGGAGACGTGTTCGTCATCCATCCATTCGAAGTTCACTGGGGCGGCAACCCCGTCGATCCGATCGAATACGATGTGTTTTACGTCGGGCCGGAGTTGATGAACGATTGGACGCGGCATTCAAGGTACCGTGACGGATTCGCCCAGCTTGCGCAGCCTGTCATCCGTGAACCATCATTGACCAAGCCAATATTCGACGCGGTAGATTCCACCGCCCATGGAGCTATCGATCCGGAATCTGAAGGGCAGATCGCCGATGCGATTGCCAATATGTTCGACACTTTGCAGGATGGAGTTCGCAGTACCGGGCTTCCGTTGGGAGTTTGTCGATCGATCGAAGAGGCTTGTGAGATCATTCATCGCAGCGCGGGTGAGGAGATTAACCTGGAAAATTTGGCGTCCGAGGTGGGAGTGAGCAGATTCCACTTCTCCCGATTGTTTCGCCAAGTGACGGGCACAACCCCAAGCATGTATTTGCGACATTATCGTCTTGCCCAAGCGACGCGCGCTATCCTCGCAGGAGATAGTTTTGCCGGGGCAGCGATCGAGGCGGGGTTCGCGGACCAGGCCCACATGAATCGCACCTTCAAATCGGTTTATGGGTTCACACCAAAAAGCATCGCGCCCTAGAAACACGATCCCAGCACCAGCAAATCCATTCAATGCGTTCGCCTTCCTCCGCGGCACGGTAGAAGCCGGAGCGAAGCATGAGTTCGAAAAAGACTGTCCTAATTGTCGATGCTGAATTGCCTATCGGTTTGGTTGTCAACGCCGGAGCCATCTTAGGTATGGCTTTTTCTTCGCATCTATCGAGGCCCGTTTGCAGAACCCTGACTGATGCGGACGGCGAAATCCATTACGGTCTTCATGACTTGCCGGTGCCGGTGCTCAGCGCTGAACGCGCCCAGCTTCGCGATATAGCGGTGATGTGCCGGGAGCTGGCACGCAATCAGGCCTGCGACCTGTTTATGATTGATCTGACAGACGCAGCTCAGACGAGTCACACCTACGAACTGTACGCTGAGCGTTTGGCAGAGATGCCCTCTGATGCGCTTATGTACCGCGCGCTTTTGATCAACGGAAAACACAAACGGGTTGAGAAATTTACGAAGGATCTGAAGTTATATGGCTCTTGATGCACTGGAGTGGGGCAACAGATCGACCTTCCCGCTTAGGTCAGTGACTGACTATCAGCGAGCATATTCCGAAGGCCGGCTGACACCCGTCGAAGCTATGAAAAGGCTCCTGCCGTCGGCGCGAGAACTAGACGAGAAATACTCGATCTTCATAACGCTAGATGAAGCTCGAGTACTTGATCGAGCGCGCGAGGTCGAAGGATGGGGTGCTTCGGCCTGCTTGGCCAATCCTCTCTGGGGCGTGCCGATATCAGTGAAAGATCTCGTGCTAACGGAGGGCCTGCGGACGACGTTGGGTACGGCCGCGTTGTCAGACCACGTCCCTTCTTGCAGCGCGCCGATCATTGAGCATCTCGAGGCTGCGGGCGCGATAGTTTTCGGCAAAACGAATGCCAATGAGTTGGCTTACGGCAGCGATGGCTTCAACGCCCATTACGGTCAAACGGGAAACGCGTCTGATCGCACCAGAATAGCTGGAGGCTCGAGCAGCGGTGCCGCGGTCTCGGTTGCGTGTGGTTTAGTGCCCCTTGCCATCGGCACCGATACCGCAGCGTCTATTCGCGTGCCTGCAGCATTCAACGGCATTTATGGTTATCGACCCTCCCCTGGACGCTACAACAACAGGGGGATCTCACCCATCGCCCATACTTTGGATGTGGTCGGACCGCTTGGCGCGACTTTCGCTGACATCATGGCTTTCGACAGTGTATTTGCAAAGGCTAGCGAGCGTAGCGCACAGCCTCGTGAGATCGAGGGGCTAAGGCTTGGGGTGCCCGCTAGCGCCTATCATGAGAGCGTTGCCTACGAAGTTTTGCGTTGCTTCGAGAGTTACCTTCATGAGCTTGAAACGCGCGGTGCGCAGCTAGTGCACGAGCCGTTTGACGAGTCATTGGAGGCTGCGGAAACGGGCCTTTACCCGATCTTGTTCACCGAAACATGGGAGGACATGAGCAACTTCTTGAGCGAGTGGGTTCCGACAGTGAGTATCGAGGAACTGCAGCGCGGCCTAGGCCATGATGTTGCCGCATTATGGGACCTTCACGTGGCACCCGATGCCGAGCAACGCTTTGCCGACTGGACCTACGCGTACGCCAAGAACGAGGTTCGCGAGCAACTAAAAACTGCCTATTCAGATTATTTCCGGCGGCACGAAGTGGATGCGCTTGTATTCCCATCAACAGTAAGCACGGCTCCGCCTATCGACAGAGCTCAAGAAGAGACCATCGTCGTCGACGGCAATTCGCTGTCGATCTTCATTAATGATCGAAATTCGGGGCCTGGGGCGCTTGCTGGAGCGCCCGGCCTGACAATTCCGATTGGGCGTAGCCAGGACGGCCTGCCCATCGGGGCATCGCTCGACGGGATCCCCGACATGGACACTCAGTTCCTCGCGGCTTGTGCGAAACTTTCTTTCAGCCAATGACGACAGCATGTTTAGGACGACCGGAGTCCGACAGCAATACCGTTCAATCATTTCACAACCTCCCTCGCGAAACCTTTCAATATGACGGTTTCGTGAAGTCAAAGCGATCCTGCTGGATCGCGATGGGGAGGAAAAAATGAAGACCAAAACATCGGTATCCATAGTCGCTCTCGTATGCGCGCTCGCCACTCCGGCAATCGCCGCAGCGCAGGATCAGGCATCCGAGCAACCAGCTTCCAGTGAGGAAGAGCAAACTGAGCCTGTAGCAGCAAACAACACAATTGTTGTGACGGCAACAAGGCGTGCGGAGAGTCTGCAAGATGTCGGTCTGAGCATCTCAGCAATTGGAGAGGAAGCAATCGCAGCTCGCGGTATTAACGATTTCTTTGATTACGGTTCTTCGATTCCCAACCTTTCCTTCGGTGCAGTCGGCGACGGCGCATTGAACAATCGATCAGTGAGCATTCGCGGTATCCAAGGAGATGGGACGACAGGTTTCTACATTGACGAGGTTCCGATCGAAGAAAGCATCGACCCTCGGATCGTCGATATTGAACGCATCGAAGTACTTAGAGGACCTCAAGGCACGCTCTACGGTGCACGTTCCATGGGGGGAACAGTCAGGCTCATTACTAAACAACCCGACCCATTCGAACTTTCTGGCAGAATTCGTGGTCGCCTGTCTGCCACTGAGGAGGGCGGCGTCAATTATTTCGCTGACGGGGCGCTCAATGTTCCGCTCGTAAGGGACGTGCTCGCGGTCAGAATCCTCGGATTCTATCAATATGAAGAAGGCGTTTTCGACCGGGCTTTTGGCGGGATCACCAGCGGTGCCGGATTTCCGACTGCGGTTCCACCGGCGACAGGCCTGGAAGAGAATGTCGATGACGTTACCGCCTTCGGTGGTTCGCTCGCTCTTAGATGGGAGCCGGCGGAAA
Organism: Qipengyuania sp. ABI-127-1; assembly: GCA_022953095.1. Lineage (GTDB taxonomy): Bacteria > Pseudomonadota > Alphaproteobacteria > Sphingomonadales > Sphingomonadaceae > Qipengyuania. Next base: position 831,051 of record JALJCR010000001.1, on the reverse strand, counting down.
ACTTCAGCATCACCCCGAGGATCATTTACCAGAAGACCGAGTTGGACGGCTTCCCGTTCGCGGACAACGACCCGGACAACTTCACGCAGCGCGCGATTTTCAACACTGCTGAAGGCGGTGAGGACGAGTTCCTTCTGGCCACGCTGACTGCAGCCTATGACGCAGGGTTCGGTGAATTTATCTCGGCCACAGGGTATTTCGATCGAAGCACCTTCGAATTTGAAGACTTCTCGCCGTTCATTCTTGCATTCGCGGGGACAGATGCATTCACCGGCATTCCTGGCGGTTTTGGACTCCAAGATCCGATCGAAAGCCAGATCTTCCAGCGCTTGGGATTGGAAAGCTGGACGCAGGAATTGCGCTTCGTTTCCGATCTGGCAGGCGCCTTCCAATTCACGGTGGGAGGCTTCTATTCCAGCCGCGATACGATCGAGGATTTTGTACCAGCTGCCGATGCGCCTGGTCTCGACGCAGCAACGCCTGGTGCTCCCTTCGGGACCGATACGATCTTCACGAGTGAAACCAGGCAGACGATCGAAGAGCGCGCCCTGTTTGGGGAGGGCACGCTCGAATTGAGCGAAAACCTTCGCCTGATTGCGGGCGTCAGGGTCTTCGAAAACGAAATTGACTTCGTCGATACGCAATTCGGGATTGTTGTGGGGCCGCAAGAGGTGACGGTTAGTGGGCGCCAATCGGAATCCGGCAGCACGCTCAAGTTCGGTGTCGAACTCGATGCGTCGGACGACGTCCTGCTTTATGCCACAGCTGCACAGGGTTTTCGAATCGGCGGTGTCAACGGCACGGTCCCGGTCGCAACCTGCGGAGATGAGTTAGACGCCGCCGGGATCTCGCCTGACTCAACAGCCACCTTCAACTCGGATAGCCTTTGGAACTACGAGCTTGGCGCAAAGACGTCGTGGTTTGGCGGGCGGCTGACGGCGAACGCGGCACTTTTCTATATCGACTGGCAGGACATTCAGCAGACTCAGCTTCTCGCATGCGGTTTTTCGTTCGTTACGAACGCGGGAGCTGCGGAGAGCATAGGCGGAGAGCTTGAGTTTTCAGCAAGGTTCGATGGTGGCTTAAGGTTGGGATTTAATGTCGGCTACAATGACGCGACGATCACCGAGGGCGGACAGGGGCTGGCCTTTTCTGCAGGCGATCCGGTTCAACAAGTGCCTGACTGGACGTTTTCGGCAAACGCTGAGCAGGAATTTTCGGTCAGTTCAACGTGGGATGGCTTTGCCCTCGCCGACCTCTCTTATGTCGGCGACAGTTTTAGCGCGACCAACGATGCCGCCAATCCCCGACTGCGACCCGATTACCTAATCCTAAATCTGCGGGGAGGAATACGCCGCGATGATCTCGAGATCACGGCCTTTGTCGATAACGTTACCAACGAGATCGCTAACCTTTCTGACAACCGATCCCTAGCCGCGGAAATTCCAGGGCGTCAACGATTGGTCGTGAACCGGCCGCGCACCTTCGGCATCGAAATCCGCAAATCGTTTTAACTTCTTAGCCCGAACTGAGTTGAGTTCGAACGGTGTATCCCGCTTTCGTGAGTGGGCTGGAGAAATGACTAGTGTTCAGACGAATATGGCAGGCGGGACTGATCGGTATGGCGACCAGCCCGACCCTCAAGCGAGCCATGCAATCTTGGTCTTCCACCTCGCAGCTTTCCACGCGTTACGTGGGCGGCGCGAATGTAGAGGAGGGAGTTTCAGCAGCCGAGAGGCTCTGGACTGAAAGCGGCATCAAATCCTCACTCTTCTACCTTGGAGAGTATGTCGATACGTTGGAACTGGTTGAACAGAATCAGCAAGAGAAATTGGAGGTTTCTCGGGCGTTAGGATCAACGCCAGTGGACGTGCATGTGTCAGTGGACCCAACGCAGATTGGTTTCTCGATTGATCGTGATCTTGGGCGACGCAATGCAGTTGAAATTGCGGAATCTATCGCGAAAGCGATCGATGGCCGCAACTCAGGCATTCATTGCCTGATGTTCGATATGGAAGATACGTCTGTCACGGATGATACAATCGCCCTTCACGATGACCTACATAGGGCGGGTCTCCCTGTCGGGCAGACGCTACAGGCCTATTTGAAGCGCACTCCCGATGACCTCGAAGCGAAGATAAAGCAGGGTGCCAAGGTTCGTTTGGTCAAGGGGGCCTTTGCTGCCGGTTCCGGTGTGGCCTTTACGAAACACAAAGATATCAAGGACGCCTATCGCCGTGTTGGTAAGCGGATGCTTTCGAGACAAGCGAGAGATCACGGCTTCTACCCAATATTCGGCACGCACGACCATACGATCCATGCCGAACTCATCGACTATGCGGATCGAAATGGTTGGCAGCCCGGCGAATTCGAGATTGAGATGCTGTATGGAGCACGCGATGACGTCGCTCGTCAGCTCGTAGAGTCCGGACATACGGCAAGACTCTATCTGCCGTTTGGCGCTGATTGGTGGCCTTATGCAGTAAGGCGGATCGCGGAGAATCCGAAGAACGCGATGTTGCTCGCCCGCGCAATGATCGGGTGACGCTAATGGCTTCTCCTCCGGATATCTCTCCATTGTCGGACGACGAACTGGCGCAGCTCAGATATTCAGCCAGCAATTGGTCCTTTGCGGATGATGGTGCGTCGATGGATCGATCGTTTCAATTTTCTGGCTTCGATGCTGCTTGGGATTTCATGGCCCGGATCGCTGCAGAAGCGAAGAAACTCGATCATCACCCAGAGTGGTCGAACGTATATGATCGAGTGTCGATCAAGCTTACAACCCATGATGCGAACGGCCTATCAACACGAGACGCCAAGTTCTCCGGGATTATCGACCAGATCTTCTCAGATACTATGCTGGAAAACTCTTAAGCGATTGGCGTCCCGCCGTTCTGCTTAAAGGTCTCCATCACCAAGCTCGATCTGACATCGCGGACTCCCTCGTTGCGCGCTATTCGACGCAAGACCACTGTACTGAAATGACCCATATCGTGAGCAAATACGCGTAGGAGAAAATCCATTTCTCCTGTCATCGCATGGCATTCTACCACCGCGTCCATCTCTCGAAGGTCATCGACAAAAGAGCGAACGATCTGATCGGTATGCGCGGTGAGGGTAACTTCGACAAATGCTTCGATTGACTGGCCCACCAAGCCAGGTGTCACGATTGCGCGGTAACCGGCGATAATACCTGCACCTTCCAATCGAGCGATGCGGCGGCTGCAAGGTGTTGGCGATAGAGCTATTCTTGCTGCGATCTCGGTGACCGGCATGCGACCGTGCTGCTGCAGAACGCTGATGATTTTTCGATCGTACGAGTCGAGGTCGGGCACGATTTCTCTCATATTGTTAGTTTTCTAGAGAATCCGCGCGTCGCCACTCAAAATATTGAATGAGATTGCATCCATTCGCTTGCAAAAATGGACGATGTTAGTGGCTCTAGGAAAGCGAAAGGATCCACTTTGTGTTATCGAAACCATCTGCGAACACCACCAGCGACCTGCGAGGCGACTACACCCGGGCTGGAGCGGACTACGTCGTCGATCAGGAGTGGCTGGACTACTCTTCGGAGCAACACGAAACTTGGCAGATTCTCTATGAGCGCCAAATTAATTTGCTGCCTGGATACGCCTGCGAAGAATTTATTGCCGGGATGAATGCACTAAATTGCCAAGGCGGAATTCCGCGCTTTGAAGAGGCGAGCGAGATCTTGAGAGCCGCAACCGGATGGGAAATCGTGGCAGTACCTGGATTTGTGCCCGAGGCCGTCTTTTTCGAACACCTTGCCAACCGCCGCTTCCCGGCAACACGATGGATTCGTGAGCGTAACGAACTCGATTACCTAGTCGAGCCTGATTTGTTCCATGATTTTTTTGGGCATGTTCCACTGCTATCCAACCCCGTCTTTGCGGATTACCTCGAAGCATACGGAAAGCGAGGCAAGGAGGCACAACGACATGGCGGAGCCCACATGCTTGCCAGACTCTATTGGTACATGGTTGAATTTGGCTTGATCGAAACTCCCAACGGACTGCGTGCCTACGGTGCTGGAATGCTGTCGTCATCGAGTGAAACGGTGTATTCAGTGGAGAACACCCGTCCTAACCGGATCCGCTTCGATCTTGAGCGCGTAATGAGAACAGACTATTTGATCGATGACTTTCAGAAGACATACTTCGTATTGGAAAGTTTCGACGATCTATTCAAAAAGACGGCTGCCACAAATTTTGTAGACATATATGATCGACGTAAAGACGAGCCCGGCCTCGATCCTCGATGTATTATTTTGGGTGAGGACGAAGCTCTGCACGTTGGCGGTGACGCGATCCAAAAGGCTCGAATCGCATGAATGTGGCTCGGCCCGAACAATCAACTGTTGCGGAAGCTCTTGCGTCCGGTCGGACTGCCACAATTTGGCAAGAGCGAGAGATCGGCGACAACCTTTTACGGCAAATATACGAGTTGGCCAAATGGGGGCCTACTAGTGTCAACTCATGTCCATTGAGAATTGTCTACATCAAGTCGTCATCAAAAAGGCGTCAACTTGCGGACTGTGTCCTGCCGGGCAATGTCGAAAAGGTTTTATCGGCACCAGTGACCGCAATTCTTGCATATGACTCCAAGTTCTTCGAGCACTTGCCGACGCTCTTCCCGCACGACGATGCTCGCAGTTGGTTTGCTGGGGACGAGAACCACGTTCTTGCTGAAGTGACTGCCCTTCGCAACAGTTCGTTGCAGTCAGCTTACTTCATACTTGCAGCACGCTCTCTTGGCCTTGATTGCGGACCAATGTCCGGGTTCGACCAGGAGCGCATCGACGCTGAATTTCTCAGCGACTGGGGTTGGCGCTCAAATATGCTTTGCTGTCTTGGCTATGCCGATTGGTCGAAACTTCACCCACGCGGCCCAAGACTGGATTACAGATCAGTCGTCCAGATCAGCTAATGTTGCGGCGCGCGCGAAAAACGGCAGTCAAAAGAAGCGCTAAAACTTCACAATATGACGCTTGACTTACGCCAGCTTCGGTCCGCGGTCACCGCATTGCGCGGCGGGTCGAGGGAGGCCTTCGCCTTGCTCCACGGCCTGACCCAAGGAAACACGCCTTGCTCAAGCTGGCAAATGATGGTCGCGGTGACTTCATCATACAGCGAAGCGCGGGAGCCATTCCCGCGCGCGGCGCTCCGCGCCGCCCTGCTACGCCTGCCACCTGCACTGCCCTTTGAATTTCCACGCGCCATAGTCGCCTCCCGATCTGCCCAAATCCGCACACCGGCCCCCGGAAGGGGGGGGCAGCGCTTCCGCGGGCCAAACAAACAACGCCGGTGCGCGTGTAGCGCGCCGTCCGCAGCAACCTGCTCATCCCACCGATGGTGCCGAGCGACCAGCGAGGTGCCAAAAACCAACAATGCGCACCCTGAATGGAGGCGTGTGCTGCAGGTGTCAGGATCGGCCGCCCCGGCGGGGCCTGTCGTGCGGCAAAACGATCCTCAAAACCTTTTGGAGCCGCATTCAGAGTGCGCGCGAAGCCCAGAGCAAAAATGCCGCGCCCTCAGGAGCAGGCCGCAAGGCCTGCGGGACAGAGCGCGTCATCAGTCCCGCTCCGCTTCACGGGGCGTTGCGGGGTGTCCCCGCAGAAGGGGTAGCCGGAGACAGCACAGCGGCTCCGGCTCCGGCTCAGGGGAAGGCTTTCCCCCTATAAAGACGAGCATGAAAGAGGAGCAACGATTCGTCGCAAATTTGAAGCGACTTGTCGTGCTTACACCTTGCTTACAAGGCATAAGCCCCAGCTTGTTGTAAGCAGACACTCGATCTACAGGGAGTCTGTAAAACCCTGAAATAAAAGAGAAAAATGGTGCCGCTTACAGGACTCGAACCTGTGACCCCATCATTACGAATGATGTGCTCTACCAACTGAGCTAAAGCGGCACTTCCTCCCCGCGCTCCGCGGCGCCGGGAAAAGTGGAGGCCCGAGCCGGAATCGAACCGGCGTGCAAGGATTTGCAGTCCTCTGCGTAACCACTCCGCCATCGGGCCTCGCCCGGCCTCTCGACACGGGAAGCGGCGCACTAGCGATTCTCTGCCCTAAAGGCAATCGTCACTTCATGCCTTACGTAACGTCAGTCTGGACGGGTGGCGCGATAGCGGCAATGTCACTGCCCATGAGCATTGCCAACCTCCTCGATCCGATCACGGCCAAGGGCGGGGAAACCCGCTTTTCCGGCCTCGACCACTGGATGCAGGGGAGGACGCTATACGGCGGTGCCTCCGCACTGATCGCCTATACTGCGGCGACCCGCGCCTTTCCCGACCTGCCTCCCTTGCGCGCCGCGCAGGTGGCCTTCGTCGCGCCGACCGGCCCCGAGGTCGAGCTGCGGCGCGAGGTCGTGCGACAGGGGCGCAACGTTGCGCAGGTGAAAAGCGAGATCTGGTGCGATGACCAATGCACGCTGACCGCCTTCTGGCTGTTCGGCACCGAGCGCGAGGCCAATGCGGTGCATGATGCCGCGCCGGTCGCGGACCGGCCCGGGCCGCCGGAAGAGGCGGAGCTGGCAATGAAGGGCAAGGGTCCGGCCTTCATCCAGAACAATTTCGAGATTCGCCGCGCGCAGGAAATGCAGGGGCCGGGCGAACCGGTGGTGCGCCGCTGGGCGCGGTTGACGGACCGCGAGGGGCTCGACCCGGTCAGCGAACTGATCCTGCTCGGCGATGTCCTTCCGCCGGGAGCGATGCGCGCGATGCAGCGGCAAGGCCCCATCAGCTCGATCAACTGGAGCTTCAACCTCCTCGAGCCCGAACCCCATACGCGCGACGGCTGGTGGATGAGCGAGAATGCCAGCCAGCACGCCGCGCATGGCTATTCCAGCGAGCGGCTGCGGCTGTGGAATGCCGATGGCAAGCAGATGCTAGAAGGCATGCAATGCGTGGCGGTGTTCGGCTGACGGCGGACCACCTATCCGCGTTGCAGGAACCGCGACCTTCAGCAAATCTGCCGTAACCATAATGGCCTGCGACAACGCATGTTGCGGCGGCTGCGACCGTCCATAGCGGGCGGTCGCCTCGGTGTGGTGGCTGCGCTGGATGTGCAGCATGCCATCACCAGCCAGAGCGCCCTAGGTACCACGTCTCGCGGCCAGCGCATTCTCCAGACCTCCGACATAGTGCGCGCCATGCAGGATTTCGATGCTCGACCGGTCAAGCGCGTCGCCGAAGGGCTCGGCACGGCCACCAAGGCATTCTGCGAAAAAATGTTCTGTCAGCGCATAATTGGCAAACTGGTTGGCCGGTCGTGCAAAGCCATGGCCTTCGTCGGGAAAGTTGGCATATGTGACGGGCAGTCCATTGGCTGCCATTGCCGCGACTATCGTATCCGATTCCGCTTTCGCCACACGCGGATCATTCGCCCCATGCGAAATCAGCAGCGGCTTTTCTATTCGCTCGGCGCGCATAATCGGTGAGCGAGCGAGCATGTCCCTGCGGTCCGATGCAATTTCGGGATTGCCGACAAAACGGTACCAGTCGCTTTCGAGATAGGGCTTTACGTAATCGGGAAAGCTCTCGATCAGCGTGACCAGATTGGATGGGGCAACCCGCGCCGCGCCGCAAGCAAACACGTCAGGCGTAAAGGCCAGGCCGACCAGCGTCGCGTATCCGCCATAAGAACCACCCGTGATACCGATCCTGCCGGGTTCGGTTATACCCTCGGCAACCGCCCAGTCGACGCCATCGATCAGATCGTCGTGCATCTTGCCCGCAAACTCCCGCGTCGCGGCGTTGAGAAACGCTTTCCCGAAGCCGGTCGATCCGCGAAAGTTGACCGAAAGAACTGCGTAACCGCGGTTTGCTAGCCATTGGACATAGGGATCATAACGATAGGAATCCCTCTCCCATGGCCCACCGTGGACCGAAAGGACCATGGGTAACGGACTGTCTGGCCGCGCGTCGCCATCATCATCCGAACCCGGCGGCAAAGTCAGATAGGAAACGAGTGAGAGCCCGTCGCGCGCCCTGATTTCGACCGGGTGCATTGGCTGGAGTCCCGCCCGCTCGAGTTCCGGGCGGGTGGTGAAAAGCGATACAAGCGAACGCGCCTGGCGATCATAGATGTAATAGTGGGTCGGGCTTTGAGGCCCAGAAACGTATACAATCAGTTTCGCTAGGTCGTCGCTAATCGATACGATGCCGATATTGCCGTCGAGTTGCTGCTGAAGGAACCGGAAGTCCTCGGTAAAGGCGGGGTCGAGAACGTACCATTTCTGAGTTAGAAATTCCGCCGAATATGCGAGGGGGCGCCTCGTCGTCGGGTGATACAGTACCGTTCCGACATCTGCCTGCGCATTGACGCCTAACGGTTCGACTGAACCGTCGTGGGTATCGATTCTGACCAAGGCCGCCTTGTCCCTGTCGCGGCTGTCCAGAGCGTAGAGGAAGCGCCCCGATGCATCGAAGCCCGCGAAGTCGCTCGTGAGGTAATCGTCCATTGGAATGTCGACCAGAATGTTGCCGTCGAAATCGATTACTTGGGCGCCGCCCCCAGGAGGCGTTTCATAGCCGTAGCGAGGCTTCAGCTCATTATCGATCAGCCATGCGCCGAAGCCCGGATTGATCTTCAGAAGCTCGCTCTCGCCAGTTGCGACATCGACCAGATGCAGGTCAAACACTTCAGTGTCGCGATCATTCATGCCGACGACGATTTTGTTGGGCCGGGATGCGGATCGCGCCTCGATCGAAGCACGCACACCGTCGCGAACAGGGGTCAGATCACGGGTCGCACCGGTCGCGACATCGGTGGCAAAAATATGATAGTTTTCGTCGCCATCCTTGTCCTGTCGATACAGGACATATTGCGAATTGAACCCCCACTGATGGTTGGTGATACTCCGCTCGGTACTTCTGGTCAGCGGCTGCGCTTTCGATATGTCATCGACAGGCGCGATCCAGATATTGAGCACGCCGTCGACCGGCGCAAGCCAGCTGAGTTTGTTGCCGTCGGGACTCATGCGAACCTGGCCGCGATCGGGATTCCCAAAAAGGGTCGTGCGGGGGATCAGCTCGGTTTCAAGGGCCGGGCGTAACACGGACGGGCTGCGCAGATCGAAATGCTGCGAGGTCGTGCATGCACTCAACAATCCGAGCACGGACAGGGTGAGCGGAAGAGTCCTGGAAAGCAGGGCCATTTTATTACTCCAGTGGGAATGGTCAGGCTTCGAACCTGTCGGCAAACGACCGCCGCTTCAGTGCTGCGGACGCGTTCGTGAGCATGCTTGAAAGATCGGCGCCCAATTCATCGTAGAGGTCGCGAATGGCCACCTGGGATGCGATCAGATATTCTTCCAGCAAGCCGACTTGCCTGAGACCCTCGTCCGACAGCTTCAGTAGCTGACGACGCCTATCGCTTGGGTCCGGGGTGCGCTCCACCAGATTCAGCTTGTCTAAACTTGCAATGCGCTGCGCTATCACTTGGTGAGGCTGTTCCAGCGCATTCGAGATGTCAGCAAGTGACAGGTTCGGATTCTGGGATATGAAATGCAATGTCGAGGACGTTACAACCGGAAAAATCATTCCGCGTTCTCGGTAGACCACCTCGGCTTGGGCCGTCAGCAGATTGGCAAAATCCGCCGCCCGCCGCCCCAAGAAGGCGTTGGCAAGCATTTCATCACTCGAAGAGTATTTCGACATCTAACGGGCACCCCAGCATACGCAACATATTGCGCAACATGTTGCGTATGTCAACCTACCAAAAATCCTATGGGAACCGAGCGAATGGGCAATGGCGACAAACCAGTCACGACGACACGCCTCGAATCAAGGCACGTGCAGCAACCGAGAATGTCCGCGATCGTAAGGTTAAGTGGCGCGCCCCTCACGTCTCGGGAAATTGGGCGCGCGTTTCTGCATTTCGGCCATCACCGCCTCGACCTGGTAGAGTGTGCCGATGGGGGCTGGTTATGCTGACGCCGCCCCGGGGGTAAGAAGCACCGTCGCTCGCTATGTCGGGCAACAGAACGACGGAAAACCGCACCCACGCGCGACGAGCACCCATCGAAGGGTAGCAGGGGCAGGCGGGGCCTGCCCCGAAGTTTTACGGGGCGTCACAATTACCGTAGGTTACGCGATAATTGGGCGACGACGTCACGCCTTCCGAAATCTCCCAACCGTTGCAGTAGACCGTGAAGGTCCCGATTATTGCACCGCTATTGTCCAGATAGGTGTAGCGGATGTGAAAGTCGTGGTTCGGATATGCTGCGGCAGGTGCGGAAGCTGCGGCCAGAGCTGCGACTGCTACGCACAGAATACTCTTTTTCATTATCACTCTCCTAGAAACCAGACTATTTCTGGCAGTTTCTACTTTATCATCTACATAGATTCGCCACAAATCGTTTTCATATATTTTCTATTATGGTTAATCATCCCGTAATCTTTACAGAGAGGCACTTTTACAACCTCGTCATTCCGCGCGAGCTTTAGATTGCCGACGGCCGGAAGGGCGACATGGGGTTCTATTCCTGGCGTTTCGCGGCTGACGCGACATCAGGGTGACAAAGGCGACAGTGCGTCACCCGTCATTTTCGACCCGTAAACTTCTGAAATTTCGCGATTAATACGCATTATTACGAGAGTGACAGTTGGCATAGCACCCCGCCCCCTACCCATGCCCTTCATAGCGCGCGTCGAGTTCCTCGTTACTGTCGTCGAGCCAGTCTGCCGGTCCCCGCTCGACCCGGTCGGCGAGCGCAGCGAGATCGCCGGGTTCGAAGGCAGAGGCAGGATTACTGTCGTCGATCGGGGTCCTGACGAAATGCCCGCGCATGGCGATCAGCGCCAGCGTCAGCCGCTCGTCATAGCGGCGCGAGGTGCCGACCAGCTCGCCATTGTAGTAATGCGGGACTTCTACCCCGTTCAATGCGCGGTCGAGCGCGGCCTCGGCGAGCACGTCGAAGCGCGAGACGAAGGCCGCCTCCCACCCCTTGTCGAACGGCGTGCCACGCAACCGCGCGCGCAGGCGATAGGCCGACTGCCGACTCATGTCGACAGCGCGCGCCGCAGCCGAGACATTATGGGTCGCCCCCAGTTCGCGCAGGAAGGCGGCCTGTTTAGCGGGCGTCCAGCCGTCGTGACGGGCGGTGCTGGAGGTTGCGGGGAGAAGCGCATCGGCAGCATCGTCACTGCCCTGCGCAAACGAGGCGAGGTGCGGTTGGTCTGTCATCCGCAAGGTTAAGACAAATTCTGCGCGAGTAGGAAAGGGGGTTTTGGGGGACGAGGGAAGCGGCGCAACCCTCCGAAGCTCTGGAGGGTTGCTATGGGTGGGAAGCGGACCGTCTCGTTGGTCCGGCAACACAGCAGATCGGTGCGTGCTGGTGTTGCCGCTCACTACATATCGCCCGACCCCTGAGCCTTGAATTCCGGCGGAGAGAGGACTAAGTTCGACACAGGAAAAGTGGAGCTTTGATGTCCCGGTGAAGTGGGGAGGAAAACCATTCCTCCCGGAGCAAATCTAACGAAGCGTGATTGTTGCCAAGTTCGTCTTGGCGACCGCTGATTTGCGACCTCAGAACCTTCTGACACTTTACGCCCAAGCAGCGCTTGCGGCGACATGAAAGCTATTCACAATGACCAAGGATTACTCTGTCTTTCTTCCGCCCAGGAATGTGGGCGCCCCCATCCAGCGACAACCGACAGTACTGGAGACACTGGGCTGGCAACCCTTCTTCTCACAACAGGTCAGCGCAGACGAGCTGTCTCGAACCCCGCCCGTCCGCATCGTCGAAATTCACCGCAACGCGCTGCATGTCGTTGGTGATAATGTCGACCGGACAATCGTGCCGATAGAAGGCGCTGCTGTTGGCGACTGGATAATGCTGAATCCCCAGCGACCAGGCGCGAGCCGCATCCTCGCCAGAAAGAGCCTGATCAAGCGGCGTGCACCGGGAACCGACCGGCGATTGCAGCTCATCGCTGCCAATATCGACACGATTTTCGTCGTCTCTTCCTGCAACCAGGATTTCAACATCGCACGTTTGGAGCGGTACATCGCCATTGCTTTCGAAGCAGACATCGCGCCGGTCATCGTCTTGACGAAATCCGATCTGGTTGACGAGACCGACAATTATCTGGCCAAGGCCCAGGCGATCTCCGATCTGGTACCGGTCGTTGCCCTCGATGCACGCGGCGACGAGCCGAAAGCGAAGCTCGGCCCTTGGTGCAAACCGGGCCAGACTGTCGCGTTTCTCGGCTCGTCGGGTGTCGGCAAATCGACCCTCACGAATGCTCTGGCCGGACGCGATGCAATCGCCACTCAACCGATACGAGAAGACGATGCCAAAGGTCGCCATACGACTACGCGGCGCCAGTTGCACCTGATCCCCGGCGGCTGTGTCGTTCTCGACACGCCGGGAATGCGAGAGCTTCAGTTGACCGACGCAGCCTTCGGTATCGACACTGTCTTTGCCGATCTCCACGAGCTTGCATCCCACTGTCGATTCAAGGATTGCCAGCATGTTTCCGAGCCGGGATGCGCAGTGCTGGAGGCCATCGAGCTCGGCAACATCGAAGAGGCCCGGCTGACCCGCTGGCGCAAGCTCAAGGCGGAAGAGGCCTTCAACAATGCCAGCCTCGCGGAACGCAGGTCAAAAGACAAGGAATTCGGGAAGATGGTTCGGCGGATCAAGAAAGCCAAATTTGGCGAAGGAGGTGCATCATGAACTCGGACAAGATCGGTCGGATCATCTGGCATGACCTGTTCTCGGGTGACCGCCAGCGCTCGATGGAGTTTTATCGGCGCGTGGCTGGTTGGCAGTATAAAACCGAGCATGCCACGGACTTCGCCTGGGGCGGCGGCGAGAAGGACTTCATTCTCGCGCTACTGGATGACGAAGCAGGTGCCGGCATTGCACAAACACCGGAAGCGCTTCCGAATAGCTGGATCGCCTATGTGGAAGTCGCGGACGTCGATACGGCGTGCGCTCAGGCCGAGAAACACGGCGGAACTATCCTGCGCGAACCCTTCGAGGTTCCAGGAGTGGGTCGCAACGCGTTGCTGCGGGACCCTGCTGGCGCGCTCATTGGCCTGGCGCTCTCACGCCATGACTATCCCGCTCCGGCGCAGCAGTTTGGGCCAGAAGTCTATCTGGCGGGGCAGCCCGAATTCCCCGCTGCGTTCTACTCGAAACTGTTCGACTGGACACTTTCCACCGATCCGAACGGGGCTGATGGAGATCGCCGCATCATCGGATCCTCCTCAACCGAGATCGCACGCTATGTGATTGGTGGGAGCAAGGATGCAGAGTCAGCCTGGCTCCCTGGCGTGCGTGTCGCCGACGCTCAATCCGCCGCGCGGGAAGCCAAGCTGCTAGGAGCCCAACTGCTTGAAGGCGAGCCATCCAAAGATCGGGAGAGCAGTCTTTTGCTCATGCGCGATCCGGACGGTGCGTCGATATCCTTGATGGAAATCTAGTGTGGGGCACGATCCATTGCGGTCTCGAATGTCCGCAATGGATCGTCAGCGGGCTCCCCACTCACCCGAACTTCGGCGCCCGTTTCTGCATTTCCGCCATCACCGCCTCGACCTGATTGGGTCTGCGGATGATCCCGTGTTGCTCCTCGCTCTCGGCCATCAGGATCGCGTCTTCGCCTTCTTCCTGCATCACCTTGAACAGGCGCTTGGCGCCGCGAATGGCGTCGGGGTTCTTGTTGGCGATGGTTTCGGCGATAGCGGTGGCGCGGGCGAGCGGATCGTCCTCAACCATGGTGGCGAAGCCGAGGCCGAGCGCATCGGCACCGGAAAATTCGCGGTTGGTATAGGTCAGCTCGCGCAGCACATCGTCGCGCACCAGGCCGCGCCACAGGGCATAGCCGCCCATGTCGGGCACGAGGCCCCATTTCATTTCCATCACCGCCATGCGGGTTTCGGGATGAACCACGCGGATGTCCGCCCCGCTGGCGATCTGCAGCCCGCCACCGAAACATACGCCGTGCACGGCGGCGATCACCGGCACGGGGCACTTGCGCCAGGTCATGGCGACTTCCTGCCACATATTGGCATTGCCATAGGTGCGCTCGGTGATCGGCTTGCGATCGGGATCCGGCGCGGCGTTGAAATTCGACAGGTCGAGCCCGGCGCAGAAGGCCCGCCCCTCGCCCGATACCACGACGACGCGCAACCCCTCCATCGTGCGCAACGCATTGCCCGCATCGATAATCGCGCCGAACTGGGCAGGGTCGAGCGCATTCATCTTGTCGCCGCGGGTGAAGCGCACCTGCGCCACGCCATTGTCGGCCAGATCGATGGAAACGCGGTCGTTGAAATTCATGGCTCTGCCTCTCGTCGGAAATGTCGCTTGCCCCCTTGGTACCTTACGTAAGCGTAAAGTCCAGCAGCGACGGGACAGGTCAGGCGCAATGCACGCGGATTTTCTCCGCCGCGGGCTGCGCCGCCGGGGACGTGGCAAGGCAATAGCCGCCTTCCGGATGCGTGCGTACCAGCCAGTCGCAGCGCGCAATCGCCAGCTTGGCGCGCAGGCGCGATACATGGACGGCGAGCGAATTGGTTTCGGGCAGATGCTCCAGCCGCCAGACTTCGCGCATCAGACGCGCGTTCGACACCGGAGTGCCGGGCGTTTCGGCCAGCCGCCAGAACAGCTTGAACTCGCGCGGGTGCAGCCCCAGCCAACGTCCTTCGACCTTGCCGTCGCGGTGGAACAGGTCGAGCGTGACCGGACCCGCCGCCAGCCGCCGCGGCATGGCGCCGTCCGCACCTTTGAGCCGCAGAAGCCGCGTGCCCAGTTCGACAAAGGCGATGCGGCTGCCCAGCGCGTCGCCGAAACCCTGGGCGAGCAGCCCGGCGCGTTCCGCCGGATCGTCGACGCCGATCGCCACGATAAATGCCGGCCCTGCCAGATCGCGCCAATGTGGCAGCCTGCTGTCCGGCCGCCAGTCGAGAACGCCGAGCCGACGCATACAATCCCGCGCGCGTTGGGTTGCATGGTCCATCGACCAGTTCACAAGCCGCAAGTCCCAGCGTGCCGGGACCGAAGGACCGCGAGAAAGCCACTGGAGTTTTGGAAAAGTCATGTATCGTCCCTTCCCTCGGATAAATCCGAGAGTGAAGACAACGCATGTATTTGGGAACGGGGGTAGCGCAGAACTACTACCGTTCCGGATGTTTCTTCGGTGCTATCCCCGTGGGTGTTCGGCGAGGAAACGCTTTATATTGCGCGCGGCCTGGCGGATGCGCTGCTCGTTCTCCACCATGGCAATGCGGACGTACCCCTCGCCTTCCTCGCCGAAGCCGACCCCGGCCGCAACGGCAACCTCCGCATGCTGGAGCAGTTGTTTGGAAAATTCGAGGCTGCCCATGTCTTCGAAACCGGGCGGAAGCTTCGCCCAGGTGAACATGCTGGCAGGCGGCGAAGGAATTTCCCAGCCCGCGCGCGCGAAGCTTTCGACCATCACGTCGCGCCGCTGCTGGTAACGCAGGCGGTTCTGTTCGACCACGTCCTGCGGCCCGTTCAGCGCGGCGCAGGCAGCGGCCTGGATCGGCGTGAAAGCGCCGTAATCGAGATAGCTCTTAACCCGGGTCAGCGCGGCGACCAGCTTCGTGTTGCCGACGCAGAAACCCATCCGCCAACCGGCCATGGAATAGGTTTTCGACATGGAGGTGAATTCGACCGCCACATCCTTTGCGCCGGGCACTTCGAGAATCGAGCGTGTGGGCTTGCCGTCATAATAAAGCTCGGAATAGGCGAGGTCGGAAAGCACCCAGACCCGGTTCTCTCGCGCCCATGCGACCAGCCGCTCGTAAAAGGCGAGGTCGACCGTCTCTGCCGTGGGATTGCTGGGATAGTTGACCACCAGCACGGTGGGGCGCGGCACGGTATAGGCCATCGCATTGTCGAGCGCCTTCCAGTAATATTCGTCGGGCGTTGTCGGCACGCTGCGAATGGTGGCGCCCGCTATGATGAAGCCATAGGTGTGGATCGGATAGGCCGGACTGGGCGCAAGGATAACGTCGCCCGGCGCGCTGATCGCTGTCGCCATGGACGACAGCCCCTCTTTCGAGCCCATGGTGACGACCACCTCGGTTTCGGGATCCAGCTCGACCCCGAAACGGCGCTGGTAGTAATTCGCCTGCGCGCGCCTGAGGCCGGGGATTCCCTTGGATTGGGAATAGCCATGCGCGCTCGGCTTGGCGGCAACTTCGCACAATTTGTCAATGACATGCTGGGGCGGCGGCTGGTCCGGATTGCCCATGCCGAGGTCGATAATGTCGCGCCCGGCCTGCCGCGCGGCATGCCGCATCGCGTTGACTTCGGCGATGACGTAGGGGGGCATGCGTTTGATGCGATAGAATTCGTCGGACATTCAGGCCTCTTGGCGCGTTGGGTGAGTCACACTGATTACCTATTCACGGTGCAGGTGCAATCGGCCTAGGTGCATGAAGGCGTGCAATATCCTATGGCCCGTACAACAGACGCTTGGCACCAGGCAGGAGCGAGAATGACCGAAGACGGCCCCGATCCCTTCACCAATATGTTCGAAGCCCCGGCGAAATTCGCGCGCGCATTGTTCGCGCCGATGAGCGAGGCGAGCGCGAATGCACCGCTCAAGCCCGAGGATATGCAGCACTGGGCCGAGGTCGGAACCAAGCTGCAATCCATGTGGATGGAATATCAGGCCGAACAGATGGCCAATCCGCAGGCGCTGGCCCCCTATTTCGATCCGTCGCGCTGGATGCGCATGGCGGAAGACTGGTACCGCCAGATGCCGATCGCCGATCCGGCGCAGCAGCAGGCGCTGATGCAGGAAGGCATGGCCCTGTGGCAGCAGGTGCTGGGGCAATACGGCCTGGGCGCGGACGGGCAGCCGGTGGCCGAAGGGGAGCCCGACCTGCCGCGCAAGGACCGCCGTTTCGCCGACCCGCGCTGGCGCGCCCATCCCGCCTATGCGCTGATCCACCAGACCTATCTTTTCCTCGCCGAACGCGTCGCCGAAATGGTCGACCGGATGGAAGGCCTGTCCGACGACAAGCGCGAGCAATTGCGCTTCACCACCCGCGCCATCACCGAAGCGGCGAGCCCGTCCAACTTCCCGCTGCTCAACCCGGTCGTGATGGAGCGTACGCTGGAGACGCGCGGCGACAATCTGGTCAAGGGCATGGAGCACCTGCTGGCGGACCTGCGCCGCGGGCAGCTTTCCCACACCGATGCCAGCGCCTTCAAGCTGGGTGAGAATATCGCGGTGACGCCGGGCAAGGTCGTCCACGAAACGCCGCTCTACCAGCTCATCCAGTATTCGCCGACCACCGAGGAGGCGATGGCAACGCCGCTGGTGATCTTCCCGCCATGGATCAACCGCTTCTACATCCTGGATCTGAACGCGAAGAAGAGCTTCGTGCGCTGGGCGGTCGACCAGGGCGTGACCGTCTTCATGGTGAGCTGGAAATCGGCCGATGCCAGCATGAAGGACGTGATCTGGGACGATTACGTGCGCGGCCAGATCGACGCGATCGACCATATCCGCGAGCGGCTCGGCGTGAAGAGCGTCCACACGATCGGCTATTGCGTTGCCGGGACCACCTTGGCCGCCACGCTCGCCCTGCTCCACCGCCGCGGCGAGCAGGACAAGGTGAAAAGCGCCACCTTCTTCACCGCGCAGGTCGATTTCGAGAAGGCGGGCGAGCTGCTCAATTTCGTCGACGACAACCAGCTCGGCATGGTCAAGGCGATGAGCGCCGACGGCTATCTCGACGGCCGTTACATGGCCGCCACCTTCAATCTGCTGCGCGGCACCGACCTGATCTGGAACTATGTCGTCAACAATTACCTGCTGGGCGAGGATTATCCGGCCTTCGACCTGCTGCACTGGAACGGCGATGTCACCAATCTGCCCGCCAAGTGGCACCAGCAATATCTGCGCGACCTTTATCGCGACAACAAGCTGGTCGAGGCCGATGCGCTGAGCGTCGACAACACGCCGATCGATCTCGGGATCGTCGAGACCCCGACCTATGTCCAGGCGGGCAAGGAAGACCACATCGCCCCCGCCGAAAGCGTCTGGAAGATCACCGAGCACTTCAAGGGGCCGCTCAAATTTGTCCTTGCCGGCTCGGGACATATTGCGGGCGTGGTCAATCCGCCCGAGGCAGGCAAATACCAGTACTGGACCAATGACGGCGCGCCCCGCAGCCTCGCCGAATTCCGCGATGGGGCGGAAGAGCATCCGGGAAGCTGGTGGCCCGACTGGGTCGAATGGCTGCGCGCGCAGGACGGCGAAACCGTGCCCGCCAAGGGTAAACGCAAGCCAGGCGGCAGAGGCGACAAAGTAATCGAAGATGCGCCGGGACGCTACGTCGCCACGCGCTAACGCTTTGAAAACACGGCTTGTCGCGAATTATTGTGCACTGCACAAAAATCGCTTGACTTCGCAGGTGCAATGCCTATTTTGTGCAGTGCAACAAAGCGAGGTTTCCCATGGCTGACAGCCAGAGCAAAATCGATGCCGCCGCCGACAAGGCTTTTGCCGAGGCTGCGGAAAAGAAAACCGCCGAGGCGGTGAGCGCGAAAGCGGTCGAAAAGGCCGTGGCAGCGGACACTACGGCGCCGGTGAAGACCGATGCCGTCGCCAAGGCCGTTGCCGCCGCGCCGAAGAAGGCCCCGGCAAAGAAGGCCGCGCCGAAAAAGACCACCACCAAGAAAAAAGCTGCCCCGGCCAAGAAGCCTGTCGCAGCCAAAAAGATCAAGGCCGCCCCCAAGAAGGCAGCCACCGCCAAGGCGAAAGCCGCGAAGACCACCCCGATTTCCCAGTTGAAGGACACCATCATGGCCACTGCTAAGAAGACCGCCGAAACCGAATACGCCGCCAAGGCGAAGGAACTGGCTGCCGATGTGCAGACCCGCGCCAAGGCCGCCTATGACAAGGGCACCGAACTGACCAAGGACGCCGTCGAATTCCAGAAGGGCAATCTCGAAGCCCTCGTCGAAAGCGGCAAGATCCTCGCCAGCGGTATGCAGGACATGGGCCGCACCTATGTCGAGGAAGCCAAGTCGGCTGCCGAAACCGTTCAGGAAGACGTCAAGAAGTTCGCCGCCGTCAAGTCGCCGACCGAGCTCTTCCAGCTTCAGGGCGAAATCGCCCGTCGCAACTTCGACGCGCTGGTTTCGACCACCTCGAAGAACACCGAAGCCATGCTGAAGCTCGCCAACGAAGCTTTCGCTCCGGTTTCGAACCGCATGAGCCTGGCTGCCGAAAAGGTCCGCAAGGCCGCGTAAGCGAACCGCACAAGCTTCAATCCGCCGGGCACTCTCTCCTCTCTCCCTCGTCTGGCGAATTGGACACCGCGGGCCGGATGGTTTCGAACCATCCGGCCCTTTTTTGTCCGGTCCCGCGACGGAAACGGCGCTTTCGCACCTGGTGCGCGCAATTGACCGTCGCTCACGCCTTGCGATTTGCAGGCGCGTTACGATAATGGCTCCAGCAATGATCCACGCCCTGCCCCCCTTCCCGATCCGCGCCGCCGATGGCGATGACGACTCCCATGAAGGCGATGGCCAGGTGGGCATTGCCACCAAGACCCGCGCCAAACCCAAAAAGCCGAGCCAGTACAAAGTGCTGCTGCTGAACGACGACTACACGCCGATGGAATTCGTCGTGATCGTGCTCAAGCGCTTCTTCCGTATGGATATGGAGGAAGCGACCCGAGTGATGCTGCACGTCCACCAGAAGGGCGTCGGCGTGTGCGGCATCTTCCCCTACGAGGTGGCCGAGACCAAGGTGAACCAGGTGATGGATTTCGCCCGGCAGAACCAGCACCCGCTGCAATGCACGCTGGAAAAGGCGTGATCCGCTTCCGACCGGGCGGCAGCACGCAGAGCCCGACCCAAAGCGCGGCACAAGGGGCATGACCTCGCTGCAAAACCGCGCTAGGGCGAGGTGCAAAGGCAACTGACCGGCGAAACCTTGTTCAACTTCCTCCCTGCCATCGATCGCTATA
The DNA here is from genome assembly GCA_022953095.1 of Qipengyuania sp. ABI-127-1. Taxonomy (GTDB): domain Bacteria; phylum Pseudomonadota; class Alphaproteobacteria; order Sphingomonadales; family Sphingomonadaceae; genus Qipengyuania. Next base: position 811,061 of record JALJCR010000001.1, on the reverse strand, counting down.
TCTTCCGGCTCGTCATCGTGCCGATGATGGGCGTGTTCGTGGTCGCGGCCTCGCTGCTGATCCTCGACAAGATGCTGCGCCTGTTCGATTTCGTCGCGGTCGAAGGCGGGCCGGTGGGCGTCGTCTTCAAGATGCTGATGGCGCTGATCCCGGAATATGCCAGCCTCGCCATTCCGCTCGGCCTGCTGCTGGGCATTCTGCTGGCCTTTCGCAAGTTGGCGACGTCGAGCGAACTCGATGTCTTTCGGGCGGTAGGTCTGGGCTATGGGCGGCTGCTGCGTGTGCCCTATCTGATAACCGCCATCCTGATGGCGCTGAACGTGGCGCTGGTGTTCTTCATCCAGCCGGTCAGCCGCTATTATTACGAACAGATGGAATATGAATTGCGATCGGGCGCGCTTGGCGCCTCGATCAAGGTCGGCGAATTCACGACCCTGGCCGATCGCATGGCGTTGCGGATCGAGGCGAGCGAGGATGACGGGCGACGCCTGATGGGCATATTCGCGCGCGTGGCCAACGATAAGGGCCAAGTGCTGTCGATCTCGGCCAAGGAAGGAGCCTTCCTTGCCACCACCGACAATCCCGACACCATCATCCTGCGGCTGACCGATGGTACCATCGTCCAGGATACCGGCAGCAAGACCCCGCGCGTCCTCACTTTCACGCGCCACGATCTGCCGATCGACCTTCCTGCGGTCGAAAAATTCCGCGCGCGCGGCGATGCCGAACGCGAATATATTCTGCCTGAGCTGCTGCGTATCGGCTGGAGCGAGGGAGAACCGGAAGACAAACGCGATGCCAGCCAGGCGAGCTTCAACTTCCGCTTGGTCGAGGTGGTGATGATGGCCCTGATGCCTTTGCTGGCCGTCGCCCTGGGCATACCGCCGAAACGATCGACCAGCGCGCTCGGCGTGTTCCTGTCGATCATTATGGTGGTCGCCTATCACAAGGTGAACCAATACGGGGAGGATATCGCCGCGCTCGGCCGGATCGATCCGATCCTGGCGCTATGGGGGCCGTTCTTCCTGTTCGCCGCCCTGATCGTATGGATGTACTGGCGCGTCGCCCATGTGCCGGGCGGCCAGGCCATCGGCGCGCTCGAAACCTGGTTCGGCAAGCTGACCAAGCGCCTCGGCAAGCTGTTCAGGCGCCGCCGACACTTGCAGATCGACCTTTCGGCAGCCGAGTAGCCAATCTCATGCAGTTCGACTTCTTCCCCTCGCGCACGCTGACGCTTTACCTGGCCAAGATGTTCGCCGCGCGCATCGTGGCGATGCTGTTCGTCCTCGTGCTGGTGCTGATGATGCTCGACCTGCTGTCGAACAGCGGCAAGATCCTCGCGGTAGCCGGCAATGGCCAGGGCGAATTGCTGACCTATGCGGGTCTCAGGATACCGCAGCTCATATCGCGCTTCCTGCCCTATTCGGTCCTGCTGGCAACGCTGATAACGCTGGTCACGCTGAACCAGAACAGCGAGGTGATCGCGATGAAAGCGGCCGGCCTTTCCGCGCATCAGGTGCTTGCACCGCTATTGCTGACGGCGGGGCTCGTCTCGCTATTCACCTTCGCCTTCAACGAACGCGTGGTCACCCGCGCGACCGAAACGCTCAAAGCGTGGGAGGCAGTCGATTACGGCCCGATCCCAACCGAAAGCGGCGTGCGGGCGAATGTCTATCTCAGCGATAACGGCAATATCCTGACGGCCGCCTATCTCGCCGGGGCGGGCGAGGCGATCGCCATGCGCAAGGTGACCTGGTACGAACGCAATGCCGAAGGGATGATCGTCGAGCAGATCGACGCCGATCGTGCGGTTTATGCCAATCCCGGCTGGCGGCTCGAGGGCGTCACCCGGTTCCGTGTACAAAGCGCGCTTACCGACACGCCGCAAGCGATGGTGGTGGGCGAAGGGCTCACTCCCGACCAGATCGACCTCGCCAAGATCGATCCCGATGCCGAACCCTTCTGGAAGCTGACCGGGTCGATTGCCGAATTCGAAAGCGCGGGTCGGCGGACCGACGAATTGCGTGCGAAATGGTGGCACAAGATTTCCGGGCCGCTATCCGCTTTCCTGATGCCCCTGCTCGGCGCGGTCGCGGCTTTCGGCCTGGCGCGTTCAGGGCAGCTTTTCGTGCGCGCGATCATCGGCATGGCGCTGGGCTTTGCCTATTTCGTGGTCGACAATGCCGCTCTCGCCATGGGCAGTTTCGGCGGTTATCCGCCTTTTCTCGCTGCCTGGGCGCCGTTCCTGCTCTTCCTGCTGATCGGTGAGACGGTCCTCGTGCGGACCGAGGAGTGAGCGATTTCTCCATTCGGCTGGCGCGGCTGGCGGACGCAGAGGCCCTGCCCGCGATCGAACGCGCGGCAGGCGAGCTGTTCCGAACCGTCGAAGGGCTGGCAGGCGTGGCGGGGATGCACGCCATTCCGGCCGAGGAGCAGCGACGGATGATCCGCAAGGGCCATTCGCTGATTGCAGAGAGCGAAGGCGGGATCGTCGGCTTTCTGTCCACCGAACCCTTCGAGCGCGAACTGCATATTCGCGAATTTTCGGTCCATCCGGATCACCAGGGCCGGGGTATAGGAAGCGTGTTGCTGCGCGCCGTGGCGATCGATGCCCACAATAGCGGGTTCCGCGCCATCACGCTGACGACATTCGGCGATGTGCCCTGGAACGGGCCGTTTTACGCCCGGCATGGTTTCGAGACGATTTCGGACCTCGCCGCGCACCCCCGGCTCGCGGCGGACATCGAGCGGGAAGTGGAGCATGGTCTGCCGGGGGACCGCCGCATCGCGATGATAAAATTCTTGGGCTGACGGGAACCGCCTCAATTCCGGCGCATTGATGCCACAATGTTGCCACAAAGGAGATTTGGCATGAATAAGTTTGCAGTTCCCGCGCTCGCCGCCGCTTTCGCGCTTGCCGCTTGCGGCGATGCCGATGCCCCTGCGACCGACGAAACCGCGACCACCGAGATCACCGAAACCACCGTGGTCGAGCCGGTTGCGACCGAAACCGTCGTCGCCGAACCCGTAGAGGGTGAAGAAGGCTCGAGCCTGACCATCGATGGCGGCGATGTCGATGCCACCGTGAACGAAGACGGCGTCGAGGCGAAAATCAAGATCGACTGACGCGACCAAGTTTACCCGGCCCATTGCCGGGTGAAATGCGAAGGCCGCTCCCACCCACCGAGGGGAGCGGCCTTTTCGTTGGGTGCGTTATCGACATCAATCGAAGGCTTGCTGTTCCAGCCCGTGTCTTTGCGGAGTGCGCCTTCGACCTCCGTCGAAGGCTTGCGGCACCAGCCCACTCCCCCACCCGGCCACCCATAAAATACCGTGCCGTGGGTGGCCGGGTGGGGGAGTGGGCTGGTGCCGCCGCAAGGTCGGGACGGATGTCCCGACCGCACGCAACGAACTACCGCATGGTGTTGCGAGCGATGCGCGCGACCAGCACACCCATCCCGGCATGGTTGGCGCCGTGATAGCTCGAATCCTCTTCGAGCTCGGCCACCAGCCGCCGGTGCGCTTCGGGCAACGAGTGATAGGGCATGGAAGGCATCAGGTGGTGCAGCGCGTGATAGCGCAGGCCCACCGGCGCCCACAGCTCGGCGATCATGCCGGGCGGCGGCACATTGACGCTATCGAGGAACTGCGCGGTAACGGTCATCGCCTCGCCCTCGTTCTCCCACAGGTGAGCGACCAGCGTGCGTAGCTGGTTGAGCAGCGCGACCACCGAAGCCACGGCGAAGGCCACCAGCAGCGGTTTCCAGCCAAAGGCGAACACGCTGCCGATCAGCGCCCAGCTCCACAGCATGCCGCCGACTTCCTGAAATACCACGCGCGGGCGCAGATCGCCTTCGGGCGGGCGGCGCCGGAAATCGGGATTGATCGCCAGCGCGCTGAGGCGTTGCCAGGTGAGCCGACGGATCGGCGGGATAATCGCCCCCAGCGGCACCAGCACCGCAAAGCGGAACAGCAGGGCAGCCGGAGCCAGCAGAGCGATCAGCACGAAGGCGGGCAGACTCCACGGCTTCATCAGCGCGAGGGGCAGGTATTCGGGATCCTCGATCGTGCCGTATTGCGTGCGCTTGTGATGCAGTGTGTGCACCTGTTCGTACATGAAGGACGGGGTCAGCATGGGAATGCCGACCAGCAGGTTCCACGCCGCGCTGAAGCCAGGCAGCGCGCCATTCCGGAAATGCGAGATTTCGTGGATGAACAGCAGCGCGCGGTAGAGCGCGAGGACCGATAGAACGCCGAGCACGAGCGCCACCGGTACGCTGTCAACAAGGATTGCGCCTGCCAGTGACGCGTAGCCGACCAAAGCCGAACCGATCATGTCCGGCCAGTATATTGCCGCGCGGTGTGCGGCGATGTCCTTGGTCAGATCGCGCGCCGCGCGCAGCATCGCCTTGTCGTCGGGTATCTGGGCATGCCAGCCCGATCCCGCGTCGCGTCGCGAGGTGATATCGGCAGCCGAAATCCGTGTCTGTTGCACATTCATGGTCGAAATTCCCGGGGCGTCTCTATCCGAAAACACGCACGCGATACAGCGCACGGTGTCGATCATAGTAATCGTGGCGGCGCGTGTCCTTGACAAAGATCAGCTAGCGCACACAGGGCTAATCCAGGCTGAACGAAGGTAACGCGCGAATGTCGGATGCGAATGTGGTGATAGAGGCGGTGAAAGGCAAGAAGGGCCGCGCCGAGTTTGTCGATATCGGTCGGGCGCTGGCCGCACGCGAACCGCATTCCGTGCCGCAACTGCGTTCCGAACAGTTGGAATTGGTCGATCCGGGCAAGAACCCCTTTTTCGGCCATGCTTCACACCAGTTCTTCATCGCCCGCCGGAATGGCAGGCCGGTGGGCCGCATTTCCGCCCATATCGATCATCTTGCCCTCGAATTGCCGCGCGAACAGGGCTTCGGTCCCGGCGCGGGCATGTTCGGCTATTTCGATGCCGAGGATGAAGGCGCGGCGCATGCGCTTCTCGCGGCGGCCGAGCGCTGGCTGGGCGCCCAGGGCATGACCCGCGCGATCGGCCCTATTTCGATGTCGATCTGGGAAGAGCCCGGCCTGCTCGTAAGGGGCCAGGATCACGCGCCGCTGATCATGATGGGCCACCACCCGGCCATATACCAGCGATGGATCGAGAGCGCGGGCTATGCGCGCGCCAAGACATTGCTGACTTACGATCTGGACGTATCGGGGGATTTCCCCCCGCTGGTGCGCCGCATCGTGCAATCGGGCCAGCGCAATAAACGCATCACCGTCCGCCCGGTCGACACAAAACGCTGGGACGAGGAAGTCGAGGTAATCCTTTCGATCCTCAACGATGCCTGGTCGAACAATTGGGGGTTCGTTCCGTTCACCAGTGAAGAAATCGCCTATGCCGGCAAGAAACTGAAGCCGATCATTCACGAAGAGATCAATCTGGTGGCGGAACTGGACGGGCGACCGGTTGCCTTCATGCTGACTTTCCCCGACGTCAACCGCGTGCTGCGCAAGGTGAATGGCAAGCTGTTTCCCTTCGGGTGGTTCCACCTGCTGCGCTGGATGCGCAAACCCATCGGCGCCGATATGCGCGTGCCCCTGATGGGTGTACTGAAGGAACTGCATAATTCGCGTCTTGCCAGCCAGCTTGCCTTCATGATGATCAGCCAGATCCGCGACACCGCCACCCGGCTCTATGGCACACAGCGTGCCGAGATCGGCTGGATCCTCGACGACAATAAGGGGATGATGGCAATTGCCGATGCCATCGAAAGCAGCGTCAATCGCGAATATGCGATTTATGAAAGGCCGATTGCCGATTGAACCGCGCTGGCTGTCGCAATTTGGCCACGGTCCGCAATCAACCGACAAGCGGCGGGAACTGGACCGGCCCACACCCCGTTGGCGAAACACGCGCGATACCGATATCGCCACCCCTTGCGAGAACCGATGACGCAGCACACCAAGACCCGCGCTCATGAGAAGCTACCGGCCCATGTGCTCGTGGTGGAAGATGATGCGGTACTCGGCCTGACGATCGAACAGGCGCTGCTCGATGCCGGAGTAGCCAGGGTGGCGCTGTCGGCGTCCACAGAGGACGCGCTGCGCCATTTGCGTGACGATCAGCCCCAGGCAATCGTGCTGGACGTGCACCTTGCCGACCGCGACGATGGCTGGGCCATTGCCGAACTGGTCCGCACACTTGGCCCGGACAGCCCGCGCATCATTTTTTCGACCGGTGCACCGCAGGACATTCCAGAGGACATTGCCGCGCTCGGCTGCATCCTCGAAAAACCCTATGACGCGGATATCCTGGTGGATCTGCTGCGCCAGCCCCGACGACAGGGCATCATCTCGCGCCTGCGCGGCGCCCTGCGCTGACGCGCGCGGGGCCTGCCCCCACCCTTCATCGCCATCACCGCCATCGTAGCCCATGCATGGCAAAATTTGCTGATCGGGAAGATGCACGGAAAAAAGGCCTCCGTTGCTCATGCAACGGAGGCCTTTCGGGATCGTATCACCAGCCGCTTGGACGGGAGGGGGGGGTCTCGGCGGTGACATAAAGGATACGCGCCGCCCAAAACTGGGTTCCCGCCTATCATCATTTTTTTTGAATTGCGCGAAATTCCGGTCAGATAATCCGGTCAGATAAAGGGCCGACAATTGTCCTTGCTGCGATCGAACTGGGCGAATTCGGCCGCTTTGGCGAGGTCGGGTACGTGGATTTCGCGCGATTTCCATTCCACCAGGCCTTCGCGCTGGAGTTGGCGCAAGGTTCGGTTGGTGTGGACCAGCGACAGGCCCAGCATATCGGCGATTTGCGCCTGGGTGATCGGCAGAGAAACAATGTTCTGTTCGTCGGCAAGGCAGGTCGATTGCGCCCGGTCGAGCAACCACACCGCCAGATAGGTTACCCGTTCGCGGGCATTGCGCTGCCCAAGCGACACAATGTGCCCTTCGAGCGCCGTTTCTTCCTTGGCGGCGAGCCAGGTGATATCGTAACCGAGGGTCGGATGCTTCGCCACCAGTTCGAAGAAAGCGTCTTTCCTGAAGCGGCACAGGCGGGCCTCGACCAGAGCTTCGATCGTATGGCTCGACGGTTCGTCGAACGCCCCCTGCAGACCGATGAGATCGCCGGGAAACATGAAGTTGACGATCTGCCGCCGACCATCGTCGAGCGATCGCGAGCGAATCAGAACGCCGTCGAGAACGGTATAAAGGCGTTCGTGGCACTCCCCCTCCTCGATCAGCACATCGCCCCGGTCCAGCGCGACTTCGCCATCCTTGAATTCGTCCATATAGACGAGCTGTTGCTCACCGAGCTCTCGCAGGCCGGGACAGGCCTGAAGCGGACACTGCGGACAGGCAATGGGATCGGCAATCTCGTGCAACGCTCTGGGCTCCCGGCGAGGTAATGTCGCCTGGATGGATTCGCCCGAACCGCCGTATTTGTCAAACGGCACCTTGCGGCTGCAGGCGCAGGAACCTAACTCGGCCCAACACGTTAGAAGCGCGCACCTTAAGGAAGGGGTCTAAATGTCGCTTGGTGATCAGATTGCTCGTAACCTGCCATACCTGCGCCGCTATGCACGCGCGCTGACCGGTTCGCAGGCTACCGGAGACGCATTCGTACGCGCTACGCTGGAGGCCGCCCTGGCCGACAGCGAACTCAAACAATCGCTCGAGGGTGGCCGCGTTCCGCTCTATCGCGCGTTCAACAAGGTCTGGTCGAGCGCCTATATGGAGGCTCCCCAACCCGCTGCCAGCGATGAACACGAAGGCGCCGCGCAGGATCGCCTCAAATCCGTGACTCCGCTGAACCGCCAGGCCTTGCTGCTGACGACGCTGGAGGATTTTTCGCCCGAGCAAGCCGCCGAGATCATGGACATTTCGGCCGAGGATATCGAACGGCTGGCCCAGGAAGCGGTTTCCGAGATCGATCGCGAATCGGCCACCAGCGTTCTTATCATCGAGGACGAGCCGCTGATTTCTATGCAGCTCGAAGATCTCGTGACCTCGCTCGGCCACGATGTTTGCGGCACTGCCGCCACGCGGACGCAGGCGCAGGAAGTCGTCGCCGAAAAGACACCGGGCCTCGTGCTTGCCGATATCCAGCTCGCCGATGGGTCCTCGGGCCTCGATGCCGTGGACGATATTCTCGCGATCAGCAGCGTCCCGGTGATCTTCATCACCGCCTATCCCGAACGCCTGCTGACCGGTGACAGGCCCGAACCGACCTATCTGGTCACCAAGCCGTTTCAGGAACAGACTGTCCGCGCGGCGATCAGCCAGGCGCTGTTTTTCGGGTCGAGCCGCCCGCTGGGCTAACCGCCACCGCATTCAACCATATAACGGGAAACCCGGGCCGCTTTACGGTCCGGGTTTTTCTTCGTCTGCATCCAGTTCGCGCGCGCCCGGCCCCTTGCTTCGCAATTCGAATTCGCTCGGTTCGCGTATCGGCACGAGCAGGCTGCAGCGAACTCCCTCCGGCCGGAAATCGAGTTCGACCGGATGGCGCAGCTCATGCGCTACGATCTTCTCGATCAGATCGGTGCCGAACCCGCGACGCTCCGGCTGCGATACGGGTGGCCCGTCGTTCTCGATCCATTCAATTTTCGCCAGCGTGTCGTTGACCTGGCTCCACCGCACGGTCACCTTGCCGCCCGGAACGCTGAGCGATCCGTATTTCGCCGCATTGGTGGCCAGCTCGTGAACCGCGAGGCCCAGCGACAAGGCATCGTTCGGTGCAAGTTCGGTATGCGGACCGACCAGATCGAGCTGGTGGTCCTCGTCGCGCGCATACGGCGCCAGCTCGACCTCTACCACCGCACGGATCGGCGTGGTCCCCCAGTCCGACTGGGTCAGCAGATCGTGGGTGGCCGACAGCGCGCGAATACGCCCGTCGAGCCCCTCGGCGAATTCGTCGAGATCCATCGCCCTGCGGCGGGTCAGCGACACGATCGACAGCACATTGGCAAGCGTGTTCTTGACCCGGTGATTGAGCTCACGCGTTAGCGAATTGCGGATCGAGTTCTGTTCCTCGAACCAGCTTATCGCGCGGCGATCCTCCAGCGTCTGCTGGGTCAGCAAACGCGCCACCAGCATCAACAGACTGGCGACGGCAAGGCCGAACAGCAGCGTGATCATCGACATAGAGGACAGTCCCTCTTCACGCGTGGACTGCACTTCGAGCATCATTGTGCGATTGGCGAGGTTGACTTCCCTGACCACGGCCGACCGGCCATCGAGCCAGGCATCGCTCCGCGCCATCGGCACCGGGTCGACGGTCTCGCCGTCGAGCAGCCGGGCGCCGATGTCGTCATAGCTGACCAGATCGGACGCGGAGGCGAGAAACTGCGAGGCATTGAACGGGCTGTAAATAAAGCCCTTGAGCTCGCGCGAGCTGCTCAGCCCCTCGAAGACCGGCATCATAATGAGGAAGCCGGCAGCATCCCCGCCGCCTTCCTGCACCAGCACGACCGGCCCGCTGGCGGTAGGGCGATCATTGGCCGCGGCCAAATCCATCGCCGCACGACGCGTCGGTTCGGAATACATGTCGTAGCCCAGCGCGCGGCGGTTGCGCACGGTGTCGGGCTGCAGGAACAGGATCGGCGTCAGCAGGTCGCGCGGCTGTTCCTCGATCGTGGGAGTGACATGCTGTTCGTCCCTCCGGCTCATGCCGAGCCGGGCTTCGAACGCGGCAAGTTCCGCCGCCTCGATGACGGGCGCCCAGCCAATCCCTTCCGCGCCCCGATAATTGGCATCCAGGCGCAGTTCGGAAACAAACCGCCTGAACAGTTCAGGCGTGACTTCATCCTGCGTCGACAGCAATGCGGCACCCGCACGCAGATAGGCCGAGCTGGTATAGGCCCGCCGTTCGATGGCCGAAGTCATCGCCTGCGCCTTGCGCGCGACATCGGCGGCATCGCGCTCCTGCTCGCCCCGCTCGATCGCAAAGACGCTGAGCACGGTGATACCGGTGACCAGAACGAAAATCAGCACCGGGATTCCGCGGGGATAATCGATCAACCAACGCCTCCGGCGTCCTTTGCGTTGGAGTTTCTCGGTGACCAGCGTTCTGCCCCTGACAATTCATCGGGTGTTGTCGTATATTGCAACTCACTATGCCGGGAAGCGCGTTTAGTTCCAAGATGGGGTTGGCGGGAACCTGTGTGTTGTCCATACGTTGTGCGAAGCACATCCGGGATCGACAATTCCGCCCGTGCACGCTGCCCGGGCGAGAAATCTAATAAGGTAGTACCTTTCGCGCCATGAGTTCCAAGACGCCCAAGACACCGCAGCGAGTCCCCGCTGGCGGACCGCTTCCCACTCCCGCCAAAAGCGGCAAAGACACGCACCCGGACTGGGCGACCGGCCTGAGGAAGCTTTACGATTCGGTCGTGGAGGAACCACTGCCCGACACGTTCCAGGATCTTCTCGACAAGCTGGATGCGAAAGACTGATGGCGAAGGAGGAACGGACGGCCTCCGAAAAGGCTGATTTCAAACGCGAGCTCACCGAGGTCGTGCCTCATTTGCGCGCCTTTGCGCGGGGGCTGTGCGGCAGAGCCGACATGGCCGACGATCTCGTGCAGGAAACGCTGCTCAAGGCCTGGGCCGCGCAAGAGCGCTTCCAACCCGGCACGAGCATGCGCGCCTGGACCTTCGTGATCCTGCGCAACGCCTATCTGACCGACATGCGTCGCAATCGCTTTCGCGGCGAATATGACGAGACGGTGGCCGAACGCGTATTGACCGCACCCGCCGGTCAGGAGGAACCGATTCACCTGTCCGATATGCACCGCGCCTTGCTGACATTGCCGCCCGAACGGCGCGAGGCACTGCTGCTGGTGGGCGCGGGCGGCTTCTCCTACGAGGAAGCCGCGACCATATGCGGATGCGCCGTAGGCACGATCAAAAGCAGGGTCGGGCGTGCCCGCGCCGCGCTCAACGCAATGCTGGCCGATGGCAACATTCCCAAACGCTCGATCGATGACAATGCCGCGCACCGTGCCATTCTCGAGGAACTCGACGATGTCGCCGCGGGCCAGGGCGCCAGCCGCAGCTAGAAAATCTTTGTTCGTGCGGCGCTTGTCACGATTCGCCGTGAAGGGCAGATAGAGGCTGATGAGCGAGACCCAGCCTCCCGAGCCGACCGCACCGCGAGTGGACGCGCGCCGTTCGCGTCGGCTGGCATTCGCGGAACAGGAATTGCGGCTGATTTCCTCGCTCGTTCTGCTGATCGGGCTGGGTCTCTTCTTCGCCCTGCCCTTCGTCCTGTCGATCGGTTCGGTGGTGTTCCTGCCTGTCGTTACGGCCCTGGTGCTGACCGTGATCCTCTCGCCGCTGGCCGATAAGCTCAATGGCTGGGGCCTGCCCAATGCGCTGGCGTCGATCACCGCGCTCCTGATTTTCTTTACCATCCTGCTGCTGGCCCTCGCCCTGATCCTGCAGCCCGCCATCGCCCTGTTCGACGATGTTCCCGACATGGTCAGGCGCGTAATGTCGCGTTTCAGCGAGCTGCGCGAACGGTTTGCCTGGATTGCCACGATCAATGCCCAGCTAGCGGCGCTGATGAACGATGAAGGGACGCGCGAAGTGGTGCTGGCCGCCCCCAGCCTGCTCGAACAGGTCGCCTTCGCCACGCCCAGCCTGATCATCGAGACGATCCTGACGCTGCTGATGGCCTATTTCATGATCGAAGCGCGTGTGCGCCTGCGCCAGCGCCTGCTGTTCGGCCGCGCGAGTTTCGGCACCAGTATCAAGGCCGCGCGCGTCCTGCGCGAGGTGCAGGACCGGGTCGCCGCCTATATTCTGACCGTCGGGTGGATCAATGCGCTGGTCGGCGTGGTGGTGGCACTGGGCGCCTGGGCGCTGGGTGTGGATGCGCCGATCATGTGGGGCGGGCTGGCGGCTCTGCTCAATTTCCTGCCCTATGTCGGGCCGATCGTGATGATTGCCCTGCTCGGCCTGTTCGGGATCGGAACCGCCGACACGATCGTGCTCGGCCTGATACCGGCGGCGGCCTATCTCGCGCTGCACACGGTGGAGGCCAACGTGGTCACCCCGTCCATTCTTGGCGCTCGCTTTACCATGAATCCCGTCCTGATCCTGATCGCCCTGTCCTATTTCACCTGGATATGGGGCTTTTTCGGCGCGCTTCTGTCGGTGCCGATCCTGCTGATGCTGACCGCATTGTTCGACCATATCGGCAGACCGAACCTGGTCGGGTTCATTTTCGGCGAACCGCTCTTCGCCACCAGCCTGTTCGACGAGCCCGCCGCGAGCGAAGCACCGCCGAAATAGAAAGCCCGCCGCCATCACTGGCGACGGGCTCTCCCCAAATGCTTAGACAGCTCCTTAGTTCGGATACTGCCACGTCGTTCCGCGGGCGAGGTTCTCGCTCGCAAAGCTCCAGTTCAGCTTGCCGTTCACCGCTTCGAGATAGGCGGGGCGCGCATTCTGGTGGTCGAGATAATAGGCGTGTTCCCAGAGATCGATCACGAGCAGCGGGTTGACGTCGGCCTGATCGGCCAGCGTATCGCCGTCATGGGTTTCCTCGATGGTCAGCGTGCCATCCTTGACCGCCAGCCAGACCCAGCCGCTGGCGAAATGCCCCGCACCGCGTTCTGCCAGCTTTTCCTTGAGCCCGTCGATCGAACCGAAAGCCTCGTCGATCATGCTTTTCAGTTCGCCCGAAGCGTTGGTTTCCTCGGCCGCCATCGAGTGCCAGTAGAAGCCGTGGTTCCAGCTCTGGGCCGAATTGTTGAACAGTCCCGCATTGCTGCCACGAGCCGCCGCAATGACCTCTTCCAGGCTCTTGTCGGCCAACTCGCCGCCCTCGATCGCGGCATTGGTTTTGTCGATATAAGCCTTGTGGTGCTTGCCGTGGTGAAACGACAGCGTCTTTGCCGACACGGCCGGTTCCAGCGCAGTGTCGTCGTAAGGCAGGTCGATCAGCGCAAAAGCCATGAAATGTCCCCTCTTGGGTTGGAGTGAAAGAAATTCGTGTTCGCGTTCCTAACGCGTCTATGCGCGCGTGGTTGCACATAGCGGCGATATTGTGCGCGAAAAGGGGGGCAGACGGTCTTTTATTCGCAGCCCAACCGCGCCATGGGGGGCCTAGCAAAAGGAGGCGCCCGACAGATGGCTCGCAATTTCTTCGGCACTGACGGAATTCGTGGACGCACGAACGAGGGCGTGATGACCGCCGCCACCGCGATGCGGGTAGGCCAGGCGGCAGGCACGCATTTCCTGCGCGGCGACCACCGACACCGCGTGGTGATCGGCAAGGATACACGCCTGTCGGGCTATATGATGGAAAGCGCGCTGGTTGCGGGTTTCACCTCGGTCGGGATGGATGTGATCATGACCGGGCCGCTGCCGACGCCCGCCATCGCCCTGCTCACGCGCGAAATGCGCGCCGATCTGGGTGTGATGATTTCCGCCAGTCACAATCCTTTCGAAGATAATGGCATCAAGCTGTTCGGCCCCGATGGCTACAAGCTGTCGGACAAGGCCGAAGCGGCGATAGAGCGGTTGCTCGAACAGGATCCCTTGCTGGTCGAGCCGGACCGCATCGGCCGCGCTCGCCGGATCGAGGATGCGCGCGGGCGCTACATCCACGCGGTCAAGCAATCGGTGGCCTCCGATGTCCGCTTCGACGGGCTTAAAGTCGTGGTCGACTGTGCCAACGGCGCCGCCTACCAGGTCGCTCCCAGCGCGATCTGGGAACTGGGCGCGGATATCATCCCGATGGGTGTCGCCCCCAACGGAACCAACATCAATGACGGCGTCGGCTCCACCGCGCTCGATGCCATCAAGGCCCGCGTGCTCGACGAAGGCGCCGACATCGGCATTGCCCTGGATGGCGATGCCGACCGGCTGATCGTCATCGACGAGAAGGGCAAGACGGTCGACGGCGACCAGATCATGGCGCTGATCGCCAGCCGGTTGAAGGCGCTGGGCGACCTGAAGGGCGATGGCGTGGTGGCCACCGTGATGTCCAACCTGGGGCTCGAACGCTATCTGGAGGGGATCGGCCTCGGTCTCGAACGCACGAAGGTCGGCGATCGCTACGTGCTGGAACGGATGAAGGAAGGGGGCTTCAATGTCGGGGGCGAGCAATCGGGGCATATGATCCTGCTCGATCACGGCACCACGGGTGATGGCACTATCGCAGCGCTTCGCATCCTTGCCAGCCTGGTGCGTTCGGGCAAGCCGGCCAGCGAATTGTTGCACGTCTTCGACCCGGTTCCGCAACTGCTCAAGAATGTACGCTATTCGGGCGGCAAGCCGCTGGAAAACACAACTGTTCGGCAGGTGATTGCCGAGGCGGAACAGGAACTGGCGGGCAAAGGCCGCCTGGTGATCCGCCCGTCCGGCACCGAACCCGTCATCCGGGTGATGGCCGAAGGCGACGATGCCACGCAGGTCGAGACGGTCGTCGACCGGATTTGCGCCGCCGTCGAGAGCGCAGCCTGATGCTCGAAATGCGTCCCGATTGCGAACGCTGCGGAACCGATCTTCCGGCACAGAATTCCGGCGCCTTCATCTGCAGTTTCGAGTGCACCTTCTGCACCGAATGCGCCGACGATCTCGATGACGTCTGCCCCAATTGCGGGGGAGAACTGATGGACCGGCCCACGCGGGCTAAGAAGCTGCACGAGAAATTCCCGCCAAGCACCGAGCGGAAATATCAGGGATGAGCCAACCCGGCCCGCCCCGTATCCTGTCCATCGCCGGGTCCGACAGTTCCGGCGGCGCGGGTATCCAGGCCGATATCAAGACGATCACCATGCTGGGCGGTTACGCGATGACCGCGATCACGGCAGTCACGGCGCAGAACACGCGCGGAGTTCGCGGCGTGGAAACTCTGCCGCCGCGCTTCGTGCTGGAACAGGTGGAAAGCTGCCTGTCCGATATCGGGGCCGATGCGATCAAGATCGGCATGCTCGGTTCGCCGGAAACCGCGCGGCTGCTCGCCGATAGGCTGGACAGTTTCGCCGGGCCGATCGTGTTCGATCCGGTCATGGTCGCAACCAGCGGGTCCGTGCTCGCGGACGAGGATACGATCGCCGGTTTCACCGCACTTATGGAAATCGCCACCATCGTCACACCCAACCTGCCCGAACTTGAAATTCTGACCGGGCGCGAGACCATCGCCGACGAGGATGTGTTCGATGCAGCCAAGACGCTGGCCGACCGCCACGGCGTGCAGGTTCTGGCCAAGGGCGGCCATGCGGGGGACACGTCGCAGGTGGTCGATCGGATCGTTTCGCCCACAGGCAAGCTGGCGAGCTTTGCCCATGCACGGATCGACACGCGCCATACGCACGGTACGGGGTGCACACTTTCGGCCGCGCTGGCGACGCTGCTTGGCTATCGGCAACCGCTGACCAATGCGATCCGCATCGCCCGCGCCTTTACCTATTCGGCGATCGAGAATGCCCCCGGCTTCGGCGAAGGCAGCGGCCCGCTCGGGCACCAGGCGGTACGCAAGCGGGACTGAATGGTCAGCAGCTCAGCTCGTAGAATTCGCACAGATAGGCCCAGGCTTCTTCCGCAGTCTCGCACCAGCGGAACAGGTCGAGATCCTTCTTCGAGATCGTGCCTTCCTCGGCGATGGCCTCGAAATTGACCACACGCGTCCAGAATTCCTTGCCGAACAGCAGGATGGGGATCGGCTTCATTTTGCCGGTCTGAACCAGGGTCAGCAGTTCGAACAGCTCGTCGAATGTACCGAAGCCGCCCGGGAACACAGCCACCGCCCGTGCGCGCAGCAAAAAGTGCATTTTGCGCAGAGCGAAATAGTGGAAGTTCAGCGAAAGATAGGGCGTCACATACTGATTGGGCGCCTGCTCATGCGGCAGGATGATGTTGAGCCCGATGGATTCCCCGCCAGCCTCGCTCGCGCCGCGATTGGCCGCTTCCATGATCGACGGACCGCCGCCCGAGCAGACGACGAACTGGCGTTTGCCGTTCTCGATGATCGACTTTTCCGTAGCCAGCGTGGCGAGCTTGCGCGCTTCGTCATAATATTTCGACTTGGCCACGAGGCGCTCGACGACCTGGCGCTCTTCGTCGCGCAGGTCCTTGGCCCCTTCCAGCGCGGTTTCAGCCGCTTCGGGCGGGGGAATGCGTGCGCTGCCATACATCACCAGCGTCGAACCGACACCGGCCTCGTCCAGAACCATTTCGGGCTTGAGCAGTTCGAGCTGGAAACGGACCGGCCGCAATTCCTCGCGCAGGAGGAAGTCGGTATCCTGGAAAGCCAGCTTGTAGCTTGGATGCTCGGTCTGCGGTGTCTCGACCTCGAGACCCTTCTGCTCGAACTTGGCCTCCTGTTCGGCAGCGTAGAACTTGCGCTCGGCGATACAGTGTTCGCGTTTTTCTTCTTCTGTCATGACCCGCGCGATAGTGCGCCGGGCGGGGCCATACAAGTCGAAGAGAAAATGGCAGGGGTGACAGGATTCGAACCCGTGGCCCTCGGTTTTGGAGACCGATGCTCTACCAGCTGAGCTACACCCCTGCAGGAAGGGCGCGCATTAGTATGGCCGCTCGCACTTGGCAAGGCGGATATCGCGCAACCTGCCGAAGTGTTATGGGATCGCGCGATGCATGCCCCGAAGACTTCTCGAATTCCCGTCGATCTCCTGTTGCGCGCCTATCGCGGCGGTGTGTTCCCCATGGCCGACCACCGCAGGGATACCGAGGTTTATTGGGTCGAACCGCGCGAGCGGGCGATACTCCCGCTCGATGGCTTCCGCCTGTCGAAAAGCTTGAAGAAGACATTGCGGCAGAACCGGTTTCGCGTGACTTGCAATACCGATTTCCCAGGGGTCATCGCGGCCTGTGCCGCCCCGCGCGAGGAACATGCCGAAAGCTGGATAAGCCATCGAATCGAATCCAGCTACAATGCTCTGCATATTGCGGGGCACGCCCATTCGATCGAATGCTGGCGGGGGCGCGAACTGGTCGGCGGGCTGTACGGCGTGGCCTTCGACCGTGTTTTTTGCGGCGAGAGCATGTTCAGCCGGGAAAGCGATGCAAGCAAGGTGGCGCTCGCCTGGCTGGTCGCCGCCATGCGGACGGCGGGCTACGCCCTGCTCGACTGCCAGTTCATGACCGATCATCTGGCGCGGCTGGGCGCACAGGCTATCCCGCAGTCGCGTTACATGGCTCTGCTGGCGGGTGCGGGCGGGTTTCCCGAAGTGAGGCTGCCCGATGCGATAGAGTGGTTCGGCGCCTATTCCTCGCCCGGAAAGGCCATCGCGCAATCCTTGACCCAGACATCGTAGATCGGATGCTCGACCACGTTCAGGCTGGGCGAATTCGCGAACAACCAGCCGGAAAAGACCTTGCGGAACTCGTCCTCGGTCCCGCGCTGCCTGACCAGAAGCTGGACAAAGGCCCCCGTTTCCCTGGGCATTTCCCATGGCGCGGTTCGTTCGCATGCCTGCAAGCGAACGATGACATCGCCGATACGCTGCTGTTCGCCGGGCCGCATTTCGAGATCGCGGCTGACATTATTGCGCTTGTTGAGCAGGCCGAGCGTGGCGACACGTTCCTCCATCGGTGTGCCGATCCCCGCTTCGGCGGCGGGCTGCGCGGGCAATTCGCCCTGTTGCAGGTTTTCGGGAATGGCCGTGGCCGGCGCGCCCGCAGGTTCGTCCGCCTCCTGCCCGCAAGACGCGAGCAGCGCCGCCGGGAGGAAAAGGGCGAGCGCCCCGCGCATCGTCACGCCTCAGGCGACCAGGCTTCGTAATCGCCCGTTGCGGGGGCACGCTTGCCGCCACGCTCCAGCGCGCCGGCCGGACGATAAGCGGCTGCCGTTCCCGTTACATTGGGCGTGTAATCGGCTTCCCATATGCGCGCCGGAGGCAGGTGGCTTTCCGGCACGTCGTCGAAGGCACCGTGCAGCCAGCCATGCCACTCGCTGGGCACGCGACTCGCATCGTTGGAACCTTCGTAGATTACCCAACGCCGCTCGCGACCGTCCCCGGTCTTCTTTTTCGAGCGGTAGTATTTGTTCCCCTGCGCGTCGGTGCCGACGTGTTCGCCATTGCGCGAGGACCACAGGAGAGTGCCGATCGTGGCGCCGTCCCACCAGGTGAAGATCTTGCCGAGGAAGTTCATGGCCGCGCGGTTAGCGGATTCGCGCGCGCGGGCCAAGCCAGTTCGACGCTTACCATTCCACCAGATCGCCGGGTTCGATGCCGAGTTCGGCCGCGCGCCCACCGCGCAGCTCCAGCACACCCAGGACAGGCCCCACCGAATGGACCGATTCGAGCGAATAGGGTTCGGTCATCGCGGCGATATTGGCGATCCGTCTGTCCGGCCCGATGAAGATGATATCGAGCGGGAGCGGTGTGTTCTTCATCCAGAAGCTCTGCGCCGTGGTCCCGTCATAGGGGAAGATCATCCCTTCGAAATCCCCCAGTTCCGTGCGGAACATGAGACCCCGCGCCTGGGCTTCGGGCGAATCGGCCACCTCCACCCGGAAGCCGATTCGTTCGCCATCGCTCGTCACCGAGAGCGGGATGATCGCGAGGCCTGAAACCGGATGCGCATTCGGCGCGGCGGTTTCGGCAATCGTCATGGCCTGGTCGCCGCGGGGTTCCGCCTGTGTTTGCGGCGAACAGGCCATCAGCAGCGCAAGCGCCGCGCAGGTACCTAACGTTCTCACTCCCGTTCGTCCCGTGCTTGCGCGACCCATTCCTCCAGCTCCTCGATATCGCGTGCTTCGATGACGCGCCTGGCATGTTCGAAATCATGGCCCGCGCGCATCATTGCCGCAAGACGCTTTTCCTTCAGCTTATGGCGTTCGTCCGGGCCGAGATCACGCGGCCTGGCGAAAGGGCCGAAGCCGCGTTTACGCGCAAGTACCAGCGCGGCCTGGCGTTTTTCCGCCTCTCCCGGTGCCAGCGACCCGCGCATTTCGTCGGCAATTCCGGCCGCCCGAAGGTTCGCTTCCACCCTCCGCGCGCCATAGCCCCGCGCGGTCAGATCGGCCGCCTTGGCACGGCCATAGGCTTCATCGTCGACATAGCCCCTGGCGACAAACCTTTCGACCAGACCGTCCACATCGGGGGCCTCCCCCTGGGCGAATCCGCGCTCTCGCAGCTTGCGGTTGAGATAGGTCTTCAGCTTGCCCGCGCTGGTCGCGAAACGCGCAACATAGGCGACCGCCAGTTCCTCCAGCCGCGTGCGATCAAGCGGTTTTGCCGGGCGACGTGTGCGGGAGAATGTTGCGTCTTCATCATTCATCGGCCATATTCCTGCCACACTCCTTTCAGATTGGGAAATGCGGGAGAGCGTGCAACCATATGGATTGCGCGTGAGATCAAGTAATGAGGGAGGCCGCAAGGCCCCAGCTATTCACGGGTATCGCCGATAATTATGACCGACGCCGTACTGACGCCGACGCCGAACGACTGCAACCTGCCGCGCCGCCGTTCGGACTTCGCGACCTTCAACGATGCCATCGACTATGCAGCGCGTAGTGCGAAAGGCCTCAATTTCCACGACATGCGCGGGACGCTCGACCGGGTTTATCCCTATGCGCAGATGCGCGAGGATGCTCTCGAGGCGGCCCACCGGCTCGTGGCCATGGGTATCGAGAAGGAAGACCGCGTTGCGCTGGTGGCCGAAACCAGCCCCGAATTCGCCGCGCTTTTTTGTGCCTGCACACTGATGGGCGCCTGGCCCGTGCCGCTGCCGCTGCCGACCACCTTCGGCGGCAAGGAAAGCTATATCGACCAGCTTTCGGTTCAATTGCAGAGTTCGGACCCGAAAATTCTCATTTATCCCGGCGAGATCGCCGAAATGGCCAAGGCCGCTGCCGACAAACAGGGCTGCGCAGGGGAAAGCTGGGACGATTTCGCCCGGCGCCCCGCCCCCCCGGTCGACCTGCCCGAGGCCCGGCCCGAGGATATCTGCTATCTACAATATTCGTCGGGTTCGACTCGTTTCCCGACCGGCGTCGCGGTGACGCACGAAGCCTTGCTGCACAATCTGCGCGGCCATGCCGAATCGATGAATATCGGCACCAATGACCGCGTGGTAAGCTGGCTACCCTGGTATCACGACATGGGGCTGGTCGGCTGTTTTCTGTCGCTGATCGCCAATCAGGTCTCGGTCGATCTGATCAAGACCGAGCATTTCGCGCGCCGCCCGCTCGCCTGGCTCGACCTGATCAGCCGCAACCAGGGCACGACGCTGAGCTATTCGCCGACCTTCGGTTACGACATCTGCGCCCGGCGCATTTCCAGCCAGAGCCACGTCGCCGATCGCTTCGACCTGTCGCGCTGGCGCGTGGCCGGCAATGGCGCGGACATGATCCGCCCCGATGTGATGCAAAGCTTCGTCAACGCCTTTGCCGATGCCGGCTTCAAGGCGAACAGCTTCAATCCGAGCTACGGGCTCGCCGAAGCGACGCTGGCGGTCACCGTGATGCCCCCGGGTGAAGGTATCCGCGTCGAACTGGTCGAGGAGGAGCGCCTGTCCGGCCGCCCGCGCGATCTGTCGAAACCCGCGCGCTATCGGGCTATCGTTAATTGCGGCAAGCCGATCCCCGGCATGGAGGTGGAAATCCGCGGCGAGAATGGCGAGGTCAGGAACGACCACCAGATCGGCAAGGTCTGGTGCCGCGGCAAGAGCGTGATGCATTCCTATTTCCGCAACGAAGAGGCAACGAAGGACTGCCTCGTCGACGGATGGCTCGATACGGGCGATATGGGCTATACGGCCGATGGCTATCTGTTCATCGTCGGCCGCGCCAAGGATATGATCATCATCAACGGCAAGAACCTGTGGCCGCAGGATATCGAATGGGCGGTCGAACAATTGCCGGGCTTCAACCACGGCGACATCGCGGCCTTCTCGGTCGATACCGAAAGCGGCGAGGAAGCGCCCGCAGTGCTGGTCCACTGCCGCGTGTCCGACCCCGAGGAACGGATCAAACTGCGCGATCAGATAGCCGACAAGGTCCGCGGGGTTACCGGTATGAGCTGCGTGGTCGAACTGGTTCCCCCGCGCACGCTGCCACGCACCAGTTCGGGCAAATTGAGCCGGGCCAAAGCGAAAAAACTGTATCTCGCCGGCGAGATCCAGCCGCTCGACCTCGCTGCCTGAGGCTTTTTCGACATAGTAACATTTAACAAAATCAAGCGCTTCGCAGATCGTCGCGCAAGGCTCGCAATTCGTCGCTTTTTGGCGGAACTCCGTGCTTTTTATACGGTTCTTAACCATACCAGCCGGGTCGCATCCGCTGAAGAGCACCCATTGCCGTGATGAAAAACAAACTGCCGGGTAAACGCATCCTCATTGTCGAGGATAATCCCATCCTCGCCTATGACATCAGCGATCTGATGGACGAGGTCGGGGCCGAACCCGTCGGCCCCGCGCTTGATGTCGGAACCGGCATGAAACTGGTTCGCGAGAACCATCTCGACGCCGCCTTGCTGGATGTGGACATCGGCGGCGAATATGTATGGCCGATCGCCGAAGAGCTCGAGCGGCATAGCGTGCCCTACGCCTTCGTCAGCGCGCAGTGCCGAACCGATCTCTTGCCCGACCCCTTCAAAGGACGGCGTTGTATCGAAAAACCGGCCGCTCACGAAGAGATCGTGGAAGCCCTGATAGCTTTTACCGGCCAGCCGAACGCCTAGTCGAGCGCGCGGACATGGAAATCGATCGTGGGACCGCGTGAATGCCACTGCACTCGGGCACGTGACTGCGCGGTGGACCCCAAGCGCTGAAGCAGCTTGAAGCCCGACCCTTCCACTTCCGGCGGATCGATCTTCCGGCCGGTATCCTCATGCCAGTGTAGCGCCAGATCGGTACCGTTGCGCGTTCCCGTCAGGGTAATCTGGCCGCTGTCATAAAATAACGCGCCATATTTAAGCGAATTGGTCTGCAATTCGCCCAGGATCAGGGCCAGTTGCTGGATGGCGTCGTCGCCCAGCTTGCCTTCCGGCATGGTGCCGACCTCGATCCGCTCGCCCGCTCCGCTCGCCTCGAGTATCTGTGAAATCGCCACGCAGATGTCCGGCGATTCGTCGCGATCGATGGTAAGCAGGTCCTGCGCGCGCGCCAGGGCTTGCAGTTTTACCGTCAGCCGCTCAGTAAGGTCGGCCGGACTATCGGAATTGCGCGACAGCAGCATGGCCACCGACGCGACTACGGCCAACTGGTTCTTGAGCCGATGCCGCATTTCGCGCGCCACGCTGTCGGACCGCTTGGCGAAACGCTCCGCTTCCTCGCGCTTCATGCGCTCCCCAAGCCGTTCCTGTACGCCCATCGTCACGTCGCGCATGGTGGAGAGAATCTGCGTGACAGTGCCATCCTTCCCGACAATCGGAGATACGCTGACATCCCACCAATGAGGCGCCTGATGCCGGTCGGGTGAATACCCTTCGAACCGGTCCTGCTGGCCGCGACGAGCTCGGTCGAAGGCCGCCATGGCCTGTGTTCGGCGTTCGACAGGCCAGAAATCGATCCATCGCCGGTCACCGATACCGGCAAGATTGTCGAAACCCAGAACACGCAGTCCGTTGGGATTGATGTATTCCAGTTCACCATCGAGATTGACCAGCATGATACACTCGGCGGTCTGGTCGAGGATCCCTCTCAGGATGTCGTTCGCTTGATCGGCGAATTCGGTCATGAACAGATCGGTCACAGCCCCGCCCCCTACGAGTCGCAAGGCATTACCATAATTAGACAAAATCCCCGTGTCTTCCCCCTCAAGCAGGGATTTCGGAATCGACGAGATTTGGCTTGCCCAACCGGCTGGGCAAGCGGCATGATCGCGTATCGCGGCGAAACCGCGCTTGAAGATCGTGTATTGCAACCCTAATACAGGATTGACGGCCACCGCGAGCCAACCGGAGACGACCGCCCGATGAGCGAGATAAAAACGCAGACTGCCACCGAAACCGCTTTCGACCTGACACCGCCCGACCCGGTGCCCGAGGTCAAGCCGGAAAAGGCCGCCGGTCTCGTCCCGGTTTCTGAAGAGGTCAAAAGCAAGCTCGAAACGAAGGTCGATGGCTTCGTTGCCGACCTGATCGCCGAAGACGCCAATTCGCCCGAATTCGGCAAGAAGGTCGATCAGCTCACCAATATGGGGCGTAAGGAAATCATGGCGGCGGCCGGCATGTCCAACCGCTTTCTCGACCGGCCTGTGCGCGCCATGGACAAGGACGAAGGCGTCGGGGCCAATCTGGCCGAATTGCGCCGCGTGGTCGAGGATCTCGATCCCGGCAAGCGCGGCAAGCTGTCGGGCCCGCGCAAGATCCTCGGGATCATCCCCTTCGGTAACAAGCTGACCAATTATTTCCGCAGCTACCAGAGCGCGCAGACGCATATCCAGTCGATCCTCAACAACCTTTCCAGCGGCAAGGACGAGCTGATCATGGACAATGCCGCGATCGACGTCGAACGGCAGAAGCTGTGGGAGGCGATGGGCAATCTGGAACAGATGATCCATATTTCCAACACGCTGGATGCCAAGCTGGAGGACAAGGCCGCCGAACTCGACGCGACCGATCCGGCCAAGGCCAAGGCGGTGCGCGAAACCGCGCTGTTCTATGTCCGCCAGCGCACGCAGGATCTGCTGACGCAAATGGCGGTGAGCGTGCAGGGGTATCTCGCGCTCGATCTCGTCAAGAAAAACAATGTCGAGCTGGTGAAAGGTGTCGACCGCGCTAGCACCACCACCGTCGGCGCGCTGCGTACAGCCGTGACCGTGGCCGAGGCGATGACCAACCAGCGGCTGGTGCTGGGCCAGATCACCGCGCTCAACGACACGACGGCGGGCATCATCGACAGCACCAGCACTCTGCTGCGCGACCAGACCGGCAAGATCCACGAACAGGCCGCCGCCAGCACGATCCCGCTGGAAACGCTGCAACGCGCGTTCCAGAACATTTACGACACGATGGACGAGGTCGACAGCTTCAAACTACGCGCGCTCGACAGCATGAAGCAGACGGTCAATCTGCTAACCGACGAAGTCGAGAAGTCGAAGGGCTATATCGCCCGGGCCGAAGGCCAGGCGCAGGCGCAGAAGCAGGTTGCCGAGAGCAATCTGCTGAGCATCGAAGACTGAGGGACGCCCGAGCGTGAACGACCTCACCCGCGATAGTGAACGCATCCTGTCGGAAGGCAAGGCGCTGGTGCGCGACAACCGCGAAGGCGGCCGTCATCGCCGCGCGCCCTCGATCGGCCAGGCTTCGGCGAAGGTGAAGCGCGACCATCTTCTCAAAAAGGTCCGCAACATCGCCATCGCGCTTTTCGCACTGTGGGTCGGAATGGGCGTGCTGGGCGTGATCGTCGACGGCATCGGCTTCATCGGCGTGATGGCGCTGGTCATCGCCAGTGTCGTGGCCGTGGGCGTGCTCGGCAACTATCCCAAGATGAAGACGCCCAAACGCGCGGACATCAACAAGGGAAATGTCCAGCAAATGGTCGGCCGCACCGAGCTGTGGCTGGAGGCGCAGCGCCCCGCCCTGCCCCCGCCAGCGGCGAAAATCGTGAGCGATATGGGCGTGCAGCTCGATGCGCTGGGGCTGCAGCTCGAGGGGCTCGACCAGAGCCATCCCAAGGCGCGCGAAGTGCGCAGCCTGGTGGGCGAGCAACTGCCCGAGATGATCGACAGCTATCGCCGCATCCCCGCACATCTGCGGACCGAGGAGCGCGCCGGGGCGACACCCGACCAGCAATTGACCGACAGCCTCGGAAAAATCAGCGGCGAAATCGATTCGATCACCCGCCAGCTTGCCGAAGGATCGCTCGACGATCTGGCGATCAAGCACCGCTATCTCGACTACAAGTTCGGCGAAGGGGCTCAAACCAGCCCGCAGCTGGAGGACAAAAGCTGATGCGCGTTCCCATATCCCATTCGATCGGCAAGGACGAAGTCCGCCGCCGCCTGCGATCGCGCAGCCACGAAATCGGGAAGTATGTGCCTGGCGGCATGGCCGATGTCACGACCAGTTGGCCCCACGAAGACCGCATGGATCTGCAGGTGAAAGCCATGGGCCAGGGCATCGACGGATGCGTCATCATCGAAGAGGATCAACTGATCTTCGAGGTCAATTTGCCGTTGGCGCTATCGTTCTTCGAACCCATGGTCGCCAGCGCGATCCGGCAGCAGGGCCAGAAATTGATCGAGGCCAAATAGCGCCCGAGCCGAGAACTATTGAAAAGTCTGCCGCAGACCGGAACCGATCCGTTCGCCGAACGCTTTATAGCGATGCAAAATTCGCTCTAGGCAAAGGGGCTGGCTTGCTTTTTGGTGGAATGGGCATACCGCAGCGAATGTGAGGCAGAGGGGATGCGGGGAAAGAACGTGGCGGGTCGCACCACCAGAGATTACCTCAGGATCGGGACCGCAGCGGCCCATGACACGCTGGACGTGCGCCTGGGCACACTCGTTGAAGGGGACGAGCGCGGTTATGCGCAATTTCTCGAAATCCAGTACCGCGCACGTGTGAATATCGAGAGCTGGCTGGATGAGCGATGCGCCGACATGGCACCGCCGCGCCAGACCGATGCGATCGCCAGAGACCTTGCCGAGTTAGGCGTGCCGATTCCCCCCGACTCGCCCGCCTTCGATGTATCGGCGGATTCCGATCCGCTGGGCATATGCTGGGTGCTGGCGGGGTCATCGCTGGGCAACCGGGCCATCCTCGCGCGGCTTGTGAAAGCCGACGTGCAATGGCCGGTTGCGTTCCTGTCCGACCGGCGCGTGGCCGAATACTGGAAGCGCCTGCGACCGCTTATCGAGAGACCGCATTCACCCGCTGACGATCCGTCGGTGCTCGGCGCAGCGCAGGCAAGCTTCGCCCATTTCAATGCCGTGGCGAGCCAAGTCAGGGCACCGGAGACCACCATATGAATGCGCAGGACGTGAACCTGTCCAACTGCGACCGCGAGCCCATCCATCAGTTAGGCCGCATCCAGGCTTTTGGCGCACTGATCGCAGTCAATGCCGATTGGTTTGCCGCCCATCTGTCAACCAATCTCGAAGATATCTTCGGCCCCGGCCGGACGCTGGAAATCGGCGAGCGCCTCAGCTCACTGTTCGCCCGTCCTGCGCTGGAAGAGCTTCGCAGTTCCGCTTCCGCCCTGTCGAGCACGGATCAGGTCGAACGCCTGTTCGGCGTCGACCTTTTCGATGACGGAACCCTGTATGACTGCGCGTTGCACAGCTCGGGCGGCAATACCGTCATCGAAGTGGAGCGGCACGCCGCAGGCGACCTCAACCGCCAACTCGCCCTGCTCCGCCCGATCATGGCGCGGCTGGGAAAATACACCGATGTGCGGGATCTTGCCGACGAAGCGGCCCGGCAGTTGCGGCACGCGCTGCAGATCGACCGGGTGATGGTTTACCGTTTTCGCGAGGATCTGTCCGGCGAAGTCATCGCCGAGGCTGCGCGCGAAGACCTCGAGAAATTCCACGGGCTGCGTTACCCCAAGTCGGACATCCCTAGTCAGGCGCGCGCGCTCTATTTGCGCAATCGGTTTCGCATCATCGCCGATGTCGCGACCGAACCCGTAGAGATCGAACCCGGCGTGTCTTTCGACGGTGAGCCGCTCGATCTCAGCATGAGCACGTTGCGCGCAGTATCGCCGATCCATATCGAATATCTCAAGAATATGGGCGTCGGCGCCTCGCTGTCGATCTCGATCATCATTGGCGGCAAGCTGTGGGGCCTGTTCGCCTGCCACCATTACGGCCCCAAACTGCTGCCCTATTCGCAGCGCACGGCGGCGGAACTGTTTTCCGAACTGTTTTCGCTCATGCTGGACCGCACGCTGTCGCGGCAGATCGCGGAGCGGCGCGAACTGGGCCGCGAAGTTCATTCGCGGCTGATGCGCGACATCGCGGCGGGCACCCCCCTGTCGGCAAGCCTGCCGATGATCGAGCCCGTGATCCAGCAGGTGATCCCGCATGACGGGGTCAGTATTTTCGTGGAGGACATTTACGATTCGCGCGGATCGGCGCCGAACGAGGAAGAGTTCCGCGCTATCGTCGCCAGTCTGAATGCCGCTGCCACCAGCCGATTGCTGTCGAGCGACGCGATTGCCGAGCGGCTGCCGCGGGCCGCTCGGTTCGCCGAACGCGCGGCCGGGGCTCTGGTCATCCCGGTATCGCGTACGCCGCGCGACTATCTGGTGCTGTGGCGTAAACCGTTGACGCAAACGGTGACCTGGGCCGGAAATCCGGAAAAGCCCGTGGAATCCGGCGTCCATGGCGATCGCCTGACTCCGCGCAAGAGTTTCGCAGCCTGGCAGGAAACGGTCGAAGGTCGCGCGGAGAAATGGTCGCAGGCCGAACTCGAGATCGCCGAGGGGCTTCGCGTCACCTTGCTCGAAGTCATCCTGCGGCTGACCGACGAGGCGGTGGCCGAACGGGCCAAGGCGCAAGAACAGCAGGAATTGCTGATCGCGGAACTCAACCACCGCGTGCGCAACATCCTCAACCTCATTCTCGGCCTGATCAACCAGTCGAAAAACGATGCGGAGGACATTCGGACCTTCGTGGACATCGTGAGCGGGCGGGTCAATTCGCTAGCCTCCGCGCATGACAACATCACCAAGGGCAACTGGTCTCACGCACCGTTCTCGGAACTGATCGAGACCGAGGCCAATGCCTATCTTTCGGACAAAAAAGAGCGGCTCGATCTCACAGGCCCCGAAGCAATGATCGCGCCCGAAGCCTATACGGTTGTGGCACTGGTCATCCATGAGATGATTACCAACTCGGCCAAATATGGCTCGCTCAGCGACCAGTCCGGCAAGCTTGAGGTAGAGGTCAGCCGCGATGCGGAAGACAATTTCTGCCTCGACTGGCGCGAAAGCGGCGGGCCACCGGTCAAGCCGCCCAAACGCCGGGGCTTCGGCAGTACGATCATCGAACGTTCACTTCCCTACGAACTCGAAGGGACTGCGGAAATTCACTACCGGCTGCAGGGCGTAGAGGCGCGTTTCTGCATCCCCGCGCGCTTTGTCCAGTGGCGCGCGCGCGCCGAAGGCGAAGGGCGTAGCTCGCAAGCGAAGAAGACCATGGACGACAAGCTGGAAAACGTGCCCGACAGCGTATTGCTGGTGGAAGACAGCATAATTATCGCGCTCGATGCGGAAGACTGCCTCAAGGAACTGGGGGTAGACAGGGTGCGGGTGGAGAGCACGGTTGCGTCAGCTCTCGACGCGCTGGCCAAATCGCCCCCGGCCCTGGCAATCCTCGATTACAATCTCGGCAAGGAGAACAGCGAACCGGTCGCGGAGAGGCTGAGGGAGCTTGGCATCCCCTTCTGGCTGGCGACAGGATATGGCGAGATGGAAAACAGGATCGCCGAATTGGGTGCGTCCGGCCTGCTGACCAAGCCCTATGGCAAGGACGAGCTGGTCGAAGTGCTCACCCAGGCCGGGCAGGACTGACCCGCCTGCCGCGCTGGCTCAATTGAAAAAACGCTGCTGGTAATGGAAGGTCGCAGCAACCGGATTGCCGCGTGCATCGCGCGCCGGTTCGAAGCGTAGCTGCTCCAGCGCAAGGCGGCAGACGGCGGCATCGGTTTCCGGAAACGGGCTTGGGCGATAGATACTGCACCGCGTGGCGCGCCCCTGTGCCGAGACGGTCAGCCTGACGATCACCGATTTGCCGATGCGCGCCTCGCGCCCACCTGGCGGCACGGGGAACGCGCTCGCATCGGTTATCGCACGGGTGAGGACGGGTTTGGTCGCCGCGCCTGCGCCCTGCCCGCTGCCGCCATCGCCGCTCCCGGTGCCCTGCCCCTCGCCAGCACGGCCGGTTCCTTCGCCATCGTCGGTGGCGCCCGAGGTTTGGGCGGCCCCGGTCGAGGCTGCTCGCGGCGCTGGTGGATCGTCGCGCACCCGCCGCCGCGGCTCGGGCGCGGTGACTGGCTGGGGCACCGCCTCGCGTCCGGGATCGCCCTGAGCGCCCTCGGGCTCAGGCTCGGGGTCCTCTTCCGCTTCCGGCGGCGGCGCGGCAACCGTCACGGTGAAGGCGGAAACCACGGACTGTTCGACACGGTCCACCGCAGCCGGGGCGAGCGCACGCACGAGCAGATAGAACAGCCCGACATGCAGCAGGGCAATGAGCAAGATCACCCAAGGATTGAGGCGCTTGCGAGTCTGCGCATAGCGAGAGGTCTGAGAGTCCATTGGAACAAAACGGCGATCACGGCCCGCATGTTCCATGCACGGCTCGGCCCGGAATGAAAAAGGGCGGCCCTCCGTAAAGAGGGCCGCCCCGCAGTTTGCGTGCGGGGCACCGAGCCCCGCAGCCATTATACTTAGTAGCCGAGGATCAGAGAAAGCGTCGCAGCACGCGGCGCGCCGATCTGAACAAACTGGCCAAAGCTCCAAATATTGTCGAGTGTTCCGTCGGCTGCACCGACGAACAGTTCATCGAACGCATTGGTGACATTGAGCTGGATTGCGGCGTCGGTACCATTGAACATTTCGCCGATGCGGTAACGAACGTCGAAATCGACCAGCGTATAGCTCGAGAAAGTCGCCCCATATGCTTCATTGCCGAACGCGATGAGCGGCAGGTTGACATCGTTCAGGTACCGCTTGCCGGTGTGCTTGACCTGCGCACCGATTTCCAGATCGCCGAAGGTAGCCTGCGCACGGCCGCCAACAGTGAAGGTCGGCGCACCGCTTTCACGCTTGCCGGCGGTCAGCAGGAACTTGTCTTCGCCAACGGCCCCGCAAGTGTTGCCGGGGACGCCGACATCCGACGCGCCGCAAACGCCGCCATCGACATTGTCCTTGATCTCCGAGTCATTGATAGAACCGAAGACGTAGAGCATCAGGTTGCTGGTCGGCTGCCATGCGATCGAGCCATCAAGACCCCATTTATCGACCCGGCCGAGGTTGGTGGTGATCGATTCGCCCAGCAGGTCGTTGAAGGAAGTCCGCAGGCGGTTGTCGTACTGCGTGTACCAAGCGGCAAGCTGCGCAGTGATCTGGCCGTTCTGGTACCGAACGCCGAGGTCGAAACTGTCGGTGGTTTCGGGTACGGGCCGCGCCGCATCACTGTTCACGAAGAACAGCGAGTCATACAGCACGTCGGTGCCTGGAACCGAAATTCCCTTGGCGTAGTTCGCGAAGATCGACGCATCACCAAAATCATACGTGAAGCCGACGTTCGGCAGCAGCTCATCGTATTTGTAGGTCCGAGCCAGCGGAGCCACCGCATCGGGATTGAGCGCGATGAATTCGCTGGGATCCTGGTTTTCGAAGCATGCCAAATCGCCATCAGCATCCAGCGTATAGCACTTCTGTTCCAGTTCGCGGGTGAAGAACGGCGCACGCAGCCCGATATTCGCCGTCAGATTGCCGAAACGGCCGCGATACTCACCGGAGACCTGGTGCAGGATCGCGTAGGATTGGCGGTTACGCTTGTTGAGCGCGAAGCCATCGGCAGTCAGAAGGGGATCGTTGATCGGAAATACATCGGCGATCTCGCCATTCGCCAAAGCGACCGAAGTCTGACCGGTCTGGCGATGGTTGGCCCGGTCCCAAGTGTATGCCAATCGAATGGCGTGGTCCGCATTGATCTCGTAATTGAGGTTCGCGATCACGCCGAAACGATGTGTCCGGGTCTGGCTCGGGTCGTGGCCGGTGACTTCGTCCAGCATATCGCCGTCGCCATTAAGATCGCGACCGAAGAAGTACTGACGACCGTTGTTGGTGTTGTTGAAGTACCCGGTATAGCCCGTGGTGCCGTTCGGCGTCGTGTTGCAGTCGCCATCGGCCTCGAGATAACAACGCTGCTCGAGCAGCTCTTCGTCGCCGCCGCCATTGGCCTTGACGTACTGGTAGCTGGGATCGACCGTAAGAACGAGACCATCGGCCAGGGTGAAACGCGAGGCACCGCGAATGTTGCCCGTGTTCGACGGGTTGTACCGGCGATCGAACTCGGCACCGCAATTGTTGTCCGTGTCACGCACGCCCGGGGTCGGAAGATCGACGGTGCAGGGATAGTTGATCTCGTAAAAGCGATCTTCCCGCGTTTCGGGAAAAGCATAGGGCGCGAACGAACCGAAGAAATTGTTGCGGTTCTCATTATAGTGACCAGCCACGGCGACGAAATCGCCATTGTCGCCGACGTCCTGCCAGATACGGCCATTATATTGCTGCTTTTCGACAACGCCGTAATTGTTGAAGGGGTTGTTATAGCGCGAGAAGCTGGCAGAGGCGAAAGCCTTGGTGCCGAGGCCCGTGATATCTCCGGTATCAATCATCACGAAGCCGCGTCCGAACAGACGATCGCGCTCGTAGTTCGCATTGTTGCCTTTGGCGAAGATGTCGCCGACGGTCAGCGTCATGGTGACACCGAATTCGTCGTCCGGCTCTTTCGTGCGCAGGTTGATGGTGCCGCCGACGGCCGAAGCGGTCGGGCTGTCGACATCGGTGACGCCGAGGTTGACGTTGACGTTGTCGAGGATTTCGGGGTCCACCTGCTGGTTGGTGTAGAGCGCGTAATTGCCCGAATCGTTCAACGGCAAACCGTCGAGGGTCTGCGATATACGGCTGTCGTCAAAGCCGCGAATGGTGAATTTGCCGCCCGACGAGCCCCAAGGGTCGTTGTTCTGGAAGCTGACGCCGGGAACCAGATTGACGATGTCGTTGACCGTCTGGCCGGGGCGCTGGCGACGGATGATTTCCTCGCTCAGGACCTGCTTGGCCTTGGGGGAATCGGGAATATCGACGCCGCCGACACCCGTATCGCGGGCGCCGGATACGATGATCACATTGTCGTCGAAATCGACCGAGCCGGTCGACTGCGCGGCGGCCGGAGCGGCGAGCATGGCGCTGGCTGTGCTGACCGCAGAAGCAGCCAGAAGATATTTGAACTTCATCGGGAAAGACCTCTTGGTGTCTTGTTCGGGGGGATAAAAGGTGTCGCAGAACCCCGCTAGGCGGGATGCGTTGCCGCCAAGCTACGGAAATGTGACAGAGTCAAGACGGGCGTGGCAGATATGTTAAACCCACACCCACACCGGCAAATTACACCCTATAAATCAACGCTCTATATAAGTTGCATTTTTGCAACTGGTGAGCTTTTTTGCCGATTCCCCGAAATCGTCCGGCCGGAATTGCTGCAATGCAACAAGTTAAGCCAGATTGATCTCGCGCAGACGCTGCATCAGGAATTCGTGGCTCGAGATCGGCCCGGGATGAGCATCGGGAGCCTGCGGATCGATGCAGGATGGCAGCGTTTCGATCACATAATCGGGCCGGAAATGCAGGAAGAACGGCATCGAATAGCGGGCACGATAGGCCGCTTGCCCACGCGGATTGACCACGCGGTGCGTGGTCGAGCGCAGCTTGCCGTTGGTCAGCCGGTCGAGCATGTCCCCGACATTGATGACCAGCGCCCCTTCCGGCACGTCGACGGCTTTCCAGTCGCCCTGCCTGGTCAGCAGTTCGAGACCCGCTTCCTCGGCACCGAGCAGCAGGGTGATGGTGTTGATGTCCCCATGCGCTGCAGCACGAATCGCCCCTTCGGCCTCTTCCCCCTCGAGCGGCGGATAGCGCAGCAGGCGCATAACCGAATTGCCGTCTTCGACCGTGGGCGCAAAGAAGGTGCGTTCGAGTCCGAGATGCAGGGCGATGCCTTCGAGCACGCGCGCTCCAGCCTCCTCGAAAGCCGAATAGAGCTTGGTGAAGGTTTTACGGAATCCCTCGACCTCGCTCGGCCAGACATTGTCCGCCATATATTCGGACAGCTCGTGGCCCTCGGGCAATTCGCGCCCGACATGCCAGAATTCCTTCAGATCATGGATCTTGGCGTCCTTGGCCTTTTCGGTGCCGAAGGGCGTATAGCCGCGCGCGCCGCCACCGCCGGGAATGTGATATGCTTTCTTCACCTCGTCAGGCAGAGCGAAGAATTCCTTCGACAAGGCTTCGGCCCGGTCGATCAGGTCCTGCGGAATGCCATGGTCGCGGATCACGGCGAAGCCGTATTCCCGGAAGCTGCGGCCCAGCTCGTCGGCAATGCTGTCGAGCGGCTGTGCCAGCGACACAACCGCGATATCGGTGTTCGAATCGGTCATAATGGGTGCGCCCTTTAGTATGGTAGGAAGAGTCCCGCCAGCGCCGCGCTCATCAGATTGGCGAGGCTGCCGGCAGCGAGCGCGCGGATACCCAGCTTGG
This sequence comes from Qipengyuania sp. ABI-127-1, assembly GCA_022953095.1. Lineage (GTDB taxonomy): Bacteria > Pseudomonadota > Alphaproteobacteria > Sphingomonadales > Sphingomonadaceae > Qipengyuania. Next base: position 777,870 of record JALJCR010000001.1, on the reverse strand, counting down.
CGATCACCGGTCTTTGATTTGGCGCAAGTCCGCCGGTAACCGCCATCTGGATCGCGATCGAACTGAAATTGGCAAAGCCGCACAGCGCGAAAGTGACGATCGCGCGGCTTCGATCCGACAGCACCGAAGCGTCCATCGCTCCCAGATCGATAAAGGCGACGAATTCATTGAGCACGATCTTGGTGCCGAACAGCCCGCCAGCCGTGCCTGCCTGTTCCCACGGAATGCCGATCAGGAACATGACTGGCGCGAAGACGAAGCCAAGCAATTGCTGGAAACTGATATCGGGATAGCCGAACCACGCGCCGATTCCACCGAGAATACCGTTGGCCAGCGCAACGAGGGCAACGAAGACCATGACCATTGCGCCGACGGCCACCGCGAGCTTCACGCCGGTTTGCGTCCCCTGCGCCGCGGCTTCGATGATATTGGCGGGCCGGTGACCTTCCTCGAAGGTTTCCGCGACTTCGACCTCATGCGGCTTGCCGCTTTCGGTGAGGGCAGCGGGTCCTTCCGCGCTGATCCGCGCATCGGGCAGGACGATCTCCGCCTCGGGGTCCACGCCGGACATTTCCGCCGCATCGCGCGCCAAGATGCTCTCATCGTCGGGCATGATGATCTTGGCCATCAGGATACCGCCCGGCGCCGACATGAAGGCCGCCGCCAGAAGGAAAGGTACCGCTTCCGCGCCGATGAAGCTGGCATAAGCCGCCAGAATCGTCCCCGCGACACCTGCCATGCCCACACTCATCAGCGTGAACAGGCGGCTCGGCGTGAGCGCGGCGAGATAGGGACGCACCACGAGCGGGCTTTCGGACTGCCCGACGAAGATATTGGCCGCGCTGCCCAGCGCTTCGACCTTGCTGATCCCGGTGATCCAGCCGATCGCCCCGCCGACCCAGCGTACCAGCCGCTGCATGATCCCCCAGTGATAGAGGATCGAGACGATCGCCGCGAAAAAGACGATTACCGGCAGCGCGGCGATGACGAATGTGTTGGTGAAGGGATTGGCGGCCATCGGGCCGAACACCGCCTCGATCCCCACCTTCGAATAGTCGAGCAGCGCGATCACCCCGTTCGACATCGTCTGGATCAGTTGGACACCCCACGGGGTGCGCAGCACAAGCAGCGCCATCAGCGCCTGCAGGGCGAAGGCCGCGCCTACCACGCGCAGCTTGATGCGCCGTTTCCCCGTCGACAGCAGGAAGGCAATCAGCAAGATCGCCGCAATGCCGACGAGATTGATCAGGATGGGGGACATCGGGTTCCCTTTGGGAAAGACAAGTTGCGGATGAAATCGTCTGCTGTCTTGCTTGCGGCGCTCCATTAGTCAATTTTCACGCCCCGCCGACGGCCTCGCCGTCCACGATATCTACGAGGCCGAAATACATGAACGAACCCGCCAACGAGACCAGGCTCGCAGCCGCTGCCATGCCGCCGGGCCTGTTCGTCTATACGCTGCTCTATGGCGGAATGACCGTGCTGGCGGGCGTGCTGGCCTACAAGCAGGTGCAGTTATGGCCGACCGACCTTGCGGTCGAATCGGGCATTTTCGCCTTCCTGCTGCTGGTGGTGATCTCCAGCACGATTGCCCAGCTTTACGGCGAAAAGCTGGCGAACCGGATCGTATGGTGGGGCTTCGTGCCCTTGCTGGTGGCCTCGCTGCTGATGCAGCTCGTGCTGAACCTGCCCGCCTCTACCGAAATGGTCGAATTCCGGTCGGACGATCTCGCCGCTTTCGAGCGCGTCCATGCGACCTTGTGGCGCGTGTGGATGGCAGGTCCCGCCGCCTATATCGTTTCACTGCTGCTCAATGTCTGGATTTTTTCGCGGCTGCGCGGATCATCCGAGGGCGCATCGACCGTATCGCTGATGGCGCGCGGCGCGATTGCATCGGCATTGAGCCAGGCGATCGATTCGGTGATCTTCATCACGCTGGCCTTCTACGGCCAGTTCGCGATCACCAATCTGCTGATCGGCCAAATCATCGCCAAGGTCGTTTTGAGCCTGGTGCTGGTGCCCTTCCTCATCACCGGCGGGGTCGCCCTCGCCCGCTGGCTGGACCGCCGTTAAACCCGTTTCACATTCGCGATCAGGGTTTCGTCGAGGCTGTCACCATGCAGCACCGAAACGTCGCCCGTGGTTTCGAGCACCACCGCGCGCACTTTCGCGAGGTCGAGCACGTTGGCCTCGCGCAGCTTGGCAATAAGATCGCTCTTGGCAACGCGCGTCGATTCCAGCGCGTCTTCAAAGAACTCGCCATTGCGCATCAGAAAAACGGGCTCGTTCTGCATCGCCCTTTCCGCAGCGTCCGAAGCCCTGCGCAGGCGAGCGGCAGTGTACTGCACGGCGAACAATCCCAGCATCGCAGCCATTGCCTGCGCAAATGCCATCCAGTCGCTTGCCTGCCCCGCCCCCGCGACGAGACTGCCCAGCGCGACGGTCATGACGAAATCGAAATTGGTCATCTTGGATAGCGACCGCAGCCCATTCACGCGGATCAGCAAAACTATCCACCCGATCGCTGCGGCAGAGAGAAGCCCGCCGCGCACGGCGATATCGAGCCATTGATTGTCGAATATCATACCGGCCCAACGCGCGGTGTTCGCATGCTATCCCGAAATCATCGTTTAATCAGCAGCCCAAGCGCTGTGCATGCCAGGCGACGTGGTCGGCCATGAAACTCGAGATGAAATAATAGGAATGGTCGTAGCCATCCTGCATGCGGATATCCGCCGCGATACCGGCTTTTTCGCATGCCTCGACGAGAAGCCCGGTCTTGAGCTGGTTTTCGAGGAAGTCGTCCGCCGTCCCCTGATCGACCAGAAGATGCGGCAACCGCGCGCCGTCCTCGATCAGGGCGCAGGCATCGTATGCGCGCCAGGCTTCGCGGACCGGGCCAAGATAGCCGCCCAGCGCCTTTTCGCCCCAGGGGCAGTTCAGCGGGCTGACGATCGGTGAAAAAGCGCTGACCGAAGCGAAACGGTCGGGATTGCGCAGCGCCGTGGTCAACGCACCGTGTCCGCCCATCGAATGGCCGGTGATACCCTGCCGATCGAGATCGACCGGAAAATGTTCGCCCACCAGCACCGGAAGCTCCCCTTCGATATAGCTGCGCATGGCGAAGTGCCGCGCCCACGGTTCCTGCGTCGCATCGACATAAAAGCCCGCGCCCTTGCCGAAATCATAGGCTTCGTCGTCGGGCACGTCCTCGCCGCGCGGCGAGGTGTCGGGCGCGAGGAAGATCACGCCATGCTCGGCGCATGCGGCGCGGTACTCGCCCTTCTCGGTCACGTTCGCATGGGTGCAGGTGAGGCCGGAAAGGAACCACAATACCGGCAGCTTCGCACCTGCGTCATGCTCGGGCACGAAAGCCGAGAAGGTCATGTCGGTGCCGGTGCTGGAGGAGGCATGGCGATAGACGCCCTGCACGCCGCCGTGGCTGCGATGTTCCTCCAGCGTCTCCAGCACGCTCGCCATGTCCTAGAGCGCGACCTCGTATTTCGCGGTCGTTTTCTCGGCCACTTCCTCTGCGGTCACGCCCGGCGCCAGCTCGATCAGGCGGAACGGACTGTCATGGTCAACTCGGTGGAAGACGGCGAGATTGGTGATGATCATGTCGACCACGTTCTGCCCGGTCAGCGGCAGCGTGCATTCGGGGATGAATTTGGGGCTGCCATCCTTGGCATTGTGGTCCATCACCACGATGATCTTCTTCACCCCGGCGACGAGGTCCATCGCGCCGCCCATGCCTTTGATCATCTTGCCGGGGATCATCCAGTTGGCGATGTCGCCGTTCTGCGCGACTTCCATTGCGCCCAGCACGGTGAGGTCGATATGCCCGCCGCGAATCATCGCAAAGCTCGCCGCGCTGTCGAAATAGGCGCTGTGCGGCAGTTCGCTGATGGTCTGCTTGCCAGCGTTGATCAGGTCCGCATCGACCTCGTCGGGATAGGGAAACGGCCCGATGCCGAGCATGCCGTTCTCGCTCTGCAGCGTGACATGCATGCCTTCGGGAATGTGGTTGGCGACCAGCGTCGGAATGCCGATTCCGAGATTGACGTAATAGCCGTCTTCCAGTTCCTTCGCCGCGCGGGCGGCCATCTGGTTGCGATCCCAGCCCATTATGCGGCCTCCCTTTCGCGGGTCGTCGTGAATTCGATCTTCTTGTCGTAGGGCGCGCCCACAATCATCCGCTGGACGTAAACGCCCGGCAAATGGATGCAGTCGGGATCGAGGCTGCCTGTGGGCACCACTTCTTCCACCTCGACCACGCAGACCTTGCCGCAGGTGGCGGCGGGCAGGTTGAAGTTGCGCGCGGTCTTACGGAAGACGAGGTTGCCCGTCTCGTCGGCCTTCCACGCCTTGACGATGGCGAGATCGGCGAAAATGCCGCGTTCGAGGATATAGGTCTCGCCGTCGAAATCCTTGTGCTCCTTGCCCTCGGCGACCTGCGTGCCGACGCCGGTCTTGGTGTAGAAGCCGGGAATGCCCGCACCGCCTGCGCGCATGCGTTCGGCGAGCGTGCCCTGCGGGCAGAACTCGACTTCGAGCTCGCCGGATAGGAACTGGCGTTCGAACTCCTTGTTCTCGCCGACATAGGACGAGATCATCTTCTTCACTTGGCGGCTGCGCAGCAGCATGCCGATGCCTTCATTGTCGATCCCCGCATTGTTGCTGGCGAAGGTCAGGCCCTTCACCCCGCTGTCGCGGATCGCGGTCAAGAGACGCTCGGGGATGCCGCAGAGGCCGAAGCCGCCGCTGGCAATGAGCATGTCGTCCGTCAGCAGCCCGTCGAGGGCCGCCGCGGCGTCGGGATAAAGCTTGTCTGCCATCAATACACCACCACACTGCGGATGGATTCGCCTGCATGCATCAGGTCGAAGCCCTTGTTGATTTCTTCCAGCGACAGGACATGGGTAATCATCGGCTCGATCTCGATCTTGCCGTCCATATACCAGTCGACGATTTTCGGAACGTCGGTGCGGCCCTTGGCTCCGCCGAATGCGGTGCCGCGCCAGTTGCGGCCCGTCACAAGCTGGAACGGGCGCGTCGCGATTTCCTTGCCCGCTTCGGCCACGCCGATGATGATCGAAGTGCCCCAGCCCCGGTGGCAAGCCTCCAGCGCGGTGCGCATGACATCGGTGTTGCCGGTGCAGTCGAAGGAATAATCCGCCCCGCCGTCGGTCATCTCGACGATTTTAGCGACCACCTCGTCATTGCTCATCCCCTTCGTGTTGAGGAAGTGGGTCATGCCGAACTTGCGGCCCCATTCCTCGCGGTCGGGGTTGATGTCGATGCCGACGATCATGTTCGCGCCCGCCAGCCGCGCGCCCTGGATGACATTGAGACCGATCCCGCCAAGGCCGAAGACCACGACATTGTCGCCGACCTGCACCTTGGCGGTATTGGTCACCGCGCCGACGCCGGTCGTGACCCCGCAGCCAATGTAACAACTCGTCTTGAAGGGCGCGTCCTCGCGGATCTTGGCGACCGCGATTTCTGGCAGGACGGTGAAGTTCGAAAAGGTCGAACAGCCCATATAGTGGAAGATCGGCTCGCCCTTGTAGGAAAAGCGCGTGGTCCCGTCGGGCATCAGGCCCTTGCCCTGCGTCGCGCGGATCGCGGTGCACAGATTGGTCTTGCCGCTGAGGCACGATTTACACTGGCGGCATTCTGGCGTGTAGAGCGGGATCACGTGATCGCCCGGCTTTACGCTGGTCACGCCCGCGCCCACTTCACGCACGATTCCCGCGCCTTCATGGCCCAGCACGCTGGGAAAAATTCCTTCCGAATCGAACCCGTCGAGCGTGTAGGCATCGGTATGGCAGATGCCCGTGGCCATGATCTCGACCAGCACTTCACCCGCCTTGGGGCCTTCCAGATCCAGCTCGACGATTTCGAGGGGCTGCTTGGCGGCGAAGGCGACGGCGGCGCGGGTCTTCATAGGCGAATGCTCCGGACGGTGGATGCCGGCGCTCCGGCCTCGGGGCGAAATTGTGGTGGTGAGCCGTGCTGGGTTCGAACCAGCGACCTACTGATTAAAAGTCAGTTGCTCTACCGACTGAGCTAACGGCCCGACCACGGCGTGCCACCTAGGGATGCGGTTGCGGGTGGTCAAGCGGGTCATGCGTCATTCTGTCCGCAGTGGCCGGGAAAGGCGCGCGGCAAGCTGGCGGATGGTGAGGCCGGTAACCGGATCGCGCCAGTGCGGAGCGATCTGCGCAGCGGGGTGCAGAACGAAATCGCGTTCGCGGAACAGCGGATGCGGCACCGAAAGGCCGGGCGCTTGCCACATCCCGCCACTCCACAACACAATGTCGAGATCGAGCGTGCGCGATCGCCACCGCTGTCCGCGCCGTTCCCGGCCGAAAGCCCGTTCGATATCCTGCAGGCTTTCCAGCGCATCGGGCGGGCAAAGATCCCCAACGATCACCGCGGCCGCATTGGCGTATCGCCGCAGGGACGGGCCGACCGGTGCACTGTCCGCGAGACGCGAGAAGGCCTCGACCCGCCAGCCCGCATCCACCAGCGCCCCGGCAGCCGAAGCCAGCACTGCGCGCGGCGCGCCGATGCCCGGCACCCGGCGGTTGGACCCAAGCCCGATCAGGTAGCGATGCTTGCTTGCGTCCCTCATATCTCCGCCCTAGCGTCGCAACCGACAGCAGCCAATCGGGAAGGGTGGACGATGATAATGAAGGCGTTTCTGCTGGCAGGTGCCTTGGCGATTTCGGGGCATGCCGCGGCAAGCGAGGGATCGCCGCGCGACCTGACCGAACACGAGCAGCGCGTGCACGACATCTACCGCGACATCATTGCCTTCCGAACCGCAGCCGGACACGGGCAGATGGATGAGATGGTTGCCTATCTGACCGATCGCCTGGCCGAAGCCGGATTTGCCGACGAGGACCTTTTGGTGACCGATTACGATAGCGATGGCGATGCAACCCAGGGCCTGATCGTGCGCTATCGCGGCGATGGCTCTTCGGGCGCGAAACCCATCGTAATGCTGGCGCATATGGATGTGGTGGACGCCCTGCCCGAGGATTGGGAACGCGACCCCTTCACGCTGATCGAGGAAGATGGGTATTTCTTCGGACGCGGGACGCAGGACAACAAATATGGCGTCGCCAATCTCACCGGGACCTTCATCCGGCTGAAAAAGGAAGGCTGGACGCCCAGTCGCGATCTCTACCTGGTTTTCTCGGGCGACGAGGAAACCGGGATGGTCTCCACCCGCGCACAGGCGAAATGGGTCGCCGAGAATGTCGATCCGGCCTATGTTCTCAATTCGGATGCGGGCGGGATCGGTCTGGCCGACGATTATTCCCCGCTCGCCCAGCAGGTCCAGCTCGCCGAGAAAACCTATGTCACATTCGACATTACCGCGACCAATCCGGGCGGCCATTCATCGCGCCCGCGCAGCGACAATGCAATCTACGATCTGGCCGCCGCGCTGACCCGGATTTCGCAGCATCGCTTCCCCGTGCGCGAGAGCGCCCTGACGCGCAGCTATTTCGCTGCCATGGGCCGGAGCATCCCCGGACAACTCGGCGCGGCCATGCGCGCTTTCGCCGCCGATCCGAACGATGCCGACGCCATCGACACGATCAGCGCCAATCCCGGCTTCGTCGGCACACTGCGCACCACCTGCGTCGCGACCATGCTGAAGGCCGGCCATGCGGAGAACGCATTGCCGCAATCGGCCAGCGCAGCGGTCAATTGCCGCGTCTTCCCGGGCGAAGGCGTGGAATCGGTCAAGGCCGCGCTGGAGACTGTGATCGGCGACGAAAAACTCACCGTTACCCAGCGCGAGAAAGCAACCGAGAGCCCGATGAGCACGCTTCCTGACGAGGTCCGGACAGCACTGGCCAAATCGCTGACAGCGCGTTTCGGCCAGCCGATCCCGATGATACCCACGATGTCTTCGGGCGGCACGGACGGCATGCATTATCGCGCGCTCGGCTACGACACGGTGGCCATCGGGGCCGGGGCCAGCCGCCCGCAGGATATCTACGCACACGGGCTGAACGAAAGGATGCGGGTAGACGCCTTCTATGACGGGCTGGACCATTGGAGCATCGTTCTGAAAGACCTGGCCGGGCGCTAGAATATCTCGTTCTCGGCTGCCCTAAGAGTGAACACGTCCAGCGTAAGCTTGCGTTTTCTCGCGAACAGCCCGCCCCGCGCGATGGCGAAAGGAACCTGGACATCGCTGGCATAGTTGGCGGCTCGCAGCCGAACTTCCATCATGTCTCGATGCGCCCGATGCAGAACGATGGCGGCGGCCCGGATCGTGCCCTCCCGCGCGCGCGGTTTCAGCAATTCGGCGAACCGGTCGAGCACCGTCTGCGCTCCGTCGATGGCCCCGGTTTCGAGCACGGCGACATTCTGTATCGCGCCATTTGCACGCAATTCGAACAAAAGCGGGAAGAAGGTGCCGTCTTTCTCGATCCGGGCGATGCCGGCCTCGAGAGCGGCCGTGAACAACGCGTCGAGCTGCGCCTGGTCGATGCCAGGCGGCACGGTCAGATATCCTCGCAGATCCGGCCATAGAGCTGCGGGCGGCGATCCCGAAAAAAGCCCATGCCCGCGCGATGTTTCGCCGCCCGATCAAGGTCGATCGTCGCGACCAGCGCACCGCTTTCGGCGGCACCGAATTGCTCGGCCAGATCGCCCCATTCGTCGGAAATGAAGCTGTGGCCGTAAAAGCTCTGCTGGCGATCGGCCGGGCCTTCGTGGCCGATGCGGTTGGCAGCGCATACCGGCATGCAATTGGACACCGCATGGCCGATCATCGCGCGGCGCCACATGCGGCTGGTGTCGAGATCGGCGTCATAGGGTTCCGATCCGATGGCCGTGGGATAAAGCAGCACTTCGGCGCCTTTCAGCGCCATGACCCGCGCGCATTCGGGGTACCACTGATCCCAGCAGATCCCCACGCCGATGCGCGCGCCGAAGACGTCCCACACCTTGAAACCGTCGTTCCCGGGGCGGAAATAGTATTTCTCCTCGTAGCCCGGCCCGTCGGGGATGTGGCTCTTGCGATAGGTACCCATGATCGCGCCATCAGGACCGATCATCGCCAGCGTGTTGTAATAGTGGTGGCCATCGCGCTCGAAGAAGCTGGTGGGGATAGCGACGCCCAGCTTCGCGGCGAGGCCCTGCATCGCGCGCACGCTCGGGCTTTCGGCGGTCGGACGCGCAAGAGCGAAGAGTTCCTCTTCCTCCTCGCGGCAGAAATATTCGTCGGCGAACAGTTCGGGCGGAAGGATCACTTGCGCACCCTTGCCTGCCGCTTCCTCGACCAGCGCGGATACGGCGGCAATGTTCTCAGCCTCCTCCGCGCGTGCGAGGGCAAGCTGCAGGACGGCGACAGTCAGTTCTCTCATCGGATCAGCGTTATTTCTCCCGCAGGGCGAAGTCCACCTGGATATAAACATTCGAACGCGTCATGCCGACCATCATCCCGTCACCGCTTTCCGGGCGCGGGGCCATTGAAACCGGCGGCGGCGGGGTGGGTGCCGTCCGCTGAACCACGGCTTCGTTCATTGCGTCGGCACCGCGGAGCCAGGTCTGGCCCTGCGTCCCGCCCGCGTCGCGGATATAGAGCACCCGGCTGACCTCCATCCCGGCTGCCTCGGCATAGGCTTCGGCCCGCTTTCGCGCTGCCTTGTAGGCATCGGCATAGGCAAGATTGGCGGTTGCTTCGGGATCGGTCATCGAGAGGTTCGGACCGGAGACGATGTTCGCCCCCGCTTCGGTTACCGCAGCCACGGCATCGCCGGCCCTGTCCGGGTCGCGCATCGTCACCTCGACCACATTGCTCGCCTGGAATTGACCCTTGCGATCACCCCAGTCGATCCGGCGGACATGGACCGCGCGGGTCTGGATGTCCTTCTCTTCCACACCGATCTCGCGCAAGGCCGTCACGATCTCGGCGATCTTATCCTTGTTCTCCTCGCTCGCGGTCTTGGCACTGCGCGACCAGGTTTCGATACCGGCCTGGAACTGCGCCCGATCAGGCCTGCTTTCGGCCTGCCCGCCGGCACTGACCGACAGCAGCGTTTCGCCATGATCGACGCCCCGCGCCTCATCGACGCGATCGGTACAGGCGGCCAGAACAAGCGGACTTGCGAGCGGGAGAATCCAATTGCGAAACATAAAACACGGCCCTCGATGTAATGGTGTTACATCGAGGGCCTGCCTCCATTCACATGAACCGCGGCTGACGGATCAGCGTTTGCGGAACAGCAATGTCATCCGGTCGCTCTCCCCGATCTCGCGCAATTCCTCGCGCTTCGTACCGAGTGTGGGGGGCAGTTCCCACACACCCTTCGGGTGGTTCGCGGAATCGCGGTAATTGGCATTGATCGCGCTGCTGTCGACCAGCTCGAAACCGTGGACGCGCATCAGCCCCACCACGTCACTTTCGCGCAGATAACCGTTCGCGCCCAAAGTATAATCGGCGGACGCGTTTTCCTTGGCCCGGTGCTGAACGATACCGACCATGCCATTGGGCTTGAGCAAGCTCCGGATACGGGTGAGTTCGGTATACATCGCCCCCGAACGCAGCAGATTGTGCATTTCGCGGAAAATCAGCACGCGGTCGACCTGGCCGTTCAGTTCCTCGGGCAGGTCCTGCGATCCATAAACGGCCATCGGTGCGCCGGTCAGCGACCAGCCGGGTGCCGCCTCGCGGAAGCGGCCCGGCAATTGAGAAACGTAGGTTTCGAACCGTTCGCTATCGGTCGCGGCAGGATCGGGCGTCAGTCCTATATAGAGCCCCTCCGATCCGAGATAGGGTACCAGCACACGCGTATACCAGCCGCCTGCCGGCATATAGTCGACAACCGTCTGCCCTGGTTCGACGCGGAAGAAGGACAGCGTTTGCGCGGGGTGGCGGAACTGATCGCGCGCCCGATCACCGTCGCGGCGCGGATCGGCGAGAACCTGATCCATGGTGAGCGGGGCGACAGTCGATCGTTCGGCATCGGTCCCGTCTTTCCGGTCCTGCTCGCCCGGGCCAAGGATGACATCGAGAATCCGGCCCAGAACCTGACGGGTCTGGTTGCTTTCTTCCTGCTGCTGCGCGGCAACGGGCGCGGCAAGAGTGGCCAGCGCGGCGCCCGCAAGCATCGCGGCAATCGGTCTACGCATGAAATTCTCCCCTGTTTGTACCGGCACGGCATTCTTTGTGCGGGTCTGCATGACAATGACGTTGTGGCACCCTATCTGTTCCTCGCAAAGGAGAATGACGTATATGGCACAACGGCAGGCGATCGTCGCGGGTGGGTGTTTCTGGTGCACCGAAGCGGTGATGAAGGACGTTATCGGCATCAGCGAAGTCGAAAGCGGCTATATCGGCGGCGACACCTCCGATCCCACCTATAAGGAAGTCTGTACCGGCAACACCGGCCATGCCGAGGGCGTGCGCGTCACCTTCGATGACGAGCAGATCACGCTCGCCCAGCTCTACGACGTCTTCATGGGCACGCACGACCCGACCCAGCTCAACCGGCAGGGTAACGACGTCGGCACCCAGTACCGCAGCGCGATCTTCCCGCTCGAAGGGCAGGAGGACGAAGCCAAGGCCGCCATCGCGCGCTGGAACGAGGAGCATCCGGGCCAGCAAGCCGTGACGTCGATCGAAAGCGGCGAGTGGTATCCGGCGGAGGACTATCATCAGGAATATTGGGACGGCGAAGGCCAGCGCAATCCCTATTGTCTCGCCGTGATCCCGCCCAAGCTGATGAAGCTGCGCAAGAGCTTCCAGAAGTATCTCAAGGAAGAGGCCTGAAAATGTCAGCTTGTCGTGCCACCGGTTCGCGATGGTTCACAGCTGACATTAGAGACGAGGTCCTCGAGGTATAATTCCAGAACACGGCGGCCCTCGCGCTGAACTTCAGGCCTGTGTTCGATGATGATAGTGGAATCGGTTAGTGACAGTAGGAGCGTGGCCGCAAGCAAGCGCCTTTCTTCCTCAAGCCCTGGGACCAAGTTCTTCAATGCGTGCGCGAGCTCGGCAATAACACGTGCATCCAATTCCGCTTCGGAGGAAGCCACCTGCCATGCATCCGGCATGCCGATTCGCAGCAGGCGGTAGGACCGATTGCGAATAAGGAAATCGCGCAGTGGATCGAGAAAGGCATCCAGAAACTCCCGTGCAGATGGCACGACCTGCGTGAGACTGAGCTTCTCACTCGCTTCGATGACAGCAGCTTCAAGCTGCGAGATCTGCCTCTCATGCAGAGCTGCGAGGAGAGCCTCGCGCGATTCGAAATAGCGGTAGAGCGATCCATGGGCGGCCCCCGCACGCCGTGCCACTTCCGACATTGCAAAACCCTCGACGCCGAGCTCTTCAACCAATTCCTCGGCGGCATCGAGCAGGGCGCTCACGCGCATCCGCGAGCGCTCTTGTTTCGGCTTCATGACCCCCCTGTTCGCCATGTTGGTGGTCTACCCCGCGCCATCGCAAGCTGGCAATTGAAAAGGTGACGATATTGTCATATAGAAAAATGACAGTATCGTCACTTTTGGAGAATTGCGTCGTGCTTGCCCGTCGGAAGGTAGTTGCTGGGATTGCGAGCCTGTTGGCCGCCCCTGCCTGTGTACGGTTACCAGTTCCGACTGATTTCGACGCGATCATCATCGGCGCCGGAGTCGCAGGCCTCAGTGCGGCCCATGCTCTCACAACCAAAGGCCGGAGAATTCTCGTTCTCGAGGCTCGAAGCCGCATAGGGGGACGTGCCTGGACCGACGCGAACAGCCTCGGTGCCCCGTTCGACCAAGGGGCACACTGGCTTCATAACGCCGAGCACAACAGCTTCACGCAACTCGCCAAAGACAGAGGGCTCGCGCTGAAGGTTGCGGATATCTCCGACCGCAGGCTCTATTGTGCCGGAAAGGCGCTCTCGGACGAGAACGCCACATCGCATATGAACAAGGCAACGAGCGATCTTGAACGCCGCATGTTCATTCCTTCCATTCTGCCCGGAAGCCGCTCGCTCGCGTCCTTCCTGTCGGGTGACGAGTGGCACGATGCGATGATCGCTATCGCTGCATTCTCGCTTGGTGCGCAACCCGATAACATCTCGTTTGACGATTTCCTGTCGTTGGAAGACGGCGAAGAGCGTACAGTGTCAGGGGGTTATGGCGCCCTCGTCGCAGCAGTCTTCGGAAGCGTGCCGGTACGCCTGAATCATCGGGTGACGCTGATCGACTGGCACCACGGGAATCGAATTTCCGTATCAGGCGACTGGGGCAGCGCGACCGCCAGGCACGTCATCATCACCATTCCACCAACTGTCCTTGCGTCCGGCGCGATCCGGTTCAGCCCCGACCTGCCCCAGGCCAAGACCGAGGCTTTGAACGGATTCACGATCGGGCAATTCCTCAAAATCGGCTTTCTCCTCGAAGGAATGGGGGGCCGGCTTGCCGAATATCATGCCGACATCTGCACACTGGCGTCCGGCAATCTCGAAATGCTCGTGGCGGATCAGTTCGACCCCGTCCTGACCTTGATCGCATCAGGAGATCTGGCTTCGGAGTTGGCGCGGCAGGATATGGCGGGGCGTCGCGCTTATGCGGTTGAGCGAATAACGCAGATTCTGGGGAAGAGTATGGCAGATCGCCTAGGACCCTCGACATCCTATGACTGGGCGGCCGACCCCCTTTCCCGCGGCAGCTTCAGCGCGGTCAGACCAGGTGCCGGGAATGCTCGTCGCAAATTTGCACAGCCACTGCAAGGCCGTGTCCATTTCGCGGGCGACGCAGCGCCAGGCCCCTTTGCTACCACTGTCTACGGCGCGCATCTCTCGGGTCTCAGGGCTGCTCGACAAACCGAACGGGAGCTCGCACGCTAACGCACCCGCGAACTTCGGCGAGCTGGTTGCGAGCCCGGACTCGGGTGGTCAGCCCAAGGCCTTAGCCCAACGCGCGACGAAGAAGCCATCGAGCCCGCCGTCCTCGGCAAGCAGGCCCGGATCGGTGCGCAGCCAGCCTTCAGCGGCAGGGGCCAGGCCTTCGGGTAGCTCGTCCGGGGTGATCGGCGATGGTGTCAGTCTCACATCTCGCGCCCGCTCTTCGCCCTCCTCGCGCTCCAGCGAGCAGGTGGCGTAGATCAGCGTACCGCCGGGCTTGAGCCATCCCTGCGCGCGTTCCAGCAGAGTGGCTTGCAGTTCTGCCATCTCCTCGATCTGGCGCTGACCGATACGATGCAGCACATCGGGGTGTCTGCGCGCCGTGCCAGTGGCGGTACAGGGCGCATCCAGCAGGATCGCGTCGAACTGGTGCTTCGGTTCCCACTTCAGGGCATCGGCGCGCACGGTGCTGGCCTTCAAGCCCGTTCGCTTGAGATTGGCCTTGAGCAGATCGAGCCGACGCTTGGAAATATCGAGCGCGGTAACCTGCCATCCCTGTGCCGCCAGTTGCAGCGATTTGCCGCCCGGTGCCGCGCACAGATCGAGCACATGCCGCCCCTCACCCTGCCCCAGCAAGCGCGCCGGCAGCGATGCGGCAAGGTCCTGCACCCACCATGCCCCTTCGGCGAAACCGGGCAGGTTCTCGACATTCTCGCCCCGCGGCAGGCGCAGTTGGCCGGGCATCAGACTGTCGGCGGAAAGCTGGACCTTCCAGTGCTCGGTTTCGGCCGGATCGCGCAATGTGAGATCGAGCGGCGGCGGGTCCGCGAGACCGGCGGCGATGGCTGGGGCTCGCTCCCCCCAGCGCATGGCAGCCTCTCCGGGCAGGGTCGGCGCATCGGGCAGCGATGCTGCATTGCTCGTCAGCGTCGAAAAAACTCCATGCGCCAGACGACGCGGGCCGCCTGCCAGAAGGTCAAGCCCGGTCGCCACCACCGCATGCGGCGGGGTGCCCAGCCGCAACCACTGGGCCAGCATCATGCGCAGCACCATGCGCGCCTTGGCATCATGCGGCAGCGGCTTTTTGGTCGCGGAATCGATCAGCGCATCGATATCGACCATCCAGCGCAGCACTTCGCTGGCGATGGCGCGGGCGAGCGCCTTGTCCTCGAACTTGCGCACGTCCCTAGTCGCGCCACTAAAGGCAATGTCGAGCGTCTCGCCGCGGCGCAGGATCGCATCGAGCAGGCGTAGCGCCGCGCGGCGGGCGTGGATACCTTGGGGTTGGGCCATTGGCCGCGCGCCTTACGCGCACTTGCGCAAAGCCGCCAGCGTCATCATCTTGCAAGCATGACCGACCGCGCAACGAAACGGCCCGACGGGTTCGAGAAACCCGCCCATTGGACCAACGATCCTCCGCCCGAACCGAAGAAGAACGAGGACGAGGAGGAATTGAGCCCGACCCGGTATGGCGATTGGGTGAAGGACGGTATCGCGATCGACTTCTAGCTGCGATCCCCGCGATGGCGGGGCGACAGGTGTGGAAGCCACATCCCGCCATGCGAGACCCCCGCTCGTTCCGGAAATTTACAGCGCCGTCAGCGTAATCTTCAACCCGTCCTTCGGTTTGGGGATCGGCCAGGCCTGCCATTCCGGGTCGCCGCCGACGAGGTCCACACGGTAACGCGGCAGGAGCTGGGCCATCAGGATTTTCACCTGCATGTAGGCAAAGTGGAGGCCCAGACACATATGGGCGCCCCCGCCAAAGGGAACCCAGGCGTATTTGTGGCGCGCCTTCACCTTTTCGGGCGTGAAGCGCATCGGATCGAACTTTTCCGGTTCGTCCCAGTAATCCTCGCTGTGATGGGTCCAGTGGATGTTGATTCCGACCGGAGTGCCCGCCGGAATCCTGTAACCGCCATATTCGAAATCGCGCAGCGCGCGGCGCGGCATGGAGGGCACAGGTGGAATGAAGCGCAGCGCTTCCTTGAACGCCATTTCGGTAAGCTCGAGCTTCCCGAGATCTTCGTAAGCCAGATCGCGCACGCGGCCATCGGCATCGACGCCCCCGGTTACGGTCTCGACCTCGGCCCGCAACTTGTCCTGCCATTCGGGATGCTTGGCAAGCAGCCACAGCAGCGAGGTCGCGCTGGAGGTGATCGTGTCATGCGCGGCCATCATGAGGAAATTCATATGGTCGACCACCTCGTCGACCGGCATCAGGCTGCCATCCTCGTACTCTGCCGTAGCAAACTGGCTGAACATGTCCTGCCCGCCGCCTTCGGCGCGGCGGCGATGCGTTTCCTTGGTGAAATAGTCGACCAGAAAGGCGCGCCCGTCGACGCCCTTCCTCATCTGGGTGAAGGGCAACGGCCTGCGCACGGGGGCCACGCTGGCCTGAACCATATCGATGAATGCACGATTGATCCGCTCCGCCTCAGGCCCCCAGGGGATGCCGATGAAACTGTCCGCCGCGAGATCGAGCGTGAGTTCCTTGATCGCGGGGTAGAAGCGCATTCCGCCCTTGGAGCCATTGGCACCCCATTCCGCCACACGCTTGGCGATTCCCCGGTTGAGCGCGCCCGAATAATGCCGCATCGGCCCCGGCTTGAATGCAATCGACAGCGCCCGGCGGTCGGCCCGGTGATGGTCGAAATCCATCAGCATCAACCCGCGCGGGAACAGCTTGTCGAGTATGGGCCCCCAGCCCTGCTCGGATGAAAACAGCTTGTCCCGGTCGAACAGGACAAGTTCATTGGCATCCGCGCCGATCAACGCGATGTTCCATCCGCCGAACGCCTTGTTCTTGTACACCCGGCCGTACTTCTCGACCATCGACTTGGCCATGCCGTGCGGATCGGCGAGCATTTTGAAAGTGTTGCCGACAAGCGGCCAGCCAGCCTCTCCCGGAATGTGGGCGAGCTCGTCGTCGCTGGGATTGCCTTCGGTCCAGTGCGTTGGCGCAAGGTCGGCGGGTTGGTGCGAGGCAAGCGTGGCCATAGGTAGCTCCTGACAACTTACCGCAGTGTAAGTAATTTCTAGGCGTTAATCCACCCCGCCAATTCGCGCCGCAGCAAGGTTTCGAGCATGGTGAGACCCGCATCCGATGTGTTGAGGCAGGACAGCGCGGCGAAATGGTCCCCGCCCGCTTCGGTGAACTGTTCGCGCCCCTGGATGGCGAGTTCCTCCAGCGTTTCGAGGCAATCCGCGGAAAATCCCGGCGCGGCGATGGCCAGACGCTTCGTGCCCGCTTTCGCCTCTTCCTCGAGCACCACATCGGTTGCCGGTTCGAGCCATTTGGCACGCCCGAAGCGCGACTGGAACGTGGTGCGGAAGCGCAGGCCCGGGCGGGCCAGTTTCTCCTGCAGCAATCGCGAGGTCTTCTGGCAGTGGCAGTGATAGGGATCGCCCAGATCGAGCGTGCGCTGCGGCATGCCGTGGAAACTCAGCAGAAGCACTTCGGGCTCGAACTCCAAACCATCCAACTGACGCGACAAATCGCTCGTCAGCGCATCGATATAGGCCGGATCGTCATGATAGGGCGGCAAGGTACGCAAGCTGGCCTGCCAGCGCATGGCTTTGAGCTTGTCGGCCGCCTTGTCGACCACCGTTGCCGTCGTCGCTCCGCTATATTGCGGATAGAGGGGGGCTAGCAGGATGCGCTCGCACCCGGCATCCATCAGCGACTGCAAACGGTCCGGGATCGACGGCGTACCATAGCGCATCGCCCAATCGACCGTCACCTGCTCGCCCAGTCGCACCTGCATCGCATCGGCCTGTTTGCGCGTAATAACCGCGAGGGGCGATCCCTCTTCGGTCCAGACCTGGCGATAGGCATGGGCGCTCTTTTTCGGCCGGGTATTGAGGATGATCCCACGCAGGATCGGCTGCCAGGCGATCGGCGGGATTTCGACCACGCGGCGGTCCGACAGGAATTCCGCCAGATAGCGCTTCACCGGCCCGGCTTCGGGCGCGTCGGGCGTGCCGAGATTAACGATCAACACCCCGACCCTGCCCGACTTCACCGGGGGATGATCGAGGGGAAGTTTCTGCGTCTGCCAGGTCATAGGCCCTCCGATAGCAATGGCAGGCGGCGAAAGCGCACTCCGGTCGCGGAGTAAAGGGCATTCGCAATCGCAGGGGGCGCGACGGCCACGCCGAGTTCGCCTGGATCGAAGGGCGGCGCATCGCTGGCCAGCAATTCCACAACGATTTCGGGCGTGTTGGCTAGCGTCGGCAGGGCCAGTCCGGCGAGGCGACCGGGCACGGGCTTGCCGTCTTCATAAGCCACGCTGGACCCGGTTGCGAGGGAGAGCCCGAAAATCAGCCCGCCTTCGATCTGTTGCCGGGCGATGTCATGATTCACCACGCGCCCGATATCGACTGCGGCATGCAAACGTCTGACGCGCACCCCGCCTTGGCCGAGCGCCGCCTGCGCAACGCAGGCGATGCAGCCGCCGCTTTCCGGCGATCCGAAGCGGGCCAGCGCCAACCCCTGCCCCGTGCCCCGGCGTCCACCATCCCATCCGGCAAGCCGGGTCGCACGGCGCAGCGTGTCGGCCATGCGCGGCAAGCCGGACAGCATTTCCATGCGGTAGAGGAAGGGATCGCGGCCCGCGCGTTCGGCCAGCTCATCGACGAAACTCTCTGAGAAGAAGGCGTTGTAGGCCTGCGCATTCCCGCGCATCTGCCCGGTCGGAAATGGCAGGGTTACGGGCAGGTGATCGACTGCCACATGGTCTATTCTGTAGGGCGGCACGGCGCCTTCGCAGGCGAGCGCATCGGTTTCCCCCGCCGCGTGCTCCATGGCCGCCTGCGGGGTCTTGTTGTCGAACAGCCGCCGCCCGAATTCACGGACGGTCGCAGGCATCGCCAGACGCGAGCGCCACGCCGCAATCCGTCCGCCGGATGCGGGGAGGAATGCAGCTTCGAGGCGCGCGCTTACCGGCGTGCGTACGGGCACCGACTGCAATTCCTGCACACGCGGCCAGGTCAGATTGACGGGGCGACCGATCTGCTTCGCGATCTGCGCCACCTCGATCGCATGGCGGCGTTCGAGCCGTGCATCGAAGCTTCCCCCGGCGGCTGTGGGATAGAGGACCACATCCTGCCGCGAAATGCCGATCGCCTTGGCGGCCGCCCGGCGCGTGAGCTCGGGCGCCTGCGCCGCGATCCATAATTCCAGCGTATCGCCATCGAACCGCGCGGTCGCGCTTGCGGTCTCTATCGTCGCGTGGACGGCCGGTGCCACCGAATAGCTTTGCGAATAATCGGGCCGAACGAGAAGATCGTCGGGGCTGCCGACTTCCCGTATGCGCCTGGGATCGACCTCGTCATGCGCGGCCTCCAGCGCCTCCAGCGCAGCGGCGCTCTCGACGGCAGGTGGCCCGGCAAACACAGGGCGCATTTTCTTCAGCGCCTGTTCGGCGATCCACCAGCTTTCCGCCACTGCGGCGAGGTAGCGTTTCGACTTGACCACGCCGACCAGGCCCCTGAGACCCTCGACAGCTCCCGCCTCGAACGCGGACAGGTCCGGCTTGCCCAGCGGGCCGTGCCGGATGGAGGCATAGACGAGCCCCGGCAGGCGAATGTCGCCCGCGAAAAGGAAACTGCCATCGACCTTGGCGGGCAGGTCGAGGCGCGGGAAATCGGGATCGAGCTCAGCCTCTGCCGGAGAGGTATCCTCGCTCGCAGGCTGAACTCGCAAGGGCGCAGGGTCGGGCGGGTCGAATTCGGCAGCCTCGGCCACGAGCACGCCGAAATCGAGCTGTCGCTCGCCATGCCGCACCAGCCCGCTTTGGACCTCGCATTCCTCCCAATCGACCTCCCAGCGTGCCGCCGCCGCCATGGCCAGCATGGCGCGCGCACTCGCCGCCGCCTCGCGCATGGGCTGTTCATAGGCGATAAGCGAGCAGCCCCGTGCCGTCGCCGCGAAGGCGTTTGCGCGCGCGAAATTTTCTGCCAGAAGGCTGTCAGCATCACCCGCCAGGCTGGGTAGATTGGACCACAACGGAGCCCATTTCGCCGCGAGCGGGACATTGGCGTAAAGGCCCGATGGCGGAACCGGTTCCACCGCTATCTGGCGCCAGTCGGCCCCCAGTTCGACCGCCACGACCTGCGCGAGCAGCGTGGCAACCCCCTGGCCCATTTCGAGCTGCGGCACAGCCACGGTCACCACACCATCGCTGCCGATCGTCATCCAGCCACCGAAATCGCGTTCGTCGGGGCGGGGAGCGAGCGGGCTGGAATAGTGGCGCGGCCACAGCCACCAGGCGACCGCCAGCCCGCCGCCCACTGCCGCGCCCGCGATCAACTGGCGCCGCGTGACCGGAAGTTCGTCTAGCTTTGCGCGCCAATCCATGCGTGGATCTTGGCGGCGATGTCATCGAAGGGCTGGGCCAGCACATCATCACCTGCGGCCGGAAGCACGCCTTTGTCGCTCCCCTCCCGAATGGCGAGATCGAGCGGGATGCGCCCCAGGAAAGGGAGGTCGAGCCGCTGTGCCGCCGTCTCGACCCCGCCCTTGCCAAAGGGATCGGACACTTCGCCGCAATGCGGGCAGGCATATCCCGCCATGTTTTCGACCAGGCCGATGATCGGCACACCCGCCTGGTCGAACAATTGGCCCGCCCGCGCGGCATCGATCAAGGCAAGGTCCTGCGGTGTAGAGACCAGCACCGCGCCCACGGGCTTGAACCGTTGGAGCATCGTCAACTGCACATCCCCCGTGCCCGGCGGCAGATCCACAAGCAATGTATCGACATCGTCCCAATGCGCATCGATCAGTTGCGACAGGGCATTGCCCGCCATCGGTCCGCGCCAGGCAAGCGCGCGGCCCGGTTCGACCAAATGGCCCATCGACAGAACGGGGATACCGATATCGCTATCGACCGGAACGAGTTTCTCGTCGCGCGCGACCGGCTTCTGCCCTTGATTGCCAAAGATGACCGGCTGCGATGGGCCGTAGACATCGGCATCGACGAGCCCGACCTTGTGCCCCAATTTGGCCAGCGCCACTGCGAGGTTGGCGGTCAGCGTCGATTTGCCGACCCCGCCCTTGCCGCTGCCAACAGCGATCAGGCGGCGCAGCTTGCGCTCGGCGGTCAAGACCACGCGGGTTTCGGAAACATCCTCGCGCTGGCCGAGCGTATCGGAAATCGCGCGCTCGATATCGCCGCGATCCTTGGTGCCCAACCCGGCGGCATCCACGACGGCTATCGCCCTCCCGTTCTTGATGGTGAGCGCGCTCACGCGCGCGGCAAGGCTGGGGGGCAGTAGCGTTTTTGGATCGATCGAACTCATGAGGGCGGCTGCTGTAGCATCGAAAAGCGCGCTGCAACCCCTGTTTTTCCCGCGAAGCACACCTATAACAAGCACCATGAGAGTTTTGGACGGGTTCGGACAGAGGATTTCCCTCGCGATGACAGGTAAGAAAAACCCTTGGGGCGGCGATTCCGGCAAGGGTGGCGATGGCGACAAGCCGACGGGTGCACAGGATGGCGACAAGCCGAAGGGGCCGCGCAATCCCTGGCTGCCCCCGGGCGGCAATGACGGTCGCCGGGCGCCGAATATCGAGGATATCTTCAAGAGCCGCGGACCCGAAGGGCCGCGCCGCAGCGGTGGCGGAGGCCCCGGCGGCCCGAATTTCCGCTTCCCCCAGCGCCCCGGCGGCAAGAGCTGGTTCCCGATCGCGGTCATCGCCGTGATCGGCATCGGTGTGCTGGCGACCAGCGTCCACCTGGTCGGCCCGCAACAGCAGGGGGTCGTGAAAACGCTCGGCAACTACACGCGCCCGCTCGAACCGGGGCTCAACTTCACTGCCCCGTTCCCCATCGAGACAGTCGATATCGAGGACGTCGAAGGTGTCCGGTCGGTCAGGATCCCCGGCAATAACAATCAGGCCAAACTGATTCTGACCGGCGACCAGAACCTGGTCGACCTGTCCTATATCGTGCGGTGGAACATCAAGGACCTCGAGGGCTTCAAATTCCGCGTGGTCGATCCGGTCGAGACCGTGAACGAGGCAGCCGAGGCAGCGATGCGCGCTTCGGTGGCCGAGACCGAGCTCGACGAGACTTTCTCCGGCCAGGGCCGTGCGGCGATCGAACAGGACGTGCGCGAACGCATGCAGGCGACGCTCGACAGCTATGGCGCGGGCATTCGCGTACTGGGTGTCGAAATCGAGAAGGCCGACCCGCCCGCTCAGGTGGTCGACGCCTTCCGTGACGTGCAGGTGGCAGAGCAAAACGCCGATGCGGCGCGCAACCAGGCGCGCGGCTATGCGCAGCAAGTGCTCGCCCAGGCCGAAGGTGAGGCCGAAGCCTTCGACAAGGTGTACGAACAGTACCGCCTCGCGCCGCAGGTCACGCGCCAGCGCCTCTATTACGAGACCATGGAGCGTGTACTGAGCCAGACCGACAAGACCATCGTCGAAACCGGCAATGTGACCCCCTATCTCCCCTTGCCGGAAATTCGACGCCGGGCGCAGCAACCCACGACCACCGTGACGGCACCGGAAGGGCAGTAACATGACCAATTTCTTGCAAAACCATCGCACCGCCGTGATCGCGCTGGGCGTATTGCTGGTCGCCTTCATGATGAGCGCCTATGTCGTCCCCGAAGAGGAACAGGCCGTCATAATCCGGACGGGTGAGCCAGTCGGCGTGGTCAACACGCCCGGCGGCGAAACGGATGCCGGCCTCTACCTGCGCATTCCCTTCATCGATTCGGTCCGCCGGATCGAGAAGCGCCTGCTCGATCTCGAGATGAACGACGAGGAAGTGCTTTCGGCCGACCAGCAGCGCCTGCTGGTCAATGCCTATGCGCGGTTCCGCATTACCGACCCGGTTCGCATGGTCGAACGCGCAGGCACCACCGAAGGCGTGCGCAACGCGCTCGAGCCGATCCTCAACTCGGTATTGCGTCAGGAACTTGGCCGCCGGACCTTCCAGTCGATGCTGACCGCCGAAAGGGGCAGCGCGCTGGCCAATGTCCGCGCCAATCTAGATCGGCAGGCACGCCAATATGGCGCCGAGGTGGTCGACGTGAAGATCATGCGCACCGATTTGCCCGAAGCCCCGCTGCAATCGGCCTTCCGACGGATGGAATCGGATCGCGAGCGCGAGGCGCGCACGATCCGTGCAGGCGGCAGCCGCGATGCGCGTATCATTCGCGCCGAAGCTGACGCCGAAGCGGCGCGTATCTATGCCGACGCGTTCGGCAAGGATGCCGAATTCTATGATTTCTACCGCGCCATGCAGAGCTACGACGCCACTTTTTCCAATGGCGAAAACCCATCGGAAAGCAGCATCATCCTGTCGCCGGACAATGAATATCTGCGACAGTTCCGCGGGCGGCGTTGATCGTTCGTCGAGTGGTTTGGACGTCGTTCAAACGGCGTTCAGCGGCGGGCGCGACAGTCGCCCGCCGAAACGCAGGGCAAGCAGATCGGTAACAATAGCTGACTGCAAACCATGCAAGCTAAGGAAGAGGACGAAAAGGACGTGAAGCCAGTGCGATATGCATATTCCGTGACGAGTGCGCTGCTGGTGGGCGGCGCCGCAATCTCGCTCGCGACCGGCTATCCGGCGGGCGCCCAGGTCGCCCAGAACGACGACAGCCACATGGCCCGGGTCGTGCCGCGTGCCGGTGCTCCCGAGAGTTTCGCCGATCTGACGGCGCAGCTCCAACCGGCGGTGGTCAACATTTCGACCCGCCAGCGGATCGAAGTGGCGACCGGTAACGGCAACCCCTTCGCGGGCACGCCGTTCGAAGGCCTGTTCAACCGCCGCCGTGGTCAGCAGCAGGAACCGCAATTCCGCGAAGGCCAGTCGCTCGGTTCGGGATTCATCATCTCGGCAGACGGTTATGTCGTGACCAACAACCATGTCGTCAGCCCCAGCGGACGCGGCACGGTGGAAGAAATCACCGTGACCATGCCCGATGGCACCGAATACGAGGCCGAATTGGTCGGCACCGACGCGCAGAGCGACCTTGCCGTGCTCAAGATCAGCCGCCGCGACGCCTTCCCCTTCGTCGAATTCGGCGACAGTGCGCAGGCGCGCCCGGGCGATTGGGTGGTGGCCATCGGCAATCCCTTCGGCCTCGGCGGCACGGTGACTTCGGGCATCGTTTCCGCAGTCTATCGCAACACCGGCCAGGGCGGCGCCTATGACCGCTACATTCAGACCGATGCCGCCATCAATCGCGGCAATTCGGGTGGTCCACTGTTCGACATGCAGGGCAATGTCATCGGCATCAACAACGCGATCTTCTCGCCTTCGGGCGGCAGCGTGGGCATTGGCTTCGCCATCCCCGCTGAAATCGCCGCGCCGATCGTCAGCCAGTTGCGCGACGGGGTCGAAATCGAGCGAGGGTATCTCGGTGTGCAAATCCAGCCGGTGACCGACGATGTTGCCGATTCGCTCGGCATCGCGCGAAACCGGGGCGAGTTCATCCAGTCGGTCCAGCCCGGAGAGCCTGCCGAAGAGGCCGGTATCCGCCCTGGCGACATCGTGACCAAGGTCAACGGTCAGGATGTGACGCCCGACCAGACGCTCTCTTTCCTGGTCGCCAATATCCGTCCCGGCACCAAGATTCCGGTCGAACTGATCCGCGACGGTGAAACCCGCCGCGTCAATGTGACCGTCGGCAAGCGGCCGAGCGAAGAGGAACTGCGCCAGCAGCAGCTCTTCAATCCCGATGCCGAGGAAGAGGAGACGATGGAGCCGGGCGACAATGCAGTGATCGAGGAGAAGCTCGGCCTGCAAGCGCTCCCGCTTACCCCGCAGATCGCGCGCCAGCTCGGTGTCAGCGCCGATACAAGGGGCCTGGTCGTGGCAGGCGTGGACCAGAATTCGGACGCCGCGCGCAAGGGTCTGCGCCGGGGCGACATCATTCTCACGGCCAATTATCGTCCGGTGGCAAGTCTCGAGGATCTGGAGAACACCATCCGCGAGGCACAGCGTGACAAGCGTGAAGCGGTTTTGCTTCGCGCTCAACGCCGTGGCGGTCCGGCACAGTATATCGCGGTCAGACTGCGCTAGCGCGGCACGCTGACAGTAAAGGGCGGTCCTTCCCCACCGGAAGGGCCGCCCTTTTTCTTGCTCGCCAGATTAGTCGGTCAGATTAGTTGGTCGGGCGCGGCGCAGGCGGTTGACGTTGCTCTGGACGGGCGCCAGTCGCTTCGTCGAGAAAATCGTCGCCCACCGCCTGCGGGGCGCCATCGGCCCCGCGCGAGGGTTGCCGGAGCGGGCGCGGAGCGGGGGCGACCGGAGTACGCTGGCGATCGGGATCGAGCGTGCGATCGAATTCCTCTGCGAAAGGGTCTTCGCGCAGGCTGTCGGACGTGCCTGGTTCGATCAGATTGCCCTGCTCGTCGATGAAATAGTAATCCTCCGGATCGCCGAGCATGTATTCGTCATCGGGCTCGAGCTGCCATTCGGGCAATTGCAGGTCGGTGTCGAATTCCTCGACCGGGCGATCCTTCACCGCATAGCGCATATAGGCGGCAAAGGCGCGCGCCGGCGCGGTGCCGCCCTGCAATCCGCCCACCCGCTTATTGTCGTCGCGGCCCATCCACACGCCGGTCGTGATGCCCGACGAAAAGCCGACGAAATAGCCGTCCTTGTTCGAACTGGTCGTGCCGGTCTTGCCCGCCACCGGACGCCCGATCTGCGCCGCGCGTCCCGTGCCGGTGGCAACGGCGGTCTGCAACAGATCGGTGATTCCGGCCGCGACATAATCGGGCACGAGCTGCGTGCTGCGCGCCTGTTCGTGCTGATACAGCAATTCCCCCTCGCCCGTTTCGACCTTGAGGATGCCGTACGGCTCGACCGAATTGCCCTTGGCCGAAACGCCCGCGAAGGCCCGCGTCATATCGATCAGACGAACTTCGTTGGTGCCCAGGACCATCGCCGGATAGGTATTGATCTCGCTGCTGATGCCGAAACGCCGCGCCATCGAGGCGACCGTGCCAAAGCCGACCTCGTTGCCGAGCTGCGCCGCGACCGTGTTGATCGAATACGCAAAGGCGGTGCGCAGGTCGATTTCGCCAACATTGCGCCCGCTGGAATTGCGCGGGCTCCAGTCGTTGATCCTCACCGGCGTATCGATCACGCGGTCGTCCGGCGTGTATCCCGCCTCGAGCGCCGCTAGATAGACGAACAGCTTCCAGGCAGAGCCGGGCTGGCGCATCGCATCTGTGGCGCGGTTGTAATTGGTCTCGACATAGTCGGTGCCGCCTACCAGGGCGAGGACCGCCCCATCGCGGTCCATGCTGACCAGCGCGCCCTGCGCACTGTCCGGCGTGTTCGACTGGATCGCTGCGGTCGCCGCGCGCTGCATTCCGACATCGAGCGTGGTCCACACCTCGATCGGCTCGAACGTTTCCGGCAGCAGCAGGTCGAGCTGCGGCAGCACCCAGTCGGTGAAGTAGCGGACCGAATTCTGCCCGGCTTCCTCTTTCAGATTGACGGCACTGGGATCGACCGTGACATCGGGTGCGATACGCCCCTGTTCCTTCATCAGACGCAGCACCACGCTCGCACGGCCGACTGCGGCATCGATATCGGCAGTGGGTGAATAGCGGCTGGGCGCCTTGACCAGGCCGGCGATGATCGCCGCTTCGGCAACGGACAATTCGGTGGCGGGATGGCTGAAGAACTTCCGGCTGGCGCTGTCGATGCCATAGGCTCCGCCACCGAAATAGACCTTGTTGAGATAGAGCTCGAGGATCTGTTCCTTCGAAAACTTCGCTTCCAGCGCCATGGCCAGAACCGCCTCGCGCAGCTTGCGATCGAGCGTGCGGTTGGTGTTGAGAAAGACATTGCGGGCGAGCTGCTGGGAAATCGTCGATGTCCCGCCCACACGCGAGCGCGACCCGGTAATGCCCTCCACGATCGCGCCGCCCGTGCGCCAGAAGTCGATCCCGAAGTGGGAATAATAGCGCCGATCCTCGACCGAGATCATCGCATCCTTCATGACCTGCGGAATTTCGTCCGCTGTAAGCCACTTGCCGAAGCTCGGCCCGAGCTCGACGATTTCCGTGCCATCGCGCGCGCGAACCACGATGGTCTGCGCGGTTTGCGTCGCTTTGAGCTGATAGTAGCTGGGCATGGAGCGTGCCGCGAAGGCCACGGCGAGGCCGACGAACAAGGCGGCCAGCAATGCCAGCGCGCCGCCCCAGATCGCCACGCGGCGCGCCCAGAACCTGACGCGGCTGTGCGGCTTGTCGGCGGACGCCCGTCCAGCGCGTTTCGTGCGCGCCGCGCTCTTGCGGCGGCTCCCTCTTTTATCCATCGGCTGTGCAGGCACCCTTGTTGTTCGCGGCCCTATTAAGTGTCACAAACTCGCATGGCGAGGTCTAACACCGCGTGAACGGCCAAAGCGCATGTTCCGGCCAATCAGCCCTCGGGTTCGAAATCGAGCGCTGCGGAATTGATGCAATAGCGCAAACCGCCGCGATCGCGTGGTCCGTCTGGAAACACATGCCCCAGATGGCCGCCGCAATTTGAACAAGTAACCTCGGTACGAACCATTCCGTGCGACACGTCGCGATGCTCTTCCACTGCCTCTCCCTCGGCAGGTTCGGTAAAGGCCGGCCAGCCGCAGCCGCTATTGTATTTGTCCTCGCTCCCGAACAGCTTCTGGCCGCACCCCGCGCAGTAATATTCCCCGGCATCATAATGCTTGTCGTATTTGCCGGTGAAAGCGCGTTCGGTCCCTGCCTCGCGCAGGATGTGGTATTGTTCGGGCGTCAGCTTCTCACGCCATTCGGCATCGCTCAATTCGGGCTTGTCGCGCACGCCTTGTCCTTTCCTCTGGAACACCTCATATAGGGCCAACCGGAGCCAGTGCACACGGTTCCGGAAATGGTCGACGAATTGCTTGACGATTCGGGGGGGCAGCGCTAAGTGCGCCGCTTTCCGGCGGCCCGTGCCGCCTTTTCGCACGCATCGTATAGTATTACCCGCCGCGCATCTCGTGCGGCCTGACGAGGACAGACCCGAGAACCTTTATGGCCAACACGCCGCAAGCCAAGAAGCGCATCCGCCGCAACGCCCGCCGGGCCGAAATCAACGGTGCCCGCATGAGCCGTATCCGCAACTTCCTCAAGAAGGTGGAAGTGGCGATCGAAGGGGGCGATAAGGATGGCGCACAGTCCGCGCTCAAGACTGCCCAGCCCGAACTCGCCCGCGGTGTCGCGCGCGGCGTACTGCACAAGAACACTGCGGCCCGGAAGATGAGCCGCCTGACGAAGCGCGTCGCCGCGCTCTGATTCGCTTTTCCGGCTCGTCCGGACGCGAAAACGAAAGGGGTCGCCGGGTTCCCGGCGGCCCCTTTGTCGTATTCCGGTTTCATTCCGATACGGACCTGTCACGGCATAGTAATCGAACCCACGCAAATCCCGCGATTCGTAGCATCAAATCGGGTCTTTCCCAATAAAACCATAGGGTTGAACGAAGGCCTGCGGCTTAGGCACGAGTCAACAAGTATATTTCAGATTTTTTGCAGTTATCCCCCTTGCGACTCATCCGGCGTGAGACCTACACAATGGTTCTCAGCCCGGGGCGGGACAGCCCGGGCCCTTTAAAAACCGAATATGCCAAGGGGACTTCCGGAAACGCCTTTTCCGGACAAGGCCGTGCTGTGCCTGCCCTTGTCGCTATCGGGCGAACGAAACAGGCGTCGCGAGACGCCGAGCGGGGGATGGTAAGAGAATGCGCAAGGCATCGAATAATGGCGCCCGGCAGTCACAGGACGATTTCATGGAAGATCAAGAAGCGGTAAACCTGGCTGCGGATTGGGCCGATATCAGCCAGGGGCTCCGCAAGGATCTTGGCCACCAATTGCACAGCCAATGGATCAGGCCGATCCAGGTCGGCGGCATCGACAAGGATACTGGCACGCTCGACCTGTTCCTGCCCACCGAATTCAGCGCCAACTGGGTCAAGGATCGTTTTGCCGACCGGCTGAGCCTGGCATGGAAGATTGCCCGCAGCGAAGTACGCGACGTGCGCATCCAGGTCCATCCGGGCCGCCGCCAGGTCGCCGATCTGCGGCTGCATGCCGATGGCCGCCGTCCGGCCAATGACGGAGCCGACACGTCGATGATGGCAATCGGTGCGGACACGCTGGGCGACACCGGCTTCACCAGCTCGGTCGGCCTCGACCCGAGCCTGACCTTCGCCGCCTTCATCACCGGCGAAGCCAATGTGCTGGCCTTCAACGCGGCGCAGCGCATGGGTGCGACGGAAAAACCGCAGTTCTCGCCGCTCTATCTCAAGGCCGCGACCGGCCAGGGCAAGACGCATCTGCTCCACGCGATCGGCCACAGCTTTTTGCAGGCCCATCCGCGCAGCCGCATTTTCTACTGCAGCGCCGAGCGGTTCATGGTCGAATTCGTCCAGGCGCTCAAAGCCAACCAGATGCTCGAATTCAAGGCCCGCCTGCGCAGCTTCGACCTGCTGCTGGTCGACGATATCCAGTTCATCATCGGCAAGGCGTCGGCGCAGGAAGAACTGCTTTATACGATCGACGCGCTGCTGGCCGAAGGCAAGCGTCTGGTCTTCGCGGCCGACCGTGCACCGCAGGCACTCGACGGCGTCGAACCGCGCCTGCTCAGCCGTCTCTCCATGGGTCTGGTCGCCGATATCCAGGCGGCCGACATCGAACTCAGGAAGAAGATTCTCACCTCCAAGCTGACACGTTTTGCGCCGCTCGAGGTGCCCGGCGACGTGCTCGATTTCCTCGCCCGAACCATCACGCGCAATATCCGCGAGCTGGTGGGCGGGCTCAACAAGCTGATCGCCTATGCCCAACTGACGGGTCAGGAAGTCTCGCTCCAACTGGCAGAGGAACAACTGACCGATATCCTGTCGGCCAATCGCCGCCGGATTACGATCGACGAAATCCAGCGCACGGTCTGCCAGTTCTACCGGATCGACCGGTCGGAAATGAGCAGCAAACGCCGTGCGCGCGCCGTGGTCCGCCCGCGTCAGGTGGCTATGTATCTCTCGAAGGTTCTCACGCCGCGCAGCTATCCCGAGATCGGGCGCAAGTTCGGCGGACGTGACCATTCCACCGTTATCCACGCCGTGCGCCTGATCGAGGACCTGCGCCAGCGCGATGCCGATATGGATGGCGATGTGCGCAGCCTGTTGAGACAGCTGGAAAGCTGACGGGGAACTAGCGCGGCCTTTCGGTTGCTCCACACATTAAGCGCTCTCTGTCGACAGGTCTGTACACAGACCTGTCGACAGCTTGCCCACAGCCTGCCAACAGCCTGCTCATGAGCTTATCCCCCGACCGCCTCGACCGTTTCGCGCGCCATATCGTGCTGCCCGAGATCGGTGGCGCGGGCCAGGTCGCGCTGGCGGGCAGGCATTTGGTGCTGGTGGGGCTCGGCGGGATTGGCAGCCCCGCGCTGCAATATCTGGCTGGCGCGGGAATCGGGAAATTGACGCTGGTCGATGACGACCGGGTCGATGTCAGCAACCTCCAGCGCCAGACCCTCTTCAACACCCGCGATATCGGACACGGCAAGGCTGTGGTGGCCAAGCGCTGGGTAACGGGGTTCGACCCCGAGCTGGAAGTGAGCATCAGCGATCGCCGGATCACGACCGACAATGCGCACGACCTGGTCGTCGGGGCGGACCTCGTGCTCGACGGGACCGATAATTTCGCCACCCGTCTCGCCGTCTCCGACGCCTGCGTCGCGGAACGCGTGCCGCTACTGTCGGCCGCCGTCGGTCGTTTTCAGGGACAGGTCGGTGCCTTTGCGGGGCACCTGGCGGGGGAGGCCTGCTATCGCTGTTTCGTCGGCGATGCCTTCGATGCCGAGGACTGCGATACGTGCGCCGAAGACGGCATGCTGGGCGCCATGGCCGGCTGGGTCGCCACCTTCGCGGCGATGCAGGCGGTACGCATTCTGCTCGACGGGGTCGGCGCGCTGGGCGAAAGCGACTGGGGCCGCGTGCATCTGCTCGATGGTCTGAAGCCCGCAATGCGCAGCTTCACCATCGCCAAGGACCCCGCCTGTACGGGTTGCGGCTCAACCGCCTAATAGCTCATCGACCCATTGCGGCACGATCCGGGTTGCCGGGCCATGGCGCGATTCGTGGAACCAGCGCGAACCCATGCTGGCTTCGAGATTGAGCTCGAGCGTTCGGACTCGCATGGCGCGGGCATCCTGCACGAAGCCGGCTGCGGGATAGACTGCCCCGCTGGTGCCAATGCTCACGAACAGATCGGCCTGCCGCAAGGCGGCCTGGATGCGCCCCATTCCATAGGGCATCTCGCCGAACCAGACGACGTCGGGGCGAAGGCTGCGTTCGCCGCAGGCGGGACAGGCGGGTCGATCGATCATCGGTCCGGTCCAAGGCATGCGCTTATCGCAGGCCGTACACCACGCATTGAGATGTGTACCGTGCATGTGCAGCACCCGGCCAGCCCCGGCGCGTTCGTGCAGATCATCGACATTCTGCGTGACGATCAGCAGTTCGCCATCCCATTCGGCATCGAGCCGTGCCAGCGCGTCATGCGCGGCATTTGGTTGCTTGGTCTGGATCGCCTCGCGCCGCATATCGTAGAATCGCAGCACGAGATCGGGATCACGCGCGAAGCCTTCGGGCGTGGCCACATCCTCGACCTTGTGCTGTTCCCACAACCCGCCCGCATCGCGAAACGTGTCGATTCCGCTCTCTGCCGAGACACCTGCTCCGGTAAGGATGACGATATTGCGAATGTCTGTCATGGAACGTCCATCTGACGGACAAGGCGGCAAGGTCAACAGTGATGCAACCTAAAGGCAAATCCGCCTACCGCGCCGACATCGATGGGTTGCGCGCACTCGCCGTGCTGCCGGTGGTACTCTATCATGCTGGCACTCCGGCTTTTTCGGGCGGTTTCGTCGGGGTCGACATCTTTTTCGTCATCTCCGGCTTCCTGATTGCCGGGATCATCGCACGCGAGGTGGACGAGGGTCGCTTCTCGCTCTGGCACTTCTACGAGCGCCGGGCGCGCCGCATTCTGCCGGCGCTGTTCGCGCTCGTTCTGTTCGTGCTGGCAGCCGCCTCGGCCCTGTTTATGCCGGGCGATTTCGAGGATGTGCCGAAGTCGGCCCTCGCTGCCCTGTTCTTCCTCGGCAATATCTGGTTCTTCAGCCAGACAGGCTATTTTCAGGGCGCGGCGGAGACCATGCCGCTGCTGCACACCTGGTCGCTGGGCGTGGAGGAGCAGTTCTACATCTTCTTTCCCCTGGGCCTCGTCCTGATCGCGGCGGTGGTTCCGCGCTGGCGCATTGTATTGGTAGGGCTGGCGGCGATGGCGAGTTTCGCATGGGCCTTGGCCACGCAAGCCGACCCCGGCGGCTTCGCTTTCTACATGCTGCCGCCGCGCGGCTGGGAACTGCTTGCCGGTTCCCTGCTGGCAATCGGGGCCATCCCGCCGGTGGCATCGCGGCCGGTCCGCGAAGCGCTCGCCTGGGCAGGGATCGCGCTCATCGTCTTTGCCGTCTTCATGTACGACAGCACCACGGTCTTCCCGGGCCTGGCCGCCGTCCCGCCGGTTCTGGGCGCTGCCTTACTGATCCATTGCGCGCCGGGCACGAGCGCGGGGCGTGCGCTTTCCTGGAGACCGGCAGTCTGGATCGGCCTGATCAGCTATTCGCTTTATCTGTGGCACTGGCCCCTGATCGTCTTCACCGAATATGCGCAAGGGTCGGCGCTTTCCCCTTGGCAATCGGTGCTCGTCATCGCGGTTTCGATCCTGCTGTCCTGGGCAAGCCTGAGATGGATCGAAACGCCCTGGCGCGATAGCCAGCGTCATTCGCGAAAAGGGATTTTCGCTATGAGCGCGGCGGGGTTTGCCGGTCTCGGCGCCTTCTGCCTCGCCTTGATTGCCTTGGGACCTTGGGCATCGCGTTTTCCGGATCCGGTCGGCCGGATTGCCAGTGGAGCGAAGGATACCAGCCCTCTGCGCGGCCGATGTCTCAAAAGCGAATACGCACCTCCTCAGGCCGCCTGCACACTGGGTGCCAAGACCGTCCCGGACGCTGTCGTGTGGGGCGACAGTCACGGAGTGGAATTCGCCTGGGTGCTGGGAGAACGCGCGGAGCGGGAGGGCCGCGCGATCGAGCAGCGTACACTGGGCAGTTGCCCGCCGATCCCGGGATTCGTCGACGGGAGAAACCGCGATTGCGGAACCTTCAACGATGCCGTCCTGTCCGAAATCCTGACCCGTCCGGAAATCACGACCGTCTATTTCGCCGCCTTCTGGACGGGGATCGAGGATGGAAGGACGCAAGCCGCGGACCTGCTCGACCAAACCATCTCCCGACTGCTTACTGCGGGAAAACAGGTCGTGCTGGCCGGTCCGGTTCCGACGCAGCCATACGATGTGCCGCGCGCCCTTGCCCGTTCGGCCGCCTATGGCACAACCATGCCCGCCCCCCGCACGCGGGAAGACTATCTCAGGCAGACCGCATGGATCACACACCGCTATGATGAATGGGGGGCGCAAGGTGTCGCCATCGTCGATCCCGCCATCGCCTTGTTCGACGATGAAACCGGTCGGATCGCAATTGCGGACAGACCGCTCTATTTCGACAGCCACCATTTGACCCTTGCGGGCGCACGGCTAGTGCTCGACACAGAACCATTGCCGCATAAGGGGGAGCAAATTGGCGCTGATCGGAATAGTCGGTAACGAAGGCGCGATGGGACAGGCGCTTGCCGAGGTTATCACGGCGAGCGGCCACACGGTAGCTGGCGGCATCGACAGGGGCGGCGACGTGGCCGGTCTGGCCGATCGAAGCAGCGCGCTGGTCGATTTTTCCGCACCCGCGGCGCTGGAGGCGAACCTTCACGCGGCGATCGGCGCGGGCATTCCCATCGTGATCGGCACGACCGGGCTGGAAGCCAGGCATCACACGGCGATCGACGACGCTGCGCGGGCAGTTCCGGTCTTGCAGACCGGCAATACGTCGCTTGGCGTGACCCTGCTCGCTCATCTGGTGCGCGAGGCGGCATCACGGCTGGGGCCTGACTGGGATATCGAGATCGTCGAAATGCACCATCGCCGCAAGGTCGACGCCCCCAGCGGGACCGCCCTCTTGCTCGGCGAAGCAGCAGCCGGGGGACGCGGGATCACCCTCGCCGACCATTCCGAGCGCGGGCGTGACGGGCATACCGGCGCGCGGCGAGACGGCGCGATCGGCTTTGCCGCGCTGCGCGGGGGAACGGTGGCGGGCGAGCACAGCGTCATTCTCGCCGGCGAGGATGAGCGCATCACCCTGTCTCACAGTGCCGAGGACCGCAGCATTTTCGCGCGCGGCGCGGTGCGGGCTGCCGAGTGGCTGATCGGGCGCGCGCCCGGACGTTACACGATGGAAGAAGTCCTGGGCATCTGACACCGTGACCCTGCGCGAGCGCCTTCACCAGCAATTGCATATCGGCTCCTGGCCTAACGGCAAGCTCACGGGGCTCAACATCGTGGTGGTCTGGACCATCCTTGCCGCACTGGCCGTCAGTATCGTGGCAACCGAACCGCTGATACGCGAGCCTTACAATCGCGAGCTGCTGATCGCCGAACTCATCTTCGGAACGATCTTCCTGCTCGAATATGTGGCGCGCATCTATGCCGCGCCGGAGCGCGAGGGGCCAGGGTCCGACTGGTCAAAGCGCTGGCGGTTTATGATCTCGCCGATCGGGCTGGTCGATCTGCTGGTGGTCGTGGTCAGCCTGGCTCCCTTCTTCATCGCAAACGCCGCCGTGCTGCGCGTTATCCGGCTGCTCAGGATCGTTTCGATTCTGAAATTCAGCCGCTTTTCCGCCGCCATGCGCGAAATCATGGGCGCTCTGAAGGAACGCAGCTACGATCTGCTAGTCTGCGCGACGTTGGCCTTCGTGCTCGTGCTGCTGGGCGCGGCGGGGCTCTACTGGATCGAGGGGGCGATCCAGCCGCAGGCCTTCGGATCGATCCCCCGCGCCTTGTGGTGGGCGGTCATCACCCTGACCACGGTAGGCTATGGCGATGTCTATCCGATTACCCCCGCCGGACGCCTGATCGGAATGGTGGTGGCTGTGGGCGGCGTGCTGCTGGTGGCGCTGCCGACAGGGATTGTCGCGGCGGCTTTCAGCGACGCGATGCAGCGGCGGCGCGAGGCCATGCGCAAAGCACTCGAAGAGATCGAAGGGAACAGCAACATATAGCCCCTCCATTCTTTCATATGCCAAATAGTGTGATAGGCTAGCTTTCATCATTTCCGGGGGGGAATACCAATGAAAAGAGCGATTCTCATTCTATCGGCAATATCCGTGTCGGGCTGTTCGACACTGCAGGGGCGGCCGACGCCGGTTCTTGATATGAACAGCCTCCAATCTACGGCGCAAACCACCTATTCGCCCGACAAGGCGATTAAGAAATACGCCTCGCTGTCCAAGGATCGCAAGCGGTCGTTTCGCGACGAAGTGCTGTTCACCTATCTGGCGGCGATCGATGCGAAGTATCGCAATTTCGTGAT
Organism: Qipengyuania sp. ABI-127-1; assembly: GCA_022953095.1. Taxonomy (GTDB): domain Bacteria; phylum Pseudomonadota; class Alphaproteobacteria; order Sphingomonadales; family Sphingomonadaceae; genus Qipengyuania. Next base: position 742,485 of record JALJCR010000001.1, on the reverse strand, counting down.
CGGGCTCACCAGCCAGAACAAGTCGGGCAATGCCCTCGCATCGCTGTTCGGCCTGTATACCAGCGCCCTGGCTTCCGTATCTTCGGGCAATCTGGCGACGGCATTCTCGACCAGTTCGACCTTTTTCCAGGGGGCGCAGGGCGCGTTGAACAAGGATCTCTTCTATGAACAGACCTTGCCCGCACTCATCAATCTGATGGAGGCGGAGCGCACACGGGTGCGGACCGACATTCTGCGCAAGCTGGCGAACGACCGGACCGCCGACCATGCGATAACCTACGGACTTCCCGAAGCGTTCATGGATATCGGCCGGTATGAAGATGCGGCCTCGGTCGAAAAAGCTGTCGCGACCCTAGCAAAACAAGCCGCCCAGGAATTGACGGCTGCCGAAGAAGAGGAAAAGAAAGAGGAGAAACGCAGGAGCGGGCTAATCGATAAGGCCGAAAACTCCGCAATCGATGACCCGGTTCCGCTGGATGGGACAGAGGTCGAGACCGATCCTACTCCTCCCGTGACAGATCCCGAGGCGCAGTGACCAAAGACCAGATTTTCGAGTTTTTCCGGCGGCTGGCGGAGGATAATCCCTCGCCCGAGACCGAGCTGGAATATGGCAATTGCTACCAGCTCGTGGTGGCCGTGGCGCTCTCGGCACAGGCAACCGATGTCGGCGTGAACAAGGCCACGCGCGCGTTGTTCCGCGAGGTCGAGACGCCGCAGGAAATGCTGGAATTGGGTGAAGAGGGGCTCAAGGAGCACATTAAGACGATCGGCCTTTTCAACTCCAAGGCGAAGAACGTGATCGCGCTTAGCCAGTTGCTGGTCGACGAATATGGCGGCGAGGTTCCCGACACGCGCGAGGATCTGGTCCGCCTGCCCGGCGTGGGCCGCAAGACCGCCAATGTCGTGCTCAATTGCTGGTTCGGGCAGGAAACCTTCGCGGTCGACACGCATATCCTGCGCGTGGGCAACCGCACCGGCCTCGCCAAGGGCAAGACGCCCGAGCAGGTCGAGGCGAAACTCGAAAAACGCGTCCCCCAGCCCTTCCGCCTCGGCGCGCATCACTGGCTGATCCTGCACGGCCGGTACGTGTGCAAGGCGCGCACGCCGGAGTGCTGGCGCTGCCCGGTGGTGGATTTGTGCAGCTACCGGAAGAAGGTATTGGAGGTGCCGAAGGGACGGGTGAGATGAGGAGGGTCGTAAATGTGGAATGAAATGCTTCAAGACGCCACGCCATCAGAGATGGCTATGATGCTAGGATTCATACTCGCCATGGGCTTTGCCCTAAACATCCCCTTCGTCTTCGTATTTGGTCGAACCATAGCATTGAAGAAGCGACCGGACGAACGGGCTATGTGGACAGCCTCGCTCGCTTATCTAGGTGCAGCGATGCTATTTGTGTTCATGGGTGGTGAGCTAATTCCTGTGTGGCTTGCTCCGATCGTGCCACTTCCTGGCGCGCTCATCATCTATTTCTGGCTGCGCAACACTTACCGTAAAGGTTGGGTGGAGGACGACCAGATCGTCGAGGGAATGAGTATCGAGAATGATGATTGGCGAGTTGGCATCGGCGTGATCATTGCCGCGCTAGTGGCCGCAGCGATCAAGGTTCTATTCGTTCAGTCCTGAGTGGACGCTCCAATCAAACATCATCCGCCGAGACCATTTCGCCCCGGTCGATCTCGCCCGTCATCACCGCCACCGTCGTCGCCACCGCAGCATCGCCGCTGACGTTCGTCGTTGTGCGCATCATGTCCATGATCCGGTCGACGCCCGCGACGAAGGCGATCGTTTCGAGCGGCACGCCGACCGCGCCGAAGACCAGCGCCATCATGATGAGGCCCGCGCCCGGAATGCCCGCCGCGCCGACCGCGCCCAGTGTGGCGAGGATCGAGATGAGGAAATAGTCGCCCATCGACAGGTCGACCCCGAAGATCTGGGCGCCGAACAGCGTGGCAAGGCCGAGATACATCGCCGTGCCGTTCATGTTGATGGTCGCGCCCAGAGCGATCACGAAGCTCGCCACCGAATTAGAGACGCCGAGATTGCGTTCCGCGCAGCGCAACGTCACCGGCAGCGTCGCATTGGAGCTGGCGGTCGAATAGCTCACCGCCATCGCATCCACGATGCCGCGGAAGAAATCGCGCACCGGCAACCGCGCGAGGAACTTTATCATGCTGCCATAGATCAGCACGATGATCAGCAGGCAGCCGAGGTAATTGAGGCCGACCAGCTTGGCGAGGCTGACCAGCGCATCCATGCCCAGCGTCCCCGCCACCCAGGCCATCAGCGCGAAGACGCCGAAAGGGGTCAGCTCCATCACCAGCATGGTGACTTTCTGCATGATGACCGCGCCGCTATCGAACACCTTCTGAACCGGCTCGCCGTCCTTGCCCGCCATCAATATGCCGATCCCGATGAGGAGCGAGAAGACGATCAGCGGCAGCACTGCCACATCGGCCATCACCTGCACCGGGCTTTCGGGTACGATGGACAGGATCATGTCGACCGCAGTGGTCTCCTGCGGTTCGGGGGTCGCCCCCTTCTGGATCGCGCTGGTATCGACGCCTGCACCCGGCGCGACGAACGTGCCGAGCCCCAGCCCCAACCATACCGCGATCTGCCCGGTGACGATGAACAGCAGCATCGCCCTGCCTCCGACCGCACCCAGCTTGCGCAGATCGCCAATGGCGGCAACGCCCGCGACCAGGCTGAAGAAGATCAGCGGCACCACCAGCATCTTGATCGACTTGATGAAGAAATCGCCGATCCACTTGATGCTTTCCGCTTCCGGCCCCCAGGCCCAGCCCGTGAGCACGCCGAGGATGAGCGCGGTCAGCACGCGCTGCCACAGCGGAATTTCGAACCAGGTCTTCAGCATTCGGCGCACCCCATTTCCAAGTCATTGCGAGGCGACAAAGTCGCCGCGGCAATCCAGAGCGCCGAGCGCCCCTCCCTGGATTGCTTCGCTACGCTCGCAATGACTGATTGAAAAGATCAGGCAGTCAAGGCGTCACGAGCAATCCGCGCATAAATACGGCTTAGCGTCGAAAGGTCCTCGATGGCCACCGCCTCGTCGCGCTTGTGCATGGTTGCGTTGCACAGGCCGAATTCGATCACCGGGCACACGGCGCGCAGGAACCGCGCATCGGAGGTGCCGCCGGTGGTGGAAGGTTCGGGATCGATTCCCGTCTCGGCCTTTACGGCGGCGGCGATGATATCGCTGAATTCGCCCGGCGGGGTGAGGAAGGGCTCGCCCGAAATGATCGGCTTTGCCACGCCCCCGTGCTTCTCGGCGATTGCACCTACCTTCTCCGACAGCGACGCGCCCGAATGCTGGTCGTTGAAGCGGATCGAGATACGCGCCTCGGCCTTCGCGGGGATGACGTTATGCGCCATGTTGCCGACCTCTAGATCGGTAATCTCGAGGTTGGAGGGCTGGAACCAGTCGGTCCCCTCGTCGAGCACCAGCGTGTCCAGCTCTGCAAGCATGGCGACCAGCTTGGGGATCGGATTATCGGCGAGGTGCGGATAGGCGACATGGCCTTGCGTGCCTTCGACCTCGAGCCAGATATTGACCGAGCCGCGCCGCCCGATCTTCATCATGTCGCCGAGCCGGTTCACTGAGGTCGGTTCGCCGACCAGGCACAGATCGGGCTGGTGGCCGTGTTCGCGCATGAAATCGATCAGCGCGCGCGTGCCGTGCAGCGCGGGGCCTTCCTCGTCGCCGGTGATGATGAAGCTGATCGTCCCGGCATCGGCAGGCACCTTCGCCACCGCATCGACCATGCAGGCGATCGATCCCTTCATGTCTACCGCGCCGCGCCCGTAAAGCAGTTCGCCGCGCTGTTCCGGCTCGAAGGGCTCGCTCGCCCAGCCGCTGCCCGGAGGGACGACATCGAGGTGGCCGGCAAAGGCGAAATGCTTCGAACCGGGGGGGCCGCGGCGGATCGCGAAGAGATTCTCTACCGGGGCCTCGGGCGAACCTTCCTCGCCCTCACCGCGTTTGAACCGCGTCACCTCGAAGCCAAGCGGGGCCAGCATGGCCTCCATCGCATCGAACACCGGGCCTGTTGCCGGGGTGACGCTGGGCGCGGCGATCAGCGCCTTGGCGAGGTCGAGAACTTCGGTCATCCTTGTCCCGCTAGCAGGAGTGCGCAACAATGCCCAAGCTCGATCTCGATGCCATCCCCCAAACCAATGCCACGGGGTATCCCGCGCCCTTCGACGCCGATGTTGCGGGCCGCTGGTATCGCCGCCTCGCACCCGCTGCCGGCCTAACGCAGATGGGGGCGAGCCATGTCGTGCTCAAGCCGGGCGCCTATTCCTCGCAGCGCCACTGGCACCGCCTCGAAGACGAGCTGCTGGTGATGATTGCAGGCGAGGCAATACTGATCGAGAACGAGGGCGAGACCGTTGTCCGCCCCGGCGATGTGCTCGCCTGGGCGGCGGGGGTCGAGAACGGCCACCGGCTTCACAACCGGTCGGACGCGGACTGCATCTTCGTGGCGGTCAGCGCGGGCGACAAGGACCGCGATTCGGGCGAATATCCCGATATCGACATGGTCTTCGATCCCGACGGTTACGCGCGCAAGGATGGCACACGTTACCCGACCAAGCGTATCCCCTGAGATCGCTAGTCGCCTCCGCGCGGTGGGGCGCGGAAAGGGCGAACGCCGCGCTCCGATGCTTGGGCAGGACCCAGCGCCTCGTCGAGCAATTCGGCCATGCGCAGTCCGGCCTGCTGTACACGGCGGCGCAGCGCGGGCAGTTGCGCCACGATGTCTTCCTGCGTCAGCGCGGTCTTGTCGGGCAGGCCCCCCGCGCACGGATCGTCCGTGTCGAAAGCGGTGGGATAGACCAGCTCGCGCGAGAGCTGCCAGCTTTCACGCCCCCAGTCGGCGGGGGTGCCGCCTGCCAGCGCGGCGCGTTCGGCCCTGTCGTAGCGGCGCACCAGCGCGGGCCGCGCAGAGGTTATCGCGCGTTCGGCCATGGGGCCGTCCCAGATCCAGTGCAGGTTGAGCGAGGGTACGATGCCGTAATCGGTCTCGCGATCGTTGCCGCCACGATCGTCCTTGTCGCCCGAATGCAGCGGCATGTGGATGTCGCCGGTGAAATGGACCAGCCACGCCAGCGCCTCGAGCCGCACGTTGTCGGGTAGGTTGCGCCGCGCAAGCACGGTCATCGCGCGCTCGATCTGGCCGTTGACGCAGGCCCCGCCGGGGCAATTGGCGAAGGCGGAATACTCCTCGCAGATCGGCGCGGTCTTATAGTGCCACTGCGCGGTATAGCCCCAGCGGTCGCGATCGCGGCGCACGCAATCGGCCCAGACCGAAGCGTCCGCAAGGCTGTCCAGCGCGCAATCGGGCGTGCCCAACAGCGGTGCCGCCTCGAGCAATCGCGCAATCTCGGCGCGTGTTTCGGGGCGCACGTTCGCCTGCGCGATATCGGCGGTCACCCGATGCGCGTAGAACCCCCAAGCCTGCGCCTGCGCGGGCAGCAGCAGCGCGACCAGCGCCGCAAAAACGGTCAGGCAATGGTTTCGTATTGTTCGATGACCCACTCTTCGCTTTCCGATGCTTCGATCCATGCCGTCATCCACTCATGCTCCCACACGGCCTGCATATAGGCGGCGGCGAAACCGGGGACCGGGATCTGGTAGCTGATGAACCGTGACACTACCGGGGCGAAATAGACATCCGCCGCACCGAAGGTCCCGAACAGGAACGGCCCGCCATTGCCGAAGCGGCTGCGCGCTTCCGCCCACAGGCCGAGAATGCGCAATATGTCGGCCTTGCACGCCTCGCTCGGTTCGAAGCCGTCAAAGCGTTTGCGCACATTCATCGGGCATTCGCTGCGCAATGCGGCATAGGAGGAGTGCATTTCCGCGACCATGGATCGCGCCATCCCGCGCGCCACGGCATCTTTGGGCCAGAAGCGATCGCGCCCCACCTTGTCGGCCAGATATTCGAGGATCGCGAGGCTGTCCCACACCACTGCTTCGTCGTCCCACAGGATCGGGACCTTGCCACTCGAGGGCTGCGTGCCGCCATCACCCGACTTCATGGCGTCCCACATCTCGCCGAACATGGGGACGGTGATTTCCTCGAAAGACAGGCCCGACTGCTTGGCCGCCAGCCAGCCGCGCAGGCTCCAACTCGAATAGTTCTTATTGCCGACGATCAGTTTCATGCGTGTATCCCACCTTGCGTGGCGCGGCGGTAAAGGTTCAGCTTGGCAGTGTCGAGGCTGAACAGGCAGGGTGACATATGGGTGACAAAGGAGACACTGTGTCACCCACCGCAATCACCAACATTATGACTGTATTTCAATCTGTTGAAACAAATCCATGTCGGGTTGAAAAAGGGGGATGCCCCCGCCCCCTCGCTTGCCCTGGCTGGATCGATACTGGTTCTGGCAGAAACTGCGCCATGTAGGAAAGCGCTTCCTGCCCCGGCAAGGGCGGCGTAGGGATCGGAGCCATGACCTTGCGCCCTTTTCACCTCGCCTTCCCCGTCGACGATCTTGCCGCCGCACGCGCTTTCTATGGCGGGACCATGGGCTGCCACGAAGGGCGCAGCAGTGCGGAATGGATCGATTTCGACTTCTACGGCCACCAGATCGTCGCCCACCTTGCCCCCGGTCACACGGGCGACAGGGCCAGCAACCATGTCGATGGCCACGGCGTGCCGGTCCCGCATTTCGGCATCGTCCTGACGATGGAGGACTGGCAGGCGCTGGCCGACCGGCTTCAGGCGGCAGGCGTGGAATTCGCGATACCGCCGACGATCCGCTTCAAGGGCCAGCCCGGCGAACAGGCAACGATGTTCTTCCGCGACCCCAGCGGCAACGCGCTGGAAATGAAAGCCTTTGCGGACGACGCGATGCTGTTTGCGAGTTAGTTCGAAGTCCCATTTCCTGTCATTGCGAGGAGCCGCAGGCGACGCGGCAATCCAGCGCGAAAACTCGCCAGAGCCGCGACCCCAGGGAATTTCGCAAGGGTCCGGCCATGGATTGCTTCGCCGCGCTCGCAATGACCCGAATGGGGCTCGGGGTTCAGACCCCCGCGTCCGCCAGCACCGCAGCCCTTAGCTCGCCGATCCCCATGCCCTTTTCCGCGCTGGTCACGTGCACTTCGGGATAGGCGGCAACGTGTTTGCGGGCTTCGGCTTCGGTTGCTTCGATCACCTTGGCGAGTTCGCTGGCCTTCATCTTGTCGGCCTTGGTCAGCACGACGCGGTAGCCCACGGCGGCCTCGTCGAGCATTTTCATCATCTCGCGGTCGACTTCCTTGGGGCCGTGGCGCCCATCGACCAGCACCAGCGTGCGGGCCAGCACGGGGCGGCCGCGCAGATAGGTCTTCACGAGGTTCTTCCATTTCTCGACCACTTTCACCGGCGCCTTGGCAAAGCCGTATCCGGGCATGTCGACGAGGCGAAACAGCGTCGGCTCGCCCACCTCGAAGAAGTTCAGCTCCTGCGTGCGGCCCGGCGTGACCGAGGCGCGGGCGATGGCCTTGCGCCCGGTGAGCGCATTGATCAGCGAGCTCTTGCCGACGTTGGAGCGTCCGCAAAACGCGATTTCGGGCACGGTCGGTTCGGGCAGGAACTTCAATTGCGGGGCCGAGAGGAGGAAATCCACCCGGCCCGAGAACAGCTTGTTCGCCCGCTTTTCGAGTTCGGCCCGTTCGCCTTTTTCCTGCTCGTCCATATCAAATCCGTTCGTGTCGAGCGCAGTCGAGACACCTGTCTCGACTACGGCCTTCGGCCTCCGCTCGACACGAACGGAGGGTGTTTCAATCAACCCGCCTTGGCCGCATCGGCCGCCTTCTTGGCCTTCTCCTCCTCGATCGCGGCCTTCAATTGCGGGTGCTTCGAATAGAGGTACTTCTGCTGCGCCACAGTGAGGATGTTCGAGGTCACCCAGTAGAGCAGCAGGCCGGCCGCGAAGGGCGCCATCACGAACATCAGGATCCACGGCATGATGTCGAAGATCTTCTGCTGCATCGGGTCCATCTGGCTGGGGTTCAGCTTGAAGGTCAGCCACATGGTGAAGCCGAGCAGCACGGCCAGCACGCCGAGGCCGAAGATAATCATCAGGAACTGCGGCACCTCAATCCCCACCAGCGACAGCGCATTGGCGAGGTTGGCCGGATCGGGCGCGGAGAGATCCTCGATCCACAGGAACTGGCGGTGACGCATCTCGATCGCGAGATAGAGCACCTTGTAGAGCGCGAAGAACACCGGGATCTGGAGCAACATCGGCAGGCAGCCCGCGACCGGGTTGACCTTCTCCTTCTTGTAAAGCTCCATGATCTCCTGTTGCTGCTTCTGCTTGTCGTCCTTGTACTTCTCCTGGATGGCCTTCATTTTCGGCTGGATCGCCTTCATTTCGGCCATGCTGGCGAAGCCCTTCTGCGCGATCGGGAACATCAGCCCGCGCACGATGAAGGTCAGGCCGATGATCGCGATGCCGAAATTGCCCACCGCATCGTAGATCGTGCGCAGCAGCCACAGCATCGGCTTTTCGAACCAACGGAACCAGCCCCAGTCGATTGCGAGGCCGAATTTCTGCAGGCCCGCATCTTCATAGCTGTCCAGCACCGCGCTTTCCTTCGCACCCGCATAGAGGCGCGACGAGACGGTAAGTGCGCTGCCCGCCGGGATGGTCGTCGCGTCATAGATCATGTCGGCGCGATAGGTCTCGTTGCCCATCGCGCGGAACGTCGTCTCGGGCGCAGTGTCGTCCTGCGGGACCAGCGCGGCGAGCCAGTAAATGTCGGTAAAACCGACCCAGCTCGTGCGCCCCTCGGGCGATACGCGCTGGTCTTCGTCGATATCGTCGTAATCGATATCGTATTCGGCGGTGTCGCCAAACACGCCGATCGGGCCGGAATGGGCGATCCACAAATCTTCGCTGGCCGTACGGCTGGTGCGGTTGACCAGGCCGAAGGGCTGCACGACCACGGGATTCCCGCTGGTGTTGGCGACCGACTGTTCGGCAGTGACCATATACTGGTCGTCGATCGAATAGCGGATCGAGAAGGTCAGGCCTTGGCCATTGTCATGCGTGAGTGTGACGGGAGTGTCGGCGGTCAGGACATCGCCATCGGCTTCCCATAGCGTCTGCGGGCCGGGCACCTTGAGGTTCGATCCGACCCAGCCGAACTGGGCGAATTGCTGCGCGGGCGTACCGTTGGGAGAGAAGACGCGAACCGGCTCGCTCTCGTCCTTGGTGGTCTCGTTATAGCCCTTGAGCACGACGTCATCGATCACACCGCCGCGCAGGTTGATCGAGCCGGCCACGCGCGGGGCGTCGATCCGCACGCGGTCGGGGCTGGCGAGCGCGACCTTGAGGTCGGCCACTTCCTGCGCCCGCATCGCCGGATCGACAAGCCCGCCAGTGCGCGAATGCTTGGTGGCCGCGGCCTGGCTCGCCTGCTCGGTCGGTGTATCCGCCCGGTCTTCGACCAGAGCCTGTTCCGGCTGCGGATAGAAATAGTCCATCGCCGATGTCCATCCCAGCAACAGCAGGAAGGAGAGCGCAATGGCGAGGATCAGGTTACGCTGGTTGTCCAAGGTCGGTCCCGTCTTTGTCCGGTCGAAATATGAATGTGGGGTGGTGTCTTAGCCTGTCAAGACAGCTCTAAGGCACCGGGTCGTGGCCGTGGCCCCCCCAGGGATTGCAGCGCAATATACGCTTGAAGGCCATCCATCCACCCTTGATCGCGCCGTATTTTCCCAAGGCCTCGATCGCATATTGGCTGCATGAAGGGTGATAGCGGCAGGTGGGCGGCAGGATGCGGCTGGGGCCGAGCTGCCACAGCCGGGCAATCCAGATGAGCGGATACTTCACGCGCGCCTGCTCCGGCGGTGGCGGGGTGCGCGCTGCTTGTCGCCCTTGCCCTCGGCCGCACGCGTAAGCGCCACGGTCAGTTCGTCGCGCAGGGTCGTGAAATCGCGTTCCACCCCGCCTTCGCGCCCGATCAGGATATGATCGTGATCGGGCAGCCCCTGTTCGGGCAGCGCAGCCCACAGCAGCTCGCGAAAGCGCCGCTTCATGCGATTGCGCACAACGGCGTTGCCGATCTTCTTGGTCACGGTGATGCCGTAGCGCTTGCCCTGCCCGTCATTGGGCCGGGTGAGCAATACGAAGCCGGGCCGCGCCACCCGCAGTCCGCGATTCGCCGCGAGAAAATCGCTGCGCTTGCGGATGACGGAAAGATTCGGATGCATGGACGTCAGATACGCGAACGGGCTCCCCGAGGGGAGCCCGCTGGCTGGTCGTGACAATCGCCGCGTACGAAAGCGCGGCGTTTCACATCACGCGCAGAGGTTCTTGCGACCGCGAGCGCGACGCGCACGCAGGACCTTGCGGCCACCCGGAGTAGCCTTACGCGCGAAGAAACCGTGGCGACGGGCGCGCACGAGGTTCGAGGGCTGGAATGTCCGCTTCATCGGATCGTCCTTACAAAAGAATTTGGTTGGCTGTCGGCCCGAACGATTCGCACCAACAAAAAGGGCCGCTTGTTCAAGCGACCGCCTACAGGGCCGCGCGCCTAAGCGAAACCAGCCCCGAGGTCAAGTCCAACAACGCGTCAGGAAAAGGTGACGTTGGCATAGGCCAGCGTCGGGGCGGGCCGGGCAGGCTTGCGTTGCGCGGGGCGCTTGGCCTGTTGCACCCGTCCTGTCCAGCGGCGCATATCGCTGGCATCCAGCCATAGCGCCCGGCGGTGCGGCACCGAATTGGTGAATTCGTAAAAGGCGCGGGCCTGGTCGGAACTCATGCCCATTTCCCGGTAATAGTCGAGATATTGGCGATTCTCCGGCGCATCCATCGCAAAATCGTCCGCCTCGCGGCCGTGGACATCCATCCAGCTATGCACCGCGAATTCGGCACCGCGCGCAATATCGCGCTCGACACCGGCGAAGAACAGCTCGACCGCACCCGAACGGACCGAACCGATCGCCGGAACATGCGTGACCAGCCCGGCTTCGCGGATCATCCGGCCGACCTTGAGATTGGCACGATCATCGCGCGTACCCGGACATTCGACCATATCGAGCTGTTCGAGCCCGGGGAAGTCACGCATCATCGCCCGGAAAAAGCCCGGCGTGCTGGCATCGGTTTCGCCCACCAGCGCCACGCGGCGCGCGTCGATGACGCGGAACGGGCCATATTGCGCGAGCCCGCGATTGTAATTGCGCAAGCGGCGGTCGATGAAGGTCGGTGCCTTCCACGCTGGCAATGCACCCGGCTGGTATGTCTGCGGACGCATGGCGGCGAGGTTCTGCCGTTCCACACGCGGCTGCGCGATGGGGCGAACCTGTGCCGCCGGAGCGATTGCCTTGCCCTGATGGGTCGACTGGACCACCGGGCTCGATACATAGACGACCGGCAGGCTGACCAAGGCCAGCGATTGCGCGGATGCAGGCGCTGCAAAGAGTGTGGCGAGGGCGGATGCGAGAATTGCGGTTATTCGGAACATGGCAAATTTTTGCCGCTCGCCCGCTTTCCAGCTGCTCAAGAGGTATGGTTAACTCGTTGTTAACCATATTCCTTTGGACCGTGATGGACGTGATTAACCCTCGACAATCCGGGGGTTTCGCGTCATCGGTTACGTACGAACACGGTATGGGGGTTAACGCTGGTCGCTCTGGTCAAAACCGTGGCCTATCTGGGGCTGGAAGCGCGCGGCGTGGAGGTGCAGTGCTCGGTCGCGCCCGGCCTGCCCAAATTCAATATCGTCGGTCTGGCGGACAAGGCGGTGGGCGAAAGCAAGGAGCGCGTGCGCGCCGCGCTGGCCAGCATGGGCCTCGCGCTGCCGCCCAAGCGGATCACGATCAATCTCTCACCTGCCGATCTGCCCAAGGAAGGTTCGCATTACGACTTGCCGATCGCGCTGGCGCTGCTCGCGGCGATGGGCGTGACCGATGCCGAGCAATTGGGCGACTGGATCGCGGTGGGCGAACTGGCGCTCGATGCGCGGATCGTGCCCTCGCCCGGCGTGCTGCTCGCGGCGATCCATGCGAGCAAGGCGGAAGTCGGGCTGATCTGCCCCAAGGCACAGGGGAGCGAAGCGCGCTGGGCCAGCGAGGTGCCGGTCTGCGCCGCGCCCGATCTGGCCAGCCTGCTGAACCATCTCAAGGGCACGCAGCACCTGCCCGATCCGAAACCCGGCGTGGTCGAAAGCGAACCGGGCGGCGCCGATCTCAAACAGGTCAAAGGGCAGGAAACCGCGAAGCGCGCGCTCGAAATCGCGGCCGCGGGCGGGCACAATCTGTTGATGATCGGTCCGCCTGGCGCAGGCAAATCGCTGCTGGCGAGCTGTCTACCCGGCATCCTCCCGCCGCTTTCGCCTGCCGAGGCGCTGGAGGTTTCGATGGTGCAATCGGTTGCCGGGACGCTGGAGGAAGGCCGGATCAGCAGCACCCGCCCGTTTCGCGCGCCGCACCATTCGGCCAGCATGGCCGCGCTGACCGGCGGGGGGCTACGGGTGAAGCCCGGCGAAGTGAGTCTGGCGCATCTGGGCGTGCTGTTCCTCGACGAACTGCCCGAATTTCAGCGCGCGGTGCTCGATTCGCTGCGCCAGCCGCTTGAAACCGGCAAGGTCGATGTCGCGCGCGCCAATGCGCACGTCACCTTTCCCGCCGATGTTCAACTGATCGCCGCGATGAATCCGTGCCGGTGCGGCCATCTGGGCGATCCGGCGCTGGCATGCAGCCGCGCGCCCCGCTGCGCCGCCGATTATCAGGGCAAGGTTTCGGGGCCGATGCTCGACCGGATCGATTTGCATGTCGAAGTCGATCCGGTCAGCGCCGCCGACCTTGCCCTGCCCCCGCCCGCCGAGGGCAGCGATCAGGTCGCCGCGCGCGTCATGGCCGCCCGCCAGCGCCAGACCGCCCGCGCCGATACGACCGGCGCGCGCACCAATGCCGGACTGGACGGCGACGCGCTGGAAGAATTCGCCGGGCCGGACGAGGCCGGTCGTGCGCTGTTGATGCAGGCCGCCACCGCCATGCGGCTGTCGGCGCGCAGCTATACCCGCATGCTACGCGTCGCGCGGACGATCGCAGACCTGGCGGGGGCGGAAAGCGTGGGTCGGATTCATGTGGCCGAGGCGCTCAGCTACCGCAGGCAGCCGCCGCGGGCGTGAGGACGGGGCCTCTCGACCCCGCGCTGCGGTTGTGAGAGAGGCCAGCTCAGCCAGGCGCCGGAATACTGAGGCGCAACGTTTCGTCGCCCCTTTGCACCACGATCTGGGCCGCTTCGTTGGGATCGAAGCGATCGACGAGCCAGTTCACCGCGCCACAGTAACTTGCTTCGTCGCCGTATAGCATGGAGCGGTCATTCACCTCGATCACCTCGTCGCCCAGTTCCAGACCGGCACGGGCTGCCGGGGACCCGGCGAAGAGTCGCGCGACGATCGCGCGCCCTTCGATCATCGCGATCCCGTAATCCGCCACACGCCGTAGCGGGGCAGGTTCGGACCGTCGTTCGAACGTCACCTGTCCGCCCGGATAATCGAGCGTGACGATGTAGCTTTCGAGAAGCCCGGCGCCGAAGAGGGTTGGCGCGTTCGATCTCGTGATCGACGGCGCATCTGTCAGTCCGCCCGATTCGAACGACACGCGAGACGCATCGAACCGCGTGAGCTCTCCAACCTCGCTCAGACCGCCCGCCGACTCCCCCTCATAGCCGCGGCCATGGCTCAAGCTCCCCGAAGCGATCGCGTTGCGAACGTCGGGATGTTCGGTCGCTCTTTCGAACCATGCAATATTGGCTGCATTACCGGTATCGAACATAGCCTTGTCGGCGAAATTGCCGACGGAATAGTCGAGGATCGGAGCGTGCGGATAGCCCGCGTCATACAGTTTCGCGCGCACGGTATCGGCGGATTGCGTTGGCAGGTTTTCGGCGCTGGTGGCGATCGAAAGCCGTTTCGCCTGGGTATCGATCCGCCAGACGCTGCCATCGAAGATTTCCGAGCCGATGAGGCCATTGCCTACAAGGCAGCGCCCCATGCCTGCTTTCGAGAAATCGTGAATAAGGACGGGGACGCGCCGGAATGCAACACCGCCCAGCACCAGCCGGTCGACGATAGCGAACTCCATCGTGACCCGATTGCCGTGCGAATCGATCCCGGTGTTCTGTCCGATCACCTCAAGGTCGAGCGTATCCGCAAACTGCCTCGACAGGACGGTGGGCGATCCGGTGTCGAACAGGAATTCGCCCGCCCGGCCATCGACCTCGGCTTCGATATGCAGCTTCCCGCTGCGGATCGTCAGGGGCAGCTCGGTCAGGACGGCGGAGCGTTCGATCCCGATTGGCCGCAGGAGCACTTCGTTCAGCGACGGCTGGGCAGCTACCGGTGCACCAAGCAGGAGCGCGATCAGCGCGACGGAACGACCTGTCATACCACCTCCCCAAGATGGGGTGGCGGCTAGCGAGGCCCGAATGAAGCGCCGGTGAACGTCAGTCGGCCTCGCTCAGGTCGAGGTTCAGCTTGACCGTTTCATGTTCGCGGTCGCCTTCGAATTTCGACAGGAAATCTTCGATCGGCACCGCCTGGCTTCTGTCGACCAGCGGATTCGACTGCGCCATGTCGACGGCCTTCAGTTCGTCCGGCGTCATGCGGACATGGATATAGGGCATCCAGACCTCGCCGAATTCGGCCTGCTGGTACCACACGTCGAGCACGTCGTACGAGGCCCATTTCCCGTTGGGTTCACGAAGCCGGATGCCTTCCCCGATGCGCGGGACGGCCATCGCCTTGATGCGATGCACGTTCTGATGCGTTTCGTTCTGGACTTCGATTTCAATCACGGGATTTGGTCCGGCAATTCTGGTGGGATTCGCGAATGATCGTCAATTTGCCAACGACATGTTGAGATCGTTTTAACGATGACGTCACGCAGCCAATACCGCGCCGTGGCGAGGCCTAGCCGCGGATCATGGCCGGATCGGCATAGGGCGTGTTCTCCACCAGATGACGGGTATAGTCCGGCGCGCCGTCGGCCCACCAGACAGGGCCACGCTCGCCCAGCGCAATCTTGGCGCCATGGACCCGCGCGCGCGCCTCGCGCTCGGCATCCGCATCGCCCGCACGCCGTGCCGTCGCCACGGCCCGCCGCGCATCCATCAGACTGTCGACGAGACGCTTTCGCTCGGTTTCGGGAAGCGCCGGATTGCTGGCGCGCCACAAGCGGCCACGCACGATGATGTAGCGCCCGTCACGCGTGCGCCGGACCGCTTCCGTCAGGCGGCATCTCTGGATTTGCGAGCGGGGTCGATATGCACGACCTCGCTCGTTTTCAGCCCATCGGCGGGCTCGGCCCTGCTGCCATCGGCCCGAATACCGAGATTCGCGCGGTCGACGAGATGCAGATCGGACGGGCCGAGAATCCGCCCGTCATGGCTGAGGATGGAGGTCGGACCGATCGGCAGGCGGTCCCGTTCGTCGACGAGAACCGGGTTTTCGACCACTTCGGCGCCGTATTTCTGACCCCACTGCCGCAGCGCAACCATGGCGGGCAGCAGATCCAGCCCCTTATCGGTCAGCCGGTATTCGATCTTGCGCTTGTCGTCCGCGCAGGGATCGCGGCGCAGAATGCCGTGCTCGACCAGCTTCGCGAGACGATTCGACAGGATGTTGCGCGCAATCCCAAGCTCGCTGAGGAATTCCTCGAAGTGGTGGAGCCCATTGAAGCTGGCGCGCAGGATCATGAAGGACCATCGTTCCCCCATGACTTCGAGAGCCTGCGGCAGGCCGCATTCGGTCAGTTCACGGAGCGGTTCGCGGATGTCACCCATAAAGTCAGTCCTCTTCAGACAACCTATCTAGCGCAAAAACCGACTTTGCCAAATTTTTCGAAAAAATGGTTGCACTGCACAATAGACGATCATAGGTAGCGGTTAGCAACGGGTTGCTTTTTGAAACTCAATTGCAAGAACCTCAACCGCCCTTGAAAAAATTGCAACCAGGTAAGGACCCCCCATGACCTCCATGTCCCCCCGGAAGGCGAAATTCGGCGCCCTTGCCGCCGCCTTCGCCTACACTTCGCTGGCTCTGGGCGCCACTATCGCCCCTACCGCAGCCCAGGCGCGTTCGAGCGCACCTTTCTACACCGCCGAACTGGCCCAGCCGGTTGCCCAGCGCACCACCACTGTCGCCGCCGGCGTCGCGTGGAACTGCCAGGGCACGACCTGCGTCGCTCAGAAGGCCAATTCGCGTCCGCTTCGCGTCTGCCGCGAACTCCAGCGCGAACATGGCAAAATCGCTGCCTTCACGGCCCGAAACAAGGCACTCGATTCCGACAAGCTGGCGAAATGTAACGACTGAACCGTCTCCATCCCCGCCCCCTCCATAGGGTGGCCGACTTGAGGGTCCCGGCGAGCGATCGCCGGGGCCTTTTTATATCAGTCCACGCGCTGCCAGATCGCGTTCGAGCCTCGGCGCATCGAGGAAATGATGGACCTGCCAGCCGCACGCCGCGGCGGCTTCGACATTGGCGCGGTTGTCATCGATGAACAACATGTCCGTGCCTGGCAGACCGAAGCGCTCCTCCGCCAGGGCGAAGATCGCCGGGTCGGGCTTGGCAAGCTTCTCCTCACCCGACACCACGATATCGCGAAACCGGTCGAAGATCGGCGCGGTCGGACGGAAACCGGCCCAGAATTCCGCCCCGAAATTGGTGATCGCGAACAGCGGCACACCGCGCTTGTCGAGCTGTTCGACCAAAGCGAGGCTGCCCGGCACCGGCCCCGGAATGGATTCGTTGAACCGCGCGGCATAGGCCCGGATTTCCGTCTCGTACTCCGGATAGCGGGCGATCCGCTCGGGCACCATTTGGGCAAGCGGCGTGCCGCGATCGTGTTCGAAATGCCATTCCTCGGTCACGACCTCGTCCAGCACGGTGGCAAGCCGCGCCGGGTCGGCGACGATCTTTTCGAACAGGTGCGCAAGCTGCCATTGGTAGAGGACGCGCCCGACATCGAAGACGACAGCCTGGATGGTCATGGGGAGGGTGTCCTGAGTTATTGAGTCTTTGCCGTGTGCGGTCGGGACATCCGTCCCGACCTTTGCTGTGCCATCCCACAAGCCTTCGACGGATGTCGAAGGCGCACAAAACAGAAAAGCCCGCACCCCTCGTCGGGGCCGGGCCTTGTCTGCAAGACGTTTGCCACCCTCGCCGGGCGGCGCGCCGTTTAGCCCTGGCGGGCCTTGAAGCGGCGATTGGTCTTGTTGATGACATAGGTGCGCCCGCGGCGGCGAATGACGCGGCAATCGCGGTGGCGGCCCTTGAGCGACTTGAGGCTGTTACGGATCTTCATGATGTCTCTCGTCAAATAAATACGCGCCGGAAATGGTATTCCGACGCGCCGAAATCAAGCGCGCCGTTAAAGCGTGGCGGGGATTCGGTCAAGGCAAGAGTGAGTCTTTGTTGCATAGGGTCGGGATATCCGTCTTGCCCTTGCCGTTCGATTTCGCCCCCTCTCCCGATCGCCCACGGCGCGGAATCTTACACGTGGCCGGGAGCGGGATGGACCATCCGGGCCGCCGCGCGCGCAAGAGAAGGCGAGGTGGTACGCGGTACAGTGCCCGAACCGGCCAGGTTCGAACCCGCGCGGCTAACCGCGCCTCGCTATCATCGGGCCGAGGGGTTGCCCGCCGAAGATATGTACGTGCAGATGCGGCACTTCCTGCCCGCCATGCGCGCCGATATTGGCCATCATCCGATAGCCGGGCTCGACCAGCCCCTTATCGCGGGCCACCTTGCCCACCGCACGCACGAAGCCCGCAATTTCCGCATCGCTCGCCTTTTCGGCGAAATCGTCCCAACTGACATAGCGCCCCTTGGGCACCACCAGCGTATGAATTTCGGCCTGCGGATTGATATCCTCGAAGGCAAAGGCCCACTCGTCCTCATACACCTTGGTCGAGGGGATCTCGCCGCGCAGGATCTTGGCGAAGATGTTCTCGTCGTCATAGGGCTGAGTGGGATCGATCGGCATCATTGGCTCCTGCTGGCTTTCTCCGCAATTCCCGAAACCCCGTCGCGCCGGTCCAGTTCGGCCAGCACCGCGGCAAAGGGAATGTCGCGCGCATTCAGAGTGACGAGAAGATGGAACAGAATGTCGGCCGCCTCGCCGATCAGTTCCTCGCTGCTGCCCGACAGGGCCGCGACCGCAGCCTCTACCCCTTCCTCGCCCAGCTTGCGCGCGATCTGGGGCAGGCCCTTGGCATGAAGGCTCGCCACATAGCTTTGCGAAGGGTCGGCCTGGCGCCGCTGCGCTATGGTCTGTTCGAGGCGGGTAAGCGTATCCATGGCCTGCGCTATGCACGGCCCATGCGCGCAGCGTCAATCGGAGTTGCGGCCCATCAGGAAACGGCCGACCAGCACGCCCGCCATCCCGATGGCAAGGAGCGTCAGCGCGCTCGGTTCGACCAGGCGCGCGGCAATGCCGGCGGGGCCACCGAGATCCGCGAATTGCGCGGCCAGCGATATGAACTGGCTGGTCATGGCGTATTTATACCATTTGCTAAAAATTGCGCAGCGGCGCGCCGAGCCCGTGTCCCGCCTCGGGACAGGTCAGGCGGTCAGCCCCGGGCGGGCAGGCCTGCCGCCCGCAAAGCCGCATGGGCCTCGGCAATCGTGTGCTCGCCAAAGTGGAAGATCGACGCGGCGAGCACCGCGCTGGCGTGGCCGCGCGTTACCCCCTCGACGAGATGGTCGAGCGTGCCCACACCCCCGCTGGCGATGACCGGGACAGAAACCGCATCGGCGATGGCGCGCGTCAGTTCGACGTCGTAGCCCCGTTTCGTCCCGTCGCCGTCCATCGAAGTGACCAGCAATTCTCCCGCCCCCAGCTTGGCCAGCCGGATGGCATGTTCGACCGCATCGATCCCGGTCGGCTTGCGTCCGCCATGGGTGAAGATTTCCCACCCGCGCACCTCACCACTGGTCGAGGCGCGCGCATCGATGCTGGCGACGACGCACTGACTGCCGAATTTCTCGGCAATCTCGCAGACCAGTTCGGGGTTGCTGACGGCGGCGGAATTGATGGCGACCTTGTCCGCACCGGCCAGCAGCAGGGCGCGCGCATCCTCGGCACTGCGGACCCCGCCGCCCACTGTCAGCGGCATGAAGCATACCTTGGCAGTCCGCCGAACCATGTCGAGCAAGGTGCCGCGCCCTTCATGGCTGGCCGAAATGTCGAGGAAGCACAGTTCGTCCGCGCCCGCCGCGTCATAGGCCTGCGCCTGCTCGACCGGATCGCCGGCGTCCTTGAGGTCGACGAAATTGACCCCCTTGACCACGCGCCCGTCGGCCACGTCGAGACAGGGTATGACGCGGATGCGGACAGTCATGCGCGCTCTGCCACGCGCAGCGCCGCCGCCAGGTCGAGCCGCCCGTCATAAAGTGCCCGACCGGTAATCACACCTTCGATCCCCTCGCCCGCGAATTGCATCAGCGTGTCGATATCGACGAGATTCTTGACCCCGCCGCTGGCGATTACCGGAATCTCCACCTGCCGCGCCAGGCTCACGGTCGCGTCGATATTGACGCCCTTGAGCAGTCCGTCGCGACCGATGTCGGTAAACAGCAGGCTGGCAACGCCCGCATCCTCGAACCGCCGCGCCATGTCGACGATCGAGACGTCGGAAACCTCGGCCCAGCCATCGGTGGCGACCATGCCATCGCGCGCATCGACCGCGACCACGATCCGCCCGGCGTGATCACGCGCCATGGCCTTCACGAATTGCGGGTCCTTGAGCGCTGCGGTGCCGATCACGATGCGTTCGACCCCCGCTTCGAGCCAACCCTCGACATCGGCCGGAGTGCGGATTCCGCCGCCGAGCTGGACCTTGCCCGGAAAGGCGGCAACGATGCCCTCGACCGCTTCGCGGTTCTGCGCGCTGCCGGCAAAGGACCCGTCGAGATCGACCACATGGAGATGGCTCGCACCGGCCCGGGCGAACAGTTTCGCCTGCGCCGCAGGGTCGTCGCCATAAACGGTCGCGCGGTCCATATCGCCTTCCGCGAGGCGCACGACTTCGCCGTTTTTGAGATCGATGGCGGGAAAGACGATCATAGTTTTCGGTCCGGTCTGGGGAGCGGGCGCATGGTCACGGGGTCCACTCGAGGAAGCGGGAGAGCAGATCGAGCCCATAGGCCTGGCTCTTTTCGGGGTGAAACTGCACGCCAAGGAAATTGTCGCGCCCGACGGCAGCGACGAGGCCGCCGCCATGATCGGTCATGGCCAGCACATCCTCATGGTGGCGGACCTTGAAATGGTAGGAATGCAGGAAATAGGCTTCGCCTTCGGCCACCACTTCATGCCCATGGGCATGCGGCAAGGGCGCAACATCGTTCCAGCCCATATGCGGCACTTTGACGCTGGTGTCGGTCGGCTCGATCAGGCGCACCGTACCGTCGATCCAACCCAGGCCGGGCGTCTCGCCATGTTCGAGCCCGCGCGTGGCGAGCAATTGCATCCCCACGCAAATGCCCAGAAAGGGCGCCCCGCCGACAAAGACGCGTTCGTGCATCGCTTCGACCGCGCCCTTTTCGGCGTGCAGCCCTTCGGCGCAGGCCTTGAATGACCCGACACCGGGCAGCACGATCCGGTCCGCCGCGCGGATCACATCGGGATCGGCGGTGACAGTGACATGCGCCCCGACTTTGCGCAGGGCGTTTTCCACCGAATGAAGATTGCCGGCCCCGTAATCGACCAGCGCGATGACCTCAGCCATTCCTGCGTTCCGCACGCCCCTCCGGGCGCGCGACCTCCTCGCTCAGGCGATCGAAGATCGCGTCGCTGCGGGCGGCCGGGCGGCCTTGCGGCTGCCGCGCAGCCCATCCGGCACGATCAGCCACCGAGTTGACCTTTCGTACTCGGGATCGCCCCGCCCTTGCGCGGATCGACCTCGACCGCCGCGCGCATCGCGCGGGCGAACCCCTTGTAGATCGCTTCGCAGATATGGTGGTTGTTGACGCCGTAGAGCAGTTCGACATGCAGAGTCAGGCCGCAGGTCTGGGCAACCGAATGGAACCAGTGCTCGATCAGCTCGGTATCCCATTCACCCAGCTTTTCCTGGCTGAAGCCCGCGCGCCAGACGAGATAGGGCCGCCCCGAAATATCCAGCGCGACCCGCGCCAGCGTTTCATCCATCGGCGAATAGGCGCTGCCGTAGCGCGCGATCCCGCCCTTGTCGCCCAATGCGGCGGCCAGCGCCTGCCCCAGCGCCAGCGCGCTGTCTTCGGTGGTGTGATGCTGGTCGACATGCAGATCGCCCGTCACCTTCAGCGTCACGTCGATCAGCGAATGCTTGGCGAACTGTTCGACCATATGATCGAGAAAACCGATGCCCGTCGCGACATCGTATGTGCCCGTTCCGTCGAGATCGACCTCGACGAGAATTCTGGTTTCCGCGGTATTTCGTTCGATCCGGCCTGTACGCATGCCAGCCGCGCTAGAGGGGCGGGCGTCGCCGTGCAAGAAAATGCGCCTATCCACAGGGTAAAGACGCGCTTAAACCGCTTGACCCGGACCGCCTGCCGCTCCACCTACGCCTCATGAGCGACGACACGCCCGACAGCCTGATCCCCTATGATTCCATCGTCCAGGAAGCGCTGCGTGCCGTGGTCGGCCGGGTGCTCGGCGAGATCGAGCAGGGTGGCGGCGAACTGCCCGGCGCGCATCATTTCTACATAACTTTCAAGACCCACGCCCCGGGCGTCTCGATCCCGGCCAGCCTGCGCGAACGGTTCCCCGACGAGATGACCATCGTGCTGCAAAACAAGTTCTGGAACCTGAACGTGCGCGAAGATGGCTTCGCGGTCGGCCTGTCGTTCAACCAGATCCCTGCCGAACTCGACATTCCCTATGCCGCGATCACGCAGTTCGTCGATCCGGCGGTCGATTTCGGGCTGCAGTTCCAGGCCACGGTGGCGGATATGGGTCCCGCGCCCACCGAACATCCCGAAAACGATGGCACGGAACAGGGCGATGACGCAGCCGTTGAAGGATCGGAAGACGGCTCGAATGTCGTCACGGTCGATTTCGGCCGCAAGAAATAGGCGCCGGGCCTTCCCGGCATGGAACGGGGCAGGACATGGCTAAACTCGGCCTTACCGAAGAAGACAAACCCAATCACCTGACCGATGTGGTGGGCGACACGCTCGAACGGGCGACCGACAAACTGCCGGACCAGGACGAGCCCGTCCCCGGGCCGAGCCCCAACCCGGCCACCAATCTCATCATCCATGACATCATGCTGCGCAGCGCCGGCCGCCTGTCGCGCATGGCAGTCGAAAAAGCGGTGCTGGGCCGGCAATATGGCAAACAGTTCGCCAAGGACGCGGTCGAAAACCGCAGCCTGGTGCACACGCTTGCCGCCTATGGTGTGACCAAGGTAGCGACCAAATCGGTCCCCGGTGCGCTGATCGTCGGTACGGGGCTGGCGCTCAAGGTCTTGTTCGATCGCAGCCAGTCGCGGCGCAAATCGCGCCGCCAGGGCAATCGGACGCTGCGCCGTCAGGCCGATCCCGACGGCAAGATTTAAGGGGATACCGGGTGCGGGGGTTGATTAGTCCCTGCTCCATGCGCCAACAGCGCGCATGGCCGATTCCACCGTCTCGCACGACAAGCTCGCCCGCAGGGGCCTCATGTTCATCCTCTCTTCGCCCAGCGGAGCGGGAAAGACGACAATCTCGCGCATGCTGCTGGATGCCGATGACGAGATCAAGCTGTCGGTCAGCGTCACCACGCGTCCGCCCCGAACCGGCGAGATCGACGGCGTGCATTACTATTTCGTCGACGATGCCGAATTCGACGAAATGGTCGCGGAAGACGACTTCTACGAATGGGCGTATGTGTTCGGCCACCGTTACGGCACGCCCAAAGGCAGGATCCGCAACGCACTGAAAGAAGGGCAGGATTTCCTTTTCGACATCGATTGGCAGGGCACGCAGCAACTGTTCCAGAAAGACCAGCAGGACGTAGTGCGTGTGTTTATCCTCCCGCCCAGCATCGCCGAACTGGAGCGTCGGCTGCGGAGCCGCGGAACCGACAGCGACGCGGTGATTGCCGCGCGGATGGAGCGCGCGCGGGCGGAAATCAGCCATTGGGATGCCTATGATTACGTCGTCATCAACGAAGACGTCGAGGCTTGCTTCGATCAGGTCCGCGAGATCCTCGATGCGGAGCGCATGAAGCGCCAGCGGCAGACGGGGCTCATCCCTTTCGTCCGCGAGCTGATGGCTTGAAACCGATCATGATCCGGCGCGCAAAACCGCAACCGGAACGCGAAATGTCAATCGTTGCGCGGCAGGATCGCTCGTGCGATTTGTCGCAATATCACTTCGATCTTGCAGGATAGCGATGGCCGCAGTTGATTTCGAAAAGGGCGACAAGACGATGGCTTTCCTGAAAAGCCATCGCCTGCCCCCGAGCCCGCAAAACTATACGCTCGCCTATATTGCCCTGTTCGATAGCGGATCGCCGATCGGCCGCGCCATTCAGGAAATCGTCGACGAAGGCTATCGCATCAAGCAGGAAGAGGTGGACACGATCTTCGACCGCCATGGCGGCGCGGCGATCTATGGCCTAACGGACAAGGCGCAGGGCGAGCGCGCCGCCCATCTGCGTCACCAGACGATCAAGCTGGGCGAGCTTGCCTCTTCGGCCGCGGACGCCACGGGCGCCTTCGCCCGCGAACTGACCGAGGAGGCCGATCAATTTTCCGGCGACAGCGGCAATACGCTGTCGATCGTCGGGCGCATGATCGCACAGTCGGAACAGGCGCAAAGTCGCCTGACCGATGCCATGCGGGAGGTGAAGGAGCTGCGCGAAGAGCTCGAGGCGGCGCGCAACGATGCCCATCGCGACGAACTGACGGGACTCGCCAACCGCCGCGCGATCGAAGTCCATCTTGCCGAATTGGCCGAAGCGGGCGAGCCACGCGTTATCGCGCTATGCGACATCGACAAATTCAAGTCGGTAAACGACCGCTACGGTCACAGCGTGGGCGACCGCGTGCTCAAACTTGTGGCGAAGACACTGGAAGACATCTGCCGTCCCCATTTCATCGGGCGCTGGGGCGGCGAGGAGTTCATCGTCATCATGACGTCGGACAATGTCGAAGCAGGCGTGAACCTGCTCGACCTTGCCCGGCACGAGCTCGCCAGAAAGGAATTCAAGCTGCGCGAGACGGATCAGCCGATGGGCCTCATTTCCTTTTCAGGAGGTGTGGCGCTGGCAGCCGGCGGCGCGGATGCGAATGCCGCGACGCTGAAACAGGCTGACCAGGCGCTCTACCGCGCCAAATCCGAAGGTCGCAATCGCATCCTCTCGGCCTGACGGCCGCCCTTCGCCGCCCCCCTCACCCGGCCTGGGCGAAGTGGTTCGGGAGCAAAGCGTTGACGATGCCGCCATCGATGGTGACGGTTTCCCCGATGGTGTAATCGCCAGCCCGGCTGGCAAGATAGACCGCGGTTCCACCCATATCGAGCTTGTCGCCCACGCGCTTGCTGGGAATTCCCGCAGCGGACTGCTCTTCGAAATCGCGTGCGGCGCGATTCATGTTCGAGGGGAAGGCCCCCGGCGCAAGGCTGGTGACATAGATATGGTCGTTGACCAGCCGCGCGGCCATCCGGCGCGTGAGGTGGATCAGCGCCGCCTTCGAAGCCTGATAGCTATAGGTCTCCCACGGGTTGATGCGCTGGCCGTCGACCGAGGTGATGTTGATCACCTTGCCCGGTCGCTCCGCGCTGGCAGCCGCGGTCAACAGCGTGTGTAGCTTCTGCGTGAGGAAGAACGGCGTTTTGACGTTGAGGTCCATCACCTTGTCCCAGCCCGCCTCGGGAAATTCGAGGTAGTCCACGCCCCAGGCAGCCCCGGCATTGTTGACCAATATGTCGAGCTTGTTCTCGCGGCTGGAAAGCTCTTCCACCAGCGCGTCGATCCCGTCCAGGGTCGACAGGTCGCCCTGGATGCCGATCACACGCTCGCCCAGTTCGGCGCAGGTTTCCTCTATCTCGTTGATCTTGCGCGCGCTGATATAGACGCGCTCGATCCCGGCGGCGAGGAAGCCTTCGACGATCATCTTGCCGATGCCACGGCTTCCGCCGGTGACGAGCGCTACGCGCCCCTTGAGGCTGAACAGGTCTTCAAGTGTCATTGCAATTCTCCCAAATCAGTCATTGCGAGGAGCCGCAGGCGACGCGGCAATCCATTTTGCCGCCCCCCGGATTGCTTCGCTTCGCTCGCAATGACTGGGAGTGGTGATCGTCTGGCGTCAATAGCCGCTCATCTCGGCAACGCGGCCAGCGTGGTAATACTGGTCGCCCAGGAATTCCTGCAACGCCCGGTCGCGCTTCATATAGAGGCCGATATCGTATTCGTCGGTCATACCGATTCCGCCGTGCATCTGCACGCCTTCGCGCACTGCGAGCCCCGCCACTTTGGCGACCTTGGCCTTGGCGACCGAAGCCATGAGGTCGGCCTTCTCGCTGCCGCCATCGAGCAACTGGGCTGCCTTGATCGTGACCGCACGCGCGATTTCGACCTCGGAATACAGATGGGCCGCGCGGTGCTGCAATGCTTGGAATTCACCGATCACCCGGCCGAATTGCTTGCGCTGCTTGAGATAGTCGACGGTCATGTCCATCGCGCCGCGGGCCACGCCCACCCCTTCCGATGCGGCGCCGACGCGGCCCGCCACCAGCATGGCATCGAGTACCTCGCGCCCGCCATCGACTTCGCCGATCACCGCATCGCCATCGAGCTCGACGCCATCGAAAGTCACATGGCTGGCCATCGAACTGTCGACCAGGCGCACGCTGTCATGGCTCATCCCGGCAGCATCCTGCGGCACGGCGAACAGGGTTACACCGTCCTTGTCGCTATCGCTGCCCGAGGTCCGCGCGGCGACGACGATCATCTCGCTCGATGCGCCATAGACCACGAAGTCCTTCTTGCCGGTGAGCTTGAAGCCATTGCCCGAACGCTCGGCCTTGCAGGCGATCCGCTCGGGGCGATGCTTGCGGCCTTCGTCGATCGCTGCGGCATAGACCTTCTCGCCCGAGATGAGCCCGGGAAGCCAGCGGCCCTTCACGTCGTTGCTGCCATGCTTCAGAGCAGTGGCCGCGAGGACGGAAGAGGACAGGAAGGGCGAAGGCGTCAGATTGCGACCGATTTCCTCGAGCACGATATTCGCCTCGACCTGGCCCATGCCGAGCCCGCCATCGTCTTCATCCACCAGCATGCCGGTGAAGCCCATTTCGGCGAATTGCTGCCACAGCGCATGGCCGAAGCCGTCCTTGCACTGACGGTCGCGCCAGTGGCGGAGCTGGTTCTTGATCGAACCTTCCTCGGCCATGAACTGGCCTGCGGTGTCGGCCAGCATCGTCTGGTCGTCGTCGTAATACAGAGGCATCTTAGTTACCCCCTCCAATTGAAATTTGGTTCAAAAACGCCTCTACAATCTCCGTCTCCAGATTGCGGGCATACTCATTCGTCGCAGCGTCTTGAGAATGGTTGCCCTTTCCCGCGGCTCCGAATGCAATCTCCTTCAGATTGGCCAAACAACCCGCTGGGTCACGATCACGAGCGACTAGAGTGGCGATTGTAGCAACTAAGACTTTGTTGATCGCACCCTGCTTTACGCGTTCTTCCGCTTCCTCTGAGAGATACACCTCGCTCATACTAGGCTCCCGGCAGGTCAAGAATGCGTTTGGAAATGACGTTGAGCATGACTTCGGACGTGCCGCCTTCGATGCTGTTCGCCTTGGTGCGCAGCCACCCGCGCGAGGGCTTGCCGCCGCTCGTCTCCTCGCTTTCCCATTCAAGTGCATGGCTGCCGCCCGCCGCCATGATCAGCTCGTGGCGGCGCTTGTTCAGCTCGGTCCCGGCATATTTCATCATGTTCGGCTGGGCGGGGTGCGCCTTGCCGACCTTGATCTCGTCGAGGAACTTCTCGCCCATCGCGCCATAGGCCAGCGCGTCGACGTCGAACTGGGCAAGCTCGGCGCGCAGCACGGGATCGATCTCGCCATTGGCGCGGGTCAGCGCGGCACCGATCGTGCCGGTATTGCCGCCATCCGCGCCCGAGATCATCTCGCGCTCGTGGCCGAGCAGGTATTTGGCGACATCCCAGCCGCGATTGATCTCGCCGACCTGAGCGGGAACATCCTCGCCATAGCTCTTGGGCACCTTCACATCGTCGAAGAAGGTTTCGCAGAACGGGCTGTTGCCGCTGATCAGCAGGATCGGCTTCGTCGACACGCCTTCGCTCGCCATGTCGTAAAGCATGAAGGTGATGCCGCGATACTTGTCTTCCTTATCCGTGCGGACGAGACAGAAGATCCAGTCGGCCTTGTCGGCATAGGAGGTCCAGATCTTCTGGCCGTTGACGACCCAGTGGTCGCCCTTGTCCTCGCCGAAGGTCTGCAGGCTCACGAGGTCCGAGCCGCTGCCCGGCTCCGAATAGCCTTGGCACCAGCGGATTTCGCCGCGTGCGATTTCGTTGAGGAAGCGCTGCTTCTGGCCTTCGGTGCCGAAGTGCAGCAGCGCCGGGCCGAGCATCCAGATACCGAAGCTGGAAAGCGGCGGGCGCGCGCCGATGGCGGCCATTTCCTCGCGCAGCACCTTGGCCTGCGCGGGCGAGAGACCGGCGCCGCCATATTCCTTGGGCCAGGCCGGGACAGTATAGCCTTTGTCGCGCGCGGCTTCGAACCAGGCCTTCTGCGCCTCGCTCTTGAAGGTCGCATTACGGCCGCCCCAATAGACGTCTTCCTCGTCGCGCACGGGCTGACGCATCTCGGGCGGGCAATTGGCTTCGAGCCAGGCGCGCGTTTCCGCGCGGAAGGCTTCCAGGTCGCTGTCGGACATTGTCCAATCCTCTCTTTTCAAACCATCGGTATGTTGACGCTTACGTTAGGGTGATTCGGCCCATCGGCGCAAGGCCACTCGCGATGGCCCGCATTGCCGTAACGTCAGCCGGAATGCGTTGACGCATTGGCACGCTCGCCTAAGCTGCGCGCAAAGAAATTCGGGGAGAGAGTAGGGATGCGATTCTCAGGCAAGACGGTGATCGTCACTGGTGCGGCATCGGGTATCGGGGCCGACGCGACCGCGCTGTTCGCCAGCGAAGGCGCGGTGGTTTATGCCAGCGACATCGATGTCGCTAGCGGCGAGAAATTGGCTGCGGAAACCGAAGGCAATGTGCGTTTCGTGCGCTGCGACGTCTGCGCCCCCGCCCAGATCAAGGCGCTGATGGACCGCGCGGCCCAGGAAACCGGCGGTATCGACACGGTGTTCAACAATGCCGGGGCCGGCGGTGCGCGCGCCGACATATCGGAAATCGAACCCGATGAATGGGACGGCACGATGGACCTGCTGCTGCGGTCGGTCGCCTTCGGCATACGCTATGCCGTCCCGCACATGAAAGACCGGCCCAGCACCAAGACCGGCGGGGCGAGCTTCGTCAATGTATCGAGTGTCGCCGCAGTCGGACCGGGCTATTCGCCGACCACTTACGCGGTCGCCAAGGCCGGGGTGCTGCATCTGACCAAATGCGCCGCTGCCGACCTTGCCCAGCACGGGATCCGCGTGAATGCCGTGCAGCCCGGCTTCATCAACACCAACATCTTCACAGCCAGCCTCGAAATTCCCGAAGAGCTTAAAACCCAGGCGAAGGCGATGATCGCGCAGATGTCCTCCAATGCCCAGCCGGTGGCGCGCGGCGGCAAACCGCGCGATATTGCCGAGGCCGCCGCCTATCTCGCAAGCGAAGCGGCAGGCTTCGTCACCGGGACATCGCTGATCGTCGATGGGGGCATCACGATCGGGCCGCGCCATAGTTGGGACCCGGAAGAAGGCGGCGCCTTCGAGGCGTTGATGGCGCTTGAGGAACAGGTGAAGAAGGCACAGCAGTCCGTCTGATGCCTTTCGTCACCGGCCCCCTGCCCCAGCGCCTCAAACTGATCCACGGTTTCGGCGCCGTTGCCTTCGGGGTGAAGGACTCCGGCTTTTCGTTTTTCCTGCTGATCTTCTACAATCAGGCCTTGGGAATGGATGCAGGCACGGTCAGCCTCGCGCTGGCGCTGGCTTTGCTGATCGACGCCTTTGTCGATCCGTTGCTGGGCAATTTGTCCGACCGCACCTGGTCGCGCTGGGGCAGGCGCCTGCCGTGGCTCTACGCGGCCCCCATCCCGCTGGCTTTCGCCTGGGTCTTCCTCTGGCATCCACCGGGCGGCGGCACACCAAGCTTCTGGGAATTGCTGGCGATCGCGGTTTCGGTCCGCGTGTTGCTGTCGGCCTGCGAAGTCCCCTCGGTCAGCCTGCTGCCCGAAATCACCGCCGATTACGACGAACGCACCACGCTGTTCCGCTATCGCTACCTGTTCGGATGGTGCGGCGGGCTGCTGATGATGTTCCTGGCCTATTTCGTGTTGATGCCTGGAGCAGAGGGCCTGTTGCAGCCAGAGGGCTATTTCTGGTTCGGTCTGGTCGGCGCGATCCTGATGGTCATATCGGTGCTCGGTTCGGCGCTCGGCCAGCATTCGCTCGTAGCCGGCTATCCCGAAACCAAGGCGCCGCCCTTCACCTGGCGCAGCGCGTTCGGCGAAATCGTCGATGCGTTCAGCGAAAAGGCGTTCCTGATCTTCGCGGCGGGCGCGCTGGCGGCCTATATCAGTCAGGGCCTGACTTTCTCGCTGACAAACTACATCAACGTCTTCGTCTGGCGCTTCGACACGACCGAGTTGCGGATTTTTCCGATTATCCTGTTCCTGTCGGTGATCCTGATGTTCTTCATCGTCGGGCCGATGCATCGCCGCTGGGGAAAGCCGAAAAGCGCGGTGATCGGCGCGTTGGGTTCGCTCGGCGTGATCCTGATGCCGTTCACGCTCTACCTCACCGGGTACTGGCCGACTGTGGGCTCGGCCGCGAGCGCGGCGCTGTTCTATTGTTTCCTGCTCATATCGAATACGCTGGGCGTGGTGGTAATGATATCGGGCAGTTCGATGATCGCCGAGATCGTCGAAGCCTATCAGGAACGCACCGGCCGTCGCGCCGAAGGCAGCTTCTATTCGGGCAACTGGTTCGTCCAGAAATGCGCCACGGGGGGCGGCATTCTTATAGGCGGCCAGGTGATCGCGCTGTCGAACCTTCCCGCCGGGGCCGCGCCGGAAGCCGTTTCGCAGGATGTCATCACCCAGATGATCCTGCTCTATTGCGGGGCGATCACCGTGCTCGGCTGCATCGCCGCCTATTGGCTGGGTCGTTTCCCGATCGACCGCGCGCAGCACGAGGCGCGCGTCGCCGCGCTCGATGCCGCCGCGCGCGCCGATGTCGACGCCGCCGTCACGCCCCCCTGATTAGAGCTTGGCGCGAGCGGTTTGTCGTGCCAGTTTCGCAAAGCAACCGATACGAAGAGAGAAGAGGACACCACGATGGATTTCGAACCGACAGAACGGCAAGCATACTGGCGCGACCGGGTGAAGAACTTCATCGAAGAGCATGTCCGCCCCGCCGTCCCGACCTACAAGGCGCAGGACGCTGAGGGCGAGCGCTGGAAGGTCATCCAGGTGGTCGAGGACCTCAAGGCCAAGGCCAAGAAGGAAGGCATCTGGAACCTGTTCATGCCGCCGCGCAATGACGGGCATCACCATGTCGAAGAAAGTTTCGAATTCGAAGGCCCGGGCCTGACCAATCTCGAATATGCGCTATGCGCCGAAGAGATGGGGCGCATCGGATTCGCTTCGGAAGTGTTCAACTGCTCCGCGCCGGATACCGGCAATATGGAAGTGTTCCACCGCTATGGCACGCGTGCGCAGAAAGACGAATGGCTGACACCGCTGATGAATGGCGAGATCCGCTCTGCCTTCCTCATGACCGAGCCCTTCACCGCCTCCTCGGACGCGACCAATATCGAGACTCGGATCGAACGCGACGGTGACGAATACGTCATCAATGGCCGCAAGTGGTGGTCCTCGGGCGTGGGTGATCCGCGCTGCAAGGTCGCCATCGTGATGGGCAAGACCGATTTTTCGGCAGGGCGCCATGCGCAGCAATCGATGATCCTGATGCCGATGGACGCGCCGGGCGTGACGATCCTGCGCCACCTGCCGGTGTTTGGCTATGACGATGCGCCGCACGGCCATATGGAAGTCGAACTGAAGGACGTGCGCGTCCCGGTGGACAATATGCTGCTGGGCGAAGGCCGCGGCTTCGAGATCGCGCAGGGCCGCCTCGGCCCGGGCCGCATCCATCACTGCATGCGCACCATCGGCGTCGCCGAAGAGGCGCTGCACAAGATGTGCAAGCGGCTG
Organism: Qipengyuania sp. ABI-127-1; assembly: GCA_022953095.1. Lineage (GTDB taxonomy): Bacteria > Pseudomonadota > Alphaproteobacteria > Sphingomonadales > Sphingomonadaceae > Qipengyuania. The sequence goes on along the minus strand of JALJCR010000001.1, from coordinate 711,148 downwards.
CAGGAGCGCGAAGCCTTCGGCAAGCCGATCTACAAGCATTCGGTCTGGGAAGAACGCGTGGCCCGCGCCCGCATCGACATCGACATGACCCGCCTGCTCTGCCTCAAGGCGGCCGACATGATGGACAAGGTCGGCAACAAGGCCGCCAAGCAGGAAATCGCGATGATCAAGGTCCAGGCGCCGACCATGGCGCTGAAGATCATCGACGATGCGATCCAGGCGCATGGCGGCGGCGGCGTGTCCGACGATTACGGCCTCGCCAACGCCTATGCGCACCAGCGCACGCTGCGGCTGGCCGATGGTCCGGACGAAGTTCACGCCCGCTCGATCGCACGCATGGAATTCGCCAAACACCTGCCCGAGAAGGGGCCGACCGCCAATGCCCTGCGCGAAGGCGCGGCACCGACTTCGGGTGACGATCATCTCAGCTCGGGCGATATGGGAGTGGCGCGCTGATGGCCAAGGCAGCAATCCTCGAATCCGTCGGCGCGCTCACCATCGGCGAGGTCGAACTTGCCGACCCGGCCCCGCATGAGGTCCTGATCGACACCAAGGCCTGCGGGCTGTGCCATTCCGACCTGCACTTCATCGAAGGCGCTTATCCGCACCCGCTGCCGGCCATTCCCGGCCATGAAGCGGCGGGCGTGGTGCGCGCAGTCGGCAGCGAGGTGAAGACGGTCAAGCCAGGCGATCACGTGGTCTCCTGCCTGTCCGCCTTTTGCGGGCATTGCGAGTTCTGCGTCACCGGGCGCATGGCATTGTGCATGGGCGCCGATACCCGCCGCGCGCAGGATGCCCCGCCCCGCATCATGCGCGCCGACGGCAGCGGACCGGTGGGGCAGATGCTCAACCTGTCGGCCTTCTGCGAACAGATGCTGATCCACGAAAACGCCTGCGTTGCCATCGACAAGGACATGCCCCTCGACCGTGCGGCCATTATCGGCTGCGCGGTTACGACCGGCGCTGGCGCGATTTTCAACGCCTGTTCTGTCGTACCGGGTGAAGCTGTGGCCGTGGTCGGTTGCGGCGGTGTCGGCCTTGCCACGATCAACGCCGCCAAGATCGCCGGGGCGGGCAAGGTCATCGCGATCGACCCGCTGCCCGAAAAACGCCAGCTCGCCGAAGTGCTCGGCGCAACCCACACGGTCGATGCCATGGCCGCCGATGCGGTGGAACAGGTCATGAAGATTTCCGGCGGCGGCGTGCACCACGCGATCGAGGCCGTCGGACGGCAGGCCAGCGCCGATCTCGCGGTGAAAATCCTGCGCCGCGGCGGCACGGCCACGATCCTCGGCATGATGCCCTTGGACTGCAAGGTCGGCCTCGGCGCGATGGACCTGCTCTCGGGCAAGAAGCTGCAGGGCGCGATCATGGGAATGAACCATTTCCCGGTGGACCTGCCGCGCCTGGTCGATTTCTACATGCGCGGCCTGCTCGATCTCGACACGATCATCGCCGAGCGTATTCCGCTGGAGAAGATCAACGAAGGCTTCGAAAAGATGAAGAGCGGCCATTCGGCGCGCAGCGTGGTGGTGTTCGACTGATGAGCGAGAAGGCGATCGATTTCGACAAGGAGATGGTCGGCACCGTGGAAGTGCCCGAGGCCGACCGGCTCGATATGGACGCGCTGACCGCGTGGTTCGCGGCCCATGTCGAGGGCTTCGCCGGCCCGATCAGCTATTCGAAGTTCAAGGGCGGGCAGTCGAACCCGACCTATCGCATCGATACGCCGGGCCGGTCCTACGTGCTCAGGCGCCAGCCCTTCGGCAAGCTGCTGCCGAGCGCGCATGCCGTCGACCGCGAATACAAGGCCATGCACGCGCTGGGGCCGACCGGCTTTCCCGTGCCGAAGACCTATGGCCTGTGCGAAGACATCGAGGTGATCGGAGCCAAGTTCTTCGTCATGGGCCTCGCCGATGGGCGCAGCTTGTGGAACGGTGCGCTGCCCGATTATTCGCCCGAGGAGAGGCGCGAAATCTATAACGCCATGATCGACACCATGGCCGAGCTGCACCTTCGCAAGCCCGACCAGATCGGCCTCGGCGATTATGGCAAGCCGACCGACTATTGCGCGCGCCAGATCAGCCGCTGGTCGAAGCAATACAAGCTGTCCGAAACCGAGCATATGCCGAAAATGGAGCGGCTGATCGAATGGCTGCCGCAGACCATCCCGCCGCAGCATGAGAGCAGCGTCGTGCATGGCGATTACCGGCTCGACAACATGATATTCGAGAAGGACGCCAACCGTGTCCTTGCCGTGCTCGACTGGGAACTGTCGACTCTGGGCGATCCGATCGCCGACTTCAGCTATCTCATGCTCAACTGGCACAACCCGCATGACGGGCGCGCGGGGCTGCTGGGGCTGGATCTCGAGGAGCTGGGCATCCCGTCGCAGCAGGAAGCGGTCGACCGTTACGTTGGCAAGACCGGCTATCCGGTCCCGCCGATGGATTGGTATTTCGCCTACAATCTCTTCCGCCTGGCCGGGATCATGCAGGGCATCAAGAAGCGCGTGATCGACGGCACCGCATCTTCCGCGCATGCGAAATCCATGTCCGAACGCGTCGCGCCGCTGATCGACCGCGCCTATGAGTTCGCGCAAGCGGCGGGGATGGACTAGCGACGCGGGCCTGCTAACGACCGCTTCCGAACGTGAACCGGAGACCAGCATGAGCACCGACCTCGAAAACCGCATCACCGCCGCGTGGGACGACCGCGCCAATGTCACGCCGCAAAGCGCCGATGTGCGCGAGGCGGTCGAGGCGGCGCTGGCCCTGCTCGACAGCGGCGAGGGCCGCGTTGCCGAGCCCGACGGCAAGGGCGGCTGGACGGTCAACCAGTGGCTCAAGAAAGCGGTGCTGCTCAGCTTCCGCCTCAACGACAACCGCGTGATGGATTGCGGCAGCGCAGGCCACCCCGCCTTCGACAAGGTGCCGAGCAAGTTCGCCGGATGGGACGATGCGCGTTTCCGCGAGGCGGGCTTCCGCGTCGTGCCCGGCGCAATCGCCCGCGAAGGCGCCTATATCGCGCCCGGCTGCGTGCTCATGCCCAGCTTCGTCAATATCGGTGCCTATGTCGGCAAGGGCACTATGGTCGACACTTGGGCCAGTATCGGCAGCTGCGCGCAGATCGGCGAGAACTGCCATATCTCGGCAGGGGCGGGCATTGGCGGCGTGCTCGAACCGATGCAGGCCAATCCGACCATCATCGGCGACAATTGCTTCATCGGCGCGCGTTCGGAAATCGTCGAGGGTGTGATCGTCGGTGAAGGCTGCGTGGTTTCGATGGGCGTATTCATCACCCAGTCGACCAAGATCGTCTATCGCGAGACCGGCGAAGTCATTCGCGGCCATCTCCCGCCCTTCTCGGTGGTCGTACCCGGCACCATGCCCGGCAAGGATGGCGGCCCCGGCCTCGCTTGCGCAGTGATCGTCAAAACGGTGGATGCGCAAACGCGCGAAAAGACCGGGATCAACGACCTCCTGCGCGACTGAACTTCCGGAACATTCGCGCCGCGTGAGCGTAAACCTCCCAGAAACTGCGGGATCGCAAGATATTCAGGGAGTAGAACCACGTGCGCAAAGAAGGCGAAGAAGTCCACGTTACCGGCACCGAGGCGAGCGGCGGCTCGAAAGAGGGTGTGGTGCGTTGGGTGCTGGCAGGCGGGCTGTTGCTCGCGCTTATCCTGATGTCGATCGTCTGGATCATCCCCGCACTGTCGACCGGCGATGTCGAGGAAGAAGGCACGGTCAGCGGGCAGATATCCTCCATGGAAGATGATGGCGACAGCACCGACAGCATCGTGGGAATCGATGGCGAGACCGATCTGGGGGACGATCAGGTCGCGGCGCCCGACGGGGATCAGACCAGGATTGAGGACGGGCTCGAAGTTATCGAGAATTGACCGTTTCAAGGAGTGAGGTCGCATGAGCCATCCCAACAGCTTCCAGGCCAACCAATACGTCAAATGGAACTGGGGCGACGGCACCGGTTGCGGCCAGATCAAGGAGCGTTTCGAGCGCGAAGTTACCCGCACCTTGCAAGGTACCGAGGTCACCAAAAGCGGAGACGAGGACAATCCGGCCTATCTCATCCGGCAGGATGATGGCGACGAGGTGCTCAAGCGCGGCAGCGAACTCGAAGCGCAGGACTGAACCATGCCGGAAGCCAAAAGCAAGGCCCAGCAGCGAGCCGCCGGTGCGGCGCTGGCGGCCAAGCGCGGGGAAACCGATATCGGTGACCTCCAGGGTGCATCCCGGCAGATGTATGACGGTATGAGCGAAAAAGAGCTGGAGGAAATGGCATCCACCGACCGCTCCGACCTGCCGGAAAACGCGGACGGGGATTGATGGCCCGCCGCATAGGCTACGAATTTTGCAGCGATGACGACGCGCAACCATGCGTCGATGCGCTGGATCGGTTCTACGATGGCGAGCGTGACCCGCTGACGCTCGCAAAGCGATGACCAGCAGCCTGCCCGATAATGCCCAGGTCATCAGCGCGACCTTCAATCAGCAATTGCTGATAGGTGCCGCGATGATCGCAGTATGCGTCGTCATTCACGGCATGGGCCTGTTCACGATCCAGCGCATTCTTTCCGGAGAACGGATGACCGAGCGGTTCGAGAAACTGCGCCCCTTGTCCGTCACCGGGGCGGGATTCACGCTGATCGCCGTGTTCGCGATCATCTTCATCCACTTCGTCGAAATCTGGCTGTTCGCCTTCCTCTACGACTACCTAGGCGCGCTGCATTCCTTCAGCGAGGCGCTGTATTTCTCGACCATCAGCTATGCGACGATCGGCTACTCGGATGCTTCGATCCATCAGGAATGGCGCATGGTCGCGGCATTGGAAGGCGTGGTCGGCATCATCCTGCTGGGATGGTCGACCGCCTTCTTCGTCCGCATACTCGGCCGCCTCGAAGGCGAGGACGGGAAGCTCCGCTGACGCCTATTCGCCAGCGTCGCGCGGCTCGCCCGCGGCATATTCGAACGGAACCATGTCGCCCACGCTCGCCGCATAGATCTCGGCATCGCGCATCACCCGCATCATATTACGCGAGGCGATCTTCTCGAGATCCTCCTGCGAATAGCCGCGCTTGGCCAGTTCGACGAACAGCGCCGGATAGCCGGTTACATCCTCCATCCCGATCGGGCCGGTGGGCATGCCGTCGTAATCGCCGCCAATCCCGATATGATCGATCCCCGCGACATCACGAATATGATCAATATGGTCGGCCATGTCGGAAATGGTCGAAACCGGCGGGCGATTTTCGGCATCCCATTTCGCCAGTTGCGCCTCCACCGTGTCGGGCAGGCCGGGAAGGAGCGCTTCGAGCCGCGCCTTCTCCGCCGCGCGGTCGGCAGCATGGTTGCGCAGGTCTTCGGTGATGAACCACGGCAGCGCGACCACCATCACGAGCCCGCCATTTTCAGGCAGACGGGCGAGAACGCCATCGGGCACGTTGCGCAGATGGCCGTTGATCGCCCGCGCACCCGAATGGCTGAAAATGACCGGAGCCTTCGCCACGTCGAGCGCATCGTGCATTGCCGCTTCGCTCACATGGCTGAGATCAACCAGCATACCGATGCGGTTCATCTCGCGCACCACGTCCATGCCGAAGGCGTTGAGCCCGTCATGCCTGGGCGCGTCGGTCGCGCTGTCGGCCCAGCTCAACGTCTTGCCATGCGTCAGCGTCATGTAGCGCGCGCCCATATCGTACATTTGGCGCAGCACGGCGAGGCTCGAGCCGATGGAATGGCCGCCCTCCATGCCCAGAAGCGAAGCGATCCGGCCCGCTTCCATCGCCTGTTCGACATCGTCGGCGGTCAGCGCCAGTTGCAGATCGTCGGGATAGCGCGCGATCAGCCGTTTGGTCACATCGATCTGCTCGATGGTCGCCTGTACCGCTTCGGGTTCGGGCAGGCTGGCGCTGACATAGACCGACCACCACTGCGCCCCGACCTTGCCCTGGCGCAGGCGCAACAGGTCGGAATGCATGGCGCTGCGCCCGTCACGCGCGGTATCCAGCGTATCGCGGAAATCGAAATCGTTGATCCGGTTGCCCAAACGCGAGCGTAGCTGGATCGGCACGTCGTTATGACCGTCCCACACCGGCGCCGCTTCGAGCGCCGCGGCGGCTGTTTTCTCCGCACCGTTCTGGGCGGACGCCGGACCCGCGATGGCAAGAGCGGTTGCAGCAGCGGTGGCAAACAGAAATTGGCGCATATTCAGGAACCCCTTATCATCTTGCGGGCTGTCCTAGCAAAGAGGATCGGCAAGGAAAGGCCTCATTCATGACCATCACCGCCCGCTGGAACGGCGAGACGCTGGCGCGCAGCGACGACACAGTCGTCGTCGAAGGCAATCACTATTTCCCGGCGGGTGATGTCGCGCGCGGCGTGCTGGTGCCGAGTGAGACGACCAGCCACTGCCCGTGGAAGGGCACGGCGAACTATTACTCGATCAATGCCGGCGGTGAAATGAACACCGACGCCGCCTGGTATTATCCCGAGCCGAAAGAGGCGGCGGCCAAGATCAGGGACCGGATCGCGTTCTGGAACGGCGTCGAGGTGGTCGAGGCGTGACATCCGCCGCGGCGATTATCGAGAAGCTCGGTCTGGCGCGACATCCGGAGGGCGGATGGTACCGCGAGACCTGGCGGGCGCCTGTCGCCGATGGCCAGCGAGCAAGCGCGACGGCGATCCATTTCCTCCTCGAACATGGCCAAGGCTCGCACTGGCACCGGGTCGATGCGGCCGAAATCTGGCTTTGGCATGCGGGCGACACGCTCGAATTGTCGCTTGCGAAGGGTGACGACGGCCCCATCGAAACCGTTCTGCTCGGGTCAGACGTTATCGGCGGGCAGGCGGTTCAGCATGTCGTTCCACCGCACTGGTGGCAGGCAGCACGATCGGCGCAAGGCAAGGCTGGCTACGCGCTCATGTCCTGTATCGTATCGCCGGGGTTCGAATTTTCCGGCTTCGAACTGGCCGCCGCAGACTGGCACCCCGGCACATGATCCGAACCGGGCTACGCTGGCTGCTCGGTGCTTTCTATGCCTTTGCGGGATATATGCATCTCGCCGATCCGGCACCGTTCCTGGCGATCATGCCGGGCTGGGTACCCGCCCCACAAGCGGTGGTTTTCTGGACCGGAATTGCCGAACTGCTCGGCGCGGCAGCGCTGGTGCAATGGGCCAATTCGCGCTTGCGCCGCGCGGGTGCTGTGGGCCTCGCGCTCTACGCAATCTGCGTGTTTCCGGCGAACATCCATCATTTCGCACTCGACATGGCGCGGCCCGATGGCGGGCTGGGACTGGGTTACCACGTCCCGCGTATGCTCGCGCAGCCGGTTCTTGTCTGGCTGGCGCTGTGGACCGGCGGCGTCACGGACTGGCCGTGCCGCCGCCGATAACCAGACTTTAGCTCATGTGCTTCGAGACGGCGCCCGTCATCTTAAACATGGAGATCTGTTCCTTGCCGATCACGCCGCCGAGCGTGTCGTCGGGATTGATCATGCGCTTATCGTTGGAATCCTGCAGGCCCTTGGCCTTGATGTAATCCCACACTTTCGAGGTCACCTGCGCACGGGTCAGCGGACCCTTGCCGACCACATTTTCGAGCTGCGGCGACAGGTTCACCGGCTTCTGCAGTGCGTTGTTCTTGCCAGCCATGACTAATCCTTTCCTTGGCTATGCTTCATTCTACGTCGCCCAGATCCTCGATATCCAGCTCTTCGACCTCATGGCCTTCGAACCGGGCAGTGAGAACCGCGGCGGCGGTCACGTGTCCGTCCAGATTGCGGACGAGTTCCTCATGCGTCGCCCCCGGCATCAATGTGAGCGGGAGGTCGATCGCAAAAAGCTGGAAAACGTAACGATGTTCTTCGCCCAGCGGCGGATCGGGCAACAGCCATTCCGAATTGCCCTGGGCGTTCTTGCCCGTGCGTGGGGGGACTTCGCCTTCCATCAGCTTGCCCTTCTGTGGCGCCAGGCCCCAGACGGTCCAGTGGACGTGTCCCTTGTCCGCGTCCTCGGCGATCAGCACCAGTTCCTGGGTGCCGGGTGGCGGCGCCGTCCACTCGAGTGGGGGAGCCACCGAATCTTCTTCGATCGCGGTGAAGGAGGGATCGAGTTCACCCCCATGGGCAAATGCTGCACTTTTGAGGGTGAAGCCGCCACGTCCCATCACGCGCTCATCCGCCACCTTTCCAAGCGTCAATCCATGCCCGGCCGGACTTCCGCCAACCGCCTTTTGAACCCAGGGCACAACGCCGCTAGCCATGAAAACTCCTCTTTTTCGCCTTTTCAGGCACCTTTCAGCCAACCTTTAAGGCATAGCTCGGCCCGACAAACCATCCCGACGCGGGAAATTTGCACCGTTTTCACCGGCACAAGACCGCAAGACCCACGTCAGACATGTTGCCCGGAACCGATAATACCGCCATGAAGAAGGCGGGCCGGTGCCTGCTTGGGACCGGATGTCTCGGAGGGGAAATAGCTGCATGGGTATGGGTCGCACCGCAATCAGCGCAATTCTGGCATTCTCGCTCGCCGCATGTGGCGGCGGTGGCGGAAGCTCCGGCGGAGGCGGGACCACCGCCGGGGGCAGCAGCAGCGGGGGCGGCGGCACCAATGTCTGCTCGCTCGGCAGTCGACAGGACTGGGTGCGTGGCCAGATCGACGAATGGTATCTGTTCCCCGACCTGATCGACCAGACGGTAAACAAAGCCAATTTCGGCTCGGTGCAGGGCTATATCGACGCTCTGGTCGCACCCGCGCGTGCGCAGAACAGAGACCGCTTCTTCACCTACATCACATCGATTCAGGAAGAGAACGCGCTGATAAACAGCGGCTCGAACGCCGGCTTCGGTATTCGTCTGATTTATAACGAGAACGTCCAGACGGTGTTCGTGGCCGAGGCGTTCGAAAATGCCCCCGCATTCGCGGAAGGCATCGACCGGGGCACGCAAATCTTGGAAATCGGGGGGCAGAGCGTCAGCGCGCTGATGTCGAGCGGCGGGCCGCAAGCGGTCGTCAACGCGTTAGGCGCGAATGATGCGGGCGTTACTCGCTCGCTGCGCATCCGCCAGCCGAACGGTAGCGAAAGCACCGTCACCATCACCAAGGCCGAATTCTCGCTCGATCCCGTTTCCGACCGCTACGGCGCGAAGATACTGGACAATGGCGGCACGAAGGTCGGCTATATCAACCTGCGCACCTTCATCATCGACAATGCCGCCCAGCAATTGCGCGACGCTTTTGGCGTGTTCCGTGCCGAAGGCGTGACACAAATTATCCTCGATTTTCGGTACAATGGCGGCGGGCTCGTTTCGGTCGCGGAAGTGCTTGGCGATCTGCTGGCCGATAACAGGACCGGCCAGGTTTTCAGCCGCACATTGTACCGCAGTTCGAAAAGCGCGTTCAACGAAACGCGGCCCTTCGGCGCGGAACCACAGGCAATCGCAGCGACCAAGATTGCAGTCATCGGCACGCGCGCGACGGCATCGGCAAGCGAGCTGGTGGCCAACGCCTTCATCCCCTATCTGGGCAATAATATCGCGTTGGTCGGTTCGAATACGTTCGGCAAGCCGGTTGGCCAGATCGCCCGCGACCGTTCGGCTTGCGACGATCGCCTGCGGGTGGTTGCCTTCCGTTCGGTCAATGCGAACGATCAGGGCGGCTATTACAGCGGCCTTGCCAGCGTAATGCCACGAACCTGTGCTGCCGTGGACGACATTCTCACGCCGCTGGGCGATCCGGGTGAAGCCTCGATCGCCGCAGCACTCGATTTCCTTGCCGGGCGCAGTTGTTCGGCCATAGGTGCCGCGCCGGGCACGACAGCATCGGGCAGCGAGGACCCGGACAGGCAGCAACTGATGATGCCCGATACGCCCAGCCCCGCTCAACTCGAGGTGCCGGGGCTATTATGACCCAGCATCGCTATTCGACCTTTGCCGAATTCTGGCCGTTCTATCTGCGTGAGCATTCGCGCCCGGGCACGCGTGCCCTGCATTATGTCGGCACCACGCTGGTCGTCGCGCTCGCCGTGGCGGCAGTGCTGACGGGTCGATGGCTGTTGCTGGCTGCTATGCCGGTGGCCGGGTATTTCTTCGCCTGGATCGCACATTTCGGGCACGAGAAGAACCGCCCGGCCACCTTCACCTATCCATTGTGGAGCCTGCGCGCCGATTTTCGCATGTGGTGGCTGTGGCTGACAGGCAGGCTGGAGCCCGAGCTGAAAGCAGCGGGCGTTTCCCGCACCTAGGCGAGCGCGGCGGCCAGTGTCGTCAGCCCCAACCCGGCCGACAAGGGCACGCGCAGCGCCATCCACCAACGCGGCGCAAGGGGGCCGAGCTTGGCATCGACGCCGAGGCTGACCAGCAAGGCGCCGCCCAACATGGCCAGCGAAGGCTCGGGCCATGGCCACTCGAAAACCCAGGGCAGGAAAGCCGCCAGGGCAAGCAGGCTGGGCAGGACGGCCGCGACCCACAGCCAGCCGAGCGTACGGCGGCGCTCCGCAGCGGGTGCGGCGGCGGCGATCCCCCACCACATCCCGCCGAGGAATGACAGGATAAGCGCTGCGTAAGCGAAAGCGACGCCCAGAGCCGCGCCGCGCCATTCGCCGGGGCCGACATAAAGAATCGCCACACAGGCCAATTGCGGCAGCAGTCCGGTCAGGCCGAGCCAGCGCGGCCAGGCAGGCACACTATTCACCGCTGCGCCCCGCCGATTGGCACCGAGGATGATCCCGAGGCCGATAGCCGGATTGCAGGCGACAGCAAGCGCGGGAAAGATGCGCCAGCGATCCGATACCGGTCGATCATCAGGGCATTTCCGGCCCGGTGAAAGGTTGGCTTTCAGTCCACGCGCATCCTTGTCGCTGCTCGTTGCCGATCAGCAGGGTGGCGGTGAAGGGATAGGTGCGATCGCTCATCCCGTCGGAGCATTCGCCCGGCGTAATGGTGAGGTCGAACCCTGCACCCCCGATCGTGCCGCTGATGCCGAGCCCGTTATTGCCTGCAAAGCGGTCGACGGGAAACTCTGCACCATCGGGATTTTCGGGTGTCGAATAGGTCGCCATGCCGCTCCCGGCCGCGCCACCCCAGAACGGTTCCGTTCCGGTGTAATGGACCACTTCGGCATCGGCGATACCGTCAAAGGTCGAGCTCTGCAGCGAACCGGGTCCCGGATCGTCGTTACCGCTGCATCCCGCCAAGGCCAGCGCCGCGCAAAGTGTGAAACTCGTAATCTTGATCAAGCCGCTCTCCTGTGTTCGCGGATGAAATCGACCGTCTGGCTGCGCGCCTGCTTGGCTTCGGGCACCGGCAGCAACATCCAGACATGGAACATGTCCTTATACTCGTAATAGACATGTTCGGGCATCCCCGGTTCATCCAGCCGTTTCGCCAGCCGACGACCGTCGACGATCAGAATGTCCGAAGTGCCCGAGAATATGGCTATCGGCGGCAGGCCTTCGAGGTCGCCGAACAGCGGGCTGACACGGGGATCGTCGCGCGCCAGATCGCCACTATACATCGCGCCGCAGGCTTCCAGCCCGGTCACTGCCAGCATCCGGTCGCGCCGCTCGATCGCGCGCTGACCTTCGGCGGTGGCGGTCGCGTCGAGCCAGGGCGAATAAAGCACCAGGGTGCCGGGCATCAGGCCGCCATCCGCCTTGAGCATTTGCGCCAGCGCCAGGCTCATCCCGCCACCCGCACTGTCGCCCATCACGGTGATGTTCTGCGCGCCATGGCGAGCTGCCAATTCGAGATAAAGCGAATGCATCGCTGCGAGCACCTCGGGCGCCTTGTTTTCCGGCGCGAGCGGATAGACCGGCACCGTTGCCGAGGCCCCCAGCCGCTCGCACAGATCCGCCACAGTGTCCCAGTGCACGGCGGCAATATCCATCACATAGCCGCCACCATGGAGGTAGAACAGGTGCGACGCACCGGGCCTGGCCCCGCCCCTCGGCTCGATCGTGACCACAGGAAAGCCGCGACTGGCGAATTCGCGAATGTCGAAGCGCTTATGCCATTTGGCCCGGGGACGGACCGGCTTTCGCGCGCGCAGTTTCGCGATCCTTTCATCGAGTCTGTCGGGTTCGGCGAAAAAACGCTTGATGCCGAGCAAGGGCAGAGCGAGGTTGACGAGGCGCGCGCGGATACTGGCCATTTGTCTCGTTCCCTCAGCCCGGGTTCGTATCGAAAGCGGGAATGTCGCCCGTATCGACCCAGCATTGCTTGCTGCGCGTCCAGATATGCGCGGACGGTTGATAACCGGACGGATCGTCTAGCGTCCCCGCCTTGACCCACAACATCCCCGGCGACACCTCCACCCTTGAGAAGAGCGGCGAACCGCAGGTGCCGCAGAATTGCCTTTCAACCGATCTGCCGCTTTCACCGCTATCGCGATAGGTCACGGGTTCCCCGCTTATGGACACCTGATTTTCGGGCACCCCGATGATCGTGGAAAACGCGCTTCCCGACTGTTTTTGGCAATGGCTGCAATGGCACACCATCGATGCCGCCGGATCGCCTTCGATCGTGTAGCGGACCTGGCCGCATAGACAGCCGCCTTCGAAACGCTTCATACCTTCCTCTCCCTCCATTCGTCGCGCGAGACTAGCCCGGCCGATGCGCGTGTCCAGCACAGTCGCTGCTCATCTCGCCGCCCCCGCCTTCGTCTCCGCCCGCCCCATAAACGGCAAAGGCCCCGACAGCGCGCCGGAACGCAGCGTGTCGGAACATCAGGGCCTGGATAGGCGTTGACCGGACGAAAGACGCATTCCCATGAAGCTACCCCGCCTCGATCCCCGCTGGTACGCCGCCCCGCTCATTGCCGCAATCCTCGCGGCGGGGGCGCTCAGTGGCAGCGCGATCGGGTCGACGCCGATCCTTGCGCGGAGCGAGAGCATGATCCCCGAGGCGCCGCGCAATGCCGGTATCGGCGAATTTCGCCTCGATACGCGCAAGCCCCCGCCCAACCACTATCCACTCGTCACGCCGTCCGGCACGATTCCGGTGACGGAGCTGGCTCGCCACGGGCGTCTGCGCGATGAATGGCAAACCGTCAGCCGCCATGCCGAGGATCGAACCCTGCTCGGCGCCGATTATGGCCGCGAGCTGAGCGATGCGGAGATCGACCGGCTCGATCAGTGGCAGCCGAGCCTTGCCCGCGCCGGTCTTGCGGATCGTGCGGTCGTAACCGGGCAGATACCGCATGTGGTGGTTTCTTCCCCGCAATCGCGTGACGAAGCCATCACACGGGCATCGGGGCCAATTGCGGCGCCCGTTGCCATGCCTCAGCCCGGCTTGGAGGAAACAGCGCTCGGGCAGGCCGCTACATCGAGCGAATAGGCCAACCGATATTGCCGGAAACCATGCTGGGAAGCCCGATAAACGAAAGGCGGCCCCGTCGCCGGGACCGCCTCGCATTCCTACGACCTGGCGCGGTCTGCCTATTGCGGCATCAGCACCGTATCGATCACATGGATCACGCCGTTGGAGGCCGCGACGTCGGTCGCGGTGACGGTCGACGTACCGCCCGCAGCGTCGGTCAGCACGACATTGCCGTCGACCACAGTGGCGGTCAGCGTACCGCCATTGAGGGTGGTGATGGTGTGTCCGTCCTCCCCCGCATCGCTGATGGCCTGCGTCAGCGTGGCGGCGTCCACATTACCTTCCACCACATGGTAAGTGAGGATGGTGCCGAGCGTCTCGGTGTCGTTGGTGGTCAGTTCGGTAAGCGTCGCCTCGGGGATCTTGGCGAAGGCATCGTTGGTCGGTGCAAAGACAGTGTACGGCCCTTCGCCCGACAGCGTCTCGCCCAGACCTGCGGCAGTCACCGCGCCGACCAGGGTGGAAAAGGTCTCGTCGCCCTGCGCGACTTCCACAACCGTGCCTGGCGCCATTGCTTCGGCATTGGCCATCTGATCGGCGGCGGCGGCTTCTTCATAGGTATCGCTTTCCGGAGGCGTTTCCGCGCAGGCGGCAAGCGCCAGCGATGCAGTAGAGGCGAGTGCGAGGGTTAGCTTGTTCATGATAGGTCCTTCTTCGGTAGTCCGTGAGCATGCCCAGAGCCGAGTCATCCGGCCGGTGCTTCTAAATACGAACGATGGGCGCGCATGGATGTTTCGAACATCCGTCTCATTGTGCCGAAGCGGCGCGTGTGTGCGTTAAGCCGTGGCAAGATGCACGCGGAGGGCACGGCCTGGCCGGTGCGGGCGAACAGCCCGTCGAAAGTCGATGTCTCATCACCCCTCTGGCGGGGTTGTCCGGATTGGCGGTGCTGCGGGGAACCGGTTCACCCGTGCTGCGGGGTAAGGTCTGGGGCCTTGATGGCAAAAGAAAGAGTCAGCCGCCCTGTGCGGCCAACGCATCGCGCGCTGCGGCTTTTTCGCGTTCCACCTTGGCGCGGCCTTCGGCTACCCGCCGTGCCTGATCGGCCAGCTCGGTCCAGGTGGCGGCGGCGCGCATTTCGCGTTGGCGCACATTGTCGAGCGTGGCCTCCTCGGCCGCGGCGCGCGCTTCGCGAGCACGTGCAGCGTAAAAGTCGTAGGTCTGGCTCATGACGTGCCCCTTTCGAGCGTTCTGAGGGTATGCCGCGCGCCGCCGGCCAAAGCCGAAACGGCGCGCGACGCGTGCGATCAGTCTGCGCTAGACAGGTTCACCGCGCTGGCCTTGCCGTTGCGGCCCATTTCGACTTCGTAGTTGAGCCGCTGCTCCTTATCGAGCGTGGTCATGCCAGCGGCCTGTACGGCGCTGATGTGGACGAAGCTGTCGTCCGAACCGTCATCGGGCTGGATGAAGCCATAGCCCTTGTCGGAGTTGAAGAATTTGACTGTGCCAGTCTTGCTCATGTGTCGTTCCTTTCAAGAACGCGAGGGTTTACCGCGCCGCGACATGCGGAACGGTCGTGCGTAAGGTCGTCCGAAGAAAGGAAGTCGTCGTCTGGTTTTCGCCGGGGCCACGAATGCAAAGCAAGGGGGCAAGCGGCGTCGTCAAAATCCGAAGTCCGTCGCAAATTTCGACGTCAGCAGAGATGCTCTACCACGCCCGTGGCGAAACACCTAACCCTATTACGGGCTTCCCGATGAAGCGGCGAGAAAGGGCGAACCCGCCAGGGCGGGTTCGGCTCCAGTCCCCGGCAGCGGCTCCTACATCACCTTGTCGGGACGCGCGTCGTGCTTATGCTTCTCGCTCTTGCCGAAATGCCGGTCGAGCCGCTGGGAGAGCGTGGCGGCGGCCTTGCGCGCGGCATCATCGACAGTGGAGGCATGTTCGGTCACGCCGATCGCCCGCCCACCGCTGGGCCGCGCCTCGATGGTGCAGGCCTTGTCGTCGGCCCCGCCCTTCGCGCCATTCTCGTCGCGAACATGAATTTCGAGCCGCGTCAGCCGATCCTCGAACCGCGCCAGCTTGTCGCGCACGGACGCTTCGATGCGTTCGGCAACGTTTTCCGTGCCCATGACGCTGCTGTCGGAATTGAACTGGACCTGCATGTGTGACTTCCTCTTATTCTCTTTATCCCGTCCGCTTTCCGATATGGGTCCTCGCGCGGCACTTTCCAGCACAATCGCACGGGGTTAGAGCGCTTTTCATGAGCCTGTCCGCCCCACCCCCGCTCACCATCCTCGTCGATGCCGATGCCTGCCCGGTGAAGGAGGAGGTCTACCGCGTCGCCGAACGGCACGCCGCGCATGTCCGCGTGGTCAGCAACAGCCCTTTTCGCGTGCCGGTGAGCGAGCGGGTCAAGCGCGTGGTGGTCTCCGACAGCTTCGATGCGGCGGACGACTGGATTGCGGTGAACGCCGACGAACGCAGCGTGGTCATCACCGCCGACATATTGCTCGCCGAACGCTGCCTGAAAGCAGGCGCGCGCGTGCTCAAGCACAATGGCGAGGCGTTCACCGCCGCGAGCATCGGCAGCGCCATCGCCACCCGCGCGATCATGGAAGACCTGCGCGCCGGGATGGACGGAATGGGTGGCGGCCCGCCTCCGTTCAGCAAGGCGGATCGCTCGCGGTTCCTGCAGGCGCTCGACCGGGTGCTGACCTCATTGCGGCGCTAGTGCCAGCCTGCCGAATTGATGCAGGGTTGCCTGCCGATCGGGTGTAGGGCCGCAAGCGGGGCATACCGCCCCGATTGGAAGAGACCATGGCCAAGGGCCAGCAGAAGAAAAGCCGCGAGAACCGCAAGCCCAAGAAGGAACAGCCGCCCAAGCAGAATGCCTCCAACCCCAGCACCAAGCCCGGCGCGATCAAGGGGCTGGAGAATATGCGTAACAGCTAGGGGGCCTTAGCCCTCTTCGCGCTCGACCGGCGGCTGCTGCTGTTTCGCTGTGTGCTCCGCCAGCAGCCGGTCGATCTCGGCAATCCGCAACCGCTGCGGCGTATCGGGCTTGAGCCCCTTGAGGCGGCATTCGCCCCACAGCTTGCGACGTTCGGACTCGAGGTTCTTGCGGTAGAGATCGGCCATAGGCCGCTATGGGCGCTGGTGGCCCAGAAAACCAGTAGAGGAACGCCAGCGGTGCCGGGTATCACCTACTCAGGCGCTTGCGATTGGCGCGGACCGGCTTGCGGTAATGCGCGATGGCGCGGCCCGTCGCCTCTTCCGCCGATTGCCCGATGCCGCCCGCTATGATCGAGGGCACGAGGGTCATCGCGGCGGTAATCTTCTCGCCCACCATCCGCTCCGCCTCGCGGGTCGCCAGCCTGCCGCCCGTCATCATCCGCAAGCTACGCAGCCAGATTACAGCGGACATCTCCGCCCCGAGCATCCACCCCTCAATCGCGAGTTCGGGCCAAGATTTCTGGGGCGCTTTGGTGGGGGTCTTGGTCATGGGAGATGCTCCGGCAACGAGATGCTGCATTGCAACAACGGCGGGAGGGAGGGATGGTTTCGCGGGGAGGGCGTATTGGGCGCCGAGAGAATTAAGTTTACTGTCCCCTCAATCCGCCGAAGCGGTCATGGAAGTCCTGCGCGCCGGCATGGACGGGGTCGGTGGCGGCCCGCCGCCCTTCGGCAAGGCGGATCGCTGGCGGTTTCTGCAGGCGCTAGACCGGGTGCTGGTGGGGATGGGAAGACTACAGCTCCAGCCGCTCAGAGTGATCCCACGTATCTAAATACGCACCGATCTTCAGTGATGCGGTCTCAGAATCTACCTTCAAGATTGCGCCGTGAGACCGTCTCGCAAAATCCTTTAACGACTGAGTGAGTGACCATACGGTGGCCTCGTCCACGACAATCAGTCGATCATGTAACGACTTTGATGATGCGGCACGCAATTCCAGCGGTCGTGAAGTCTTATACTGCGACACCCACTTCTCAGCCGCAGGGTTCAAGGTCGGCTTCATCGTCGCCTTGTCGGTTAATACCCGCAGTTCAACTCCCTCATTTGCACTAGGTAGGAAATCTGTGAGTGCCTTTCCATCCATGTAAGGATCGACGATCAAAAGTCGCCCGTCGGCAGACTGTAGCACGCGCGAAATGGCTGCGTACGCATCCATCTCTTCTCCAGCAGCAATAAATGCACCTTGTTCAGACGCGGGCGCATTGAACTCAGCTTTTCCCAATGCACGATATAAAATTGCGCGAATTTCACCGCCCCCATCGCGACCTTGGCTTCGCACCAACGTGTTGGTCGTGGCGGCAAGCATCCCTTCTTCCACGCTCAGCTTCATCCCGTGCAACACCGCTCCGAGTTGACCTATCCATTTGAGCGTCTCGGGGACGATCTCTGAATCATCTCCGATCGCTCGGAAATTCGGCTCCGTCTGAACCAATGTACGGATCCGATTTAGCGCCTCGGTAGCATCCATCGGAGTGAGCGATCGTATAGAGCTTGCCAATGCTTCGTTGGTTGAGGGTAATCCCATCAAAAACTCCTCTGTGTCAAAGTCAGCTCATCGTCGGAATCAACCAACCTTTCTGGTCTTCAACTTCCGCCCGCCACAATCAGATCGTCATGCAGATTGAGCGGAAACCGGCCAGCTTCTTGTTCTGCTTTAATAACATCGGCATATGGATCAACGTTTGCCTCAATCGAACCGTCGAAGACCTTTCGACGGAAGCACTCAGCAACGAGAACCTCCATGTCCTTTATCGGGTTAACACCATAATCCCGATAATATTTCTCATACTTGGATGATTCGTACACGTCTGGCGCACCGCCATGTATAACTGACGCTCTCAGCTTGATCATCAGACGCAGGCGCGTCTCATCTGCAGGCGCCAAGAGCGTATCTTGAATGCCCTTGATGAGCGACTGTGTGGCAGCGGCAACATCCCCGTAGAGTGCATCGAGTGCCATACACAAAACTGGAAAGCGATCGCTCTCCGGCAGGAACCAAGAACGATAATAATACTCTAGACCTTTCCTCGCACGAATGTCTGCGGATTGCGGGGACGGAAGCATTCTATCCAATTCTCTGAACCACGCCTCGTCTTGCTCGGTGAGAATAATGTCATTGGAAAGCGAGGGGGTTAACTTATCGGAAAGCGAATATGTGACTCTGCCACCATCAATCTCGCACCACCCACCAAACACTTCCCGTCCGGTCCAAAGGTAGCGGTATCTATGCGAGACCTTTAGCTGGACTGCTCCTAGCAGCGCATTTCGAGCTTTTCTTGAAGCCTCCTTGGCCGGTGAGCGCACGCCCAACCAGCTCAGTGGCCGGTGCTGCAGCGGACGTTTTTCGGACAATGGCGGGAAGAACCTTGCATCTAAGCCCGAGAATCTTGACTCGGAAGCAAACTCATCCGCAAGTTGGTCGGCGCTCCATAGGCTCGCCACCGAACCTTTAAGTGGCTCTCTTACTTCTACTGTCACGAGAGGGAAAAGGTGCAACGAGGCAGGTGGCGTAAACAAGCGCGATAAAGCAAGGGCATCCGCCATGTTTTTCAATTGGCTTCCTGTTACGAATTTATCGTATGTGCGATCATCATTTGAGAATGCGTGGTCAATAATCCGAAAATAGTTCTGCGTGACGAAATTTTTTATTTCTGATTGTATGAACGACATTGAAACGTCGCGCAAAAAGGACGCACCTTCTCTTCGGAGGAAGAACGCAGCCTCCAATATTTCAGGAGATCTAAAGAAGACTTCTGTCCCAAGCCCGCCCATTCCAATTTGTCCGGGCTTCTGAATTATGAATGACACTTGAGAGCCTGGTCCGACCGCACTCATGGAAGCGAAGATAAGTCTCATCGCCTCATGAGTGATCGACGCAGGAGGAGTGCTCACTCGGGAGTGTCCCCCTCCGGCAAATACAACTTCTCACCCTTCTCCCGGTACACCTTGCTCATCTCCTCCATCCCCTCGCGCGCTTGCTCGGCCTCCTCGGCTGAGGTCTCGCGCTTGATGTTTTCGCTCGCCAAATAGCTGTCCGAATTTTGCTTCGCCGCAAAGTCCCGCACTTCCTGCGTGATCTTCATCGAGCAGAACTTGGGCCCGCACATGCTGCAGAAGTGGGCGGTCTTGGCGCCTTCTGCGGGGAGGGTCTGGTCGTGGTATTGCTCGGCCGTGTCGGGGTCGAGGCTGAGGTTGAACTGGTCGCGCCAGCGGAACTCGAAGCGGGCTTTGCTCAATGCGTCGTCGCGGACCTTGGCGGCCGGGTGGCCCTTGGCGAGGTCGGCGGCGTGGGCGGCGAGCTTGTAGGTCACCACGCCCACTTTCACATCGTCGCGGTCGGGCAGGCCGAGGTGTTCCTTGGGCGTGACGTAGCAGAGCATGGCGGTGCCGTACCAGCCGATCTGCGCCGCGCCGATGCCGCTGGTGATGTGGTCGTATCCCGGCGCGATATCGGTGACGAGGGGGCCGAGCGTATAGAAGGGCGCTTCGCCGCAGGCTTCCAGCTGCTTGTCCATATTCTCCTTGATCTTGTGCATCGGCACGTGGCCGGGGCCTTCGATCATCACCTGCACATCCTGCTCCCAGGCGCGCTTGGTGAGTTCGCCCAGGGTATAGAGCTCCGCGAACTGGGCTTCGTCATTGGCGTCGGCGATGGAGCCGGGGCGCAGGCCGTCGCCCAGCGAATAGGCGATGTCGTAGGCCTTCATGATCTCGGTGATCTCGTCGAAGCGCTCGTAGAGGAAGCTCTCCTTGTGATGCGCGAGGCACCATTTCGCCATGATACTTCCGCCGCGTGACACGATGCCGGTGACGCGCTTCGCGGTCATCGGGACATAGGGGAGGCGCACGCCGGCGTGGATGGTGAAATAGTCGACGCCCTGTTCGGCCTGCTCGATCAGCGTGTCGCGGAAGATTTCCCATGTCAGGTCCTCGGCAATGCCGCCGACCTTTTCCAGCGCCTGGTAGATCGGCACGGTACCGATGGGGACGGGCGAATTGCGGATTATCCATTCGCGCGTGTCGTGGATGTTGCGGCCGGTGGAAAGGTCCATGACGGTGTCCGCGCCCCAGCGGATCGACCAGACCATCTTGTCGACCTCGCTCGCCACGTCCGATGCAACGGCGGAATTGCCGATATTGGCGTTGATCTTGACGAGGAAATTGCGCCCGATCGCCATGGGCTCGGTTTCGGGGTGGTTGATGTTGGAGGGGATGATCGCGCGGCCGCGGGCGACCTCGTCGCGGACGAATTCGGGGGTGACATAATCGGGCAGCTCTGCGCCCCAGGGCTGGCCATCGTTACGTGCGGTGAGACGCGCGGCCTCGTCGCGCAGCATTTCGCGGCCGAGGTTCTCGCGTTCCGCCACATATTCCATCTCAGGCGTGATGATGCCGGCCCTCGCATAGTGCATCTGGCTGACGTTTTGGCCGGGCTTGGCGCGCAGCGGGCGCTGGACCACATTGGGATAGGCAGGGACACCGCCCGAACGGTCGGGGCCGAGCTGGCCGTTATCTTCCGGCTTCACCTCGCGCGCATCGTATTCCTCGACATCGCCGCGCGCCATGATCCATTCGCGGCGTAGCTGGGGTAGGCCCTTGTTGATATCGATGGTCGCATCGGGGTCGGTATAGGGGCCGGAAGTGTCGTAGACGCGCACAGGCAATTCGCCGCCCTCGAGGTCGATCTCGCGCATGGCGACGCGCACGCCGCTGCCCGACTTCGCGCCGATGTGCACCTTGCGGCTGCCCCGGATCGGCCCGGTGGTAACACCGATGTCGAATTTGCTGTTGATGTCGGCCATGCGAGTTCTCTCCTCGTGGCGGGAGAGCGGATTGCGGGCCTGACCCGGTCCACTCCCTCCGCCGATGCTAATCGGTTCAGGTTCGACGGGTCGGGCAGCGCAACCTGCCCCTCTCAGCCCAAAGCGCAAAGGCTCTGCTGGCTCCCCGGGGATAGAGCGTCTTTAGGCGGTTTGGTGCCGCGTGTCCATCGCAGTCGAACCCGATTTTGAGTGCGATTGCGACTCATTTGCAAAATAGGTTGACGCCGGTTCCGCTATTCTGCAATTGCGAATCATTCTCAGTAAATGATGGATGGGCGGAACTCATGAAGGATCACAAGCAGGCGTTCGGGCTTGGGCGAACATATCGGCAGACAGGCACTGGACGCGCGGCCCCGTCACTTCGCGCGGCGCGGCCAGCCTGCGCATCGCTGGCCATGGCTTTCGCCCTGCTCGCACCGCAAGCGCAAGCTGCCGAGGAGAGCGAAACCGCCGAGGAGGCGTCGCAGGATCGCACGATCACGGTGACCGCCACGCGCATTCCGGTGGCCGAAATCGAGGCTCCGGCCACGGTCACGGTGATCGATGCGGAAGAGATCGCCGACATGCACGCGACCGATATCAAGGACCTGGTGCGTTACGAACCCGGCGTCACCGTCCGCCGCGCCCCGGCCCGCTTCGGGGCGGCGCTGGGCGCCACGGGCCGCGCACGTAACGAGGATATCGCGATCCGCGGCATCGGCGGCAATCGGGTGCTGATCCAGGTCGATGGAATCCGCAGCCCCCAGGGTTTCGGCTTCGGCGCGCAGGATGCCGGGCGCGGCGGCTATTCGGACATTTCGCTGATCAAATCAGTCGAGATCCTGCGCGGCCCGGCATCCGCGCTCTATGGCAGCGACGGGCTGGCCGGGGCGGTCAGCTTCACTACCCGTGATCCGGCGGACCTGATAGCCGAGGGCGAGAGCTTTGGCGGTTTCGCGACCGCGCAATATCAGACGGCCGACGAAGAGTTCGCCGAAACGCTGGCCTTGGCCGCCAGTAGCGGCGCGCTGTCGGGCATGATCGCCTATAGTCGGCGGGATTTTCAGGAGCTCGACAATAGAGGCACGGTGGGCGGTATCGGCGAAACCCGCACGCTGCCCAACCCGCAAAATGGCCATTCCAACGCCCTGCTCGGCAAGCTGGTCTGGGCCGATGGCGGCCACCGGCTGCGCCTGACCGGCGAATATTACGAGAGCAAGCTGACCAGCGACGTGCTGACGGGCCAGGGCCCGGCCTTCCTGTTCGGCCCCACGCCGAGCTGGATCGTCGACGCGCTTACAGCACGTGACACTGCCGAGCGCATCCGCACCTCCATCGACTGGACCTGGGAAGGCGAAGGCACGCTCAAATATGCGCATCTGGCGCTGTATTATCAGGATGGCGAAGACGTGCAGTTCACCGACGAGGACCGTTCCCCCGTCGGCCCCCGACCCCGCCCCGATCGCGAGCGCCTGAACACGTTCGAGAACGAGGTGTACGGCGCGGTGGCCGAAGCGCGCTCCACCTTCGCCACCGGATCGGCCGATCATGTGCTGGCCTTCGGCGGGGACATATCATGGACGCGGCAGGAGGGGCTTCGCGACGGGGTGGAGCCATCCTTTGGCGAGAGTTTTCCCACGCGCGCCTTTCCCGCCACCGATTTCATGTTGGGCGGGATCTTCCTGGCCGACGAGATCGCCCTGTTCGACGGGAGAGTGACGCTCTTTCCCGCGCTGCGCTTCGATTTCTACGAGCTCGACCCGACGGAGGACCCGCTGCTGCCGAACTTTGCCGGCAAGGGCCAGAGCGACAGCCGCCTATCTCCCAAGATCGGCCTGACGGTGGACCTGTCGGACACTGTTCTGTTCTTCGCCAATTTCGGCACCGGGTTTCGCGCGCCGACACCCAGCCAGGTGAACAATTTCTTCGAAAACCTGGCCTTCGGCTATACGTCGCTGCCCAATCCCGACCTCGGGCCGGAACGTAGCGAGAGCTACGAGGCCGGACTGCGCTTTATCGGCGATAACGTGACGCTGTCGGCCAGCGCCTTCCGCGCCGACTACGACGACTTCATCAGCCAGGAGGTGGTCGGTGGCTCCTTCACGCCTGCAGATCCGGCGCAATACCAGTTCGTCAATATCGACAGCGCGCGGATCGAAGGGGTCGAGGCCCGCGCATCGTTCGACCTCGACAACGGGATTTTCGGACGCCTCGCCGCAGCTTATGCGGATGGCGACAGGCGTACCCCCGGGGCGGCAGGACAGCCGCTGGGCACGATCGATCCTTTCAGCCTGGTGGTCGGCGCGGGATATCGTGATCCCGAAGGCCGGTTCGGCACCGAACTGTCGGCGATCTATAATGCCCGCAAATCGCTCGAAGATACCGCCGGTGTGTGCAGCACCGAATGCTTCCGGCCCGATTCCTTCGTCGTGCTCGACCTGCTCGCCTGGTTCTCCGTAACCGAGCGGATCAAGCTGCGCGGCGGCATCTTCAACCTGACCGACGAAACCTATGCCTATTGGTCCGACGTGCGCGGGCTGTCGGCCGCCAGCAGGGTGACCGAGGCATATACCCGACCCGGACGCAATTTCAGCGTGTCGGCCAGCTTTACGTTCTGATGGAGGACAGCATCATGAATATCCGCAGATACACTTCCGCCGCGCTGATCGGCACGGCCCTTTTCACCCTGGCGCTGCCGGTCGGTCCGGCATTGGCGGACGCCCCTGTGAAGGAGCGCGGCGAAGCAGCCGAAGCCGCCGTCTTCGAGCAGGATCGCGCAAATATCCTGGCGATGGCAGGCGACTATAAGGTTCGTTTCGACATGCAGGAATCGACGCCCTGGCGCGAAGGCTACGAACCGCTGGAGCGCAAGATTTCGGGCGGTCATGAATCGGTGCGGGTGATCGAGGATACAGGCACGCGGATCGTGCTGCAGCACCTGCTGGTGGTGGGCTCGGGCCAGGATGCCTTCGTCATCAAGCACTGGCGGCAGGACTGGGAATATGAACCCGAACGCATTTTGACCTATCAAGGCCCGAACCGCTGGGTATGGTCGGATGTGCCCGAACCGATGCGCAGGGGACGCTGGTCGCAGACCGTGTACCAGGTCGATGACAGCCCGCGCTATGCCGGATGGGGTCAGTGGGAAACCACCAATGGCATCCGCCGCTGGCGCAGCAACTGGACGCAGCGCCCGCTCGCCCGCAGGGATGCGGTGCGCGATCCGGTCTATGACCTCTATACCGCGATCAACCGCCACCAGCTTACCCCCGATGGCTGGATCCACTGGCAGGACAACACCAAAATGGAGCTGGTCGAGGGGAAGCACCAGCCGGTGGTGCAGGAATATGTTCTCAACACCTATGCCCGCTTCGATGGCTACGACACGGCAGCGGCGGATCGATACTGGGCGGCCACCAGCGAATATTGGGCGGCCGTACGCGACCAGTGGACTCGGATCGCCGATGCCAATGGCGGGATCGCGATCGAGGAAGAGGCGCAGACGGGCACAGTAATCAGCGGAGAACTGCTGCAATTGGGCGATGCGATCCTGGCGGGAGAGCTCGATCAGGCCGAAGCAATCGCCAAGGCGCGCGGCCTGATCGCATCGCACACGTCGCAAAGCTGAGCGATCGAGGAACTGTGGGCGGGTGCATCAAGATCGCACCCGTCCCCGCGAAAGCACCCGCCCCCAACCCCGCCTCCACCCACGAATATCCCGCGTCCGCCTGCCCGGCTCCGAGGCAGCACTGCACATGCGACGCATTCCCAATTTCGACTGTAGAAAGGTCAGCAACTCAATGAGACAGCCGTATAAGGCAGTGAAGAGCAACCGCTTTCAAGCGATGGCGGGGCTCGCCACCGGCGCACAGCATAGTGTGCTGCCCGATGGCCCGAGGCCACTGCGGGGATCGACCATGCGCCACGGCTTATCGGGTGCTGCGTTGGCATTGGCATCCCTCGTCGCGGTCAGCGCCCCGGCCCATGCCGATGACACGGTGGATAGCGCGGAAGACGCACCGCGTATCGTCGTCTGGGGTGATCGCGTGGAGGATGCCCCGCGCAGCGCGACCAAGCTCCCGCTGGAAGTGGTCGATACGCCGCAATCGGTTTCCGTGCTGGGCGAGGATCTGATCGAGGATTTCGGCTTCGACGAGATCAACGATGCGCTGGCCGTGGTCCCCGGCATCCAGGTCGAGCAGGTCGAAACCGACCGCACCTATTACACCGCGCGCGGCTTCGACATTAGCTGGCTGATGGTCGACGGCCTGGCCACGCCGAATGTCTATGGCCCGACCGGCGGTTCGCTCGACACGGTATTCTACAGCCGCATCGAGGTGGTGCGCGGCGCCAATGCGCTGCTGTCGGGCATCGGCAATCCGGCGGGCACGATCAATTTCGTGCGCCGCAGGCCAACGGGCGAAACCGGCGGGTCGGCGGCGATGAGCTTCGGATCGTGGAATACCGCGCGCGCCGAGGCCGATCTCGACCTCGCGATGACGGAAAACGGCGACTGGGGCCTGCGCGCGACGGGGGCAGTCACTAGCGGGGATTCCTATCTGCGCGACTATACATCCACCCGTTATGCCGGTCAGGTGATCCTGGCGGGCGAAATCACGCCCGACCTCTCGCTCGCCCTCGGCTATTCGCATCAGCTCAACGAAGCCGACGACGTCCTGTGGGGTGCGCTGCCGCTGCTCTATACCGACGGCACGCCGACCGATTTCCCGGTAGGAACCTCGACCACGCAGGACTGGACCTTCTGGAACACGACCAATAGCCGCGCCTTTGCCGAGCTGGCATGGGACCTTGCGAGTGACTGGACGCTGCGCACCGTCCTGACCCGCCAGGAGATCGGCAGCCTGTCGGAGATATTCTACGTCTATGGCACGCCCGATCCCGATAGCGGCCTCGGCCTGTTCGGCTTTCCCGGTGCGTACGATTTCGACACCAAGGGATGGATTTCCGACACCGAACTGAGCGGCACTTTCGCGGCCTTCGGGCGCGAGCACGATGTGAGTGTGGGCATCCAGTACAGCGACACGGATTTCGACTATCTCGGCCGCTCGGTGCCCCGCAGCGATCCCGCCTGGGGCGCCTTGCCCGCCCTGCCCGACTGGACCGGGCGCGAAGTCGGACGCCCCGCCTACGATGCCCCTGCGGTACAAGCCGATTTCGATTACCGCATGTGGCGCACCTATGCCGCGACCCGGCTGGCGCTGAGCGACCGGCTGAGCCTGATCGGCGGGGCGAATTACATCGATGTCCAATCGGAAGGCTTCAGTTTCGGCGCCGATTTCGGGCGCAGCGAAAAGGCGCTCAGCCCATTTGCCGGGCTGACCTTCGAGGCGATCGACGGGGTCAAACTCTATGCCAGCTATTCGGATATCTTCCTGCCCCAGAGTGAAACCGGCACCGACCTCACGCCGTTGGGCGCGGCGAAGGGGGAGAGCATGGAAGCGGGCCTCAAGGCGCAGACAGCCGATGGCGCGTTGCTCGGCACGCTGGCAGTGTTTCGCGCCGAACAATCGAATATCGCCGAATCCGCCGGCTTCGATCCGGCATCGGGGCTGACACTCTACACCGGGATCGAGGTGGTCAGCAAAGGCGTGGAGGCCGAGATAACCGGCCGTATCGCCGAAGGGCTGCTGATCCAGGCGGGCATCACGCATCTCTCGCTGGAAGACGATCAGGGTAATGAGGTCCGCACCTATGTGCCGCGGACCACGGCGGACATCGCCCTGCGCTGGCAGCCGACCGAGCGCCTTTCGCTCGGCGCGATCCTCGGCTGGCAGGACGATGTCTATCTCGACACAGCGGTCGGGCGGATCGAAGAGGATGCCTATGCGACAGTGCAGTTGCAGGCCGGTTTCCAGCTTACGGACTCGCTCGAACTGCAAGCGAATGTCGCCAATGTGACCGACAAGAAACATCTCGCCAGCCTCTATTGGGAGCAGGCCTATTACGCGGCCCCGCGCAATTACACGCTTACCCTGCGGGGCAGCTTCTGATGCCGGGCGACGCCATGTTGTGGCTCGGCTGCGCGCTCACCCCCGGCGGCGTTACCATATTGCGGCTGTCGTGGAGCCGCGCCGCGCGATCCGCCCGGCTCAATACGCTGGGCTGGGGGATGCTGGCCGGCGGCAGCCTGCTGGCCGGAATGGCCGAGGGGGCGTGGGGTGTGGCTGTCGACGCACTTTTCGCCATGGGAACCGCGGCGCTGTTCATTGCCCGGGCCGCACTGGAACAGCCGCGCTCGGTACGCCGCACGCCCGCACCGATCAGAGCGATAGCCACGGGCGGACGGGGAGACTGGGCTCGCGGGGGAGCAACCTTCCTCCTGGCCGGCCCGGTCGCGCTGGCGGTGGCGGTGGCTGCTGCGCTGGCAGCACGCAGTCTGGCGGTCGGCTGGCGGTCGGCAGAGGCCGATGCCAATGTCATGGTCCTCGCGCTCGTCCCACTGGTGTGGCCGCTGCTGGCCTTCGCCGTGCTGATGGCTCGCGGGAGGGGGCGGCAGATCACCATGCTCATCGCCACATTTGCTGCCGTATCGCTGCCCCTGTTCGCCTTAGGAGGTCAGCCGTGAAACCGCTCTTCGCCAAGGACACCGTGCGGCGGGGCGTGGCGGCGCACTCGGCCATCGGTCTGATATGCTGCGCGCTGCTTTATCTCATCTGCGTCACCGGAACGGCGATCGTGCTGTACGAGGAATGGCAGAGGCTCGAACAACCGGGCGCGCCCGAAATGCAGGCGATCGCTCCATCGGCGGTCGATGCTGCGATCGCCAATGTCGTCGCCTCCGAAGCGGATCGCGAACCGACCACCCATCTGTTCGTCCACATGCCCACCGACGCGCTGCCGCGCACCACCGTCACCACCGATACGCAGGCGGTGCATGTCGATGGCAAGGGGGCGATCGTGGTGCCGGAAGAAAATGCCTGGGCCGAATTCCTGCTTGCGCTGCATTACCGGCTCAACCTGCCGCCGGTCTGGGGCATGACGCTAGTCGGCCTGTTCGGCGCGATGATCGTCGCGCTCGCGGTTTCGGGAATAGTGGCCCATCCGCGCATCTTCCGCGACGCGTTCCGGCTGCGCGCGCGGCGGCGAGACGATGTCGCCACGCTGGACTGGCACAACCGGCTGGCGGTGTGGACACTGCCCTTCGCGCTGGCGATGGCGCTGACCGGCGCGATGATCGGTCTGTTCTACATCTCGGGCTCCAGCCTTGCCCAGATCGCTTATGGCGGCGATGGCGATGCCGCGCTCGCCCCCGTGTTCGGGGCCGAACCCGAAGCCGACGACACCCCCGCCCCGCTGCCCCGGGTCGCGCCGGTGCTGCGCTATATGGCGCGTGAATATCCGGCCGTGCGGGTATCCTATCTCATTCTCCACGACCCCGGAACACGCGGCCAGCATATCCAGATCATCGGTGAGCACGACCGGCGGCTGATCTTCGGCGAATATTACGCCTTCGCATCCGATGGCACGTTTCGCGGAACGACCGGCCTTGCCGACGGCACCTTGGGCCAGCAATTCGCCGCGTCGATCTACAATCTCCATTTCGGCAATTACGGCGGCCTGCCGGTCATGATCGCCTATATCCTGTTCGGCATCGCGCTGAGCGCCGTGGTCGCCACGGGAACCTTCATCTGGCTCGACAAGCAGGCGCGCAAGGGCCGCCCGCGCCGCACCATCCGCGCTGGCTGGTGGGGCATCACGATCGGCGTACCCGTAGCCATCGTCACCACGCTGATCGCGCGCCTGACCTGGGGCAACGAGGCGCCCTTCGTGGCCATCTTCTGGATCGTGACGCTCGCCATCACAGCCGCCGCAGTGCATCGGTCCCGGCGGGCCGGTGCGCGCGGTCCGGCTTCTGCGACCCCGGGATTTGCCCCCTAGCGCTGCTTCGCTATAGCGGCCCCAGCAATCCCTTTGGAGAGGATCCGACCGCTATGAAACTTCGCGCGCCGCTGACCGCCGCCGCCCTGCTCGCCACCGCCTCGATCGCCGCTCAGGCGCAGGCCCGACCGATGACCCCCGAGGACGTCGCCAAGATCGAAGCGGTCGGAACCATCGCCGTCTCGCCCGATGGCAGCCGCATCGCCTATACCACCGCCAGCCTGCCCGACGTGACCGAGGGCGAAGAGAATGGAACCACGACGCAGCAACTGTCGATGGCCTACGGCCCAGGCAATGCGCGCGAGTTCCTCCCCGACGACATGAATGTCAGCGGCGTGCAATTCTCGCCCGACGGCCGCGTGGTCAGCTTCCTGTGGGCCGACGGCAAGGACGAGAAGACCGCCGTATGGGGTATCCCCGTCGATGGCGGTGCGCAGCGCAAGCTAGCCCATGTTAAGGGTGCCGCGGTGCGCTCCTATGCCTGGTCGCCCGATGGCAGCCACATGCACCTGCTGGTCGCGGCCGAGGAAGACAAGGACCGCACCAAGCAGAACAAGGCGGGCTTCAATTCGGTCGTCTACGAGGAAGAGCAGCAGCTCAATCGCCTGTTCCGCGCGCGCATCGGCGGCGAACTGGATGCCGAGCCGCAGCAGGTGACCGTGCCGGGCTATGTCACCTCGTTCCAGATCGCGGATGATGCGCGTATCGGCGTGATCGAAACCGCGCCGACCACGCAGATCGACGACGAATACGTCAACAAGAAGGTCAACATCCTCGACATGGCCTCGGGCGATGTACGGATGGTCATCAACACGCCGGGCAAAATCGACGATGTCGAGATCTCGCCCGACGCCAGCCAGCTGGCGCTGATCGCGGCGGTGGACATGAACGATCCGGCGGCGACCACAATCCATTTCGTCGATACCGCGACCGGCACGGTCACCGCGCATAATGCGGGTGCGCCCGAAGCGGTGGTCGATGTCGAATATATGGATGACGGGCGTCTGGTCGCCGCGGTGCATGTTGGCGCGCAGAGCGTTCTGCGCATCCACAATGCCGACGGCTCGCTCCAACGCGAGATCGACCCGGGCGCGCTGATCATCACCAATGTCGAAACCGCCGGTTCGGTAATCGCGGTCGAGGCGAACGCGCCCCGGCACCCGACCGAGCTGTTCCGCCTTGATGGCGACAACCTCACCCGTTGGACCAGCCACAACCCCTGGCTGAGCGAGATCGATTTCGGCGAGCAGCGCACCTTCCGCTACACAGCACGCGACGGGCAGGAAGTCGAAGGCGTGCTGATCGAGCCGGTCGGCGGAGCCCCGGCAGGCGGCGCCCCGCTGATCCTCAACGTCCATGGCGGGCCGGAAGCTCATGACAGCAATGGCTGGCAGACCGTCTATTCCAAGCCCGGCCATGTCGCGGCCGGACAGGGCTATGCCGTTTTCCTGCCGAACTATCGCGGCTCGACCGGCTACGGCACGGCGTTTTCGAAGCAGCACACCGGCAATTACACCGACCCCGAGTTCACCGATCTGGTCGATGCCAAGCGCGCGCTGGTCGCCGAAGGGATCGCCGATCCCGACCGCACCGGCGTAACCGGCGGCTCCTATGGCGGCTATGCCACCGCATGGTCATCGACCCGCTGGAGCGAGGAATTCGCGGCAGGCGTGATGTTCGTCGGCATTTCGAACCAGGTCAGCAAGTTCGGCACGGGCGACATTCCGTACGAAATGTACAATGTCCACAGCGGCAAGTGGCCGTGGGACGACTGGATGGCCATGCTCGAAGTCAGCCCCATCTTCCATGTCGACAAGGCCAACACCCCGCTGCTGATCATGCATGGCGAAGATGACACGCGTGTCGATCCGGGCCAGAGCCTGGAGCTCTATCGCGCGATGAAGATCCGCAAGCCCGACGTGCCGGTGCGGCTCGTGTTCTATCCGGGCGAAGGTCACGGCAACCGCAAGGCCGCCGCGCGCTACGACTACAATTTGCGCATGATGCGCTGGTTCGACACCTATCTGAAGACGGGTGATCGCGACGCTGCGCTGCCACCCGAACGTCCCGCGCTTCCCGCCGGGACGACGGGGACCAAGAGCGAGGACTGATCGCTCACGCGCTTACGAAAAGGGGCCGCGCGACACTGCGTCGCGCGGCCCCTTTTTCATGGAGCGAAGCCTATTTGCCGCCCGCGGCGATCCAGTCGTCGATCTTGGCTTCGAGGACGGCAAGCGGGATGTTTCCGCTGTTCAGCACCTCATCGTGGAACACACGAATGTCGAAATCCTCGCCCAGCGCGGTCTCGGCCCGCGCGCGCAATTCCTTGATCTTCAATTCACCGATCTTGTAGCCCAATGCCTGGCCCGGCATGGCGATGTAGCGGGCGACCTCGTTTTCCGAATAGTCACGCGGATTGCCGTTCTCGACCATATATTCCACCGCCTGTTCGCGGGTCCAGCCGAGCGCGTGCATGCCGGTATCGACCACCAGCCGCACCGCACGCTTCAATTCGCCATCTTCGAGCGCCTGTAGACGGTCGACCGGATCGTCGTAGAGGCCAAGCTCGTAGCCCAGGCTTTCGGCATAGAGCGCCCAGCCCTCGCCAAAGGCGGTATACCAGCCGTGGCGCAGCAGGTCCGGCAAGCCCTCGTCCTCGATCGCGAACATGATCTGGAAGTGATGTCCGGGATTGCCCTCGTGAATATAGAGCCGGACCGAAGGGCTGAGTTCGCGCTCGGCCGCGTTCCAACCGCTGAAATAGAAAGTCCCGGGGCGCGAACCATCGGCCTCGCCAGGGCGATAGGATGCGGCGAGGAAGAACTGTTCGCGATAGGGTTCGTAGGGCTCGATCCTGAGCGGCGTTTGCGGCTGGCGCAGGAATAGCGGCCCGATCGCGGCATCCACCTCCCTGCCCACTTCGTACCAGGCTTCCTGCAACGCTTCCTTGGTCTTGTAGACCTGCGGTCGGCGGTCGCCACGCTCGGCAATCGCCTGCTGGCGCGCCTTGTTGATCCGGGCAACTTCGGAAAGGCCGAGACGGTGAATCTCCTCGGCCGTCAGGGACAGCGTGGTCATCTCCTCGATGCGATAGGCGTAATAGGCATCGCCCCCGGGGGCTTCGGTCGCCCCGATGGTATCGCGAGCTTGCGGCAGATAGGTCTCGGAAAGATAGGCCCGCAGACGGCGCATGGCGGGGTAGAGCGTCCCTTCGATCGCTGCCGTCAATGCGGCACGTGCGCGGCCTTTCTGCGCCTCGGTGAAACCTTCGGGAAACTGGCGGAGCGGCGCGTAATAGGCATTTTCGCCTTCGGGCGCGGCGAGCTGCGTGTCGAGCTGTTTGATCATCAGTTCGACCGTCAGACGCGGCAGCGTGATCCCCTGTTCGATTCCGGTATCGAAACGCGCGACCACGTTTTCGACCATGTGGGAATAGGCCGCATGGCGCGCGATGTTGTTGGCGTAGTCCTCGGGGGTTTTGAACGGCATGATGCCATCAGGTGCGGAGAAGCCGGGATAGTCGCCCTGAATGCCGCGAAAATGGTCGAGCGGGAGGGCGAGGATCGTCCTGAGCACGTCCTGTTCGGTGCCCGCAAGAACGCGTTCCTTCGAATAGCGAAACGTATCGTAGGCAATCTGCTCACCCGCCGTAAGCGCCGCGCGATCGATGGTGCCCAGCGCGGCGATGTCGCACATGGCGGCCGCCCGCTCGGTCTCGTAGGATGCGGGCGAGAAATCGCCGAGGCTGCCCGCATCGGAGAAGTCGCCGCGATAGAAAGCGGCGACGGGGTTGCGATCGAGATAGGCCGCCTCGCTCTTGGCCATCAGCGCGCGCAGGCGCTCGCTTTCGGTCTCGGCGGTCTCGATCGGATCGCAGGCATGGGCCAGCGGCGCTCCGAGACTAGCGGTCGATATCGTCAGCGCAGTGGCAAGGCGCAGAACTGTGCGGTTCATCATGATCCCTCTTATTGTCCGCCGCCCGCAATCCAGGCGTCGATCTTGGCTTCGAGCACGGGCAGCGGAATATCGCCGGTATTGAGTACCTGTTCGTGGAACCGGCGGACATCGAAGGCATCGCCCAGCGCGGCCTCGGCCCGGGCGCGCAGCTCCTTGATCTTCAGTTCGCCCGTTTTGTAGGCGAGCGCCTGCGCCGGCATCACGATGTAACGCGCACTCTCACTTTCCGCGAAATCGCGCGCGGCTCCGTTGGCCGTCATATATTCGATGGCTTTCTCGCGGCTCCAGCCAAGCGCATGCATGCCTGTATCGACCACCAGCCGCACCGCGCGCAGCATTTCGCCGCCCTCGAGCGCTTTCAGCCGCTCGACCGGATCGTCATACAGACCCAGTTCGTAGCCCAGGCTTTCGGCGTAGAGCCCCCAGCCTTCGCTGAAGGCGGTAAACCCGCCATAGCGCATGAATTCAGGCAGTTCCTCGTTTTCGATCGCAAACATCGACTGGAAGTGATGCCCCGGATTGCCTTCATGCATGTAGAGCGAGATTGAGGTGCCGAGCTTTCTTTCGGCCACGTTGTAGCCGCTGAAATAGAACGTGCCGGGGCGTGACCCATCGGCCTTGCCGGGCATGTAGCTTGCCGCGAGAGAGAACTTCTCGCGATAGGGCTCGTAGGGTTCGATCCTCAGTTCGGTCTCGGGCTTGCGCAGGAAAACCTCGTCCATCAGCGGGTCGACCTGCCCGGCAACCTCGTACCAAGCGGCCTGCAAATCGGCCTTGGTGGTATAGGTCTTGCCCGTCCGATCGCCGGCCTCCGCCCTGGCTGCATCGATGGCGGCATTGATCCGGGCGACTTCGGCAAGCCCGGTTTCGTGGATCTGCCGCGCGGTCAGCGCCAGCGTGGTATTTTCCTCGATCCGGTAGGCGTAATAGGCATCGCCACCGGGATTGTCGGTCGCCGCGATGCTGATGCGCGATTGTTCCAGATATTCATTCGCAAGATAATCGCGCAGCTTGGCAAGCGCAGGGATCAGCGTGCCGGTCAGCGTTTCGCGATGCTTCTCGGTCAACCGCGCGCGCTCGGTTTCCGGAACCGTATCGGGAAAATTCGCCACCGGAGCCCAATAAGGGCTCTGCTCGACCGGTGTATCGATCTGCAGACCAAGCTGTTCGATCATCAGTTCCACCGACATGCGCGGCAAGGTGATGCCCTGTTCGGCGCCAGTGCGGAAGCGCGCGATAGAATCGTCGATCACCTTCGCGAATTCGCGGTGGCGGCTGAAATTGTTCTCGTAATCCTCGACCGTATCGAAGGGCATCAGCGCCCCGGGTGCGGAAAGGCGCGGATAGTAAACATGCAGTCCGCGAAAGTGATCTATCGGCAGGGCGAGCACAGTCGGCAGCACATCGGGCGCGGTCATCGCCAGCGTGCGCTCCTGCGTATACGCAAAGACGTCGTAGGCAATGCGATCTGTTTCGCCCAGCGCCGAGCGGTCGATTGTGGCGAGTTCGGCGAGATTGGCGTCAGCCGCCGCACGGTCCGCCGCATAACTCGAAGGCGAGAAATCGCCGAGTTTGTCGGCATCGGAGAAATCGCCACGGAAAAAAGCGCTCACCGGATTGCGGTCGAGCATGGCGGCTTCGCTGCGCTCGAACAAATCGTGAAGTTTGGCGGCTTCACGCTCATTGGCGGACATCCCGCTGTGATGCGCCGAATGATCCTGCGCGATGGCGGGTGTCGAAACCGTGGCGCAGGCGATAGCGATCGCCGAAGCGATACGAGTGTAAGTGCGGGTCATGCGAGACTCTCCCCTGAGATCGTGCGGGCCAGGCTAGCCGGTCATACCGGCACCGCAAAGCCTGTTCGACAAACGGGTTCCGCCGATCCGCAGGAAACGTCCAGCCATGCGCAAGCTCTCCGCTGGTGCCCCATCCCTGGACCCGCGAAGACTCGTGCGGCGGCTAGGGGAGATAGTCGCGACCGGCGGCCTAACCGCCGAGGATGGCGGGCAGGTCCAGCCCCTTTTCCCGCGCACATTCCAGCGCCTCTTCATAGCCTGCATCGGCATGGCGCATGACGCCCGTCGCTGGATCATTCCACAGCACCCGTTCGAGACGCCGGGCGGCATCCTCGGTCCCGTCGGCGACGATGACCATCCCGGCGTGCTGCGAAAAGCCCATGCCGACCCCGCCGCCATGGTGCAGGCTGACCCAGGTCGCGCCGCTGGCCGTGTTGAGCAAGGCATTGAGCAGCGGCCAGTCGCTGACCGCATCCGAGCCGTCCTTCATCGC
The DNA here is from genome assembly GCA_022953095.1 of Qipengyuania sp. ABI-127-1. GTDB lineage: Bacteria > Pseudomonadota > Alphaproteobacteria > Sphingomonadales > Sphingomonadaceae > Qipengyuania. Next base: position 675,847 of record JALJCR010000001.1, on the reverse strand, counting down.
CTCGGTCTCGCGGTTGGGGCTGGCAACCGAACCGGAATCGAGGTGATCGCGGCCGATCACGACGGGGGCTTTCAGTTCACCATTCGCGACCATTTCGTTGAACGCCATGCCCAAGCGGTGACGGTCGCCCAGCCCGACCCAGCAGATGCGTGCGGGCAGGCCCTGAAAGGCAATCCGTTCGCGCGCCATGTCGAGCCAGTGATGCAGGTGGTGGTTGTCGGGCAGCAGTTCCTTCACCTTGGCATCGGTCTTGTAGATATCTTCCGGATCGCCCGAGAGCGCGGCCCAGCGGAACGGGCCGACACCGCGGCAGAATAGCGGGCGGATATAGGCAGGCACGAAACCGGGGAAGGCAAAGGCGTTTTCCAGCCCTTCCTCCAGCGCGACCTGACGGATATTGTTACCGTAATCGAGCGTGGGCACGCCCGCGTCCCAAAAGGCCAGCATGGCCTCGACCTGCTTGCGCATCGAGGCGCGCGCGGCCTTTTCGACCGCCTTGGGATCGCTTTCACGTTTGGCGCGCCACTCGCCCATGGTCCAGCCTTCGGGGAGGTAGCCGTTCACCGGATCGTGCGCGCTGGTCTGGTCGGTGACGATATCCGGACGCACGCCGCGTTTCACCAGTTCGGGGAAGATTTCGGCGGCATTGCCCAGCAGGCCGACCGATTTCGCCTCGCCCGCGGCGGTCCAGCGCTCGATCATGGCGAGCGCCTCGTCCACGCTCTCGGCCTTCTCGTCGAGGTAGCGGGTACGCAGGCGGAAATCGATGCTCTCGGGATTACATTCCACCGCAAGACAGCAGGCCCCGGCCATGACAGCGGCGAGCGGCTGCGCGCCGCCCATTCCGCCGAGTCCCCCGGTCAGAATCCATTTGCCCGTCAGATCGCCATCATAGTGTCTGCGGCCGGCCTCGACGAAGGTTTCATACGTGCCCTGCACGATGCCCTGCGTGCCGATGTAGATCCAGCTACCGGCCGTCATCTGGCCGTACATCATCAGGCCCTTCCTATCGAGCTCGCTGAAATGGTCCCAATTGGCCCAGTGCGGCACGATGTTGGAATTGGCGATAAGCACGCGCGGCGCATCGGCATGCGTGCGAAACACGCCGACCGGCTTGCCCGACTGGACCAGCAGCGTTTCGTCGTCGGAAAGCGTCTTGAGGCTCGACAGGATCACTTCGAAATCCTGCCAGCTACGGGCCGCTTGGCCGATCCCGCCATAGACAACCAGCTCATCGGGATTTTCCGCCACCTGGCGGTCAAGATTGTTCTGGATCATGCGGAACGGTGCCTCGGCCTGCCAGCTACGGCAGGTGAGTTCAGGCCCGGTGGGCGACTTGATGTCGCGGGCATTGCGGCGGTCGATGGTCATTTAAGATCTCCGAAAGTGCTTTCGATGCCGTCGAATATCTCGGCGAGCGTGTCGCGCAGGTCGGCGGCCTTGTCTGGACTGAAAGTGAAGGGCGTTTCTTCGGCTTCGAGGTAGGTCGATTGGGCGATTTCCATCTGAATCGCATGGATGCTCTCGCAGGGATGGCCGTAATGCCGCGTGGTCCAGCCGCCGCGGAAGCGGCCATTTACGACATAGCTGTAAGGGCCATTGGCGCAGGCGATGGCGACAGCGCGTTCGATTGCCTGCCCGCAGGATACACCCCCATTGGTGCCGATATTGAGATCGGGCAGCGTACCATCGAACAGGAAAGGCAGATGCGACCGGATTGAGTGGCAATCATAGAGCACAGCAAAACCATGCGCGGCGCGCGCGCGGTCGAGTTCGGCGCGGAGCGCGGCGTGGTAGGGCGCGTGGAAGGCCTCGCGGCGGCGAGCAATCTCACCTTCGTCCGGCTCTTCGTGCCAAAGCGGCTGGTTCTCGAAATCGACCAGTGGCACCAGACCGGTTGTGTTCTGGCCGGGATAGAGGCTCTCGCCATCGGGCGGGCGGTTGGCATCGATGACGTAGCGATTGAATTCGGCCCGCACGATCGTCGCTTGCGGGACGAGGCCGTCATAGAGCTGCGGGATATGCCAGTCGGTATCGGCAAGCATCGCCCCGCGTTCGGTCAGCTTCGCACGGATATTCCCGGGCACGAAAGTCCCCGAATGCGGCTGCGCGAGCACGATCGGCGAGGTGCCGGGTATAATGGTGACGGGGCTCATGCACCGAAACCGGCGATCGTCTCGGCGGCAATGCCCTCGGCCAGAACCGCCGCGCCGAGCAGCTCCGCCATGGCCGCGATGTCGGGTTCCATCAGGCGGTCCCCGGTCAATGCGGGCGAGGCGGCGCGGATGCGCGTCATCGCTATTTGCAGGGTCGCGCTGGTTTCCAGCGGGGCGCGGCATTCGACGCCCTGCGCGGCGGTCATCGCCTCGATACCAAGGATGGCCGCGAGATTGGCATTCATCTCGAACAGCCGCCGCGCGCCATGGCAGGCCATCGAAACATGGTCTTCCTGATTGGCCGAGGTCGGGGTAGAATCGACCACGCGCGGATTGGCAAGCGCCTTGTTCTCGCTCATCAGGGCAGCGCTGGTAACCTCGGCGATCATCAGGCCAGATTGCAGGCCCGGCGAGGGCGCGAGAAATGCGGGGAGGCCGAAGCTCAGCGCCGGGTCGACCAATAGCGCGATGCGACGCTGGGCGATAGCGCCGATCTCGGACACGGCAATGGCAATCCCATCCGCCGCCATCCCGACCGGTTCGGCATGGAAATTACCACCAGAGACGATGCTACCATCGGACAGGACCAGCGGGTTGTCGGTCGCGGCATTGGCCTCGATCCGCAAGACATTGCCCGCATGGGCAAGCTGGTCGAGACAGGCGCCGATCACCTGCGGCGCACAGCGCAGGCAATAAGGGTCCTGCACCCGCAAATCGTCCTCGCGGTGGCTTTCGCGAATTTGCGAGCCTTCGAGAAGGGTGCGAACCGCCTCTGCCGCGACGATCTGGCCGCGATGGCCGCGCAGCGTGTGTATTTCCTCGCGGAAAGGCGCCGTGGATCCCATCGCTGCATCGAGCGACAGCGCGGTGGTGACCAGCGAATTGACGGCCAGCCGCCAGCTATCGAACAGCGCGGCCAGGGCAAGCCCGGTCGAGACCTGCGTACCGTTGAGAAGGGCAAGACCTTCCTTGGCTTCGAGCACCAGCGGTTCGAACCCGGCGCGCTGGAGCGCCTCGCCCGCCGCCATGCGTTCGCCGCGATAGAAAGCATCGCCCTCTCCGATCAGCGTGGCCGCAACATGGGCAAGCGGTGCAAGATCGCCCGAGGCACCGACCGATCCCTTCTCGGGCACTACGGGAGTGACGCCCGCCTCCACCAGTTGTTGAAGCCGCTCCACCACCACCGGGCGCACGCCCGATGCCCCGCGCCCGAGCGAAAGGCACTTGAGCGCGATTATGAAGCGCACGATCTCGGGGGCGAGCGGTTCGCCGAAACCGGCGCTGTGCGAGAGGACGAGATTGCGCTGTAGCGTCCCGAGATCGGTTGCCCCGATGCGCACGCTGGCCAGCTTGCCAAAGCCGGTATTGACCCCGTAGATCGCTTCGTCCGAGCCGACTGCCAAACGCAGTCGATCGGCCGACTGCGCTACCGCCGCCATGGCGGCATCATCGATCCGGAAGGAACCGGAGGAGCGATAGAGTGCCTCCAGCTCGGCCATGCCGAGCGATCCGGGCGACAGCGAGTCACGCATGGTAGTGGGTTCCTGCAACAATGCGGCCGCGCAGCAGGCGTCCGCCGATCCAATAGCTGAGATAGTCAGGGTGGGACACATCCCACACTGCAAGGTCGGCGCGTTTACCTGCCTCGATCGTGCCGTAATCGGCTTCCAGCCCGAGCGCCTTCGCCCCGTTCCGCGTCGCCCCCGCCAGCGCTTCTTCGGCAGTCATGCGGAACAAGGTGCAGCCCATGTTCATGGCCAGCCGCAGCGAAGAGAGCGGCGAGCTTCCAGGGTTGCAATCGGTGGCCAGCGCCATCGCGACACCCGCCTCGCGTAGCGCCTCCATCGGCGGCAGACGCGTTTCGCGCAGGGCATAGAAAGCCCCGGGGAGAAGCACCGCCACCACATTTTTTTCAGCTAGCTTAGCGGCGTCCCCAGGTGCCAACCATTCCAGGTGATCGGCGGACAAGGCATCGTAGTCGGCGGCCAGCACCGCGCCCTTGAGATCGCTCAATTGCTCGGCATGCAGTTTGACACGGATGCCAAGATCACGCGCCGTTTCGAATACGCGGCGGATTTGCGCCGGGCTGAAACCGATTCCCTCGCAGAAGCCGTCGACGGCATCGACCAGGCCTTCGGCAGCGGCAGCCTGGAGGCCCGGAATGACAATCTCGTCGATATAACGGTCGGCCTCGCCCTCGAATTCGGGCGGCAGCGCATGGGCAGCAAGCCAGCTTGTCACGATGCGGACGGGGCGTTCGGCTTCGATCGCCCGCGCGACGCGAAGCATGCGCATCTCGTGTTCGATGGTGAGACCGTATCCGGACTTGACCTCAATGACCGCAACACCGTCTGCGATCAAATCGTCCACCCGGCGCAGGGCGCTGGCGAGTAGCTCTTCCTCGCTGGCCTCGCGAGTGGCAGCAACGGTCGAGCGAATGCCGCCCCCTGCCTTCGCTATCTCCTCGTAACTCGCGCCTTCCAGGCGCAGCGCGAATTCGCGGCTGCGATCACCGCCGAAGACGATGTGGGTGTGGCAGTCCACCAGCGCCGGCGTGACGAGCGCATCGCCGAGATCGACGCGCTCCCAACAATCAAGGTCCCGGGGAAGCACGCCACGCGGCCCGACCCAGGCTATCCTCCCTTCATCCACCGCGATCGCCGCATCGTCGATCAGCCCGTAGCCGACTTCATCCGCGACCATCGTCGCGGCTCTGCAATTGATGAACACTCGACCCGTCATGGACTTGCGCAGCTCCTCTCTGTGTGATTATGTATGCACATAATATTAGAAAGGCGCAACGGCCAATGGGAAGCATAATTTCGGCACGGCAGGTCCTCACGTCCTCGGGCTGGCTGGCGGATCACGCAATCCATGTGGACGAAAGGGGGGTAATCGCCGAAATCTCGCCTCGCGGCTTCGACGCAGCCGGAGCGGTCGGCACGGCGCTGCCCGGTATGGCCAATGTCCACACCCACAGTTTCCAGCGCGCGATGGCCGGGCTGGCCGAGGCCCGCGGCCCCGCCGGAGCCGACGATTTCTGGACCTGGCGGCAGGTCATGTATCGCTTCCTCGACATCCTTGAGCCCGATCATATCGAGGCGATCGCCGCACTGGTGCAGCTCGAAATGGCGGAAGCAGGCTACACCGCTTCGGCGGAGTTCCATTACCTCCATCACCGGGTCGGCGGCGGGCATTTCAACGATCCAGCCGAAACTTCGCGGCGCATCTTCGCCGCGAGCGAGCGCAGCGGGATCGGCCTTACGCATCTTCCGGTGCTCTACACCCATGGCGGGCTCGACAAACGTCCGCTGACGGGCGGTCAGGTACGCTTCGGCAGTTCGGCTGCCGCATTCGAAACGCTTTACGCCCGGATTTCGGAATGCGCCCGCGACATGCCGGCCGACTTCCGGCTTGGGGTGGCCCCGCATTCGCTGCGCGCGGTGGACCGCGAGGGGCTCGATATATGCCAGGCGCTGTGCCCGGACGGCCCGATTCACATCCACGCCGCCGAACAGGTAAAGGAAGTCGAAGAGGTCGAGGCCCATCTCGGCGCGCGCCCGGTGCGCTGGCTGCTCGACAACCTGCCTGTCGACAGGCGCTGGTGCCTCATCCATGCCACGCATCTCGATGCGAGGGAAACATCCGACCTTGCGGCTTCGTGTGCGGTCGCAGGTCTGTGCCCGACGACCGAGGCTAATCTCGGCGACGGGATTTTCCCGGCGCGCGATTATCTCGCGGCGCAAGGGCGCATCGGAATTGGTTCTGATTCGAACATCCGAATCTCGCTTGCGGAAGAACTGCGCATGCTTGAACTCTCGCAGCGCCTGGCCCATCGCCAGCGTGCCGTGCTGACCGACGACGCCACTCGCTCCAACGGACGTTACCTTTACGAACGTGCCGCGCGTGGCGGCGCGCAGGCGATCGGACGCAATGCGGGATCGATCGAGACAGGCAAGCTGGCCGATATCGTGGCACTGCGCGACGACCTGCCCTTCCTCGACTGGCCTCAGGCAGACCAGCGGCTCGATGCGTGGATATTCGGGGTCGAAAGGCGCGCGGTCAGCGACGTGTGGTCGGCGGGGCGGCATATCGTTCAAAACGGCGAACATCGTCGCGCTTCCGAAATCCGATCCCGGTTTGCCCGCACGATCCGCGAGCTTGGCGCGGCGCTGTGAATCCGAACACCCATCACGGCATCCGTGAAGCGATCCGCGCGCGCATCGTCGCAGGCGAATGGAAGCTGGGCGAACTGATCCCGGGCGAGGCCGATTTCGCGCAGGAATATGGCTGTTCACGCACCACGGTGAATCGCGCATTGCAGGCATTGGCCGAGGAAGGCCTGGTAGAGCGCAAGCGCAAGGGTGGCACGCGCGTGCGCCCGCTGCCGCTACCGCAGGCGAGCTTGCGCATCCAACTGCTGCGCGAACAGGTTGAAGAGGCCGGTAGCGCCTATCGCTGCAAGATCATCGAGCGAAAGCTGGCATCGCCGCCTCCAGCGGTGGTGGAACGTCTGAAGGCTGTGGGCGATGCGCGTTCCGTCTATCTCGAGACGCTGCATCTGGCCGATGAAGCCCCGTTCGCGTTCGAGACCCGCTGGATCAATCTCGCCACGGTTCCGCAGTTCGAACATGCCGACCTCGGCGCGCTGAGCGCCAATGAATGGCTGGTGCGAACCGTGCCTTTCACACGCGGCGAGGTGGCATTGCTGGCGACCAATGCCGATCGGCACACGGCCGCAATGCTCGGCACGATCGATGGCAAGGCGCTGCTTACGATGGAACGGACCACATGGCTCGACGATCGTCCTGTAACCACGATGACACTTCGCTACGCCCCAAATCACCGGATCGCCTTCGCGATCTAGGAGCCTCGGCGGCTTATATCATGGAGCCAGCCACAGCCTGATGATCCAGGCGATGGCCCCGAGCACAGCCACGCTCGCCACCCAGATTGCCGCCATCCAGGCCAGGCGCCGCCACAGGGGCGGTTCCCGTTCCGGCAGCGGGGCCATCAATGATAGCCCTCGTCGGCGACCTTGCCGCGAAAGACCCAATAGGCCCAGGCCGTATAGGCAATGATAAGCGGCAAGGTGATGGCGACACCGATCAGCATGAAGATCTGGCTCCGCTCGGGTGCGGCGGCATCCCAGATGGTCACGCCGGGCGGCACTACATAGGGCCACATCGTCACGCCCAGCCCGGCCATTCCGAAAAAGAACAGCGCGATGGAAAGCCAGAACGGCTTGCTGTTCCGGGCCTTGCGGATGGCCTGGATCATCGACAGCGCGATGATGGCGGTCAGGATCGGAACGGGCGCGGCAAAGTAGATTTCCGGCGCCGTCAGCCAGCGTTCGGCATATTCGGCGTTGAGGAACACATTATACAGGCTGACCGCCCCCATCAGCACAATGGTTGCAAGAGCCGAACGCAGGGCGAGCTTTCGGGCATGGGCCTGGCCCGGCCCGTCGAGCTTCCAGATCAGCCAGGTGCTGCCGAGCAGCGCATAGCCAACGACGACGCCGAGACCGCACAGCAATGTATAGGGCGTCAGCCAGTCGAACCAGCTTCCGGCATAGGCCCGATCGACCACTTCGATACCCTGCAGCAATGCGCCCAGTGTCATGCCCTGGGCCATGGCCGCGACCAGCGAACCGCCGGTGAAGGCCGCATCCCACAAACGCCTGTGCCCCGGATCGCGCCAGCGATATTCGAAGGCCACGCCGCGAAAGACCAGCCCCAGCAGCATTGCGATGATCAGCGGGTAGGTCGCGGGCAGAATGACGGCATAGGCAAGCGGAAAGGCCGCAAACAGCCCGCCGCCGCCAAGCACGAGCCAGGTCTCGTTTCCATCCCATACGGGCGCGATCGAATTCATCGCCCGGTCGCGTTCACGGCCCACATCGAAGGTCGGGAAAAGGATACCGATGCCCAGATCGAACCCGTCCATCACCACATAGGCGAACACGGCGAAGGCAATGATAAATGCCCAAATGACGGTGAGATCCATCATTCACCCTCCTTTTCTGTCGGGAGCGGTTCATCATGGCTCGGATTCTGGGTAGGGCCGGGCGTGATACCGGCAGTGCGGATCGGCCCCGTATCGCCGCGCTTCGCACCCAGTTCGCCGACATGCGGTGCATGGCTCATCAAGCGCAGGATATACCAGATGCCGATGCCGAAGACGGCAAAATAGACGACAATGAATGCCAGCAGCGAACCGGCCACGGCGGGCGCGTCGAGCGGGCTTGCTGCGTCGGCGGTCCTGAGCAAGCCGTAAACGACGTAAGGTTGGCGTCCGACTTCGGTAGTTATCCAGCCCGCCAGCACGGCGACGAAGCCCGATGGCCCCATGACGACCGCCGCCTTGTGCAGCAGCGGCCAATCGTAGAGCCTCTTTCGCCATCGTGCGTAGAGGCTCCACAGACCGATTCCGAGCATGGCGAAGCCCAGGCCGACCATTATGCGGAACGACCAGAAGACCATCCCCACGGGCGGTTCTTCGTCGTCGGGTATGGTGTCGAGCCCGGCCAGCGGCGCATCGGCATCGTGCTTGAGAATGAGCGAAGAAGCTTTGGGGATTTCGATCGCGTAATCGACCCGCTTTTCCGCGCTATTCGGTATCCCGAACAGGATCAGCGGCGCACCATCGGGGTGGCTGTCGAAATGCCCCTCCATCGCCATTACCTTCTGCGGCTGGTGTTCCAGCGTGTTGAGACCATGCAGATCGCCCGCGAAGATTTGGAGCGGTGTGACGATCGCCGCCATCCACATCGCCATCGAGAACATCTTGCGCGCATGGAGGTTAGCCCGGTCCTTGAGCAGGTGCCACGCCCCCACCCCGCCCACCACGAAGGCAGTGGTCAGATAAGCAGCCATGACCGTATGGACCAGGCGATAGGGAAAGCTCGGATTGAAGACGATGTCCCACCAGCTTTCGCCCGGGAGAATCTGCCCGTTGGCAGCCATTTCGAAGCCTGTGGGCGTCTGCATCCAGCTGTTCACCGACAGGATCCAGAAGGCGGACACGAAGGTGCCCAGGGCCACCATGCAGGTCGCGAAGAAATGCAGCTTCTTGCCGACCTTGTTCATGCCAAACAGCATTACCCCGAGGAATCCGGCTTCGAGGAAAAAGGCGGTCAGCACCTCATAGGCCATCAGCGGCCCGATCACCGGCCCGGCAACGTCGGAGAATACGGCCCAGTTGGTGCCGAACTGATAGCTCATGACGATGCCGGAGACGACGCCCATCGCGAATACGATGGCGAAGATCTTCACCCAGTATTTGAACAGGTCGAGGTAAAGCTGCTTGCCGGTCTTGAGCCACAGCCCCTCGAGAACCATCAGAAAGCTCGCAAGCCCGATCGTGAAGGCCGGAAAGAAGAAGTGGAAGCTCACCGTGAAGGCGAACTGGATACGTGCGAGCAAGAGGGCGTCGAACTGTTCGAACATGGGCCTACCTTGTCAGTCTGTGCATGGGTCTAGGACGCCTCCCCGGGGCGGAACAAGGGGACGCGTCCCTGCGGCCCTCACCCTAGCTGCGTGGTGCGCAGATAGGGTTTGATCGTCTCGAACCCTTGCGGGAATTTCTCGCGCGCCTCTTGATCGCTGACCGAAGGCGGGATGATCACGTCCTCGCCGGGCATCCAGTTGGCGGGCGTGGCGATCCCCGCCCGATCACCGGTCTGGAGACTGTCGATGACGCGCAGAATTTCATCGAAATTGCGCCCGACACTCATCGGATAGGTCATCGTCAGGCGAATCCTGTTCTGCGGATCGATGATGAAGACGGAACGGACAGCGGCCGTCTCGCTCTCGTCGGGATGAATCATGTCGTAAAGCCGGGCGATCTTCAGATCGGGATCGGCGACGATCGGGAATCGAAGCGTTACGCCCTGCGTCTCATCGACGTCCTTTACCCACCTGCAATGCTCCTCGACCGTATCGGTCGAAAGGCCGAGAGGCTTCACATTGCGCTGTTCGAATTGCTCGGCAAGCTTCGCGGTCATGCCCATTTCCGTGGTGCAGACGGGGGTGAAGTCTGCGGGATGGCTGAAGAAAAACACCCAGCTATCGCCCGACCATTCGTGCAGGTCGATCTCGCCGGTGGTGGTGGCGGCTGTGAAGTTCGGCGCGGTATCGCCAATATGAAGAGACATGGGGAAAGTCCTCTCTGGTAACAGGAACGAAGGTTCTAGCGACGGCGACCGGGACCTCGCCCGGCCTGCCCGCCACGGGCGACACACCGCTCGAAAGCGGGAAGGTGACGTTCGCGAGACGCCCTTTGAAGATCGCTCAGGGCCGCTCTTACGCCATCGTCCCGAATGGTCGGGAGCAAGCGGTCGTATAGCGCGATATTCTCGATTTCGGCAGAAACGCCCTGCTCGCAGGCCGCGAGCAATGTCGGCGGTGCCGAGATCGAACCGAGATAGGGATTGACCGGATCATAGGTGATGCCGAGACGGTCCATTTCCGCCTTCACCCGGGCCGCATGACGGCGCTCGGCGTCGATGATCCTGATAAAGGGACGCACTTCGCCAAACGCGTCGATGACCGCAGCATAGGTTGCTTCGGCCCGGTATTCGTCGTCGAGCGCCATACGCAATGCTCTGCCGTCAGTGTCGGCGGGGTTGGGGGCGCTCGCGAGCGTGCAACCGGACACCACCGCCAGACCGGATATCAGGGCCGGCAGGAGGTAATCGGGACCGGACATATCGGCCTCCTTTCGACGCACAGCCCTACATCACGCGCGCCCCAAGGAGAACTTTTATTTATCACTTAATGTAATCGAATTATGCAATCGGTAGTGAGTCGAGCGCAACTCGCCTCTGCGCAAGCCGCCGGAACGAACCTTGCGCCCTTCAAATACACTTTTTTCCTAAATGAACTCCGGTCAGCACAGCGACGCTGCCGCTTTTAAACCAAGCCGGAACGCCGCCGCTCAGATAAGGCCGCGCGCCAGATAGTGATCATGCGCTTCGGGGGGCGCGCCATCGTCTGATACCAATTTTTCGAAAGCGTGCGATTGGGAGAGGAATATCTGACCGTTCAGCTCTTCGAGGAAATGCGACCGTTGCAGGCGGTCCATCACCGGTCCCTTGACCTCCGACAGGTGGAGGCCGATGCCGCCATCGCCGAGCCGGTGGTTGATCGCTTCGAGGCTTTCCAGGCCCGAGGCATCGATGGCATTGACCGCGCTGCACATCAGGATCACGTGACGCACGGCGGGCCGCTCGGCCACTTCCTCGAGGACGTATTCCTCCAGCCAGCGTGCATTGAGATAGGTCAGCGCCTCGTCGATACGGATCGATAGCACGTGCGGCACGGTGAAGACCTCGTGCCGCTCGACATTGCGGAAATGCTCGGTCTCCGGAACCCGCCCGACGATCGCTGCGTGCGGGCGGCTGGCGCGCCAGAGATACAGCAGCAAACCCACGACCACGCCCGCAATCACGCCCATCTCGACACCGGCAATCAACGTAATGGCGATGGTGGCGATATGCGCGGCGAAATCCGCCTTCGAATAGCGCCACAGGCGGCCGGGCGTCTTGAGATCGACCAGGCTGAGCACAGCGACGATGATCGTTGCGGCCAGCGTGGCGATAGGCAGGCTGAACAATAGCGGTGTGAGGAACAGCGTGGCGAGTGCAATGCCCACTGCGGTATAGGCGCCCGCGGCGGGTGTTTGCGCACCGGCATCGAAATTGACTGCGGAGCGGGCAAAGCCGCCCGTCACCGGATAGCCACCGGAAAACGCACTGGCGACATTGGCCGCACCCAGGCCGATCAGTTCCTGGTCCGGTGAAATGCGCTGGCGGCGCTTGGCGGCCAGCGTCTGCGCGACCGAAACGCTTTCGACGAAACCAATGATCGAAATCAGCAGCGCGGGGACCCACAAACGTTCGATCAGCGCCAGGTCGGTCGATGGCATTGCAAAGGGCGGCAGGCCCTGCGGAATCGCGCCAACAATGTTGACGCCCTTATCTTGCAGATCGAAAGCGATCGCGGCCAGAATCGTCAGCGCGACCGCGACCACCGGACCGGCCTTGGCCGTCATGTCCGCCGCCCGTTCAGGCAGGCCCAGCTTCTGCAGTGCCGGCTTGGCGCCCTTGCGGACCCAGAACAGGAACACGGTCGCCGGGATTCCGATGGCCAGCGTCCAGCCATTCGTTTCGCCGATCGATGCCGCGAGCGATCCGAGCATATCCGGCCAGTTGTCGCCTCCCGCCCTCACCCCGAGGATGTGCTTGAGCTGGCTGGTCGCGATGAGAACGCCGGATGCGGTTATGAAACCGCTGATAACCGGATGCGAGAGGAGGTTGGCGAGAAAGCCCGCCCTCAGAATGCCGAGGATCGCCAGCATCACCCCCGAAAGCATGGCGAGCGTGATCGCCGCTTCCAGATATTGCGCCGTGCCCTGATCTGCGATCGCACTGGCGGCAGAGGCCGTCATCAGCGAGATCACCGCCACCGGCCCCACCGCCAGCGTGCGGCTGGTCCCGAACACGGCATAAAGCACCAGGGGCAGGATCGAGGCATAGAGCCCCACCACCGGCGGCAGGCCCGCCAATAGCGCATAGGCCAGGCTTTGCGGGATAAGCATGATGGTGACGATCACCGCCGCCATCAGGTCATCCGTCAGGACGTTCCTGTTGTATGTCCGCCCCCATTCGAGGATTGGCAGGTAACGCGAAAGCACCGGCAATGCCCTTTCCTACTGCGCGATCATATTACCGGGACCGGCAAGCCATTCGCGGCCCTTGAGCATGCCGTTCCAGTAGATCCAGGGCAATGCATCGGCCTTGAGCATCCAGGACAGGCGCTGCGCCTTAGTTCCGTCGATCAACCAGGTCGGGAAGCTCGGAGCAAGCTTGCCGCCATAGGCGAATTCGGCGAGGACGATTTTTCCGCGCTCGACCGTGAGCGGGCAGGACCCATAGCCATCATATCCCGCTTTCGGCCCCCGCCCGGCGAGCTGCTGCAGCACGTTCACCGCGACGACCGGCGCCTGTTTGCGCGCCGCGGCCGCCGTTTTGGCATTGGGCATCGACCCGGCATCGCCAAGCCCGAAGACATTGTCGTAGCGGTTATGGCGCAAAGTATGCTGATCGACGTCGGTGAAACCGCTTTCGGCCGCCAGTGGGCTGTCGGCCAGGAACTGAGGCGCAACCTGTGGCGGAACGACATGGAGCATATCGAAATCGCGAGTCACCTCGCCGTCTTCGGTCTTGAAAACGGCCTGCTGTGCCGGGCCGTCGACCGAAACGAGATTATTGCCCAGCCGAAGTCCGATATCGTATTTCTCGACATAGCTCATCAGAGCGGGAACATAATCGGGAACGCCGAACAGCACCCCGCCCGCATTGCAGAACTCGACATCGATCCGGTCGAGCATACCTTCGCGACGCCAATGGTCGCACGAGAGATACATGGCTTTCTGCGGCGCACCGGCGCATTTGATCGGCATGGGTGGCTGCGTGAAGATGGCCCGGCCCGAGGTAAGGCCTTGAACCAGCTCCCACGTATAGGGGGCCAGGTCGTACCGGTAATTGGACGTTACCCCGTTCTTGCCCAGCGTGTCTTCGAGACCGGCGATCTTTTCCCACGCCAACCGGATACCTGGGGCGACGACAAGCACTTCGTAGCGCAGGGTGGAGCCGTCCTCGAGCGTCACCTGATTATCGTCCGGCTGGAAGGATTTGGCCGCCGCCCTGATCCATTCGACGCCGCGCGGCATCACGCTGGCCATCGGTCGCCGCGTGACTTCGGGTTCGAAGATCCCGCCGCCAACCATCGTCCAGCCCGGTTGATAGGCATGGGTATCGGCCGGCTCGACAATCGCGATGTCGAGACCGGGGCGGCGTTTGAGCAGCGAGGCGGCTGTCGCGATGCCCGCCGCGCCCCCGCCGATCACCACGACTGTATGCGATGTGGAAATCTGTCTTCTCCCGAATGCGTCAGCCGAGCGTGTCGCGCAGAGTGCCGAGGTCGTACCCGGCGGAGGCGGCCCGCTTCAGCCGCTTGTCGCGGTCGATGCCATCCGGATTGGCCAGCGTCTCGAGCGTGATCGAGCGCGTGCCGGTACGGCAATAGGCAAGCACAGGCCCATCGGTCCCGCGCCGAACCGCGCGAAAGGCCGCGATCGCCGCATCGGGAAACGCGCCGCCCGAAACCGGAATATGGTGGAATGCGATGCCCGCCGCCTGTGCGGCTTCGCGCATTGCATCGACGCTTGGCTGCGCCTCTTCCTCGCCATCGGGTCGGTTGCAGATTAGGGTGGCAAAGCCACGCTCCTTCACAGCGCGCATGTCCGAGGGTTGAATTTGCGGTGCCACAGCAAAGCCCGGCGTTACTTCTCGAATATCATCCATTATCCGTTTCCTTCCGTCAGGCGCACCAGAAACATGCCCGCAAGCATGGCGACCACGAAGATCGCCGCTGACGCAGGCTCGATCACCAGCGCCGCGACACCCGGCCCCGGGCACAGGCCCGCAATACCCCAGCCGATCCCGAACAGCGCCGATCCGCCGATCAGGCGCGCGGTCAGGTCGCTGCGATCGGGCAGGGCGAATTTTTCCGCGAAGAATGGGTGCGCCATGCGTGGTTGGAAGCGCCAGGCGATGGCCATGACAACCACCGCACCGCCCATCACGAAAGCGAGCGTCGGATCCCAATCGCCGAACAGGTCGAGGAAGCCGCGCACCCGGGCGGGATTGGTCATTCCGCCCAGGGCAAGGCCTGCCCCGAACAGCGTTCCCGACAGCAGCGGGGGGAGCAGACGCCGGATCATTGCAGCACCTCCAGTCCCGCCATGTTCATCACCGCGACCGTGGCAATGCCGAACGCCATGAAAGTGAGCGTCGCGACGACCGAGCGCTGCGAGAAGCGGCTGACACCGCAGACGCCGTGGCCGCTGGTGCAGCCGCTGCCAAGGCGCGTCCCCACGCCGACCGCGAGCCCTGCGACAGCGAGATAGAGGGGGCTGGCGAAGCTGGCTTCGATCCCCCCCGTTGCCATGGCAACGATCAGCGCCCCCAGCGGCAAGCCGATCAGGAACATCCAGGCGCTCGATCTGGACATGCCGCTGTCGCCGATGCCGGTCGCGCGTGCGGCTATCCCGGACACGCCGGCAATGCGGCCCGCGCCGAGCAACATCAGCGCCGCAGCCAGTCCGATCAGTATACCGCCGACCAAACCGGCAAGCGGCGCCGCTTCGGGAAAACCGGGCAACATCATACCGCGTTCACCGGGATCTTGATGTAGCTGACGCCATTAGCCTCGGGCTCGGGCAGGCGCCCGCCGCGAATGTTGACCTGCACCGACGGCATGATGAGGTTGGGCATCGCCAGCGTCTTGTCGCGCGTGGTGCGCATCTCGACGAACTCGTCCTCGGTCACGCCGTCTTTCACATGGACGTTTTCGCGGCGCTGCTGGCCGACGGTCGTCTCCCAGGCATATTCATCGCGCCCCGGCGCCTTGTAATCGTGGCACAGGAACAGACGCGTATCTTCCGGAAGGGAGAGCAGCCGCCGGATCGAACGGAACAATTCGCGCGCATCGCCGCCGGGGAAATCCGCCCGCGCGGTCCCGAAATCGGGCATGAAGATCGTGTCGCCGACGAACGCCGCGTCACCGATAATGAAGGCCATGTCCGCAGGCGTGTGCCCCGGCACGTGGAGAGCGATGCCCTCGATCTCGCCGAGATTGAATTTTTCCCCGTCGGTAAAGAGGTGATCGAATTGCGATCCGTCGCGTTCGAAATCTGTTCCGGCATTGAAAAGCTTGCCGAACACTTCCTGCACCCGGATGATCTCGGCGCCGATGGCCAGCTTACCGCCCAGCTTTTCCTGCAGATAGGGCGCGGCCGAAATATGATCGGCATGGGCATGCGTTTCGATCAGCCACGTCACTTTCAGATTATGGGAATTGACGTATTCGACGATCCGGTCCGCGGACCCGTATGACGTGCGTCCGGCAGCCGCCTCGTAGTCGAGCACCGAATCGATGATCGCAGCCTCGCACGTGGCGGGATCATGTACCACGTAACTGACCGTATTCGTCGCCTCGTCGAAAAAGCCCGCGATCGAGGGGCGCAGGGCCTTTTCATCCTGAGCGCGCCCGATCTGATCCGCCGCCGCTTGCAGCGCCATGTCATGCCCAACCATGCCAAAAACTCCTTTGATTACGTAAAGTGTGTATATGTATTGCTTTCTGTGTGTCAAGTGCTAAGGGTCTGGCGATGGATATGGGCGAAAAGTATGAAGGCACTCCCCGAGGCCTGAGAATCGGCGACACCGCACCCGATTTCGAGGCGCGGAGCACGATAGGGCCGGTCAAGCTGACCAACTTCAGGAAGCGATGGCTGATCCTGTTTTCGCACCCTGCGGATTTCACACCGGTCTGCACGACCGAATTCGTCGCGCTCGCCCGGCAGGCCGACGATTTCGAGAAACGCGATTGCGCGCTCATGGCGCTGTCCGTCGACAGCCTGTTTTCGCACTTCGCCTGGCTGCGCATGATCCGCGACCGGTTCGATGTCGAAATACGGTTTCCCATCGTCGAGGACCCTACGCTGGTGATCGGCGAAGTATACGGAATGGTCTCGCCGCAGGATAGCGACAGCGCGACGGTGCGATCGACATATTTCATCGATCCCACCGGCGTGATCCGGGCGATGACCTGCTATCCGGCCAATATGGGCCGCTCGATTCCGGAAATGCTGCGCATGCTCGATGGGCTTCAGGCCATCGATGCGGAAAATGCGCTGGCGCCTGCCAATTGGACCCCGGGCGAGCCTCTGCTCACGCCGCCGACCCAGAATCTGGACGAGGTCTTCGCGGCAAAGGATCAAACCGCATGGTTCCTGCGTAAAGCCAGCAGGGGCAAGCGCAAATGAGGGACGAGGCACCTATCGAGGAACTGAAGGCCATCGCCCATCCGCTACGGTTCCGGATCATCCAGATATTGAGAGCCGGAGAACTCAATGTCGGCGAAATCGAAAAGGCATCCGGCATCGGCCAGCCTGCGCTTTCGCAGCAGCTCGGCGTCTTGCGCAAAGCGGAGCTCGTCGAAACCCGCAAGGATGCCAAGCTGGTCTATTACAGCCTGAACGAGGACCGCCTTTCGCAACTTGGCGCATCTATTTCCGGAACCGACATGGCCGCATCGGCAAAACGCCCGCATGTCCGCACACCATCGCCCGGAGTAGCGAATTTCGCGCGGTTGTCGTGACAGGGTTCTAGCGATATGGGCGGCAGCGCGAGGATGCCCGATATATCTTGATCGAGACCGCGCAGGATAGACGATACCCCCCGTGTTGCCGCCCCTCTCTCTCCTGACGCGCATTCGTCGCACCTCCGCCCTGCGCCCCGGCATCTTTCTCGCGCTGCTTCTGGCCGCGCTAGGGATGAATGCGATCGTCCCGGCGGGCCATATGGTTGCGCCCTCGACGACGCATTTCGTTACTATCGATCCCTGTCCGGAAACGAACGCGCTCTACCGCGCGCTCGCTTCCGCCAAGATTCACAAAACGGTGGCCCCCAATGCGCTCGATCATGCCGCGATGGGGCACCACACGCCGCCCCTGGGTGACGAGCAACCGGCTTCAACGGCCTCCAAGGTCGACTGTGCATTCTCCGCCCTGGCCTTTGCTGGAACGCTTCCGGAAAAACCGGCGGAGTTCGCAAGTGCGCTAGGCGGCATCGGGGCGGATGCTCGTCCTCTCCCGACCCTCGCCCTTGCTCCGGTCCGCCATTTGCGACCACCTTTGCGTGCGCCGCCACGGAATTCCTGACCCGGTCACAATTCTTCGCGCGTAGCCCGGCAGCATGCCGCAGCGCGCCCGCGTGCACACCAAACAAACGAGATCACCATGTTTTTGAACGCCCTTTGCAGGGCGAGCTTGCTCGCATCCTGCGCCCTGTTTCCCATCCATTCCGTCTCGGCCGAGAACGAGAATACCACCGATGACGCCGATCCGGTTCTGACCGATACGATTACGGTCACCGCACCGCGCCGCAGCAACGTCGGCGAAGACGTGGTCGCACCGCCCCAGCAAGTTGCCCTGCCTCCCGATGCCGCAGCGATTGCGGCGCGGACGCCGGGCGGTTTTCTCGTGGGGAACGGCGCGCTATCCGGCCAGCTTTCCTATCGCGGCCTCTCCGGACAGCGAGTCCTCGGCCGCGTAAATGGCCAGCGCTTCGCCACCGGCGGCCCGAATGCGATGGACCCGCCGCTGCATTACGCGCCATCCATACTCCTCGACCGGATAGAAATCGCGCGCGGTGTGGCTCCGGTCTCGCAAGGCCCATCGCTGGCCGGCGCGATCGATGCCCGGTTGGTGGAGACGCAATTCTCCGGCGGTTCGGCGCTTTCGCCCCAGGCGCGGTTTGCGAGCCAATACCGCAGCGCCGATGACAGTTATGCCCTTGGCGGCTTGATCGGCCTTGCCAATGAACGCTGGCGCTTCGGTGTGCTGGCCAGCAAAGAAGAAGGGGACGATTACAGCTTTGCCGACGGCACGGTCGGTGGCTCCTCCTTCGAACGAACCCTTTACGGTGCCCATGCCGGGTTCCGTGCCGGACCGGGCGAACTCTTCATCGAATATCGCCGCAGCGAAACCGACCCAACCGGCAATCCGCCCTTCGCGCTCGACATCGTGTTCTTCGATACCGATTTCGTTCAGGGCGGATTTCGCGGCGAAATCGCCGTGAACGTCAACCTCGACCTGCGGCTCGGCCATGTCGCGGTGCGGCACCTGATGGACAATCAGACGACCCGCCAACCCGCCGCTTCTCCAATGCGCGCCCGCGCAACCTTTGCCGATGCAGATACCACCACTGCCGAGGGCTCTGTGCGCTTCGGCACGGATCGGGATTACATCCAGATCGGCGCGGATGCGGAACTGGCCGACAAGTTCGTGACCATCACCAATCCAACCAATTCCGCTTTCTTCATCGAAGCGCAGCCCAACTTCCGCAGCGAGAGGCTTGGCGCATTCGCGCAGTGGCGCGGCGATATCGGAGGCGTGGAGTTCGAGCTGGGCGGCCGGATCGATCGCACCGAACACTCGGCGGGAGTGCCGCAGCTTGGTAGCGCGGTGCCAATGGGGCCGCGAGCGCTCGCCGCGGCCTTCGCTGCGGCCGATCGGACCGCGTCGGATACCACGGTAGACGGCGTAATGCGTGCGTGGCTGCCGCTTGGCACCGTCACCCCGCGTGTGACTCTGGCGCGCAAAGAGCGGGTGCCCAGCCTGCTCGAACGATTCGGGTGGCTGCCGACACAAGCGAGCTATGGCTTGGCGGACGGAAATATCTATGTCGGCAATCCGGGCATCGAGCCCGAAACCGCGTGGATCGCCGAAGTCGGCCTAGACCTTGAAACCGGCGCATTTTCGTTCCGACCGAGCGTGTTCTATCGCCGGGTCGACGACTTCATCCAAGGCGTGCCGTATGACGGCAGCGTCGGTGTGATCGATAGTCCGGTCGAGATGATCGCAGCCATGAATGGCGATCCCACGCCCCTTACCTTCGGGAATGTGGACGCCGAATTGTACGGCGCCGATCTCGATTTCAGCTTTCGCCCTATCGAGAGTTTCGAGATTTCCGGCGTCGCGAGCTTTGTCAGGGGCAAGCGCCGCGACATAGACGACGATCTCTATCGGATTGCCCCGGCCAATTTGCTGCTATCTGCAGCCTATCTGGCAGACCGGCTGTCATTCGGCGCCGAGCTCATGGCAGCGGCGAGTCAGGACCGCATCTCTGCATCGAACGATGAGCAGCCGAGCGACAGCTACGCCGTCGTCGGCCTGTTCGCCCGCTATGCGGTCGGCCCCGATCTGCGGATCGAAGCGGGCGTGGAGAACCTGTTCGACGAGCAGTACCAGCCCCACCTCGCCGGCCGCAGCCGTGTCGGCACATCGGATGTGCCGCTGGGCGAGCGTCTGCCAGGCCCCGGCCGTGGCGCCTGGGTGCGGCTGACCACGCAGTTTTGAGCTATACGTGACGACCGGAGCGGCCCGACACGGCTGCTCCGGTCGTTACCGACAGAGAATTTGGCCTCGTGCGGTGGTGTCAGCGATTTCGCCCCGTCACGCCGAGCCAATAGAACTCGAACCTGGTCGTACCCGACGCGAAGTAGCTGCGGTGGGCGAGATATTCGGGCGTTTTCTGGACGCGGACGAAGCCCTCGCGGTCGGCCCATTCGACGAAGGTGATCTGCCCGGGCGCTGCCTCGGAGTTGGCATTGGTCTCGAGCGTGGGGTTGCGCATCTTGTAGATGAAACGCCCGCCCTTGCGTTCGACCGCCGGCTCGATCCCCTCGAGATAGCGCACGTAGTCGCCGGGATTTGCGGGATCGAACCACGCGACGACGATCGAATAGTCCTTGTTCGGATCGAGTATCAATGTCGTATTTTCCTCGACGAGAGCGTCGAAGATCTTGAGTTCGCGCCAACCATCGGGCCGCCGAGCCCGGATCTCGGGCAGATCCGGTCGGTCGAGAAAGGCCTGTGCATTCACCGCGCTGGGCCAGGAAAAGAAGATGAAGGCGCCGGGATCGAATTCGCCGACCACTTTCTGCTCGACATCGAGCTGACCAAGGCGCCTGAAACCGTAATTCTCAGCGATGGGGATTACATCGCGGTAATAGCTCCGTCGGGCCTCGAGTCCTCCTTCGCGGGCTTCGGGCGCGATTACCTGAAGCACCTCTCCCTTGCGCAGCTCGACCGTTACGGGCGCGGGATCGTCTTGCGCGGCGGCGGGCTCCGCCATTGCGACAAACGAACTGGTCAGAAACAGCGCGACTGCCGACGTCGCGCTTCTCGATAGAGCAAGGAATGGCATGGGTATTCTCCAGCAGGTGCGATCAATTTGCACCGTAATCGCGCCTCACCTACCGGTCTCGGCTAGTATTTGGGCATATATGGTGCGAAAACGAACCAATGGAGAATTGGGACGACTACCGCCTGCTGCTTGCGATGGCGCGATCGGGCAGCATGCGAAGCGCCGCCGAGATGCTGCGCACGACGCATACGACCGTGTCGCGACGCTTGGCTGGGCTAGAAACGCGTCGCGGTAAGCTGTTCGATCGGGCGCCGGGCCGGTATCTGCCCACTCCGCTGGGCGAGCAGCTGGTCGAGATCGCGGAGCGGATGGAACAGCTATCCTTCCAAGCAACCCGGCGTCAGAACGCTGCGGGCGAGGCGCTTTCAGGCGTGGTTACGCTATCGCTGCCCGAAGCGATCGCGCAGTATTTGTTGCTGGACGATCTATTCGAACTGGCTGCACGACATCCGGCAATCGACCTGCGGGTCGATACCACGTCACGGTTCGTCGATCTCGACAAGTCGGAAGCGGACATTGTGGTGCGCGGCGCACAGCAACCGCCCGATCACCTCGTCGGGCGCAGGGCCTGCACGCTACACGTCACCTACTATGCGGACCGCACTTATCTGGAACGAACCCCGCAAGAAGCACTGCAATGGATCGCGCCCCTCGATCCGGGAATGTGGCCCGACTGGCTGGATACATCCCCCTTCCCCCACGCGCCCATCGGGCTGCGGATGGCCGACATCACGGCGCGCCACCGCGCTTTGTGCCAAGGCCTCGGTCTGGGCCGGGGGGCATGTTTCATGGCCGACCCGGAGCCTAACCTGGTAAGGCTGACCGAGGAAATGCCAGTCCGGCAGCAGGACATCTGGGTGCTTGCGCATCCCGATCTCAGGCATACGCCACGAATTCGGGCCGTCGCCGATTTTGTTTACGATGCGCTCGCAGCCAAGGCCGACCTGGTGACAGGCAAATGCGCCCCGACGTGATCCGGATCCCCCGCCGGTCCCGGTACGATCTACAGGTTGGGGGCTATCGAGTTACAGGACCGCCCATCCCTCGCCTCATCACGCGAACTATGGGGGAAGCCCGCAACTAGATCAGCTGCGTTAGGTTTGCGGTTTGTTGTGTGTTGATTTGGTTTTGGTTGCGGGGGTTGGATTTGAACCAACGACCTTCAGGTTATGAGCCTGACGAGCTACCGGACTGCTCCACCCCGCGGTACCTATTTGACTGCCTCAAGCGCCGGCGCCGACATATGTCGGCTTGGCTATCCTCGCTCATGCGACCTGAAGGTCGCGTCGCTGCGGACGGCCGGTCGGCCTTGCGAAGCCCCTTGGGCTTCGATGGCATTTCGCCTCTGGACGCATGCGCCGGAGACGACAAAGCCGCCGCTCGGGGTATCCCGGCAGCGGCTTTTGAGACATGTGAATGGGTTTATACGGTGCCCATCGAAGTGGTACTTCGATGGGGCCCGACCTTGACCGCCTGCTGTAATGCCTGGCGACGACCTACTCTTCCAGTGCTTGAGCACTAGTACCATCGGCGCTGTCCGGTTTCACGGCCGAGTTCGAGATGGGATCGGGTGGGTCACAGACGCTATAGCCACCAAGCAATAGAGCGGGCGGTCAGGGTTTAAATCGATGCTGTTGAGCTTCTAAGGGCTTATCCGGCTTTGGAGATTTCCTCCGATCGCAGACAGCGCAGGGCTGTCGTTGATGGTATGGATCCTACAAGCGCGAAAAGAACTATTAGGACCGGTTAGCTCCACGCATTACTGCGCTTCCACACCCGGCCTATCAACGTCATGGTCTATGACGGTTCGAAGATTGCTTATCTCAAGGGAGGCTTCCCGCTTAGATGCTTTCAGCGGTTATCCCGTCCGTGCATAGCTACCCTGCGGCACCCTTGGCAGGATGACAGGTACACCAGAGGCACGTTCACCCCGGTCCTCTCGTACTAGGGGCAACTCCTTTCAACAATCGACGCCCACGGCAGATAGGGACCAAACTGTCTCGCGACGTTCTGAACCCAGCTCACGTACCACTTTAATTGGCGAACAGCCAAACCCTTGGGACCTGCTCCAGCCCCAGGATGTGATGAGCCGACATCGAGGTGCCAAACGATTCCGTCGATATGAGCTCTTGGGAATCATCAGCCTGTTATCCCCGGCGTACCTTTTATCCGTTGAGCGATGGCCCTTCCACGAGGGACCACCGGATCACTATGACCGACTTTCGTCTCTGCTCGACTCGTCAGTCTCGCAGTCAGGCAGGCTTATGCCATTGCACTCTTGCAGACGGTTTCCAACCGTCCTGAGCCTACCATCGCGCGCCTCCGTTACTCTTTAGGAGGCGACCGCCCCAGTCAAACTACCCGCCACAGAGGGTCCCAACACCGGCTAACGGTGCGTGGTTAGACATCAGAAAATCACAGGGTGGTATTTCACAGGTTGGCTCCCCTCGGACTGGCGCCCGAGTTTCAAAGCCTCCCACCTATTCTACACAGTAATTTCCTAATGCCACTCTGAAGCTGCAGTAAAGGTGCACGGGGTCTTTCCGTCTAACCGCGGGTACTCCGCATCTTCACGGAGAATTCAATTTCGCTGAGCATATCCTGGAGACAGTGGGGAAGTCGTTACGCCATTCGTGCAGGTCGGAACTTACCCGACAAGGAATTTCGCTACCTTAGGACCGTTATAGTTACGGCCGCCGTTTACTCGGGCTTCAATTCGGAGCTTGCACTCCTCCTCTTAACCTTCGAGCACCGGGCAGGCGTCACACCCTATACGTCGTCTTGAAGCCGACTTAGCAGAGTGCTGTGTTTTTGCTAAACAGTCGCTACCCCCTGGCCTGTGCCCCCCACAAAGACTTGCGTCGATATGGGGCCTCCTTCTTCCGAAGGTACGGAGGCAATTTGCCGAGTTCCTTCAGGATACTTCTCTCAAGCGCCTTGGTATACTCTACCTGACCACCTGTGTCGGTTTCGGGTACGGTCTATAGTGAAGAGGCTATTTCCTGGAACCGCTTGGCTGCCCTCTCAATCCAATAAGAGAAAACAACTTCCACGATCCGTCACACATCTTCAGGCCCACGAATATTTACGTGGTTCCCATCGACTACCCCCTTCGGGCTCGTCTTAGGGGCCGGCTAACCCTGCTCCGATTAGCGTTGAGCAGGAACCCTTGGTCTTTCGGCGACAGGGCATCTCACCCTGTTTGTCGCTACTCATGTCAGCATTCGCACTTCCGATACGTCCAGCGTCGGTTACCCTTCGCCTTCACTCGCTTACGGAACGCTCCGCTACCGCTCAGAATAAATTCTGAACCCTAAGCTTCGGTGCATATCTTTAGCCCCGTTACATCTTCGCCGCAGGAACCCTTATTTAGACCAGTGAGCTGTTACGCTTTCTTTAAAGGATGGCTGCTTCTAAGCCAACCTCCTGGTTGTTTTGGGATTCCCACATGCTTTCCCACTTAGATATGACTTGGGGACCTTAGCTGTAGGTTAGGGCTGTTTCCCTTTTGACGACGGACCTTAGCACCCGCCGTCTGTCTGCCGGATAAGACTCGATGGTATTCGGAGTTTGGTTAGGTTTGGTACCGCTCGCGCAGCCCTAGCCCATCCAGTGCTCTACCCCCATCGGCATACATCCGACGCTCTACCTCAATAGATTTCGCGGAGAACCAGCTATTTCCCGGCTTGATTGGCCTTTCACCCCTAAACACAGCTCATCCGAGAATTTTTCAACATTCACCGGTTCGGTCCTCCAGTGCGTGTTACCGCACCTTCAACCTGGCCATGCCTAGATCGCCGGGGTTCGGGTCTAATCCATCATACTCAGTCGCCCTATTCAGACTCGCTTTCGCTGCGCCTACACCTAACGGCTTAAGCTTGCATGGTAGATTAAGTCACTGACCCATTATGCAAGAGGTACGCTGTCACCCCCTATGGGGCTCCAACTGCTTGTAAGCATCCGGTTTCAGGTACTGTTTCACTCCCCTAATCGGGGTGCTTTTCACCTTTCCCTCACGGTACTGTGTTCGCTATCGGTCATGTGCGAGTATTTAGGCTTGGAGGGTGGTCCCCCCATGTTCAGACAGGATTTCACGTGTCCCGCCCTACTCAAGTCCTTCATCATCACTTTCGCATACGGGGCTGTCACCCGCTATGGCCACTCTTTCCAAAGTGTTTTGCTAGTTGAAATGAAGGCACTGGCCTGGTCCCGGTTCGCTCGCCACTACTACGGGAATCTCTGTTGATGTCTTTTCCTCCGGGTACTGAGATGTTTCAGTTCCCCGGGTTCGCTTCACCAAAGCTATATATTCACTTCGGTGATACCCTATCCACCTCTTTCCGACTGTCCGAAAACAATCGAAAGGAAATGGTGAGGGTGGGTTTCCCCATTCGGAAATCGCCGGATCAAAGTTTGCTCACAACTCCCCGACGCTTATCGCAGCGTGCCACGTCCTTCATCGCCTGCACATGCCAAGGCATCCACCAAATGCTCTTACCTCACGCTTGAGAATCCACACCATCAACGACAGACCTGCATAAAAGTCCGAAGTCTCACGATAGTGCGGAGGAATATCTCAGCCAGATAAATCAATTTGATTGATCTTGTTTGTGATGCATCGATCGCATCGATCGGCCCGAAGACCAACCTTTGCAAATCCATGCGCCACGGCATCGATTTAAAAACCCATTCACAATGTCAAAGACGGCGATCGAAATCGCCTACTCGCGCAAACCGCGAGATCCGCTCTCGTTTCATACAATCGGATCAGTTAGTGCCTGGTGGAGCCTATCGGGATCGAACCGATGACCCCCTGCTTGCAAAGCAGGTGCTCTCCCAGCTGAGCTAAGGCCCCGTATCCAGGCAAATGGTAGGCCCGAGTGGATTTGAACCACCGACCTCACCCTTATCAGGGGTGCGCTCTAACCAACTGAGCTACGGGCCTAAACGCCAGCGCAGGCCCCCTTCTCATACGAAAAGGCACGGCCGCTACTCGGCATGAGCCAGCTCAGGCAAACAGCCCGAGCAGACAAAAACCCGCTAGGCTGTATCCGATTGATGAAAGGACATGAGGACGACGGCAATGTTCTGTAGAAAACTGCGAAGCTCTTCCAGCGACTGGCGCCGGCGCTTTCGCAATCATCCTTAGAAAGGAGGTGATCCAGCCGCAGGTTCCCCTACGGCTACCTTGTTACGACTTCACCCCAGTCGCTGAACCCACCGTGGTTGGCTGCCTCCTAAAAGGTTAGCGCACCACCTTCGGGTGAATCCAACTCCCATGGTGTGACGGGCGGTGTGTACAAGGCCTGGGAACGTATTCACCGCGGCATGCTGATCCGCGATTACTAGCGATTCCGCCTTCATGCTCTCGAGTTGCAGAGAACAATCCGAACTGAGACATCTTTTGGAGATTAGCTAACCCTCGCGGGATCGCTGCTCACTGTAGATGCCATTGTAGCACGTGTGTAGCCCAGCCTGTAAGGGCCATGAGGACTTGACGTCATCCCCACCTTCCTCCGGCTTATCACCGGCAGTTTCCTTAAAGTGCCCAACTAAATGATGGCAACTAAGGACGAGGGTTGCGCTCGTTGCGGGACTTAACCCAACATCTCACGACACGAGCTGACGACAGCCATGCAGCACCTGTCACTAGGTCCCCGAAAGGAAAGAATCTGTCTCCAGAAACCGTCCTAGGATGTCAAAGGCTGGTAAGGTTCTGCGCGTTGCTTCGAATTAAACCACATGCTCCACCGCTTGTGCAGGCCCCCGTCAATTCCTTTGAGTTTTAATCTTGCGACCGTACTCCCCAGGCGGATAACTTAATGCGTTAGCTGCGCCACCCAAGCACCATGTGCCCGGACAGCTAGTTATCATCGTTTACGGCGTGGACTACCAGGGTATCTAATCCTGTTTGCTCCCCACGCTTTCGCACCTCAGCGTCAATAACTGTCCAGTGAGTCGCCTTCGCCACTGGTGTTCTTCCGAATATCTACGAATTTCACCTCTACACTCGGAATTCCACTCACCTCTCCAGTATTCTAGCAACCTAGTTTCAAGGGCAGTTCCGGGGTTGAGCCCCGGGATTTCACCCCTGACTTGGATCGCCGCCTACGTGCGCTTTACGCCCAGTAATTCCGAACAACGCTAGCTCCCTCCGTATTACCGCGGCTGCTGGCACGGAGTTAGCCGGAGCTTATTCTCCAGGTACTGTCATTATCATCCCTGGTAAAAGAGCTTTACAACCCTAAGGCCTTCATCACTCACGCGGCATTGCTGGATCAGGGTTTCCCCCATTGTCCAATATTCCCCACTGCTGCCTCCCGTAGGAGTCTGGGCCGTGTCTCAGTCCCAGTGTGGCTGATCATCCTCTCAGACCAGCTATAGATCGTCGACTTGGTAGGCCATTACCCCACCAACTATCTAATCTAACGCGGGCCCATCTAAAGGCGATAAATCTTTGGTCCGAAGACATTATCCGGTATTAGCAGTCATTTCTAACTGTTATTCCGAACCTAAAGGCAGGTTCCCACGCGTTACGCACCCGTGCGCCACTATCCCCGAAGGGATCGTTCGACTTGCATGTGTTAGGCATGCCGCCAGCGTTCGTTCTGAGCCAGGATCAAACTCTCAAGTTTGTGTCACTCACCTATCAGCCGCGATCCGAAGATCGCCCAACCAACAAGCAAGAGCTTCAAGGAGCCGATACCTGCACTGTCAAACGTAATGGATACGAATGAACATGCATCATACCACACGGACTGTGGAGCCCGCATGGATGTGGCAATCGGCTTGGTTACTGGTATCCGGAGCCTTAAAACCCCCGGACCAGGCGCCGTCGCCCACATGTCCCTTCATCAAAAACCAACAATGTCAAAGAACCACCAGACACTAATAGCGGACAGCTAGTGCTTCCCCGACTTACACCGGGGGACCGGCTATCCACTCATGTTGGCGACCAATGCTGCGAACGGTAGAACCCGTCAGCGCCGCGTCGGTGAGGGCCATCTAGGCCCCACACCGCAAACGGTCAACGCCTTTTTGCAGAAATATCGAAACCTTCCCGCAAAATCTAACAATTCCAACAGCTTTCAATTCACATCCAATCATGCATAGGCGGCGTCGAAGGTAATCAGAAACCACAAGCTCAGGCGAGTCAGGCCAGCACCACCCCAAATGACCGGATTCGACCAGGCGACTCACAGGCGATATCCGGGCATAAGAGTTCGGGCACCCCAACCTTCGCACCAGTGGATGAGGCAGGCCGCAACCTCACGGGCGACCCGCCCCAGACACTCCCGTCACCGGGATTCATCTGGTCAGGCCGAGGGCTTTGCGCTGCCAATTGGCAGGTCATGCCAGGGAAACGGCAACTGAATGCCAGAACATGCCCGAAACCAGCGCGTATCGCGGCGTATTCGGCTGCACATATGCGTAGACATCGGTGTAAGAAGGCGTCTGAACGAGGATTTGCATGAATATCGAAACCGATCATCGGGGCAACACTGCCCCCCCTGCTCCCGAAATCGCCAATCTCGAGCGGCTCGACGAGCGCCTGCGATGGCTGTCGTCATGGACGATCCATAATGCCAATCACCTGCGTGAAAATCGCGACGGCCTGAAGGTAGGCGGGCATCAGGCCAGTTGCGCCTCGATGACGGCAATCATGGCGGCGCTCTACTTCCACGCGCTCGGCCCGAACGATCGCGTTGCGGTGAAGCCCCATGCCGGCCCGGTGCTGCATGCCATCAATTACCTGCTCGGGCGGCAAAGTCTCGACAAGCTGAAGACTTTTCGCGGCTTCGGAGGGGCGCAGAGTTATCCCAGCCGGACCAAGGACAGCATCCCGGTCGATTTCTCGACCGGGTCGGTGGGGCTGGGCGTCGCGATCACCGCTTTTGCCAGCCTGGTCCAAGATTACGTCATCGCGCATGGCTGGAACGCACCCGAAAGCGCGGGGCGAATGGTCGCGCTGATGGGCGATGCGGAACTGGACGAAGGCAATATCTATGAGTGCCTGATCGAAGGTTACAAGCACGATTTGCGCAATTGCTGGTGGATCATCGACTACAATCGCCAGTCGCTGGATGCGACTACAGCGGACCGGATGTTCCGGCGGTTCGACGACATTTTCGAAACCTGCGGTTGGCGGGTAATCACACTCAAGCATGGCAAGATGCAGCAGGCGGCCTTCGCCCGTCCCGGCGGCAAGGCGCTGCGCGACTGGATCGAAAACTGTCCCAATGCCGATTTCGCCGCGCTAACCTATCAGGGCGGCAGCGCGTGGCGCGAACGGCTCGAGCGGGATCTGGCCGACAGCAAGGCAAGTCTCAAGCTCATCGCGGATTACGACGATGCCGCACTGCACATGCTGATGACCAATCTGGGCGGCCATTGCATGGAAAGCCTGGTGGAAGCCTTCGACGACGCAGCCGACGAACAGCCGACGGTGTTCATCGCCTATACGGTCAAGGGCTTCGGCCTGCCGCTGGCGGGACATAAAGACAACCATGCCGGGCTGATGACGCCGACCCAGATCGGGACTTTGCGCGAAGACATGGGCATTGCCGAAGGCGAAGAGTGGGAGCCCTATGCCGGGCTCGGCGGCAATGCGGCGCAGGCCCTGAAGGATTTCGTGCGGAAATCGCCGCTGGCCGCGCGCGAACCGGAAAGCCCGGCGGAGACCTATTCCGTGCCCGCCATCACCGTTCCGTCGGGAGCGACGCAATCGACCCAGGGCGCTTTCGGCAAGATCCTACACGAACTCGCCAAGTCGGACAGCGAGCTGGCCGCTCATCTCGTTACCACTTCGCCCGATGTCACGGTGTCGACCAATCTGGGCGCCTGGGTCAATCAACGCGGCCTGTTCCGGCGCCAGGAACTGAAAGATGTGTTTCAGCACGCGCGTATTCCCTCGACCCAAAAATGGTCCGGCCATGCGGCGGGCCAACATCTGGAACTGGGGATCGCCGAGCACAATTTGTTTCTGGCGCTGGCCGCCTTCGGCCTTGCCGGGCCGCTGTTCGGCAAGCGCGTGCTCCCGATCGGCACGGTGTACGATCCCTTCATAGCCCGCGGTCTCGATGTGCTCAATTACGCCTGTTACCAAGGTGCGCGCTTCCTGCTGGTGGCGACGCCATCGGGCCTCACGCTGGGGCCGGAGGGGGGCGCACACCAATCGATCAACACGCCGCTGATCGGCATGGGGCAGCCCGGCCTGACCTATTTCGAACCCGCTTTCGCCGACGAGCTGGCGCTGTTGATGGAATGGGGCTTTGGTCACATGCAGCGCGGTGACGGCGGGTCGATCTATCTGCGCCTTTCCACCCGCGAGATCGAACAGGCCGTGCGCGAAGACGATGACTGGCAGGCCGATGCGATCAAAGGCGGCTACTGGCTCAAGCGACCCGGCCCCGAGGCCGCGGCCGCACTGGTCTTTACCGGGGCAATCGCACCCGAAATGCTTGCCGCATGGGAGATGCTGGCGGAGGATGTGAAAGGGCTGGGCCTGCTGAACGTGACTTCACCCGACCTGCTCCACCGCGACTGGTCGGCACGGCAGGCTTCGCGCTGGCAGGGCGAGGCGGTTGCCACATCGCATGTCGAGGCACTGCTCGGTGCGCTGCCGTCGGCGTCGGGGCTGGTTACCGCCATCGACGGCAGTCCCGGCGCGCTCTCATGGCTTGGCGGGGTAAAGGGCCAGCGCGTCAGTGCGCTGGGGACCGACCGCTTCGGCCAGACCGGCGATCTTGTCGACCTCTACCGCGAATACCGCCTCGATGCCGATGCCATCGTCGAGGCCGCCGCCGAATTGTTCCTGGGATAACCCTATGCCGATCGACATCACCTTGCCCGCCCTCTCGCCGACGATGGAATCAGGTACGCTTGCAAAATGGCTCGTCTCTCCCGGAGATACTATCGCTGCGGGCGACTTGCTGGCCGAAATCGAAACCGACAAGGCGACGATGGAATTCGAGGCGGCCGAGGACGGCGTGGTTGCGGAATTGAAAGTGACCGCGGGGACGGAGGATATTCCGGTCGGTACGGTCATCGCGATACTGGCCGAGGACGGTGAGGCGATGCCGACTCTCGGCGACGATCGGGCCGAAGCGCACGCTGCGGCGACGGCCGATGAATCCGCCACCGCAGAGCAAGCCCCGCCTCCACCGCCCTCTGCCGCCAAGGCAATCGAGGCTCCGCGTACGGCGGGGGCCGCGCCGGTCGATCTCAATGTCGATGCGACGCCGCTGGCAGGCAAGCTGGCCGCCGCCAAGGGAATGGACCTGAATGCGATGCGCGGGAGCGGACCCGGCGGACGTATCCTGTGGCAGGACATCGTCACCGATCCGACCGCCCGTACATCGCAGGACAAGTCGAGCGCGCCTGCCAAAGCTGCCGCGGGCGATCAGGCAAACGGCCCGGTGTCAGACGTCCCCCATGATGCCGAACCCTTAAACGGGATGCGCAAGACCATCGCGCGGCGCCTGAGCGAATCCAAGCAGACGGTGCCGCATTTCTATCTCTCGGTGACCTGCCGGATTGATGCGTTGATCAATCTTCGCCAACGGCTCAACGAGGAACTGGTCCCGGACGAGATCAAGCTTTCGGTCAATGACATGCTCATCCGCGCCATGGCCGTGGCATTGCAGCGCGTGCCCGACGCCAATGTCAGCTTCGGCGGCGACACGCTCTATCGCTATCACCGCGTCGATATTGCGATGGCAGTCGCGGTCGAAGGCGGGCTGGTAACGCCGGTGATCCGCGATGCCGCGGCGAAGAGTCTCGCCGCGATCGCCGCGGAGGCGCGCGATTTAGCCGAAAAGGCGCGCGAAGGTCGGCTCAAGCCCGACGATTGCCGGGGCGGGACCGCCTCGATCTCCAATCTCGGCATGTATGGCATCGACGCAATGGGGCCGATCATTAATCCGCCGCAGGGCCTGATCCTGGGTGTGGGCTCGAGCCGCGAGGGGCCGTGGTCGCAAGATGGTGCGATCGTTTCCGCCCACCTGCTCACCGCGACGGCCAGTTTCGACCACCGCGCCATAAACGGATCGACCGGAGCCGATTTCCTTGGCGAATTCCGCAGGTTGGCTGAACAGCCAATGCTGATGCTTGCCTAGCCGTGATGGATCGGCGGGATCCTTGATGCCGGGGTCCATTTATCGCTCGCAAATTCAAGGGACTCAGAGCAGCTTTCGCATGTTGGCGAGCCCAGTGATTGGATTGGCCTACGTCCTTCTTAATATATGCGCATCAGGCCGAACCACCACCGCCCCCAAGCGACCGATTTTCAGTCGCGCATCGTATTGATTTCATTATTCTGGCCAGTCATTTCCCAACGGATGAGCGAAATCGGGATCGACCCTGCAGCCCGGAAACGATCGTGGAACGACTTGATGTCGAACGTATCACCTTCCTGCATTGCGACGTCAGCCATGAGCTTTTCCAGTTCGATCTTCCCCATGTAGTATCCGATGCCGTAGCCGGGTTGACGCAAATAGAGCTCGATATCGAACTGAGCCACGGCATCACCAGGCTCCATCCACTTGGGTGTGCGAGCAACTAGTGAGGCATTGGCTTCTGCCCAAGTCCAGGAATTCTTCTGCATCATGAGTTCAGGCAAAATGCGGGCTGCGCGTTTGGCGCCCAGGATATAATCGATCTCCCGCGTCTTCGGTCTGTCGTCGAGCAGCCCCGCCTGCAGAATCATCTCTTCGAGATAGAACGCCCATCCCTCGTTGCGCACACCGTTGACAAAGAACATACGCGGCTTCCCTCGGATCGGGCGCGTATCGCGCGCCGACTGCAATCCATCAAAGGCATGGCCGGGAAGGTTATGCGCGCGCAGCGGGCGTCCGTCGCGGAATTCGGCCTGGAAGAAGAAGTGAAGGTCGAAAGGGGGCTCGAACAACCCCGGCTTAGAAGGATCCTTCTCGAACGGAAACTGATAGGGGCCCTCTAGCGGATCGTGGGTGAGATAATCGGGGATCGTGACCCAATCGCCCTCGCGCAAGAAACGTAGGAGATCTTCGTCCTCCGCCTTCCGCTTGGCATCGAATTCGGCACGGGTTCGGATCGGAGCCGGCATCGGAATGGCGCGATTGCGATGTTCCTCTATCTTCAGGAATGCGATCTGGCGCTGATATTCGCGCTCGCCAAGCGTTTCGATCTCATTCACCGAATAGGGGAGCAGCAGGACGTTTTTCAAATACCAGGCATAATTCTCCCGTCCTACTCCACCATGCGCGGGAAGCTGCGCCTCGATGCTTTCCAACCACACCTTGAAGTCGCGGGCAGCGGTTTGCGCACGGCGTGCCGGCGCGACCAGTTCGGGCTGCAATCGCCCCGCTTCTTCGGCAAGCTGGCCATAGACGTTCACTTCAACCTGCTTCTGGGCGATCCCGAGGCGCGCAAGATCGCCGCGCGCGTCGGTGAGGTTGTCCCGCGCCTGCCGCAATGCCTCCGGTACAGCGTCGAGTCTGGCCGCCAGTTCGGTCGCCTCAAACTGATCAAGCGGCAGATCGGGAATGGCGATCGCACCGTGCATCTTCGGCCCGAAGCCAAGGTTGGTCGTGCTGTAGAACGCTGGATCGCGCTTCCACGGCTGAAGAACGCGGTGCTGAAATTCGAACCCCCGCATCTCGGCCAGCACGACCATGTAATCTACGCGCTGCGAAAT
The DNA here is from genome assembly GCA_022953095.1 of Qipengyuania sp. ABI-127-1. Lineage (GTDB taxonomy): Bacteria > Pseudomonadota > Alphaproteobacteria > Sphingomonadales > Sphingomonadaceae > Qipengyuania. The sequence goes on along the minus strand of JALJCR010000001.1, from coordinate 642,174 downwards.
CGGCCAGTTGTTATCGTCGATAGCGCGCAATCGGGATTGAAGAGTCTTCAGCTCCGCATATTGGCGCGCCATGGCCTCTGGCGAATAGTCGGGAACGCCCTTTACCATCGGCGGTGGCACGATAGCCCGAAACTGCGAATAGAGCAGCTGAAGCGCACGATAGCCGCTCGGCTCGGTCTGGTCCTGCGCGGCAGCGGGCGTCGCAAGCATCATCGGCATGCCTACGATCGACATCAGGGCAGCGGCAGCGCGTAAGACAAGTTTCATCAATCCCTCCCAGTCGGTACCCGGTCAATCTTCCTCACAGGTCGTTGAAAAAGCGCGCGAGCCTGTTCATTCCCTCAACAATCCGCGCTTCCGATTCCGAGCCGAAACATACGCGTAAATGGCCCTCGCCGCCCGGGCCATAGAACGCACCCGACTCGACGACGACATGCGCCTCCTCGAGTATGCGCATCGCCAGATCCTGCGATTTGAACCCGGTGCCGGTGATATCGGGAAAGGCATAGATTGTTCCCTCCGGCTCCACACAGGAGACGCCTGGCATCTGATTCAACGCCTGGACCACGATGTCGCGCTTGCGCCGATCGGCCTCGACGATTGCCTGCATACCATCCTGCGGTCCGTCTACAGCGGCACGCGCGCCCTCCTGAACGAAAACATTGACATGCGTAACATCGGTCATGGCGACGCGCAGGATAGCAGGCATGAGACGGGAGTCCGCAGCGAGATAACCGATGCGCCAGCCATCCATGGAATAGGCTTTTGTGAAGGCATAGCAGCTGATAGTTCGCTCGCGCATTCTGGGCAGGCTTGCGATGCTGACATGCCGGGCAGCGCCATATGTGATATATTCGTAAACTTCGTCCGACAGGACCAGCAGATCATGCTCGATCGCGAGGTCGGCGACATGCTGCAGCTCTTCACGGGTATAGACCCTGCCGGTAGGATTGGCCGGATTGACCAGAACGATCATACGCGTTCGATCAGTAATTTTTGCCGCGATGGTCTCACGCGAGATGGCAAACCCATTGGCCTTGTCGAGCTCGGCGATCACCACCTTGCCGCCAGCCAGTTCTGTCTTCCCGACATGTTGCGGATAGAACGGGTCGAGCAGGATTACTTCATCGCCCGGATCGATCGCGGCCATGAAAGCTGCGAAAGAGGCATGCGTCAGGCCATTCGTCACCAACACTTCATCGACCCCGTAATCCAAACCGTTGAAATCGCGCAACTTGCGAACCAGGGATTCTCGAAACGACAGCGTCCCACGGAAATCACCATAATGGACGATGCCAGCATCGAGCGCTGCCTTGGTGGCCTCCTTGATATGATCGGGCGTGTCGGCGTGCGGACGTCCGAATTCGAGATGGATCAGATCCACGCCTTTTGCATCGAGCTTGCACGCAGCATCGTACATCCCGAAACTTTTCTTCGATCCCGCCGCGAGGCGTCGTGCAGGCCATTTCATCATTGCATCTCCAATTCCCTCATACATGTGCATAATTGTGTGATATACGATATTTCAAGCCTAAAATTTTAGGGTTGAAATATATTGCTTGTCGACCTAGCCATGCGGTCATCAACATGATGATGAGGGAGTTGGCGAAGTGAAGATCGCATGCGCAGGCGGAGGCCCGGCGGGCCTCTATTTCGCCATCTCGATGAAACTACGCAATCCGTCTCACGAGATTGACGTATTCGAACGCAATCGAGCAGACGATACGTTCGGCTGGGGTGTCGTTTTTTCTGACCAGACAGTCGAAAACCTGATGGCCAACGACGCGGTCAGCGGGGAAATTATCCGCGACGAATTCGCCCATTGGGACGATATCGAGGTTCACATCCATGGTCAGTGCATCCGCTCTGGCGGGCATGGATTTATCGGCATCGGGCGCAAACGTCTGCTCGCGATACTGCAGGAACGTGCCCGCGAACTCGGCATTGGCTTGCATTTCGAGCACGAAGCCAGCCCGGCGCTCGCCGCTTGGGATGGCTACGATCTGGTGATTGCCGCAGATGGGGCGAACAGCCGTATTCGCACCGTCCACGCCGAGCATTTCGATGCTGACATTCAGGTCCGGAAAAACAAATTCTTCTGGTTCGGGACAGCCAAGCGGTTCGATGCCTTCACTTTTGCGTTCGAGCAGACCGAAGCTGGGTGGGTATGGGCCCATGCTTATCGCTTTGATGGCGATCTATCGACTTTCATCGTGGAGATGGAGCCAGAAACCTGGCGACGGCTCGGCCTTGATCGAATGGATCAGCCAGAAGCCATTGCGCTGTGCGAATCGATCTTCGCCAGCCATCTGGACGGGCACGAACTGATGTCCAACGCCTCGCATCTCCCGGGGCCGCAGGCTTGGCTCAATTTCCGCCGCATCGTAACGGAAAACTGGTCATACGATAAATTCGTGCTGCTCGGAGACGCAGCTCACACCGCGCACTTTTCTATCGGCTCGGGTACCAAGCTTGCACTGGAAGATGCGATCAAACTGGCGGAAGTTCTCAACCGCCCCGGGCTCAACCGGGAACAGGCGCTTGCAGAGTATCAGGCGGAGCGCAGCGTCGAAGTGCTGAAGCTGCAGAACAGCGCGCGCAACTCGACCGAATGGTTCGAGACGCTCGATCGCTATCTGTCGTTTCCTCCGCTCCAGTTCGCCTATTCGCTGCTTACCCGGTCTCAACGCGTCAGCCACGAAAATCTTCGTCTTCGGGACCAAGCGTGGCTGGAAGAGGTGGAACGCTGGTTCCAGGCCCAGGCACCAAACGGGTGCGACGAAATTGCCCCGCCCATGTTCGCCCCCTACCAACTGCGCGAAATGTCGCTGCACAACCGGATCGTGGTTTCACCGATGGCAATGTACAGCGCCACGAACGGCACGCCCGGCGATTTCCATCTGGTGCATTACGGAACCCGCGCGCAAGGTGGTGCTGGCCTCGTCTATACCGAGATGACCTGCGTGTCGGCCGACGGTCGGATTACGCCCGCATGCCCTGGCATGTACGCTTCCGCACATGTTGCGGCGTGGCGCCGCATTACCGACTTCGTACATCGCGAAACCCGGGCCAAGATGTGCCTCCAACTCGGCCATTCGGGGGCCAAAGGCTCGACCAGGATCGGCTGGGAGGGCATGGACGAACCGCTCGACTGCGACAACTGGCCGCTAATCGCAGCTTCCGATGTGCCGTGGAGCGAGGCCAGCCAGGCCCCGCAACCGATGACCCGGGAAGACATGAACCGGGTCCGCGACCAGTTCGTCGCCGCCACACGGCGCGCCATCGAGGCGGACTTTGACATGGTGGAGATGCACGCGGCGCACGGTTATCTGCTTTCGAGCTTCATTACACCGCTGCAGAACCGTCGTAGCGACGAATACGGTGGTTCGCTGGAGAATCGCTTGCGTTATCCGCTCGAGGTTTTCACCGCCATGCGCGCTGTCTGGCCAGCCGAACGCCCCATGTCGGTTCGTATTTCCGCGACCGACTGGATGGGTGCCGCCGGCGTGACTCCTGACGAAGCCGTGCGGATCGCAGACGCTTTCCATGCCGCGGGTGCCGATCTGATCGATGTTTCCGCAGGTCAGACATGGGCGGCATCCCGACCGGTCTATGGGCGGATGTTCCAAACTCCCTTCGCCGACCAGATCCGTAACGAGGCGCGTGTATCGACGATGGCCGTGGGCAACATCTTCGAAACCGACCACGTCAATTCCATCCTCGCCGCCGGCCGCGCTGATCTGGTCGCGCTGGGCCGACCGCACATGATCGATCCTATGTGGACGTTGCGGGCAGCAGCGCAGCACGAATACGATGGGGCGGCCGTGCCGCCGCCTTATCTTGCAGGCATGGCGCAATTGACCCGCAATCTGAAACGTGCCGCAGAGATGGAAGCAGCACAGAATGCCTAGCTTGCGGCTGAAGGGCGTCCACGCCGTCGTCACCGGAGGTGGATCGGGCATCGGCGCGGCCATCGCCCGTGCATTGGCAGCCGAAGGTGTGCGCTTGACTTTGGTCGGCCGAACAAGCGAAACGCTGGAAAAGACAGCATTAAAATTGCGCGCCGAGCTTGCATGCGAGGTCCATATAGCGCCTGCGGACGTGGCGGACCGCCAAGCGGTGGATGCCGCTTTCGCATCCGCGCGTACCAAGCACGGCCCCATTGGTATCCTGATCAACAATGCCGGAATCGCGTCGAGCGGCCCCTTCGCCGACATATCGGCCGAGACGTGGCGGAAGACGATGGCGATCAACTTGGACGCGTTGTTTCATTGTAGCCAGGCGGCACTTCCCGATCTGCTGGCGGCACCCGCGGGCCGCATCGTGACCGTGGCGTCTACAGCCGGGGTCAAAGGTTACGCTTATACCGCGCCCTATGTTGCATCGAAACACGGTGCCATCGGCCTGACCCGCGCCCTAGCGGCCGAATATGCGCGAATGCCCCTGACCGTGAACGCCATCTGCCCCGGCTTTACTGATACCGGAATAGTGGAAACGGCGGTCGCGAAAATTCAGACCGCCACCGGGCGCAGTGCGGAACAGGCGGCGGCTGAACTTACGCGCTTTAACCCACAGCAGCGGCTTATCGAACCCACCGAAGTGGCGGATGCGGCGACCTGGCTTTGCCTTCCTGCCAGCCGATCGATAACCGGACAGACCATTATGGTGGCTGGTGGAGAAGTGATGTGAACGACAGCTCATTGGCGCTCGATTATCGGAGCAGCGATGCCAAACAGCGCGACAGCGTACGGCTGTGGCTGCGACTGCTGGCGTGTACGCGGGTCATTGAAAAGCAGGTCAAGCGGCGTTTTGCCGATCAATACGATATCACGCTTCCTCGCTTCGACGTGATGGCCGCGCTCGACCGTCATCCGGAAGGGATGACGATGGGACAATTGTCGCAGGCACTGCTCGTCTCCAACGGCAACGTTACCGGTGTCGTCCAGGCACTCGTTCGCGATGGATATGTGGGCGTCGCCCCTTCCCCCACCGACGGTCGGTCGTCGATCGTTCGTCTGACCGAGCAGGGCCGCCAATGCTTCGCGGGACTGGCTGAGGCTCACCAGGACTGGATCGACGCGATGTTTGGGGGCCTGGGGCAGGATCGACAGGCCGCGCTCTACGATCTTCTCGGCACGCTCAAAGAGACGCTTGCGGCACAAATCGGAAAGGATGAGGCATGAACCCGGAACAGTTCTCGCCGGAACACTTCGACTGGCAGTTTGCCGATGGCGTCGCAACCGTCACGCTTGATCGGCCCGAACGCAAGAATCCGCTGACTTTCGAAAGCTATGCGGAACTGCGCGATACCTTCAGGGTCCTGAGCTACACTCCGGCGGTCAAGGCCGTGATCGTCACCGGGGCCGGCGGCAATTTTTCGTCAGGCGGCGATGTCCACGAAATCATCGGGCCGTTGACCGAAATGCCAATGCCCGAACTGCTGGCGTTCACCCGGATGACCGGCGATCTTGTCAAGGCCATGCGGGCCTGTCCGCAGCCGATAGTCGCGGCGATTGACGGAATCTGCGTAGGCGCCGGTGCGATCATGGCAATGGCGTCGGACATGCGGATCGCGACGCCGAGAGCCAAGACCGCGTTTCTGTTCACGCGGGTTGGCCTGGCGGGATGCGACATGGGGGCTTGCGCGATATTGCCGCGCATCATCGGTCAAGGCCGAGCGTCGGAACTGCTTTACACAGGTCGGATGATGACTGCGGAAGAGGGTGAACGTTGGGGATTTCACAACCGTCTGGTCGCCCATGAAGCATTGGCAGACGAGGCTCTTGTTCTCGCCCGATCGGTAGCCTGCGGCCCGACTTTCGCCCACGGGATCACCAAGACACAGCTCAATACTGAATGGGCAGTTTCAATTGAGACGGCGATCGAAATGGAAGCGCAAGCGCAGGCGATCTGCATGGCGACCAACGACTTCCGACGCGCCTTCGTCGCGTTCGCGGCCAAGCGCACTCCAGAGTTTGCAGGCGACTGATGGCCGACCGGAGTTTTCTCGACTGGCCCTTCCTCGATGATGGTCACCGTCAGCTTGCTATCGATCTGGAAGCCTGGTGTGGTGACCATTTGACGGACGACCATCCCGAGGACATCGACCGCGCATGTCGCGCACTTGTCCGTATGCTGGGGGAAGCGGGTTGGTTACGCTATTGCGTGCCGGCTGCTCATGGCGGTATCCACGAAAGGCTGGATATCCGCTCGCTCGCATTGATCCGTGAAACACTGGCGCGGCATTCAGGCCTGGCCGATTTCGCCTTCGCAATGCAGGGGCTCGGCTCGGGGACGATAAGTCTCTTCGGCACCGAAGAGCAGAAGCGAGCTTATCTGCCTGAGGTTGCCGCCGGAAGGAAAATTGCCGCCTTCGCATTGACCGAGCCGCTTTCGGGATCCGACGTCGCGGCAATGGAGACAAGCGCAGATCGCAAAACGGCGGGATACCGCATCAACGGGGCGAAGACCTATATCTCCAACGGCGGCATCGCCGACTACTATATTTTATTCGCGCGCACCGGCGAGGCGCCGGGGGCCAAGGGCGTATCTGCGTTCATCGTCGACGCCGAAACCCCCGGACTGGCGGTTACCGAACGGATCGCGGTAATCGCGCCGCATCCGTTGGCAACTTTGTCATTCACCGATATGGAATTGCCGAAAACAGCTCTGCTCGGCGAAGCGGGGCGCGGATTTGCTGCCGCTATGGCAACACTCGACATTTTCCGCACGACGGTGGGCGCCGCCGCGCTCGGCTTCGCCCGCCGCGCGCTCGACGAGGCGACCGAGCGGGCGCGCGTGCGCAAGCTGGGGAAGGGGGTACTGGCGGACAATGCCGTTACACAGTCCAAGCTGGCCGAAATGGTACTCGATATCGATACCTCGGCCCTGCTGATCTATCGCGCGGGGTGGTTGCGCGACGTGCGGGGAGAACGCAACTCCCGCGAAGCCGCACTCGCCAAGCTGCATGCAACCGACAGCGCACAGCAGGTGATCGACAAGGCTGTGCAAATGTTCGGCGGGCTCGGCGTTACCGTCGGCAGTCCGGTCGAAGCACTCTACCGCGAGGTCCGGGCTCTGCGGATTTATGAGGGTGCATCGGAAGTGCAAAAAGTGGTCATCGCGCGCCAGCATCTTGCACAAAGCGCTAACTGATGTTCACCACTCGACTGCCCCTGCGCTTTGCGCACTGTGACCCTGCGGGCATCGCGTACTATCCGCGCTATTTCGAACTGTGCGACGCGGTAGTCGAGGACTGGACTGCGGCTGTGCTCGGAGTGGACAGAAACACGATGCATGGCGAACTGGGCATGGGGCTGCCGACGGTAGACCTCAAGGCCGAGTTCACGGCACCGAGCCGACTGGGCGACATGCTCGACTTCACCCTCCGGATCGTGCGGATTGGCAGGAGTTCGCTCGATCTTGGCATCGACGTCACTTGCTGCGGCGAAGCGCGCTTCGCTGTTCGCTCGACCGTGGTGCTGATCGATCTCGCCAATATGCGCGCACACCCCTGGCCTGCCGACTTTCTCGACCTCCTTAAAAAACACGCACTTGCCGACAAGGACCCTTCATGAGCGCCCATCAATCTCTGCTTCCCCCCGGCTGGCCACGACCGCGCGGATATAGCAACGGTATCGCTGCTGACGGTCGTATGATCTTCACGGCCGGAATCGTCGGATGGGATGAGAACGAGATATTCGTGTGTCACGACCTTGCCGGCCAGTTCCATCAAGTGCTGGAAAACACCTTGGCCGTCTTGGCCGAAGCCGGTGCCGGTCCCGAACATATAGTTCGCATGACCTGGTACATCACCGATCGCGAAGAATACCTCACGAGCTTATCCGCAATCGGCGCTACGTATCGCGAACTTCTTGGACACAATTATCCCGCGATGGCAGTGGTGGAAGTCACCGGGCTGGTCGAGGCGGCGGCAAAAGTCGAGATCGAGACCACTGCGGTAATCCCGGCGGCGTCACGCTGATGAGCGGTGTGCGGAAATTCGATTGGTCCGATGCCTTTCTGCTGGACGAACAGCTGAACGAAGAAGAGCGGATGATCCGCGATGTCGCCAGGGCTTATGCGCAGGACCGGCTCGCCCCCCGTGTGATCGATGCATTCGCTCAGGAGCAAACCGATCCAGACATCTTTCGCGAAATGGGTGCCTTGGGGCTGCTTGGCCCGACGATCCCGGAAGCCTACGGAGGAGTGGAAGCATCCTATGTGGCTTACGGTCTCATCGCGCGCGAAGTGGAACGGGTAGATTCGGGATACCGTTCGATGATGAGCGTACAGTCCAGTCTCGTCATGTATCCGATTCACGCCTTCGGTTCGCTGGAACAGAAGCGCCACTATCTTCCCCTTCTCGCGAGTGGGAAGATGATCGGCTGCTTCGGCCTGACCGAACCCGATGCAGGTTCTGACCCGGGCGGTATGCGGACGCAAGCGGTCAGGACCGAGCGCGGCTATTGTCTGAATGGGACGAAGACTTGGATTTCCAATGCTCCGATCGCCGACGTGTTCGTCGTGTGGGCGAAGTCCGAGGCCCACGGGGGCGCGATCCGCGGTTTCGTGCTCGATAAGGGCACGCCCGGACTGTCGGCGCCGAAAATCGACGGCAAACTCAGTCTACGCACATCGATTACGGGCATGATCGTGATGGAGGACGTGGAGGTGCGGGAAACGGCACTGCTCCCCGAAGTGTCAGGCCTGAAGGGGCCGTTCTCCTGTCTCAACCGCGCGCGCTTCGGGATCAGCTGGGGTGCCTTGGGTGCTGCCGAATACTGTTTTCACGCCGCCCGCCAATACGGACTCGACCGCCACCAGTTCGGCCGCCCGCTAGCGGCGACTCAGCTCTATCAGAAGAAACTCGCCGATATGGAGAGCGAGATCGCTCTGGGGCTCCAGGCGAGCCTGCGTGTCGGGCGACTGATTGACCAAGGACAGTTCGCGCCGGAGATGATATCAATCGTCAAACGCAACAACGTCGGCAAGGCATTGGCCATCGCTCGCACAGCCCGGGATATGCACGGTGGCAACGGTATCAGCGCCGATTATCAGGTGATGCGCCATGCCATGAACCTGGAAACCGTCAATACGTATGAAGGGACGCATGACGTTCACGCGTTGATCCTGGGTCGCGCCATCACCGGAATCCCGGCGTTCTGACAGGGGCAGCAGGCCCGCCCCACCACTGTCTGACAATGCCTCTTTCCAAGGCGATGGCGCACGTTTCTCGGGTTTTTCGTTCGGTTTCGCTTGAAAACGCTTTATTTTCCGAACAAGATCGCTATCGGGGATAGGATCAAATTCACGCAAAAACCGTTAAGCAATCCCTTCGCGCCGGTCGGTCGGAGAGGATTCTGGGTATGGGATTGCGGACAAACCAGACCTGTGCTCGATTGGACCGGCTCTGTCGGCCGTCCATGCGGGTGAGAGGAAAAGCGTTCGAGGGACAGTATGAAAGCAGTGTCGGGCAAGAGATCGCAGGATATTGTTGAAGACCAGATAGATCGTGGTGACTACAACCCCAGCAGTGCGACATTCCGGCTGGCCAATTCACCTTTTTATCTGATGGCTCACGCCGATTTCAAGTATCACGAAGATATGGATAAGGTGCTGCACAAGCACGGGGTCTCGAAACCCATCTATCGAGTGATGACGGTCCTTCGCGAACGCCAGCCTGCGAGTATCGGCGCAATCGCCGAAGCCGCACTGACCAAACGTTCCACAATTAGCCGGATCATAGATCGCATGCTCGAGCAGGGCTTGGTGACGGCCGAGCCCAATGCCGAGGATAACCGCATTACCGAAGTGACGCTCACCCCCGCTGGAGAACAAAGGCTGCGCAAGCTTACACCCATAGTGGGGCGGCAATTCATGCGGGCGATGGATGGGATCAGCAACCGCGATATCGCTCACCTTCTTCGCACGCTTCAGAAGATAAGTGCTAATCTCAGCAAATTGCCGATCGAGTAGCGTTCCCAGCCTGACGACTGAACAACTTCGTCGTCAGCGAAGACATAGAACACCCCGCAGCTTCTGTAGCGAAGCAGCCTGCATGGCGCGCATGATCAAACCCTCGGCGATCTCATCGCGATCCGCGACGACGCAGCGGACGCGATACCTCTCCCGCTGACCATGCGATGGGCCGCCCCCACGCTTTACCACCAATTTTCGGGGCAAACGTTGCGTCGCAGCACTATTATGTGCAATTACACATGACTTAGCGTGTGATTTTATGACGGGAGCGTCCGATCGGTTTCGGATCTCCGTCAGGCGGGAACTCAACTGTCCGCCAGAGGGAGCGCGACATGCGAACACAACCGCGATCCATGGAGAAAACGATGCTTCGCGACGCGTTGCAGCTTGCGCAAGCGGGCAAGCTGAACGCTGCCGAGCAGAGGCTGCTGGCAGTTCTGGACGCAACGCCCCGCCAGCCGGACGCGCTGCAATTGCTCGGCATGGTAGCGCGGCAGCGAGGCGACCATTGCCGGGCCGTAGACCTGTTTCGCAGATCGCTGGCGGCGGTTCCCCGACAGCCTCACGTGCTCAACAATCTGGGCAACAGCCTGCTGGATCGTGGGGAGATTTCCGAAGCCGCCGAGGCTTATCGCGAAGCGCTGAAGCTTCTTCCAGCCTACAGCGATGCCCGTATCAATCTGGCTCTTTCGCTGACGCGGCTCCAGGAGTTCGGGGAAGTGGAAACGTGTCTCGCCCCACTCCTCGATCGTGCTTCTCCGAACGGGCGGGCCTGGGCCATCCTGGGTGAGATGCGCGGCGCAATCGGGGATCACCCGGGTGCGATCGAGGCCTATCGGCTTGCCCTGCAGGCAACGCCTGACCATCTGCCTTGGCGGCACAATTTGGCGGTCGCGCTGCGGCAAGCCGGACGCGCGCACGAAGCCCTGCCGATCTTGCTCGAATGCGCGGCGAGCTCTTCCGAACGGGCTGAGATACCCTACAACCTCGGCCATTGCCTGCAGGATCTGGGCCGTTTCGAAGACGCGGCGCAGGCCTATCGTCATGCGATCAAACTGGCACCGACCGATGCGGCCATCCACGAATCGCTGAGCCGAATGCTCTGGCATCAAGGTAGGGTCGCGGAGCATGTCGTAAGCTATCGCGAGGCCCTTGAGTCTCATCCGGATCACCCGGATTTGCTGGAAGGCCTCGCTAGGCGTCTGACGCTGGCGAAAGAGCCTGGGCGGGCTGTCGAGCTACTGGAAACGGCGATGTCTCGCGGCGTTAGTGGAGCCGAACATCTCTGCCTCCTCGGCCAAGCGCTATGGTCTTCCCGCAGGGCTGCCGACACAGCTAGAGCGTTTGATGCGGCACTTGAGGCAGAACCGGAACACGCGCCGACCTTGCGCGAATATGCTCGCATCTTGTTGATCCTGGACCGGTATGACGATGCGCTGTCGCTGATTCGGCGTCGGCTCGCCTCCGATCCTAACGATCAACAGATGCTGGCATTGCAAGCTATCGTCTGGCGGCTGAAAGGCGATCGGAAGTACGAATGGCTCGAGAACCCCGATCTGATCCGGACCTTCCGACTCAGCCCACGGAACGGCAACACCGAGGGGTTCAATAGCCGACTTAACCGTGCGCTACGAGCCTTGCACAGCGGCCAGCGGGCACCGCTGGAGCAGACGTTGCGCGGCGGCACGCAGACTGCCGACGACTTATTCAACAGCGACATTCCCGAGATCACAGCGATCCGGGCCATGATCGAAGAAGCGGTGGCGCGATACATCGCCGCGCTGCCTAATGATGTGGACCATCCATTCCTGTGTCGCAAAGCGGCAGGCTTCTCTTTTTCCGGCTCGTGGTCGGCGCGGCTGGGCGCAGGCGGACACCATACAAACCACATTCATCCCGCCGGCTGGATCAGTGCCGTCTATTATGTCGCGCTGCCTGCCGGTCTGGAGGGCGACGAAGGGTGCCTGAAATTCGGCGAGACCGGTCTGCGCTTGGGGCGGCACGAGCGTATCCTACGCACCATATGCCCAGAACCCGGCCTTCTCGTCCTGTTCCCTTCGTACTTTTACCACGGCACGGTTCCATTCGCTGCCGAAGCGCATCGAACGACGATCGCATTCGATGTGGTGCCGACGCCCAAGTCGTGATATTGGTTGCATATGCAAGTTTTATGGCTAACATCCGAGATGAGAGGAGCCAATAGATGACCATTCTCCAGCAACTCGCCGCCGGGATCGCTTCAGGAACGATCCGCACGATCGATCTCACGCAGACGCTATCGCCTGACACCCCTACCCTCGTCCTTCCACCCGAGTTCAATCAGTGCGCGGGTTTCAGCAAAGAAGAGATCTCGCGCTACGACGAGCGTGGTGTCGCCTGGTATTGGAACAATTTCACCGTCAGCGAGCATACTGGCACCCATTTCGACGCTCCGGTCCACTGGGCATCGGGCAAAGACCTTCCGAATAATTCGACCAATACGATCCCCCCCGCGGATTTCTTGGCGTCGGCGGTCGTAATCGACATCTCGCAGCAGTCCGCCGCCGATCCTGATTACCTGCTGACCGTAGCGGATATAGAGGCTTGGGAAGAAGCCCACGGCGCCATCCCGCCCCGCAGTTGGGTCCTGTTACGGACCGATTGGTCGAAACGAGAGGGCGAAGCCTACGCCAACCGGCACGAAGACGGTGCACATACGCCCGGACCCACGACCGAGGCAGTTCGCTTTCTTCTGGAGCATCGAGACATTCACGGCTTGGGTGTGGAGACAATCGGCACCGATGCCGGGCAGGCTCATCTGCTGGACCCGGCCTATCCCGCACACACGCTGATCCATGGCGCGGGGCGCTACGGATTGCAGTGCCTTGAAAACCTCGATCTGCTTCCAGCGACCGGCAGCATGATCTTGGCAGCGCCGCTCAAGATCGAAGACGGTTCAGGCAGCCCGCTACGCGTCCTGGCGCTGGTGGCCGACTAGACGCATGGCGGAACGCTCTTTCAAGGCAGAAATCGAACGGCTGAAGCTCGGCGAGGGAGAAACCTTCCATGGTGAAGGCATTCTCGCCGTTACCAAAGCTCTGTTGGAAAGTGGCGTCGCCTATGTGGGCGGATACCAGGGTTCGCCGATCAGCCATCTGATGGATGTGTTCTCCGACGCCAGCGAGCTTATGTCCGACCTGGGCGTCCATTTCGAAAGTTCGGCCAGCGAGGCCACTGCCGCCGCCATGCTCGCTGCTTCGGTCAATTACCCGCTGCGTGGCGCTGTGGCCTGGAAATCCGTGGTGGGGACGAATGTCGCGTCCGATGCGCTGTCGAATGTCGCATCCGGCGGAGTCACAGGCGGCGCCCTGATCATCCTCGGCGAAGACTATGGCGAAGGCTCCTCGATCATGCAGGAACGCACGCATGCCTTCGCGATGAAATCACAAATGTGGCTGCTTGACCCGCGCCCCAGCCTGCCGGTGATCGTCGACATGGTGCAAAAGGGCTTCGAACTGTCCGAGGCATCGAACACGCCGGTTATGCTGGAACTGCGTGTCCGAGCCTGCCACGTCACCGGAAGCTTCACCGCGCGCGACAATTGCCGTCCGCCGCTGACCGTGGCCGAAGCAGCGGCCGAGCCTTCGCGCGATGTCGACCGGATCGTCTTGCCACCGGCTAACTTTCTGCACGAAATAGAGAAAATTGACAAACGCTGGCCGTCTGGGGTGGACTTTATCCGGCGGAACACCCTGAACGAACACTTCGGCCCTGAAGAAGATGAGATCGGCATCATCGTTCAGGGCGGCATATTCAACTCGCTTAATCGCGCGCTCGAACTGCTCGATCTGTCGGATGCTTATGGCAAGGCGTCACTACCGATCTATGTTCTCAACGTCACATATCCGCTGATCCCCGACGAAGTACGCGACTTCTGCGCCCACAAACGGGCTGTGCTTGTGGTGGAGGAAGGTCAGCCCGAATTCATCGAACACGAACTGAATACGCTAATCCGTCGCGCCGGTCTCGATACGATGGTATGCGGCAAAGACGTTCTGCCGCGAGCCGGTGAATATACTGCCGATGCTATTCGGGACGGAGTTTCGGAATTCCTGCGCGAATACGCACCACGCCGCGCGCCGAAGCCAAAACCTGCGCCGCCCCCGGCGCTAACGCCTGCCACCGTCCCGCCCCGACCGGCAGGCTTCTGCACTGGTTGTCCTGAGCGACCGATCTTTTCGGCCATGAAACTGGTCCAGAAAGAGATCGGCGAGCTTCACGTATCGGCCGATATCGGGTGTCATCTGTTTTCCATCCTGCCGCCGTTTCACATTGGGAACACCACGATGGGGTACGGTCTCGGCACCGCAGGCGCTTCGGCTTTCAAGCCCGAGGGCAAACGCGCCGTGGCGATCATGGGGGACGGCGGCTTCTGGCATAACGGGCTGACGTCCGGGATCGGGAATGCGGTATTCAACCAGGACGACAATCTGACGATAATCGTCGACAATGGTTATTCGGCGGCAACGGGCGGGCAGGATATCCCGTCATCGCGCGCCAAGCCGCCCCATCGCAAGACCAACAACCCCATCGAACGCGCGGTGCGCGGAGTCGGGATCACCTGGGCGCAGACGCGCACCCGGACCTATGATGTCGCCGGTATGCGCGACGCCATTCGCGATGCACTCACCTCGCGTGAAAAGGGGCCGAAAGTTCTGATTGCACAATCCGAATGCCAGCTAAACCGACAGCGCCGGCTCAAGCCGCAGATCGCCCGTGCTCTAAAGAACGGCCAGCGGGTGGTGCGCGAACGCTTCGGCGTGGACCCTGACACATGCACCGGCGATCACAGCTGCATCCGGCTGTCGGGATGCCCCTCGCTCTCGATCCGTGCGAACCCCGACCCCTTGCGGCAAGACCCGGTGGCGCATGTGGAGAACAGTTGCGTGGGTTGCGGCGTGTGCGGCGAGGTGAGCCATGCCGCCATCCTGTGTCCGTCCTTTTATAAGGCACAAATCATCACCAATCCTAACCGGGGCGACCGTATCCGCCAGCGGATACGGCAATGGGTGATCGGCGCACTTCAGCGGCGCGACGAACGCATGCTGGCGGCGAGGGCTTTCTGATGAAACAAAGAAAGAGAATCACCATTGCCGTCCTGGGCCTGGGCGGACAGGGCGGGGGCGTACTGGCCAACTGGATCGTACAACTGGGCGAGATGTGTGGCTACATCGCACAAGGAACCTCGGTGCCCGGTGTGGCTCAGCGCACAGGCGCCACCGTCTATTACGTAGAAATGATTCCCGCCGAGGAAACGCGGACCCCTGTTCTGGCTCTGATGCCGGTCCCAGGCGATGTAGACATCGTCGTCGCTTCGGAACTGATGGAGGCGGGCCGCGCGATCCTTCGCGGCTTCGTAACCACAGACACGCTGCTCATCGGATCGACCCACCGTGTCTACGCGATCAGCGAAAAGACCGCGATGGGCGATGGGCGCGCCAGCAGCGAGCGCATTCTCGCTGCAGCAAAGGAACGCGCGAGGCGCTTCATCGGCTTCGACATGGAAGCCACCGCACAGGCAAACAGCTGCGTGATCAGCTCCATCATGTTCGGCGCTCTTGCTGGGAGCGGCGGCCTGCCCTTCCCGCGCCAAGCGTTCGAGACAGCGATCCGTGACGGAGGGAAAGCCATTGATGCCAATCTGCGCGGTTTCGCCGCGGGGTTCGATGCGGCGGAGGGCACGTCCAGCGCAGCCAATGTATTCAAGGCGGATCGCCCGGAACCCACCAGCAAGGCCGGTCGCGCATTAGCAAAGCGGGTGGAGCAGCGTCTTCCCGTCGAAGCGCATGCTTTCGCGCTGGAAGGCGTCAGGCGCCTGATTGAGTATCAGGATCGTGCCTATGCCGAGCTGTATCTCGATCGACTGGAGGCCTTGGTCGGTACGGGTGCCTTGCTGGCGGAGGCCGCGCGTCACCTGGCGCTATGGATGTCTTACGAGGATACGATCCGGGTCGCTGCGCTCAAAATCCGTCGCACACGCTTCGCGCGGGTGTGGGAAGAAGTTAAGGCGGAAGATGGCCAGATCGTCGAGCTGACCGAGTATCTCCACCCCCGGCTTGAAGAAATCTGCGAGACACTGCCATCGTCGATCGGTTGTCGGCTCCTTGCAAGTACGCGAGCGAAGCGCTTTTTCGAACCATTGTTTGCGAAGGGCCGTCACGTCGAGACGACCCGTTTGCCCTGGTTCCTTGCACTATATGCGCTGGCTGGCTGGCGGCGCTGGCGGCGCGGAACATTGCGCTACGGGATCGAACAGGCGCGGATCGAGGAATGGTTGGCCCTGGTGCGCTCAGCCGAACCCGCCAGCGCGCTGGAGCTGGTCAAATGCCAGCGCCTGATCAAAGGCTATGGCGACACGTTCGAGCGCGGCCTGCGCAATTTCGGTCTGGTGATTGACCGCTACCGCCAGGGAGGGATCGATGCCGCCGCAATTGCGCGCCTGCGCGAAGCTGCGTTGGCCGATGAAGATGGGAAAGCCTTGGCGACCGCCCTCGCCGCCTGACATCTTCACATTCCAGGCTCTTCTCCTGCGGAGGCTATCCACGCTTCGACCTGCGCCTCCAGCAGTGTCATCGGCAACTGGCCTTGCGCCAGGACAAGGTCGTGAAACGCGCGAATATCGAAACGGTCGCCCAGCGCCTGTTCGGCTTGCTCGCGCAACGCGACGATCTTCAACTCGCCGACCTTATATGCCACCGCCCCGGCCGGTGCACCGATGTAGCGCGCCAGTTCGGTATCGATATTGACATCCGCCAATGCGGTATTTTCCTCGAAACACTTGCGCGCCCGCGCATAATCCCAGCCCATCACGTGAATGCCCGTGTCTACGACCATGCGGCAGGCCCGCCACATCTCGGTCGATAGGCTGCCGAACTTCTCATAAGCATCGCGATAGACGCCCATTTCATGCCCCAGCCGCTCGGCGTAGAGCGCCCATCCCTCGCGGAAGGCTAGCAGATCGCGCGCCCGACGAAAGCTGGGCAAGGCCTTGTTCTCTTGATTGAGGGCACCGTGCGTATGGTGCCCGGGCGCGGCTTCGTGCAGGCTGAGCGCAGGCACCTCGTATAAAGGGCGCTGATCGAGATGCGACGTGTTGACGATGAAAGTACCGGCAATACCTTTCTCCATATCGCCCCCACCACCGCCGCGCGCTGTCGTGTAATACTCTTCCAGTTCCGCGGGGACGGGGACAATTGTGAACGGCTGGCGCGGCAGGTGGGAAAAGTATCGCGGCAGCGCCCCATCGATCCGTTTCGCTGCGGCGGCGTATTTTTCGATCAGCTCCTCACGGCTGGTCGCGTAGAATCGGGGGTCGGTGCGCAGGAAATGCAACCACTCGGCAAAATCCCCGTCGAACCCGGTAGAGGCGATTACGGCGTCCATCTCGGCACGAATACGACGCACCTCGGAAAGGCCCATCGCATGGATTTGCTCAGCCGAAAGATCGGTCGTGGTATAGTAGCGGAGCAAGAAATCATAATATTCCCGCCCGCCGGGCACCGCTGATATGCCAAGCTCCTGTCTCGCAGCGTCCCGATACGCGCCGTCGATGTAATCCAGCATCGCCTGCTGGGCCGGCCGGATCTCCTTTTCAACCAGACCACGCGCCTGCGCTGCCATAGCAGGAAAGCGCTCTAGTGCTGCCGCCATGGGATCATCTGCAGGCGATCGCGCCATCTGCTTGCGCAGGATCGCCACGGCAATATCAACCACGATCGCAGGATGCGTCCAACCGGTCGCCACGCCGCGTTCCAGGTTCGCCCGCTGTTCGACGAGATACCGGGGTATTCCGCGCATACGTGTCAACCAGGCCTTGGCTTCCTCAGCATTGTGGGGATTGAGCTTGCGCGCGGCGGCGTAAGGAGTGTTGTAGAATCCTTCATGCGCAACGAAAGCGAACCGGCGCTCGTCGAAATCTATCCCTTCGATCCGCCATCCGATCAGCGCGCGAAGATGATCGCGGTTGATCCGATCTTCCTGTCCCAGCGCAGGGTCGGCTAGGCCGTCCAGAGCTTCGGCCAAACGCTGCAATTCGGCCCTTCTCCATGCCATGTCTTCGGGCGTTTCCGCAGGCCATCCTTCGCGCGAGGATGTCGGATCGGATCGACCCGCTTCCATCGGATATTCGGCTGCGAAGGTCTCGTACCGCTCAATGACAGCAGAAAGATCGGGCGCGCGCGCCGCCACTATGAACAGCGCGGCAGCGCAGACCGCGGCCAAACGGGGCAACCGGGCGACCCGCGACGAAGAAGGAGAGGGCATATCGCTTATCCTTTGATGTCAGACTTGGGTGAAGACCTCGGCAGCAGAAAGGCTCTAGACGCATTGCGCTGGAATTTGGTTCGGCCTAATTGCCCCTCATGGACGCCTTTCGATCCGGAAATCCGCGCACCCCTGCATTCCAGGTCAAGCGGTATCCATTCTACCTGCTCACGAGGCTGATCAGCCGCTACAACACGATTATCGACGCCCGGCTGCGGGCAATCGACCTCGATATCCCGAGTTGGCGCGTACTGATGATCTTGGGCGAGAAATCGCCTCGCAGCGCGCGCGATCTCGCCGATACGGCGGTGATCAATCTTTCGACAATGACCCGCATCATGCAACGGATGATTACGGCGGGTCTCATCACCAAGACCCAGAGCGAGACGGATGCCCGGGTTTCGATGGTTGCGCTCGCGCCGGAAGGCGAAGAGCGGCTGGCAACGGCGCGGCAGGTGACTGCCCCGATATACGAGCATCTTGTCGAGGGACTGACCGCCGACGAATTCGAACAGCTCGTTGCGCTGCTTAACCGACTTCACGACAACCTGGAACCTCTGGCCATCTGACAGCACTCCCCGCTCAGTCCGATATGTAAGCTAGCGACATGAGAAGCTTGGGCAGTAATGCGGCGATCGCGTGGAAGCGAATGGGTTCGGGGCGGCTTGGCGGGACCGACAATGCCTCCCGATCGCCAGTGGCGAGCATTTCCGCCACTTCCGCCCCCAGGGCGGTATTCGTCGCGATACCCCGACCGTTACAGGCCTGGATCGCAATCGCTTCGTCTCCCAAGTCATAGACTTCGGGCAGCAGAGACGCATTGACCCAGGCCAGACCCCGCCAGAGATGGGAGATCTCTGGGTCCGGTAGCGCCGCAAAGTTCTGCCGCAAGCGCCGCTCGGCCTCGCGACACTGAGCACGTTCGCTCCGCACGAATAATGTCGTCGGATAGCCGGAAATCAAGTGTCCGAGACCATCGGTACGCGCGGTGAACAGATAGGGGCGCTTGTCCGTAAACGCACCGCCTTCGGGAAGCGTCGCCTGCCGTTCCTGCGGGGACAGTGGCGCGGTCGCGAACTGGACGACGTGAAGCGGCAGGCTCGTGCGTGCCATGGCCGGATGCAACGCCGCGTTCCCGCCGTTTGCGGCAAGGACAAGCCGCCGGGACCGTATCGTCCCCTCTCGCGTGCGACAGACCCAGGTTCCACCACGCCTTTGCAGTGAAATGACGCGGCTATCGGCAAAAACCCTGGCTCCGCCATCAAGCGCGGCTCTGACAATACCGCGCACATAGCCGAGCGGGTTGAGGCTGCCGCCCGCTGCAAAACGCAACGCGCCCGAATATCGCTGGCTTCCAAACAGGCGTTCGCTTGCTGCCGCTTCCACAAACTCGACATCATAACCCAATGCCCGCCACTGATCGGCATAAGTTCTCTGGTTCTTCGCCATGGCCGCCGTGTGGGCGGGCGTGTAAAACCCGTCCTGCCGGGGGTCGCAGTCGATCCCGTGCTTTTCGATCAAATCGAAAACGAAACCGGCCGAATCTCCGATCATTCTGGTCAGGCGCGCGCCGGCTTCGGCACCCAATGTGTCGCAGATCGTGTTAGGCGAATGGCGGATATAGTCGGGGGCGACCAGCCCACCGCTTTGCCCGGTTGCCCCTCCACCCGGCTGATCGCCTTCGACCAGCGCTACCTCAACTCCGCGTTCAGCAAGATGCAGCGCTGTCGTAGCTCCTGCAATCCCGCCACCGATGACAAGGACATCTGTTTCGGACTGACCACGCAATGGCGCCAACAGAGGCCCCGGAGCCGCAGTGGCGAACCACAACGGCCGATCGGCTGCAGCACTGCTGCGCCTGTTCGCGATAGCGGCTGGGGGCACTCTATCGCTTGCCTTCGCACGAGATATGCGTCCGCCGGGAAGACCGCATCTCCCGTCGCTGCCCGATGGCGGGTACCACTTCATCACTGTGACTTTCCTGCTCGCCCGTCGAACGGGCTTTTATCTTATTTTGTCGGTCAATTTGCTGCACTGCCAAGAAAGGTACTGGACCGTTTCAATCTCCGCGCGGTGGCGACGAAGATAAGAACGAAACAGAGTGCAACGGGTGTATTCATAATCATTGGCAGAGACATTTCATTGTTTCCAACAATCGATACGGCAATGAAAATTGCCGTTCCTTCCTGTCGCATGAGATGCTCAATACCGATGGCGGTATTTTCTCTACGTGAGAGGCCGGCAAATCGCACGATGGCCATAACCACGAGCACAACGGCCAGATTGATCGCTACCGTTATCCAAAACAGCGCGCCCAGGTTCTTACGGAGGACGGGGAGCTGATCGAACAGGATCAGGCCGAAGGACCCGAACAGCACGATCGTAGCCGTATTTTTCACATAGGGCTTGAGCCGCAGCGCGAGCTGCGGTCGCCAGGCACGCACTGCAAAGCCGACCGCCACCGGCAGCAGGGTGATCGAGAAGATGTCCCAGAAAAACTGGCCGAGCGGAATGTTAACCTCCGCATCGAGGCCCATGAAATGCAACAGCGCAAAGTGCGCATAGAACGGTACCACCATGATATAGATCATGCTGATGACCAGAGTCATCGACATCGATAGGGCCAGATCGCCCTTCGCCATATCGGTGAAGAGATTGGACAGCATCCCTCCCGGCGTCGTCGCAAGCAGGACGAAGCCAACGGCCAGCGCCGGTGAGGGCGCCACGGTGAGCGCCATGGTCACGCCAATCAGCGGCGGCACCACCAGCATGGAACAGACGCCCAAGACAAGAGCACGCTTGTTGCGAAAAACCTGCCTGAAGTCGTTCGCAGTCAGCGAAAGTCCCATGGAAACCATAATGGCGACCAAAGACCCCGGCAGGAACCAATCGCCCAGTAGCGCCATTACATCATCATACGCCATGCGCGCTCCTCAGGCTGCTTCGAAGGAGAGCGTGCAGGCACCGTTGTGACGGATCGTGCGGCAATCGGCCTGCGCTTTCGCCAGGTCCTCGTCCAATATCCGCGCGCAGACATTAGCCTGTATGCAGCCAAACGGCATCATCAAGCGCCCCCCGGCACCGTAGAACAGGCCGACGTCGTAGAAATCTCCAGGCGGCAGCCCTTTGGTGCTTCCTGCAGCAAGATACGCCAGGACGATATCGCCCGCCTCGGGGTGGGAGGTGGCGTTCTCAGGCGGTACGACGGGGCGCTCCATAGTGCCGGGCAGAACACCTGCCGGCATCGGAACGGAAATCTCCGGCCCGGTCCAGATGGCATGTAGCGCCTCGAAGCTGGCTTGACGCTCTGCCAGTTCCCACAAGAACCGTGCCGACACCGGCGCCACCTCGTACAGGAGCTGGCACCGCGCCGAAAGGCCGGATTCCGGTTCAACCAATCGAATGATCTGCATGATGCCCCTCAATCCGCCCCGGTGGCTGCAAAATACTCTTCCTTCTGCAGCGCGATCGGGACATTTCCGTTCAGCCACAGGAAGTCGTGGAATCGTTTCAGATCGAAAGCATCGCCTTCCCGTACACGCGCTTCGGCGAGGAACTCGGCGGTCTGCATCTTACCGATCTGATAGCTAATTGCCTGCCCCGGCGCGGCGGCGAAAAAGACCGCCTCATGCTCCGCCGTGGTACGATCCATCGGCACCATGGCTTCGAGATAGTCTGCGGCCTCGGCAATGGTGAACTCGCCTAGTGCCAGCTTGACGTCGACCTCAACTCTCAACGCCCGTGCACGTGCGAAATTGTAGATGATCTCACGCGATTTGGGGGCATCGGCCCAAAGACCCGCCTGCAGCATCATCTCTTCGGCATAGAATCCCGTGCCCTCGTTTGCGCCGCTGTCATAGTAATGACGCCGCAATGGATTGGGATGTTTCCATCCCAGTGTGAGCTGGAAAAAGTGACCGGGCACCCCTTCGTGCACAATGATCGGTCTGGGATCTCGAGTAATCGACAGGTTGAAATAGCCAAGGTCAGGTGACGGGTCGGGCAGGTAAACGGTGGCGTTCTGCCCGACCCGACCCTGGCTGGTCAGATCGAAAGTCCTGCCCATCCAACCGATTGGAGCCAGATAGGCCGGAAATGGCTGTGCATTGTAATGGCCCGCCCAATCGGGAACTGTCAGCAGTCCGCGTTCGCGCAGGAAACGGCGAATGCCCAGTTCGTCGGCATTCAACTGCGCGGTGACGGCGTCTATCGAACTGCCGATCGGGAGTTCGGCCACGCCCGCGTTACGATTACGCTCCAATTCCTCGAAAAGCACCGAACGGGCCCATTCCTGCCGCCCCATGACGAGCAGCTCTTCCGCCGAAAAGGGATAGAGCGCCACCTCGCTCAGAAAAAACCGATAACTCTCCTCACCCACGGCGGTGCTGTCGGGCAGGCGGTCCCGATTGTTTTTGAGAAACTCACCAAACTGCGCGGCCGCGGCAATGGCGTTTTCGACCGATGCGGTCAGAGCTCTTCGCTGCTCCGGCGTGGCATGGGGTTCCAGCCCCGCCATCATACCGCGCAAACTGCGCGGGACCACACCGAGTTGCGTCAGTGCGACGTCGACGAACGGGTCCCGCATATCGTCGAGATTGTGCCGGGCGGCAGCAAACACCGCCGGCGCGTTTTCCAGCAAGCGCACGACCCGCTCGATGCGCTCCTTTTCGACCGGGGGGGGAGGCAAAAGCACTTCGAATATCGGCGTGAAGGCTTGCGCGATATAGAAGTGCGGCTGCCGCCGCCATGCCGCGACATGATCCAATTCCCAGCGGACTCGTGCGAGGGCCGAACCGACGAGCCTGTAGTCAACCGAATGGCTGACATTTCTGGGTTCATCCGCGAGGCGGGTCCAGCGTGCCTCAAACTGGCGCAATACATCCCTCTGCCGAGCAACGGCTTGTGGCGACCAATCGGGAACCCAGCCACTGGGGCGTTCGATGCGGGGTATGTCATCGCTCGTGGTCGGCTGCGTGGTTGCGCGCCATGCCCAGAATTCAGCTCCCAGCTCCTGCACCGCCGGCTCCGTTGCGGTCGCTGGCGCGGCCAGTAATGCGGCCCCTGCTGCGGCAAGGCTAATCAATGCACGCAGCATGCTATTTCCTGTTCTTCACGTTGCGGTCGAAAAAATCGATCATTTTGCGAAACGAGAACCGGGTCTGAGGCAGGCTTTCAAGATCCCAGCCGTGATGGGCGCCCGGCAAGGTCACCAATTCGAACATCTGCTCCCGTTCGATCATTCCTTCGGCCAGCGCGATCGTGTCGGAATAAAGCACCACCGGATCGCGCGAACCGTGAATAATCATCAGCGGATCTTCGATACCTTCGGCGTGATAGAGAGGCGACTGTGCCTCGTAGCGCGCAGGCATGTCGTCACCCTCAGGCGGCCCCATGATCCACATCTGCGAGGGGTAGGCATGCCAGACATTGGTGGCCGGCGCTCCTGCGATGCCCGCAGCATATACATCCGGCTTCTTGGCCAGCGACATGATGGTCATCAGGCCGCCGTAGCTGGACCCCCAAATCCCGACACGGTCTGGGTCGGCGTGGCCTTGCGCGATCAGATATCGCACACCGCTTTCCAGATCGTCGATGTCGGTTCCACCGTAGCTGTGCAGCTGGGTCTGATTGTGTTCACGCCCCTGCCCCCATGATCCACGGACATTTACGCTGATTATCAGGTAGCCCTGTCCTACCAGATACTGGTCCAGTCCCCAGGTCGGATGCGACCGCCGACCGCCCCATTGATTGCGCACGGCATCCGAATAAACCGACCCAACGATTACCGGATAGCGCCGCGTCGGGTCGAAATTGGCCGGCACGCTGAGACGGGCGACCAGATTCATGCCGTCCACATGGCTTGGAAATTCGACGTACCGTGTATCCGCCCATGTCTGGTCGTAGAATTCCGGTTGTGGCGAACGGGTGACTCTTGTCGCCTCTCGCGGTCTGTCCGTATCGATCACGAACAGTTCGGGCGGCATCGTATCGCTGCTGTACCAGTCAGCGATGTGGCTGAAATCGGGCGAGTAGACCGGTTGGTGAGTTCCAGACGCACTCCCTGAAACACGCTCCACCTCGCCACCAGCGGCAGGCACGCGATAGATTTGGCGATCGGCCAGGTGCGATTTGTTCGCGGTGAAGTAGAGCGAATTTGTCGTGCTATCGACCGCAAAGGATTCGATCTCCCAATCGCCTTGGGTAATCTGGCGCGGCTGTTCACCGGCATTGCGCTGATGATAGAGCTGCAACCAGCCATCGCGGTCGGTCAAAATGATCAAACCTTCGTCGTCCGGTGCCCAGTCGACTTGCCAATCGGGTCGCAGATGGCGGGGGTCATCAAGCTGATAGAATGTTTCGCGGGCCCCGCTTCCCACATCGTAAAGATAAATCGTGTGTTCTTTGGCCTCGAGGTCCGAACCGCTGATGAAGAGTCGCTTGCCATCGCCCGACAGACCGTAACCCCATATGTGATGCTTGGGATCGGGCCGATCGAAATACCGAATCTCGTTCGAAGCCAACGAGACCAAGCCTATGCGCGCGCGCGTTGTTTCATCGCCCGGGAAAGCCCGGATCACACGGTTGTTCTGCAACTCGCCATCGGCATAAAAATAGATGTCACGCTCGGGCATTGCGCGATCGTCGGAATGATTAAATACGATAGACCCACTATTGTCCGCCCACTCGTAATCCTGAACGTATATCTTGGGATCATCACTACCAACCAGACGCCGGGCGGAACTCTCCCTTCTATCCTCCGTTGCGCGAATCCACAGTTCCCCGCCCAGAGTGACACGATTGCGGATATCCACCGGGCTACCCGAAACAAAAGCAAGCCATTTTCCGTCGGGCGATACAGTGAGGCCGCGTACCGCCTGCTTGTCGGTTTCGAGCGGGGAAACCGACCCGTCGGGTTCGCGAATATGGAGTTTTCCGTCGAGAGTGAGGGCCACCCGCCTGTCACCCAGCATCACGGCTTGGGAAATGCCCGGTCGTTCCGCGTGAGGATCGCTATCTTGCCCCAGAAAGGTCAACCGGGTTTTTTCCCCGGTCCGCACCGAATAGGTCCAGACATCGCGAAAGCTGTAACCTTGATCATTCCACAGAAAGAGAACAGTGTCGCTGTCGCGCGACCAACTGTAACCTTCAGGCGTCGTGCCGATCAGGCTCTGATAGCGATAGAGTTCGCCGATCGACAGAGTCGTTCCAGCGACTTCCGCAGTATCGCCCGGCACCGCCTGCTGGCTAGACATTTCATTGCCAGCCACAGCAGCTGTAGCCAGAAACAGCGTCACCGCCGTTCCGAACGCCCGGATCAATCCAAACCTGCCCATCTGCGGAAACTCCCCTCCTGCACTTCAGACCACGTAAACACCCGACCGCACCGACGCCTCGTCGGCGCGGTCGGGTACCATCACTCAGAAGTCCGCCCTGAATCCGATCGTAAATCGGCGCCCGATAGCGTCGTAGGTTTCACGTTCGTAGAGATAGAACGGCGGGTCCTCGTCCAGCACGTTATCGATCCCTGCGAAGAAGGTGAAATTATCGACGACGTCGTAATAGGCACTCAGATCGAAATAATGCACGTCGCCGGTTTCAGGTACGGCCAAGGCTGGCGGTTGGGCGCCAGACGCTTTCGCGCCAGCGATCCGCCCGTCCGTGGCCGAGCCGATGAACCGGTGCCGCAACGAAAGTTGCAACCTGTCTGCCTCCCAAGTTAGCCGCTGGGTAAAGCGCCACTTCGGGCTGGCCGTTCCGCAGCTTCCGCCACGAATATAGCCAGCGCAGTTTACCGGGTTCACAATGGGGCTGCCCTGCGAAATATTGTCGATGAGGTACGTACCGGCAATATAGTAGTTCAACGACGAAGCAGCGAGATCGTGGCGATAGTCCAGACGGTAGTCGACGCCGCGCGCCTCCATTTTTGCGATATTGGCGTTGAGCAGCGGTACGTCATAAAGCTGACCGTCGGGGGTGCGGTTGCGCAGAGGGACGCAAAACACATTCTCGAGCGACATGTCGGCATTGCAGGCGGTAATCACGGACTGGAGACCGCCACCGAAAGAGCCGATCGCATCCTCGATCTTGATATTGTAATAGTCGACTGTGAGCTGAAGGCCGGGAAGGAAATCGGGGCGTATCACCGCACCGACCGACCACGTGTCGGAGGTTTCTTCCTGCAGGTTGGGATTACCGCCCGTAACCGCGCGGATCTGCTGGTTTTCCTGCTGAAAAACATCGATCACTCCGCCCGGAACACCCAGCGCATTGACGCAGAAGTCCCGCTCGGCAGCGGTACGTTCGGGGGTAGCGTTGCAGAAGTCGACCGCCTGAGGAGCGGTGTTGGTCGCACCCGAAAAGAGCTCCACCACATTCGGCGCACGCACCGCCCGCTGATAAAGCCCGCGGAATTTCAGGCCGTCGAACGGCGAGTACTCTCCGCCAAGCTTGTACGACCAGACCGAACCGGCCGTCGAATAATCCGAGAAACGCACCCCGCCTTCGAACGCCAGCAGCCGTATGCCAGGCATGTCAGCCAGGATCGGAACATAAAGCTCGCCATATCCTTCGACCACATCGAACGAACCCGCCGTGGGGCTCAGCCCTGCGGACCGCGAGAGCGCCTTGCCCATGACATAGAGCTGATCGGGATCGAAGGACGAGCTTTCCTTGCGATACTCCGTCCCGAGCGAGATACCGACATCGCCAGCCGGTAGTGTAAACAGCGTTCCAGTAAGGCTGGCCCCGACCTGCTTCTGCTTGATCGTGGTGATATTGGTCAGATCAGTGTAAATGTAGTCGATCATTTCCGGCGTCATTGAGTAGAGACCGAAAGGATTGAGAACGACGCACGCTGGATCATCCGTGGCACAGCTAAAGGGGTCGTTGGGATCGGTGAGGAAGCCGTTCGCAAAATTGTCGACAAGGACACCGCCGCCCTGCACGTCAGTGACCTTCGTTTGCCCCTGGTTAAAGAATACCTCCCACGAAAGCCTGTCGGTCAACTCGCCCTTGAGCCCGACAACGAAACGCCAGAAGTCACGCGTCTGGTCGCTGGTGCGCGAACCACCGTCGAGAAGGCGGCGATTGATATTGACCGGGACGAGGCTGTCCCCATCATCATCCATATTGTCGCTGAGGAATTCACGCAGCGTTGGATCGAGGTAGGGATTGCGCAAGTCGAGCTGGAAACCGGGGATGAAGCCCGAACTGCTCATGGGGACAGCGCCTAGCGTGGAATTAATCTTGCTGTGGACATACGACCCCTCCCAGAACGCCGTTACACCATTGGCTACGTCGTAGTGACCCAGAACCGAACCCTGCCAGCGCTCCATGGGCATCTGGAGGTTGGTGTACGGGCGATCGTTGAAGCCATCGCTCGGTCGATAGGCGCGCCAGCCCTCTGGCGCGAAGAAGATGCCGGCAGTCCCGATCGTATTGCCATAGGGATCGGTCAGCCCGACCAGTTCGGGCGAGAAGATCGTACCCTGAGGCGTCACACCATTGCCTGACTCGACCAGTACCGGTTTGCCGTCGATGATCGCATCGGCAAAATAATCCAGCGCGTGATCACGCGCTACGCCCTTGACCTGAGCGCGATTGTAGTAGCTTCCGTGAAACACGATATTACCGCGACCGTCGGCAAAATTGCCACCCGCCGTCATGTCGAAATTGTAGCGCGCGGCATCGCCCTCGTCGCTAATGCCGTACGAACCACCGATCTCAAGGCCTTCGAAGTCGTCCCTCATGACGAAGTTGACCACACCGGCCATAGCGTCCGAACCGTAAACGGCCGACGCGCCGCCGGTGACGACTTCGATCCGCGAAACCAGTGACGGCGGGATCATATTGAGATCGACGACGCCATCCTGCGAGGCCCCCACGATTCGTCGACCGTTCTGAAGGACCAGCGTACGCACGGTGCCAAGTCCGCGAAGATTAACCGTGGCCGACCCATTTCCGGTGTTGGATTGCGCGCCTGCACCGGCAACCGCTTGTGGTAGCGCATTAAGGAGTTGCTCGGTTTCGCTGGTGACGGAGAGCTTGATTTCTTCTTCCCCGATGACGTTGACCGGGCTGTTCGATTCCACATCGGGGCGGGGAATGCGCGAGCCGGTGACAACGATCGACTCTGCTGCGCTCGGCGCCTCTTGTGCCGTCGCCGTGCTGACTACGGCCATCGAGAGAAATAGCGCCGAAGTCCCCTTAAGCGCCGCACCAAAGCCTATAGCGTTCTCACTCACCATTTTGATTACCTCCCTGAGCTTTATCGTTCACCTTCCGGACCCGGGAGCCAACCCTCCGCAGACCATTCTCGTGAAGATTTGCGTGATTTTCAGCATATTTTCGCGTGGCCGTCAATTGCCTTGGTCAGAAATTTGACAATCGCGTCGCTTCGATGACTACGATTGCCAGGCCTTGCGCGTTAGTGGCGGGCCGTATTTCTAATATGAATTTGTAAAAAAAGATAATTTTATTTCTTAGTAGCGCAAGAGTAATCACCTTTTTCGCGGCGGCCAAAGCCATTCTTTCGGGGAGGCGAACCGGATGGGCTTGGGCTACGGACCACCCCATGACCGCTTGACGAATATCGATCCATGGAACATTATGGCAATAATCACATGTTATTAGTTCTAATGTCGGGTGGAGAACGAAAGACCTACCGTACGTCCGCAAAGGGGGATGATTCATGCGCGATATTGCTATTACGACCGCCGCGATTCTGCTTGCCGGAACAGTCATGCCGACGGCAGCGAACGCTTCGACGCCAGCAGAGCGCCCCGACGAGGCAGCGCCCGAAAGCAACATTCCAGCCGGGGAGCGGCCGTACGAGGAGCTCGTCGCCCTATTCGCCGCTTTCCACGAATGGCGCACCCCGCAGCCGGTAGAGGGCGTCATCGACTACAGCCCATCAACGGTGGAGAGGCGCAAGGAGGAACTGCGGGCATTCCAGACGCAGTTACCGGGTTTTGCAGTAGCCGACTGGGATCGCCATCGGCAGGTCGACTATCTGGCAATTCGGGCGCAGATGGATCTTGCGGATTTTACGTTCAGCGTGACCAAGCCCTGGGCACGCGATCCTGGCATGTACGTCGACGAGGTGCAGCGCTTGGCTTATATTGAATTGCCACTGCAAGGAAACGAACTGAGTGAGTTCCAAGCGCAGATAAAGGTCATCCCCAGATATCTTGCTCAAGCGCGTATCAACCTTGATTCTGTCGCTGCGGACTACGCCGATCTTGCCATACACAGCCTTTCGCACGGCGATGGTGTCGGGCATGGCATGCCGTATCGTGCCGTAGAGCCTGAGGGCGCGATAGGCTGGTTTGCAGATCTTCGTGCCCGGGCGACTGTCCAGCAACCGCAACTGGTCGCCGATATAATCAACGCCCAAACGGCAATTGTTGAATTCAAAGACTGGCTGGTCGCGTCCCGCCCGGAAATGACGGCTCGGGCGGGAGTGGGACGCGAGGCATACGACTGGTTCCTTACCAATGTGCGGCTGATGCCCTACGATTCCGACCAGATCGTCACGCTTGCCGAGCGCGAATTGCAGCGCCACTGGGCAAACTACACTACCGAGCGTCATCGCAACCGCAATCTGCCCGAGCTGGAACTTCCGCTATCGGCCGAAGAGTACGAAGAACAGCTCGCCGGAACCGACGCGAAAATCCGTCAGTGGCTGATTGACGAGGAGATCGTCTCCATTCCCGACTATATTCCCGATAACTATCGGGAAATGGGATATAACGCGCCCTGGATCGTGCGACCGGACGGGCCAATGTTCTGGGAGCAGATCCAGTTTCGCGATGCATCACCCGATCATCTCCACGCAACCTTCCCGGGCCATCGTTTCGATGGAATTATGGCACGGCACGTGTCGCACCCCATCCGCCGCAACATAAGCGATAGCGGGCGCACGGAAGGTTGGGGGTTCTATCTGGAAGAAACCGCCCTTCAGCTTGGTCTCTTCGATGATCGACCTCGCACGCGCGAGTTGATCTATATCTTCGGCCTGTTCCGCGCGGCACGGACGGTTGGCGACGTCAAAATGCAACGCAACGAAATGTCCGTGGCCGAAACCATGGCGTACTGGCAAGGCTGGACGCCCTATCTCGACGAAAACGTCGCGCGCGTCGATGCCGGCATCTACATTCGCCGCCCTCCCGGGTATGGAATGACCTATACCATTGGTGCCATGCAGTTGCAGAAACTCTTGGCCGACCGGAAACGCCAACTGGGTGATGCCTTCTCGATCAGGGACTTTCACGACTATCTGATGGGAACGGGTCGTTTGCCCGTCTCGCTTCTCCGTTACGATCTGACGGGGTATGACGACGAGATTCAGATGCTCTGGCCTCACACTCCGCTTGCCGAAGTCTTGGGAAGAGACTGAACCGCACCGGGAAACGATCTCGCCAGGGCGATGGCGCGTGAACCCAGCCAGTTCCCCACGTCGGTATGTGGGTATTTCGAACCATACCGGAATGCTATCGGGGCTTGGGATGGACCCAATTCCCTCCGTGGCATGTTGATGACAGCCAACCATGCTAAGGCATTGGATATACTTGGCGTCCTACTTCGCAATCAATTTGCCAACACACCATTGGCATCGTCGCGATAAATGACCCCGTCCTTCATCACGAAACTGATCGAACGCAAGGCCGAGATATCGACCGTCGGATCGCTATCGACCGCGATGATGTCCGCAAGCAGGCCCGGTTGCAATCGACCAACTTGATCTTCGATCTTGAGCATCTTTGCGGTCTGCGTAGTGCCCGCCTGCAACGCTTCCAGCGGGGTCATGCCAGCCTGAACGTAGAGCTCGGCTTCCGCGACGGTTGCCGTGGTGCCGCTGTTGGGCTCAAACGGGAACTGGTCAGTCCCGAGTGCGATGTTGACGTCTGCCTTGATGGCATTCTGCAGCATCGCCCAATGCTGCTTGCCTGTCGACCTTACCCGTTCCAGATACCATTCGGGCGAGCCGATCTTGCGGAAGAATTCCATCGCTCCGGCTTGTGAAACCACAATCGTTGGCACCAACCAGATGCCCTTCTTTTCCATCGCAGCCAGATTTTCAGGAGTGAGAAAATAGCCGTGCTCAAAGCAGTTGATGTCGAATTTTATCGACTGTTCGGCCGCTGCTGGAGAACCGTTATGTGCAGTTACCGGGATACCGTTGCGATGCGCGACCTCGATCAGGGTTGAAAGCTCCTCATCAGTCATCGGTGCCGCACCAATGCTGCCGTGCGTGTCAGAGATGCCGCCAGAAATCGCTATCTTGATCCAGTCCGCGCCTTTCTTGATCTGCTCACGTACTGCCCGTGCAAGTGCGTAAGGCCCATCCGCTTCCAAAAAGCCGTGCCCGCCCGTTGGTACGATGATCTCCCCGGCAGTCTTGACGCGCGGACCAATGGCCTCGCCCTTCTGGATCGCACGACGAACAGCAAAATCGACCCCGTGTGTCTCTCCCACGAGTCTTACCGTCGTGACGCCTGCCAGCAGTGATTTGCGGGCGTTGTTAGCCATGCGGAGGGCGAGTTCAGGATCGGTTTCGTCTGCAAGTTCCGCGCCTTCGCTGCCGGGCAACACAAGACCAAAGTGAGTATGCATATTCATCAGGCCCGGGATCAACCACTTGCCCTTCATGGCGACCACCTGCGCCTCATCGGGAATCATGACCGAAGACGCCGGGCCAATCTCGGCAATCGTATTTCCGCGAATGACGACTACCGCATCGAGCACCGGAGCGCCGCCATCGACGTCCACAACATTAGCTTCGGTCAGGACGACGGTCTCTTCGCTTACGGTCTGCTGCACGGGTGCCGCATCCGGCACCGCCTGCGCACTCGTTGCCGCGATCGCGGCAAGCAGACCAACAAACGTCCGCCGGATTGTCGCCATTCTCATTATCGTCACTCCCGTTCGAAGTCTGTCAGGCTTCGGCCCATTGCTGCACGGCCCTTTCCATCACCGCCATGGGCATCGGCCCCGAGGTGAGGATCAAATCGTGGAATTTGCGAATATCGAAGCGTGCTCCCATCTTTTCGCGAGCTGCCTCGCGGCTCTCGACAATGCGCGTGGCACCGACCTTGAAACTGCATGCCTGGCCTGGATAAACCGAATAGCGGGTCACTTCGCGTTCGGTCGAAAGCGGCTGTTCGCCTGCGTTGTCGACCATCCACCGGATCGCTTCATCTTTCGTCCAGCGTTTGTGATGCAGGCCGGTATCCACCACGATGCGCGCTGAGCGGAACAATTGCGATTGCAGTTCGCCAATACGCCCGAAGGGATCGTCGTCGAAAATGCCGAGCTCTGCCGCTACCTGCTCGGCGTAGAGGGCATACCCTTCGGTATAGGCCGAAAATCTGACTATCCTGCGGAAGAGCGGCAAAGACGGTGCATGGGCAAGCACGCTATACTGGAAATGATGTCCGGGCACGGCCTCGTGATGCGTTAATGTCGGCAACCGCCAGAGCGAGTGTTCCGCAGGGTTTCGCAGGTTCAACGAATAGACGCTCGGCTCACCAGGGGCTCCTTCGCTATAGAATGCTCCGGGTGCTCCCGCCTCGACAGCAACGGGAATACGTCTGACGACGATTGGATTGACTGCAGTACTGCCAAAGGCTTCGGGCAGTCTGGCGGTTATATTCTCGACATGGCGGCGGGCAAGCTCCAGCAATTTCTCGCGTCCCGCATCGTCATTGCTTACCTTGAAGCGCTGATCCGCATTAAGAGCGGCAATGCGTTCGCCGACAGTACCCTGGCTCATGCCTTGGGCCTTGAGCAGCGCGTCGATTTGGGAAAGCAGCGATGCGCACTGTTCTAGGCCGAGCGCATGCAGATCGTGCGGCGCGATGTCTGTCGTCGTATTCGCCTGCACCGCGCTTGCATAATAGGCATCGCCGTCGGGCAGGCGCCAGACCCCGGCCGTATCGACCGCTTGCGCACGGACGGCTTCGAGCGCCTCGATCTGCCGGGTAAGCGCTGGCTGGATGATCTGCCGGAAAATCTTCGTCGCCCGCTCGGCATCGCCCCGCCTGTCGAGCGCCTCCATCCTCGCGATCGCGGGTGCGAGAAGCGCCGAGGCGAGCGGCGGCCCGTCGCGCAAGTTCTTGATTTGCGAGATGGTTTTCTCGATCACGAATTCGGGCGGAACCACCCCGATGGCAGCATCATGCCGAATGCGAGCGCTTTCCTGATCCAGCGCGATCGCGAGTCCGGAAAGACGGTCGAAATAGGCTTCCGCATCGGCCCCATCAGTGATCGGGTGGCGACTACCGATGAAATCGGGCAGCCAGTAATAGGCACCGTTCATCTGGCTGACGACATACGGGCTGGGCCGTAGGTTCAGATCTGCATAGCCGTAAAAGCCAAGCAGGCGATCCAGCGTTTCGTACACGTAGAGCGCAACGTCCCGATCAAGCGCGGCTCGCTGCGAGAGACTTTGAACGGGTACGGCTCTAAGCTGTGCCAAAGCGTCTTTGACCGCGCGCTGATCACGGTCACGCGCGGCCAGCGAGCGATCATCGAGCCTGGCCCGCAGATAGCCATTTGGGCCTATGTCGAAGTTTGCAGCCGTTGCTTCTTCGGGTGACCGGGCAAGAAACTTCTCGCAATGGCTTTGAAGCAGAGCTTCGAGCATAGCATCATTGCTGTGCGCCAGAGCACTCCCTGGGCGCGACGCGAAACCCAAAGCCATTCCGGCCGAAGCTGAAATCTTCAGAAATTTCCTTCTGTCACTCGGCACGACCCGATCTCCTCATGGTGCCGGTGGAAGACAAATCTCCCACCGGCGATTTCATTCCTTCCGGTATCGCAGCGCGTGCATTGCCGCGCCAGGCAGCTGGTCTTAGAACGAATAGCCTACGCTGATGCCGAACTCGCGGAAAGACGGCTCGACCTGCGAACCACTGTAAAACGCTTTCTCATAGGCGTTCGCGTAGTATTTGGCTTTGAACAGGTTCTCGACGTAGCCAACCACGCGAAGGCTGTCGTTCTCGAAGCCCAGTCGAAGATTCACATTATGATAGCTGGGGCTGAGGAACGGTTCACCGGGCACAGCCTTGTAGAGGTAATAATATGGGTTAGAGATCATCTTGGAGCGATAGCTCCATTCCCCGCGAACGAACCCCTCGAAAGAGCCGAGCGGGAGGGTGTATTGCGTTTGGGCACCGGCGGTCCATTTCGGGGCCGTGGTTAGCTGTTGCCCCGTGAGATCAAGAATCTGTCCATCGATCAGCGCGTTCGGATAATCCCTGTATTTCGACTTGTTGTAGCCAAGCTGTCCTGCGAGCGTCCATCGCGGTGTAAGGCTGGCGTTGAAGCTGCCTTCCAATCCGTAACTCTCCGCTGATGCAGCATTGGCGATACCGCTGACGCCACGCAGCAGGCCAGAGCCCGGATCGATGAACTGGAAACGGATCGTTTGCTGGACATCCTTCCAGTCCATGTAGAAGCCAGTGATGTCGACGCGTACGCGATTGTCAAACAAATCGAACTTAGCGCCCACTTCGTAGTTCCAGAGCGTTTCCGGATCGAATTCGTTGCGCAGTTGGGCCGAATTGCTGGTTTGGGTGCCGCCCGATTTGAAGCCGCGCGATGCGGTCGCATAGATCATGAGCGTGGGGTTCGGCTTATAGGTCAGTGTGAACTTGGGCGAGATATCTTCAAACGTGGCGGACCGATCGTTCGTGCCGGTGATGATCGTGTTAGAAGATGTCTGCGAAGTGTTCGTCACCTTTTCCCAAGAATAGCGTAAGCCCGCAGTGGCCGAGAGCTGATCGGTGAAGTTCAGAGTGCCTTGGGCAAACAATGCGAAGTATCGCGATGTACTGAAGCCTTCCCCACCCGTCACTTCAAAGCCTTCGCAATCGCCATTGGTGGAGGCGGGGCAAAGCGGGCTGTCCGCTCCATGGAAAGTCTGTTGATCGCTATCGCCGGTGTCCTTGCCGTAGAAGGCGCCGAAGCTCCAGTCGAAAAAATGGCTTCCGGTAGATTGCAAGCGAAGCTCGCCGCTCGTCGATTCGCGGTGCAACAGAAGATTTTCGTAAAAGAAATCTATACTGCCACCATCAACATCACCATAATTGAACAGATCCGATTCCAGATGGCCGGCAACGAGAGTGGCTTCGACCGGACCGAAATCCCAGACGGCGCGTGAGCTGTAGTATTCGAACGTGCTCCCGACCTCCTGCGGACGGTTGAAGTTCACTTCGTTGGTGTTTTCCGGGAAGAAACCGACGCCGTCGGGATCGGCGATCAGGCCGGCGGTTGCTCCATAATAGACCGCCGCCCACGTACGCGTGACAAAGCCGGTCGGCACACCGTTACGCATGCCGAGTGTCTCGTCCGAATAGCTATAGGTAAAGTCCCAGGTCAGGTTGTCGAGCGGCGTCAGGCGCGCCTGAATGCGACCGGTGTAGTATTCACTGTCGTTGCCGCCGCCGATCGGATTGATGTTGCGGATATACCCGTCGGACTTCTCGTACTGGCCAGAAGCTCGGATCGCGAGCAAACCCTCGACCACGGGGATATTTATCATGCCCTGTGCGCGCTTCGTGTCGAAGCTGGCATAGCCCAGCTGGGCATTAGCTTCGAAATAATCTACCGGCTTCTTGGTAACGACGTTGATCGCCCCCCCAACCGCGTTGCGCCCGAAGTAAGTGCCTTGGGGTCCGCGCAGCACCTCGACCCGCTCAAGGTCGACGATTTGCGGGTTGCTGGTACCGGCAACGACGCTGAATTCGTCGATATAGAAGGCGTAGCTCGACTGACGCACATCGGCATAGGGGTTCAGCTGGTTGGAAATGCCGCGGATAGAGAGATCCTTGCGATCGCGTGAGCCGTTGGATTGAAACGCGACGTTCGGCGTCATTGCGAAGACATCATCGACGCCGTTAACGTTTTGATCCTTGAGCTGTTCGGCCCCGAGCGCGGTGATGGAAATTGGGACGTCCTGGATCGATTCGCTGCGGCGCTGCGCCGTTACGATGATGACTTGATCCGTAAGGCCTTCGTCGTCCACGTCCTGTGCCGAAACCGGCGTCGCGACACCGGCGACTGCGACTGCGGGCAATGCCGATGTGAGCAGAATTGTGCGCAGCCTCCGCACGTTGATACTCGACCTCATGATCAGTCTCCCCTTTTGGAATTATCGAATGAAATGTGATTGCACCGATTGAAAGTCGCCCTGACCGGGGCATGAGAACGCGACAGAGTATCGATCAGCTCTGCCAGCACAGCGGTTCAACCCGCCTTTGTTCGGGAGTTAGCTCGGATCGGACCAGATCGATCGACGCAATAAGCCCATCTCGGACCGTGGCGTGACCTGCGGCCAACATGCAGCCGATGCCTTCGGTCCGGCGCGAGCGGATGACATGATATGTATATATCTTGTCATCCGCTGCGAAGACGACCTTGAAAGGCACCACGATCTCCACCTCGCCCCCCAGCGCCTGAATGTCTTGGAACCGCTCGGCCCATTGCGCCACGCCGGTGATCGATCTGCGCCCATTGAGCGTGAGTGTCGCATCGGGCGTGAAAAACGCGGAGAAGGCCTCTTCGGTATAGGAACCCGGCACGGTGTACGCACCGTTCCACCAGATGAACATGCGCGAAAGGATATCGATGGCCGGAGCCTCTTTCCCAGCACGGCGCTCAGGGTCCGAAGAAGGCCCCGGTGCCTTCTTCGACTCAGCATGAACCTGAGTGCTAAAACACAGCGTAGCAGCCACCAAACCGGCAATTGCAGTACGAACTCGCTTCATTGACCGAATTCTCCAAAGCGCCTTCGCCAAGATGGCACAGTGACGCGACTGCTGCGGAGTTTCAGTCAGTTACGAATTTGTTTCAATGACATCGAACAGTGGATTTTGTTGCGCCTAACGCAAATTAATGAGTGGGAAGTTCGTATGGAAATGCGCGGCTGCAACTACTGAAGCCCCGACAGGTGAAGTTTGATGATGCCGTTGCTGCTTCTCCCAAAGGCAAGGAGACCGAACCGGCGGGGAGAGGGAGCAGCTTCATCGATGCGCTAAAAGTGCACAATGCTGACAAATCGTTGCACTGAACGCAACATAGGAGATCATTTCACCCATAAGCAATTGTTCTATATTATTTTTCCAGAATTTCTCGCTCCAGATCCATACTGGAGGTTCACGGAAGCCACGCTACCATTCGCGGGATCATCGCGATTTGGGAGAAGCGCGTAATGTCTCAGCACAGTAAGTTTGTCCTGTCCCGAAGGCATGCCATGATGTTGATGGCGTCTAGTGCGCTTGTTCCCTCCATGGCCTTCGCGCAAACAAGGGACGCCTCCGCCCGCCTGCGCAGCCTGCTGGAATTGAGCGCAGCGCGTGACGCAAGGCTCCACCCACTGTCCAGCAAGCAAGTACATACCACGGCAACGGGTCCCGCTTTCGTCGATCCCTACTCTGACTTCTATCGCGATAGACTGAGTGCCTTTCGCCGCGAAGAGAGCGAAGCCCTCAAGGCGATCGATCGCACGGCGCTAAGCGCAGTCGAGGCCATCGCATACGACGTATTCGACTATTACCTGAGTCAGACGATTACACTGTTCGACCGGGGGCTGTTCGATGTGCAGACCCTTGCCCCCTTCGATGCGTCTTTCGGGATGCATGTGGAATTTCCCGATTACATGTCCGGAGGATCGGCGCGCTTCGATACTCTTGCGGACTATGGGCTGAATCTCGCACGCTTGGATGGGTTCGCCGCCTATATGGCTAACGTCGTGACCAAGGCGCGGGAGGGTCTGGCTGCTGGTTATCGCCAGCCGCGCGTTTTGATCGAGAATGTCCTGGGCCAGGTCGACGCGATGCTGGCGATGCCGATTGAAGACAGTCCGTTCTGGTTCGCGATAAAACGGATGCCCGCATCGATCACCGGTACCGATCGCAAGGAGCTCGAGAAGCTCTATCGTGCGAGGATCGAAAATGCGATCTATCCTGCATACGGATCATGGCGGACATTTCTGCGAGACGAATATTTGCCTCGGGCTTCATCGGAACCGGGGCGCTGGGCCATGAAGGACGGCAGCGCGCTTTATGCGTGGGAACTTGCCCGGCACACCACGACCACCAAAACTCCCGATGAAATTCATGACCTTGGCCTGTCTGAAGTGTCCCGCATCCGCAAGCAAATGGAGCAGGTACGGCAGACAGTCGGCTTCGAAGGCGACCTGAAGGCGTTCTTTGAGTACATTCGCACCAATCCGGAATTCTACTGTAAGACTCCCGAGGAACTGATCGATCGCTTCGAAGCGATTGAGGCACGCATTTGGCCGAACATTCCCCAGTTGTTTCATCACAGCCCGAAGGCACCTTTCGAAGTGCGGGCATTACCCGCGCTGGGTGATCAGCGGGGTACTGGATATTACCGGACAGGACCGCCAGACGGAAAGTCTCCGGGCATCCTCTTCTTCAATATGTCGATGCTCGACACGCGCCCGATCCCGACGCTGGAAACGCTTACCTTGCATGAGGGCATTCCTGGACACCACTTTCAGACGACGCTTGCACAAGAGGATGAGGCCCTTCCCGAACTCCTGCAGAAAGGCAAGGCCACCGCGTTCATCGAGGGGTGGGGTCTTTATGCCGAATCTCTGGGGCCGGAACTGGGCATGTTCAAAGACCCGATGCAGCTTTTCGGCCACTACGACATGGCCATGCTGCGCGCCGTGCGGTTGGTGGTGGACACCGGCATTCATGCGAAACGATGGAGCAGACAGAAGGCGATAGAGTTCATGCTCGCCAACACCTCGATGGCGCCGCGCGACGTCGCAGTCGAGATCGACCGATACATCTCTCATCCAGGTCAAGCCTGCGCTTACAAGGTTGGCGAATTGAAGATACGGGAGCTTCGAGACCGTGCTTCTCGGCGCCTGGGCAAACGGTTCGACGTGCGCGACTACCATCATCAGGTCATCGGCACCGGGTGTTTACCGATGGATGTACTGGAAACCAAGGTCGCGAACTGGATCGCGGCCGGCGGCGGGATGGCTGGCTCGTGACGGCGCGCGACTATCGGCACCGCTGGCTACTGCTTCTGCCCTTCCTTTGGCAGGTCGGCGGCGCACCGCTGATCAATGACATCGCTTGGCGACCTTTCTCGTTACCATTCCCGATGGTCTGGCAGCTTGTCGGAATCATCTTCACGACGATCGTCATCGCAGTTGTCTTCCGGCTCGATGAAAGAGCTGAAAAGGCCAGCGACGAGAAGCTGGACTGAACATGACCGTACAGATCTTTACGCTTGCGATCGTGCTGGGCACAGTCGTGGGAGCACTCCTCTACAGTCAG
Organism: Qipengyuania sp. ABI-127-1; assembly: GCA_022953095.1. Lineage (GTDB taxonomy): Bacteria > Pseudomonadota > Alphaproteobacteria > Sphingomonadales > Sphingomonadaceae > Qipengyuania. The sequence continues at coordinate 602,572 of JALJCR010000001.1, read as the reverse complement.
CGGCAGGCCCGCGTCGCTTCGATGACCGAATGGGCAGTCGGCGGCAGGCGTTTCGGCATCCTGATATTCTGGTTCCTCAACGCGGGCGAGATTTACACTACGTTCGCAGTGCTCGGGATTTCGGGCTATGCCTGGGCTTACGGTGCTCCTGCTTATCTTGCCCTGACATCGGTCTCGCTTTCGGCAGTGATCGGATATTGGCTGATGCCGCGCATCTGGGATGAGGGCCGCAAGCACAATCTCGTGACGCAAGCCGATTTCTTCCAGGAACGGTATCGCGCAAAATGGCTGAGCGTCGTCGTGGCTGCCGCCGGCATTCTTGCCCTGATCGTCTATGTTCAGATCCAGATCACGGCATTGAGCCTGATCCTCAGGCTGACGCTGGGTACGCAAGTGTCCCCGATTGCTTCAGCAGTTGTCGCCGCAGTTGCGATGATCGCGTTCGTTTTTCTTGCGGGATTGCGCTCCGCCGCCTTCGCCGCTGGCGTTAAAGACATTTTGATGCTGGTGGTGGTTGTCCTGCTGTGCGCCACAGCTGCATCCAAGGTCGGCGCATCTTCGATGCTTGATATCTACGCCCGCGTTCAGGACATCCACCCCACTATCGGCAGCTTTCCGGGTCTGCAGCCAGAAGCCGGACTGTCGACCACATGGTTAATGACCGCCGCGCTCAATGTTGCGTTGGGCAACTGGATTTTGCCGCATCTGTTCCAGCTTTGTTATTCGGCACAGGATCGTCGCACGATCCGACGCAATGCGGTTCTTCAGCCGCTCTATTCGCTGTCTTATTTCTTTATCATCATGTTGGGCTTTGCAGCATTGCTTGCTGAGGTCGATCCGCCAGGTGGTGATGCCAATGCGGCGCTGCTTACATTCGTGACTATGAACTACCCAGCATGGGCAATCGGGCTGTTCGCCGGTACAGCTTGCCTATTGGCCCTTGTTCCGGGATCGGTTCTCCTGCTGACGGCGGGGTCGCTGTTCAGCAGGAACATCTTCAAACCGCTTGTCCCAACGCTCGGCGAGCAGGGCGAATTGCTGGCATCGCGCCTCTCGCTGCTGGTCTTTGCAGCAATTGCCGTATGGCTGACGCTGGGCGCGAACCGCTCGCTCGTGGACATCGGGCTGTCGGCTTATGCAGCGGTCGGTATGCTTGCTCCCGGAGTGTATTTCGCGTTCCTGTGGAAGCGAGCCAACGCCATCGGGATCTTCGCCGGAATCGTCGCGGGGTACATCGCCTTGTTGCCCCAGTTCGCGCCGATGTGGGCCGAGCTTCTGCCTGGGTTCGAGACGGGGCTGGTGGCAATGGCGATCAATGCCATGATTGCCGCGCTCGTATCCGTACTGGTCTCGCCGGTCACTCCCGCTCCGCGTGAGGCAATGTCCACGATTTGAGGTTGTTTTCCAGCAGGGAAAGGAGCCGCGCCGGCGCACCATTGAGCTGCCGACCAAGCCGATGGATGAGACTAACCGTGGAATCCTCCAGTTCAGCATCAAGCAGGGGGCGAGCGACAAGGCTGCCGTCAGCGAGCTCCGCCAGAGCCGAAATGCGCGGCAGCACGGTAACGACATTGCCCGCCTTTGCGACGTCTCTCATCATCTGGATGGAAGTCGTCACCAGCATAGGCTCCAGAGCGATCCGGGCTCGATGCTCGGCCTGCGCAAGAATCGCACGGATACGGAAACCCTGCGGGGGCAGGCATAGCTGATATTCGGCGAGGGTGTTCAGGGAAACGGATTGCAGTTCGGCAGCCGGATGATCAGGGGCACACAACACCATGAGAGGTTCTTTCACCGCCAACCGGGTGCGCACCTTCGGTTCGTCCGTGACATGCAGAATCATTCCGATGTGGACGTCGTCTTCGAGGACCATACGGACGATCTGGGCACTGGGTCCGCTATCGATGACGATCTCGATACCAGGATTCTGGCGGTGAAACTGTGCGATCGTACCTGCAAACGCATCACCCATAAAACCTTCTCCGATGCCCAGAACCACACGCCCTGTCTTGACGTCGCGCAGCTCCTGCAGCTGGTTCACCAGGCTTTCGCGATCGGTCAGTTGCTTGCGATGAAATTCGAAAACGAGCTTTCCAGCCTCGGTCAGTTTGATCGACCGGCGTCCGGGTTCAATCAGGCTCATCCCGAATGTTCGCTCGAGCTGGCTGATCTGTCTGCTGATCGAGGACACAGCGACCCCGATTTTCTCGCTCGCGAGCCGCATCGAGCCTCTTTTCGCCGCTTCGTAGAAATAATTCAGTGCGTTATCCCACATGTGATTACCCTTTTCATGCACCTGCACCTCATTCTGAGCAAGTTAGACCATCGCCGATTTTGCAGAAAACGCAATAAATGTAACGGTTCATTGCTATTGCCGTGCAGAGAGCTTTCTCGCAACAGCGTACCTGCCTGGGATCAAGGCCGGAAAAGGTCGAATCGGAGATAGAGGGTTGAACAAGCGTGAACGTGTTGCTTGGCGGGGATATATTCCCGCGATTACGACACCATTCGATAAAGACCAGCAGCTCAACTTGAGGGCTTTCAGCGAATTGCTGACTTGGCTCGAGGCAGAGGGGATGCACGGACTGGTGATCGCAGGGACTACTGGTGAGTGGACCAGCCTTTCTCCCGAGGAACGTGTTTCCCTGTTCGCGACTGCGGGCGACACGCTCCAGGGTCGGATCCCGCTGATTGCTGGCTGCACAGCATTCACCGCAAACGAAGTCGTCAACTTCTCACAAGCGGCAGATAGCAGCGGGTTCGAGGGAATTCTCGTTACGCCACCGCCCTATATCCGACCATCGAACGACGAGATTATGGATTTCTATCGCGACGTATCGACACGCGCTGCACTGCCCGTTTGTGTTTACAATTGGCCTCCGGGAACCGGCATCGATATGGACATCGGCCTGCTAGAGCGGATCGCGCAGCTAGAGAACGTCGTCGCAATCAAGCAATCGACATCCGATTTGCGCAAGTTCGTGCAGACCTTTTTTGCTGTCAATGAAACCGTAAGGGTGTTCGGCCACTCGATGGATGAGCATGGTCTCGCACTACTCGAAGCGCGGGGCGGCGACGGCACGATGGGTGCCGGAGCTGTACTAGGAAGGGCACATCCCGATTTCTACAACCGCTTGTGGCAGGGCGACATAGATGGCGCGCGTGCCTGCGGACGCAAGGATCGCGTGATACTCGATGAGTGGTATACGCCGGAACTGGTCGGCCTTTTCGGATCGGGACCGGCAATTCTGAAGGCGGCGCTGAACGTCCAGGGCCTGCCTGGCGGGTACGTCCGCCGACCGCTGCATGATCTGGCGCAGGAAGATCTCGGCGCAATCAGGGAGACGCTGAACGCCATCGGACGTATGTAAGGAGCAATGGGAAGATCGGATGTTCTTATCGTGGGAGGCGGCCTCATCGGCTGCGCCACGGCATGGCGTCTTGCCCGCGAAGGAGCCAAAGTCACAGTTCTCGATTCCGGGGACTTCGGAATGGGCGCTTCCGGTCAGAATGCCGGATCGCTGCATTTCCAGCTTGAGCGCAGGTTCCTTGAGAACGGTGACGCCCTTGCCGAGCAGGCGACGCGTACGGCAGCACTGAACCGTCTCGCGATATCCGATTGGTCTTCACTCGAAGCTGATCTCGCGACGAATTTGCATATCACCATGAACGGCGGCCTTATGGTTGCCGAAACGGCGGAAGAATGCGCCTTACTGGAGCTCAAGATCGCGCGAGAAAACGCGGAAGGGCTGCGAACTAGAATGATCGATGGCCACGAGGCCCGCCAAATCGCGCCTTATCTGTCAGAAGCAATTTGCGCTGCCGGTTATTCGCCGGACGAAGGCCATGCCGACGCACGTCTGGTTACACATGCGATTGCCATCGCGGCAGACAAGACCGGCGCACTCCTGCGCCCTCGCTGCCGGGTGCAGTCCATTAGAAGGGTGTGTCGGGAATATGTTGTCAGGACCGCTGCGGAGCAATTCGCGGCCAGTCAGATATTGATCGCCTGCGGCGCCTGGACCGCACATGTGGCTGCCATGCTGAACCTGCACGTTCCGCTTTTTCCAGTGGGTTTGCTGATGAACGCAACCGAGCGCGTTGCTCAGGTCGTTCCGCATCTGGTTCAGCACGTTGGGCGGCGCCTCTCGATGAAGCAGACACACTCGGGGAACTTGCTTATCGGCGGCGGTTGGCCATCACGCATGGCTCTTGATGCGGAGGGCCGTTTTACACTGTATCGCCCGCCTGCCGTGATAGAGGCTTCGTTACGCGGCAACCTTCGGGTAGCCATTGACGTCGCTCCGATGGTAGCAACAATCAATCTTGTTCGCAGTTGGACCGGCATCACCGCGATCAGTGCCGATCAATTGCCGATTGTCGGCGAAATACCGGCCATGCCCGGGTGCTGGGTGGCAGGAGGCGGTTCCGCCTTCACGCTTGGGCCGACTTTCGCCCGCCTGATCGCGCAGTCGATGAGCGGGACAAAATGCGAGGAGCTCGAAATCGTCGCGCCTTCGCGTTTTGCGCATCTCAACAGCTTCATGGGGCAATGATGCGCCTGGATCATGGCATAGAGCGCGGAAGGCGTATCCAGATCATCCTCGATGGTGAACGAGTCGATGTCTTCGAGGGGGAGACGCTTGCAGCAGCCATGATCGAGCAGTCATCCGCGTTCCGAAGAGACAGCAACGGAATGGCCCGCGGAATGTTCTGTAACATGGGGACGTGCGGCGAATGCACCGTCACTCTGCTTCCAGGTGGGCAGCGCGTACGCGCTTGCCTGGTACCCGCCCAGGTCGGGATGGACGTGACCCGTGACTGACCACTACGATGTCGCGATCGTCGGCGGCGGACCGGCCGGGCAGGCAGCGGCGCTCACGCTGGACGATCTGAAGCTCAAGACCGTTGTCATCGACGAACAACCGCAGGCCGGGGGCCAGATATTGCGCCAGCCGCCGCAATCCTTCCGAATACCGGGCTGGATGGAGGACAGAACATACGCTCCCCTTGTGGAACTGCTGCGCCGGTTCGAAGCGCGAACCAGTATCCACTGGATCGGCAGTCATTCGGTAATTGGTCTTCGCCGCGAGCCCGACGGTCTGTTTGCGCTTACCATTTGCTCACCCGATGGCTTACGATCGATAACTGCCGCCAGAGTTTTGATCGCTGCAGGATGCCAGGATCTGGCGGTGCCCTTACCTGGCTGGACTTTGCCTGGCGTTTATTCGGCAGGGGGAATGCAGGCGCTTTTGAAGGCGCAGCGTATTGTCCCCGGCGAGCAGATTGTGCTTGCCGGCACCCACCCTTTGCAATTGCTTATTGCCGCGCAACTCGTGGAGGCAGGAGGGGGCGTTGCGGCCGTGCTGTTCTCCCAACCACATGGTACTATGCTCAAGGCCGGTATACGCAATAGCTTACGCGCGTTTGACCGGCTGAGCACGGCTTTTCCTGCGGTTCGCGCGCTTGCCACTTTGCGAAAACATGGTGTGAAAGTGCTTTACAACGCACCGATCCAAGCAATCTGCGGAACCGACAGAGTAGCGGCGGTACAGCACTCAGGCGGCGAAATCGCCTGCGATGCAGTTGGCCTGTGTTATGGCTTCGTAAGCCAATCGTCTCTGCCGCGGATGATGTCGGCCAAGATGCGCAGGGCAGGACCTGCTGGCGGGTGGGCTACGCTCTGCGACGAATGGATGCAATCCAGCATACAGGGCCTTTACGTCGCCGGGGAAACTACCGGAGTCGCTGGGGCGAATGCTGCTTTGGCGAGCGGAAACATAGCGGGGTTCGGGATTGGTGCAGAGCTCGGCGCAATCAGTCGGGACGAAGCGGCACGTCGTGTGGCCAGGCATCGGGCGAACCGTCGAAGCTTGCTTCGCTTTGCCCGCCTGCTTGACGAGATCGCCGATCCCCGACCGTTTTTTCCCGCCTTGCGAGACGATACGCTGGTATGCAGGTGCGAAGACGTTGCCTTCGCGCAGATTGGCCCGGTTTTGGATGGCAGATCGGCAAATGCGGTAAAGCTTGTCACACGGTGCGGGATGGGCTTGTGCCAAGGGCGTAATTGCGAGCCGACATTGTTACGTTTGCTCGACAATCCAAACGATCCTGGTTTCACCGCACGGTTCCCCGCCCGCCCAGTTCCGATCAGCGATCTCGCTACTTGACGCATTTTGCGCTGGGCGCAACGTAATCGCATCTTTTGCGCGATTGCAAACAAGCTTCGCCACCGTCAGTCTCGAACCGGAAGCGATACAGAGGCGGTCCGGTCCATGAGCGAATTACCTTCCAAGCCAAAATTTCTATCGGTCGATCACATATCGTGGACGGTTCGCGATCTTGAAGAAGCCATGGCTTTCTATTGCGAGGTGATCGGGGCGCAGGAACTGTTCCGGCTCGGTCCTCTCGATGCGGCGGATATGCCAAGAGACGAACAGGGACGTGACTGGATGGAAACGCATGTCAACGTGCCCAACGCAAAGCTGACGCTCGTGATGCTCAAGCTGACCGACAATATGAACTTCCAACTCGTTCAGTACGACAAACCCGTTGACCGACGCACTGACCTTCCCCGCAACTGCGACGTGGGTGGTCATCATCTTGGGTTGAAAGTTGACGACGTAGATCAGGCGGTCGCCTACCTGACCGCGAATGGTTGCAACGCGATGGAGACGATCTTGATCGCAGATGGACCGCTGGCGGGGAAGAAGAACGTCTATATGACCGATCCGTTCGGTCACACCCTGGAAATAGTGGATTGAGGGCGAAGCATGAGCATCGAGCGTATCAACCCGGACAGCCTCTATGATGCTGTGTCCTACGGTTTCTCCCATGCCAGCCTCCAAGATGGAGGAAAGACGATCCATCTTGCAGGGCAGGTCGCCTGGGACGCAGACCACAACATCGTTGGTCCGGACGATCTAGGGGTACAGACCCGACAAGTGCTCGACAATTTGCGCACTGTGCTCGCGGCGGCGGGCGCGACACCTGCGGATGTCGTCCGGCTACGCACATATGTAGTTGATCACAAGCCCGACAAACTGGGCATCATCGTACCCGAGATTGCCAAATTCTACGGGGAAGTCGATCGAGCTCCCAATACTCTTATCGGTGTTGCGGCGCTGGCGCTTCCCGATTTCCTGATCGAGATCGAAGCGACTGCCGCGATTTCTTGACGGTGTGACACACAGCGGTTCCCGGCGCTCGCTGCGGCTTGCGCATCGCCTAAAACGAGGGCCCATCGGCCCGAACACCAGGAGTGATGAGATGGCCACGGCACGCACAAAATTCAGGACTGCATTGACCCTCGTACTCTCTGCAACATTGAGCGCATGTGCGGCTTACCCGACCGAAGAAGCCGCAACGAATGCAGAAATGTCGATCGATCAGCTCAAGGCCGTTCAAGGTTACTGGGCCTATGATGGGCTGGTCACAACGCAAGGCCAGTCGCTACCGATCGACGGTGTCTTTCTCTTCGAAGGCGGAGTGTTTCTCCAACAAGCAGTGATGGGCGATCCTGCCGATCCCGCAGCGGAAGCGATGGCCCATGCAGGTCTCTATACGGCGACCGACAAAGGCGTCGATCTCAAGGCGCAGCAAACCATCTCGATTTCCGACGGCACGGAAACGCCTTTGTCGTTCCGCGCAAATACGGATCATCAACTCACCGTCACCAGATCGGACAATAATCTCAGGTTGGTATTTGGCAGCGGTACGGTGCAAACCTTCACCCGCATCGCATCTGGCCCGGCCAAGATTTACACATTCGACAACGGCAGGCTCGCCTTCATCGACAATCGCTTCATACTCGTGCTTGGCGATAGCACCGAAGCCGTCAGCGGCTATGGGACGTTCACAAGGTCTGGCGACAAGTTAACGCTAAACGCCGAACGCTGGGCGAGCGCCACGGGTACCGATGCAGATATCGCCGCAAACAAGCAGATCGTCGCAGATTTCGACGGCAACACCCTGATCATTGCACCCCACCGTTCCTTCAGGATCGTTGAGGACGATCGCTGATCGGGTTTCCAAGTTGCCGATAGGTCTGCTCGATCTTGATCGGGTGACACAACAATCTGATATGAAATATTATTCCAGGCGGCGAGCTTGCGGTGTCGCAAGCGCCGATAATCGAGCGTCCTTCACTTGATCCTTCCTCTTGGTTTGATGATGGCGGACGCCCTACCGAAGAAGGCGTCGGTCGGTGTTACGGTTTCGAGGCTCTCGTGGCAGCGCCGGTGGTTGTAGGGCTCGACGAAGGCCTAGATTTGTGCCTCGAGGTCACCGGGCAGGAAGTTGTTTTCGAGCAGCATTCGGTCTTGCCCTTGGGTCTGCGGATTGATCCGCGCGCTGCGCACATGATCCACCTGCTTGCCATCGAGATGACCCAACACAGAGACGATCTCCATGATGGCAGCGGCAAGCAATTTGCTAGTGCCGACTCTGATCTCGCGCAGAAAAGTAGGGGTTCATGCGCCGATATTTGGTCTAGAAGATTATTTTTGACCGATCGCGCCCTGAATTAGCTTCGTGCCGAGTATGTCTGAAGTTCGCCTCTAATCCGTTGAAAACTCTTATTGCCGGAGGAGCTGTTCTACAGCTTCCAAATCGAGAATCTTGTTCCGGAAGATCGCTTGAGGTGCTCGAACGAAAGGTTGGTCAATCTGGTCGCATCCGCGAACGCTTGGAGCCGTTCTAGAGTTCGGCCGGTCGGCCTTTGATCGATCCCGAGTAATGATCTAGATGCTGATCATCGGCTATTGCATCGGCACCCGGTCGCGTGGCCAGTGCCTTCATCGGTGCGACGTGCAGCGCCACCCTTCTGGCATCCTACACTTTCGGTGATCTGGTAACCGGTCCCGCCTCCGCAATGGTGTGGGACCGGGCAGATTATGCCCCTGCCATAACCGTGTACATGCTCATATTGCTTGTGCTGCTACCGTTAGCGGGACGTTCCGGATTGGGAAAAAGGCTGCCGCTTCATCGAAGCGGCAGCGCAGTGGAGAGGCTCGACCACTCGGCGAGATCAGAACCTCATCCGAGCTCCAATCGAGAAGGTGCGGCCATTGCTGTCAAAGAGACCGCCGCCGCCGCCCCAAACGAAGGGATGGTCAGGCGGAGCCACATCGAAGATGTTGTTGATGCCGGCAGAGATCCGGAACACGTCGGTCACATCCAGCGACACGTACAGGTCGTTGTAGATCCGCGAGGGTATGCTGTCGAAACCTTCTGGGTAAGATTCAGGACCCGCCTGCTGGTTGTCCGTCCTGGTCGCCGACCTGAAATTGGTGAACCAGCTCACGCGCAGCTTGTCGAGATTGTAAGTGAAGTTGGCATTGACCCGCCAATGCGGAAGGAAACTCTCCCCGGCGAAGATAAAGACCGTATCGGGATCGTCCGGATCGGGCTGGCTGTTGTTCTTGTGGAGGTAGGTACCATTCACACTGATCACGAAATCACCCGGCAGACCGCCGATGATATTATCGAGATCATTGAAGTAACGCACATTGAAATCGACGCCCGAGGCTTCGCGCTTGCCGAAATTGACGAAGGTATTTTCGACCAGCGAGATCTGGAACTCGTTCGGATGCCCAGCCGGAAAGCGTTCGGTTAGGCGGCAGAACGGGTTATCAATCGTCTCCGCATCGACACAGGCATTGACCAGGTCCTGCAGAGGCAGGGTCGAGATCGCCCCTTCCAGATCGATTTGCCAATAGTCCACGGCGATCGACAGATTGGGGATGAAACGCGGCTCCAGGACCCCCCCGATCGTCAGAGAATTCGCGGTTTCCGGTGCGAGGTTCGGATTACCACCGGTGCGCTGGCGCTTGGTGATGATCTGCGGATCCTCATATCCCACCGGAATTCCCAACGCAGCGCAATTGGCTGCGCGCTGGGGCGTATCCCCGATCCGGGATGCGTTACACGGATCGACTGGGTTGATCGCACCGATATCTCCGGGCGAAAACAGGTCGGTCAGTGTCGGCGCGCGGACGCTGCGCGAGCGTGACACACGGAAACGGATATCGGGGATCGGCGACCAGACGCCGCCCGCCTTCCACGTCCAGGTGCTGCCGAGGGGAAGGTTATAGTCGGAATAGCGTACCGCGCCTTCGATCTGAAGCTTTTCGAAGAACGGCTGCCCTTCGAGGATCGGCACGACCGTCTCGGCGAAGACCTCGGCGACCGCGAAATCCCCGTCTTCAGGCGGAGAGAAGGTTTGCAGCAGCAGCGATTGACGCCTGATATCGTCGCGGAACTGAACCTGCTCCTTGCGATATTCGACACCAGCGGCCAGTCCCACCGGGCCGGCAGGAAGGTCGAACAGTGAACCGGTAACCGTCGCGCCGGCCAGCTGCTGTTCGATTTTCGAAGTTTCGACGGGCTCGGCAAACAGCCACTGCCGGAATGTGGGATCGGTTATCTGGTTTTCCGGGCCCAATGCGCGCAATGGCTGGCAACCGGCGGCACGTGCATTCAAGTCGCGGCAGACCGGCGCGCCGGTAACCGGGTCGGATATCACGTCGAAGGCCTGCAGCAGGCGATCCGCGTAGACGGTATTGGTGACCCGCGCGCTCACCTTGGTTCGCCCGTATTGATAGAAGGCGTCGAAGTCCCAGCCATCGAACAGGGTTCCTTCGAATCCGCCAATCGCCGACACCACCCGCCTGGTGGCATAGCTTGTCCGACGCCCCAGGTCTTCTAGCGTACGATTGACCCCGATCGACGTGATCGGAGCGAGACGAGGGTTGTTCGCCGGATCGTCAATCTGTGCCTGAGTTAGAGGGATGACACTGTTCGGGTCGTCCATGAACGCAGTGACGCTGGGATGCAGAAGCGGATTATCGCGAGTTAGCCTGATGGCGAAGTCGCGGAACGGCAAGAAGGGTGCCTGAGCACCGCCATGAGCCTTGATCTTCGAAGCATCGAACTGACCATAGAACTGGACCGCCGGGGTGATGTCATAAGTGACGCGCCCGAAACTCGTGAAGCGTTCGAAATCGCTGATCAGCGTGTTGAAGTTTTCAAAACGGAACCCGTCGCCACCCTGTGCGCGAACATCGGCGAAACAGCCCGCAGCATAGCATTGCGCGCTGTCGTTCTGGATGGGCCGCAAGCCGTTGGCATCGGCAGTGAACCAGTTGAATCGAAGTGGATCCCCGGAGTTGAACAGCCGGGACTGGTCACTGTCCACGATGGTCCTGTCGAACGGAACATTGGAGTTGAAGAAGTAGAACCCGCCGGTGTTCGGATATGTCGCTGTAACCGTGTCCCGCACAACAATCCGATCGGGGATGCCATCGTTGAGGCCGGTGTTCAAGCGGTTCGTCCGGAATTGCGACACCCGCAGGCCGCGTGAGAAATCGCGGTCCCGACCATCGAGACGATCCGTCTTTGAATAGGTAAGGGCAAACACGGCATTACCACGACCGCCGCCGAAATTGCCGCCACCGACGATGTCGAAGTCGTATCCGCCACCACCGCCGAGTTGTTCGGGAATGCGCATCCGACCGGATAGCTGTAGCCCGTCGAAATCCTCTTTCAAAATGATGTTAGTGACGCCCACGACCGCATCGGCACCATAAATTGCTGAAGTTCCGCCCGTGAGAATTTCCACCCGTTCGACCAGCGCATTGGGAATGGCGTTTACATCGGCCGTGCTCGAAGTGACGTCCCCAGGTACGCGGCGCTTGCCGTTCACCAGCGTCAGCGATCGATCAACACCGAGACCGCGCATACTGATGAACCCGGCGCCGACATCGACACTATCACCCGTGTTCTGCAGGCCCGTACCCACCGCGATCGCCGGATTGCGTTGCAGGATGTCACTCAGGGCATTCTGGCCCGAGCTTTCGATCACCGTTGAATCTATGACCGAAACCGGCGCGGTTTGGTCGAACTCGTCACGGGCGATGCGCGAGCCGGTGACGACGATCGTGGCACCCGCATTCTCATCCTGCTCAGTAGTCGGCAGGACATCGACCTCTTCCTCCTCAGGCTCCGTGTCTGGCTTCTGCATCTGCGCAGCCGCACTCTGCCCGATCAAGGCCAGCGTCGCGGCACCGGCCAGCAAACCGGCGCGAACCGGGCGCCTCACATTTCTGGTACTCGATGACATTATTCCCCTCCCCTAATATAATTGTTCTTCCCGCTCTTGATCGCGAGCGGTGGTTACGTGTCGCTGTCGCGGACCTCCTCCGCATTTATCTTGCCCAACAACTCGACCGGATTGGCCAAGGTCATGGCGTTGGGGCTGTGGCTCTCCGCCTGCTTTCGAAGCGCTTCGAAAGTTTCGGGCGAGGCGTCGCCGCGCACATCGATGCGATAGCGAATGGCCGAGAAGCCGACCGGGGCGTTGCTCTCCATTCCGAGAAAGCCGTGAAGGTCGAGATCGCCCTCGACATTGATCGACAGGTGCTCGAGCTGAATGCCCTTCGCGGTCGCTCCAGACACGAAGGCCATCATCATGCAGGCACCGAAGCCCGACAGCAGATATTCCTGCGGATTGGGCGCATGGTTCGAGCCGAGAAGCTGACGGGGCTCATCAATCGACCACGAGAAATTGCGGCTTACGGTGTGCGGCCCGATCTTCATCGAAGAGGCTTCCGCAGAACTTCGTGCTCCGCTTTGCCATGCAAGCCTTACCCCGTAGGATGCTTCCGCTTCCTCAGGTGACGCCTTCACTTCGTTTACGAACTCACTCAACGCGCAGACGGAGATGTTATTATTCACGCGTTCGCCTCTCTAACTGGACGGATTTGATCGAATGCCTGGTCGAGATCGGCGATGAGGTCGGCCGGATCTTCAATTCCAACGGACAGGCGAACACATCCCGGCATGATCCCCATCTCCGCCCGCTGGCTTGCGGTGAAGCTGGAGTGGGATGAATTGAACGGCAGACTTACCAGGCTTTCGACGCCACCCAGGCTGGTGGCACTGCGCGCCAGGGTCATGTTGCCGACAAGATCGAGCGCGGCCGTATCGCCGCCCTCCACTTCGAACGTGACGTTCCCCGTCCCACAACGCATCAGTTCGTTCGCCAGGGCGTGATCGGGATGCGTTTCGAGCATTGGATGGAAGACACGCCGGACCTGAGGGTGCGCCTCAAGGTGAGTTGCGACCGCAAGCGCGGTTTCCGCATGCGCCCTCATTCGCACCGCAAGCGTTTTCAGGCCGCGCTCGAGAAGGAAACAGGCATGCGGATCGAGGCAGCCACCGAAATTGAGCATACGCGCCCAAACCTGGTCGATAAGCTTGCGACTGCCCGCTGCGACGCCGGCGACCAGATCGCTGTGCCCGTTAAGGTACTTGGTCGCCGAATGGACGACGATATCGACGCCGTATTCAAGCGGCTTGGTAACGATGGGAGTGGAGAAAGTCGCATCGACGACGAGGCGAACACCGTGCCTTTCGGCAATGTCTCCGAGGCGCCTCAGATCAACGACCTTGAGGAGCGGGTTGGTGATCGTTTCGAAATAGAGAACCTGCGTGTTCGGACGAATTGCCGCCTCGATCGCGCCATAATCACGCGGATCGACCAGCGTCGCACTCATGCCGACATTCGGCAGTTCCAAATTCAGGAAATTGTAAGTCCCGCCATAGAGTTCATTCGATGCGACGACATGCCCGCCGGGATCGAGCAAAGTAAGCAATGTCGTCGAGATCGCCGCCATCCCGGAGGAAAAGACAACCGCAGATTCCGCGCCTTCCAACGCTGCCAATTTCTCTTGAACCGACCATTGGCTAGGATTGCCGTAGCGGGTGTAGATGAACCGATCCCGGGCATAGCCTTGACCAACCGATCGATACTGATCCTCATTCAACAGAAAGGTGGTGGACTGGTAGATCGGCGTGCCGACACATCCAGTGACCGCCTCGTTGCCGCTACCCGCATGGACAGCGAGTGTCTGGTCAGCCATGCCGGTGAATTGATGATCGCTCAGATGCGGCCCCGCTTTCCGGGACCTGGTCAGCGAGTTCAGCCACGCTTGGCGATCAGGCCGTATGCCCGCAGCACCTTTATCGCCGCGAATGGGCACTATTTGGCGCGTGTCGGAGGAGGTATGCCCCATCGATCAGAGCCTTCGCGCCGCGCTTCGAGAAGAGAGCAATGAGCGAAGCTGTCGAACCATGAGTCCGGAAGAATTGAAGGCTGAGATCATTCTCCGAGATGTATTCGGCGTCACACGCAATGGGTTTGCGTTTTCGGAGATGCAGCGTCGGATTCTGGTAGATTTCTTATCGCATCCGGTTTGTTGCGCAATTTTCTGGCGCACCTGAAACATTCGCCGAAAGATAGCGGAAGCTCAGCGTTGAATGCCTCAAAGCGCGACAGCCGGATGGGTGCGTATCGGGGCCGCCGCAATCCCGAAAGAAAACGCGCTGGTCTCTACGAACGCAAAAAACTGGATGCGACCGTTTCCGGCAGGCTCGTCGCTATATCGAGCGGGACGCGGTCGTTGGACGGCCGCACGGCCGGACATCTCGACGGAGGGGTAAAAGGAATTACATCTTGATCATGGTCGGGTAGAGAATTCTCGCATGATTAAAGCAGACAAGAAAAATACCGGTTCGTCTAAAGGGCCTTGCGCATCGTTCGCGGTTGCAAGTCGCCGCTCACGTAAACACCGGTCGGCTGTTTGACGCACCCATAGGCAAACCCGCTGTCGATGCCCGAAACGCCGGCCAGATTGTGCAGCTCGGTGCGGACAAACTCTTCGTAGGATTCAAGGTTGTCCATGATTATGTGCAGGAGATAATCATACTCCCCACTGATGAGATAGCATGCGAGCACATTTTCCGAGTTCTGCACCCCGCGCTCGAACTCCGCTACGCCTGTTCGGTTGTGGCGTTCCAGCTTGACGCGAACGAACAGCGTCACCGCTTTGCCAAGCTTACTCTGATCGATGATGGTCGTGTAACCTGCAATCACGCCGGATTCTTCCATCGCCCGGACGCGCCGCAGGCACGGTGACGGGGAAAGGTTGATCCGCTCGGACAACTCCTGGTTCGTTATTCGACCGTTTCGCCGCAGTTCTCGCAAGATTTTTCTATCGTAACTGTCCATCGCATCCTACCGCAGATTCTGCTTCTTATAGACCATATCGCGACATTTCTTCCAAGGATCAATCCACAAACACGTATTTGTCTTGTGCAGAAATAGGGATTCGGGACTTGTTGCAATGACCAATAGGGGCGAGGCGGGGCGCAGCGATTTCGAGCCGCGCGGGTCCCACGCCGGATACGACCCGGGGGATGAAGACACCGCAATCGGCCCCCCGCTCCATTTTTTGTTCGGCCTTTACGTTCCCGCATTTCTGCCCACCTGCTCACCGTGACGGCCAGTTTCGCTGATTTCCAGCCAACATGACTCGCGCGCCCTGTTTCGGGCGACCAATCGCGGCAGTGAAATGACCGAGATGGGGCGTATTCTGTTGAAAAACTCCTGCTTGCGATGGGTGTAAAGTCCTGATTCAGTGCTCGCGCAGCAAGCGGAGACGTTGTGATGATGGGCGAGCGGACGGTGATGCAGGAGGCGCTGTTTTACAGCTTCCGCATCGAGGATCATGTGCCGGGCGATCACCTGCTGCGCTCGATTGACCGGTTCGTCGATCTCGACAGCATTCGCGAGCACCTGAAGCCGTTCTATAGTTCGACGGGTCGCCCCTCGATCGATCCCGAACTGATGATCCGGATGCTGCTGATCGGTTGTTGCATGGGCATCCGGTCGGAGCGGCGGCTGTGCGAGGAGGTCCATCTCAACCTTGCCTACCGCTGGTTCTGCCGGCTCGATCTCGATGGCGTCGTGCCCGATCACTTCGTCGATTGTCGGGAGGTTGGCCGGGAGATGGCTGATGGACCGCGTCTATGCGCCGTGGGTTACCACACTGGCGGCCATGGCCGCCATTACAGGTTTGCTGTTGTTCGCGCAGGTGGGGCACTGGGGCATAATTGCCGCCCTGGTGGGAATTGGCCTTGGCCTCGCCACCGGGATCGAGAGCGACGTGATTGCCTATCTCGCCAGCCGCTATTTCCCCCGCGGGGTGTATTCATCGATCCTTGGATTGATGGTTGCAAGTTACATTGCCGGCGCCGCCATCGGGCCTGTGGCCTTCACGATGGGAGAGCGATTTGCAGGCGATGCAGTGTGGCTCGTCATTTCTGCCTGTCTGGTTATCGGAGCGATGCTGCAGCTGTCACTGGGACGCTATCGTTGCCAGGGCTGAGCGATCGGCAAGAGTAGGGTCCGCAATGTCGCTATCGACGGGTTGCGCGGTCGATCAGCTGGGCACCACCCGATTTTTCATCCGGCCAATGCCGTCGATCTGCAATTCCACCTCATCCCCATCGCTCAGGAAGCGCCAGTCTTCGATCCCGCAGCAATAGGGCATTGCCCCGGTCGCTATCATCTCGCCGGGGTAAAGAGTCTCACCCGTCGATGTATAAGCAATGATGTCGGCGATCGAATGCGACATCATACTGGTCGAGGATTCTCCGCGCACTTCGCCATTCACCAGCACGCGGGCTTTCAAATTCATCGGGTCCGGAACTTCATCACTCGTGACCAGCCATGGACCGATAATATTGCTGTTGTCGAAATCCTTGCCCTTGGCAGGCCCCGCCGACATGGGGCCGACCTCGTCGAAGAGCTGTTCGCGGGCACTCACGTCGTTGTATATCAGATAACCGAAGACATGATCGTAAGCGTCGGCTCGCGAAATGGCTTTGCCCTTCTTGCCGATTATGACCGCCAGTTCGAGTTCGTAGTCCAGCTTCTCGCCATAGGGAGGGCGAATGATATCGTCGTGCGGACCGGCGATATTGGTCACTGTGCCTTTGTAATAGACGGGCCGCTCGAAGAACTGCTTGGGCGGGATTTTGACCGCCATTTTGAAGACCAGCGATTTCAGCGTGCTCCAGTGATGCTTCGCCACGGCCCGAAACGAACGTTCGAGATGCAGGGCATAGACGCTGAAGGATCGCAGCTGAACGGGGCGCAGCGGCGCTTCCAATCGCAGTCCGTCGAGGGCGACGATATACTGCTTATCCGGGCTGGCAGCCAAATCGCGTATTCTGCTCAGCATGGGTTCGCCGCCTTCGACCACTTGCAATATGGTGGCGATTTCCCCGTCGCTGGCGGCGAGCAGATCGAGGACCTCGCATTCCCCCGCCATCACGAGCCCCGGTTTCGCCTGCCCATCTGGAACCCGGAAAGTTACGAACTTCATTGCGATTCCTTCCGTTGCCTGTCGCACCCCTTTCGATGCCGTCAACGACGGATTCCGGATTCGAGGAGCGGCAGCACCTCTCCCATTGTTTGATAACTAAATCAATAAATTTTATTATTTCATAAAAGCCGGAGGTCGAGCCCATTATGGCCCGACGCGCCTTCATGCAGTCCGTCGGGGGATTAACACCGCATTGTCGCGTGCAGCACCTGATCCACGACGAAATCGACGAATGCGTTCCGCGTATCATCCTCGGCCACTTTCAGGCCGTGCAAGCGGTTCAGCAGATCGGACGTTCCGAAAAAGAAATGCACCGCGCCCACCGCGCTGGCCAAAATGAAGGCCGGATTGGCATCGCTGCGGCGCGCGGCCGAGTGGATTTCTGCTTCCAGCGTGGCATGGATAGGCTTGAGATAGGCGTCCACAATGTAGTCGAGGCGCGGGCCAGGCGAAGCGCTTTCCTGAAGGTAGATCTTCATCATTGTGATATTGTCGATCGAGGCTTGGATGATCCGCCGCAACCGGACACGAAAACGGTCGTGGTCGTTCAGGTCCTTGAGGTCGTCACCTTCCCGTACCTCTCGCAGCACCGCATCGAACGACGGGGCGACCGCCGCCTCCCACAGGGCCGTCTTGTCCTTGAAATAGTAGTAGGGATGGGGCTGGGCCACCCCAGCCTGCTTGGCAATTGCGCTCAAGGAAGTGCCATCGAAACCGTGACGGGAGAAGAGATCGAGAGCGGCGGCGAGTATCCGATCCCGGATCCCCGGCTCCTTGTCTCCGCTGACCTTGGGAATAGCGGCCCCTTTTCGCCGATCCCGGCCGACTTGCGCATCTTGTACTGGCTTCATCATGTCGCGGCTATAGGACCTCTTACAGGCGCCGCAAACCTCCAGCCCTTCGCCCTTGCTCGGGTGTAAATCGGAGCGGTCGGGCTCAAGCCGTTATGGCAGGCCTGATGTGTTGGAAACCTGCCTGGCTCGAGAGCGTCTGCCACTCCGCCGCAGCATCGCCGCCTCGCGTGCGCCACACCACGTGGCCATCGGGACGCACGATGACCGCCCCGCCCGGCTCGAGATCGAACGTCGTTTGCCATTGGCCTGCAGCTTCCAGATTGCAGGGAACGACCTCGATCGGAAGGCCGAACAGCGTCGTACCGCTGACCAGCTTCTCCCAGCGCGCGGCATGCTCGGGCAGGGTGAGGAGCGAGAGCGCGCGGCTCGCAAGCACGTCCAGCGTGGTCGACCCGGCAGCACCGCCTTGCAGCCCTGCGAGAGGCAGGCGGCCACCGGGCCAGGTGGACGGCTCATATTCGCGAATCCCATCCCCCCGTATCGGCTTCGGGCTCCGCTCCGGCAGCACAATCCCCTCGTCATAGGTGAATCCGAACTCGACACCCCGGGCCATGAAATGCGCGGCCTGTTTGTCGATATCCTCGCCCACCCTGCGGACGAGGTCAGCATAGTTGGCGGAGGATGGGTCGAGCTTGCGGGCGGCATTCCTGATCTTGGATGCGATCGCTCTCCTCGCCATTCCCTTGCGGAACCGGTGCGGAAGCCACGCCATTGGCGCTTTTTGCAGCGCTTCTTCGAGCCGCATCGGGCCATTGCCATCGATACCGATATGGCGCGTCACCAGATCCATCTTGTAGAAGTTGTCCACGCTCTGCTGTGCTGCCAATCTGGCCACGGGCTGGCGTTCGACCTCGTAGCTATCCAGAAGATCGGGAGAAACGCCATCGATCAGGACAGTCGCCAGCTTCCAGGCGAGGTTATGCGCATCGCCGACGCCGGTGTTCAGACCATATCCTCCGGTCGGCGGGAAACGGTGCGCCGCGTCGCCGATCAGGAAAATGCGTCCCTGACGATAGCGCTCGGCAATCTGGGACGTCATGGTCCAAACACCGCGTGACTTGATCGTTACTTCAGCTGCCGCGCCGATCGCAGCCTCGATACGCGGTCTCCACCAGTCGTCATCCATCTCCCCAACCGGCTGGAAAGCGGGCAGATAGTTGGTCATCAGGATATAATCGCCATCGCCGTGATGGATGACCGGGCCGATAATGTCTTCGTTGATGATCCAGGTCAGGACCGATGAGGGCAGTTCCGCACCATCCGGCAAGGTGCAGTTGAAGAAGACGCTGGACATTTCTGCCAGGACCGGCCCGTCCATCGCGATTCCCAAGGCGTCGCGAATGCGCGATGCCGCCCCTTCTGCCGAAATGAGATAGTCGCTTTCGATTGCGGTGGTGGCACCGTTTCGATCCACCATCGCGAGCACTTTGCTCTCGCTCTGCGATACCTGGGTGCATGATGCACCGGTGCGGAAATCGATGAGCGGTTCTGCACGCACCATTTCCCAGAGCATCGGTTCGAGGACGTGCTGCCCAAGATGCACGGTTTCCCAATGGCTCTGGCTTTGCGCGCGTTCGCGCATGTTCGGATGATCGTAAATCCGGACGGAGCCGAAGGTCCGGCCAAGGAGCGAGTGCCGCCAGCTGACGTCAGGCATCGTGCCGATCGGGCAACCGGCGCGGGTGATCCGACGCGGTAGATCCGGGTCGATCGTTTCCCAGATTTCCATGGCCCTGCCGTTCAGAATATGCGCAGCCGGATGCTTCGTCGGTGCGCCCTTGCGTTCGACCAGTGTCACGCGCAATCCGGCGCGAGCCAGCAGCAGGGCCTGCGAGGCCCCGACCGGCCCGGAGCCGACCACGGTGATCGAAGGCGTCGTCGATTTCTGTTGCGCAACCATCTGCTAGACCTTTGCACCAAGGGCCTTGGCCGCGCGGATGGCAAGGCTGGCAAATTGCCCGAGATAGGCTGCCGGGATGCTACTGGCGCTGCGTTCGCCAATCTGCGGACGGGCCGTCAGTTTGCCGATGTCCTCGCCCGCATCCAGGCGACGCTTCATGTCGGCGGGATCGAAATCGACACCGATCGGATTCTGGTTGAAATCCCCGCCCTCCATCCACTCGGCGATCGCTTCGGGAGTGGAGAAATTATCGACCTGCAGCTCCAGCACGTTGCCGTCCGGATCCTCGTAATAAAGCGATGTGGTCGGACCATGGTTGATCGACCAGATCGGTTCGATGCCGATAGCCCTGAG
The DNA here is from genome assembly GCA_022953095.1 of Qipengyuania sp. ABI-127-1. Classification (GTDB taxonomy): domain Bacteria; phylum Pseudomonadota; class Alphaproteobacteria; order Sphingomonadales; family Sphingomonadaceae; genus Qipengyuania. Next base: position 582,233 of record JALJCR010000001.1, on the reverse strand, counting down.
ATTGGCGTAATGGGACAGCAGATCGGCCAGGTTCGCGTAAGTGAACGCGATATGATCCACCCCCGCCCGGGACTTTGCGCGTTTACCGAGCACCGGCATCTGCGCGATGGCAATGCGATGATGCTCCTCGTCATAGGTCAGGAAGGTCACCTGTTCGTTGGCGTGAACGATCGAGGCATTGAGGACCGTCTTATACCAATCGATCATCGCCTGGGACTGCCCGGTGCGCAGCACGATGTGGGCGAGGAAGGCCGGCCGGATGGCATCGCCCGTTTTTCGGCTTTGGGGAGTGTCTTGCAGCATGATTCAATGGCCCGTCGAGTTGCTTCACGACCCCACATAGTGACTCGAATTTATGAATCCATAAAAAATTGCATTTTTGCGCTGATATCCAGGATACGCGCACGCCGACCAGGCCGGGAATGCCCGGCCTGGTCGGTCGCTTTTCTGGTGACGAAAGGTGTGAGAACGACGCTTCTAAAGAAGGGCCATCACCGGGCTGGACGCCGGACGCGTCGAGGGCTGACGCCTAGAGCTGATCTGCCAGCCACCCGAACCATATGAACAGGGTGAAGTCGCCCTTCACGATCAGTGTCTTTTCGCGCATTGCGGCAAGCATCACGCCGCTGTCCTTCGATCCCTTGATGAGCAGCATCAGACCCGTCCACGCCGACGCGAAGGAAAAGGTGGCAACCCGCTTGCCCTTGTAGCTGACGGCATTGCCCTGCCGGGCCGCCTCGTGCCAGCCGACGGAGGTCCGGTAAACGCCCCTGTCGAAATCCAGATAGCGAACGGCCTCGCCATTCTGCAGGGCGAATTGAAGCACCAGATTCTTCTCGCGCACGGCATAGCGAAAATCCGGGTCGCTGCGCATCAGCTTGCCTATCTGCTGGCTGAGGAGCCAGATGACCAGTCTAAACAACATGGGCTTATCTCCCTCGTCCGGCTGTCAGGTGTAGCGCGCGAGGGCGGTCGACGTGATGGTGCCATTCTTGACCCCGGTGACGACCTCCTGAAGCGTTTTCAGATAATCCTCGATCACGTCGTCGGGGACCGGTTCGGGGACCAATTGCAGCATCGGCGGATTGAAAACGCCGAACGGGAAATACCCTCGATCGGACAGGCCGCCCATGATCGTCATCATGTCGAGCGTTTCCGAGCGGAAGTAGATCATCGTGGCGTCGTTCTTAAGGCATTTGAGGTCTTCGATCTTCTCGATGCCTTCAACCAGCCGCGCTCTCACCGCCATGCATTGCCGGGCCATCTCCACATAGCCCTCTTCGCCCAGCACCTTCATCACCGCCCATGCGGTGGCGATGGAACCGGTCGGCCGGCTACCCACCATGCCCGCGGTTCGGTATTCCCCGATCGGCCAGTTATCGACCGGCACATAGTGGTAGGTTTCCGCCTCTTTCGAGCTGAAGAGAACCGTGGAGCAGGGCTTCGCCGCATAACCGTGCTTGTGCAGATCGGCCGACATGGAGCGGACACCCGGCACACGAAAGTCGAATGTCGGAATGTCATAACCCAGCCGCTCCAGCCAGGGATTGATGTAACCGCCGACGCAGGCATCGACATGCATCCACAAATTGTGGCGCATCGCCACCGCCGCGATGTCCGTGATCGGGTCGATCAGGCCATAAGGCCAGCAGGGCGCGGAGCCCATGATCGCAATCGTATTTTCGGTGACGGCCTCTTCCATCGCGGCGACATCGGCATAAAAATCTTCCCGCAGCGCCACGCGTACGATGTTCATGCCCAGAAAGTGACAGGCCTTGTCAAAAGCCGCATGCGCCGAATAGGGTGCGATGATTTCCGGTGTGCCGGGCACAGGACGATTGACCAAAGCCCATTCACGCGCAGCATGCATAGCACAGAATATGCTTTCCGTCCCCCCGGTGGTGATGAAGCCGACCCCCTCTTCCGCGCCATTCAGGATCTCCAGCGCCATGCGGAGGACTTCCGCCTCCATCGTGCCGCTGCCCTCCATGAAACCGCCTAGCATCGCGTTGCCATGAGAGAACATGGTATAGGCTTCGTCGCGGATCGTCTGCAGTTCCGGCGTACCCTGATGGCAATAGACGTTGAGCCGCCCCTCTTTCTGACCGATGTCGCGGTCCTTGAACGCCGCCAGACGCTGCTTGACCTCGCTCCACTGCGATCCCTTGGCGGGGAAATAGGCGCGGCTTGTATCTTCGATATGTTGCTTCACAGGAGCCCTCTCTCATAATTGCCGCGCTGCATGACCGACCATAGTGCGCGCTAGCTGGTGCATAACATAATATTTTATTATATTAAACGTCAACACTCTATTTTTACGGGTCGGGAGGTGTCATGCTCGAAGCGAAGGGAAAGCTATGACGTTGATTGCTGAGGAGAATTGGGACGAGAAGATTCTGGGGCGCAGACCTTTGCAGGATCGCAGTCGACGCCGTGTCGAAAAGATTATGGAGTTCAGCCGCAAGGCGATCGAACGGGACGGCGTGTATTCCCTCAACCTCAACAACGTCGCCAAGGAAGCCGGTGTCAACGTCGCGACCGTCTATCAGTTCTTCCCGTCGAAGAACGCCGTCATTGCGAGATTGGCTTTGCGCGAGTTCGACGAGAATTACGATCGCGTCGAGAAAGCAGCCGCACAATGCGCGAGCGCTGAAGACGTCAGAGCAATGTTCGCCGACGCGTTCGTGGCCGCTCATCGCAACAGCGGCGACGCGACTTTTCTGCGTGAATTGTGGGCGATGATGGAAGCCGATCGCAATCTGCAACAGCTGAACCAGAAGGACGACGAACGTCTGGCCTTGCTGTTGACGCACACCTACATGCGGTTTGCATCCGACGCCGACGCCGAGCGGGTCCGTAAACGGATCCTCCTTCTGCTCGGGATGAGCGCATTCGCCATCCGCACCGCAGTGACGCTGGATCAGAGCGAGGGCGAAAAACTCATTGCCGAAGCCAGGGAAATCATCTTCGGCGTGGCCCTGTGACAGTCGTTACTCGCAGTTCCCAGCCAGCCCGACGGCGCTTTGCTGCAGGCTGGCTGGGCTGAGAGATCGGGGCCGCCATATCGGTCGGCGACCTCCTAGAATTCGAAGCGGGCTCTGACGCCGAAAGTCTGCGGCGCGCCTACGACGACCTGATAAAATCCGAGATCGGAAAGGTCATTGACGTTCACATTGTAGTCGACGTCGAACAGATTCTTGACGAACCCGACGAGTTGCCAACCGTCATCGGAACCAAGGGTCAACTCACCATTCACCAGCCAGAAGGCATCCTGCGCTGCAAGAGGCTGGTTCTCGGTCAGGAAAAAGTGATGGTCGGTGTAAGTGAAGTTGACACTCGGGCGCAGGAATACCTGCTCCGACAGTTCGGCTTTGTAGGAAACGGCACCGCTGAATGTGATCTTGGGTGTACGCGGGAGCCGGTTACCGGCCTGGCTGACGCCGGCACTGACGAAATCGACCAGTTCGCTTTCCAGATACCCCAATGAGAATGTGGCATTCAGATTGTCGACGGGGCTGAGGAACAGTTCTGCTTCGGCGCCGTAAATCTCGGCATTTGCTGCATTGTCCAGAACCGTTGCGGGGACGCTGCCCGTGTTGACGAGGGTGAACACCTGAAGGTCGGAATAGTCGTAGTAGAACGACGCCAGATTGAGATAGCCGATGTATCCGGGAAGCGTCCATTTCGCGCCCGCCTCATAGGCATGGAGCTGCTCCGAATCGAACGGGCCCAATTCTGCGGCATTGAAGAGGAAGCCGCCATTGAAGCCGCCGCTCTTGAAGCCCTTGGAATAGCTGGCGTAGAGCAGCAAATCGGGGTTTGGCTGGTAATTGATCGCGATGTTACCGGAAATATCGTCGTCCGAATAGGACAGGTCGGCCTCATAAAGCGGCAGGCTGAACGTCGGCTCCTCGAAGTTCACTTTGGAGCGGAAATCGCGCTCTTCCTTCGTATAGCGCAAGCCCCCGATCAGCGTCAGTTGATCGGTAAGAGCGAACTCCGCCCTTGCGAACGCGGCCAGTGATCGCGAGTCCTGTTGGTTTTTATGGCGCGTGAAGGATATTGGCGCTCCCAGAACCGTACCGAACGGATCGAAGCCGCTCGGATTGGTGTTAGGCGCGAGGGATGCCACGACCGGGCGCAATTCCCGGAACAGGTCGGCAGTCTGGTCCTGTTGCGTGCGTTCGTCGAGATAGTAGCCGCCAACGATCCAGTTCAAGCGGTCGGTTTCGCCGGACAGACGCAGTTCCTGCGTGAACGTTTCGGTCTCTGCCCCGACGGTGATCGCAAGAAGCTGAAGCGGACTGCCATCGGAGTCCTCGGGCAAAAGATTTTGCCCCTCCTCATAAGAAGTGATCGAAGTCAGATCGACGCCGCCAAGTGCGAACTCACCCTTGACCGACAGGCCGTACACCTCCCGATCGATACTTTCCTCGCGGTCAAAATTCCCTCGAAATCTCTCGGTCGTGTCGCGATAGCCGAGCGCATCAACGCATCCGCCTGCCAACGACTGATCGGTCGAGCACACCCCGCCCGTCGCCGGATCGATCGTCTCATAGCGTTCATACTGCGAAAACGGAGTGTCATTGATGTCGGCCCGGAAGCGCAGGAGAATCCGCGCATCGGGCGAGGGTTCCAGTTCGACCATGGCCCTGACCGCCCAGAGATCGGTCCCGTTGCTACGCGTATCCGTAAGTTCGTTGACGAAAAATCCATCGGCGAAATGCCGGGCCACGGCGACACGGGCACTTACACCCTCCATAATCGGGCCGCCTACGGCGCCTTCGATCTGGTAACCGCCGAACTCCGCGATGGAGCCCTGAACATAGCCGTCGAGATAATCGGTCGGTCGGTTGGAGATATAGTTGATTGCCCCGCCAGTCGTGTTCTTGCCATACAGTGTCCCTTGCGGCCCGCGCAAAACCTCGACCCGCTGAAGATCGAAGAGGAGGAAGTTCTGCGAGCTGAACGAACTGAGGTAGATATCGTCGAAATAGAGACCGACCGGGCCACTATTATTCAACGAGAAATCGTTGAGTCCGACCCCCCTCAGGAACACGACCGGCTGGGTGCCCGAACCGGCAATCGGATCGATAACGAGATTGGGCACCTGGGAATCAATGTCGGTGCTATCGGTCACGCCCAGGCTCGTCAGGGCCTCACCGCCCAGAGTTGTAATAGCGACGCCGATGTCCTGAGGATTCTGTTCCCGTCTTTGCGCGGTCACGATGATGGTGTTGGGGCTGAGACCGGGACCTTCGCCATCGGCCGAATCGACTGATTGCGGCTCGGGTTGTTCTGCCTGGGCAAAAGCTGGTGAAGCCGCCAGTGCGGATATCATTACCGGTGCAAGAATGAGGTGCGAGCGAAGTCTGCTCGATCCCCGTACGACTGACGATTTGTCCATTGATCCTCTCCCTAAGCTATGTTGCGCGATCATTCTGATTGGGTCTGCGCGGCACATTCCTGCGTCTGCATGGTCCGTGACAGGCGAGCCCCCACTAGGCGGAGCCGCAGCCAGTGACACATAAATGACGATTCCTCATGTTTTGAAACATAAGTAAACATCATGTTATGTGGTGTCAAACTTGTTTGTCCGCAGTGCGCCCGCCTATGGGGCGGGGATGACGGAAGCCAGGCCACTCCATGTCAGAGCCACGCCCAGACAGGATCGCAGCCGCGAAACATTCAGGCGTATCCTTGAAGCAGCAACCGAACTAATCCACGAAGGGGGAAGCGATGCGCTCAAGCTGACCGAAGTGGCGGTCAAGGCGGACGTCCCGATCGGTTCCGTATACCGCTACTTTCCCAACAAACGGGCCATCCTGGCCAAGCTGGCTAAGGAGTACTTCCAGCAGTTCAACGAGGATCTTTCGACGTCAGCCATGGATGCGACTGATCTCGCCAGCCTCGAGCAATCCATGCGCCGCATGACATGGCGTATTTTCAGGCGTTTCCAAAACGAGCCGGTTCTGCGCGACGTCTTGTCAGGTTGCGAGGCGGATCGCGAGATCGAGGAGATCAATCTGGCGGACAGCCGGGAAAGCGGCGATCACCTGTATGAGAGATTTGTCGAACTGGGCGGGGAGCCCAGTCCGACGAAACGCATCGAGTGCTTCATGATGTGCCATCTGTCGGGCAGCGCCTTTCGGATGGCCTTGGCCATCCCGCCGGAGGAATCCGATCTTCTGGTCGAGCGTTTCGGCGAGATGGTACTCGGTCAATTGTTCGACTAGGGAAGCCGGAAGGGCTCCTCCTCGGCGAAACGCCGCAGCACGTTCGCGGAGATGCGCGCGACGTTGTTGTCGTAACCATTATGCGCCAAACTACCCGCCCAGGCGATCGAGCCGGTCGACCAGACCGCCCCGCCACTGGCAGTTTCGAAAAACACCATATCGGCACGGACCTCGGGATCTTCGATGCCAGGCGGCATTGTTTGAAGCAGTTCCTCCTTGGCGCGAAGCATCAGCGCGTTGTGATTTTCCGAAGAGGCAACGACAATAGCATGAGCAGGCGTGCCGAGCGCAAAATCGGCGCGGTCGATCTCCTCTCCGGCCGCACCGTCGCCATGCGCACCGAAATCGCCGATCACTTCGCTTTCGACACCGTCGAGAATAAAGGCCGCACGCGGATCGGCAGCAGCTTGGGTCAGGCGGTAATGGGTGCTTCCCCCGAAACCCTGCGCGGCAAATCCGACGCCGACAAGCGCCTGCGGATTTCTTCCAAGCCGTCGCCACAAGCCGCCAAGCTCGCCAGAGAAGGAATGATAATATTCACCCGGTTCCGCCAGCCAGGCGCGCGTGCCATCCTCCGCCCGGCGGACTTCGATGCAATCCGTGCCATCGGGGTCGAAGGCGATCCGCCAATAGAAGCCGTTGCCGCCCATATACATGAGCCGCCTGCCGCGCGCGAGCCAGGCTTCCAGCGCTTCCATCATCGCGGTCGACCAATATTCGGGATGGGTCCCCGTCACGATGACCTGATATCCGTCGAGCAGGTCGATACCCTCACGGTGAAGCGCGTCGTCGGTGATCGTGTCGTAAGCGTCACCGGTCTGTTCCAGCCAGGCGATGATGTCGCCATCGGCGGTGAATGCCCAGTTCGACGCTTTGGGACGGAAGTTCACGATCGGGCGGTGCAGCGACGAGTAGTGAACGCCGCTGCCATCCGGGTGCATGTCGTAAAGGCCGCCACCGAACTCGGGATGCGCGCATAGCAGGGCATCGCCTTCCGTGTCTTCGCGCATCTGCGGATAGAGCGGGGCGAATTGCGGCTGAATATAGAAATTGGCGTAGGCGAGATAGGACGCGGTCGGCGCAAGAAACGCGATTGCCGGTTTCGTCGCACCTATCGGCGGCAGGATATAGAACGGCACGTAATCGTCGCTCTCCCCCTGAACCAGTTTCGCCGCATAGAGCCCGCTTGGGAGATCCGCCGGCACCGTCCAGGTTGCGAACGGCTCCCATTCGGCGTCTGCAATCGCATTGCTGTGAAAGTGCAGGGCGCCATAATGCGAATTGTCGACGGTCCAGTCATGGACCGTACCGTCCCATTTGCGGCCACAGACAGCCCGCGTCGGCAGGTTGACGATGCGGCAATGGCGCGGCGCCGGTCCTCTGTCCACGGCAGCCGCGCTCGAAATATCGCTGCCGAAATCCCAGATATGGTTGCACGGCAGGGCGGATTGTGCACCCGGCATCGTGTTCCAGTACAGCCCGGCCTCGGCATCGCTCAAGGGGCGATCGAACAATGTCGGCTGCTCCAGTTTGCCATCAAAGGCGTGCGCCGGGCGGCCATCGCGATTGGCAGCGCCGAACCAGCATTCGCAAGACGATGCGCCGCCGATAGCGCCAGCCGCATTGCGAAACTCGTTCCACCCCTCGCCCAGCGGACCTCCGGCCTGCACCGTCTCAAGCCCGTATTCCGGTGCGGCGCTCTGGCGAATTTTCACCTGCCCGTCGCCGTCGATATCAATCAGGAGCAAGGTCCAGCGGCGGGCAGATATTGTCTCGCCCGACACGATCACATCCCCGCAAACGACCTGCGGTATCTTGTTCTCAAGATATAGCTCCAGTCGCGGGCCCTTCTCGCCCGCTCCGATCGAGACGAGGCACTGGCGATGGCCGATATGCTCATTCTGCCAAACGAACAATGCAAGGTGGATACCGCCATCGCGGGCGATTACGCGGACCCCATCGGCAATCGCATGGGAACCGGCAAAGATCGGCTGATGCGGCACATCGATCTGGCCTGCCCATTCGGCGGGAATCTCGGTCTCTTCGAAGATGCCGCCATCATCCGGATCATCGCAGCCGGTCAACCTGACCAGGCTGACATCGGTCGCCCCGGAGCCGTAAGTGGATGCGTGAAACGCGATCTCATCCCCCGCCCGGACTGACAGACGGTTTGCATATCCCACGATGGTTTTTGTCATTGCCTAGCACCTATCCCACAAAACATAAGTATTGCTTACATATCGCAAGGTGTGATGGCAAGGCTCGCGGATGAACTGCCTCTCGATACCAATTCTCGCCTGAGCAGTTGAGGCGCATATTCAATTCACCACTGTATGTCGGATGTCTTGATGGCGGTCGTGGCTACAACAAGCTTGGGACGGAGCGCCCGGGAAACGCCCGCATCTGGATTCCACTCATTGGCCTGCATACGGGTGCGAGGCCCGGCGAAATTTGCCAACTCGATGTGACCGACATTCGGAAAGCCAACGGCATTCCATCGATGGTCATCTCTGTTGCGTCGCGGGAAGGCAGCAGTGACAAGCGCTTGAAGACGGGGGCGAGTGACCGCGTCGTGCCGCTGCACAAGCGCTTGATCGATTACGGACTCCTGAGTTTTGCCGAGGGGAAATGACGAGAGGGCGCAATCAAGCTGTTCGACGACATCGAAGTAGGTGAGAAGGGCTCTCGCTCGGTCGCCTTCTCAAAGTGGTTTACGCAATTTCTACGCAACTGCGGAGCGAGCCGCGAGCGAACGAGCGTCCACTCGTTCCGCCATAATTTTCGCGATGAGCTTCGTGCCGCTTGCATCGAGCACGATATCGCAACGCTGCTGGGAGGCTGGACGGCGGGAGCGATTTCGAGAGCGGTGTCCGAAAACTATGGCAGTGGTTATCGAGTTGAAACACTGCGTGATGCAATCTCGAAGCTCGATTTCGCAGACATTGACCTCCGACATCTGACGCTTCACGCCAGATAGCAGTTTGCTGGTTGATGACTGGCGCGTTCGTGCGGGTTTTCGGCTGAGCTTTGGCCGTCGTGCTGTAGCAGAACTTCGTAGCAGGTGCTGGAAGTGGACCGTCGCGAGGACGACTTTCCAGTGTTTTCAGTGCTCTCGAAAATGGTGGTGCCCAGAAGAGGCATCACATTCGAACTTCTTTTCCGTTTAATTTCTGATGTTTAGATATTTCGGTCAAGCTGAAAAGCCCGCAAAAGGCCCGCAAAATCCCTCTAATGTATTGGTTCGATGCCTTTTTTAGGACTCGGAATTTCAATTTCAAACTTGACCGCGGAGTAGGTCGTTATCCGCTTTGCGCTCCAATCTCCGCTATTCTACGGGCTGCGCGCTCTGCCCGGAAGCAGTCATCCGTTCGGTTTACTTTAAATCATCGATATTCGTTCCAGCTTCTCTTCTTTTTGGCCGATAGTCTGGGAGGGGAGGATTTGATGTAATTCCCTCAACCTGAATATCTTCGATTTTTTCACTGAGAGGAGCAAGTTCGCGACTAAGCTCGCGAAGGTCCGTTTCACCTTCAACCAAAGAATCTTCGACCGCCGGAATGCCACTCCTTATCTGGGAAAGTTTGTTTTCAGCGTTCTGCACCCCCTCCCTGAATTGGCGAAGGCGTCGTTGCGCGATAGCAGAAGCGCTCCGCCCTGAGATCCGCCGATCTGCATCTCGAAGATTATTTCCCCATCCACCAACCCTTTGCCCTAAGTCTAACAATCTTCCTTTTGTTGAGGCCAATCGTTCGTCCCAACCTTCGGCGTCCGATGCGAGTGCGGCCGTCGTGACTCGAAGCCGGACAAGATCGGAGGTGATCACCCGTTGCTTTTCTGGCTCCAGTCCTTCGTTCAGAGCGCGAATGCTATTTGCCACGGTCTCTACAGTGGCGGTCGCATCCCTCCCCAATAGTCCGGTTTCGTCCGCGGCGGGAATGATCTTTTTTCCTGACTTGTCGGTGTAAATGCCCTGACGACCCCGTCGGCCCTCGAGCACGAGCGCAGCCTCTCCAGTTATCAGATCCGTGCTGATTGTCGCTTCAAGGCCGTGGACTTTCGCCGCAGAAGGATCGAGAGTCAGAACAACGACCACGTTTTCCGGTTCATTTTCCGCCAGACGGACCGATGTTACCTGTCCCACAGGGACTCCCGATAGTGTTACAGTCGATCCCGACTGAAGGCCTTCCACGGAGCGATCAAACTTGATCTGATATGTTTCCTGATTTGGTCTGGGATCGATTAGCCACATCGCGAAAGCGATGGTCGTAAGCATCAGAATGCCAACGATCCACGCCACTAGGGAGAAGTTTGCGTTAGTTTCCATCTAGCACGCCGCCAGCGGTTTGTTCGTCCGGCAGAGGGCCGGTGCAATGAAAGTTCGCGTCCCGCATGCTCCATTCGGTTGTCCGCTATAGAACATGACCGAGGTTCGTCCCCTGGCGCAATCGCCACGAGCGGGGCATCCGGGCGCGTCGAATGTGTTTTGGTTTGAGATCGGCCTAGTCCCAACACGGGCGTGATGCCGCCCCGCCCGTGGCGACCGAATATTGCTATGACTTGCGCAAGCCGCGTCCGGTCACTCAAGCGCGAAGGCGTCATGTCTTCCAGGCCGCTGCTGGAGGATGTGATTTCAAGTCTCCTGGCGATGTCCGTCTGGTTCAGGGCAGGAGCTCTGATGAGCTGCGCCAACACACGCCACTGCGTACGATTGAGGCTCAGCGGCTGTGCTCGGTCATCGAATGCCTTGCGCGCGGCGCGGCTGATCTGGTCCATCATGAAGATCGCTCGATCATCGTGGGTGATGACATTGTCGAGTGCGAGAGTGCCCTCATCTTCTGGCATGAGACATTCCTATCGATCGGAGAAAAATAGTAAAGGACTTTCGCATTTTGTTTTGGCCGCTATATCGCTCGCGCAGCGGCTCAAACGATGGCGAGGAGCGAAATAATCATGGCGGACGAGACAGCAGGGGCTAGCGATGAAGGCGCACGTCCGACGGGGTTGTCCAGTCCGCGGGTCCGGCTGGGTCTGCTGATCGCCGGCATTCTGGTCCTGCTCGCCGGGAGCTACTGGTATTACAATCATCAGACGTACGGCAGATTCCAGCAGTCCACCGACAACGCTTATATTGCCGCCGACAGCGTCATCATCTCCCCCAAAATTGCGGGCTACGTCGAGCGCGTATTAGTGACGGAGAATCAAACGGTCGCGTCGGGCGATGCACTTGTCCAGCTGGACGTGCGAGATTATCGTGCCCAAACGAACCAGGTCGAAGCCCAGATCGCCGCGTCGCTCGCCGGAGCAGATACGGTACGCGCCCAGCAACAAGAGCAGGACGCGGCAATTGCCCAGGCCCGTGCACAGCTCGCAGCAGCATCTGCACAGGCTGGTCTCGCTGCTGAGCAGGTTGTCCGGTACCGCCCCCTTGCCGCTTCGGGAGCGGAGCCGCGCGAGAGGCTCGATCAGCTGGAGGCCCAGGCCAGAGAAGCGCAGGCTCAAGTCGCGGCAGCGCGCGCCGCGCTCACGGCGGCACAGCGCCGACAGAACACGCTTAGCGAGCAGATAGACCAGGCCAATTCGCAAGCCAACGCCGCTCGTGCGCAACTCGAGGCCGCCCGTCTGAACCTGTCATCGACCACGCTCCAGGCCAGTATTTCCGGGCGGGTGGGTGACCTCACGGTCCGACCTGGACAATTTGTCCAGCCTGGCCAACGCCTTATGAGCCTCGTACCGACCGACCGCCTCTACGTGACAGCAAATTTCAAGGAAACGCAGCTCGGACTTGTCCGCCCGGGGCAACCCGTCACCTTGGAAATCGACGCGCTGCCGGACCTCGAGCTATTAGGAAGAGTGGAAAGCATCGCCCCCGGGACCGGGGCAGAATTCTCGATCCTACCTCCGCAAAACGCGACGGGTAATTTCACCAAGATCGTTCAGCGCGTCCCGGTGCGCATATCCATTCAGGCTTCGCCCGAGATCCTGCGTCTGCTGGTGCCGGGCATGTCTGTTGTCGCGAGTGTCGATACGCGCGCCGCTAGAGACCAACTCGATTCGATCCGCAACGCGGCCGGAGACTGACCGATGGCAGGCGCCGCTGCAGCGGTTTCGCCGCCGGTCGAAAAGGCCGATGCTACGGCCTGGATCGCCGTAGCCGCCGGTGCGCTGGGGGCGATGCTGGCAACGCTTGACATCTCGATCGTCAATTCGGCGCTGCCGACGATCCAGGGGGAAATCGGCGCGACCGGAACCGAAGGCACCTGGATCGCGACAGCCTTCCTTGTTGCCGAGATCATCATCATCCCTCTGAGCGCGTGGCTGGAAAGACTGCTCGGCCTTCGCACGCTGCTCATCGTCGCGGTTTCTGCCTTCACGGCCTTTTCGGTGTTGTGCGGCATTGCCACCGATCTGACGACGATGATCATCGGTCGCACCGGTCAAGGGTTCATGGGCGGCGCGCTTATTCCAACCGCTATGACCATCGTCGCAAAGCGACTGCCTCCATCGCAACAGCCGATCGGCATGGCGCTCTTCGGAATGACCGTGGTTCTTGGGCCGGTAATGGGCCCGTTGGTGGGGGGCTGGCTTACCGAGAACCTGAGCTGGCACTACGCCTTCTTCGTCAACGTGCCCGTCTGCGCGTTGCTCCTTGCTTTACTATTCATCGGGCTACCCCATGAAAAGCCCGACTGGGTTTACCTGCGCGAGGCTGATTGGGCGGGAATAGCTGGTATGATCCTTGGGTTGGGTGGGCTGACCATCGTTCTGGAAGAAGGCCACCGCGAGGAGTGGTTCGATTCCACGCTGATCGTCCAGCTCACACTGATGACGGTCGTGGGTTTTGCACTTCTGACCTACGGACAGCTTTACGCGCGCAAACCCGTGCTCAAATTGCGCCTGATGCTCAGCAGGCAGTTTGCCAGCGTCGTGGTGATGGCACTGGCGCTTGGCATGGTCATGTATGGCTCGACCTACGTGATCCCGCAATTTCTCGCGATAATTTCCGATTATAATGCCTTGCAGACCGGACTTGTGATCTTCTGGATGGGCGTTCCGGCTTTCCTGTTGATGCCCGTTCTCCCGTTCATGATCCGCAGGATTCACATCCGCATTGCGGTCGGCGCGGGCATGTTCATCATGGCGCTAAGCTGTTTCGTCAGCATAAATCTGACAGCGGAATCGGGAGGTGGAGTGTTCACCGAAAGCCAGTTCCTGCGTGGCATCGGCATGATCCTCACGATGATGTTCCTCAACCAGGCGACGGTAGCTTCGGTTGCCAAGGAGGATGCCGGCGATGCTTCGGGCATCTTCAACGCGGCGCGAAACCTCGGGGGCTCGTTCGCGCTCGCGGGGCTTGCCTCGTTCCAGGATCAGCGCCAGTGGCATCATAGTCGACGCATGGAAGAAACCCTCAACGCTAACAGCCCCCGGCTACAGGAATACCTGGACGGCATGACGGCGTCGCTGGGCAGCCCACAGGCCGCGCTGGAGATGCTTTCCGGCATCATTCAGCGCGATGCGTTCGTGATGACCTACAACGATGTCTTTTTCGCCATGGGCGCGATTACCCTGGTCACGGTGCCGCTGGTACTGTTCCTCAAGCCTCTCCCGAAGAACTTATCCCTTTCGATGCACTGAGAACTCTATGCGCAAGACCCTAACCCTCCTCGCTCCCATGGCGCTCCTCGCGGGTTGCATGTCCGGTCCCGACTATGCCGGTCCCCCGCAACTTGCGACCGCCGCAGGCAATGCGTTCGTACGCGCCGGCCCCGAAATCGATCCGTTTGCGCCGATTGCCGGCGACTGGTGGACGCTGCTCGGCGATCCGGTTCTCAATGAACTGGAGGCGCGCGCGCTGGTCGGCAATCCGGGCGTGGCCGCGGCGCGCGCTCGCATCGAACAGGCAAGGGCTTCTGTCCGCCAGGAGCGCGCCAACCGGCTACCCGCCGTGGCTGCGCAGGCGACTGCGGTCCAGGCGAATATCCCAGGGCTAGATATCGGCAGTGGCCCGCCCCCGGGATCGCCCGGCGCTCCTGCAGACACCGAAGAGCAGGACAGCCTCAGCGTCTACAACGTCGGGCTCAATGCAAACTGGGAGATCGATTTCGCTGGGGGGCAGGCACGGCGTGTCGAGGCCATTAACGCTCAGGCTGCGGCCTCGGTGGCGAACGCCGAGGATGCGAAAGTCCAGCTCGCCGCCGAAATCGCGCGGGCGTATGTGAGCCTGCGAGAAGCGCAAGGGCGGCTCGAGCTTGTCCAGCGAGAGCGCGACTTGCAGCAGCAAATTCTCGAACTGACCTATCAGCGCTATACACAGGGCGCTCTCGCGCTGTTCCCGGTCGGTAACGCGAACGCCGAGCTCGAACTGCTCAAGTCGCAGATCGCGGAAGCTCAAGCGGACATCGATGTATTCAAAGACACGCTCGCGGTGCTGACGGGCGAAGCGCCCGGCGCACTCGACGGGCTCCTGGCGGCTCAGGCCGAAATTCCGCTTCCCCCCGAACGGGTCGCGGTGGGCGATCCCGCAGCGCTAATAGCGCGGCGGCCGGATGTTCGAGCCGCCGAACGCATGCTGGCCGCGGCGAATGCGCGCATTGGCGTGGCAGAGGCTGCTCGCTTCCCCAAGATTTCCTTCATGGGGATTCTCGGTTTGGGCGGATCGGAGCCCGACGACATCCTGGACCCGGGCAACTTATCGGCAATCGCTTTGCCGCGGCTGCAGTGGAACCTGCTTGATTTCGGCCGCACGGCAGCATCGATCGATCAGGCCGAGAGTGCGCGCGACGAGGCCGAAGCGCGCTATCTTGAAGTGGTCCTGGGCGCACTACGCGACGCCGAACAATCGCTTGCTCGGTTCGGGCAACAAAGAGCCAACGTAGCCGCGCTGGCGCAGATCAGTCGGCAGGCCGACACGGCTGCGGAGCTTAACGAGCAACGCCGCGCCGCGGGGGTAATCTCGCAAGGCGAACTCAACACTTCGATCCGCAAGCGCGAACAGGCCAGAGCAAATCTCGATCGGGCGATCGCCGCCATGACAAATGGCTGGATCGCGATCCAGAAGTCGCTTGGGTTGGGATGGGTCGAATTGTCTCGCGACAATCGCACGTCGGTTGAGCCAGCTCCGGTCGATCGAAAATCAGTTATGAAACCTGAACAGAGTTAGGATAAGTTTTCTCAGAAGTCTGCCCCGCAGCCCCTTCCAACTTTTCCTAACGCGTCAGCACCTCGTGCACTACGACCCAATCTTGGATCATAGGGGTCAGCATGTTTCCGCCTTTCGCAGAGTGCGTTTGCCAGTATCACCATCGGATATCCCGATTGCACTATTCGGTGACTCTTCATTGTCGTTTCTATGTAAGGCCTTAAGCTTTCCGCGAGCATCTCGTAGCGACATCAACGAGCGATCGTACAGGCATTTCGAGTGCAGCTCGCATTTGGCCGGTTCGATGACCGCCTCGTCGGTAGGCTTACGAGGCGGTCATCGAGCATTACGCCGCTCTGGAAAAGCTATAAAGTCATGGGTCGAAATACGAACTAGCTGGCACTGTCCGTTCGGGTCGTTGGGAGGACCACCGATCTCCCCGCCAACACGATCTGGACCTGTTAGAAACTGAACCCCAAAGCAACACCATATCTACGAGGATCCAAAGTGTAGATATTGGTAAAATTCCCCGAGGATGCGTCGGTCAAGTACAATCCTGTCACCGAGCTGCTGTCGAAAATGTTCTGAACAAATCCGCGCACGAACCAACGCTCATCCGCACTGTTCAACTGCACGATCGCGTTGGCTTGCACGAATGGCTCGATCCGGTTGACCCTGCCGTTAAAGATATTGCCGTATTGCTCACCAGTCAGCGCTACGTCCACGCGAGGAACCAGAGTCATGCCATTGTCGAAAGTGGCGGTGTACTGCACACCCATCGAAACCTTCATTTCGGGGGCCTGCGGCAACTTGTTCCCTTTTATGTTGACCTCTACGCCAGGGCTTAATACCGCAAGGCCGCTGCCCGCCGGAACGGCTCCGGCCAAGACATCGCAAATGCTGAATGCGCCGCTTGACGCAAGATTGCCGTCATTAGGAAATTCTTCGGGACCACGAAGACCCAGAGCTGCGTTCACTCCGGCCACGAATGCGTCGGCCGCGCCGGGGGCTGGCCCGGTTACGGCACAATTAGCACCGTTGCTAATATCCTTGATGATGACGGCATCAGGATCGCCGCCACCCGGGTCGCGCGGATTGGAGAAGAACTGGTCGCCGGCAACTTCCGCGTTGAGATAACTGAACGTCAAGTTGACAAGCCAATCGGGATCGGGCCGGATAACGGACTCTAGTTCCACACCCCAGATATCGGCATCGATAGTATCATTAACTGAGGTACGGGCGACGATGCGGCTAAGCTGCAACCCGCTATACTTATAGTAGAATGCAGTAGCGTTTAATTGCAGTGCGCCATTCGCAAAGGTATTTTTCGATCCGATTTCAAATGCGTCGATGGTTTCTGATCCGAAGCTTTCAGCCACATCGAAAACGGGCGAAAGGGGCGGGTTGATACCCCCGGATTTATAGCCCCTGGCATAAGATGCGTAAATCGAATTGTCAGGCGTAACTTCGTAGTCGAGCACCGCACGCCCGGTTATTTCATCGAAACCTACTTCTCTAAATTGCGTTAGCTGCTCACCTGGCGTACCAGGATCGGCATCAAAAAGACCAGAGGGACCGGTTAAGGGAGTGATCGGGCTGTCGAACGGCTCCCCGTCATTCGCGTAAGGATTGAGGAAGCTAATCAAGGTCGTGCGCGCAGTCACGTCTTTCTTGTCGTCGTTATACCGCAAACCTCCGGTGAAGGTCAGACGCTCGGTCAGGTCGACGTAGATCTCCCCGAACACACCGAAGCTCTCAAGATTAGCCTCGAGAGAATTGTTGCGGTACATGGATGTTGCGAAGTAGGATGGCGGTGCACCGCCTGCCAAAGTACCAAACGATCCCAGAATGGCACTGGCGTAGTCAAGCGCGAATGAGTTTACATAGTAACTGTTGTCGGTAGTCTTGGACTTTGCATAGATCCCTCCGAGCAGGAAATTGAATGCTCCGTCGAAATCACTGGAAAGGAGGATTTCGCCGCTCCAGGATTCGCGTTGCTCTGAAGACCTGTCGAAGGATAGCGGCGTTTCGCCGCACAATACATTACCTTCGAACGCGCCCCTGTTCCCATCATCGTTATCGGAGGTGCACAATACGCCCCCTGGGCCATTGGGGATGAGAGCCTCCACAATCGGGGTAAAATACGCCGACGAACCTGGCACGAACGCCGGTGCAGGTGCGGGGAGGCCGGTAGGCAAACCGTTGGCCGCGAAGCCGGACAACACGTTCAAGGCCGTAGCAAAGCCGGTACGATCCTGAATGCCCAGAAAGTAGTCCTGCCGGGAATCGACTTCGGTGTCCTGATAAAGACCGGTTGCAGTCAGTGTCATAGCTCCGATGCGCTGCTCGAGACGGGCCTGTAGCTGCACTTCATCGGCAAAATAGAATGGAGTATACGCCGTGTTTACCGTGCGCACATCGTCGGGCTTATCGAATCCTGCAAATGCGTCGGGGCCGTACAGGCTTCCCAATCCCAGTACTGAGGGAATTCCCTGAATAGCGAAGAACTCTTGCGAACTGAGCGTTGCGCCGACTGTGGAATTGGCATTGGTGATGTCAAAGTCGCGGCGATTGTTCAGACAACCCAGCACGCCGAGCGGGTCACGCTGGCAGGCCTGCTTTTGATTACGTAAACGGGTGTCATCTTCCCTGAAATAATATGCCATGAAGTCGAGAGTGGTATCGGCACCGGGTTCAAAACGAAGAGAACCACGAACAGCGTACATGTCTCGGTCGTCGACATCCGAATTGTCGAAAAGGTTTGTGGTGTAACCGTCGCGATTCAGAAAGAATCCGGCTACCCGAACGCCGATAGAATCGCCGATCGGGACATTGACCATCCCTTCGGCCTTGATGCTGTTGTAATTCCCATACTCGAACTCTCCGGCCGCGCCGAAAGAACCGAGGTCAGGCTTGGCTGTCACAAGGTTGACAACACCCGAGGTAGCGTTGCGGCCGAAGAGGGTGCCCTGCGGCCCCCGTAGGACCTCAATTCGCTCAAGGTCAAAATATTCTGTTTCGAACAGCCGGGTACCAAAAAGAGGGGAACCATTGATATGGATAGCCGTCGCTGCGTCACACGTCACACCAACACAAAGATCGCCGATACCACGGATGGTGAAGGACGACCCGGTGAAGTTGCCCTTCGAAAATGAGACGTTCGGGAGCGTCAATTGAAGGTCAGCAGCGTTTTCGATCTGCTGGCTTTCGAGAGCCGTAGCATCGAAGGCACTGACCGCGATCGGCACCTCTTGCAGACTTTGAGATTGGCGTTGGGCCGTAACGATGATTACGGATCCTTGGGGTTCCGCCTCATCAGTTGTGGGATCCTGCGCTAAAGCCATCTGCGGCCAAGCCAAGATGGCCGAAGTGGCGAGCACCATCGCTCTCAGTGTCATATAGCATCCCTTCCCATCTCTTCAGTGCGACGATAATTGGCTCCGCCGCTTACTGCAAAATGGGGCGACCTCGAGGGTCGCCCCTTAGTCTGTGGAGAGGAGAGGGAGAGAATTAGCCCAATCCCCGTCCATGGGCATATACATCCGCGTGATATTAGTAAAGCGCCTTATCTTTTGACCCCATGGGCCACGATCCAGATCGCACGCGGAGTGAACGTTTGCTAAAGATCAGCAATGGTTGGCGCGCTAAGCGAGTTGCTCCCGATAAAGCTTTTGCCCCAGCTGGCATCGAGACCAACGAAGCGTTCGCCGTGCCGACGGCGACAATAGTTCGGATATAGTACAAGATGAATATGGACGCCCTTTGCCCCCATCTCGCTGGCCTCTGACCAGGAACCAGCCTCTTAGTATGGGGGATCTCAGAGGCTCCAAAAGGCCAGTACCGCCCGAAGCGCAGCGACGAACGCGAGCGGCTGATCCAGCATGAGATGATGGCGTGCATCGGGCACTGCAACAATTGGTATCTTTCCCCCTCCCAGTTCCCGGATATAGCGGGCGGAATCGCGATCAAAGAGCTGACTTTTCTCGCCGTACACAATCGCTTTGCGCCCGGGCGCATCGACCAGCCTCTGGCCTACTGTCAGCCATTCGTCGGGCTTGTTGCTGCGCCGGAACACTTCGGGAGAAAACTTCCATGTCCACTCCTCGCCATCGCGGCGGAGAGAGTGATAGGCCATGTAATCCATCAGGAACGGCTCACCAACTGCCTGCGGCGGCGACAGGATATACCTCTCGCGCGCCGCTTCGTAGGTCGGGTAGCGTCGCACCGGTTTGTCAGGATTACCCGACCCGGGGCTCGATCTGCCCATGGTCCAGTATTTCTCCAGCTTTTCGGGCCGCATCACCATGAGATCGCAGACAATAACGCCGGCGAAGGCATCCGGCGATTGGGAAACGGCGGTCAGCGCTGCACCCGAGCCGAAACTATGGGCGATGATCGTCGGTCTGCTTCCATCCGCAAACAAATCGAGCGCTTCGCTGATCTCGACAAATTCCTTTCCCCGCGCAGCTATATCGGCCACGCCGCGCATCTCGCTATCGCCCATACCGGCCAGATCGAACGCCACCACGTCGTAGTCTTCGGCAAGGTACGGTGCGATGAAGGCAAAGCAGCGGGCATGGGCGAGAAAACCGTGAGTCATGAGCAATTTGGGCCGGTCACGCCTGCCCCAGCGAAGATAATGCACCCGCGCGCCACCAACCTCTACGAAGCCTTCCTCACGGGGCACGCTCAGCGCCCAGGCGAACCATTCGGGTATATCCGCCCCGTCGCCGGCCCATACGGGATCAATATCTGTTGACCCGTCGTGGATTGGTTTCATTTCATTCATTTCGGCGCAGTCTCCATACCGGATAGTGTATTCCTGATAAAACCACGATAATCGTGCCGTGCGACATCGTGGCATAGATCGGCGTAACCAGATACGCTGGGGAAATTGATCAGTTGTCGGGGTTTGCCGGGAATATTGGCGCCCATGTACCACGATTCAGCCTTGGGGAAGAGCGTCATCGACCCTACTTGGGCGACCATATCGGTCCAGCTTCGCTCGGCCAGCGCATCGGCTTCGAAAAGGCCGATCCTGTTATCGCGCAGCCAGATCCGGAAATCGCAGATCCAGTCACCCTGGATTTCGGCGCTTGTCGGACCGTTGGAAAAGCCTGAAGGGCTGAGCGGGCCGTAGGCGAACAGCATGTTCGGAAATTGGGCGACGGCCATGCCCAGATAGGCTTTGATCTCACTCTTCCATGCTTCTGCCAGCGCCAGCCGACCGCGGCCGGTGATGTTCATGTCGATGAGCCCGCCACGACCGGCATCGAAGCCGGTCGCGAAGACAATGAGATCGCACGGGATCATGCCAGTGGCTGTTTCTATCCCGGCCTCGGTGACGCGAGTGATCGCGGTGTCGTTCAGATCGACCAGCGTAACATTGTCTTGTGCGAAGATCTCGTAATAATTCTGTTCGAGCGATGGTCGCTTGGTCCCGAAGGGATGTGGCGGCTCATCGGGAGCGAGCTTCTCGGCAATGGTCGGGTCGCAGATCCGCTCGCGCACCTTGTCACACCAGAACTCGTAGGCGTGGCGATTGGCGTCCTCGTTCGTCAGTATGTCAGCGAAATTATGATACCAGAAGCGCAACCCTCCTCGCTGCCACAAATCCTCGAAATGCGTAGTCCGCTCTTCCTCGGTCACAGCCAGGGCCGAGATGTCCAGCGATTGGCATTCGAAACCGCCACTTGTCGTAAGCCTTTTGTGGAAGACAGCGGGATATTCGGATTTTTCGCGAAGCTGACGATCAGCGTCCAGTTTTTCCTGCCGCATGGGAAGGGCGAGAATCGGGGTTCGCTGAAAAAGCGTCAGCTGCTCCGCGCAGCTTGCCGCCTCCTGCGCCACCTGTACGCCGCTGGCACCCGTGCCGATCAGGGCGATCCGGCGGCCGGAAAGGTCGATGCCTTCCTGCGGCCAGCGGGCGGTATGGCACCATTCGCCTTCGAAATCGCTAAGGCCCAGGATATCGGGAATGTAGGGTTTCGAGGCGAACCCCAGGGCCGGCAAGAGGAAACGCGCGCTTACTTTTCCGCCATCGTCGAGCTTCAATCGCCAGCAGGCGGTGTCTTCATCGAACGGCGCGCTTTCGACCCGTGTTTTCATTCGCATTGCCGGCCAGAGGTCGAGCGTATCGCAGACGTGGAGGAAATAGGCGCGCAGTTCTTCCCAGCCTGGAAATCGTTCGCTCCACGTCCAGCTTTTCCATACTTCCGCAATGGAAAATTCGTAAAGTGGAACCTGGGAATCGACCCGTGCTCCCGGATAGCGGTTCCAGTACCAGATTCCGCCCGGCTGCTCCGCTGCGTCTACCAGCAGAACATCGAACCCCGCCTGACGCAGCTTGTAAAGCAGGTATATTCCGCTGAACCCGGCCCCGACGATTACGACATCATAGTCAGGAGGGGGCGAATGGCTCACGAGGCCCCGGCACCCGCTTTCGCGATGTCTTTAGCCGTAGTATAATCCGCCTTGCCGTTTGACGCGCGCAAGGCGGTTTGCGTTGGGCAAATCGCCTTGGGCGTTTTGTAACCTGCCAGTTGCTGGCGCACGTGATCCTTGATCGCTTGCGCGTCGAAGTCCGCATCCTGGGTCAAATGCACCACAGCGGTCACCGCTTCGCCCCATTTTTCGTCAGGCACCCCGACGACAAGCGCGTCGGCAATGGCGGGATGGGTTTTGAGCACTTCCTCCACCTCCTCGGGGTAAACCTTTTCACCTGCGGTGTTGATGCAGACGCTGCCGCGGCCCAGCAAGGTCAGGCTTCCATCGGATTCCACCCGGCACCAGTCGCCCGGGATGGAGTAACGCACGCCATCGATCGTCCTGAAAGTCTTGGCCGACTTTTCCGGGTCCTTGTAGTATCCTGTGGGGATTGCGCCCTTGCGGGCAATAAAGCCGGGCACGCCGCTCCCCGCCTCGACCTTCCGGTCGTTCTCGTCGAATACGTCGCAAAATTCCCCGATCCCGAATTTCGCGGTGTTGGTGCCGCCCTGTGCGGTCGTCACCGACAAGCCGTAGCCCAGCCCTTCCGAAGCGCCAAAACTGTCCATGAGGATGACCTGGGGGATATGTTTGCACAGGCCCGCCTTTACCTGTTTACTCCACATGACGCCGGACGAGATGATCGAAATCAGGCTGCTCGTGTCCCAGCGCTTCGGGTGGGCGTCCAGCGCCTGCAGCATGGGTTTGGCAAAAGCGTCACCGACAATGGCGATGCTCTGCACCTTGTGCTGGTCCACCGCATCCCACAATTCTTCCGCGTCGAAGGATGGATCGGACAGCGTGACGATGGCCCCGCCCGACATGAGCGTGCCAATAGCAGTAATGAACCCGGTTCCATGCATCAGCGGGCACGCCGGCAAAGTGATGCGCGCAAGCTCGCCCTGCTTCACCAGGGCCACCATTTCCTCCATGGTCTGGGGAACCGGACCCAGCAGCTTTTGCGCGTCGAGCTGAGCCTTGCGCATATCATCGTGTCGCCACATCACGCCCTTGGGCATGCCGGTGGTACCGCCTGTATATATGAACAGCAGGTCATCCGGAGAACGCTCGATATCGAGAGGCGCGCCGTTACCTTCTACAAGTTTTTCGTAAGGAAGCGCGAAGGAAGCGATCTGCGAAGCATCGCCGATTTCTACAAATGTATGAACCTTGGTCAACCGTTCCTTCAGTTCAAGAATGCAGTCGCGGAACTCGGAACTGTAAACAATTACCTCGCTATCGGAATCGTCGAAGATGTAGAAAACCTCCTCGGGACGGTAACGATAATTGATGTTCACGTGCGTGAGGCGGCCCTTGAAGCACGCGGCCATCAATTCCCCGTATTCGGAACGGTTGCGCATGTAGAAGGCTATCTTCGCCCCGTCGCCTGCACCTTGCGCGCGCAGATTGCGCGCCAAATTGTTCGAACGCTTCGACATTTCGGGCCAGCTAATGATCCGGTCGCCGTGAATCAGCGCCGGAGCATCTTCCGGGACCGCAGGTTCGATTGCATCAAGGATGTCGCCAAGGTTCCAGTCGATCACGTATTAATTCCTCTCTCCTTGGTGGCCACGATTTTGTCGGTAGCGTGCGCCTAATTCATCGTCTCATGCGACCTGCGTCCACCCCTGCAAGGCCGCTGCTTCGGCCCGGACCGCTTCGGGACTTCCCAGAACCTGGCGGTCGAAACCGATTCGCTTGAACCAGAAATGCAGACCTAGGAGATCGGTAAAACCCATCCCCCCATGCACCTCGGTTGAGGTTCGGGCGACAAAACGGTGGACTTCGCCCGTATGTGATTTGGCATGGCATGCCACCAGCGAAGCCTCGTCGGGCGTCGCATCGAACGCATGGGCGGCATACCAGACCAGCGAACGGCATGGTTCATGGCGGGCAGCCATTTCCGCGCACATATGCTTGACCGCCTGGAAGCTGCCGATCACTCGTCCGAACTGTTCGCGCTGCCCGGCATAGTCGACCGCTTTTTCGATCATAGCCTGGCCCGCACCGAGGCTATCGGCGGCCAGGAGCACCCGGCCGGCGTCCCGCAGGCGCCTGACTGTGGCCCCACCATCGTCCGCGAGAGCCTCGCCCGCTACGCCAGAAAACCGCAGCTCCCCTACGCTCCGGGTGCGGTCGATCGTTTTGAGAGCAACCTTCTCCAGACCCGCAGCATCGCCAGCTACGAAGTGCATACGACCGGCGGTATCGGCTACCAGAAACGCGTCGGCTTCCAGGAAGTCGAGCGCGAACAAAGCCGTTCCGTCGAGCTTTGCGCCGTCGAAGTCCACGCCTGCCCGGTCCCGGATCTCCACCGTTTCCGCGATCGCGACGGCGATTTGCGCCTCGCCCTTCGCTATCCTCGGCAGCCAGTGCGCCTTCAACTCCTCGCTACCGCCCTGTGCCAGCGCAAGGGGTGCCAGTACATGGGCACCGATAAAAGGCACCGGCGCGACGGCATAGCCGAGCTGCTCGGCCACAGCGGCGGCATCGAGCATTGTCATCCCGAGCCCGTCATGTTGCTCGGGAACCATCATTCCCCAAATGCCGATTTCGCCCAGCGCCGAACGCACGTTGTCGCTGAAGGGAACCGAGCCCTCCGCGCATTCGCGCACATGATCGAGCGGACAAGTATCAGCAAGAGTGCGGCTGATCGCGTCGCAGAGCATCTCTTGGTCTTGCGAAAGTCCGAAATCCATCAGGCGGCTCCCTTATTCTGCCCGCTTGCAACGGCCGTCGCCTGTTCGACGGCGGGAGGCGTTGCGAACTTGGGTTCGCGCGGCATTTCCAGCCCGCGTTCGGCGATGATGTTCTTCTGGATCTGGGCGGTGCCTCCACCGATGATCAGACCAAGCTGGAACATGTAGTTCCACTGCCAGGCACCGTCTTCGCGCTCGCGCTCGCTTCCGTGATAGAGTATGCCCATCTCGCCCATTGCGTCGATCGCGAGCGCGGAAATCTGATGGGCGAGCTCACAGCTCTGCAGCTTCACGACAAGTTTCGCCATGCCGCCGGCATCCCCCCTAAGGCTGTTCGACAGGATGCGCATGCCGTTGAATTTCATCGCCGCGACTTCGGCTTGCAATGCAACCAGCCGGTCACGCAGAACGGCGTTGTCCATTGCGCAACCCTGGCCGATGCGTTCTTTTTGCATCAGCCTGACCAGCGCCTGGAGCCGGTTTTCCAGTGCATCGGGGTCGCCCAGCATGCCACGTTCATGGCCCAGTGTGGCATTGGCCACGTACCACCCCTGCCCGCGCTGCCCGACGATCTGATCCAGGGGAACCCGCACGTCGGTAAAGAACGTTTCATTGAACTCGGCATGACCGGTCATGGTCTTGAGTGGTCGGACCTCGATCCCTGGTGTGTCCATCGAGAAGATCAAGTAGGAGATGCCGCCGTGCTTGGGCGCGTCCGGTTCGGTCCGAACAAGGCAAAAGATCATGTCCGCCTGCTTGGCCGTGCTGGTCCAGATCTTCTGTCCGTTGATGACAAAGTCGCCATTTTCGACGCGGGCGCTGGTCTTGAGCGCGGCGAGGTCCGATCCCGCTCCAGGTTCCGAATATCCCTGACACCAGACTATCTCGCCATTTAGGGTCGGCTCGATCCATTGCCGTTTCTGGGCTTCGGTTCCGAGTTCCAGCAGCGTGGGAACGAGCATGGAAATGCCCTGGTTCGCAAGGCCTGCGGGGATGCCAGCGCGCGAAAATTCCTCGGCAATGATCCGCGATTTCAGGATGTCCGGTTCGGCTCCGTATCCGCCGTATTCCTTGGGAATCGTACGCGCCGTGTAACCATGCAGGATCAACAGCTTTTGCCATTCGACGGCTTCGGGGGAAGGGCGCGCGGCACGGCCTTGGCCATCGGGTGCGCGGTGACCGTGGGTTTGCAGGAACTGGCGCACTTCCTCGCGAAACGCGTCATACTGGGGTCCGTAGTCGAGATCCATCTTGGTCTATCCTTCTGCGCGCGCGATCGCGACGGGTCGGAATACTGGCAGGCGAAAATCTTCGGAGATCGGCTCGAAATCCAGCGTGACCGGCAGATCGAGCTCAAGCTCGTCGAGCGCGCAATCGACCAGCCGGGTTGCCATGCGCACTCCCTCCTCCAGTTCCACCACCGCAGCGATGAAGGGAATCTCGCCGGCGAAGGCGGGATGCAGTGCCTGATGGGTCACCGTCCAGGAAAACAGCGTGCCATTGCCGGTGCTACGCTCCCACGACCATTCAGGAGAACCGCATCGGGCGCACATATAGCGCGGCAAATGCCGAAAACTGCCGCATCCTTCGCACTGCTGGAAGTAAAGGTTGCCGTCCTGACACCGGTTCCAGAATTCCTGCTCCACCGGATCCTGCGGGCGCGGCTTTGGCTTGGCTGGTGCGGCCTGCGCCGAGGGGCGCATCTTGGGCGGCAGATCTTTCTCGTCGCTCACGCAAACCTCCTCAAAATCGCTATACTGCCGTCACCCAGATCGCCCCAGCCGGTCACCAGGCCGGTCTGGGCGCCTTCGACCTGCCGCTCCCCACAATCGTGGCGCAACTGACGCACCGCCTCGACGACATGGTTCAGTCCCCAAACATGGGCCTCGCTCAGCAGGCCGCCATGGGTGTTGACGGGATAGCGCCCGCCCAGCTCGATCTGGCCATTCGCGACGAACTCTGCCTGTCCACCTGGTTCGCAATAGCCCAGGGCCTCCAGCTGAAGGAGAACCACGTAGGTGAAGCAGTCGTAGATCTGCAGAAAATCCATGTCTTCGCGATCGACCCCCGCCATTTCGAACGCGCGCGGCGCGGCGTAGCTCAGGCCGATCTTGAAGGGGTCGGGACGCGAAGGGATATCGTCGGCGGGGTAAGGATGCCCTTCAGCCGCACCGGCGATGCTCACGGGAACATGCGGCATGTCCCTGGCGCGGTCTATTCGCGAAACCACGACTGCGCATGCCCCGTCAGTCTCCAGACAGCAATCGTAGAGGCGAAAGGGTTCGGATATCCAGCGCGCGGAATGGTAGGTTTCGGCATCCAGTTCCCGGCCATAAGTGAAGGCCTGCGGATTCATCTGCGCATGGCGACGGCACGCCAGTGCAACGGCCGCCATCGCTTCCGGGCCGATATCGTAAATTCGGGAGTGCCGGGTGGCGAGCCAGGCATACATCTGCACCGGCAGGAACACGCCATACGGAATGTAATAGCCTTGGATCGTATTCGTCAGGGTGTTCATGTTCATCGGCCGCGTCGGCGGTGCGCCAGGCTTGGGCCGCAAGGCGGAATAACCGTTCCACCCGAGCGTCACCAGCACATGGTCGCATAAGCCGCTGGCAATTGCCATCGCGGCGTTCTGGAGTGCCGTGGTAGGGCTCGCCCCGCCCATGTGGACCGTAGAGGCATAGCGCAGAACTTCGATACCGAGGTTAGCCGCCATCTCTTCCGAGGTGGTGTAGATCGGCGGAGGAACCATGCCGTCGATATCCGACGGCTTCAGCCCTGCATCTGCTATGGCTTTGCGCGATGCTTCCAGCATCATGTCGACCGCGGTTTTCTCGGTGCCTTTCACGAAAGCGGTTTCGCCCACTCCGGTGATGGCCGATTTGTCGCTTAAGCTCATGCCTGCCTGACCGCCTGGTAATCGCGTTCGAGCTGTTCGGAAAGAGCGCGCACCCTCTGATAGGTCTCCGGCGGACGCAGTCGCAACTCGCGGCGGACATCCTCCAACGGACGATCGAGATTTTCTTCCCAGTAGAAGGTGGTCAGATCGGCTGCAGCCCGGCCCCGGCGCCACGCTTCAAATGCAGCGCGCGCCACTGGCAACTGGGCAGCTTCCAGTTTCATCTTGGGAATGCCGACGCCCAAGATGAAAGCGATCCCGTGATTATAGAATTGCGCGTTTCCGAAGGACAGCACGCACAATTCGCCCAGTGCGTCCCTGCCGTATCCGGCGACGTCATGAAACAGGTCATGCGAATCGCGAAGGCGCCGACGATAGAGGGAAACATCGGGGTCGCCGAGGTCCTCCAGACCTCCGGCCTCGCTGGCTTCCGCCAGACCTTCTGCTGTCAGACCCTCCCCGTAAACAAAATCGAGGTAGGCTCGGCCAAGCGTGCCAGACGCACAGGTCGCAAGGCGTTTGCGATCGCACAAGGTTTCAAGTAGGTCGGCCCGGTCGGAAGCGATACGCCGCCCATCGCTCGACTTCATGAAGCGATTGAAATTCCGATAATAGGAATTGCCCGACAATGCCTTGACGATACGGAACACCTGCGCCGTATCCTCCTTGTCGGCAATCAACTGCCTCATTGCCCCAGCGCTCTGAGAGGCTCTACGGGGCGGCGCAATTCATGACCTTTGGCGTAAGCCATCTTCTTGCCTCCTGCGCTTCACTTGTAGATACCAGCGGACGCCAACGCCTTCTCGGCTCCATCGACCAGGTCGCGCATCACTTCGGCGGCAGGCCGGATCGAATCGATCAGGCCGATGCCTTGCCCCGCGAAGCCGGGGATGACATCCTTGCGCTCTGCCTTGATCCCGGAGGCCATGACCGGGCCGGAGATCATCGACTGATAGGGCATCGGCAGAGGCTCCTTTCCGGCCTGCACCCAGGCGTCGGCCCATTTGTTACGGATCATGCGCGCCGGTTTGCCGGTAAGCGATCGACTAACGACCGTATCGGCATCGCCGCTTTCGGTGATCGCCTCTTTCTGGAAGCGCTCGATGCCCGCTTCCTCGGTCGCGAGAAATGCCGTGCCGACCCACGCGCCCTCTGCCCCCAGCATCATCGCAGCGGCAACACCCCGGCCATCCGAGATACCGCCGGCCCCAAGGACAGGAACACGATCGCCAACGGCGTCGACCACCTGGGGAATCAAGGAAATAGTCCCGATCGGCGAGTTGTGACCTCCGCCATCGTGCCCTTGCGCGACGATCATGTCGATGCCCGACCCGACGACCTGTTCGGCGTGCTTGACCTTGCCGATCACCGCCATGACCTTGGTGCCATTGGCATGGAGCCGATCCATCCACGGTTCAGGATTGCCAAGGCCGGCAGCATAAACCGGCACCTTTTCCTCGATCACCACTTCCATCTGCGCCTCAAAGAATTCCTTCGAGAACAACTGCGGGCCGCCCTTGCCCATTTCAGGCGCGCCCGCCGCCCGCATGGCGGCGGCAGCATCGACCTCCGGAAGCTCTTCACGATCCATGAAGTCGCGCGCGAACTGCTGATATTCACCCATCAGATCCATGGGATTTTGGGGTGCAGCACCGCTTTGAGGGGCAGAGCCGCGCCTGACCGACGCGGGGAGCAGCGTATCGACACCGAAAGGTTTGTCGGTCAATTCCCGGGTCTGGCGAATCCAGTCACGCAACTGATCGGGCGAACACGCCGCGGCACCCAGGACCCCGAGCCCGCCGGCATTCGAAACCGCAGCCGCCAGCGCCGGAACGCTCGCTCCGCCCATCCCGGCAAGCAGGATCGGGTACCGGATCCCCAGCATTTCGCATATTCGGCTCTTCAACGCCATTCTTCCTCTCCAGCCACTTGCCTAAACGCACACTCAAACTATTGAAAATTCTACAGCTGCCCCCACCGCACCCGCTGCGAGACCAGCTCGGGGCTGCGCTCCGAAAGATAGACGGCAGAGCCGGCCACCAACCGGCTCATTGCTTGACGGGCCGCGGCGCTGTCGCCAGTCCGCACTGCCTCGAGCACCCGCACCAGAAACTTCATCTGCACCGCCCGTTCCTGTGCCGAATATCCCAGCGAATGGGAAAACTCGCGGGTCAACAGATGCATCGCAGAGGTCAGCAAACCGAACAGCGGATTGCCGCTCGCCCAACCCAACAAGTCGTGAAATCTGCGATTAAGTTCCTCGAATTGATCAGAGGCTTCATGATGCCTCAATTCCGCCAGACACCCTGCCAACGCGCTGAGATCAGCGGTAGTTGCACGCTGGGCTGCATACCCTGCGACATCGGGAGCAATTGCTTCGCGCAATTCAAGCAAACCACGCAAATCGGCTTCCATGAAATGCAGAATCAATGACAAACTGCTTGCAAAATCGCCGGTCTGCGGACGGGCTACGACGGGACCTCCACCACGGCCGAGCTGGAGATGGATGACCCCTTGCAATTCCAGGAACCGCAAAGCCTCCCGCAAAGTTGCGCGCGCAACCTCGTAACGCGCGAGCATTTCATCCTCGCGCGGAAGCCTGTCACCCGGGTTATGGCGACCCGCCTCGATGTCCCGCACGATGCTTTGCGCAAGAGAAAGGGCACGCTTGGCCTTCTTCACCGCTGACATCCGCCACTCATCAGCACACCCGCACCTCTCGAATAAAAAGTATAAGGATATTAGCAAACCTTCGTTGGATCGGCACACTATCCGATGGGATTGGTGTCTGCAAGGGACTAAAAGAGTATACGATTTATTGACTGCACGAGATGTCTCCCTTAAGGATGACTGAAGGCCGATCAGGCCTGAGATGTAGAAGGAATAGTTCTTATGGACAGCCAGATCGCCGAGCCGGATGCCGCGGCGAGGATCGCGTCAATTCCGATCGAGGAAATCGACGTGGCCCGGCCAAGCCTGTTTCAGAACGATACCATCGGTCTATTTTTTGACAGGTTGCGCGCCGAAGAACCTGTCCACTACTGCCGCGAGAGCTATGTCGGCCCTTACTGGTCCATTACCAAGTTCGACGACATCATGGCGGTGGACACCAATCATAAGGTCTTCTCTTCGGAAGCGAAGCTAGGCGGAATTGCAATCCAGGACATGCATTCGGTGGAAGGCGCGCTCGAACTTGAAATGTTCATAGCGATGGACCCGCCCAAGCACGATCAGCAGCGCAAGGCGGTGACTCCGGCAGTGGCTCCGTCCAACCTGCAACTGCTCGAGCCGATCATCCGCAAGCGCGCGGGAGAGATTCTCGATGAACTCCCGATTGGCGAAGATTTCGACTGGGTGGATAAGGTTGCGATCGAGTTGACGACGATGACGCTGGCAACCTTGTTTGATTTCCCTTGGGAGGAGCGGCGCAAGCTGACGCGCTGGTCCGATGTAGCAACTGCGGCACCTGAAACCGGGATCGTCGAATCCTACGAGGCGCGGCGCGAAGAACTCATCGGTTGCGCGATGTATTTCAAGACTCTGTGGGACGAACGGATAAACGAGGAGCCGAAGAACGACCTCATCTCGATGATGGCTCATTCTCCCGCCACGCGCGACATGCCGTTCCTCGAGTTTCTCGGCAATCTTATGCTGCTGATCGTCGGTGGAAACGACACAACACGCAATTCCATCAGCGGCGGCGTGCTCGCCTTGAACCAAAGCCCGGACGAGTACGCGAAACTCGACGCGGATCCTTCGCTCATTAGCAAAATGGTTCCGGAAATCATCCGTTGGCAGACCCCCCTCACTCATATGCGCCGCACCGCGCTGGAAGATTGGGAGATCGGCGGCAAACAGATCAAGAAGGGCGACAAGGTGGTGATGTGGTACCTGTCAGGCAACCGCGACGAGAGTGCTATCGAGCGCGCGGACCAGTTCATCATCGACCGCAAAAATCCGCGCCATCACCTCTCATTCGGCTATGGCATTCACCGCTGCATGGGAAACCGGCTCGCGGAACTGCAGCTGCGGATCATCTGGGAAGAAATTCACAAGCGCTTTTCCCGGGTCGAGGTTACAGGTGAACCAGAGCGTCTTTTTTCAAACCTCGTCCGCGGAATCACCAGGCTGCCGGTGCGGCTCCGCGCCCGCTGACTCTCGAGATCGAAATGCGGAGTTCAAGATGATCAAAATTACGTTCGTGGCTAGCGATGGTGAGCGACGGGAGGTCGAAATAGAAGAAGGCGAGACAGCCAGGGAAGCGGCGCTATACAATGACGTGCCGGGTATCGATGGCGATTGCGGAGGGGTATGTGCTTGCGCGACCTGTCATGTGCATGTCGATCCCGAATGGATCGACAAGGTGGGTCGGCTTATGCATGATGGAATGGAGGCCGACCTCTTGCAGTTCGCCGAAGGCACCACTGAATACAGTCGCCTTGCCTGTCAGATTCCGATGAAGCCGATGCTGGATGGATTGGTTCTTCACCTACCCGAACAACAATACTGACGGAGGGATCCTCGTCCCCGTAGCCTACATTCTTATCTGTCTTTCCTTGATTCTTCGAGAAAACACCCATGGCCACACAAATCGAGCCCGCAACCCAGACCGACGAAGACGCCTTCCGCGCGGAAGTGCAGCAGTTTCTGGCGGACAATTTTCCCGCCGAACTCAAGGGCCAGTCGAACGCGCTGGCCGGCGTGGACGGCCCCACCAATGAAACGCCGGCGCAGACCAAGTGGCGCGAAGCCGTGGGCGCGCGCGGCTGGGGCACCCCCACCTGGCCGAAGGAATACGGCGGCGGCGGCCTCACCAAGGCGCAGGCCAAGATCATCGACCAGGAATTCGCCAAGGCGGGTGCCTACAACCCGATCGGCGGCATGGGCGTCATGATGTTCGGCCCGACGCTGCTCGAATACGGCAACGAGGCACAGAAGCAGGAGCATATTCCGCCGATCTGCCGCGGCGAAATCCGCTGGTGCCAGGGCTATTCGGAACCCAATGCCGGCTCTGACCTCGCGAACCTCCAGACCTTTGCCGAGGACAAGGGCGACCACTACCTTGTCAACGGCCAGAAGACCTGGACCAGCGGCGGCCAATGGGCCGACAAGTGCTTTGCAATTGTACGAACCGACAAGAGCGACAAGCACAAGGGCATCAGCTTCATGCTGATCGACATGGACACGCCCGGCGTCGAAGTCCGCCCGATCACCATGATCAGCGGGACCAGCCCGTTCTGCGAAACCTTTTTCACCGACGTGAAGGTCCCGAAGGAAAACCTCGTCGGCGAGGAAGGCCAGGGCTGGACCATCGGCAAGCGCCTTCTGCAGCACGAGCGCACCAACATCTCGGGCGGCGGCAGCCTCGCCCGACTCATGGGCCAGAGCCTTGGCGATATCGCCAAGAAGTACCAGCCGACGGGCGCCGACGGCGAACTCGCCGATGCGGTGCTGCGCGACAAGATCGCTGATTTCGAAATCCGCTGGAACAGCTTCCTGCTCACCGCGCGCCGCGCGATGGAAGAGAGCAAGGCAGCTGGCGGCGTCTCCGAAATCAGCTCTGTGCTCAAGAAGCTCGGCACCAAGCTGAGCCAGGAACGCAGCGAATTGCTGATCGAAATCCGCGGGTTGCAGGGCCTCGGCTGGGAAGGCGACGGCTTTTCGGACGGCGAGCTCGGGGCCGTGCGCGCGTGGCTCTTCGGCAAGGCGACCACCATCTATGGCGGCTCGACCGAAATCCAGAACAACATCATCGCCAAGCGCGTGCTCGGCATGCTCGACCACCAGTAAGAGAGGGGAGCAAGGACAATGGCCGTTCTCAACGAAGAACAGGAAATGCTGCGAGATATGGCGCGCGAATGGACCGTCAACGAAAGCCCGGTCACCGAATTCCGCAAGGTCCGCGCCAGCGGCGAGCCCGAAGCCTTCAACCGCGACGCCTATGCGACGATGGCGCAGATGGGCTGGGCCGGGGTCATCATCCCCGAAGAGCATGGCGGGTCGGACTTCGGCTTCCTGTCCGCGGGCCTCGTCGTCGAGGAACTCGGCAAGACGCTCACCGCCAGCCCGCTGGTGATGAACACCGTCGCCGCCTCGGCGATCGTTCTTGGCGGCAGCGACGAGCAGAAGGCCAGGTGGCTGCCCAGGCTGGCGAGCGGCGAGGCCATCGCCACCCTCGCCGTCGACGAAGGGCCGAGCCACGATCCTGCGAAGATCGAGACCAGTGTGTCCGACGGCAAGCTGAGCGGCACCAAGGCCTTCGTCCATGAAGCGCATGGTGCGGACCTGTTCGTCGTCGCGGCGAAGGACGGGCTTTACCTGGTCGAGAAAGGCGACGGCGTCGCGCTCACCACCCGCAAGCTGACCGACCAGCGCAGCCATGCCGACGTCACCTTCGACGGCGCGGCGGCGGAGAAGCTCGCCAATGGCGGCGACAACCTGCTCGATGACGTGCTCGACCGCGCGCGCGTGCTCACCGCAGCCGAAATGCTCGGCATGGCGCAGCAAGTGTTCGACGACACGCTCGACTATCTGAAGCAGCGCGTGCAGTTCAACCAGGTGCTGGCGAGCTTCCAGGCGCTGCAACACCGCATGGCGGACCTCTTCGCCGATCTCGCCCAGATGCGCAGCGCGGTCGAGGCGGGCCTGCAAGCCGTCGATGCCGGCTTCGGCGTGGCGCGCGCGGCGACCATCGCCAAGGCGGAAGCCAACCGCGTTATGCACACCATGGCAAACGAGGGCATCCAGCTGCACGGCGGGATCGGCATGACCGATGAGTACGACGTCGGCTTCTATCTCAAGCGCGCCCGCGTGCTGGAGCAGAGCTTCGGTTCGTCGAGCTGGTTAAAGGACCGATTTTCCAAGCTTTCTGGCTACTAGAAACCTGCATGTAGTGACCTGCATGGCATTTTTGCCACATGCTTGTCGACAATGTGAAATAATCCGTCAATTCATCTACCAAGTCTTGAAATGAAACGCGCTTATCGGCATCGTTTCTAACATCGACTAGTGCCTAGGATGGGGCACATTCTTAGAGGAGAGGCACATGAAAAGATTTCCATCACGCCACCATTGCGCCCTTGGTGCATTGGCAGCGGCACTTGCCTTCACACCGACAGCCGCCTTCGCCCAGGATGTTGGCGAACCCGATGCGGATCTGGTTGAAGGGGCCGATGTCGAAGACCAAAACGTAATCATTGTTACCGCGCAAGGGCGATCGCAGGTCTTGGCGGATGTTCCAGTCGCCGTGTCAGCTGTTTCCGGAGAAACCCTCCAGAATTCGGGCGCCAGCGACATACGTGAGCTGAACCAGGTTGCACCGTCCCTGCTGGTGTCTTCCACCGGCAACGAAGCTAACGGTTCCGCGCGTATTCGCGGTATCGGCACGGTCGGCGACAACCCTGGTCTGGAAAGTTCGGTCGCGGTTTTTGTCGATGGAGTCTATCGCTCTCGTTCGGGAAGCGCCCTGAGTGAGCTCGGCCCTATCGACAGGGTCGAAATCCTTCGCGGTCCCCAAGGTACTCTGGGCGGGCGGAACTCATCGGCAGGCCTGATCAATATCTACACCGCACCGCCCGAGTTCGATTTCAGCGCATACGGGGCCTTCACTTATGGCAACTATGATGCGATCCGCGTCGAAGGTGGCATAAACGCTCCGCTTGGCGACACCGTAGCTGCGCGTGTGGACGGCGTGTATTTTGAGCGCGACGGCTTCTACAACGATATTACCAACGGCGGGACGATCAACAATCGCGATCGTTATCTGGTCCGCGGTCAGCTCCTGTTCGAACCCAATGACGACCTGTCCATTCGCCT
The DNA here is from genome assembly GCA_022953095.1 of Qipengyuania sp. ABI-127-1. Lineage (GTDB taxonomy): Bacteria > Pseudomonadota > Alphaproteobacteria > Sphingomonadales > Sphingomonadaceae > Qipengyuania. The sequence continues at coordinate 546,956 of JALJCR010000001.1, read as the reverse complement.
TGTCGGGGATTATTCCAAAAAGGACGAAGCGTGCTGTGCCGCGACGTTCGTCCAGCCCGAGTTTGCTCCGCTTGCACGGATCAGCGCTGGATTTGATCCCTTTACGAGGCCATCGGATGGGGCCGCCCTGACGAGTACCGCAAATCCGATCGTTCCCGTGTTGCTTGCGCTTGGGCAGGATCCGCGTGCCCTCACCCAGGATACATTCAACCGCGACCTGTACCCTACGCCGGGCAGAAGCTATGAAGGCGAAACCGAAGACTACGGTATTTCGGCTGAGATCAATTGGGATTTCGGGAACGTCACGTTGACGTCTATCACGGGCTACCGTGAATATGCCAACAGCCAGGGATCTGACACCGATTACACTACTGTCGATATTCTCTACCGCGCTCCGACCGAGAATGCTCTTGCTCGAGACTTTGAAACATTCACTCAGGAACTGCGCCTTACCGGTGAGGCCTTCGATGGCAAACTCGATTGGTTGATCGGCGCGTATTACGCCAATGAAGAACTGCAGGTGCGTGACAATCTGCGGTTCGGCACCCAGTACGGCAATTTCGTAGCGTGCCGCATCGCTATCGCGATCAACCCGGCTTTGGTCAATCCGGGGGCTTCCAATTGCCTGGGTGCCAACGTGGCGGCATTGGACGGTACGCTGACCGGAAGCCCGGCATTCGGCGCTGCAACCCCGGCGATCCTCGCAGGTATCAACAACCTTGCAAGCATCAGCGATTTGGGAACGGTCAGCGAGGTCTACAATCAGACGAGTGAGAACTTCGCGTTCTTCACGCATAATATCTTTGCGATCACGGATACGCTCGATTTGACGCTGGGGCTTCGTTATACAAACGAAACCAAGGACTTCGACGCAACTTTCCGCAACGACAACACGGTTTGTCCGACAAACCGCAATCTGCTCGGAGGCTTTCTGGGTGTTCCGACTTTGGCACCTCTGGCCGGTGGTATCATCAGCCTTTCCTGCCAAGGCAATTCGACATCGGAGCTCGATGGAGTTTCTCTCGAAGACTCGCGCGAAGAAGAGGAGTTTACCGGCACGGCTATCCTGAGCTGGAAGCCAACTCCCGATCTGCTAGTCTACGGTTCGTATTCACGCGGCTACAAGGCGGGCGGTTTCAACCTCGACAGGTCTGCACTGTCAAATCCGCTTGCGTTCGATCCGGCCAATATCTCGGCAGCCGCGCTGCAGTTCGATGAAGAAACAGTCGATGCATATGAGATCGGCCTCAAATACTCGACACGCGAGTTCGGGGTTAGCATTGCAGGCTTCCGGCAAGAGTTCAGTAACTTCCAGTTGAACACGTTCAATGGGGCGTTCTACATTGTGCAGACGGTCAATAGTTGCGATAGCGATCTCGGCGGGGCCGACAGAGACGCAAGCGCGACAACCGGTGCATGCTCTTCCGATGAAGTTGCACCAGGTGTGATCGCTCAAGGTGTCGAGATCGAAACCTATCTACGGCCCGCTCGTGATTTGGATATTACCCTTGGCGTCACCTATTCTGATACGAGCTTTGAAGACAATCTTATCGGGGACGATACCGGGGCACCGCTCGACCCCGCACTACGCTTGCTGCCAGGCGACAACCTGTCGAATGCACCAGAGATCGTGGCAACATCGTCGCTTACGTGGACGCCGCCAATCGGCGACAGTGGGCTCGAAGGCCTGGTCTTCGTGAACGCTCGTATGGCTGGTGATTACAACACCGGCTCCGACCTGCTCTTCGGCAAGGAACAGGACAGCTTCGTCGTAGTGAACGGGCGTGTGGGTCTGACCAATATTGCGGATCGCTTCGCGATCGAGGGATGGGTCAATAATTTGTTTGACGTTGGGTATACGCAGGTGGCCTTCAACACGCCTTTCGTGGCTCCGCAACAAACGTTCTCCGCTTTTCTTGCGGAACCGCGGACTTACGGCATCACCGTGCGCGGCAAGTTTTAAACTTACTCGCTAATTGCAAGAGGGTTCGGCGCTTCGCTGTGTCGAGCCCTCTTTTTCGAACTTTTATTTGCTCACGACTAGGTGGCGTCCGAACAAAAGTTCCGTGTGCTCAATATCGTCGATGATGTGATAGGGAGAGGCCGGCAGCGGTGTTCGCTGCATGAATCCCTCTTCGCTGGGCTACCAGCCGCCGGCCCCACAAACAATCTTGCCTCGTCCTGCCATGCTGCCTTACGCTGCGCTCCAGGCCGCCCAGCAGGGCGACCCCAACCGCCGGAACTCTAACTTAACCGGTGGACCACCCTGATGGGGCAGGTCAGGTGGAAGACTACAACCGAGAGAGACCGCCCTCATCCCTTGGCTACGCGACACCGGCGGCGTTCGCCGCCGAACTAGATAAGCAATGGCCTGCTTCGCCACGCCCTACGGGCTCCGCTGCGCAGCCCATTGCTTCAACCGCGCTCATACGCATCAACGCAGCTCGGCTCTAATCCCGGCTGGGGGGAAGATCAGGGGGTCACGTCACTCATTGGAAGGCGGCTATCGCGACGCAATTCGCTCTGAAAGTCGTGGGACTATTTTGCAGGTCTTCGAGGAACAGACCTGCTAATTTTCGCCCTGCAGTTAGTTCCATTAGGATAACGCTGTTAGCATACGTAGGCACCGCGGCCGCTAGCCAAAAGGTTGCCAGTAGGACCGTATACACGTGTTTCAGCGACCGAGATATTTTTACCGATCTTGATTATTTTGCCCGATGCTACGAGTGGTCCCGAGGTTGCCGGGCGGTGGTAGTCGACCCTCAGATCGGCGGTCGCCTTGGCCCCTGTACCTTGCGACAATAAGGTGTAGAGCCCGGTTAAATCGATCAGAGAGGCGAGCACGCCGCCATGCGCTGAACCGATTGCCGGGTTTGACACGATCTCGTCGCGCCAAGGCATCTCCAGTTCAAGCTGCTCGTTCGAGCATGACCGTAAAGTGAGGCCAAGCCACCGGTGAAACGGGGCAATCTGCAGGATCTCTTCGAGGCGCTTAGGATCGATCCTTGTCAGATTATCGGTCATGTAACGGCTCCCTGCGGACTGTGATTACGCTTGAGAAAATCGAGTATCGCTGCCGAAAAGGCATCGTTGGCATCGCCAACCACCATATGTGTTGCCTCTGCGATGTCGGTGTATTCAGCGTGTGGAACAAGTTCGAGCAATTGCGCGACCGCGTCTTCGGAAACCAGATCGCTCGATCCGCCGCGAATAATATGCAATGGCAGCGAAAGCCTGCTGGCTGCATCGTTCAGCGCATCAAACTGGCGTTCCTGATGAGCCGGATCGCTTCGCTTGGCTAGTGTGATGTTGCGGATAAAGGCCGGATCCCAATGCCAGTAGTAGCGGCCGTCTTCCTTCTCTCGCAGATAGCGCCGTAAGCCCTTGCCGGCTCCGCGCTTGCGGCGATGTGGCATGTAGCGCGCGATGACCTCTGCCGCTTCGTCCGGTGAAGAGAAACCGGTCTCCACGTGCTCCTCCATAAAGCCGACTACGCGCATAACGCCCCCCGTCTCCATACGCGGCGCGATGTCGACGAGAGTGAGCGACGCGAAGCGGCCCGGCGCAAGGTGTCCTTCGGCGATCAGTCCGGCCAACCCGCCAAGGGAGGCCCCGACGAGCGCTGGCTTGCGGTCCATTTTTGAAGCGATCGCAACGAGATCTGAAGCGAAGTCGCGCGTTTCGTAAGCGCCCTCGGCAGACCATTCGCTGTCGCCATGACCGCGCATATCAATTGCGATCGGACGAAATCCCGCATTGGCGAGATCGGCTGTGACACGTTTCCATGCGTGACGGGTCTGGCCGCCCCCATGCGCGAGCAAGACCGGTAAAGCATCGGCATTTCCGGTCGCTTCGGCTGCTATGGAGATGCCACCATTTCCCCCGATATGGAAAGTTTGCGACTGCATACCGCAACCTCATATTGTAAATCGATTTACAGTAAACGGCTTTATTTCCTGATCCGCTATGGTAGGTTGCCCTAGATGGCTGCCATGACGGGCTATGACGCGGATACAAAGGGGGGCAAGTTCCCTCACCGATACCGATCGGCTGTTCTTTCTTATGGAGGAAGTGACCCGGCGTTTGCGCAGGACCGCCGATTCTTCGGTTGAACAATTCGGGCTCACGCGGACGCAATGGAGTATATTGGCTTATCTTTCGGAGCCCAGGCATGACCCAGACAGAGCTGGCTCGGGAACTGAAGCTAGAGCGCGCTAGCATCGGCCAGACTATTGATCGCCTGGAAGAACTTGAGCTGGTGGAAAGACGCAGGCGCGAAGAACGACAGGCGCGTTTGGCGGGTTCATTTACGCCCTGCCGCAATCGAGCTACTTCCCAAGATGCGAGTAGAAGCTGATGCAATGTATGCTCGCTTGCTCGGGGGGATCCGTTTTGGGGAACTGGAGCGCTTACGCGGATCGCTGGCTAGGATGCATGACAATCTGGGCAGCGAGCCATAATCACTCGAAATCGAGCCCATGCCCCGCGTTCACGCCCGCGTTTGCCCTTCAGGGGGTCTGATGCTCAGATGAGGGACGCCGAGCGCATGCGATCATAACATCCCGGCAGTCGTGGCAGGCGAGGTGGCCGGAGCCCCCGCACTCACCCAGCGCCGTTCGGTTCCTTATCAGCTTGAGCGACCATCGGATTCAGTTTCTGCTGTAGCGTGAAATCAGCGAGTGTTTGCATGGCGGCACTGCTAGCGAATATGGTTGACGCTGAGCTTGAACACGCCAGGCATGCGCGAGCCTTCCAAGATAGCGCTATGGATAAGCATATGCCGAAAGATGAGATACGTGATTACGCCCCCAACGAAAAGGATGACATCCTTTATTTGCTAGAAGAGGTGAACAGGACCGCTCGGCGGACCTTCGACGCTCTGATCGTGGGGCTCGACCTCAATCAAACACAATGGCGGATCATCGCGTCCTTGTTGCGAGAACCTACGCTAACACAGACCGAGATTTCTCGCCTGCTCGAGCTTGAATCGGCGACGATAGGACAGGCTGTCGCAGTTTTGGTTGAAAAAGGTTTGATCGAGCGAGAGCGGGCGGCGCACGATCGAAGGGTTTGGAACCTCCACCTCACCGAGCAAGTAAGAACCATCTGGCCGGAACTGCGCGAAGCGGCTGATCGACTCCACGAAATTCTCTGGAAGGGAATGTCTGCGCCTCAAATCGACCTCCTGCGTACGATGCTTCGAAAAGTTGCGGAGAATCAGAAGCAGGCTGACACTTGCGAAGAAAGCCGATGAAGCATGATCTGGAAAACAGTGTCGGTGAACTGACGCGGCTAGCAGAACTCGGTCAGATTTTCGCCCGGCACGGTCTGAAAAATCTCGGAAGCTTGCTTGGCTTTATGCCGGTTTCGGAGAATGAGCCAGATACCGAGGACTTGCGTCCTGCATCGGTGGTGGCGCTGTTGCGCGATGTCGGCCCTGTCGGAATAAAGCTTGGCCAGCTCCTGGCGACCAGAAGCGATCTGTTTACACAACCCTGGATTTCCGCGTTCGGCACTCTCCACGACCAGGTGGAACCGCTGCCGTTCGATAAGATCGAACCGGTGATTGTATCGGCTTGGGGCAGCGACTGGGAACGTGAATTCGCCGCTTTCGAGAGAAACCCGATCGCCTCAGCCTCTATCGCGCAGACTTATGTCGCAACCCTGCTGGACGGAAGCGAGACTATCGTGAAAATCCGCCGACCCGGCATGGCGTCCAGGATCGAGGCGGACATGAGGCTGTTGACACGGCTCGCGGGCCTCGCCGAGCGTCGGTCAAGCGACATTGCTCGCTATCGACCCGTGGAATTCCTTCAGACATTCGCCAAGAATTTAGCGCGGGAGATGGACCTGGCGGCAGAAGCACGTGCCTGTGAAAGGATTGGCGGTTATCTGGAGATGCTTGGGGTGAAGACGCCCGCGATCCACTGGGAACTCACAGGCTTGACGATCAATGTGCAGGAAGCCCTGGGCGGAAAGCCCGCGTCGCGGCACCCGGCAACTGATCCGGCAGGGAATGCCCAGTTCGCGAAGCGCTATGCCGATGCAGTGCTACGGATGATCCTTCTCAATGGAGAGTTTCATGGCGACCCGCATCCCGGCAACGTCTTCTGGATGGAAGGGAACCAGGTAGGCTTCATCGATTTCGGCTCGGTCGGCTTTCTCAGCGGCGCGCGGCGTCAGGAAATCGTCCGACTGATTTTCGCTATCGCGAACGGACAGATAGACAAGGTGGCCGATCTGCTGCTCGACTGGGCAGGCAATCCACTCGTGGATCGCGCGCAATTGGTGATGGACCTGGATGAGCTGATCGCGGAATTTAGCGGCACAGCTCTTGCCGGGATAGAATTCGCGGCAATTTTCGATCGGGTTTTCGGATTGTTGCGCGATTATCGCCTCGTATTGCCGCCCGACCTCGCTATTTTGCTGCGCACCCTGCTGACCGCAGAGGGCTTCGTTCGCTCTTTGGCGCCGGACTACAATATCGCCGAAGAAACGAAGCCGATCGTGATGCAATTGTTTGCCGAGCGATTTTCGATCGGAGCCGCGCGGGATCATTTGGCCAAGGTCCGCAGTGGCCTGCTTGATTTCTCGGCATCGCTGCCCGAGCTAATCGATAACGTTGCCTCGGTCGCTCGATCAGGTACGATTCAGGTATCCATCGACCCAGCCAGTCTGAACCATCTGACGCGGGAAGAGGACCGCAGCACCCCCGTCAAGGGTCCGGTGGTGGCAGCGTTGATCATCTCTGCCGCATTGCTGGCCGACCAATCGTTGTTACTGGCAGGAATTGTTCTGGCTTTCGCGGGAATAGCACTCATTCCTAGATGGAACTGATAAGACCACACACAATGAACGCTTAGACCACGGCCGCCCGGCACCGATATTGGCTACATCAAGGGAGAAGAGTGGAAATGACCGAACAGAAACCTGCCGAAGCGGTGCCTGCCGCCACCATGCTGCTGACCTGCCCCATCAGGGTGGTCCACCGGTTAAGTTAGAGTTCCGGCGGTTGGGGTCGCCCTGCTGGGCGGCCTGGAGCGCAGCGTAAGGCAGCATGGCAGGACGAGGCAAGATCGTTTGTGGGGCCGGCGGCTGGTAGCCCAGCGAAGAGTGTGGCCGGACGGTGTTGTAGTGGATACGCCAGCGCTCGATCAGGATGATTGCCTCCTTCAGAGTGTAGAAGATCTCCCCGTTGAGAAGCTCATCCCTGAGCTTGCCGTTGAAGGATTCGTTGTAGCCATTCTCCCATGGTGATCCGGGTTCGATGTAGAGAGTCTTCACACCAATCCGCCAGAGCCAGTCGCGCACGGCATGAGAAGTGAACTCAGCGCCATAGCACATTGGAAAGCTGCCTATCGAAGGCAGTGCTCGCCTTGATGGAGACAAGGGCGCGTAGCGCCCGCAGGCTTCATCAAGGCGGTCATGACCGGTCATCAGGTCTCTAAAGTGAAGTTGTCGACTCAACACTTTGGAGACAGACCGACCATGACCAAGCTCAGTTCTACACCCGCCGATGCCGTGCTGGTAGCCATCGATATGTCCAAGCACCGCCAGGAGGTACTCATCGAACGCCCGGAGGGCGGGCGGCGACGGCGTATGACAGTGATGGCGACGAAGACCGATTACGACCGCCTTGCGTCCGATCTGGCTGATATTGGCAGACCGATTGTCGTCGGCTTCGAGGCGACCGGTAACTATCACCGCACCTTGGCGCACCGCTTGCTCACAGCAGGATTCGAGCTGCGCCTGATCTCCTCCGTGGCCCTGGCCCGGACCCGAGAGGCTCTACATAATGGCTGGGACAAGAACGACTCCAAGGACGCGCAGGTGATCCTGCATATGCTGCGGATTGGCGCCACCCAGCGGTACGTCGATCCGCTTGCCGCCGGGATTAACGATCTGCAGGAGATGTCGAAGACACACGAGGCCATCTCCAAGGCCAAGACCCAGACCTGGCACCGGATCCTGACCCATTACCTGCCGCTCTACTTCCCAGAGATCGAGCGCTTCGCCGGCAACAGCAGGTCTGATTGGTTTCTTGCCTTGCTCGAGCGGTTTCCGACGCCCGCGAGCATGACAGCGCTTGGCCAGGAAGCATTCACGAGCGAGGCGTGGTCACTGGTCGGCCGCAAGGTCTCCAAGGCTCGATTAATCAACGATATTTACGAGACCGCCTGCGCATCGGTCGCACTGCCGGTCGACGAGGATTCCGTGGCGATTGTCATGTTTCGCATGGTCATCGCGCAAGCGCGCAGTCTGATCCGCCAACGCGACGAGATCGAGCGAACCGCCCATGCCATGCTCAGCGAGAACCGTGACTACCAGCTGCTTCGTATGATCCCTGGCATCGGTCCCATCAACGCGCTGACCATCCTCGCCGAGGCCGGGGACCTTCGACGGTTTGCCCACCATCGCCAGTTCCTCAAGTTCTGCGGGCTCGATCTGGCCACCTGCCAGTCCGGCACATTCCGCGGTCGGACCAAGCTTTCCAAGTATGGCAATGCTCGGTTGCGCCGCACTTTCTGGATGGCCGCACAAGTTGCCGCTCGCCAACGCGACAACAGCTTTCGCGATAAGCTGGGTCGATACATGGAAGGACACGCCAGCGACCCTGATCGCCGCCGCAAGGCAATGACTGCACTCACCGCCAAGATGGCGCGCGTCGCGCACGCCGTCATCAAGACGGGAACCGAGTACCGCCCGTTCCTTGAACGGGCGGACACCAGATGGAAGGACCCCTCTCTGCTGTGCCGTGAGGGCGCAACTGCGACCCTGTAGATAATGTTCGGGCCTTCCATCTGGCATCCGCATCTCATTTTAAGGACGGTTAGGACCACGACCGATGCGGCCGCTGGATCCTGTGTTTGCTATGGCCGAGAGCGCATTCCTTGACGATGGAAGCCATCTGGATCAAAAAGAAATTAGCGCCGATCATGATCGGCGCAACGAGACCTGCTGGCCTTTTCCCACAGCTGCTTCCCGACCTAGGACGTTATCGCTACGGATGTGATCAGGCGGACCATGGCGTTGGAACAGCTCGGTCAGCACGGCCAGGACATCATCGCTCTTGAGCTTGCGCTGGACATGGATCGCCAGGCACTGGCGGCTGTACTCGTCGATCACGGTAAGCATGCGGAAGGCCTTGCCGTCATGGGTGCGATCCATGACGAAGTCGTAGCTCCACACATGGCCACTATATTGCGGACGCAGCCTCACGCATGATCCATCGTTGAACCACAGACGCCCGCGCTTTGGCTGTCTCTGCGGAACCTTGAGCCCTTCACGGCGCCAGATCCGCTCGACCCGCTTGGCGTTCACCAACCAACTTTCATTGCGCAGCAGCGCCGTGATCCGGCGATAGCCGTAGCGACCATATTGCTGGGCCAGCCGGATGATTGCAGCTGTCAGCGGCTTCTCGTCGGCTGGTGGTGCGGGCAGCTTGCGCTGGGTCGAGCGGTGCTGGGCAACGACCCGGCAGGCACGGCGCTGGCAGATATCCAATGCCTCCTGCACATGGTCGATGGCCAGCCGACGCCGTGAAGGGCTCAGTACTTTCCCTCGACAACCTCCTTCAGGATCAGCGCATCGAGCGTAAGATCAGACACCGCCTTCCTGAGCCGCTGGTTCTCCTTCTTGAGATCCTTCAATCGCCGAGCCTGGCTGACCTTCAGCCCACCGTACTCGCGTCGCCAGCGATAGTAACTCTGCTCCGAAATCCCCAGCGATCGGCTGATCTCCCCGATCTTCTCTCCGTGCGAGAGCCGAACTTCGGCCTCACGCAGTATCCCGATAATCTGTTCCGGCGTGTATCTCTTCCGTGCCATTCATCAGCCCCTTTCAAGCCGTAAATAGCCGAAATCCTAACTCTCAAAACGGACCACTTTTCGGGGGGAAGGTCACCTCTGGCCGATGGGAAGGACGCTGACAGGCTGGAAACCGCAGTTGGGCGGTTGGGGCTTGATCGACCTTAGAAACGCGCAATCGGTCGATCCGTTTTCCCTGGCCTCAGATGAACTCATTGAGGTTACCGACTGGGAACTACTTGATTTTGCAGTTCAAGTTGTCAAGCAATGGCTCCAAAGGAAGGGTTTCGAGATCATGTCCACTCACTCAAATCCCAACGTCGATCCGAACATCTGATTTGTCGGAGACAATGGACCCGAGTGGGTAATCGTACGAGCAGCGCGATATCCAGAAAAGGTGGCTCAGATCCCGAGCAACGTAGAGGCCATCGCTAAGCAATGCGAAGCTCTCAGTCACTTGGGGAATTTCGCATCTTTTGGCTTTGCGTTGGCGGAAAACGTTGAAAGGCCCATCTGGCGGGGACACGCTGCCGATGTCCAATTCGAAGGCATTAAGCCGATCTGATCCGGAAGCTCTCATTGCTCCACGCAGGTGTGCGATCTCTTGAAGAATCATGCGGCCATATTCGTGCTCGGCGGTCGCTTTTGGGGTGTAATATAGCCGCCGCTCTGCGCCAAAACACCAGACGTCCAGACCGGTAACGGCGTGGGCTGTAGACTGGAGTTCGTTCGACCTGAGGCCGGTCGGATTACGACTTCTTACCAGTCGTCGAAACTTTGAATTTTGCTCAGATTGGAAACCTCATTCAAGTGCGTTTCCAAGTGATGGCGTTCCTCATCCCAAACCGCAAACAGATGTTCTGCGCCAGAATTCTCAATGTTGTTTAATTCGAAATCGTACACATCGAGAAACAATTGCTCGTAGTACTTAGAGAGACGATTCTCCATGCTGGTGAATGTCACGTATAGCTGGGCATTCTTCGGCCATTTTTTTGACGTGGCTATCAACGCGAAGCTCAGCAAACCCTTTCCCGACATACACGCATAACATCGTGTAATTGCCATGGTCGTCGCAGGCGTCATAGTCTACCCACAGGTGATAGAGGCCTGTCTGACCACGGAGGAATTTAAGATAGAGCTTGTACGTTATGTTCCCAATACGAAGTTCGTCGTCGACCGGCAGTTCCGCACAAAATGCGCTCTCGTTCACCAACTCATGGGCAGAAATTGGCTGGCTTAGTTCTAAGAGCGCTATTTGATCGAACGCATCGTACTCTTGATTTTGACACGGGAAATCTTGTTCGATGCACTTTGTCATGATCGGCTCGACCTACTCAATATTGTATGTTCCTTAATAGGCGCCGGTGGCTTCCGAAATCAGCTCGGTTCTTGCAGCGACGAGCGCTCCCAATACTCGAGGGTATCGGGCCGACTGCTTCGATCCGGCGACCGCGCAAAGGATGCCTTTGACTGCCCCTGTCGATGGCACGTCCGCCTCCAACCAGTCAGCTCCAGACCAATAAGCGGTCACTTCAGGCGGTCCGAAATCCAGGCCTCCACTTCGTCTTCTGCCCATGCGACCGCATATCCACCCAGCTGCACGGGCTTCGGAAACTTGCCCTCGGCCATCCAGCGATAGATTGTCGAACGGCCAAGCCCGACGCGATGCTGAACTTCGGGCAGGCGAATGAGCCGCGTCACCCGCCGGGTTTCGGTCGCTCCTTTGTCTATCTCTTCACCCACGATGGCCTCCCTCGGCACCGGCAAAGACATCGCCAAGCAGCGCATCCTTGCGTTCGAGCTCGTCGATGTGGTCGGAGAGCAAGCGGGCGACGCGGTGCGCGGTCCCCTTGGCCCAGCGCGGCTTCACATCGTGAACCTGGTTGCCCAAGACACGCTCGAGCGCTGAAGGCAGTTCGCCGGAAAAGTCCTCGAAGAATTGCGCGAGGTCCGATTGCAGCCACGCAATCGCGTGATCGCCGCCGCTGACGAGGAACAGGAGCAGGTGTGCGTGCGGCGCGACGCCGCTCGCGGCAAGAATGCGCAAGGCTTCGCCGAGGCTGGCCGAGCGTTCGCCCGCAAGAACACGGCGCAGGGCATCCTTATGGATCTGCGCGTCGCGAGCGATGTCGCAGCGGGCACGGCCGCTGGCTTCGACGGCGGCCAAAAGCAGCCGGGCGAGGTCGGCGCGAACCTGTTGTTCGGCAAAGAGCGCCATGTTGGTCATCGACGAATCCTTATCTCCAGAGTGATCGACTCTCCGGCTAACCGCGAAGGAAGCCTGTAGGAAAACAAAAAGAACATTTAGAGAACATAGAGGAAGGAACGATCAGCTTCCTCCGACGATTCGCGCCAATTCCGGCCGCCGGCGCGCGTATCGCGGCTCGCTTCGCTCAGAAGCCGGCACAGTCGGCGCTGCTCCGCAATCAGCCTGCGCGAATCCCGGCCATCGCACCTTCAGATGTCGCTTTTTGCTTGGTCGGCAGCCCCAAAATCCAGTTCCCGATTTCCTACAGCCCGGCTCCGGGGAGAGGAAAGAACATACAGCGAACACATCGCTGGCTGATGTTCAATCCCTCGGAGTTTCCATCCATGACCACCAAGACTGCCCTTCCGGCCCTGCAGCGCACGCCCAACCGCGTTCGTGGCCGCGACTACATTCTTCCCGCCTGCGTGGCGCTGGCCTGCGCCGGTGCCGCCTATGCCGGCGCCGACACCACCTTCGATCCTGCGCTGCAGAAGTTCACCGATTTCCTCGAAGGTTCGGGCGGCAAGATCATCACCGTGCTCAGCCTTGCGGGCGGCCTGATCGGGCTTGCCTCCGGGCGCTTCTCGCTCGGCCAGGTCGCGGTGCCGGTTGGCGTCGGGATCGGTGTCGGCACCGGCGTGCCGATCGTCACCTCGGTCGTGACCGCGGTCATCTGATCAGCGGATCCGGTCACGACAGGAGGGCGGCATCATGGCCGACACGTACCTCGTTCCACGGCGGCTCGACGATCCGGAGCTCATAGGCTTCTGGACCATCGACGAGTTTGCAGGGATCCTCATTCCCTTCGCCTGGGGCATTCTCTCGCAGCATATCTTCATCGGCATCGGCCTGGCCGTCGGAGCCTGGTTCGCCTTGCGGAAGGCGAAGGCACGCGGCGCCGGTTCGGCACTGGTGCATGCTGCGTACTGGTACCTGCCCGGGAGCTTTCTCGGGCTGAAAGCCACGCCGCCCTCCCACTGCCGCCTGCTGGCGGGCTGAGGGAGGCGACCCATGCGAGCAGAATTCGCGCACGAACAGGCGCAGACCTACCTGCGGCAACGCAACCGCTTTGCCGTGCTGGCAGGTGTCCTTGGCGTCACCACGCTGGTCAGCCTCGGCGCCGCCGTGACCCGCGACGAGCAGGTGGTGCTGGTGCCGATTACCGCCGAGCGGATCACCGTCTCGAGCGGCGGGATCGACGCGCCTTATCTCGAGCTCGTCACCCGCGACACGGCGCTGATGCTCCTCAACCGGGCCCCGGAAAGCCTCGACTACTGGATGGCGAACATCCTGAAGCTCGCCGATCCCGCCGCTCACGGCCGCCTCAAGGCCGAACTCGTCCAAATCGTCGAGGAACAGCGCGGCTCGGACATCAGCCAGGCTTTCGTGATCGCGGAAATGCACGTTGATCCCAAGGCCCTGACCTCGACCGTCACCGGCACGCTCAAGACCTTTGTCGGCGCGCAGGTGATCGCGAGCCAGCGCCGCTCCTTCCGTTTCCGCTGGTCGAAGCGTGGTCTCAGCCTCGCGCTCGCCGGCTTTGAGCAACTTCCCACCGACAAGGAGGATTCCGGCCAATGAGCCTTCTCCCATCCCCCCTCGCTGCTGCGCTTGCCGGAACCGGCCTTGCCTGTTTCGCGATCGGCGCGACAAGGCGCCCCGATCCCGGGCTCAAGCTGACCGGCCTCGCCGTAATCGCCTTCGCGCTCGCGCCGGTCCCGGCGCATGCCGACCAGTTCGTCGAAGCGGCCGACAATGCGACCATCGACTGCGAACTCGCCCGCGGCGAACTCACCCGGATTGCGCTCATCGATGATGGCTTTGCCAATGTCTCGAAGATCGCGAGCGGCTTCCCCTACAACGATTTCCAGGTGACGCATGAGCCGGTGCGCGGAGACATCTATATCTCCGTGCCCCCGCAATTTGCCGCTGCCCGGGTCAGCTTCTTTGCGACCAGCAAGGCGGGCTATGTCTACAAGTTCGCCTGCCGCCTCGGCGGCGAGGAAGCGACCCAGCTCTTCATCACCAATCCCGCGCTCGCTAAAGCCGCGGCTACCGAATGGGAGACCGAGACCGGGCCGGAGGACGCCGCGATCCGCCTGATCGAGGCGATGGCAAGCGATGCCGTCCTGCCCGGTTTCACGGCCCGCGCCGAACTCTCCGCTCCGCGCCGTACTGGCGGGATCGAGGTCCAGCTGGTCGCCGAATACCAGGGCGATGAACTCACCGGACAGCGCTTCCTTGTACGCAACCTCGGCCAGGAAAGCCTTGCGCTTGGCTCCGAGCGCGAAGGTGCCGCAGGCGCGCTCGCTTTTGCCTATGGCCGCGATGCACTCGCTCCCGGTGAAGCGACCAGTGCCTTCCTAGTCTTTGCCAAGGGAGGACTCGACTGATGGCCGAGGCACCACAGAAGGACGCCGGAAAGAGGCCTCTGCCGGGCTCGCCGGAAGCGCGAGAAAGCGGACGGCGCAACCTCAATTCGCAGATCGCACAGCGCCAGAAGATGCTGCTCGCCGGGATCGGGGCCATCGCGCTCATCGGCGGCGGCATGTTCATTTTCGGCGGCGACGGCGACGAGGCTGGCACCGATGCCAATGGTGCGGCGACAATCGACACCGGCGGCCTCGTCAATCGTAACCTCTCGCAGCGCGAGTTCGTCGCGAGCTACGGTAACCGGCTCGATGCACAGGGCCGCGCGATCAAGGATCTCCAGCAGGCCCAGCTGCCGCGCCCCGAGATTGAGCAGGAGCTCGAAGCCCTGCGCAGCGAGAACGCGCAGATGCGCTCCGACGGCCAGGCGGCGATCGACGCGATCTCGGCCGAGAATGCCAATCTGCGATCACAGCTGAGCGAAGCTGCGAAGGCACCTGCCGCCGCGCCGCCACTGCCACCGCCACCTGCCTATGGACCCGGCGTCGGCACCGGCGGAGCTGTCCAGCCACCGCAAGGAGCGCCGGAAACGCAAGGCGGACAGCTCAGCCTGATGAGCTTCAGCGCGGAGACGGGCAAGGACGGCAAGCCGCGTGCGGCAGAGACTGCGCCAGCCTTGTTGCTCGAAGCGAGCCGCGATTACCTTCCGCCCAACAGCTACGCACCGGCAACGGTCATCGTGGGTGTCGATGCCTCGACCGGCGTTGCCAGCCAGAGCGATCCGCTTCCCGTGGTGCTCCGGATCACCGGTCCGGCCCGCTCGGTGATGCGCGGCAACAAACTGCTCACCACCGATATCACCGGCTGCCTCGTCAATGGCGCGGCGCGCGGCGATCTCTCGGCGGAGAAGGTCTACGTCAAGCTGGTGCGCATGACCTGCGCGCAACCCGGTGGGCGCTTCGCGGTGAGCGAGGTCAAGGGGTTCATCTCCTTCGCCGGAAAGTCGGGCGTGCGCGGCCGCGTGGTCAGCCGCGAAGGCAGCCTTGTCAGCCAGGCGCTGCTCGCCGGGATTGTGGGCGGCTTCGGCCGCGGATTTTCCGCCAACGCCAACGGCATTTTTACCGGCCAGGTCGGCGCCAACGGTCAGCGCGAGGCGCTGTCGCCGACCGACATTCTCGCCGGTGGCTTCGGCCAGGGTGCCGGCGAGGCTGCCGACACCGTCAGCCGATACCTCATCGAACGCGCCGAACAATACCAACCCGTCGTCGAGATGCCGACCGGCATCGAGGTAGAGATCGTCTTTCTCGACGGCGTCCACGTCAGGAGCCCCTCCAAATGAACTACAATGAGCACCGGCCGGGCCTGAAGGCCCGCGCCGCCCACCTTGCCCTTGCCCTTTCGAGCGCCGCCGCCGTGCTGACGCTCGGAGTCTCTGCCGTCACCGCTATGCCTGCGAGCGCTGCCGGCATGGCCAGCGATGTCGCGCAGGCACTGAAGCTGCGGCTGCCCAAGACCCCGATCGATGCGATCAGCTGCGACACGCTTGGCCCCTGGTGCGAAGTCGTCTCGAGCGACACGCTGTTCTACATCGACGAGACCGCCCGCTATCTCTTCGTGGGCCGGCTCTACGACATGGAAGAGCGGCGCGACGTCACCGCCGCCCGCTTGCTCGAACTCAATCCTGACCTGCTCGCGGCGGGTGCGGCGCGCGTAGCCAGCGACGCGCCGGCGGGACGCGACGAAGCTCCGATCCAGGCGGCTGCCAGCCATGTCGACCTCTCGTCGCTTCCGGCTGCAGGCGCGATCCACTGGGGCAACCCCAAGGGCGAACGCCTGGTCGTCTTCTCGGACTTCCAGTGCGGATACTGCCAGCGCCTGACCGCCGAACTCGCCAAGGCCAAGGTCCATGTCGAAGAGCGACCGATCTCGATCTTTGGCGCGGCAAGCCGCAAGATTTCCGAGGCCGTGCTGTGCGCGAAGGATCCGCCAAAGGCGCTGCATGCAGCCTACGCCGGCCAGGCGCCGGCGATCGGCAAGACCTGCAAGGACGCCAAGGCGCTCGATGCCAACGAAGCTTTTGCGAGAGCCAACGGGTTTGCCGGAACTCCGGTCATCGTGCGCGCCCGCGATGGGGCGGTGCTTCATGGCTACCGCGATGCCGCGGCGATCCGCCGCTTCGTCGCCGAAGGCAAGGGAGTGGCGCAATGAGCCGGCTTCCGATCCTTCGCGCCATGGTGCTCGCTGCGCCGCTCCTTTTGGCCAGTGGCTGCGCCAGCCTTGGCGACAACGTCAAAGGCAGCTTTGCCTGCCGCGCTCCCGAAGGGACCTGCGCGCCGACTTCCGCGATCGATGCCGGGGCGACCGGCATTGAAAAGGCTGACACGGTTGACGCGCATCGGACGGTGACCCCGACCGGCGAAGCGGTTCGCCGCCTGCAGGTCGTGCTGACAGGCTACCGTGACGCGGCGGGCCGCGACCATGAGGCGCGCGTCGTTCACCTGACGCTGCCCGAACAGGCAGGGACAGGCTGGCGCGCGCCGCAGGGCCGCCGCGAAGTCCTGCGCTCGCTGGCATCGACCATTGCCGCGACGCGCGAGAGCAACCCCGCAACCGATTTCCAACCGCCAAAAACCCAAGAGGCAGACACATTGCCGGAACAGCTGTTCATCCCCTCGCAGCCCGTTCCGGCGATGCCCGGCGCTGACGCGCCGGAGCCCGGGGGACCTGGCTCGTTTTCCCCTCCCCGCGAGCCGGTCCCCCACCCTGACATGACCGAAGGAGAGAGCCAGTGACGCTATCCCTTGCTGCCGCGCGCGACGCACTCTCGCGGGGCCTGTTTGCCGACACGGCTCGGCCTGAAAAGCCGCAGGCGCATTTCGGGCTCGATATGCTCTCGGACTGGCTGCCCTACCGGGTCTATGACGAGGGGGCGAAGCTCTACCGCAACGCCCGCTCCAAAGGCTTCGTGCTCGAAGTCACCCCGCTGATCGGGGCCGACGAACGGACCGGCGAGATCCTCGGCCAGTTCTTCTCCGAAGGCCTGCCGCAGGGCGCCTGCCTCCAGGTCCTGAACTTCGCATCTCCGCGGATCGGCAGCGTGGTCGGCCCCTGGTTCGCTCCGCGCTACGAGCAGGGCGGGATCTACGAGGCTATCGCCAGGGCGCGCACCAGGCGCCTTTACGATCTCGTCTGGAGCTCGGGCTCGGCGCATGCGCCCTTCCATGCTCGCAACGTCCGGCTGATCGTCTCGCTGGGCGTGCCGGTGCCCGGCAGTGTGACCGATGCCCAACTCTCCGAATGCCGCGAAGGGCTGATGGGCATGCTCCATTCGCTCGGCCTGCACGCGCAAGAGCTGCGTCCGGGCGGATTGCTGGCGCTGATCGACGAGCTTACTTCGCCGACCACCGCGCACGAGACCGACATCCATGCGTGGAACCCGCACGATACGCTCCAGTCCCAAGCGATCCGCCGCGACATCGAACTCGAGGTCGGCGACGATCGCCTGATCCTCAGGACCGAGCGCTTTCGCGAGACGGGCCGAGACGAGGAGGGCAATCCTGAAGTCGGCGAATGCTATCCTGACCATTTCGACGTGCGGCATTATGCCGTGCGCTCTACCCCTGAGCGCTGGGCACCCTGGGAATGCGCGCGGCTCATCGGCGACATGTTCACCGACAAGCTGCGCTTCCCCTGTCCAACGGCGACCATGCTGTGCCTGGTCTACCCCGACCAGGAAGCCGCCTCGGCGCGCGCTGGCTTCAAGTTCATGCGCACGACCAGCCTCAGCCAGACCAAGAGCGCGCGCTTTCTTCCCAAGCTCGCCGAACAGTCGGCCGAATGGCGCCACGTCCAGGCCGAACTCCAAGCCGGCAAGAAGCTCGTCAAGCTGTTCTACGGGCTCACCAGCATCTCGCCGCTCGGCCAGGGCGACGCGCACGAACGCATCATCAAGGCGATCTACAAGGCAGCGGGATGGGATTTGGCAGACGAGCGCTTCCTCCAGCTGCAGGGCCTCGTCGCTGCCTTTCCCTTGAGCCTTGCCGATGGCCTCGCCGACGACATGGCGCGGTTGAAGCGCCTCAAGACCATGCTCTCGACGACAGCGGCACATATCGCGCCAATGCAGGGGGAATATCTCGGCGGCGTGATCCCGCACCTCCTGCTCGTTGGCCGCCGCGGCCAGCCCTTCTGGTGGTCGCCGTTCGAAAACACTGCCGGCAATCACAATATCGCGATCTGCGGCAAGTCGGGCTCGGGCAAGTCGGTGCTGCTGCAGGAGCTCTGCGCCGCCTTGCGCGGCGCGGGCGCCAAGGTCGTGGTGATCGACGACGGGCGCAGCTTCGAGCATTCGGTCAAACTGCAGGGCGGACGCTTCGTCGAGTTTACGCTCGCCTCGGGCTTTTCCCTGAACCCCTTCTCGATGGTCGACGATGCCCGTGCGCACGAAGATGAGGATTACCGCCTCGACTGCTTCGCCATGGTCAAGGCGATCATCGGCCAGATGGCGCGCCCCGGAACCGCGCCGAGCGACACCGAGCGTGGGCTCATCGACCGGGCCGTAACCGCGACATGGGAGGCCCTGGGAAGCGGCGCATCGGTCGACGATGTCGCGCATACGCTCCATGGATCGGAAAGCGAGGCGGGCCGCGATCTTGCCACCGCGATCGCGCCCTTCTGCCGCGGCGGCAGCTACGGCGGGTTCTTTGCAGGCAAAGCGAGCTTCGCGCTCGACGATGATTTCACCGTCTTCGAGATGAGCGATCTCGCGTCCCGCGAGGAACTGCGCAGCGTCGTCCTTTCGGCGATCATGTTCATGACCAGCCAGGCAATGACCCGCTCATCGCGAGCGACCAAGAAACTGCTGCTGATCGACGAGGCCTGGGCCATGCTCAAGGGCGGGTCGATGGGCGAGTTCGTCGAGACCTATGCCCGCACCGCGCGCAAGTACGGCGGCGCGCTCGCGACCGCGACCCAGTCCCTCAATGACTATTACAAGTCCGATGGCGCACGCGCAGCGCTCGAGAACAGCGACTGGATGCTGGTGCTTCAGCAGAAGGCCGAGACGATCGCCGATTTCAGAGCGAACGCGCGGCTCGACATGGACGACCGCACCGAGACGCTGATCCGCAGCCTCAAGCGTTCGGGGACCGAGTACAGCGAGGTCTTCATCAAAGGTCCCGAGACCGAGGCGGTCGGCCGGCTCGTGCTCGATCCCTTCTCGGCGACGATCTACTCCTCCGATCCCGACACCTATGCCGCGATCCAGGAATGCGAGCGGCGCGGGCACAGCCTCGCCGATGCCATCCGCATCGTGGCGGGAGGCGGACAATGATGGTCTCGCATCTTGCCGACCGGACCCCTCCGGCCAACCACCGCAGCCTGCTGCCGTTCCTGCAAGGGAGCTGCTTCGTCCTCATCGAGACTGTGCGCTTTGCCGCGACCTCGCTGCTGATCGTGCTGGGATTGCCGCTCGCGCTGTTCCTGTTCGTTGCGGGCTGGGACCTTGGCGGCCTCTTCACCCAGCTCGCCAATCTGTCGGACCGATATCTCGAAGCCGACGGCCTGCGCCGCAGCCTGTTCAGCCAGGACCTCAAGGGCTGCTTCCTCGTCCTCGCTGGCGCTGTGACGCTGTTTCGCATGCCCCGCTTCCTGAGGCGGCTTGCGGCCGATCTCGACAACCATCCGGCCCGGGAGGCAAATCGTGACTGACACGCGCAGATTACAATCTTTTAATCGCCCGCTCTTTCTCAGAATTCTTGGCGTGCTCGCGCTCGTGATCGCACTGCTCTGGGCAGCCTGGGTCAGCCGCGAGCTGTCCGAGCCGCGCCAGCAGATCGTCACCGTCCGGCTTGCCGAGACCATCGCCGCATTCGTCGATGCCGAAGCGCGCGGGCAGCAGGATCCCGAAGCCAGCCAGGCGCGCGTGCTCGCCTTCCTCCAGGCGTCCGAGCGCGCTGTTGCGGAAATGGGGACCGGTGGCCGCGTGGTGCTGGTCGGTGAAGCGGTGCTCGCAGGCGATGCCCCCGATGCCACCGACGAACTGCGCGCACGGATCGCCCGCCAGCTTGGGCAGGGAGGCCGTCAGTGACGCACTTTGCCGCTCGTCTTGTCCGCACGATCAAACGGCCGTTCGTCCTGACCGCGCTGGTGTTGTTGCCGCTCGGATGGGGCGCGGTTGACGCCTTCGCAAAAGACCACGCCTTCCTCATCAATGCCAGCCCGAGCCTGCCCAACTGGGCGTTCTGGCTCGACAAGCACGCGCGGATCGAGCGCGGCAGCCTGATCTTCTTCGAGCCGCCGGCAAGCAGGCTCGTCGAAGTGCATTTCGGAAAAGGCGCGCAGCTCTTCGGCAAACGGGTGCTGGGCGTGCCGGGCGATGTCGTGAGCCACCATGGCCACGAGGTCTTCATCAACGGTCGCAAGATCGCCGCGCGGCTCGATGAGACCCGTCTCGGCATTGCGCTTCACAAAGGCCCCGAAGGAGCGATCCCAGAAGGCTGCTTTTACACCGGGACCAGCCATCCCCGCGGCCTCGACAGCCGCTACGCCGAGATCGGCTTCGTCTGCCGCGGCCAGATCCTCGGCAGCGGGAGGGCGATCCTGTGAGCAAACTCATCCTCCCCGCAACCCTGCTTGCAGTGCTGCTCTGTCCCGCCCCCGCGCTTGCGCGCGACTACGGCCAGCGCGGCACGGTGTTTCCCGTGATCGAGCGCGACCTCCTCGAACAGATTCATTCGCGCCTGACGCAAATGGAACGTTCGGGCGAGACCGCCCGGCTCAATGAAGACCTGAAGCGCCGCACGATCGCGCGGGTGAACCGGCCCGATCCTGTCGCCGGGATCGTCCGGGCCAGCGAAGCCCGGCGCTGGCAATTCGATCCGACGATCACGCTCGCTGCCGATATCCGCGGGGCAAAAGGCGAGCTGATCCATGCCGCCGGCACGAGGGTCAATCCGCTCGACAGCGTCGGCCTTCGCGCCGATCTCCTGTTCCTCGACGGCGACGATCCCGACCAGCTCACCTGGGCGCTCAAGCAGGACGCCAATGCCAAGCTGATCCTGGTGAAGGGCGCTCCGCTCGAGCTGATGAAGACCCGCCAGCGCCGCTTCTATTTCGACCAGGGCGGCAAGCTCACGGAGAGGTTCGGGATCAGGTCGGTGCCCGCACGCGTCCGCCAGCAGGGCCGCCTGCTGGAGGTCAGCGAAATCGTGCTGCCACCAAAAAGGAGGACAGCCCAATGACCCGCTTACGAAAGCTGGCGCTCGTGCTGGCTGCAATTCTTGGTCTCGCCACCGCAACGCCTGCCATGGCCGATGCCGGTCCGGGACGCTGCACCGGCAGCTTCGTCAACCCGATCACCGACATCTGCTGGTCGTGCCTGTTCCCGATCTCGATCGGCGGGTTGGACATCTGGCCTTCGAGCCGGCCCGATCCCGACAACCCCGACCTGCCGGTGTGCCTGTGCGGTCTGAGGCCCGGGATCGCCATGGGCTTCTGGGAACCGGTGCGGCTTGCCGATGTCAGCATGAAGCCGTGGTGCTTCGTGAATCTGGGCGGCATGAAACTCGATCCTGGCTTCGATATCGGCTTCCGCTCGATCTCGGGTCCATCGGCGGTAGGCGGCGCGAGCCAGTATTATTCGAGCTGGCACGTCCACTGGTATGCCTATCCGCTGATCTACTGGATGGAGATCGTCGCCGATTTCCTGTGCCTGGAATCGGGCTCGATCGACATTCTCTACATCTCCGAGATCGATCCGCTGTGGCAGGATTCCGAGCTCACGGCGATCATCAACCCCGAGGCCGTGCTCTTCGCCAACCCGCTGGCGCTCGCCGCCTGTGCGGCCGACTGCGTCGCCTCGACCGCGAAGCTGCCGATCGACGAGATGTTCTGGTGCGCGGGCTGCCAGGGGTCGATGTACCCGATGAACGGCAATGTCTCGGCCTCGATCGGGCACGTCCAGGCCTCGCGGCTCGTGCTCTCGCGCTTTGCATACAAGCTCCACCGCGAACTCGTCTTGTGGGGAACGATGGGGGCCAAGGGTCTGTGCGGCAAATATTTGATGCCGGTGATGCGCAAGCAGCAATACCGCTTCCAGGCCACCAATCCCAACCCGGCGACCTCGGGCCGTTACGCCTGCCCACCCATCGGCGCCTCCACCACCTTTCAATCGGCCGGACAGGTCATCCCCGCCATCGGCGAAGACATGGGATACCTCGTCTGGCGCAAGCGGAACTGTTGCGCGCTATGAACAAGCACCTCCTCCTTTTGCCTGTCGGCCTTGCCGTCACCCTCGGTGGCCTCGCTCTCGCCCAGAGCGCGCCCGAAGGCATCGACCTCGAAGCGATCCGCGAGCGCGCGGCCGAACATGCCGATGATGCGCAGGCGCTCAGCACCAATGTCCGCCAACGCGCCGAGGCGCTGATCGAGGATGCACAAGCTATCCAAGCGCAAGCGCAGGCCAATCGCGCAGCCTATGCGGACAGCATCAGGGCAATCGAGACCGACGCCGTCCTCGACTTCGACGCGATGATCGCGGGGCAAGCGGCCGCCGAGAAGGCATCGCTCGGGGGAGCCCCGCGCTTCATTGCCTTTGCCAGCCTGTCGATGCCGCCCGAGGCGCTGAAGGCGCTGGTCCACGACATGACCAAGGCCGGCGGCGTCACCGTGCTGCGCGGGTTCCCGCAAGGAAACAGCGAGGCGTTCAAGAAGCGCCTGGCTGCCATCTGGAGCAGCCGCGACGCGGCCGGTTCGCTCGGTATTGATCCAAGGCTGTTCCGCGCCTTCAACATCGAAGCCGCACCGAGCTTTGTCATGCTGAGCACTGAGTTCAATCCCTGCGACGGGTTCGATTGCACCAGCGAAGTGCCGCCACACGACCGTATCGCCGGCAACATCAGCGTAGGAAAAGTCCTCGAGACCTTTGCCTCGGGCAAGGGTCCGGGCGCCGAGCTTGCACGCCTCCATCTGCGCCAGCTCTCCAGGGATGAACGGCCATGACCGGCAGAACCCTTGCCAATCTTCTTGCCGCACTCGTCGCCCTCACAAGCGCGGCTTCCGTTGACGCTCAGACCCGCGATGCAGCAAGGGCTGACGGCAAGGACTTTGCCACCGAGCTGCTGGACGAGGCGCGCGAGGCAGCTACGACCAATCCCGACGCGGCGCGCGTTCCCAACTTCGATCCGCAAGCGACGCGCGACCTGCAGGATCTTGCGCGCGATCCCGACCAGATCGAGGCCCGCGCCCGCAGCGCCGCCACGACCAGCACGCCGATGCGGACGATCCGCGACAGCATGGATTCGCGTGCTCAGTTCGACCCCGACGAGATCGCCGACATGCTCGCGCGGAGCCGGACCATCAACGAGACCCCGCTCGATTACACCAGCGGCATGTCGGTCACCGGTAGCCAGGGGGCCTGCGTGCCGCTGCCGCCGGGATCGGCAAGTGCGGGCACCTATACAGCCACCTGCAACACCGGCTTTACGGCAACACGCGAGACAGGCACCTGCCAGGTCACGTTCGATGCCAGGGTCGAGGCCCGTGATGTCTACGGCTACTATTGCATCGCCGGGACCGGGGTCGATCCGTCGAGCCCCTATGCCTGCGATCACTACCAGGGACCGCAATGCCGCGTGGTCCAGTCCTGGGATATCCCGTGCGGCTACGACTATTACTCGGGCTATTACTGGGGCTGCTACGGAACGCTGCGCGTCGATCTGGTCAGCTGCAGCGAGCCGGTGCCGGGTGCCACCCCTTATACTGTGACCAGCGAGAATGTCGTCACCACGACGCGCAACGAGAGCCAGTGCTCGTCCTTCCTCGACAATGGCGAATGCACGCTCGATGCCGAGACCTGCACCGACAGCACTCCGCAGACCCGTATCGTTGATGGGGTCGAGGTCACGCAAAGCTGCTGGGCCTGGCAGCGCAGCTACAGCTGCGCGCGCCGGACAGCCGGGAACGACTGCAGCGAACTCGAAGCGAACGGGAGCTGCCGCTTCCTGCGCGAGGATTGCCTCACCGACGATACGCCGTGTTCAACCAGTGAGCGCGTTTACGAGTGCCCGCTTCCGGCAGGCGATAGCGGGGGCACACAATATGTCTGCGACGGCGATGTCTATTGCATCGACGGCAGCTGCGAAACGATCGAGCGCACCGCGAACGACGAGTTCAAGGATGCCGTCACCGCGCTCCACGCAATGGACGAGGCCCGCGGCCAGTTCGATCCTGAAACGCTGACGCTGTTCCGCGGCACGCGCAACACCTGCTCCTCCAAGGTCTTCGGGGTGCTCAACTGCTGCAAGGGCAAGGGCTTCCCGCTCATCCCCGGCATCAGCCTGCTGGTCGCGCTCGGCTGCAGCCGCGAGGAAGTGCTGCTCCACGAACGCGATGCGCAAGGGCTGTGCGCCTATGTGGGGACCTATTGTTCGGACAAGTTCCTCGGCGTCTGCCTGACCAAGAAAAAGGTCTACTGCTGCTTCGAGAGCAAGCTCTCGCGCATCCTGCAAGAACAGGGCCGCCGCCAGCTGCCCAAGCCCTGGGACAAGCCCAAGGAAGAGCAGTGCGAGGGTTTCACTCTCGACGAGTTCGCCCGGCTCGACCTCAGCCAGATGGATTTCAGCGAGGTCTATGCCGAGTTCACCGAGGCTGCGCGGCTTCCCGACGAGCTCGAGACTAGCATCCTCATCCAGCAGAAAATCGAAGACTATTACGCAAGGAGTGGCCAATGACGCGCCGCCAAACAGTTCCGGTGCTAGCGATGTGTCTCGCTGCACTGCTTCCCGTTCCGACAATTGCACAGGAAGCGCGTGAGGCAGAGCCAGCTGCCTCGGCAGACAGCCTCTACTGCGAGCAGCGCAGGCTCGGCTACTGGTTCTATTGCGTAAAGCCGGTGCCGACAGACGAGCCGCAGATGGCGCAGCCACCGGCCCAGGTAACCGCCACGCAAGAACTCGACGCGGTCACGGGAGAACTGCGCGAGCTCAAGGCACGCGCGATTCTCTATCCGACGCCGGAAAACGTCACCGCCTATATCCGCTTCCAGCGTGCCCAGCTCGACCGGGCTTCTCTATTCTCCGATGTCTGGCAGCGTGCAATCTGGCAGGATCCCGAGCTCGACTACACGCTCGAACGACCGGTCGGCGCGCTTGCCAAGAAGCAATGGCAGGACGCGCGCGCTGCCGACCGCGACGCGGTGATGGCCAGGCTTTCCGAACGCTATGGCCTGTTCTACTTCTTCGCCCAGACCTGCGGCGCGTGCGAAGTGATGAGCCCGATCGTGCGCTCGGTGGCGGACCGCTGGCATATCACTGTCCGGGCGATCTCGACCGATGGCGGACCGTCCCGGCACTTCCCCGACTACAAGGTCGAAAGCGGCCAGCGGCCGCGGATGGGGCTCGAGCCCGGCATTACCCCGGCGCTCGTGCTGTGGGACAGCGTGGCCAGGCGCCCGATCCCGATCGGATACGGCGTGCTTTCGGCCGACGAGCTGCAGGATCGCATCTACCTCCTCACCTCGAAGGAAGCCGGACATGATTACTAGCATCCGCAATGCGGCGCTCAGCTTGGCTGCCGCCAGCATGGCCCTGTCCCCACTTTCCGCAAACGTCGGCGACAGCATGGACCGGTTCATGGACGACATGGGCGCGGCGGCCAATGTTACTGGGCCAAGCGCGTTCGAAGGACAGTCGGCGGGCTATTACAGCCTTGGCAATGTCTGGACGCGCTTCCCGCAGAAGACGACCAACATCGCCAATCTCCAGCTACCGCGTGCCCGCGCTGGTTGCGGCGGTATCGATATCTTCGCCGGGTCGTTCTCCTTCATCAACGCGAGCGAGATGGTCGCGCTCTTGAAGGCCGTCGCCAACAATGCGGTGGGGTTCGCCTTTAGTCTGGCGATCGATACCGTCTGCCCCGAGTGCTCGAAGATCATGCAGGAGTTCAGCCAGAAGGCGCAGCTCATGAACAATCTCTCGATCAACTCCTGCGAGATGGCCCAGGGACTGGTCGGCGGCGTCTGGCCCAAGGGCGATCTCGCCGACAAGGCGATCTGCGAAGCGATCGGCAATTCTGAAGGCATCTTCACCGACTATGCCGCCGCCAAGCATGGCTGCGGGACGCGCGGCCAACGCGCCTCGACCAATGAGGGTGCCGGCGCCGACTATGCCGACGTCAATCCCGGTGTGCCGCGCAATTACACCTGGCATGTCCTCAAGCAGAGCGCCTTCTTCAACCCAGGTGGCAGTTTCGACCGCGATCTTGCCGAGTATGCGATGACGCTCATCGGCACGGTGATCTACGTGCCGCCCCGCGACGACGAGCCGGGCAAATTCGTGCCTTTCGCCGGTGACTCTTCCTCGACACTCGTCACCGCACTGCTCGACGGGACGCAGGGCCAGTCAGTGCGGGTGTTCCAGTGCGACGAGCCCGACCAGTGCCTCAACCCCACTTTTCAGCAGATGAGCCTGTCGAGCGCAAAGGCCATCCGGCCGCGCGTTGCCCGGCTCATCGGCAGCATGGTCGAGGCCATCCGCAGCGACACAGCGATTGGCGACGAGGAGAAGGAACTGCTCCAGGTGGCATCGGTGCCGCTCTACAAGATTCTAACCGTGCAGGCGGCCTATGGCCGCGGGATGGCAACCGACGACCGCGACACGCTGGCCGAGATCGCCAGCATCGATCTCCTCTATGCCATCCTCGAACGCATCACCGCTGAGGCCGGACGCTCGATGGCGAGCTTCATTGCGGCCGACGAAGCAAAGCTTGCAATCTGGCGCACGCAGGTCGCCGAGGTCCGGTCAAGCCTCGCCCAGCGACAAGCGACCGGACAGGCGCGGGTCTCGGCGATCATGCAGATCATCGAGAAGACCGCAATGATCGAGAACATGCTCGCCGTCTCGATGTCGCCGTCGATGGCCGCCGCGCTCGACTGGTCGCGCGGGATGCAGTCCCGCTCCATTGTTCCATAAGGGTCGGGCAGCATGGTCGAGATTTTCACGGTCGGCGGCGGCGAGTACGTCGTCAATGTCCTCAACGCCGTTGCCGCCTGGACCGGCGCGGGCGGCTACAAGAGCCTCATTCAGGTCGCGCTGGTGATGGGTATGGTGCTCGCGGTCATCGTGGTCGCGTTCAACCAGGACTGGCGCGCCTGGCTCAACTGGTTCCTCGGTGCGACGCTCATCTACATGTGCCTGATGGTGCCGCGCATGGACGTCCATGTGACCGACCGGGTCAATCCCAGCCTTGCCCCCGCGACGGTGGCCAATGTCCCGCTCGGGCTTGCCTTGATGGCAAGTTTCACCAGCCAGGCGGGGGACTATCTGACGCGCTCGGCCGAGCTCGTATTCGGCCTGCCGGACGACCTCAACTACTCGAAGAACGGCATGATCTATGGCGCGCGGCTGCTCGAATCGACGCGAAGCTTGCGCATTTCCGATCCGGAGTTCGCCGCGAACTTCGACGAACATGTCCGGCAATGCGTGTTCTACGATCTGCTTCTCGGCCGCTATTCGATGAAGGAGCTGTCCGAGAGCGACGATATCTGGGCGACGATCGCACCGGGCAGCGCGGCGCGCGCGCAGAAATTCCTGACCCGGCAGGCCGACGACAGCGTGACGGCCTCGATCATCACCTGCCGCGAAGCCTACACCGCGCTGTCGGGGCAATGGGCGAGCCTTATCGACGAGATGACGCTTGTCGCAGGACGGCAGCTCTATCCGCGCCAGACCGAAGCGCTCGCCAAGGCCAAGCTCATGGCCGACCTCCCGATTGCCTATCAGTATCTCACCGGCATCTCGCGCAGCGCGAGCGACATCTTCCGCCAGGTGCTGACGATCAATGCCATGAACCAGGCCATGCACGGCTTTGCCGGGGCGAGCGGCACCGGCAGCATCGACGTCTTCGCGCAGACCCGGGCCGATATTCAGACCGAGCGGACCTATTCCTCGATCGCGCACAACGCGATGAAATGGGTCCCGATCCTCAATGTCGTGCTGACGGTGGTTTTCTACGCGCTCTTTCCGGTACTCTTCCCGCTGTTCCTGATGCCGCGGACCGGCCCGATTGCATTGAGAGGTTACGTCACCGGCTTCTTCTACCTTGCGGCGTGGGGACCGCTCTTCGTCATCCTGCACATGATCCTGATGTTCAAAGGCGCGGGCGATGTCGCGGCCGCTGGCGGCAACACAGGTCTCAGCCTGGCGACCTTTGCTGGCATGAGCGACGTCAACAGCGATATCAGTATCTTGGCAGGCTATCTTGTCGCCTCGATCCCGTTCCTTGCGGGCGGGGTGGCGCGCGGTGCGCTGGCGATCTCGGGACAGGCAACGAGCTATCTCAACCCGAGCCAGAATGCGGCCGAGGAAGCCTCGCGCGAAGCGAGCACCGGCAATGTCTCGCTCGGCAACTCGAACATCGATAATTCAACGGTGTTTTCCCGCCAATTTGCGCAGGGCAATCTTGCCCCCAACATCGCCTATGGCGCCACGCAGACGCGTGGTTTCAGCGACAGCGGAACGCAGACGACCAGCTTCCCCGATGGCGAGTTCGCTGCTGTCCCGAATTCAAGCTATCCGTTCACACCGACGCTGGGGCAGGACTTCACCGGACGCCTCGGAACGATGGCGAGCCAGAGCCGGACGCAGAGCGAGACCTATGCCAATCTCGCCCAGCAATCGACAAGCTCTGCGCTCACCCGGTTCAGCGAGATCCGCAACGCCTACAGCCAGGGTCAGAGCTCCGACACGGTAAGCGGCATCGGAACGAACGACAGCATCGGCACGGCATTCAGCGAAGTCGACAATGCCTCGAGGACGCTCCAGCAGCAATTCGGCCTGTCCCGGCGCGCGTCCGACGACATTACTGTATCCTGGTTCCTTAATGGCGAGGTCAATGGCGGGGCTGGAGCCAATGTTGGCGTAGCTCAAGTGGGTGCCAAGGCAAGAGGCGGCCGCAATCAATCATGGACGGACAGCGATATCGGAATCGCCTCGGAAGACCGTGGCAGGATCATGGGAACGCTGCGTCAACTTTCGGATAGCCGCAACTGGTCTAACACGCGTGAAGGCTTTCTGCGCGAGACGAGCTCAAGCTCGGTATCGCAAGTGTCGACCAGCTCGTCGGGTCTCAGCCGATCGCTGACCGAAGCCGAAAACTACACGCGAGAGGCGCGTCGGGCTGAAGAGATGGCCAGCCGCCTCGAGAACCAGGCCAGCTGGTACGAGGCCAACAGCGCCGCAGGCACGCTGAACCTGAGCCAGGCTTATCGCGAATGGGGCATGGCCGAGATCGAAGCCAATCGCGACTATTACGGGCCGGTGCGCTTTGACGACATCGAGTTCCAGATGAGCGCGCGCGGCCAACAACTGCAATCGCGGTTTGTCGAAAGCTATGCTGATCGGCTGCAAGACGACATAGAAGCAGACCTTTCATTGCCGGACTTCGCTCCTGTCAGCCGCCCCGGGATCGGAAGTGCTGGACAGGTGCGCGCAAGAGGAGCCGTGGGCTCCGCGGGTGGTCGCTCAATGCCCGATGCTCCTGATCGGTCTGGCATCACGGATGAGGTCGAGCGGGTTCGCCAGCAGGGTCGTGGAAGGATTGGTACCGTTCGAGGTTACCTGGACCGCCAGACGCAGGGCGCCACGGGCGCAAGCGAGAAGGCGGCAGATGATGTGAAGGAGTGGGGCAACAGGTGATTACAGGATCACGTCCTGAACAATCACAAAGACGACGAATGCGATCAAGAAGAACGCAGCGGTGAGAATCACTGCTCGAGCCCATCTATCGGCCCAGGCCTTCTTCCATGAGTAGGACGTGAGGCGATTTTCGGAGATGGCACGGTCGATCTCTCGTAGGCCCTTCCAGTCCGTCTGGTCGTTTTGACCCTTCTCGTCATTCATTTCCATCACTCCGACTTACATAAAGTAGCAAATCTGATGCATTATCGATGACAAGCGAATTTACGTCTCGATATTGACACATTAACTATCGTCATGTAAAGACGCAAAATCGCTACACAAAGCTCTATATTTGAGATAATGTCTCGATAATGCCACATTATAACTCGCCAGATCTGCGCCCACTCTCGGTGCTGCTATCCGACCTCGGGAAGCAGATCGAAGCATATCGCATATCACGCAATCTCAAGCAGGCCGAGCTTGCGGAAATGGCTGGCATCTCGCGTTCAACGCTTGCCCGCCTGGAAGCCGGCAATGGCGGGACCATCGATAGCCTTGCCAGGATAATGCGTGCGCTTGAAATCGAAGACCGCCTTCTGGATGTCATGCCGGACGCCAAGCTAAGCCCGCTCGATCCCCGGTCCGACACCGGCAAAGCGCGGCAAAGGGTGCGCAAGTCTTCTGAAGGTGAAGCTGGCGAGGAATGGAGCTGGGGTGACGAGGCCCCATGACACGTGCCGTCGTCAATCTCTGGGGTCGTCAGATCGGCGCCGTCCTGTGGGATGAGGATCGCGATGTCGGGGTGTTCGAATACACTCCGGAATTCAGTCGCAGCGGCATCGAAGTCGCCCCACTCACAATGCCCCTACGAAGCGGCGTCTACGACTTTCCCGCGCTGAATTACGAGACCTTCAAAGGGCTGCCGGGTATGCTGGCCGACAGCCTGCCCGACAAGTTTGGTAACGCCCTGATCAACCGGTGGCTTGCCGAGCAGGGCCGCACAGCCGACAGCTTCGATCCGGTCGAGCGCCTTTGCTATACCGGTCGCCGAGGCATGGGCGCGCTCGAATTCGAGCCCGCTACCGGTGAGCGCCGTGATCAGGGCCGGCCGGTCGATATCGCTCCGCTTGTCGAGCTCGCCAACAGGGTCATTGCCGCGCGTGAAGAACTGGCCGGTGTGCTCAAGGGTGAAGATGATCATCGCGCACTCCAGGAGATCTTGCGCGTCGGCACCTCTGCTGGTGGCGCCCGGGCCAAGGCCGTCCTCGCCTGGAATGAGGAGACCGGAGAATTCCATTCAGGGCAGCTGACTGCAGGGCCCGGGTATACGCAATGGCTGGTCAAGTTCGACGGCGTGTCGGGCAATGCTGACAAGGAACTTGCCGACCCCATGGGCTTCGGCCGGCTTGAGTACGCCTGCTATCTGCTCGCCCGAGAGGCTGGCATCGACATGGCTCGCTCTCGTCTGCACGAAGAAGGTGGGCGGGCGCACTTCATGACCCAGCGCTTCGATCGCACGCCTGACGGCAAGAAGCTCCACATGCAGTCGCTTTGCGCGATGCGCCATTTCGATTTCAACCTCGCTCGGGCATATAGCTACGAGCAGGCGATCGAAACCATCCGCATGCTCGGCCTCGGACGCGAAGCGATCAAGGAGCAGGTGCGCCGCGCGCTGCTCAATGTCTTCATTCGCAACCAGGACGACCACACCAAGAACATCGCCTTCCTCATGGATAGCTCGGGTCGCTGGAGCCTCTCGCCCGCTTTCGATGTCGTCTACGCCTACAATCCTGACGGGGACTGGACCAACGAGCATCAGATGTCTCTGGCCGGCAAAACGGACGGCTTCGAGTTTGACGATCTGCTGGAATTTGGAAAGTTCGCCGACCTGAAAGCAAGCGAAATAAAATCGATAATCGGCGACTTCCGCTTGGCGCTATCCAAGTGGGAGCAATTTGCGCTGGAGGCTGGAGTACCTCAAGGGATATCACTCAAGGCGCGCAATGGATTTCGAGATAATCTAATCTCTTTGCAGTAAAGCACTGTGAAACGGTAGCTGCGTTCCTAAGAATTGACGCTTCTCAAACTGCCATCGTCGTACTCGTAAAAATCGGGGTTTCTCACCGCCACTCGTTCAACAAGTTCGCAAATCATATCATGGAATTCGATCTTTTCATCATGTTTGCCGACACGATAGAGGGTGTAGTTGGCATGCCGCGACGAGGCATCGAGAAGCATGAAATAGAAGGCTTCGTACTGCTCATCTCGGCCAGCTGGATCGTCGCGGCCGGTGAATAACCGGAAGCGCGAATGCGCGTTCTCGAACGTCGAGCGCCGCTTGGGCGTGTTGTCGGTTGCCGCACCGGCATCGAAGATGAACAGGCCGCCGAGAACGGCATACGGAAAGCGGCGATGCAGCGTGACGGCCTCGATCAGCATATCGCCGCGCCGGTTGGTCAAATTCTTCTGATAGTTCTTTGTTCGGTTGTCCTTGAAGTTGATCGACTTGATCGAGATGCCGAGGATCAACCCGCTTTCTTCCGTCGACCACGTCACATCGACCTTCTTGGCGCCGATACCACCAGCCATCCGACGTTCTGCGCCAGAGCCTCCCAGCTCGCCGGGAGGTGCGGGACGGGCCTCGCTCATGCCCCGCTGTCGCAATTCTTCTGCCACGGCGAGGGCGATGTTGGCGGAAATCTTCTCGCTGTAGGCCTTCTTCTCGTCCGACTTCGCCGTGTCGGCGGGCTTGTCGCCAGCCTCGATCAATGCCGCCTTAAGAAGATCGTCTATCCTCGCCATTTTTCCCCCTCGCGCGGCGACGCTGAAACAACACGTCGCGCGCTGCACGAAGGGCCTTTAGATCACTGTTCGCCACTTCTGCCAATAGTATGGCATCAACAGACTGCACGGCTGCTTCTACGTCACCATGCCGAAGATGCTTCGCGAGTTGTGGCTTGATTGCGCGAAGTTCCGTCTCGACCGACTTGATGTGATCGAGCGACGGCACTGGCAATAGGTCAGCCTCGCGCGGCTCCATCTTGAGCAAGCCACCGCCATAGGCACGACCGACGATTTCTGCCCCGAGCAGTGTCACGCTGTTCAGGCTCGCCACAGGCAGCAGATCGCGACCGATGCTGCGGCGACCGTCCATGAGCCGCACCCCATAGATCGAATTGAGTATCTGCGCTTTCGCAGTGTTGGTGACGAGGCGCGGGCGATCATGGTTCATGTAAGTCAGGAACAGGTCAGGTTGCTCGACCAGCGGCACTCGCCACCACGGCGAGCGAACGCGGCACTTGTATGCGTCCGACACATTCGCCTTCTCGCCCGCGCGAATGTAGCGCAATGCAGCATCAGACGGCTTCTCGCCCGGATAGAACAGAAGCGCCCGCGAACCGTCGCGCAGCAGATCCTTCCATGCCGCCTCTGTCAGCGTTAGGCCGCGCATGTGTCGCGATCCCGGCGGTGAGATTGCCGTCACATCGGCTTGAGTCAGGCCATGCTTACGCACGTCGTCCGCCGTGAGGGTGAAGTACTTGTTGTTGCCGGTCACGGCGCCAAGGTAGGTGCGACCCCAAACGCCTAGCTCTTCGAAATAACGGGCGGCAACCTCGCGATACGTTGCGAAGGCGCTCTTGGCGACCAGGGCGGGTGTCCACTTCTCGCCTTCCGCTGGCTCATGCTCTGTCCAGTCCGCGAGATCGACCGCCTTAAGCGATTGCACATCGCGCGTCTGATAGACCTCAAAGCACTGCGCGCCGCCAGTGCCTTCAGCAAGCAGCAGTACTACCTCTTCCAAAACTTCGGGAAAGACGCGCTGCTCAAACATGATCAGCCGAACGCGCGCGAAGCGTCGCAGCAGGAAATTGCGGACCTCGGCAGCATAGCTGACCGAAAGCAGCTCGGCAGGCAAGACGAGTGCGAGCCTACCGTCTGCTGAAAGATGCTGTGCCGCCTTGACAACGAACCCGGCCCAGGAACTTGCGAGGCCGGACAGGCGAACGCCTTGCGCTAGCGCAGCCTCGAGGCTCTTGGTTCGCGCCGCACCGGAAAACTGCTGGTATCGAACGAATGGCGGATTGCCGACTATGGCGTCGAACTTTTGGCGGTCGTCGAAGTCGAAAAAGTCGGACACCGTGACGGACGCATCGAATCCAGCATCCCGCAAGAGCGCCTGAGCCGCGCTCGCCGAGTCCTCGTGAATCTCGACACCGTGAAGCTGGCTCGACCAGATCAGCGGGCGAGCATCGAGTGCGCGCAACCGCTCGCCAGCGGCAAGCAGAAAGCTCGCTTCGCCGCACGATGGCTCAAGCACGACATCATTGGCGGACTGGATGGCCCATTGAGCTAGGTAGCGGGAAATCTCGGCAGGCGTGAAGAACGCGCCGCGTGCCTTCCGATTTGATTGTGTGTCCACGCGCCATCCCCTTTCTGATCTTCTGCTTGACTCGTTCCGCTCGAACAACCCCTTCCGTGACGTTTTCGGCGGATCACTGTATGTTCTTTATATGTTCTATTTCCAATTTGGGCGCGGGGCAAGGCACGCTGTCGCAATTTGCTAAGTAGCGTTCCACCTTTTCGGCGGTTCTTCTACGCGGCCTCCGGCCAGCCCTCAGATCAAGCACGAAGCGCGGATCGCCAACAGCGCGGCGGCCGAACCGTGTCGCTGACATGTGCGATTCTTTCAGATGACGCTCAATGCGATCCAGCAATTTCATGGCCTTCCTCGACTCACTCAACACTTGTGTTCCTGTTATGTTCTTAGTAGGAAGGTTCCATCGAGTCTAGGAGATTTCCTTCTCTCCTGAGGCCGACAGAAGGAACGACACGATGGAACATGTCAGAGAGGAGCTCGATCGCCTGATCCAGCAGCGACGGCTCGGATATTCCTCAATCTCGCGGATGATCGGACGAAACTCGTCCTATATTCAGCAGTTCATCAAGCGCGGCTCGCCGCGCAAGCTGGACGATGATGACCGGCGCACGCTTGCCAGCTTCTTTGGGGTCGACGAGCAAGTGCTTGGCGGACCGCCCGCACCCATGCGTGACGGGTTGATCGAGATACCCGTCCTTAATGTCGATGCATCGGCGGGCTTTGGAGCGATTGCCGAAAGCGAGACCGCCCATACCCGCTTCGGTTTCGACGAACGCTGGCTTGCCCGGCTGACCCGGGCAAAGAGTGCCAGCCTTTCGATCATCCATGTCCTGGGCGACTCCATGGAGCCGACACTCAGCGATGGCGACGAAGTGCTGGTCGATGCGTCAGACCAGGGCTCGCGGCTACGCGACGGTATCTACGTCCTGCGCGCCGACGACGCGCTGGTGGTCAAGCGCGTGACACTCAAGCCAGGTGGCCGCAAGATCACGATTAGCAGCGATAATTCGGCCTATCCCAGCTGGGACGATGTGGACCGGTCCGAGATTCAGGTGGTCGGCCGTGTCATCTGGTTCGGACGCGCTGTCTGACTACCGGATCAAAACCCTGCAAACCGCGCGCGATGCTTGGCCACAAAGTCCGGACGGGGGTGATCCCGCGGATCGACCGGAAGCCTGATCTTCTGTCCTGAAGGCGGGAAGAGCTTCAACAGGTCGGACGGCACCTTGTTGTGCGATACGAGCAGGCACAGGTTCTCGTCGAATGTGATGAGATGCCGGTCGAACAGCCAATGGGCCGTAGCCGAGAGTGCCACACCGTTGGGTACGACGTCGGGTCCGCCATCGGCGACGGACCAGATATGGGCCGCCTGTGCCTCCGCTTTCCCGCCACCATTGATGATCCGTAATCCCGTGACGGCGCAGGTGCTGTCATAGGCATCGAGAACCTGATTGCGGAAACTGGCGGCACGGATTTTCTTGTTCACCAGGATCTGCTCGATCCGGCGTTCGCCAAATTCATCGGCTAGGAGCGCGGCGGTCGCATCGTCGATATACCGCTCGTCGAGCTCGAGCCTGATCCGGTTGTCCGGGTCGAGCGTCTCGCTCAGCCCCTGATTGACGATGGCGACGAAATCCTCGCCATCGAGCGTGCGCACCGATTTTCCGCGCAGCGTCCTCCCAGCATCGCGTGGACGGGCCATCTCGCGAAGGAAGCGTTCGGCAAAGCGTCCGTCCTTGTCGCGGTAGGAGACCGCATCATCGAAGGGTAGATAGTCCCTGACGCGCGCGTAGTAATGGGTTGAATCAGCCTCATCTGGATCGATCCGCTCAACGAAAGCAGTCGCGATGTAGGCCATCCGGCCGCCCGATACGCGGGTTTCTCGGTAGAGGATCCAGTCGTTATCGAGCTGGCGGGCCTGAGGGAGATACTGCGAGGGGAAATGATACCGCTCGGTAATGAGGTCGTCGTAGCGCGAATTGCCGCTGATCTCGAAAACACCCTTCACCGGCAACGCTCCGCACTTCTCTCGAACAGGCATCGTGCCTGGTAACTCAGAAATCGTCCAGGCTGTCGGTGATCAAATGCCGATTTCGAAAGGCTTTACCCTTTCCTTTGTCAGTTCGGGCTTTTCACTTGCGGGCGAAGCGTTGCCAACATCCTTGCCTTGCGAAAGGCCCTTGGCAGCTGCCGCTTTGAGCCTTTGCGTTACTTCGAGGGCCGATGCTTTCTCGCCGCTGTTGGACTTGATGGCCCGGCCGAGTTTCTCGGCATTATCTGCAATCAGCGTAAGGCCGTCGCGAAGCCGGGTGACCGTAACGAGGAAGGTCTGCCGATTGGCTAGATTGCGTTCGCGGCTGTCCATCACTGCGATCCCGCGATCCGAGGTCAGTCCCTGCGCCATATGCGCATTGAGGGCATAGGCGAGGTCCATGCGTTTGAGCATGGGGTCGCCGCGACTCAGGCGGAGCTCCTTGCCCGCTGATGTCTCCACCAAGACGCCCTTTGTGTCGATGGCCACGATCCTCGCCTGGTCGGCGTTGAACAGCCCGCGCTTGTAGTCGTTGTCGGTCCAACGGATCTTGTCACCCTCGATGATGGACAGCGATTTGCGTTCGAAGAGCGACAGCCGATCACCATCTGCGCCCGGCCGCAGTCGCGCGGGATTAAACTTGCGCAGCCGCCCTTTCCTGTCCTCAAGCACGAGCTGCTTGCGCGCATGGTCGATGGTCTTAACGGTGTAGTCGCCCTTGGAGAGTTTCTGGGTGCTGTCGCGCGAGCGAAAGTTGAGGACCATGCCCGGCTGGTATGTGCGAAGGTATCGCAGCTCCTCGTGTGTCACATTCATCCGCGAATGAACGGTCAGACGGCCCGATCGTGGGCCGAGCTCTCCATTGGCCTTGAGCCCGCGCTGGACAGCCTCGTTGACCGCAGAACGTAAGGCTCGGCCAGACGCGTAAATCGACGTCCGATCCCGATCCGCTGGGCTGAGCGAAAGCCACTTTTCGGCAGCCACAATCGCACTGTCCCCGCGAGCCTCGATGGTTGAAGGAGCAAGTGCCCGGAGCGCATCGTCGACGCGTCCTTCCTGCGCGGCGGCCTGGGCTCGCCGCAGGATGGGATCGCGGCCGCGCAAATTCACATCCATGTTGGCGCGGGCGATCCCGGCCTGTTGGACGAGGTCGAAGGGCTTACCGGCATCGACGGCGCCTAGCTGTTGCTTGTCGCCGACAAAAACAAGACGATGGACTTCGGCTAGGTTTGCCAGCCGTACCAGCTGGGCCTTGTCCTCGTTCGACACCATCGACGCCTCGTCGAGCACCAGGACATGGTCTCCGAGCGCGGTCCGAGCCTCACTCAGCAACGTGGCATTTCCCGGCTCGTGCAGAAGCCTGCCCCATTGGGCGAGAAAGCGGGCGATGGTCATCGAACGGATGTCGGTGTCGCGCTCGAGCATCTGGACAAGCGTGTTCTGCACGGCGAGCCCCAGCACTTGCTTGCCTTCCTCGCGGAGCAGCTGGGCAACCGGCTTTATCACACTGCTTTTACCCGCCCCGGCAATGCCCTGGATCGCTACGATCCTGTCACGCGATGAGAGCACAAGTCCCGCCGCATCCTCCTGCCCTTCGTTCAGCGAGATCCCGTGATTGATCGCGGCAAAAGCCTGAACCCGCTCTGCAGCGTCCGCCCGATCCAGGATGGGCAACACCGCATCACGTCCCTGGTCGACACTCGCGAGAATGATGCTTTCAAGGTCTAGCGCCTCGCGGCTCGCCAGCCAGCCTTTGTGCTCGCCTTTGCCGGGCTCGAGTGCGCCGCTTCTGACCAGTGCGTTCACACGGGTTTCGACGTGCTCCACCGTCGTCGGCAGCCCAAAATCAAGCGCCGCCTTCAGCAATCCTTCGCGCGGGAAGGCTGCCTCGCGCTGCGAGAGATGACGCACCGCAGAGGCCACGGCCTGCGCGGCCGCGATGGTCGGTGCATCCTGCTTGAGAACATGGGCAGGGATCAGTGGATCAGCCGGATCGCCCTTGATCCGCTGCGCGAACTCCCTCAGCCTCGCAATCCCGCGATGAAGGAGGCTTTGCTCTTTCGAGCCTTCTGAGGCCTTCGCCGCGGCACGCATCTGGGATGCGTCAATCAGACCACCAAGATCGAGACCGACCTCTTCGGCTCGCTGGCGCCACGACGAAAGAAGGCCCTCGCGATCGCGCACCGGCTCTTTGCCTTTGCGTGTTTCCAGCGTTGCGACAATCCCTGCCTCAAGTCCGCTCCCGCGCCTGGCTGCGAGGACTTCTTCGCGCCGCGTTGAAAAGGCCATGACCTGCTCGCGGGCAATGCCCGTTGCTTCGAAATTGCCATGCTTTCCAACCGGCCCTGCTTCGTAGCCCATCTTCTCGACCGCCAGACGAAACCGCGCCATGGTCATCGAGTTGAGGAGCGTGTTGAAAGACCAAAGTTTGTCGTTGCGAAGCGCGCGCCACTTCCCGTCGCTGCCTTGCGTGACATTCGCCACGACCGCGTGAAAATGCAGGTTTGGCTCCTGGTTGCGGTTGGTGTCGTGCTGGAAAAGACCAATCGTCAGGTTGTCGGTCGCGACCTTCCCGTAACCAGCCTGACTGCCCATCCGGGTCTGCGCCGCATTCTTTTCGGCCCAGCGCAAGGTCTCGATGACGGCCTCGCGATAGGCATCGATAATCCGCTGGTCGCCGCCCACTAGCGCGAGCAGCGACCAGCTTTTCGGGAGTGAGAATGTGAGGTCGGTTCCAGGCCTGTGGGCCTGGCCCGCATTGCCAACCTGGATGCCGCCGGGCAGTTCTCCCCGCAGCAAGGCATCGAACTGCTCGGCGCTGACGCGGCCCTCAAGACCAAGTCGTTCCGCTCCCTTCCCGACCCAGGTTCCGGAACGATCTGCATCGGCGCCGGTGTAGTAATTGTCTGCCGCGAAATAGCTCGCGGCAGCCGAAGGGGAGCGCACATTGGCGACGGAAAGCATCCAGTCTGGTCCTCGTCACGGCTCCCCTCGCGGCCAGGTGATCCCTCCCCATTTGCCTTTCAAATGTCGGGCTCGAACTCGCCGAAATCCTTATCCGGAGGATCTGCGACCGCACCTTCGCGCAGGTCTTTCTCGACCGGAGTGAGAGGTTGGCGCTCGTTGGCAGCCGAACGGCCTTGAGGCATCAAACCGCCCTTGCCATGGGCGTCATCGGCAGCGGTTCCTGGTTCAGACTGATGCCGTTCCGCGCCCACTGCTGGAGCATCCTCACCGGTTTGCAAGGCGGCCACAGGTAGCGTTGGGGACGCCTCCAGATTAGCATCAGAACGGTCTTCCGCCCCGAGATCAGCAGCAGCGCGCCCTGCATTCAGCTTTTCAAGCCGCACAGGCTCCTGCCGATCCTGTGGTTCATCGGCGACACGACGCTGCCCTCCTAAGTCGAGTTTGAGCTGCTTTGAATCGACGGGCTTGCCGGTACCGTCGTCGTTCGACGCGGGATGCTCGCTATTCGGTTTCGAACCAGGTTTCCCATTGGGCGTCGTTGCCGTCGGACCCTGGCCAGGCTTTATGAGCGGTGTCTCGCGGGCGATGAACCCCTCGGCGATACGACCACGCGTGCGCGGAATGAGCGATACCGGCGCAGCGGGAAATCCGTCGGGAAACTTGATGTAG
Organism: Qipengyuania sp. ABI-127-1; assembly: GCA_022953095.1. Taxonomy (GTDB): domain Bacteria; phylum Pseudomonadota; class Alphaproteobacteria; order Sphingomonadales; family Sphingomonadaceae; genus Qipengyuania. The sequence continues at coordinate 506,812 of JALJCR010000001.1, read as the reverse complement.
GCCGACAACCGCGGAAGGTTCATAAACTGGTCGGGCAGGAGCAACGGCTCGATCTGCCGCCGAGGTGTCAGGCTGACTGCATCGCGCGCGTTGTTGTACCCGTAGCTGTAGCCTTCTTCCATGTCGCGCACCTGCCGGTGGCCGATGAAATCAGAGCACCAGGTCGCCGTTTCGCGATCGGCCGTCGCCAGGATGAGCTTGGTGCGCGCAAGCGAGGACAGTGTCATGGCCATGTTCTCGCCGTAGACTTCCTTGAGCTTGGCAAACGCATGTACCCCGGTGACGATTGCACCGCCAAAATTGCGCGCGGTTTGCAGCCCCTTTTCAAGCGCCGGTAGTCGGTGAAGGGCACCGAGCTCGTCGATCAGGAACCACATCCGCAGGTCCTGCGTGCGCTCGAGCGTCATCAGCGTATTCATCGCCGTATCGAGCCATAAAGTGAGCAACTGCGAGGCAATGCTCATGTCGACATATCGGGCAGACAGGAACAGGATCGAGCCCGCCTGGCAGTCACCTTTAACCCAGTCGCGTACCGAAAAGCGCGGTCCGGATGAGGGCAACAGCTTGAGCACTTTCGCATTCGCATTGAACACCGCGCGGATCGATTCCGCCATGCGGGCCGCTTCCGGAGCGGTCAGCGGATCGGCCATAGTGCCGCGCATCAGCTTATGCACTTCGGTCAGGTCAGCGGTCATCAGCCGCCGTGCCAAAGCCTCGTTGGTTGCCGTGCCGGTTCGGGCAAGATGGAGACACATCTCGACGAACAGCATGCGCGCCGCGAGCACCCAGAACTGTTCCGAACCGCCCCCGTCATGGGGCACGAGCGCTTCCGCCGCGGCATGAAACTCGGCCTCGCTTGAGCAGTCGTTGAACACGCTCGACATCGGGCAGCGCGCGTCGACCGGATTGAGAATGATGTCGCGCGCGGGGTCGTAAAAGGTTTCGATAAAAGCGCCGGTCAGGTCGAAAATGACCGCGCGCTGGCCGCGCTCGCGCGCTTCGGCAACGAGTTCGGTGAGCGCCACGGTCTTGCCGGTTCCGGTTGTGCCGATGAGCATGGCGTGGCTCTGTTCGAGCCGCCACGGCCAGCTCACGCCGGCAAGGTGTGCCGGTTGGTAGTGGCCCGCTTCGGCAAGCGCCGACGAGCTCGCAAGCCGCCATTTCCAGCCGAACTTGCGTCCCAGTTCCTCGGCCCGGAATGCCTTGTTGTGACGCTCGATTTCTTCTTCGAGTTCGTCGAGCGAAACAAGCATTGCGCCCCGCTCGTGCTTGCGCTCCTTCGACCGCCCGCCAAAGCGCTCGGCGAACCACCAGAAGAACACGAAGGCCGGGATCAGCAGTACCGCCGAGACCAGCAATCCCTGCTTCACTGCCGTACGAAACGCCTCGACCGCCTCGCGCATCGGCGGGAACTCGCGAACGATAGCAAAGGGGAGGCCGACCCTCTCGCCGTCAAGCAATTCAAGGTTGACCAGCTTGGCCGGATCGAACTCCATGAAGGCATAGAGACTGGCGTAGATATGCATCCAGACCAGGTAGATCTGGTGATCACTCAGAGCCGACCGCACTTCCCAATAGCAGGTGCCGACGGCAACCAGGCCGGTGGCAATCAGAGGACCCTTCAGCCCCGCTGCGAACATGAAACCGAAGTGGCCGAGCAGCTGGCTCCCGCGGGTGAAGTTCAGGAGATTATGCTTCATGGGAATGGCCTCCCATGTTCGCGCTGACAGGGAGGCCAAGACGCTCGAGGCGTCGCCGGTACGCCTCGTGCGTACGGTCGCGCAAACTCGCATCAGGATGGCTGGCCAGAAGCGCATCGAGCGCCACCGAGATGAAGATCGCCTGGCGCGCGGGATCGAGCCCTGCGGGGCGGTCCTTCGCCTCGTTATCGCGCTGCCAAGCGGCGACAATGAGGTCACGGATAAAGACGCTGACACTAACGCCATGGTCAGCCGCACACTGGCGAACCCAGTTACCTACGGAGAGAGATACGAATGTCTGAAGCCGATCTTGTCGGGTCATGAAACAGGTTCCTTGTCGGACCGACGGAACCTGGCTCACCTTGCGGAAGGTGACGACGAGAATAAATCATGAACAACTCACAGTCAATCGAAAGATTCAGGCGATATTTCATAGCGATAGATGGATTTGAGTTGTCCACGGGTCGGCGCAAAGCCGCTCAACTCGCAGACGGGTTGGTTTCGCCCAAAACCACATTCTATAGAGATATCAGAGAGATATTTCCCGAATTCGCGGGGTACGGTGTGCTCCCTTGTTCCCAAGTGCGCGAGGTGGTCCAGGAATAAGGGGGATTGATCAAGGACGATTTTTTACGACCTCCACGATGGAGCGCGAGCAACCAGGCGTGGCAGCTCACCGCATGCAGATCGAAAGCACTTCGACGCCTCCAGCCAAGGACAGCACCTGCGAAAGAGGCAGCGGCCAAGGGCGCGTGGGAAGCAAGGCAAGCGGGGCCTGTCGCGTGCCCCAGCTTCCCGCCGCCCGACCCGGTGCCGGTTCGCAAGTGCGTGCGGGGCCCAAGAACAGATCACGCCGCACCCTCAGGAGCGCATCGCAAGATGCGCGGGACAGAGTGCGTCCACAGCCCCGCTCCATTTATCGGGCGCCGCCGCATTGCGGTCGGCGGCCGCCAGGGCAACCGACCGAACCGGGTTCTTGGCCTTGGTTGGATTACCCGGCGAGCAAGAAAAAAGGGCAGGAACCGTTCCCGGTTCCCGCCCTGTCGGTAGTCTCAGAACTCGTCGAGCATACCGCCGTGGACCGTGTGGACCACCCGCGCTGCGAGATGCGCTGGCAGCATGTTGTAGTCACCCTCGTCGAGGGCAAAGTACCCGAGTTCGTCATCCTCGATAACATGCTGATCGAAGAAGCTGTGCAGCGCTCTCTTCTCGGCGGTTTCCAGAGCCTCGAAATAGCTCCGGGACGCAACGGCGCAATGCATCGAATAAGCCATGATATTCCTCCTGATTTCTGTCGTGAGACGACAGGAGGTGCGCGCGATGGTCTTGTGCATCCCGGGTCAGGGAGCGCCCGGATGGGCGACCGCAATAGCGGCGGTGGGGGTAACGATTTTGTTCGCTGCCGGATGCAATCCGGTGGCGGGCAAAATGGTGGGGCCCCGCCGTCCTTGAGGCGGGAGGCGCAAGGCCATCATGCTGGGAGAACCGTGAGCCAGGACCCACCACCTCCGCCCAATATCAAACATCTGCTGCGTGCGAATTGCCTTTCCTACACCCTGATGACGCGGGCATGGAAACAATCGGGGAGCAGATCCGAGGGGGACAAAAGGACAAGTAACATGCCCCGAAACAGGAGCGCGATTGCAGCCCTGCAAAAACTCGAAGCGGACCGCGAGGCACTCGACGCCAAACAGCGCAAACTTGAAGTGCAAGCGGCCAAAGAAATCGGCGAAATCATCCTGGGAAGCGGCCTCGAAAGCTTCTCGAAGAAGGGCTTGAGGAAGCTTGCCGAAGAACTCGGGAAACTCGGCGAGGATGCCGCGATCGAGAAGCTGACCGGGCGCGGTGCAACCCGTGCTTCGAATGCTGCGCCGGGAACCCAGTAACCACAGAAGAAGAGGCCCTGCCGCTTGCGGCAGAGCCTCTTCGTAGGGGCGACGATCGGGATCGAGGTCAGTCGATATCGGGAGCGTCGGTGTTGTCGTTGTCGTCGCTTGATCCGTTGCCGCGGGAGAGAAAGTCGACCTTGTCGGCGAGGATCTCGGTGCCGTAGCGCGTGACCCCGTCCTTGTCCTCCCACTGGGTGTAGTGGATGCGGCCCTGGACCGAAACCAGCTGGCCTTTGGAGCAGTACTGCCCGACGGTCTTGGCAAGGCCGTTGAAGCAGGTCACCCGGTGGAACTCGCTTTCCTTGGCGGTGTAGCCGTTCTCGTCCTTGTAGGTCTTGCCATCCTTGTCGCGTGCGGGGCGATCGGTGACGACGGTGATCCCGGTCACATTGGTGCCGCCCTTGGTCTCGCGGGTGTCGGGATCGCGAGCGATGCGGCCGGTGAGGATTGCGATATTGGTCATGATGTAAGTCCTTCAGTTCTTCAAACCGGAGACCATCTCCGGCTTGCGAACATCCAGAAAAAGCAGGGCATGGGGGGACTGCACCGCAGGAGCAAAGCTCCAAGGGGAACCCGTTCATGACGGGTGGTGCGGGCAGGCAGCGAAGCTGCCAACACGGCCGGAAAGGAACGGGTTGCTGTCCTCAGCTGACCTGGTTCAGGACTGTTCGCGAAGAAAGCCGGATGGGTATCGGGTGCGGGTCTGAAGGTGCCAAGACCCTGCTGCAATCAGCCTGCCCCATCGCCCTCCGATGCCGCCAGGAGATCCATGAAGTTGCGTGCTGCTTCCCGATCTTCCTCGTTCTCGAACGCCACATCGAGATCGGGGGCGGACCCGAACATGTGCAGGAACGACCACAGTGCAAAGCGCTTGCCCCGGTCCTCCTCAAGGCCGAGATCGACCCGGCAATGCTCGATGCCGACTGCAAAGGTGTCGGGAGCAATCCCGGAGAGGTCGGTGGTGGCAAAGTAGCGCTGCAGCAGATCGTCAAGTTGCATGACCGTTCCATAGTCGGGTCGGCGCCGAATGCACATCCAGGCATTTCAGATATGGATGACGAAGGGCCTCTCAGGACCCAGGAGAGGTGCCCAAGAGGCCGCGACGATCGACCACGGTGATCCGGCGCGACTTGGCATCGATCACCAGCCGTTCGGTCACGCCATTGCCCGGAAAGGCTACGACATAACGCGGATTGAGCGCAAGCATCTGCTCGTTGCGCTTGAAGCCGGCGCGGGCGCCAAGCCGACGATCGAGCGAATAGGTCAGCTGCTGGACTTCGCGGCGTTCAGCCCAGCTCGCTGCCAGGCGATCGGCACCCTTGCCATCGCCCCCATGGACCAGAAAGAGGTCGGGAACCACATCGCGAACCTTGTCCAGCGTCGCCCAGATATTGTCGGCATAAGCGCGCGCGTCCTCTGCGCTCTCGAAGCTCTGACGACCACCGGCAAAAAGGACCGGAGTTCCTTCCGGAATCAGAGCATGACGCCTGTTCTCCGCGCGTGCGCGAAGGAAATCGCGGGCATCGATCACCGCAGATGTGAGCCCCCGCGAATGGCTCGTGCGCGAGCCGGAAACGGGCTTCCACGAGGAACCGGTCTCGTCGCGGTAAAGTGCTGCTGCAGCCTCGCGCATCTGCTCGAAGGCCAGCATGCTGGCTTCGGCAGCGTGCGCGCGTTCGACCTGCTCTTCCAGATTGCTCGAATGCACTTCGGATCCATCGGCTGATGCGAGGAGGACCCGGATCTCGTCGCTGGCCCGATCAAGTTGAGCCGACTTGCGGCTGGCGGCGCGGTGGAAGAGGTTGACCATACCCCAGGCAATATCCTCGGCATCGGCCTCCAGGGCCGTGTCGGAAAACATCGCGAAGAGGTCGGACCATACGGCGCCAAGCGTCTGATCGATCGCGTCCTCGCAGGGAAAGTCGGTCGCGTTGAAGGGAGCCGGCTTGATGCTGAGGCCCGAAAGGTCAAGGCCGCTCAACTGGTCGATGAAGCTGTCGTACATGGGGTGTCTCCTGATCGAGCAGACAAGGAGAGGAGGCACCATTGCCTCGGCCCTGTCCGCCGGAGCCCGATCAGGGCCGGGAAAAGGGGCGCGACGCACCGCGTAGCGGGAAACCTGCGGCCCTAGGCTGGCGCGGGCAACACGGGCCGACGGGCCGCAGGTTGCGGCGCGCCCCGACCGGCCCAAGGGCCTCTCCCGGCGGACTGGGATGAGGCAGGATCAGGACCCGGTGTCGCAGGTGGATCGGGAGCGCTCGAAGATCGCTTCACCATTTGAGAACCGACCGACCAGGCGCAGCTCACCAAACAGGTCGATGAACTTTCCTGACACCTGGGCGAGCCAGTGCCGTGCCCTTGCCGTTCTTGGGATGTAGAAATCGGCCTCCCAGTACCGGGCATCGTCGCGTTCGGCGAGCCAGATCGCGGCGAGCCCGCAATAGGTCGATATGCCGCAATCGGCGAAGGCATTGCGAAGGAGGATACGGTCCTCGCGGCCGCGCCATCCATCGAAGCGCTGAAAGGAAGGAAAGGCCGCCTTTGTGGTATCGATGATTTCGTCGACGAGACACTCGTAAACCCAGTCGAGATCGTCGTCTTCGCCGTCATCAAGCAGGCGAAAGGCCACCACGGAGCCGGTTGGATAGCTGACGGAACGTCCCATCACCAGTCTCCTGCTCAGGCCGCATCAGCGAGATCGAAATCGCTCTCGCTTTTGCTGGATTGGTGACCACCCAGTTCGAGGAGCAGGCTGGCTGCTTCTTCAGCCTTGGCCGCAGCGGTGAGGATCGCGCGCTCATCAGATTTGAGGATCTTGAGCCAAGACGCGATGTAGCTGGCGTGATGGTCGAGGTGGGCAACCGGTAGACCCAATTCGGCCCCGAGAATGGCCGAGGACAGCTCGGCGATCAGTTCTTCGGCGGCATAGGCGTCGCTGCCGAAACGGTTCTTGAGATCACGGTCGAGCCGCGAAGAATGACCCGTCCAGTGCGACAGCTCGTGTGCGAGCGTCGCGTAGTAGTGGTCATAAGCTTCGAACAGTTCGGCTGGCGGCATGGTGACGCGGTCGCGCAGCGGCTCGTAATAGGCCTGCGCGCCATGATGACGCAGATCGGCGCCGATATGGACAAAGAAGGCATCAAGATGGTCTTCGCGTCCGTCGGGCTCAAGCGCTGCAATGAGTGGCTTGGGATAGTAGAACTCGGGAAGGCCGTCGCACTGATCCGCGTTGAACACCGCATAGGCCTTGAGCACGCGACGGTTTTCGGTGTCAGCTTCGCCTTCGGCGTTCTCGACCTTCTTGGTGTAGCTCTTGTAGAAGATCGCGATGGTCGATTTCTCACCCTTGCGGACCTGTCCGCCTAGCTTCTGGCACTGGCGATATGTCATCCAGTAGGGTGAGGCGAAGCCACAGCCATCGGCCACCATCCACAGCCAGAAGGTGTTCATGCCGCGATAGGGCGTCCCGCAAGAGCGCAAGGGCCGCGAGACCGGCACACCGCGCCATGGCTTGACCCAGGGCTTGGTGCCCTGCTCAAGCTTTTCGATGATGGCAGCGGTGATGCGCTGGGCTGGCGAAGTCGATGCAGCGCGACGGGACTTCTTCATGGGAGTTCTCCTGATCGCCGAGACGGAATTGTCCCGGTTCAGGAAGAGCAAAGCTCTCTCCCCTCTCATTAATGATTGCCGCTATGCGTCTTCGTTTCGGACCTGTTGCGGCTCGCGACGATATCCCAATAGCGGACAGCCAAAAGGACATCTCGCGAAGAATGTGCCGCAACAATCAGACATAGAACTTGAAGGGCTGCTTCTCCTCTCCCTTTGCCGAGCCCATGGTAAGGACATCGCCGACCATACGGGCGAACCGCACAGTTACGGGCAGGCCGTCATTGAAGTTGCAGGAATTGTAGTTGATCTTGGTCAGTCCCATGATGTCTTGTAGCACCGTTAGGATATTAGGTTTGGCGAATCGGCTTCGCAGCACAGTAATGTGAAGCGGATTGGGTGTTTCCGGACCTATATAGGTATCCAGCTGGGGCACGTAGCCTGACGACCAAAGGTAGGCGGTCTGGTCGTCAAGCAAAAGTGCCGTGCCGCGCAGGACCGGATAATCCCCATCGCGAAAAAGCTTTGTTTCACCGCCAGTTGATCGGATTCTGACCCCTACAAGGTTGGTTTCATCCGGCACTGCCGCGACGAAGCCCTGCCACTCTTCGTCGTTGAATGTCGTTTGCCCATGAATGAATAGTTCAGCTGGCGGGGCTCCATGTGTTTCGATGTAGGTCTCGAGGACGAGTTCCATGAGCTCTCGGGCCGCCCGCGGCTTGAGATGGAACTCGCGGTCGCCTGTCTTCCAAGGGCCATTGGCTCCGCGGAAGACGACGCCGTCACCTTCGTTGAGAAACATCTGTGCGGCGCAGCATGCATGACCGTCAGGATCGTTAGGCAGGCTCTTGTAAACCATCCCGATATAACAGACGCCCGGGCGCACTTCGGCTAGGCGCCAGGGTGGCTTTGGCTGGGTCTTGTAATAGAGGCCTGTCGCCAGATTCCAGGCAGTGGTCGCGGCATCCTGCGTATTGCGGATCGGGTAGCCTGCTTTGTTCAGGAATGCCCCTGGAGCGAGCGTCGTTTCGCGCACTAGCTGAGTGGGGGCGATCTTTAGGAACTCTGCCTTGATACGGCGGTGAAAGTCCGGGACATCTTCGAAGATCCGCTCGCCGCTCTGGTCGATGATTCCCGCCCCTGACAGGAGCGGCAGGTCTGCGCGAGACTTTTGCTTTTTGCCGAATTCTCCCTTGACCAAGGGCAAACCGGTGCGGCGAGATTCCGGACGGCAGCGCTCATAGACGATTTCGGGCAGGACCAGCACCCAGACATCGATCGCCTTCTCCTCGTTGCGCAGATACTTTTGCACGCGATCGATGTAGAGACTGGCCACCTGGTCGACCGCCTCATTGAGGTTGGTGACGCGTGTGGCCCTGTCGATATCCGCGAGCGGAATTGACAGCACGCTGCATTCGTCTGGATCGAAGGAAATGCCGAATGCCTCTTCGAGCCCGGGGAAATTTGCCAGATGCAGCCGGTCCGCCTTTTCCCCTTTTCCCGGCGGCGGAACCTCAACCGAGCGGAGTAAAGAACGCGACCAGCTCCGGAAATGCGCGAGACCTTCGGGCGTGCCGACCACGCCGACCCTGATTTCCTTCGTCTTCTTGGCTTTGGCCAGCGGGCCGTAGAGAAACAGCCCGTCCTTTGGATGCGGACTATGCTGGCCGAAAGCGAACTCAAGCTGCGGTTCAGCGAGGTGCTCAACCTTGAGTTGCGTCTCCGGGAACCTCATGCCGAATCCTCTTCCAGCGACAGCTCGGGTCGCCCGAGCGTACTGGCGTCAGTTTCCTCAGCGTCCGGGTCCAGCAGGTCTGGAAGGACCGTGCTGACAGGCGAGGTAAACAGGATCGGAGAGGCATCGAGCATGAGCGAGCGCGTACCGCCAAGCTTGAGGCGGATATAGGCGGACTCGCCCGAGAGCAGTTCGAGGAAGGCGAGCAATCGGCCATGCCATTGCTTGTTGCGCCAGCCCTTGCAGATTGATCTGCGCAATCGATGCATCTTCTTCGCATCGTCGATCTGCAAGCCTTCGGGGGTGCCGTTGTCCTCCGCGAATAGAACGCGGGATTTGAGTCTTAGATGCCAGAAGGGCCACAAGACTGGCGTGGCGGTCACGCCGAACTGCCAGATATGGCCCTTGGCAATGTTGCGGAGCATCGAAGCGCGTCGCTCGCCTTGCCGACCCCAAGGGATCAGTTTTCCTATCGGCGCTAGTTCTGGCGACGCATGGAAACCGATTGAACTGGAGTAATTGTATTGCAGCAGACCTCGCTCACTACAGTAGCTGATCCAAGCCTCGCCGAACATTTGCACCAGCATGTTTTGCGCGACCTGCCGCACGATCGCGAGTTCGGCCCAACCATGCTCAGCAAATTCATCAATCGGCAACTCAGCGGTGAGCTCGAAACGGCCGATCGAGGCGAGCTCTGCCTCGATGTCGTCTAAGTCCGCCATACTGATGATCCCCCCGCGTTGAGCAATTGCCGGGTAAGAAAGGGTTTTGGCGGCGATGGCACTCGTTTGTTCGGCCTGAGCACCCATTGCGGAAAAAAAGCGGAGTGTGTCGGGAGCCTCGAGAACCCTGAGCCAGTTCGAGGTTAAGGGCTCGGGATCGGTCGACAATTCTATGCTGCGACGCCGCCGAAACAATTCCCAATTCAGGTTGATCGCAACACCTTCGGTACGCCGAGGCACCTTCTGCCTGCGCAAAGTCTCCAGAAGGGTCTGCAGTCCTTCACCCCATCCGCGCACGAAGTCGACCGGCCGAGCATCCCCGATCCCCTTGATGCGATTGGTCGCTTCAAGTCTCAATGGTATGATGAAGCGACTGTCATCGATCGCTTGCGCCACTTCCAGAGCGAGATCGATATTGTCCTGAACGTTTGTGTCTGCGGTTGCCGCCGCCGAGACGCAGAGCAAGGCCTTGGCTGCACGATGTTGCAGGACCAAGCCCTCCTCGCGTCGCCATCTATCTCCAGGCTCAAGTGAGAGGATATCAGCAAAGACAGTATATCCCTCCGCCTCGAGCTTGGGAGCGAGCCAGAGCGCGAACTCGTCGTCGGCGGGATGGGTCTTGATCAGAAACAACACGCTGCGTTCGAAATTCGACGCCTTTTCTCCTTCGCCTTTCGCGGCAATTGATTGACCAAGCAGGTCTGAGAAGATTTCTGGGATATCCTGCTTGGTACCCAGCGCCTCGACCACTGCGTCGGAGACGATGGACCGCAAGGCTGCGGTCGACCCCTGCCACAGCGCCGGATGAGCCTTCTCGATCTCAGGAAATTTGCGCAGCAGGGCGTTTAGATCCGCAGGACCGAAAATATCACCGGGAGACTGGAGCGCGGGTCCGATCTTCTCGGCGAGCGTCTGTTTGCGAGTTGGTGTTAGATCACATGATGTTGCCAGAAGATAGCGGCTAGGCGCGAGCTGATCGATCTTGGCGCGCTCGCTCGCCATCGCCGAGTTCAGTTTGGAAAAGCCCGAGCGTAGATAGTGCTTTGCCTGCAGAATGACGCTGCGGTCGCTCTCGGCGTATCGACCATCGATTCCTTGATCCGGTCCTTCTGCGAACCGTTCAAACCGAACCGCAAGCTCTGCCCCGATGAGCGCGTTTGCCAGCTCTTCGAACTCAATGTGCGACAAGGAAGCGAAATCATAGGCCACCCAATTAGATGACGTTTCTGGGAGACGTGCGTCAAGTAATTGGGCAGGTTGCCCAAGGTTTTCGTGGGGATACATCGGCATTCGCCGATCCCCTGCAAAAAACGGCTGCTTTCGCCTGCCTGTTCGCCAAAACCCAACGGTCTGCAACCGCCCCGAAATTTGACACGGAAAAGGCGGCCCGTCCCGAGAGGGACGGACCGCCTGCCGAGTGACCTGGACCTGTCAGGAGGGGTCAGGCAGCCTGCTCGGCAATCTCGCCAGTTTCTTCGGCGTTGACCGCCTCGTCTCCTTCGTGGTCGGCCAATTCGACTTCTTCGGAACCGGCGAAACGCATGATCCGTGGAACCCAAGCCTGCGCCCGTTCCTTGACCTCGGCCTCGCCGATGAAGTTGCCGGAGAAGATGCGCTCGGCAGCGCTTGCCAGTTCGGCCTTCTTGGAGGCAGCGTAGCGACTGACCAGTTCCGGACCGCCGGCGGCATCGAGTGCTTCGAGCGTACGGGCCTTGGCCACCCGGTCGAAGTAATTCGCCGCCGTGGGACGCCACCAATGCGCGGTCTCAATGTCGAGCAGTGAGCCGAGCGCCTCGTGCATCGGCACCGAGCGCTCGCCTTCGCAGGCAAGGCTGGCGACGAGCGTGCGCGAGACGACATGGCCAAGCCAGGCCGAGCGCGCCTCGTCTGACAACGCCCGGAATCTCGCAAACCGATCGACATCGCTTTCTTCCGAGCGCCAGCTTTCATCGAGCGACCCGGCGAACTCGGCTAGGGCAGCGCTCGCCGGTGCATCCTTGGCCTCGAACCCGGTAACCGGGCCGGAAGCGACAGAGCCGACAAGCGTCGACGCTTTCCTGGCACGCCAGTCATGCCCATCGGCATCGGCGAGCGTGAAGACCATGAAGTCGAGCGCGAGCGCCGGATCGTTGGCGAGATGGATCGCAAGGATGTCGCGGCGTTGCATCGCGAGTTCGTCGAGCAGGCGCTGGGAGAGCGAGCTCCCCTTGGCATTCGCCGCTTCGCTATCTTCTATGGCCTCGACCGCGCCTTCGTCAGCGATGACTTCGGTCTCGGTGTAGAACTGCGGGACCAAGGTCGGCTCGCCATTGCGCGAGAGGACGAGGAAGGCACCGGCATCGGGTTTCAGCTCGTCGGCAAGCACCGGTGGCCGATCATTAAGCGCGCGCATGGCGCGGTCGATCACCACGAGTTCCTGTTCGGCCTTGGTGACCTCCTCCTCGTCGCTGTCTTCGTCTTCGAGCACGGCGGCGACGCGGTCGTAGTCGGCCTCGAGCTCTCCGAGTTCCTGCACTTCCTGTTCGGTCATCGGTGCAGGCTCGCAAGGCAGACGGCCCAGTCCTTCGACGAGATCATGGCTGACGTAGTTGCCAAGCGTCGGGCGCACCCAGGCAAGGCCATATTCGAGCGCAGCCTTTTTTGCGGCTTCTTCCATGGCCTTGTGCGCGAGGTCTTCGAGCAGGGCGATATCGATCCAGCTTTCACTGGCATCATCGTCGAACAGTTCGCGCTCAATCCGGCCACCTGCGGCGAGATAGGCATCGCGACCGACCAGAACAGCGCGCGGATCGGAGCCGCGCACCGTGGCATCAAGCACCATGCGGCGGATCGTGTCAGGCGTGATCTGGTACCAGGCGTCCTGTAGCTCGGCATAAACATGCGCCTGGCGCTCGATGTCAGAAATCGCGCCATAGGCCTTGGCCATGTCGAGCGTGATTGTGCCTTCGGCGAGCGCTTCGAAGACGCAGGGGGCGAGACCTGCGAGCCGCAGGCGCCCTTCGACGAACCGGACAGTGAGGCCGAAGCGGCGAGCCACGTCTTCGGTGGTAGCTCCTGCCTCGATGATGGAGGCGAAGGCCTGCGCCTCGTCGGCCGGGTTCATCGCGAGACGCTGGAAGTTTTCGGCAAGGCTGGCTTCGCGCACTTCGCTTTCTTCGCCCTCGATGACGAGGCAGGTGACTTCGTGGTTTTCGGGCAAGGTGCCTTCTTCGGTCAGCGCCTGCAGCGCGGCGAGTCGGCGACCGCCGGCCTCGACCTCGAACTTGCCGCGCTTCCCTTTGCGCACGACCAGGTTCTGCAGCAGGCCGCGCGCGGCGATGTCTGCCCGCAGCTGGAGGTCGGCGAGGGCATCGCTCGACTTGCGAACGTTGCGCGGGCTCGGGACGAGCTTCTTCAAGGGTATCGACTGGATCATGGGTGTTCTCCTGATGGAATGAAGGCGCAGGTGAGGATCACGAGGCCCACAAGCCCAAAGGGCTCCCTCCACTCTCATTCTGAGATTGGGGTCAGTCTGGGAGATCAGGCGGCAAGCGCGGGGAGGACCGACGAGGCTCTCGACACCGGGACAAACAGCCGCGTGCGGTAGCGGATGATCTCAGTGAAACAGCCTTTGCCCTTGTACCAGTCGAGCCGGTCAGGCGAGAACCCGGTCAGTTCAAGGCGCTGTTCGCCCCCGACCAGCGAGCGCTTCACGGTGAGAGGATCATGGCTCGCGAGGCCCAGAGGTTTGCCGCTGGCGAGCACGAGGTCGCCGATCTGCTCTGCCGCTGGTCCAACAATCCCGGAAAGACCAAATGTCTCGGCGATCGCAGCGAGATCGATATCGAGCACTTCGCGCCCGATGATCGACTGGCCGTCCTCGGCAACGAACCGAGTGACGCGAACATGATCGCCGGGCAGTCGCTTCCAGACCGGGAGCAGCAGTCCGGTGGCGAGATGGACGCGCTCAGTTACCGGTGAGTTGGCCGCCTCTTCTTCCTCGGCCCGCCAGGCGCTGGTGAACGCAGTGACGCCAATTTCTTCCCAGTGGCTCTCAGCGAGTGCGTCAAGCGTCCAGTTCGCGGACTTGAGCGGGCGCAGCAGGCGCCGACGTTCGATCACTTCCCCGTCGTCGGCAATGAGGCGACGGGCTGGAACCGACAATGCGACCTTGCCCGAGCGCGCATTGCACATCGGGACCGCGTGCGGGCTGCCGATCTCGTGCATCCGCACCAGGCGCTGCAATCGTAGGGGCCGAAGGTGCCTCGTTACTTCGAGCGAGACGAGACGTGTTTCTGCTCCGGTGACAGGGTCGGTGCGCAGGAGTTCATCGGCGAGTACCGTGAAACGATCGACCCTGACGGTCTCAAGACCCTGATCAAGCGTTCCGGCTTCGCGCGCGGCTTCGATCCGCGCCTCGACGAGGCCGAGGTATTCATCGAATATGGCGTTCTGCAGCGCGATCGGCAGAGCGAGAATGCGGTTCAGCCAGCGCTGGATGGTAGGGAGATTGTCGGTCAATCCGCCATCGGGGCTTTCAAGCCGGAGGCCGGTGCGCTCGACGAAGTTGCAAAAGCTCGTGGGCTCGAGCTTGCCGTCATAGAGCATCTGGAACCAGCGGCTGAGCGCGTCGCGCGCGTAGTCGCTTTCGAGATTGTCGGCCGGGTCGAACAGATTCTGACCGCCCGTCTGGCGCTGGCCGCGCGTCAGCGCGCCCAATGCGTCGAGCCTGCGTGCAATGGTCGAGATGAACCGGCGTTCGCCCTTCACGTCGGTGGTAACGGGACGGAACAGCGGGGCCGAGGCTTGGTTGGTGCGGTTGGTACGTCCAAGACCCTGGATCGCGTTGTCGGCGCGCCAGCCCGGCTCGAGCAGGAAATGAACCCGGCGCTGCTGGTTACGGCAGCCCAGGTCGGCATGATAGGATCGCCCCGTGCCGCCCGCGTCCGAGAAGACCAGGATGCGCTTGGTCCCTTCCATAAAGCTTTGCGCTTCGGCGACATTGGCACTCGGGCTTCGCCGTTCGAGGCGCTGCTGCCCATCGCGTCCCAGGACAAGCCTGCGCGTACGGCCCGTGACCTCGGCTACGGCCTCGGTTCCGAAGTGCTCGATGAGCGCATCGAGTGCTGTGGCGATCGGCGGCAGTGCACAGAGCTGCTCGATCAGCGCGTCGCGCGCGGCAATGGCGCGCGGGCAGAATACGGGATTACCCTCCTCGTCGCTCATCGCCTCGGAGCGAAGGTTGCCGTCGTCGTCGGTAAAAACCTGCATCAGGCGAACCGGGAAGCTCTTGGAAAGATAGTCGATGACATATTCGCGCGGGGATAGATCGATATCGAGAGCTTCGCGTTCTTCCACGGTAAGGTCGGCGAGGCGCCGGTCGAGCATGGCCTCGGCGGTCGAGACCAGCTGCACGACAACCGAATGGTTGTCGCCCAGCGCCGCTTCCATCGCGGGGATGAGGCTCGGCAGCTTCATCGAAAGCAGGAGCTGGGCAAAGAAGCGCTGCTTGGTGCCTTCGAAAATCGACAGCGCTGCCGCTTTGGCGTTGCGGTTGAGCGTATCGCCGCTGTCCTCGTCGACCACGCGGGTCGCTTCGAGCGCAGCTTCGAGGTTGCGGTGAATGATTGCCCAGGCCTCGGCATAGGCGTCATAAATTCTCACCTGAGCTTCGGTCAGCTTGTGCTCGAGGATCTCGTACTCAACCCCGGCGAAGGACAGCGCACGGGCAAGGTAGAGCCCCTGAGCCTTTAGGTCACGGGCGACGAGCTCCATCGCCGCAACGCCGCCAGCGCGGATTTCGGTCATGAACGCCTCGTGGGTCGGAAAGGCGGTCTCGGGTCCCCAGAGGCCAAGCCGGGAAGTGTAGCCAAGGTTGGCAATATCCGAGGCGCCTGTAGCAGATGCATAGAGCACCCGGGCCCGCGGAAGATGGTTCTGCAGCCTGAGGCCCGCCATGCCCTGCTCGGAGCCCCTGACCCTTCCGCGGGTTGAAGAGCCCCCGAGCGCATTGACCATAGCGTGGGCTTCGTCGAAGGCGATGACGCCGTCGTAGTCCTCACCAGCCCAGGCAAGGATCTGGTCAAGCCGCGTATCCTCGGCTCGGCCCGAGCGCAGTGTCGGATATGTGACGAAGAGAATGCCTTCGGACATGGGTACGGGGTGGCCGAGTTTCCAGCGCGAGAGCGGCTGGAGGTCGAGCGGTAGCCCGCCTAGCGCTTCCCAGTCGCGGCGTGCATCTTCGAGCAGCGTCTCGTTCTTGGTGATCCACACGTGACGACGCTCGCCTCCCAGCCAGCGGTCCATGATGACTGCTGCGATTTGCCGTCCCTTGCCCGCTCCGGTCCCGTCGCCGAGGAAGAAGCCCTGTCGGTAGGAGTGCCCATCTTCGGACAATTCGAGCGAGGTTCCTTCCTGGCTGACCTTGAACTGACCTGGGAGATCGCGCGCGAATGCCTGTGCAGCGTAGACCAGTGTCTCGCATTGCGCTTCGGACAAGAGGCCATCGGCCTGCCAGTTAGCGGGGAGGCGCGGGCAAATGTCCGGCTGGGGCGCCGCTACCGACCCCATGGCGACCGATTCCACGAGCGGGGTGGGATGGACCGGCGCATCTTCGAACGCGATGCGGCTGGGCCGGTAAGGCAGGTAGATGCCGGTCTGTTCAGGCACCGGCGCGGGTGCTGCCAGGACCGAATAGGCAAGATTGATCGCATTCGCTGTGGCTGCTGGTGTCGCAGCGAACGGCGCCACCGGCCGGACTGGCGCGCGATCAGTTGAATTCTTGCCCACAAGGCGCACTGCCCTGCCGATAGGCAGGTGATGGATCCTGGCGGATGTCTGCGCACGGGGCGGAAGCGCAGTGATAAACTCGTGGAGCGAGATGAGGTCGGCAGTATCTCCGGTGATCGCGGACGAGGACGCGGCCGGAGTCTTGTCGAACACGACCAGGCGAACGGCGATCCCCGTCCCTGTCCGGCGAAACATCTGATGAAGCCGGGCATCAAGGAGCAGCGACGCTTCGTCCTGCGCCTCGACGAAGCTGGAAGCATCGAAACCTTCGGGCATGATGGCGACAATCCTCGCGCCACGGGCAGCGGCCCGGATCGCGCTGCGCAGGTGGCGTTGCGCCGTCTCACCGTCCTTGCCGCGCTCCTGGCTGCGGGCGAATGGCGGGTTCATCAGCACGGCCGACGGAACAGGACCGCGAAGCAGGTCGGCGATCAGTTCCCCGTCGTGCGCGGTGATCGTGGCCGCAGACAAGATGTGGCCCAGGCTGTCTCGTCTTGCCGGATCGATCTCGTTGAGGATCAATGAAGCGTTCTGCACGCTGCCCCAGAGGGCAAGGGCGCCATTGCCTGCGGACGGTTCGAGGAGCGTGTCTTGCGCAGAGACAGCTGTGGCCTTCGCCATCAGCCAAGCCAGCATCGGCGGGGTCGAGAACTGCTGAAGCTCGACCTGTGCTTCGCTGCGAACGTGCCGCGTCGGCAAGGCTGCTTCGAGCCAGTCGAACCGCGCTTCGGCTTCGTGCACGCTTGTCGCCAGATCTATGCGCGAAGACTCGCGAAGCCAGAGCAGCGCGCCGATCTCGACCGCATTGTTGTAATCATCGATGGTCCAGGCGCTTCCCCAGTCCAGGACGCCGGTTTCGTCGGCGAACAGCCCGGAAATGTCGGCGCGGGTAAGATGACGTCCCGAAGCAAGAAGTCCGGCAATCCTGGTCCCAATGGCGTAGGCCAGGGGCGCTGACGGAAGCTGTTCGCCGGCGGGAAACAGGTCTGATTGAAACATGGCAATTCGTCCTCCTGATGAGGGCATCGGGACACGCCGTCTGCCGGATCAGGAATTCGAGAAGCCCTCTCTCCTCTACGGCGCCGCCTTGCGGCGCAGCCATGCTGTAAGTTCATCGTTCCAGTCGGTGTCGCGTGAGGATGGTTTGCGAACGTGGATCGTCCGCCCATCGCGGGCATAAGCGGTCAGGCCACGCGACGCAGCCAGCTCGCCGCCCGCATCATGATCGACGAAGAGGTGAAGCTCGGTTACGCTCTCGGGCACGCTGACGAGGCCGAAGCGCTCATTGCCCAAGGTCGCCCAGGCGGGAATACCGGTAAGAGCGTAGGCCGACATCGCGCTCTCGATACCCTCGGCGAGGCCGAGCTTGCCGGAAACCGGAGCGAAGAGACGGACAGCAGCTTCACCGAGCGCGCCGAGCGCGCGCTTCGGCTTGTCGAAGCCAGCCTTGGCATTGGCCGAGAGGAAAGTGCGATGGATGGCAATCGGCCCCCCGTCGAGGCTGACTGCCGCGATCATGGCTGGCAAAAAGCGGGTGCGTCCCTTCGGACCAAGCGGCGTTCGTGGATGGAAGCGCAGCGCCGACGATGCGGCGAGGATGCCACGGCTTTCAAGATATTCCTTTGCCGGGCTGCCACGCAGTGGCTGCGCATCGCGCCAGATCCTCAGCGCTGCCACCGAGGGTTTGCGCGTTCTGGTCGGCTCGGGACCTTCGGTAGTCGCAGAACCTGAAAAGAGCGAGGCTGCATCGACACCTTCACTCGCCAAAGCAGTCAGCACGCTCTGCTGATCACATCCCGCGAAACAGTGGAAGAGGATGGCCTGTCGGCCGAGCGACACACCGAGTGACGGCGTGCGGTCATCATGCGCAGGGCAGCAGGCCATGCCCTTTGTGCCGGACCATTTGCCCCCTCGCGATTCGCAAATGCGACGGGCAGTCTCGACAAGCGACCGGTTGGGATGAGTTTGGACAGACAGGGACATGCGAGCTCCTCAGCATTCAAAGTGGCCCCCTCGTCAGCGTTTCTCTCCTCTCCCGAAGGCAGGCATTCGCAGCTTTCCTACAGGCTTATGTTCTATTTATGTTCCATTGCGATTCGGATCAATGGAGCACCAATCGAGATGACCTGCCTCAAACGCCTGACCGCGATATCCGTCGCCTGCCTGGGGATGATCGCGACCTCCTCTCAGCAAGTCCGCGCCCAGGATTTCACCTTGTTCGAGCACGCGATCGTTCCACCGAAGACGGACCAGCAGCCGGCAAGGCAATATCTTCCTGCAATCTACCAGGCCGGGCCAGCGGACGTGTCCTACCGGGAGGGCCTGTATATGGCAGCAATAGCCGAGGCTGAGCGCCGGTACGGGCTCCCGACAAACCTGCTTCGCGCTGTCATCTGGGCTGAGTCCCGCTTCAATCCGATGGCTGTGAGTCCAGCCGGTGCTGCCGGGCTCGCTCAGCTTATGCCTGCCACGGCGCGAGAACTGGGCGTCCGGAACCGTCATGATCCTCTTGCATCGATCGACGGTGGCGCCCGGTATCTTCGCGATATGTTGGACCGGTTCGACGCGGTCCACCTAGCCTTGGCTGCTTACAATGCGGGCCCAGGTGCCGTCTCCCGATCACGCGGCATTCCGAAAAATGGTGAAACGCCGCAATATGTCCGGTCTGTGTTGGGACGTTGGCAAGCAATTGGTACATACAATTGACGAAACTGCCTGATTTCCGGCTATTGTCTGAAATCATGCGCCGGAACGAAGACGGACAACGCTAGTGAATGAGACCCCCGGTGAGCCGTTCGACTTTCGCAAGGCGTTGAAGGCACAGAAGCGCCGGAAGCTGAAAAAGGAGATCGCGTTGGGTTTGGGAGCATTCGCGATCGTATTTGCTGGAGGGATGCTGGCACTCAACTGGCCAGTCCATGATGCCAGCCTTGCTAACGACGATCAGCAGCCTCAGGCTTTATTCCAGCAAGCGAGCTCCCCAGAATTCGACCTCTGCGGATCGATCCGGCGCACATGCGTCGTGGATGGAGATACTTTCTGGCTTGATGGCGTGAAGATCCGCATTGCCGACATCGACACTCCCGAGATCAGCGAGCCTCGTTGCGATTATGAATACGAACTCGGCATGCGCGCGACGCATCGCCTTGTCGAATTGCTGAATGGCGGGCCCTTTGAACTGAGGGCCATCGGGAGCAGAGATGAGGATCAGTACGGGCGCAAATTGCGGGTTGTTACGCGCGGTGGCCGCTCGCTTGGCGATCAACTGGTCAGCGAAGGCCTGGCGCGAACCTGGACCGGGAGACGTGAACCATGGTGCTGAACCGCGATCAGGAATTGTGGGCCGTCGCGCTCTGGGTCGAAAAGAACCATGGCGAAGAGGGAACCGCGTATTTCGCGCGGCAAATCCAGCGGCTATCCAACGAAGGGGATGAGGCAGGCATAGCAACTTGGAAGACTGTTGCTGAGCGCTTCGGTCAGCTTAGCTGCCAAAGCTCTACGAACTGAGGCTCGGCTCGATGCGGAATTGGCTTAAAGTCTGGGGCATCAGAATTGAGTTCGCCTTGCTCGCGTCAGTGTCCCTGATAGGGCTGGTCCTGAGCCTTCAGTCCTGCACTGGCTGAGAAGAAATTCGTCCTTCCGATCAACCCTTGGCAAACTTTCCCATGATGACTTTTCCTCCTGTCCGCAGCTCATCGAGGTAGTCGCTCCACCATTGAGCCATTCGCACGCGCTCGTCCCAATGTTTGCCGCGATGGTAGATACCACGCACAACATTGCTGTCGCCATGTGCCAGGGCACGCTCGATTGCATCCGGATTCCAGAGTCCCGACTCGTTCAGGAATGTCGATGCTGTCGCTCGGAGACCGTGCGCGGTGACTTCTTCCTTCGAGTATCCCATCCGACGGAATGCGGCATTGAGCGTGTTTTCACTCATAGGACGCTTGGAGCTGCGCGCAGACGGGAACACGTATCCATCGTGGCCGAGCATCTCGGCCAAGTCTGTGAGGTAGCCTACAACCTGCTTGGAAAGCGGGACGGCATGCGCTCGGCGCGCTTTCATTTTACCGGCAGGGATCTTCCAGACCCCATCGACAAGGTCGATCTCGTGCCATTCGGCGTGCCGGAGTTCACCGGGGCGCACGAACACATGCGGCGCGATTTGCAAAGCGAACTTCGTGACCATGTATCCGGTGTAGTCGTCGATTGCGCGCAGCAGCCCGCCTAGCTCGGTGGGCTCGAGGATTGCTGCATAATGCGTGGCTCTCGGCGTTACGAGAGCGCCCTTCAGCATGCTGGTCGGATCGGATTTGCAACGGGTCGTTGCGACACCGTAGCGAAACACGCGGCCTGCGAACGAGCGGCATTTCTTCGCAGTCTCGTGCTTGCCAGTGGCTTCCAGCCGTTTGAGCGGAGCCAGGACTTCGAATGGCTCGATCTCGTTGATCGGTCGGTTCCCGATGGCAGGTGCAAGCTGGTCGAGAAAATAGTTGGCCTTGACGATCGTGCCTTGGGCGCGGCCATTCTGAACCATAATCTGTTCAATGTACTCACGTGCGACTGCCTCGAACGTCTGGGCAGACAGAAACTCCTCGCGGATCTTCCGCTTCCGCTTCTCAAAGGCCGGGTCGCTCCCAGAGGCAACAGCCTGACGCGCCTCGTAGGTAGCGTCTCGCGCTTGCTTGAGACTGACCTCGGGATAGCTTCCGATTGCAAGCTTCTTCTCGATCTTGCCGATCCGGTACCGGAAGCGCCAGAGCTTGCCTCCAGCAGGCGTGATCTCGATATAGAGGCCGCGCTGGTCAGCGACCTTGTAAGGCTTGTCTTTGGTCTTGAGGGCGCGAAGCCGAGTCTCGGTCAGAGGCATGTGCGGGCCTTTTCCCAATGTGGTTTTCGCAAAGGCCCGCAAAAGGCCCGCAAAAATGTCTGGAACCCCCGAGAACAGGCGGGACGATCCGGAACGATCCAAGGGCCAAATCCCTAGGATTTCTGCGGGTTTTATAGATTATTTGGGAGAACATGAGAAGAACAAATGGTGCCCAGAAGAGGACTCGAACCGCTCTCAGAATGTCGCAAAACTGCGAGAATCTTGACCTTGGTTACTTAAGTGAGGCCCCCGTTGGTGCCCCCAGAATGTATTTTTACCAGAGGATTTGGGTCCCACCCTCGGAAAAACTCAATGATTTCAATAGGCGCCTATTAACGCAAAACGCGTCTGATTTCCAGCAAATTTGCATGGCCGACCAGCTCCAATGCGATGCATTTGACGCGGTGGCGACCAGCTCCGAAAATCGGATGCTAAGTGAAACGATATACATTTTCGCTACAATGCTGTTCGCGACGTTGAGGAGGATTGGCATTTGCTTATCGCACCCGAAGATCCCGGTTCCGAAACCATTCGGGTGCCTGTCCTAAAGGTCTTTGACGGCGATGGCTTCCTGACCCGTATCGACAACCCACGACGGGGAGCAAGCCTTGAAGTGACCATCAGGCTGGGGTTCATCGACGCGCCGGAGATGGAGCAGCCTGGCGGCATCGAAGCGCGTGATTTCCTTCAATCGCTCATTGGCGGAAGGCATGTCGATCTGGCCATTCTGATAAAGATGGACACTGGCGGCATTGTCGATCGCCACAAGCGGATCGTAGCCGTGCCTTACTTGCAGATGGATCAGAGCAATGGTGCCAGCAGTGCGGCTTCCCAGCTCGGACAGTTCATTCGTGGACTGACTGCACCATCTCACCGCAACATCGAATTGGAAATGATCCTCAATGGATGGGCATGGGTACTCGATCGCTATGGACCCGATGAAAGCTACTTCGAGGCGCTTGACGATGCTCAGCGAAATCGACGCGGCATCTGGGCAAATGACGACAACGTTCATCCGTGGGAATTCAAAAAGCAGCGCTACCGGACTCGTCGGGCGAAACCGAAGCCTGCTCCCCAAACGCCTCTCTTCGACGCCCCTGAGGCAGCAATCTCGTGTCCGATGGAAGGCTGCGATGGTCAGTTGGTTGAGAAGAGCGGACGTTTCGGGACTTTCCTTGGATGCTCGAATTTTCCGAGGTGCCGTCACTCACGCAATTTGAATGGATGACTGGAGTGAGCTCTAAGGGATCGCAGCGATGTCCGAGCGCGTCTGCAATCGAGGGGCTTTTATCCCGCAAAACGCGATTTTTGAAAAATGCGGGATAAATCGCGGATTGGCCCTCTGCGTTCTTCCTATGTTCGAACATTCTTGTTTTGCTAACGCATGAAGCGTATATTCTCACCCTGAGATCGATTCCGCAGGTTTAAGATGAGCAACCTAACTGCACAGGTTCTGGCAACGGTGAACGCCCCCTATGGGGCGAACCATTCCGCTCATCAACTCGCTGCGCTCATCGCTGACCCATCGAGTGTGGAAACGTGTGACGCCAGCGTCTTCGCTTTCTTCTCGGAAGTGGCACCAGCGATCCAGAAAGCCTTCATGGCTGAAATGAAGGTCAATGAGGATATGGCGAAAGCTGTCGCTGGCCAGTTTTCCAAGATGGCTGGGTACTCGCTGCCTCTGGCAGCCTGAGAAAGTGATCTCGCCTCGACAGCAGCCGAGCCAATGGCCGCTTCTATTTGATTTGGCATCCGACATCATCGCGCGAACCACCGAAGCCGTTGGCCGCGAGCCAGATTGGTCGTTCGGAGGTGGGACTGCATTGATGCTCCAGATCGATCATCGCGAGAGCCATGACATCGACCTCTTCCTTTCCGATCCCCAATTCCTCCCTTACCTCAATCCCGAGACGCAGGGGTTTGAGCTCGATCGAATGCCAGACACCTACAAAACAGACGGCGCAGGTTCCCTCAAACTGATCTTCGAGGACATTGGTGAAATCGACTTCATTTGCTGTGCCGACATTACGCCAGAGCCATCACAGGTCAGTGAGCTACGGGGGCGAACAATCCGGCAGGAAACTGCGGCAGAGATAGTTGCTAAGAAGGTCTACTATCGCGGTGCATCGATGCAGCCACGCGATATGTTCGATATCGCGGCTACCAACGAAAAGCTGGGCAAAGACTACGTGATCAATGCCCTCCGGGAATGTGGAGTTGATCGATGTACGAATGCCCTTCGAGCTGCGGAAAATATGAAGCCTGAGTTCGCTAGCTCAATCATCAAGCAACTCATGTACCGCGATCATAACGGTCACTTGGTTGACGAAGCGCAGGCGATTACAGTGCAGCTGTTGCGTGCAACGCTAGGCGCCTAGGGCTCCCCTCGCTCAGCCCCAATATCCGCCCACTCAAGAACCAGCTTGTCACCCTTGACACGGGGCAAGGCCTTGCGTGGAATGAGCTTCCCGCGAACCTCGAAGTCAGAGGTGATCTTGACCAGAAAGACCATGCTGAAGTTCCGTCTGAGGTTCAGCGTGACCCGGTCATTGCTCTTGAATGGTGTGATTGTCTTGACCTCGACCAGGTCATTGCCGAGCCGTCCGTCCGATCCTTGAGCGTAGTTGCGGTGCAGCTTTATGCCGTGCGTGATCGCCCCGTAGAGCTCTCCGATATCGCCATACACCTGAAGGTGCTTGCCTGTGTGAAGGTGATAATCTTCAGCCGTGCCGATCAGGTTCTCGAATATCGAGACCAGCGACAGATCGGCATTGGGATATTTTGCCCGCCATTCCTTGTACTGGATTTGCTCGTTGATTTCGTCCCAGCTGATCCATTCGCCATCATCCCAGATGGCATTATCCGACCGAAGTTGCTGCATCCGCAAATCCGCTAACGTGTAAAGATTTTCGCGCCTTCTTTGCATGTCCGCATCAACGTGCAAAGCGAAAGCGCGTTTGCTTGTCATATCGGCTCAAGCTGCGATTCGCGCGAAAACCGGTCTCCCGTTGCACCAGAACCGTCGATTCGGACCTGCATTGGCCGAAAGCGGACACCAGCGGCAAAAATTCTTTCAGTCCCGGATTGTCCATAGCGATCCAACATCGTCCACCCGCCAATGCGGAACGGCATTTGTTCTATTTTTGTTCTTTCCTACATCATTGCGATTCGCATAGCGTTTGTCGCGTCACCGAAGCTTGGTGGCGCTGAGTTGAACATCTGATCGCACGGTCCGCAACGGCAATTTGAAGGACAACCCATCGTCGTGGGGGAACACGGCTTCGGTGACAGAACCTTGAAGCAAAGGAGTCTGTCGTGCCGAATACTGAATTACTCACCTGCCATGAGGTCATGCGCCTCACGGGCATTCGCAGCCGGACAACAATCTGGCGACGCATCCGCCGAGGTGCCTTTCCTCATCCCATCGACATTGGCGGCGGGCGTATCCGCTGGCGTTCCACCGACATCGAGGAGTGGATCGAGGCCCTCCCCCTGCGCAGCTATTGACCCCTCCTGGGCGGGCAATGGCCCGCAGAAAGCATCTCCCCCATGTCCATCCTTTCCCTTATCAACGCGGCCCTGCAGAAGCATGGCTGGCTGATCGGTCGCCTTCCGAGCGATGACGTAGAGCGCGCGGCCCAGCTCGTCGAATTGCTCGTTGAAGACAACGCCGATGGGCGCGCCCGTCGCCACACATTGCATCCCTGGCTCTGGTACGAACGCCCGGTCCGCGAGCGGTTTGAGGGGCAAGACTGTTGCCTCACTGTCGAGGGCCCGATTTACAGGAGCCGAGACGGGACCGGGTATCCGCTTGGCAGCCAGCTTCGCACCGAATTCGGGTGGCTTGACCTCACGCCAGAAGAGACCAACCTGCTCGCAGATGACGTTCGATCAGCGATCGACCTCGCACTGCTTCGCTGGTTCACACGCCCTGATATGGCGGAGCGCCAGTTGCCTTCCCGCCAGTCCCGCGAACGGTATTTCGACGACGATATCGCCCGCAATCTGATCCTGTCTGCGACGCCTCCAACGGCAAGCATGGAGCAAGACGCCCATGCCAGTTGACCGGAGAAAAGCTGGAGATGGAAGGGGCCACGATACTGCGTATCGGACCCGTAATTTTCATACACACCCCACGCACGTGTGCATCAAGGATTTCTGCGGTTTCTGGAGCGCGCGGATAGCGCGCTCCCTGAAACGAAGCGTTCAGACCCTCGCAATTCTGCCATTTCTGGAGCGCGCTTCGAGCGCGCGCGGGAGGTGGTGATGGCGAGCCACATAAAGCGCACCATCCGCCTCAATCCTTCGCAGGCACGGTCGCTGTCCGGCATCGCCGACCGGCGTGGATTGTCGGAGTATGCGATGCTCCTGAAGGTGATCGACGCGGGCTTCCTTTCGGTCCTTCACGGCACCGACAAGGAGACCGATCTAGCCGAACTGGCGAGCGAGATCGGATCGATCTCGGAGCGCCTCGCCGAGGTCGAAAGGGTGCTCGACCGGGCCCTGTTTACTGCATGTGCGGCCTACGCTTACGCGCGCCATGCGGCGCTGGGAACGAAGAAATCCGACGAGACAATAGCAGCCGAAGCGCGCGCCGCATTCGAGCGCCAGCGCTCGCTCGCCTTGGAGATTGAGCCATGAATTCCAACATCGATTTTGTCACCCGCGCGCACGCCTTGTGGCGGGTGCGCATGGCGCACTGGCAGCAGCGTTTTCGCTTCTTTTCCACGATCACTCTTGGTGCAGCAGCGACCGGAGCGATCATCGCCCCACAGTTCTTACTGCATGGCCCCGCGATAACGACAGCAGTGCAGTATGCGTGGGCCAACGTGCTGACCCTGCTCGGTTCCTTAGGGGGCAGCGACATAAAGATAAACATTGCGATGGAAGGCCAACGCTGGACCGTTTCCGCCGCTTGGTTTGCCTCTGAGCCGCTCTTCACCGATACCTTCTGGCAGGTCGTCAAAGTGATCGCTGGCGGTGCAACCACCGGCTTTGCCATAGGCCTGTTCACGGTCTGGGTGCTCCAGCGCACCATGTCGGCTCAGGGCAAAGATACGCTCGCCGACCGGGTCATTGGTGGAACCCGTGTGGTGGATGAAGAGGACGTCGCCGCACAAACCACTTTGCTCTGTGGCAGGGATACATTGCGCATCGGTCCGGTCCCCGTTCCGCGCCGGATCGAGACCCGCCACTTTGCCTTTCTCGGCACTACCGGTAGCGGCAAGACCACTGCACTTCGCCAGATGCTCGACGGTATTGAGAGGCGCGGCGAAGCAGCGCTGGTCTATGACACTAGCGGAGAGTTCATCGCGCACTATTACAACCCCGCGCGCGGCGACATTATCCTTAATCCCTTCGATGCGCGCTGTGCTTTCTGGACGCCCTTCGACGAGATATCGCACCCCGCCGATGCAGACCGAATAGCGCGCCAGCTTGTCTCCGAAACAAGCAGTCAGGATGACGATGTCTGGTTGGAAACCAGCCGCATTCTTGTCGCCAACATGATCCGCTCGCTCTGGGCGGAAAAGAACTGTAGCCTCGAAGCCCTGCTCGAAGCCTTGCAGGTCAAGGACAAGGAGCAGTTGAAGGAGTGGCTGGGGCACACGTCGTCCGCCCGCACTTTTGCCAACGACGCCGACCGCGCCACTGGCAGCGTGCTCTTCATGCTCGCCAAGGCGGCGAACCTGATCCAGTTCCTGAAGGTCGAAGATGAAGGGGAAGAACGCTTTGCCTTCCGAGACTTCATCGCAAAGCTGGACAAGTGCGAGGGTGCAAAGCCGTGGATCTTCGTGCCCCGCAAGGAAGACTACTTCGAAGCATCGAAGCCCCTCATGGCATGCTGGCTCGAATGCGCAGCGAGTGCGGTGCTGGGTCTGTCGCCGTCGCCAGACCGCCGCATCTGGTTCGTGCTCGACGAGCTTGCCGACCTTCCCCGCGTCGAGAACCTTGCCCGACTGCTGCCAGAGGGACGCAAGTTCGGCGCGGCCATCGTGCTCACCTTTCAAGCGCTCGGGCAGATGCGCAATCGCTACGGTGCAAACATCGCCGAGGCCATGCTCGCCTGCTGTAATACCAAGCTGTTCCTGCAAACCGTCGATCAGGAAACCCGCAAATGGGCGAGCGAGACAATCGGCCAGTGCGAGGTAGAATTGCGCGTTGCCACCGACACGCTGTCGATTGGCAGCGAAGTGCCGCGCACGACCATCGCTACCCAGCGACAATTCCGTCCCGCCGTACTTGAAAGCGAATTGCGGCTCTCTCCGCATCAGGGCTATCTGTTGCTCCCCGATGGCCTGCCGGTCGCGCGCATCGGCCTCACCGCCGATCACATCACCCGGCGTGGCGACCCTCGTCAGCCTGCCTACGTGCCAGGCGATCCGGCGGGCACGCTATGGAGCCGGGTCAGCGAGATCGTCAAAGGTGCCGAGCCCGACGCGAAGCCAGGACCCGTCTGATGGTCGCATCGGTCTCGGCGCTGTCGAGTGCCGGTCAAGCCGCGAGCTACTACGAGGCCGACGACTACTATGCCGAAGGCGGCATGGCACCATCCGAATGGTTTGGTGAGGCAGCGGAGAAGCTGGGCCTGTCAGGCGAGGTCGACCGCGAGAAGTTCGCAGAATTGCTCGAAGGCCGTATTGCTGGGCAGCAGCTTGGCACCACCCGTGATGGCAAGGTCGAACACCGGCCAGGCTGGGACATCACACTGTCCGCGCCCAAGTCGGTCTCGATCATGGCCGAGGTTGCCGGAGACAAGCGGCTGATCAAGGCCCATGGCGCAGCGGTGAAACTGGCGCTCGCCCATGTCGAGAAGCACATGGCGGCAACCCGGATCAGGCAGGACGGCGAGGTCCGGCGCGAGACGACCGGCAACCTCGCCATCGCCACCTTCCGCCATGCCACGAGCCGGGCGCAGGACCCGCAGCTGCACACCCACGGCGTGATCATTAACGGAACCCAGGACAAGGATGGCAACTGGCGCAGCCTTGAGCCGCGCGCCTTCTATCAGCTGCAAAAGGAGATCGGCGCGATCTACCGGCAGGAGTTGGCGCACGGCGTTGCCGCACTGGGTTACCGGATAGAGAAGGGCAAAGACTCGCTGTTCGAGATCGCAGGTGTGCCAGAGAAGGCCATTGATGCACTGAGCCAGCGCACCGCAGCAATCGATGCCCGGCTCGCCGAGCGGGGCACGAACCGCGAGCAAGCGAGCGCCGCCGAAAAGCAGATCGCCGCGCTCGATACGCGCGAGGTCAAGACCAATGCGGATCATCGCACCTTGCGCGCCGACTGGCGGGCGACTGCCAATGACAGCGGGTTCGACAAGGCGGCGCGAGACAAGCTGATTGCCGAGGCGAGGGAGCGGGTCAAAAGCAGCGAAGCAACCATTAGTCCCGACTTACTGGCGCGGCAGGCTGTGGCATGGGCCGCTGCCAAATTGTCTGAGCGGCAGGCAGTGTTTTCGGCCAGCACGCTGACGCGCGAGGCAGGAGACTTCGCCTTCGGCAAAGCCGGGCACGGTGCAGTCAGCGCAGCGATCGCCGAGGCCGGAGAGCGCGGCGAGCTTGTCCCACGCACCGTCCTTGACCAGCGCGGGGCGGAGTTTGCGGGGTTCACGACGCCGCAGGCCATCAAGACCGAGCGAACCATGCTGCGCCTGGAGGAAGCCGGGCGCGGCATGGCGCAATCGCTTGCAAGTCAGGTGGCAGCAGCACGAACGATCGAGCGCGCGGCGCGCCAATCGGTGCGCTATGGCTACGTCTGGACCGAAGACCAGAAACGCGCGACCGCAGACCTGCTCACTTCGCGCGACCGCATCGCTGCCGTCCAGGGCTATGCCGGTACGGCCAAGACCACCACCGTGCTTGCAACCTATGCCCGCGAAGCACGGCGTCACGGACTTGCGGTTACCGCGCTTGCGCCAACCGCATCGGCAGCAACTGTGCTGGGCGAGGCGCTCGGCCTGCGTGGCGATACCGTGGCTCGGCATTTGCTTGCGCCCGAGGCAAAAACAGCGGGCAAAGATGCCGTCTGGATTGTCGATGAAGCCTCGATGCTCGCGGCCCACGACATGGCGAAACTCATGACACGTGCTGAGAAGGTCGGAGCCCGGCTCGTGCTGGTTGGCGACGTGAAACAGCTTGGATCGGTAGGTGCGGGGGCTGCATTTGCCCAGTTGCAGCAAGCGGGGATGGCGACCGCGAAGCTGGCCGAAGTGGTCCGGCAGACCAATGCCGGGACCCGTGAAGCCGTCATGGCCTCAATCGATGGCCATGCGGGCAAGGCGCTGGCCGCGCTGGAACGGGGCGGCGGCAAGGTGATCGAAGGTGCAACGCCGGAGGCGCGCCTTGGGGCGATGGCCCGGCGCTATCTGGCCCTTTCGCCAGCAGAGCGCTCGCGAACGCTGGTCATCGAGCCATCGCGTGAAGGTCGCGACAGGCTCACCAGTATGATCCGCACAAAGCTGGCCGAGCGCGGCGAGCTTTCGCAGGAGGCCGTGCGGTTCGATGCGCTTGTGGCGAAGGGCCTGACCCGTGCCGAAGCGCGCGAGGCAGCATGCTATGCCATCGGCGATGTGGTCCGCTTTAGTCGTGACTATGCCGCCAAGGGCGTGCGCCGGGGCGAAAGCTTCGCAATTGCAGCTGTCGATCCCGAGCGCGGGCGCATTGCCCTCGAAGGTCGCGATGGACGGTCGCTGGACTGGCATCCGCGGCAATGGGGTGCAGGCAAAGCCGAAGTGTTCGAGCCGAAGCCGATGGAGCTGCGGACCGGCGACCGCTTGCAGTTCACCCGCAACGACCGCGAAGCGGGAAGGATCAATGGCCTTGGCGGGTCCGTCACCAGCATCGATACTGACCGTGGCCGGGCAACCGTGAAGCTCGCCAAAGGACGTGAGCAGAATCTCGATCTCTCCGATCCTCGCGACGCCCATCTGCGTCACGCCTATGTCCAGACAGCGCACGCCGCACAGGGTCAGACCGCCGAGCGTGTCCTGATCCACGCCGACAGCCGCTCCACCAATCTGGTCGACCAGAAGATGCTCTATGTCGCGCTTTCGCGTGCCAAAGCCGAGGCGGTGGTTGTCACAGACGATAAGGACCGGCTCGTTCGCGCGATCTATGAGCGTGCGGGCGAAAAGCAGATTGCCCTGGCCGCGAGCACTCCGGAAGCCGGAAAGTCACAGGCAATGGGTGCTGGGTTGGGCTGATCGAAAGCACCGGCGACGGCAGGCCATAGCATCCTTCGTCCTGCCGTTGGAATGAACTGCTCTTCTTCTACAGGCCGTGCCGGGCGGGATCAACAGCCTGCCCGATCAGGGCGATCAGGACAAATGGCGTGAAACGGTAAAATCTATCGCCGGATCGCTGCGAGACACGTGGGAAATCGCGGTTGAGGAAGCGGTAAGTCACGTTCTTCGCCGTCTGTCCAACGAGGTAAAAACGCCCGGCCTCGTCAAGCTGACTGCGATCACGATCGCTGACTGTGAGACCATGCGCGATGGTTTTCAGCGGTGTTCTGAGTTGCTGCATAGCACCGCACCTGCGTTGAATCGCCCGCTTCCAAACCCAGATGCCCTTGACAGTGAAATAAACACTCTCGCCAGATGGACCGATGATTTGCGTCAACGTCAAAACGCGGCTCGATTGCCGTAAAGTGACCGACATGAGCGAACCCCTCGTTTAATCTTATCCAACAAATGGAAAGCTACCCTTCCGGGCAACCTGCTCTATCTCGCAAAGCTCGACTGAACCCGCTTTGCGGTTTCATCCCACCCGGGTGACGATCAGGAGCAGTTCGAAGCAGAGCGGGAATTCCTGGTGGACGCGCTCTGTCCCACGCATTCTGCGCTCCTGAGGGCGCGGCATTCCTGAGCTAACCCGCAGGCACTCTTGCCTCTTTCATTGCCGGAGGCCCGCTGGCGCACTGATCGCGTGCGCAGGACCTCCGTCGGCTTCGCGCCGTTGCAAGGGTGCCGATGTTCTCTGGATCGCCGGGCGATCCCTGGCGGGAACACCAAAGGCTTTGCCCTCTCGTTCCCGAAACCGGAAATAGACGCCCCCGTGTGGCGGGCTGTGCCCGCTGGCCCGCGCCAGGGCATCGATTCCGGTTTTCCCTCCCCCTCCCATCCTCGCCGGAAGGCAGGCCGCATGCCGCGTGTCGGATGCGGCTTTCAGCCGAAGGAGGGCAGAAAATGGGTGACCTGATCTTGAACTACCGCGCATGCGGAGCCGAGTGCCGCGAGGACTGGTTGCGAATGCTGGCCAATGAGAACGGTCTGCCGTTCGGAACCGTGCAGCGCTTGGCCGAGGAACTGGGCGAGCGTGAGGATTTTGGCGAGCTGGTCGAACTCTGCGAACTTGGCGGGAGGGCGGTGCAATGAGTACTGGCGCCCTTTCCCGCAGCGAGCGCATTGCGCGGCTTAATGACCGGGCGCGGCAGGCGATGGGCGTTGCATGCGTTGCTGTGGCAACCGAAGGCTTTCGAGCCTTGTCAGAGGCAGATCAGTCGCGGGTGCGCGAGCTGATCGAAACCTTCGACGCCTTCACGCCGGACAACGATCCTTACGGTGAGCGCGATTTCGGAGCGATCTATCAGGATGGCGAAGATCGCTGGACGACCACGCGACCTGCGCGGCCTGCCGAAACCGTGTTCTGGAAGATCGATGCCTACGACCGCGATTTGCATTTTGGCAGCGATGACCCGGCCAATCCTGCGGTGACCCGGCGGGTGCTCACCATCATGCTCGCCAGTGAATATTGAGGGGCGGCAGTCCGCGCGCCGCCTGACAGGTCAGGCGGCGCGTTGATCGACGAAGCAATGTTCGTTGTGCCAATCGAGAAAGGCTGGCTCGGGATCGAACCGGATTGCTGAGCGCAGAGTCGCGTCCTCGAATTGCTGGAAAAAGTCGCGCGTCTCGCGGCTCTGGCTTTCGCGCAATTGCCGCGAGACGCGAATGCGCCGTTGGCGATCGACCGTGATCAGCCCCCGATCAAAGGCGCGGTCGAGTGTCGCTGAAAGCAGCAAGCCATTGGCGGGGTTGTGCCGGTTGTCGCTGTCCTTGCCCCATGGCTTGATGTGGCTTGCGGTCAGAAGGCGGGGATCGGCGATGCCGGTGATGCAGCAGGTCTCTTCGTAATTGGCGAGCACCGCGCGGCGGAAGAAGTCTTGGCCGACACGCTGGTTCACAAGCGCCTGTGTGGTGGACTCGCCTTGATAGGTCTCGAACCGGAATTCACTGCGCTTCTCATTGAGGCGCGATGGTGCGGGCGATGGGTCGAATTGCCCGATCTGTGCAGCCCATAGGTCTTCGGCCCGCGAGACGAGACCTGTCCAATCTTGGCCGAACTCCGCATAGGCCGCGCGATCCAGCTTGGATGCGCCGTCCAGGCCCTTGCGTCCGCTGTCGGTGATCTTTGGATCAAGGCTGGCGAAGTTGCACAGCTTCATCGCGACCGAGCTATTCGTGCGCCCGAGCGCTGCGGCAAGCTCCTGGATTTCCGGATTGCCCGAGTGCAGCTTTCCGAACGGCAGCTGGAAGTAGAGATACAGCGCAAGCACCGTCTCCTCTTCGCTCCAGCGTTTCCGGGAACTGCCCTCGATTGCCATTGCGAAGGTTTGGGCGAGAGTGATCGCAGGCGCAAGTGTGGCGGTTTGCCATGTGTTTGCATGCCTTTCGATCAGGCGGGCTCGTTCTTAAGCACCCAATTGGCCGCACGCGGTCAGCCTTCAATGCCCGGCCCGCGCCGGTTTCCCCGGCCTTCGCTGGGGTCACCCGTGTTGGACATGAATCCTGCCCTTGGCCGTGCGGCCTTCCTGTTTGGTGCAACGAGCCACCAGACACGAAAGGAAATCATCATGGCACGCAGCAATACCGCACCCTCGCAGGAGACCAATCCGCCGGACTTCCTAGCCTGGCATGTCGCCAACAAGGGCGACAAGGGCTTTTGGACCCGCATCGGAGCCGCGTGGTTTCACCGCGACCGTAAAGGGCTTTCGCTGCAGCTTGAAGTGGTGCCGATCAATGGCCGGATCGTCCTGCGCACGCCGCTGGACGACGAGAAGAAGGAACCGGGCGCTTAGCGCCCGGCCTTCGGGCGGATCGACTAGGACGGACAGATAGAAGACCGTCGATTGTCGTAGTTTTCTGGCGATGTTGCGGACATCGTCGCCATAAAGATCGCTTCGAGCACCTAGCGCCAAGTTTGCAGGATTGTTATATTCGTCGTGGAGGTAATGGCGATGGCGAAGCAAGGTCAGCACGTAGTTCGAAGTTCAACTGGTGGTTGGGCGGTGAAGAAGGCTGGCTCATCCAGAGCGAGCAGCGTGCACGACACCCAAGCCGAGGCGATCAAGGCTGCAACAAGGATCGCTCAGAATCAGAAGACGGAACTTTACATCCAGTGACGTGACCCCCAGCTTTCCCCCAGCTGGGATTAGAGCCGGGCGGTTGTTTTGCGCATAAGCGCGATTGAAGCAATGGGCTGCGTAGTGGAGCCCGTAGGGCGTAGCGAAGCAGGCCATTGCTTATCCAGTTCGGCGGCGAACGCCGCCGGTGTTGCGTAGCCAAGCGATGAGTGCGGTCGCTCCCGGTTGTAATCATCCACCCAGGCGGCGATCTCGACACGGGCATGGGCCATGCTCATGAACAGCGTCTCGTTGAGCAGTTCGTCCCGCATGCGACCGTTGAAGCTCTCGACATAGCCATTCTGCATCGGCCTTCCGGGCGCGATATAATGCCACTCGACGCCGATCTCGCCGCACCATGCCAGCACGGCGTTGCTGGTGAGCTCGGTTCCGTAGCACATTGGAAAGCTGCCTATCGAAGGCAGTGCTCGCCTTGATGGAGACAAGGGCGCGTAGCGCCCGCAGGCTTCATCAAGGCGGTCATGACCGGTCATCAGGTCTCTAAAGTGAAGTTGTCGACTCAACACTTTGGAGACAGACCGACCATGACCAAGCTCAGTTCTACACCCG
Organism: Qipengyuania sp. ABI-127-1; assembly: GCA_022953095.1. Lineage (GTDB taxonomy): Bacteria > Pseudomonadota > Alphaproteobacteria > Sphingomonadales > Sphingomonadaceae > Qipengyuania. Next base: position 472,553 of record JALJCR010000001.1, on the reverse strand, counting down.
CCGATGCCGTGCTGGTAGCCATCGATATGTCCAAGCACCGCCAGGAGGTACTCATCGAACGCCCGGAGGGCGGGCGGCGACGGCGTATGACAGTGATGGCGACGAAGACCGATTACGACCGCCTTGCGTCCGATCTGGCTGATATTGGCAGACCGATTGTCGTCGGCTTCGAGGCGACCGGTAACTATCACCGCACCTTGGCGCACCGCTTGCTCACAGCAGGATTCGAGCTGCGCCTGATCTCCTCCGTGGCCCTGGCCCGGACCCGAGAGGCTCTACATAATGGCTGGGACAAGAACGACTCCAAGGACGCGCAGGTGATCCTGCATATGCTGCGGATTGGCGCCACCCAGCGGTACGTCGATCCGCTTGCCGCCGGGATTAACGATCTGCAGGAGATGTCGAAGACACACGAGGCCATCTCCAAGGCCAAGACCCAGACCTGGCACCGGATCCTGACCCATTACCTGCCGCTCTACTTCCCAGAGATCGAGCGCTTCGCCGGCAACAGCAGGTCTGATTGGTTTCTTGCCTTGCTCGAGCGGTTTCCGACGCCCGCGAGCATGACAGCGCTTGGCCAGGAAGCATTCACGAGCGAGGCGTGGTCACTGGTCGGCCGCAAGGTCTCCAAGGCTCGATTAATCAACGATATTTACGAGACCGCCTGCGCATCGGTCGCACTGCCGGTCGACGAGGATTCCGTGGCGATTGTCATGTTTCGCATGGTCATCGCGCAAGCGCGCAGTCTGATCCGCCAACGCGACGAGATCGAGCGAACCGCCCATGCCATGCTCAGCGAGAACCGTGACTACCAGCTGCTTCGTATGATCCCTGGCATCGGTCCCATCAACGCGCTGACCATCCTCGCCGAGGCCGGGGACCTTCGACGGTTTGCCCACCATCGCCAGTTCCTCAAGTTCTGCGGGCTCGATCTGGCCACCTGCCAGTCCGGCACATTCCGCGGTCGGACCAAGCTTTCCAAGTATGGCAATGCTCGGTTGCGCCGCACTTTCTGGATGGCCGCACAAGTTGCCGCTCGCCAACGCGACAACAGCTTTCGCGATAAGCTGGGTCGATACATGGAAGGACACGCCAGCGACCCTGATCGCCGCCGCAAGGCAATGACTGCACTCACCGCCAAGATGGCGCGCGTCGCGCACGCCGTCATCAAGACGGGAACCGAGTACCGCCCGTTCCTTGAACGGGCGGACACCAGATGGAAGGACCCCTCTCTGCTGTGCCGTGAGGGCGCAACTGCGACCCTGTAGATAATGTTCGGGCCTTCCATCTGGCATCCGCATCTCATTTTAAGGACGGTTAGGACCACGACCGATGCGGCCGCTGGATCCTGTGTTTGCTATGGCCGAGAGCGCATTCCTTGACGATGGAAGCCATCTGGATCAAAAAGAAATTAGCGCCGATCATGATCGGCGCAACGAGACCTGCTGGCCTTTTCCCACAGCTGCTTCCCGACCTAGGACGTTGTCGCTGACGATCATGCCGGGCTTGCCACGCTGGGCGATCAGCTCGGTCAGCTCTCGAACGACACGGCGACCAGAGATCGACGTGTCCGGCACCGCTGCCAGACACTCCCTTGTCACGTCATCGACCACGTTGAGCACCCGGAACCTCCTGCCCGACGCCATCTGGTCGTGCACGAAGTCCAGGCTCCAGCGCTGGTTCGGTAAGGCGAGCACCGGAGCAGGTGCCCTCGTGCCGACTGCGCGCCTGCGACTGCGTCGACGCCTCACCGCCAAGCCTTCCTCCTTGTAGAGCCTCTGGGTCTTCTTCCGGTTGATCATGATCCCCTCCCGGCGCAGCAGGATGTGCAGACGGCGATAGCCGAACCGCCGTCGCTGGTTGGCCAGCTCGCGCAGCTTCTCACGCAGATCGGCGTCATCGCCCCGGGTGGAACGGTAACGCACGCTCTTGCGACCGGCATCGATGACACGGCACGCCCGCCGCTCGCTCATCCCGTGGCATGCCTGAAGATGAGCGACAGCTTCCCGCTGCGCGGCGGGCGTCAGAACTTTTTTGCCAGAAGATCCTTCAACGCCGCTTTGTCCAGCATCGTGTCGGCCAGCAGGCGCTTGAGCTTGGCGTTCTCGCTCTCGAGCTCCTTGAGCCGCCGGGCATCAGACACCTCCAGCCCACCATACTTCGACTTCCAGTTGTAGATCGTCGCTTCCGAAACCCCGTGTCGCCGGGCCAGGTCGGCGGTCTTCGCTCCCGCCTCCGCCTCCTTGAGCACGCCGATGATCTGCTCTTCTGAAAACCTCGTTCTCTTCATCTCGTCCGTCCTTCTGTCAGGGCCGGACTCTAATCCAACTTGGAGGAAAATCAGGGGGTCACGTCAATCTGCTCTGCTACCTGAAAATTGGTCCATTTCTGGATAGAGTTTTCGGCGATGGACTTCGCATCCTTGCCTAACCCAAGACTTTCGATTGCCCTTTAGGGCATCGTAATTCCAGGACTCATGAACGACGTAATGTTGCATTATAGGCGATTCATCCTTTCCCTGGCGACGACTGGAGTTGGCGCGCGGTGAACGAAAGCATGCGCGCTGCTATTTCTCGCTCACCCATCACGATGTCCGGAACGCCAAGCCGCTGCAGATGCTCGACTGTCCGTCGTCAAAACATTTGGCACAACTCGCGGCGTAGGATTGCGGAGTGCGGGCCTCGTCTGGGTTTGATGTTTAGGCGGCGAGCTTGCGGTGTTGCAAGCTCCGATGTTCGAGTGTCTTTCGCTTGATCCTTTCTCGTCGTTTGATGATGGCGGCAGCCCTGCCGAAGTAGGCATCGGCAGGCGTCACGTTGTCGAGGCTTTCGTGATAGCGCTGGTGGTTGTAATGCTCGACGAACGCCTCGATCTGCTGTTCGAGGTCGCCAGGCAGGAAGTAGTTTTCGAGCAGCACGCGGTTCTTTAGCGTTTGATGCCATCTCTCGATCTTGCCCTGGGTCTGCGGATGGAAGGGTGCACCGCGCACATGGCTCATCCGGTTCGCTTCGATGTATTCGGCCAGTTCCCCGGCGATGTAGCTGGGACCGTTGTCGCTCAGCAGACGTGGTCTGTGCAGCACATTGGCATGGTCGCAGCCTGAGGCTGCCAGAGCCATGTCGAGCGTGTCGGTGACGTCCTCGGCTCGCATGGTGGTGCAGAGCTTCCAGGCGATGATGTAGCGCGAGTAATCGTCGAGCACGGTCGAGAGGTAGACCCAGCCCCACCCGATGATCTTGAAGTAGGTAAAGTCGGTCTGCCACATCTCGTTGGGGCGCGTGGTCTGGGTGTGGAACGCCTCTGCCGCCTTGATCACAGTATAGGCCGGACTGGTGATCAGATCGTGGGCCTTGAGCAGCCGGTAGACGGTGGCTTCCGACACGAAGTAGCGCTTCTCGTCAGTGAAGGGCACCGCCAGTTCCCTTGGGCTGAGGTCAGTCTGCTCCAGCGCCATCTCGACGATCTGATCCTGAACCTCGGGTGCGATCCTGTTCCACACGCGGATCGGCGTCGATGACCTGTCTGCCAGCGCCTCCGGCCCGCCTTCAAGGTAACGGTCATACCAGCGGTAGAAGGTGCGCCGTGCGACGCCGAGCTGGTCCAACGTGCGCTTGGCCGGGAGATGCGATTGCTCAACGATCCTGATGATCTCCAGCTTCTCGGATGCGGGGTATCTCATGCGTCGTCTCCCCCATCCGCGATCATGCTTTTTTTGAGCAAGCGGTTCTCCAGGATGAGGTCGGCCACGCATTCCTTCAGATCGCGGGCCTCACGGCGCAGATCCCTGACTTCGTCCGTAGTCGCTGCACGGGCGGTGTCGCCAGCCAGGCGGCGTTTGCCGGCCTCCATGAACTCCTTGGACCAGGTGTAGTACAGGCTCTGGGCAATGCCTTCCTTGCGGCACAACTCAGCTATCGAGTCATCGCCGCGCAGGCCTTCCAGCACGATCCTGATCTTGTCTTCCGATGAAAAATGCCGACGGGTCTTGCGGCGGATGTCCTTGACCACCTGCTCGGCAGGCAATTTGGACCTTGAGGATTTGGGCTTCATCTTCGTTCCTTCGTCACTACGACGAAGCCCAAATCCTCCTTGAATCACAACCTCAAATCTGTGCCATAGGTGCTGACGGGGGACATACCGATCAGCATGTCGCGGATGTCCGGGCCGGGATCGGCGGTCGGCAGCATAAAGCGCTGCCCACGCAGATCAGTCCAGTTGACAGTGTCACGCTCATAGAGTGCGTGACCCTTCGACATCGCAGCGACGACGTGCTCGCTCCAGAACGAGGCGTGCCGACAATCATCGCGGGCGATCTCGCCCATCAAGATGGCTATATCGATCTCGCCGCTGTCGAGACCCGCGAAAAGTGCACTGCGGTCCGATTCGACGCCGTTGATTTTAAGGTCAGGGTTCTCGCGTTGCGCGGCGACCAGCGTAGCACGAAGGTTTCCAGCAGAGACGGAGTTGTTGAACCCGACAACGAAACCTCCTGCACGGCCACTGCCCGCCGCGCGCGTGTTGGCGATCATCCGGTCCGCATTGGCGACCATAGGTCGGGCGCTGCGCAGAAATCGCAACCCGGCGGTCGTTGGAGCTACACCCGAGTGTGACCTCAAGAATAGCTGAGCGCCGACCGATCGTTCGAGCTTCATAACTGAGCGACTGAGCGTTGATTGTTCAACATCAAGGGCGCGGGCGGCGCGATAAAAGCTGCCGTGATCCGCTGCAGCGATTGCATATCTTAGTTGACGAATGTCGAATGCCAATTACGAGCCCCGGATGTTGACGGTACAATCATCACTTTCCTGATTTCGAGCTGGCGGACTGTGCGCCAAAGAACCACGCGTACAGAACGGGCACCGCGCCCAATGTGATTGCCAGAGCAAACACCAAACCAAACGCGATAGCGCTGGCCAAGCCGTAGAAAAGCACGTCCTGTCCGATGATGAGCGGTAGGAGTCCGAGGATCGTGGTGATCGTCGTCATCAGGATTGGTCGGAACCGGCGCATGCCGGCCTGGACCACCGCTTCGGCTACTTGCTCAACGTCAGCATCGTCGCGCGTTTTGCCTTCATCGTGTGCACGTTTCTCCGCTTCACTGCGCTCGATCTCGCAGCGGTCGACGAGAACGATGGCATTGTTGATGATAATGCCAAACAGAGCGAACAGGCCGAGGATCACCATGAAGCCGAAATCGGCCTGCATGATATGAAGCCCGGCTGCCGCACCGATCACGCCCAGAGGAACGACTAGGAGAACGACACCGGCCTGTCGGAACGCACCGAACTGGATCACCAGCATGATGACGATCAGCCCCATCATCAGGGGCAGATTGGCGAGCAGCGCGCTGGTGCCTTCCGAGCTCTCGGCGATAATGCCGTCCCATTCTATATGATGACCCGGCGGCAGCATCGCCTCGAGCTCGTCGAGCTTGTCCTGCACCATCGGAACCATGTCCTGCGGGGTGACCGAGGTAGGACGCGCTTCGACCGTGAGCGTCTTGATCAGGTTCTCGCTCTGGATGCGTCCCCGTTGCGGGACAAGCGAAGCCATCGCTACTTCACCCAACTGTACGACCGCTCCTTCCGCCCCGACAAGCGTCACCGCTTCCAGTCGGGCCGGATCGGTGCGCTCGATTTCGGGAGCACGAATGACGATCGGCGCGAGATCATCGCCGTCGCGATAGACGCCTACGGATTGCCCCGAGAAATAGGTCGTGAGCGCACGCGAGACGTCGGCCGAGGTCACGCCCGCCGCACGCGCGGCCGCTTGGTCGACCTCGACCCTGTATTGCATGGACGGTTCTTCCCAATCGGAGAAGATGTCGATCGTCCCTTCGACCTCGCGCAGGATGCCCGCGAGCTTGTCGCCCGTTTCAAGCAGGACATCGGGGTCCGGGCCGCGAACCTGCACCTGGATCACGTTGGGATCGCTCGGCCCGAGGAACATCCCCGCGATCCGCATCCGAGTGTCGGGAAAGGCCACGGCCATGTCCTGCCGCAATTGCTCGACACCGGCATCGCGCACCTCCGCGTCCTTCGCGTTGATGACGAGGAAACCCCTATTGGGGGCTGGGTCCGATGGTGCGAGCGACAGCACGAAGCGCGGTCCCCCAAACCCTGAATAGGAAGCCACGCTGTCGAAGTCTGGATAGCGCTCGTCATCGTCAATGAACTCGGAGATCGCCTGAACCTTTTCGTCCATCGCAACGCTCGAGGTTCCTACGGGCATGTCGGCATAGACGAGTATCTGCGCACGGTCGGACGAGGGGAAGAATTGTTGCGGAACCAGCTGCAGCGATGCCGCTGCGATAGCAAACAGCGCGGCCATGCCGCCAAGATAGAGCTTGCGATGCGCGAGCGCCCAGCGAAGAAGCTTCTCGTAGCGCGCCGATCCCCAGTCGAACGTTTCGTCAACCTTGGCCCTGATCTTGCCCTTCTGTTGCTCCTCGGGTGGCCTGGCGAACCAATAGCACAGGGTGGGGATCACCGTGACCGCGATCAGCCAAGAGCTCGACAGAGCGATCAGGATGACGAGCGAAATGTTGCGCGTGTATTCACCCGATTCCTGCTGCGCGAGCATGAGCGGCAGGAACACAAGGATAATGGTGAGTGTCGACGCGAGGAGCGGCCCGGCGAGTTCTCCGCCCGTCTGACCGATAGCCTTGCGCCGGTCGATGCCTTCGGCGAGGCGCTGTTCGAAATCCTCCGCGATCACAATGCCGTTATCGACCAGCAGGCCGAGCGCGATAACGATGGTTGCAAGGCTCATACGCTCTAGCTTGATGCCGTACATGCCCATGATTGCGAGTGTGATCAGCACGACCGCAGGAACCACTGCGCCGATTACGAGCCCCGTGCGAAGGCCAAGGAAGAGGATCATGGTCGCAAGCACGATGGCGAACGTCTGGAGGACGTTGAAGCTAACGCCGTAGACAGCGTTCTTCACCTGCTCGGCCTGCCAGGTCATGGTTTCAAGCGTTATGCCCGCGGGCAGCGACTGGCGCACGTCGTCGATCGTTTCCTGCGCGCGATCGGCGTAGTTGATCACGCTTTGCGCCTCGTCCATCGAGATGGCGAAGACGATGGCAGGATCACCGTTGAAATAGGCGCGCTGCAACGGAGGATCGATAGATCGTTTGCTGACCTGCGCGTAATCGCCGAGCCGGATGGTCCCTGCCGGGCCGAGGTCGAGATAAAGGTTTCTGACGTCTTCAAGTGTTTCGAAGGCGCCCGACGGTTCGATCGACAATCGGCGGCTTTCGGTCTCGATTGCGCCACCGGGCGCCACGACGTTCTGCTGTGCGAGCGCCGCAGCGACCGCATCGAGCGGAACGCCGAGTTGGGCGAGCACCGCATTGCTCATCTCGATATAGACCCGCTCCTGCGGTCGACCCAGGATGTCGACGCGCTTGGTGCCGGGAATGGTGTAGAGCTGGTCGCGCACATGCTCCGCAAGATCGCCCAGCTCGTCCATCGGGAAATCGGCAGATTGCAACGCCAGCGTAATGACCGCGACATCGCCGAACTCGTCGTTGATGATTGGCGCCATCGTACCTTCAGGGAACTGGCCCACAGTCTCCTCGACCTTTTCGTCCAGTTCGTCCCACACCTGATCAAGATCGTCGGTGGCGAAGGCGACTTCGGCATGGATAATCGATTGTCCCTCCATTGAAGTGGCACGCACTTCGTCGACCTCGGGCATCGTCTTGATAGCTTCGGCGAGCGGGGTGGTGATGAGGGTCTCGACCCGTGTCGCGTCCATCCCCGGATGCGCGGTAACGACCACGGCTTCGCGGATAGTGATCGTGGGGTCCTCGCGCGCGGGAAGCGTGAAATAGCTCGCGACGCCGTAGATCATCGCGAGCACAACGATGAGTAAAACCGCCGCGCGGTAGCGGAAGCCGAGTTCCGAAAGATTGCTCACGATGCGAACCGCCGCGCGCCGGCGCCGATCAGACTGACGCGCTCACCGGTTTGCAGAAAGGCTGCTCCCTTGCTGACGACGACGTCGCCGCTCTTCAGCCCGCTCGTTACCGTAACGCGGTTCTCGCTCGCCGCTTCGAACCGGATGGTGCGCGCGGAAACTTTATCGGTTTGCGTGTCGACGACCCATACCTCTCCGCGATCGGGACCGGTGGGCATGATGGCGGTCAGCGGTATCGCGTAAGTGGCGGACTGTGGCCGCGGTTCTTCGTTACCGGCGTCGCGAGACAGGCGAACCTCGGCCACCTCGCCGGGCTCGATCGTCCCTTCACCGGCCATCACCCGTGCGACGATTTCGAAGGCGCCCGGCCCGCTGCCGCGGCTGGAAATCTCGGTGATGGTCGCCGCAAGAGCTGGCACGTCGCGTCCCGGTCGGAGCACCTCGACCGATTGACCGGTGGCAAGCCGATCGCGCAGCGTTCCGGGGACGCTGAAGACCACTTCGGTTCCGAAACCGTCGAGCTCGAGCACCGGCTGGCCGGGGGAGACCTGGGTGCCCGGCTCGACGATCCTGCGCGCCACACGACCCGAAAAGGGGGCGCGCAATCGGGTATCGGAAAGCGTCTCGCGCGCCGAGCCAGCCTGCGCCTGCCCGGCATCTAGAAGGGCCTCGAGACTGTTTACCTCGGCATCGGCGGTCTCCAGCCGCGTCTCGGAGGTTGCACCCTCGGCAAAGAGCGCGCGCTGTCGCTCCGCTTCCTGTCGGGCGCGCGCAAGCCGCGCGCGGGTTTCGACGACCTGCGCGTCGGCAGACGCGGCATTGAAGCGATAGGTCGCGGAATCGAGTGTCGCGACCACCGCGCCGCGTCCGACCCGATCGCCGATCTCGGCGCGTACGGAGGTGAGGGTCCCACCGACTTCGAAGCTGAGTGACGCGCGCTGTTCGGCGCGTACGCGCGCCGGGAAGGTCACTTGATCGTCGGATGTGGTTTCCGAAGCGCCGACTTCGACCCAGGCGACAGGTCTGGGCTCGGGCGGTTTTTCCGTTTCGGAACAGCCAGCCAGCAAGAAGGCTGACCCAAAAAGGGCGAGGGTATGTTTCACGATGGGTCTCCCGATGGTGCGGCCTGCCAGCCGCCGCCGAGTGCGGCGTACAGCCCCGCCATGGCAAGACTCGCCTGGCGATAGGCAATCGCTCGGCCGCGTTCCGCATTCCGCAGACCCCGCTCAGCCTCTTGCAAGCGAAGCTGGTCGATCGCGCCGTACTGGAACTGGATGCGGGCGAGGCGGTAATTTTCTGCCGAAAGGGTCGCGGCGCGCTCGCTCAGTGCAAGTGCCTCACGTCCCAGGTCGTAGCGGGCGATGGCCGTCTCGGTTTCCTCGAGCGCGGTTAGAATGCTTTGCTCGTAAGCAAGCGCAGCCCGGCGCGCTTCCAACTGAGCGAGATCGATTTCCGCGCGGATTCGACCGCCTTCGAAGACGCGCCACGACAAAAACGGCACGATGGAATAGCTGGTGCTGTCGCCATCGAAGAGCGTATCTAGCGCGATCGATGAGAAGCCCCCTGCCGCGTTGAGGCGCAGCTGCGGGAAAAGCTCGGCCCTCGCGACGCCAATCTCGGCGGTCTCGGCCGCCAGTTCGCGTTCAGCGCGCGCGATATCGGGGCGCCTTCGGAGCAGATCGGCGCGCAGGCCGACAGGCACGTCGAGCAGCGCGACCTCGTTCCGATCCTCGGTCGCGAGCGCGATCTCTCGTTCCGGCAACCCGCCGATCAGCGGCCCGAGAGCCAGGGCAGCAGCCCTTATCTCGACATCGAGGCGCGGAAGCTCGGCTTCGATGCGGGCGAGCTCGCTTTCAACGAGCAGCAGGTCGGCACGCGATATTTCGCCCTCGCGAAGCTGAATATTCGAGAGCGCCAGCAGTTCGCGCTGCGCCGCGATGCTGGCGAGAAGCGCGCCGCGCTCGGATTGGTATCCGATCAGGGCAAGATAGGTCGAAGCCGTCTCGATGGCCACGGCGAGCCGTGCACCGTTGGCGGCTGCAATCGCGCCTTCGATGCGCGCATCGCCCGCTTCCAGAGCGCGGCGCGTTTGGCCCCATAGGTCGATCTGCCAGGCGAGCGACCCCCCGACATCGTAGATTTCAAGTTCTCGCTGAAAGCCGGGGATCTGTGCAAAACCCGGATTGGCGTTGAGGCTTTGCTGCAGCGCGGTGACGGAGGCATCGGCTCCGACCGATGGAAGCGCGGAAGCCCTGATTTGCGCGCGTCGCGCCCGCGCTTCCTCGACCCGAAGGAGTGCCTGTCGGATCGTCAGATTGTCCTGCAGCGAAGCTTCGACCAGCCGAGTGAGCACCGGATCGCCCAGATTGCGCCACCAGGCGATGAATTCCGCTTCGGCGACCGGTACGCTTTCCCGATCGATCCAGTCGGTCGCTGTCGCCTCGATAGGAGGCCGCTCGTAATCAGGACCGACCGTGGCGCAGCCTGCCAGACCCGCCGAAAAAACGGCGGCTATCCATCGGCGATGGTGGCCTGGTCGCATTGTGAGTCTGATCATAATGGGCTGGCCTGCTAGGCGATTCGCTCTGAACCGTCTAGTACAATCTAGAACGAATTTGCTAAGTCAGTCGCTTGTTCCTGAAGGATTTCAGCAGCCGCTCCTGCGCGAAAGTCGCGTTAAGGCGCTGAGAAGATACGAAATATGTCGAATAACTTAGCGAGAGATCAATAGGTATATCGATTCCGAACGCCAAGCAGAAAAGCTACCCAAAAGTTCATCATGAACCTTCGGGTTGGCTTTCTGAAACCGAATCGCCTATGGCCACTTTCAGATCGGAACGAAGTGGAGCAGATGAACAAGATCACGCAGACGAAGAAGCGGGCGGCTATTCTCGCCGGGGCTCAGCGCGTGTTCGTACGCGAGGGGTTCGAGGGTACCAGCATGGATGCAGTGGCGCGCGAGGCGAAAGTCGCCAAGCCGACGCTCTACAATCACTTTCGCGACAAGAACGCACTTTACGTTGCGGTGGTCGAGCATTCCTTGACCCGGGTGCGCACCGAGATCGTACCACCGGAATTGCGTGACATGACCGCGACCGAAGGTCTCAAGGTCATCACCACGCGCCTCGCACGCATGTTCGGGCGTGACGACGACGTGCTGCGTCTGTGCCGCATCTGCATCGGCGGCTTCGACCGCTTTCCGCTCGCTACTTCGACCTTCATGTATAACGGCCCCCAACGCGGCAACCGCGAAGTAGCGAGCATGATCGCGCTATGGGCCGGGCGGGGCGAGCTAGCGTGCGACGATCATGAACTTGCCGCCCAGCAATTGGGTGAACTTTGCAAGGTCGGGATTTTCGATCCGCGCTTGTACGGCTCGCGCGAGAAGGCGTCGATCGACGAATGTCACCGGATTGCTGCGGCCGCGTATCAGACCTTCATGGCGCGATATGGCAAATAGGAGCATGCGACGCAGGCCTGGTATCGCCTCGCGGATACCAAGACGGACATCGCCGAGAGCGATGCTTTTGATCGTCCTTTCTGCCGCGCTCGGTGCCTGCGCAACTCTGCCCGAGCGCGAAGACGTTTCCTCGGCGGCGCGGATGGGTGGACAACTCGTTGATTTCACCGGCACGCGGTTCGATACAGAGGCATCAATCGAGATTATCCGGCCATGGCATGATCGCTGGATGGCGGAGAGGCGAGCCTCGGGTGACGACGAACCGATCGACCTGCTGGCCATCTCCAGCGGGTCGGACAAAGGAGCCTTCTCGGCAGGCTTCCTTACGGGCTGGAGCAAACGCGGCGACCGGCCCGACTTCGATCTCGTCATCGGGGTCAGCACCGGCGCGCTTATCGCGCCTTTTGCTTTTCTAGGTCCAAGCGAGGACGACGCTTTGCGCCGCCTCTACACGACAATCGACGCGGACGACATCTACCGTCAGCGTGCGATCTCCGGGCTGCTCGGTGGACCAGCTTTTGCAACCAGCCGTCCCTTGCTCGAAATGATCGAGCGCGAGGTTTCGCCCGAACTTGTCGAGCGGATCGTAGAGGAACACCGGAAGGGTCGCCGCCTTCTGGTAACTACGACCAATCTTGACACGCAGCGCGGCACGATCTGGGATCTGGGTTCTATCGCCGTCTCGCCGATGCCCAACCGCGAGCATCTTATCGAGAGTCTCCTTCTAGCCTCCTCGAGCGTCCCTGCGCTGATGCCGCCCGTAATGATCGATGTCGAGGCGGACGGGCAGCCCTTCCGCGAAATGCATGTTGACGGCGACACCGCAGGAAGCTTCCTCGCGATACCGCCCAGCATCCTGTGGGGACAGGCCGAGCTCCGTGAGCGAGCGGATGTGACTAACGGCTCCTTCACCATTCTGTATAATGGCCGCCTTGCGCCGCAGGTCGAAGGCGTCGAGCCAACGGCTTTTTCGATCCTGCGCCGCTCGATCGAAACCATGATCGCCCATGCCGATAGGAACATCCTACGGTCCTATCGCGAATTCGCCGTCCATCATGGCGTAACGCTTGCGGTCTACCAGATCGGTGACGATTTCGATGATGACGCCTTCCCAGACGAGCAGTTCGATTCCGCATTCATGCAGGCCCTGTTCGCCCATGGCGAAGAGCAGGGACGTCAGTGATGATGTAGGGGCCTGCCGGCCTCCTACGGCGTTGGCCGTCGGGTTGCGAAGGCCAGCAAAAAGCATCTCTCAATGCCAGCGGACGCTGCATCTGAATGCTAATTTTTGTTCTCTCGGGCCTGCTGGTAGTTGCATTGAACTGCGCGAAACAGGTCACCTTCATGGGCGCGGCTATCGCTTTGCTCAACCGGTTGGTCGCGGATCGCGTCAAACCGACAACGCTCCAATTCATGGTCGCGGTCGTTCTAACTGCATTCTGGCTGATGCTTGGGTTGGTTTGCTCAGTCTGCCTTTGGGCGTCACGTCAGTCTGGAGAAGTAGGGCCGACGCACCCATGAAGCATCTAGCTAAACCGGACATCATCGCAACTCCGCTTGAAGGCGTTACCAGTTGCGGTTGGGTTCTGACAGACAGCGGTCTGGGTCTCAACCCGCGCAGACCGGATCGCAACTCTGTCGAAGAAGTCAGCCGATATCTCGCGAGGTTGCCTGGTTTTGACGTCGAACCGCTACAGCGTACTTGGCTGATGGTAAGTGTGATGGTTCTAAGCCTGAGAGGCTGAATGAAGAACTCCAGAAATCAACGTGTTAGGCGGCCCGATCGAGTCCTCTTCTGGCACCATTTGTTCTTCTCACGTTCTCCCAAATAATCTATAAAACCCGCAGAAATCCTAGGGATTTGGCCCTTGGATCGTTCCGGATCGTCCCGCCTGTTCTCGGGGGTTCCAGACACTTTTGTGGGCCTTTTGAGGCCATTTCGCAAAGGCCCAGATGAAAAGGCCCCCACATGCCTCTGACAGATACTCGCCTCCGCGCACTCAAGCCCAAGGATAAGCCGTACAAGGTAACCGATGAGCGTGGCCTGTATGTTGAGGTCACGCCGACCGGCGGTAAACTTTGGCGTTTCCGATACCGGATCGGCGGCGCGCAAAAGAAGCTCTGCATCGGCAGCTATCCCGACATCAGCCTCAAGCAAGCGCGAGACGCGGCCTACGAGGCGCGACGAGCTGTTGCTTCAGGGGGCGACCCGGCTTTTGAGAAGCGGAAGCGGAAAATCCGCGCGGAGTTCCTTTCTGCACAGACGTTCGAAGCAGTCGCACGTGAGTATATTGAACAGATGATGGTCCAGAATGGCCGCGCCGATGGCACGATCGTCAAGGCCAACTATTTCCTCGACAAGCTTGCACCTGCCATCGGGAACCGACCCATCAACGAGATCGAGCCATTCGAAGTCCTGGCTCCTCTCAAACGTCTGGAAGCCACTGGTAAGCACGAGACTGCGAAGAAATGCCGCTCGTTCGCAGGCCGCGTGTTTCGCTACGGTGTCGCTACTACCCGCTGCAAATCCGATCCGACCAGTATGCTGAACGTTTGGGCGAGAGCGATCGAGGGCGCAAGTGTGACGGTTTGGCATGTGTTTGAATTCCCTTCGATCGGGCGGCTTCGTTCTCAAGCACCCAACTGGCCGCACGCGGTCAGCCTTCAATGCCCGGCCCGCGCCAGTTCGCTCCGCACCCGTGTTGAACACGAATTCTGCCCTTGGCCGTGCGGCCCTTCCGTTGGTGCAACGAGCCACCAGACACGAAAGGAAATCATCATGGCACGCAGCAATACCGCACCCGCGCAGGAGACTAACCCGCCGGAATTCCTTGCCTGGCATGTCGCCAACAAGGGCGACAAGGGTTTCTGGACCCGCATCGGAGCCGCGTGGTTCCACCGCGACCGCAAAGGGCTTTCGCTTCAATTGGAAGTGGTGCCTATCAATGGCCGGATCGTCCTGCGCACGCCGTTGGACGACGAGAAGAAGGAACCGGGCGCTTAGTGCCCGGCCTTCGAGTGGGTGGACTGGAATTGAACCATTGGCGGATCGACAGCTTTCAGCCGACGAGACGTTAGAAGCGAACTTTCATCGATAGTTGCCTTTGTTTTTACAGCTTTGCATTACGCATCGGCAATGCAACTCCGTGTCGGCAAGTGTCAGGGGCGCCGTATCACCGTCCTTAGGTCAAAGCGCGGTCTGAACACTAGGGAGAGCGGCGGGAGGCCTTTCCCGCGGCATCCTCTGCACCGGCGGCAGGCTGATGATCGTCGTTGATTTCGCGGCCAAGAAGATCGAGCGTCACGGTGCGAGAGAATAGGACACGTGGCGATGGGCCTCTCCAAACCCCCTCGCCATCCTCGATCCGGAAGTTTGCAATGTTAGGAAACAGCGCGTCGTCAATGGGGTAGAGCGCTCGCGGATTGTGGTGTAGCTCGAGTTCGTCGGCCCAACCTTCCCAGTAAGCGGGATCCTCCACGTCAAAATCGAAAGGGATGGCCTCGTAGGCGTCTGGGCGTGGGTCGTTCCAGCCACCAGACCGCCGGAGGGTAACGAACCGATCACCAAAGCCAGCACGCACCGCCATGCGGTTGAACTTAGCGATCGTACCCGCGTTGCTAAACAGCACGGCCGACACGTTCTCCGTCCCATCCTGCTCGAAAAACGGAAGTATCTGGTTCGAGCCCTTCTCGAAGGCGTCAATACGCTTTTCCTCGCCATATTCGCGGCCATCAGGTCCGGTGCTGACGGCGGCGGAACGACCATATAAATAGATAGGCAGCGCTGTATGCGACCAAGTCATCGAGGCTTGCGCGTGGAAGTCGGCGATCGCCAGTACGAATGGCTTTCCCTTGACGTGATCAAGCTCCCAGTAGCGCTTGCCGACTTTGGTATGTAGGGGCGACCCGAACTTCAGTGTCATTTCCTTTTCAAGGAATGACCATCGATCATCAGGAACGGGAGGCGGTTCTCCGCCCGTTGTCGCCACAGCGCGGGTGTCGGGTGCGTTAGCGGTAGTCGCCTCGACGAAAAGCTCGATCCCGTTTCGCTCCAAGTGGTAGTCGGGTGACTGATGATCGTGACGTAACCGGAAGCCCATTTCGCGGAACGCGAATGACAGGTAAATCTCCCAGACGCGGGCGCTGTAACCTGTCGTTTGGAAGTCTCGGGCGAGGTTGCCGTCCAAGTCGGGCACCCAGCGCGAAAGCTCGGCCATTAGCGCTTTCGCCCCGCGCTGCGCTACGCCGTCTCGAAGGATTCTGAAGCCGGGATGCAGGGCCGTTTCATCTACTTCGGCGATCGGCGAGAATAGGTCGGTCCCTTTGGGCTGGTCGGGCAATGGCTTTAGGGTTGGTTTGAGTTCGAGGGCCGATAGCCCCATGTTGCCGCGCAGCATGTCTTCGGCGGCCCGGACCGTCGGAAGGCCTCGCTGATGTCCAACCGGGCGGTAGCGTCCCTCGCCATCGCGAGCGATCACCGCGAGGCCCACTTTGCCGGGACCACCCTTAAGATAGACCACGGCGAGGAGCCGCTCCCGGTCGGCTGACCAGAAGGATGTGGGCGAGCACTCGTCCCTAAAGTCCTGCGGCAGGCCCCAGAGTGCAAGCGCCTCGAAGCGCTCTCGTGACATCCGCTCGAAGCCGCTCTGGCGATCAGGATCGTAAAGCCGGACGTCGTCAGCCAAGCGAGCGATCAACTCTTCTCGCGATATAAAGAGGTCGATGCTATCGCCCTCGTTTTGTTGATCGGAAGGCTGTCTGCCTTGGCTTCCACTCATCTATCCCCCAATCCTTCAAACCGATCCACAGCAGCAATGACTGGTCGGCGACAGTTACAAGCGATGCGGTGGCATCTAACCGAAAGCAATTTCCCGAGATCAGCTCAAACCCTGCCGCCTCCCACCAATCACGGGCGGTCCATGCCTCGCACGCAGTTCACGGTCCCACTTAATCATGTCGAGTACGTACGATGAGAACGCGAGGTCTCGGTATCCCATCGAATAGCGCCATTCGCGAGGATCCAGCGCCGCCAGCTGATCCGTAGCAATCGACGCGGGACCAAGATAGGCAATTAAATCTGCGGTTTGGAAGTCAGGACCTCGCCAAAATGATAGGCTGTCCTCATCCGCGACGATGCGTCCGCTCGTTAGGACGTTGATCAGTTCGTGGGCCTGCCGGATTGGGTGTCCGTTTAAGTTTGCTCCGTGGAAGACCCGGTTACCGATGACAATACCGGTGTGGACTTCGCAGGACGCGTCGACATCCCACCCGAGCTTCTGAAAGAGGACCTCCCGATTATTGGTGTTCGCTAGGATCTTGTGCCGCTTGTCGAGCTGCTTCCTGGCGCTGCGAATATGATCCCAGCTGTTGCGCATCTCGTGGACGGACACCGGATGGTAAGCGTTTTTGCACTCGAACAGGAAGAGCGACCGATCGCGCCAGGCGACAACGTCCAGTTCCAACTCTTGGCCAGCAACCTTCACCTCAAAGTCGCTATGGACGAGGAAGCCTGCGCAACCCAGCGCCTCCGTTACAGCTTGGACCACGCGGTCCTTGGGGCCAATGGCGGCAGACCGGAGACGGTTGGCGACGATCGTGTTACGCACGAGGTTTGAAGCCGCGACAACGTGCGGCGCTATGACGTAGTAGCCCCCGGTATCCAAGAAAGGGCGATACTGTAGGTCGAGGTGCGGCTCGCCCGGCTCCATCGTCAGGAGGGAGACGATCTCAACGGCTTTGTCCACATCGCCGAAAATCAGCTCCATCTGCTTTATAAGGTCGTCGTGACGGATGACGAGCAAAGTCGAGGTCAGGGTCAACTCCCCGCGCTCGGACTCGTCCTTCAGGTCCGAAAGACGTCGCTGATAGGCGCAACTGAGAAAGTTGAAGTAGCGCTGCACCTTAAAGACGTCCATCGAGGTGACGTGGTCGGTGATCGAAAAGATCAATTCCTCGAACGTGCCGAAGTTGTCGACGTCGAGCGCGAGGAGCATTTGGAGTTCGTCGAGAAACAGATCGTCGCGCGCGAAGAACTCTTCGAAAATTTCAGGCACGGCCGGCAGGCGCAAAACCAATCTACGTATCGGTTGTTCAACCAGCTCAAGCATCTCCCCGAAGCTGCCCCGCTCGAAGCCGCGGTCGATAACAGAGCGCATGGAGATCGCAGGCTTTGTCTGCTGCAGGTGCGTGTAGCGGATCATTCCCTGGTTCTGTGACTGGATGTAGCCAAGTCGGACGGAGCGCTCGAGGTCGGGATCGATGGAGGAGATGGTGACGGTCTCACCCGCACTGTCGGCGCGGTACGGAAGGCCGTCGATGAAGAACTCGGCTTCCCTGAACTTCGTAAGGCGGATAGCGGCAACAAGCAACCGCTCGTAGACGAGCGCGTTCTTCGTGAAAGCGTCCGTGTCCACATGTGTGAAGCTGACGCCATCGACCGGAAACATAGAAGCGTAGGTGCGCAACACGAGCGAGGCCGCTTCAGCATACTCTTCCGAGGAGTAGCGATGGCCGCTCAGGGAGCTTGCCTCATGGTCGTTCAACCAGCCGTGGTAGAACAAGGTGTTAACCATCACGAATACGGTCTTCAGTACCACGGCATGGCGCGACCGGATCGTCGTCTCTATCTCTTTCTGTAGTGCCCGGGCGTTGCCGGCGAGGCGCGAAAGCGCCACGACCGATTCGAGATACACGATTCGGTCAGGGGACGCCGTCAGCAGCTCGCGCACGCTGAGCGCGGCCTTGGCAACCCTGCCGATCAGAGATCCCCGGAATTCATACCGCGATGCTCGCAAAACACCCTCGCGCCGCATGCAGGCGATGGCATGATCCGCGTCGAGAAACATCATGGCGAGTGCCGTCGCGATTGCTTCGCCCGCGCGGTTATCGTTTAGATACTTTGCCAGCAATTGGACATGAGCCTTGACATCCGAGGCGAGTGACTTCGACGTGGGTTGGCGGACTTGGTTCCGAAGCAGCGCGACCATCGCCCGCTGGCTTTTGGCGGCAATTAGCCGGGCCGCAAGATCTGATACTGGCTGGAACTGGGACAATTCATTCTCTTTATTATGACCGACAGTGCGTGACGATATGCTGCGAATGAGAATTTTTCACCATGTCGGCTACCCTAATTTCCCGTCCTCTAAGTAGCCGGTGCGCGATTTCTGAATCAACAGACGCTTGTCCGCTATTTTGCTCACGCAACATCAGGAAGCATGCGGACGGCGCCCAACTGAACGGCCATAATTGGATTTTATCGATCTACGGTCGAACGATTGGAATAGGGCGCAAAGCCGCCACCATCTCAAATTGCAGTCAGCGACTCGCTCCGCGTTGTCGAAGCTCATCAAGATAGTCGCTCCACCATTGCGCCATCTTTACGCGTTCATCCCAGTAGTTCCCGCGATTGTAGACGCCACGAATAGCGTTGCTGTCACCATGAGCGAGTGCCCGCTCGATGGCGTCAGGATGCCAGAGGCCGCTTTCATTTAACATCGTTGAAGCAGTCGAGCGCAGTCCGTGTGCCGTCACTTCTTCTTTAGTGAACCCCATACGCCGAAATGCCGCGTTGATCGTATTCTCGCTCATCGGGCGCTGGTTCGTATGGAACGCCGGGAAGATGTAGCCCTTGCTGCCGGTAATTGGTTTGAGCTCTCGCAACAGGTCCAACACTTGGCGTGATAGCGGCACCACATGGGCCCGCCGCGCCTTCATCTTGCCTTCCGGTATTGTCCAGGTGGCCTTGTCCCAATCGATCTCGTTCCACTCGCCGTGGCGAAGCTCACCGGGTCGCACAAAGACATGGGGTGCGATCTTCAGCGCGAACTTCGTCGCCGGGTAACATTCGAAATCATCGATAGCACGGAGCAGCCCGCCCAACTTCTCTGGTTCGAGGATCGCCGCGTAGTGCCGTGCTTTGGGCGTGACCAGTGCACCCTGCAGGATCGAAGTCGGATCGGTTTGGCACTGGCCAAGCGCAGCTCCATGCCGGAACACCCGGCTTGCGAAGGAGCGGCACTTCTTCGCTGTCTCGAGATTACCTTTGGCTTCGAGTTTCTTGAGCGCCGCCAGCATCAACTGCGGATCGACATCGTTGATTGGCATATTGCCGATCGCTGGCTTGAGCAGTTCGAGGAACCAGCGCGCCTTGCGCAGCGTGGCCTCTGCCCTGCCTTCGGGCACCATCTTCTCGTCGATGTACTTATTGGCGATGACCTCGAAGGTGTTCTCCGCACCTAGCTTGATCCTGGCCTTCTTGCGCTTACGCTCCAGCATTGGATCGATGCCATCGGAAACCTTGAGCCGTGCTCGGTCGCGAAGCTGGCGCGCTTGCGACAAGCTGATCTCAGGGAACGCGCCGATGGGCAGCTTCTTCTCCTTACCGCCAAAGCGGTACTTGAAATACCAGAGCTTGGAGCCGTTCGGCTTCACGAAAAGCAGCAGCCCCCGCGAGTCGTATTTCTTGTATGACTTGTCGGCAGCCCGGAAGCCTTTGATTTCCTGCACATTGAGGCTCATTTGGGGGCCTCACTTTCGTGCGATTTGGGGGCTTTTGAGCTGGAGCCCCCAGCCGAGGCCCCCACAGACGTTGGAACAAAGCGGAACAAAACAAGACCTCGCTTTCTGCGCTAGAGGTCAAGAATGGCAGAATTCCGCCATTTCTGCAATGTTTTGGAACGTTCTGATGAGAACAAATGGTGCCCAGAAGAGGACTCGAACCTCCACGCCCTTGCGAGCGCCGCCACCTGAAGACGGTGCGTCTACCAATTCCGCCATCTGGGCACACTTGTCGCTGGCCGGTCATCGAAGCACGGCTGCGGGTAGGGGCGCGCCACTAGCGAAGGGGGGCGAGTCCTGTCAACGTCTTTCGCGACCGCCGGAACGCTTGCGGGCGGCCAAGGGTTGAGGCAAGGGGCGCAGCGACACATTCAGCGACTAGGATACAGGCGATTACGATGGCTAAGAGCGGCGCTTTGGACGGCAAGCTGGTGGTGCTGATGGGTGGCAGCGGCTTCATCGGCAATTACGTGGCGCAGGCGCTGCTGACGCGCGGCGCGCGGGTACGCATCGCCAGCCGCAACCCCGAAAAAGCATTCAAATTGAAGCCACTCGCCAATCTTGGCCAGATGCAGTTCGCGCGCTGCGATGCGAGCGATCGCCAGTCGGTCGCACGCTGCATGGCCGGCGCCGATGCCGTCGTGAACTTGGTCGGTGCGTTCGATGGCGATCTTTACCGCCTGATGGGCGAGGCGCCGGGCTGGATGGCCGAGGCCGCCGCACAGGAGGGTGCCCGCGCCTTCGTGCATGTCAGCGCGATCGCCGCAGAGCCCGACGAGGATACCGAAATCGCCTATGCCGGGGCCAAGAAGCTCGGTGAAGAGCGGGTCCTGGCCGCCTTCCCCACAGCCACGATCCTGCGCCCGAGCATATTGTTCGGCAAGGACGACAACTTCATCAACATGTTCGCCGGGCTGATTTCGACGCTGCCCGTGCTGCCGGTCTTCGCCCCCGACTCGAAGCTGCAGCTGGTCTATGTCGATGACGTCGCCGAAGCGGCGGTGCGCGCGCTCGAAGATCCGGGCACGCATGGCGGGAAGACCTACGAGCTGGGCGGACCCGAGCAGCTTTCGATGATGGAAATCAACGAGGCGATTGCGGCAGCGCAAAACCGCAAGCGCAGCTTCCTGCCGATGCCCGACGGACTTTCCGCAGTGTTCGCGGCGCTGCCTGGCACGCCGATGGGCAGCGACCAGTGGAGACTGCTCAAGCAGGGCAATGTGGCTTCGGGCGACTGCCCGGGCTTTGCCAAGTTCGGGATCGAGCCCAAGCCGCTCGGCCTGTTCCTCGACAGGTGGATGGTCCGCTATCGCAAGCATGGCCGCTTCAACGAGCGGCTGCGCGCCTGAGCTAGTCCTCGGCGGCGCTGTCGTCCCCGAGCAGCGCCACGGGCTCGACCAGCAGTTCCGCGCCCCTGCTGCCGGTAATGCGGACTCGCGTGCCCGCCTCGGCATCCGTGCCGCGCGCGATCCATTCGCTGTCACCCACCTTCACTCGCCCTTCCCCATCGGCGATCGCCTGCGTCACCAGCGCGGTCTCGCCCACCAGCCGCCCGGCGCGGTTGTTGAGCAGCGGATCGGAGGAGACAATCGGGCGATCACGCAGCCAGCGCTTGGCCGAAAAAGCAAAGATCAGCGACAGCGAGACCCAGGCAACGATCTGCAAGGCCAGCGGCGGCGCGGAGACGAAGACCAGCGCCGCGATCCCCAGCGCTGCCATTGCCAGCCAGATGAGGTAAACCCCGGGCACCACCATTTCCAGCATGGCCAGCGTCAGGCCGACGATCAGCCAGATCCAATAGGTTTCGACGCCATCCATCGCCCGAACGCCTAGCTATCGCGCGAGCGCGGCACGCTGGGCCGCCGCACGGGCGCCGGATCGCGGCTCGGAGGGATCGGGCTGCCGGTATCGACCGTGCCTTCGACATTGTCGAACGTACCCTTGATCAGCTCGCCGATCCCGCCGAGCGAACCGATCAGTTGTGTGGCTTCGACCGGAAACAGAATGGTCTTGGCATTGGGACTGTCCGCGAATTTCCCTACCGCCTTGGTGTATTCCTGCGCGACGAAATAATTGATCGCCTGATTGCCCGACGAGGCGATGGCATTGGAAACCATCTCGGTCGCTTTCGCCTCTGCCTCTGCGGCACGCTCACGCGCCTCGGCATCGCGGAACTGGGCCTCGCGCTTGCCTTCGGCCTCGAGAATGGCGGACTGCTTGCGTCCTTCGGCGCGCAGGATCGAGCTGGTCTTGTCGCCCTCCGCCTCAAGGATCTCGGCGCGCTTCAGACGCTCGGCCTTCATCTGGCGAGCCATGGCTTCGGAGATGTCGACCGGCGGACGGATATCCTTGATCTCGACGCGGGTGATCTTGACCCCCCAAGGCGAGGTGGCGTGATCGACCACCGAGAGCAGCCGCGCATTGATCTCGTCGCGCTTGGACAGCGTCTCGTCGAGGTCCATCGAGCCCATGACGGTGCGAAGATTCGTGGTCGTGAGCGCCATGATCGCCTGGTAGAGGTTCGACACCTCATAGGCCGCCTTGCCCGCATCGAGCACCTGGAAGAACACCACCGCGTCGACCCCGACCATGGCGTTGTCGGCGGTGATGATCTCCTGTCCCGGGATGTCGAGCACCTGCTCCATCATGTTGATCTTGTGCCCGACGCGATCGATGAAGGGGATGATCAGGTGCAGCCCCGGTTCGGCCGCCATGGTGAACTTGCCCAGCCGTTCGATGGTATAGACGAAACCCTGCTTCACCACGCGCACGCCCATTATCAGGAACAGCACGACCAGCAGCACCAGCAATATCAGAACTAGCGAACCACCCAGCATCTCGACCCTCCTATGATCTCGTGCATGGTAGCGCGCACAGGGCTGACGGCAAGCGAAAGCGGATCAAGGCACTTCGCCTCAAGTTGCCGCCATATGGACAAGCCCGCGCGGGCGCGTCAGGATAGGTTGCGAAGAGCGACGCAAATGTCGCCGGGGAGAGGATGATGCGAGGGATCGGTTGGGCGGCGTTGGCCGCGCTTGGGTTTTCCGGGGCGCTGGCCGGATGCAACATGGCGACGAGCGAAAATACCGAAGGCGGGATCGATAATGTCCGTCTGGTCAATGCAGGCGACGATCCAGCCAACTGGATCACGCACGGCAAGACCTATTCCGAACAGCGCTATTCCCCACTCGACCAGATCAACCGCGAGACTGTCGGCGAATTGGGGCTCGCCTGGTTCGCCGATATGGATACCGCGCGCGGGCAGGAAGCGACGCCGCTGGTGATGGACGGCAAGCTCTATGTCACCAGCGCGTGGAGCAAGGTCTTCGCCTTCGATGCTGCCACGGGCGAACCGCTGTGGAGCTACGATCCGCAAGTGCCCGGCGAAACCGGTGTCAAGGTCTGCTGCGACGTCGTGAACCGGGGCCTTGCCGCCTGGGGCAACCAGCTGTTCCTCGGCACGCTCGACGGAAGACTCGTGGCGCTTAATCGCGATACCGGCGAAATGCTCTGGGAGAAGGTCACCGTCGACCAATCGCAAAGCTATTCGATCACCGGCGCGCCCCGCGTGATCGACGGCAAGGTGCTGATCGGCAATGGCGGCGCCGAATTCGGCGTGCGCGGTTATATCGCCGCGTATGACGCCAAGGATGGCGACGAGCTGTGGCGCTTCTACACCGTGCCCGGTGACGAGGGCAGGGACGCGCCCGATTACCTCAAGACCGCAGCCGAGACCTGGAGCGGCGATGTGCTGACCGGTGACAGCGGCATCGGCGGCGGCGGGACGGTGTGGGATTCGATGGCCTACGATCCCGAACTCGACCTGCTCTATTTCGGGGTCGGCAACGGGTCCCCGTGGAACCGGGCCTATCGCAGCCCAGGCGCGGACGGCACGGGCGAAGGCGACAATCTCTACCTTTCCAGCATCGTCGCGATCCGGCCCGATACCGGCGAATATGTCTGGCATTACCAGACCACGCCGGGCGAGACCTGGGATTACACCGCCACGCAGCACATCGTGCTCGCCGACATGGAGATAGACGGGCGGGCACGGCAGGTGCTGATGCAGGCGCCCAAGAACGGGTTCTTCTACGTGCTCGACCGCGCGACCGGCGAATTCATCAGCGCCGAGCCCTATATCCCGCTCAACTGGGCAACGGGTATGGACGAGAACGGTCGCCCGATCGAAAATCCGCAAACACGCGTCGATGTGACCGGCCAGCCCGCTCTCGTCATGCCGGGGCCACTGGGGGGCCACAACTGGCATCCGATGGCCTATCACCCGGGCGAAAATCTCGTTTACATCCCCGCCTTCGAGGCGGCGATGCTCTATGCGCCGGAAGCCGGCTGGAAGCCCGATCGCAAGCGTGGCTTCAACATCGGTTTCGATATCGGCGCGGGCGACCTGCCGCCCGACATGGGTTTTCGCCGCGAGGTTCAGGGCACGATCAAGGGCAGGCTGATCGCGTGGGACCCGGTCAATCAGGAAGCCAAATGGACCGTCGAGCATCCCGGTCCATGGAACGGCGGCGTGCTGGCGACCGGCGGCGGCCTGGTGTTCCAGGGCAACTCGGGCAGCGAGTTTTCCGCCTATGACAGCTCGACCGGCAACAAGCTGTGGAGCTTTGCGGCGCAGACCGGCGTGGTCGCCCCGCCAATCACCTACACCGTGAACGGCGAGCAATATGTCGCCGTGCTGGCCGGATGGGGAGGCGCCTTCGCGATCACCGCCGACGGGACGCTGATCGACCAGATGCACCCGGTACGCAACATCAGCCGCCTGCTGGTCTTCAAGCTGGGCGGTGAGGCGGAGCTGCCGCCCGCACCCGAACTTGCCGCCGCGCCGCTCGATCCGCCGCCCAGCCGCGCAAGCACCAAGACCATTGCGCTCGGCCGCACCAAATACGCCCGCTATTGCGCGGTCTGCCACGCTCCCGGCGCTGTCGGATCGACCGTGCTACCCGACCTGCGCCGATCGGGTGCGCTCGACAACCGGCAGGCCTGGCAGCAGATCGTCCATGAGGGCGCGCTGCAGGATAATGGCATGGCCAGCTTCAAGGGTTCGCTGACGCCTGCGGAGATCGAGGCCATCCGCGCCTATGTCATCCAGCGCGCCAACGAGGACAAGGAAATGGAAAACGCCCGCGCGGCCAACCGGGTCGCGCAGCGCTGATCAGCCGAATACCAAGTTCCCCATAAAGCGCCCGGGAATGAAGCTGAAGGCGCCTGCGACCAGCAGTCCGACGTAGAGCCCGCCCATCATGCGGCGGTGCTCGTCGATGTGACCCTTGCGCGCCAGCCAGACAGCAAGGGGGATGCAGATGAGCGTCCAGAGAGTGAAGAAGTGGATCGGGCTATAGCCCGTTCCAAGAATACCCCCGCCCGGTGCGTGGATGAAGGCCGAAGCAATTGCTGTCACGAGCATCAGCACGGACCATGTCCGCCCGAGCAGTCGATGCGATGCGTCACCTTTCTTGCGCAGCAAGACGACCGGCCCAAGCAGCACCGCTGGGATTACCGTAGACAGATGGACGATGATTGGCAGCGTGATCGCTCCTGAACGCTCCATTGCCCCTTGAGTGGAATAGCCCCCAGTGAGGCCACTTAGCGCCATCAGGACGAGGGTGATGAGCGCGGTGATGAGCGCCATTCCCGCGACGCTCATAGCGTTCTTCCGGGTGAGGATGGTGTCTTGTTTCATGGTGTTGGCTCGCGCTAGATTAGGGGAGATGCTTGAAATCGCGCCCAGTTTCGCCACCGTCGCCCCTGTGCCAAGCGTATCTGCGCGCATTGTCCGTGCGATACGCGGGCCGTCCCTCCTCTGCGCGGATGGTCCTGCGGCGGACCGCTCGGGGAGCTGATCGACTTGCGACTTTCGGCTGCCGAACGGATCAAGGGCGAGGCTGGCGTGATTTCAGCAATCGGCGCCCTGGTTGCAATCCTCAATCCCTTCGGCCCTGGCGAGATGGCGCTAGGGGCGCGGCTCGCTTACTGGATCGGCGGATTCCTTGCCGCGTGGGTGCTTATGCAAGTGCTCGCACAGGTCGGCGCCGCTTCGGCCAAGCTTTTTGGCCTTGCAAGGCTTTGGGGATACGCATTCGCGATCCCTTTCGGCGCAGCAATGATCGCGTGGGCGCTGTTGTGGTGGCAGGGTGGCAGCGCTTTGGCATTCGGGGAGAATTTCTCCCGGACATGGCCTTCGACAATCCTGGTCGGGATGGGCTTTTTCGCACTCTTCTATGTAATCTACGCAAGGGCTCCTGGAACCGAAGGCGTCGTACCCGTGCCCGTATCAATAGAGGGGGGTGCTCTTGAAAACGCTTCAGAATCCGACCCTGCCGGGGTCGCCGGGACCCGCCTGCACGAACGCCTGCCCGCCGGGTTTCCGCCGCTCATCGCCTTGTCGGTGGAGGACCACTACGTGCGCGCCCATGCCGAACAGCGCAGCGAGCTGGTTTTGATCACTCTTGCCGAGGCAACCGCGCTGATGCCTTCGGACAAAGGCATGCGGGTGCATCGCGGCTGGTGGGTGGCGAAATCGGCCGTTCGTGGACACCGGCGCGAGGGGCGCGATGTGAAACTGTCGCTCGCAAGCGGGATCGCGGTTCCGGTGAGCCGGAATAAAGTGGCATCGCTGCGCGAAGCTGGCTGGCTCGCTGGCTAAGCTTGCGGCACGCTAACCGCGGAAGACGACTGTCCGCTGGCCGTTGAGGAGCACGCGTTCTTCCAGGTGAAGCCGTACAGCCTCGGCCAGCACGCGGCTTTCGATGTCGCGGCCCTTTCGGACCAGCTCGTCGGGCGTATCGGCGTGGCTGATGCTTTCCGCGTCCTGGTGGATGATCGGCCCCTCGTCGAGATCGGCGGTGACATAGTGTGCGCTGGCGCCGATCATCTTCACCCCGCGCTCATAGGCCTGGTGATAGGGCTTGGCGCCCTTGAACCCGGGCAGGAAGCTGTGGTGGATGTTGATGCACCGCCCGGCAAAATAGGCGGCCTGATCGTCCGATAGAATCTGCATATATCGGGCCAGCACGACCAGCTCGGCCCCGGTCTCTCGAACGATAACCCTCACCTGCTCCTCCTGCTGCGCCTTGGTGTCGCGGGTGATCGGCAGGTGGTGGAAAGGGATGTCGCCCAGATGGGTGTGCTCGATCGCCTCGCGCGGGTGGTTGGACACGATGGCGACCGGCTCCATCGAAAGTTCGCCGATGCGCCAGCGATAGAGCAAATCGGCGAGACAATGGTCGAACTTGCTGACCATGATCAGCACGCGGCGCGGCCGGTCGCGCAGGGCGAGCTTCCACTCCATCCCGAACTCTTGCGCGAGCGCCGCGAAGTCGTTCCGGATCGATTCTCGCGGCGTGGCGCCGGGATCGAACTCGACGCGCATGAAGAAGGCGTCGCTGGCGCGGTCGTTGAATTGCTGCGCTTCGAGGATATTGCCGCCGCGTTCGAACAGGAAAGTGGTTACGCGCGCGGTGATACCCGGGCGGTCGGTGCAGGATAGGGTCAAGACCAGTGGCTGTGTCATGGCGCCCCTCCTCGCTCCATGGCCCCTGCCAAGGCAAGCGCAATCCGGCTTGCCCCGGAGCAATGGAGGCTTGGACGGCTATCCCGGACCGCCGAGCAACGCCTCAGCGCCGGGTAAGCGCTTCCTCGCTTTGCGCCATCAGCTTCCCGATGATGGCCGCGACCGGCTCCTCTTCCTTGAGCATGCCGACCGACTGGCCCGCCATCAGGCTGCCGTTCTCGACATCGCCGTCGATCACCGCGCGGCGCAGCGCCCCGGCCCAGTAATGCTCGATCTGCAATTGGGCCTCGTTCATCGCGATTTCCTCGCGGTCCAGAACACCGGCGACCTCGATCTGTTTCTTCGTGAACTCCTCGGTGCCCTTGTTCTTCAGCGCGCGAACGGGGATCACAGGCAGGCGCGGATCGACCTGCACGCTGGCAATCGCATCGCGGGCATTGGCGCGGAAGAAGGCTTTCTTGAAGTCCGGATGGGCAATGCTCTCGGTCGCACAGGCGAAGCGCGTGCCGAGCTGGACGCCAGCCGCACCCATTTCGAGATAGCCCGCGATCGCCTGACCGCGCCCGATCCCACCGGCCACGAAGATCAGGTGGTCCTCAGCCAGTTCGGGCAGCATTTCCTGCGCCAGCACGCTGGTTGAGACGGGGCCGATGTGGCCGCCCGCTTCCATGCCCTCGATCACCAGCGCATCGGCGCCTGAACGCAGCAGCTTCTTGGCCAGCGCCAGCGTGGGGGCGAAGCAGATCACCTTGGCGGGATTGGCGCCGCCCTTGATCGCCTCGACGCTGCCCTTGGGCGGGATGCCGCCCGCCAGCACGACATGGCCCACGCCATGCTTCTTGCACACTTCGATCAGCTCGAAGAGCTGCGGGTGCATGGTGATGAGGTTGACGCCGAAGGGCTTGCTCGTGAGCTTCTTCGTTTCGGCGATTTCGGTGTCGAGCAGCTCGGGCGTCATCGCCCCGCAGGCAATCACGCCGAAGCCGCCCGCATTGGAAATGGCCGAGACGAGATTGCGTTCGGAAACCCAGCTCATCGCGCCGCACAGGATCGCTGTTTCGCTTCCGAGGAAGTCTGCACCGCGCTGCATCAGGCGGGCGGTCTTGGGATAGTCGCTCATGGCAGGCGCGCTTAAGCCCGGCTCGCCGCTACGGCAAGCCGGGATGCATCAATCGCCGTAAACGATCCGCACCCTGTGCGCGGCATCGCGCGCGGCGCGGCGGGCGGCATCGGTGTCGCCCGCCGTCGCCAGCGCCACACCCATCCGGCGATAAGGACGACTGGTGGGCTTGGCGAAGATACGCAGGTCCGCGCCTTCGGCCATGGCTTCGGCGAGGCCTTCGTAGGACAGCTTGGCGCTGTCGCGCTCGGCAAGGATGACGGCGCTGGCAGCCGGGCGCGCGCGCAACTCGGCAGGGATCGGCAGGCCCATCACCGCGCGGGCGTGGAGATCGAATTCGGTCAGATTCTGGCTGACCAGCGTGACCATGCCGGTATCGTGCGGACGCGGCGAAAGCTCGGAGAAGATCACTTCCTCGCCCTTCACGAAGAACTCGACACCGAACAGGCCATAGCCGCCCAGATCGTCGACCACCGTTTTCGCCATGACCTGTGCCTTGTCGATGGCAGCATCGGACATCGGCGTCGGTTGCCAGCTTTCCTGATAGTCGCCGCGCTCCTGCCGGTGGCCGATGGGCGGGCAGAAAGTGACGCAACCCCCGTCTTTGGTCTTGTGCCGCACGGTCAACAGAGTGATCTCGTAATCGAAATCGACGAACTGCTCGACGATCACGCGCTGCCGGTCGCCGCGCATATTGGCGTGGGCATAGTCCCAGGCCGCCTCCAGATCCTCTTCGCGGCGCACGGTCGACTGGCCCTTGCCGGAGGAGGACATGACCGGCTTGATCACGCAGGGAAGGCCGGTGTGCTGTGCTGCCGCGATCACCTCTTCGAGGTTCTTGGCATAGCGGTATTTCGAGGTGACGAGGCCCAGCTCGTTCGCCGCGAGGTCGCGGATCGCATCGCGATTCATCGTCAACTGCGCGGCACGCGCCGAGGGGACGACGGTAAAGCCTTCCTCCTCCAACTCGGCGAGAACCGAGGTCCGGATCGCCTCGATCTCGGGGACGATAAAGTCGGGCCGGTGCTTCTCCGCCGCCTCGCGCAGCTTCTCGCCATCGAGCATGGAGAACACTTCGCGCGCATCGGCCAGCTGCATCGCGGGCGCGTCGTCATAGGCATCGCAGGCGATCACATAGGCCCCGAGCCGCTTGGCCGAGATCACGAATTCGCGCCCCAGCTCGCCCGAGCCGAGCAGAAGGATTCTCGCAGTGTGGCTCACGCCGCCTCGTCCGCGGCATCCAAGCCATACGCCGTGTGCAGCACGCGAACCGCCAATTCGGTTTCGTCCTCGTCGATCAGCACGCTGACCTTGATCTCGCTGGTGGTGATCGCCTGAATGTTGATTCCGCGATCGGCCAGGGCGGAGAACATCGTGCTGGCGACGCCCGCATGGCTTTTCATGCCGACGCCAACGACGCTGATCTTGGCGATCTTGCTGTCGGTGATGAGGCGATTGAAGCCGATATCCTCCCGCTTGTCCTCGAGCAGCGCCTGCGCACGCGCGAGGTCGGCCTGCGGAACGGTAAAGGTCACGTCGGTCTCACCCTTGTCGCGGCCGACGTTCTGGATGATCATATCGACATTGATGCTGGCCGCGGCCAGGGGTTCGAAGATGTGGGCGACCGCGCCGGGCTTGTCGGGCACACGGGTGAGGATCACCTTGGCCTCGTTCTTGTCGTGCGCGATGCCGGTCACGTGCTGGCGTTCCATATCGCCTTTCTCCACCAGTTCGTTCATTTCTTCCTCCGACACGATCATCGTGCCGGGGTGTTCATCGGCAGGGATGGCATCCTCGCCGACAAAGCTTGAGAGAACCTGCACACGCACGCCCTCTTTCATCGCGAGCCCGACCGAGCGCGTCTGGAGCACTTTGGCCCCCACGCTCGCGAGCTCGAGCATTTCCTCATAGGTCACCGCCTTCTGCTTCTTCGCCTTGGCGACGATGCGCGGGTCGGTGGTGTAGACGCCATCGACATCTGTATAGATGTCGCAGCGATCGGCCTTGATCGCCGCCGCAACGGCCACCGCCGATGTGTCCGACCCACCACGCCCCATGGTGGTAATGCGGTTCATTTCGGAAACGCCCTGGAACCCGGGAATGACGGCGATCTCGCCTGCTTCAAGCGCTTCGATCAGTGCCGCGGAATCGATCGTCTCGACACGCGCTTTGGAATGGCTTTCGACTGTGCGCACGGGCAGTTGCCAGCCGAGCCAACTGCGCGCCTTGCAGCCCAGCGATTGCAGTGTGAGCGCCAGCAGACCGCTGGTCACCTGCTCGCCGCTGGCGACGACCACGTCGTATTCCGCCGGGTCGTAGAGCGCATTGGCCTCGCGGCAGAAATTGACCAGCCGATCAGTTTCGCCTGCCATTGCGGAAACCACCACCGCGACCTCGTGCCCGCGCGCCGCCTGTTTGCGCACGATATTCGCAACACGCCTAATACGCTCGGTCCCCGCCATGGAGGTGCCGCCGAATTTCATCACGATACGGGCCAAGCGCTGGGGTCTCCGTGCTGGAATTACCGGGATACGGCTGCTAGCCAGAGCGCATGAGCGATGCAACCACGCAGCCGAGTAGCAATACTTCGGCAAGCACAAATTCCGGCCCAACGATCCGGCCCGACGAGGCCGCGCATTTCGGCAGGCTGGCCAAGGACTGGTGGGACCCGAAGGGCTCATCCGCCATGCTCCACCGGCTCAACCCGGTGCGTCTCAAGTTCCTGCGCGAAGCGATCGACCTGCATTGGGCGGGCGATATCGAAGCGCGCCGCCCGCTTGCCGGAAAGAGCGCGCTCGATGTCGGCTGCGGTGCGGGCCTGCTATGCGAACCGCTCACGCGGCTGGGCGCTGAGATGACAGGGGTCGATGCAGCACCGGAGAATGTCGCGGCCGCCGCGCTTCATGCGGAAGGTGCAGGGCTCGATATCCGTTATATCGCGGGCGAGATCGGCGGCCTCGACATCGGCACCTTCGATCTCGTCACCGCGATGGAAGTGATCGAGCATGTCGCCGACAAGCGTGCCTTCGTCGCAGCGCTCGCCGCCAGGCTTGCGCCGGGCGGGCTCATGGTTCTTTCCACTCCCAACCGCACGCCGCAGTCGCGTCTGCTGATGATCGGCGCTGCGGAAGGCATCGGGCTGATTCCCAAGGGCACGCATCACTGGGACGATTTCATCACGCCCGAAGAACTGGGCGAACTGCTCGGCGAAGCCGGGCTCGAAATGGACGATCCGAAAGGCATAGGCTTTTCGCCCACCAAGGGCCTGCACCTGTCCGGCGACCTCGCGCTCAACTATATCGTCACCGCCCGAGCGCGCTGAGCACCAGCGCCGGATCGTCGGTAAATACGCCATCTGCGCCCGCGGCGCGCACCATGCGCGCAAGCGCGCCCAGATCGCCCGCCGCGCCCTGCCCATCCCCACGGCGCAGCGCGGGCGGCAGGAAGGCGTTCTCCTTGCGCAGCGTCCAGGGATGGACCTTTAGGCCCGCCGCATGCGCGTCACCGACAAGGCCAGTCGGAGTGCCATCGGCTGACAGGACATGGCCGAGATGCGGACCAATTCCATCGGCATAGGCCGCCACTTCGGCAAGGCCCCGAGGGGTCAGTATATCAGCCCAGCTCATCGCGGGTTCGTCATAGGGGCCGCCTTGGGATGAAATCAGCAGCACAAGGGGGGTTTCAACCAGCGCATTCAACCGCTTGAGCGGCCCGACCTCGAAGGCTTGCACGAAAACCAGATCGTCCGCATCGTCGAGAGCGGCTTTGCGCAGGGCGGTGGCGAGCAGATCGACCGTATCGATTCCCGCCTCTTGCAACAGCCAGGTGGGGTGCTTCAATTCCGGATAAATGCCGATCGGTCGCCCGGTTTCCGTCTGCTTCGCGCGCACCAGCGTCACGATTTCTTCGAATGTGGGGATCTGATAGAGGCCGTCGAAACGCGCATTGCCGGGGCGAAGGTCCGGCAGCCGCTCGCGCACGCGCAGGCTGCGCAATTCGGCGAGTGTGAAGTCCTCGGCGAACCATCCAGTGACCAGCCGCCCTTCTATCGTTTTCGAGCGCTTGCGATCGGCAAACTCCTCGCGGCTCGCCACGTCGCTCGTTTCGCCAATCTCCGTTTCGTGCCGGGCGACGAGCTGCATGTCCTTCGTGGCCACCAGATCGGGCTCGATGTAATCCGCCCCCTGATCGATCGCGCGCTCATAGGCTGCCAGCGTATGCTCGGGCCGTTCGCCGCTGGCCCCGCGATGCGCGATCACTATGAAGTCCTGCGCCGTCGCCGCTGCCGCCAATGGGACGGCCAGCGCCGCAAGGATCAGGAGAAGTGCGCGGACCATTCGTCTTCCTTGAAACCGACCAGCAGGGTGCCGTCATGTTCGACGACGGGTCGTTTGATCATGGAAGGGTTATCTTGCAACAATTTGACGGCCTTGGCCGCATCGACATCGGCCTTCTCCTCCTCCGGCAGCCTGCGCCAGGTTGTGCCGCGGCGGTTGAGCACGGTATCGACACCCTTGACCTCGATCCAGTCGGCGAGCCTCGCGGGATCGGCACCTTCCTTCTTGTAGTCGTGAAAGGTGTAGTCGAGCTCGCGCGCGTCGAGCCATTTGCGCGCCTTCTTGACGGTGTCGCAATTGGGGATGCCGTAGATATGGATGGTCAAGTGGCTTGTCCTGAAGGTTGAACCACGGGGCAGGCGGCCCGGGTTGAAAAAGCGCCGGGGTCGAAGGGGCCGCATGTCCCAGGCTCTGGAGAAAGGAATCGCCGCCGCATGCGCATGTCACTAACCTGTTGGATCGCGGCGGGACAGGGCGGAATGACACGAAACGGGACGAGGCAAATGACGCCCCGGCAAATATCGATCCCACCAGTTGGGATTTTCTCCCAACCTTGGGGATTTCACCTCTTAGACAAGTGGCCTCATTGGCAAGGAATTCCCCGTTTTCTGCGGCTTCCCGGATTTGGCACAGCTCCTGCAACCCTTCTGGCATCCGGCAAGACAATCTCGCCGACACATAAAACGGAAGGAAATGCACCATGTTCGCCTCGACCAACCAGAACCTCTTCGCCGCCGCTTTCGCCATCACGGTTTCGGCAGTGCTGTTCGCCACCGCCATCGTTCCCGCCAGCCCGGCAGTCTTCGCTTAATTCGATCACAAATGGCCGGAACCCCGCTCGGCATCTCCCGGCCCCAAAGGACCTCAGCCATGTTCATCTTCGCCAATCGCAGCTTTCACGCCGCAGCCTTCTCGATCGCGATCTCCACCGCGCTGTTCGCGACGGCGATCATCCCGGCGAGCCCGGCCGCTTTTGCCTGATCGAGGCCAGAAGCGGCGCGCGGACATGGCTTAACCGCTCGCGCCCTGCGTTTTGCGCTAGCGCTTCGGCGCCAGATGCGCATCGGCAATCGCCACCGCCAGCGCGTCTGCCGCATCGGCCCCGGAAATCATTGCGCCGGACAGCAAAATCTTGAGCATGGCCTGGACCTGCATTTTGTCCGCCCCGCCGGTGCCGACCACCGATTTCTTGACCAGCCGCGCGGCGTGTTCATTCACCACCAGTCCTGCTCCTCCACAAGCCGCCAGCACGGCGCCCCGCGCCTGCGCAAGCTTGAGCGTCGATTGCGGATTCTTGTTGACGAAGATCTCTTCGGCAGCCGCTCGATCGGGCCGGTGCGTGGCGATAAGCTCCGTCAAGGCCGCATGCAGCATGGCAAGCCGTTCGGCCATCGGCGCCTTCGGATCGGTCGGAACCTGCCCGTTGGCGACATGCGCGATGCGCGAGCCCTCGGCCCGGATCACGCCCCAACCGGTGCAACTGAGGGAGGGATCGAGGCCGAGGATGATCGTCATTTGACGCGAGCGTGAAGCGCATTCGCGCTTCCCTTGCTGTACCCGCCGCAAGAGGCAGACCGAGGTCCGACCCGCACGCGACAAATACTCACTAGCCGACCTTGTCCATCACCTCGTCGGAGATGTCGTAATTGCCCCACACGGTCTGAACATCGTCGTCATCTTCGAGCGCGTCGATCAGCTTGAGCAGGGTTCCGGCGCCTTTCTCGTCCATTTCGACGGTAAGGTTGGGCTTCCATGCGAGCTTGACCGTCTCGGCTTCGCCAAGCGTCTTTTCAAGATCGCCCGCGACCTGGTGCAGGTCTTCCGCCGCAGTCCAGATCTCATGGCCGTCTTCCGACGACGAGATATCGTCCGCGCCCGCTTCCATCGCGGCTTCGAGGACCTTCTCCTCGTCGCCCGCATCGGCCGGGTAGAAAATGAAGCCGAGGCGCTCGAACCCATGGGCAACCGAACCTTCGGTGCCGAGATTGCCGCCGTTCTTCGAAAAGGCAGTGCGTACGGCGGTGGCGGTGCGGTTGCGGTTGTCGGTCAGCGCCTCGACGATGATGGCGCTGCCGCCCGGGCCGTAGCCTTCGTAACGAACCTCTTCGTAATTCTCGTCATCGCCGCTGGTCGCCTTGTCGATCGCGCGCTGGATGTTGTCCTTCGGCATCGACTGCGCCTTGGCGTTGTTGACGGCCAGGCGCAGGCGCGGGTTCATATCCGGGTCGGGCATGCCCATCTTCGCGGCCACGGTGATTTCGCGGCTGAGCTTGGAAAACAGGTTCGAGCGCTTCTTGTCCTGCGCGCCCTTGCGATGCATGATGTTCTTGAACTTGGAATGGCCGGCCATGGTTTCGCTTTGCGTAGCTGAGATGGTTGGACGTATTCTCGTGAGAGAATCTTGGGGGTCGCCTTAGCCGCATGGATGCAATCACGACAAGTGGCGAGAGCGCGGTGACGCCCGCCATGACCATGCGGGGCGAATGGAGCCGGTTCCTCGGCTTCCTCCGGCGTCCGGTCCTGCCGGCACGCGCACCGCTGCCACAGGTGGCAGGCCTGATCGCGGTGCTGCGCCTGTTCGCTCTCGACCTCCTCGTGATGAGCGGATTGCTGGCAATCGCCGGGATCGTCATC
Source organism: Qipengyuania sp. ABI-127-1 (assembly GCA_022953095.1). Lineage (GTDB taxonomy): Bacteria > Pseudomonadota > Alphaproteobacteria > Sphingomonadales > Sphingomonadaceae > Qipengyuania. Next base: position 436,989 of record JALJCR010000001.1, on the reverse strand, counting down.
GCGACGGGTGTCGACATGCCCGAAACGGCGCTGGCCGGAATGGACATCGGACCAGGCATCGTTTTCGCCGTGGTGGTTGTGGCGCCCCTGGCAGAAGAAATCGCATTTCGCGGCTGGTTATCTGGGCGACCGGGGCATCTGCTCACCTTGGTCGCGCTCGTGGGCGGCGGCGTATCCGCCACGCTACTGCTGAGCGCGGCGGGTTTCTCCTACGGCGCCGATGCGCTGCAAACCGGGCTCGCCGCCATGGCGCTGGGTGCACTGGTTGGGGTCGTGCTGGCACTGGCGGCGCTTTATCTGCTGCGAAGGCACGGCGCCGTCGGATGGTTTCAGCGGTGTTTTCAACTGTTTTTTTGGGTCAGCACGCTGGCCTTCTCGCTTGTCCATCTGTTCAACTTTCCAGCCGACCAGATGGCCATGGCACTGCCGCTCGTACTGCCGCAGCTCGTAACCGGCACCATGCTCGGCTATCTGCGCGTGCATTATGGCTTGTGGGCAAGCATTCTGCTGCATGCCCTCCACAATGGCGCTTTCATCTCGCTGGTCTTGCTCGCGAGCAGCGGAGCCTAGATCAGATCTTGACCGCCGTCCCGCTGGCCGAAACCATCAGCATCGAGCCGGTGTCGCCGATCACTTCGTAATCGAGGTCGATACCGACCACCGCATTCCCGCCGCGCGCACCGCATTCGGCCTGCAATTCCTGGATCGCCTGTTCGCGCGCATCGGCGAGAATACGTTCATAGCTGCCCGAACGTCCGCCGACGATGTCGCGGATATTGGCAAAGAGATCACGGAACAGGTTCGCCCCAACGATCACCTCGCCGGTGACGATGCCGAGATAGTCCTGAATCGGCCGCCCCTCAATGGTCGGCGTGGTCGTCACAATGATCCCGCGGGCGTCTTTCCAGGGGCTGGGCATGCTCTCTATTCTCCTCACTGCCAAGTGTGTTATACAGATAGATCACACCCAGCCGGAATCAACCCCGCAGGCGAAAACACCGGCCGGGCTCAGCCCATGCCCAGCGCGGCCTTGTAGGTGTCGAGGATGGTTTCCTGCTCGCTACGCTCGTCGGGCTTCATCTTCCGCAGCTTGATGATCTGGCGCATGATCTTGGTGTCGTATCCGACCGCCTTGGCTTCGGCGTAGACGTCGCGGATGTCGTCGGCGATGCCCTTCTTCTCTTCCTCGAGGCGTTCGATGCGCTCGATCAGCAGGCGCAGGCGGTCGTCGGTGGCTTCGGCCATGAAATGCAAACTCCGGTGATGTGAGAATCGCCCGCAGGCGAGAGGCTAGGGCGATAGCGCCGCCCGCTTGCAGACGAAACCGCCCTTGTCGAAAAATCGTCTAGCGCAGGTCCGCCTTGTTGCGCGTGAGGCTGGCTTCCATGGCCGCGATCTGCTCTTCGGTCGCTGGGCTCTCGCGCGTAGCCTTCCATTCATCCATCGGCATTCCGTGGATGAGTTCGCGCGCCGCATCTTTGTCGCCCGCGTAACCTGCCTCGCGGATCCAGTCGGCGAGGCAGTTACGGCAGAAGCCCGCCAGCCCCATCAGATCGATATTCTGCGCATCGTGGCGGTGGCGCAGATGGCGCACCAGGCGCCGAAACGCTGCCGCCGCCACGGCATCGTCGAGTTCGTCGAGCGGGTCGTCCACATTCGTAATCATTGTTGTATCGTCCTTGCTTTGTCGTACACCGGTGCCATAGCCGATTTCCATGGCCAATACCGCTCCAAAGCTCGACCCGCGCGGCCGCAAGGTCAAGATCCTCGCCACCGTCGGCCCCGCCAGCCGCTCCCCCGAGATGCTCGCTCGTTTGTTCAAGGCCGGGGTCGATGCGTTTCGCGTGAATATGAGCCACGGCGAACATGCCGATCACGGCAAGACCATCGCTGGAATCCGGGCGATGGAAAAACAGTTCATGCGCCCGATCGCAATCCTGGCGGACCTCCAAGGCCCCAAGCTGCGCGTCGGCAAGTTCAAGGATGGCCAGGCCGTGATCCGCCATTCGGGGCACTTCACGCTCGACCGCAATCCCGAACCCGGCGACGGTACCCGCGTAGAGCTGCCGCACCCCGAATTGTTCGGGCTGCTGACAAAGGGCCAGCGTCTGCTGATCAACGACGGCAAGATCCGCCTCAAAGTGATCAGCGCCGACGAGGAGAAGATTCACTGCTCGGCGGAAGTCGGCGGGGTTATTTCGGATCGCAAGGGCGTGAACGTGCCCGACGCCGAAGTGCCGATCCCCGCGCTGACCGACAAGGACCGCAAGGATCTCGCCTTTGCCATTGCGCAGGGCGTCGACTGGATCGGCCTGTCCTTCGTTCAACGCCCGGAAGACCTTGCCGAAGCGCGCAAGCTGATGGGCGGCTATGGCGCGCTATGCGCCAAAATCGAAAAGCCGATGGCGGTGCGCCGCCTTGACGAGATCATCGATGCGTCCGACGGGATCATGGTCGCACGCGGCGATCTCGGCGTCGAGCTCGAGCCGCAGGAGGTCCCGCCGCTACAGAAGAAAATCGTCAACAAGACCCGCCTCAAGGGCAAGCCGGTGATCGTGGCGACGCAGATGCTCGAAAGCATGATCGAGAGCCCCGCCCCGACACGAGCCGAAGTCTCCGACGTTGCCAATGCGGTATATGACGGGGCCGATTGCGTCATGTTGTCGGCCGAAACCGCTGCCGGCGACTGGCCCGAGGAAGCGGTCACGATCATGCATCGCATCGCGCATCAGGTGGAACGCGACGAAGCCTATCTCGAACGCGTCCGTCTGCTCGATACCCCGCCCGATTCGACCACGGCGGATGCGCTGGCCCATGCCTGCATGACCGTGGCCGACACGGTTCCCGTGAGCGCGATTACCGTCTTTACGGGATCGGGTTCGACCGCCCGGCGCGTCGCGCGCGAGCGGCCCAGCGTGCCGATGCTGGTCCTCACTCCCAGCATGAAGACCGCGCGCCGCCTTGGCCTGCTATGGGGCGCGCATGCAGTAGCGACCAAGGATATCGGCAGCTTCGAAGAGATGATCGCCAAGGGTAAACGCATGGCCCTGCGCCATGGCTTCAGCGAAGCGGGCAGCAAGCTTATCGCGCTGGCCGGCGTCCCCTTCGGCACGCCTGGCTCGACCAACCTGCTTCATGTCGTCACCGTGAGCGGCGACGAACTGGACAAGCACGGGGGCTAGAGCGCGGCCCGCTCCTTCATGATGCGCTTGTTGCGCGCATCGACCAGGCGGAAGGCCTTCATCACCGGAAATCCCCGGTCGACGCGGCTCTCATGGCCGAGCATCCAGAGCTGCTGGTAGAACCAGTAGATTCCGGCAAAGCCGTTGATTGCCTTGACCATTTGGAAGCGCTTCAGGAAGCCGAGCCAGGGCGGCAGCAGGTCGAGATCGTCTTCGTAGCGGGCGAGTTCCTCCGCACCGCCAAGCAGTGCGTTGGGCGCATCGGTATCGACGCATAGGGGGCGGCCCAGCCCGATGACATCCGCCGCCCCGCTCTCCAGCGCCTGTTCCATCGCGGCGCGGGTGCGGAAGCCACCGGTGACCATCAGCGGCACCGAAACCTCGGCCTGCATGGCCTTGGCGAAATCGACAAAATAGGCCTCGCGCGCGGCGGTCGACGGAGCGACATTCTGCGCCTCTTCCTCTTCCATGCCCTCGACGCCCATCAGCTTGGGCTGTTCATAGGTGCCGCCCGATATCTCGATCAGATCGACCGAGGCCGCCTCGAGCCATTGCACCACCTGCAGGCTGTCGCCGAAATCGAAGCCGCCCTTCTGGAAATCGGCGCTGTTGAGCTTGACCGAAATCGGGAAGTCCGGCCCCAAGGCGGCGCGCACCGCAGCGACGATCTCGAGCAGGAAGCGCGCGCGGTTTTCCAGACTTCCGCCGTATTCGTCGGTGCGCAGGTTCACCCGCGGCGACAGAAATTGCGAGACGAGATAGCCATGTGCGCCATGCACCTGCACGCCGGTAAAGCCTGCTTCCTTGCAAGCCTTCGCCGCAACCGCCCAGCGCTTCACGAGATCGGCGATCTCCGCCTGTGTTAGCGGCGTTGGCTTGGCGAACTGGCCGCCGGGAAGCGCAAGCTGGACATCGGACGATGATTTGGGGTGCGGGTTGACCAGCTTCTGCGTCTGTCGACCGCCATGGCTGATCTGCGCCCAGAAATGGTTGCCGTTGCGTGTAGCCGCCTTCGCCCAGTTGGCCAGCCGGGCCTTCATATCGGCATCGGGCTCGTGCTCGATCACAACATTTCCGGGACGCTCGAGATGGTCCTTGTCGACGATAATATTGCCCGACAGGAGCATGCCCGCGCCGCCATCGGACCAAATGCCGTACAACTGCTCGAGTTCGGGCGTGGGCCTGCCGTCGGGCGTCGCCAGCCCTTCGGTCATCGCCGCCTTGGCTATCCGGTTTGGGAGCACCGCCCCGCACGGCAATTGCAATTCCGAAGCGAGCATACCGGTCATTCGCGTTCCTCCCTATCGCCGCGCCGCCGCCTCCAGCCGCGCGCGCGCGCGCTCCTCGCCGATCAGCGGCAGCAACTCTCCCATGTCGGGGCCGTGGGCCATACCCGTCAAGGCCTGTCGCAGGGGCAGGAACAGGCTCTTGCCCTTTCGTCCCGTGGCCTCTTTCAGCGCCCCTGTGAGAGCGCGCCAGGGTTCTTCGCCCCATTCGAGCAGTCTGGCCGCTTCTTCGAGATAAGCACGGTCGTCGTCCGAAAGCTCGGGCTGTTCGATCGGGCCGATCACCAGCCGCCACCAGTCTGCGGCCTCGGATACATGCGAGAGATTCGGCCGGATCGCATGCCAGCCGGCTTCGTCGATGCCGTTGGGCAACCGGTCTGCCACATCGGCGAAAGCGAGCTGATGCACCAGCGCGGCATTGATACGCTCCAGCTCTGTCTCGTCGAACTTTGCAGGAGCACGCCCGAAGGTCGACAGGTCGAACGTATCGAGCAGCACTGCCCGATCGGCGATCGGTTCGACGGGCAATGAAGTCCCCAGCCGCGCCAACAATGCAATGATCGCTGCCGGCTCGATACCCCGCTCGCGGAAGGCATCGCAGCCGAGCGAGCCGAGGCGCTTGGACAGTTTGCCTTCCTTCCCGACCAGCAGCGCCTCATGCGCGAAAGCAGGCATCTGGCGCGCCGGATATTGCGCAGCAATAAGCGCGGTAAACATCTGAATTTGAACCGCGGTGTTGGAAACATGATCCTCGCCGCGCAGCACATCGGTCACGCCCATGTCGAGATCGTCGACTGCGCTCGGCAGCATGTAAAGCCAACTGCCATCCGCGCGCCGGATGACCGGATCGGACAATTGCGCCGGATCGAATTTCTGCGCACCGCGAACGCCGTCGTTCCATGCGATCGGTTCGTTATGTTCGAGCTTGAAGCGCCAGTGGGGTACGCTTCCTTCGGCCTCTTTCGCTGCCCGCTCATCTTCGCTGAGATCCAGCGCGCCACGATCGTAGATCGGTGGCAAGCCGCGCCCCAGCCGGATCTTGCGCTTGAGCTCGAGCTCCTGCGGCGATTCATAGCAAGGATAGACCCGTCCCGCCTCTTTCAGCGCATCGAACGCCTCTTGATATTTCGCAAGCCGCAGTGACTGGCGCTCCTCGGCGTCGGGCACGATGCCCAGCCATGCCAGATCGGCGCGGATCGCCTCGACATAATCTTCGCGGCTCCGCTCGGCATCGGTATCATCGATCCGCAGCAGGAAAATGCCGTTGTTTTTCTTGGCCAGCATCCAGTTGTGCAACGCAGTGCGGATGTTGCCGACATGGAGCCGCCCTGTGGGTGAGGGTGCGAAACGGGTGACGATGGTCATATCCGCGCCGATAGCGGAGGGTACGCCGCTTGGCGAGAGGTCAGCTGGTGCGTTTAGCGCGACGCTTCAGCACCGCCTCGCGCGATTTACGATAGTCGAGCAGGCAACTGTCCTCGCCGCGCATGACGACGGCGACCGCATCGGTGGTCTGGAAGTGTTCGCCCGCGACCGGTTCGCAGATAAGATAGCCTTGCGCCTCCCCGCATCCCAGCTTGCGCAAGAGATCGAGCTGCGCGCGCGTTTCGATACCTTCGGCTGTGGTTGCCATGCCCAGCGCCCCGGCCAGGCGGGTAATACTGGCGACAATAGCCTGATTATCCGCCGAGGTGTCGATCCCGTCCACGAAGGCGCGATCGATCTTGATCCGGTCGAACGGGAAACGCCGCAGGTAGCTGAGCGAAGAATAGCCGATGCCGAAATCGTCGAGAGCGATCTTGGTGCCCAGCTCGCGGAGCTTTTCGAGATTGCCGGTACAAACCCCGTGTTCCTGCAACAGGACATGCTCGGTGATCTCGAATTCCACCCGCTCTGGATCAATGCCATGGGCATGGATCGCCTGCGCCACGACCTCGGCGAGGTGGGGGCTGCGCATCTGGGTGGGGGAAAGGTTGATCGCAATGCGGAAAGTTCCGTCCCACTCGGCGGTTTCGGCGAGCGCCTGCCGGATGACCCATTCCCCGATCGGAACGATCATGCCCGTTTCTTCCGCCACATAGAGAAACTCCGACGGGGTCATGATGCCGCGCTGCGGGTGGTACCAGCGCAAAAGCGCTTCGTAGCCGGCGATCTCGCCCGTATCGAGATTGATGACCGGCTGATAGTGCAACCCGAGTTGGCCGCGCGCGATCACTTCGCACAAATCGGCCTCGATGTCCCGTCGCTCGCGCGCAGCGCGGTCGAGCGCTTGGTCGTATAATGCGAGTGTATCGCGCCCCTTTTCCTTCGCAGCAAACAATGCAAGGTCCGCGCAACGCATGAGCTCCTGCGCCTCGCAATTGCCATCCGTGCATTTGGCGATCCCGATACTTCCCGAAATGCGGTAGAAATGACCGTCGATTTCGAAGGGCTCGCGAATGACCGCGAGAAAGCGGTGGGCGCGTTCTATCAGCATACCCGCGCCACCGCGCGCTTCGAGCAGAACGGCAAATTCGTCCCCTCCCAAACGCGCAACAATATCCTGGCCGCGAACCTCCCGTTCGAGCCGCGTTCCGACTTCTCGCAGCAAGCGATCGCCGACGAGATGGCCGCGCGTGTCGTTGATTGCCTTGAAATCGTCCAGGTCGAGATAGAACAGCACTACATTGCGGGCGCGATCGGCCGTAGACAGGGCATTGCGCAACCGGTCGTTGAAGAGATACCGATTGGCCAGGCCGGTAAGATTATCGTAATGTGCCATGAAGGCGACGCGCTCTTCGATCAGCTGATCGCTGGTCACATCGCGCGCGACCCCGCTCATCCATCCATCGTATCGCGGCCGCGCCGAGAGTTTCCAGAAACGGGTTTCTCCATCAACTCTCACCTTGACCACCAGATCGCGAAAACGGGTGCGGTCCGTCACGTGCCGCGCAAGACGCTCGCGTTCCTCCGAAGGCATGAAGAGATCGACGAGAACGCTGTTCTCCAGAACGTCGATCTCGCTCCCGGTGGCCGCTGCAAACCGCGCGCTCACGTCGCGCAGTCTCCCCTCCGCGTCGACCGTCCACAGCCAGTCGGACGATTGCTCTTCATAATCGTTGAGCAAGAGGCGTACGGTCGATTCCGCTTCCTCCCTCTTCATCTCGCCAGCCATGGATCGCGCGAAGGCCCGTTCCTCTTCGAAGGTCAGTAGCAGGAGAGAGCTGGCGAAAACGACAGTGAGCAGTGCGGTCGGCCACCCTTCGAACCCGGCGATCAGATAAGTCGTCGACAATAGCGATACCGACATTCCGACAATGTGGAACACCGCCAGGCGCGGCGCCGCTCGCGTGACCAGCGCGACTGCGAAGAAGATCGCCGTGGCAATTGCGGTGAGTACGGCGAGTTCCGTATTGCGCACCACCAGTGCCAAATAGGGAAACATGACCATCCAGGCAAAGCTGCTGGCCAGTTGGAGGAGGCTGATCCGTCGCCAGTCGCGCCGCGCCCGTGCAAGATCGAAATCTTCGGCCCCCACGCCCCGAACAAGCCAGATGACAGCCGCGAGCAGCGCACACTGGAAGAAGGCCCAGCCAAACAACACGGAAGGCGACGCATTGTCGAGAAATACGTAAAGGAGAATTGAGATGGCGGCAAAAGTCGGCGGCAACGTAATTGTCACGCCGCTTTTGAAGGTACGCATTCGCCAAGAAAGCTTAAGCTTTTCCAACTCTTTGGCATCGATCGGAGATTTCAATCCGTTCGGCTCGCCCATAATTCCCCCGGACCATTGCGATTTGTCGCATTCCCGTCATATTTCGACAGTGCTTTGTCTAGTTACAGGAAAGTCATCGTCAGTACACGTCGTTCGGTCGAATGGCCCCTTATCCTGGGTTGGATGAGCACCCACGCTCAAGGTGTCATGCGAAAGGCCCCGGTGGATCGCTCCACCGGGGCCTTCCAACTTTCAGCCTGATGCTGGCAAGGTCGGCTTATTCGCCGTCCTTGGCATCCTCGTTGAGGTAATCGCCAGCATCGGCATCGGTGCCGTGCGTTTCGCCTTCGACGCTCGCCAGCGGATCGTCGCCGATTGCTGCTTCGGGGCCTTGGGCGAGTTCCGCCTCGTGCTCTTCCTCGGCGGTGTTGGCTGCGATGATCGCCTCTTGCGCCTTCTTCCACTGGGCGCGCAGGGCGGCATCGCGGCTCGAGGCGGTGATGCGCATGCGGTTCATGCCTGCGCCGGTGCCCGCCGGGATGAGACGGCCCACGATCACGTTTTCCTTCAAGCCGACCAGCGTGTCCTTCTTCCCTTCGACCGCGGCCTGCGTAAGCACGCGCGTGGTTTCCTGGAACGATGCGGCGGAGATGAACGAACGCGTTTGCAAGCTGGCCTTGGTGATACCCAGCAGGATTGGCGTGCCGATGGCGGGCTGCTTGTTCCGGCCGAGCTTGGAGTTGGTTTCGTTCAGCTCTTCCAGATCGACCTGCTCGCCCGGCAGCAGCACGGTGTCGCCACCGTCGGTGATCTCAACCTTCTGCAGCATCTGGCGAACGATCACCTCGATGTGCTTGTCGTTGATCTTCACGCCCTGCAGTCGGTAGACTTCCTGGATCTCGTTGACGAGATATTCGGCCAGCGCCTCGACGCCCAGAACCTCGAGGATGTCGTGCGGGTTGGGCGAGCCGGAAATCAGGGTGTCACCCTTCTTCACGAAGTCGCCTTCCTGCACGTCGATCACCTTGGTCTTGGGGATCAGGTACTCGACTGCATCGCCTTCCTCGGGAACGATCGCGATCTTGCGCTTGGCCTTGTATTCGCGAACGAATTCGATCTTGCCCGAAATCTTGGCGATGACCGAATTGTCCTTCGGAAGACGTGCCTCGAACAGCTCGGCAACCCGCGGCAGACCGCCGGTGATGTCGCGGGTTTTGGCAGCTTCGCGGCTGGCACGAGCCAGAATGTCGCCCGCCTGGACCTCGGCCCCGTCCTCGACCGAGAGCGCGGTGCCCGGCGCCAGCATGTAACGCGCGGCCTCGCTCTCGTCGCCCGCATCGTTGAACAGGGTCAGGCGCGGACGCAGATCCTCGTTCTTCTTGCGGCCGGTGGTCTTGGTTTCGGTGACCACACGCTGGGCGATACCCGTGGCATCGTCGACGCGCTCTTCCATGGTCGTGCCGTCGATGAGGTCCTGGAACTTCACCACACCCGACTGTTCGGTGATGATCGGCAGGCTGAACGGATCCCATTCCGCCAGGCGATCGCCTTCCTTCACCTTACCGCCATCCTTGTGCATCAGCACGGTACCGTAGGGCACCTTGTGGATTTCGCGTTCGCGGCCCTCGGCATCGATCACCGCCAGTTCACCATTGCGAGCAAGCGACAGGATGCGGCCTTTCTTGTCGGTGATGGTGGGCATGTCGCGATAGACGACCTTGCCGTCCGACACCGCTTCGAGATGCGAGGTCTCGTTGAGCTGTGCGGCACCGCCGATGTGGAAGGTACGCATGGTCAGCTGCGTGCCGGGTTCACCGATCGACTGCGCGGCGATGACGCCGACAGCTTCACCGATGTTGACCGGCGTGCCGCGCGCCAGGTCGCGGCCGTAGCAGGTGGCGCAGACGCCGTGCCGGGCTTCGCAGACCAGCGGGCTGCGAATCTTGGCAACCTGGACTTCGGCTTCCTCGATGACCTTGATCATCGGCTCGTCGAGCAGCGTACCGGCCTTGGCGATGACCTCGCCGGTGGCCGCATTGACGATGTCCTCGGCCACGGTGCGGCCCAGGATACGTTCGCCGAGCGATGCGATGACCGAACCGCCCTGCACGATAGCACGCATGTCGAGCGAATTCTCGGTCTTGCAGTCCTCGACCACGATCGTGCAGTCCTGCGACACGTCGACCAGGCGGCGGGTCAGGTACCCCGAGTTCGCCGTCTTCAGTGCGGTGTCGGCCAGACCCTTACGCGCGCCGTGGGTCGAGTTGAAGTATTCAAGGACGTTGAGACCTTCCTTGAAGTTCGAGATAATCGGGTTCTCGATGATCTCGCCCGACGGCTTGGCCATCAGGCCACGCATACCGGCGAGCTGCTTCATCTGCGCCGGGCTACCACGTGCACCCGAGTGGGCCATCATATAGATCGAGTTGATTTCGGCCTGGACGCCGTCCTTGCCGATCGGGCGGGCCTTGATCTTCTCCATCATCGCATCGGCCACCTGGTCGCCGCAACGGCTCCAGGCGTCGATCACCTTGTTGTACTTTTCCTGCTGGGTGATCAGGCCGTCCTGATACTGCTGCTCATAATCGGCAACCAGTGCCTTGGTCGTCTCGACGAGTTCGATCTTCTCTTCGGGGATGATCATGTCATCCTTGCCGAAGGAGATACCGGCCTTGAACGCGTGGCGGAAGCCGAGGCCCATGATGGCGTCGGCGAACAGCACCGTGTCCTTCTGGCCGGTGTGACGATAGACTTCGTCGATCACGTCGGCGATGTCTTTCTTTGTCAGCAGGCGGTTGACGATGTCGAAGGGAACCTTGTGGTTCTTCGGCAGGCATTCACCGATCAGCATGCGGCCGGCCGTCGTTTCGAACCGGCGCATTTCGATCTTGCCGTCTTCATCGGCCTGCGGGACGCGAGCGATGATCTTGGTGTGCAGCGAGACCTGCTTGGTTTCGAGCGCCTGGTGCACCTCGGCCATGTCCGAGAACATCTGCAGCTTTTCGACCTTGTTGCCGTCGCCGTCCTCGATGAACTCGGGCTTCTTCTCCTGCCGCTCCATCGAGAGGTAGTAGAGACCCAGCACCATGTCCTGCGAAGGCACGATAATCGGCTTGCCGTTGGCGGGCGAGAGGATGTTGTTGGTCGACATCATCAGCACACGCGCTTCGAGCTGGGCTTCCAGCGAAAGCGGCACGTGGACGGCCATCTGGTCACCGTCGAAGTCGGCGTTGAAGGCGGCGCAGACCAGCGGGTGAAGCTGGATGGCCTTACCTTCGATCAGCACGGGTTCAAACGCCTGGATGCCGAGACGGTGGAGCGTCGGTGCACGGTTGAGGAGAACCGGGTGCTCGCGAATGACTTCGTCGAGGATGTCCCAGACTTCCTTGCGCTCCTTCTCGACCCACTTCTTCGCCTGCTTGAGAGTCATCGAAAGACCCTTGGCGTCGAGGCGCGCGTAGATGAACGGCTTGAACAGCTCGAGCGCCATCTTCTTCGGCAGGCCGCACTGGTGCAGCTTCAATTCCGGGCCGGTCACGATGACCGAACGGCCAGAATAGTCGACGCGCTTGCCGAGCAGGTTCTGGCGGAAGCGGCCCTGCTTGCCCTTGAGCATGTCGCTGAGCGACTTGAGCGGACGCTTGTTGGCGCCGGTGATCACACGGCCACGGCGGCCGTTGTCGAACAGCGCATCGACGGCTTCCTGCAGCATGCGCTTTTCATTGCGGACGATGATGTCCGGCGCGCGCAGCTCCATCAGGCGCTTCAAACGGTTATTGCGGTTGATAACGCGGCGATAGAGATCGTTGAGGTCGGAGGTGGCGAAACGGCCACCGTCCAGCGGAACGAGCGGGCGCAGTTCGGGCGGAATGACCGGCACGACTTCGAGGATCATCCATTCGGGACGGTTGCCCGATTCGATGAAGCTTTCGACGACCTTCAGACGCTTGATGATCTTGGCCGGCTTGAGCTTCGACTTGGTGGTCGCGAGCTCTTCCAGCAGGTCCTCTTTCTCCTGTTCGAGATCGAGATCCATCAGCATGATCTTGACCGCTTCCGCGCCGATCCCGGCGCTGAAGGCGTCTTCGCCATACTCGTCCTGCGCTTCGAGCAGTTCGTCTTCGGTGAGGAGCTGGAACTTCTCCAGCGGCGTCAGGCCGGGCTCGGTGACGATGTAGCTTTCGAAATAGAGCACGCGCTCGAGCTGTTTCAACTGCATGTCGAGCAGCAGGCCGATGCGCGAAGGCAGCGACTTCAGGAACCAGATATGCGCGACCGGCGCGGCGAGCTCGATATGGCCCATGCGCTCACGGCGGACCTTGGTCACGGTCACTTCGACGCCGCACTTCTCGCAGACGACGCCCTTGTATTTCATGCGCTTGTACTTGCCGCACAGGCATTCGTAATCCTTCACCGGACCGAAGATGCGTGCGCAGAACAGCCCGTCACGTTCGGGCTTGAACGTGCGGTAGTTGATCGTTTCCGGCTTCTTGATTTCGCCGAAGGACCACGAGCGGATGCGCTCGGGGCTGGCGATGCCGATCTGGATCTCGTCGAAGGTTTCGGGCTTCGCGAGCTGGTTGGTGAATTTGGTCAGTTCATTCATGACGTAATTCCCTGAGGGGTATTTCTAATTGGGCGGAAAGCGGAGGGGAGCCGGGGCTCCCCTATTCCGCCGCGATCGCGAGGCCGTCGTCGTCTTCGTCGTCGGCAAGCGACTTGAGTTCGACGTTCAGACCCAGGCTGCGCATTTCCTTGACGAGCACGTTGAAGCTCTCGGGAATGCCCGCCTCGAAGGTGTCGTCGCCCTTGACGATCGCTTCATAGACCTTGGTCCGGCCAATCACGTCGTCCGACTTCACGGTGAGGATTTCCTGCAGCGTGTAGGCGGCGCCGTAGGCCTGAAGCGCCCAGACCTCCATTTCCCCGAAGCGCTGGCCGCCGAACTGCGCCTTACCGCCCAGCGGCTGCTGGGTGACGAGGCTGTAGGGGCCAATCGAACGGGCGTGGATCTTGTCGTCGACGAGGTGGTGCAGCTTGAGCATGTAGATGATGCCCACGGTGACCTTGCGGTCGAAGGCCTCGCCCGTGCGTCCGTCGAACAGCACCGACTGGCCCGAACTGTGGAGCCCGGCCTTCTCGAGCTCGACCGTGACATCGCCTTCGCGTGCACCGTCGAACACCGGCGTACCCATCGGGACACCCGCGGTCAAATTGCCGGCGAGTTCGACGATCTCGGCGGTCGAACGGCTGTCGATCGCTTCGTGATACTCTTCGCCATAGACGTCCTTCAGACGCGAGATCACGGCTTCGGGCGGCTTCGCATTGGCAAAGTCTTCCGAAGCGTTCGGGTTCGCCCGCTTCCATTCCTCGAGCTGCTCGCCGATCTGATGGCCGAGATTACGGGCCGCCATGCCGAGATGCGTTTCGAAGATCTGCCCGACATTCATGCGCGAAGGCACGCCCAGCGGGTTGAGCACGATATCGACCGGGGTCCCGTCTTCGAGGAACGGCATGTCCTCGATCGGCAGGATGCGCGAAATCACACCCTTGTTCCCGTGGCGACCGGCCATCTTATCGCCCGGCTGCAGCTTGCGCTTCACCGCGACGAAGACCTTGACCATCTTGAGCACGCCCGGGGCGAGTTCGTCACCGCGTTCGAGCTTTTCCTTGCGGTCTTCGAACTTCTCTTCGATGAACTTGACCGCTTCGTCATACTGCGACTTGACCGCTTCCAGCTGCGCCTGACGGCCATCGTCGGCCACGGCGAACTTGAACCATTCGTGGCGATCGATCTCGTCGAGCAGTTCCTCGGTGATCTCGCTGCCCTTCTTCACACCCTTGGGCGCTGCCGAAGCGGTTTGACCGACGAGCATGTCGCGCAGGCGGTTGTAGGTCGCGCGGTTGAGAATGGCGCGTTCGTCGTTCGAGTCCTTGCGGAGGCGTTCGATTTCCTCGTTCTGGATCGCGCGCGTACGGTCGTCGATCTCGATGCCGTGGCGGTTGAACACACGGACTTCGACGACCGTGCCGGCCACGCCCGGTGGCAGGCGGAGCGAGGTGTCGCGCACGTCGCTGGCCTTTTCGCCGAAGATTGCGCGCAGAAGCTTTTCTTCCGGCGTCATCGGGCTTTCGCCCTTCGGCGTGATCTTACCGCACAGGATATCGCCCGGGTGCACTTCTGCGCCGATATAGACGATGCCCGCTTCGTCGAGGTTGCGCAGGGCTTCCTCGCCGACATTCGGGATGTCGCGGGTAATGTCTTCAGGGCCGAGCTTGGTGTCGCGAGCCATGACTTCGAATTCCTCGATATGGATCGAGGTGAAGACGTCGTCCTTCACGATGCGCTCGGAGATGAGGATACTATCCTCGTAGTTGTAGCCGTTCCAGGGCATGAAGGCGACCAGGCTGTTGCGGCCCAGCGCCAGTTCGCCGAGATCGGTCGAAGGGCCATCGGCGATGATATCGCCCGGTGCAACCGTTTCGCCCACCTTCACCAACGGACGCTGGTTGATGCAGGTGTTCTGGTTCGAACGCTGGAACTTCTGCAGCGTGTAGATGTCAACGCCCGACTGGCCGGGTTCGACATCGCCGATCGCGCGGATGACGATACGTGTCGCGTCGACCTGATCGACGATGCCGCCGCGGGTCGCCGCGATGGCCGCGCCGGAATCGCGCGCAACGGTTTCTTCCATGCCGGTGCCGACCCAGGGCGCTTCGGCCTTGACCAGCGGAACCGCCTGACGCTGCATGTTCGAGCCCATCAGAGCGCGGTTGGCGTCATCGTTTTCCAGGAACGGAATGAGCGATGCGGCGACCGAGACGAGCTGCTTGGGGCTGACGTCCATCAGCGTGATGGTGTCGCGCGGCGCCATGAGGTTGTCGCCGTCGTGACGGGCCGAAACCAGGTCTTCGACGAACGAGCCGTCTTCGGTGAGATCGGCCGAAGCCTGCGCCACCGTGTGCTTTTGCTCTTCCATCGCCGAGAGATAGACGACTTCGCTGGTGACCTTGTTGTCGACGACCTTGCGGTACGGCGTTTCGATGAAACCGTACTTGTTGACGCGCGCAAAGGTCGACAGCGAGTTGATCAGGCCGATGTTCGGGCCTTCGGGCGTCTCGATCGGGCAGATACGGCCATAGTGGGTCGGGTGAACGTCGCGCACTTCGAAGCCGGCGCGCTCACGCGTCAGGCCGCCCGGGCCAAGCGCCGAAACGCGGCGCTTGTGGGTGACTTCCGAGAGCGGGTTGGTCTGATCCATAAACTGCGAGAGCTGGCTGGAGCCGAAGAACTCGCGCACGGCAGCCACGGCGGGCTTGGCGTTGATCAGGTCGTTCGGCATCACGGTCGACACATCGACGCTGCTCATGCGTTCCTTCACCGCGCGTTCCATGCGCAGCAGGCCAACGCGGTACTGGTTTTCGAGCAGTTCGCCGACCGAACGCACACGGCGGTTGCCGAGGTTGTCGATATCGTCGACTTCGCCCTTGCCGTCCTTCAGGTCGACCAGTTCCTTGACCACGGCAAGGATGTCTTCCTTGCGCAGCGTGGTGACGGTGTCTTCGGCATCGAGCTCGAGACGCATGTTGAGCTTGACGCGGCCGACCGCCGACAAATCGTAACGCTCGCCGTCGAAGAACAGGCCTTCGAACAGCGCTTCGGCGGTTTCCTTGGTCGGCGGTTCGCCCGGACGCATGACCTTGTAGATCGCTTCGAGGCCCTCGTCGCGATTCTCGGCCTTGTCGACCTTGAGCGTATTGCGGATCCACGGACCGGTAGTGACGTGGTCGATGTCGAGCAGGATCATTTCATCGATGCCGGCGGCATCGAGTACTTCGAGGTTCTCGGCAGAGACTTCGTCGCCCGCCTCGATGTAGATGCGGCCGGTCTTCTCGTCGATCATGTCGCGCGATGCGTAGCGACCGAAAATCTCCTCGGTCGGGAGCAGCAGCGTTTCGAGACCGTCCTTGGCGGCCTTGTTGGCTGCGCGCGGGCTGATCTTCTGCCCGGCGGGGAAGACTTCCTCGCCAGTCTTGGCATCCACCAGCGCGAAGGCCGGCTTCTGGCCACGCCAGTTCTCGGCGACGAAGGGAATGGTCCAGCCTTCACCCTGCTTACCGGTCGAACGCTTCCAGGTGACGGTGTCGTAGAAGTGATCGAGGATGTCTTCGCTGTCGAGGCCGAGCGCGAACAACAGCGCGGTGACCGGCAGCTTGCGCTTACGGTCGATACGTACATTGACGATATCCTTGGCGTCGAATTCGAAATCGAGCCAGGACCCACGATACGGAATGATGCGGGCGGCGAAGAGGAGCTTGCCCGAGCTGTGGGTCTTCCCGCGGTCGTGATCGAACAGCACACCCGGCGAACGGTGCATCTGCGAAACGATGACGCGTTCGGTACCATTGACGATGAAGGTGCCGTTCGAAGTCATGAGCGGCATGTCGCCCATGTAAACGTCCTGCTCCTTGATATCGAGCACTGAACGGGTCTCGGTTTCCTGATCGACCTCGAAGACGATCAGGCGCAGCGTCACCTTCATGGGTGCGGCATAGGTGATGCCGCGCTGGCGGCATTCGACGATATCGTATTTCGGCGCTTCGAGTTCGTAATGGACGAAGTCGAGTTCGGCGGTGCCGGCGAAGTCGCGGATCGGGAACACCGAACGCAGCGTCTTTTCGAGGCCGGAGACGTAATCGATCTCCTTGTTCGAGCGCAGGAACTGTTCGTAGCTCTCGCGCTGGACCTCGATCAGATTGGGCATGTCGACGACTTCGTGGATGTCGCCGAAGATCTTGCGGATACGACGCTTCGCCGTGCCCTGCGCGTTCGCGCCCCGGGTCTTCTTCGGAGCCTTCGCCTTAGTAGCCATAAGGGGTAGTTACCTCTTCTCGTGTGCGCCGGAGATCGTCCACGTCTTTGGGCGGACAACCCCTCGGAATTCGTGCCTCATGCGCGTGAGATCATAGCCGGGACGCGAAAAGGCCGCAGCGGGACGCACACCGGTCCCGGCATGCCTGCTGCAGCTTCTCAAGCGTCGCGAATATGGAAACGCCGCTTCCATCCTGTGCCCGATCCCCGCGCATGAATCGGACTCGCTCGAAGCGTGCGGTCGCAGGCCATGTAGGATTTGCGCGCGCACGGGTCAACCGGGGATTCTCGCACTGCGCGGCGGCGAGAGCCGGACGGGCTCTTACTCAACCTGGCGACTGCTCCACATCATCCGCTCGATCTTCCAATAACCTGCTTCGTCGGGCCGGGCATGGATGATGTAGTGCCCTTCCTGAACGGAGCGGGTGCCGTCATAGGTGAAAGCAATCTCGCTGCGGCCGCTGATTGCCGCCAGCGCGGACGATCCTTCGATGGCGTCTGCATGCCGCTCGAAATATTCGACCTCGGTCGATGGAAGGCCATCGGGGAACCAGAAGCCGTGCAAAGCCTCTATTCCTGAAATCGGCGGCGCTCCATCACCCGGATAAACCACGGCATCTGGCGCGAAAAGCGCCAACAGCGCTTCCGACTGTGCCCTAGCCCCTTTTTCCCGCCAGGCCTTGCCATAGCTCTGGTCGAGTGCGCGCAGCGCCTCGCGGTCGCCAGGCGTCAGACTCGCCCGGGCGGAGGGTTCGCTTCTCGCGGGCGGATCGGTCGAGGGGGAAGAACAGCCGCCCAGACCCAGTGCCGCAAGAACAACCAAGACACGAAACATGGACACCACTCCCATCCGACGGGCGATAGATGACCTATCGGATCGACGAGGTCGAAACCTGCTCCACAAATGTCATCCGCAGTCCTGCGAATAACATGCGAATACAAATTATCGAATTTCGATATTATCGATTGACGATATGAAAGAGGTTCGGTATATCGAATCTCGATAAGGGAGACTGCCTCATGCTGGAAGCGACCATCTGGGTTCTGCGCGTTGCCAACTGGCTCAACTGGATCGTTGCTGCGCTCCTCATGGCTTTCTTCGCCTTGCTGCTCGCCGATCCGGAAGGTTTCCGCGACACCATTTTCTACGGTTTCGATGCAGAAACGGGTGCGCGGGCGGAGGTCCGAAATTATCTCTTCGGGGTACTCGCTCTCGTCCCGCCGCTGGCAGTCGCCGTGCATTTCATCCTGACACGTCTCGCCGCCCTGGTGCGCGATACCGCCGCAGGGGCCGCATTCACGCTACGCAATGCCCAACGCTTGTCGACCATTGGCTGGGCACTGCTTGCGATCAACGTGGCAGACCTCTTCTACGGCTGGCTGTCGGTCCGCGCGAGCGAGGCAACCGGAGAATATTTCGGCTGGTCGTTATCGTTCACCGGCTGGATTGCCGCCCCCATGCTGTTCGTCCTTGCCCACGTTTTTCGCGAGGGCACGGCGATGCGTGAAGACCTGGAAGGGACGGTATGATGCCGGGCGAAGAATCACACCGCATCGCGGTCCGGCTCGACGATCTACTGCGCGAGCGCGAGATGACGCTGACCCAACTGTCCGACCGTATCGGCCTGACCCTGGCAAACCTGTCGATCCTCAAGACCGGCAAGGCCAAGGCGATCCGTTTTTCCACGCTCGAGGCGATCTGCCGCGAACTCGACTGCCAGCCGGGCGATCTGCTGCGCTATTCCAACAAGGGGGACACCGAGCAATGAGCACTTTCCTGACCGAATTCCGCGCGGTCCATACCCGCAGCCTGGCATTCGCTGCGGCATTGCCACTGGTTGCCGCCGTGCCGCTGGTCGCCGAATTCATTCAACACGTCGTCGAGATGCGGATCGGCATGTATGCCAACCCCGATGCGGCAGAGGCCACTGCCGACAACGCCCAGCGGCTGCATTTCGGTTTCGCCAAGGTGATTGCGCTATCGCTGCCCGCCTATTTCTTTTTCCGCTGGCTGCATTCGGGCGGGGGCCGCAACTTCGCCATGCGCATCGAAAGCCCTGCTGCGGGGCTGTTCGCGCTGGTTCTCGCGCTGCAGGCGCTGTTTGCATGGCTGAGCCTGTTCGTCTGGACCGGCGGGCCGATGGGCATCGGCTTCTTCGTGTTCGGCCTGATCTTCATGCCGCTGGTGGTGCGCTTCGTCGTCGCAGCGCCGCTCGGCGTCTTCATCAGTCCGCTGCAATCGATCCGCACGATGGCCCCGCACGCGCTGTTCGCCATCCTTTTTCCGATCATCGCCATGCTCCCGCTGATGATCATCCACTATGCGCTGGGCATCGGGGCAATCTTCGTCGAGAACGCGGCGCTGAAATGGGCGATGCTCGGTTTGGACAGCTTCGTTACCGCCTGGCTCGCCCTGGTGATGATTGCGGCGCAATATGTCATTGCCACACGCCCCGCGCCGATCGCGGCCTCCGCCGCGACCGAAGCGGCCTAACGCGAAACGCTTGACAGAATCGCCAAGATCCTTAGAGGCCCGCCATCGAACGGCGGGTCTCTTCGATTCCGCCCGTTCATCCGTCCGAGACAGTTGGTGAAGGCAATCGGGCCTTCTTAATTTCCAGCCTAGACGGGGAACAGAGAATTTCCGGCGATGCGCAAGCATCACCGTTTCGCGCCATCTGGCGCACTCCTTCCCCATCAACGGACTCGCCCGTTCCGGTTCGCCGGTGCGGACAAACGTAGCCGGTCGTCTGCCTCCAAGTGGGCGGCCATAGTGAAGGAGTATGGCATGGATCGTTCGCAGAAAGCCGATGCGGTCGCCCAGCTCAGCGATGTCTTCAACCAGGCGGGCGTGGTGGTCGTCACCCGCAACCTGGGCCTGACGGTCGAACAGTCGACCGAACTGCGCTCGAAGATGCGTGAAGCCGGTGCGACCTACAAGGTTGCGAAGAACCGTCTTGCCAAGCTCGCCCTGAAGGACACCGACTACGCAGGCCTCGAAGAGTACCTGTCCGGTCCGACTGCCCTCGGTTATTCCGAGGATCCGGTTGCCGCGGCCAAGGCCGTGGTGGAGTTCGCCAAGACCACCGACAAGATCGAAATCGTCGGCGGTTCGATGGGCGCGCAGAAGCTCGACGAAGCAGGGGTCAAGGCGCTCGCCTCGATGCCCAGCCTCGACGAACTTCGTGGCACGATCGTGGGCCTCGTCAACGCGCCGGCAACCAAGGTTGTCCGCACGATCAAGGAACCCACCTCGATGCTCGCACGCGTATTCGGTGCCTATGGCGCCAAGGAAGCCGCGTAAGAGCCGGTTCGACGCACGAACACATATTCATCGGGGCATTCGTCCATCAGGACACCCCGGCCTTATTTTTGGAGTGAAACATCATGGCCGATATCGCCAAGCTTGTTGAAGAACTGTCGAAGCTGACCGTCATGGAAGCCGCTGAGCTTGCCAAGGCGCTCGAAGAAGAGTGGGGCGTTAGCGCCGCCGCTGCCGTTGCCGTTGCCGGCCCCGCCGCTGGCGGTGACGCAGGTGCCGCAGCCGAAGAAAAGGACGAATTCGACGTCGTCCTGACCGGCGACGGTGGCAAGAAGATCCAGGTCATCAAGGAAGTCCGCGCCATCACCGGCCTGGGCCTTTCGGAAGCCAAGGCTCTTGTCGAAGGCGCGCCCAAGCCGCTCAAGGAAGGCGTCAACAAGGCGGAAGCCGAAGAAATCAAGGGCAAGATCGAAGCAGCCGGCGGTACCGTCGAGCTCAAGTAAGCTCCTGCTCCCCGCGCTGCGGGGATCTGCTTACGCTTCGATCTCGTTTCGCGAGATCAGACGAAGGGCGGTGCCGCGAGGCGCCGCCCTTTTTCCTATCCCGGTCGCGCTGGCAGGCGGGCCGGCCAGCCTAGTCGAGCTGAGCTTGGTCGACCGTGTAATAGACACCGTCGCGGTCTTCTCTGCGGCGAAGGACGATGTGCCTGTCGGCCACCTCGGAACCCAGGGCATCGACGACCGAGCCCGACTTGATCCGCGAGATATCCTCCTCGGACAGCGTCTGAAACTTCAGCCCCTGCGCCTCGGCGAAAATCAGCGCGGCCGGGGCTTGCCCGGAAAGGCGCGCCAGGAATGTCGCGGCAGGCTCGCTCGTCATGTAGCCGTACAGTTCGAGGATCTGTGTCAGCGAATGCGGGAAAGCCACGTGATTGTTACCTTTGCCATTGTGCCATTTGCACAGCGGCATCAGGTAGCAGATGTCGGTCGACGGGACGCTGCCGTCCTTATTCGGGGTCATATGCCCGCCCACCAGGAACGCGGGATGCGTATGGTCGGGCGTCTGGGGATCGACATAACAATGGTCGTTGGTGCCCACGCCTATGCCGAACTGTTGAAGTAGGTAAGTCCAGCTCGGATAGCCGGGAATCTTGGGATCGCCGCTGCTTCCGATCACATTGTATAACGGTGCAGTGTAGGTCACGATTTTCGCCTGTGTCGAAAACAGTCGCTGGTCGCCGAAGCGAGCGACGAAATCCTGCAGTGCGGCGACGGGTTCGACCGCTTCCGAACTCTCCATGGTTTTTCTCCCTCATGTGCCAGGCGATCGATGCCCGCGATCGGTCGGTGAGCCAATTCTCCTTTCATCCGATTCAGATCGAACCGGTCGCCAGCGTCACTTCCAACCGATTTTCGATCCCTGACGATGACCATGGTCGGCCGTCCGGTACCGAACCATGGCAGCGCTGCCGATCCGATCGACCAGTCCGTTGAAAGCCTCGCACACCGTTACCTCCCAAGCGGACCATTTTTCGGCCAATGCCGGGCAGAGCATCGCGCAGTGTGGCTTGCGCGCACCATGCGGGACGCCAATTGCTCTCGATTGCTCCGGGCGGTTTGAGCGGGACCTGTCCTTCGCCTATCCGGTCCGGCTGCATGACGCACGAGACCGCCATGGAGCCCACGCCCACCATTGCGGAACCGGGCGGTGATGGCTGGCGCGACGAACTGGTCGCGACGCTGCGGCTGAGCTGGCCGCTGGCGGCGGCGAATCTGTTGCAGATGCTGACCTATGCGATCGATGTGATCTTCATCGCGCGGCTGGGTCAGGATCAATTGGCGGCCTCGGCTTTGGCGGTGGCGCTCTTCGGCATGGTCCTGTGGGCCTTGTCCGGCCTGACCGGCGCGGTCGCACCAGTCGCGGCAGCCGAACTTGGCGAGCGCGCGCCCGCATTGCGTCCGGTCCGCCGTTCGGTGCGCATGGCGCTCTGGCTTGCGCTGATCTCGGGAATTGGCGGGATCGGAGTGTGCCTGCTGCTTGGCCCGCTGATGCGGATCACCGGGCAGGAACCACAGATTATCGCCATGGCAATCGAATACAATACGCTGCTGGTGCTCAGCCTGGTGCCCATGCTGTTCAACAACGTGCTGCGCAGCTTCGTCTCCACGCTGGACCGCCCGATCTTCGCCACCGCGATCACTGCTGCCGGCATCTTCGTCAACGCGCTCGCCAACTATGCCTTCATTTTCGGCAATCTCGGCGCGCCCGAGCTCGGCCTCAAGGGCGCAGCGGTGGCGACGATCCTCACCACGCTGACTACGCTCGCCGCCTATATCCTTGTAATCCGCCTCGATCCCAGACTGCATCGCTATCGCGTCTTCGGGCGGTGGTGGTCGCCCGACTGGCAGCGGTTTGTGCATATCACGCGCATCGGCACACCGATCGCGCTGACCATCACCGCCGAAGCGGGGATTTTCGGTGCCGCCGCCTTTTTGATGGGCAATATCGGCGCAACCCAGCTGGCTGCCCACACGGTAGCCCTGCAGATTGCCGCGCTTGCTTTTCAGGTGCCCTTCGGGGTCAGTCAGGCCGCGACGATCCGTGTCGGCTATTTCTACGGGGCACGCGATTCCATCGGTATGAAACGCGCGGGCTGGACCGCCATCTTCGTGGGTACCGGTTTCATGGCGCTGACGGCCCTTGCGATGGTGGTGATCCCCAAGCCGCTGCTGGCGATCTATATCGACCCGTGGGATCCGAAAAACGCGGTTCTGGTCGGCTTTGCGCTGCAATACATCGTGATCGCCGCCGCTTTCCAGTTGTTCGACGGGATGCAGGCGGTCGCCGCAGGCGCACTGCGCGGATTGCAGGACACGCGCGTACCCATGTGGATCGCCGCCTTCGCCTATTGGGTGCCCGGCATCGGCCTTTCGCTTTATCTCGGTTTCCGTACCCCGCTGGCGGGGGTGGGTGTGTGGATCGGGCTCGCCACCGGCCTTACGGTTGCGGCCGCGCTGCTCGGCTGGCGCTGGCACCAGCGCGAAAAACTCGGACTGACGGACAGGCCCCCTCGCCTGGCCTGAACACGCGCACACCCCGGCGAAAGCATCGCAACTTTTTTCGCCGACGCCCCGTTGACTCGACGAAAAGGCGTCCCCAAATGCGCCTCGCTGGCACTCTCGGAGTGGGAGTGCCAATCCTTGTTTCACACTCTTAAGAAGAGAGGTCATCATTATGGCATTTCGTCCGCTGCACGACCGCGTTCTGGTCCGTCGCATCGAAGCCGATCAGAAGACCGCCGGCGGGATCATCATTCCCGACAGCGCCCAGGAGAAGCCGAGCGAAGGCGAAATCGTCGCCGTCGGCGATGGCGCGCGGGACGATGATGGCGACCGTATCGCGCTCGACGTCAAGGTCGGTGATCGCGTGCTGTTCGGCAAGTGGTCGGGCACCGAAGTCAAGCTCGACGGCGAAGACCTTCTGATCATGAAGGAAAGCGACATCATGGGGATCATCGGCTGATTGCCGAGTCTTCTTCGCTTCCTACCAGACACATAATTTCCAGGAGAAAAACCAATGGCAGCCAAGGACGTTAAGTTCGGCCGCGACGCGCGCGAAGGCATTCTGCGCGGCGTCGACACCCTCGCCAATGCAGTCAAGGTCACGCTGGGTCCCAAGGGCCGCAACGTCGTGATCGACAAGAGCTTCGGTGCGCCCCGCATCACCAAGGACGGCGTCACCGTCGCCAAGGAAATCGAACTGAAGGACAAGTTCGAGAACATGGGCGCGCAGATGATCAAGGAAGTCGCATCGAAGGCGAACGACGCCGCCGGTGACGGCACCACCACCGCGACCGTCCTCGCCCAGTCGATCGTGACCGAAGGCATGAAATCGGTCGCCGCCGGCATGAACCCGATGGATTTGAAGCGCGGTATCGATCTCGCCGTCACCAAGGTCGTCGAAGACCTCAAGGCGCGTTCGAAGGACGTGTCGGGCTCGAACGAAATCGCGCAGGTCGGCATCATCTCGGCCAATGGCGACCGTGAAGTCGGCGAAAAGATCGCCGAAGCCATGGAAAAGGTCGGCAAGGAAGGCGTGATCACCGTCGACGAGAGCAAGGGTCTCGAATTCGAGCTCGAAACCGTCGAAGGCATGCAGTTCGACCGTGGTTACCTGTCGCCCTACTTCATCACCAACCCGGACAAGATGACGGTCGAACTCGAAAACCCGTACATCCTGATCCACGAAAAGAAGCTGTCGAACCTTCAGTCGATGCTTCCCGTTCTCGAAGCGGCTGTCCAGTCGGGCCGTCCGCTGCTGATCATCGCGGAAGACATCGAAGGCGAAGCGCTGGCAACCCTCGTGGTCAATAAGCTGCGCGGCGGCCTCAAGGTTGCGGCCGTCAAGGCTCCGGGCTTCGGCGACCGCCGCAAGGCCATGCTGCAGGACATCGCGATCCTGACCAAGGGCGAGATGATTTCCGAAGATCTCGGCATCAAGCTCGAAAATGTCACGCTCGGCATGCTCGGCGAAGCCAAGCGCGTCACCATCGACAAGGACAACACCACCATCGTCGACGGTGCCGGTGACGAAGCCGACATCAAGGCGCGCGTTTCCGAAATCCGCACGCAGATCGACAACACCTCGTCGGATTACGACCGTGAAAAGCTGCAGGAACGCCTGGCCAAGCTCGCCGGCGGCGTTGCCGTGATCAAGGTCGGCGGGGCGACCGAAGTCGAAGTGAAGGAACGCAAGGACCGCGTCGACGATGCGCTGCACGCAACCCGCGCAGCCGTCGAAGAAGGCATCGTCCCCGGCGGCGGCACGGCTCTGCTCTACGCCACCAAGGCTCTTGCAGGGCTCGAAGGCGCCAATGACGACCAGACCCGCGGTGTCGACATCGTTCGTCGCGCCCTGCAGGCGCCGGTCCGTCAGATCGCTTCGAACGCAGGCCAGGACGGCGCGGTCGTCGCTGGCAAGCTGGTCGACGCCAATGACGAGACGCTGGGCTTCAATGCCGCGACCGACACCTACGAGAACCTCGTCAATGCCGGTGTTATCGACCCGACCAAGGTTGTGCGCACGGCACTTCAGGACGCCGCTTCGGTTGCCGGCCTGCTGATCACGACCGAGGCCGCGATCGTCGACAAGCCGGAAGACAAGGGCGCTGCCCCGGCAATGCCCGACATGGGCGGTATGGGCGGTATGGGCGGCATGGGCTTCTAAGCCCTTCCCCGACCGACCAAACACAATAAGGCCCGGCAGGAGCAGTCCTGCCGGGCCTTTTCGTTGGTCCTGTCTCGCCGCACCCCGCCGCTACGCGCAAGCGCTTCAACCGCTCCCAAACGGCTCTTGTCGATTTGGCGCGATATTCCAAGGATTGCGCCGACGGTCCGGATAAACCCGCGTTTCATGAGGAATGGGCCGACAACCCTGCCCCGCCAGAATGGTCGCGAGGACACGCTCGAGCCTCGGCATGGATCGAACGACGACGCCTCGCGCCCCGAGCCGCGGGAACGCTATACAAGGCCGAAGCAATCGGCTCTGATCCGCATGGGCAAACGCCTGCGCGATCCGGTGAATCGCTGGTTCACGCGCCAGTCGCTGGTCGGAGACGAGGCGATCCTGCCCGCTTCGTACCTTCCCTGCCTCGATGAGTTGCAGCGCGAATGGCATATCGTCAGACAGGAACTTGCGTCCCTCCTAGTGGAGCGTCGCTCGATACCCGCATTCGGCAAGCTTTCGCCCGACCATCGGCGAATTGCCAACAGCTCTGCCTGGAAAAGCTTCTTTCTCGAAGGCTATGGTTTCAAGGCCCGGGAAAACCGCGCCCGGTGCCCGCAGACCGCTGCCATGCTCGACCGGATACCCGGGCTCGTGGTCGCATTCTTCTCGATCATGGAGCCCGGCACGCACGTTCCGCGCCATCGCGGGCTGACCAAGGCCTGGCTCAATTGCCATCTCGGACTTGCGATCCCGCAGGGTCCCGGTCGCTGCGAGATGGAAGTGAACGGGACGCCGGTACACTGGGCCGAGGGAGAGTGGATGGTGTTCGACGAGACCAATCCACACGAAGTCTGGAACGAAACGCAAGAACCACGTGTGGTCTTGTTCCTGCAAGTGCGCCGCCCGATGCGCTGGCCGGGCCGCATAGCGGCCAGGCTGCTCTATTCGATCATCCGCCGCACCGGATTCGTCCAGGATGTGAGAAAAGCGATCGAGGCCTAGCTTACCCGCCCGTGCGGCTTTCCTCGACCGCCGCAAGCACGTCGGCAGGCCAGGTGACCTGGGTCTGCGTCTGCGGATTGAACAGGCCGTCGGCATAGACCGCCGCCTCGGCCGCTGCGATTTCCGCTGCGGTCAGATGCTCGCTCGGCTCAAGCGCGAAGACGTCGAGCCCCCGGCTGATCTCGGTCGCGTATATGCGGCCGTTGTACCAATAGGCCGACCAGTAACCGCCTGTGACAAGCTGGTCCTCATCGACCGGGCCGCGGTCGAAATAGGCGATCTCGAACGGTTTGCTCGCATCGGTGAAGTCGATCACCGAAATCCCGCCCTGGTACCACGCCTGGACGAAGATATCCCGGCCGGGAACCGGAATGATCGAACCGTTGTGCGCGACGCAATTCTCCTTGTCGCCTTGCGGCGCGGGAAGCTTGTAGGTTCCGTGATAAACGAGCTTGCCGCCCTCGATCGCGTAGAATGCATTGGCGCCCCAGTTCTTCGGGTCCCCTGCCTGGCAACGCGGACGGCCACCGCCGCCCCATTCGTCGGTGAACAGGACCTTGGTGCCATCATTGTTGAAGGTCGCCGAATGCCAATAGGCGAAGCCTTCATCGGTCACGTCGTCGATGCGCACCGGCTTGAGCGGGTCCTCGATGTCGAGGATGATGCCATTCCCCGAGCAGGCACCGGCTGCAAGATCGAGCGCGGGGAATACGGTGATGTCGTGACACATGTCCGTGCGATAGGTGTCCTGCGTCCCGTCGCCATGGTCGCCGCCGCGCCACAAGCCGGCGATCTCGCCATCCTTGGCGAATACGCGCGGACGGTCGACAATGCGCGATGCGGATGGATCGGCGACTGGGATCTCGATCACGTCAATGCTGAACAGCGCCGTATTGTCGCCTCCGACTTCGTAACAGCCCGCCAGTTCCTCATCGTCGCGGACGTAGCTCGTGCCCGAATTGTAAACGATCAGACGATCTTCGTCGGCCTTCACGATCGAATGCGTGTGGCTGCCGCGACAGGTCTGAACCAGCCCGACCTGGCGTGGGCGGGTTATGTCGGACATGTCGAATATGCGGAGCCCGCGGAAGCGTTCCTCGCTCACCTTGTCGTCGACGCCCTGCAACCCGCAATCGACGCGCGCGCGGCGATCCTGCACGCTCATGATCAGAAGGTCGCCCACGATCGATACGTCGCCCTGCCCGCCCGGGCACACGACCGAGCTGACCAGCTGCGGCACGCCGTCATCGCCCAGGCGATAGGCGTTGAAGCCATGGTAACTGCCCGCCACCATCATATCGCCGCTGAAGGCCATGTCAGTAAAAGCAAAGCTCAGCAGCGATCCGCGTTCACCGAACTCGGGCTCGTCCTCCTCGATTTCCTCGCCCTCTTCGCGCGGCGATTTGTCGGCCTCCTCTTCGTCCTCTTTTTTCACCGGCTGCAATTGGGCGGGGTTCTCCGGATCGAAGAAGCCAGGCGGCTTTTCGAGCGTGGCCACTTTGCGCAGGTTCAGGATCGCCTCGCCCGCATCGCGAAAACCTGCCACCAACGTGGCGCGCGGATCGGTCGAGAGAGTCGCCAGCGTGGCATTCATCCGGTCGATTTCAGCCTTCTGGTCGGTCACCACGTCGTTGGTGAATTCATACATCACCGGATCGTAGGCGCTGCCCGACGTGCCATGAAGATCGTCGACCATTGTCACCGCGCCGCGATGGTGCTCGACCATCAGGTGCAGGAACAAGCGGTCGAAAGCCGTACCGTCGGCGGCGGCGAGCTCGCGCATCTGTTCGGGCGTCGCCATGCCCTTCATCGTATGATGCGCATGGCCCATGCCCTGCATCGCGACTTCCAGATTACGGTCCTTGAGCCAGGTCCGCATGAAATCCATCTCGTCTTTCTGACCCGCCTCGATGCGGTCGGCGGTTTTCAGGATCGCTTCGTTATTGGTGCGATCCCTGACCAGTTGCGCCATGTCGACCGCTTGCTGGTGGTGGACGATCATACCCTGCATGAAAGCGACATCCGCCGGGGAGAAACGCGTGTCGGACAGCGCGATGGCTTCCTCGGGTTCGATCACACGCGGCGTCTCGCCGGGCGCGCCGGGCAGAACGATGGGCACGGTCTGCGCCATGGCAGCAACAGAGGTCGAAAGCAGCAGGCCCGCACCCAGCAAGCGAAACATAGTGGTCATAATGTCAGTCCCCGATATTTCCCGCCGGGCAAGAGGCATTCCTGCTGCGAGGCGGTCAAGCGCAAATTCTACGAACGGCACATGGGCGCGGTCAGGAGCGAGCCTATTTGCCGCGCTTGGCCCCCAGATAGCCGAACAGGTAAGCCGCGACCTTGCGTATCTGGATCTCCTCCGCCCCTTCGGTGATCCGGTAACGGCGGTGGTGGCGGTAAATATGCTCGAACGGCTTATGGCGCGAATAGCCGATCCCGCCATGGACCTGCATCGCACGGTCTGCCGCTTCGCAAACCAGCCGGTTCGCCCAGTAATTGCACATGGAAACCTTGTCGGAGATTGTCTTCTCGATCTCCTCATGCGGCATATTGTCCATTTCCCACGCGGTCTTGTAGATCAACAGGCGCAGCATCTCGCATTGGGTGGCTAGTTCCACCAGCGGGAACTGGATCGCTTGGTTCTTCGCCAATTCCTCGCCGAAGGGTTTGCGTGTCCGGGCATAGCGCACGCTCTCTTCGACGCAATAGCTTGCCGCACCGAGCGACGATGCCGCTTGGCGGATACGGTTCTGGTGGACAAAGCTCTGTGCCAGAGCAAGGCCCCGCCCCTCCACACCGAGGATCGCACTGTCGGGCACCCAGACATGGTTCACCGACAGCCGCGGATGGTCGGTGGGCATGTTGAAAGTCCACATCCATTCCTCGATCTCGAGGCCAGGGCTGGGATTGGGCACCAGGAAACAGGTGATACCGCTGGCATCGCCGTTCTCGCCGCTGGTGCGCGCGAACATGGCGCAGTGGGTGGCCACATGCATGCCTGTGATCCACATCTTCTCACCATCGATACGCCAGCCATCGACCCCGTCGCGCGTTTCGCGCACAGCCTTAGTCTCCATCCACGTGGCATCCGATCCATGATCCGGCTCGGTCAGGCCGAAGGCGACGCGGCGCGTGCCTGCGAAACCGCCTTCAATGAATTCCCGTTTCTGTTCCTCGGTTCCGAAGGTTTCGAACATGGCGACGAAGGGGAAATTGCCGACGATCGAATGTTCGTTCTGCAAATCGTTGTGCAAGCCAAGCCCACGCTGAGCGAACCGATCGCGGATCACCGCCATCCACAGATTCGATCCATCCTTCCCGCCATATTTCTTCGGCGCGGAGAAACGCCAATGTCCTGCCTCGTCGGCAATCTGGCGGGCCTGCCGCAGCAGGTCCTCCCACGCCTCATTCGGTAGCCCGCCCCGCTCCCAATCGGTCCGCGCATTCTCGCGGCGGTGATCGAAAAACCGGATATTGTCGTCGCGGGCGACCAGCGGCTCGATCTTCGCCTCGATAAACCTCTCGAGTTCCGCGTAATAGTCTTCGAGCTCCTGCGGAATGGTGAAATCCATCGGCCTATTCCTCTTTCGTCCATGTCTTCCGCGCGATCGCCAGCGCAGGGTATTTCGGCATGTCGACCGCCAGCTTGTCGAGTATGCTGCGCCTGAGCGCAGCGAGCAGCCCCGGCTGAGCCAGTGTAACCTTGCCATCGAGCAGATCGCGAGCCAGTTGCGCGTCGCGCACCTCTGTCCGGACAGCATAGTCACGGGCGATTATGCCGAGCGCATTACGGGCGACCGCATGCTGGAAGCGATCATGACCATCCATCCGCTCTTTCACAGTCGCAAGCCATTCCGAGATTGCGACCGCCAACTCCCCGGCACTCGCCTCTCCCCTCGGTTCGGACGTAGCCGCCCTATCCGGCAGATCGCGCTCGCGCTCTTCTCGGGGCGCCCCTTCCTCCAGCAACAGCAACAGGTCGAGTTCCTGCTCGCTGGTTCGGCGCGAGATGAGCGCGCGTTCGAGCGTGCGATCGGCTCCTTCACGCCATGTCGCACCCATGCGCCAACAACCGAGCGCCCACCAGCACGTGCGATAAACCAGCCACCAGCGAAAGCGCTCCGGATCGACCTCGCGGCCGTGAAGGCTCGCATACTCGATCGACTGATCGCCAAGTGTGCCGAGACCATAAGCCGGTCGGTCTGGACGCGAGAATCGCCATACGGTCATGCAACCGTAAGCGAGATCCTCATGGTGGTCGCCCAGATGCGCCAGTTCCCAGTCGAGCACCCCGGTCAGCGTGCTCCCCTCCACCATCAGATTGCCGAGCCGGTAGTCTCCGTGGACCAGCACGGGGTCGATCGGCGGAAGAAGATTGTCCTCCAGCCATCTCAGCGCCAGCGCGACGATCGGCCGATCCGCCCCGGCCTCCTCGAACTGCTCTCGCAGACCTGCCACACCGTCGGACGGTTCTAGCCGAGGGAGATCAGGCAGGCTGTCCAGCGGCGTGTTATGGATCTCGGCAAGCTCTATCGCGATGTCGGCGCACAGGTCGAACGCCACCTCATCCCCCTCATTCGCAGCAAGAATAGCGCGAGGATCCGCCGTTCCGGAGAGCGCACCCATGACAAAGCCGGTCCCCAGACCGTCAGCGTCCTCCAGTTCGACCACGATTCCCGGAGCGCGCACCCCGCGCTGATGAACGGCGCGGATGACGGCGGCTTCGACATCGTGCCCGATCGCCCGCCCTTCCATCATTGCTGCGGACGGCGCACGGCGCAGAACAAAAACCCTCCCTGCGCTCGAAAACCGCCAGCTTTCCATGGTGGCTCCACCGGTCAGCCTCGTCAGGCCCTCCGGCGGCCCTATTCCGACGCGCTCAAGCGCCCTGGCCAGTCCTTTTGCGAGCGCGCTTGCGCTTTCCGTCTCTCCCATGCGGTTCATGTGTGAAGCGAAACGCTCTGTCGCTCAAGCCCGGACCTCTTGCGGGGGTGGGTCGTTATTCGAACAAACCTATCTATCAGGAGAAACCTTTATGCGCCTTCCCGCCAACGCCCATGTCGCCATCGTCGACGGTCAGAACTTCACTGTGATGCGCAACAGCGGCAAGCCTTTCGAACCCAAGCTGAGCGGTGCGGAGAAGCCCGACCTGTCGGCAACCAATTTCAGCGCCGGGGTAAAGCATCAGGATGCCGTGGGGCAGCGGCTCGGGCGGACGGATCTGGATGAACTAGCCCATGGTGCGGCGGCAGCGGAATGGCTGAATGCCAAGTCGATAGCAGGTGAGATTACCGACGTTCTGGTCATTGCCGATCCCAAGACGCTGGGCGAAATGCGCAGGCATTATCATTCCGAACTCGAGAAGCGCCTGGTCGGCGAGATCGACAAGACGGTTACCGGCGAACCGACCGAGCGCATTGAAGAAGTCATCGCCAAGGCCTGAGACATCGGACGAACGATTGTAACAAGTCGGCAGGCTAACCTGTCGCGCCCGCAACACTTTTCGTCGCGTCGCCCTTGTGTAGACACATTAGGTGGGCATTAAGCTTCGCCTAACCACGGAGGGTGTACAGGGTCGGCATGCCTAGACGAATTTTTGGACGACTGCTGGCGATCGGGGCGATGGCTTTGTCTGCCCCGGCGCTGGCGCAGAATGGCGGGTTCGAGGCCCAGTTCGACAATGCCTTGGGGACCCAGGTCCGGGCGCCGCAAACGCTCGAGGCCCTGTACGAAACTCCGCTCGAACGCGAAATCGCCATGCTCGCGGACGGCTCGAATGGCCGCATCGGCGTCTATGCGGTCGATTTGGCGACGGGCCATGAGGTCGGTGTGCTTGCCGATCAGCGCTTTCCGATGGCCAGCACCAGCAAGGTCGCCATAGCGGCCGCCTATCTTGCCGGAGTGGACGAAGGACGTTGGAGTCTGACGAGCGAGTTTCGACTGCCGCGTCCCGGCGGCGCCTATTTGCCCGCCTACAAACATCTTAGCTTGATGATCTCCAAGAGCTGCAACGACTGCACCGATGCCCTGTTGGCGGCGGTCGGTGGCCCTCGTGCGGTCAACAAGTGGATCCGGAATGCCGGAATCGAAGGGTTCGAGCTGAGCCGCGATATCCGCACGCTGATCCGCGAAGATGGCCGGATCGACCCGGCCTGGAGCGTCGACGCGAAGGACAGCGCCACGCCGCGCGCCATGGGGCAGCTGCTGGCCGGAATTTATCAGGGCAAGTGGCTCAGCGATCATTCACGCCGGTTTTTGCTAGACGCCATGGAAGAAACGACCACCGGAAAACGGCGTATGCGCTCGGCGCTCCCCGTCAGCGCCAATCTCGCCCACAAGACGGGTACGCTCAGCCGCACGGCGAGCGATATCGGAAT
Source organism: Qipengyuania sp. ABI-127-1 (assembly GCA_022953095.1). Taxonomy (GTDB): domain Bacteria; phylum Pseudomonadota; class Alphaproteobacteria; order Sphingomonadales; family Sphingomonadaceae; genus Qipengyuania. The sequence continues at coordinate 404,085 of JALJCR010000001.1, read as the reverse complement.
CTTCCACACGCCCGATGGGCGCGCAATCGCGGCCGCGATCTACGTTACCGGGCAGAGCCCCTCCATGGCGATCGAAAATGGCAGCCGCAGCCGCAAGCTCGAAGCACGGGCCAATCGCGATGCCCGGATTTCCAGCATCACGCAGGCGCTTTACCATGGCTTCGGGCGCAGCGCGAACGATGGGCGCAACTGGGCTTCGGCCGAATATGGCGGAAGGTAAGGTCCGGTAACTCGGCAAAGAAAAAGGGCGGCGCCGGAAGGCACCGCCCTTTCTTTTCGTGAACGCTGACCGTTCGCGAAGCGTGCGCGATTAGTCGGCAGCAGCTTCGGCTTCGGTTTCGCCTTCGACTTCAGCTTCGACTTCAGCAGCAGCTTCGTCGGCTTCGGCAGCAACGTCTTCAGCACCGGCTTCCATGGCGTCGCCAGCGGCTTCCATGTTGGCTTCGGCGTCAGCAGCAGCCGAATCGGCGGTTGCTTCGGCAGCATCTTCGGTAGCTTCCGAGCAAGCAGCGAGAGTCAGGGCAGCAGCCGAAGCAGCAGCGAAAAGAGCGATCTTGCGCATAGTTCTAAATCCTTGAACAGCGAGTTTTGAGGTGGTTCGAAGGCCGAAGGCCCTCTCTCCACGCGAGTCCCGAATTGGGGCCTCACAGTGTCTAAATAATGGCCAAATTGGGGCCTAGCAAGCAGATTCACCAAAAGCTGCCACATTTTGGCCCCAATTCCGCTGGAACGGCGGGAATCCGTCGATTGCCGTGCTGAGGAAAAATCGCGCTCCCCAAGGGGGCAAGCCATTGCTAAGCCGCCTGACCATGGGTGAAAAACCACATCTCTACCTCGTCGACGGTTCGGCCTATATCTTCCGTGCTTATCACCGGCTCCCCCCCCTGACCGATCCCGAGGGCACTCCCGTGGGCGCGGTCTATGGTTATACCACTATGTTGTGGAAGCTGGCGGACGATCTGGACAAGGCCGATGGTCCGACCCATCTCGCGGTCGTGCTGGACAAGTCGAGCCAGAGCTTCCGCAACGAGATTTACGATCAATACAAGGCCAACCGGCCCGATCCGCCGGAGGATCTGGTTCCGCAATTCCCCCTGATCCGCGATGCGACGCGGGCCTTCAGCCTCCCATTGGTGGAAGAACCCGATGTCGAGGCGGATGACATGATCGCCACCTATGCCCGCGCGGCGCAGGAACAGGGCTGGAACGTCACGATCGTTTCCAGCGACAAGGACCTGATGCAGCTTGTGGGCGAAAAGGACGGCGCGCGCATCGACATGCTCGATACGATGAAGAATGCGCGCATCTATATCGAAGAGGTAGAGGACAAGTTCGGGGTGGTGCCCGAAAAGGTCGGCGACGTGCTCGCGCTGATGGGCGATTCGGTCGACAACATCCCCGGCATCTTCGGCGTAGGTCCCAAGACCGCGAGCAAGCTCATCGCCGAACATGGCGATTTGACCGCGGCGCTGGACGCGGCCGAGGGGATGAAGAAGTCGAAGCTCAAGGAGCGCCTGATCGAACACCGCGCCGACGCCGAGCTCAGCCGTGTGTTGGTGACACTGAAAGAAGATTGCGACCTCCCCATCGCCCTCGACGACATGAAGCTCGACGGCGTGCCGAGCGAACCGCTCGCCGCATTCCTCTCCAAGCACGGCTTCACCAGTCTCCTGAAACGGCTCGATGCAGGCACTGGCAGCCCCTCTCGCGCAACCGATCTCAATCCGGCCAAACACGATACCAAGGGTGCGCCCGCCAGCACCGAGGGCAACCGTCAGCCACTGCCCGACTATCCCGCGATCGACCGCTCGGCCTATGAATGCGTCCAGACCATGGAACGGCTGGGAGAGTGGATCGAGCGCGCCCATATGGCGCGCGTGGTGGCGGTCGACACCGAGACCAGCAGCCTCGATGCGATCCGCGCCGATCTTGTCGGGATCAGCCTCGCGCTGGGGGCCAACGATGCGTGCTACATCCCGCTTGGCCATGGCGGCAGCGATATGTTCGCGGAAAGGCCGGAACAGATCGACAAGGCCGCCGCGCTCGAAGCCTTGAAGCCGCTCTTGACCAGCGACGCCGTGCTCAAGGTCTTCCACAACGGCAAGTACGACCTCAACGTCCTCGCCCGCAATGGTATCGAGGTCGCGCCGATCGACGATACGATGATTATCAGTTTCGATCTCGATGCGGGCCGTCAACTCGACGGGATCGGCGGCGGCCACGGGATGGACGAACTGGCCGACCGCCACCTCGGCCACACATGCCTCAGCTTCAAGGAAGTGTGCGGGACCGGCAAGAAAGCGATACCGTTCGGCGAGGTCCCGCTCGACAAGGCGACCGAATATGCCGCCGAGGATGCCGACGTAACCTGGCGGCTTTATCGCCATCTCAAACCGAGGCTGGCGACCGAGGGCGGGACGAGAATCTACCAGCGCGTCGACCGCCCGCTGGTCCCCGTGGTTGCGCAGATGGAGCGTCACGGCGTCAAGGTCGACCGCGTCCGGCTGGCCAAGCTGTCGGAGGAGTTCGCCGGCGAGATCGCGCGGCTGGAGAAGGAAATATACGAGCTAGCCGGCACCGAGTTCACGGTCGGCAGCCCGAAACAGTTGGGTGAAGTCCTGTTCGACACGCTCGGCTACAAGGGCGGAAAGAAAGGGAAGAGCGGTCAGTATTCGACCGATCAGAGCGTGCTCGAGCGGCTGTCCGGCGAAGGCGCGGAGATTGCGAACAAGGTGCTCGAATGGCGCCAGCTCGCCAAGCTCAAGAGCACGTATACCGATGCGTTGCAGGCTGCGATCAACCCGGAAACCGGGCGCGTCCACACCAGCTACAGCCTGGTCGGCGCGCAAACCGGGCGGCTGTCCTCGACCGATCCGAACCTGCAGAACATCCCGATCCGCACTGCGATCGGCCGCCAGATACGCGAAGCCTTCGTCGCAGAGGAAGGCCATGTCCTGCTCGCCGCCGACTATTCGCAGATCGAATTGCGGCTGGCGGCGCACATGGCCGATGTCCCTACCCTGAAGGATGCCTTCGCCAATGGCGAGGACATCCATGCGCGCACCGCCACCGAAATGTTCGGCGAAGTCAATCGCGATACCCGTGCCCGCGCCAAGACGATTAACTTCGCGATCCTCTATGGCATCAGCCGCTGGGGGCTGGCCGGTCGGCTCGGCGTCCAACCCGATGAGGCGCAGGCGATGATCGACACCTATTTCAGGCGCTTTCCCGGCATCCAGAAATACATCGTGCGCACGCTCGAACAGGTGCGCGAGCGCGGCTATTCGGAAACACTGTTTGGGCGCAAGACCTGGTTCCCGCGGATCGGCTCTAAAAATCAGGCCGAGCGCCAGGGCAGCGAGCGCGCCGCGATCAACGCCCCCATCCAGGGCACCAGCGCCGACATCATCAAGCGCGCCATGGTCCGCATGATGCCCGCACTCGAGAAGGCGGGCCTCGGCCATGTGCGCATGTTGCTGCAAGTGCACGACGAACTCGTCTTCGAACTGCCCGAAGGCGATATCGAAGCCGCATCCCAGGTCATCGAAAGCGTCATGGCCGGTGCGGCACAACCTGCCGTGCAGCTTGACATACCGCTGGGCATCGACATCGGTACGGGTTCTAGCTGGGGAGCAGCACACTGAACGAGATCGAGGACTTCGTCGCGCGCACGCGCAATCCACGCTGGATGAATGTGGCCCTGCTGAGCGTGATCGCGGCGGCCATGTTCGCGACGCTCCTGCTCGTCTATCAAACCGTGGAAGCCGAGCGCGCCCAGCGCGAACAGGTTGCGAAAACCACCGAGATCTTGGAGGAGCTGCGCCTGATCGGTCATGCGGCTTTGAACGGCGAGACAGGGCAGCGCGGCTATCTCATCACTCTCGACCGGCGCTATCTCTCGCCATACCAGATCGGGCGTGAACAGATCGATCCAGCTCTTGATCGCATCCGGACACTGATCGGAGACGAAGCGACTCCGCGCCAGACCGAGCTGATCGACCAGATCGACGCCCTTGCCCGTGCCAAGTTCGACGAGATGGCAGCCAGCGTAGAGCTGCTCGAGAACGGGCGGTTGCTCGATGCGCGCCGCGCGGTGCTTACCGACGAGGGTGTGGAGACCATGGAACGGCTCAGTCGCGCGATCGCAGAGATGGAGCAGATTGAGAATGCGATATTGGCCGATCGCAACACTCAGGCGGCGCGGACCGAGGCGCGTTTGCTGCCACTGCTGGGTGCCCTGCTGGTCTTGTTGATCTTGGCGATGATCGCGGGCGCCCGGCTGGTCGGCCGCGCAGCCAGGGCGGAAGCCGAAGCGGCACAGGCGGCGGTCGTCAGCGAAGCGCGGGACCGCGCCGACCTGCTTGCCCGCGAGCTCAACCACCGGGTCAAGAATCTTTTCGCGGTGATCCTCGCGATCGTGCAGATGAGCGCGCGGGACAAACCCGAAGCCAAGGAAGTCACCGAGAGCATCGCCCAGAGAATCCGCGCCCTGCTCACCGCGCATGAAGTGAGCCAGGGCGAATTGGAACGGCCCGTTGCTTCGCTCCGTGCGCTGGTGGAAACCTCGCTCGCTCCGTATCGCTCGCGCAAGCACACTGCCGAAATCGATGGCCCGGAAATCATGCTGCCGGCCAAGCGGGTGACCCCGCTCGGTCTCGTCCTCCATGAGCTGACGACCAATGCGGTGAAGTACGGCGCCTGGCAATCCGAAGGCACGGTGCATGTGACCTGGACGGAAAAGGACGGAAGGGTGGCTCTCGAATGGCGCGAAAGTGGGGCGGATATCGAAAAGGTTCCCGAACACAAGGGATTCGGCAGCCTGCTGATGACCAGTGCCGCGCGGCAGTTCGGCGGCACTCTCGAACGGAAATTCACGAAGGATGGGCTGCGGGTCTCGATCGAGTTACCGGTTGAGGACTAAGCTTGCTTTGCTGCTGCCCTGCTCATAGCAGATGACCGGATGTTAGAGCGTTACGATCCGCGCAATTGGCCGATTTCCATCGAGGGCCTGATCCACACCATGATCGTGCTGAGCGGTGCTATCCTGGCCGCGTTCATCGTCCATTGGCTGGCCTTCGCGATTCTGCGGCGGCTGGCTAAGGCATCGGAAAGCACGCTTGATGATGTTGTCGTGGAGGGGGTGCGCAGGCCCCTTCGCTGGGCTGCCATCGCATTTTCGATAACCGTCGCGGCAGAGAACGATGCCCTGGTCGGCCAAGGCTGGGACCTCCTGGCCAAATTCCTGACACCCGCAGTGGTCGGTTGGGTGGCTTACGCCATCGTGCGCGGCCTCGCCAAAGGATATGAAGCGCAGATCGAGGGAGCGGAAGATCCCGTCGCGCAGCGTGGCCGCCTCACGCGGATCGCAATCCTTTCCCGCACGGTGAAGGTCGCGATCATCATCATCACCGTATCGCTCATCATGCTCAACGTTCCCGGCGTACGCGATATCGGCACGACTATGCTGGCCTCGGCCGGTCTTGCCGCGCTGGCCGTGGGTGCCGCGGCACAGCCAGCGCTGAAATCCCTGATCGCGGGCCTGCAAATGGCTCTCACCCAGCCGCTACGCATAGGCGATCTGGTCAAGGTCGACGGACAGGCGGGCCGGGTGGAGGAAATCCGGATGAGCTTCGTGACGGTGCGCACCTGGGACGAGCGCGTGCTGGTTGTACCGACAAGCCGCTTCCTCGACGAGAGTTTCGAAAACTGGTCGCGGGTCAACGAAAAGCTGACCGGCCCGGTCATGCTCCACCTCGATCCGATCGCGGAAATCGAGCCAATTCGCGAAGAATTCGAGAGGTTCGTGCAAGATCATCCCTTGTGGGATGGCCGCAATCTGCAACTGCTGATGACGGAAGCCTATCCCGAAAGCATCGAACTGCGCCTGTCGATGAGCGCCGACACAATCGGCGATCTTTGGTCGCTGCGCTGCGCCGTGCGGGAACATATGCTGGCGTGGCTCAAGGAGAACCAACCCGAAGCGCTGATCCGCCACCGGCTCGAGGTCGAGGCGGCGAATCAGCGCGGCGTTACGGAGGGTTAGGCGCTGGTATCCGGCCCGTGCTTCTCATCGCGGGTGCTTTCGACCATCCCTTCGTAAAGAAAGCCGATCGGCCGGACTTCGGCGGCGCGTTTTTTCAGCTCGCCGCGCATCTTCTTGTATTCGGTTTCCATTTTGACAGTAACGGTCGCCCGGCTGTCATCGAGCGCCTCCGCAAAATCGGCTGCGGTCACCTTTTGCACGTCCCCACCGGCGCGGTGGAGCGCGCTGAGACCGGCACGGCGCACGACATCCTCGAGATCCGCGCCAGTGAAGCGGGCGGTTTTGGCCGCCACTTCACCCAGGTCGACGTCATCCGCCAGCGGCATGGCCTGCGTGTGTATGCCCAATATCTGCTCGCGCCCTGCCTTGTCGGGTGTGCCGACATAGACCAGCTCGTCGAAGCGACCCGGACGCAGCAGCGCGGGATCGACAAGGGTCGGGCGGTTGGTTGCACCAACCACCACCACCGATTGCAATTCTTCCAGCCCGTCCATCTCGGCAAGGATGGTATTGACCACGCGCCCGGTCACTTGCGGCTCGCCCTGCCCACTGCCGCGCGCCGGCACGAGACTGTCGATCTCGTCTATGAACAGGACGCACGGCGCGACAGCGCGGGCACGTTTGAACATGCGCGCGATCTGTTGCTCGCTCTCGCCATACCATTTCGACAACAGGTCCGAACTCTTCATCGAGATGAAATTGGCCTTGGCTTCCTTCGCCACCGCCTTGGCGAGCAGCGTCTTGCCGGTACCCGGGGGGCCGTAAAGCAGAAAGCCCTTGGCCGGTCTGATCCCGAGACGGTGAAACGCCTCGGGATTCTTCATCGGCAATTCGATGCCTTCCTTCAGCTTCTCGATCGCGTCGCCGATCCCGCCGATATCGGACCAGCCGACATTGGGCATCTGGACCATGACCTCGCGCATAGCGCTGGGCTGAATGCGCTTGAGAGCGGACAGGAAATCCTCGCGGGTCACGCACAGCTCGTCGAGCACTTCGGGTGGAATGGTCCGTTCGTCCAGATCGATCTTATGCATGATACGGCGGACCGCATCGATCGCCGCTTCCCGTGCGAGCGCGGCGATATCGGCGCCGACAAAGCCATAGGTCGCCTTGGCCAGCTCGCTAAGGTCCACCTTGTCTCCCAGCGGCATGCCCCGGGTATGGATACCAAGGATCTCGCGCCGCCCGCTTTCATCGGGCACACCGATCACAATCTCGCGGTCGAACCGCCCGGGACGCCGCAAAGCCTCGTCGATGGCGTCGGGGCGGTTGGTCGCGGCGATGACCACCAGGTTGGAACGCGCCTCGAGCCCGTCCATCAAGGTAAGTAACTGGGCGACCAATCGTTTTTCCGCTTCGCCCGGCACCCGATCGCGCTTGGGTGCGATCGAATCGATCTCGTCGATGAAGATGATGGCCGGCGCCGACTTGGTCGCCTGGTCGAACACCTCGCGCAGGGCCTTTTCGCTTTCGCCATAGCCCGAGCCCATGATTTCAGGCCCGTTAATGGTGAAGAAATTGGCGTCGCTCTCATTCGCAACCGCCTGGGCAAGCCGCGTCTTGCCGGTGCCTGGCGGTCCGTGCAGCAGCACGCCCTTGGGCGGGTCGACCCCCAGGCGGGTGAAGAGTTCGGGATAGCGCAGCGGCAATTCGACCATTTCGCGCAATTGCTGGATGGTCTCGCCCATGCCGCCGACATCATCGTAATTGACCACGGCCCGGGCGTCGCGCGGCGCTTCGAATTCCGCGCGCAATTCGACCTCTGTGTCCTCGTCGATATGCACGATGCCCTTGGGGGTCGTGGACACAACGCTCAGGCGGATCTGGGTCAGGGCATAGGCCGGTGCATTGAACATGCGGCGAACCTCAGGCGGCATGTTCTGGACCGGCTGCTGACCGGTGGTCGCCACCAGATCGCCCGCAACCAGCGGTTTTCGGAAGAAATTGCGCTTGAGTGCCTGCGCCGGTCCTTGGAGCCGCATTTCCCGCTGTGCGGGTGCGAAGACCACGCGCGTCGCGGGCCGGGACTGAGCCACAGCGACCTTCACATGCTCGCCCGAGCCAACCTCCGCATTACCGCGCTGGAGCCCGTCGAGGCGCACCACATCGAGGCTTTGGTCCTCGTCATAGGCCGGCATGGCCACGGCTGCGGTGGCCCGTTTCCCGGTAATTTCGACTACGTCTCCCTCGGTGATGCCCAGCGCCTGGAAGGCCGATCGCGGCATGCGGGCTATGCCCTGCCCGCTTTCTTCCTGCCGTGCAGCCGCCACCGCCAGCCTTATGGTCTTTTCCTCTGTCGCTGCTGCAGCATCCGCATCGGCCATGTGGACTCGGCTCCCGTTACCTGAACTTGTCTCCGTCCCACTTGGGAACGGGTCCCTGCCGATGCAATGAACGAGGTCGATGCGTGGGTCCGCGATGCGCAAGAAAAAAGCCCGGCTGGCGAACCAACCGGGCTTGGAAGTCTTGGGAGAGGATGCCTGAAAGGCAGGTGGATATATGCTGGCTGAGGCAGTTTTGTGCAAGTGCGAAAAGGGCAATTTTTGTTGCATGACTTGCAACAAAGTTCATCACTTCAATTCTAAGGCCTTGAATTTGATTGTTCGTGACAGTCAGGGTTGTGCCGATCAATGCTGCATCGCACAATCGCATGCCTTCATTGGGGTTTGAGTTCAGAAGGGCTCGGCCAAGGAAACGTCGACGGGCTTGCGGGCATCAGCCTGCTCCGTGCTAAGCGGGGCTCCGAACCGCCCTCAAGCCGAAACGGAACCGATTCGATGAAACGAATTCTTGCCTTTGCAGCGAGCGCGGTTGCGCTGAGCGGATGCACGACGGCCCAAGCCCCGCCGGTTATCGCCACCCAGACGGTGGTCGCAAGCGATGATCAAGCTGCGCCCGATACCATGCGCTGGCTCTACGGATCGGGAGAGGCCGCCGGTGTATCGATCCAAACCTGGCGGCAAATCGCCGACTACGCCATCGCCGTATCGCGCCAGCGCCGGATACCGCAATCGGTTCCGCTGGGCCTGCCCGATGCACCGGGCGGAGTGGGAACGCCTTCCTGCATGGCTGAAGACGGAACGATGAAGCCCTTCGCCGCGGTATTCGATGTCGACGAAACCGTGCTGCTCAACACCGGATACGAATACTGGCAAGCGCTTTCCGGCAAACCCTTCGATATCGACGAGTGGACCGCGTGGGCCAATGAGGGCGCGGGTATTGCCAAGCCCGTGCCGGGTGCGGTCACGGGTCTCAAGCGCCTGCGCGAAGCGGGTATAACGGTGATTTTCAACACCAATCGCAATTCGGATACGGCCGCAGGCACCATCGCGGCGATCGAGGCGGTCGGCACCGGCCCCGCCGTTCATCTCGAGAACCTGTTCCTGCGGGGCGACGATACGATGGGTAGCCGCAAGGACGGGCGCCGTGCGCGGATTGCCGCACAGTATTGTGTCATCGCCATGGCTGGCGACAATCTTGGCGACTTTGCCGATGTCTTCAACGCCGATGAGGGAGCCATTGCAGCACGGCGCGCGGCTGTCGCGCGCGGGCAATATGCGCAGCTATGGGGCAATGGTTGGTTCCTCATGCCCAACCCCGTCTATGGCGCCTGGCAGGAAGGCACCATTGGCGAGGTCTTCCCGCCGGAAACACGCTGGAAACCATCGCCCAGCGATGCGCCCGTGATCATGGAAGGCCAATAGACACCGCTTGCACTACGACACGCTGGGGATAGGGTAGGTTGCAAGGGAGAGACCTACATGCCGATGAACCGCGTTTGCGAACTAACGGGAGCGGACTTTCCGCTCTTCGCTTTCAGCCACTGCCGCGACGTGGTCGCCGCAGTCAGCAGGGCGGGTGGCTTTGGCGTGCTGGGGGCGACCCGCTTCAGCCCCGCTCAGCTCGAGGAAGAGCTGGCCTGGATCGATGCCCACGTAGAGGGCGCCCCCTATGGCGTGGATGTCCTCGTGCCGGAAGTAATCGACCCGCGGGTTCGAGATCTGTCGGACAATAAGAGCCGCGCCGCCGCGATCGATCCCTCCTATCAAGGCTTCGTCAATCGGGTGCTCGGGGAATTCGGGATAGCACCCGAACCGGAAATGCCGATCCTGCGCGAACGCATGGGTATAACGCCCGAAAACGGCCTCGCGCTGATGGAGGTCGCCTTCCGCCATCCGATCCGGCTCATTGCAAACGCGCTGGGCATCGCCCCGCCGACGATGATCGAGGAAGGCAAACGACGCGGTGTACCCGTGGCGGCGCTGGTGGGAGCGAAAGAACACGCAATCCGGCAGGCCGAAGCGGGAGTCGACATCATCGTCGCGCAAGGCACCGAGGCGGGCGGGCATTGCGGCGAGGTGTCCACGCTGGTGCTGATACCCGAAGTGGTGCGCGAACTGGCGCGCGCAGGCCATGACATGCCCGTGCTCGCGGCGGGCGGGATCATGACCGGCGGGCAAATGGCGGGCATGATGGCCGCAGGGGCGCAAGGCGCCTGGACCGGATCGATCTGGCTCGCCACGCCCGAGGCCGAGACCAGCGAGACCTTCCGTGATAAAATGGTTGCCGCCCGCAGCCGCGACACGGTGCGTTCGCGCAGCCGGACCGGCAAACCGGCGCGGCAATTGAAAACCGCATGGCACGACGCATGGGATTCCTCGGGCGGCCCCGGCACGCTCCCCATGCCGCTGATGGGGATGGTGTCCGAACCGGCCTTCGCGCGGATCGAGCGCGAAGCCGCCGCGGGCAATGACGGCGCGCGCGAGCTCGTCAGCTATTTCGTCGGCCAAGGCGTCGGTCTGGTGGATCAGGTTCGCTCGAGCCGACAGGTCGTGCAGGATTTCCGCGAGGAGTTTGTCGAAGCCGTGGGGCGCCTCGCCGCTTCTGTCGGTATGGGGTGACTTGACCGCCGTCTGCCACCAGCCCAAGGCGCTCGCCATGTGGCTCGATTCTCCGCGCAATCCGAAGGCCCCGCTTGCCGGGCTCAAAGTCCTTGAACTCGCCCGTGTGCTCGCCGGACCATGGGCCGGGCAAATCCTGGCTGATCTTGGTGCCGATGTCATCAAGATCGAAAGCCCCGAGGGCGACGGCACCCGCCAGTGGGGTCCGCCATGGATAGAGCGCGAGAATGGCGAGCGCGAAGCCGCCTATTATCACGCGACCAATCGCGGGAAGCGGTCGATCGTCGCGGATTTCAGAAACGAAGAAGATCTCGCGCGGGTGCGCGAATTGGCGGCATCGGCGGATATCGCGCTCGAGAATTTCAAAACCGGGAAACTGGCGAAATTCGGACTCGATTACGACAGCCTTGCCAAAGCCAATCCGGCCCTGGTCTATTGTTCGATCACCGGCTTTGGCCAGACCGGCCCGCGTGCGCCTGAAGCCGGCTACGATTTCGTCATTCAGGCGATGAGCGGTTTCATGGCGCTGACCGGCGAGCCGCAGGGTCAGCCGATGAAGATGGGCATCTCCATCTCGGACCTCGTATGCGGCCTCTATTCGGTCATCGGCATTCAGGCAGCCCTCGCCATGCGCGAGCGCACCGGGCGCGGTCAGCATGTCGACATGTCGCTGCTCGATTGCTCGGTCGGCCTGCTCGCCAGTCAGGCCATGCATCTTCTCACGACAGGCGAGAACCCGCCGCGCATGGGTAACGAACATGCGCAGGTCAGCGCTTATGGGGTCTTTCCCGTCGCCGATGGCGAGGTTGTGCTGGCCCCGGCCAATGACGGGCTATTCCGCAAATTGCTGTCGCTGCTCGGGCGTGAAGACCTGCTGGGCGAAGAAAAGTTCGCCACCAATGAGGGCCGCCTCGCCAATCGCGAGGAACTCGACGCGATCATCGCCGCGGAAACGCGCAAATGGCAGTTGGACGAACTGCTCGCCGATTGCGTGGAGGACGGGATTCCGGCCGGAAGGGTCAATCCCATCGATGCCGTCTTCGAAGAGGCTCAGGTACAGTCGCGCGCCATGCGCATCGATCTCGAAGGCATTCCGGGCGTGCGCAGCCCGTTCACCTTTTCCGAAGCGGAACTGGCGCTCGATCATCCCAGCCCACGCAAGGGAGAACACGGCTAGACCTTACACCGGCATCAAGGAAAAGGGCGGCCCGCGAGGCCGCCCTTGTCGTATCAGTCGAGAGCCGCTTTGAGATCCTCGACCAGATCGGTACGCTCCCATGGGAAGGCTTCCCCATCCGCCTGGCGGCCGAAATGTCCATAGGCCGCACTCTTGCGGTAGATCGGCCGGTTGAGGCCGAGATGCGTGCGGATGGCCCGCGGAGTCAGACCGCCCAGCTTTTCCATTCCGCGGATCGCGTTTTCCAGGGCTTCGTCGGTAACGCCCTCGGCTGCGGTGCCGTGCGTGTCGATATACAGCGATAGCGGCTTCGATACGCCGATCGCATAGCTCAACTGGATCGTGCAGCGCCTGGCAAGGCCTGCTGCCACGATGTTCTTGGCCAGATAGCGCCCGATATAAGCGGCCGAGCGATCGACCTTGGTCGGATCTTTCCCGCTAAACGCGCCGCCGCCATGCGGCGCTGCACCGCCATACGTATCGACAATGATCTTGCGACCCGTGAGACCGGCATCGCCATCCGGCCCGCCGATCTCGAAAGCGCCAGTGGGATTGATATGCCATTGGGTCGCTTCGGAAATCCAGCCTTCGGGGAGGATTTCGGTGACGACCTTCCTCACATAGGCCTTGAGTTCGGCTTCCTTGTCGCCCTCGTGATACCCCTTGGCGTGCTGGGTCGAGACGACGACTGCCGTACATTCCACGGGTCTGCCATTCTCGTACCGCAAGGTGACCTGGCTTTTGGCGTCGGGTTCGAGGAAGGGCGCCGCGCCGCTCTTGCGATCGGCGGCGAGCCGTTCGAGGATCTTGTGGCTGTAATCGAGCGTGGCCGGCATCAAATCGGGTGTTTCGTCACAAGCGAACCCGAACATGATCCCCTGATCGCCCGCGCCTTCATCCTTGTTGCCGCTGGCATCGACGCCCTGTGCGATTTCCGACGACTGACCGTGCAGATGGTTCTCGAAGGTCAGCGACTGCCAGTGGAACCCATCCTGCTCGTAACCGATCTCTCGCACGGTTCGGCGAACCGCTTTTTCGATCTCTTCCTTTGCGCCCGGTGCCCAGCCACCGTTTTCGGCCCAGTCGGGATTGCTGGCATCATACATCGGTGCACAGCGAATTTCACCCGACAGGATCACCCGCTGAGTCGTCGTCATCGTCTCACAGGCGACCCGCGCCTCGGGATCTTTGCCCAGCATCAGATCGACGATGGCATCGGAAATCTGATCGGAAACCTTGTCGGGGTGGCCTTCCGAGACGCTCTCGGAAGTGAACAGGTAACTGGTGCGCATGAAAGTCGAAATCCCGATATAAAGAAATCTTTATGTGTTGCGGGTGGGGTAGCCACCTGCGAAGCGCATGGCAACCAGCGATAGTGCCAGAAAAACAATGCCCCATATCAGGGTGAGCCAGTGGCCCATTCGTGCGAACCACGTGGGCGCGTGCGGCGGCGGGACCAGCGTATCGATCCGCCCCGCGACATTGCGACCGATATGTTCGCGCACGACTCCGCGCGCATCGATCACCGCGCTGATGCCGGTCGTGGTCGATCGCAGGACAGGCAGCCCTTCTTCCGCAGCGCGCATACGTGCCTGGGCCAGATGCTGCGGCGGCCCCCAGGTGCCGAACCAGCCATCGTTCGACGGGTTGAAAATATAGTCCGGGCGATTACCGCGATCGACCACTTCGCCAGAAAAGACGATTTCGTAGCAGATTTGCATGCCCGCCATGCCGTACTGCCCGAGATCCTGGGTCCGCGGTCCCGGTCCTGGAATGAAGTCGATCGTACCTGCCACCATGCGCGAAAGGCCCAGCGGCTCGAGCAGAGCCCGCAGCGGAAGATATTCGCCGTAAGGAACGAGATGCGCCTTGGCATAACGCTCGCCCAGCTTGCCATCGGGATCGATCGACGTGACCGCATTGTAGGCCCCGATCGCTTTCCTTCGCCCGTCCACTGTGCCGATCTCGAGATCGACCAGACCGGTCAGCAGCAGGCTGCCCGGCCCGATGACATCGCCAATCCGCGCGCGCGCGAAGGCGGGGTCGCCGCCGGCGGTCATCTGGATGTAGTAGCGCTGCGGATAACCATCGCGAAGATAGTCGGGAACGCCGCTTTCCGGCCATAGTACCAGACGGCGAGCGCCCGGTTGCAGCGGCCTGCTCAGGCCCGCAATGGTCTGGAACTGGTCCTCGAACTTCGACGCATCGTCGATGTCTTCCTGCTTGAGGTTGGGCTGTACCAGGGTGAGCGCCAGATCGCCTGTCCCGCCCTGATCGGCAGGCCAGTAGATCAGCGCCGTCACCGCCAGCACGGATGCGCCGAGCGCGGCCCAGCGCCGCGCGGCTGCGAGCGCTGCTCCGCCAACCGCCGCTGCAACCACCACGCCGGACAGCGCATAGCTACCGGCGAAGGGCAGCAAACGCGCCAGGCCGGGGCGATCCCAAGGCCCGAGCAGCATCATGGAGAACGGCCCCCAGCTATAGCCGGTAAAGACCCAACTGCGCAGCCATTCGGCGGCGATCCAGCACGCTCCGAATGCCAGGGCAAAAGCGAACAGCCCTTTCCCCCGCGCGATCAGCCAGGCTGCGACCGTCGCAAGCCCAGGCCAGATCGCGAGATAGAGGGACAGCAGTGGGACCGCAGCCCATCCGAGCGCTGCGGGCATTTCCGCCTGATAGGTGAAGGCGGTCGCGATCCAGTTATTGGTCGCCGTGAAATGAGCGAGGCCGAACAACCAGCCAACCAGCAGCGCCTGCTTCCAGCCGATCTGTTGCCATGCAAGCCAGCCGAAAGCCGCCATCGCAGCAAGCCCGAGCGGCCAGAGGTGGAATGGCTGGAAGCCGAACGCCGAGATGGCGCCCAGCAACAGCGCGGAAATCTTCGGGTGGGAACGGGCCAGGCCGGGGATTGTCTCCATCGGCCTGCCCCTTAACCGGTGAGGTCCGGCGCGCAAGCGCGATCAGCCGACCGCACTCACCTCGCCGTCATCGTCTTGCTTGCGCTTGCGGCGCCGAGGGGCAGGCTTCTTTTCGTCAGCGCCATCGGCATCGCCATCGGCACCGTTTGCGCCGAACGAAGGCGGCAACACCGCCGCATCGATCTCGCCCGCATTGCCCGAAGCGGCTTCCTCGGTCTTTTTCGCCTTGCGCGGGGCACGACGCTTTTTGGGTGCCTCATCCTCGTCATCGCGGCGGGTGAAGGGGTTTTCCGATGGTTCGAATTCGCGGCCTTCACCATCGTCATCGCCCTTGGGCTTACGGCCCCGCGGCTTGCGTCCGGTGTCGTCCTGCTCGTCGCGCCGACTGCGCTGGCGACGATTGCTGCGACGATCGTCGCCATCATCGTCGTCTTCGTCGTCCGACTGGTTCTGCCCCTGCCCTTCCTGACGTTTGGCTTTGGCTTCTTCCTGGCGGGCCTTGTTGTCGGCGATTACCCGAAAATAATGATCGGCGAATTGCAGGTAATATTCGGCCTGCACGCGGTCGCCATTATGCTGGGCGTCCTGCGCGAGTTTCTTATACTTGTCGAGCAACTGCGGGGCATTGCCACGCGCGCGGCTGTCGATCCGGTTGGCCGAATTGGCACCGCCCTGATTGCGGTTACCGCGTCCGCGACGACGGTTATTGCGATTGTTGTTCAAGGGTAGCTGGTCCTCATTCAATGCGCGGCACGGACCTTCTTACCGGTCCGCATATGGCCGCGTGACCCCTTGCGCGGTTGCGCCTGTCGCAACTCGCGTGCCCCGACTTGTGCATGGTATGCGTAGCCACTGGCTGCGCACCGGAACTGCAATGTCGGAGCTGGAACCGGTGGAGAAGCGTTAGCCGCACACCACTGGCCTGGGGCCAGAGGTAAAGGGTCGAATCGGCTTTGCCAACCCCTAAGTGAGAATCAGTGCACGAGGGCGGTCTGCAAGGTCGCGTTTCATCTCCACCGAAAAGCCCGATTCGCGTGCGATGGCGGAAACCGCTTCCTCCTGACGCGCGCCGATTTCGAGGACGGCGACGCTGTTCGGCAGAAGAAGCTTGCCAAGCTGCGGGACGATCGTGCGATAGGCGTCAAGCCCTTCAGGCCCGGCGAAAAGGGCACCAGCCGGCTCATAAGCGCGCACGTCCGGCTCGAGCTCTGCGTCCGCCTCGACATAGGGCGGATTGCACAGGATCAGATCGAACCGACCCAGATCGTTCGACCAGCCATCCTCGAGCCAACTCGCCTCGAGAAAACGTGCCCGCCCGGCAAGACCCAAACGCTCGCAATTGTTTGCCGCCACATCCAGCGCGGCTACACACGCATCGATACCGATCCCGCTCGATTCCGGCCTCCGGTCGAGAAATGCAAGCAGCAACGCGCCGGAGCCCGTGCCCATGTCGAGCACCCGTGCATCGGGCCTCGCCGTATCGAGCGCCGCTTGCACGATCGTCTCGCTGTCACCGCGCGGGATCAGCGTATCGGACGTGACCGTGAAATCGAGCCCGAAGAAGTCCTGGTGCCCGACGATATGCGCGACCGGTTCACGCACGGCGCGGCGTGCGACCAACCCCTCGAAACCTGCAGGCTCCCGATCGCGCATATGCCGTAGCAGCATATCCGAGCGCGATACGCCCAGCATGTGCGCCATGAGCAATTCCGCATCCAGACGAGCAGTGTCGCTGGTAGCGGCGAGACGCTCCGCAGCGGCGCGCACCGCATCGGCAACGTTCATTCGGTCATCGCGGCAAGGCGCTTGGCCTCGTCCTCGGCGATCAGCGCGTCGACCAGCTCGCCCAGCCCCGGCCCGGCGATGATCTGCGGAAGCTTCTGCAAGGTCAGCCCGATGCGGTGGTCGGTCACGCGGCCCTGCGGGTAGTTGTAGGTGCGGATGCGTTCGGACCGGTCGCCGCTGCCGACCATGGCCTTGCGCGCCTCGGCCTCGGCGCCCTGCGCTTCCTCGCGCGATTTTTCGTAAAGGCGTGCGCGCAGCACCTGCATCGCCTTCTCGCGGTTCTTGTGCTGGCTGCGCCCGTCCTGGCAGGTCACCACGAGGCCCGAGGGCAAGTGGGTGATGCGGATCGCGCTATCGGTGGTGTTGACGTGCTGGCCGCCCGCCCCGCTCGCGCGGTAGGTATCGATCTTGAGATCGGTCGCATCGATCTGGACGTCGACCTCATCCGGTTCGGGCAGCACCGCGACCGTCGCCGCCGAGGTATGGATGCGCCCGCCGCTTTCGGTTTCCGGCACGCGCTGCACCCGGTGGACGCCGCTTTCGAATTTCAATTTGGCGAAGACGCCGTTGCCCGTCACATTTGCCACGATCTCCTTGAAGCCGCCGACTTCCGATGCGCTCATGGAAACCGGTTCAACCTTCCAGCCCTGCTCAGCGGCGAAGCGCTCGTACATGCGGTAGAGATCGCCCGCGAAAAGTGCTGCCTCGTCACCGCCGGTGCCCGCGCGGATTTCGAGCATGGCGGGCTTCGCATCGGCGCTGTCACGCGGCAGCATGGCGATGGCCAGTTCGCGCTCCGCCTCGGGCAGGCGCTGGCGCAATTCGGCCAGCTCTTCCTCGGCCATGGCTTTCATTTCGGGGTCGGCGAGCATCTCCTCCAGCTCCGCGATCTCCTCGCGCGCGGCCTTCACCTCGGCGGCCACCTTCGCCACCGGCTCCAGCTCGGCATAATCGCGGCTCGCCTGGACGAATTCCTCGCCCTCGAGCGTACCCGACGCCATCCGCGCCTCGAGCTCGGCGAAGCGATGGGCGATCTGATCGAGGCGTTCGGCTGGGATGGTCATGAGTGTTTCGGGTGGCGGATGGGTGACGAAGGCGACAGGGTGTCACCTTCCGCATTTTCGCCTAAATCTTTCTTTTACAACAACAATTCTACTCGCAAGCCGGGTGACACATGCGGAAGCTCCCCCCCGCCCCATGGCCATTTCAACCCGCCTTGCCGCATCCTTAGCGAAGGAAATAGCGGGTAGGAAAGATGTTCGATCGCAGGTTCGTCCACCCATGCCCATTTCGTCATCCCGGGCTCGACCCGGGATCGTGCTTCCCCCGACACCGCTGAACAAAAGCACCACCCCGGATCGAGTCCGGGGTGACGGGTGGAAACGGAGCATCTCCCCATCCCCGTCATGCTGAACTTGTTTCAGCATCCATCCCGCCCCCTCACCAACGGCGCTATCGGTGAGATGAACCCTGAAACAAGTTCAGGGTGACGGAGAGTGTCGGTTGATGGCAGCTACGATCCTGCTGGCATCCCCTTCGCCCGAGATTCCATGATAGCCGCGTTCATCGACCCGAAGAATATGTTGTGGCTTTTGTTTGACCGCCTTGTCGTAGCGTTTTTTCGGCGAACCCGATGCCATAATGTCGGCGGTGACGCCCCCGGCTCGCAGATCGGATAGCAACTCGATTGCCGCAGCCATTCCGGCATCATCTTCGACGAGCACCATTGCTTCGAGGCGCTCTTCTTCCAACTCCTCCACCAGCATCGCCAGCCGCTCGATCCCCGCGGCCCAGCCGACCGCAGGCGTCGGTGCACCGCCGAGGCTTTCCATGAGCCCATCATAGCGCCCGCCGCCGAGGATGGTGCTTTGCGAGCCCAGCTTGCCCGCCGCCTCGCTGCCCTCGTCGGGAATGAATTCGAAGGCGGTGTGGCGGTAATAATCGAGCCCGCGCACGAGACTTTCCGCGCGCTGCCATTTCACACCCGCCGCATCGAGGCCGCTGGTGACGGCATCGAAGAAGGCGCGCGCGTCGTCCGAGAGGAACTGGTCGATCTTCGGCGCATCGGCGACGAAGCGCTTATCGCGGCGGTCCTTGCTGTCGAGGATGCGCAGCGGGTTCTTTTCCAGCCGCTCCTGCGAATCTTCCGAAAGCTCATCCTTCACGCTGCGGAAATGCTCGACCAGCGCGGCGCGCCAGGCTTCGCGGCTGTCGCCATCGCCGAGCGTGTTGAGGTGTAGCGTGACGCCCTCGATCCCCAGTTCCTTCAATAGCTGATCGGCCATCGCCAGCAGTTCGACATCGGCCTGCGGCTCGGCTGCGCCGATGATCTCGGCGTCGATCTGGTGGAACTGGCGATAGCGGCCCTTCTGCGGACGCTCGTAGCGGAACAGCGGCCCATGCGTCGCGACCTTGAGCGGCGCATGCTGCTGCCAGCCGTTCGAGAGAAAAGCGCGCGCGATCCCGGCAGTGAATTCGGGCCGCAGCGTGAGGCTTTCCCCGCCGCGATCGTCGAAGGAATACATTTCCTTGCTGACGACATCGGTCGTCTCGCCGATCGCACGGCTGAACACTTCGGTTTTCTCGAACACGGGCATTTCGACGCGGCGGAAGCGATAGAGCTTGCGCACGCGTTCGAAGGTTTCGACGACGAAGGCGAAGGCTTCCGCATCGGCGCCGAAAATGTCCTGGGTTCCGCGAATGGCTTGGGGTGTCTTGGGCATGGTGCGCGCGATTAGAGCGAACTGCGCGGGTCCGCAATCTATAGCGATGGTCCGATGCGGGCAGGAAGCGGGGCAGGGCAACTGAAGGCTATCGACGAAAGTCCCTGTTTACGCCTGCGCCCCGCCCCGCTATCCGCCCGGCGAAGTCTTTCTGGGGAGAGGGGCGAAACCGAAATTTACGAGAAGAGTAGCGGATGCGCATCGACAAGATTCCGACCGGCGACAATGTGCCGGAAAGCCTCAACGTCATCATCGAAGTGCCGACTGGCGGCGAGCCGGTGAAATATGAATTCGACAAGGAATCGGGCGCGCTGTTCGTCGACCGTATCCTGCATACGCCGATGCGCTATCCGGCCAATTACGGTTTCATTCCGCACACGCTCTCGCCCGATGGCGATCCGCTCGACGCGCTGGTGATCGCGCGCTCCCCCTTCATCCCGGGCTGCATCGTCCGTTCGCGCCCGATCGGCGTGCTCAACCTGGAAGACGAGCATGGCGGGGACGAGAAACTGATCTGCGTGCCGATCGACACCACCTTCCCCTATTATTCGGATGTCGCCGAAACGAAGGACCTGCCCTCGATCATTTTCCAGCAGATCGAGCACTTCTTCACCCACTACAAAGACCTGGAAAAGGAAAAGTGGGTGCGCATCGGCAATTGGGGCGACGCCGCAGAGGCCAAGCGCATCGTCATCGAAGCGGTCGATCGCTACAAGGCAGAAAAGTAAGAGGAAGCCGAGCGAGGGGGCGCCGCCACGCGGCCCTTATGGCCGACGGCAGCTATTCGACCGGCCGCGATGTATCGAGCAGGTCCTTATCCTGCTCCTGTCCCGTGCGCCGCTCCTCATCGACCATGGCGGCAATCTCGTCGGCCGGGCGAACGTCTTCTTCGGTCTCGGTCACCGTTATCTCGCGAACCGGCTTCGCCTTCTCCTCACGCTGCGCAGCGGGTCCGGCGGTGGCTTCGGTGGCGAAAGGAACCGTGGCCGAACGCGGGTCGAAACGCAGGCGATAGATCGGCTCCGGCAGGCCGAACCCGGCCTCTTCCAGAGCCCGCTTTACGGCGGGAATGGCCTGGCTCTGCCCCTTCCACCAATCGGTCTCGCGCTGGTCGACCCAGCCGAGAAAGCGGATCACCACATTCGAATCGCCGACCTCGATGATCCGCGCTTCGGGCGGCGGATCGTCGAGGACGAAATCCAGCGCGGCCAGCGTATCGCGCCCCAATTGGCGCGCGGCGCGGGCATCGTCATCGGCATCGACCCCAAGATCGAACTGGAAACGCCGCTGCGGATTGCGCGTGAAATTGAGAATCACCGCACGGAACACCTGGCCGTTGGGAATACGCAGGTGATTGCCGTCCAGCGTCATCAGCACGGTCGCGCGGCTGGTCAGACGGATCACCCGCCCCTCATACGTATCGATCTGGACCCAGTCATTGGCGCGGAAGGGCTGGCGCAGGCTGAGCATGAGCGAGGCGACGTAATTCTCGATCGTATCGCGCATGGCGAAGCCCAGCGCGATGCCGATCACGCCCGCCCCGCCCAGCACCGCGCCAAGCAGAGCCGTGGCTCCGATCATGTCCAGAGCCACCACCAGACCGCCGATGAAGAACACGAAGCGGATCGCGCTGGCGATCAGTTCGGCCAGGAAACTGTTGGGAGCGATGCGGTGCCACAAGGCGCCCAGCCCGGCGATGACATAGCCCGCCGCCGCGATGAGAAACCATACACCGAGCGCGGCGGCAATCAGCGGCAGCGCGCTGACGAAAGCGTCCCAACGCTCGCCCAGAACCGATATACCGGCGCTGTCGGCGGATACCGACAGGTCGCGTTCCAGCCCGTTTTCGATCGTGACGACGCCGGATATCCGGTTCACGATCGCCTCGGCGCGATCGATGTCCTCGGCCTTGGGCACAGTGCCCGAGAGCGAGACCACGCCTTCGCTCACCTCAACCTCGACGCCGGTAAAAGCGGGCAATTCGGCAAAGATCCCGGCGATGCGTTCAGCGATCTGTTCGTCGGCACCGGCTTCCTGTGTCGCGGCGATCGTCTGGACGGGCGTGGGTGTCTCGACCGGTTCGGTCGGCGCGTCGAGCTGGGCTGCCAGCGGCATCGCCCAGATCAGGGCAAGAATGGCGAGCAGCCGCGTCACTGGCCCGCCACCGACATGCCATCGATGCGGAAGGTCGGCACGTCCACCCCGCGCACCAGTTCCAGATCGTCCGCAGGCACCAGTGCGCGGAACATGTCCGGCAGCGTGCTGGCGATCGTGATTTCGGCGACCGGCCCGGCCAGTTCGCCATTGCGGATGCGCAGCCCGCTCGCCCCGCGGCTGTAATCGCCGGTGACGAGATTGACGCCCTGTCCGAAGAGGTCGGTCACGAACAGACCGTCTTCGATATCGGCGATGAGGTCCGCGACCGATTGCGATCCCGCTTCCATGACGACATTGCTCACCGCAATCCCCGGCGATCCGCCGCCGCCCCGGCTGGCATGGCCTGTCAGGCCGAGGCCGAGCTGGGCGGCACTGGCGACATTGGTGAGCCAGCCGGTGATGCGCCCGTCTTCCACCAATGCGCGTTCGACCGTAGCCACGCCCTCGCCGTCGTAATGGCGCGACCGCAGGCCGCGCAGGCGATGCGGGTCCTCGGCGATGCGGATTGCACCATCGAAGAGCCGGTCCTCTTCGCGCCCGACCAGAAAGCTCGCCTTGCGGGCGATCGAAGGCCCGGCGATCGCACCAAGCAGGTGGCCGAGCACGCCGCTGCCCACGCGCGGATCGAACACGACCGGCATTTTGCGCGACGGGATCGACCCGGGACCCACCTTGCGCACCGCGCGCTGCCCCGCCTCGCGGCCGATTTCGGCCGGGTCCGGCAGATCGCTGCGGTGGCGCTGGGTGCGATAGGCATAATCGGTCTGTTTATCGCCTCCCTCGCCCGCCACCACGCTCGCCGAAAGCGTATGCGACCCACCCGAATGGCCACGAGCGAATCCATTGGAGGTGGCCAGCGCGAAGACCGAACGCGAATAGGACGCGCTGCCGCCGTTGGAATTGGTCACCCCATCGACAGCGCGCGCGGCATCTTCGGTGGCGAGAGCGGCCTCGCGCAGATCCGCTGGCGAGGGTTCGGACCGATCCGAAAGGTCCAGGTCGGGCGGTTCGCCACTGAAAAGCGCGTCGCGCGGAGCGAGCCCGCCATAGGGATCCTCCGGTGCCAGGCGCGCCATCTCCACGGCACGCTGGGCAAGCAGTTTCAGCCCGTCGGGTGCGAAATCGCTGGTGTTGATCGATGCGGAACGGCGACCGACGAACACCCGCAGGCCGATCTCCTCGCTCTCCGAACGCTCGACCTCCTCGAGCGCGCCGAGCCTCACGCTGACGCTTTCGGAAGAAGAGGCGCGCGCGGCGGCATCGGCTTCATCGGCGCCCATCGAACGGGCAAGGTCGACGAGTTCCCGGCACCGTTCGAGTGCGGCGTTGCTGTCCATCATGGGCGATTGCCGAAAAAGGTCATCATCCGCGCGAGGTAGGCGCGGGCCGCAGTGCTGGCAACTGCCGCGAAAATCAGGCGAAGATGATGTTGAAGAAAGTCGTGAGGGCGAAGGGCAAACCGATCGCCAATGCCCACAGGAGCAGTTGGTCGCGGCGGAAGGCCGGCTTCAGACCGATTTCGGCGGCCTCTTCGTCGCTCAGGCCGATCCAGCGCCGTTCGAACCAGCGACAGGCGGGAATGATGCCGGCGACGAGAACCACGAGGGCGAGATAGGGCATGATCGAGGACGATCCCTGCTTCATCGCATGAACCGTTACGAAAATCTGCAACGCGGTATAGACCAGCAGGGCGAGCGCCACATTGTCGCTCATCGCCTTGCGCCAATCACGCTTGCGAGCGGATGAGCGACCACCTGCGAAATCGTTTTCGTCGAGCGCCTTGTTCACTGCGCCTCTCCCTGTTTCTCCTGCCCGAATCGCATTGTTTCAAAAATGCCGCCCGCTGGCAAGCAATCCTGCGCAAACGGGCAACGGGATGTGGGAAAGCGCCGGGCGACGGCGCCTATGCACGAATCCTGCCAGTTCGTCGAAAAAGGCAAGGCCGTGGGGTTTTCACGCCCGGTTCGCGTGCTATGTCGCCGTGCATGGCCGATATCGGATTAAGCTCGGACAATGCCGCAGTGCATGATGCCGCCCCGCCCATTCCGCAGGGCGGGCTCGAAGTTATCTCCATTGCCAAGAGCTACGACAAGCGCGCCGTACTGACGGATATTTCCCTCAGCGTCGGCAAGGGAGAGGTTCTCGGCCTGCTCGGGCCGAACGGGGCGGGCAAGACGACATGCTTCTATTCGATCATGGGGCTGGTGCGGCCGGATGCCGGACGTATCCTCATGGATGGCGAAGATGTGACCAATCTGCCGATGTATCGCCGCGCGATCCTGGGGCTCGGCTATTTGCCGCAGGAAACCAGCATTTTTCGCGGGATGACGGTCGAGCAGAACATCAATTGCGTGCTCGAAATGGTCGAGCCCGATCCAGACACGCGCGCGCAGGAGCTCGAGCGTTTGCTCGACGAATTCGGTCTCGCGCGGTTGCGGGCGAGTCCGGCCATGGCGCTGTCCGGCGGCGAGCGACGCCGCTGCGAGATCGCGCGGGCACTGGCTGCGAAGCCCTCTATCATGCTTCTCGACGAGCCTTTTGCCGGAATCGATCCCCTGTCGATCAGCGACATCCGCGATTTGGTGAAAGACCTCAGAACGCGCGGTATCGGTGTGCTGATCACCGACCACAATGTGCGCGAAACGCTGGAGATCGTCGATCGGGCCTGCATCATCTATGGTGGCCAGGTGTTGTTTGCCGGTACACCCGAAGCGCTGGTGGCGGATGAAAATGTGCGCCGCCTCTATCTCGGCGAGGGATTCACTCTGTGACGCGCAGGCGCGCCCGGAATTGACCCATGGCGCTTAGCCCAAGGCTGGACCTCCGGCAGACTCAATCGCTGGTGATGACTCCGCAGCTCCAGCAGGCGATCAAGCTGCTGGCGCTGTCCAATCTGGAAATCGAAACCTTCGTCGCCGAAGCGCTCGATGCCAATCCGCTGCTGGAAATGGGAGAGGTCGGCCGGGAGGCTGGCGAAGAGCCCCCAACGGGTGACACCGAGCCCGATAGCGCGACGGAATTCGGCGGCGAGAATGCACTCGACGTCGCCGACCACGCCATCGATCCCGAGGCCGCGCCGGGCGATATGGCGTACGCGGAAGCCGGCGACTGGAGCCGCGCCGATATCGGCATGGCCGGCGGTGAATTGCCCGATCTCGAAAACCGCTCCGCCACGGGACCGACGCTGGCCGATCATTTGACCGAACAGGTCGGTGCGGTGGCGCGCGATTCACGCGAGGCGCTGATCGCCATGCGGATTGTCGGGGAACTGGACGAGGCGGGGTATCTGCCCACCGACCTGCTCCAGATCGCCGAGGAGCTGGGTGTGCCGCTGGCCGAAGCCGAACGCGCATTGGAGGCGGTGCAGTCGCTCGATCCGACCGGCGTTGGCGCACGAACGCTGGCCGAATGTCTGGCGCTGCAGGCCAAGGAGGCGGACCGATACGATCCCTGCATGGCGAGGCTGATCGACAATCTCGACCTGGTGGTGAAGGGCGATATCGCCCGGCTGAAGCGCATGTGCGAAGTCGATGACGAGGACTTCACCGACATGCTCGCCGAACTGCGCGGTTACGATCCCAAGCCGGGGCTGGCCTTCGGCGGCGGCACCGAATCGGCGATCGTGCCCGACGTGCTGATTACGCCGAGTGCGCAAGGCTGGGACATCCGCATCAACGAGGCGAGCCTCCCGCGTCTGGTGGTCAATCGCGAATACTATCTCGAACTCAAAAGCGGCGCACGCGACAAGGCCTCGCAAAGCTGGCTCAACGAACAGCTCGGCGAAGCCGACTGGCTGATCCGCGCGCTGGACCAGCGCCAGAAGACGATCCTGAAAACCGCAGCCGAAATCGTAAAGAGGCAGGAAGGCTTCTTTCGCAAAGGGGTTACCGCCATGCGCCCGCTGACCCTGCGCGACGTGGCCGAGAAGATAGAGATGCACGAAAGCACGGTCAGCCGCGTCACCAGCAACAAATATCTGTCGTGCCCTCGCGGAACCTTCGAGCTGAAATATTTCTTCACCAGCGGGGTCGCCGCCGCCGATGGCGAAGGCGCGAGCAGCGAAGCGATCAAGGCGCGCATCAAGGCTTTGTGCGACGCGGAAGATCCCAAAAAAGTGCTGTCCGATCAGAAGCTCGCCGATCTGCTCAATGGCGAGGGGTACGATCTGGCGCGCCGCACGGTGGCCAAATATCGCGAGGCGATCGGCATCGGGTCCAGCGCCCAACGTCGGCGCGAAAAGAAGCTGCGCGCCTTGTGAGGCACGGATGATCGCCGGGAAAAGTTAACGATATTTACCCCGCGTTAACCTTTTCCGTTCACATGTGTTGTGGTTAATACAGGGCAACACCTCTTTCCGGGGCGTTACCAAACGACACTAGGGACCATTCAGGGGAGTTCCGATGCGTGTACTGCTGATCGAAGACGAGCCGACCACCGCCAAGGCAATCGAGCTCATGCTCACGACCGAAGGCTTCAACGTCTACTCGACCGACCTCGGCGAGGAAGGCTTGGATCTCGGCAAGCTGTATGATTACGATATCATCCTGCTCGATCTGAACCTGCCCGACATGCATGGGTATGACGTGCTCAAGAAGCTCCGCGTCGCCAAGGTGCAAACCCCGGTATTGATCCTTTCGGGTATTGCCGAAATGGACTCCAAAATTCGTTCGTTCGGCTTCGGTGCCGACGATTACGTGACCAAGCCTTTCCATCGCGAAGAACTGGTCGCCCGCATCCATGCCGTGGTCCGCCGTTCGAAGGGCCACAGCCAGTCGGTCATCCGTACCGGCAAGCTGGCGGTAAACCTCGATGCGAAAACCGTCGAGGTCGACGGCGCCCGCGTCCACCTGACCGGCAAGGAATATGCGATGCTGGAGCTGCTTTCGCTCCGCAAGGGCACCACGCTGACCAAGGAAATGTTCCTCAACCACCTTTATGGCGGCATGGACGAACCCGAACTCAAGATCATCGACGTCTTTATCTGCAAGCTGCGCAAGAAGCTCAGCCATGCATGTGGCGGCGAGAACTATATCGAAACCGTTTGGGGGCGCGGTTACGTGCTGCGCGATCCGAACGAGGAGGCCGAGGCGGCCTGACCCCTTCCCCCCTGGACGGGACAGCGAGAGACGCCCGGAGCTTCGGCTGCCGGGCGTTTTCTATGTGTGCTGCGCCATACGCGCGAAGTCCAGGCCGCTGGGTTCCTGGAAAATGCGCAATCCGAATTCGGGCAGGATCGCAATCAGATGGTCGAAGATGTCGGCCTGGATCGATTCATATTCGCCCCAGTCGACCGTATCGGTGAAACAGTAGATCTCTAGCGGCAGGCCCTGCGGCCCCGGGGGAAGCTGACGCACCATCAGCGTGAACCCCCCGCCCGCGATACGCGGATGACTTTTGAGATAGGCGATCACATAGGCGCGCAGCGTGCCGATATTGGTGATGCGGCGGGCATTGATTTCGTCGTAATCGCTGGACAGTTCGTGGCGGTTCCACTCCGCTATCTCGGCCTCTTTTCTGGCGAGGTACTCGTCGAGCAGCCGGAAACGCCTGAGCCCGGCAACTTCATCCCCGCTCAGGAAACGAACCGCGTTCTGGTCGATCACCAGCGCCCGCTTGATCCGCCTGCCGCCGCTTTCGCTCATCCCGCGCCAGTTGCGATAGGCATCGGAAATGAGCCGGTGTGTCGGAATGGTGGTGATGGTCTTGTCGAAATTCTGCACCTTGACCGTGTGCAGCGCGATGTCGACCACATCGCCATCGGCATTCATGCTCGGCATTTCGATCCAGTCGCCCACGCGCAGCATGTCGTTGCTGGTGAGCTGAACGCTGGCCACCAGACTGAGGATCGTATCCTTGAAAACCAGCAGCAATACCGCTGCCATGGCGCCGAGACCGGACAGAAGCAGCAGCGGCGACTGTTCGATCAGCACCGCGATCATCAGGATCGTCGCACCGCAGAACACGGCGATCTTCACCACCTGGACATAGCCCTTGATCGGGCGGCTGCGGGCTTCGGGACGGCGCGCATAGAGCTCGTTCGCGTAATTGAGCGCCCAGCTGATCGCCATGGCCACGGACAGCACGATCAGCGCCTTCACCACATTGACCGTGACCGTCACGATCTCCGTCGGCAGATTGGGCACCACGGCAATCCCGCGCGATACGATCAGCAGCGGAATCACGGTGGCGAGCCACGCGACCGAGCGATCCACAGTGTCGCTGCGCTTGTCGAGATAGGGTGCGGCAGCGCGCAGCAGAACGCGCTTGATCAGCCAGTTCACCGCCAGCGCGACAACCGCGAGGCCCGCGAGAGCAATCAGCGACTGCAGCCACAGGGCGAGATCGGAATAATCGTCGAGAAGTCCTTCCATGCCCTGCCGCCTAGCCGTTCCCGCAACACCGCTTCAACCCCGCAGCCCGGCAGAGATTTTCTATCTCGCCCGGCTCGGCGAAGCGCAGTAAGTGCCGTCAGCGACAATTGCGAAAGGCGAGCCCCCGATCATGGAGGTGTTCGGTATCGATCTGGGGGTGATTGCTCCCTTCATCCTGATCGGTTTTGCGGCCCAGATGGTCGACGGCGCGCTGGGCATGGCCTTTGGCGTCATCACGAATACGCTTATGGTCGGCCTGCTGGGGGTGCCCCCCGCGCTGGCCTCGCAGCGCGTTCATCTCGTCGAATGCTTTACCACTGCGACCTCGGGCATCAGCCATTTGCTCAGCGGCAATATCGACAAAGCCCTGTTCTTCCGGCTGTTGATAACCGGCATCATCGGCGGGCTGATCGGGAGCTACGTTCTGGCATCGATCGATGGCGATACGATCAAGCCCTTCGTGTTGCTCTATCTCGCTGGTATCGGCCTGTGGCTGCTCGTGCGCGGCCTGCTCTACCCGCCCAAGCTGCGTCAGGCCAAATATGTAGCGCCGCTGGGCCTTGTAGGCGGGTTCCTCGATTCCGCCGGTGGTGGCGGCTGGGGCCCGGTGGTGACGTCCAACCTGCTGGTCCAGGGAGCCGAACCACGCAAGGTCGTCGGCACGGTCAATTCGGTCGAATTCTTCCTGACACTCTCTATCTCGGCCAGCTTCGCCTATCATCTGGGCATATCGCATATTGCCGGGCCAACGCTGGGCCTGATCATCGGCGGGATCGCCGCGGCACCCTTCGGGGCACTGGCGGCGAAGCATTTCAGCCCCAAGCTGATGCTGATCCTGGTCGGGATCGCGCTGAGCGTCACCAGCGCCTACGGCATCTGGACGACATGGGGATGATGGCGCTACGGCGCGCCGCATGTCAGCATTCAAGGAAGGCGATCCGACCACGCTCAACCGGCTTTATGGCCGCAGCCAGGGCAAGCCCCTGCGCGCGGCACAGCAGGAGTTGGTCGACAAGCTGCTGCCGCAGATCTCGGTGCCGAGCGAAGGGCCGGTGACGTCCGAAGCGCTGTTCGGCTTCGACCGCCCGCTGCATTTCGAGATCGGCTTCGGCGGGGGCGAGCATCTGGCCGAGCGTGCCGACATGCTGCCCGATCACGGTTTCATCGGCGCCGAACCCTTCGTCAACGGAGTGGCCCAGGCGCTGACCCATGTGCGCGACCGGACCCTGGCCAATGTGCGCATTCACCATGGCGATGCGCTGGAAGTGCTGCGCCGCGTGCCCGACGGCGCGTTGACGATGCTCTACCTGCTCCATCCCGATCCCTGGCCCAAGAACAAGCACGCCAAGCGGCGGATGATGAATGACGGGCCGGTTCGCATGATCGCCGACAAGCTCAAGCCGGGCGGCGAGTTCCGCTTCGGCACCGACCACCCTGTCTATCTGCGCCACGCCCTGATGGTGATGCGCCGCTTCACCGATCAATTCGAATGGGTCGTCGATGGCCCGAAGAGCTGGCAAAACCGCCCCTCCGGCTGGCCCGAAACACGCTACGAACACAAGGCGCGCACAGTCTACGGCCACGAAGTGTGGTATTTTCGATTCAGGCGGACCGAAGGGTAGTTCCTTTGTAGAAATAGTATTCTAGCGCAGTACCATATCCACGCGACGGTTCGCGATCCCAGGCGGTGCCTGCCGCATCGATTACCCCCCCGCCACGCAGGAAAACCGCGCGCCGTGTGCGCCACATGCCGGGGCAAGCGAGGCTGAATGGCCCGGACGCTTTCAGGGAGCGTCCGGGCCAGGATACGACCGGCCTGCGAGTACGGGCGTCGAGGGGACTAGGCCGGCCGATCCTATTTGAAATGGTGCGCTAAAGAGCGAAGTTGATCGAAGCCCGCAATACGTAGCCTATCTTGTCGTTGCGCTCCTCGGCCGACAATTCGCCGCTGACAGTATAAAACTCGTCACCCCCATACCCTCGCAAGCGGGCGAACCAGCCGCTGGAACGTTGATCGGGCAGCAGGGTGAAACTGTCGCCATCGCCGAAGCGGGCGGTCGTCCCTCCAAGCTCACCCGCGAGGATTTCGCGCCAGCCACCTTCGGCTTCGAGACGCAACCATATATCGTCGCCCCGGCTCATGCCGAGCAGGTCAAAACCGAATGCGGTCGCCAGATTCAGACCGAGCTCGTCGCTCGTGCGGTCCTCGACGGAAAGAGCCAGCGCCTCGCCCCCGCCGGTCTCCTCGTACCCGTCTTCGTCGAGCCGGATGTAATCGACGATAATCGAAGGCCGCATGAAGAAGTACTGCGTGCCGGCCTCGACCGAAGCCCCGGCCATGAGCGACGCCACATTCCCCGACCAGTTGCGCTCTATGGTCCGGGAAATCTTCTCGTCGCCATTCTTGCCGAGAAACTGACGCGAGCCCTTGAAATCCGAGAAGCCATAGGAACCGCGCGCGAAGGAGGAGAATGCACCCCAGTCGCCGCGCCAATAGAGCGCCGCCTCGTATGTGTCGGAGAGAACGCGGTTATCCGGGCCGCTGTCGTAACCGTTCCACAGCCAGCTTGCGCTGGCGCCGATTGTCCCAATCCCGGTGGCCAATTCGGCGCCTCCCGAGAACCCGAGCCCATCGAGATCGTAGCGGGCGCTTTCCTCGACATCCTTGCGGGAGTCCCAGCCGGCACCGGCGAATGTCAGGCGTAGCTTGCCCGTAGGCTCGATAGGCCCGTCGCCGTCAGCCAGCCGACGGGCAAAGCTACGCATGCCGAGACTTAGACCTTCGAAAGTTCCGCCGGCATGATCCGGCAGGGTCTGAGCCACTGTCGCGCGGAACAGCGCTTCATCGGTAATGGCGAGAAACACCCCGGCGATGTCCTCGTCCTTGGCCAGCGCCGTATAAAGCGCGTCATAGGCAAGGCTCTGTGAGCGATTCAGCCCCAGGTCCTTGGTCAGCTTGCGCTCGATATCGACGGTCAACCGGCCTGCGGCGTCTTCGACTGCCAGCGCGGCCTTGTACATGAAGGGAACGAGCGTATTGTCGGTCGTCAGTTGATCGGCACCGGTCAGGCTTCCCGCCTGGATCACGGTATAGGTGCCTTCGGCATCCGCTATATCGGTCAGCCGCAGCTTGAGCTTTGCACCATCCTCGAAACTGGCATTCCCGCCGACAGTGATGGCGCTGCCCTTCTCGGCATCCTTGCTCAGGGTGGCGACAATGACCCCCTTCGAGCCGACATCGAGCGAGGCAATCGTTGTCGGTGCGCCGAGGTCGAGCGTTCCGCCTTCGATTGCCACTGCGACGTTCTGGCTGTTGAAGAAACGTCCGGCGAACGAGGCGTCGTCCGAAAGCGCCACCGAGGCAGCGCCTCCCCCGAAATCCGCTTGCCCGGCGAATGAGGAAGTCCCCACCATGGCCAGTTCATCCGCCTGGCCACCGAAATCCACGCGTCCGGAGTACTTCGCGTCTCCCGCCATCAGCAGCCGGTCCCGCCCCGAACCGAAGGTCACATTGCCGGTAATCTCGCCATCGTCGATCCGGAGGAGGTCGCTGCCGGTTCCGAAACGGATGTCGCCCTTGATCACCGGCGCTTCGACGCCCGAACCGACCGCCGTCTGCCGGATCGTGGCACCGGACGTGACGCTCGTCAGGTCGATGGCGATATTGCGCCCCGAGCCCGCTTCGGCGCCGGTTGCCACAATCTTGCCGCTGTTTTCGACGAGGCGAAGCGAACCGCTTTGATCGGCAATGGCAATGGCAGTGCCGTCCTCGCTGCCGGATGTGGCCTTGATCGTTCCACTGTTGCGCAGGTACGGAAGGCTGGCTCCCTGATCGATCGCTATGGCGGTCGCGCGGCTATCCGCACCCTTGTCGAGCGCCGCTGAAATACTCCCGGAGACGCGCAGCTCGCCGGTGGATGCGCCGTCTCCGAATTGCAGAGCCGTCGCGTTCGCGTCCTTCGAGGTCGCTTTGATCGACCCTGCCACCGAGACGCCGTTTTCGATCGCGACTTCGCCGCCGCGTCCGCCGATCGCCAGTCCATTGCCGTCGACGCCGGCATAGACCCCGTGGCCTGCGATATCGCCATCGACAATCAGAGCGAAACCCGACCCGGTCGCGGGAACCGCGCCAATCGCGATGTCGCGGTCCTCGGCTCCGATCACGACCGCGGGTGCAGCACCGTACGAAACGACCTTCGCGTTGCCTTCCTCCGCATCCTCGATTCCGTCCTTGTCCTCGTCCGGATCGTCCTTGTCGGTATCGGGTGGCGCGACGGCGAAGTGAATGCCATTCCCTACATCGCCTTCGATTACGAGGGCGCTACCTCCCTGTAGCAAGTCGTCGTCATCGAGCTTGGAGGGGTCGGCAGGCGAGGCGGTGTAGCGATAACCCGTTGCCGAAATATCGCCCTGAACGACGAGCGCGCCGTCGATGTCGCCACCGAGATGCGCCCCTTCGGAACCTTCGCCGACCGCAGTAATCTTGCCGGCGAGGCGGATATCGCCGGTCACGTCGTCCAACCTGACACCCACACTCTCGTCACCGACGACGCTGGTTTCGCCATCGTGCACGAAATCGCCGTCCAGCCGACCCGTTGCCAAGATGCCCGCAGATTCATCACCTTCCACCGTGATGGTGCCGGTGTGGCGAATGTCGCCGGTCAGGTTTCCGCGAACCCGAATGGCAGCCCGATCGCGCCCGACCGCGAAGGGGCCGTCGAGATCCTTGTCGTTGTCGATATCTTCGGGCGTATAGGTCTCGTCGATGGTGATCGTACCCGAGTTGACGATATCGGCCTGGCGATCGCCGACCACTTCCATGCCGCTTGCGCCATTTGCATTGGCGACCACGATCTTGCCCTCATTGACCGCATCGTGATCCGAATCGACTATAATCGCCGATCCGGCGGTAAGCTCGATCGAACCCGTGTCGGTAACCTTCACCGCATCGCCGGTTCCACCGTTAAGCTGGGAAGTGCGGATCGGCTGGGTGCGCTTTCCCTCGACAAGCGTCTGCGCCGCGAGCGGAGCGGCTAAAGTCGCCAAGGCGGTACCGGCCAGCAGGTAACGATGCATGTAATTCCTCCGTCTGTATGATGGGAGGACGGAGCCGGATGCGGGATGCCTTGACGAAAATTACCCCCCTCGCCCAGAAGGCTGCCGGGTCGAGTGCTTAAAACGAGAAATCGACACCTAGCCGAATAGTCCGCGGGCGCAGGGGCGTCACCTGCTCGCGCAGTACGGCGAAAGGCGTACCGAGAGCGAAGCGATTGCCTTCGGTCCCGGCGAGGTTCGTGATCGAAAGGGTCCCGCCGATCCGCTCATTGCCTATGCGGACCAGCATACCGCTATCGACATAATCGCCCTGCAGATCGCCGAGCTCTGGCCCTACTCCGAGCCGCGACTTGCCGATGTAGCTGGCCCACACCCGGGCATCGAGGTCGAGATCGCTGCCGACGGATCGTGAGTAGTCCAGACCCATCCGCCCGGAGAATGCGGCAATATTGGGCACATGGGTGATACGATGGGGGAAGAAACGGGTGGGCTCGTCGATCGTGCTGCGATTGATGGTCGCGCCGCCGCTCAGGCGCCAATCGTCGGTCAGAAAGACACTACCCGAGGCGCTGAAGGTCCAAACACGGCCGTCGCCGATATTGTCCGTGCTGGGGAGGCCCAGATTATCGATAAAATCGGCCTGAATGTCGCTCCAGCGCGTGTAGGCTACATTCACCGCCAGGTCGAACGGGTCGATGCCCGCGCGCCCGTGCCGAGCGCCCATTTCCAGAGTGCGGGCATGGTCCTGCCGAAAGCGGCGGACGAACTCGCCTTCGATAGCCAGCCCGCCGGGCCGGAAACCTTCTTGATAGCGAATATAGAGACTGGTGGCACGAGCAAGCCTGGCCACGAGCGATCCCGAGGGAAGGAACGCGGACTGATCCCGCGTTTCCGTAATGGCAGCTCCTGCGACCGCCAATGCCAGGGGCACGTCTTCCGCTGCGCCGCCCAGCCGTGCCCGCGTATATCGGGCCCCCAATGTCGCTATGAAGCCGTCTCGCAGCCGGTAGGAGGCTTCCCCATAGATCGTGCCTTCCGTGAGCGAGTTATGCGCGCCGGTAGCAGAGGTGCGCTCGCGGTCCTGCTCGAGCCTGCGGTTGAGGCGGGCGCTGTTGTCGACGAGGCTCAGCCCGGCGAGCCAGCCAAAACGCCGGTCTTCGATCGGCAGCCAAATACGGGTCTCGTGGGCAATCATGCGCGTATCGTTGAGCTGGACGAATACCCGATCCTCATCGCCCGGCATCGTCGCGTCGTAACGCTCCTGGACGTCCTGCCTCGCTGCGCCGGTGGTCGAGCGGACGTGAAGGGCGCCGATACGCCCGGACACCACGAACTGACCATGGAGATAGTCGGCATCCGCGCCTTCGCGCACACGCGCCAGGCTGTCGTAGCCTTGACCGTTCCGCGCCGCATACTGGCTGTCGGCAGCATGAATCGATTGCGCGAGGCCGATCACGTCCAGCGCCCAGTCCGGGGCGATCGCGACGTGCATGATCGCGCGACCGGCAAGCGTGCGCGTGCGGTTGACATCGTCGCGATCAAGCAGGGGCTTGTCGATATAACCGCCTTCGCTGGCCGCATCGAGCACCATGCGCAACGCCGCTTTCCCGGGAGCAAGCGGAATGTTGGCGATCATATTCGCATCGACGCTTGCTGCACCGTACTGCGTCAAGGCGTTGCCGAGCGTTCCACGCATGAACTGGCTGTCGAGTTCCGGTGCATTGGGAACAAGCCGGATGATGCCGCCCAAAGAGCCTGCGCCATAGAGCGTTCCTTGAGGCCCCTCGAGCACTTCGACCCGCTCGAGATCCGAAAGACGCAGGTCCGGATCGGGCGCATTGTAGCTAAGCCGCATATCGCCGAGGTACTGGCCCACGGTTGCTTGAGTCGGTCCGGTGAAGCTGGAATCGGCAATCCCGCGAATGAAGAGCTTGTTGCGCCCACTCCCGAGATAGGTCGAGGACACCGTTGCCACGCGCTGGGTGATCTTTTCCGTGCCGCCCGTGCCGCCAAGGGCCAGATCCTCGCCATCGATCAGGCTTATCTGGGCTGCGAGTTCGTCGAGACGCGTGTCGCGCTTGCTCGCCACCACCACGATCGGTGTCGGGGGAACCGCAGGTGGCGGCGGTTGATGGACAGCACCGCGCCGGGGATCCGGAGGCCTGGACCTTCCAGCCGAGGCGGTTCGCCGCGGGCGCGGTTCGATCCGCCAGGATGCGGTGCCCGTCGCAACCGCCCGTGCCCCTGCGCTTTCCGCCAGGCGCCGTATGGCCTGGCGAGCGCTCATGCGCCCGCGAATTCGCGGCGTACGTCGCTTGGTCAGGACGGGATCGCTCACCACGATACTCGTGCCAGTCTGCCGCGCCATCGCGATGGCCGATTCCGGGACCGTGCCGGCAGGCACGTCGATCGCCTGTTCCCGCGCCAATGCGGTCGCAGAAGAGCAGGCTACACAGGCCGCAAGAATGACGGGCCAGGGGCGCATGGTCAGCGTGCCGAGAGCATCCAGGCATCTCCCCGCCGCTCGATCTCGACGCCGAGAAGAGAACCCAGCGCGGCGGGGTCCGCACGCAGGGGCTCGATCACGATGCTCCCCGAAACCGGGCGGTCGCCGCTACTCCCCGAAACCGTGTAAGCTATTCCGCTGGCCCGCGAGATTTCCGCGGCGACATCCGCGAGGGCCAGATCGCGGAAGGTCAACCGTCCCTCGCGCCATTCGCCGATCTGGGCCAGAGGCACGTCCGATATCCGGTAGGTGCTGTCGCTTCGATCGAATGTAAGCAGTTGGCCGGGCTCGATCCGCGCGTTCTCTTTTGAAGGATTATAGATCACCGCCCCTTCGGATACCGCGACTCCGACATCGGATCGCAATATGCTGACATCGAATATCGTGCCTGCATCGACCAGAGTCGCGCGTCCGACATCGACCCGGAAAGGGTTACTCTCGTCATGACGGATCTCGAACAGGGCGCGCCCTTGCTCGAGCCGGGCATAGCGAGTGCGGTCCGGATCGACGACGAGTTCACTATCCCCCGCCAACACGATGGTGCTGCCATCGGCCAGCGCGATCGTCTGCATCTCGCCCGGCTCCGTCCGATAGGTCGATCCCGCCCCGCCCAACGGCCAGATCCACAGCACCGCGACGAGCGCCAGGCAGGCGGCTATTGCAGGCCCCAGCCAGCGGCCGACACGCTGGGAAGCCCCTTGATCGACATCGTTGGCGGGCACGGTATCGACGCTTGCCGATCCGGTTTCCACTGCCGCCATGACATGGTCGTAGGCCGCCGCATGCTCGGGCGAGCGCTCGAGCCAATCGGTAAACGCCGGCCAGTCGCCGAATTCGGGATCGGAAGTCCTGACCGCCCAGACGGTGGCCTCGTCTAATATGGTGCGATCAAGCGTCATGAAGTGTCACTCCTGCCATAAGGACGGAGTCGCTGCGATCATTCCTCATCGAACCGCTCCCGAAGCTCGGCGAGCGCCCGGTAGACACTGCGCAAATCGCTCTCGACCGTGCTTATGCTGATCCCGAACTCCTCGGCGATTGCGCGTTGGGCGATGCCGTCGATCCTGCTGCGTCGAAAAATCGCCGTGGCGCGTTTCGGCAATCCCGCAAGCACCTCCTCCACTTTTCGAGTGGATTGCCGCCCGGCGATTACGCGCTCGACCGAAGGGCTGTCGGATATACCGGGCATCGGTCCCGCTCCGGCCTCGACCCAATCCTTTTCGCGCTGCGCCGATTGTTTTGCCGAACGATAGCGGTCGATCATCACCGTGTTGGCTGTGCGATAGAGATAGGGCAGCGGCGCCGAAACCGGAGCAGGGGGTCTGCTTGCGATCCTCAGCCATACTTCCTGCAGAACGTCCTCCGCATCCTCGGCCGCCCCACGCGCGAGGAGAAAGCGCAGCAAGACTTGCCGGTTGGCGAGGAAAACCGCCTGCAGCCCATCATCGTCGGGATCGTCGCTCACTGCGCGGGTCACTCTCTCACACTTCGCTTCGCGCGTGATCGCCCGACCTTCGGGTGGACGGCCATACCTGAAGCCAAAGGCAACCAAGCGATTCCTGATGCCTGAAATATGGAGGATCGTCCAGCTCGGCAAGAGGCCGCAAGCGTGGGGGCGGGATCAAGGTCCCGTCTGTCGGGCGGGGTTTCAGACGAGGATCCGGCCGCGAAGATCGGCTGGGATGGGAACAGGCTGGGGGCGAAGCTGTCCTACTCAATCCGGAGGACGACGAGGACAAGGTGGGTGACGAGAAGCCTGGAGATATTGCGGCCTTCCCGGAGAAGCGCGCCGATTATCACGTCGGTTCCGGCGCCGAGATCGGTGTTTCCTCGGCCAGGTATGCCAAGCTCGGATACGTCCATACCGGCTACGGCAGCGCTTCTTTTTTACTGGACGAAGATGATGAAGCCTCGTTTGAGGTGAAAACAGATCGTCATCAGGTGTTCGTGGATCTGGGGATGCGGT
Source organism: Qipengyuania sp. ABI-127-1 (assembly GCA_022953095.1). Taxonomy (GTDB): domain Bacteria; phylum Pseudomonadota; class Alphaproteobacteria; order Sphingomonadales; family Sphingomonadaceae; genus Qipengyuania. The sequence continues at coordinate 366,483 of JALJCR010000001.1, read as the reverse complement.
TATAGATCCGCCGCCCTAGGCGCCGCTCGGTGTCCCCTGCGTTCCCTCACACCGAGGCGGTTCGTTTCTCGATTTTAGCCAGGGGTCCTCTCGCAATCCATGCGGGAAGACCCCTGCTTTGGTGAGCAGTAAGCCCCGTCACCTACGGTAGTCGAGCGGCGGCTCCCGATCGCCAAGCAGCGATTCATAGGTATAGTCAGGCCCCAACAATTCGGTGAATTCGGTCTTCGCTTGCGCCCGCAAATCGGGATTGGAGTACAGTTCCACCCCCATCAGGACCATGGCCTTGGCGGCATGATTCGCACCTTTGAAACCGATCGACATGCCGCTCGCGGCCACGGCCTGCCAGCTATGGGCGCTCGTTCCGGGGACCCATGTCGCGGTGCGGACACTCACCGTAGGTACGGCACTGGAAACATCGCCGACATCGGTGGAACCATAGCTCGTCAACGTCGCGTAGGGTTCGACTTTTCCCGCATCCGCGATGGGCGGGGCGTTCTCGCCGAGGCTTTCACGCATGGCTTGCGCCCAGTCCTGCTCTTCCCGCGAATAGGAAATGCCCCCGATTTCCTGAAGGATCGAACTCATCTTCCGCTGCAGCGCGGGCACCGGCCGAGTGGGATTGTTGCCATGGATGATCTCCCATTCGACCTTGGTTCCCGTTCCCATGGCCGCACCTTGTGCAGCGGCTTCGATCCGTGGCCAGAGCGCGCGCACCTCGTCGGGGTCGGAATGGCGGACATAATAGAATACCTCCGCAAAATCGGGCACGACGTTTGGCGCGGCCCCGCCTTCCGTGATGACATAGTGAATGCGCGTATCCATGCTGGTATGTTCGCGGATCATGTTCACCATCATGTTCATGCCTTCCACACCGTCGAGAGCCGAACGCCCTTTTTCGGGAGCGAAGGCGGCATGGGATGAGGTGCCGTGGAAGCGGAATTTGGCCGATCGGTTTGCCAGGCTGCTGAGCGACGGGGCCGAATTGCTGTCGCTCGGATGCCAGTCGAGCACGAAATCGGCATCGTCGAACAGGCCCGCACGGGTCATGTATACCTTGCCCGAACCGCCTTCTTCGGCGGGCGTGCCATAGAGCCGGATACGCCCCGGCGTTCCCGTGGCTTCGAGCCAGCGCTTCAAGACGATTGCCGCGGTCAGCGATCCGGCGCCGAACAGATTATGGCCGCAAGCATGCCCGGCATGCTTCGTGGCGATCGGATCGCGGATCGGCTTGTCGGATTGGGTTATACCGGGAAGGGCATCGAATTCAGCCAGAACGCCGATCACGGGACCGCCTTCGCCCCATTCCGCAATGAAGGCGGTGGGTATGCCCGCCACGCCCGTTTCGACCGTGAAGCCTTCCGCCTCGATTTCGGACTGCAGGATGTCCGAGGATTTCTCCTCCAGATAGCCAAGCTCGGCAATTTCCCAGATATCGCGCGCGACGCGCGACGTGCGCTCCAGTTCCGCATCGACTGCCATGGCTGGGTCATAGGCCGACTGCGCGGCCACGGGAGCGCAGGACAAGCTCAGGGCCGCCGCGGTCATCAGCATGAAGGGTTTCATGAATTTCTCCAGATCGGTGGGTTTGGATTGGACTTCCCGGTGCGGGCCACACGAGCACACACGCATGCTCTTGCGGCGAGCAAAGGGGCGTTAAATATCATCGGCCGAAACATATTCTTCGACGTCGATTTCGCCGGACATGCGACCGACAGCCACCGCGACCACTGCATCGCCGGACACGTTGGTCATGGTGCGGGCCATATCCAGAATGTGATTGATGCCGGCCACGAAGGCGATCGTTTCCAGCGGGACGCCGATCGACGAAAGCACCAGGCTCATCATGACCAGGCCCGATCCCGGAACACCGGCCGCGCCGATCGCCCCGAGCGTGGCGGTGAGGGCAATGAGCGCATAGGAAATCGCGGTCAGTTCGATCCCATATGCCTGAGCGCCGAACAGGGCGATGACGCCGAGATACATGGCGGTGCCGTTCATGTTGATGGTGGCGCCCAGTGCCACCGTGAAGCTGGCAACCGCATGCGAGACGCCGAGGTTTCTCTCCACGCACCGCAAGGTCACCGGCAAGGCCGCATTGGACGAGGCCGTGGAAAACGCCACCGCCTGCGCATCGATGATACCGCGGTAGAAATCCACCACCGGCAAGCGTGCGATCAGCCGCAGGATCAGCGGATAGACGATCGCCAGAATGATCGCGCAGCCGGCATAATTGAGTGCCACGAGTTTGCTCAGCGGGATCAGGGCTTCGAAGCCGAATGTGCCGCTGACCCACGCGATCAGGGCGAAAACGCCGAACGGGGCGAGTTCCATCACGAAGATGGTCATCTTCTGCATCACCACGGAACCCGCATTCATCGCCCTGGCGATCGGTGCCCCCTCTTCGCCCGATGCGAGGATCGCCATGCCAAGCAGGACCGAGAAGATAATCACCGGCAATACCGCACCCTGGGCCATCGCCATCACCGGGTTGTCGGGCACCAGCGCGGTTATCATCTCGATCAGCGACTGGTCGGGCGCGGGAGGTATGGCAGTGTCGACGGGCAGGGTGATCGAAAGCCCGACCCCCGGCTGAAACACCATCGCCAGGCCCATCCCCAATGTCACCGCAATCAGCGCGGTGGACATGAAGACGAGCAATGCCCTGCCGCCCACACTGCCCAGGCGGCCGATATCGCCCACTGCCGTCATGCCGGAAACGAGCGAGAAGAAGATGAGCGGGATCACCAGCATCTTGATCGCGCGAATGAAGAGATCGCCGATCCACTTGAGCGCTACGGCATTCTCTCCCAGTACGCTGCCGACGATCACGCCGCAAATCATCGCGAACAAAACGCGTTTCCACAGGGCAGAAGCGAACCAGGCACGTAGCATCGTTTGTCGTATTCCTCTTAATGCGGTCGGGGCGGTGCGATCAGGCAGGAAAAAGCCGAGCCGAATGGCTCAGAATACCCATGCCGATCATAGACTTAGAGTGCCCAAAGCGAGTCGGTCGCCCACCTGTGGCGGGCGCCTGCCGGAAGTCGCCTCGTGCCCGATCAGTCCGCATTCTTGCCCGCCCCTCCGGTATCGATGCCCTGTGTCAGACACGCAACGGCTTCGATCTCGACATCGCCGGCTACCAGCCCGGAAATCACAGTTGATCGGGCGGGATAGGGTTCGGCGAAGAACTCGCGATAGACTGTGTTGAAACCGGGCATGAGGGAGGCATCGGTCAACCATGCGGTCACTTTCACCACCTGATCGAGCCGCGCCCCAGCCTGCGCCAGAGCGGCTTCCAGATTGGTCAACGCCTGTCGCGCCTGTTCTTCAATGCCTCCCGCTACGATCGAGCCATCCGCCAGGCGAGGGAGCTGCCCCGACGTGAAGACGAGGTCGCCAGCACAGCGATACCGGCTGAGAGGCGGGGCAGGTGATTTGCTCATTCAATACAACTCCTGTCGTTCATGGGATTGCCGACCTCGGCCTCGATCAGCTTGGCCACGCGTTCGGCGGCGCCGGCAGCGAAAGTCCATCCCAGCATCCCGTGCCCGACGTTCAGAAAGACTCGCTCGCGCGCGCGTTTGATGATGGGAATGGAATTCGCGGTCATCGGGCGCAGCCCCGCCCAGCCGGCGCTTGTTTCGCGATATGCCGCCGCTTTGGGCATGGCGGCTTCGGCGTTGTCGATGAGCAGTTGCAGCCGTGCCGGATCGGGGCGCGGATCACCGTTGTTCAACTCTGCCAGACCCGCCACACGCATGGAATCCGACAGGCGGCAGAAGACGATCTTTCGCGCCGAATCGGTGATGCTGACTTTGGGCGCGTTGGCACCGGGAGGCGCGGTGAAGCTGTATCCCTTCATCGGGAGAATAGGCGCGCGGATGCCCATCTTGCCCAGAACCCCCGGGGCGTCGGCCCCCAGACAAACGACGGCATTGCGCGCCGACACAGTCATGCCATCGCTACTACGCACGACTATCCGGTTCTTGTGCTCGTCCACTCCGGCAATGGTAAAACCGAATTTCGTCCTGACCGCGAATTGCCGCGTAAGAATGGCGAGCAGGCCGTGACAAAAGCGATGTGGATCGCCGATCTCTTCCGACGGGGTCCACAGCGCGCCGACGAAGCTTCCGATTTCGCTCAGGGCGGGCTCTATCCCGATCGCCTTTGCCGGGGTCAGCAGTTCCTGCGAGACGTTGGCAACTTGCTTGATCGCGACCGTGTCCCGGGCATTCTGCAAGCTGGCATGATCGCGGAAGATGTGCATCTTGCCGGGCCTCGCATGCCCGAAATCGAAGGGATGGCGGTCACGAAGGCCAGCCATGGCCAGCCGAGATTCGAAGCCGAGGACGAGCGCGGCGCGGGTATTCGCGGCAAACCGCGTTTTCGTACAATTGCGCAGGAATGAGAGGCCCCAGCGCAGAAAATCCGGATCGGGTGTGAACCGCAGGCGAAAAGCGGGGTTGAGACCCGCCAGGATAGCCGGGATCCCGGCCAGCAGGGCAGGCTGCGCCAAGGCATCGGTATAGGCGTAGCTGAGCTGAGCACCATTGGCGAAGGAACTTCCCTGGGCCGGGCCGTCCGCGCGATCGAGCAAGATGACCGAATAGCCGCGCCGAGCAAGAGAATAAGCTGTCGTTACGCCGACCACGCCAGCGCCCAGCACCACAATGTCGGCATCCTGCCCGGCTGATTCCGCCGGAAACGCGCACATATCTTCGGACTCCGACTGCAATTGTTTCATCGGGTTCCCCCTATTCGATTCGGCAGGCCCGCAGCCCGCGCCGCTTATCCGGTCACCAATCGTTGTGTGCAGGTGGTCCGTCTCAGGCCCGACAGGTTTCGGGCGGCGGGCGATGGCGTAGCGCGCGCCCCGCAGCGACACCGGTGGGCTTGCCATCGGCGATGACGACTTTGCCGTTCACGACCAGGGTCAGTACGCCTTCCGCCAGCTCGCGCGGTCGGAGATAAGTCGCGACCGGACGGTAACGATCCGGGTCGAACATCACGATATCCGCCTTGTATCCCGGCCTGAGATGCCCGCGATCGCTCAGCCCGAACCTGTCCGCGGTGCGGCCGGTGCTGCTGTTGATAAAGGTCGCCAGATCGACGGCCGCCGCTTGCTGGACATACTGGCGGTATTTCTGCGGGAAGGTAGCGTACATACGCGGATGGCCTTCCGAACCGTCGGAGCTCGTGACGACCCAAGGCTGGCGCATGAATGCGACGATGTCGCTTTCAGCCATGTTGAACGACACGAGCTTGCCACTTCTGTCGCCATCCTGGATGATCCGGATCGCCGCCGCGATCGGATCGACACTCCACTTTGCAGCGATGGCATCGAGCCGCATGCTGGTCCATTCATGCCCCGGTGCGACCAGCAGCAACGAATGGGCACCGCCACGCCGACGCATGTTTTCGGCCATTTCGGCTTCGATCCGGCCACGCTGGGCGGGGTCCTCCAGCCGTTCCAGCAGCGCCTCGCGCCCGCCGTCCTGCGACCACGGCGGGAGCAGCGCGGCCTGCAGGCTGGTGCCCGAGGCTTCCCAAGGATATTGATCGGCGGTGACGTCCTGCCCAACGCCGCGCGCGCGGTTGATCGCCTCGATGATTGCACCCGATGTGCCGTGGGCGTCGACACCCAGAACCTTGATATGGGCGATGTGGACCGGGAGCCCGGCCTCACGGCCGATGGCCAGCACCTCCTGCACCGATTGCTCGACGCCGATTGTATAGGTCGCTTCATCGCGCTGGTGTGTGTCGTAGATGCCGCCGCGTATCGCTGCCTCGCGCGCCAGCGCGATGACCTCGTCGGTATCCGCGAAGCTCTGCGGAACGTAGTACAGGCCGGTCGACAGGCCGAGCGCGCCCTCGCACATGCCCTTGGCCACGAGCGATTTCATTTCGCGCAATTCCCCCTCGTCGGGAGCGCGGCCGGATTCGCCCAGGACGGCGCGGCGCACGGGGCCGAAACCCACATAGGTCGCGACATTGGTCCCGAACCCCCGCGTTTCCACTTCATCGAGAAAGGCTCCGACCTCCGGCGTACCGCTGCCGTCGACCCCGGAGAAAATCGTGGTCACGCCCTGCATGAGCCAGGGCAGGTTCAATCGGCCCTCGCTATCGCTGGCGTCGAGGAAACGCTGAGCATGAGTGTGCGGATCGATGAAGCCCGGGGCGACGATCATTCCGCTGGCGTCGATGATGCGCGCATTGGCAGGCGCATCGCGGCCGGGGCCGACATAGACGATTTCGTCCCCGGCGATGACCACGTCGCCGACGAACGGCGTTTCCGAACTTCCATCGTAGATCGTACCGCCGGCCAGAATCGTCGTCCCGGGCTGCGCGGTCCGGGAAGTGGCGCAGCCCGTCAGACTCGTCGCCGCGAGAAGGGCAAGGGCTGTCGAGATCGATCTTACCACGCTCATTTGTCGGTACTTTCTGCGATGCGGACAAGGGTGAGTTCGGCAGTCGTGCCCCGCTTCACCCAGATACGGTCGGGATCGTCGGTCGGGGCGATGGTCATGGTCTTGTGGTGGAACCGTCCATCGTCATCGGCAGCGTAAAACTGGATGACGGGCGCCTCGACGAAAGGAGACGTCACCTCCACCCGGAGGCCATTGTGGACCGGAGCAAGGCGGTAGTTCGCGTTCAATTCAGCTGAATGAAACAGACCTTCGGGCCGGGTTCGCGGCATACCGGGATAGTGGACCCCGCTGGCGGCCATTACAGCCTTGAGCCTGTCGGTCGCCTTCCAGTCCCCCCGGTTGCACAAGACAGCGAAGGCGCGTTTTTGTCCGGGCAGGCGCATATAGGCATGCCGGAAGGCTTGCGCAGACCCGGTATGGACGACCACTTGCTGGCCATCTCTCTCGCCGAGATGCAGGCCGCCGCCATAGGATAGGCCCGCCCCGTCATCGATGAGCGAACCATCCGAATACCGGCCCGGCGCAAACATGATCTGCGCCACTTCGCGGGTCCAGACCCGGTGACCGCGCGCGATATCGTATTCGTAGCGGGCCAGATCGTTCATGGACAACATCAGCCCGCCCGAGCCGCTGAAACGAGGAAAGCTGTCGCGAACGGCAAAGGCGCCGTCTTCCGGCACGTACCCATGCGCGTAACTGCCTGCGCGAGGGCTTTCATCGTCGAGGAAGAAGCTCGACCGCATGCCGAGCGGAGCGAAGATCGCATGCCTTGCATAATCCGCGAAGGCCTGGCCCGAGACCCGCTCGACAATCTCGGCCAGCAGCAAATAGCCGCCATTGGAGTAGCGGTACCGCGTGCCCGGGATGAACTGCGTATCGCGTTGCCGGAACAGGAGATCGAGCGCATCACCCTTGGCCGCCTTCCCGACGTCGCTCAAGCCCGCCATGCGCAGCAGACCCAGCGAATCGCGAATGCCCGAAGTGTGATGCATCAACATCCCGACCGTCACCGGAGCATCGTATACCGGCAGTTCGGGCAGGTATGTGCGGACATCGTCGTTCAGCGAAAGATCCCCTTTCGCGATCAGCGTTGCCGCCGCCAGAGCCGTGAACTGCTTGGAAATCGAAGCGGCGTAAAAGAGGCTGTCACCATCCAACGCCCTTCGCGCGGCCAGATCGGCATATCCCTGCGCCACGAGCAGGGTCGGCGATCCCCGCTCGAACGTGCCGACGACGCAACCAGGCGCCGGAACATGGCCGGGCTCGGTAATCGCCGCCCGAATTTCAGCGCGTGACGAGTGGGCCGAAGCAAGGGGCGCAAACATGGCCAGAGCGGCTGTCGCAACTACAGCGATCTTGTGTGCTGACTGTTTCCGGATCGCCGCTGTCACGTTGCCTCATCCCCGAACATACCGTGGTGGTGAGCGCAAGGAGTGCAGGCGTTGAAACCTCGAGGCAATGTCAACTCGTCACTCGCGTCATAGCCCCGCGTTATGGTGTTGCCCCCGATCCAGCGCATTCGGCTCGGATAGCTCTGCCAGTGCCGCGCGCAGGCTTTCGATAAAGCGGCCCACGAGGTTGGCGTTGGGAGTGTTTTCGAGGGTCGTAGCGTATATGGGGGCCTGCACATTGGGCTCCAGGCGATAATAGGAGAGATCCGGCGTGGCCAAAGCCGCAGCGGTGTATTCATCCGTCACAGCGCTGCCCATACCCTCCCTCACAAGCGCGAGAGCGGCATAATAGGTATGCGAGGTGACAACCTCGCGCGGCGCGATTTCGTATCGGTTGAGTTCGTTCACGAAGGCATCCGCCAGCGGCCCACTGTCGCGGACGCCGACGAAGTTGATTTCATGTAAGGCTTCGATCGGCACGGGGCGGTCCGCCGAGCCGAAGGCTTCGTATGGGGTTACCAGAACGAGCCGCGGCCTCCCCAGCTCGACCTGCTTGATTCCGGGATGGTGGGCAAGACGAAAACCGACGGCGACATCGCATGCGCGCTCATGCAGGCATCGATCCATTTCGCGGCTGTGCAGAGTGGTGATTTCGGAAGATACATCGTCATCTTTCGCGCATAGCCGGGCAATCGCGCGCGGAGCCACCGCCAAGCCTATCGCCGGCAATACCGCGATGCGCAAATGCCCTCCCTTTCGGGCGCCGATATTGTGCGCGGTACGCGTCAGCTTGCTGAGGCTGGTATAGACTTCGGCCACTTCGGCGAACAGCTCATGCGCCTGCTGGGTCGCGACAAGCCTGCCCTTCGTGCGGTAGAAAAGTTCGTATCCAAGCTGATCCTCCGCATGCCGCAGCACCTTGCTGACCGAAGGCTGGGAAACATTCAGCATGCGTGCGGCGCTACTGATCGAACCGTGCTCGTAGACGGCATGAAAAACTTCAATGTGGCGCAAGCGCATATTTTCTCCCCGGGCACGAGCGGCCAGTGCATAACCAGACGGCATATACATGGGAACAATGAATGGTCGGTCCGGGCCAGGCTGACGGACCGTAACCCCTGAAGCGCTCCGAAATACCGAAGCCAGGCCATGATCTTACGACGCGTCACACCGGTCTTTGGCCGCATAACGGGGGGTTATGGGCGGGTGAACTAATACTACTTCGCACGACCTTCCTTTGTCGCGAAACTGCCTCTCAGCTTGTTCAAGTGAAGAAGGGGAAGTCATGAGGTGTCCTGAGCGCGACCGTGTCGCATTTACCGAGTCAAACAGAGTTTCGAAGCAGCTGCTTTTGGGGGGGGGCGCCCTGGCGCTGTGCTCCATGGCCTCCGCAGCGCACGCGCAGGACAGTCAGGAAGCCGGTGCGGCCGAAGGTGGCGACGCGCAAAATGCGATTGTCGTTACGGGTTCTCGTATCGCGCGAACCGGCTTCGAGAACCCGACGCCGACAACGGTCGTAACAGCCGAGCAGATCGCCAACACAGGCCTGAACGACATCGGCGACGTTCTGATGCAGAACCCGCAAATCGCAGTCGGTCTTGGGTCGAGCAACGACACTTTCAAGCGCGACGTCGGCTCCACCTTCGTGAATTTGCGTGGTCTGGGCGAGAATCGGACCCTGGTTCTGGTCGACGGACGCCGCCGGGTATCCGGCTCGCGCGACGGGGCACAGGTCGATGTCTCCGCAATCCCGACCCCGATGATTGAAAGCGTCGAAGTCATAACCGGCGGCGCTTCGGCGGTGTACGGGGCCGATGCCGTTTCGGGTGTCGTCAACATCATCCTCAAGGACGATATCGAGGGCTTGAATCTCTCCGGTCGTCTGGGTCTGTCCTCCCGTGGCGACGCGGCCACCTACCGAGTCTCGGTCAGCGGCGGTGGCCAATTCGGCGATGGTCGCGGATCGGCACGCTTCGGTATGACATACGGCGAAAGCGAGACGCTGCGTTACCGGGATCGCAGCTATGCCTATGGCAAAGGCGAATTGGCATTCGTGACCAATCCCGACAATACGGGTCCTGACGACGGCATTCCCGATCGCATCGTCATCAGCAATCCCCGCACGATCACCACTCCATATCAGCCGACCTTCGTGATCGATGGGCAGCGCTACTTTTACGACGACGGACTGCTCGAACAGCCGGACGATATCGTGTGCTACGGTTCGAAATGCGTGGGCGGCGATTTCGGCTATGACAGGCGCGAGCGCAATTTGCGCAATCCGCGCGAGAGTATTTCTGCCATAGCGGGTCTCGAATACGAGCTGACCAGCGGGATTACCGCCTTTACCGATTTCGAGTTCTCCTTCGCGGAGAGCGAGACGAACGGCCAGGGATTCTTCGATTCCCGCCTGACCCTCAGCCGCGACAATCCCACGCTGCCCGATGAAGTCACTGCCCTCATGGATGCCAACGGCATGTCCACCATCAGGGTCGGCTACGAAGGCGAATATATCTACGGCAATCGGGAACACGGCAACAAGCGGACAACCTACACCGTGGCCGGCGGACTTCGCGGCCAGCTTGGCGATTTCGACTGGACTGCCTTTGCGCAGTACGGACGGCGCGACCAACGCTACAAGCGGGGCAATTCGCGAATTGAAAGCCGTTTCTACGAGGCAGTCGATGTCGTGCGGGATCCGGTTACCGGGGACATGGTGTGCCGAAGCGAAGCGGCGCGTGACGCTGGCTGTGCGCCGATCAGCGTGTTCGGCGGTATGTTGACCGAAGAGGAAAAGGCATACTTCAAGGCCACGTTCCAGCGCGACGTCACCAACGAACAGCTCCTTGCCGGTTTCCAGGTGTCAGGCAATCTGATCGACCTGCCGGCCGGTCCGCTTGGCATCGCCATTGGCGCCGAACACCGCAAAGATTCGCTAAAAAGCGTCGATGACGCACTGGGATCGCGCGGCTTGCTGTACCGGACCGATAATGGCGGCGGCGAAGTGGATGCCAGCAGCAGTGTGTCGGAAGCCTTCGCGGAAATCGTCGTGCCCGTGCTCAGGGACAGTTTCCTCGGGCAGTCGCTGCAGTTCGAAGGGGCCGCGCGCTATTCGCACTACGATACGGTTGGCAGCACCGTGGCCTGGAAGCTTGGCGGCGAATGGGCTCCGATCGATGCTCTGCGCTTCCGCGTCACCCGCTCGCGCAGCGTGCGGGCTCCCACGCTTGTGGAATTCTTCGCACCCGAGACGCTGGGCGCCTTGAATATCTCGGCCGATCCCTGCGATGCGGCGGAGATCAATCTCAATCCGAACCGCGAAGCGAATTGCCGGGCGCTGGGCATCCCCGCCGGATGGGTCGACCCCGCTTCGTCGCTTGCGCTGACCACCCGCCTTGGCGGAAATCCCAACCTGACGGAAGAAACATCCGACTCCTGGACTGCGGGCGTTGTCGTTTCCCCAGTCGACGGCCTGCGGCTTTCGGCTGACTGGTGGTCGATCGAGATCGACGACGCGATCCAAACCATCAGCGGAAATTCGATCGTCGAAAAATGCGTGGATTCCGAAACGCTGGACAACCCCTTCTGTCCGCTGGTCACGCGCGGTAACTTCTCGGGTATCAACGATCCGTATGTGATTTCGTCCATCGACCTTCGCCAGGTCAATATCGGTCAGCTCACCGCCCGGGGTCTCGATCTGGCGGCAAATTACCGCACATATCTCGATCGGATCTCCGAAAGTCTTCCCGGTCGTCTGAATGTCGGGCTGACCGTGACCTATCTGGACAAGCTGGAAGAACTGGTCGATTCCGAAGATCCGGACACCCTGCTCATCAGCGACGGGGAATATGGCAACCCGACCTGGCGGGGCAATCTCAAGGTCGGCTATTCCGTCGGGGGGCTTCGTGCGAATTGGTCGGTACGCTACATTGGCGGGTCGAAGATCGACGTCCAGCGAAGCGATGAGTATTACGGCGGCCTGACTGTCGACGAGCGCTTCTACCACGACGTGGCTCTCAACTACGATTTCGATAGCGGAGAAACAGTTCAGTTCGGCGTGAACAACCTGTTCGACGAGCACCCTCCGCGCACCCCGTCTACGTATACAGGTGCTTCCGGCGGATCGCTTTTCGATAGCGTCGGACGCTTCTTCTATGTCGGGTTCACCAAGGCCTTTTGATACTCTGATTGGCGCGGTCGTCGGTTCTCATACAGAACAGGGCCGACCACCGCGCCTTTCCTCCGCGCGGCGCCAAGCGGATACCCTTCGAGCCGGGCGTTCGCACCGTCTCGTAAGGGCGCCAGCCTACAGATAATTCGGCAGCCTGGCCCCCGCCACCTCGCGCCGGAAGCTTGAAAAAACGGGCATGCGGGGGGCGATACAGACCCTTGCGCTCGGTATGCGCCAGCAGGACGAAGCCCCGCTTTTCATCGCGGTAGAGTTCGAGCGTTTCGGGTTTCTCTTCATGGATTTTCCGGCACCAGGCTTCGCCCCCGCAATTCGCGACCAGCCGTTCCAGAGCCTGCGTAAGCCGGATCACGGTGTCCGAATTGAGACCGCTACTGATCGAGGCGGTAGCGAAGAAGGCGCCTCTGTGCCGCCTGACCTTTCTTCACAAAACCGACAAGAGCAGCTCGATGTTGAGCGCTGGTTCTGCCGATCTGGAGACAGCGGTATTGTCTGACCGGATCGGTTCGGAAGTCCGGGGCCGTCGGCTGTTCGAGGATAGCTATGTCGGCCCGTACCGAGAAGAAATGGAAGAGCATTTCGTCGAGAATGCGATGCCCGCCTGCAGCATCGCTGGCTGCGCTCTGTCGTTGTCGACACCGTCACCGGATGAACCCGCCAGCGCCATCTGGGAGGAATTCGGCAAAGCCCGGAACAGTGGAGCCGATAGGAGCTTTGCAAGTGCCAAGCGCGATTCACCGCTTGGCGCCCGCAACCTTTCGCGCTCACATCAGGGCGGAAAGCGCAGGCTCACAAGCCGATCGAGCGCGGGAAAAGCGCGATCGAGTTCCAGAAATGTCATGGAAACTGGAGCGGGCGAGGCGATTCGAACGCCCGACCCCAACCTTGGCAAGGTTGTGCTCTACCCCTGAGCTACGCCCGCTCACTGGCGCTACCGAAACCGCTTGGTCCCGGTGGGGAGGCGGCCAACTAGCAGCGGCTCTCGAGTCTCGCAAGTCGAAAAATGCAGATTTTTCGATACCCTTGCAGCGGCGCCTGCCCTCCTTCACATTCGCGCGACAATGCCCACATGATGCGGGCACGATTTTTCGAACGAAAGGTGGATTTACGTGGCGAGCATGGGCCTGAGCATGGATGAACAGAAAGCGGTCGAGCGTTTCAAGACCGACGTCGTCGAGCCATCGATGACGAAGCTCGTCATCCTCGATTTCTACGCCGACTGGTGCGGGCCGTGCAAAGCCATCGCGCCGATGCTCGAAAAGGTCGCCGCCGAATATGCCGATAAGGGCGTGGTGCTGAAGAAGATCGATGTCGACGAGGAAAAATTCATCGCGGCCCAGTTTCAGGTCCAATCGATCCCGACCATTTACGCGCTTTTCCAGGGGCAACCGGTTGCCGATCTGACCAATGCGCGCAGCGAATCCCAGATGAAGCAGACGCTCGATCAAATTCTCGGGCAATTGCCGATCAAGCCCGGCGCCGATCAGTCCGCGGAAAACGCTCAGGGGCAGCAGGATGTCGGCCAGTTCGTCGACATGGCCGAAAAGGTTCTGGCAGACGGCGATGCCGAACGCGCAGCAGGCGTGTTCATGCAGGTCGTTCAGATGGCGCCCGAAAATGCCGCAGCCCATGCCGGTCTGGTTCGCGCACTCGTCCAGGCGGAGCGGATCGACGAGGCGAAATCGGCGCTCGCGGCAGCGGAAGGCATTCCTTCGCTCGCCGACGATCCGCAGCTCGACCAGGCTCGCAATGCGCTGGAGCTGGCCGGCAACAGGGTGGATGACGGCGAACTCGCCGCCCTGCGCGAAAAGGCCGAGGCCGACCCGGAGAACCTTCAGGCTCGCTACAATTATGCGGAGGCCGCCTTCGCCGCCGGTGATCGCGATGCCGCCGCCGACGAACTGCTCGCCCTGGTCGAGAAAGACCGCGAGTGGAACGAGGGCGCCGCACGCACCCGCCTGATCGATATCTTCGGCGCGGTCGGGCTCGAAGATCCGTGGGTGGTCGCCACCCGGCGGCGCTTGTCCAAAATCCTGTTCGGTTAGGGAGCGTCTTGAGTACCCGGATCCCCATCTTCCCTCTGCCCGGCGCAATCCTGTTTCCCGGCCTGCAACTGCCGCTGCACATTTTCGAGCCGCGCTATCGCGACCTGGTCGGCAGCGCGCTGGCGAAAGACCGGCTGATCGGGATCATCCAGCCGCAGACCTCGAAAGACCGTGCCCCGCTCTACGCAATGGGCTGCCTGGGACGAATCGGCGATGTCGAGGCGCTGGAAGATGGGCGCTACAATATCGTTCTGGACGGCGAAGCCCGTTTCCGTGTGCTGCGCGAACTCGACGTCACCACGACCTTCCGGCAGGTCGAGGCGGAACTGATCGAGGATCGCGCAGGGCAAACGCTGTCGAGCGTCGAGCGCGCGGGTTTCGAATTCGAGGCACGCCGCTTTGCCGACATGCAGGGCTATTCGGTCGACTGGGATTCGGTCTCGCGGCTCGATGACGAAACGCTTATCAACGGGGTTTCGCAAATCGCACCGTTCGATGCGGCCTCGAAACAGGCGCTCCTCGAAGCGTCCGATTTGCGCGAGCGATGCGAATTGATGATTCAGCTCATGCAGTTCTTCGCCCTGCGTGACGACGGGGACGAGATCGTCACTCTGCAATAGGCGCGGGTTCGTCGAGGCTCGTCAGCATGGCCGAAAGAGCGGTGAAGGCGTGGCGTTCGGCGTTCTTGCGGTTGTAGTTTCGCGCCTGCACCACCAGGACGGCATCATAGCTCGGAATCAGGGCGACGATGTTCCCGCCATTGCCCTTCATCATCCAGGCACCTTCATAGCCGCGCGGCGACCGGATCGGGATGGCCCACCAGAGGTTGCCGTAGAACACGTGCTCGCCCAGCCTGTGGCGCGGTACAAGCATACTCCGGACCCAGCTTTCGGGCAGAATTTCCTCGCCTTGCCAGCGGCCCCCATCGAGTACCATGCGGCCGATTCTCAGCAATGCCTGCGCATCGATCGTCAATTGCCCACCCGACTGGATCTCGCCGCTGCGCGACCGCCGCCAGACGACCCCGTCGATACCCAGCGGATCGAACAACCGGCGCTGCACATAGGCATCGAAACGCTCGCCGGTCGCCTTCTCCACGACTTGGCCCAAAAGAAAGACCCCCGCAGTACAGTAGGAAAACGGCCCCTCGCCACGCGCGTCCCGGACATATTCGCGGGCAGGAAGAGCCAGGACGAATGCGCGCCATTCGCGTTTCCGGTACATCCGTTCTTCCTGCCCCGGCGAGCGCCGTTCCCAGTCGTTGCAGTCGATAGCGGAAGACATACCCAACAGATCGCCGACGGTGATGGAATCCCACGGTTCTCCGCGCGGAGACCCGAGATAGGACCATACCGGAATATGCGTGCCTGCAAGCGCGCCATCCGCAATGGCCGCGCCCACCGCCAGCGCGGTGATGGATTTGCCGGCCGACCGGATATCGACCGGAGTGCCGACCTGCTCGCCGTCGAACCGTTCCAGATAAACACGCTCGCCCCGCTGTTCTGCGGCCAGAACGGCGACCCGGCCAAGCTGCCCTTCACCGATTGCCGCCGTCAGTTCGGGGATCGTGTAATGCGGCAACGGTCGCGCAGAAGCCGAGCTGCCCAGCCCCATGAGGGCCGCAACGCAGAAGAAAAGCGCCATACCAACGCGAGCGGCGTGCACCCGTCTGGTGAACCCGTGTCGAACGGCGTCAGATGCTGAAACTGTTGCGTAGACCATCGATGACATATTGCGCGGCCAGTGCGGCCAGAAGCACACCGAGAACGCGGGTTATCGCCGCCTCCACCTTGTCGCCGAACAGCCGCATGATGGGGCCAGCCGCCATCAGGGCGAGCATCGTGATGACAAGCACGGCCACCAGGGCGCCCAGCACGACAAGGGTCTGATCCAGACCCTGTGCCTCGTTCATCAGCAGCATGATCGCCGCAATGGCGCCGGGTCCGGCAAGCATCGGAATGGCCATGGGGAAGACCGACACATCTTCCACCTCGGGCGTGGCCGCGACCTTTTCGGCGCGTTCCTCACGCCGCTGGGTGCGCTTCTCGAAAACCATTTCGAAGGCGATCCAGAACAGCATCAGCCCGCCCGCGATGCGGAAACTGTCGAGCTCGATATGCAGCGCGCCGAGCAAGTCCTCGCCGAACAGCGCAAATACCAGCAGAATGACCAGCGCTATACCGCTCGCCCGGATTGCCATGTTGCGGCGCTGCGCCGAGGTCGCGCCCTTGGTCAGCCCGGCATAGATCGGGGCGCAGCCAGGCGGATCGATCACCACGAACAGTGTGATGAAGGCCGAGAAAAAGAGCGCGGTCATGTCACGCGCCCCCCGGAGCAGCAACGCTGCCCGACATCGCATCGATCATTTTGCCGTTCCGGTTGAGCATCAGCTTCCAGTGACGGGAAAGATCGGGTGAGACGACGAATGTCAGGAACAGGCTGCTATCGGCGCTGACCTGATCGAAATACGTGCCGCCCGCAACGGGGCGCGACCGTTCGGCCTGCTCGCGCAATTCGGCGGCGACATCGCGCTGCGGACAGTCGGCGACATCGGTGCGCACGAATTCCGGTTCTTCGAGCGGGCGTTCGAGCACATCGCCCTGATCGAGCATCCAGCGATATTCGCCATCGCGCTGGCGCTGCCAGACCGTGGTGAAATAGCCGACCGAGCCATCGGCCCGCTGCCACGCCCCGCGTGTGACCGCCAGCGAACCGTCGCAGCTCGACCAGACATGGTGCGGCTGCCATGCCACCGCCTGCGGCGGGTTTGCGCGATTTTTGAGCCAGTCACGGGCGTCGACAGGCTCGGGCACGAACATGACAGACCCATCGGCGGCATATTCGCGAAAGGCGCTCCATTGCCCGTCTTCCTGCGCCAACCGCGCAAAGGCGAGTTCGGTGGCGACAACGCGCGACGGAGTGGCGGTGGGGGTGAGAACACGCGCATAGCGGTCGTCCCGCCCCGGATTGGCGGAACAAGCCGCAAGGCCCAGCGCGAGCAGGGCTATCGCAAATCTCACAGCGCGTCCTCGGGCAGGTTCAGCCCTTCATTGCGATAGGCCGCAACCAGTGTGTTGCGCAGCAGCACCGCAATGGTCATCGGCCCCACCCCGCCCGGAACCGGGGTAATCGCGGACGCCACTGCTTGCGCTCCGGCATAGTCCACATCGCCTACGAGGCGGCCCTTATCCGCGCCGGGTTCGGGCGGCAGCCGGTTGATGCCCACATCGATCACGGTCGCGCCGTCTTTAAGCCATTCGGCCTTGACCATCTCGGCCCGGCCCACCGCGGCGACAACGATGTCGGCGCGCCTGACCACTGCGGGCAGGTCTTTCGTCCGGCTATGGGCGATTGTGACGGTAGCGTTTGCGTCGAGCAGCAGTTGCGCCATCGGCTTGCCGACGATGTTCGAACGCCCGATGACGACCGCCTCGAGACCCGACAGATCGCCCAGCCGGTCGGTCAGCAGCATCATGCAGCCAAGCGGCGTACAGGGAACGAAACCGCTCTGGCCAACCGCAAGGCGGCCGGCATTGGTGACGTGAAAGCCATCGACGTCCTTGTCGGGACTGATCGCGCCGATCACCGCCTGTTCGTCGAGATGATCGGGCAGCGGCAATTGCACCAGAATGCCATCCACCGCCGGATCGGCATTGAGCCGGGCAACCAGAGCAAGCAGGTCGTCCTCGCTCGTATCGGCGGGCAGCCGGTGTTCGAAGCTTTCCATATTGGCGGCCAACGTGGCTTTGTGCTTGCTGCGCACATAGACCTGGCTGGCAGGGTCTTCGCCCACCAGCACCACGGCAAGCCCGGCCTTGCGCCCCGCCTTTTCGGCGAATGTCGCGGCGAATTCGCCCACGCGTTCGCGGAGCTTGGCGGCAAACGCCTTCCCGTCGATTACCTGCGCCGTCATCAGCCGTAGATCACATTGCCGAGAACGATGAGGACGATGTTGAGCAGAATGATCAGCACCAGAGGCGAAAAGTCGATCGAACCGGTATTGGGCATCACCCGCCGGATCGGGCCGAGCACCGGTTCGAGCAGGCGGTTGATCGACATGTAGAAGGCGCCCAGGAACTCGTTGCGCGAATTCACCACGTTGAAGGCGAACAGCAGCCCGATGATGAACTGAATGATAATCAGCATCACCAGCACATTGGTGAGCATGGCGATGATCTGGTAAATGGTACTGAGCGCCTGCATTTCGTCGAGCGTTCCCTTGGGTTTGGCCGTCATACGCGTCCTACAAGAGCGACACGGGCCGCGCCACCCCTGTCGGGCCGGTTACCGACCCTTTGCGACCAGCGTACCGGCACCGCGCGCGGTGAAGAATTCGAGCAGCATGGCGTGTGCCACGCGCCCATCGAGCACGACCGCCGCCTCGCAGCCAGATTCCACGGCCTGCACGCAGGTTTCCAGCTTGGGGATCATCCCGCCCGAAATCGTCCCGTCCTCGCGCAAGCGCCGGATGTCGGCGGGGGTCAGGTCGGTGAGGAGATTGCCCTGTTTGTCGAGCACGCCCGATACGTCGGTCAGCAAAAGTAGCCTGGCAGCGCCCAGCGCCGCGGCCAGCGCCCCGGCCATGGTGTCGGCATTGATGTTGTAAGTGTGGCCGTCCTCGCCCACGCCGATCGGCGCGACCACCGGGATCATCCCCGCCCCGGTCGCGGTTTCGATGATCGTGGTATCGACCTTCGATGGCTCGCCGACGAAGCCGAGATCGAGCGCTTTTTCGATATTGCTGTCCGGGTCCTTCTGCGTGCGCTGCAGCTTGGTCGCCGTGACCAGTCCGCCATCCTTGCCCGAAATGCCGATCGCCTTGCCGCCCGCATGCGCGATCGAGCCGACGATTGCCTTGTTGATCGCGCCGGAGAGGACCATTTCGGCGATCTCGGCAGTCTGTTTGTCGGTCACTCGAAGACCGTCGATGAACTGGGTCTCGACGCCGAGCTTTTCGAGCATGGCCCCGATCTGCGGGCCGCCCCCATGAACCACCACCGGATTGATTCCGACCGCCTTAAGCAACACCACATCCTCGGCGAATTCGCGCGCGGCGCGATCGTCGCCCATGGCGTTGCCGCCATATTTGACGACGAAGCTTCTGCCCGCATAGCGCTGGAAATAGGGCAGCGCCTCGATCAGGGTTTCGGCCTTCGCATGGATGTCGGGTCTCTGGGTCATGGCGGGCGAGTTAGCGCCGCCATGCGCGCGAGGCAAAGGTTTCCGCCATGCCTGCCTGCCACAGGCGGATAAGGGGCAAGCGTCCGGCTATCGGTCGGGCTAGGGACGCACAGCGGTCTGCGGCGGGTAGGGCACGGCCGGACCATGGTCGATGCTGAGGCTTTCGAGCAGACGGAAGCGGCCTTCTTGCGGCATCCACTGCCAGGAATGGATGTAGCGCCCACCCCCGGTCATCTCCCAGCCGCCCTGCCCGCCGTTGAGCGAAGCGCGCCATTCGTGGAAGGTGTGGTGCCCTTCCTCCAGCACCCCCCAATCGCCAAGCTTCTGGATGCGGCGCGATCCCGGCACCGGCAGGCGGCGATTGTGATACCCTTCATTCTTGCCGCCCGGGGCGCGATCGGCACAATTTTTGCGGGATTGCTCGATCATCTGTGCCCCGCTCGAAAGTGGCATGCCGACAAGATCGTGAAGCATGCGAAAGTCCGGATGGACCAGATCGGAAACCGCATCGGGATCGCAGCCTTCGAAAAACCCCCAGAAGAGCCGCGCGTCATTGGCGACGATCCGTTTCTCCAGTGCATCGCCGGTCGGCATGGGTTGCGGCGCGGATACGGCGGCGGGAGCCTGAGCGAAGAATAGGGCGGCGACGAGGCTGGGTAGCATGGGAGGTCCCTGTTCCAGTGTGTTGCCGTCATAATACGACAAGAGTCCTGCAGTGCAACCGGCTTTCAATCTTGCGCCAAGGGGTTAGGGATAGGGGATGGTTTCCGCTCGCATTCTACCCGCCCTGGTCGCGGCGCTGGCGCTTGGGGCTTGCGCGCCCACACCCGAGCCGCCGACGAACACTGCGGCCCATCCGCAAGAGGCCTTCTGGCAGGCGCTGTCGAGCCATTGCGGCCGGGCTTATGACGGGCGCCTGGCAAGCAGTGATGCGCGCGATACGGATTTCCCGCAGCGACGGCTGGTTGCGCACTGGGCGCAATGCGATGAGGGCCGGATCGCGATTGCGTTTCACGCGATGCACTTCGGCGCGGCGGACGAACCCGTCTGGGACCGCAGCCGGACCTGGATCGTGACCCGCCAAGGCGCGGGGGCGGATGCTCGCTTCACATTGAAGCACGATCACCGCCACGCCGATGGCGAAGCCGATGCCGTGACCTTCTATGGGGGAACCTCCGCCGAGGCAGGGGGTGTGCGTGGCCAGGACTTTCCCGTGGACGATGAAAGCATCGCGCTGTTTTCACGCGAGGGGCTCGATGCCTCGCTGACCAATGTCTGGCGCATCGAGATCGACCCGGCAGGCATGCCGGACGCCTCCTTCGCTTACCAACTCACCCGCCGCAACGATCCGACGCGGCTGTTTCGCGTGGAATTCGACGCGAGCGCGCCGGTGGAGCCGCCCCCGCCTGCCTGGGGCTGGTAGCGGCTGCAAAACCCGGCGCGGGGCCTCCCCGTTCCCTGACAATACCCGAGATATGGGCCGCACCGATGGCAGGAGGAAAACGCCGTTCACCCCCGCGAGCCCGTTCGGGCACACCCGTTTCGCTTGCGCGGTTTACTCGGCGCCGGCCTGGCCGTCATCCGCAGGCACGCCCTCTTCGGGCACATTGGTCATCGGCGTATCGGGCGTGTCGACGGGCACGGCATCGGGATCCGGCTGGGTCACGATCAGTTCGCCGCCACCTTCATCGGTCACGTCGACCTCGTAAGTGGGTTCCTCGGGCTCTGCGCCGCAGGCGGCCAGTGCGAAGGCGGCTGCCAGCGGCAGGGCTGTGGCGACAAGACGGCTGTTCATTGCAAATCTCCTGTGGTGGCACCTATGCCGGGAGGCCCGCTCCAGAGCGGTTCCCCCGGCAAACGATCAGGCTGCCTCGCGCGCCTTGGCGACGATGGCGGTAATTTCGTCGAGCAGGGTGAGGCGCTTCCTTTTGAGTTCTTCGGTGCGCTCGTCGCTCGCCGCCTCGGTCTCCGCCTCGATCCGGTGCACTTCGCGGTTCACCTCGTGATATTCGTCGGCGAGCCGGACGTAATGTGCATCGTCCTGCTTAAGCCGCGTAATCAGTTCGCGATCCCGGGCGAAGATTTGAGTCAGTTCATTGGGCGTGTGCTGCGACATGCGGGTCCTTTCCATAATGTTGGCAGCGACCCTAGCAGGGGTGGCCGAACAATCATTGAGCTGGATCAAATTTGGGTGGAGGAGCGAGGCCGCGCGCGAATGGGCCTATCCACCGGCAAAGGTCGGAGTGGCTACATACGACCTGCGCGGTAGCAGCCTGCTCCTCGGGTTCAGCGCCCGAAGATTATCGCGGCGGCTGTTGCCGCGAGGGGCGCCACAGCGGAAGGTCAACAAACAGAACAACTTAGAAATCAATGCGACTAAATCTGCGAGAGGTCTTTGGACTAAGCCTCCCACGAAGGATCATTAACCGCTCGCTTCCGTAGGCAATCCGGGAGCCTCTAAGTGCGAGATATAACGCCCAGCTTGCGGGCCCCAATCATAGTACATTCCGCACATCATCGTATTGACGCTACTGGCTTCTGCCTCGCTCATCATGAGGTCCAGTGACAAAAGCCTGACTGGCTTGGTGTCCCCTAGAATATCCGCAAACACCTCAAGCCTGTATGTCCCGCCCTTCCAGCGGAACTCGGAATGATCGGCGGGCAGCAAAAAATGATGATTAACGACCACCCCGGTATCACCGACAAAAAGGCCACCCCCTCTCACAAGCTGATCGTCGCCGTGGACCCAGATATTGAAATTCTGTCGGGACTCGTCTCGTGTCAGTGTTGCGTAAAGGGTTTCGATCACTCGCCCGCGCTTCGCCTCTGCTAGCAACAACGCTCGCAAGAATACCTTTGGCCGACCATTTGGGCCGGAAGACCGAGAACCATCGGAGCCAAGGAAAACCTGCGTGGGCCGTGTCATCCGGACTGACCCTTTACGAAAGTAGGTCAACCAGAGCGTCATCACGGAAACCGCAAGCGCCAAGCCTGAGATTGTCAGCGCAAGCAACTCGTCCCCGTTCATTGTCGCTTCAAATCACTCCGCGGCCTGCGCTCCTTCGCCGTCCTCGCCGAACAGGCCCGGGCCGTCGTCGATCGCGCCGTCTTCCTCGTTCGCGGCCTTGGCCTTGTTGCGCTTGTCGAAGCTCGACCAGACGGTATTCCAGTCGCCCTTTGTCGCGCCCTTGGAGTATTCGGTCGCGCGGGTTTCGAAGAAGTTGGCGTGCTCCACGCCGTTGAGCAGCGGGGCGAGCCAGGGCAGCGGGTGGTCTTCGACCATGTAGATCGGCTGCAGGCCAAGCTGGCTGAGGCGCCAGTCGGCGATGTAGCGGATATACTTCTTGATTTCCTTCGCGGTCATGCCCGGCACCGGGCCATCCTCGAAGGCGAGGTCGATGAAGGCATCTTCCAGCCGCACCGTCTTCTGGCACATATCCATGATGTCTTCCTTGACCGCCTTGGTCAGGCAGTCGCGCTCGCGAGCGAATTCATGGAACAGGCGGGTGATGCCTTCGCAATGCAGGCTTTCGTCGCGGACCGACCAGCTAACGATCTGGCCCATGCCCTTCATCTTGTTGAAGCGCGGGAAGTTCATCAGCATGGCGAAGCTGGCGAAGAGCTGCAGCCCTTCGGTAAAGCCGCCGAACATGGCGAGGGTGCGGGCGATATCCTCGTCCGTATCGACGCCGAATTCCTGCAGATAGTCGTGCTTGTCCTTCATCTCCTCATATTCGAGGAACATGCCGTATTCGCTTTCAGGCATGCCGATCGTGTCGAGCAGGTGCGAATAGGCCGCGATGTGGACCGTTTCCATGTTGGAAAACGCGGTCAGCATCATCTTGATTTCGGTCGGCTTGAACACGCGGCCATATTTGTCGTGGTAGCAATCCTGCACCTCGACATCGGCCTGGGTGAAGAAGCGGAAGATCTGCGTGAGCAGGTTGCGCTCGTGATCGGTGAGCTTCTGCGCCCAGTCGCGGCAGTCCTCGCCCAGCGGCACTTCTTCCGGCAGCCAGTGCACCTGCTGCTGCCGTTTCCAGAAATCGTAGGCCCAGGGGTACTCGAAGGGCTTGTAGGTCTTGCGGGCTTCGAGCAACGACATGTTGTGGGTCTCCGGTTTTTCGCGTGAACGACTCATATAGTGAATCAGAGCTTGGATTCGAAGGCAAGCGGCAATGATTCGGCGGGGATAAGATGGAAAAAGACCCGCCCTGCGCCTCGCCGCTTCACCTGTGCGACGAACTGCGGAACATGCTTCAGGCAAAATCCGTTGGTAGGGTATTCGATATGCAACACGGGGAACAGCGGCATCGTCCGGTTTCCCCTTTTGCGGGCGATGTCCGTAAACCCCGGCGCCCCGCTCCTCGACATCGAGGGCGGGGCGCCATCGGTTCCGCAGCCCGGGCCTTCCTCAAAAGCAGGGGCCGATTTTCCCGATCCTCCGCAGGCCCCGATCCTCCGCAGGCAAGGCGTAAACCACCCAAAATAAAGGCATTCCACGCGATTAAGATGCTTCGCAGCGAGGCGCATCTGCGATCTGCGACCGAAGAAGATCCGCATATCGGGAAAGTCGGCACCGGCCCGATCTGTCTGGAAAATGGCGCGCGCATTCCACCAGCCCCGGCACCAAAGCTGTGACAGAAGACGGATATGTGGAACCATCGCTTGCGGTCCCGCAGCGGATCGCACACAGCCCGCCCCCGGGAAAGTCCGAAGCCCGTTTGGTGTATAAGGCATTATAATGTGCAAGTCGTTGCAAGATTGCGGTATTCCGGTACAGTCGCGAATAAATATGAACCGGGCGCAAGACTTCGACCTCGCCGCTGCGGCGCATGCCGCTTTGGTCGGCAAAAAGCCCCCGCGCGGGTGGGACCACAGATTGCATGCAGCGATCGCGGAGTCTCTCGGCGATCTGCACCATCGCGAAGGGCGCTTCCTCATGGCGCTCGGCACGGTGGTTGCCGTTTTATCGTTGGTGGTGGACGCGCTGATCGCGCCCGATCATTTCACGAAAATCGCCGCAGTCAGGTTGGGGGCGGTACTGCCCTTCACCCTATCCGCGCTGCTGCTTCCCCGACGGCTGCTCGCCCTGCAAAAGCTGTTGATGGGCCTGTCGCTCATCGGTTTCGGTGTAAGTATAGCTTATGCAAGCATCTTCGTTCCCTCGCCTGACAATGCCCTCCTGGCTCTCGGGGTCGTGACATTGTTCGGGCTCGCCCTGCCGGTCCTACCGTTTCGGCGATGGCAGATGTTCGGTTTCGCAACGCTTTATGGGCTGGCGGTGGGAGGGTTCCTGCTCCTCCATGGGAGCATCGCCGATTACGCCAAGACATTCATCCCGATCATGATGCTCACCATGGGCGCGGCTACGGTTCTGGCCCACCGCATCCACTGGATCGAGCGGCGGAACCTGTTGCTGACACTCCAGGCGGACGAACGCACCAAAGCTCTGGAGGAAAGCAATGCGCGACTGACCGAGTTATCGATGAAAGACCCGCTTACCGGGCTCGCGAACCGTCGCCGGGCGGAAGACACTTTCGCCGAGCATTATGCGACTCCGGTCACGATGGGGCACGCCGGCACCGCGCTGTTCATGGTCGACCTGGACCATTTCAAGGCGTTCAACGATCGCTGGGGCCATCAGGCGGGCGACGCCTGTCTGCGCGCGGTGGCCGAAGTGATGCGGCATTCGGCCAGCCGCCACGGCGGGCTCGCCGCGCGCTTCGGCGGCGAGGAGTTCGTGATCTTCCTGCGCGCCGACGATACTGCTCAGGCCCATGCAATCGCCGAAGAATTGCGCGTTGCGATAGAGCGGATAGAGATCGATCACGACGCCAGCGCCACCACCGTAAGTTGCACCACCAGTATCGGTATCGCGCTGCACGAAGGCCCTAATGTACCGGAACTCTCCGATATGCTCGCAAGAGCCGATGCCGCCCTCTATCGCGCCAAGGCCGAAGGGCGAAACCGCAGCCTGATGGCCGCCTGACACCTCTCTGCGCGCGGCGCGGTTTGCGACTGACCTTGCTCCCCGCCGTCGACCGATCGCCGAATGTCCTTCAGCGGCGCCATCCCGATAAGCCAGAGGACGATCGAGCGCGCGATCAACACAAGCTTGAGGCCGCCGATCCTGGCGGTCGGCGGCCTGGGGGCGTTTTATGCGGGCTTTTGTTCGCTTACTGGCAGGCGAGGCATTCCTCGTAATCGGTCTGCTCACCGCCGGCGGCCAGTTCGTATTTGGCCGCATCTGCGGTATTGTCGGCTTCCACACCGCCTGCAAAACCGGCGCGCTGCACGCTCTTCGAGCGCAAGTAATAGAGCGATTTGATGCCCTTCTCCCACGCCTGGAAGTGCAGCATCATCAGATCCCATTTGTCGACATCGGCCGGAATGAACAGGTTCAGCGATTGCGCCTGATCGATAAAGGGCGCGCGGTCGGCCGCGAATTCGAGCAGCCAGCGCTGATCGATCTCGAAGCTGGTCTTGAAGGCGGCCTTTTCTTCCGCCGTCAGGAAATCGAGATGCTGGACGCTGCCGCCCTGCTCGAGGATCGAGTTCCAGACATTGGTCGAATTCTTGCTCTTCTTGTCGAGGATCTTTTCCAGATACGGGTTCTTGACGATGAAGCTGCCCGACAGCGTCTTGTGCGTGTAGATATTGGCCGGGATCGGTTCGATGCAGGCGCTGGTGCCGCCGCAGATGATGCTGATCGACGCGGTCGGCGCGATCGCCATCTTGCAACTGAAGCGCTCCATCGCGCCCATTTCTTCCGCATCGGGGCAGGGGCCGCGCTCCTTGGCGAGCACCATGCTGGCCTCTTCAGCCTTGGCGCTGACATGCTTGAACATCTTGAGGTTCCACACCTTCGCCATCGGGCTTTCGAAGCCGATGCCCTTGGATTGCAAGAAAGAGTGGAAGCCCATCACGCCCATGCCGACGCTGCGTTCGCGCATGGCCGAATATTTCGCCCGGGCCATTTCGTCGGGTGCGCGATCGATATAGTCCTGCAGCACATTGTCGAGGAAGCGCATGACATCCTCGATGAAGGTCTTGTCCTCGTTCCACTCGTCCCATTTCTCGAGATTGAGCGAGGACAGGCAGCATACCGCCGTGCGGTCATTGCCGAGGTGGTCGACACCGGTCGGCAGGGTAATCTCGGCGCACAGGTTCGAGGTCGATACCTTGAGCCCAAGCTCGCGGTGATGCTTGGGCATCATCCGGTTCACCGTGTCGGAAAAGACAATATAGGGCTCGCCCGTCGCAAGCCGGGTTTCGACCAGCTTCTGAAACAGGCTGCGGGCATCTATCGTCTTGCGAACCGAGCCGTCGCGCGGGGAAACCAGATCGAACTCCTCGCCGTTGCGCACCGCCTCCATGAAGGCGTCGGTGACCAGCACGCCGTGATGCAGGTTCAGCGCCTTGCGGTTGAAATCCCCGCTGGGCTTGCGGATTTCGAGGAATTCCTCGATTTCGGGGTGCGATACATCGATATAGCAGGCGGCCGATCCGCGCCGCAGACTGCCCTGGCTGATTGCCAGCGTCAGGCTGTCCATCACGCGGACGAAAGGAATGATCCCGCTGGTCTTGCCGTTGAGGCCGACGGGTTCGCCGATGCCGCGGACATTGCCCCAATAGGTGCCAATGCCGCCACCCTTGGATGCGAGCCAGACATTCTCGTTCCAGGTATTGACGATCCCGTCGAGGCTGTCGGAAACGCTGTTGAGATAGCACGAGATCGGCAGGCCGCGCGTGGTGCCGCCATTCGACAGAACGGGCGTCGCCGGCATGAACCACAGCCTGGAAATATAATCGTAGAGGCGCTGCGCATGTTCCGCATCGTCGGCAAAATAATCCGCGACACGCGCGAACAGGTCCTGATACTTCTCACCCGGCAGCAGGTAGCGATCGGTTAGCGTTTCCTTGCCGAATTCGGTCAGCAGGGCATCGCGGCTCTCGTCGATCTGCACGTCGAAACGCCGGTCGAGCACTTTCTTGCTGTCTTCCTTGGCGGCAGCGGCAGCCGCACTCGCCACAGCACCGGCCAGCGCTTCGCCCGCTGCTTCCTGGACGAGTCCTTCGCTGCCTTCATCAATCTTGTCCATCGCAACCGCTTTCTTGCCGGTGGTGGGCTCCTCGACGGTGTCCTGTCTATCCAGATCCAGTGCCATCGCCGTATCGTCCCCGCTCTTGAAATCCATCGTCTGCCCCGCTGTCCGTATCATTCGCGTGCCTGCTTCCAGGCCCGCATGTTCCGCTTGTGTTCGAGTCGCCGGGGCATCGCCCTCGCCTACCAATTCCTTGCGGCTCCGGGGCAAAAACTTGTCCCTTATTTTCCCACAAGCCCGCTTGGTCGCGCCATCCTTGCAATATGGGAAGCCCGCCGCAAATCGCTAGGTCTTGTGGGTACCCCCAGCCGCTCTACCACTAGATACTGAATCAGCCGGGACTCCAGCGCAAGGGGGTTGGCCGCGATTTACCGCAGACACGCAGGGTCGGGGCATGGTGACTTATCTTGTTGCAACGCCGCGACGCGTGGACGAAGCTGGACTCGCGGCGAGCGCAAGGGCGAAAATGAATCCGGGAAAAAAATTTTGCGGGCAAAAATGATCGTGCCGGGTTGAGATTCGTTCGAATCCGGACGCGCAATTTTGGAATCCGGAAGCGGGTGTAGGCAGCCGCGCTGGGCGCGGCTCAAAGACGAACCCACCTAGCCCGCATTCGCCTTCGCATGGTCGGCGATTGCATCGGCAAGCTCGTCGACCAGTTCGAGCGGGAGATCATGCCCCCATCCCGGGATCGTCTTCAGCTTCGCTCCGCGAATCGAGGCAGCGGTATCGCGGCCACCTTCGCAGGGGACCAGTGGATCGTCCTCGCCATGCAGAACCAAAGTCGGCACGGAAATGGTTTCGAGCATGTCGCGCCGGTCGCCATCGGCGACGATCGCCGACAAATGCCGAGTCGGCCCTTCGGGATAGAAGCTGCGCCGCACGCTCGCCCTGGTCCGTTCGCGCAGGCGTTCATCCGCAGTCGGATAGCCGGGCGAACCGATGGTGCGGGCGAGCATCATGCCATGTTCGACCAGCGCCTCTTCCTCGGTGCTTTTGGGCCGTGTGACCAGGGCCTTCAGCGCTTCGGGTTTCGCGGGCGGCAGCTTGGGATTGCCGGTGGACGAAAAAATCGAGGTGAGCGAGAGGCATCTGTCCGCGTGGCGCGAGGCGAGATGCTGCGCGATCATCCCGCCCATGCTCGCCCCGACGATATGGGCCTTGGCGATTCCCAATGCGTCGAGCAGGCCCGCCCCGTCATCGGCCATATCGGCCAGCGTATAAGGCACTTTGGGCGTGAGGCCGATCTTGGACAGCAGAGTCATTTTGACAAGGCCGGGTGCCTTCACACCGTCGAACTTGTGACTGAGGCCGATATCGCGATTGTCGTAGCGAATGACACGAAAGCCGTGGTTGGCAAGCGCTTCCACCAGCTCATCGGGCCATAATGTCAGTTGCGCGCCGAAGCCCATGATCAGCAATATCGGCGGATTAGCCTCGTCGCCATGGGCCTCGTAATGAATCTCGATTCCGTTCGCTGTCACCGTTGGCAAACCGCGTCTCCCTCTACCCGTTTCCCGCAGATTCACCGGAATTGCCGAAAATTGTCCATCGCGAAATCGGGAGAAGGGTAAAACTATGGTAACCGCCGGGTAAAAGCGCGCGCGAATATGTCGTTCGGATACAAGCGCACCTGGCGTTCGCGGTCCATCTTCCTTGCGGTCGCAAACCGACAGCAACGGGACACGCCATGGTCGATCGCAGACGCGAGGGGCGCACGCTCACACAGGAATTCGTGCGCATCACCATCGCCGATATCGGCCTGCGCTGCGTCATGCGCAATCTCTCGCCGTCCGGCTGCATGGTCGAATGCCCCGATCTCACACCCAGGATCGGGGCGCCGGTCGAACTGGCGCTCCTGCCGGAATACATCGCTCAGGGCCAAGTCGCTTGGCAATTGGGCGAAAGCATCGGCATCTTTTTTCTCGAACCGATCGACGCCCATGTCGTCCGCCATTACGCATCCGATCAATGGTCGCCGCGCGGCGACTGGTCTTTCGGCAGATGGGCCTGGCCGAGACGTTAGGTTCCATGAAGGAAATCCGTCATTTCCGGCCAGATTTGACGCATTTTTACAATACGAAACCTCTTGGCCAGAGGACCCTGATACTGAGGCAAGATGCTCGGGTCGCTAAGGTCATCAACCAATGGAACGGCGTAAGCGTGAACGCTTAAATACGAATAAGGAAATTCTGGTCGCGGTGAACGATGCCGTGATGCGGGGTCGGATGCTGAACCTCTCGGCTGACGGCTGCATGATCGCTTGCGACAGCAAGAGCGCATCGAGAGGCCGGAAAGTGACGGTCACGCTGATCGACAGGGTTTGTGTCGAAGGCGAGATCATCTGGGCCGATAACCGCAGGATCGGCGTCACATTCTATCGCAAGCTCGATACGGTGACCGTTCGCTACTTTCAAATGGACACTATCGCACGCGGCGACAGCCAGCCCCTTGCAGACCAATTCGGGCGCGATATGCCGCCGATGCGGCCCGACCGGAACCTGGACTGAGCGGGGCGAGCGTACCCGGCGGCGGCGATGCCGCCAGCCGCCCTTACGGGACGAGCACGGTATCGCGCGCGACAGGGTCGGTCTGCGGATAATCCATGATGAAATGCAGCCCCCGGCTTTCGTGCCGCTTCAGCGCGCTTCGCACGATCAGGGCAGCGCATTCGAGCAAATTGCGCAGCTCGATCAGATCGGTGGTGACCCGGAAGCTGCCGTAATAGTCTTCCACTTCCTGCCGCAGCATCTCGATCCGATTGCCTGCGCGCTCCAGCCGCTTGGTCGTGCGCACGATGCCCACGTAATTCCACATGAACCGCCGGATCTCGGTCCAGTTCTGCTTGATGACCACCTCTTCGTCGGAATCGGTGACCCGGCTTTCGTCCCATGGGAGGATTTCGGGCGGATCGTCGAGCTGGTCCCAGCATTCGAGGATGTCCTTGGCCGCCGCTTCGCCGAAGACGAAGCATTCGAGCAGGCTGTTCGACGCCAGCCGGTTGGCCCCGTGGAGGCCGCTTTCGGTGCATTCGCCCGCCGCCCAAAGCCCGGGCAAATCGGTCTTCGCATCGAGCCCGATCTTCACCCCGCCGCATGTGTAATGCTGTGCGGGGACGACTGGAATGGGACCTTTGGTCATGTCGATCCCGAGCCCGAGCAGTTTCTCGTGAATTGTCGGGAAATGCTCGGCCACGAATTCGGGCGATCGATGGCTGATGTCGAGATGGACATAGTCCAGCCCGTATCGCTTGATCTGATCGTCATTCGCACGCGCGACGATATCGCGCGGCGCCAGCTCCATGCGCTCAGGATCGTATTGCTCCATGTAGCGCTCGCCCGTGACGGGATTGAACAGCCGCCCGCCCTCGCCGCGAACCGCCTCGGTAATGAGGAAATTCTTGACCTCGAGATTGTAGAGGCAAGTCGGGTGGAACTGCATCATCTCCATGTTCGACACCCGCGCGCCCGCACGCCAGGCCATGGCGATCCCGTCGCCCGTCGCGCCGCGCGGAGAAGTGCTGAAAAGATAGACGCGCCCCGCACCGCCCGCCGCGAGCACTGTGGCGCGCGCCAGATGGGTCACAACCTTGCCGCTTTCCTCGTCCAGCGCATAAGCGCCCCACACCCGGCCCGAACCCGAATAGTCGGCCTGGTTGCGGCCCGTCACAAGATCGATGCAGCTCTGGCCCGGCAACAGGGTAATGTTCGGATTCTCCTCCGCCGCCTTGAGCAGCGCGGCCTGCACCGCCCAGCCGGTCGCGTCGTTCACATGAACGATCCGGCGATGCGAATGACCGCCCTCGCGCGTGAGGTGGAGGTCGCCCCCCTCATCCATGGCCTCGCGATTGAAAGGCACGCCAAGTTCGCACAGACGGTCGATCGAGGCGGGCGCGCGTTCGATCACGAACTCGACCGTCTCGATATCGTTGAGCCCCGCGCCGGCGACCATTGTGTCGCGAATGTGATTCTCGAACGTATCGCCCGCATCGAGCACGGCGGCGATCCCGCCCTGCGCCCAGGCAGTCGAGCCGCTGTCCAGCCGCCCCTTCGCCAGCACCAGCACTTTTTTGGTTTCTGCCAGCGCCAGCGCCGCGGTTAGTCCGGCAGCGCCCGATCCGATGACGAGGACGTCGTGAGATGTGTCTGTCATGCGCGCGTCATGCCGAGGCAATCGTTACGCGGCAAGCAGGGAACGCTCCGGCGCAGCACGGTTAAGGTTTTTGCTTCGCCACATTACCGCCCGAATCGGCAGGGGATAACGAAAACCGGGAATTAAGGGTCGTCAATGGGACTGGGACGAATTGCCTGCGCTGTCGGCAGGCACCGTATAGATGAGAAAAACGTGAAGCGCGTTGGCGGCCAACAGGTTGGGCGCTGCCGCAATTGCAAGGCACCGATGGAAGAAATCGAACCGTACCATTGGCAATTGCTTCAGGTGCACGATGCAGGTCTTGGGCCTCGCGGTTTCCTCTAACCCGGATTCCGCGAGGCAATCCCTTGCCTATTCCTGTCCGCTTTGCTTGAACGCGGCGATGGTCGAAAGTCCCGCCAGCAAGGGCGATCTCGCCAAGCGCTTGTCGAGCTATTGGAAAATGGAAGGCGCGAACGTCGTCATCCTGCCCGCGATAATGATCGCGCTCGCAGGCGGGGAGGTGGGTCCGCTTGCGCTTTTCGCCCTCGTTCCGATGTGCGGACTGCTTTTGGTCGGCACGCTCTACTGGCGCGCCAAGCTGGCCCAGTTGAATGGGCAGGACACCCTGCGCCCCACATTGCGGACGTTGAGCAAATGGCGTCGTCCGCTGTTCATCGCTACGATTCTTGCCGTTCTGGGTGTGATCGGCGCACTGATCGAGCCCGGCATCGCCCGGTCGCGCGGCGACTTCTGGGTCGCCTTCGCAGCCGCTCTGTTGGCGGCCCTGGAATATGTGAATTACTACCACCGCCAATTGCAGCATTTCGACCACTGGGCCGATTTCACGCGGCTGTTCTCGGGGCGCGGCTTCCGCAAGAGCCAGATGCGCCGCGATCTGGAACGCGCAGGCCTCGCCTGACGGATTACCCCGCGCCCGTCAGTTGGACGAAGACGTCTTCCAGATCGGCCTCCCGCGTGGTGACATCCTCTATCGCGTAGCCGTGCGACTGGACGATCGCTAGCACCTGACCCGCGCTCGCCTTGTCGCGATCATAGGTGATTTCGAGCCGCCGCGGTTCGATCACCTCGGCCTTGGTGAAGGCCTCTTCCATGATCGGGCCTCCCAGATCCTTGTCCACGGTGACCGCGACGATCTTCTCCCGCGCCATGCCGACAAGTTCGCGAGTCGGCTTGTCGGCGATCAGCTCGCCATGGTTGATGATCGCGATCCGGTCGCAGAGCTGCTCGGCTTCTTCCAGATAATGCGTGGTCAGCACCACGGTCACGCCTTCACGGTTGAGGTCGGTGACGAGTTCCCAGAGCTGGCGGCGCAGTTCCACATCGACACCCGCCGTCGGCTCGTCGAGCACGAGGATCGGGGGCGAATGGACCATGGCCTTGGCAATCAGCAGGCGGCGCTTCATCCCGCCCGACAGCGTGCGCGCATAGGCATCGCGCTTATCCCACAAATGCACCGCCTTGAGCAGTTCTTCGCTGCGACGCTCCGACTTCGGAATACCGTAGAAACCGGCCTGGTTCTCGAGCACCTCGAACGGTGTAAAGAACGGGTCGAAGACGATTTCCTGCGGCACGATCCCGATCGAACGCTTCGCATTGCGCGGATTTTCGCCGATGTCGAAGCCCCAGATCTCCGCGCTGCCATCGGTCTTGCGTACAAGCCCTGCGAGAATATTGATCAACGTCGATTTGCCCGCGCCATTGGGGCCGAGCAGTCCGAAGATCCCGCCCTGCGGCACATCGAAGCTGACGCCTTTCAGGGCGAGCTTTGGCGGTTCGCCCGGGCCGGGCGAGGCATATTCCTTGACGAGGTTGTCGATGCGGATGGCGGGAGGCATACTCATGCCGCGTGACCTAAGCTCTTGAGCGGCTCGGTCAAACCCATTATCGGCCCACCCATGAGTCTGCCACCTCCCGAAGTGTCCATGGTCACCACCCACCGCGTGTGGTGCGACGGTGCGACCGACATCCGCACGGGTAAGAACTACCGCGCGGCCGCGCTCGGCCATCCGAAGATCTATCTCGAGATCGACGAGCATGGCTATGTCGATTGCGGCTATTGCGACCGGCGCTTCGTTCTCGAAGGCGGCCCCGCCGATGGTGTCGACCAATCGACCCTGATGGATATTTCCGAGGGCGGCGACCCCGGGCATCGGTAAAGGCTGCCACGGCCCCTCGCCATCGCACCTGCCAGCCCCTACATAGCAGGGCATGACGCAAGCGACCGACCCGCACGCCCTGCTCTACAGCCAGCTCGATCCCGAGGAAGCCAAGGCGCTGACCGCGCGCCTGCTGGCACAGTGCGACGACGGCGAGCTTTACCTGCAATTCATGGCGACCGAGAGTTTCGCCTTCGATGACGGACGGCTGAAGACCGCCGATTACAGCCGCGATTCGGGCTTCGGCCTGCGCGGGGTATCGGGCGAAACCACGGGCTTCGCCCACGCCAACGAGATCAGCGCAAGGGCAATCGCGCGCGCAGGCGAAACGCTGCAATTGCTCGATGCGACCACATCGCCGCACGCCGCCCCGCCCGAGCGCACCAACCGCCATCTCTATACCGACGCCAGCCCGCTCGACCTCGTGCCCTTCGCCGAAAAGGTCGGCCTACTCGAGAAGATCGACGCCATTGCGCGTGCCAGGGACCCGCGCGTGGCGCAGGTCAGTGCAAGCCTGGCGGGAAGCTGGAGCGCGATCGACATCATCCGCGCCGACGGCTTCACCGCGCGCGACATCCGCCCGCTGGTGCGCCTCAACGTAAGCATCGTCGCCGAGAGCAACGGCCGCCGCGAAACCGGCAGCTTCGGCTTCGGCGGTCGCTATCTCTACGACGATCTGTTCGACGAAGGCCGCTGGATGAACGCGGTCGACGAGGCGGTCCGCCAGGCGCTGGTGAATCTCGAAAGCGTCGAGGCGCCTGCCGGCGAAAAAACCGTGCTGCTCGGCCCCGGCTGGCCCGGCGTCTTGCTGCACGAAGCGGTCGGCCATGGGCTGGAAGGCGATTTCAACCGCAAGGGCACCAGCGCCTTTGCCGGACGTATCGGCGAACGCGTGGCCGCGCCCGGAGTCACCGTGATCGACGATGGGAGCATCGCCAACCGTCGCGGCTCGCTGAGCATTGACGACGAGGGCACACCCACGCGCGAGACGGTGCTGATCGAGGACGGTATCCTGAAGGGATACATGCAGGACCGCCTCAACGCCCGGCTGATGGGCGTCGAGGCGACCGGCAATGGTCGCCGGGAATCCTATGAACACGCGCCCATGCCGCGGATGACCAACACTTTCATGCAGGGCGGCCATGATGATCCGGAGGAGCTGCTCAGCCGCGTCGACGACGGCATCTATGCCACCAGTTTCGGCGGCGGGCAGGTCGATATCGTGTCGGGCAAATTCGTTTTCGCCTGCACCGAGGCCTACAAGGTCGAAAAGGGCAAGGTGGTGGCCCCGATCAAGGGCGCGACACTGATCGGCGACGGCCCGACCGTGCTCACCAAGGTGCGCGGTATCGGCAACGACATGGCACTGGATGAAGGGATCGGCATGTGCGGCAAAGGCGGGCAGAGCGTGCCAGCAGGCGTCGGCCAGCCCACCCTGCTGATCGACGGCATCACGGTAGGCGGCACCGCATAACTCATCGCAGGTTCAGCCAGCATGGTTTAGCATTCCTCCGCTCAACAGGAGATTCGCCATGCTCAAGCCTCTAGCTCTCGCAACTGCCGCGCTCGGTCTGTTGGCCGCTCCCGCTCTGGCCGAAGAATCCGAAGAGATGACACGCGGCGAGAAGAAGCTTGCCGAAATGCTCGAAGGGCGTGTGGCGGGCGAGCCGCAAAGCTGCATCAACACATTCGGCAGCCGCAACCTGACGCAGATCGACAATACCGCGCTGGTCTATCGCGATGGCAAGACGATCTGGGTCAATTATACCCGCAATCCGGACAGCATCGACGATAGCGATGTGATGGTGCTGAAGCGGTTTAGCGGCAGCTCGCTTTGCCGAACCGACACGATCGAACTGGTCGACCGCGTGGGCGGGTTCTTCAGCGGGGTGCTTATGCTCGACGACTTCATACCCTACACCGAGGTCGATGCCGAAGGCTGACCGCTGCGGCGTTGCGGCGCCGATGCGACGCCTTGTCGGCACCGCCAGTCTGGCTCGACGCAATCAGCCTTTCCAGCCCGCGCGGTAGGAGAGACACAGATCCGAGACGGGGCATGTCTCGCATTTTGGCGCGCGCGCAGTGCAGATGCGCTTACCGAACTGGATCAGCCAGAAATGTCCGTCGCCTCGCGCCCATTCGGGTGAGCGGCCTTCGAGTTGCGCAGCGGTCTTATCGGCAGTCCTGGCATCGGTCAGGCCGATACGGTTGCATACGCGGTGCACATGGGTGTCGACCGCGATCACATCCTTGCCGAAGGTAAAGCTCAGCACGATATCCGCGCATTTGCGCCCGATGCCGGGCATCGCCATCAGTCCCCCGCGCGTGTCGGGCACCACCCCGCCATGGTCCGCCAGCAACGCTGTGCAGAACGCGCGAATATTGCGCGCTTTCCTATTATAGAGCCCGCATGGCTTGATCGCCTCCGCTATCTCGCTCTCGTCGAGTGCGAGCATGTCCTCCGGCGTCTTTGCGAGTGCGAAAAGCGCACGGGTGGCAGCGGCGGTGTTCCTGTCGAGCGATTGCGCCGACAGCATGCAGGAGATGCACGACCGGAAGGCATCGGGTTGACCTTTCGGCCCCTTCGCCCCGCGTGTGCGTCCGGGCATCGCATGCGACAGGCGGCGGTAGACCTCTTCGACCCGACCCTCCGGCAGCAGGCCAGTCATCGCGGTGCGCGGCGTGTCGCGGCGCGGCCCATGAACACGCCGAGAACGGCGAAGGCGGGCAGCATCAGGCCCGGGTCGGGCAGTTCGAACCCGAAGATCGAACCCGCCACCCGGGCGACCGCAGTGAGGCCGAGCATGGTCGCTACTCCCACTACGAGCAGGCCGAAGCCGTTGGCGGCAAGGCCGTTGGCGTTTTCGCCCAGCAGCGCGTCGTCGTTCATCGCTGCGAGCAAGAACAGCGCAACGAGTGGGAGAAGCGCGCCATTGAAGGCCTGCGCGGCTAGGATCGCCGGTGCGGGCCGGATATCGGCAAGGCCGAACACCAGGCCGATCCCCAGAACGGCCAACCAGACGGACCGGAACCGCCAGCCGCTCGCCCCCCATTCCGGCGCGTCAGCTGCACCGAACAGTCCGCGCGCGGTCAGCGCCGCCGCGAGCGGAGCGGTGACTGCGGAGGATATCCCGGCTGCGAGCAAACCGATGCCGAATCCGGTTCGCGCCCAGGCGCCAAGCTCGCTCGCCAGCGTGTCGCCGAGCACCTCGAACGAGAAGGCGCCCGCAAGCGCGGTGCCGACTATCAAGATCGCCGAGGTGATGAGCACGCCGATTCCTACCGAAACGGCCAGGCCGAATCGCATTTCGCGCAGGTTCTGCCCCCGCGCCAGTGCCGCTCCCAGGAAGAGGTTGTAAGGAACCACGGTAGTGCCCACCAACGCCAATACGCCCAGCAGCACGGCAGGATCGTCGGCAAAGCCCGGGTGTGGTACGAGCCCTGCCAGCACAGGGCCGAGAGGAGGCGAGAGCGAGATCGCCACCGCCAGAAAGCCTGCCCCCATCAAGGCGACGAATATCGCCATCAGCCTGGCGACAACCTGCGGCGATCCGGCGAGCAGAAGGCTGCCCGCCGCAAGCGCCAGTATCACCGTCACCACGTCTCTGGGCAGGTCGAGCGCCAGCATCGTGCCCGCCGCGCCGCCGAGAATATTGCCTGCCTCATAGGCTGCGCATCCCAGCAGAACCGCCCCGCCGACCAGCAGCAGAGTGGCCGCGCGCGCGAAACCGGTAGGATAGCGGCGGCGCAGAACAGTGGCGAGATCCTGATCCGTAGCCACCGCCAGCCGCCCGGCGAATTCCTGCAAAGTGAACGTGGCGATGCCGGAGAACAGAATGGCCCAGAGCAGCGCGGTGCCCGTTCCCGCGCCCGCGCTGGCAGCGGCCGCTACCGTGCCAGGTCCGATAAACGCCGCCGCGATTGCGGACCACAACAGGATCGAGCCGATACGCCTCATTGCGCGCCCTTGTGGCGCAAGCCGCGCCGCGCTGCAATCAGCCTTGGCTCCTTCCCGTCTCGCACAGCGCCTGTGCCGGACAATCGAGGCAGTCGGGCGAAGATGGGCGGCACCATGTCTGGCCGAGTTTCTTCATCAGCAAGTGATGCTCGTCATAATCGGCGGCAGACCATTCCTCGGGCATTGCCTGCATGATCGCATCAAAGGCGCGCGCCGTGCTGGCTTTTGGGGGCACCAGGCCCATGCGCTGGAGGATGCGCCGGTGATGCGAATCGAGCACTATCGCGCGGCGATCCAGTGTCGAGGCATTCATGACCCCGGCAGCGATCTTGCGCCCGACGCCAGGGAGCTGTTCAAGCCACTCCATCGCATCGCCGGTATCCATCCGCTCCAGATGCGACAGGTCCACCGCACCGCGTCGCTCGATCAGATCGGTGAGGCATGCCTTGAGCCGCTCCGCCGCGATATTGGGGTAGGTCTGCGAAGCCAGTTCCTGCTGAAGCGCATCGAGCGGTGCCCCCGCAACACCTTCCCAACTGCCATAGCGTGTCAGCAACCGATCGGTCGCCGCGTTCGAAACCTCAGACTTGGTCCGCGCCCCGATCACGCCTTGTACGATCACCCATTCGGGTCTGCGCCTTTCCGCCGCGGCCCGCCCTATATGCCCGAAGCGCTGCACCAGCAGGAGCTGAAGGCGCCGGAGCGTTTCGGCACGTGGATCGGGACCGAGAGAGAGCTGCATCGCGCCGGGATAATCCGGCAAGCGCCGGGACAGCAAGCCAGCGCTTCGCCGACCGTCAGTTGCCCCAGCCCGTCACCGCCACTATCCGCCTGCCAACGAACCAGGAAATCGGAAACGAAACGATCAATCCCGCAGCCGCAGCGATGGCGATCGGTTGCCATTCGGCATTCATATCCATCGACAGCACCGCGATGACGGCCATTCCCATCAGCGACGTCGCCACAATCGGCAACAGGATGAGCATCATTCGGAACATTGCGTGGCTCCCGCTTGTACGGTTGTGGTCACATCATGCAGGCGATTCGCGTGAAAGGCGTTGATTCAGATCAAGTTTCGATGAACCGCCTCGAGATAAGATTCTGCACGGTCTCGCAGACGCCGGGCACGATCCCGCCTCGCTTCACTCCCACTCGATCGTACCGGGGGGCTTGCTGGTATAGTCGTAGACCACGCGGTTGATGCCCTGCACCTCGTTGATGATGCGCGTTGCCACACGGCTGAGAAAAGCGCTGTCGAAGGGGTAGATATCGGCGGTCATGCCGTCGGTACTGGTCACCGCGCGCAGGCCGCAGACGCTGTCATAGGTGCGCCCGTCGCCCATCACGCCCACGGTCTTGACCGGCAGCAGCACGGCGAAGGCCTGCCAGATTGCGTCATAAAGGCCCGCATTGCGGATTTCCTCGAGATAGATCGCATCGGCCTTGCGCAAGATGTCGCAGCGTTCTTTCGTGACTTCGCCCGGGATCCGGATCGCGAGGCCGGGACCGGGGAAGGGATGGCGGCCGACAAACACTTCGGGCAGGCCGAGTTCGCGGCCCAGTTCGCGGACCTCGTCCTTGAACAGTTCGCGCAAGGGTTCGACCAGCTCCATATTCATCCGTTCGGGCAGGCCCCCGACATTGTGGTGGCTCTTGATCGTGACACTTGGCCCGCCGGTGAAGCTGACACTCTCGATCACATCGGGATAGAGCGTACCCTGCGCAAGGAAATCCGCGCCGCCGATCTTCTTCGCTTCGGCTTCGAACAGGTCGATGAACGCGCCGCCGATGAATTTGCGCTTCTTTTCCGGATCGGTCTGGCCTTCGAGCCCGCCGAGGAACATGTCCTCCGCGTTCACATGGACGAGCGGGATGTTGTAATGGTCGCGGAACAGGGTCACGACCTGTTCGGCCTCGTTCATGCGCATCAGCCCGTGATCGACGAAGACGCAGGTCAGCTGGTCGCCGATCGCTTCGTGGATGAGGACTGCGGCAACGGCGGAATCGACACCGCCCGACAAGCCGCAAATGACCTTTGCGTCACCCACCTGGCTGCGGATTTCCTCGATTTTGGTCTTGCGGAATTCGGCCATGGTCCAGTCGCCTGCAAGGCCGCAGACATGGCGCACGAAATTGGCGAGCAGCTTGCCGCCATCGGGCGTGTGGGCCA
This sequence comes from Qipengyuania sp. ABI-127-1, assembly GCA_022953095.1. GTDB lineage: Bacteria > Pseudomonadota > Alphaproteobacteria > Sphingomonadales > Sphingomonadaceae > Qipengyuania. The sequence goes on along the minus strand of JALJCR010000001.1, from coordinate 326,699 downwards.
CTTCGGGGTGGAACTGGGTGCCGTAATATTTGCGCTCTTCATCAGCGATCACCGCGAAGGGTGCGCCGTCGCTGGTGGCGACGATCTTGAAGCCGGGCGCGAACTGGGTGACCTTGTCGCCGTGGCTCATCCATACCTGGTGGCGCTCGCCGGTCTTCCACAGACCGTCGAACAGGGCGCACTCTTCGGTGACGGTCAGGTATGCGCGGCCGAACTCGCCGCCTTCGCCCGTTTCGTGGCCGGGACGAACCTCGCCGCCCAATTGCTGGCTCATCACCTGCTGACCGTAGCAGATGCCGAGGATCGGCAATCCGCTGTCGAACAGCACCTGCGGGGCACGCGGGCTGCCCTCTTCGCACACGCTGGCAGGCGAACCGGACAGGATGATGCCCTTGGGCCGCAGGCGATGGAACGCCTCCTCCGCCTGTGTGAAAGGTGCGATCTCGGAGTATACGCCTGCTTCGCGCACACGACGTGCGATGAGCTGGGTGACCTGGCTGCCGAAGTCGACGATGAGAATGGAATCGGGAAGATGTTCTGCCTGCATGGCCATCCCGTTAAGGCCAGCATGCCGTACCTGTCCAGCGACTCGCAGGCGAGTGGCGAGCGATGCCGGGAAATTATCCGCAAGGGCACAACGATTGCGCGACCCGGCGCTGTGTTTTGCGCTTGAGCTTACCGATGCGTGCCGCACACTCTTCCGCGGCGGCGGCTTGCCGCCACGCAATTCGACAGCCAAATCGCCTACTTAGACCCAGGCAATCGGGAGAGGTCGGGTTTCGTCGCCAGAAAGGCGCTCCTTCGCCCTTGCGCAAAACGCAACATCTTTCGATCTTTTCTCACTTTTGTACGCGGGCATGAAAGATTATTTCTCCCTCACAGCCGGACGGTGAACCCTGACCCTCCCGTCCCGGACGAGTTACAGAAGCGCTGGCCCCCCAAGCAGCCACGTTTCTGGCCTTCCTCGCCACCTGCGGCAGGCTATCGGCCCCCGCACCGGCGAGGCGATATGGCAGCGAGTAGAGACGCGGCCGCCGACATTCCTCTCCCTCCCCCCAAGAAGTCGGCGCCGCGTCTCGAAACGCTTTGATGAGCCGCGTGCACCTTCCAGTGCGCCTTTCGCACTTGCAGCATTTCATGATGCGGCGCACCATGACGGCGATAATACAAACAGGATGCACGACGAAGGCGACCGTTCGAATCACCTCCCAAGGAGACTTCCCATGCGTCGCATCATTCTTACCACCATCGCCGCAATCGCCGCCTCGGCCAGCGTTCCCGCGATCGCGCAGGATCTGACCGAGAACACCGCTGCGGTCGATTATGGCGAACTCGACCTGTCGAATCCCGAGCACATGCGCACGCTCGACAAGCGCCTGCTGAGCGCCGCGAAAAAAGCCTGCGACAATGCCAGCTGGGCCAATCGCAACTGCGTAAGCCGCAGCTACAAGAAAGCCAAGCGCACGCTGAAAGCACGTCAGACGCTCGCCCTCGCCAGCCGCGACTGATCCTGCAAACGATACGGGGTGGTTCCGCAGCGAAACCGCCCCGCTACGCCGAACGGGCCGAAGGTTTCGGCCCGTTTTTGCTGGCTATTTCTTCATCGCGATCGACCAGCGGCCATTGCCGATATCGGCCTTGCCGTCGTCGGTCAGCTTGAAGTTGGTACCTTCGGTCACATAGAAGCCCAGCTCGTCATGCTGCGCGCGCGCGAGGAAAGTCACCGTAGCGAAATCGCCGCTGTCGTCGACCGTATAGGTCACATCGGACTGCGCGAAGACCGATGGATCGGCGAAATCGTAGACCCTGCCGGTGCCGCGGCCGAATCCGTCTTCGCCGGGCTTGAGGTCGAAGCTCACTCCGATCTGCTGGCCCCTCCGCGAATAGACCGAGCCGCGCCGTTTGAGCGGCTGGCTGGCGGTCCACGTCGCCGCGAAGCCCCGCCGGGCCGCGGCGAGCCGCTCGGCCGCCTGCTTTTCGGCTTCGGCATCCTCGCGCTTCTGGGCCTCGAGCGCCTGCTTCTCCTCGTCGGATCCTTCGATGATGTAATCGGAGAAGCTCGACAGCGGGCGGCCCTTGCGGTTGCGCACCTGAAGCTTTTCGATGCGGACCGTCCAGTCTTCGCCGATCGGCTCCGAGCGGGTGAACAGGACCGCTGGATATTCGGTACCTTCTTCGGCGACCACCTTGACCACCGGACGATCGCCGATCTCGTCGACGCGTTCGACGAAGTCTTCCTCGAGCACGAGGTCGAGATTGGCACGCGTCCGGTAGATCGGCTCGATCTCGTCGCCGACATTCTGCGCAGCGATGATTTCGATGTCCTCGGCTTCGATGCCCTCGTCGAGTTCCATTTCGAGGAAGTCTCCGAGATCCCCCTCGTCCGGTCCGTCGAAAGACTTGCCGCAGGCGCATAGCGCCATGGACATCACGGCCACGACAGTGACACGACTGAACTGCATTCTTGCCCCCTCACAATGATGGAAGAATGCGACCCTTCGATGAAAATCGAAGGATATACATAATATTAAAAGATAATCCGGCGCAAGGCCTGGGCGTGCCCTATTCGGGCAGGCCGCGCCGCTCCGCTTCCTCGCGGAGGTCTGTCTTGAGCAGCTTGCCGATATGGCTGCGCGGCATTTCGTCGATCGCGTGGAGTTGGGCGAGGCGCTGCGTCTTGCCCAGCCTTGCGTTGACGCCTGCAAGAATCGCCTCGCAGTCGCGAGCGCCATCCCGCACGGTCACGAACCCGACCGGGGTTTCGCCCCAGCGCTCACTCGGTACACCGATCACCGCTGCCTCGACCACGTCGTCCTCACGGACGAGTTCGTCTTCCAGGTCGACCGGAAAGATATTGAACCCTCCCGAAATAATCATGTCTTTCGCGCGTCCGACCAGTTCGACGAACCCCTCTGCATCGACGCGGCCGATATCCCCCATCCGCTGCCAGACCTCGCCCGTATCGGGATCGGTCCAGTATCCCTCGCGCGTTTTATCGGGCTGGTTCTTGTAGCCTTCCATCATCGTCTGGCTGCGCCCGATCAGGTTGCCCGCCTCGCCCGGCGCCACCGGAATATCCTCGTCATCAAGCACTTTCAGTTCGCTTCCCGGGGCGGGACGCCCGACCGTGTGCAGCTTGTCGGGAAACTTGTGCGCTTCGAGCAGGCAAACGACCCCGCCTTCGGTCATCGAGTAGATTTCGATCAGCGCGCCGGGCATTCGCGCGAGCACTTCGCGCTTGAGTTCGGCGGGGAAAGGCGCCGAGGTGCAGTATTTGAGCTGCAGCGCCGAAAGGTCGAATTCGTCGAAGCGCGGTTCCTGCATCAGGCGGCGATATTGCACCGGCACCAGCATGGTCGCGCTCGTCCGGTCTTCCTGCGCCCACTCGAGCCAGCGCAAACAATCGAATTTGCGCATCACCCGCACCGCCCCGCCCGCCAGAAGCGGCGGCAGGAAGGCGACCATGGTGGTATTCGAATAGAGCGGCGTGGATGCCAGCGTGCGGACCGGCAGGCCGCTTTCGAGCCAGCTTGCCGCAGTCGACGCGAATTGTCGCCAGCGCATGAGATGCGAATGCACTATGCCCTTGGGCGTGCCTGTCGTCCCGCTGGAGTAGATGATGTTGAACGGATCGCCCGGCTGGGGATCGTAAGCTGGCGCCATGGTCCCTTCCGCAGCCATCCAACCGTCGAGTTCCTCGTCGAGCACGATTCGCGTCATGCCCGCGAAGCAATCCTCGCCCAGTTCGGCCAGCTTCGCGCGATCGACGAAGATGTGACGCGCGCCCGAATCGCGCGCCATCCCGGCAAGCTGGCCGGGGCTGGCGCTGGTGGTCAGGGGCGCAGCCACGCCCCCGGCGCGAATGGCGGCGAGAAACACGAGCGCATAGGGAATCGACGAATAGCCCAGGATCGCGACCGACTGGCCACGCTCGAGCCCATCCTCGACCAGCCGGGCGGCGATCCGTTCGACTCTGTCGCCCAGCTCGGCCCAGCTTAGCTCGGCCTCGTCGTCGCGTATGGCGACTTGCCCGCCCAAGGTGGCGGCATTGTCGGCGATGATGTGTGGAAAGCTGCCGAAGGGTTCGGCCAGCGCGGCTATCTGTTTTTCTCCCATATTGTTTTACACTAGGGCCAATCGCCGCGCTGTCGATAGGCTATCCGCCGCCCAGCGAATGCAGGACCAGGGCCAGCAGCAATCCCACAGCCGTCGCAAAGCCTGCCCAATGGCGCGCCTGTTCGTGCGCCTTGGGCATGATTTCGGTCGTCAGGCTTGCCGCGACCGCGCCTGCCGCGACACAGCTTGTGAACGCCAGAAGATCTTGATTGAGCGCGGCAAACAGCGTGTTCCCCAGAAGCGCCGCCAGCGACAGGATTGCCGCGGTTCTCGCCCATATCGCGAGTATGTGCCCCTTGGAGAACGCCTGCTCTTCGCGCATCGACCGTGCCCCGCTGGCCGCTTCGGGCAGGTTGGAGATCAGGATCGATCCCGCCAGCGCCGCAGCTTCGTGCGCTCCCGCACCGATCAGGGCCACACCAAGCGCGAGGTTTTCGGGAATACCATCGAGCGTGACCGCGGCGAGCATTCCGCCGCCACCTTGCGAGCCCCATTTCTCGTCGATCCAATAATCGACCACCGCGAAGATCCCCGCGCCCGCCAAAACCCCCAGCAGCGCGGTTATCATCGAACTCTTCTCGATTGCGGGCTGCACGAGGTCGAGCACCAGCGAAAGCAACAGCGCTCCGCCCGCAATGGCGACCACCACGCCTTCCACACGCGCGCGGAAGGTCCCGTAAAGGCCCCAGACAGCGCCCAGGACCAGCGCTCCCGACACCGCGCCCACCACTGCGAACAGCGTCAGCATTCGATGACGTTGACCGCCAGTCCGCCCTGGCTCGTTTCCTTGTACTTGCTCGACATGTCGATCCCGGTCTGGCGCATCGTTTCGATCACCTGGTCCAGACTGACGCAGCTTTCGGCGCCCGTCCGATGGAGCGCGAGGCGTGCGGCATTGACCGCCTTTACCGCGCCGATGGCGTTGCGTTCGATACACGGCACCTGGACCAGCCCGCCCACGGGATCGCAGGTCAGGCCTAGATTGTGCTCCATGCCGATCTCCGCCGCGCTCGCGACCTGCTGCGGTGTACCGCTCCACAGCGCGGCGAGCCCGCCGGCCGCCATCGAACAGGCAACGCCGACCTCGCCCTGGCAGCCCATCTCGGCACCGGAAATGCTGGCACGCTGCTTGTAAAGCAGGCCGATCGCTCCGGCGGTAAGCAGGAAAACACGGCGCTTCTCGCTGCAACGCGCGCCTTCCTCCTCGCAATAGAAGCGGATCACCGCCGGGATGATGCCTGCCGCACCGTTGGTGGGTGCAGTGACCACGCGCCCCCCGGCGGCATTTTCTTCGTTCACCGCCATGGCGTAGCAGTTGAGCCAGTCGAACAATTGCTCGCGCTCGTTCGACTGCGGATTGGCGGAGAGCTTGTCCCACAGATCGGGCGCGCGCCGTACGACCTTCAATCCACCAGGCAGAAGGCCCCGCTGCGACAGCCCGCGATCGATACACTGGTCCATCGCCGCTGCGACACGGTCGATGCCCGCAAGTGTCTTTTCGCGCGGACGGAATGCGTCTTCGTTGGCAAGTACCAGATGTGCGATGGGCAGGCCCGTGCTTGCGCAGGCAGCCAGCAATTCCTCGGCCGAGCCGAAATCGTGTGGCACCTGCGTGCCGGTATTGATCCGGTCGTCCTTCGGCTTGCGCTTCAATTGCGCTTCGGAAGCAACGAAGCCCCCACCGGTCGAGTAATAGGTTCGCTGCGAAAGTTGCGCGCCGTCGTCATCGTAGGCCGTCAACGTCATGCCGTTGGGGTGCAAATCCGGAATGATATGCCCGGCAAGATCGATATCGGCTGCCGGGTCGAAACCGATATTCCTCTTCCCGCCAAGCGCGAGCGATTTCTCGTTCCGCACCCGATCCAGCGCGTCCGCCGCCTCGTCGGGGCAGGTCGTATCGGGAGCGAAGCCCATGAGGCCGAGGATCGAGGCATCGACCGTGCCGTGCCCCACGCCGGTCAGCGCGAGCGAGCCCTGCAGTTCGACCGCGACACGCGCGGTACGCTCAAGCCGTCCCGACTTCGCCAGACCCTGTACGAATGTCCGCGCGATCCGCATCGGCCCGACCGTGTGAGAGGACGAGGGGCCGATCCCGATCCGGAATATATCAAGCACCGAAAGCATGCGGTCTGGATGCGCTTTTCGCATGCCGAAATCAACCGGTTGCAGCTGAAACCGGCGAGACGTCAATCTGTGGGTAAAATCGGCTGCAAAACTTTGGATTTCCGCCGCCGAAAGCCTATATGATCGGCATGGACGATACCCCTGAAAACACGGGCGCGGAAGCGCCGAAAAAGAACGGTTACGGCGCGGACTCGATCAAGGTCCTCAAAGGCCTCGACGCGGTGCGCAAACGCCCCGGCATGTATATCGGCGATACCGACGACGGATCGGGCCTGCACCACATGGTGTTCGAGGTGTCGGACAACGCCATCGACGAGGCGCTGGCGGGGCATTGCGATCTCGTCTTGATCGAATTGAATCCCGACGGTTCCGTCAGCGTGGAAGACAATGGCCGCGGTATTCCCGTCGACATGCACAAGGAAGAAGGCGTGTCGGCGGCGGAGGTCATCATGACCCAGCTGCATGCGGGCGGTAAGTTCGAGAACACCAGCGAGGACAATGCCTACAAGGTTTCGGGCGGCCTGCACGGCGTGGGCGTTTCGGTCGTCAACGCGCTGTCCGAATGGCTCGAGCTGACCATCTGGCGCGACGGCAAGGAACACTGGATGCGATTCGAGCACGGCGATGCCGTGGAATCCCTGCGCGTCGTGGGCGATGCACCGAAGGTCGAGCAGAACCCGGACGAAAACGGGTTCAAGAAGGGCACACGCGTCACGTTCAAGGCCTCGGAAGACACCTTCAAGAACGTCACCGAGTTCGATTTCGAGAAGCTCGAGCACCGTTATCGCGAGCTCGCCTTCCTCAATTCAGGCGTGCGCATCCTGCTACGCGACAAGCGTCACGAAGAAGTGAAGGAGCACGACCTATTTTACGAAGGCGGCATCGCGGCTTTCGTGAAGTATCTCGACCGTAACAAGCAGGCGCTGGTCGCCGAGCCGATTTCGGTGAGCGCGGAGAAGGACGGCATCGGCATCGATGTCGCGCTGGAATGGAACGACAGTTATTACGAAAACGTGCTGTGTTTCACCAACAACATCCCCCAGCGCGACGGCGGCACCCACCTCGCCGCCTTCCGCACCGCACTGACCCGCACGCTTAACAATTACGCCAGCGCCAGCGGCTTGATGAAGAAAGAAAAGGTCAGCCTGTCGGGCGAAGACATGCGCGAAGGCCTGACCGCCATCGTCTCGGTCAAGCTGCCCGATCCCAAGTTCGGTTCGCAGACGAAGGACAAGCTGGTCAGTTCGGAAGTCCGCCAGCCGCTGGAATCGCTTATGGGCGAGAAGATGACCGAGTGGCTCGAAGAAAACCCCAATGACGCCAAGCAGATCATCCAGAAGGTGATCGATGCGGCAGCCGCACGCGAGGCCGCGCGGCGCGCGCGCGAAATGAGCCGGAAGGGCGCGATGAGCATCGCCAGCCTCCCGGGCAAGCTGGCCGATTGCCAGGATCGCAATCCGGCGAATTGCGAACTCTTCCTGGTCGAGGGCGATTCGGCGGGCGGATCGGCCAAGCAGGGCCGCGACCGCAAGACGCAGGCGATCCTTCCGCTCAAGGGCAAGATCCTCAATGTCGAGCGTGCGCGTTTCGACCGGATCATCGGTTCGAAGGAAGTCGGCACGCTGATCCAGGCGATGGGCACGGGCCTGCGCGACGAATTCAACTTGGAAAAGCTGCGCTATCACAAGATCGTGATCATGACCGACGCAGACGTCGACGGCGCGCATATCCGCACGCTGCTGCTCACCTTCTTCCACCGCCAGATGCCCGAAATCGTCAAGGCCGGGCACCTCTTCATCGCGCAGCCGCCGCTCTACAAAGTCACGCGCGGCAAGAGCGAGGTCTATCTCAAGGACCAGGCGGCCTATGATCGCTATTTGATCGCGCAGGGGCTGGAGGGGCGCGTGCTCGAGGCGCAGGGCGGCGCCGCCCGCGGCGGGGGCGAGCTCGAGGCGCTCGTCGAGCACGGATTACGGATGCGCAATCTGCTCGGTTTCGTGCCGCGCAAATACAAGACCGACCTGATCGAGGCGATGGCGATTGCGGGTGCCCTTGCTCCCGCGAGTGACCGCTCGGCAGCGCTCGACCGCGCTGCGAGACATCTTCAGATGGGCGATCCCGAAGCGCGCTGGAGCGCGGAGATCGGCGAGGACGGCAAGGTCCGGCTCAATCGGGTGTGGCGCGGCGTAACCGACGTTCACGAAATCGATCCGGCGTTCCTCGACAGTGCCGAAGCGCGCAAGCTCGACCGGATCGCGCAGGATTTCGCCGACGTCTATTCCTCGCCCCTGCGATTGGTCCGCGGTGGCACCACGGCGGCGCCTGAAGAGGTCGATGCAAGCGACGCGGAAGAAGATGCCGTCACCCTCGCGGACGATGCGATCACGCTGCCGACGCAGCTGCTCGACGCCGTTATGGCCGCAGGACGCAAGGGCCAGAAGATCCAGCGCTATAAGGGGCTGGGCGAAATGAACGCCGAGCAGTTGTGGGAGACCACGCTCGATCCCGACAACCGCGCGCTGTTGCAGGTCAAGGTCGAAGATGCGGATGTGACCGACGAGATCTTCACCCGTCTGATGGGCGATGTGGTCGAACCGCGTCGCGAGTTCATTCAGGACAACGCGCTCAACGTCGCCAATCTGGACATTTGACCGGATGAGCGCAGAGCGGACAACCGAGCCGGTCGAACAGCGGGGTTTTCTGCTCTTCTTGGGTCTTGTCACCTTCGCGTTGCTGATGGTGGTCCTTCCCTTCGCCCGCCCGCTGCTCTGGGCGGCGATGGGCGCGATCGTCTTTCAGCCGCTCTACCGCTGGTTCCTTCTCCGGCGCCCCGGGAAGGAAAGCCAGTCGGCGCTGGCCAGCATGGTGGTGATCCTTTTCGCCGTGGTTTTGCCGTCTTTGTGGATCGGCAGTGCCGTGGTCGACGAGGCCGCAGGGCTCTTCTTGGCGTTCAGCGAAGGCGATATCGATGTCGCGATATATTTCGAGCAGGTCTTCAGCGCTCTTCCCGCCAATATACAGACATCGCTGGCAAGTGCCGGTTTCGGCGAGCTAAGCGCCGTGCAGGAGCGCGTGACGGCCTTTGTCCAGGCCAGCCTCGGGCTGATCGCGCAGCAAGCGCTCGCCATCGGCGGCAGCGTGTTCGGTTTCGTTCTCAGCTTTGGAATCGCGCTCTATGTCGGCTTTTTCCTATTACGCGACGGGCGCATGGTTGGCGATGCCGTGCTCGCAGCGCTGCCGATGGAACGCGGGGTTGCCGACCGGCTGGCGGAGCGGTTCCTCACCATCGTACGCGCCACGATCAAGGGTTCGGTCGTGGTCGGCCTGGTACAGGGGGCGCTGGGGGCGCTGACCTTCTGGATCGTGGGGGTGCCCTCGGTCCTGCTGCTTGGCGTGATCATGGCGATCGCCTCGCTGCTGCCGGCGCTCGGCCCGGCGATCGTCTGGGTACCGGCCGCGATCTATTTGCTGGCGACCGGGGCGATCTGGGAAGGGGTCGCCGTCATCGTGTCCGGCGTTGCGCTGATCGGCATGGCCGACAACGTCCTGCGTCCGATCCTCGTCGGTCGGGACACGGGCATACCCGACTGGCTCATTCTCGTCACCACGCTGGGCGGGATCGCCATGATGGGCCTGTCGGGCATCGTCGTCGGCCCGCTGGTTTGCGGGCTTTTCCTGGCAGGGTGGAGCATTTTCGCCGAACAGCGCGCTCCGACCGCGTCGCAAGCCGCAGAATCGCCGGGTTGATCAGGCGGCGCGGATGTCCTGCGTGCCGCGCGCACCGCCATCCTTTGCGTCCAGCCCATCGAAAATCGCCGCCACAATCAGGGCAAGCTTCTCTTCGCTCAGCCGATCATTGAGCAGGGCGATCATGTAGGGTTGGATATAGCACAGCACCATCTGGTTGATCAGCGACATGGCCGTATCGACATCGAGCCCCTCGAGGAATCCTTCGGCCTGCGCCTCCGCGATCAGTTCGCACAGATAGTGGTCTCCCAGATCGATATAGCTGCGCGCATATTCGAAATAGCGTTCGCCCATCTCGACATAGAGGTTGAAGGTGGCCGGATCGTCGCGAAAGTTCTGCCGCAACAGACGAAAGCGGCGGGCGAAAAACTCGTACATCTTGCGCCGTGGCGGCAAATTGGAGGCCATGACCTCGTCCATCACCGCCAGCTTGGGCGCGAACCATTCGGCGGTGATGGCGTCGAAAAGGTCGCCATCTTCGGGAAAGACCGTTTCCACCCGGCTTCGCGCAACCCCCAGCTCGGCTGCGAGCCGCGTCCGGGTGACTTCCTCGCCGGTGCGCTCCAGCAGCGCCATCGCCTCACGCGCGAAGCGGCTGCGCAAATCGTCGATGTCCTTCCCGCTCACGTCGGCACGCTCCCAAATCGGCTCCTGTCGGAAATTAGGGACGCGCGCGCGCCGGTTAAACCCCCCGCTTGATTCAGCTCAAGGATTTCTTCGGCGGGAGCGGGACGAAGGCCGACGTCCGCGCCCGATATTCCGCGTATCCGGGCCGCGATTTCTTCATCCCGCCTTCGAGCAGGGGCGCGCCCGACCATCGGGTCAGCGTGAATGTGAGGAAAAGCGGCCCGATAACGGTCGCGGCGGCGACCCACCAGCCCGCCGAGGCCGCGGCAAGCCATATGCCCCACCACACGCACGCATCGCCGAAATAGTTGGGGTGGCGGGTATAGCGCCACAGCCCCTTGTCCATCACTTTGCCGTCATTCGCCGCATTCGCCTTGAAGCGGGCGAGCTGCCAGTCGCCGACCCATTCGAAGACTATACCCACCACCCATAGCGTGAATCCGACCAGTGCCAGCCCGCTGATCGGCGTCAACGCGCTGGCTTCCAGAATTCCGTATTGCGCTGGGCTGGAGACCAGGAAAAGCAGAACCGACTGGCCGAGAAAGACCTTGGTAAGCGCGGCCAGCGCGAAGCGCCCCTTTTCGCGATCCGTCCTGAGTATGCGCTTGTACCGCTTGTCCTCACCCTCGCGCCGCCAGCGAATGAGAAGGTACAGGCACAGCCGCGCGCCCCAGATGACTGTCATCGCCATCAGCAAGGTCGCCAGCGGTCCGGGATCGTAGAGCCTGAGCCAGCTTACCAGCGCCATCAGCGCCATCCCCCCGCCCCAATAGGCATCGACAAAACTCACATCGTCGATCTGCAGGGAAATCACCCACAGCATCAGCGCCAGTCCCAGCAAAATCGCGGCATTGGCCAATAGCGCTTCGACGATCATCCTCTGTCCTCCTCGATCAGGCGCATAGCCTGTTGTTCCAGCACCTTGAACCGCGCGTAATCGGGCAGTTTGGAGCGCATGAAGCGGGCGATCTCCAGCAGGGTTTGCGCATAACTTCCCGTGGGTTCGATCGCCGGACCGAAGCCGAGAAGTCTGCGCTCGTTACATACCCATACCGGAACGATCGGCACGTTGGCGGCACGGGCGATGTTGTAGAAGCCCGATTTCCATTCGCCCTTCGAGCTGCGCGTACCTTCCGCGGCAATCACCAGCGCCAGCCGTTCGCGCCGGTCGAATTCGGCGGCGATCTGCTCGACCATATTGGTCTGCTTGTTCCGGTCGATGGGAATTCCGCCCATATCCAGCATGAAGTTTTTCAAGATACCCTGGAACAGCGTGTGCTTGCCCATGAAGTTCGGCTCGACGCCCTCTTCCGCGGTTGCACCAATGAAGAACACGAAGTCCCAATTCGATGAATGCGGCGCCCCGGCGATTACGTATTTCGGAATGTCTGGCAGATGTCCGTCGAGCTTCCAACCCTTCCAGTGGTAAATCGCCATGATGATACGCCGCACGATGCGCGACAGGATCGATCGCTTGCGGCGAGGCCCGTTGGACGGCAATTTACTCTCCCTCGGACGTAGACGTAGCAGTTACGTTGGGGAAAGCGATAGGGATGCAGCGGTTTCCCGCCGGTTACATCCTGAAGACGCCGAATTGCGGCTTCTCCGGCAGCGGGGCCTCGAGCGTCGCGGCAAACGCTAGTCCCAGCACATCGCGGGTCTGCGCCGGGTCGATCACGCCATCGTCCCACAGGCGGGCGGTGGCATAATAGGGATTGCCCTCATCCTCGTATTTCTGGCGGATCGGGGCTTTGAACTCCTCGGCCTGTTCGTCGGTCCAGCTATCGGCGTCGCGGTGAACGGTGGCGAGGACCGACGCGGCCTGTTCGCCGCCCATCACGGAAATGCGCGCATTGGGCCAGGTGAACAGGAAGCGCGGGCTATAGGCACGGCCGCACATGCCGTAATTGCCCGCACCGAAGCTGCCGCCGATGACCACGGTGACCTTGGGGACGGTCGCGGTGGCCACGGCAGTGACCAGCTTGGCGCCATGCTTGGCGATGCCTTCCGCCTCGTATTTCCCCCCGACCATGAAGCCGGAGATGTTCTGGAGGAACAGCAGCGGGATGCGGCGCTGGCAGGCCAGCTCGATGAAATGCGCACCCTTCTGCGCGCTTTCGGAAAACAGCACGCCATTATTGGCGAGGATCGCAACCGGCATGCCCCAGATATGCGCGAAACCGCAGACCAGCGTGCTGCCGTAATGCTGCTTGAACTCGTGGAACTCGCTGCCGTCGACGAGGCGGGCGATGACCTCGTGCACATCGTAGGGCGCGCGCACATCGTCGGGGATCAACGCATAGAGATCGTCGGCATCGAATTTCGGTGGGCGCGGATCGCGCAGCTCGATGTTCTTAGCCCCGGCATAATTATCGCCGAGATGCGACACGATATCGCGCACAATGGTCAGCGCGTGCTCGTCATTCTCGGCGAGGTGATCGACCACGCCCGATTTTTTGGCGTGGAGATCGCCGCCGCCCAGATCCTCGGCGCTGATTTCCTCGCCCGTTGCCGCCTTCACCAGCGGCGGCCCGGCGAGGAAGATCGTTCCCTGATTGCGCACGATCACCGTCTCGTCGGACATGGCGGGCACGTAAGCCCCGCCCGCCGTGCAGCTCCCCATCACACAGGCGATCTGCGGGATGCCTTGTGCGGACATATTGGCCTGGTTGAAGAAGATGCGCCCGAAATGATCGCGGTCGGGGAAGACCTCGGCCTGATGCGGCAGGTTCGCCCCACCGCTATCGACGAGGTAGATGCACGGCAGCCGGTTTTCCTGCGCGATCTCCTGCGCGCGCAGGTGCTTCTTGACCGTCATCGGGTAATAGGTGCCGCCTTTCACGGTGGCATCGTTGCACACGATCATCACCTGCCGCCCCGAGACGCGCCCGATCCCGGCGATCATCCCCGCGCCGTTGATCTCGTCCTTGCCATACATGCCGTTGGCGGCAAGCTGGCCGATTTCGAGGAAAGGGCTGCCCGGATCGAGCAGTCGCTCGACCCGTTCGCGCGGAAGCAGCTTGCCGCGCCCGACATGCCGCTCGCGGCTGCCTTCGGAGCCACCCAGTGCGGCGGCAGCAACGGTGGAGCGCAGGTCTGCCGCAAGTGATGTGTTGTGCTCAAAGCGCGCCTTGGCGTCAGGAGCCTCGCGGTCGAGCGTGGATGTGAGAACGGGTGCGGTCATTGATTGGCCCTAACGCTTTTTCACGAATTCGGCACGCAGAACGAGGCCCTTGATGCCAGGATATCTACAGTCGATTTCCTGCGCATCACCGGTCAGCCGGATCGATTTGATGAGCGTGCCTTGTTTCAGTGTTTGGCCCGCTCCCTTCACATTGAGATCCTTGACCAGTGTGACCTGATCGCCATCCTGAAGCAGGTTGCCAACCGCGTCTCGAACCTCGACACTTTCGGTCGTTGCCTGCTTTGCGGCCAACTCCGAAGCGGGCATCCACTCGCCACTTTCCTCGTCGTAGACGTAGTCCTCGTCTGCGCTCACCCCGCCGCCCCGATCAGTTCGCGCCCGATCAGCATTCGCCTGATCTCGTTGGTGCCAGCGCCGATGTCGAGCAGCTTCGCATCGCGCATGTACCGTTCCACCGGCCAGTCGAGCGTGTAGCCCGCACCGCCCAGTGCCTGGACGCTTTCGGCGGCCACGCGGAAGGCGTTTTCCGATGCCAGCAGAATCGCGCCTGCCGCATCGAAGCGGGTGGTCTTCTCCGCATCGCAGCTCTTGGCCACGGCATAGGTGTAGGCACGCGCCGATTGCAGCGCGACATACATATCCGCCACCTTGGCCTGCATAAGCTGGAAACTGCCGATGGGCTTGCCGAACTGCTTGCGCTCGCGAAGGTAGGGGATGACCGTGTCGAGGCAGGCCTGCATCACGCCGAGCTGCAATCCGGCAAGCACCACGCGCTCATAATCGAGCCCGCTCATCAGCACGCCGACGCCGCCGTTTTCGGGTCCCATGACGTTCTCTTCGGGCACGAAGCAATCGTCGAACACCAGCTCGGCCGTGGGCGAGCCGCGCATGCCGACCTTCTCGATCTTCTGGCCGATCGAGAAGCCGTCGAAATCTTTTTCGATCAGGAAGGTCGTGATGCCGCGGCTGGCGGCGTCAGGCGACGTCTTGGCATAGACCACCAGCGTATCGGCGTAAGGCGCGTTGGTGATCCAGAACTTCGTGCCGTTGAGCACATAACCGCCATCGACCTTCTCGGCCTTCGCCTTCATCGAGACGACGTCCGAACCGGCGCCTGCCTCGCTCATCGCCAGGCTGCCCACATGTTCGCCGCTGATGAGCTTCGGAAGATATTTGGCCTTTTGTTCCGCGTTACCCCAGCGCGCAATCTGGTTGACGCAGAGGTTGGAATGCGCCCCATAGCTGAGGCCCACGCTCGCGCTTGCACGGCTGACTTCCTCCACCGCGATGACATGTTCCAGATAGCCGAGACCGAGCCCGCCATCCTGTTCGCTCACAGTGATGCCGTGCAGGCCCAGCTCGCCCATCTGCTGCCACAGCTCGGCCTTCGGGAAGTAATCTTCGCGATCGACCTTTTCTGCCAGCGGAGCGATCTGCTCGTCGGCGAAGCGAGACACGCTCTCGCGGATCATCTCGGCGCTTTCGCCGAGCTGGAAATCGAAATCGGGGGTCGCGCGCATGGTCTCTCCTCAAACGCCTCGCGAAAATTCGTATGCGGAGCGAGCCCGTAGCGGAGCGGGCGGCACGGAGCAAACCGAATAGGCGGGCAAGGCCAGGCACGATGCTAAATGCTTTACGCCATAGATGCTTGCTCCTAGGCGCATGAGCATCGGCATGTTGCGGAAGAGTCCCATCCCGTGGCCCGAAGGAAAAACACCTTCGGATGCCCATTGCGACGAGGACAAGCGCCTCGCGATCCTCGCAGCGCATGGTGTAGACGGCCTGGTCGACGACCCCGAATTGCAGGAACTGGTCGAACTGGTTGCCAAGCTGTGCGGAGCGCCCATGGCGATGGTCACCATGGTGGAGGAAGGTCGGCAGCTATTCCTCACGCGTGCCGGGATCGAGGCGCGCGAAACGCCCCGGTCCACAAGCTTCTGCGCGCACGCGATGCTCGGCGGAGAGGCGATGGAAGTGAGCGATGCGCAAAAGGACGAGCGCTTTGCCAAGAACGCGCTGGTCACCGGCCCCCCGCACATTCGCTTCTACGCCGGCCACCCGTTAATTTCGTCGGAGGGCGCCCCGCTCGGTGCCTTGTGCGTGATCGATACCGAGCCGCGCAACGCGGGGCTCACTCCCTTCCAGAGCGAAAGCCTGGCCACCCTGGCACGGGCCGTCATGCGGCGCATCTCGCAACGGCGGTTGGGGGAAACCGCGCAGGAAGCGGTCGCCGCTCGCGATGACTATCTCCAGCGGATGATCGACAGCGTTCCGGGAATCGCCTGGTCGGCCGACTCATCCGGGCGTTTCGACCAGGTCAATGCGCAGTGGGAAGGGCTGACAGGACTGCCAAAACCCAATACGGTCGAAGACTGGCGCGCCGCGATCCACCCCGAAGACTGGGACGCCGCAGCGACCGAATTTCGTACCTCGCTCGAAAGTGGCCGACCCTACGAACGCGAATGGCGCCTCAAGATGTCTGACGGCGAATACCGCTGGATGCTGTCTCGCGCTGTCCGGATGCCGATGGGCGAGGATGCCAATCGCTGGTTCGGAACGGTGATCGATATCGACCACCAGCACCGCCTTTCCGACGCGCGCGATCTGTTGGCAAACGAGCTATCGCACCGGATCAAGAACATCTTCGCAGTCGTCTCTGGCCTCGTCGCGATCCGTTCGCGCGGGAAACCGGAGGTTGCGGAATTCGCGGCGGAACTCAATCAGGTGATTCGCGACCTGAATACGGCGCACAGTTACGTCCGCCCCGATCACGGGCCAACGGCGAACACGCTCTCCGGCCTGCTGGCAGACCTGCTCGCGCCCTACGAAACACCCGGCGAGGAACGGTTCAGCGTAAGCGGTCCGGGAATCGCGATCGGTCCGCGCGCGGCCACGCCGCTGGCGCTGATATTCCACGAACTGGCGACCAATTCCGCCAAATATGGCGCGCTGTCCTGCCCCGAAGGAACCGTGACGGTCGCCGTGGAGGACGATTGCAGCGACACGGGCAATATCTGCGTCACCTGGCGGGAAAATGCGCGAAGCTGCGGCCTACCCGGCGAATCGGATCGCGAGGGCTTCGGTTCGCGTCTGCTGCGCATGGCGGTGGAAGGCCAGCTTGGCGGGACCTTCGAACGCACCTATTCGGAGGATGGACTGGACGTGCGCATCGGCTTCCCCCGCTCCGCGGTCGATAGCTGACCCCGCACCGGCCTTGAACCGGTCGCCCGCCTGTGCTTTCGCTGACACCATGCGAAGCAAAGGGGAATACAGGCGCCGTTTGCCGGTCCTGGCCATAGCCATGGCGACACTCGCGGCTTGCTCGCCCGGAGCGGAGGAAAACAATGAGACAGCGCCCGCCCCGCAAACCGCTGTCACACCTTCGGACGAGCCGGCTCCCGACGCATTCTCCGCGACCGCCTGGCGCGCTCTGGCTGCCGATGGCGCGCGCTACACCACATATCTCGACGCCGATGGCACCTATCGCGATTTGCGCAATGGCGATCCCTGGCAGACCGGCAAATGGACCCATGCCGACAGCCCGCGAGGTCGGCTTCTGTGTTTCACGCCCGATCACGACAATGGCGTGGAGCGCTGCTGGGAGCCGGGCCGGATGAGCGACGGCGCCATGCGCGCGGAAAGCGAAACCGGGATTTCGATCGAACTCGAGCGCGTGGAATACAGCCTGCCCCCCGAGGTCGACGAAGAGCCGACATGACCGAGGCGCCCGGGCCGCTGCTCGAGCTATGCGACCTGCGCAAGAGCTATGAGACGACCGATGCGGTGTCCGGAGTTTCGCTCGCCATTGCCCGCGGCGAGTTCGTCGCGCTGGTGGGCGCTTCGGGATCAGGCAAGTCGACACTCCTGAAGACCGTCAACCGACTGGTCGAGCCGACATCGGGCACCGTGCGCTTCGATGGCGAACCCATCGCGAACCTGCCCCTGGCCGCGCTCCGACACCGAATTGGCTATGTGTTCCAGTCGATCGGCCTGTTTCCCCATATGACCGTGAGCGAAAATATCGCGATCGGCCCGCGTCTGGTCGGCGAAAAGCTGGCCGCCAGGCGGGTCGAAGAACTCCTCGAGCTCGTCGATCTCGATCCCGCCATGGGCGCCCGCATGCCCGACGAACTGTCCGGCGGACAGCGCCAGCGGATCGGCGTGGCACGCGCGCTGGCGAACGAGCCGCAAGTCCTGCTGATGGACGAGCCTTTCGGCGCGCTCGACCCGGTTACCCGCGACGCGCTGGGCAATCGCGTCCGCGCGCTCCACGAGAAACTCGGCCTCACGAGCGTGATGGTCACACACGACATGGCCGAGGCGCTGCTGCTGGCCGATCGGGTGCTGGTGATGGAGGATGGCGAAATCGTCGCCGACGAAGTCCCGCGCGCTCTGCTCGGCGGTGCGGGGGGCGCAATCGCTCAGGGGCTTGTCGCCGTTCCGCGCGCGCAGGCAAATCGGCTCGCGGAGCTGGCCCGGTGAGCGACATCGGGACCATACTGCTTGGCCTGGGCGACAAGCTGGCAGCGCATGTGCTCCTGTCGGCCGCCGCCATCGCACTGGGCATTGCCGTTGCCCTGCCGCTCGCCATCTGGGCCAGCCGCTCGCCAGCCGTGGCGCGCGCGACGCTGGGCTTCGCCAGCCTCGTCCAGACGATTCCTGCCCTCGCCCTCTTGGCGTTGTTCTTCCCGATCCTGCTCAGCTTGCGCGCCGTATTCGGCGAAGGGCTGCCGACGCTCGGCTTTTTGCCCGCGCTGCTCGCCCTGTCGCTCTATGCCCTGCTGCCGATCCTGCGCAATGCGGTGACTGCGCAGACCAATCTCGATCCGGGCGTGATCGAGGCTGCCGACGGCGTGGGCATGACCTTCTGGCAGCGCCTGCGGCTGGTCGAGGCGCCGCTGTCCGCGCCCTATATCATGGCCGGTATCCGTACCGCTGCGGTGTGGACCATCGGCGCAGCGACGCTGTCGACCACCATCGGCCAGCCAAGCCTGGGGGATCCGATCTTCGCCGGCTTGCAGACGCAGAACTGGGTGCTGGTGCTGGCCGGATGCCTTGCCAGCGCGGGACTGGCGCTGGTGACCGACGCGCTGCTTGGCACTATTGAGAAAGGCCTGGCCTCGCGCCGCCGCAGGCTGACCTTCGGCGCGCTCGGCGCTGTACTGATCGGCATCCTGGCCGCTCTTTTCGTCCAGTTCGGCGGCGGGAAGGACGAGCGCATTGTGATCGGCGCGAAAGGTTTCTCCGAGCAGTACATCCTCGCCCGCCTCATCGGGCAGCGGCTCGAGACGGAAGGTTACGCCGTCGACTACCGCGACGGCCTCGGCTCGGCGGTGGCGCACCGGGCGGTGGCGACCGGGGCGATCGACATTCTGGTCGATTACACCGGCACGATCTGGACCAACGAAATGGGGCGCAGCGACAATCCCGATCGCGACACGATGCTGGCCGAGATCGCCGAGTGGGAAGCGCGCACAAGCGGCACCCATGTCCTCGGCCGGTTGGGCTTCGAGAATGCCTATGGCCTAGCGATGCAGCGCGAAGTGGCACATTTCGGCATGTTCAACGACATCGGCGACCTGGCCGCGCGCGGGCAGGCCATGACCATCGGCGGCGATCCCGAGTTCTTCGAGCGGCCCGAGTGGGAGGCCGTGCGCAATGCCTATGGGCTGCGCTTTGCTGCCCAGCGCAATTTCTCGCCTACCTTCATGTATAACGCGCTCAAATCCGGCGAGGCGGACGTGATCGGAGCCTATACATCAGACGGGCGGATCGCCGCCGACGATCTCGTCTTTCTCGACGATCCCGAACGCGCCTTTCCGAACTATGATGCAATTATCCTGCTCAGCCCGGAAGCGAGCGAGGACGAGGGCATCGTCGTAGCCCTCTCACCGCTGGTGGGCGCGATCGACGTTGCGGCGATGCGCGAGGCCAATCTCTCGGTCGATCGCGGCGAAGACAAGCTCACCTTCGAGGAGGCCGCACGCAGGCTGGCGGAACGCATCGGTCTGTGACCTAGCGCGCCCTGCACCATAGCTGCGTCCGCCCGCTGGCGCCGATCTGGCCGACGGCATCCCTCTCCGCGGTTACCCAGCGCTCCTCGATCGGTTCGGCTGCGGTCGGCAGGTTGCTAGGAGCGAGAGGGCGGGGAGCGCAATCAAGCGCTTCATCCGTCAGGTTTCCTCCGCTGACCTTCGGGAAAACCCGCTCCGCGCGGCCAGTCGCGCGCGGTCAGCGCCATGCATTTGAACAACTCGCCCATCGCGTCGGGCTGGACGAGCCGGTCGTGTGCCAGCCCGATTTCCTCGGCGCGGGCGGGCGATGCCTTCGCCAGAGACTGCGCGCGCAGGCCGATGCCCATCGCGGCGAGCCATGCACCCTGCGTCGTGAGCGAGCTCGCCACACCTTCCCGGCGCGCGATCGCATCGAGCGTGGCGAAATCGACATGCGCGGTCAGATCCATCTCGCCCGGTGCGTCGAACACATCGACCTTTTCATGCGCCTTGACCGCCTGCAGCGTCGACCCGGTCCGCAGCGCGAGATGGCCATAATCGATAAACAGCGCCGCCCCGCCCTGCACATCGAGCCTCCGGGCCAGCGCCTCGATCAATGCCGCCGCAGCGGGACAGGTTTCGATCACCGTATCCGGCTGCGCGGCGCGCAGATCTTCGGGAACGGCCTCGGTCATCGGGCTGGGGCCGGACACAAAGGCGAACGCGCGCCCCTCCAGCCCGACCATGCGCTCGCGCCAGCCCTGGGCGGTCATCACCAATTGGCGAATCGGGAGCGCGTCGAGGAATTCATTGGCGAGCAGCAAAAGCGGGCGATTCTCCGGCAGCGTATCGATCGAATCGTGAAACTGCGCTCCGGCCAGAGTGCCGCCCTGGATCTTGCGCAGCGCTTCCGATCCCTCGACCAGATGCACCTCGGGCCGCAGACCCTGGCTGGCCATGGCGCGCAGCGCATCCCTGGCCAGCGTTCCGCGGCCCGGCCCCAATTCGACATATATGGCATCGCTGTGGCGGCCTGCGCGCACCCAGATATCGGCCAGCCACAGTCCGGCCATTTCGCCGAACATCTGGCTGATTTCGGGCGCGGTGGTGAAATCGCCCCCGCCCGATTCGCGTGGCGCCCCCAGCGGGTCGCGGGTGGTGTAATAGCGCGCGTTGCTTTCGCCCATATAGCGCGAAACCGGCATCGGCCCGTGGCTTTCGATCAGGCGGCGGAAGATGCCCGCAAGCTCGGTAGTGCCTGCGCTCATGCGGCCTGCGGTCTTGCCCCGGCAGCCCCCCCGACGGGAGGTTTGACCAGCGCATACACCATGACCACCAGGCCGATTCCGATCATCGGCAGGCTCAGCCATTGCCCGCGCGAGAGGCCGGTTTCGACCACGACATAGGCGAGGTGCGCATCGGGTTCGCGAAAGAATTCCATCAGGAACCGGCCGAGCCCCATGCCGGCGGTGAACAGACCGACCAGCAGGCCTGCACGGTAGCGCGCACGCGTTTTCCAGAAGAGCGCGAAGAGCAGCAAGCCGAGCAGCAACCCCTCGAACCCGGCCTGATAGAGCTGGCTGGGATGGCGCGCGAGCTGGTCGGGATCGGTCGGGAAGACCATCGCCAGAGGAAAATCGCCTTCCACCGGCCGGCCGTAAAGTTCGCCATTGATGAAGTTGGCCAAGCGTCCGAGCATGTAGGCGAACGGCACGTTAACCGCGATATAATCGCAGATGCGCAGCCAGTTCAGGCCGCCGCGCCAGGCGACCCAGCTGATCGCCACGAGCACGCCGATCACCCCGCCATGGAAGCTCATCCCGCCTTCCCACAGCTTGAACAGTTCCACCCCGCCGAACAGTTCGGGCTTGTAGAAAGCCGCATAACCGAGCCGACCGCCCAGGATGACGCCCAGCGTGCAGTAGAAGAACAGGTCGTCGGCATGGCGCTGCGCCATCGGGGCACCAGGCGCCTTGATCATCTTCGACAGGTGCCAATAGGCCAGCAATATGCCGACCAGATAGGCGAGCGAATAGAAGCGCAGCTGGAAACCGCCGATCTCGAAAAGATAGGGCCTGAGCCCGAGATTTTCCCAGTAGATCGGTTCCGCCGCGCCCGATGCAGCCAGTAGTGACAGCAAGTCGTATTCCCCTTAGAGGTATGTTCAAGGCCGCAACCGGCGACCCATCGGGAGCGGCTTTTGGCATAGCAGGGGTTTTGGGGAAAGCCTGCGTCGAGCCGCTATTTATGCGCGAGCCTCGAACATGAGGCCGTGCGCCGTATTGGAGAGGACACGAAACAACCCATGCCGACACAACTCGACCAGGATATCGACCGGATCACGAAGGCCGTGACCGCGCCCGGCCAGATGTTCGAGCTCACCGAAGTCACCCGCCGCGGCGTGACCATGCCCGCCTTCAAGAACGCCCCGCCCAGCGTCGTCCATTACTTCGCGCATTTCTGCAACGAGAAGAAGGACGAGACCTTCCTTGTCGAAGGCGACCAGCGGATGACCTTTGGCGAGGTCTGGCATGCCGCCACGCATGTGGCCCACAGCCTGGCCACCGAGCATGGCATCGAGAAGGGCGACCGTGTCGGCATCGCCGCGCGCAATTCGTCCAACTGGATCGTCGCCTATATGGGCATTCTGATGGCCGGCGGCTGCGCAACGCTGCTCAACGGCTGGTGGACGGGCGAGGAACTCGCTTATGGAATCAAGCTGTGCGAATGCAAGCTGGTGCTGGCCGATCCGCAGCGTGCCGCACGGCTCGAGGACGAAGACCACCCGGCCAAGGTCATCGTGTTCGACCATGGCGTTCCGTCCCAAGGCCTGGCTTCGGTATGGGCCGCAGGCGACACGGCGATGAAGATGCTCGGCCAGATCGGGCCTGACGATTTGGCCACCATCCTCTACACGTCGGGATCGACCGGCCACCCCAAGGGGGCCTATTCGGATCATCTTGGGGTCGTTTCGGGCACGATGAACTACGTCTGCCAGACCGCGATGATGCTGCAATTACTGACCGAACGGGGCGAGGCTCCCACGGTCCAGCCATCCGCTCTGGTTGCAGTGCCGCTGTTCCATGTGACCGGCGAGGTCCCGCTGTTCCTTCAGAGTTTCGCCATGGGCCGCAAGCTGGTGCTCATGCCCAAGTGGGATGCGACCGAAGCACTGCGCCTGCTGGCCGAGGAACAGATCACCTATTTCGTCGGCGTTCCACTGATGAGCTACGAAATCGCGGTCCATCCCGAGCGCGAGAAATACGACCTGTCGCAATGCAAGACCTTTGCCGGCGGCGGCGCGGCGCGCCCCATCGAACACGTCAAGAAGATCAAGGACGCCTTTCAGGACGGCTATCCGGTTTTGGGTTACGGCCTGACCGAAACCAACGGCGTGGGCGCGGGCAATCTCAACGAGAACTATCTCGCCAAGCCCAGCAGCACAGGCATGCCCTCGCTCCCGCTGGTCGATATGGCGATCCTCGATGATGACGGTACACCGCTGGAACAGGGTGTGATCGGCGAGGTTTCGATCCGTTCGGTGTGCAACTTCCTCGGCTATTGGAAGGACGAGGACGCGACCAGGGCCGCCTATTCGGACGATGCCTATTTCCGTACCGGCGATCTCGGCTATCTCGACGAAGACAATTACCTGTTCATCGTCGACCGCAAGAAGGACATCATCATTCGCGGCGGCGAGAATATTTCCTGTCTCGAGGTGGAAGAGGCGATCTACGCACATCCTGCCGTGGCGGAGTGCTCGGTCTTCGGCCTGCCCGACGAACGCTTCGGCGAAATCCCGGCAGCCGTCTATCACACGCATGAAGGCAGGGACCTGACGCCCGAGGATCTGCAGGAATTCCTGCATGAGCACATTGCCGCTTTCAAGGTTCCGACGATCATGTGGCGCAGCGAGGAACAATTGCCGCGCCTGGGCACCCAAAAGGTCGACAAGCGCACAGTCAAGGCGACCTTTGCCAAGGAGCATCTCGCCGCTTGAGCCCGGACCGTGTCCCCCGACAGCGCGCGATCATCGACAGGCGCCGACTTGCCTCCGCGATCGAAGCCCTCGTCGGGGAGCACGGTGGCAAGGCGCGCCCGCACGTCGTGAAACTGCTCAAGGGAGCGCTCGACGACGGGCGCGCCGAGCTTGCCCGCCGCCTGGAAGAAAAACCGTCGGCGGGGCACGAAAACGCGGGCGGGTTTGCGTTTCTGATAGACCAGCTGATCCGGGTCATCCACGACCACGCGACGACCCACCTGTACCCCAGCGCCAATCGTTCGCAGGCCGAGCGGCTCGCGGTCATGGCGGTGGGTGGGTATGGACGCTCGGAAATGTCACCGCATTCGGATGTCGACATCGCCTTTCTGGTAGGCGGCCGGAAGACCGCCTGGTGCGAACAGGTGGTCGAGGCGATGCTCTACCTCCTATGGGACCTGGGCCTGAAGGTCGGCCATTCCACGCGCACGCTCGATGATGCGATACGGCTGTCGAAGACCGATCTGACCATTCGGACAGCGTTGCTCGAGGGGCGCTATGTCTGGGGCGACCAGGAGCTGTACGATGAGGGATCGCGGCGATTCACCATGGAGGTGGTGCGCGGCAACGAACGCCTGTTCGTCACCGAGAAGCTCGCCGAGCGCAACGCGCGCCACAAACGCATGGGCGACAGCCGCTATGTCGTCGAACCCAATGTGAAGGACGGCAAGGGGGGCTTGCGCGACCTGCACACGCTCTATTGGATCGGCAAGTTCATCCACCGCGTGCGCACCGCGTCGGAACTGGTCGATGTGGGGCTGTTCACCCGCGCGGAATATCGCAGTTTTCGCAGGGCAGAGAACTTTCTCCTCGCCGTGCGCGGCCATATGCATGTGATTACCGGGCGGGCAGAAGATCGTCTCACTTTCGACCTCCAGCGCCGCATCGCCGAGCGGATGAATTTTGCCGAGCGTCCCGGCAAAAGCGCGGTCGAGCGCTTCATGCAGTTCTATTTTTTGCAGGCTAAGCGCGTCGGCTCGCTCACCGGCGTGTTCCTGGCGCATATCGACGAGCAGTTCGAAGCCAAGACCGCGCGGGCCGGCTTTTTCGCCGGTTGGAAGGCCAGATCGCGGCAGGTCAAGGGTTACCGGGTCCATGGCGGCAAGATCGGCGCGCCATCGGACGACTGGTTCAAGCGCAACCCGGTGCGGCTGATCGAAATCTTCCAGCTCGCAGAAGCGGAAGGGCTGGAGATACATCCCGAAACCATGCGGCAGGCGAACCGCGACAGCGGCTTGATCGACAACGCGATCCGCGAAGACGAGCGCGCCAACGCGTTGTTCCTCGATCTGCTATGCGGCCGGAATGATCCCGAAACAGTGCTGCGCTGGATGAACGAAGCGGGCGTGTTCGGAAAATTCGTGCCCGATTTCGGCAAGGTCAACGCGCAGATGCAGTTCGACATGTACCATCATTACACGGTGGACGAACACACTATCCGCGCGATCGGCCTGCTCAACAAGATCGAGAAGGGTGAACTGGCCGACGACCACCCGCGCGCCACGCGGCTGATCCACAAGGTCGGCTCGCGCCGCGTCGCCTATGTCGCCGTACTACTGCACGATATCGCCAAGGGGCGCGGGGGCGACCATTCGGTGCTGGGCGCGGAAGTGGCAAGGGAACTCTGCCCGCGCTTCGGCCTGAGCGAGAGCGAAACGGAATTGGTCGCCTGGCTGGTGCTCAATCACCTGCTGATGAGCCACACCGCGCAGAAGCGCGACCTGACCGATCCCAAGACGATCGAGGATTTCGTGGCGCAGGTACAGAGCGCCGAGCGGCTGCGCCATCTCGCCATTCTGACGGCAGTCGATATCCGCGCGGTGGGTCCGGGCACCTGGAATAGCTGGAAGGGCCAGCTTCTGGGTGAACTTTACGATATATCGAGCGAGCGGCTTCGCCTCGGCCATATGCGTCATGGCCGCGAGCAGACAATCGCCCACAAGCAGGCCGAAGTGGTTGAACTGCTGGGCACTAAGGCCGGACTGGTCGAGAATCTGGCCGATACGATGGGGGATGCTTACTGGATCGCAGAGCCGCCCGACATCATCGCGCTCAATCTCGTTCACTATTCCGCCGCGCGCGAGCAGGAACACGAGCTGTCGATCCACTGCGAATATTACGAGGCACGCGGCGCGACACTGGTGACGGTGATCGCTGCGGACCACCCCGGCCTTTTCTATCGCATCGCCGGAGGTATCCATCTGGCGGGCGGGAACATCATCGATGCACGCATCCACACCACGCGCACCGGCTGGGCACTAGACAATTTCCTCGTTCAGGACCCGCATGGCGATCCCTTTGCCGAAGAGGGGCAGCTCGAACGGCTCAAGACCAGCATCGCCGATGCGCTGGCCAACAAGGTCGATCTCGCCCCGCGCCTGGCGCAGCGCCCGCTGGCGCACAGCCGCGCGCGCGCCTTCGATGTCGCACCGCGCGTGCTGTTCGACAACAAGGCCTCGAACCGCTTCACGGTGATCGAAGTGAATGCCCGCGATCGCCCGGCGCTGCTGAACCGGCTGGCGCGAGCGCTGTTCGAAAGCCGGCTGGTGGTCCATTCCGCCCATATCACCAATTATGGCGAGCGCGCGGCCGACACGTTCTACGTGACCGACCTGACCGGAGGAAAGCTGGAGCCGGGCGAACGGATGAACCGCATCGAGGCGCGCCTGATCGAAGCCGCCAGCGACGCCACGCAGGACCGGCTGGAAAACGCGTAATTTATCGCCCTACCGCTTCGCTACTTGAGGGCGGGGATCTTCCTCCCCCTACCGCGTCGCTGCTTGGGGATGGGGCTAGGCGGGTTTGCTGCGCTCGCCGAACAGGGCCGTGCCCACGCGCACATGCGTCGCGCCTAGCCTGATCGCGGTTTCGTAATCCCCGCTCATGCCCATGCTGAGGCCGTCCAGGCCATGATCGCGGGCGAGCTTGTCGAGGAAAGCGAAGAAGGGCGCGGGCTCGATATCGAAGGGCGGAATGCACATCAGGCCTGCCACCGGGATGTCGGCGCCTTGCGCCTGTTCGAGCAATGCAGGCAGGTCCGCCACCGGGCAGCCGCCCTTCTGGTCTTCCTCGCCGACATCGACCTGCACGAAACACGGCACGCGTTTGCCGAGCTTGTCCATCGCCTTGGCGAGCGCTTTAACCAGGCTTGGTCGATCGAGTGAGTGGATCACATCGAACAATGCCACGGCGTCCTCCGCCTTGTTCGATTGCAATTGGCCGATGAGGTGCAATTGCGCCGCGGGATGCGCCTCGCGCAGCGCGGGCCATTTGCCCTGCGCTTCCTGCACCCGATTCTCGCCGAAATGGCGCTGGCCTTCGCGCAGCAGCGGTTCGATCGCCTCTGCGGGATGCGTCTTACTGACCGCGATCAGCGTGACCTCCGCGGGTTCGCGGCGGGCGATCTTGCAGGCCTTGACGATATTCGCCTGCACTTGTTGAAGCGGAGTCTCTGCCTTTTCCATCACGCCGCGCTATACCGTGTGCGTGACACGAAACCAGTCCCTCCCCCTATTGTGGTTGCTTAGCGACCGGCGCAACGATGCGGGGCTGGAGCGCGCGCTGCGCGCATTGCCGAGAGGATCCGGCTTCGTATTCCGCCACTATCACCTCGATCCGGTGGCCCGGCGTGCGCGTTTCGACGAGCTGGCAGCGCTCGCTCACGAAGCCGGACACCTCGTCTTCCTGTCCGGTCAGGAGGACTGGGGCGCGGACGGGCATTACGGCGCTCGCGGACCGGGTCTCTACCTGGCGACCGCACATGACGGGGAGGAACTGCAGCGCGCCATCTCCGCGCGGGCGGACGGCATCTTCCTGTCCCCCGTCTTTCCGACCGCCTCGCATCCGGGAAGCGATACTCTTGGCCCGCACGGTTTCTCGGTCCTCGCCCAGCAATCGCCAGTGCCGGTCATCGCGCTCGGCGGCATGACGCGCGAGCGGGCTGAAACCTACGGCATCGCACGCTGGGGCGCGATCGATGGACTCGGTTCATCTCCGACCGAAGGGGGGCAGGAGCGATCGCCCGCCCGCAGCGACTGCAAGGAGCGAGGATAGCCAAGTGAGCGGATGCGAACGTCGGCGCTTGAGGCGAACCGAAACAGACGCCGCTTGACCTCGGAGTCCCCGAGGATTCATACTGTGCGCTCTCGACGGATCAGGGGAACCCACATGGCTTCGCGCGCAAGCGCAGCACCCGATTGGCGCGCGGCCTTCCGCCGCTCCTTCCGCCGCGCCACGCATATGGCCGGCGCGGGGCTGCTGTTCATGCTGCTCGTCTTTCTGACGCTGTCACTGGCAAGCTACACGCAGACCGACCCCAGTCCCTCGACGGCTGCCAGCGGCGAGGACATCCGCAACTGGATGGGCGCCAGCGGCGCCTGGGCCAGCGAACGCGCGCTCAATTTCCTCGGCCTTCCGGCAGTGCTGCTGCTACCCCTGTTATACATCTCCGCCCGCAGGCTGTGGTCCGGGGTCGAGCAGGAGGACGAGGAAGAGACACCGGGTCGCTGGTGGGGGCCTTTCGCCATGCTGCTGGCCGCCATCGTGCTGCTCGGCACGGTGCTCGCGCTGATGGTCGATCCGGCGACCGGCAGCCTGCCCGCCGGGGTAGGCGGCCTGTTCGGCCAGCTCGGGGGCTTGTCGATCGAGGCGGTGGCCGAACGCTTCGGCGGCGATTTCGCCGGTTGGATCGTGCTGGCGCTCGCACTGGTGGCGCTGGGCGGCGGGATCGCGCTGGTCACCCGCGTCTTCGCGATCGACTGGGCGCAGTTCCTCACCCTGCCCGATTTCGTCAAACGCAAGGCGCGCCTGCCCGAGCTCGACCTGCCACTGGGGCCGAAGAAACAAAAGCCCGCCAGGCAGCCATTGGTAGACGACGAGGATCCCGAACCGGTCGCCATGCGCGAGCCGCGCCGGGCGCCCGAGATCGCCGATCCCGCCCCAACTCCGGCGCAGCCCAAGCCGGCCAAGTCGAAGCAGCGCGATATGTTCGCCAACTACCAATTGCCGAGCCACGACCTGCTCGACGATGCGCCGGACAGCGGCGCGCCCAAGCTCGACAAGATGGCGCTCGAACGCAATGCGCGCCTGCTCGAAAACGTGCTCGACGATTTCAACGTCAAGGGCGAGATCACCGCCGTCCGAGCGGGGCCGGTCGTGACCATGTACGAACTTGAGCCCGCGCCCGGCATCAAGGCCAGCCGCGTCGTCGGTCTGGCCGAAGATATCGCGCGCAACATGTCCGCGATCTCCGCGCGCGTCTCGCCCATTCCAGGCAAGACCGTGATCGGGATCGAACTGCCCAATGCCGACCGCCAGATGGTCAGCTACAAGCAGCTCGCCAATTCGGCCGCCTTCGTCGATAGCCGGGGCAGCCTGCCGATGATCCTCGGCAAGGATATTGCGGGCGAGCCGATCGTCGCCGACCTTGCCGCTATGCCCCATTTGCTGGTCGCGGGTACGACGGGTTCTGGTAAATCGGTCGGCCTCAACGCGATCCTGCTATCGCTGCTCTATCGCTTCACGCCCGACGAGTGCCGGTTGATCCTGATCGATCCCAAAGTGCTCGAATTGAAGAGCTACGACGATATTCCGCATCTCCTCAGCCCGGTGGTGACCGAACCGCACAAATCGGTGCGCGCGCTCAAATGGGCGGTGGAGGAGATGGAGAAACGCTATCGCATGATGTCTTCGGTGAACTCGCGGAACATCGCGGGCTTCAACGAGAAAGTGAAGAAGGCGATCGAGAAGGGCAAGCCGCTCGGCCGCCGGGTGCAGACCGGCTTCGATCCCGAGACCGGCGAGGAGCTCTACGAGGAAGAGCAGCTCGATTACGAACCGCTGCCGCTGATCGTGCTGATCGTCGACGAACTGGCCGATTTGATGGTTACTGTCGGCAAGGAGATCGAGGTTCTGATCCAGCGCCTGTCGCAGAAATCGCGCGCCGCAGGCATCCACCTCATCATGGCAACACAGCGCCCTTCGGTCGATGTCATCACCGGCGTCATCAAGGCCAACCTGCCCACCCGTATCAGCTTCAAGGTGACCAGCCGGATCGACAGCCGCACGATCCTGGGCGAACAGGGCGCGGAGCAGCTACTGGGCAAGGGCGACATGCTCTACAAGCCCAATACCGGCGCGATGATCCGCGTGCACGGGCCGTTCGTGTCGGACGAAGAAGTCGAACGGGTGGCCGATCACTGGCGCGCCCAGGGCAAACCGGATTATGTCGACGCAGTGACCGAAGAGCCCGAAGACGGCGGCTTCAATTTCGAGGACGAATTCACGGCTTCGGACAATCCCGACGAGCGCAAATACCGCCAGGCCTGCCAGATCGTGATCGAGAACCAGAAGGCTTCCGGCTCTTGGCTGCAACGCCAAATGGGCGTCGGATACAACACAGCGGCCAAATGGATCGAGCGAATGGAAGCCGAGGGGCTGGTCGGCCCCGCCAACCATGTCGGTCGCCGCGAAATCTTCCGCGATCAGGACGGCAATCCGATTTAGCCCTTAGCTGCGGCGCCAGCGATCGGCGGGCACCGCAAATTTGGCACGACTTCCGCGCTTTATCCCGCTAAGCGGCGCGGTCATGGCTACCGCGACAGACACTGCTGCCAGCGCCCCGCCCCCGAAAGACACGGACGGTGACGGCCAGGCCAAGCGTCGTCCTATCAGCCGGTGGACGATCCTGCGCGCGCTGGCCGAGATACGCATCTGGTGGCGCGACGGGGTGATCGCCGATCTCGACCATGTCGCCACCATCGAACGGGTGCGCGGCGAATCGCTGCTCACCAGCCGCTATATCTTCATGACCGCGATGAGCGCCGGAATCGCCATACTCGGCCTGCTGCTGTCCTCGCCCGCAGTGGTCATCGGCGCGATGCTGCTCTCGCCGCTGATGAGCCCGATCATCGGCACCGGATTTTCGCTGGCGACGGGCGATGCCAATTGGCTGAGGCGCTGCGGCAAGGCACTGGCCGCAGGCTCGCTTTTCGCAATCCTGTTCTGCGCCCTGATCGTCTTCCTCTCTCCGTTGCAAACCGTGACCGAGGAGATTGCGTCGCGCACCCGCCCCAACCTGTTCGATCTGCTGGTAGCACTGTTTTCGGCGCTGGCAGGCTCCTATGCAGTGATCCGCGGGCGCGAAGGTACGATTGTCGGCGTGGCCATTGCCACCGCCTTGATGCCGCCGCTGGCCGTGGTCGGCTTCGGCCTGGCAACGTTCAACTGGACGGTGTTCGCCGGCGCATTGGGCCTGTTCATTACCAACCTCGTGACGATCGGGCTGACCGCTGCGGTCATGGCGCGCCTTTATGGCTTCCAGTCGGGCGTGACGAACCGTCAGGGACGGTTGGCATCGATCATCATCCTGACGGTGTTCGTCGCCATGGCCATACCGCTCGGTTTTTCGTTACGAACGATCGCCTGGGAGGCAAATGGCCAGCGAATTGTAAACCACGAGGTTTCCGAAGCCTTCACCAATCGCGCGCGGGTGGAACAGCCGGTCGTCAACTGGGATACCGATCCGGTGACGGTATCGGCCAGCGTATTCACACCCGAATTCAACGCCGATGCCGATGCCGAAGTCGCACGCCGACTGGAGCAAAGGCTGGGGCGCGCCGTCGCCGTCACTATCGACCAGTTCCAGGTCGGAACCGATCCTGGCGCGGCGGAACAGGCGGCACTGGCCCGCGCCCGCGCGCGCGAAGCCGCCGAGGCCAGCGAACGTCAGATCGCCGCCCTGGCGCGCAGCCTGGCTTTAGTCGCGGGGGTCGAGCGCAAGGATGTCCTGCTCGACCGCGAGAACAAGCGCGCCCAGGCGGCCGCGCAACCGCTCGAAGGGCTGACCCTGGCGGGCTATCGTGAACTGGAGCGCCGGCTCGAACGCACGGTGCCCGGCTGGACGGTCGAATTGCGGCCTCCCCTTGCCGCCTTGCCCGAAGTCACGGTGGGCGACGATGGCCTCGATGCCGAGAATGCAACACGGCTGGCGCTGATCGGCTGGGCAGCGAAGCGCACCGGCTTGCGCATTACCCTTTCGGGCAGCGCAGAGGCGCTCCGCGCGCTGAATGCGGGGCTGGGCGAGGACGTTCGCTTCGTCGACACGCGCAGCCAGGGCCAGGGTAATGTGGTGACCGCCGCCTGGTCGACCACGACCGCCCGTTGAACCGACAGGGATAGCGGCGGGCTTGCCCGCGCCTGGTTGCAGTTGTAACGGGCGGGCGCACATAAGGAGTCCTCCCCATGCTCATCGGCAGCCCCAAGGAAATCAAGAATCACGAATACCGCGTCGGCTTGACGCCCGAGAGTGCGAAAGAGCTCGTCATGCAGGGGCACGAGGTCTGGATCGAGACCGAAGCGGGCTGCGGAATCGATGCTACTGACGAACAATACATCGCTGCCGGCGCGAAGATTGTCGACGGGCCAGACGCGATCTTCGCCGAGTGCGAGATGGTGGTGAAGGTCAAGGAACCGCAGGCGGTCGAGCGTAAGAAGCTGCGCGAGGGCCAGATCCTCTATACCTATCTCCACCTTGCACCCGATCCCGAGCAGACGAAGGACCTCGTCGACAGCGGCGTCACCGCCATCGCTTACGAGACCGTCACCGGTCCGCGCGGCCAGCTTCCGCTCTTGAAGCCGATGAGCCAGGTCGCCGGGCGGATGAGCGTGCAGGCGGGCGCGACCGCGCTCGAAAAGGCGCATGGCGGGCGCGGCGTCCTGCTGGGCGGCGTACCGGGCGTGATGCCGGGCAAGGTCGTGGTGATCGGCGGCGGTGTTGTCGGCTTTAATGCCGCGCAGATGGCCGTCGGCCTCGGTGCGGACGTCACCATCCTCGACCGCGATCCGGAAGTGCTGGAAAAAGTCGGCACCCATTTCGAAGCACGCGCGAGCACGCGCTTTTCCAACGCCGCCAATCTCTATGACGCCGTGTGCAATGCGGATCTCGTCATCGGCGCGGTGCTGATCCCCGGTGCGGCGGCGCCCAAGCTGGTAACGCGCGCCATGCTCAAGGACATGCAAAAGGGCGCGGTGCTGGTCGATGTGGCGATCGACCAGGGCGGCTGCTTCGAAACGTCGAAACCCACCACCCATGCCGACCCGACCTATGTGGTCGACGACATCGTCCATTACTGCGTCGCCAACATGCCCGGCGCGGTGGCGCGCACCAGCACCTATGCGCTCAACAACGTCACCCTGCCGCATGCGCTGCGTATCGCGCGGATGGGCTGGAAGGAAGCGCTGGCTGCCGATCCGCACCTTGCCGAAGGCCTCAATGTACACAAGGGCGAAGTGACCTATGAAGCGGTCGCCAGCGAGCTTGGCTACGACTATCGGCCGGTGGCGGAGCTCACCCGGTAATTCATGGTTACGATGAAATAAGTCGGCGTTAACGCTTTGGCTTTAGCGTGGGTGCGTGAAACGCATCCCTCGCGTCGTCTGGCTGCAGGCCCGGCAGCTCTTCTTAGCCGCATTCTTCGCGGTAGCGGTTGGTCTGCCTAGCGTGGTGGTGGCACAATCCGGTTTTGCGCGGGGATCGATCTGCCACATTTCCGGGCCGAAAACGGTATCCTATGCCGATCTGGTCGGCGATCCCGGAGGTTGGGACTGCAGCGATGGCGATATGGATCTTGATGCCGAACGCCATATCATCCGCCTGGACTTGACCGATCGTCCTTCCGCACAAGCAAACCCTCGCTACTTCGAATTCGAGCGAAACGCGTTCGAGACCCTTTCGATCTCCGCCATCGGGCGTGATGGCAGTGCGGTATCGCAAAGCCTGGCTCAAAGGGACTTGCAGCTCGGCATATCCAGCTCGCGCTCGATAGCCCAATTGCCTGATTCTTCCGCGCCGCTCGAAGCCGTTGTGGTGACGGTCGATGGTAGCGATTATCCTTACGCCTTTGTCGAGGCCTCGTTGAACGATCGACCATCGGTCGTTTTGGTGGCGGGCTGGGTACATATAGTCGCCGCGATGATCTGCGCGATACTGTTCGCGCCGATCATATTCGATCTCATCTACTATCGCGTCCTGCGCCAGCCTTTCCCGCTCTACCATGCCCTGTTCTGCCTCACCGCTGTGGCACACAGTGCGACTACCTCCGGCTTGACAGCACTCACCGGCCTCGTCCCGCTACAGACTGAGCTGATGATCGACTATCTCAGCATCGATTTCATGCTGCTGACGATCATCATGTTCGCAAACAGTTTCGTGAAGCCGGAATATATCGATCCGAAGCATCGCACAATTCTGCGTATCGCTCTCGCTCTGGCCGCGATTAATGTCGGATTGAGCGCTCTCGAGCTACTTGAGCAAAGCATTTTCTTGTTCGAGATCATCTATCTTTTGTTCGCCCTGATCGGTTTCGGATCCTATTTCTATGTTCTGGCGGTCGCGTGGCGACGAGGCAGCAATACTGCGAAATACCTCGTCCTAGGCCTCGCTCCTTTTGCCTCCTTCCTGCCCCTGCAGATATTCTCGCTCCTTGTTTTCGACTCTATGGTACTCGTCGAAAATGCGGTGCTTCACAGCTCTTTGCTGCTGATCGAGGTCATCGCCACGACGGTGGCAGTGGCTGATCGCTTCATGATCATCCGGCGCCAGCGCGATCATGCCGTGAACGAGGCCAAGATGCTTGAGGCACTGAGCGAGCGCGACCAGTTGACTGGCATGGCGAACAGGCGCGCGCTTTCGGCACGGTTCGAAACCATGGTTGCCGATGGGTTCAATACGATGGCTCTTATCGACATAGATTTCTTCAAGTCGATCAACGACATGCATGGTCACCCAGTCGGGGACGAAGTCCTGCAACGCGTTGCGTCGGTGTTGGGCGAAAGCGAGAACGAGGAGGATATTGCGGCATTTCGCATCGGCGGGGAAGAATTTCTGCTGCTTCTGCGTGGCGCTGATGCCGGAAGCAATGCGGAGGAGCGCCGTCGCGCAATCACCACACATCTCCTGTCCGAGATGGAAGAGCTCGACAATCCCGTAACGGCCAGCATGGGGCTGGTCGATTTCTCGGCCCTCGCGAACGAATCGGAAGTCGACTTCTCCAGTCTCTATTCGCGCGCCGACAAGCTGCTTTACGATGCGAAATGCGCTGGCCGTGACCGAGTAGTGATGGAACGACTCTCATTGTTCGTTCCGGAAGGCCCGACCGCCGTCACCGCCTGAGGGCTGCTCTTACAGGCCGGGAGTCTTCGAATCGATCATCCCGATAGGAACCCGGCAAGCACTTCGGGCCGGACGCGGACCAGCCGGCCCGACGCGCGATCGAGCATCGCCCAGGTGGTCGCCGCGCTGACAATGACCTTGCCCGCCGCGTTGCGAAAATCGACGCGGCGCAGCGAGGTCGCGCCCCGCGCAGGCCCCTCGATCCAGGTTTCGCCGGTAACGCTTTCGCCTGCATCGATATTGCCGCGATAGTCGATCTCGTGACGCGTCACGACCCAGAAGAACGCCGCGCGATCCTCTGCCCGGGCCGCCGCGTCCCAATGCGCGGTGGACATGTCCTGAATCCACTGCACCCACACTGCATTGTTGACGTGGCCGAGCTCGTCGATGTGCTCGGCCCCGGCGGTGAAGGTGCGGGTGAAGTTGGCCGTCACTCGGTCATTTCCATCTGCCACAGGATAAAGCCAACCTCCTCGGCGGTCTCGCGAATGGACTGGAAGCGACCCGACTTGCCGCCGTGCCCGGCGCCCATATTGGTCTTCAGAAGCAGCTCGTTATCGTCGGTCTTCAGCTCGCGCAGCTTGGCGACCCATTTTGCGGGTTCCCAATAGGTCACGCGCGGATCGTTTAGCCCGGCTGTCACCAGCATCGGCGGATAGTCCTGCGCCACCACCTGATCGTAGGGGCTGTAGCTGAGGATATAAGCGAAGGCCTGCTTGCTTTCGATCGGATTGCCCCATTCAGGCCATTCGCCCGGCGTGAGCGGCAATTCCGCATCGAGCATGGTGTTGAGGACATCGACGAAGGGGACATGCGCCACCACCGCGCCCCACAGATCGGGATCGGTATTGGCGACGACACCCATCAGCTCGCCCCCGGCGGATCCGCCCGAAATGCTGATTTTGCCTTTCTCGGTATACCCCTTGGCCACCAGCCCCTTCGCCACATCGACGAAATCGTTGAAGGTGTTGGTCCGCTCGTTGAGCTTGCCTTGCAGGTACCACTTACGCCCCAGATCGTCGCCACCGCGAATATGCGCGATGGCATAGGCGAAACCGCGATCGATCAGGCTGAGGCGGCTGGTCGAAAAGCCCGGCGGCACGGCATAGCCATAGGCGCCGTAAGCATAGAGATG
Organism: Qipengyuania sp. ABI-127-1; assembly: GCA_022953095.1. Taxonomy (GTDB): domain Bacteria; phylum Pseudomonadota; class Alphaproteobacteria; order Sphingomonadales; family Sphingomonadaceae; genus Qipengyuania. Next base: position 290,603 of record JALJCR010000001.1, on the reverse strand, counting down.
CAGCGGTCCGCCCGGCTCACGGTCCTTGCGCATGACCACGCTGACCGGGACCATGGTGCCGTCGCGCGCCGCGATCTCGACCCGCTCGGTCGTATAGAGATCGGCGTCGTAGCCGCTCGGTATCTCCTGCTGCTTGAGCAGTTCGAGCTCGCCGCTGGCGACATGGTAGTCATAGACCGAATCCGGGGTGACCATGCTCTCGTAGGAAATGCGCAGCCTGTCCTGATCGTATTCGGGATTGTTATCGAGCCCGGCGCTGAAGCTCGCCTCGGCAAAGGCGACCGGCTTGACCAGAGCGGGATCGGCATAGGAGCGCAGCTGGATCTGATCGAGCCCGCGCAGCCGCCCTTCGGTGACGTAGAAGTCCTTGAACAGGTCGAAATCGGTCAGGTAAAACTCGTCCGAGCCCGCGATCAGCGTGGTCCAGTCACCCGGTGCATCGAGCGAGGCCGTGGCCAGCCGGAAATTGACGTGGTCGTCATTTGTGTGGACCCACAGCGTGCCGTCGCGCACGTCGACATCGTATTCGACGCCCTTGGCGCGCGGTTTCACCAGGATCGGCTCGGCAGTCGGATCGCCTGCGGGGACAAGGCGGACCTCGCTCGTCTCGTTGTCGCCGGTCGAAATGATCAGCCAGTCTTCCTGCGCGGAAAGGCCGCTGCCCACGCGGAAGCCCTCGTCCAGCGTCTCGCGATAGAGCTCGACATCCTCGCTGACCGGCGTGCCCAGGACATGCATGGTGGCATCGTGGACGCGCCAGTTGTCGTCGGCGGTGCCATAGACCAGCGCGGTGTCGTTCTTGACCCAGACCAGCCCCGAAAGCGTGCCGGGAATTTCGTCGGGCAGCAGATCGCCGGTCTGCATATCCTTGATCCGCGCGGTGAAGCGTTCGGACCCGTTGGTATCGGCCGAATAGGCGAGATAGCGCCCGTTCTGCGACACCGAGAAAGCGCCCAGGCGGAAGTATTCGACATCCTTGGCCAGTTCGTTCTCGTCGAGGATCAGCACAGGATCGCCTCCGGCCACAGGCTTGCGGTAATATTTGCGATACTCCGCACCCTCTTCGAATTCGGACCAGTAGAGATAGTCGCCGCGGCGCTGCGGCACGGTGGAATCGTCTTCCTTGATCCGTGCCTTCATCTCCTCGAACAGCTCGTCGACCAGCGGCTGGTGCGGCTCCATCCGCGCTTCGAACCAGGCGTTTTCCGCCTTCAGATGCTCGAGCACGTCCTCGTCGTCGACTGTCGGGTAGGACTGGTCTTTGAGCCAGTGATAGGGATCGGCAATGGTGATTCCGTGATGCGAATAGCTGTGGTCGCGTTTTTCGGCAGTCGGCGGCGAAGTCGGCTGTGTCACTTGGGTCCCTTCGGAAGTCTGGGCGTGGAGCGGCGCGCCAAGCGCCAGTGCTGCGGCAGATAGGAATGCGGCGTATCGGGTGTAAGGCATGATCGGTCCTCCCGGCGCGGCGCAAAGCTGGAAAGCGGCGCCGCGGATGACTATGACGGGGGAGTGATTATGCGGCCACGCCGTGGCCCGCAAGCGTCCAGTCGCGCAAGCTGCGACTGGCCTCGATGAAAGGATTTCGCCGTGTTGATGCAGACCTATGAAGCCCGTCTCGAAGGATTGCGCCGCGAACTCGCCAAGCGCGGTCTCGACGGCTTCGTGATCCCGATCTCCGACGAACATATGAGCGAATATGTCGGCGCCTATGCGCAGCGCCTCCACTGGCTGACCGGGTTCGGCGGCAGTGCCGGCAGCGCCGCAGTGCTCAACGACAAGGCCGCGATGTTCACCGACGGCCGCTACACCGTGCAGGTGCGCGAACAGGTCGACGGCTCCCTCTACGATTACGAGGATGTGCCCGCCACCAGCCCCGCCAAGTGGATCGCCGAGCACGCGCCCGAGGGCGCCAGGATCGGCTACGATGCCTGGCTCCACGGGATCGGCTGGGCCGAGGAAGCGCACAAGCTGTTCGCAAAAAAGAGCATCGAGCTGGTTCCCGTCGAGGGCAATCCGATCGATGCGATCTGGGACGACCGGCCAGAGGCCTCGCTCGTGCCAGCAGTGCCGCATGATGACGAACACGCGGGCCGTTCGAGCGCGGACAAGCGCGCCGAGGTGGCCGACTGGCTCAAGGCCGAGGGCTACGATTCGACGGTCATCAGCGCGCTCGACTCGGTCGCCTGGCTGCTCAACATGCGCGGGAAGGACGTCGACAACACACCCGTGGCGCTGTCCTATGTCCTCGCGCATGCGGACGGCACGGCGGAGCTGTTCATCGCCCCCGAGAAGGTCACGCCCGAACTGACCAAGCATCTCGGCAATGCAGTGACGGTGCGCGACCGGGCGGACTTCGTGCCCGCGCTCAAAGCGCTGCAAGGCAAGACCGTGGCGGTCGATCCGAACCATGCGGTTGCGGGCATCTTCTATGCTCTCGCGGAAGGCGGCGCCACTGTCGTCCGCACCGACGATCCCACCGTCCTGCCCAAGGCGATCAAGAACCCCGCCGAACAGCAGGGCCACCGCGACGCGCAGGCGCGCGACGGGGCGGCAGTGTCGCGTTTTCTGCGCTGGATCTCGATCAATGCGCCCTCGGGCGAAATAGACGAGCTGACTGCAGCGGCCAAGCTGCGCGAATTCCGCGAGGCAGGCGGCGTGCTGAAGGATGCGAGCTTCGACACGATCAGCGCCGCCGGTCCGCATGCCGCGCTGCCGCATTACAAGGTGGACGAGGACAGCAATATCCCGATCCCGCCTTCCTCGATCTACCTGTGCGATTCGGGCGGCCAGTATCTCGACGGCACCACCGACATCACCCGCACCGTGTGGGTCGGCCCGGGCGAGCCGACGGCGGAAATGATCGAGCGCAACACCCGCGTCCTCAAGGGCCACATCCAGCTCGACATGCAGAAATTCCCCGACCGCACCACGGGCGGCGCGCTCGATGCGCTCGCGCGGATGCATCTTTGGAATGGCGGGGTCGATTACGGCCACGGCACCGGGCACGGCGTCGGCAGCTACCTCTCGGTCCACGAAGGCCCGCAGCGCATTTCCAAACCCGGCGGCGCCTTCCCCGGCACCGAAACGCCCTTGCGCGAAGGCATGATCCTGTCGAACGAGCCCGGCTACTACAAGGCGGGCGCCTATGGCATCCGGATCGAGAATCTTGTGCTGGTAGTGCCCGCCGGGATCGCAAGCGAAGGAGAATATCTCGGCTTCGAAACGCTGACCTTCGTGCCGCTCGACCGCCGACTGGTCGACAAGAACCTGCTCACTCCCGCCGAGATCGGCTGGTGGAACGACTATCACGCCAAGACCTTCGCCATCCTCTCTCCTCAGCTCGATGGCGAGGATCTCGCCTGGCTCAAAGCGGAATGTGCGCCCTTGTAGGATACCGTTTGTTCCCGTAATGTTCCGTCGAATCACAAAGCGGTCGCAAATCGCTTGAGTTAAGGAGCACTGCCATGATCGGATACGTCACCCTCGGGACCAACGACCTCGAGCGCGCCGCGAAGTTCTACGATCCCATCGCCGCCGAAATGGGCGTTGGGCGAATGATGGAGTTCGACACCTTCATCGCTTGGGGCCAAGCGGACGGCGGCGCCGGGATCGCAGCGACCAAGCCGTTCGACGGGAAGGAAGCCAGCGTCGGTAATGGCACCATGGTCGCGCTGCAGGCCAAGGACCGCGACCAGGTCAAGCGGCTTTACGACATCGCGCTCGCCAATGGCGGTAGCGATGAAGGCGAACCGGGACCGCGCGGGGAGCCGGACGAAAACGGTATGGTGTTTTACGCCGCCTATTTCCGCGACCCCGACGGCAACAAGCTCAACGCCTTCTTGATGGACAAGGCGTGATGGACAAGGTCTGAGCCGTCGCACGCCTTTCGCGGCGCTGAACGAACCGGGCTGAATGATGCAAAGCGTTACAATTCAGCCCAGGTTCGGGATAGAACTGCGACATTGCGGCTCTAGATACAGGGACACGAGCTGCGGCAGGCTTCTCAAGTCCCTCCCCCTCAGACCTCTGGTCCGTCGCAGCTCTCCAGACCTTTGGAGAATTGCAATGAACAAGACCGTCCTCACTCTTTCCGCCGCCGCGCTGGCGCTGACCGGTACGGCTGCGCTCGCCAATCATCACGGCAAGTACAATCCCGATGCCAATGGCGACGGGCTGGTAACGCTCGACGAGATGCGTACCCACGGCAATCAGGCCTTTGCCAGGATGGACGCCAATGGCGACGGCGTGATCGATGCCGAAGACCGTCAAGCGCGCCGCGAGGCGATGTTCGCCCAAGCGGACGCCGATGGCGATGGCGAGCTTTCGCAGGCCGAAATGAAAGCCATGCATCAGGCACGCATGGAACGCCGGGAAGAACGCCGCGCCAAGCGCATGGAGCGCCGCGAGGAACGGATGACCACGCGTTTCGCTCAGATGGACACCGACAATTCGGGTGGCCTCTCTCAGGACGAACTGAAAGCGATGCAAGAGGCGCGCTCGGAACGCCGTGGCCAGCGTCAAGGCATGCGGGGTGGCCGTGGCGGCCATGGCCCGCGCCACATGCTCCGCATGGCCGATACCGATGGCGACAAGACCATCACCCGTGCTGAATTCGACGCGGCGATAGCGGCCCGTTTCGCCAAGGCCGATGCCGATGGCAACGGCCAGATCACCAAGGCCGAACGCCAGACTGCACGCGAAGCCATGCGTGCCGAACGCAGGGCCAAGCGCGGCGATCGTCGCGGCCAGTAAGCGCTTGATCGCGCGCATCGCCCGGCGGTAGGCGCGGACAGGACAGATCATGACCGATCCCACGCCCATCGCCATCCTGCTCGTCGACGACGAACGCAGCCTTCGCGAACCCCTGGCAGAATATCTCGTCCGCCAGGGGTTCGAAGTGCGTGAGGCGGAAAGCGCCGCAGCCGCACGCACCATGCTGGCGCAGAATGTGCCCGATATCGTCTTGCTCGACATCATGATGCCGGGGGAGGACGGCCTGTCGCTATGTCGCCATCTCGTCGAGACCCGCGGCCTTCCCACCATTCTTCTCACCGCCAAGGGCGAAGCCATGGACCGGATCGTCGGGCTCGAAATCGGCGCCGACGACTATGTCACCAAGCCGTTCGAGCCGCGCGAGCTGGTCGCGCGCATCCGTTCGGTCCTGCGCCGCGCCGACCGCGCCACGCCAGCGCCGACGGAAGAGCCGGTTTTTGTTTTCGAAGGCTGGCAGCTCGACCCTCTCAAACGCCGCCTGACCGATCCCGAAGGCGCGCTCGTGCCCCTTTCCACTGCCGAATTCCGGATGCTACGCGCGTTTTGCGAGCATCCGCGCCAGGTGCTCGACCGCGATCGCCTGCTCGATCTGGTACAGGGGCGCGAGGCCCACCTGTTCGACCGCGCGGTCGACAATCAGGTCAGCCGCCTGCGCCGCAAGATCGAGGCCGACAGCCGCAATCCGCATTTCATCCAGACGGTACGCGGCGATGGCTACCGCTTCGCTGCCGATGTCGCGCGCCTCGAACGCGGCGCGCACGGCTGATGCGCCTGCTTCCGCGAAGCCTGCTGGGTCAGGTCATGTTGGCCATGGCGGCCGCGCTGCTGATTGCCCAGGCGATTTCGGCAACCATGCTTTACCGCGCGGCCACCGAACGGCGCGAAATGGCTTTCATGCATGCTGCAGCCTTCCAACTGCTCGGCGGTCCTCGCCATCGCGATGCCCGCAAGGCCCACATGGTTCGTCCACCGCATATGATGTCGCCGCGCCGGGACGGGATGCCCAGGATCCGCCTGCCGCGCAGCCTGCGTTACTCCGAAACCACCCGCACGCCCTTGGCGGCGGATGCTCCCCGCGACCAACAGCGCGAAGCGGAACTGGCACGGCTACTGCGTTCGCAAGGCATTTCCGTCGGGGAAATCGCCATATCCGTGCGGCCCTTTCTCGATGACCCGGTCTTGCGTGAGGCGGCGCGTGACTTTCCCCGCATGCGGGCTCTGGTCGAAACCGTCCCGCACGAGGTGATGGTGGTCGCCTTGAAGCAGGAGGGCAGCGCGGTGTGGCAAGTCGCACGCCTCCCCGTCCCGCCGCTCGATCGCGGCATCCCCCGCACGCTGGTGATACAAACGATGATTTTGTTCTTCGTGCTGGTCGGCCTGCTCTATTTCGTGCTGCGCCGGATCACCCGGCCGCTCTATACGCTGGCCGAACGAACCCGGCGGTTCGGCAGCGTCGGCACGCCCGAAGAGCCACTGGAAGCGAGCGGACCCGACGATGTGAGACGGCTGATCGAGGCGCATAACGCGATGCAGGCGCGGATCGGCTCCATGCTCGATGAAAAGGATGTCATGCTGGGCGCGATCGGCCACGATCTCAAGACGCCGCTTGCGGCACTGCGCGTGCGGATCGAGAGCGTCGAGGACGCGGCCGCGCGCGACAAGATGGCCGCGACGATCGAAGATATCACCGAGACCCTCGACGAGATCCTTTCACTCGCGCGTATCGGCCGTAGCGACACCGAGCCAGAGATGACCGAGCTCGGCGCACTCGCCGCATCGGTGGTCGAGGAGTTCGAGGATATGGGCAGGCCCGTCACGCTGGAGACGCAGGGACGCATCGCGGCGCCCGTACACCTGACCTGGCTCAAGCGCGGCCTGCGCAATCTGGTCACCAATGCGCTGCGCTATGCCGGATCGGCACACCTATCCATTCTTCGGGAAGACGGTCACGCCGTGCTCCGTATAGATGATGACGGTCCCGGAATTCCGGAGGAACGGCTGGCGGAGATGCTCGAACCGTTCACACGCGGGGAAGCGAGCCGCAACCGCGAGACAGGTGGCGCGGGCCTGGGCCTCACGCTGGCCCGCGCGGTGGCCGAACAGCATGGCGGCACGCTCAGCCTCGCAAATCGCGCGGAAGGGGGCCTCCGGGCGGAAATCCGCCTCCCGACCTAGCGCATCAGCCCACCGATGATATTGCGTACGAAGGCGGTCGCGCCGGTGCGCAGCGGGTCGGCGCGCGATTTCTTGCCCATGACCGTTGCCACCGCGATCGAGGTCAGCGATCCGGCCGCCGCCTTGGCTGCGGCCTTGCCCGCTTTCGTCCACATCGAGCTGTGCTTGCGAGAGCGTTTGCGCACTTCGGCCTCGCCCTTCTCCTCGACCTCTTTCGCGGTCTCGGCGGCATCGGCGGTCTTGGCGGCGAGCACTTCCTCCGCGCTTTCGCGATCCACCGCCTCACCGTATTTTCCGTCCAGATCGCTGACCGAGTTGACGATCTCGCGCTCCTTCTCGGTCACCGGGCCGAGGCGCGAACGGGGGGGCTTGATCAGCGTGCGCTGAACCACGGTGGGCGCGCCGTCCTCATCGAGCGTCGAGACCAGCGCCTCGCCCACTTTCAATTCCGTGATCGCCTGTTCGACATCGAGATCGGGATTGATGCGGAACGTCTCCGCTGCCGCTTTTATCGCGCGCTGGTCGCGCGGGGTGAAGGCCCGTAGCGCATGCTGCACACGATTGCCCAACTGCCCGGCGATCTTTTCCGGAATGTCGATCGGGTTCTGGGTGACGAAATAGACGCCCACCCCCTTCGAGCGGATCAGCCGCACGACCTGTTCGACCTTATCTTCCAGCGCTTCGGGCGCATCGTCGAACAGCAAATGCGCCTCATCGAAGAAGAACACCAGCTTCGGCTTTTCCGGATCGCCGACTTCGGGCAGGCTTTCGAACAGTTCGGCAAGCAGCCACAGGAGGAAGGTGGCGTAGAGCTTGGGACTGCGCATCAGCCTGTCGGCGGCGAGCACATTGATCACGCCGCGCCCCTGCCCGTCGAGGCTGACGAAATCGTCGATTTCCAGCGCAGGCTCGCCGAAGAACATGTCCGCGCCCTGGCTTTCGAAGCTCAAGAGCTGGCGCTGGATAGCCCCGACGCTCGGTTTCGAGACATTGCCATAGGTGCCCGACAGCGCCTTCGCATTGTCATAGGCATAGGCGAGCATCGCTTGCAGATCGCCGAGATCGAGCAGCAGCAGGCCGTTCTCGTCAGCATGACGAAACACGATATTGAGCACGCCTTCCTGCGTGTCGTTGAGATCGAGCAGCCGCGCCAGCAGCAAAGGCCCCATTTCCGAGATCGTCGTCCGGATCGGGAAGCCCTTTTCGCCATAGAGATCCCAGAAGACCGCAGCATTGTCGGCGTAGGCATAGTCCTCCATGCCCAGCTCCTTGGCGCGCCCCTCAAGCTTGTCGGCATGTTTGAACTGCGGCGATCCTGCCATCGAAATTCCGGCCAGATCGCCCTTCACGTCGGCAACGAAAACCGGGACGCCCTGAGCGGAGAAACTTTCCGCGAGCCCCTGCAGCGTCACCGTCTTGCCCGTCCCGGTGGCGCCGGCGATCAATCCATGGCGATTGGCCTGACCGAGCCTGAGGTGCTGGCGCTCGCCATTGGCCCCCAGGCCGAGGAAAATTTCACTCATCCGCAATCCGCTCCCGCTGCTCGCAAGTCGCGGGGGTGTGGCGCAGGCTTGTGGGCGCGGTCAAGCAATCCCTCGACAGGCGCTCACCAAGCGGTAAAGGCTGGCACTGATGGCGGAACGGCATCCCTTTGTCCTGCTCGACGATGCGCGCGATAGCGGCGCGGCCGACGCCCTGCTGTTCGAAAACCCACGCGAACTCTTCGTTGCGCGCCGTCCCGACGAAATCGAGACCGTGCTCGCCGCTGCCGAACAGGCTCGCCGTAAGGGCGGGGAACTGGCGGGATACATCGCCTACGAGGCCGGGCTGGCGCTGGAGGCCAGATTGCGCCCGCTGACCGATGCCCGCAGCGGCGGTGCGGGGCCGCTCGTCTGGCTTGGCGCGTTCGACACGCCGCAGCGGATCGCCGCAGAGGACATGCCCGACTGGCTGACGAAAAACGCGCCGGGCGGCGGCAGTGTCGGCCCGCTCGAGCCGCAGATTTCGCCAGGGGGATACACGCAAGCCTTCGCGGCGTTGCAAGAGGCGATCCGCGCGGGCGATATCTACCAGGCCAATCTGACCTTTCCCCTCGCGGGCAGCTTCACCGGCGACCCGCTGGGCCTCTATGCGGCACTGCGCCCCACTGCGCAGGCGGGATATGGCGGGGTTGTTTTCGACGGATCGCATTGGCTGCTCAGCCTCAGCCCCGAGCTTTTCGTTTCGCTGAAAGGCGTCGAGGCCAAGGCCAAGCCGATGAAGGGCACACGCCCACGCGGCCATGACGAGGCTTCGGATCGCGCGATGGCCGAAGAGCTTGCCGGATCGGTCAAGGACAAGGCCGAGAACCTGATGATCGTCGACCTGCTGCGCAACGATCTCTCGCGCGTCGCCGAACCCGGGAGCGTGCGGGTAGACGATCCTTTCGCGATCGAAAGCTACCCCACGGTCCACCAGATGGTCAGCGCGGTACGCGCGCGGCTGAAACCGGATGAAGGCGCGATCGATCTGGTGCGCGCGCTGTTCCCCTGCGGATCGATCACCGGCGCGCCCAAGATCCGTGCGATGGAACTGATCGATGCGGTCGAGCGCGATCCGCGCGGCCCCTATTGCGGCGCGATCGGGCGGATCGGCAGGGATGGCGATGCGGCGTTCAATGTCGCGATCCGAACGCTGCGCCTGACCGAAGTCGAAAACGGGCGAGGAAAGGCGGTACTCGGTGTGGGCGGAGCGATCGTCGCCGACAGCGAACCGGCGTCCGAATGGCGTGAAGCGCTGCTCAAGGGGGCCTTTATCCGGACCTCTTCGCCCCATCACCGTGCGGCGCAATTCGACCTGATAGAAACGATGCGCTTTTCGCCGGAAACGGGCATCACGCATCTCGAAAACCATCTCCTGCGAATAAAGACGAGCGCGAGCGAACTTGGCTTTGCCTTCGACCGGCACGAGGCGCGCAACCAGCTTCATGCGCTGTGTTTCGTGCTCGACAAGCCCAGCCGAGTCCGACTGCTCGCCTCCCGTTCCGGCGAAATCGCGCTCGAGGCACAGGATGTACCCGAAGCCTGGCCGGAACCTGTCCGCTGCATCGTTCTGCCGCTCCCCGTCGATCCGGGCGACTGGCGGCTGCGGCACAAGACCACCGATCGCGGCTTTTACGAGGACGCACAGCGCATCGCCCGGCAGCATGACGCGCACGAAGCGCTGTTCGTGCGCGAGGACGGCTTGCTCACCGAAGGCTGCGTCACCAATATCTTCGTACGCGGCGAAGACGGCGTATTGCTGACCCCGCCTGCCAGCCTCGGATTGCTGCCCGGCGTGTTCCGCCGGTCCCTCCTCGACGAAGGCAAGGCGCGCGAAGCCGAATTGCGCATCGAAGACTTGGAAAACGGCTTCTTTCTCGGCAATGCGCTGCGCCTGATGATGGACGCGAAACTCAAGACATGACCCAGATCCCGATCCTGTTCGAAGACGGCGAAGCGCTGGTGATCGACAAGCCAGCAGGCCTGCCGATCGAACGCCCGCGCCGCGGCGGCCCCGCGCTCGAAGACCATTTCGAGGAGCTGAAGCTGGGTTTCCAGCGCGCACCCGTGCCCGTCCACCGGATCGACACCGATACCAGCGGCTGCCTGTTGCTGGCGCGCAATCCCAAGGCGCTGAAGCGCTTCGCCAGGGCGTTCGAGGAACGGCTGGTGGAAAAGCGCTATCTCGGCGTGCTGGCTGGCGTGCCTGAACAGGCCGAGGGCACGATCGAACTCTCGCTCTCTAAAATCAGCAGCGCCGAGAAGGGCTGGCGGATGATCGCGGCCAAGAAGGGCAAACCTTCGGTCACCCACTGGCGCGTGATTGCCGAAATCGGAGGCAAAGCACTGCTCGAATTCCGCCCCGAGACGGGCCGTACGCATCAGATCCGCGTGCATTGCCAGGCAGGGCTGGGCATGCCCTTGTTGGGCGATCCCGTCTATGGGAACGGGAAGGGCGCGGCGCGCACCATGCTGCACGCCGCCGCGCTTTCCGTTCCGCGCGAAGGCAAGGCGCCCATCGAAGCCACTGCCCCCATGCCGCAGGATTTCACCGCTCTCGGCTTCGGTGATGGGTAGAATAGCCGACAAGGCTCTCGAAATCGCGGAGGAGAAGTTCATCGCCTCTTCCGGCCCCGGCGGGCAAAACGTCAACAAGGTCGCCACGGCAGTCCAGTTGCGCGTCGATGTGTTCCAGCTCGGCATGCCGCCGGAAGCGTTCGAGCGGCTGAAGGAAATTGCGGGCAGCAAGCTGACCAAGGGCGGCGAGATCGTGCTGACCGCGAACGAATACCGCACGCAGGACCAGAATCGCGAGGCCGCACGCGAACGATTGGTCGCCTTGCTGGGCGAAGCGCTGACCCCGCCGAAAAAACGCAAGAAGAGCCGCGTCAACCGCGTCGGCAAGGTCAAGCGGTTGAAAGCCAAGAAGGTGCGCGGCGAGGTCAAGGCGAAGCGCGGTAAGGTGGACTGGTAGAACGTATCTCGACTACGGCATGGGCCTCCGCTCGATACGAGCGGGAAACGAAAAACCGGCCCGTTCGTGTCGAGCGAAGTCGAGACACCTGCCTGCTCCGCGGCGCTTGACTTTTCCCCGTGAATCACACAAAGGGCGCGCCGGACGGCGGTGCAGCCGTTCTTTTCGTTTCTGGGAAACGATTTCGGCACCAGCCCACTCCCCCTCCCGGCCACCCACTAGGGTATGCTGATGGGTGGCCGGGAGGGGGAGTGGGGCGGAACCGGTCTGACCAAGCGCAAGGAACACGCCGCCCTTATTTTTTCGGCCTCAATGGCCATCCAGAAAGATCTTTAGGAACACGCCATGGCGAAGCCCGCAACCGTCAAGATCAAGCTCGTCTCGACCGCAGACACGGGCTTCTATTACGTGACCAAGAAGAATCCGCGTAACCACACGGAAAAGTTCACCTTCCGCAAGTACGATCCCGTCGTGCGCAAGCATGTCGAGTTCAAGGAAGCCAAGATCAAGTAATGCTCTGCCAAGCTGAACCGCGGGAACGAGCCGGGTTCAGTGATGGTTCAATGCTCCGACCCTAATCGCAGGAGCATGAGCACCTTGTCTTCGAAATCGAACAAACCGATCCGCGCCGCGCTGGCTTTATCGCTGGCTGCGGCGCTTCCCGTTTCCGCCATCCTCGCGCCCGCCCCGGTGGTCGCCGCCGAGGGCGACCTCGACCGGGCAGTCGCCGCGCTGCGCGGTATTTCCACCATGAAGGCGGACTTCGTCCAGACCGACCGCAGCGGGCAGACCGTGCGCGGCGTGATGACGCTGAAACGCCCCGGCAAGATCCGCTTCCAGTACGAGAAGGGCGTGCCGATGCTCGTCGTCTCGAACGGCAAGTCGATGTATATGGTCGACTACGAGGTCAATCAGGTCCAGCGCTGGCCGATCAAGAATTCGCCATTGGGCGCGCTGCTCGATCCCAGCCGCGACGTGAAGCGATACGGCAAACTGGTCCCCACCAACCACCCCGATGTCGTCAGCGTGGAAGTGCGCGATACCAAGCGCCCCGAATTCGGGGTCATAACCCTGATTTTCGCCCGCGACGCTTCGGCCCCTGGCGGTCTGCGCCTGACCCATTGGGTGGCGCTCGATTCGCAGAATCACCGGACCACTGTAAGGCTGGCGAACCAGCATTATGGCGTGGCAGTTGCCGACAGCGCCTTTACCTTTCGCGATCCGCGGCGATCGTCCCGTCGCCCGGGATGAACGCCTTGGCGGTGAGCGGTGCGCCCTACGGGATATCCCGCTTCGGACCGTTCATTGAACAGCAATCGCCCCGGGCATAATCTCCAAATCACGAGACGACACGAGGCGGGTTTCCCCCCTGTTGACCCCCTCGACCTGGTTCATCTCGTTCCAAGCGTGACGAACGCTCACAGGAAACCCCCGTGCCAATGCCCCCGGCACGGGGGTTTTTTGTGTTATTGTTCGGGTGCGCCTTCGACCTCCGTCGAAGGCTTGCGGCCGCACCTGCCCACTCCCCCACCCGGCCACCCATAAAATACCGTGCCGTGGGTGGCCGGGTGGGGGAGTGGGCAGGTGCCGCAAGGGAAGCGCGGATGCGCTTCCTGCACGCAGCAAGGACTCCGCTTACTCTTCCCAGCCGAAGGCCTTCCTGATCACATTATAGATCAGGTTCTGTTCCATCACCCCGCGCACGTTCTCGGCGCCGGGTCCCTGGGCATAGAGCGCCACATCCTCGCCAGCGTGAGTTTCGGATTTGGTAGGGATCGCAGCCTGCTGGCGGGCGTTCACGCCGGTTTCGGGCATCGGTCGTTCGCCCTCGAAAGCGCCCATTCCGTTGGCATAGCCGAGCGTGGTGTAGGGCTTGCCGTCCTCGGCCAGCGAGGGACCTTCATCGCGAGGGTTCGACACGAGGCCGAGGATCGGATTGCCGCGTTTGGGATAGCCCGCGATCGTGAAAACGTGACTGTGGTCGGCGGTGACGAGGATCAGAGTCTCTTCGGGATCGGTGTTGTCGATCGCCCACTGGATCGCGCGCGCGAATTCGACCGCTTCTTCCAGCGCATAGCCCGCGCGCCCCTCGTGGTGGCCGTGATCGATCCGCCCGCTTTCAACCATCAGGTAGTAGCCCTGCGGATCGCTCGACAGGCGCTGGATCGCCGTGGCGGTCATCGAGGTGAGCGTGGGTTCGCTGCTGTCGACCTCGCGATCGACCATGTAGCTCATATGGCTGAGGGAAAAGAGGCCGAGCAGGGGCTTGTCGTCCGGAGCCGCGGCCATATCCTGGAGCGTGGTCGCGTAGGTACCGCCGGTCGCAGCCGCCCATTCGCCCGGGAGGTCGGCGGCATCGTCCAGCCTGCGCCCGCCTTTGTCCTTGCCGTAGAAGGCGACGGTGCCGCCGCCCAGCGCGACATCGAAAGGCGCCTCAACCAGCTGCCGCGCGATATCGATACAGCCCTGCCCGCGCTGGTCTTCGGGGACCCAGGAATCGGCCTCCCAGTCGCGCGTCACGCTGCGCGCATAGACCGATGCAGGCGTAGCGTGCGTCAGCCGCGCGGTGCTGACGATACCCAGCGCAAGCCCCCTCGCCTTGACCTCTTCGCCGAGCATGGGCGCCGCATGCCCCGCTCCCGAAGCGCAATCGCCCTCCGTCACGCCGGGGCCGTAGCCGAGCACGCCGATGTCGGTTTTCACACCTGTATGCATCGCGCTGGCCGTGCCCGCGCTGTCGGGGACCTGTGCATTGATATTGTAGGTCTTCACCAAGGCCACATTATCGAAGGTCTCAAACGGCAGAACATATTCCTCGCCGGTCTGGCCGAGCTTCTGGCCGGCATAGATGCGCGCGGCGGTGACGGTCGAAACCCCCATCCCGTCGCCGATGAAGAGGATGACGTTCTTGGCCCGCTTTTCGGCTGGAGCTTCAGCCGCAAACTGCGGCGCCTCCTGCGCGGCGGTGGTCGTGCACCCTCCCAGTACGAGCGCAGCTGCGGTGGCAAGGAAAAGCGGACGAATGGTCATTTCAAAACTCCGTGATCTTGAACGCGCGCTCTATATCACCGCTTGGCATGACGAAAGCGCGACGGTCTCCAGTGGCGTGCGTGAAGCGCATCCGCGCTTCCCGTGGCTGTTCCGTCCCGCTCCCCCGCCCGGCCACCCAACCAGTATCGTGCCGTGGGTGGCCGGGCGGGGGAGCGGGACGGAACAGCCGCAAGCCTTCGGCGGATGGCGAAGGCGCACGAAACTAACGACTCCCGCATGACCGATCTCCGACGCTTGCAGCAACGATGGCCCTCGCCTAACCCGCCCTGATGGTTTCTATCGCTACCTGGAATATCAATTCCGTCCGCCTGCGCATGCCGATCGTCGAACGCTTCATAAAGGAGCAGTCGCCCGACGTTCTGTGCCTGCAGGAAATCAAGTGCCAGGAGCACCAGTTCCCCTACGAGGCGTTCCGCGAACTCGGCTACGAGCATTTCGCGGTGCACGGGCAGAAGGGCTATCACGGTGTCGCGACGATCGCGAAAACACCGATAAGGGAATTCAGCCGCCATGACTGGCAGGACAATGGCGAGGCGCGCCATGTCGGCGTCGAGCTGACCGATCACCAAGGGATGATCGTCGAGAACGTCTATGTGCCCGCCGGCGGCGACGAACCCGATCGCGAGGTCAATCCCAAATTTGGGCAGAAGCTCGACTTCCTCGAGCGCATGACCCGCTGGGCCGATGCGATCGATCGCCCGACGCTGATCGTCGGCGATTTCAACATCGCCCCGCTCGAAAGCGACGTGTGGAGCCACAAACAGCTCCTCAAGGTCGTCAGCCACACGCCAATCGAGGTCGAGAGCCTCCAGCGCTTCATGGATGCGCATGGCTGGGCCGATATCGGGCGCGAGCACATCAAGGCACCCGAGCGCTATTATAGCTGGTGGAGCTATCGCGCGAAGGATTGGAAGGCCAACGATCGCGGGCGCCGGCTCGACCATATGTGGGCGAGCGAGGACCTTGCGAAACAGGCGCAGCGCCATTCGGTCCATGAATATGCACGCGACTGGGAAAAACCATCCGACCATGTGCCGCTGGTGACGGAGTTCACGCTCTGAGCGAGTTCGCCTCCCCTCCAAGCCCCTCCCGCCGCGCCGCGCAGGCAGTCGATGCGCTGCGTCATGGGTGGCCGCTCGCCATTGAAGGCGCACCCCTATTGCAACCGGTCGAGACGGCTTTCGGCGATGTGTCGGGCGAGGCGATGCTCATTTCCGCCACGCGAGCGGCCACGCTCAAGCTTATCAACCAGATCGAGGCCGCCGCGCCGCGCCAGCCGGTACTGATGCGTGCCGCCGACCCCTTCGACCTGTCCGCCGCCCTCGCCGTGGCCGATCCCGCGCTGGACATGGCCAACCCGCTCAAAGGGCCGTTCAAGGCGCTGCCTCTCGACTGGGAGGACCAGGCGCGCGCCGCGCTCGAACTGGCGCGGATGGCCGGGGTGTTGCCCGCATTTCTCGTCGACCCGCAAGGAGCGGCTGAGGCCGTCCCGCTCAGCGCGACCGACGTCGCCGCCTTTGCCGATGCCACGCGCCTGCAGATCGCCTCGCGCGCAAGGTTGCCTGTCGCAGCGGCAGAGGATGCGCGTATCGTCGCCTTCCGCAGCCCCGACGATACGCGCGAGCACGTCGCGCTCATTATCGGCGAACAGACAGCCGAGAGCGCGCCGCTGGTGCGACTGCATTCCGAATGCCTTACCGGCGATATCCTCGGCAGCCTCAAATGCGATTGCGGCCCGCAGCTCGATGCCGCGCTCCACGCGATGGCGCACGAGGCGAAGAAGGGCGGCTGGGGCGTGCTGCTCTACATGCGGCAGGAAGGGCGCGGCATCGGCCTCGTCAACAAATTGCGCGCCTATCGCCTGCAGGACCAGGGTTTCGACACCGTCGATGCCAACACCCGTCTCGGCCTGCCCGACGAGGCGCGCGATTTTCCCACCGCGGCGCGAATGCTCGACCTGCTCGGGGTGAAGGCGATCCGGTTGATGACCAACAATCCGGCCAAGGTCGATGCGCTCGCCGCACAGGGCGTGCGCATTGCCGAACGGGTCCCGCATGCACTGCCCGATAATCCGCATAATAGCCGATACCTCGCTACCAAACGCGACAGGTCGGGGCATTTGCTGTGAGCGCAATCACGATCCGCCCCGAAGAGCCGCGCGACCATGCGGAAATCGGCGTGGTCGCACAGGCGGCGTTTGCAGATGCGCCGCATAGCGACGGCAGCGAAGTGCGTATCATCGAGCGGCTCAGATTGGACGGCGATCTGACGCTCTCCTTGGTAGCCGAGGATGGCGAGCGGATCGTTGGTCATGTTGCCGTTTCGCCAGTGCAGATTTCCGATGGCTCACCCGACTGGTACGGTCTCGGCCCGATCGCGATATTGCCGTCGCTGCAGCGCCGCGGGATCGGTTCGCGGCTGATGCAGCGCGCGATCGCGGACATGCGCATGCGGGGCGCGCGGGGCATCGTGCTGCTGGGCGATCCTGCATATTATTCGCGCTTCGGTTTCGAACACGATCCAGCCCTGCGATATCCCGGGCCTCCCCCCAGATACTTTCAGCGGCTTGTGGTCGATGGCGATGCACCGAGCGGGGATGTGCGCTACGCGCCCGCCTTCGGCTGAGCCTCCCCTCAGAGCCGCCGCCCGATGGCCTGCCCCATGCGCACGGCCGCGCCCGCCTTCAGCCGCGCGTCCCATTCGACCTTACCCGGTTCGAACAGCAACACCACGGTCGATCCGAGAATGAAGCGCCCCATCTCGTCGCCCGCCGCGAAGGTATGTTCATCGCCGAACTCCTCGCGCACCCGCTTCGCGGCGTGCGTTTCGACAAGGCCCGACCATACGGTCTCGATCCCCGCCACGATCATCGCCCCCACCATGACGCTGGCGAAGAGCCCGTCCGGCCCTGCGAACTGGCAGGCGAGTCGCTCGTTGCGGGCGAAAAGACCATCGACGTTCTCGGCCGTCACCTGATTCACCGAAAACAGCTCGCCCGGGACGTAGGTTGCGGATTTCAGCGTTCCGGCTGCGGGCATGTGCACGCGGTGGTAATCGCGTGGGCTCAGATAGATCGTGGCGAATTGGCCGCCGTCGAACCGCGCCGCCGCCTGCTTGTCGCCGCCAAGAAGCTGCGCAGCGGTGAAGTGACGGCCCTTGGCCTGGAAGATGCGCCCTTCCTCGATCCGCCCGATCTGGCTGACCGCGCCGTCGGCTGGGCTCAGGACATATTGGCTTGCGTCGGCCAGCGGACGGGCGCCCGGCTTGAGTTCGCGCGTGAAGAAATCGTTGAAACTTGTGAACTCGCCCACACCGCGCGCCGCCTCGCTCATGTCGACATCATAGGCGACGATAAAGCGGCGGATCAGTCGGTCGCGCAGCCATGGAACTTCGCTCGAGGCGAGTTTACCTGCCATGCGCGAAACCGCATGGTGAGGCAGGAGATGCTGGAGCCAGATGAAAGGGGATGTCATGGCCGATGCGTGGACGCGATCGCGCGTCAGCGCAACTGGCTGTCCTTGCTTCCGCGACGATTGATGGCGGAATGGCGCACCGCGCCGTCGCGTGCGGACTGGCATTCGACACAGGTCCGCACGCCGGGTAGCGCCACACGGCGTTTTTCCGGGATGGGCTCTCCGCATTCGTCGCAATATTCGGCGCTTTCGCCGCGCGGAAGGCGCGAACGCGCCGCGCTGACCGCGTCATTCACCGAATCGTCGATCTGATCCTGAACCGCCCCGTCGCGTGCCCAACCGCCTGCCATTGCCTGCTCCTTCGCCCGATAAACGGGTGAGGGACGGCATGTTTCCTCAGCGCAACTCCAACCGCCGGATGCCGGAGCCGAGCGTGTTGTTCTGCATAACCAGCGCATCGCCGGTCCAGTCGGCCACGAAGGCCGGGCTGCGAGACAGGCCGGGGACCAAACGCGCCTCATTGTCCGCAATCACCAGGCCATCGGAACTGTAATGGGCGCCCTCGGCGCCGATGGCGATCATTGTCGACCAGTTTTCCTTATCGCGTCCCTGAACGAACCAGTTACCGCGAATACTGCCTGTACCGCCATTTGGCAGATCGATCAGATAATTGGTGCTGCGGCCATTGGCATCGTCAAAGCTCGAATCCTCTATCACATTGTGCGCGGCGCGCGACTTGAGATAATGCCCGCCCGTGCCCTGCTCGAAACGGCTACGGGTAACAACGACGCGCCCGTAATCTCCGGCGTAGATCGAATGCGCGCAACCGCCCGAATATTCGCAAGTGCCCAGGCGCGTGAATGTAGACTTGTCGACCACCAGCTCGCTGTTCTCACCATTGGTCGTCAGAATGCCCTGCTGGCTGTCGCGGAACCAGCTTTGCGATACGCGCAAGGGGCCTTTTTCGAGACGGATGCCCGCCCCGTTACCATCCTCGACGGCGAGATCGGCGAAAACGATTCCGTCGACGCTGGCACCACGTCCGCGCAGGACCAGCGCCGCCTTTCCTTCGCAGGCCTTGCCGCCCAACAGCGCGCTGCCCGGCTGCGCGGCGCGGAAATGCACCACGCCTTCGCGCTGCACTGCGCATTCGCGCCAGTTGCCCGGGGCGATCACCACAGTTCCCTCGCCACTGCCGATGGCATCGACCGCGGCCTGCAGCGACGCATAGCCGCGGCCCGTTTCGGCAACGGTGAAGCTGGCCGTCGATGGGCCTTGCGCCAGCACGGCGGCGAGCGGAATCGCGCTTATCGCCACGGCTGCGACGGCAGCGAAGAGCCAGCGGGGCATGCGCGAAGCGGAGGAGGCGAAGGGCGAAACCATAATCGTTGCCTAGCCCCTTATGGTTAACAACTGAATAACCTTGGCCCTGTGGCCGACCACGTCAATCGTCTTCACCCCAGCGCCAGCGCCAGCCGCCGCGTGTCTTGATGGCGGAAATATAGAGCAGCACCGCAGTCACGGGAACGATGAGGATCAGGAAAACGGTAAGCCATACATCCTCTTCCCACGGCGCCAAGAGGACGCCGAAAACGATGAGAAGCACGTAGCCGATAATCAGAACCCAGCCTTGCCACGACACCGGCATGCCCGCTCCGTAACCGTACCGTTTGGGTTCGAACCAGACGTCGTCTTTCCTCTCGGTCATCGAATCGCTTTCCTGAACTCGGTTGTGAATGCTTCGATACCATCGACCAGCGCTGGCGACACCGGAAGCGATGGATCGGCATAGCTGGCTCGATTGGCCGCAGCGTCGCCATCAGCGATATCTTTCAACACGTGATTCATTGCGGGAATTGCCAGATACTCGGCGGCGGGGGCTGCGGCGACCAGGGCATTGGCGTCCTCTGTACCCACCTGAAGATCGGTGCCGCCCTGGACGATGAGCATCGGAAGCTCGATCGTATCGGCCATAGCTGCCGGGTCCTGTGCCATCAGATCGATCATGAACCCCTGCACCGCCGGTGCGAACAGCCCCTGCAAAGCGGGATGGAATTTCGCGACGTCGACCCGCTCGCCCGCTTCAAGCGCGGTGATGGCGGTTTCCGCCTGATCGAGGATCGGCGCGTTGGCCGGATTGGCGCTCAATTGCTCGCGCAAGATGCTGCCTAGCGGCCGCCCAGGCGTTGCCACCAGTATAAGGCCGCACAGATGGTCAACCCGCTTGGCTGCGGCAAGCGCCACCAGGCCGCCCTCGCTATGACCCAAAAGCCAGATGCAGTCTGTCCCGCTGGCGGTGCGGGCCGCGTCCACCCAGTTTCGGGTATCGGCGACATAGTCGGACACCGTGACCGCATTGGCATCGGTGACTGCCGCCTTGCTGGCAAACATGCCGCGCTTGTCGATACGGACCGTGCCGATGCCGCGCCCGGCCAACGCTTCTGCGAGCAGGCGGTAGGGGGCGGCGGTGACGCCCATCGGATTGTTGCCATCGCGATCGGTGGGTCCTGATCCGGGAAGGATGAGGACCACAGGCCGCCCCTCGGCAGGTGCAATCAGCGTGCCGGCGAGATCGCCTCGCGGTCCCTCTGCGGTCAGGGAAACCGGTTCAGGGACAGCCATGAGCGGTGCGGCTGTCACAAGGCCGACTGCGGCGAGTAGTATGGAAAAGCGCATATTACGGCTCCTTCCTCGGTCGGCCGCGTGCGGGCGGCTTCGATATGGGTACTGTAATCCCGCGTTCGTTCAGCGCCTCGCGCAGCAACATCTCGATCTGCGCATTGGCGCTGCGCAATTCGGCCGCAGCCAGGCGCTCGATCGCGGCATGGACTGCCGGATCCAAACGCAGGGCAAAGGCCTTTTTCCGTGACATCTCGCGTCAATATCCCGTCGCAACCAGCGCCTAGTAGAGCGATCCGGCATTGACCACCGGATGCGCGTCTTTCTCGCCGCACAGCACGACCATCAGGTTGGAAACCATTGCTGCACGGCGCTCGTCGTCGAGCTCCACGATATTGTCCTGAGCGAGCTTGGTCAGCGCATCTTCCACCATGCCCACCGCGCCGAGAACGATTTTCGCGCGCGCCGCGATGATCGCATCGGCCTGCTGGCGCTTGAGCATGGCGCTGGCGATCTCGCTGGCATAGGCCAGATGTGTGAGGCCCGCTTCGTCGACCACGATACCCGCAACCTTGAGCCGGTCGTTGAGTTCCTCGAGCAATTCGCGATTGATGACATCCGCACCGCCGCGCAGCGTGACCTCCTCGCCCTCGAAATCGTCATAGGGATGGCGCGAACCGACGGTGCGCAGTCCGGCTTCGATCTGGATGTTCACGAACTCCTTGTAGTCGTCGACATCGAAGCTCGCCTGGGCGGTATCGGCTACGCGCCACACCACGTTGCAGGCAATTTCGATTGGATTGCCGCGCAGATCGTTGATCTTCACCCGTTCGGAATGGATATTGTGCGCGCGCACCGAAATCTTGTTTTTGCCCATCCACGGCCACACCCAGCGCAGCCCTTCGCGCCGTTCGGTCCCGCGATATTCGCCGAACAGCGTGATCACCGCCGCCTGGTTGGGCTGGATCATGAAAAACCCGGCGGCCAGAAAGCCGAGGACGATGAGCGGCGTGACGAGCAGGCCGATGAAAGCCAGTTTCTCCCCCTTGGTCGCACCATCCGGCGGCAGATTGCCGGACAGGTTCCACGTCACCAGCACCAGCAGGACCAGGATCAGCGCGAGTATGGGATACCCGCTGAAACTCGATCCGGTTCGTTCGGTACTGGTCTTCATTCCCTTCATTTCCACCGACATGGGCAACGCTCCTTCCGATATAATTATGATATCATATTTATATCGAGTGGCGAAACGAGTCAATGGTCCTGGATGGCACGCAGAAACTGCTCTCCATATGCTTCGAGTTTCTTGGCCCCAATGCCGGGCAACCGGCCCAGTTGCGCCAGCGTTTCGGGACGCGCGGAGGTCATCTCGCGCAGAGTGGAATCGTGGAAGACGACATAGGGCGGGACCTGGGCTTCCTCGGCCAGCTCCTTGCGCAAGGCCCGCAGCGCTTCGAACAGCGGGTCCCCAACCGGATTGGGTGTCGCGTCGGCCCTTCGTCTGCGCGCCCTCCTGGGGGGGACCACGATCTCCACCGGACTATCGCCCTTGAGGATCGCACGGGCCGCACCGCCCAACGCCAGCCCGCCATGTTCGGTCGCGACAAGATCGCCGCGCGCCTGCAAGGCCCGCGACAGCGGCTGGAGCAGGCGTGCCTCCTCGCGCTCGACGATGCCGAACACGCTCAGCCGGTCGTGCCCGCGTTGGCGCACGCGCTCGTCTTCGTTGCCGGTGAGCACCTTCTGCAAGTGTCCCATGCCGAAGCTCTGTCCGGTCCGGTAAACCGCGGAGAGCAGTTTGCGCGCAAGCTGCGTAACGTCGGTGACGCTCGCGGGTTCGAGACAATTGTCGCAATTGGCGCAGCGCGAGGGCGGGTCTTCACCGAAATGCCTCAATAGCACCGCACGGCGGCATTCGGCAGTTTCGACCAGTCCGGCCAGTGCATCAAGCCGGGCGCGTTCGGCATTGCGCCGCGCCTCGTCCACCTCCGCCAGCCGCTGCCGCGCAGTCGCGAAATCGCCCGCGCCCCAGAACATGACCGCCTGCGAAGGATCGCCGTCGCGCCCGGCGCGCCCGGTTTCCTGGTAATAGGCCTCGATCGACTTGGGCACGCCGACATGCGCCACGAACCGCACGTCGGGTTTGTCGATCCCCATGCCGAACGCGACCGTGGCGACGATCACCACATCCTCGCTGGCGACGAAGGCCGCCTGGTTGTCCGCCCGTACCTGCGCATCGAGCCCGGCATGATAGGGTAGTACGAGACGCCCGGTTGCATCGGCGAGCTTGTGGGCGAGGTCCTCCACCTTGCGCCGTGTTTGCGCATAAACGATCCCCGGACCCGGCTCGTTCGCCATCAGCTCGGTCAGTTGGCGCACCGGATTGTCGCGATGACGAATCGCGTAGCGGATATTTGGCCGGTCGAATCCGGCCAGCACCAGCCCGGTATCTGCAATGCCCAGCTGCGCCATCACATCGGCGCGCGTCTGATTGTCTGCGGTCGCGGTCAGCGCGAGGCGAGGCACTTGCGGGAAAGCGTCCATCAGCCCCCGCAGCATGCGGTAGTCGGGACGAAAATCATGCCCCCATTCGGATACGCAATGCGCCTCGTCGATGGCGAACAGACACAGGGGCGAAGCCGCCAGGAATTCGCGAAAAGCTGGTTGGCTGGCTCGCTCGGGCGCGACATAGAGCAGGTCGAGCTTGCCAGCACGGAAGGCATCCTGCGTTTCGCGCCAATCGGCATCGGCGCTGGTCAGCGTTGCCGCGCGAATGCCGTTTGCCCGTGCGCTTCTGAGCTGGTCGTGCATCAGGGCGATCAGCGGGCTTATCACCACGCACGTCCCCTCCAGCAGGACGGCCGGCAATTGGTAGGTGAGCGACTTGCCGGCACCTGTCGGCATCACCGCCAGCGTCGATTCGCCCGCCAGCACCCGTGCGACAACCTCTTCCTGACGCCCGCGAAAGGCATCGAAACCGAAAGTGTCCTTGAGGGCCTGGAGTATGCCTGCATTTCCGCTCATGCACGCCTGATGCCAGACAGCCGCGCCCGCGCAACCATAGCCGGGCGATTTTCCCCTTGCCGAGTGGCCCGCGCTTACGCTTTACCCCCGCACCGTCAATTCAGCTTGGAGAGAAGCCCATGAAGTTCCGATTTGCCCTGACCGCTGCCGCCACCGTCGCGCTCGCCGCCTGCGGCAGCACCGAAGACGCATCCACCGAAGCGGAAGCCGACACCGTCGAAATCGCCGCGGACGAAGCCCTGGCCGACATCGATGAACAGCCGGTCGAAGATCCCGCGGCCAATGTCGATGAGGCTGCGCCGACCCGCGAAGACATGTCGCCCAGCGAAGAGGCGCAGATCCAGGAAGCTGGCGATAATGCCGCCGACACGGCTGCCGCCGCCATGGATGCCATGGCCGAAGACACCGGCAACTGATCGAAGGGCGGGCGGGCTTCGGCCCGCTCGCACCCTCGCGCCGCCGTAGCGTCCTTTGCACGCTGCTCGAGAGCGCCTAGCTTTCACCGCATGATCCGATTCACGCTCTGTATCGTCGCGCTTTCCGCGCTGTCCGCCTGCTCCGGTTACGAGGAGGAGGAACCTGTCGAAGCCATTTCGCCCAGTGAGGCCAAGGCGCTCGACGATGCAGCCGAGATGATCGAACAGCGTCGCCTGCCCGACGACGTCTTGCGGCCCGAAGGCGACGACGGCGCGGGCGAGTCCCGCGCGGACACCGGGCAGACCCTCCCGGCGCCGCGCGAATCGGGCGGGCCGGCTCGAATGGAGCTTCCCCGATGAGCGAACTCGCAAACCCCGGCATGGACGCCGAAACCTTCGACCAGTTCCTCGAACAGCTCGAACGCTATGTCCGCGAACGACTGATCCCGGCGGAAAAGCGAGTTATCGCCGATGACAAGATCCCTGACGAGATCGTCGCCGAGATGAAGGAGATGGGCCTGTTCGGCCTGACGGTTCCGGAGGATTTCGGCGGCGCGGGGCTGAACACAACGCAATATGCCAAGGTCGTGAAGACGATGGCCTATGCGGCGCCCGCCTATCGTTCGATTTTCTCGATCAATGTCGGCATGTTCAATTCGGCCATCAAGAACGGCGGCACCGATGCGCAGAAGGCCGAATGGTGGCCGCGGATCGCGGCAGGCGCGATCGCCTGTTTCGGCCTGACCGAGCCCGGTTCGGGTAGTGACAGCGCCGCCATGGCGACCACCGCCAGGCCCGATCCGGATGGTAATGGCTGGATCCTCAACGGGACCAAGCGCTACATCACCAACGCGCCGCATGCCGAGGTCGGCCTGATCATGGCACGCACCGAAAAGGACGCGCTGCCCAAGAACGCGCATGTCAGCGCCTTCATCGTACCGATGGACACGCCGGGCGTCTCCACCGGCAGCCCGGACGAGAAAATGGGCCAGTCGGGCAGCCATATCTCCGACATCATGCTCGACGATGTGCATGTGCCGGGCGAAGCGCTGCTGGGCGGCGAGACCGGCAAGGGCTTCCGTTTCGCCATGATGAGCCTCGACAATGGACGCATTTCGGTCGGCGCGGCCAGCACCGGCTATGCCCGCCGCGCGCTCGATTCGGCGATCAAATATGCGAACGAGCGGCAGGCCTTCGGCGAACCGATCGCCAATTTCCAGCTGATCCAGCAGATGCTCAGCGAAAGCTGGACCGAAATCTACGCCGCCGAGGCAATGATGGCCGATGTCACCGCGCGGGTCGATCGCGGCGAGAATACGGTCAAGCACGCCGCCGCTTTCAAGGTTTTCGCCTCCGAAATGTGCGGCCGCGTGGTCGACCGGGTGGTGCAGATATATGGCGGCGCGGGCTATCTCGCCGAATACGATGCCGAGCGCTTCTTCCGCGATGCGCGGATTTATCGCATCTACGAAGGCACGACGCAGATCCTCCAGCTCCAGATCGCCAAGCATATGCTGCGTGAATACGCGAACACGGTATGATTTGCTCGCCTGACGGCTCGGCTGTTCCGTCCCACTCCCCCTCCCGGCCACCCAATCAGGATAGTGCCGTGGCTGGCTGGGAGGGGGAGTGGGACGGAACAGCAAGGGTTGGACGGAGGTCCAACCCGCACCCGACAAGGACTCTCTGATGTACGAGCTTCTCACCGGCCTCTCGATCATCGAAGCCTCGAGCTTCGTCGCCTCACCTACCGCAGGCCTGTACTGCGCGCAGATGGGTGCGGAGGTGATCCGCGTCGACCACAAGGCGGGCGGGCTCGATTACGACCGCTATATGCTAACAAAAGACGGGCGCTCGCTAAGCTGGGAAAACCTCAACCGGGCGAAGAAATCGGTCGCGCTTGACCTGCGCAGTGGCGAGGGCCGCGAGCTGCTGGTCGAACTTGCGGCGAGAACCGGCAACCTCATCACCAACCTGCCCGAAAAGAGTTTTCTGTCGCATGACGCCATTGCGGCGAGGCAGCCCGGAGGCGCGCCCGACCTCGTCAGCGTGCGGATCATGGGCTGGCACGACGGCAGGCAGGCGATGGACTTCACCGTCAACGCCGCCAGCGGATACCCGCTGATGTGCGGCCCGGAAGAGTGGGATCTCGAGACAGCGCCGCCGGTCAATCAGGTGCTTCCGGCATGGGATTTCATCACCGGCGCCTATTGCGGTTTCGCCATGCTGGCCGGGCTTCGCCACCGCGATACCACCGGCGCAGGCAGCGAAATCCGCGTCCCCCTCGGTAATGTCGCCATCGGCACCATGGCCAACAGCGGTGCAATGGCCGAAATGCTCTATCGCGGCGGCGATCGCGAGCGGCTGGGCAATGCCATCTGGGGTGCGTTCGGGCGCGATTTCCGCAGCCGTGACGGGGTGCGCTTCATGGTTGCCGCATTGACGCCGAAACAATGGGACGGGCTGGTCGCCGCCTTCGGTCTCGCGGAAGAGATCGCGGCGCTCGAAACCGAACTGGGTGTGCGCTTCG
Organism: Qipengyuania sp. ABI-127-1; assembly: GCA_022953095.1. Lineage (GTDB taxonomy): Bacteria > Pseudomonadota > Alphaproteobacteria > Sphingomonadales > Sphingomonadaceae > Qipengyuania. The sequence continues at coordinate 264,108 of JALJCR010000001.1, read as the reverse complement.
CCGACGGCGATCGCCCCCGCTTCGAAAATCGCCATCGCCTGTTCGACCTATTCCAGAAACGTGCCGATAGGATGGACTGGGGCGACCTCTCCGCACGCCTTGCCGAAAACGGCGCGACTTTCGAGCGCTACCGCACAATGCACGAAGCGGCCAATGACGCACAGCTCGTCGCGAACAATCCGCTGTTTGGCCCATCACCCGCAAATCCGAGCGAATTCGAGTATCCTGCGACGCGCAGCTTCGCCAATATCCCCAGCCATGAAGCGGGCGATCCCGCGCCCGCCCCCTATCTCGGGCAGCATACCGAGGAGGTCCTGGCGGACCGTCTCGGCCTCGCTTCGGGCACGATCCACGCGCTCGTCGATCGGGGGATCGCCCGCCTTTCGGACAAGGATTGACCTATGACGTCGACACGCCGCGTAGCCATTTGCAAGCCCCTGAGAACGCCTGTCGGGCGCTATCTCGGCAGCCTCGCCCCGCTGGAGGCGGGACAGCTTGGCGCCATCATCATCAAGGCGCTGGTGGAGCGGAGCGGAATCGATCCCGCGCGCGTCGACGATGTCGTCTTCAGCCAGGGCTATGGCAGCGGCGAGGCGCCCGCGATCGGCCACTGGAGCTGGCTCGCTGCCGGCTATCCCGAAGAGGTGCCCGGCTTCCAGCTCGACCGGCGCTGCGGCTCGGGTCTGCAGGCGGTCGCGACTGCGGCGATGATGGTGCAGACCGGTGTAGCCGATTGCGTGCTCGCCGGTGGGGTCGAAAGCATGTCGAATGTCGAACATTACACGACTGCCGTTCGTGGCGGTGTCCGCATGGGCGACATGAAGCTGTGGGATCGCCTGACGCGCGGCCGCCTAATGAGCCAGCCGATCGAGCGTTATGGCGTCATCACCGGCATGATCGAGACGGCTGAAAACCTTGCCAAGGATTACGGCATCGGCCGCGAGGAGGCCGATGCCTTCGCCGTGCGCAGCCATCAGAACGCGGCATGTGCCTGGGACGAAGGCAAGTTCGACGAGCAGCTCGTCCCCGTCGAGATCCCGCAGCGGCGCGGTGATCCGGTTGTGTTCGACAAGGATGAAGGCTTCCGCCCCGATGCCAGTATGGAAACGCTCGGCAAGTTGCGTGCCATCGACCTCAAGCGTGACCCTGACGCCATCGTGACGGCGGGCAATGCGAGCCAGCAGAACGACGCGGCGGCGGCCTGTCTCGTCGTGGCCGAGGACAAGGTCGAGGAACTCGGTCTCGAACCGATTCTGTGGTTCCATTCGTGGAGCGCGGCGGGCTGCGATCCCAGCCGGATGGGTATCGGCCCGGTCCCGGCAGTCGAGCGGCTCTTCGCCCGCAATGGCATGGGCTGGGACGATATCGGCCTGATCGAACTGAACGAAGCCTTCGCTCCGCAGGCGCTTGCCGTGCTGAAGGGCTGGGGCTTTGCCGAAGACGACAGCCGCCGCGAACTCGTTAACGTCAACGGCTCGGGCATATCGCTCGGCCATCCGATCGGCGCGACCGGCATCCGCATCCTTGCCGACATGGCGCATGAAATGCACCGCCGCGAAGTGCGTTATGGGCTCGAGACCATGTGCATCGGCGGCGGGCAGGGCATAGCCGCTGTATTCGAGCGCGCCGCCTGATGGGCGAGTGGTCGGATTGGATCGGGCGCGAGATGCGCGCTGCCGACCGGCTCGACCCCGCGCTTGCCGCGCGTTGGTGCGCCACGTTCGACCGCGATGCGCCGCCTGATGAGGCCATGCCGCAAGGCATCCATCTGTGTCTGTGCACGCCCGAAGCGCCCACGGACCGGCTCGGGGAGGACGGTCATCCCCTGCGCGACGACAGCCCGGCAAGCTTCCTGCCGCCCATCCCCCTGCCCCGCCGCATGTGGGCATCGAGCGCAATGCAATTTCATGGGCCGATCGCGATCGGTGCGCGTATCGAACGAATCAGCCGGATCGCATCGGTAGAGGCCAAGTCCGGCGGACGCGGGGACATGGTTTTCGTCGAGGTCGATCACGAAACCCGTGCCGACGGGACGCTGATGGTGAGCGAGCGGCAAAGCATCGTCTATCTCGAAGGGCTCGCGCCCGACGCACCGCTCTCGCCGCCCGAAGCGACCGGCGAGAGCTTCGATGCGTCGGCGTGGGACGCGCACCGGATGCTGGTGCCGGACGAGCGGCTGCTGTTCCGTTACTCGGCGCTGACCTTCAACACACACCGCATCCATTACGACACGCCCTATGCGCGCGAGATCGAGCGCTATCGCGGCCTCGTTGTCCACGGCCCGCTCACCGCCAGCCTGCTGCTGCAACTCGCCGCCGAGCACTATGGCGAAAACCGCCTGACCCGGTTTGCCTTTCGCGGCCTGAGCCCGGCCATCGTCGGCGAGCCGCTCCATCTGGTCTTACGCGGCACCGGGCAGGACATCGAATTGGGCGCCTTCGCCTCTGATGGGCGCCAGGTGGTGAAGGCCAGCGCGACATTCGCTTAGTCGAGCGGATAATCGGCAATCGGCTCGATCACGGTATAGCGTTCTTCCTTGGGTTCGCGTCCCAGTTCGGCAAAGTCGATCTCCGGCGGAGCGACCTCCATGTCGGGCAGCCGGTCGAGCAGGTCGCGCACCAGCGTCAGTCGGCCGCGCTTCTGGTCGTTGAAATCGACCAGCGTCCACGGCGCCCATGCGGTATGCGTCGCTGCCAGCATCGCCTCTCGCGCGTCGGTATAGGCATCGTATTTGTCGCGCGCGGCAAGGTCGATCGGCGAGAGTTTCCAGCGCTTGAGCGGATCGTCGAGCCGTTCGCGCAAGCGCTCTTCCTGCTTTTCCTGATCGGTGGCGAGCCAGTATTTGAACAGCAGGATGCCATCGTCGACAAGCATCTTCTCGAAGGTCGGTGCCTGCCGCAGGAATTGTGCAACCTCGCGATCGTCAGCATAGCCCATGACCTTCTCCACACCCGCGCGGTTGTACCAACTGCGGTCGAACAGCACGATCTCGCCCGCGCAGGGCAGATGGTGGACGTAGCGCTGGAAGTACCACTGGCTCCGCTCCGCCTCGGTAGGCTTGGCCAGGGCGACGATGCGGCACTGGCGCGGATTGAGCCTGTCGCGCACGGCCTTGATCGCGCCGCCTTTACCGGCAGTATCGCGCCCTTCGAACAACACGACGATCCGCTGCCCGGTGGTGCGCGCCCAGCGGGCCATGCCAACCAGCTCCTTTTGCATGGGCTCGAGCGCACTCTCGTAAACGTCTTTTTTCATCATTCCTCCGCCCGACATTTGTATGGTGGCCACATTAGTAGTATCATCGGCAACGATATGGCTACACTTGCAGAACCCGAACAGGATTTTACGCGTCTGCCCGACCTTCCGGAAGACGTCTTTACCGCTCCGCTGAGAAAGCCCGAGCATGTCGGCGACGACTGGCTGGAACCCAGCCAGACCGAATATGACAGCGAAGACGACGCGATCTGGAACGATCTGTTCGCCCGCCAGATGAGCGTATTGCCCGGTCGCGCGGCCACCGCTTTCATGGAAGGCACCGAGAAGCTCGACCTCGGCCGCGGCGGCGTGCCCGAATTCGGCAAGCTGTCGGAAGAGCTGGACAAGTTGACGGGCTGGAGCGTGGTGCCCGTGCCGATGCTGATCCCCGATCACGTGTTCTTCTGGCACCTCGCCAACCGGCGGTTTCCGGCAGGCAATTTCATCCGCACGCGCGAAACCTTCGATTACATTCAGGAACCCGACGTCTTCCATGACGTCTTCGGCCATGTGCCGATGCTGACCGATCCGGTCTATGCCGATTACATGCAGGAATACGGCCGCGCCGGGTGGAAGGCGATGCGGTACAATCGCCTGAAGGCGTTGGGTGCGCTGTATTGGTACACGGTCGAATTCGGACTGATCCAGGAAGCGCCCGGCGACATCCGCGCCTATGGTGCAGGTATTCTCTCCGGCCCGACCGAGGTGGTCTATTCGGTGGAAGCGAAAAGCCCCAACCGCATCATGCTCAATGTCGATCGCGTGATGCGGACCGATTACGTCATCAGCGATTTGCAGCCGACCTATTTCGTGATCGAAAGCTTCCAGGACCTGTATCGCCAGACGGTGGAGCGCGATTTCGACAAGCTCTATCGCGATCTCGGCCCCGGCTTTACCTATGCCAATACGGCGGTGATCGACGTCGATTACGTGGTCAACCGCGGAACGCTGGAATATACGCTGCGCGGTGGCCGCGGAAGCGGCGCGAAGCCCGTATAACGGAAAACGGCCCGGGATCGCTCCCGGGCCGCATCCTTATTCCCGATGGGAAGCGTCTTAGTTGACGGCTTCTTCCATGCCTTCGGTCATCGCGTCGGTGTCGCCTTCGGCAGCATCTTCGATGTCGTCAGCCTGAGCTTCCATGGCATCGGCCTGCTCGTCGGTGATTTCACCGGCGTCTTCCATGGCGTCAGCGGTATCTTCCATGGCTTCGGCCTGTTCTTCGGCGGCTTCTTCAGCCGGGCTGTCGCAGGCGGCAACGCCGAGGCTCAGAGCAGCAGCCGAAGCGATAATGGTAAGCTTGTTGAAGTTCATAGTCGTTCCCCTTGGTATTCGAGACGCGAATCCATCCCGCGCCCGTTTGTAAAGAATTGCGGATGATTGTGAAGCGCGCTTAACGATAGGCGCGTTGCCGTACAACGTTAAACAGACCGATCGACACCACCGAGCCAAGCACCGCCCATAGCAGGGCGATACCGCTGACCGTCCCGAAGATGGCGCCATTGCCTGCAATCAGGCCGGTCACCAGCGAGCCGAGTACACCCACCAGAGCATTGGCCAGGATATTCCGGCCATCCTCAATACGCAGGATAATCGTGGCCAGCCACCCGAGAAGGGCGCCCACTACGATCAAGATCAGCAAACCCATTGGTCTCCACCTTCGCGTTTCACTCAAGGGGATAAAGCAGCGCCTAAACAATGGTTCCGCGAAGCTGAAAGAATTATGGCCGGACTGTGTCGGAATTCAGGCCAAGGTCAGGCGAAGGTCAGCCAGGCCAGTGCCGCCGAGCCCGCCACAATGCGGTACCACGCGAAAGGCGTGAAACCGCTGCGACTGACAAAGGCGACGAAAGCCCGGATTACAACCAGAGCGACGATGAAGCTGACGATAAAGCCCACCGCGATTTCGTCCCAGCCGACCCGTGTCGCACCGCTCATCATCTCGTCATATTTGGTGAAAATCTCCAGCGTGCTTGCGCCGATCATCGTGGGCACGGCGAGGAAGAAGGAGAATTCGGCCGCGGTCTTGCGATTGACGCCCATGGCCAGCGCTCCCATGATCGTCGCGCCCGACCGGCTGACGCCGGGGACCATGGCCAGGCATTGGGCGAAACCCACGGCGAGCACTTTGTTGAGCGGCAGCTCGGCCACGCCCCGCCCTTCGTCGCGCGGCTTGGCCACGCGCTCGATCACGATGATCGCGATCCCGCCTGCAATCAGCGCCCAAGGCACAATTCCCGGATTGCCGAGCATGGCTTCGAAATTTTCGTAAAGTGCAAAGCCTATGACCGCGCTGGGCAGGAAGCCGAGCAGGATGTTGCGCGCGAACATCAAGCCCTCGCGCTCACCCTTCAGCACGCCCATACCCGCCGACCAGAAGGTGCCCCAATATTGGTACACCACAGCGAGGATCGCGCCGAGCTGGATAACGACGTTGAACATCGCCCATTCGTCGGGATCCGCGCCCGACAGTTCGGTGGCGAGGATCAGGTGCCCGGTCGAAGAGACGGGGATGAATTCGGTCAGACCCTCGACGATGCCGAGAAAGATCGCGGTGAGAAAATCGTTCATTGGCGGTGGGCTCAAGACAGTTGCGCGAAAGGTGTCAAGCAATCAGGCGTTTTCAAGGCCGAACTGCAGCGATGCGAGATGCGCATAGAGCCCGCCATTAGCCGAAAGCTGTTCGTGCGTCCCCTGTTCGACAATGCGTCCGTCTTCCATCACCACGATGCGATCGGCCGCGCGCACGGTCGACAGGCGGTGCGCGATGACCAGAGTGGTGCGATCCTCCATCAGATGTTCAAGCGCTTCCTGCACCAGCCGTTCGCTTTCGGCGTCGAGCGCGCTGGTCGCTTCGTCCAGCAGCAGAATCGGTGCATCGAGCAGCAAAGCGCGGGCAATGGCAATCCGCTGGCGCTGACCACCCGACAATTGCGTGCCGCTTTCGCCGAGATAGCTATCGAGGCCCTGGGGCAGTTTCTCGAGGAATTCGGCGGCATTGGCAGCACGTGCGGCGGCCCAGATCTCGTCGTCGCCCGCGCCCCAATTCCCATAGCGCAGATTGTCGCGCGCATTGGCGCTGAACAGCACGCCTTCCTGCGGGACATAGGCCATGCGGCGGCGCACTTCGGCGGGGTCGGCGCTCGTCAGCGGGATGCCATCCAGGCGGATGGAACCGGCCTGAGGGTCGTAAAACCGCTCGGCGAGTTGGAAAATGGTCGATTTGCCCGCCCCCGAAGGACCGACGATGGCCACGGTCTCGCCCGGCTCGACCTCGAGACTGAAATCGGTGATCGCGGGGGCTTCCAACCGCGTCGGATAGCGGAAAGTCACGTTGCGGAACGACAGGCTGCCGCGCGGCGGTACAGGCAGGACCTGCGGCCGATCGGGCGCCTTGATTGTCGGCCTCTCATCCAGCAATTCGGACAACCGGCTGGCCGCGCCGGCCCCGCGCAGCAAATCGCCATAGACTTCGGTCAGCGCCCCGATCGCCCCGGCCACCAGTCCTGCGGTGAGAACGAATGCCGCGATGGTCCCGCCCGAGATTACGCCTTCGCTGACCGCTTGCGCACCGCGCCAGACCAGCATGGTTATCCCGCCGAAGACCAGCAGGATAACCACCGCCGTCATCGCCGCGCGAAGCATGACACGTCGTTTCGCCACAGCGAAGGTCCGCTCCACCGCTTCGCGAAAGCGCCCGTGTTCGCGCGATTCCTGGTTGAAGCCCTGGACGATCTTCATCGCGGAAAGCACTTCGGTCACCATTGCGCCGATATCGGCCACCCGGTCCTGGCTGGTGCGCGAAACCTTGCGCAACCGCCGTCCGAACAGCGTGATCGGTATGACGATCGCCGGAATGATCAGGAACAGGCCGAGTGTCAGGCTCGGCACCAGCCAGAAAAGATAGGCGGTTCCGCCGATCGTCATCAGCAGATTGCGCAGCGCTACCGAAACGGTCGTGCCCACGACCTGTTCGATCAGCGCGGTATCGCTGGTCATGCGGCTGGAAATTTCCTTGGGGCTGTTTTCCTCGTAGAAGCCAGGCGCCAGCCGCAACAGGTTTTCCTGTACCCGCAGGCGGATATCGGCAACCACCCGCTCGCCCAGCCAGCTGACGAAATAGAAGCGCATGGCGGTGCCCGCTGCGAGCACCGCGACGATCAGCAAAAGGTAACGGAACCACCGCCCCATATCGGCCGGGTCGGCCCCTGCGGCGAAACCGCGATCGATGACCAGCTTGAAACCGGCCGGAATGGCCAGAGTGGCGGCAGCGGTGATGCACAGGGCGAGCAATGCCAGCGCCACATGGCCGGGATAGTTCTTTCCCGCCTGCCATACCATCCTGAGCGGGCGCAGCGAACGCTGCTTCGGCGCATCTTTTGCCGCACGCTTGCGCGCAAACCGTCCGCGCCCTTCGATTTCGGTGTTGTCCTTGGCTGACATGACGATCCCACTAGGTCCACGCGCCTGGAAAATCCACAGCGCTGCACACGCGAAGGCACAAATAGCGCATTTGTGCATTGCACAATACACGATCCAGCGGCAGGATGCCCGTCTTTCGCCCGGCGGAACAGAAGACAATAGGCCGGGCCAGCAGGGGATATGCATTGCTTTACCACGCCTATGAACTGCAGCGCAGCTGGCTAAATTCGGCCAGCGCCTTCGCCTCGATCGGGGTGGAGATGCTCAACAATCCGGCGAACCCGGTGAACTATATCGGCCCGATGGGCTATATGAATATCGGGCCTATGGCGGCAAGCGCGCTCGAAGTGTTCGCCCACGCCACTGCCACCTATGGCAAGCCGGCCTGGGGGATCGAGGCGGTCGAGGTGGACGGAAAACCCGATCCCGTGGTCGAGGCGACGGTTCTGAACAAACCGTTCGGCGATCTTAAAGAGTTCTACCGGGAGAATCTGCCCGACGATGCGCCCCGCCTGCTGGTGGTCGCCCCGATGAGCGGCCATTATGCCACGCTGCTGCGTGGCACGGTGAGAAGGATGCTCGAGAATTACCGCGTCTTCGTGACCGACTGGGCCGACGCCAAGACCGTGCCGCTCCACGAGGGCAGCTTCGATCTCGACGACTATATGGATTACGTGATCGCCTATCTCGAACACATTGGCGAAGGCGCGCATGTGATGGCGGTATGCCAGCCTTCGGTCCCGGTCTTCGCCGCGACCGCGATCATGAACCGCGACGCGCATCCCTGCACACCGAAAACGCTGACCATGATGGGCGGCCCGATCGACACACGCTGTTCCCCCACCAGCGTCAACGATCTTGCCATGGACCGGCCGATCGAGTGGTTTCGCCACAATGTCATCGCCACGGTGCCGATGCAGTATCGCGGCGGCGGACGGTCGGTCTATCCCGGCTTCATGCAGCTTGCCGGCTTCATGAGTATGAACCTAGGCAATCATATGATGAGCCATTACGAGATGTTCAAACACCTCACCATCGGCGATCAGGATAGCGCGCAGGCGACCAAGGATTTTTACGACGAATACCGCAGCGTGTGCGACATGACGGCCGAATTCTACCTGCAGACGGTGGAAGAGGTCTTCCAGACCCACGCCCTGCCAAATGGCACCTTCGTCCATCGCGGCAAGCGCATCGATTTGGGCGACATCACCCAAACCGCGCTACTGGCCATCGAGGGCGAGCGCGATGACATTTCCGGGCTGGGCCAGACCAAGGCCGCGCTCGACCTCACCCCGAAGCTGTCCGACGAGAAAAAGCGCTATTACATGGCCGAGGGCGCGGGCCATTATGGCATCTTCAATGGCAGCAAATGGCGCAACCGTATCGCTCCGGTGGTCGAGGAATTCATCACCGCGCACGGCTAGGCGGGCGCTCAGCCCCGCGGCGGGTCCTTGCGCCGACCGAAGAGCTGTCCGATCACGCGGCGCGCCACCAACGGTTCGGGAGATATCGGCCAGGCGCCGACCCGCCTGACTTATGTCGATGCTGTTCTCGATAGGTCGGAAAACACCGTTTACCGCTCAGCAGACCGAATCTTGCAGCGGGAATGCAGCGGTAGTGGTCGCATCCTACGGCGCGAATACCTCGCCCGGTCAGGCAGCGCCTGCACGCTTCGCCTTGACATCATAGGGTCGCCCAAGAGCGCTCGCCGGAATTTCCAGCGCTGCACGGTCCCACCCCGAACGGTCCGCCACTGCCCGATAGCTTGTATGGAGGAACTCCAGCAGCGCCGCTTGGGGATCGCTCGCCTCACGTACACTGGCATAGGGAAGCACCCATTCGCGCAGTTCGGTGTGCCAATAGGCTCCCTCCGGTTCGACCTCGGCATCGCAATACCCGTCAGGCGTGGGGTAGCCATAGGCGTAAAAAGCCGCCTCATCGACGCCCCCGCCACCCAGCCAGAACCCCGCACTCGCGACTTCGTGACTATAGGCCTCGCGCGTCACGCGATCGGGAAGGTTGGGAAATCCGCCGGGATGAAGCGGCGCCTCTCGCCCCGAGAACCGCGTAACCGCGAGATCGAAGCTGCCCCAGAACAGATGGCTGGGGCTGGACTTACCGACGAAGCCAGTGCGGAATGTTTCGAACACCCGGTTTGCGTCGGAAAAGGCACGGTGGATACGCCCCAGGACGGAGATGTCCCATTCCCGCTCGCGCATATCCTGGGAGAAGGGAACCGCCTCTTCGACTTCGTTCGGAGCACCGGAAATATCGGTCTGTATTCCCGCGCGCTTCAGCAATTCGGCGAGCTGTTCGTGAAAGCGCGCGACGGTCTGACCGGCCACTTCGAATCCGTCGGCGAACCCGGTCGAGGTTTCGACCGCGACGGTCGAGCCCAGGCAGTCGAAGAGAACTTCCGCCTCTCCGCGCGGAAAGAACACCGGATAGCTGCGGAAACCGCGTGGCACAACGCGTAGCGCCAGATGCCAACTGTGGTTGCACCACGGCAGCGCGCGAGTGGGCAGTTTGCCCACGACCTGGAGATAGGCATGCAGGCTTTCGATGACCGGGCGGTCGGCCTCGAAATCGAGTTTGGGCCACCGCTCGGTCATCGAAAGAACTCCCGCTGTTAGAAAATCTCGAACAGGCCGGCTGCGCCCATGCCGCCGCCGACACACATGGTGACTACGCCGTATTTGGCGCCGCGGCGCTTGCCTTCGATCAGCGTATGGCCGACGCAGCGTGCGCCGGTCATGCCATAGGGATGACCGATCGAGATCGAGCCGCCATTGACGTTGAGCTTGTCGTTGTCGATGCCCAGCTTGTCGCGGCAATAGAGCACCTGCACGGCGAAGGCTTCGTTCAGTTCCCACAGGCCGATGTCGTCGACCTTGAGGTCGAAGCGCTTCAGCAGCTTGGGGATTGCGAAGACCGGACCGATGCCCATTTCATCGGGCTCGGTACCCGCTACCGCCATGCCGACATAGCGGCCCAGCGGCTGAAGGCCCTTCTGTTCGGCGACCTTGGCTTCCATCAGGATCGAGGCCGAAGACCCATCCGAAAGCTGCGAGGCGTTACCCGCCGTGATCGAGGTGCCGGGACCCATGACCGGCTGGAGGCCCTGAAGGCCTTCGAGCGTGGTGGAAGGGCGGTTGCCTTCGTCCTTGGCGATGGTGATCTCGACATCCGAAATCTCGCCGGTTTCCTTGTTCTGCACTTTGTGCGTGGTGCTGACGGGTACGATTTCGTCGTCGAACTTGCCCGCTTCCTGCGCGGCGGCGGTGCGCTGCTGGCTGGACAGGGCATATTCGTCCTGCGCCTCGCGGCTGATGCCATAGCGCTGGGCGACCGTTTCGGCGGTCTGGAGCATCGGCATGTAGATCGCCCCGTGCATGGCGATCAGCTCGGGATCGGGCATCACGCGCATTTCCTTGGTCTGCACGAGGCTGATCGATTCCTGGCCGCCCGCGGCAACAACATCCATGCGATCGGTGATAATCTGCTTGGCAGCCGTGGCGATGCTCATCAGGCCTGAAGAGCACTGACGGTCGATGGTCATGCCGCCTACCGACACGGGACAGCCGGCCCGCAAGGCAACCTGACGGGCCAGATTGCCGGCCTGTGTTCCCTGCTGGAGTGCGGCACCCCACAACACGTCGTCGACCTCGCCGGCCTCGATACCGGCGCGCTCGATGGCTGGCTTCAGAGAATAGGAGCCGAGCGTCGGCCCCTTGGTGTCGTTGAACCCGCCCTTATACGCGCGGCCGATGGCTGTGCGGGCGGTGGAGACGATAACTGCGTCACGCATGAATATTTCCTCGAATTGCTAAAATTGTCCGATCCTCGCCCCTAAAGAATCTTGGGGGGAGGAGGGGGAAATCAGACGAAAATTTGGGTGATCCATTCGGTGATCAAAGCGGGTTTCTCCTCGCCTTCGATCTCCATAGTGATCTCGCAGGTCTGCTGCCACTGGCCGGGGCGCTTTTCGTTCATTTCGATCAGCTTCCAGTGGCCGCGAATGCGCTTGCCGCTGCGGACGGGGCTGATGAAACGGGTTTTGTTGCCGCCGTAATTCACGCCCATCTTCACGCCGTCGAGCCTGGGCATGTCCGAATTGGCGCCGAGATAGGGGATCATCGACAGCGTGAGAAAGCCATGCGCGATGGTGCCGCCGAAGGGCGTCATCTTGGCCTTTTCTTCGTCGATATGGATGAACTGGTGATCGCCGGTGGCCTCGGCGAACTGGTTGATCCGTTCCTGGCTCATCTCGACCCATTCGCTGGTGCCGATGGTTTCGCCGACTTTCTCGGCCAGATCCTGCGGGCTCATGCGCGCCTCTCCTTTATCCAAAAACGTGGGTTTCGCGCGACTCCGGCCACGCGATGCGAGGCGAGTCATGGCGCATGGAAAGAGGGTGCGCAACCGCATCGCATGTGCCGCTACGGCATGGCGAGCCTCTGCTGCCGTTGAGAAAGCGCCCGTGCATATTGAGCCGATTCGCACGACCGCTATGGTCGCATCAGGGGGCATGAGCCGCCGCGGAACGGGAGGATCATGGCGGGACGAATGGTTACTGGATTGCTTCGCCCCGCAATCGGGGTTCCGCTGGTAGCGGCGATTGTCGCGCTCGCCGAGCTCCTTGTCGCGAACCGCAAGTTCGGTGTCTTCACCGGCGGCTTCGGGCAGTCGAGTGCAGTCGACACCCCTGGCGAGATCGCCCTCTTCGCTCTGGGCTTCGTGCTCGCCCAGCTCGCCATCGCACTGCTGGCATGGAAAATCGCGGCGAGGCTCGCGAGATCCTCGGGCGCACAGGCGGCGGTTCTGCATTTCGCCTTTCTTTATGGCGGGATCAGTCTGCTGATCCTGAGCCTCCAGTACCAATTGCACTCCTATTTCAGCGATGCGGTCAGCTTCGCCCTGCTCAAGCAGTTGGGAGGGGGAAGTGCCACCGACGCGCTGCTCTTCGCCAAAAACGAAATCATGCTGGGGCTGGTAGCCCTCGCCGCCTTCCTCTTCGCATGGTGGGTCGCGGCCCGGTTGCTGCATCGGCTGACCGGGCCGCAGCCCGCGTTCGAGGCCACCAGGCCCGGATGGCATAAGGTCGCTGCCATATGGCTTTTGCTTATAGGGGGGCTGCTCGTCATTCCGCGGATCGGCGGGGATGGGGCACGCGGGCTGGAGCGCATCATGGCCTGGCAGGCGCTGGGCGACCTGCTCTCGCTGGCGAGCGATTTCGATGGCGACGGCTATGGGCTGGCGGGGCGCGTGATCGACCCGCACCCCTTCGACGAAGCGCGCCATCCGCTTGCGCTGGACGTGCCCGGCAATGGCATCGACGAGGATGGGTATGGCGGCGACCTCGCGCTCGTCCCCGTTCCCGGCATTCTTCCCGAAACGCCGTTGAGCGGCGAAAAACCGCATCTCGTCATCGTAGTGCTCGAAAGCACCCGGGCGGACGTGCTGGGAAAACAGATCGACGGGCAAATGGTCGCCCCGAATCTTGCCCGGGTGGCCGCGCAGGGCGGCGCCATCGCCCCCGCCTACAGCCATGTCGGCTTCACCACTGCCTCGCTCAAATCGCTATTCGCCGGTAGTCTGGTCGTTCCTCCGGGCTCGCCGAGCCTGTTCCGCGAACTCGACCGGAGCGGCTACGAAATCGGCGTGTTCTCGGGCCAGCCGGAAGATTTCGGCGGTATTTCGGAAGCGGTCGGAATGCGCGAGGCGGCCGATCATTTCGTCGATGCAGAACTGCTCAAGGAGCAGCGTGCTTTCAGCTTCGCCGCGCAAGGCTCATTGCTGATCGACGAGAACATCGTGCTGGACCGGTTCGATGACCTGCTGGGCGATCCCGCCATCTGGGCGACGCCGCAATTCGTCTACCTCAACTTCCAGACCCCGCATTTCCCCTATCACCATAAGGGGGTGCCCGAACGCTTCGCGCGCCCGCCGCTGGAACGCGGCCAGATCAGCGCGGAGAACCGGGACGCGCTCCAGAGAACCTATTGGAACGCGGTGGCCTACAGCGATGCCGCACTCGGGCGCCTCATCGATCGCCTCCAGTCTATGGGCGTATGGGACGATACGGTCCTGGTGGTCACCGGCGACCATGGAGAGGCGCTGTTCGAAGAAGGGTTCCTGGGGCATGGCCACATCATCAACGATCGCCAGAACGCGACCTTTTTCGCCAGCAATCGACCGCTGGCTGGCGTTTCCGCGCCCATTTCCCTGAGCGATTACCGGCGGATCATTCTGCGGATGCTCGGGGCCGAGGTGCCGGAGGGACCGATTTTCGAGCCCTTCCTGCATATCGGCCCGCTTGAATCGCCGACCGCCATCGGCATGGCCGACCGGCAATTAGGCGTCATCTCGCTGAGGCTCGACAGCGGCGCGGCCTGCGTGACTTCGCAAGGCCGATGCCGGAATTACGCCTCGCTCGAGGGGGCCGAGCGCGAAGCATTCGATCGGCTGGTTGCGCGCTGGGGGTCCGAGCGCTGGGCCGCGCGGCGGCGGGAGGTACGGCCCGTAGCGGCCTCGTCGCAGCGCTTGAGATAGGCCCACAGCCCGCATTGCAGGCCAATCAGGATCAGGATCACCGGCTGATAGGCGATCCCCTGGAAGAGCGATCCGACCAAGTAGATGATCTGCGCCATCTGCAGGGCGCTGGCGAGCGGCGCCTGCCAGCTCGCGCCTTCGCGCCCCCGCCAGCGTCGGCGGATCCTTTCCATCTGCCACAGCCCGCTGGCATGCAGCCACAGCCACAGGAACAGGCCCACCCAGCCCTGTTCGCCGAGCACTTCGAAGATCGACGAATGGAAAGCGCGCGCCTCGTCGACCACATCCCGATACTCGACCATGGTCGTGTTCGCGTTCTCCTCGACCTGCGGCAGGCGGTATTCGAACCGGTTTCCGCGATAGGAATCGAAGCCTCCACCCATCGGGTTCTCGAGCGCGTAATCGTAGGTCCACTGCCACACTGCGAGGCGGGTCGAGGCGGACTGGTCCTCTTCGTGGCCGGCAATAAGCCCCATACGCTCGTAATAGCTTTGGGGCAGGAACGGCGCGGCCATCAGGACCATCGCCGCACCGGCAGCGACGAAGGTCAGCCGCCGCTTGACGTCGCGCAGCAGCAACAGCGCAAGTACGCCGATACAGACGAGGCCGGTACGGGCCTCGGTGCCGACCGGGATCAGCAGGCAGGCGAAGATGAAGGCCCAGCCGAACAGCTTCACCCGCCAGTCTGGCGGAAACACTTTCCCATGGTGCATGAACCACCAGATGATCGGGATGAGCCCGACCGCGACGGTGGACAGCGTCGAACTTTCATAAATGTTCGAATTGTCGTTCACGAAGAAATAGAGATTGCCGTACCCTCCGCCGCCCAGCACGGTCTTGAGGCTGGCGGAAATGATGATCGCCCCCGCGGTCAGCGTCACCACCAGCGTCGCAAGTTCGATCCTGAGCCGGGTGACCAGGGTGAAAGGCAGGAAGATCGCGAAGACCAGCGCACGCCAGACCCATTCCCATTTGGTGGCTGCCTCCACGGGGAAATCGGCCCATTGCAGCGTCAGGAAACACCAGCCGAGAAACGCGACCATGATACCCTGACGCAGTGTAAAACGGATCTGCGATTTCGTGTCGGTCACGGCCCAGCCGACAAAGGCCAGGACGAAGGCGATGAGGGAAATCGGGAGCAGCGGGGTCAGCGTCCAGCCGATCTTCTGCGGGGCGAGGATGTCGATGTAGAGATAAGCCAGGACCCAGACAAACGGGCGTCTGAGGCCGAGCGCGAAGAGCGCCATCACAAACAGGAACAGTGCCAGGTCAAGCATCGGAGGCTTGGCCCCGCTCGCGGCGTGCACGGCGAGCCGCGCGTTCTTTGGGCTTGCCCTCTGCAATTTCGGCACCGGGCGGATCCTCGCGATCGAGTTCATCGCGCGCAATCACGCGCAATATCCCGATGAGGATCAGCGCGTGAGTCAGTCCGAGGGCGAGGTAATCGATCACTATGGGGTGCTTTCTCGCATGAACCCCTAATGCACCGGGGTTGACGCGGCGTTAAGTGTACTGTGTCACATCGGCGATCCCATGACCCGCATTCTGCATGTCCTCGACCATTCGCTGCCGCTGCACAGTGGCTACACCTTTCGTACGCGCGCTATCCTGAAAAGCCTGCGCGCAGCGGGCATGGAGGTTCGCGGGATTACCGGCGCGCGCCATTCGGGAGGCGGTCCGGCGATCGAACAGGTCGAGGGGCTTACCTTCCACCGGGTTGGCGATATTCCCTCCGGCCCTCCGGGTCTGCGCGAATGGCGCGAAATCGAATCGCTGCGAAAAGGTATCGAGAGAGTGGCCGCCGATTGGCGCCCCGACATTCTGCACGCCCATTCGCCCGCACTGTGCGGCATGGCGGGACTGCGGGCCGCGCGCCAACTGGATTTGCCCTTCGTTTACGAAATCCGTGCGTTCTGGGAAGATGCCGCTGTCGGCAACGGGACGGGACGCGAAGGATCGCTCAAATACCGCCTCACCCGGTCACTCGAGAACCGGGTGGTGGCCGGGGCCGATGCAGTCTTCACCATTTGCGCAGGCCTGCGCGACGACCTGGTAGCGCGCGGCCATGATGGCGCCAAGATCGGCCTTTCGCCCAATGGCGTCGATCTCACTCTGTTCGGCGATGCCCCGCCGCGCGATGGCGCACTGGCCGAAGCAATCGGTATTGGCGGGGGACCGGTGATCGGCTTCATCGGCAGCTTCTACGACTATGAGGGGCTCGACGATCTGATCGCTGCCATGCCGCTGCTGCGCGAGCACCACCCGGCTGCCCAATTGTTGTTAGTGGGTGGCGGACCGATGGACGAAGCGCTGCGGGCGCAGGCTGCCGCGTCTTCAGCCGGGGAGGCAATCGTGTTCACCGGGCGCGTCCCGCATTCCGAAGTCGAGCGGTATTATTCGCTCGTCGACGTGCTTGCCTATCCGCGCAAAAAATCGCGTCTGACCGATCTGGTGACTCCGCTGAAACCGCTGGAGGCGATGGCGCAGCAGCGGATCGTCGCGGCGAGCGATGTCGGCGGACATCGCGAGCTGATCGAAGACGGCGTGACCGGACTGCTGTTTCCGCCCGACGATCCGCCCGGGATTGCCACAGCGCTGGCGCGCTTCATCGACGAGAAGTATCGCTGGCCGGGCATGCGAGAGGCCGGACGGCTCCATGTCGCCGAAAACCATGACTGGGCGCGGAACATCGATCGTTATCGGGCCGTTTACCAAGCTCTGCTAGGAAACGAATCTGCCGCGGCCGCAGGAGCCGCATTGAACGGGTGATTGGGTAAGCGATGACTGCCGCCAAACGCACTGCGCCGATCAGCAGCCACCCCGCTTTCAAATGGGGCGTGGCCGCGTGGTTCGCCTTACTGCTCGGCCTTGGCCTCTTCGTCATGCCGCCGGCCATCCACGCAGTGCTGGCCGAACGCATCGGCATCGCCGGTATTCTGAGCGATAGCACCGCGATCCGCGCGGCATTGTCGCTGATCGCTGCGGCGCTCGGCCTGTTCATCGGTCTTGTGCTTGCAATCCGCGTGGCGGCGATCAACGAGGCTTCGCGGGCGGATGACGACGACGCCGAAACGGACAGCGCCGGGATCTGGTTGCAGGATCGCGAAGACGAACAGGGCATCGAGACCGGGCCTGCCCCGCTTGAGGCAGGTGCCCCGCGCCGCCCCTTCAATCCGCGCGAGGACATCGCCGAGGAAGGGATTGGCATGGCCGACAAGCAGATCGAGGACGAAAGCCCTGCGGAGCAGGCAGCCCCCACCGAAAGCGGGCACGCGCCTGGAATCGACCAGATCGATGGCAGGGCCGAGGACCGGTTTATTTCCGAGGACTGGGAAGAGCTGCTCCCCGAAACGGGTATCGCGCCTGCCTGGGACGAATCACGGGAATCGCCCGGCATGGCGGCAGAGGCGCCTTCGGACGCTCCGTTGCCCGAAGCTCGGGACACCGCAGCGATCGCAGACGCGGTCGGTTCCGAAGAGCACCCCGAAGATTCGGATACGCCGGGAAACGACACTGTGATGCCCGCCGCAATTGGCGATCTTCCTCTCGATGCGCTGACCGAACGGCTCGGCGCCGCGCTCGCCGCGCTGAAGGCGGGGCCGCCTGCCCAGGCCGCCACGAACGAGGGCGATCCCGTTAGCGCTTCCCTGCACCGCGAAGCCGAGCGCGAGGCGCCCGGTCCGGTTCCAGCCCAAAGCCCGAGCGATCCGCAGGCTGAACTGCGCAGCGCGCTCGACAAACTCAGCCGGGTGGGCAAGCCCGAATAAGGCTCGCGCCGAAGGGGTCGGATTTCCGCTACGGAATCGTACCGAAAAGCGTAAATCTTGATGTCCGTGAAATTTTGCTACGCTTCTCGCAGTTGCAAAAAACCTTTCCTGTCGGCATGACGGGCCTTCGCGCAATTTTGCAGGCGCCGTGTTCGGCGCCGATCGACCCTGCTCCCGGCCGCCCCGCATAAAGCGAGGCCGGTTGGTGGGCACGAAGGAGGACGCTTCGCCCATGGGACGCACGCCGCCCCACACTATCACGGGTCTCTACGATCCGCAGAACGAACACGATGCCTGCGGTGTCGGCATGGTCGCGCATATCAAGGGTGCGAAAAACCATGCCATCGTCACCCAGGCGCTCGAAATTCTCGCCAATCTGGACCACCGCGGCGCGGTCGGCGCCGATCCGCTGCTGGGCGACGGGGCGGGAATCCTTTTGCAGATTCCCGATCCGCTCATCCGAAAATGGGCAGACGGTTGCGGCCACGATTTGCCGCAGTCGGGCGATTATGCCGTGGCGATGTGTTTTCTCCCGCAGCAGGAGGAAGCCCGCGAATTTGTCGAACGGCAGCTCGAACGGTTCGCCGAGAAGGAAGGCCAGCGCGTCATCGGCTGGCGCGATGTCCCGACCACGCTGGACGGGCTGGGCAAGGCGGTGGTCGATTCGATGCCGGTCATTCGCCAATGCGTCATCGCCCGCGGGACGAACTGCCTCGACAACGATGCCTTCGAGCGCAAGCTAGTCGTCATCCGCAAGCAGACTCTCAACCCGCTGAAAGCACTCGAGGCCAAGCATGGCATCGAAGGGCTCAGCCAGGCCTATATCCCGAGCTTTTCCAGCCGCACGGTAGTCTATAAGGGCCTGCTGCTCGCCAACCAGGTCGGCAGTTTCTACGACGATCTGCGCGATCCCGATTGCGTTTCGGCGCTCGGCCTCGTCCATCAGCGTTTCAGTACCAACACCTTCCCCAGTTGGCGCCTCGCCCACCCCTATCGCTTCATGGCGCATAATGGCGAAATCAACACGGTGCGCGGCAATGTAAACTGGATGGAAGCGCGCCGCCGGACGATGGAAAGCGAGCTGCTCGGCTCGGACCTCGACAAGATGTGGCCGCTGATCCCGCATGGGCAGTCGGACACCGCCTGCCTCGACAATGCGCTCGAACTGCTGCTCACCGGCGGCTACAGCCTCGCGCATGCGATGATGATGCTGATGCCCGAGGCATGGGCGAAAAACCCGCTGATGAGCCCGGAGCGCCGCGCCTTCTACGAATATCATGCCGCGCTGATGGAGCCGTGGGACGGCCCGGCGGCGGTATGCTTCACCGATGGCCGCCAGATCGGCGCCTGCCTCGACCGTAACGGATTGCGCCCTGCCCGCTGGTGCACCACCAAGGACGATCTCGTCGTGCTCGCCTCGGAAAGCGGTGTCTTGCCGTTCGACGATTCCGACATCACGCGCAAATGGCGGCTCCAGCCGGGCCGCATGCTGCTGATCGACCTCGAACAGGGGCGCATCGTCGAGGACGAGGAGCTCAAGGCCGATCTCGCCGCCGCCGAGCCTTACGAGGCGTGGCTGGCGAAGGCGCAATACAAGCTTGAGGACCTCGATCACATCGAACCCGAGCTGTCGGCCATTCCGGTTGCCGACACCTCGCTGCTCGAACGCCAGCAGGCCTTCGGCTACACGCAGGAAGACATTGCGCGCTTTCTCGAACCGATGGCGCGCGGCGGCGAGGACCCGATCGGATCGATGGGCACCGATACGCCGATCGCCGTGCTGTCGGACCGCAGCCGCCTGCTCTACGATTATTTCAAGCAGAATTTCGCGCAAGTGACCAACCCGCCGATCGACCCGATCCGCGAAGAGCTGGTGATGAGCCTGCTGTCGATGATCGGACCGCGTCCGAATCTGCTCGGCCGCGATGGCGGCACGCACAAGCGCCTCGAAGTTTCGCAGCCAATTCTCACCAACGAGGATCTGGCCAAGATCCGTTCGGTCGAAGTCGCGCTGGATGGCGCCTTCCGCACCGCCACCATCGACATCACCTGGGATGCAAGCACCGGGGCTGACGGTCTCGCCATGGCTCTGAAGGAGATGTGCTGGGCCGCGACCGAGGCGGTGCTGGGTGATGCCAACATCCTGATCCTGTCCGACCGGGGCCAAGGCCCCGACCGCATCCCCATGCCCGCACTGCTGGCCACCAGCGCCGTCCACCACCAGCTGGTACGCCAGGGCCTGCGCATGCAGACCGGCCTCGTCATCGAAACCGGCGAAGCACGCGAGGTGCACCATTTCTGCGCGCTGGCCGGATACGGGGCGGAAGGCATCAACCCCTATGTTGCGTTCGAAACGCTCGAGCATCTGCGCGCCGACCGCTTTCCCGATCTCGCTCCCGGCGACGTCGCACACAATTACGTCAAGGCGGTGGGCAAGGGCATCCTCAAGGTGATGTCCAAGATGGGTATTTCGACCTACCAATCTTATTGCGGCGCGCAGATCTTCGATGCGGTCGGCCTCAATTCCGAATTCATCGACGCCTATTTCGCCGGCACGGCGACCACGATCGAGGGCATTGGCCTCAAGGAAGTGGCGCAGGAAGCGGTGCTGCGTCACGCGCAGGCCTATGGCGACAATCCGCTATACGAAGGCATGCTGGATGCGGGCGGGATTTACCAGTACCGCCTGCGCGGCGAAGCCCATGCCTGGACCCCGCAATCGGTCGCGCAATTGCAACATGCGGTGCGCGGCAACGATGCGAAGAACTACGCCGAATTCGCGGCTAGCGTGAACGAGCAGTCGGAGCGCCTGTTGACGATTCGCGGGTTGATGGAACTGCAACCGGCCGATCAGCCGCTGAGCCTCGACGAGGTCGAACCGGCGGTCGAGATCGTCAAACGCTTCAGCACCGGCGCCATGAGCTTCGGCTCGATCAGTCACGAGGCGCATTCGACGCTGGCCATCGCGATGAACCGCCTGGGCGGCCGCTCGAACACGGGCGAAGGCGGGGAAGAGCCCGAACGCTTCCGGCCGCTCGACAATGGCGATTCGATGCGTAGCCGGATCAAACAGGTCGCCAGCGGCCGGTTCGGCGTGACCACCGAATATCTGGTCAATTCGGACGATATCCAGATCAAGATGGCGCAGGGCGCGAAGCCCGGAGAAGGCGGCCAACTTCCCGGCCACAAGGTCGACAAGCGTATCGGCAAGGTGCGGCATTCGACCCCGGGTGTGGGCCTCATCAGCCCGCCGCCGCACCACGATATCTATTCGATCGAAGATCTCGCCCAGCTCATTCACGACCTGAAGAACGTGCAGCCCGAGGCGCGCATTTCGGTAAAGCTGGTGTCCGAGGTCGGCGTTGGCACGGTCGCTGCGGGCGTATCCAAGTGCAAGGCCGACCACGTAACGATCTCCGGCTATGAAGGCGGTACGGGCGCGAGCCCGCTGACCAGCCTCACCCATGCCGGCTCCCCGTGGGAAATCGGCCTCGCCGAAACGCAGCAGACGCTACTGCTCAACGATCTGCGCAGCCGCATCGCGGTCCAGGTCGATGGCGGCCTGCGCACCGGGCGCGACGTCGCCATCGGCGCGCTGCTGGGCGCGGACGAATTCGGCTTCGCCACCGCTCCGCTGATCGCGGCAGGCTGCATCATGATGCGCAAGTGCCATCTCAACACCTGCCCGGTAGGTGTAGCGACGCAGGACCCGGTGCTGCGCAAGCGTTTCACCGGGGCGCCCGAGCATGTGATCAACTACTTCTTCTTCGTCGCCGAAGAGCTGCGCCAGATCATGGCCGAAATGGGCTTCCGCACGGTCGAGGAAATGGTCGGCCGGGTCGACCGGATCGACATGCGCCGCGTGGAACGCCACTGGAAGGCGCATGGCGTCGATCTGAAGCGCATCCTCCATGCCGTTCCGATCGAGGAAGGCAAGGCGCTGTTCCACACCGATACGCAAGACCACGGACTGGCGGCGGCGCTGGATGTCGAGCTGATCGAAGCCTGCAAGCCCGCGATCGAAAGCGGCCAGGCGGTCCAGCTCACCCGGACTATCCGCAACGTGAACCGCACCGTCGGCACCATGTTGTCGGGCCGGATCGCCGAGGCGCACGGGCATAGCGGGCTCGCCCCCGACACCATCCGGATCGATTTCACCGGGGTTGCCGGACAAAGCTTCGGCGCGTGGCTCGCGCACGGGGTGACAATCAGCCTGACCGGCGATGCCAACGATTATGTCGGCAAGGGCCTGTCGGGCGGCCGGATCATCGTGCGCCAGCCGGACGCGGCTCCGCGCGCGCCGGGCGACAATATCATCGTCGGCAACACCGTGCTGTATGGTGCGATCGCGGGCGAGGCCTATTTCCACGGCGTTGCGGGCGAACGCTTCGCCGTGCGCAATTCGGGCGCCGTCGCCGTGGTCGAAGGAACGGGCGACCATGGCTGCGAATATATGACCGGCGGTGTGGTCTGCGTGCTCGGCGCGACGGGCCGCAACTTCGCTGCCGGGATGAGCGGCGGGGTCGCCTATGTCTACGACCCCGAGCGGCGCTTTGAAAAGCTGTGCAACCATGCGCAAGTCGATGTGATCGATGTTCAACCGGGCGATGGCGAGGGCGCCGAAAAGAGCTGGGGCACACCGCAGCAGCGGCCCGTCTCGGTCGAGAATAACGGCATGGGCGATCCGCTGTACCACGATGCCGAACGGCTCAGGGTTCTTGTCGAACGGCACCTGCTCCATACCGGATCGGCCCAGGCCAAGGCGCTGCTGGACGACTGGACGAACGAGCTCAAGAACTTCCGCAAGGTGATGCCGCGCGACTACGCCCGCGCACTGAAGGCACTCGAAGACGAACGCGAACAGGCGGCGATGGAAGCGGCGGAATGAGCAACATCAACCTACCCCGTTCTTCCCGCGAAGGCGGGAATCCCGTATCTATTTTCAACTTTCCCGCAAAGCCTGGCGGGACTCCCGCCTGCGCGGGGGCTTCGGCCAAATCGGAGATTTGACCCCGTGGGCAAGGAAACCGGCTTTCTCGAATATGAGCGCAAAGATCGCACCTATCGCGATCCCGAAGAGCGGCTGACGCATTATAATGAGTTCGTGGTTCCCTTGTCGGACGACCAACTGCGGACGCAGGCGTCCCGGTGCATGAATTGCGGCATTCCATATTGTCACACCGGTTGCCCGGTGAACAATATCATCCCGGACTGGAATCATCTCGTCTATGAAGACGACTGGAAGAATGCGCTCAAAGTGCTGCATTCGACCAACAATTTCCCCGAGTTCACCGGCCGCGTGTGCCCCGCCCCGTGCGAGGCGGCCTGCACGCTGAACCTGATCGACAGCCCGGTGACGATCAAGTCGATCGAGTGCGCGATCATCGACCGTGGCTTCAAGGAAGGCTGGGTCAAGCCGCAGCTTCCCGAAAAGCACACCGGCAAATCGGTCGCGGTGATAGGCAGCGGCCCGGCGGGCCTCGCCTGCGCCCAGCAACTTGCGCGGGCGGGCCATGCCGTGACCGTGTTCGAGAAGGCCGACCGGATCGGCGGGCTGCTTCGCTACGGCATTCCCGACTTCAAGATGGAAAAGCACCTGATCAACCGCCGCGCGGTGCAGATGGAGGCCGAAGGCGTCCAGTTCCGCACATCGAGCGAAGTCGGCGTCGAGGTCAGCTTTCAGGCCCTGCAGGAGAATTTCGATGCCGTGGTCCTGGCCGGCGGCGCGGAAGAAGCGCGCATGCTCGACATTCCTGGTTCGGAGCTCGATGGTGTGCGGCTGGCGATGGAATTCCTCACCCAGCAGAACAAGCGCAATGCGGGCGATGACGAAGTCCGCGCCGCGCCGCGCGGCAGCCTGACGGCTACGGGCAAGCATGTGATCGTGATCGGCGGCGGCGATACCGGTAGCGACTGTGTCGGCACGTCCAACCGCCAGGGCGCTGCCAGCGTCACCCAGCTCGAAATCATGCCCAAGCCGCCCGAAAAGGAAGACAAGGCGCTGACCTGGCCCGACTGGCCGCTGAAACTGCGCACATCGTCCAGCCACGAGGAGGGCGTCGAGCGCGACTGGGCCGTTCTGACCAAGCGCGTGGTCGAGGAAAACGGCGATGTCGCGGGTCTCGAATGCGTGCGGGTCGAATGGAAAGATGGCCGCATGCAGGAGATCGAAGGCAGCGAGTTCACGCTCAAGGCCGACCTCATCCTCCTGGCGATGGGCTTCACCGGCCCCAAGCGGCGCGGCCTGCTCGACCGCGCGGGCGTCGACCTCGACACGCGCGGCAATGTCGCGGCGGATACCGACTGGTATCTCACGAGCGAGGCGAACGTGTTTTCCTGCGGCGACATGCGGCGCGGGCAGAGCCTGGTAGTCTGGGCGATCCGCGAGGGGCGCCAATGCGCTCATGCCGTCGACAAGGCACTGATGGGCGAAAGCGCCCTGCCACGCTGAGGCTCGCTTGGCGGATTACCTGATCACTGGCTGTTCGGGTGGCGGAAAATCGACGCTGATAGCCGAACTGGCGGATCGCGGATTACGCACCGTGGCGGAACCGGGCCGCCGCCTGATCGCGCGCGGCATCGCACCGTGGAGCGATCTGCACGGCTTCCTCCTGGCGGCGGCGGACACGGCCCGGGCGGACTTGGAGATCCATCGCTCGACACGCGAACCGGTGTTCTACGATCGCGGGCTGATCGATGCACTGGCGGGTCTCGAGCGGCTGGGTGCGGGAAGCGTTCCGGATATGTTGGGCGGTGGGCGGCCCTATGAAAGCCTCGTCTTCATTGCCCCGCCCTGGCCCGAAATCTACGCGAGCGACACCGATAGGCGCCATACATTCGACGAGGCGGTCGAGGAATATCGCCACTTGGCAAAGCTGCTGCCCGCATTGGGCTACCGGCCGGTCGAACTTCCCCGAACATCGGTGGCCGAGCGCGCCGCTTTCGTGCTGAACGCCCTCGGCATCTGATATTCGGCAGCCTGCGGCATCGAGCCCTTGCCGGACCCTATAGCCCGCGCAGGCGACGGCTGGTGTTCGAATGTTGCCGGACTGCGCGGACCTTGCCAGCGCGATCGCGCTCGAACAGCACCTCATCGCGTTCCTCGCCCTTGTCGGTCACCACGCGAAAACGGTCGCCGCCCAGCGGTTTGAGCCGCCACATGCGCCTGGTCGGCTCGCCGGAATCGGGATCGAGCCAAGTCAGCCCGCCCGCCCAGGGGATCAGCATGTAATCCGAATCCCACGGCTGCCCGCTATAGACGCCCGCATAATCGCCAAGCTCCACGCCAGCGACCGGATCGAACGGCTTGGCTTCGCCACGCGCCTTGACCAGCGCCGCAATGCCACGCGCCAGCAAGCCGGGATCGTCCATCGCATTCATAGCGACCGCAACGCCCATTTCTTCCTTGGGCGCTATCATCAGCGCGCTGCGATAGCCCGGACAGCTTCCGCCATGGCCGACCACCGTCGTGCCGTTTTCCTGCCTGACCGAAAAACCCAGTCCCCAACTCGTTTCCCAATCGGGCGAAATGTAATGCACCCGCTGCATTTCGCGCAGGGTCGAGGCGCGCAGCACCTCGCGCTCGCCGCTTTTCGCCAGCCGCATGGTCCAGCGGGCGAATTTCGCCAGATCGGCCACGCTGGCGCTGAACCCTGCCGCCGGAGTGATCCCGGCCGGATCGAACAGTTTGACATCCGGGCGCGTTCCGTCCGCCTCGAGCGCCCCCCAGCCCACTGCGAGCTGCTGGCCATGGAGTTCGGCGGGGATGCCGGGCCTTGTGTTTTCCAGACCGAGGGGATCGAGAATATGGGTGGTCACATAGTCGGCGAAGGGTTCCCCGCTCACCGCTTCGACCGTTTTGCCCACAAGGGTAAGGCCGAGATTCGAATATTGCCAGGTGGTTGCAGCCGGATAGAGCGGCGATTGTTTGGGCACCTTCGCCCGGATCTGATCCCGCGTAGGAAAGGGGAAATCGGGTCCGGTCCAATAGGAAAAGTCCGATTCACGCGGGAGACCCGCCGAGTGGGTCAACAGCCCGCGCAGCGTCACCGGCACGCTCTCGCGCGGATCGTCGGCAAGCTGCGCCCAAGGGAGATAGTCCGCCACGGGGGTGTCGAGCGCGACCCGGCCCGCTTCCCATTGCTGCATCAGCGCAACCGCCGTGAAAAGCTTGGATATCGAGCAGATCGAATAGATCGTATCGGGCGTGGCAGGCATGGTCTGTGTGCGGTCGGTCGTCCCGAAGCCCTGCGCCCAGACGGTTTCGTCCCCGCGCGCCACCGCTGCCGAGACCGCCGGGATCTTACGATACTGCCGCTGCCCCTCGATCCAGAGATCGGCCGCCCGCATCGCCTCGGCCAATGCGGCCTGTTTCGCCTCCTCCCCCTCGGTACGCTGCTCTGAATGTGCGCTTTCGTTACCGGCATGGGCCGGAACCATCATGCCCATCACCGCCAACGCCGCGCCCGCCCTGAAAATCGCCTTCATAGGAAACCCTCCCTCTCTCCCCCGCGAGACTGGCACATGGGAGCAAGGCTGAAAAGCCGCTTCGCCACCGGCCGCACACCCGAGGCAGGAAGCGTTTTGTGGCAACGCTTACGCGCCGAGCATGGATGTCATAGCTGCCAGTCGATCGCGCCGCGTCCGTTTTCGGCAAGAAAGGCGTTGGCCCGGCTGAACGGCTTCGATCCAAAGAAACCGCGATGCGCCGAAAGCGGGCTGGGATGCGGGCTTTCGATCACACAGTGCCGCCCGCTGCGAAGGCCCTCGATCCGTTTTGCCTTGGCCTGCGCATGGCTGCCCCACAGGATAAAGACGCTGGGCTCCGGCCTCGCCGCCACCGCCGCCACGCAAGCGTCGGTGATCGCATCCCAACCGCGCCCCGCATGGCTGCCAGCCTGCCCCGCCTCGACCGTCAGCGTGTTGTTGAGCAGGAGCACACCCTGCCTCGCCCATTTGCTCAGGTCGCCATGATCGGGCCGTGGCACCCCGAGATCGGCCTCGAGTTCCTTGTAGATATTGACCAGACTCGGCGGGACCCTCACGCCCTCGGGCACCGCGAAGCACAGCCCCATCGCCTGCCCCGGCCCGTGATAGGGGTCCTGCCCGAGGATCACCACCTTCACCGCGTCGAGCGGAGTCAGTTCGAGGGCCTTCAATCGGCGACCGCGCGGCGGGTAGATCGCCTTGCCCGCCTGTTCTTCGACCACCAGAAAGCCGCCCAGCTGCCGCGCCTGCGGGGTTGCCAGGACCGGATCGAGCACGGGCTGCCAGCTATCGGGGATGGTGTCGGTCATGGCGCGATTGTAGCCGGGGTGGCGCGGCGGACCAGCACCCCTTCCCTACAATCCCCAATCGGCCTAAGGCGCTGGCCCATGGCAGTGCATTTCCACGAAGAAGACCTTCCCGAAGGCGTCCTCGCCGATGGCCCGGTGGCCGTTGATACCGAAACCATGGGTCTCGTCACGATCCGCGACCGGCTGTGCGTCGTGCAGATCAGCGATGGCAAGGGCGACGAGCATCTCGTGCGCTTCGGCCCCGACAGCAGCTATGACGCGCCCAATCTCAAGGCGGTTCTGGCCGATCCCGAGCGGCTGAAACTGTTCCATTTCGCGCGTTTCGACCTCGCCGCGATCGAGCATTACCTCGGCGTAATGGCCACGCCCTGCTATTGCACCAAGATCGCCAGCAAGCTGACCCGCACCTATACCGACCGTCACGGCCTCAAGATGCTGGTGGAAGAGCTGCTCGGCGAAAGCATTTCGAAAGCGCAGCAGTCGAGCGACTGGGGCGGGCCGGATCTGAACGAGGCCCAGCGCGACTATGCCGCGAGCGATGTGCGCTTCCTTCACCGCATGAAGGACGAACTCGACAAGCGCCTCGAACGCGAAGGCCGCACCGGGTTGGCGCAGGCGTGCTTCGACTTCCTGCCCACCCGCGCGCGGCTCGACGTGGCCGGCTGGGCCGATCACGATATCTTCAGCCACATGTAAGGATCGAACGCGCAGGGCGACACCATGGCAATCCGGCATCGCAGGATCGAAACAGCTCAGGCGAAGGAGCGGCGGCATGAACGCCAGCACTGGGCCGAGCCAGGCGGGACGCACGACCGCTTGGTCAGCTTTCTTGCTCGCGCGCTGCCGATGGGCGTCGGGGTGATCGCCGCGCTGATGGTGATAACGCCGCTGAGCCCGCGCGGCGAAGTGAGCTTCCTGCTAGATCGCAACAAGGTGGCGATCATCGATGAGCGCCTGCGGGTCGACAATGCGCTGTATCGCGGCGCGGACGATAAGGGACGGCCCTTTTCCCTGACTGCGGGCGAGGCAGTCCAGCGATCGAGCGCCGAGGGTATCGTACGGATGAACGATCTCGTCGCGCGGCTGTTGCTCGACGACGGACCCGCGCGGGTCAGCGCCCGGGCCGGGCAATACGATATCGACGAGGAGGTCGTCTCGATCATCGGTCCGATGCGCATGCAGGCCGCCGATGGCTATCGCATGGTGGCGCGCGACGTTTCGGTCGATCTGGCCAACAAGCAGCTCGTCGGCGCGGGCGGTGTCGATGGAGCTATTCCTGCCGGGACCTTTCGCGCCGATCGCCTGACCGCCGATCTTTCGGCACGCACCATAACCCTGACGGGCAATGCGCGGCTGCGCATGGAGCCCGGCAAGCTGAGGATGCCCTGATGAAGCACCTGCTCCCCACCATCGCCCGCTGGGGCCTCGGCGCGTTCGCCGTCACGGCGACCGCATTCGCGGGCATCCAGCTTTCCGCCCAGGCGATCGCCGGGCACAATTCGAACGCGCCGGTCTCCTATGCCGCCGACCGGATCGAACTGCAGGACCGGCAGAACCGCGTGGTGCTTTCGGGCAATGTCCAGATCACGCAGGCGGGGCTCAATCTCAGCGCTGCGCGCACGATCGTGAACTATTCCGATGCGGGCAGTCTTTCCATCCAGCGGATCATGGCGACCGGCGGGGTGACCGTGTCACGCGGCAACGAGCGCGCGCGCGGTGACACGGCAGTTTATGACTTCAATCGCCGGATCATCACCATGGCGGGCAATGTCCGCCTCAACCGCGGCGGCGATACACTCAACGGCGGACGGCTGGTGATCGATCTGGCGAGCGGCGTATCGAGCGTCGATGGGCGCGCCAGCGGTTCCTCCTCGGTTACAGGCCAGGGCGAATCGGGAGGTCGCGTGACAGGGACATTCTCGGTTCCCGAGAACTGAGCGGCGCCTAGCGAGCCCGGGCGCCCGCGACTCTCGCAATATCGGCAAGACCTTGCGCCAGCAGCAATTCGGCCGCCTGGCTGTTCGTGAGCAGATCGCGGTGCAGGCCGACGAGGCGCTGCGTCAGCCGGTCGAGCTTGTCGCCGTGCCGCCACAGCGCGAATTGCTGGCCGATCTCGCGCTTCTCTTTGAAGAAGATGCCAAGCCGCGCTTCTTCGGCCCGATTGAGATCGCCGAAGGGACGCGAGCCGAGCGCCGCCGCAATCCGTGCAAGCTGCGCCGCGCGCCGTTCGAAGGCAAGCAGTACGCCGACCGGGTTGAGGCCAAGCTGCTTCATACGCGCCAGCTCGACCCCCACCTTGGCCGCCTGCCCGCCCATCACCGCATTGACCAGCGGCGCGAAACCATCGTCCTCGCTCGCAGCGCCGATCGCATCGAGGTCTTCAGGCGTCGCGGTCTGCGGGCTCTGCGCGCTGGCATCGAGATAGAGAGCGAGCTTCTCGACCTCGCTCCGCGCCAGCCGGACGTCGAGATTGGCCGCCCGCGCGATGCGTTCGGCCAGGTCTCCGCCGAGCCGCACGCCCGCCCCGTCCGCCAGTGCACGCACAGCGCGTGTGACGGATTGCAGGTCGGGCGGATAGAACATCGCCACCAGCGCATCCTTGCGTTTGTCTAGCAGTTTGGCGCTGCGCGACTTGTCGGTGGCGGAGGTGGCAATGACAATCACCGGGCAAGCTTCGCCGGCACCCGCCTCGCCGGTCTCGATCAGCACTTTGAGCGCTTCGAGAGCTTCCTCGCCGCTAGCGCGGACCCAGATGTGCCGCCGATCGCCGAACAGCGATGAGCTACGCGCCTCGTCGCCCAGTTTCGCGGGATCGCCGCGCAGCTCGGCGCCGGACAGCTCCACTCGCTCGCCCGGATCGGGCAGCCAGGAGACAAGATCGTTCGCAGCCGCATTGGCGCCCGCTTCGTCCTGCCCGCAGAAGAAAAAGATCGAGCAGCTCTGCGCCGCCGCGCGCCCCTTGGCCGCGAAATCGCGGTTGGTGAGTTTCACCGGTCGTCGCGCAGCACCAGCGCAACGCGGGTGACGATCCGCTGGGCGAGGTCCCGTGAAAGGTTTTCGAGCGCGGAGCGTTCCGCTGCAATCGTCGCATATTCGGAAGACACCACGTCGATCCCCGCATCCGATCCGTCGGTGGCATCGAGCACGATATCGCCGGTCGCGAGATCCACCAATTGGTACCGCGCGCGCAAAATGCGCCGTTCGCGGCTGATCGTATCGTCGCGCAGCACGGCCAGGCCTTCGAGTTGATCGTCGAGCCGCACTTCGAGCCGGTATCGCGGGCTCGCCTGCCCAGCGGCACCGAACCGCTCTTCCAGGGCGCTGCGTACCAGCCAGCCCGCACGCCCTTCGATCGGCGCCACATCGATCGCCGCCAGCGACTGCGCGACCACACCGCTACCGCCCCCGCCATACATGGGCGACAGGCTGCAGGCGGCAAGCAGAACAGAAGCGAAGCTGGCGAGGAGGATACGCATCAGGTGACGATATTCACCAATCTGTCGGGAACGACAATGATCTTGCGTATCTCAGCCCCGTCGATGGAACGCTGCACCTTCTCACTGGCGAGCGCCATGGCTTCGAGAACCTCCTTCGAGGCTCCCTTGGGCGCGGTGAGCGTATCGCGCAGCTTGCCCTTGTGCTGGACGGCGATGGTCACCTCGTCCTCGACCAGCAGCGCGGGATCGACTTGCGGCCAGACGGCATCGGCAACCATGCCGCTCTCGCCGAGCGTTGCCCATGCCTCTTCGGCCAGATGCGGCATCATCGGCGCGACGAGCTGGACGAGGCTACGGATGGCATGGCTGCGGCTGGAAGAGGGCTTTGCCTTCTCGACCGCGCCGGTCAGCTCGTAAATGCGCGCGACCGCCTTGTTGAAGCCCAGCGCTTCGATGTCCTCGGCAACGGCGGCAATGGTCTGGTGGGCCTTGCTGGCGAGCGCCTTGTCCTCGCCTTCGGCTCCTGCGTCGTAAGCAGCGAACAAGCGCCACAGGCGGTGCACGAAGCGCGAGCAGCCTTCGATCCCCGCTTCGGACCATGGTAGATCGCGTTCGGGCGGGCTGTCGGACAACATGAACCAGCGCACCGCATCCGCGCCGTAGGTGTCGATAATCGTGTCGGGATCGACGACGTTCTTCTTCGACTTCGACATCTTGATGACGCGGCCGATCTCGACTTCGCCGCCATCTGCCGTCAGCAGCGCCTGCTCGGCCTCGCGGCTGATCTCGTCGGGGGCGTAATAGACCGTCTTGCCGCCTTCCTTGCGGCTGTAGGTCTCGTGCGTGACCATCCCTTGCGTGAACAGCGAAGCGAAGGGTTCCTTCACCTCGATCTGGCCCATATGCGCCAAGGCGCGGGTCCAGAAGCGGGCGTAGAGCAGGTGCAGGATCGCATGCTCGATGCCGCCGATATACTGTTCGACGGGCATCCACTTGGCGACTTCCTCCGCATCGAAGGGCTTGTCCGCAGGCTGGCTGGCGAAGCGCAGGAAATACCACGAAGAGTTGATGAAGGTGTCGAGCGTGTCGGTCTCGCGCTCTGCCTTGCCGCCGCATTGGGGGCAATCGACATGCTTCCAGCTCGGATGGCGCAGCAGCGGATTGCCCGGTGTCTGGAAATCGACATCCTCGGGCAGGGTGATCGGCAGGCTCTCCTTGGGCGCAGGCACCACGCCGCAGGTCTCGCAATGGATGAAGGGGATCGGCGTCCCCCAATAGCGCTGGCGCGACACGCCCCAGTCGCGCAGGCGCCACACGGTCTTGCCCGTGCCGCGTCCCTGATCCTCGATCCGGCGAATGATCTCGCGCTTGGCGTCCTCGACGTCCATTCCATCGAGGAAATCGGAGTTGACGATCACGCCTTCCCCCGCCTCGGCTTCGCCGTCGAAAGGCTTGTCCGCGTCATCCACGCTGGGCGCAACTACACGCGGGATCGGCAGGCCGTATTTGGTCGCGAATTCGAAGTCGCGCTGGTCGTGGCCCGGCACGGCCATGATCGCGCCGGTCCCGTAATCCATCAGCACGAAATTGGCGATGAAGACGGGCAGGTCCGCGCCGGTGAACGGATGCTTCGCGGTGATACCGGTATCGAAGCCGAGCTTCTCCGCCGTCTCCAGCTCGGCAGCGGTCGTGCCGCCCTTCTTGCATTCCGCAATGAAGGCCTTGGCTTCTTCGCTGTCGAGCGACTGCGCCACCGGATGGTCGGCGGCAACTGCGACGAAGCTAGCGCCGAAAATCGTGTCGGGGCGCGTGGTATAGACCGGCAGCCTCTCGCCACTCGAGAGATCGAAGCTGAATTCCAGCCCCTTCGACTTGCCGATCCAGTTTTCCTGCATCAGCCGAACCTTGTCGGGCCAATTGTCGAGGCTGCCCAATCCTTCGAGCAATTCCTCGGCGAAATCGGTGATCTTGAGGAACCACTGGTTGAGCTTACGCTTCTCGACTTCCGCGCCCGAACGCCAGCCCTTGCCGTCGATCACCTGCTCGTTGGCGAGCACGGTCATGTCGACCGGGTCCCAATTGACCTCTGATTCCTTGCGATAGACGAGGCCCGCTTCGTACAGATCGATGAACAGCGCCTGCTCGTGACCGTAATAGTCGGGCTCGCAGGTCGCGAGCTCGCGGCTCCAGTCGAGCGCGAAGCCGAGGCGCTTCAACTGCGCCTTCATGTGCTCAATGTTGTCGCGGGTCCAGCCGCCGGGATGCACGCCCTTTTCCATCGCCGCGTTTTCCGCCGGCATGCCGAAAGCGTCCCAGCCCATCGGGTGCAGCACTTCGTGCCCGGTCGCCTTCTTGTAGCGCGCCAGCACATCGCCCATCGTATAGTTGCGGACATGCCCGATATGAATCCGTCCCGAAGGATAGGGAAACATCTCGAGCACGTAGCTCTTGGGCTTCTCGGACTTGCTGTCGGCGCGGAAGGTCTGCGCCTTGTCCCACGCATTTTGCCAGCGCGCGTCGGCGCTGGCCGGATCGAAACGGGTATCGCTGCTCATGCGAGCCGCGTTTACGGATTTTGCAAGCTATGGGAAGGCGCTTTCGCGGCGCCTTCGCGCAATTAGCTGACGGCCTGGCGGCGCAGTTCGCGCGCCTTGGTGAGAATGATGTCTTCCAGCTTCTGGACGGTGGCCGCCTGGATCGGTGCATCGACCCAGCTTCCACCCTGATTGATCTGGCGACTGGCGGCAACGCGAAGAGCGTCCGCGCGCAAATCCGAATCGAGGATGGTGATCGTCATCTTGATCCGCTCGCCCGGATTGCTCGGATTGGCATACCAGTCGGTCACGATCACGCCGCCATTGCTGTCCGCCTGGAGCAGCGGGGCAAAACTGACCGCGTCCAGGGCGGCGCGCCAGAGATAGGAATTGACGCCGATCGTGGTGACCTGCGCCGCGGCAAGATCCGCCTGGGGCCGTTCGCGCCCGCCGCAGGCCGCGAGACCGATTGTGGCCGCGACCGCGATCGCGATGGTAGCGGGGCGGCGGAAGGTTGCGAAAGCGCTCATGTCGGTCCTTGGTATCCTGCGGGTTTCAAGGCTCTATAAAGCCTGCTCGCATCGGAGCAAGGCATAGGGCTGTTCGCAGCGACACTCACCCCCATACGCGTGAATGCGGCCTTAATCCCGTTTCGCTCGGGCGAGCCGACGACAAGTGCTTGTGGAAACTCGGCAACACTTTTTCCCAATTGCCGAGATGGTCTGTGGAAAAGCTGGCCATGGCACAAAGGAATGCTAGTCTCGCTTCGGAACACAAAAGGAATCGGCATCAACGGTGCCGGAGTCAGGAACCATTCAAGAGATTTCTGGCTTGATAGTCCGGTAGAAGAGGGAAGCGTATTGAAAATGGCGGAATCGGTAAAAAGTCAGGGCAGAGCGCGACGCGCACCTGCGATGCTGGCTGTTGCCGGTCTGGCGCTCATGATTCCCGCGACCGGCCTCGCCGTGGTGCAAGGCGATGCGAAGGCCGCTCTTCCCGAAACAGTTTCTTACCTGCCGTTCACGCCGGCTAGGGTCGACCCGCAGCTTGCCGCGCGCGTCGCCGCAGTGATGGGCGAAGACGGGCTCCGCTTCACTCCCGCAAGCAAGCCGCTGCTGGCACAGGATCGCACGGTGACCGTGGCCGTGCGCGTGGACGATGCAACGGCACGTGCGATTTCGGTTCGCAGCGCAATCGATTCGGTTGGCGATGGCGAACGCGATCAACGCGTTCTCGCGATCAGCCAGACCAGTTTCAATCTGGGCGTGGCGCGCGGCTATCAGAGCTTCGCCCAGCCCGCCAAGCCGACCACCGTCTCGGTCGGCCTGCGCGACATGGGCATGCCCGATCTTTCGACCTATGCACCGGACAAGGGCGAGAAGGTCGAAAAGCCCAGCCGCTTCAATTCACGCCTCGCGCTGGAGAAGCAGGACAATGCCGGGCGCTCGCCGCGCACTTTCGAAGGTGCAGGCAATCAGAGCGTCGATATCAGCACCTCCTATCGGGTGGTCGGCAACCTCAATCTGACCGCGGGCGTCCGCCTGTCGAAGGACAACAATCGCCTGGCCCCTCTTACCGATGGGGTCGAGGACGATCAGGCCGTTTACGTCGGCACGCGCGTCAGCTTCTAAGACATTGGTCGAGAATTCGCACGCATAGACGCCTATCCCGGCGAATTGACTTGGCGCGCGCTGCATCCCTCGCTTAAATCCGTGGAGACGCTACGGAAAGCTGGGAGAAGAGATTATGTCACGAGTTGCCATCGTAACCGGGGGCACCCGCGGAATTGGCCGCGCGATTTGCGAAAGGCTGCGCGACGAACGCGGCTTCACAGTCGTCGCCAATTATGCGGGCAATGACGATGCGGCGAAGAAATTCACCGAGGAAACCGGCATTCCCACGATCAAATTCGACGTCGGCGATTACGACGCTGTACAGGACGCCTGCCAGAAGGTCGCGGCGGAACACGGATCGGTCGATGTGGTCGTCAACAATGCCGGTATCACACGCGATGGTACGCTGCTGAAAATGAGCTATGAGGATTGGGACGCCGTGATGCGCACCAATCTTGGCGGATGCTTCAACATGGCCAAGGCAACCTTCGCGGGAATGAAAGAGCGCGGCTGGGGCCGGATCGTCAATATCGGATCGATCAACGGCCAGGCCGGGCAGTACGGCCAAGTGAATTACGCCGCCGCAAAATCCGGTATTCACGGGTTCACAAAAGCGCTGGCGCAGGAGGGTGCGCGTTTCGGGATCACCGTCAATGCGATCGCACCCGGTTACATAGATACCGACATGGTCGCGGCCGTGCCCGAACCCGTGCTGGAAAAAATCGTCGCCAAGATTCCGGTCGGCCGGCTCGGCAAGGCGAGCGAGATCGCCCGGGGCGTCAGCTTCTTGTGCTCCGAACATGCCGAATTCGTCACCGGCTCAACTATGAGCATCAATGGTGGCCAGCACATGTACTAGGAACCGGGGTGTGGTAGGATTAGGGGGCTTCCCGAGCGACGCGCGCCTGTTTAGGAGCGCGCGAAATGGAAATGCCTCCCTATCATCCGCCGAAAAAATACTCCGTCCGCATAGACGGGCACCGTACCTCGATCAGCCTGGAGCCCGTGTTCTGGGAGAAGTTGTGCTCGGCGGCCGCCACCAGAGGACAATCGATCAACGCGCTGGTTGCCCAGATCGATGCCGAACGCATCCGGTCGGAAACCCCGCCGGGCCTGGCCGGGGCGATCCGTATCTGGCTGGTCACACACGAAAAGAGCGGCTGGATCACTCCAGCCGCCCCGCGTCCGATCTGATCTGAGCCAGATCCGCGAATTCAGTATTTCGCGGTGGCATCGCTCGCCGGATAGGTCTCGTCGAGCGCCTCGTCGGTCGCGCTCATCGGTTCGTGCGACGTGGTCGCTTCCGAGCCCGCATTGCGGAACGGACCTTCCGGCTCGCCATCGGCGAAGGCTACGCCGTTGCGATCCACGCGGTTCTTTTCATAATAGCGATATCCGGCATATCCGAGGCCGCCGAGCGCCAAGAGCTTCAAAAGCATGTCAGTGAACTCCTTCTTTTCCCGACCAACGCATAGGGGTGGGAAAAGTGCCGTCTCGCGGCTTCAATCGTCTCCGACCCGTTCGATATCGGCGCCGACCAGTTGGAGCTTCTCCTCCAGCCGTTCGTAACCGCGATCCAGATGATAGAGACGGCGCACGGTTGTCTCGCCGCGGGCCGCCAATCCGGCGATCACCAGGCTCATCGAAGCACGCAGATCGGTCGCCATGACCTCGGCTCCGGTCAGTTCGACCGGGCCGCGCACGATGGCGGTGCGCCCTTCGGTTTCGATGTCGGCCCCCATGCGCGCCAGCTCGGGCACATGCATGAAGCGATTCTCGAAAATGGTTTCCTTGAGCACGCTGGTGCCCTCGGCGCGGGTCAGCAGGCTCATCAATTGCGCCTGCATGTCGGTCGCGAGGCCGGGGAAGGGCGCTGTGGTGAGGTTATGCGCCTTCAGCGGACCCTTGGCGGACACCGTGATCCCCTTCTTGTCGCTGTCGATCTCGACGCCGATATTACGCAGAGCATGGATGGTGGAGCCCATGTCGCCTGCTTCGGCCCCTTCGAGCCGCACCTCGCCGCCGGTGATGGCAGCCGCGCAGGCATAGGAGCCCGCCTCGATGCGGTCGGGCATCACACGATAGGTCGCGCCGTGGAGTTTCCTGACCCCGTGGATCGTCAGTTCGGAGGTGCCGATACCCTCGATTTCCGCCCCCATCGCGACCAGCAGATTGCACAGATCGACGATCTCCGGCTCGCGCGCGGCGTTGATCAGCGTGCTGGTGCCCGTGCACAACACGGCTGCCATCAGGGCATTCTCGGTTGCACCGACCGAGACCACCGGGAAATCGTAGTCGCCGCCGGGAAGGCCGCCATCGGGCGCGCTCGCCTTCACATAGCCCTGCGCCAGCTCGATATGCGCGCCGAAGGCCTCCAGCGCCTTCAAATGCAGGTCGATCGGGCGGTTGCCGATCGCGCAGCCGCCGGGCAGCGACACGGTCGCCTCGCCCATCCGCGCGAGCATCGGGCCGAGGACGAGGATCGAGGCGCGCATCTTGCGCACGAGGTCGTAAGGCGCGACCGTATTGGTCAGCCGGGTCGCCTCCAGCGTCACCACGCGGCCAAAATCCTCGGGGCGTTGGCCCTGGATCGTATGCGCGACGCCGAACTGGCCCATCAGGTGCTGGAACCCGTCAATGTCGGCCAGGCGCGGCAGATTGCGCAGCGTCAGCGGTTCTTCGGTCAGCAGCGCGCAGGGAATAAGCGTGAGCGCGGCATTCTTCGCGCCCGAAATGGGGATCGTGCCCGAAAGGCGGTTGCCACCGCGAATGATGAGTTTGTCCATGCGCCCGTCCTTTACCGTGAGCCAGGCTGCTGGCAAGCGTCGCACGCCTGTCGCATTGCCCCTCCATGCGCTCCCTCAATGCCCGGGCGATTGACCTGTTCCAGGCGCACGCATAGGCGAGAGGCCATGAGCCATCACAAACCCATCAAGAAGGCCGTG
Source organism: Qipengyuania sp. ABI-127-1 (assembly GCA_022953095.1). Taxonomy (GTDB): domain Bacteria; phylum Pseudomonadota; class Alphaproteobacteria; order Sphingomonadales; family Sphingomonadaceae; genus Qipengyuania. The sequence goes on along the minus strand of JALJCR010000001.1, from coordinate 226,287 downwards.
TTTCCCGTAGCCGGGCTGGGCACCCGCTTCCTGCCTGCCACCAAAGCGATTCCCAAGGAATTGCTGCCGATCGTCGATCGACCGCTGATCCAGTATGCGGTGGACGAAGCGCGCGAGGCGGGCATCGAGCAGATCATCTTCGTCACCGGGCGCGGCAAGACGGCGATCGTCGAACATTTCGATGTCGCCTACGAGCTCGAACATACGATGAGCGAACGGGGCAAGGATCTGAGCGTGCTCGAACCCACGCGCGCGACGCCGGGTGACGTCATCACCGTGCGCCAGCAGGTGCCGCTGGGCCTGGGTCACGCGATCTGGTGCGCCCGCGCGATCGTGGGCGACGAGCCTTTCGCGATCCTGCTGCCCGACGAACTGATGGTGGCGGCCAAAGGCGGCGGCACCGGCTGCATGAAACAGATGGTCGAGGCCTATGAGGAAGTGGGCGGCAATCTCATCTCGGTGCTCGAAGTGCCGCAGGAAGCCGTGTCGAGCTATGGCGTTATCGCCCCGGGCGAAGTGAAGAGCGACACGCTGACCGAAGTGACCGGCCTGGTCGAAAAACCGCCCGTGGCCCAGGCCCCGTCGAACAAGATCATCTCGGGCCGCTACATCCTCCAGCCCGAAGTCATGCGCGTGCTGGAAGATCAGGAAAAGGGCGCGGGCGGCGAAATTCAGCTAACCGACGCCATGGCCAAGATGATCGGCAACCAGGCCTTCCACGCGGTCACCTTCTCCGGGCGCCGCTTCGACTGCGGCAGCAAGACCGGCTTCGTCGAAGCCACGCTGGCCCTGGCGCTGGAGCGCGAGGATATGGGCACCGAAGTGCGCGCGATGGCGGAGCGGTTGTTGGCCGAATAAAAAAGGGGACGCCGAAGCGCCCCCTTGTCCGTTCTTACGACTGTGGCGGGTTACTCCGCATCGGCACCTTCCGGCTCGGCGGTCGTGTCCGCACGCTTGGCGCTACCTTTCGCCTCCACTTGCTCGACCTGCTCGGCAATGTCGTCGAGGACTTCGGCGAGGCGCGGAGCGGCTTCGGCTGCGGCCGGTCCCTTGACCAGGCTGTCAAGCGAGGAGCCGTCGAGGCCCAGCTCTTTCATCAGCCCGTCCAGCACCGGCGCCTGCGCGCGATAGGCCAGGGCCGCGCTGACCGCATCGGTGGCGAGGTTGCCTGAGCCGCCACCGGCAGCCGCGTTGCCATTCGCGGCAGCCTTGCCGCCGCCATTGGTGAGACCGTCGACCTGGACGATCTTGATGCTGTCGATCGCTTCCATCGGTTTGGCGCTCTCGCGGATGACTTCGGGCAGAACCTTGAGCAACGCCATCTTGGTCTGCAGGCTGATCTGGTCCGAGGACAGGATATTGGCCGCCTCGTTGATCGCCTTCTGACCGGCTGCCTCGACTTCGAAGCGCACGCGCGCGGCTTCCGCACGCAGCTTTTCGGCCTCGGCCTCACCCTGCGCCTCGAGCCGTGCCGCTTCGGCGCGGTTCGACGCCGCATCCTTCTCGGCTTCGGCATCGACGCGGATCTTGATCGCGTCGCGTTCCGCCTGCTTCGACGCCTCGATCAGTTCGATGCGCTTCTGGCGCTCGGCGACCTCGGTTTCGCGGCTGGTCGAGACCTGCTCTTCGGCGGCCACCGCCTTGGCGCGGGCCGCGTCGGCTTCGGCCTTGGCCTGGCTTTCCTCGCGGCTCTTGTTCTGGACCGCGATCTGCTGCTCCTGCCGGGCGATCTCGAGCGCACGCTGCTGGTCGATCCGCGCCTCTTCGACGAGCCGGTCGGCTTCGATCTGCTGCGCATCGACCTGCTTCTTCGCTTCGATCCGGGCAGCATCGGCCTCACGGCTGCGTTCGGCCTGTTCGCGGGCGATTTCCGAAGCCTGAGCGGCGCGGCGGATTTCGACCTCGCGCTCCTGCTGGAGGCGGGCGTATTCCTTGTCGCGCGAGATTTCGAAGCTGCGGGCATCGGCCTCGAGGTTCTTCGTCTCCATCTGCACGCGCGTGTCCTGCTCGATGTCGTTGCGCAGTTTCTTACGCGCCTCGATCTGCTCGGTCAGCTTGGTCAGACCCTCGGCGTCGAAGGCGTTGTTGGCGTTGAAGTGCTCGATGCTGGTCTGGTCGAGACCGGTCAGCGAGACCGATTCCAGTTCCAGGCCGTTCATGGCGAGGTCGTTGGAGGAGACCTGCTGCACTTTCTGGACGAAGTCCGCACGCTGTTCGTGCAGCTCATTCATCGTCATGCCCGCAGCCACGCTGCGCAGCGCGTCGACGAATTTGCCCTCGACGAGGTCTTTCAGCATTTCCGGCTGCATCGTGCGTTGACCCAGCGTCTGCGCAGCCATGGCGATGGCTTCGCTATCGGGTTTCACGCGGACATAGAATTCGGCCTTCACGTCGATCCGCAGGCGGTCGAGCGTGATCAGCGCCTCGCCATCGCGGCGGACGACCGAGAGCACCAGCGTGTTCATATTGACCGGCATGGTTTCGTGGAAGACCGGCAGCACCAGCGCGCCACCGTTCATCACCACCTTCTCGCCGCCCACGCCGGTCCGCACGAAGGCAATCTCCTTCGAGGCACGGCGATACATCTTCAGCAGGAAGGTGATGACTATTATGGCGAGAAGGGTCCCGCCTCCGATCATGACCAGTGATGTTCCAAATAGATTTTCCATTGCTCCTCCTTCTTAGTTGACTGTTGGCGACAAGCGGCGCTCGGCGAGCGCGGTCGCGTAGAATGTGTTGCCCTCGCGGCGGACGAGGAGGACCTCGTCGCCTTCGTGGAATTCGGACGCTGCCTCGTGCGGCTCGACCATGACCCGGTGGGTCTGGCCGTGTGTATCCTTTACCCTTGCGCGGGCGGGCGATGCGGTACGGGCCACGCCGATGCTGATCGTGGCACGTCGGCCGACCAGGCTGTCGGTGCTCACGGCAGTGGTGTGGTCCTGGGGCAAGATGCGACCCAGCGGGTGGGCAAATGTGCCCGTAACCGGAAGGGCGGCCCCGCCTGCGATCAGCGCGGCAAGCCAGCTATAGAGCGGGCTGCCCGTCATGCCCTGCGCCAGTTCCTGGATGCTGATCCCGATGGCCGCAAACAAGAACAGGAACAGCGCCAGCCAGATCGTCAGTGGCACGCGTCCGATGCCGAGCAGCGTGAGCAGTCCATCGAGCATACCCGCTTCCGGCATTCCATCACCGCCTGCATCCACATCGGCGTCACCGAAATCGGCAATTCCGATCAGTTGGACAACGGCGAGGATGGCCATGATGACCAGCGCAGCCGCAAACGGCATGTTATGCGGCGCAAGCAAAGTCATGATTCCCCCCTTTCTTATGCGCAGGAAGAACCCGCCCTCAACCGCTACCGAAGGCGCATCGTCCTACTGTTGTAGTCATGTGGTTCACTTAGCAAATTTTCGCGAATTCCCGTAGGAATATGCGATGAACCGAGTTCGATTTCTCTCGCTGATTTGCGCATTTGACTTGGGGGATGCGGCGTTCGACTTCCAGCCGCAGTGAACGCGGCGGCAGTGCCTCTAATCCGGCCATCGAGGTTGAACGTAAGCGGCGGGTTCGCCGGTTTGAGGGGCGAATGGGCGCGTGCTCTCGCGAAACGTCGTCTGTCGGGCGGCTCTCTCCGCCGCTGCCCTCAGGCCTGCTCCGTCTCTTCCTCCGCCTTGCGCAGATATTCGTCGCGCAGTTCGCGCTTGTAGAGCTTGCCATTCGCCTCGCGCGGCAATTGCGCGCGGAAATCGAACAGCTTGGGCATCTTGATCTTGGCGAGGCTGGGGGCGAGGAAATCGCGTAGCTCGGCTTCCAGCGCATCGCCTGCCTCGGCCATGTCCACCGGCTGGACCACGGCGACCACCTTCTCTCCGAAGTCGGGGCAGGGCGCGCCGATCACGGCGGCATCCATGACCTTGTCGTGCGTCACCAGCAGGTTCTCGATTTCCTGCGGATAGATGTTGACCCCGCCGGAAATGATCATGTGGCTTTTCCGGTCGGTGAGATAGAGATAGCCGTCCTGATCGACATGGCCGATATCGCCCAGCGTCATCCAGCCTTTGGGATGCATCGCCTCGCGGGTCTTGTCGGGATCGTTGTGATAGGTCGGGATATTGGCGTTCTCGAAGAACAGCAGCCCGTCCTGCCCCGGCGGCAGCTCCTCGCCATCCGGCCCGCAGACATGCAGCGTGCCATGGATCGCCTTGCCAACGCTGCCGGGATGGGTGAGCCAGTCCTCGGCCTTGATCAGCGTCATACCGATGCCTTCGGACCCGGCGTAATATTCGTTGATGATCGGCCCCCACCATTCGATCATCTCGCGCTTGATCGGCACCGGGCAGGGCGCGGCGGCGTGCAGCGCGCGCTTGTGGCTGGTGAGGTCGTATCGGGTACGAACTGCGGGATCGAGCTTGAGCATGCGGACGAAATGGGTCGGCACCCACTGGCTGTCGGTGACCTTGTATTTCTCGATCGTCTCCAGCGCGTGTTCGGGATCGAACTTTTCCATTACCACGACCGTTCCGCCGAGCCGCTGCGCGGTGGTGCCCCAGCCGAGCGGGGCCGCGTGGTAGAGCGGCGCGGGCGAAAGATAGACCATGCTGCCATCGGCAGGCATGCCCGCACCCATGATCGCCAGCGCGACCAGCGGATTGGTGGCGAGAACATCGTCGTCTTCGGGCGGGGCGGGCTTCACTCCCTTGGGCCGGCCCGTCGTGCCCGAGGAATAGAGCATGTACTGGCCCGGCGCCTGGTCGGGAATCGGTTCGGCAGGCTGCACGGCCAGGGCGGCTTCGAAATCCTCCTCGCCCTCGCCCCCCACGATCAGCAGGGGCAGGTCGGCGCATTCGCCGCGGACGCCCTCGATCACCTCGGCGAATGTGGTCGTCGTCAGCAGGAATTTCGCGCCCGCATCCTTGAGGATGTAACATATTTCCGGCGCCGTCAGCCGGGTCGAGATCGGCACCAGCATCGTGCCCGCGCGCTGCGATCCCCAGACCACTTGCAGATAGTGCGCATTGTTTTCCATCAGCACCGCGAAATGGTCTCCGCGCTCCAGCCCGCGTGCGCGCAGGAGCTGTGCGAAGCGATTGGCATAATCGTCCATCTCGCCGAAGGTCACGGTTTCGCCGCTGGCGGCCATGATGATCGCGGGGTGATCGGGGCGCGTTTGCGCATGGGTGACGGGGTGCATCGGTCTGTCTCTCTCCTCTCCGGCGGTCCGTCATTCATGCGGACTCGTCCGGTTTCGCAAAGAAACCTACCTAACCCTCTCGCTCGGGCAAGAAAAAAGGCGGCGGGATTTCTCCCACCGCCCTTTTTGCGAAGCCCGATGGGCCGATTGACTCAGTTTTCGTCGCCGTCGCCCTGGCCGCCAGTGCCGGTCGCGAGCGCGAAGGCGCGCTGCGCTTCCGATTCGACCATATAGGGAACCGGGTTCACGGCCTTGCCATCGATGCGGACTTCGTAATGCAGGTGCGGGCCGGTCGAACGGCCGGTCGAACCGACATAACCGATGATATCGCCCTTCTTGACGCGCGTCCCGGCTTCGACCGCGATGCGCGACATATGCGCGAAGCGGGTCTGCAGATTGGCCCCGTGTTCGATCGAGACATATTTGCCGTAGCTCGAGAACCACTGCGCCTTGCTGACATAACCATCGGCGGTGGCGTAGATCGGCGTGCCGGTCGGCGCGGCGAGGTCCACGCCCTTGTGGCTGCGGCGGCCACCCAGCACCGGATGCGTGCGCATGCCGTAGTCGCTGGTGAGGACCGTGTTGTCGAGCGGCATGCGCGAGGGCACCGAAACGCTCGCAGCGACGGGCGTCGAGCGATCGAGCTTGTCCCACTGCGCGAAGAGCTGCTGGAACTGCGCATCGTCGCCGCCCCGTCCGGGCGTCGCAACCTTGCTCATGTCGATAGCGCCGACGGCGGCAGTGTTGGTTTCCTGCGCATGGGCCGGTGCCGCGGCGATGCCGAAAGCTGCTGCGACCGATGCGAGGACAAGCGTAATGCGCTTGTTATTCATGCTAACCCGTCCATCCGGCGCTTTGTCGCGCCTTTTTGATCCCTGACAAATCCGGCGTCCCGTGCCGCTTTGCCAGTTTTTAAAGTCACTGCCGGAACCCCCCGGCGTCTCGTGAGTATGGGTTATGAGTGAAAAAGTTAATCAGGCAATAGCCGCGTAGAAGTCGCGCGGCAGGCCGCCTGCCAAACGCGCTGAGTCGTTGAACGGCCCTTTCAGCTCTCCCGAAAAATGGATTTGGACCAATTTCTGCCACGATTCCCGTGGGTTTCCGCCGTGCGCCGCGCAGACAGCGTGAAAATGCTTGGAGCCCGCAGCGACATGGCGAATTTCGTCGTCAAGGATTCGCTGGAGAATTTTCGCCCCGTTTTCATCGCCTTGCGCCCTTACCCTTTCGAGGGTTGCAGGCGTGACGTCGAGGCCGCGCGCCTCGAGAACCATGGGAACGATCGCGAGCCGCGCGGCGGCATCGTGCGCGGTATCCTGCGCCGCGCTCCACAGCCCATCGTGCGCAGGCAACGCTCCATAGCTGCTGCCGAGCGAATCGAGTTTGCGGGCGATCAGCGCGAAGTGCATCGCTTCGTCGGCCGCCACTGCGAGGAAGTCCGACACGAAGGTTTCGCCCATCGATTCGCCGAAGCGGCCCGCCATGTCGAGCGCGAGGTCGATCGCGACGAATTCGATATGCGCGAGAGCATGCCAAAGCGCGATGCGGTTACGCTGCGACCCCATTTTCCCGCGCCGGGGCATTAGGCCCGGCGGCAGAAGTTCGAGCGCGGCGGGCCATGCCGGGCGATCGGGCATGGCGACATCGAAAACGAAATCCAGCCGCCCAAGCCGCCAGTCGCGCGCCACCTGCCGCGCGGCGAACACCTTGCCCCGTGCATCCCCGGTGAGCAGTGCATCGCGGATCGCGGTCGCGACGGAGCGACGCGCCGCCGTCATACCGAACGAACGGCTTCGAGCACTTCCTCGGCGTGCCCCTTGACCTTCACCTTGGGCCAGATCCGCAGGATCGTACCGTCTTCGCCCAGGAGATAGGTCGAGCGGACCATGCCCATGAAGGTCTTCCCGTACATCTTCTTCTCGGCCCAGACGCCGAGTTCGTCGGACAGGCCGCCGTCCTGTGCATCGGTGGCGAGATCGACCGTGAGGTCGTGCTTGGCGATGAAGTTCTGATGCTTCTTGGCCGAATCCTTGCTGACGCCAAGCAGGGCAGTCTCGGCCTTGTCGAATTCCGATTTGAGCGCGGTAAAATCCTTCGCTTCGGTGGTGCAGCCGGGCGTATTATCCTTGGGATAGAAGAAGATCACCGCTTTCTTTCCCGCAAGATCGGCCTTCGTAACCGTGCCGCCCTCAGGGGTTTCCATCGAAAAATCGGGGAAGGCATCACCTTCGCCATAGCTCTTGGTCATTCGTCCAACTCCAAAGTTTCGCCGTAGATATCCTGCCAGGCTGCCGCAACGTCAGCGCGGGCGGCACCCAACCGTTCGATCAGGCACGCATAATCCTCGCACCCGCTTTGCCGCGCCAGCAGCGAGGCTGCCGCCGGATTGGGGCGATCGAGATCGGGAGCCAGCAGCCGGGTACCGACCAGCAGCCGCGTCATCAAGTCGTGCGCCCCGGCGATCGTATCGGAAAAGCGGCCTGCCTTGACGAGGGTGTCAATCGCCAGGCCGAGATCGGGTGTTACTGCCTCGCGATCGCGCAGTTGAAGGAAATGTACGAGAAACTCGATATCGACCAATCCCCCGCGCAACAATTTGGCGTCGAGCGGACCTTTGGCCGGTTTGTGATCGGCCATTTCGCGACGCATCTTTATCAGATCGGTGCGGAGCCTTTCCGGATCGCGTTCGCGCGACAGGATCGACGCCACAACCTGATCGATATCCTCGCGCGCCGTTTCGCTGGCGGCGAGCACGCGCGCCCGGGTTAGCGCCATATGCTCCCAGGTCCAGGCATCTTCGCGCTGGTAACGGGCGAAACTCTCGACACTGACTGCCAGCGGTCCCTGATTGCCCTGCGGTCGCAATCGGGTGTCGACCTCGTAAAGCGCTCCCTGAGCGGTCGGCACGCTCAGCGCGGCCGTGACGCGTTGGGCGAGCCGGTTGAAGTAGAGCGTGGCGCCCAAGGGGCGCGGCCCGTCGGATTCCCTCTCATGCGTGCCGGTGAATAGATAGATGATGTCGAGATCGGAGGCGTGGGTGAGCACGCCGCCGCCCAGCCGCCCGAGGCCCAGGATCGCCAGTTCGCTGCCCGCGATCCGCCCGTGCTTGGATGCGAATTCCTCCTCGGCCGCATCCAGCGCGACCCGCAGCGCGGCCTCGGCCGTGCGCGAAAGGCCCGCTGCGATCGCCAGCGGATCATGAGCCGCCTCGATGAGCTGGACGCCAAGCGCGAACCGCATTTCACCGGTTACCACCCGCAGCCGGTCGAGCCGCATTTCGTAATCGTCGCCGCGCTCGCGTCGGCTCATGCGCGCCGCCAGTTCGTCGACACTTCCCGGAAGGTCGAGCGCGGTGCGATCGATCAGCGCATCGAGCAAATCGGCGCGCCGCGACAGTTCCTCGGCCAGCGGCGGAGCGAGCGTCAGACAATCGGCGATCAGGGCGAACAGGCCAGGCCGCGCCTCGAGCAGGCGGAAGAGGTTGATGGCGCTGGGCAGGCGAGAGATCAGGCTTTCCCAGCGGACCAGGGCGGCATCGGGATCGGGGGAAGTAGCGATCGACGAGAGCAGATCGGGCCTGATCGCCTCGAAAGCCCCAAGCGCTGCACTGCTGCGCAGTGCCTGGTACTTTCCATCCGTCCAGCCCGCCACCCGCTCGGCGATATCCGCGGGCACTTGCGGCGCATGCTCCTCTTCGGCCACGACATGCGGTGCGCCCCTGGGAACGGATATCCTGTCTTCATCGAGCAACGCATCGAAGCGCTCGGCGACCGGGCGGGCAAGGTCTCGCACATGCTCGACCAAGGCTGCGCCATCGGCAAGCCCGTGAAGCCGAGCGACAGTGTCCAGCGCTTCGCCCGAGGGCAGCGAATGAGTCTGCTGGTCGCCGACCATCTGCAACCGGTGTTCGATCGTGCGCAGACCATCATAGCTTTCGCCAAGCGCCTGGGCATCGTCTTGCGAGATGCGTCCCGTTACCGCCAGAGCGTCGAGTGTCTTGCGCGTGGCCCGAACTCGCAAGGCCGGATCGCGCCCGCCATGAATCAATTGATGTGTCTGGGCGAAGAATTCGATTTCGCGAATACCGCCCCGGCCCAGCTTGAGGTTGTAACCGGGCTCGGGCACGGGCGGGCCGCTTTGCTCGTCTCGAATACGGTGTGTCAGTCGCCGAACCTCGTCGATCGCTCCGAAATCCAGGCTGCGCCGCCAGACGAAGGGGCGGATATGGTCGAGAAAGGCCTCGCCCGACGCTATGTCTCCCGCGCAGGCCCGCGCGCGAATGAACGCCGCGCGTTCCCATGCCAGCGCCGAACTTTCGTAATGCGTGATCGCGGCATCGAGCGGGATCGCCAGCGGCGAGACTTCCGATGCGGGCCGCAGCCGCAGATCTACGCGAAAGACATAACCCTCGGCGGTCACTTCCGACAATAACCGCACGATCTCCCGCGCATAGCGCTGCGCTGCCTCGCCCGGTTCGTCGCGTTCGCGCCGCGCAAGCGTTTCCGGCTCGTAAAGCAGGATCGGATCGATGTCGGAAGAATAGTTCAATTCGCCCGCACCATGCTTGCCCAGGGCCAGGCCGATCATGCCGGCAGGCTCCGCATCCGGCACGCGCCGAAGAATAGCCGCCCCGATGGCATCATGCAGCGCACGGTCGGCAAAGAACGATAATTCGCGCATGACCTTGTACAGATCGAAAGCGCCCGCCAGATCGCCCACCGCCAGCACAAGCGCCAGGCCGAGCCTTTCGCGGCGCAGGGCCGTCGGAATATCGGCTGCCTCTACCTGCTTGGCGGCAAGCAAGGCTTGTTCCCCCTCGCCAGCGGCCAGCAACTCCGCCAGATCTGGCCGTCGATCCAGCGCACGCGCGAGAAAGGGAGCGTTTTCGCGAGCGCGGGCGAGCGCTGAGGTCCAGTCGGCTGACATCGATCACGTCCCTGCCGCTGCACGAGCGCGCGTGCAAGCTTGCCCTTGCCCCTTACCGCCGACTAGAAGCGCCCGCAGAGGAATAGGACGCCAGAGAGGATCCCCCATGAAACGCCTTGCACTTGCCGCCTGTTCGGCACTGCTGCTCACCGCCTGCCAGGATCTCGGCCAAGTCGACAACGGCACCGACGCGCTCGACCTGCCCGACGTCGCCGACGGAACGATCTCCGAAGAGACAATGAAACGCGTGACCGAACGGCTTTCATCCGATGAGTTCGAAGGCCGTGCGCCCGGCACTGCGGGCGAGGAAAAGACCGTCGCCTATCTGATCGAGGAGTTCGAGAAGGCCGGCCTCCAGCCGGGCAATGAGGGAAGTTGGGTCCAGGATGTGCCACTGGTCGAAATTACCGGCAGGGATTATGCCCCGCTGACCATTTCCGGTGGCGAGGATGGCGACATGCAACTCGCCTACAGCACCGACTGGGTCGGCGTGACCTATCGCGAGGATGCCGAAACCGCTCTCGAGAACAGCGAGCTGGTCTTCGTCGGCTACGGCGTCAATGCGCCCGAGAAGGGCTGGAACGACTATGAAGGCGTGGACATGACGGGCAAGACCGCGGTCATCCTGGTCAACGACCCCGATTACGGGACCGAGACGCTCGAAGGCCCCTTCAACGGCAAGGCCATGACCTATTACGGCCGCTGGACCTATAAATATGAGGAAGCCGCCAAACAGGGTGCGGCGGGCGCCATCATCATCCACGATACCGAACCGGCCAGCTATGGCTGGAACGTCGTCGAATCAAGCTGGTCCGGCCCGCAGGCCTATGCCTCGCGCGGCGACAATCCGCCCCCGATGACGCAAGTCAATGGCTGGGTACAGAAGGAAAAGGCGCGCGAAATTCTGGCGGCAGCAGGCCAGGACCTCGACGAACTGATGGCCGCCGCCCGTGAAAAGAACTTCGCAGCCGTCCCGCTGGGCCTCACCGCGTCGACCAGCTTCTCGAACGATATCCGCACCTTTGCCTCGCAAAACGTGATCGGCATGCTGCCGGGCAGCGAACGCGCAGACGAATATGTCATGCATACGGCGCATTGGGACCATCTCGGCCGCTGCACGCCCGCTCCCGATGGCGACGATATCTGCAACGGCGCGGTCGACAATGCGACCGGGACTGCGGCCCTGGTCGCGCTGGCCGAAGCCCATGCCAAGGCGGGGCCGACCAAGCGCAGCCTCGTCTTTCTCGCCGTGACGGCGGAGGAATCGGGCCTGCTGGGTGCGGATTATTACGCCGCGAACCCGGTTTTCCCGCTCAACCAGACGGTGGGCGGCATTAACATGGACGCCTTCCTGATGGCCGGTACGGCCAAGGATGTGACCGTTGTCGGGCCGGGCAAGTCGCAGCTCGACCTGTTCCTCGACAAGGCGCTGATGAACGACGACCGCGTGACGACGCCCAATCCCAATCCCGAAGCGGGTTATTATTACCGCTCGGATCACTTCGCCTTCGCCAAGCGCGGCGTGCCGATGCTCTATCTCGATGGCGGCGAAGACCTTGTCGAAGGTGGCACCGAAGCAGGCGCGGCGGTTGCAGCCGACTATCGCGAAAACCGCTATCACGGACCCAAGGACGAATACGATCCGAACTGGGATTGGTCGGGTGTGATGAGCGATCTTGCGCTGTTCTATCGCATTGGCCGCATGCTGGCTGATTCGACCAGCTGGCCGAACTGGAACGAGGGCGACGAGTTCAAGGGCACGCGAGACGAGAACTGCGCCACCGAGGGTGCTGGCTGCGCACCTGCCTGATTCGCGAGCTGGAGAGCCGATCCATGCCCTTCAAGATGCCGCCCGAATGGGCGCCGCAGGACTGGTTGTGGATCGGCTTTCCGCATGATGCGCAGGAATGGCCGGGCGTGCTCGGCCGCGCGCAGGAGCAGATCGCGGGTTTCGCCAATGCCGTGGCCGAAAGCGGGCAGCAGGTCCGCCTGCTGGTGCGCGATGCGGCCAACGAGGCGCGCGCAAGCCAGCTTGTGACCGGCAGCGTGAAGCTGGAGCGCCGCGCCTATGGCGACATCTGGCTGCGCGATACCGGACCGCTGGTGTTGTGCGACGGCCAGGGCAATCGCGCTGCGCGGCGTTTCGGCTTCAACGGCTGGGGCGGAAAATATCTGATGAAAGGTGACCAGACGATCGGCGCCGAACTCGCCAGGGATTCGGACCTTCCGCTAAAAACGGCCGACTGGATTCTCGAAGGCGGAGCGATCGACGGCGACGGCACCGGCCTCGTCGTCACGACCGAGCAATGCCTGCTCAACCCCAACCGGAACCCGCAGCTTTCGCGCGAGGAGATCGAAGAGCGCCTGATGCGCGATCTCGGCTTTACCCGGGTGCTCTGGCTGGGCGATGGATTGATCAACGATCACACGGACGGTCATGTCGACAATCTCGGCCGCTTCGTCGCCGCCAATACGCTGTGCCTGCCGCGGGCGACCGGCACCGCCGATCCCAATGCGGCGATCTATGCCGATGCCAGGCACCGCGCCGAGGAGGCGGGGGTGACGGTGAAGGAAATCCCCTCGCCCGGCCGTATCACCAGCGGCGATCACATCGAACCCGCCAGCTACGCCAATTTCGCCATCACCAGCCATCTCGTCGTGGTCCCGACCTTCGGCAGCCCGCATGACGAGGAAGGCGTCGCCGCCATCGCCGAACTCTTCCCCGAACGCGCCACCATCGGCCTGCCGGGCGATGCGGTCTTGGCGGGCGGCGGCGGCTTCCACTGCGCCAGCCAGCAAATGCCGTCCGCCGGATGGTGTCCTTAACGATTCATTAGGGCTTGGAGCAGACAATGCGTGCATGGCTAAGGCTACCGCTCTCACTCGCGCTCACCTCACTCCGCACCCGGTGGCAGACATCGCGCGAACGCTAATCGTTTGCGGCTGCGGCCTCGCACTGGCTCTCGCCGGACCGGTGCTGCCGTTCTGAGCGGTTAGCCGAAAGCCTTCCAGAGCGCTGCAATCGCGGCACCGCCCAACACCGCACCCACGCAGATGCGCCAGGTCCGGTCCGCTATGCGTCCGGAAGCCTTGTTGCCGAGCCAATTGCCGAGCAGAATCGCCGGAAACAGCAGAATGGCCAGCACAGCCAGCGTCCAGTCGAGCACGCCCATGGCCGTCCCGCTCACCAATCCCGTGGTCGATGCGCAAGTAAAGATAAGCAGCATCGATGATTTGGCGGTTTCACGCGGAATATCGCGACCCACGTAATAGGGGACGACCGGCGGGCCGGGCATTCCCGCATATCCGGTCATCAAGCCGCTCAACACACCGACCCCGCCGGTTGTCGCGGGATGATGATCCAAAGCGCCGCGGCGCGGGAGCAGAACGGCCGCGAAGGCCGACAGCGCGATAAAGGCGATCACCACGCGCGCAAGGGCGGGCGCGGTGATGCTGAGGATATACAACCCGACCGGGGTCGACACCGCGACCAGCGCAATAATGATCCACGCCGATTTTTCCGCACTGCGCAGCAAGCGCTGGATTTCCGACATGCCGATGAACACCGACAGGAAATTCGTCAGCAGTACGGCTTCCATCGGTGACAGCGCCAGGGCGAGGATCGGCACCAGGAGGATGGCCATGCCGAAGCCGGTCAGCCCGCGCACGAAGGCCGATACGAAAGCCGCCACCAGCGCGGCGACGATGGCCGCCCCGCCATACCCTGCGAGAAGGTCCACGGGGTTGCCCTAGCCTTCGCGCAGATCGGGCGGGGTCGCGCCATCCTTGAGCATGGCGATCGCCTCGTCGAGGCTCATCACGCGCTGCTCCTTCTCGCCCAGCGTGCGAACCGCCACGGTGCCTTCCTCTGCCTCGCGTTTGCCCACCACCAACAGGTGCGGAACCTTGGCAAGACTGTGTTCGCGCACCTTGTAGTTGATCTTCTCGTTCCTGAGATCGCTTTCGACGCGGATGCCCGCGGCTTGCAGCTTGGCGACCGCTTCCTTGGCATAGTCGTCGGCGTCCGAAACGATCGTCGCGACCACCGCCTGCACCGGGGCGAGCCACACGGGAAGGCGGCCGGCGAAGTGTTCGATCAGGATGCCGATGAAGCGCTCGTAGGACCCGAAAATTGCACGGTGCAGCATGACCGGGCGGTGCTTCTCGCCGTCCTCGCCGATATAGCTCGCATCGAGCCGTTCGGGCAGCACGCGGTCGCCCTGGATCGTGCCGACCTGCCAGGTGCGGCCGATCGCATCGGTCAGGTGCCATTCGAGCTTGGGCGCATAGAAGGCGCCTTCGCCGGGCAGTTCCTCCCAGCCGTAGCCCTCATTGTCCATGCCCGCTTCGGCCACCGCATCGCGCAATTCCTGTTCCGCACGGTCCCAATCCGCGTCCGACCCAAGCCGCTTCTCGGGACGCAGCGCCAGCTTGATCTCGTATTTGAAGCCGAAGTCCGAATAGACCTCGTCCGCCAGTTTGCAGAAGGCGCGAACCTCCTCGACCACCTGGTCCTCGGTGCAGAAGATATGCGCATCGTCCTGCGTGAACTGGCGCACGCGCATCAAGCCGTGGAGCGCGCCATGCGGTTCGTTGCGATGGCAGCAGCCCATCTCGCCCAGCCGGATCGGCAGGTCGCGATAAGAGGTGATGCCCTGCTTGAAGACCAGCACGTGGGCCGGGCAGTTCATCGGCTTGATCGCCATCCAGTCGGCATCGTCGGCGACCTGCGGATTGGCTCCCTTGCCGCCATTATCGTCGCCCAGCCCTTCGACCTCGGGGACGATATCGGGCACGGCGAACATGTTTTCGGCATATTTGCCCCAGTGGCCCGACTGCTCCCACTGGCGCACATCCATCAGCTGCGGCGTCTTGATCTCGCGGTAGCCGCCGCCATCCATCTTGCGGCGCATATAGGCCTCCAGCTCGCGCCAGATGCGATAGCCCTTGGGATGCCAGAACACGCTGCCATGCGCCTCTTCCTGCAGATGGAACAGGTCCATCTCGCGGCCCAGCTTGCGATGGTCGCGCTTGGCCGCCTCTTCCAGCCGGTGGAGGTGGGCGTTGAGCTGCTTCTTGTTGAGCCAGCCCGTGCCGTAGATGCGCGTGAGCTGCGCATTCTTCTGGTCGCCGCGCCAGTACGCCCCGGCAACGCGCATCAGCTTGAAGGCCTGCGGGTCGAGCTTGCCCGTGCTGGGCAGGTGCGGGCCGCGGCACATATCGAGCCAGTCCTCGCCCGACCAGTAAACCGTCAGCTCCTCATCCTCGGGCAGTTCCTTGGCCCATTCGGCCTTGAAGGTCTCGCCTTCGGCTTCCCACTTGTCGATCAACTGCTGGCGGCTCCACACTTCGCGGCGCAGAGGCTTGTCGGCCTTGATGATGCGGCGCATTTCCTCCTCGATTGCCGGGAGATCATCCATGCTGAACGGCTCGCGGCCTTCGGGGGCCTTCACGTCGTAATAGAAGCCGTCATCCGTCGCCGGACCGAAAGTGATCTGCGTGCCCGGCCACAGCGCCTGCACCGCTTCGGCAAGCACATGGGCAAAATCGTGGCGTGCAAGCTCGAGCGCATCTTCCTCGTCGCGGCTCGTGATCAGCGCCAGTTCGGCATCGCCATCGAAGGGGCGATTGATGTCGCGCAATTCACCGTCGACGCGCGCAGCGATGGCGGCCTTGGCGAGGCCGGGACCGATCGCGGCAGCGACATCGGCAGGCGTGCTGCCACGTTCCATTTCGCGCACCGATCCATCGGGCAGGCTGATCTTGAGCAGTTCCGTCATGTCACTCGTCGTCCGTTTGCTTGGCGGGCGCCATGGCACAGGCGCGCTTAGCCTTGAAGCGGCGTTTGCGAAGATTTTGCGATTTCGGGGGAAACGCCAACCGCCCGAAACCGGGCGGCGGTGGATCGCTTATGCCGCGACCGACCGCCCCCGGTGGCCCGGGGTGGTAGTAGTCGTGGCTATGATCCGCATATGCGCCATGGGCTGCGAGATAGCGGGCGCCGGTCGGTTTCTCAACCCACGTCGAGCGTGCGGCTTCCCGCGAGCGTGGTGATACGCTTGGTCGATACGACACCGGCGCCCTTTTCGCGCACGCTCGAAAGGAAGCGGTATTCGCTCGACGCGCTGCCGGGCGTGAGTTCGACTGCCATGTAGCCGCGATGCGATCCGTCCATCCATTTGAGTTGGCGGTTTTGGGCGACAATCGCCCGCTCCACATCGCGCGGGTCGAGATGGGTGAGATAAGTTTCGAATCCGGGCGAGGTGACCGACTGGCCGCCGAATTCGACGCCGACCTTTTCGCCCCCATGGTCGAGATCGAACGCCCAGGCATTATGCGTGTCGCCTGCCAGGCTGACCAGGTTTGCATTGGCCGCCAGAGCCGCCTCGAACACGCGCCCGCGCGCAGCGGGGTAGCCATCCCAGGCATCCATGTTGAGCGGCAATTCGGCGCGGCTTGCCATGGCGCCTGCGAGAATACGCTGGCGGACGAAATCGGGCAGGTCGCCGGGAAGATTGTCGGTCAGGCTCGTCGCGCTGGCGAGCCGCCCCATCAGCACCTGCTGGACGAGCACCTGCCACGGCTTGCCCGCCGCAGCGGACCGCTTGAGCCCTTCGGCCAGCCAGCCCTGTTGCTGCATTCCGAGCAACTCTCGCCCGGTATCGCGATAGTCGCCATCGCGGAAGGCGACGAGCGCGGCCATCGCGTCCTCGGGTGAGGTTTTTCCCGCAAGGATCTTGCCGATCGAGAACTGCTCGGCACGCGCGGTCAGGCGGGTTTCGAGGCGGAAGAGAGTGGCCAGATCGCCGATCTCGTAAGCTGCCCAGGGTTCGTCGGATACGGGCATCCATTCGCGATAGGCCCTGGCGGCGGAGGCCTTGCGAACCGACCATTCGCCTTCGGTGTCAGGCTGGTGGTTCTGCGCGCCCCCTTCCCAGGAATCATTGCTGCTCTCGTGGTCGTCCCAGCCCGAAATCATCGGATACAATTGATGCAATCTCCGCAGATCGGCATCCGCACGATAGGTCGCATAGCGCAGGCGGTAATCGGAGAGAGCGACGGTTTCGCTCGCCGGAAACAGAATGCGGCCCGGCTGGGCTTCCGCGTTCGAAGGATAGGTGCCGGGCCCGTATTCGTAGAAATAATCGCCCAGATGCAGGGCGCAATCGAATCCGCCATCGGCCGCGGCATGGGCATAGGCGTTGAACCAGCCGAAGCCGATGTTGGAGCAGGAGAAGACCGCCATACGAAACGTGTCGGTTTTCCCGACCGGCAGCGTTCTGGTCCGCCCGATGTCGGAATGCGATCCGTCGGGCGCGGTAAAGCGGTAATAGTACCAGCGGCCCGGTTCGAGCCCCTCGGCCCAGGCCTTGCAGCACCAGTCATGGTCTGCACTGGCGGTAACCGAACCGCCCGACGCCGCAGTGGCAAAATCTATCGAATCGCTGACCTGGAAGTCGAGACGCGTATCCTGCGTAGCGGCGTAGCGCGTCCACAGCAGGACGCGGTCCGGCCCGGGCTCGCCACTGGCAATGCCGTGCGTGAATCCCGACGCGCCGGAGTTCAACTGAGCCGATAGCGGTGCGCCGACCAGCCCTGCGCCAAGCATGCCCCCCTTCAGCAGGCTGCGGCGATCAAGCGCGGGGATGCCGGCGGCGGCAGGCGGTTCGGTAGCGATCATGGGCGTCTCCTCTCTCCCCCGCCTGCCTGCTCCCGATGACGCTATAGAGACAAGGGAAATCGAGCGCGCGGAAAGCGATAGCGATATTTTGGAAAGTATACTTGACATGACCTAGAGGCCTGTGTAAATGTTGCTTTACACCAAGGAAAGGATCATTGCCATGACCAGGACCAAGCAAGCTCTCATCTGGGCCGCCGGGATCATCGCCTTCGCGGTGTTCGGCGCATTCGGGCTCGTGCCGCAGGATGTGGCCAGATACGGCGTAATCGCCCTGCCTGCCCTCGCCGCCATCTCGATCTTGACGCAGCGCCCCTGCGTGCCCTGCGGAAAGATCCGAGCATGAGCGGCGGTGAACCGATCGCCTCGACCCGTTCGCAAGGGTTCTGGGTTGGCATCTATCTGGCCAGCGTCGGAGTGATCGGCGCCCTCAAGCTGACCGACGCCATCGACGGGCCGACCGGCTTCATCCTGCTGGCCATTGCCACGGGCGCGCTCATGATCCCGATGCGGCGCGCCGGTGCCTGCACCAGCGCGGCCATGGCGACCTACAACCGGCGGGTCTTGCTAAGCAGCTTCGGCTACGTGCTCGGCCTCGGCATCGCGGTAACGCTATGGAACGGTTATGAGCTGTCGAGACCGCTCGTCTTCGCGATTTCGCTGCTGCCGACCCTCCCGACCTTCGGGATCATCTGGGCGATGGCCCGCTATATCGCGGAGGAACGCGACGAGTACTTACGCCATCGCACGATTATGGCATCGCTCGTCGCCCTGGGCTTCGTGCTTGCCATCGGCATCTTCTGGGGGTTCCTCGAGATGTTCGAGCTGGTCCCGCATGTCTGGGCCTGGTGGGTGTTGCCGGTCTGGGCGCTGGGTCTCGGCATGGCCCAGCTCTGGCAGAAGGTACGCGGCGCATGAAGAACCGCCTCAAGGTGCTCCGCGCCGAGCGCGACTGGAGCCAGCAGGACCTCGCCACGCGGCTCGCCGTCTCGCGCCAGAGCGTCAATGCGATCGAGACCGGGCGCTACGACCCGTCCCTCCCGCTTGCCTTTCGCATCGCCGACGTATTCGGCCTGGCCATCGAAGAAATCTTCCTGCGCGAAGAAAAACCCACCGCCGATTGACACCGTCCCTTCGATCCACGACCAGAGCGATACAGGGATCGAAGGGTTTTTCTATCATGCATGGGGCGCAGGACATGGAGGGCACGAATAGTGCCTTCGTTTTCGAGGGGAATTGGCGCGATTTCGCGAAGATCGCCTTCCCCAACTTGCTGCTGACGATCGTCACTCTGGGCATCTACCGGTTCTGGGCGACTGCGCGCGAGCGCCGCTATCTGTGGTCGCGCACGCGGTTCGTCGACGAGCATCTCGAATGGGCGGGCACGGGAATGGAGCTGTTTCTCGGCTTCCTCATGGTCTTCGTGCTGTTCGGTATCCCCTATGTCTTCCTCACCTTCATTGCTCAGGCGCTGGTCGCCCGCGGCTATGAAGCGCTGGGCGTCGGCCTGACTTTCGTGGCGCTGACGGCAATCTTCTACCTGTTGGGCGTCGCGCGGTTCCGGGGCCTGCGCTACCGCCTTTCGCGCACGCGCTGGCGCGGCATTCGCGGCGGGAGCGACGATGGCGGGTTTCTCTTCGGCCTGTCCTACATGTGGAAGACGATTGCAGGCTGGATCCCGCTCGGCCTGCTCATCCCCTGGTCGATGACCAGCCTGTGGAACGAGCGCTGGAACGCAATGAGCTTCGGCCCCTTTCGCTTCGAATCGAATGCCGCAGCCGGAGGAGTTTTCGTCCGTTTCCTGCTGTTCTACCTCGCGCCCTTCGTGCTGTTCGTGGGCGGTATGATCATGGCCGGAATGGGTATGCTGGCGGGCTATGGCATTGGCGGCGAGGACGGAATGAGGGTCGGCGGCGTGGTTGGCATTCTCGGCCTGGTCCTGTTCTTTTATCTCGGGCTCGGCCTGATCGCCGTGGCCTTCTACGCCAAGTTCTATCGCGAGGTCGTGGGTGCGACACGCTGGCGCGATCTCCACTTCAGCTTCGAAGCCTCGACGCTCGACTGGGTGAAGCTGCTGGTGGTCGATGCCGTACTGGTGGTGTTCACTTTCGGGATCGGCCTGATCTTCCTGTCCTATCGCCACTGGAAGTTCTTCATGACACATCTCGAAGCGGGCGGTGAAATCCTGCTCGACGAACTCACCCAATCGGAGACCAGGACCGCGAAGCATGGCGAAGGCCTGCTCGATGCCTTCGACATGGGCGCGATCTGACCCGATGGGAGAGGCGTTCGAAGTTGCCGCCGAATGGTACGATGGTATCAATGCGGTGCGACATTCGGGCGAGCTGAGCTGGGACGGGTGCGGCGCCTTCATGCTCGATGGCCCCACGGATCGTCAGAGCTTCGCGGCGACCGATCTGCGCTTTGGCGAAACGCGCCCAGGCAAGATCGTCTACCGGCGCGACAGCGTGCCCGACTTCCGGCTGATCCTGCCCGAAGACATTCCCCCCGGCCTGGCCGTGCGGCTCCCCGCGAAGAGCGAATACGGCGCCTGGGTCGACCGGCTGGGCCTGGGCAAGGCCGTAGCGATTTTCGGTGTCGTCAGCGCGGCTGCGGTGGCGCTTTTCATGACGGCACCCGACTGGCTCGGCCCGCGTATCCCGGCAAGCTGGGAGCGCAATATCGGGGAGGCCATGGTCGGCGATTTCGGCGGGCGCATCTGCCACACGCCCGAAGGCGACGCCGCGCTCGCCAAGCTGCTCGCGAAAGTGGACCCGGCAGAAGAAAAGGTGCGTGCGGGCATCGCGAATATGGGAATGGTCAATGCCGTTGCGCTGCCGGGCGGCCAGGTGCTGCTGTTCGACGGGCTGGTCCAGCAAGCCGAAAGCCCCGAGGAACTGGCAGGCGTGCTCGCCCACGAGGTCGGGCATGTGCGCGAACGGCATGTGATGACCGCGCTTCTCAGGCAATTCGGCCTGTCGATCCTGCTGGCTGGGGCGGACTCGAGCGTTACCAACGGCGTATTCGGGCTCGCCTCGATGGGTTATTCGCGCGACGCCGAACGCGAAGCCGACGATTACGCCCGCGCGCGCATGGCGGACAGCAACATCTCGCCGCTGGGCGCGGCAGGTTTCTTCGAGAGAATGTCGGAGGAGTATGGCGACAGCGCCGACGCACCGGCCCTGGCGGGCTGGCTTGCAAGCCATCCCTCCTCGGGCGAGCGCGCCGAAGCCTATCGCGACGCGGCGGATGGTGATGCGCGCTATACGCCGGTCCTGACTCCCGAAGAGTTCGCCGCCCTGAAATCCATGTGTGAAGAGGATCCGGACGTGGAGACATTCGACCTCTTCTAGGCCTTGCATTCGCGAGGCCGGGGCGCGACATCGGGCGCCATGTTCGACACCAAGCATTTCGAGCTGCCCGATGGGCGGCGCCTCGCTTTCCGCCATATCCGTGGCAATGGCCCCGCGCTGGTGTTCCTGCCCGGCTATATGTCCGACATGGCAGGCGGCAAGGCGACTGCGCTGTTCGACTGGGCGCGCAAGCAAGGGCGCCCCTGCCTGCTGCTCGACTATTCGGGCTGCGGCGAAAGCGAGGGCGACTTTGCGGACGGCACGCTGTCGAAATGGCGCGACGAGGCGCTCGCCCTGATTGAGGCGAAACTCGATGGCCAAGTCATCCTTGTCGGGTCCTCGATGGGCGGTTGGCTGATACTGCTTCTGGGGATGGCATTGGGCGATCGGCTGGCCGGGCTTGTCGGCATCGCTGCGGCGCCCGATTTCACCGAATGGGGGCGTTCGGAGAACGACAAGGCGAAACTGGCCGGCGGCGAGATCGTGTATGACGAGAACCCCTACGGTCCCGACCCCACCCCCATGCACCCCCGGTTCTTTACCGACGCGCAGGCGCAAGTGCTGCTTGGCGGCGAGATCACCATTGATGCGCCCGTCCGCCTGATTCACGGCCAGCGCGATGCGGATGTGCCTTGGGAAATCAGCATGCGTCTTGCCGGAAAGCTGCGTTCGGACGACGTACAGGTCACGCTGATAAAGGATGGCGACCACCGTCTGTCGCGCGAGCAGGACATCGCTTTGCTGCTGCGCACCGTCGACGCGCTCTCGAAAGGTTCTGCATGATCGCCTCCGCCCTTGCCCTGCTGCTGATGCAGGTCGGCCCGAATCCGTCCATCGATGCTTTCCCCGGCCTGCCCGACGAACTGCGGGATCGGCCAGAACGGCCGCAGGCACGGGACCGGGCCGATCCCGCATCATCGGCCCAGGGAAAGCTTGCCGATTGCGTAAATCTGGCGCGCGGCGATGCCGAAGCCGCCAGGGATTACGCACAGATGTGGCGCGAAGCGGCGGCTACCCAGCTCGAACTGGCCCAATCGGCTCATTGCCTGGGCATCGCCTTCGCTCGCGAGGGCGAATTCGCCGAGGCACAAAGAGCGTTCGATCTGGCGATCGACGAAGTCCCGCTGGGTGCCCCAGCCTACCAGTCGCGCCTCGCGGCCATGTCCGGCAACGCGGCGATGGCCCAGGGCCAGCCAGCGATCGCCGACATTGCTTTCGACCGCGCTGTCACCCTTGCCACCCAAGCGGACGATGCGCCTCTTCTCGCCAGCGTCCTGATCGACCGCGCCCGCGCCCTGGTGGCCCTCGAGCGCAATGACGAAGCCGTTGCTACGCTGGAAAAGGCGCGTGGAAACGACCCTGCCAATGCCCGCGCATGGCTGCTTTCGGCCACATTGTCCCGGCGGCTGGAGCGTCTGGGCGAAGCGCGTGAACAGATCGCACAGGCAGCGCTGCTGGCGCCGCGGGATCCCGCCGTGGGCCTCGAAGCAGGCGTGATTGCCGCGCTGTCGGGGCGCGAGCAGGAGGCCCGGCGCAGCTTCGAATCGGTACTGCTAGTCGCGCCAGAAAGCGACGAGGCCAAGCGTGCGCGCGGCTATCTGGAACAGCTCCGATCATGACTGATTTTTCCGTACTCGATCTGGTTCCGGTGCGCGAGGGAGGGAGCGTCGGCGAGGCGCTCGAGGCGGCCACCGAGCTTGCCCGAACCGCGGAAGACAACGGCTGCAAGCGCTTCTGGGTGGCCGAGCATCATGCGATGGCGGGGATTGCCGGCGGGGCGACCTCGGTCGTGCTTGCGCATATCGGCAATGCGACATCCACCATCCGCATCGGGTCGGGCGGAATCATGTTGCCCAACCACACGCCTTTCCAGATCGCCGAACAGTTCGGCACGCTCGACGCGCTGTTTCCCGGTCGGGTGGACCTGGGCCTCGGGCGGGCGCCCGGAGCGGGGCCGGAACTTCAGCGCGCCTTGCGCAAGGATCTTCATCGCGCCGCCGAAATGTTCCCGCAGGACGTGACCGAACTCATGGCACTTATGGCAGGCGATACGGCCATTCACCCCACTCCGGGGCTTGGCGCGAAGCCCGAGTTCTGGATGCTGGGGTCCAGCCTCTTCGGTGCCCGGCTCGCCGCGCAGCTAGGCATGCCCTATGCCTTCGCCAGCCATTTCGCGCCCGATCACCTGGACGCCGCGCTCGAGCTCTATCGGCGCGATTTTCAGCCGTCCGAAGATTGGGAAAAACCGCATGTAATGGCCGCGATGAACCTGTTCGTCGCCGACACCGAGGAAGAGGCCGAGTATCTCGCTTCCTCCCAGCTCCAGGCTTTCGTGGCCCTGCGCTCGGGCACGCCGGGCAAGCTGCCCCCGCCAGTGCGCGGCTATCGCGACCGATTGCCCGCACCCGCACAGGCGATGCTGGCGCATATCGGGCAGGCCAGCGCCATAGGCACCCCGGAACAGGCAGCGCAGGCGGTAAAGGCCTTCGTTGGACGCACGGAAGCGGACGAGGTCATCTTCGGCGGCAGCATGTTCGATCCGGAGGCGCGATGCCGCTCGCTCGCGCTGGCCATGAACCGGCTCCGCGCATGAGCATGCCGTAACGGCACCGCGTTTCACCGCATCATAGGCTTGCAATTGCAAATTCTCGACGGCACCACCTTGCGAGCCGTCTCCAACAGGCCTAGGCGCGGCGCGCAGGTCGTGGCGCACACGACTCGGATATTTCGCGGCGCGGAAACGATCATGCGCCGCAAGGAGAGAGGCCCCTTATGGGTTCGAAGACTGCCGCGCTTCCCAAGAAGCTCCAGAACGCCATCACCGAAAGAATGCGCCAGTCGCTGCTGAAAGGCGATACGCCCTTCGACAAGGCAAGGCTTGCCGATGCGGCGTCCTTCGTAGGCGCCCTGGCGGCGGATCGCACTTTCGGTCGCTCGTCCATGGCGATCGAGAGCATCAGCGACGAACGCCGCCTCACGCGCATTGCGATCGTCAATGACGACATGCCCTTTATCGTCGATTCGGTGGCTGCGACCATCGCCGCGCTGGGCCTGTCCATCGACCGGCTGGTGCATCCGGTCATTCCCGTCGAACGCGACGACAAGGGGAAGCTGACCGGCATTCCCGATAACGATCCCGACGATGCCTATTGGGAATCGATGATCTATATCGAGGCGGCCCGCGTCGATGCGAAGACGCGCCGCCAGTTGC
Organism: Qipengyuania sp. ABI-127-1; assembly: GCA_022953095.1. GTDB lineage: Bacteria > Pseudomonadota > Alphaproteobacteria > Sphingomonadales > Sphingomonadaceae > Qipengyuania. The sequence continues at coordinate 201,931 of JALJCR010000001.1, read as the reverse complement.
AGGAAAGCCTCAAGGAAACCCTCGCCGACGTGCGAGCGGCGGTCAGCGACTGGCCCAAGCTGCAGCAGGCGATGACGCAGGATGCCGATCGCATCCGCAACACGGACGAAGAAGGCGCGGACCTGCTCGACTGGCTCAATTCGGGCATGCTGACCCAGCTCGGCCACGTCACGCGCCATCGCGACGGTACGCAGCACGACCAGCTCGGGATCTGCCGCAAAAGCGCGCGGGAACTCCTCGCGGAAGCTTCCTACGAACGTGCTTTCGCGTGGTTCGCGAAGAAGGACAACAGGCGCCGCCCCTTGATAATCAAGGCTAACCACCTCAGCAATGTGCACCGCCGCGTGCCGCTCGATCTGCTCATCGTGCCGATCCAGGAGGGCGGCGAAACCAACGCACTTTCGGTCCATGCGGGCGTGTGGACAAGCGCCGCGCTCGCCGCGCCGCCGCGCAATGTCCCGCGCTTGCGCCGCGAACTCGAGACTCTGCGCGAGCGCCACGGCTTCGACGATACCGGCCATGCGGGCAAGGCTCTGGTCCATGCTTTGACGACGCTGCCGCACGATCTGCTGATCGGTTTTTCCGAAAGCGATGTCGAACGCGTCGCGACCACGATGATGAGCCTGGTCGACCGCCCTCGTCCCCGGCTTGCCCTGGTCGAGGCTCCGCTTGCCCGGCACCTTTTCGCCTTTGTCTGGCTGCCGCGCGACATGGTGGCAACGCAGGTCCGGATGGAGATCCAGGCACTGCTGGAAGAGGCTGCAGCGGCGCGCCTGCTCGACTGGAGCCTGGAGGTCGAGGGCGGCAATCTCGCCACGATCCGGTTCGTCTTCGACATTCGCGATGGCGACACGATACCGGACGAGGACCGGCTGGAACAGCAGATGCAGACGCTGCTGCGCGGCTGGAGCGAAGCGGTCGAGGCGGAGCTCGGCACACGGGAAGAACCATCGCGCGCGGCCGGCCTGGCCATGCGCTTCGCCGAGCATTTCCCGACCGGCTTTCGCGGCCGGTTCGGCCCTCGCGAGGCTGCGCTCGATATATCTCGGCTGCACGATCTCGGCGCCAGCCTCGAAAGCGAGGAAGTCGTGCGGGGCGCGCGGATGTATTTTTGCGAGCGCGAAATCGATGGCTGCCTGCGGCTCAAACTATACCAGTCCGAAGGCAGCCTGCCGCTTTCTGAAGGCGTACCCGCGCTCGAGGATTTCGGTTTCTACGTGCGGTCCGAAATGCCGACCGTGCTCGACGAAGGGCGGTTAGGTACGATCCACGACTTCCTGCTCGATCTGAAGCCGGGGGCCGATCCCAAAGCGCTGATCGATCGGTCGGATGCGATCGAGGAGGCGATCGCCTCCGTACTCAACGGCGGAGCGGAAAACGACCCCTTCAACCGCCTGGTGCCCGAAGCCGGCCTGTCCGCGCGCGAAGCCAATTGGCTGCGCGCCTTCTACCGTTACCTCCGGCAAGTCGGCATGGGTTTCACGATTTATACGGTGGTCGACGCTCTCGCGGCGGCGCCCGATGTAACCCGGGCGTTGATCGCGCTGTTTACCGCGCGTCACGATCCCGATTTCGGCAGCGGGCGCGACAAGGCGGTCGGGGACGCGCGCAACGCGATCAAGCGGGGCCTAGCCAAGGTCAAGGCGATCAATGACGATCGCCTGCTGCGCCTGTATAACGCGCTGATCGACGCGATCCTGCGCACCAACGCTTTCGCACCCGCCGCAGGCGAAGCGCTTGCGATCAAGATCGATTCCGCCAGGGTTCCGGGCCTGCCCAAGCCAATTCCCTATCGCGAAATCTTCGTCTATTCGCGCCGCGTCGAAGGCATCCATCTGCGCAGCGGCCCGGTCGCGCGCGGCGGCTTGCGCTGGTCCGACCGACGCGACGACTTCCGCACGGAAATCCTGGGCCTTATGAAAGCCCAGCGCGTCAAGAACGCGGTGATCGTGCCGACCGGGGCGAAAGGCGGGTTCTATCCCAAGCAACTCCCCAACCCCGCCATCGATCGCGAAGGCTGGGCGGCCGAGGGACGCGCAAGTTACGAGACGTTCATCCGCACGCTGCTCTCGGTCACCGACAACATCGTCGACGATAAGGTTGTGCATCCGGAAAACGTCGTCATCACCGATGGCGAGGATCCTTATTTCGTGGTCGCCGCCGACAAGGGTACGGCAACCTTTTCCGACGTCGCCAATGCAATCGCGAAATCGAGGGACTTCTGGCTCGACGACGCCTTCGCCTCGGGCGGCTCGAAAGGATACGATCACAAGGCCATGGGCATCACCGCCAAGGGTGCCTGGGTCAGCGTCCAGCGCCATTTCCTCGAAATGGGCGTGGACGTGCAGAGCGACAGCGTCGAAGTCGTTGGCTGCGGCGACATGTCGGGCGACGTTTTCGGCAACGGGATGCTGCTATCCAAGGCGATCAAACTGGTCGCGGCTTTCGACCACCGCCACATCTTCCTCGATCCCGATCCCGACCCGGCGGCAAGCTGGAAAGAACGCAAGCGCTTGTTCGATATGCCCCGGTCGAGCTGGGAGGATTACGATAGCAAGCTGATTTCCAAGGGGGGCGGCGTGTTCGCGCGCGATGCGAAGAGCATCAAGCTTACCAAGGCGGTGCAGGCCAAGCTCGGCATCGATCAATCGGAGATCGAGCCCGAGGCGCTGATTTCGGCCATTCTGAAGGCGCCGGTCGACCTGATCTGGTTCGGCGGCATCGGCACCTACATCAAGGCGAGCCACGAAAACAACGTGCAGGTCGGCGACCCAGCCAATGACGCGTTGCGCGTGGATGGCAGGGACGTGCGCGCGAAAGTTATTGGCGAAGGGGCCAATCTCGGCATCACGCAGGCTGGGCGCATTGAATTCGCCCAAGTCGGCGGTCGATCGAACACCGACTTCATCGACAATTCCGCCGGCGTCGACTGCTCGGACAACGAGGTCAATATCAAGATCGCGCTGGCGGCTGCGCAACGCGCAGGCAAACTGTCCGAACCCAAACGCGTCGCCCTGCTCGAATCGATGACCGACGAAGTCGGCCGGATTGTCCTGGAAGACAACCGACTGCAGGCACTGGCTCTCTCGATCGCCGAGATTGGCGGAGCAAGCGCTATGGCGTCGCAGCGCCATCTCATCGAAACGCTCGAGGCGGGCGGGAATCTCGACCGGCGAACCGAAGGCCTGGCCGACGACCAGACGCTGCAACGGCGTGCTGCCGATGGGCAGGGCCTGACTCGCCCGGAACTGGCCGTGTTGCTGTCCTCGTCGAAACTGGTGTTGCAGGATGCCGTCGAACGGGGCGGCCTTGCTGCGGACACACTGCTCGAAGATACGCTGTTCGAAGCTTTTCCCGAACCGATGCGCAAGAAGTTCAAGGCGCAGATTGCAGGGCACCAACTGCGCCGCGAGATCATCGCGACCAAATTGGCCAACCGCATCGTCAACCGTCTCGGTATGATCTATCCCTTCGAGCTTTCCGAAGAGGAAGGCGCGGAACTGTGCGAGGTCGCAGCCGCTTTCGTCGCGGTCGAGGAACTGTTCGGCCTGCCCGACTTGTGGGACACGGTCGATGTCGCGGACATGCCCGAAAAGGCGCGCCTGATGATGTTCGACCGGATCGCCGCGGCCACGGGCAATCTGATGTCGGATGTGCTTCGGACGTCGGGGGGCAAGGTCGATCCCAGCGCGCTTGTTGCCGAAATCGGCAAGGGAGTCGCGAAGCTGGCCGACGCGACGGGCGAGCTTTTGTCCGCCGAATCGCGTCAGCAGTCGGACCGCCTGCGTGAACAGCTCGTAGCGGCCGGTGCGCCGGAGCCGCTGGCCGCGCGGGTCGCGCATCTCTACGATCTCGACGGGGCGGTTGGCCTTGCCAAACTGGCCAGCGAAACCGGCATTCCGCCGATCGGGCTGACCGAAGCCTTTACCGAAGTCGGTCACCGGCTCGGGCTCGACTGGGCACAGTCGACGGCAGCGCTCATGAGCCCCTCCGATGTGTGGGAACGCCTGCTCGTGTCTGGCCTTGCACGCGATTTTCAACAGATGCGGCTGGAGCTGTTGCGCCGTCTCGCGCGGCGCAAGGATGCCAAGAAGGACATGCCGGGAATCGTTGCCAAATGGGCCGAGGAACAGTCTGCCGCCGTGCATGGCTTCCGCGCCATGGTTGCACGGGCACAGGGCCAGTCTCCGGTGGCGCCGGCCATGCTGGCACAGATCGCCAGCATGGCTCGCAATCTGCTCGGGCGGTAGCCGGTACGCTTGACCGGATGACAATTTCACGCCAGCCAGCGTGGCCATGGAAAAGTTCGACGTTGTTATCGTGGGGTCCGGGCATGGCGGTGCCCAGGCAGCCATCGCGCTGAGACAGAATGGCCATGAGGGCTCGATCCTCATGGTCAGCCGGGACCGCAATCCTCCCTATGAGCGTCCGCCGCTCTCGAAGGAATATCTCGCCGGCGAAAAGCCCTTCGAACGCATCCAGATACGCCCCGAACAGTTCTGGGCCGACAAGGGTATCGAGCTGCGCCTCGGCCGCAATGTCAACGAAGTCGATCCCTTGGCGCACGAACTCGCCCTGTCCGACGATACGCGCATTGCCTATCGCAAGCTGATCTGGGCCGGAGGCGGCGATGCCCGGCGCCTGTCCTGCCCGGGAAGCGATTATGCGGGTATCCACTATATCCGCACGCGGCGCGACGTGGACCTGCTCAAGGAAGAGCTTGCTGCGGGGGCGAAACGTGCGGTCATTGTCGGGGCGGGCTATATCGGGCTCGAAGCGGCTGCGGTCCTGCGCAAGCTTGGCTGCGAGGTCACGGTTGTCGAAATGCTCGATCGCGTGCTGGCGCGCGTGGCCGGTCCGGAACTGTCCGATTACTATGCCGCCTACCATCGCCAGCAGGGCGTCGATCTACGTCTGTCTACCGGTGTCGAGACGATCGAAGGCGAGAATGGCCGCGTCACCGGGGTATTGACCGACAGCGGCGAAAAGATCGCCTGCGATGTGATCATTGCCGGTATCGGCATCGTCCCCTCGGTCGGCCCGCTGATCGCCGCCGGGGCAGCAGGCTCGAACGGGGTCGACGTCGACACATACGGGCGCACCACGCTGGACGACATCTATGCCATCGGCGACTGCGCGAGCCACGCCAATCCCTATGCGGAAAACAAGGTCATCCGCCTCGAATCGGTGCAGAATGCCAACGACATGGCAAGCTGCGCGGTCAAGGCGATCATGGGCGACAAGCAGGATTACGATGCGGTGCCGTGGTTCTGGTCGAACCAGTACGATCTGAAGTTGCAGACGGTGGGCATCGCGACCGGTCACGACGCGACCGTGCTGCGGGGCGACCCGGAAGCGAAGAAATTCAGCGTGATCTATCTGAAGGAAGGCCGGGTGATCGCGCTCGACTGTGTGAACAGCGTCAAGGATTACGTTCAGGGTCGCAAGCTCGTCGTGGACCGCGCCGAGATCGATCCCGGATTGCTGGCGGACAGCGACATCCCGCTCAAGGAGATGCGCTGAGCCGCGCCAGCGCCCAGGCAGCCGCTTCGGCGACTGCGGGATCATCGTCGGTACACAGGCGGGCTACAAATGGCTCGAGCGCGGCGGAACCGCTGTTACCGGCCGCATAGAGGCAGTTGCGCACGAACCGGTTGCGCCCGATCCGCTTGATCGGCGAACCGGAAAAGAACTGGCGAAAGCCCGCATCGTCGAATTGCAGGAATGTGGCGAGGTCGGGTGCCAGCAGTTCCTCGCGCGGGGTAAGCTTGGCGTGCCGATGGGCCGTTTCGGCGAATTTGTTCCACGGGCAAACCGCCAGGCAATCGTCGCAGCCATAGATCCGATTCCCCAGGGCAGCGCGGAATTCTTCCGGGATTGGTCCCTTGTGTTCGATCGTGAGGTAGGAAATGCAGCGCCGCGCATCGAGCCGGTAGGGCGACGGAAAGGCATCGGTGGGACAGGCGTCCTGGCAGGCGCGGCACGAACCGCATCGGTCCGTGCCCGGCGCATCGGGCACGAATTCGAGCGTCGAGTAGATGGCCCCCAGGAAAAGCCAGCTCCCATGTTCGCGGCTCACCAGATTGGTATGCTTGCCCTGCCAGCCGATCCCGGCCGCTTCGCCCAGCGGTTTTTCCATCACCGGCGCGGTATCGACGAACACCTTCAGCTCGCTGTTCGGCGCTCGTTCGATCAGCCATCGAGCAAGGGCCTTGAGCGCCTTCTTGACCACATCGTGATAATCCCGCCCATGCGCATAGACCGAAATGCGCGCTTTCTCGCTATCGCATGCCAAGGCCAGCGGATCGACATCGGGCGCATAGCTCATGCCGAGCGCAAGTACGCTCTTCGCATCGGGCCATAGACCCTGCGGCGAGGCCCGCTGCTGCTTGCGGTCCTCCATCCATTGCATCGAGCCGTGACGGCCATGGCCGAGAAATTCCTCCAGCCGCGCGGCACGGCGCGGATCGGGCGCGGCGGACGCAAAGCCACAGGCGGCGAAACCCAGCCTTCGGGCTTCCTCGCGCAAATCGGCCTGCAACTCGGCATTAACCACGCTTGCGTGTGCTCCCGTTCACTGCCAGCCATTAGTCATGCGCCCATGCTTACCGAAACAGGCACGATGACGCGACTCTCCCCTGCCGGGTCTCGCCCGCTCGCTATCGAGGCACAGGGCCTGGTCAAGCGGTTCGACGGCATTTTGGCGGTGGACGGGGTGGATATCGCCGTGCCCGAAGGTGCGATCTACGGCATTCTCGGCCCCAATGGCGCGGGCAAGACCACCACATTGCGCATGTTGCTGGGCATTATCGATCCCGACGAAGGGGTGCGCCGCATCTTCGGCAAGGACCGTCCGCACGAGGTCGCGAAACTGATCGGCTATCTGCCCGAGGAGCGCGGACTGTATCCGGCGATGAAATGCGACGAGGCAATCGCCTTCATGGGCGCGTTGCGGGGGCTGTCGCTCGACGAAGGCAGGGCGCGCGGGCGCGAATTGCTCGAACGCCATGGGCTGGGCCACGCGATCGACCGGCAGATCCGTCAGCTTTCGAAGGGAATGGCGCAGACCGTGCAATTGCTCGGCACGCTCGTCCATCGCCCCCGCCTGGTGGTGTTCGACGAACCCTTCAGCGGCCTCGACGCGATCAACCAGGGCAAGCTGGAAGTCACGATCCGCGAATTGGCGCGAGATGGCGTGACCGTGATCTTTTCCACCCACGTCATCCATCATGCCGAACGGCTGTGCGATGAAGTGGCGATCATTGCCGCGGGCAAGGTGCCCTATGCCGGATCGGTCGACGCCGCGCGCGATCGCATTCCCGCGCAGGTCAGGCTGGAAACCCGCGCCAGCGAAGGGGCCTGGCGGGCAGCGCTTCCCGATGACGCTCGTCACGACCGCAGAGGCGACGAAAGCCATTTCTGGTATTTCCCCGTACCCGAGACGGGGATCGAGGCCATGCTCAAGCAATTGATCGACGGCCGAGCAGGTATTCTGTCGCTGTCGATCGAGCGCGCCGGGTTGCACGACGCCTTCGTCGAGATCGCCGGAGAAGCCGCGGCGCGCGCGCTGAAACTGGACGCTGCGGCGGGAGAAAGCCGTTGAACGACACGACCCGCCTGTCACGCTTCGAAGCCGCCCGCGTCGTCGCGCGGCGCGATTTCCGCGCCATCCTGTTTAGCCGTGCCTTTCTGTTCTTCCTGCTCGGCCCGCTGTTCCCCATCGGGATCGGTGTGCTTGCCGGAGGGATTGGCGGGCAGGTGCAACGGGATGCGAATACGCGGCTGGTGGCCGTGGCGATGGCAGAGGCGGATGCCGCCGCAATGGTCGAGGCGCGCGCCCGGCTGGCGCCAAGGGTCGGCACCGCTCTGCCCGATCTGGAGGCGACGACCAGCACGGCCCCGCCGAGCGAGATTCTGCGCGAGCCCGGCAAAAATTACAGCGCTGTGGTCAGCGGTACGCCGAATGCGCCTCAGATCACCGCCCCGCCACAAGCGATCGCCTATTGGAGCGGGCCGATATCGATGATCGCCGCCCAGGCAGGCGCTCGAGACATCCCCTCCTATCCCGAAGTAACGGCACGTCCGGTCGCGACCAGCACCGCTGCCGTCAGGACCGACCGCATTCGCACCGCCCAGGCGGGACAACTGCTGTTATTCCTGCTGATGATGCTGCTCGCGGGCATGGTGCTGTCCAATCTGGTCGAGGAAAAGGCCAACAAGGTCATCGAGGTACTCGCTGCGGCGATTCCCATGGATGCGGTGTTCCTCGGCAAGCTGGTAGCCATGCTCGGTGTGAGTTTCGTCGGCATTGCCGTATGGGCCATGTTCGGCGGAGCGATCGCGTTGCTCGCGGGCGAAGCCTTGCCCCGATTGCCCGAACCGGCGCTGGGCTGGCCCCTCTTTGTCACGATCGGCATCGCCTATTTCGCGATGGGCTATCTCCTGCTGGGGTCGCTCTTTCTCACGATCGGCGGAATGGCGGCAACCGTGCGCGAGGTACAGACACTATCCATGCCGGTGACGATGGCGCAATTGCTGGTGTTCTTCCTCGCTGCATCGTCGATCACGCGACCGGGATCGCCGATGGAGCTGTTTTCGGCGGTGTTCCCGCTGTCCTCGCCCTTCGCCATGCTCGCCCGCGCGGCCCAGTCGGAAGCGCTGTGGCCGCATGCACTCGCGCTGGCATGGCAGGCGCTCTGCGTCCTGCTTTTCGTTCGCTTCGGCGCGCTGATCTTCCGCCGCCGGGTGATGAAATCCGGCAAGGGAGGGCGCGCGGTGAAAGGGCATGTCGGCGGGACCACACCCGCCTGAACGGCTGGACTGCGACAATCGGGACGAAACGATACGCACGCCAGTGAGTAGCGATTTGCAACGCACTATTGACTCGCCTGTAAGTTAGGGCAGGATGGACGCCGAAGAGAGAGCGACCGAATGGAGTCGCTCCCACGAGGAGAGAGACATATGGCCACTGCCGCAATCGAACGCCCCCAATGCCGCACTTCGCCGACTGCGTATGAAGCGCTGAAGAAACATTTCGCGGAGCATCCCGAGCATAAGCTCGACCATCCACACAAATGGGATGTCAGCCGCAGCGATATCTACGCCGATAACACCTGGCAGCCCATTTTCCGGGAAATGCGCGAAGCGGGGCCGCTGCACTATATCCCCGAAAGTCCGTTCGGGCCTTATTGGGCGGTGGTCAGCCACAAGGCGATCCAGCATATCGAAGCGCTGCCCGATGTCTTCTCCTCGAGCTGGGAATATGGCGGCATTACCATCCTCAACCGCTTGACCGACGAGGAACTGGCCGAAGCGGGCATCGAGGAACGCCGCGAACTGCCCATGTTCATCGCCATGGACCGGCCGCAGCACACCGGCCAGCGGCGCACCGTCGCCCCCAAGTTCACGCCCAGCGGCATGGCCGAAATGGAAGGCGAGATTCGCCAGCGCACCGGCGAATTGCTCGATTCGCTGCCGCGCGGCGAGGTGTTCGACTGGGTCGACAAGGTATCGATCGAACTCACCACCGGCATGCTCGCGATTCTGTTCGGCTTCCCCTGGGAAGACCGTCGCCTGCTGACCTTCTGGTCCGATTGGTCGGGCGATACCGAGCTTGCCACGGTCCGCGATCTGGACGAGATGCGCTGGGGTTTCCTCAACGAGATGGCGGCCTATTTCCAGTCGCTCTGGATCGAGCGCACGCAGGACAAGGAACCCGGCGACGATCTCATTTCGATGATGATCCACTCCGAAGCGATGAACCAGATGAGCCCGGAAGAATTCATGGGCAATCTGATCCTGCTGATCGTGGGCGGCAACGACACCACGCGCAATTCCATGAGCGGCATCATCTATCAGCTCGACAAGAATGCGGACCAGCGCGATCTGTTCGAACAGAAGCCCGATCTCATTCCCAATGCGGTGCAGGAAATCCTGCGCATGCAGACCCCGCTGGCGCATATGCGCCGGACCTGCACCGAAGACACCGAAGTGTTCGGGCAGACCATCAAGAAAGGCGACAAGGTCGTCCTGTGGTACATTTCCGCCAACCGCGACGAGGAAGTCTTCGACAATCCCGACAAGCTGGACATCACGCGCGAGAACGCACGGCGCCATATCGCCTTCGGCTACGGCATTCATCGCTGTGTCGGTGCGCGTCTGGCCGAACTCCAGCTCCGGGTTCTGCTCGAGGAAATCCACAAGCGCCGCATGCGCGTGAAAGTGGTGGGCGATGTCGAGCGGGTGCGGGCGAACTTCGTCCATGGCTTCCGCAAGCTCGAAGTGAAAATCGAAGAGTTCTGATACCGGCCCCGTCACCAACGGGCTGGTTCAAGCGTAGGTTCAGATGTGGGGCGCCAAGGTCCCACGTCATGAACCGGCGCATTATGACCGATACCTCTATCGACCGCCGCCGCCTGCTGGGCTGGGTCGGCGCATCTGCCAGCTTCGTGGCACTGACCGCCTGCGGTTCGGGCCATGCGGAGGCGAAGGATTTTCCGGTGACACTGTCGAAAGCGCAGTGGCGAAAGCGGCTCAGCAAGCAGGAATTCTACATTCTGCGCCAGGCCGGGACCGAGCGCCCCTATTCCTCACCGCTCAATGACGAGAAACGCGCCGGCACCTTCGTCTGCGCCGGCTGCGGCAATGCCCTTTACAGTTCGAAAACAAAGTATGATTCGCGCACCGGATGGCCCAGCTTCTGGCGGGCGATCGACAAGGGCGCGGTCGGCACCAGCACCGATTACAAGATCGGCTATCCGCGTACCGAAGTGCACTGCGCAGATTGTGGCGGTCATCTCGGCCATATCTTCAGCGATGGTCCCAAGCCGACCGGCAAGCGTCATTGCATCAACGGCGGGGCGCTCGATTTCAGACCGGCCTGACGCACGTATCGAGAGCGAGAATCGGGGGCGGCTGCCTGCCGGGCTAAACCTGCAGGCAGGCTTCATCCTGCGGTGTCATCCCGGGGCCGAGCCTAGGACGGATCGTTCTGGAACAGGACGGGGCACTGCACCCGGGCGGCAAATATGGCGAATTCGCGCAAGGAAAAGGTGTCCTCGAAGACGAGGCCATAATTGCTGTCCTTGCGCCAGCGGACCTTGCAGCGAATGTCGGGCAGGTGTTCGCAACTGATCGTCACGCGTTGATCGATGGCAAACACGGCGTCGCATTCGATCCGCGCGCCCTGCTGCGAGATGTTGAGTGTAATGGCCTCCGCGCTGCCGGTGAGCGCGCTTACCTTGAGTGGAAGCGTGATGTTGAGGCGGAGTTGTCGCTTGGGATAGTTCCAGTCTTCATGGATCAACCGCTCGACGACAATGGGCCGGTCGAATTTATAGCTGGCTTCGCACCCTTCGCCGCGGACGAGCTGCAGTTCGTAGCTTTCGCCATTCCGCAGCTCGATCGCGACGGTCTTGTCCGTCGGTAGCGGATGAAACGTGCGCACGGACACGCCGGTGGCCGAGACGTCGCGGATTACGCAGACGAACTCGCCTTGGCCGCAGACCAGCTTCGCCGCACGGATGAGCGAGGTGAAGCGCGGCGCTCCACGCTGGTCGCCAGGGGGCGCAGAATTCTCTTCGTTCATGGCGAGCCCGCTAGTATACTCCATCGCCCTGCACATTCCTCCGCAATTATTGGCGTCGCATTTTCTGCCAAGCGTATCCTGCCGAAGATTTCTTCGAGCTCGGCTAATAAGCCAATAGGTGTTAATGCCTAGAAAACCGGTTGGGACTACATGCTGGTGACAGGGGAATGCTTGGTGCACATTATATGTGCATCCGCAAACCTTCTGGAGATGCTGAAAGACTGGAATATCCAACTCCAGCATACCTCTTTCGGTCAGCAAAATGCCCGTGAGCCAAAGAATAGCGAGAATGGCCGCTCTCCGCGCCGTCGCGCTCCTGTGACTGCACGGAGGCGGCGCAGAGCGTGAGAGCGGGGTCGGTATGGCGCGAAAGCCCTATGACCCGCCCTTTTCACTTCGGCTCTCATTCGAGGAGCGCACTCGGCTAGAGGAGCAAGCCGAGGGCATGCCGCTCGGCGCATACATCCGCGAGCGACTGCTCGATGATCCGCCACGCAGGAAACGTGTGAGCCAGATTGATCGGGACGCGCTTTTGCGCGTTCTCGGCAAACTCGGACAATCGCGCCTTGCCAACAACATGAACCAGATTGCCAAACAGGCCAATCTGGGAACGCTGCCCGTCACGCCAGAAACCGAAGACGTCTTGCTCTCGGCTTCCAAAGACATCGCAGAAATCCGCAAAGCCCTCATCACGGCTCTTGGTATGGAGCCGAACCCATGATCCTCAAGGCCTCACAGCGCAGTGGCGCTGCGCAATTGGGTCGTCACCTGCTCAATGCGCAAGACAACGAGCATGTCGAAGTGCACGAAGTGCGCGGGTTCTTGGCCGAAGATGTCATGGGTGCGATGAAAGAGGCTGAGGCCTTGGCGAAGGGAACGCGCTGCAAACAGCACCTGTTCTCCGTTTCTCTTAACCCGCCCGAGAATGAGGACGTGCCTGCCGAAGTGTTTGAGGGCGCTATCGAATCCATCGAAGAGAAAGTCGGTCTAACCGATCAACCGCGCATGGTGATCTTCCACGAAAAGGAAGGTCGCCGCCATGCACATGTGGTCTGGTCGCGGATCGATGCCGAGACTATGACTGCCAAGCAACTCTCATTCTTCAAGACGAAACTGCAAGAGGTTTCGAAGCAGCTCTATCTGGAGAATGGCTGGAAGATGCCCGAAGGCTTGGCCGATAAGTCCAAGCGCGATCCGCGAAGCTTCACGCTAGATGAATGGCAGCAAGCCAAGCGCGCGGGACTGGATGCCAAAACGCTCAAGACCCAAGCGCAGGATGCTTGGGCGATCTCGGACGATGCCAAGTCATTCGTCCATGCACTCGAAGAACGCGGTCTGTATCTGGCGAAGGGCGACAGGCGCGGCCATGTGGCCGTCACCTATGAGGGTGAAGTATTCGCGTTATCCCGACTGGTCGGCACGAAAGCCAAGGACATCACCGCCAAGGTCGGCAAGCCTGACAATTTGCGCTCTGTTGCCGAGACCAAGCAGCATATCGCTCAATCCATTGCACCGCGTCTCAACAGCTTCATCAAACAAGCACAAGGCCTTGCAAATGAGGCGCTTTCGCCGTTGAAGGTTGAGCGCGAAGCGATGCGCCAAACGCATGCCCAAGAGCGCAAGACAATGGCGAAATGCCAGAAAGAGCGGTGGGCGCGCGAAACGAAAGAGCGCGCAAATCGCCTGCGCACTGGCATTCGCGGCTTGTGGGACAGGATGACAGGTGAACATGCCAAGATGGTCAAACGCAACGAATTGGAGGCTTGGCACGGCCTCAAGCGCGACCGCGAACAACGGGAGTCAATGTTGGAGGCGCAACACAAGGAGCGGCGGAAGTTGCAGGGACAATTTCGTCAAACCCGCGAGCGTCATGCAAAGCAGATTCAGGAACTGCACAAGCAGGCCGCAAACTACCGCCTGATGCGCGATGGCGAGCAGAAACCCATGCGCGAGCAGTTCTCAAGGAAAGCGCGTCAGACCAACGAGCAAGGCCAATCGCGACCTTCGCGGGGTCTCGATTTGAGTCGTTGATAAGACACTGCAATCTCGGCGTGACCTTGCCACGCTTCTCCTGATATCATCGGGCATGGACGAGATTCAGGCGATCACAGACAAATACGATCAGGAATACATCAAGACCGGCCTGACTTCGGTCGATTCCCTGAATGCCTTTGCTCACACCTTCGCTGGCGATGTCGCGGAAATCTACGATTGCCTCGCCCGAATTCGGAATCCCGAACGCAACCCTGACGGTTTCTCGATCGATGATGCACCGATCTTGGGATTGCTCGTTCGTGTCGCCAAGCTCCTGCGTGAAGTTGTCTATTACTATGGCGAGAGCAAAGCCGAACTCATCGGGATTATCGAGCGTCCGCTCATAGAGGGTGCGGTCACGGCAACCTACCTCATGTCGCAGAGTTTAGATGTTCTCGAAGACTATCGCAAATGCTCCTATAAGGATCGCCTTCGTCTGCTTCGAGAGTTGGAGAACGGTTCGCCCTTCTTCGAGACGAAGGCTGGCAAAAGGTTGCTTGCGGCAATTCGCGAGAAAATGGCGTTTGAGAAGCTGACCGCCGACGATTTCGCAGAGCAGAAGAAACATCGATGGAGGATTCAGGGAAAGTCGTTTCGCGACATCTTCGCGGAGGTCATCCATGATGACCTCTACCCCGCGACCTACGGCATGATGTCGGAATCGATACATGGATCTTGGAATGAATCGATGGATTGGGGATTGACGCGCAATGAGGACGGAACCTTCCTGCCGTTTTCGCTCTATCACCCCGCGGATGTGCGCTACATCGCGCCGACAATTCGCTTCACAATCGAGCCCTACCGGCTCTGGCTCGAACGTATCGAGGTATATGACGAGAATCTGAAAGGCACTCTCGACTGGATCGAACGCGTGAACAACGCACTCTTTGCAAAGTTCGATCATTACTATGATGGATGACCCTCAAAACATCGCCAGTTGCGCGTCAGTCGGATCGGCGATGCCGTAGACCTCTCGCGCCAACATCATGGTGCGCTTGCCTTCAAGGACAGGTCGGTCACGATAGCTGTTCGTGCCTTCCCAACCAGCCCAGATTTTTAAGCCCGAACGGCAGTATTCGACCGAGAGAATGTCGCGCCCGCCCGAACCGCCCGCTGTCCCCAACTCGTAGGCCAAAGCCTCTTCAAGCTGTTCATCGGTCAGTCCTCGCCTAGTTCGCTCCTGCCAGCGCTCCTCTGCGCCTTCATAGCTATTGGTTGCCCGCTTCAGGGCTTCAATGATGTCATCTGGTGACAGCAGTCTCTTTTCCATCTCTCAACTCCATTCCTTTTGAGGTTCATAAAATTCATGAACCTCTGCCCTTCGGCGAGAATGGGGAGGCAAGTGCAAGGAGGCTCCGAACGAGGGTCTGGCCCAAAGGGTTGGATACGTTTGGATGCCTTGCGCGCGCCAGGGGCAAGGCCCCTTAGCCATCACCCAAACAGAAACCGCACCCTGCCAAGCGGCTGAGTCGCAGCGAAAGCGCAGCCAAGCGGGCCTGTGCTTGGCCGCTGAAGCTGCCCGAAGACGCGGCAGAGTGCATCGGGGCAAAAATAAACAAGCCCGGACCCTAAAGGAGCGATAGCGGGAAAGAGCACGGTCCATCTAAGCCCCGTCAACATCTCGATCCCTGCGTTAGCGATCGTCACCCGAATGGGCCGAGACTACAGGCTCGGAGGCTGAAAGCGTTAGAGCGCGGTCGGCCAAGGCCGAAACGCCTAATTGTTCATTCTGGAAATCCGCCGAGTTTTCGCTATCAAATCGCGATGCGTTCTCTCGTACTTGCCATCGCCCTTCTCGTATTATCAACTTCTGCAACTGCGCAGGAGGCAGGAACTCTCGTCACGAAAGATGATAGGCAAGAATCCGTGCGATTTGTCATGGCGCGCGGCGCGGAGACGTCTGTCAATGGAATTGCGATAATCAGCTATGCGCAGGACGAAAACATGATGCGTGAGGCGTATCGCGCAGCTCAAGATTTGCGTGATCTCGGAATGGCCGTCACCTTTATATTGGGTCCAGACTTGAACGCCATAGAGTCCGATGCACACTATCAAATCTATGCTGACGGTGTTCCGATGTACGACGAAGGTTTCGGTCTTCAACTTGGTAGAGACAATATCGACGAAGTTCGGCCCCGCCTCGTAGCAATGAGTAGATCAGCCTACCAAGCGATGTTTGGAGCTCGCTAAACAGCGCACATCATTGATTGTGAGCAAGCGTGATTCGCAGGGCGTTCTCACGCCCTGCGTTTCGATCTCGCTATGTCGCATCTATTTCTTCGAAGTGATTTCGTTCACGAAGAGCACGCCCTGATGGCGGGTCAGCTCGACAGGAATATGGTCCAGTCGAAGAATGCCGCCTTTGCCATTCTCGCGCGGCCAAATGGCTCCGATCTCGCGGGCCGAACCGAGCTTGTCTGCTCCGTCCTCGTCTGTGCCGATGATGCGCGCAAATGATATGCGATGGGTTGGTTTGTTGGACATGGGGATTTCCTTTCTCAAGTTCTCGGCGACAGCGGGATTGCTGTGCCTTGCGACCGAGAAAGCAGGTGAATGAGTGGTGCTAAGGTCAATTCACGCAACTACGTCCGTGTTGACCGGCGGCGCGCACCTGCGAGGTTTAAGCAAGGTGGGTATGGCAATCACCCGCTGCCCGAAAACTTGTGAGTGAAAGGACATTGGTCCCACTGACCAATGCCAACCCATGATATCCTGATTCCATGCGTGTGGAGATAACCAAAGAGATCAGGAAACAACTTGAAAGCGAGGCTGAGCGCACGGGCATCGGTGCTTCGAAGCTGATGCGCGGCAGACGCAAGGATATGCCGCAAGGACTGACCAGTTCAATGATGACAGGCTGGAAGATCGGATCGATCGCGTCGGCGAAGAAAGAGCATATCGATTGGGTGCTCAAGGCATATGCCGCCTGGTCGCCTCCGGAGAAACACATGCCGCCTGAGCGCATCCAACTATCTGATGCGCAAGTCTTGCATCTGCAAGCAGAGGTCGAGCGCACAGGCCTCGGCGCAGTCGCCATCCTCAAGCACGCCCCCAAACCTCTGCCCGCTGGTCTCAATCATCAAAAAGTGCAGCGGTGGATTGCACGACGTACCACAAACGTGGTGAGATCGCACTGGGACTATGTGCTCGATTTATATGGGCAAATCAGGCCGGCAAAGGCTGCTACATGTCGGGGCAGTACGACTGGCCAGGGAAGAGAAAGCTCTTGAGAATCGAAGATAACGAAGCAATAGTCTGTGAAGATCATAGATGCGGTCGGCAGGAGAGACCGATCTTTGCGTTAAGAAGGGGGCAGCATGGTAGCGGGCGGTGATCTCGTATTAATGGCGGTCGCGCTATCGCTCATATTCTTCTTTTACTTGGGCTATCGAGCGCGTCTGGGCATCGGTTCGAACGACGATTTCTTTTTCGCGGGGAGAACGGCGTCTCCGGTCGCTTTCTTCTTCACGTGGTTTGCCTCCACAATCGCGTTCGCTTCCGCTGCACTTTACTACATGCAGGTCTCGGCACTTTGGGGCTACTGGGTTTTGGTAGGCAGCATCGGGACATACGCGTTTGGGCAATGGGCGGCTCTCAGCATTGCGCTTAAATCGAAAGTAGATTTCAACACCTTCGATACGGTGGGGGGACTGATAGAAGGACGCACCGGCTCTGCAACACTTGGAAAAGTAGTGGACTACATGAATGCGCTATCGAGCGGTTCACTGGTCTATATCGAACTCGGACTAGGAGTCGCGCTGTTCTCGTTCCTCTTCCCCGATGCACCTGTAGCGTTTGCTTTCTTCATCCTCATCGCACTGTCCTTAATTTGCTTTGCCTACATATCGCTTGGCGGGTTCAGGGCAGTCCTTGAATCCGATGTCTGGCAGGGCATTCTCATTATCATCGGACTCATTGCGTTGATGGGTGTGGCAACGTCTCTCTTGTTTGCCAATCTTGAATCAGCCCGACCCGCTCTTTCCTTAGCCCCCACGGTCGGTTCGGATGAAATAATCGCATTTCTGCTTTTTGCACTGATCGCGAACGCAACTCTCGTTACCCCACAGATAGGGATTTGGCAGCGGCTCGCATCAACAGGTAACAGCGCTTTCAAGATGAAGGTTGGCGCTTATAGTATCGCGGCATCTGCCGTGGTGTTCGCTCTCTATGTTCTGATTGCAGGTGTTTATCAGGGCGCAGGACAGCCCATATCGTCGCCTGCCGATATTTTCGCACCGGTCACAACCTTCGGTGATTTGGGTGTCTACGTTCTACAGCCGCTTATTTTTCTCGGGCTGTTCGCGGCGCTCATATCCTCGGCAGACAGCTCGGCCATCGCAGCGGCAACAGCAGTCTTCGGTCATCAATCGCAGCAGTCCACCGGAGACAAGATCAATCGCTCACGTTTCTTTCTTCTGACTCTCTTTGCTACGGTAATCGGATGCTATGCACTTGCGACGTTCGTTTTTGATGGATTCATGGCAACGTTCCTTCCGGTCATTTTCTGGCTGTTTTCGCAGCTTTCGATTGTCTTTCCGGCGGTCCTTGCGGTCCTCCTCTATCCGGAACGGATGCGCTCGCCACGATCCATGCTTATCGGGCTTGGCCTCGGGTGGCTCTCAATCACAATCGGTACGTTGACCCCTTTGTTCGGGACCGGCACGATCGGAGGCCTCTGGGGCATGGTGGTGGGGTTTGCGCTCTGCATGACCTTTACGTTCAAGCTCGGGAAAAACTAGATGCCGACGCCCGAATTTGCGAGTTGGAGCATCCTTGTCGTGCTGTTCCTTGGCGTTGTTGCCATACACCCCTGGCATCACGTCTCCGTGTTCAACGATAAGATCATTAAGATTCCCAAGGGACGCGTGAACATCGCTGTTTCAGAGATCAAGGCAGACACAAAGAACAATGCAGTTATTAAGGCTGCGTATCTCGATATCTCTTTCCTATGGCTAATTTACGGACTTACCATCATTATGGGTTTTGTGGTGGCAGGAACGCTTTTGCTGAACGCCGCTACGTTCTACCTTATCGTCCCTACGTTACTAGTCCTTGGCATGTCCGTGTATCTTAATACCGGGTTGAATAACGCCGAAAAGACACTACCCTCCAAATAAATAAAATTTTAGACAAATTGTCTATAATATTTACATAATTTATTCACTATTCCCCTGTATTATCTACAGATATAGACCAATAAGGGGATGGGATGGCACCAGCCGAACTTACACAGCGAAACGTTACAGATGCAGGGATTGCAGCACATTTGGCTGATGATCTGAACCTGCTTCCGCCTGAGATCTCAGAACTGAGCGACCAGGCCGCATTGTTCGCTGGAAACCAATATAATGCGTTCTGGTTCACAGGCCCGGCAGATGCGGATTCCTCCGCCATGAACTACGGCGAAGCCCTTGCCACCAAAGCCATCGAGAAAGTCATCGAACTGGATGAACGTCGCCGCAAGGAGGATGATCCAGCAGGCGACGCCGGGATGATTGTTGAGTTGGCGGCGAAACAGCGTGAAGAAGCTGTGCGCTATGCCAACGGCCAATTCCTTATCAACGGTATTGCCTACTCCCAGCGTGAAGTCGATCAAGCACTCGACATTGCAGAGCAAAGGATCAACGACCGCGCTGACGAAGAAGGCTGGAGCAACGAACGTCGTGCTCGTGCCTTGGAAGATGTCGAGAATGCGAGAAATGCAGAAACGCCAGAAGCTCAGGCGGCTGCGATTGACGACATGAGGCAGAATCCGGACGCATTCAATGAGTTTGAGCAAGGCCTGCAAGATGTGAGAGCTAACAATCTCCGTCACGAAGAAAGCGCTGATCTCGAAATTTCGACCACTGCAGATGGTCAGATTTTCGCAGAGCAACGTTCGGCGACAATGGACGACACAACACTGGTTGCGGAAAATGCCACGGCCCGGTCGGGACTGTCCGTAGGCGATAATCCGTTTGCTGATACGCGGTCCTCTTCAGAAGCATTCAATCCAGCGGCTCGCGGTGAAGTCGCACAAACTGAACTCGCAGCGAACGCGACTCCAAGTCCGGTTTCAGAACAAAGATTTGAGATTTAACGCAGCGAAGCGGGCTGCAAGGCAGCGAGCCGTTGAGGAAAAGCGTCTTCGTATGCCCTCAGTGCTGCATTACGAACATCGGGGCGAACTTCGGCCAGGCGAGTTTCTGACCAATGACCTTCTGCGCGAGGCGTCGCACGAGCATACACCTGCATGAAAGCTTCACTGGCTGACTCATCGTGATCCGGCGCGCGAACAAATGCGACTTCGATCCCCATATCTACGAGATCCAGAGCGGCATTGTAGGCTTCCTGCTGCAAGGCGCGATTGCCACCCCAAACGACAATTGCCAAACGCTCGTGAGAAGCATCCGCCGCGATGGTTCTGGCATCGTTCAACGTGCGATCGCTCGCCTCAACATATTGTACAGTCAGCGGTTCAGTCGAAACACTCGCGGGCGCGACATTCTGGTTTGCCGACGACAGGGCATCTTGAGCGTCTGCTGTTGCCAATGGGGTCAGGGTCATTGCGCTCGCTGCGATACCCGTAAAAACCTTGCTTGCCAGTGATGTCATTTCGGGCCGTCCTTTCGTCTCCGACGATAGGGACCGTTTTTGTCAATGCTCTCGACAAGCGAAACGCGATGAGTCGTAATTGTGTTGCAAAATCGCAGGAAATTCAGTAATATGCGCTACGCGCAGTGCAGGAATGGCCTGCCTGAATTGAAGAGAACAACCCCGCGATATTGACCGTGCCAAAAACGGTCCATTTTGTCAGAGAATGCACGGGGTTTCGGCTCTTCACCTCCATCAACCGGACAACCTGCGCGACATTAAATGGCACGTATCGGATATGCGCGGGTCTCTACCACCGACCAATCTCTCGACCTTCAGATAGACGCACTCAAACAAGCGCAGTGCGAGCGCATTTTCCGTGATGACGGAATCTCAGCTATCGCCAAGAAGCGTCCTGGCTTCGAGAAAGTGCTCGGTTCGCTCAAGTCTGGCGATACGCTCGTTCTCTGGAAAATGGATCGGGCGTTTCGCTCGCTTCGCCATGCGCTCGATGTTCTGGAGGAATTCGAGACGCGTGGAATCGATTTCCTCGTCCTGACCGAGGGGATTGATACGACCACGCCGATGGGGCGGTGCTTCTTTCAGATACGCAACGCTTTCTCCGAATTGGAGCGATCGCTGATTTCTGAGCGCACGAAGGCGGGGATGGAAGCGGCCCGCAAGCGAGGCAAAGCGATTGGCCGTCCAGCCAGTCTCACACCCGAGCAGATCTCGGACGCGAAGCGGCGCAAATCTGCGGGTGAGGAAATGGCGGTGATTGCCGCACAAAGCGGAGTGAGCGAACGAACGCTCTACCGCGCTGTGAACGGGTGTTAGAACAGTTCCAGTTGTGCCCTTTTCGCTTTGCCATCGATCCACGATCGCGATTGTGCCTCATGCGCTATCCACGCCTCGACGAAATTCAGCAGTCCACCATATTCATCGATTTCCTCCGGCGTGATCCAGTGCGAGCGATAACCGGTCTCGGTCATCGGCAGCGGTTCCCGGTCCGGTGCGATCGAGCGCACTTCGAGATGTCCCATCGTCTTGCCGTCGCCGATTGAGAAATATTCCGGCGACCAACCGATTTCGATGGTGATGCCGTCCCAGGTGATTTCCTCTCGGATATAGTCGTCTTTCATTTTGAGCCTCCTTCGCGCTCCTGTTGGTGAACAGGGCGAAAGAAGGCCGGTTGGGACCGAGTGATATGTCACGTGCCAAGGGCGCGGCAACGGGCAACACGGTTCGCCTTTGGGTGAAGTGGTGCGGGCAGGCCGTTGACTGTCACGACCAAGCGGTCAGTATCGTCCCTCATTCACTACAGGTCTGCGCAGCGAAGCGAGACTCTGAAAAGCGAACGCTTCCGAGTTCATCGATCCGGCAGCTCATCTCTAACTGGTCTTTGCTCTGCCTCTGCCCTACTGGCGGCGGCGCTTGTCGATGGGTTCAAGTCGGTGTCCCGATCTCAATACCTCGACCATCAAATCATGCCTTAAAGGCAGATTGCTCCACTGGCGTTGCGCTTCATCCGAATGACGGCGGCATGGGGCATCGGAGCTGTTCCTCTCACCAACAAACGCACCCGCCAATGCGGGGCAAAGGGAGGAGAAAGCCATGAACGAGATATTCAACACCGCATCGCTGGCAAAGCTATCACGCCAAGAGCTGCTTGCGCTGCTCGCTGACCTGCAATGTCAGGTTGCAAATGCTTGCGACGAGACTAGTCGCGCTGAAATTCAGGCCAAACTTGACTCAATAAGGATTGCGCTCTCGTTGTAATTGGCAAGTAATCTCAAGCCGCCAATTCACTGATCATAGGCCGTCAAGATCGTTTCACTGAAGCGAAAATTTTCCCCTCTTGATACATAGATTGTGGCGCCGGTGTTGCCAGTAGCCAGCTCACGAAAATCGCCGCCCTCGCTGACAATAATTGTGGTTAAAGTATTTCCCGATCCTTCATCGACAGAGGTCCCTATCATTGCGATCCGATACGGTACGGGGCCGATTGCGGAGTTTCTCAATATAGTTTCAAGAGGGCCGCAGTTCCCACCGATCCGGTTGCACGTGATTGTTGCCTCAGTGGAATCAAATGATGGCACCGCAACGGTAGGAGGCTGGTCTCTTCTATAGTCACTAACCAATATCGAATGACCTGATGTGGGCACGCAAAAGTCACGCGAAATACCATCGAGCGGGGCATCTCCGAGCGCAATGAACCAAGCACGCCCGTCATAGGACGCGAATATTCTTGTATGTTGAAAGACTCTGTCGCCTTCGTGGCTCAATCGCAATGTATTAGCAGACGCAACCTCTAGCCAGTTTTCTTGTTCCAACGCGCGTTCAAAATCTGGAGTATCGTAGCATCGGCCTACGGTCGACAGATCGGTTGACTCTTGCGCAATGGCAGCTCCGGCACAGCCAACCGCTGAGAGCACCATCAAAGTCACCATGCGGAAAAGAGCTAAAAGCGTGACGAATACCCGTAACATCAGTCCGCATTAAGTCAGAAAAATCATATCTCAAAACGGAATATCATCATCCCATTCGCTTGGATCGCTACGCTGAGGAAATGGGATGATGGTCGCTTCGGTCTCGCGTTGTTCGGCAGTCGGCACGTTGTTCCGTAGAGCATAGGTGCGAGGCGGCGGCTCCTTGGGAGTGGTCACATGGTCAGGGTTCTTCCAACCCACACGCTCCATGCCCTGAAAGAATCCCATATAGAGCAAATCGCGATCGGGGATCATCAGGCGGTCTTCCAGTTCCTCGATCCATGCCCAATCCTCAGCGGGCATCTCGATCTCGACAGCAACGCGACCCGTAGACCGTCCCCTCCGCCGAATAATCCTGATGCTGCGCCATTTGCCTTGCGGGTCATGTTTCATAGCAGTTTCTCCTAGTTTCCGTGAGGCGCTGTAAGTGGATTTCTGGCGACTTCGCCGTGGGCGAATGAGGGCTGAAGCGAGCGTATGATCCCTTGTATATAGCGCCCATGCACATATATCGCATCCGATCATCTAAGATACTGACATACAGGTCTTTATTTGAACTTCTAATTTCATTGTTTGTTAGAAAAACATGTGTTATTATCTAACAATAAGGAGGGCGAAAAAATGTCTGCTGTGGCTGACAAGATCATGAAGCGCGTGCGCGGCAAAGGCCGTGGATGGGCCTTCACGCCTAAGGATTTTATCGACTTCGGAACACGGGGTTCGGTGGATATGGCTTTGTCGCGTCTGGCAAAGGCAGGCAAAATCCGACGTGTCGGACGCGGGGTCTATGACTTTCCCAAGCTTCACGACAAACTAGGCGCACTCAGTCCCAATGCGGACAGTCTGGTTCGTGCCGTTGCGCGCAAAAGGGGTGACAAGATCGGTCCGGCAGGTGCCGCCGCCGTCAACCGTCTGGGGCTTTCCACTCAGGTTCCGGCAAAATCTAGCTATTCTACAGACGGGCCCTCTCGAACCAAGAATGTAGGGGGACGCACTTTGGCACTCAAACGTGCGCGCGCGCCGCTGCTCGACAAGGCGTCTGACCGCG
Organism: Qipengyuania sp. ABI-127-1; assembly: GCA_022953095.1. GTDB lineage: Bacteria > Pseudomonadota > Alphaproteobacteria > Sphingomonadales > Sphingomonadaceae > Qipengyuania. The sequence goes on along the minus strand of JALJCR010000001.1, from coordinate 178,200 downwards.
CAAACACTGTTTTGCAGGCCATCGCCCATTTCGGAAGGAATGATATGGATGCGGACACCATTCGTCAGTTTGCTGATCGTCTAAGCGATGATGATATGAAAGTCCTCATCAAGGCTCGCCCGCAGATGACAGGCTGGATGGGCGATGTTGTTCTCAAGATCGACGAGGCCCGCCTTGGATGATTTCGCCCGCATGTCAGTCGATGATCGTCGCGCCTTCATAGAAGAAGCGGCAAGTCGGCGCGATCTCACGCCGACCATCATCGAAAAGGACTTCTGGGTCTGCTGGACACTCCGGCGCTTGATGAACTGCGCAGAATTGTCAGGTCACCTGATGTTCAAGGGCGGAACATCCCTGTCCAAAGCATACGACATCATTCACCGCTTCTCAGAAGATATCGACCTCGTCATATCCAAGACGGCTCCGATGATTTGCGACGAACCCTCACCGATGGAAGAGGGAATATCCTCGAGTCAGATCAAGAAGAGAACCAGGCGCGTGAAAAAGGCAGCGCAGGCATTCGTCGCGGACGCGATCACCCCTGCGCTAGCGCGTGAAATTGAAACGGCGCTTGGCACAAGCGACGGTTGGGAGATCATACCAGACCCGGACGACAGGGACGAACAGACGCTCCTGTTCAATTATCCAAAGACATCTGGCTATGGTCTCAACTACGGGAACGACTACGGTGGACGTGGCGATACGGATTACATCAAGCCACGCATAAAGCTGGAGTTCGGCGCGCGCGGGGATACCGAACCCTCAGAACTGAAGGCAATTACACCCTATCTCGCCGAAGAGTTTCCCGATGATCTGCCAGAGGCGAGTACCGATATACCTACTCTGGCTGCTGCGCGTACGTTCTGGGAAAAGGCGACGATCCTTCATGCGCTTCACCACAACGGGAAGTTGCGCGACGGGATGTCGCGACACTATTACGACACATTGATGCTTGCTCAGAGCGGGATTGCCAAAGATGCTTTCGGACAGCCAGAACTCTTGGCTCGCGTGGTTCACAATAAGAGCCTGATGTTTGCCGATCCCTCTGCGTCATACGAAACAGCCGAAATTGGCTCGCTTCGACTAATACCATCTGACGAAATCGTTGAGGGCTTGAGGCGCGACTACGCGGACATGGAAGTCATGTTCATGTCTCCGCCGCCATCATTCGATGATCTGCTGGCAGGCATCGCGGAACTTGAGGAGCAACTCAACCGCGCAGACAATGCGGAATGAACGAAGTAATCGAATCCGTCAGCAATCGTGAATGGGCCTACGCCTTCTGGCTCTGCGTCATTGTCATCGCGGTCATCTTCTACAAGCCTGTGCGAGGTTCGCTCAAAAACCTGGCCGGGACCTTTTTCCAGCCTGTTATCATCGCCCCTCTGCTGCTTGCGGGCATTTACGCAGCGGGAGAAATCTATCTGTTAGACAGCATCGGTTGGTGGTCGCTTGCCCATCTCAAATCGACGATCCTCTGGCTTGTCACATTCGCTTTTGTGGCGATGTTCGAGATGGACTCGATCAGGAAGCGCAAGATCGGCATGGACAAGGTCGCTCGCGACATCTTCGCAATCACCTCGATCTTTCTTTTTATCACCGAACTTCACAGTTTTTCGCTGATCGTCGAATTGATCGCCCTCCCGGTTGTCACTTTTTTCGCGCTCATGGGGGAAGTTGCCAAGCGCAAGCCAGAACATGCGCCAGTGGTAAAGTTCTGCGGCTGTATAATGGCCGTGATCGGCCTCGGATATCTTGGCTTCAGCGTTGTCGAGACGATCGACAAATGGACCGAAACAGCGACTTGGGAGACTGCGCTTGATTTCCTGCTGCCTATCCTGCTGTCGGTTGGCTTCTTACCCTTTCTCTATGCGTGGCGACTTTACGTCATTTATTCTGACGCCTTTGCCACGATGGGCGTGGCGGGCATCGATAAGAAACTTGTACCCTATGCTCGCTGGCTCGCGATAACGCGCATTCGCGGGGACGTTGAGACATTGGAACGATGGCGAAAGGCAATTATGGTTTCTCGCCCAAAGACGAAGTCGGAACTCAAGCATTCGCTCACTGCCCTTTTCGCCCTGAAAGAGCGAGAAGACTCACCACCTGCAGTACCTGCCTCGCAAGGCTGGTCGCCCTATATCGCCATGAAGTTCATGAGCGATCTCGGATACGACACCGGCCACTACCACAACAGTTTCGATGATGAATGGCACGCGTCAAGCCCGATGCGAGAATTCGGCGGTGACCCAATCTGGAAGAATAACATCGCCTATTATGCGGAAGGTAACGAACACGCCACCACTACGATCAAACTCAAGCTGAACATCAACGATCCCGATAGCCCTGATGAAGCGGAGCAAATGTTCATCATTGCGTGCATGCATCTGCTTGAACAGGCGGTAAGCCTCGATGCAGTGGAACGTGTCAAGATGAACATAGTGGCGCTTGGTCCATTCGCAGCAGATATCCCCTTTGGCTCGGTGACCATGACGAGGGATGATTTCATCGGAGGGATCGAAGGCGGCTATTCGCGAACATTCTGCATATCTCGCGGGAGTCCAGATGGGGCGGCGTAAGCCCCTCTGGTCGTCTCCATGCGCGAAAGCGTGGCGGCATCCAAACGGCGGACGGTTGGTCGAGGGTGTCCAGAGGGGCGGCGACTGCGCCCATTGGCCTTGGGGGCGCTTGGGGGAGCACGGAGGCTCTCCTGGCTGGCGATGCAACGGCCACACGTTGCCTCCGGTGCCTGACTGGCCTTGATGCTCAGTTCACGATCCGAATACGCCTCGTATTCCTCGTGAAAGAGCGACATGGGTTATGGAAGGCACCGGACAGCCGGAGGGGATGCAACGGGGAACGCGCAGCGGGTTCCCCTTGCCAAGATAGGCGTTTGGCGAAAGCGGCCTTCAGGCCGGTTTTGTAATACAAACGCACATCTTGCGGTCAGTACTAACGTCAACAATAGTGCAAAAGCTGCCTTGGATGGCTCATCCGCCAGCCACATCTCTACTCAACGAAACGTGCCGTATCAGATTTACTCAATCACGTACCGCTGAAACTCGTTGTCTCTCTCCATCAAATACCACCTGCCCGAGAACGCTCTTTCCCCCAATTCACGTCCTCTCTGCTGCCAATGCTGCGCGTGAAAGGAGGGCATTATGGCTCAACCCGCAAAACTTCCGACAAGCGTTCGCGGACTTCTCGCGATGAATATGGTGCTCCATGCGATCTCAGGTGTGTTCGCCGGAGTATGGATTTCCGAACTGGTCGCGCCTTCAGGACAAATGGATGCTGGTGCGTGGATCAAGACGATCCTTTCGATGATCGCGATTGCCGCAGGCCTGACCTACGGCTCCTATATCGCGCTGCGACACATCCCTACCCTGCCACCATCCAAGCGGGGCCCTGCAACGGCAATCTTCGTTGCCGCCTATCTTGCGCTCGCGTGCATACTTGCCGTTGCAGCCGCCTCCACCCTAGCTGCACCATCGGGCGAGCGCGCCCATATGGAAGCCTCACTCGATGCCATGAAGGAAGCGACCGAGGAGCGCCGTCGCGCCGCCGCTTCGATCAACAATCGACTGGCGGCTCTCAGCGAATGCAGCGCAACAGCCAACCGCATGAGTTCGCAGGAAGCCGCAACGGGCGCATTCAGCCGCGAAGGTGGCGATGTCGGGCGTGTGGCAACCACGCTCGCCAATATCGGCGACGCTTGCGAGAATGCGCGACAGGCCATCTTTGGCTCTCGCGCCCGTCTCTCCCGCCTGTTCGCGCGCATGGACAGCCTTCTGCTTGATACGCGCCGTATCATCGACAGCGACATGGAGCGCCATGCGAAGCTCGTTGAAGTTCGCAAACAGGGCGATGAATTTGCCCGCCTCGCACGTTCGGCCAATGACGCGCTCCAGGTCGAGGCCATGCAATCGGTCGCCGATGCCATGCGCCGCGACTGGTACGCCGCTGGTTTGCCAGCAAGCGGAGCAGCGGCCATCGTCAACAATTTCGAGGGAATGGCGGAAACGCTGACCGAGGGACTGGACGATATCGCAGCCTTGAAAGAAGCCGAGCTGCCGACTGTCACCGCCCCTTCGAACGTGGCGTATCTCGGCCTCTATCCGCAAGCGACGATGGGCGCGATCGCCATTGGCATCTTCATCGAGCTAATCCCGCTCGGTGGGATCCTGCTCGGCCTGATGATTATGGCGCCAAGGGTAGGAAGGCAACGTATCGGTTGATTGTCGCTATTGCATCGAAGCTAAATCGCCTTGCGGACATCTTCTTCATTCTACTCGCAAAAAGGGCCTCTTCGCTTTAGATTAAATCCATGGACGAGACGGAGCTACCAAAAAGGCTTGAACCCAAGAGCGATGTGAAAAGAGAATTGTATATACGCTCTGGAAACCAGTGCGCATTTCCCGATTGTGATACAGTTTTGATGACACGCGACGGTGTGATGATCGGTAGGATTTGTCACATCGAAGCGGCGATGCCTGACGGAAAACGCTTCAATCCGGCAATGAGCAATGAAGAGCGTCGCTCATATGCGAATCTTCTGCTTCTGTGCGGAGATCATCACACGATCATCGATGACAATGCCGAGCGGTTTCCTGTGAAGAAATTGCGGGAAATGAAGGGGCAGCATGAAGCCGTTCGCTCAGAGAAGCTAGGCTCGCTGCAAATCCAGTCGGAACAAGCAAATGGCGCGTGGGAAGAATTGAGTTTCTCTGAAGGGCGTGACTTGAGGCCAGCCCTTATGGGAAGGGCGCTAGGGCCAGCAGATGCCGCTGCGTGCCCCACTCTTCCTGAAACAGCGATGATACTGCGCGAACTCGAAGCAGCTCATTCGGCTCGGCTAGCGGGAGTTCCGGGTGCAGGAAAGTCTGTCTGCATCATGCAGGTCGCCTCAATCATGAAGCAGCGCGGCTGGCAAATCTTTAGGGCAAGAGATTCAAGTGCAGGGATACTGCAACTTAATCAGACTGAGTCGCCAGCTCTCTACATAGTGGACGATGCTCACCTCGCTCCAGAACACGTCATTAGGTCGGTAGAGCAATCAACGAATTCAAACTCCTACCTTCTCGCTACCTATAATGCGGCTGATAATCTGATCGAAACGCCTGGAACGACATATCTCGACCCAAAGCAAGCAGTGAGGACGATCGCCAAGGAGCTTCGTGCTAACCGAGAAGCCACGTTAAGGGCGGTCCATGCGATAGATAAGACTGTGAGTGATCGACCATATGATGAGTCGCTTGAAAGGAGGTTGGACGCTGCCGAGGAAGCGGACGTACCATGGCAGTTCTGCTTCATATTAGGTGGGGGGTGGACGCGTGCGGATGCGGCTGCATCCTCAGCGGTCAGTACCGGTAGCCATCTTGTTCTGGCCGCAATCGCCGCACGTCAAATTTCTACAAGAGATGCTGTGGCTTCAAAAGCGGATATTGAACACATACTCGAGCCGCTAAACCTTGGTCCCAGAGCCATAGAGCAGAGCATCCAGTGGTTGGCGAAAAACCGACTGATTGCCCACCAAGGTGATTTGAGAACGCCACACCAGAGATTTTCTGCCGTCGTTTTGAAGCAGCTATTGAGGCGTGCAGCCGAAGCCAAAGAAACCGACGCATTGAAAATGGTCATTGATGCACTTGTCGCAAATCCTCGTAGTTCTCTGATCGGCCTTCGAAATCTCTTGCAAGAGCTTCGAATGGGGATCGGGAATTGGCGCTTTCATCCACTGGTAGAAAAGGCCCATCTAGAGGGACTGATCGCGCGATGTTGGACGCAAGAGGGCGAGGAAAACCGCAATCACGCATGCCTCCTCCTCAGCGAGCTTCAAAGCTACTTTGACGACTGGGTCGGTCAGATCATCAGTGACGATGGTGCGATGCTGATACGCTGGATTGACGAAGCCACTGGCCAATCCGCGTATGGAACTGGTTACCTCTTGGGCCAGATATCCATGAAGGATAAAGAGCTATGCGCGAAGATCGGCGGTGCTGTTGATAGGCGAGGCTTGGCTGAGAAGCTCTCAAATGCAAAGCCCGACCAAGTCTATTCGATGTCCGAGCTCGTTTCCAACGTCTCACGATCCGAATGGGAAGAATGGAAGGGCAGTTTCGTGGCTCTCCTCGATAGGGAAAAACTGCAAAGTCTGGCGAACGAATGGCCTGACGACGGTTACCTGTCGTCGTTTGCAAAGCTTTGCTCACACTTAGCTTATCACGATCAAGAATTCGGCTTGGACTTAGTAGCCAAGTTCTCAACTCGCGTCGCCCCTCGTCTCGTCGACAATCCCGTCGGCTCATTTCATGAGATGGACGAGATATTTTGGCACGTCTTGCGTCTCCACGACCCACTTGGCCTATACAAAGGAAAGGATCGTCCAAGCAAAGCGATGAGACAGGTCGGCAGGCATATCTCAGATATTTGGAGTGCAAGCGATCTGGCCGAAAAAATTTCGCAGTGCTCTACTCGCGATTTTCAAAGTGCCGCAGGATTGCTCCTGTTCCTAAGAAAGGTCGATCAGAACAAATTCACCGAAGTCGTGAATCGACTGAATTGGTCGGAGATCGAAACAACTATTGCACCTCAGATCGATGACCTTTTTCACGATGCCGATGTATTTCTTTCGGTTTGCGGGATGGTCAAATTTGGCCAGTGTGAGATCGGCGATATTCTATCTCGTAATCGAGATAACATTGCCACACTTACACCGAGGCTTGCTTACACAGCTTTCGATTTCGCGATCAAATTCATTGAAAACAAGGGTGTGATCGGAATCTCAAACGGTCACACATTCAACTGGGACTGGGCGGCCATCCTGCTAGCGAAACTACATAATAAGCGCCCCGACCTGTTTGCTCAGTTCCTGGCACCTCACATTGAAAATGCCGCGATCAAACTCTCCGAGAAGAATGGGAGTTGGCTCACTGATCCTTTACTCTTCCTACGGATGGTTCGTCAGGAAGAGAGGGAAATTTTCGAACGAATCTTATCGTTGATTGATCCTGATTCTGCGGAAGTGGGCTGGGCGAACGCTTTACGCGGTAAAACCAAAACCCGTCAGACTGCAGCGTATCTCGTTCATCGCTCTTTAGGCAGGAGCGACGCACTTGGTGAAACAGCACAACGGCTGCGTGCACGGTTTCCAAGCGCCTCCATCCCGCCGGACAATTTGCTCGAACCATTGACTTAAGGGTCTAAGCCCTGAAGCCACCTCCACAATACCACGCATCGTTCGCGGCAGCCTCGTAGAGTGCACCTTCCCAAGAATTGACCGTCACTTGAGCACAGCTGTCGCTACGCTCGATCAGATCTTCCGCGACAGCCTGTGCCCCTGCCGCATCGTAATTCTTCGCTAGTGAGCTACGGATGTTCTGAAGCTGTCTGCCCGACTGCGATGCATAGAGGCTTGCAAGCTCAAGTTCTCGGAAATGGCGGTTTACGCGTTGGGCGGTTACCCCATCCCAATGGGCAGGCGGATTGACATAGAAGGTGGCTCCAGGAGGAGAGCCTTGGACAATTTGCGCATATAGCCAGCGATCCGCCGTCAAATCATCATAGTAGGCATGAAGGAATTGCGTTTCAGGAGTTAGCGCGGCTGCGGTTCCCTTCTTGTGATTGCAGTCTTTGCAGCAAGGTATCAGGTTGATCGGGGTGACCGCCAACACTGGGTATTCGGCCTTGCCGAGAGAATGATCGAGCGTAGACACTGGCAAGTGCCCGCAAAAGGGACATTGCCCGTGCAAAGCCCCAACCATGATCTTGTCATAGGTTGCTCGGCCTCTGCTCTTTTGCCGTGCCATATGGCGCTCATAGAGCTTGACCATCTCGTCAGCAGTGACAGCTCCCGCAACGCCAACCACGTTGGCGGCCTGAGCAATCGCGTAGAGCTGGCTCGCAACACCTCTGGCGTCGAAGTCTGTATCAGCATCCTCGATTTGTTGACGGATTCCTTGAAGTCGGGCCTTCAGGTTTGGGTCGCGTATCCCTTCGATACAGATATCGAAGGTCTCGCGCGCGCTGATCTCAGGTTTGGGTATGGTCCACATACGCTATGCTCCCTGACCACGCACCGCGATAAGGGAACGCACTATTGCGCGAGCTTCATCACCGAGTTGGCCATTGAAGCGCTCCACGACTTCATCGTAGCTTAGATTTTCATCGACCGCATCGCTCAGCATTCGGTGGAAGCCTGAAGTCGTCACTTCTAGCTGGAAGATCGCTTGTGTGAGGGTTCCTACGTTCTCACCGAACGTCTCGTGGATGGGGCGCTCAATACGCTTTTCCCTTCCGGTTCGACGCAAGCACCAGACACAGGTCTTCGGAACTTCTTGGAGGATGACAGGCGAATGAGTGGCGATGATTGCCACACCATTGCGATTGATAAGTAGATCGGAAAGTGAGCGCGTGAATGCCGATAAGAGCGGAGGATGCAGATGAGCTTCAGGCTCATCAACGATAACCAGAGAGCGCTCCTCCAGAGTCTCGACCAACCGAGTGATGGTGAGGACCACAATCTTGTGCCCCGAACTGAGCTTCGAATAGAGTTGACGCGCGCTCTTTCGAAGCTCGTTGAACGCTTCGCGGCGCTCATAGAGGAGTTGCAAATCTTGGTATTGCTCGATCAAAGACCAAATCTCGGCCTGTTTGAATATCGGATCGGATTCTAGCAAAGACAATGCCCGTCGCCATCGATCTGCCTTTGCAGATTGGGTCACAATGAGCTGCACCGACTTTCCAAAGTCGGCAGCCAGATCATCGGGCGACTTGGGCGGCTTCGACTTGCCATCCTCATTCTTCCCAACATGTTTCAATCCAACATACTGGTATCGAACTGCCGACAGTTTGTCCTGCCGGTTGGGTAGAGGTTCGAACGGATCGAACGCGCTGAATGTTACGGAGATAATGTTCGAAAAGGTCTCGGTTTCAGCACGGCCAAAGGCGTTCTCTTCCCATCGGAACTGGCCAAACTCGCCCTCGTCTGGCCGCACGATGGCATTGGTCATTTGTTCGACGGTATAGGTCTTTCCGACGTTATTGCGGCCAATCAGGACATGGACGTTGGTAGGCGGATATGATTCTGGCTCGACTTTGAATTGAAAGGTCGGCGGTATGTTGTCCCGCCCCCAAGGCGGTGGAGTGTAGGAAAACGAGTATCGGGTAAGCCTTGCTCCACCCTGAGTCATCCAACGAAATTGGCCCCTGACTGAGGTGTCAGAAACGGACCTCAGTAGCGATACGCCTGTGACATCCTCGCCTAATGCTCGTTCAAAGAGTTCCTCATCCTTTGCGACATCCCGCATGGCTTTAAGGTATGTATCTCTGAACTGATCTCCGAGCTCGTTCAGCTTTTCGTAGTAACTGTCGTCTTGGCCAAGTGAGAAAAACGCCTCGCTCAAACCAGTGAACTGATCGGGAATGTCAGGACGGCGCTGCTCCGGCAACATGCCGAATTGGCCAATTTTCACTTCTCCAATACGATGTTCCTCTCCGTCTTCATCAATGTAGAAGGCGATATACATCGTACTGTATTTGAACCAGTCATCCCAACCGTCAGTAAGTAGAAACACCTTATTCCTGGCATCTCTCGACCAACGACCTCGATATGGGACGACTTCAAAATCCATAGCCTAAGATGCTATCATTTTGGAGAAATCCGTCCAAGCGACAATGTTTTCAACGAAACGGGCTTCATAGCGGACTCTTCAAGAGCAACTGCCACAGATACCGGAAAAACGCCGCGTTCGGATCGACCATCTTCTCATTTATCAGAATGATGCTGTTCGGATTGGCCTCAGACGGATCGAGTTGTCGCTGCTTCTCACCGTCTTCGCTCAGAGTGCCTTCGGGTAGCAACTCGAACATATTGTATCGGCCAGTCTTCCGGTTCGAGAGATAGATTTGCACGGCACGATCCCATTGCTCTGGATCGCTCACCTTCAGCTTTTCGACATAACGAAAATTGTGCGCCGCCACGATACGGGAAATCGTCTCGATCTCGTGAAGCTCCTTGTGCGCCTCCGGCGCGCCGCGATGTTTCGGCCCCCAGATCGCTTGGGCTGGACGCTCCTTTGCATCGGCGATCTGGAAGTTGAACATGCCATTGGTTTTGAGCTTCATGCGAAGCCGCATGTAGATGTTCGCGATGGTTGGCTCTGAGAGTTTGATCCGCTTTGCAGCCTCACGAACGGTCAGATTCTGAGCGAAGAACCAGACAACTTTCTTGAATTTGTATTCAGAAATTTTTGCGTTTCGGTAGCGTCTGTTTTTCTGTTTTTTCATAGCTACTTAGCCGACTTTCGGAATTGCTCTTCTTTGGCCTCTTCTTAGGCTGATTGTTCGCGCTCCGAAAGCCGTGTGCATATTCGGTTGCGGTCTTTTTTCGAGAGGCCGTAAACATGAAACCGAAACGAACGATCACTGTGCCTGAACCTTCCAAGGTTCTCACCAAATCCTATTATCACAAGCTGGCGATGGCAGTTGCCGAGCTGCGCCACAGCGATGGACTCTACATGTCACGGCGCGATGTACCCGACTGGATGGCGGACCAGCTCTTCCGCGAAGATTTGCGCTTCGTCTGCAAGGATGGATCGCCCTTCGAGATTTCGGACACGGCCATTGATGAAGCCTTCAATGATGATGGCACGTTCCGCTGGCTGTCCTATCTGGTCGCCTTTGCGGACTCCCCGCCACGGCAGGCACCGCAGGCTCGCTTAGCCCCGCGCCTGATCTTACTCTCACTCGCTTTCTGGGCCGCGCACCCAAAGGTTGCGGAAGGCTTTGCCGAGCGCGAATGCCTCAATCAGCCGCAGTGCGGCCATTGGGCTTGGGCGTATTTCGAGCGGTGCGCGGACTGCCCGTTTCATCGCAAGCAGGCGGTCTCCGCATGAAGGGCCTCTTTCGCCCACTTCGAGACAACCGATCTGGTCTCTGCGTCAGACACGCAAGTGAAGGATGCAGAGCACCATGACCCAGGAATACGCAATCGACTATGCGGGCAAAACGCCACGCCAATTGGGCGAACAGGCAAGCAAACAGGCTGAAGCGGCGCTGCCGTTTCCATTTCAGATTGTCGCACCGCCGAAACGTCCGCTTATCTCAGCAGGTGTCAGCATGATCGGCGGTGCTCTGCTTGCAGCCGGAGCCTTCTACGCAGCGGAGATGTTTCTTCCGATTGAATATCGCCCATCGACCTTCACCGGCACCTACAGCGGTCGCTATGCGGCAGAGATCAGAGCACACGAACTAGAAACGCAGGCCGAGTTTGAGGATTGGGCAGCGGAAGTTCGGGTCAGCGCCGAGCAGCAGCAAGAGCAATACCGTGCGACAGCGCAAAGTATGCTGCAAAATTATCAGGCCACCTACGACCGCACCAAGATATTCGCCGATGCGACAGCGCGTTTGCAACAGGCCTATGTGCAGCAAAGCATGGATGTCACCCGCTCACAGCAAAGCATGGATGTGACGGTGGTCAACTTCGCCCGCCTGTTCGGTCGGCTGGCAGGACTTGCCGATCCCGAACTCGGTCAATCGGCAATCGACTACGCCGACACTATTGGCGAAGAACTTCAGGAGGAACTCGACCGAAGTGTCACCCAAGGCGTGACGGTCGATGTCGAGGGCTGGGATATCGATCTTGCCTCTCCGCAAGAGGTGCAAAGCGCCTTCGAGAATATCGCTCCGATCACTTTCCCCGATCCGCCCTCAATCAGCCGAGATGCTAAGTCCGAAGGCTTCGAAGAGGAGTAACGGCAATGCGGCTTGAGACCTTCGGCGTGCTCCTGCCGCGCCTGTTCCACACGGCACAGGCGCTCAATCGCGCTCAGCGCGAGAAGGAAGCGCGGGAACGGGCCGAATGGCAGAACTACTACATGAGCATCATGGGGCCGTCTGGGCAATTGGGGGACGGCCATCTGGCCGAGACGCCGGAAATTGAACGCGCAGGCTTGTTCAATGCGGACGGACTGTTTCTTGGAGCCTACAAGGGCAGGATGCTGTTCTTTGCGGGTGATGGACAGCTTCTGACCTATGCCCGCACCGGCAGTGGCAAAGGGCGAGATTTGATCCTTCCCAATCTCGCCCATGTTCGGGATCGCAGCCTTATCGTTGTAGACGTGAAGGATGGCGAAAACTGCTTTGCCTCAATCGAGCATCGCAGGGAAACGCTCGGTCAGAATTGCATCACGCTCAATCCGTTCAATCTGCTTGGACTCGATAACACCCGCATCAACCCGCTGCATGTGCTCGTCGATATTGTGGCGGATGGCGGAGAGATCGACACTCAGGCCGAAGAGATCGCGCAAATCCTGCTGCCACCCAATCCGCGCGATGGCGAGAATGGCTGGGTGCGCAAAGGCGCGATCCGATTGCTCGCCATGCGCATGGAATATCTCGCCTATATGGAACCGCAGAATTGCACGCTCGGCAATCTGTGGCGGTTCGTGAACGCTTCGGATGACGACTTTGCGAGCAACTTTCAGATGATGGTGAGCTGCGGCTTCGAAGGCATTGCGCGTCGCGCCTCCGCGATTGGCGCAACCTACGCCGATGCTCCCAAGCAATTCGAGGCATACAAGTCGGACGCAATCGAAGCACTGTCCGCCTTCGAGATTGGCAAAACGCTCGACCGCACAACTGCCGCACATGATTTCGACTTTGCGCGGCTCAAGCATGAACCGACCACGGTCTATCTCATGGCTCCGAGCGAGAAGCTCGGTGTCATCGCGCCGTGGATCAGCTTGATTGTCAACTACGCAGTCGAGACGATAGCCCGTGAACGCGGGCCGCTGCGCACATGCTTCATGCTCGATGAATTCCCGCAACTCCCGCCTGCGCCTGCGCTCATGAAAGCGCTTCGCCTCTATCGCGGCAAAGGCATCCAGCTCTGGTTTTTCAGCCAAGGTCGCTACTCGATGGAAGGCCGATGGTCACGCGATGCGGTCAGGGAGTTTGAAGATCAGGCCGCTATCTTCACCATGACAGGTATCGAGGACCCCGCTCTCATGCGTGATGTCGAAAGATGGTCTGGTAATCGAACGCTTGTCACACGCGGGCAGAATGTTGGCGGCGGTACGATTGAGAGCGCAGGCACCAATCGCGGAGAGAGCCGCAGACCTGTTCTCCAGGCCGAAGACATCCGCGCAATTGGCAACGGCAAGCAGATCATAAAACTGGCAGGGCTACCGCAACTGATCGTCTGCGATATGCTTCCTTTCTATGCTGTCGAACCTTGGGTGTCGCAAATCGGGGATGTGCGAGATTTACATCAAGGCTCGTCCTGATCTTCGTCTACGCGATGAGGCAAGGTTTCAAAGACCTCTGTGTCCTCGAAATACAGCAGATCGATCATCTGAAAGTTCTTATTCTTACTAACCTGTGCATCAGGAGAGGTTTGAAGGAGCGAATTGAGCGAAGTCGGTTCAGGTATGCCTTGGCGTTGGTTATGCCCAAGCAGTTCCACCACCTCGAACGTGACTGGCAAAACCCGCTCCACTCCATCCTTATAAGGTGTCATCAACGCATCATCGAACATAGCTTCATCCCAATGCGAGTGCTCAACTCCAAAACCACCTGTCAACTCCACCCTCATGGCGTTGAGAGATGGGACTCTCGCAATGGCCGCATCTGTGAACTTGCCGCTTTGTGTATCGATGATCGACATCCAATCGGACCACCCAAAACCGAGTGCGTGACCAATCTCATGCGCTATGGTCTGTGCTGCCTGTAGGGCAGACCATTTCTTGAGAAACTTTGTGTTAAAATCGACGCGACCGTACGTCACTCCGTTTCTGGACCACGGTTCAAACGCCCACGCTGTCGTTCGAGATAAGGGCCGTGACCTTATTCCCAAGCGGATTACGATGTTGGAGCTAGGTTCGACAAACCGATTCCACATATTGCAAGCCATCTTTGCTGCTGCACTTAACTTCGCTTTATCGCCCTCAGTCACCACATAGGTAATTATATTCGACATATTTACCCCCATCTACTGCGACTGCCCTACACGTTTTGGCAGCAAATTTGAAATCGCACCTTCGAATGTAGTAAACTGATAGAAAGGTGCCGGAAAAACAGCCGAGGTGTGGGGCGTTGGTGTTTTTCCCAGAAGCGGTGGTAAGCCGTCTTATCCAAAACCCGTATCTTGAATGATTTGCTTCCTGCGCGAGGCAGAAGGGTTTTGGGTGGCATTATTGGAGCATCATGATCTGAAGAGGTATCGGCAGCTTGTCGCCGATATCGACATGCCGGAGTCCGACAAGGACGAGTTGATCGGCATTGTCGCGGACATCATGGCCCATTTCGTCGATGCCGCTTTCGGTCAGACCTCCGAGCAAATTACTCTTGAACAAAGGGAAGATAGGGCTTTCCCGCGCCGTTCGGCTTGTGGTAAACTCACAGAAACACAAGAAAAACAGATAATTGAAGGTCAATGCAAGCGCGTCGGCCTCATCAAGGATTCTGGGAAAGAGCGGAAGCCATGAGCGAAAACACAAGAACGAAAGCAGTGATCTATTGCCGCGTCAGCTCACTCCAGCAGACAACGCAAGGCACGGGTCTTGAGTCCCAAGAAACCCGCTGCCGCGAGTTTGCTGACTATCGTGGCTATGAGGTTATTGAAACCTTTACCGATGAAATGTCGGGATCGGCAGTCAGTCGGCCGGGCATGCAAGCCATGCTCAAGTTTCTACGGCTAAAGCGCAAGCAAGAGCTGGTGGTCATCATTGATGACATCAGCCGTCTTGCGCGGGGCTTGGAAGCGCACCTTCGTCTTCGTGGTGATATCGCCTCAGCAGGTGCGACGCTTGAATCTCCATCAATCGAGTTTGGCGAGGACTCCGACAGCCAGTTGGTCGAAAACCTGCTCGCCAGTGTTTCTCAGCATCAGCGTGAAAAGAACAAGGAGCAAACCAAGAACCGAATGCGTGCCCGCATGCTCAACGGATATTGGGTGTTCCATGCTCCGTTGGGCTATCGTTTTGAGCGTGAGCCCGGTGGCGGGAAAATTATGGTTCCTGACGAGCCATACGCCAGAATCGTGACTGAGGCTCTAGAAGGGTTTGCCAGCGGTCGTTTCACCTCGCAGGCAGAGGTGAAGCGCTTCCTTGAATCCAAACCGCAGTTTCCAAGGTGCCGCCATGACGTGGTGCTGATCGAGCGCGTCACGCATATGTTGAAGCAAATCCTCTATGCAGGCCACATCGATTATCCCAAATGGGATGTCCCTTTGCGCAACGCACGGCATGAAGGCCTGATAAGCTTGGAGACATACGAGCGCATTCAAGAGCGGTTAGCTGAGAAAGCTTGCGCTCCGGCTCGCAAGAACATCAGCGAGGATTTCCCGATGCGCGGTTTTGTATGCTGCGGCGATTGCGGTCATCCTATGACCTCAACATGGGCGAAGGGGCGCAACGACTATTACGCCTATTACATGTGCCGCCAACGCGGGTGCGTGAGCAACAAGAAGTCCATCTCGCGCGATAGAGTGGAGGAGGAACTTCAAGACCTCGTTGAAGGGCTGACTCCTGCACCAGAGTTGTTTGAGTTGGCTGATGCAATTTTTCGAGATCGATGGGACAAGCGGGCAGAAGCTAGCAGGCTAGAAGCAACCCAAAATCGCGTCGAGATCGGCTCGGTTGAGAAACAAATCTCAAAGCTTGTGGACAGGCTCGTTGAAGCAGAATCAACTGCTGTCGTTAGTGCCTATGAGGCCAAGGTCGAAAAGCTTGAGCGCCGCAAGGCGGTTCTCAAGGAGAAAGTCGCGAAATGCGGTCGTCCTGCAAGGGACTATGACACAACTTTTCAAACCGCTCTCCAGTTCCTCTCAAACCCTTGGAATCTTTGGGAAACTGGCCGTCTCGAAGATCGCCGTGCCATGCTAAGACTGGTCTTTGGCGGGCACATCAAGTTCCACCGTGAAAACGGTTTTCAAACCCCAGAAATATCCTTGCCATTCAAGGCTTTATCGGACTTTTCTGGCCACAAAGAAGGTATGGTGCGGGTGGTGGGACTCGAACCCACACGAGCAAAGCTCAGGGGATTTTAAGTCCCCGGCGTCTACCATTCCGCCACACCCGCCAGCGCCAGGCCGCCCTAATCGCTGCCCGGCATGGGAGCAACGTCCTATCGCATTCTCGTTTTCTTGGGACGCTTAGCCTTCGTTGAGGCGCCTGCGAATATCCTTGCCCGGCTTGAAATAGGGCACCCGCTTGGCCGGTACATCGACTGTTTCGCCGGTACGCGGGTTGCGGCCCTTGCGCGCTTCGCGCTCGCGCGTGGAAAAAGCCCCGAAACCGCGCAATTCGACCCGGCCACCTTCGGTCAGGCGCTGCGCTATTTCCTCGAAGAAGATATCGACGACCTGTTCAACCTCTTCGGCGCGCAGCTCGGGATTGTCCTGTGCAAGGGCGGAAAGAAGTTCGGATCGGATCATCTGGCGTCTCCCGGCCGATATAGCCGCAACAATTCGTTCACACGATGCGCCCCTGAAGGAATTGTGCTTTTGCGCTCGATTCCAGCGAGATGACTTGTGGCAGAAGCCACCGGCGCCCGCAAGTTCGCGATTGTATATTTTCGCCATCGCCATCAGGCGTCAGCGAGAAGTTCCCTCGCCGAAACGCCGAGACGATCCATCCGCGCCCGGATTTCGGGCCATTCCTCCGACAAAAAAGCCTCGCGCTCGGACTGGCGCAGACGATCGGCGGCACCGCTCACGACATACATGCCTACGCCGCGCTGGACCTCGACGAGGCCATCGTTCTGGAATTGTTGATAGGCCTTGGCCACCGTGAGCGGGTTGGCGCCCTGTTCCGCCGCCAGTGCGCGTACGGAAGGAAGCATTTCGCCCTCGGGATAACGGCCATCGATAATCGCAGCCGCGATCATATCCCGCAGCTTGAGATAGACCGGCTTGGACTGGTTCGACATAACGATTCCCCGACGACAGACTGCTACAGTGACATAATACAGCGCGGCGCACAAGGTTCCCTCCCGAGTGCGCTTCCGCCCGTTATTGGCCCCTGCAGACAGTCACGAGTGTAACTAATGCTTCACATGAGGCGCGAAAACGTTACGGTGCCCGCTTCTTGTGGGGAGGAGGCCGATGGCATCTGGCTTCCCGGACAATCTAAGAGGGTTTGCCACACATGGCCACGACACAACCGCTTGACGGGGATTCGGCAGGGACGTTCCTGGGCCACCCCAAGGGGCTTTTCGTCCTGTTTTTCGCCGAGATGTGGGAGCGTTTTTCCTATTACGGGATGCGCGCCCTGCTCATCTTCTATCTGACCAAGCACTGGCTGTTTTCCGACAGCGATGCGGGCATCATTTACGGGGCCTATACCGCGCTGGTTTACATCACCCCGGTGGTCGGCGGCTATCTCGCCGACAAATACCTCGGGCAACGAAAAGCCGTGCTGTTCGGCGCCGTCCTGCTGACGCTGGGCCACTTCTTCATGGCCTTCGAAGGCGAACCGGCGGCGGGGACCGAAAACAATCCCATCGTGCTGGTGTTCTGGCTGGCGCTCGCGCTAATCATCGTCGGCTCGGGCTTCCTCAAGGCGAACATCTCGGTGATCGTCGGCCAGCTCTATCCGCGCACCGACACCCGCCGCGATGCTGCCTACACCATCTTCTACATGGGCATTAACCTCGGCGCAGCTATCGGTTCGCTGCTCTGCGGCTACATCGGCGAAACCTATGGCTGGGCCTATGGCTTCGGTCTTGCCGGGATCGGCATGCTGGCAGGCCTCGTGGTCTTCGTCTGGGGCAAGCCGCTGCTGCTCGGCCGCGGCGAACCGCCCAAGCCGCTCGCCAAGAACACCGAATGGACGATGTATGCCATCGGCATCGGCTTGGTCGGCGTGTGCTGGCTCGCCATCCAGTACCAGAGCCTCGTCGGTTACGTGCTCGGCGGCTTCGGTGGTGCGCTCGTGCTCTACGTGCTGTTCACCGCCGTGGTGAAACTGCCCAGCGAGGAACGCGACCGCATCTTTGCCGCAATGTTCCTGATCCTCACCTCGATCGTCTTCTGGGCGCTGTTCGAACAGGCAGGCTCCTCGCTCAACCTGTTCACCGACCGGCATGTCGATCGCGGCGGGGTACCTGCCTCAGTGTTCCAGTCGATCAATGCGATCTATATCATCCTGCTCGCGCCGGTCTTCGCCATTGTCTGGCAGACTCTTGGCCGCAAGGGGATGGAACCCTCCGCACCCCTCAAGTTCGGGCTCGGCGTGGTTCAGGTCGGCCTCGGCTTTCTCGTCCTCGTCTGGGGCGCCTCCAGCGTGGGTCCGGAAGTGGCCGTGCCGGTGGTCTTCATCTTCCTGATCTACCTGCTGCACACCACTGGTGAGCTATGCCTGTCACCGGTCGGCCTGTCGGCCATGAACCGGCTGGCTCCGGCACATATGGCGTCGCTTATCATGGGCACTTGGTTCTTCGCTTCGGCAACCGGCAATTTCGCCGCCGGCCTCATCGCCGCTGCGACCGGTGCCGAAGGCGTCGGCGAGGAGGCCGGGCGCCAGGTCGTGATGGACGTCTATTCTAACGTCGGATGGTTCGCCATCGGCGTCGGCGTTTTCGTGATGGTCATCAGCCCGCTGATCAAGAAGCTGATGCATCTCGACACGCTCAAGGACGACGCCCTCGAAGGCCATGCGGAGGCCGGGCTCGAGGCGCAGGAAGCGGGTGTCCACCCAACCAGCCGCGCCTGATCGCCCCTCGGAGGAGAATCGTCGGAGCGTCGATTCTCCTCGACCAAAACCGATTGACCGGGCGGGCCGGGGCAGCAATGCTCCGGCCCGACTGCATTTGGGGGTTTCATGAAAAAACACGTTTTGCTCGCCTGTGCGGCTGCCTTCGCGGTGGCCGGATGCTCAACGACCGGCGGGAGCGATGGCGTCGCGTCCGCTTCGGCCAAGGATTGGGACGCGCCCGTGGGTGCGGACGGCAACGCCCCCTTCCCCTCGACCTACGCGCCCTATCCCGGCCGCCCGACGGCGCTCGTGGGGGCGACGGTTTATGACGGCACAGGTGGCCGCATCGACAATGGCACCGTGCTGTTCCGTGATGGCAAGGTGGCGGCGGTCGGCGATGCCTCGCTTTCGACCGAGGGCTATGACCTGATCGACGGCAGCGGCAAGTTCGTCACCCCCGGCATCATCGACATCCATTCGCACCTCGGCGATTATCCGACGCCCAGCGTGGAAGCCCATTCCGACGGTAACGAGGCCACCAGCCCGATGACCCCGGAGGTGTGGGCCGAACATTCGGTCTGGCCGCAGGATCCGGGCTTTACCCGCGCGCTGGCCAATGGCGGGATTACCGCGCTGCAGATCCTTCCCGGCTCGGCCAATCTGACCGGCGGGCGCTCGGTCACGCTGAAAAACGTTGCCGCGCGCACGGTTCAGGGGATGAAATTCCCCGGCGCGCCCTACGGCATGAAGATGGCCTGCGGCGAGAATCCCAAGCGCGTCTATGGCGGCAAGGGCCGCACCCCTTCCACCCGCATGGGCAATTTCGCGGTCAATCGCCAGATGTGGCTCGATGCTGCGGCTTACGACGGCAAGAAACGCGATCTGGGCAAGGAAACGCTCAAAGGCGTGCTCGACGGTGAGATCCTGATCCACAACCATTGCTATCGCGCCGACGAAATGGCGCTGGTCATGGATATGGCCAAGGAAATGGGCTACAAGGTGACCGCCTTCCACCACGCGGTCGAAGCCTACAAGATCGGCGATCTGCTGCGCGAAAACAACGTGTGCAGCGCGATCTGGGCGGACTGGTACGGCTTCAAGATGGAAGCCTATGACGGCATTCTCGAAAACGCCGCTTTCCTGCGCCAGGCCGGCGCCTGCGTGGTCATCCATTCGGACGATGCCAATGGCATCCAGCGGCTCAACCAAGAAGCTGCCAAGGCACAGGCCGCCGGACGCCGTGTGGGGATCGACATTCCCGATGCCGAAGTGATCGGCTGGATCACGCTTAACGCCGCCAAGGCGATGGGCATCGATGAAATGACCGGCAGCCTCGAGCCTGGCAAGATGGCCGATGTGGTGCTGTGGAACGACGATCCGCTATCGGTCTATGCCCGGCCGGAAAAGGTCTGGATCGATGGCGCGCTGATGTATGATGCACTGGACCGCAAGCGCCGACCGGTGAGCGATTTCGAACTCGGCCAGCCCGGTGAAGGAGATGTGAAATGAAGCGCGCCCTGACCATGGCGGCCAGCCTTCTCGCACTCGCCGCCGCACCCGCCACCGCGCAGAATGTCGCGATCACCAATGCCACCGTGGCCACCGGCGACGGCTCGGCGCCGATCGAAGACGCGACGGTCGTCGTGCGCGACGGCAAGATCGTGGCCGCAGGCACCGGCATCAACGTGCCCGCCGGTGTGCAGGTGCTCGACGGGAGCGGCACGTGGGTCACGCCCGGCCTCTTCGCCACGATGACAAATCTCGGCCTGTGGGACGTCGGTGCGGTAAGGGAATCCAACGATATCCGCGCGGGCGGCTCGCCCTTCAGTGCGGCGCTGGATGTCGCCCCCGTCGTCAATCCTGCCTCGCAGCATATCCTGATTCACCGGGCAGCCGGGATAACCCGTGCCGCCGTGTCGGGGGCGGCCAGCGGGTCGATTTTCGCAGGGCAGGGGGCAATAATCGATCTGGGCTCCGATGCCCAGGCGGTAACCCGCCCCCGCGCATTCCAGGTGGTCGAATTGGGAGAAGGCGGTGCCCGCCTTGCGGGCGGTAGCCGCGCCTCGGCCCAGGCGCTTTTCCGCAACGCCTTGCTCGAAGCGGGCGAGTTCGAGCGCAATGGTACGATCACAAGCCCGGGCGGCGGGCGAGGGATCACCCGGCAAGGCGACGATATCGGCATCGACAGCCGTATGGCGCGCACCTCTCGCGATCGCGCTTCGGACGTTCTGCTGACGCGCTTCGACGCAGCGGCGCTGGTGCCCGTGGCGCGGGGCGAGCAGCCTCTCTACGTCATGGTCGAGCGTGCGGCCGACATCCGCAGCGCCCTGGCCCTCAAGCAGGAATTCCCGCGGCTGGACATGGTCCTTGTGGGCGCGAGCGAGGGTTGGCTCGTGGCACGCGAAATCGCCGCAGCAGGCGTGCCGGTCATCGCCGATGGGCTGGACGATTTGCCGCAAGGGTTCGATCAGCTCGCCAGCACCCAGTCGAATATCGGCCGCATGGTCAAGGCGGGCGTGAAGGTGGCGATCAATGCCGCCGCCATGGAGAACCCGCGCAACCTCAATCAGTATGCCGGCAATCTCGTCGCGCTGACCCGGATACCGGGCGCCGATGGGCTGAGCTGGGGCCAGGCCTTCGCCGCGATCAGCTCGGTTCCCGCCGCGATCAGCGGCATGGGCGGCAAGGCCGGAGTGCTCGCGCCGGGCGCGATGGGCGATCTCGTCATCTGGGACGGCGATCCGCTCGAAGTCGGTTCGATGCCGGTGAGAGTGTTCATCGATGGCGTCGAACAGCCGCTCGACAATCATCAGAGCCGCCTCAAGGAGCGCTATCGCGATCTCGACGAGAGCGACCTGCCGAAAGCCTATGATTGGTAAGAACGTGAGAGAAATGCGCACCACCCTGCTCGCGCTTGGCGCGGCAGCCGCTGCGGTCGGCTTTCATGCGCTCTCGGCGCAGGATAAACCCGACCGGTCGCAGGACATCGCCTGGATGAACGCACAGCAGGCCTATCTCGCGGGCCTCTCGCATGAAGACGGCTGGCGCACGATGCCGGGCGGGCTCAAATGGCGCTATGTCGACTATGCCGCGAGCGAGGCGAGGCCGCAGGTCGAAGACACGGTTACCGTGCATTATGCGGGCACCTTCATCGATGGCGAAACGTTCGATTCCAGCTTCGAGCGCGGCGAGCCCGCCACCTTTCCGCTGGGCCGGCTGATAAAGGCCTGGCAGATGGCGATCCCCGAAATGGGCGTGGGCGACACGATCGAAATCGCCGCGCCGGCGGACCTCGCTTATGGCGCGAGCGGCAAGGGACCGATCCCCGGCGGTGCGACCTTGCTGTTCAAGGTCAAGCTGATCGGCATCGAAGGGCGCTAGATCAGGGTGACGCCTGGATGACGAAGTTTACACCCCGTCACCCAGAATCGGCGGCGCCAAGCAGCGGATATAAAAGGGTTTAATGGCTTGGAGCGGAGGCGGACGATGTGTGCCTCCCCCCCCCCCCCCGCCTACCGTATCGGCGGCGGGTTTGCGAACCTCGCCGTTCTAGACGCACCGCACATCTGTAGGACAGCGCCATTTTCCGCTTGGCCGCCCTGTGATAGCTTGGCGTATGGAAGGGGAATAAGGATATGGATCCTTTGCTGTCTCTGGTTGCCGGTTCGGTTGCATTCGTCGGCACGCATTTCGCGCTTTCGCACCCGCTGAGGGCACCGCTCGTCGGGACGATCGGCGAGAACGGGTTTCGCGGGCTCTATTCGCTGGTTGCACTGGCGACCTTCGTCTGGGCAGTGCTCGCGTTTCGCGCGGTCGGGCCGGGCGGCGTACCGCTATGGGATGGGATGGGCGAAGGCATCTGGATCGCCGCGACGGCGATCATGCTGTTCGCCTCGGTGCTGTTCGCAGGCAGCTTCGCGCGCAATCCCGCATTGCCCGATCCGAACGCCGCGACCAATGCGGCGCTGCCGGTCCACGGGGTGTTCCACATTACCCGCCATCCGATGATGTGGAGTTTCGCGCTGTGGTCGGCCATGCATATTCTGACGAGCCCGACCCCGCGCCAGATCGTTCTGGCAGGGGCGCTTGGCTTTCTCGCCCTGGTCGGCGCGCATCTGCAGGACCGCAAGAAGGAAGCGCTTATGGGCGAGGCCTGGGCGGACTGGGAAAGCCGCACGCGTTTCTGGCCGCGCCTTTCAGGTTTCGCCAAGGCGGGGCCTACCGCATGGATCGGCGGAATCGTGATCTGGCTGGCGGCAACCTATGGCCATATCCACGCCAATGGGATTCCCGCAGGCATCTGGCGCTGGGTGGGCTAAGCCCTCAAGCAGCGCAGCGATAGGGCGAACATAGGCCCTCAAGCAGCGCAGCGGCGGGACGATAAGGACACTACCCCCCGGTGAAGCACGGCGCGCGTTTTTCAAGCAGCGCGTCGATACCTTCCATGTGATCCTCGGTCAGGTGCATCAGAGCCTGCGTATTGGCGGCCATTTCCAGCGCACTGTCATAGGAGATCGAGCGCCCCTGCCGCATCAGGTTCTTGGCCTGCCGCAGCGCATGCGGGGGCATGGCGGCGACCTTGGCCGCCAGCGCGTGGGCCTCGTCCATAAGGCGGTCGCCCTCGACTACCCGGCTGACCAGGCCCCATTCCTGCGCGGTGGCGGCGTCGATCACATCGCCGGTGTAGAACAGCTCCGCCGCCCGCGCTTCGCCGATGATGCGCGGCAGGATCCAGGTGCCGCCATCGCCCGGAATGATGCCGAGCTTGAGGAAGGTGACGCCGAACTTCGCCCGCGCGCTGGCGATGCGCATGTCGGCCAGGCAGGCCAGATCGCAGCCCAGACCGATCGCCGGGCCGTTCAACGCCGCGATCAGCGGGACGCGCAGGCCATACAGTGCGCGCAGGACCTTGTGGATGTTGTTCCGATAGCCGTCCGAGATCTCCGGCGCGGTACCGCCGAAGGTGCCGGTGCGTTCCTTCATCGCCTTGATATCGCCGCCCGCACTGAACGCCCGCCCGGCCCCGGTCAGGATCACGCAGCGCACATCCATGTCCGCATTGATCGCATCGCAGGCGGCCGCGAAGGTATCGCCATCGCCTGCGACCCCAAGCGGGTTCATCGTATCGGGGCGGTTGAGGGTGAGGGTCGTGACGTGGTCGGCGGTTTCGATGTCAAGCAAGCTCATGGGTTCTCGTCCTTTCCAAGGTGGCGAGCCATGAAGTCCAGCACCGCCTCTTCGGCTATGTCATGCCATGCCAGATCGTGTCCGTAACCCTCGAAGATGTGCAACTCGATATCCGCTCGCAACGACGCCAGTTTCTCGGAATGCGAGTAGGGGATGAGAGTGTCGGCATCGCCGTGCAGGACCAGCACTGGTGCCTCGATCGCGCCCAGCTTGGCAGCATTCTCATAGCGATCGCGGAGGAGCAAGCCGGTCGGCAACCAGCGGAATTTCTCGGCGACCAGGCCCGACAGGCTGGCAAAGGGAGAGATGAGTACAAGGGCGGCCGGTGGGGCTTCGCTTGCCATTTGGACGGCGACGCCAGCGCCGATCGAGTTGCCGATGATAACGATCCGGTCGAACGGCACCCCATTCGCCGCGAGAAAGGCCAGCGCTGCGCGCCCATCGCGATAGAG
The DNA here is from genome assembly GCA_022953095.1 of Qipengyuania sp. ABI-127-1. Lineage (GTDB taxonomy): Bacteria > Pseudomonadota > Alphaproteobacteria > Sphingomonadales > Sphingomonadaceae > Qipengyuania. The sequence goes on along the minus strand of JALJCR010000001.1, from coordinate 153,866 downwards.
CCCCTCCTCACTCGGCCTGCCCGGGTTGCCGCGGTAGCCACGATATTCGGCAGCCAATACGCCATAGCCCTCGGGCACCATCCGGTCGGTAGCGACGACGCTCGACACCCAGTCCGCGCCATTGCCGTGAAAATATACGATGGTCGGAAAGCCCGAGCGCGCCGCGCGGTAACCTGCCGTCAGTTCAAGCCCGTCGGAAGTCGCATAGCCAACCTCCTCGAAGCCGCCGGTGGATGGCCCGATACCATCCGGCGCAGGATAGATCAGCGCGCTCTGCGCCACATAGAGCACGGCAACCAGCGCAAGATAGGTCGCAGCGAGTGTCGCCAGCGCAATCGCCACGAGTCGCGCCGACCGCGTGCCGATCAGGCCCGCGCCTCTTCCACACCGGCGCTGTTGTGGCGCAATGCATTGAGCACTGTGTCGACGATATGCGGGGCGTTGAGACCCGCTTCGTCATACTGTTTGGCCGGATCGTCATGGTCCTGGAACAGGTCGGGCAGGCGCATGGTACGGACCTTGAGACCGCCATCGGTCAGCCCGCTATCGCTGGCGAACGTCAGGACATGCGCGCCGAGGCCGCCAACGGCGCCTTCCTCTACCGTCACCACAACCTCGTGGCTGCGCATCAGCTTTTCGATCAGCGCCGTGTCGAGCGGCTTGGCAAAGCGCATGTCGGCAACGGTGGTCGACAGGCCCTTCGCCTCGAGCTGGTCGGCAGCCTTCTTCGCCTCTTCCAGACGCGCGCCGAGCGACAGGATCGCTACCTTGGTGCCTTCACGGACTACGCGGCCCTTACCGATTGCGAGCTTCTCGAGCGTCTCGGGAATCTCGACGCCGGTCCCGGCGCCACGCGGATAGCGAAAGGCGATGGGGCCATCGTCATATTCGGCGGCCGTGTAGGTCATATGCGCCAGCTCGGCCTCGTCGGCGGCGGCCATGACGACCATGTTGGGCAACGTGGCGAGGTAGGTGATGTCGAACGAACCCGCATGCGTGCAGCCATCGGCCCCCACCAGACCGGCGCGGTCGATCGCAAAGCGGACCGGAAGGTTCTGGATCGCCACATCGTGAACCACCTGGTCGTAGGCACGTTGCAAGAAGGTCGAATAGATGGCCGCGAAGGGGCGCATACCCTCGGCGGCAAGACCGGCGGCGAAGGTCACGCCATGCTGTTCGGCGATGCCCACATCGAACGCCTTGTCCGGGTGCGCCTTGGCGAATTTGTCGACGCCCGTCCCGCTCGGCATGGCTGCGGTGATCGCGCAGATACGCGGATCGTCGTTTGCCAGCTTTGCCAGCGTTTCACCGAAGACGTTCTGATAGGCGGGCGGACCGCCCTTCGACTTCTTCTGTTCGCCGGTGACGACATCGAACTTGGCGACACCGTGATATTTGTCGGCGCTGTTTTCAGCCGGGGCATAGCCCTTGCCCTTCTGCGTTACGACATGGATCAGCACCGGCCCCTGTTCGCTGTCGCGCACATTCTCCAGCACCGGGATGAGATGATCGAGATTGTGGCCGTCGATCGGGCCGACGTAATAAAAGCCGAGTTCCTCGAACAAGGTGCCGCCAGTGGCCATGCCGCGGGCATATTCCTCGGCCTTTTCCAGCCCGCCCCACACGCGGCGGCCGAGCTTCTTGGCGATCTTGGAAGCCATCGAGCGGAGGCCGAGATATTCGCTGCTCGACACCATCCGCGCGAGATAGGCGGACAGGCCGCCCACCGGGGGGGCGATCGACATGTCGTTATCGTTGAGGATCACGACCAGGCGATTGCCCGCCTGTTCGGCATTATTCATCGCCTCATAGGCCATGCCCGCGCTCATCGCGCCGTCGCCGATAACCGCAATGCCGCGGCCGGGCCGGTTCTGCATCTTGTTGGCCATGGCAAAGCCGAGCGCCGCAGAAATCGAGGTCGAGCTGTGCGCCGCGCCGAAGGGATCGTATTCGCTTTCCGCGCGCTTGGTGAAACCCGACAGGCCGCCGCCCTGGCGCAAAGTGCGAATGCGGTCGCGCCGCCCGGTCAGGATTTTGTGCGGATAGCACTGATGGCCGACGTCCCACACCAGCTTGTCGGTCGGGGTGTCGAAGACATAATGGATGGCGGTGGTCAATTCGACCACGCCCAGGCCCGAACCCAGATGCCCCCCCGTCGTGCCGACCGCATCGATCATTTCGGCGCGCAGTTCGTCGGACAATTGGCGAAGCTGGCTCTGCTTCAGCTTGCGAAGATCGTCGGGAATTTTGACCGTATCGAGCAACGGCGTCTTGGGGCGGCTTGTCATGGCCACTGCTCTACACTTGGAAATCGAAACTGTCGATGAACGGTTCGTCGACGAAAATGAACGGTTTGCCGTCGAGAATTACTCTGCGCATTCATCGCACAGGCCGCGAAGTTCGACCACCGGGCGCACATCGGTAAACCCTGCGTCTCTACCCGCCTCTCTCAACGCGCCGGTCACGCGATCATCGTCGATATGCGTCGCCTTCCCGCAATCGTCGCAGATCAGGAAGATGCAGTCGTGCCGACAGCCGGGATGCGTATTGACCAGATAGGCATTGGCGCTCTCGATCCGCTTGGCAAGGTTGGTGCGCACGAACAGATCGAGAATCCGGTAGACGCTGTTGGGGGCCACGCGTTTCCCGCGCGAACGCGAAAGATTGTCGGCAATATCGTAGGCGCTGGCGGGCTTGTCGTGCCGGGCGAGCTCTTCATACACCGACTGGCGCATACCCGTCCATTGCTCGCCGCTGTCGACCAGCGCGAGGCGGGCGGCTTCGAGCAGGGCATCGCCTGCATGTTCGTGGTGAGCGTGTGCGTGAATAGCCATGAAGAGCCCAAATAGGCGCCCGGCCCGCTCGCCGCAAGCTAGCCCGGCTGGAAGCGCGCCGAATAGACCCCTGGATACAGCGCCTTCAAAGCTTTCACCTTGGGTGCATCCCAGCGCACGATATAGCCGTGTCGGGGGTTCTTGAGCATGAAATCCTGATGGTAGCGCTCGGCTGGGTAGAAGGTCTGGGCGCGCTCGATCTTGGTTACAATCGGCTTCGACCACAGCCTGGCCGCGCGCAATTGCCGGAGATAGGCAGCGGCCACCACGGCCTGTTCGCGCGATTGGGGCACCAGCGCGCTGCGGTAATGCGCCCCCACATCGGGACCCTGCCGGTTAAGCTGGGTGGGATCGGCAACCACCGAGAAGAAGATGCGAAGCAACTGATCGTAGCGGATCGCCTTGGGATCGTAAGTGACCTTCACGGCCTCGGCATGGTCGGTGATGCCCGATGAAACGAGCTTGTAAGCTGCCTGCCGCTTGGTGCCGCCGTGATAGCCGGAAACAGCGCTCTTCACGCCCTTGACGTGGCTGAAGACCCCTTCGACACCCCAGAAACATCCGCCAGCGAAGACTGCGGTTTTCAGCCCCTCGCCTTCCTCGGCGAGACGCTTGGCGGCAGGCGCCGCGACCGTCTTCTCTGCCGCACTGGCAGGCTCCTGGCAGGCCGACAGGGCAAGCCCGAGCGCTGCCGCGGCAAGGGCGGCGCGCCAGTACATCAGAAAATCGCGGCGATCAGTTGCGGCACGGCCGCGAAGATTTCGCCACCGCTGGTAAGCAGCACGGCGATGGCACCGGCACCGAAGCCAATGCCGAAATTGCGATAGAGGTCGGGAGTGAAGAGGGTCATACACTATCTTTCGTCGGGATTGCCGACGTGGTTACACGCGCTGCCATTGCAACGCGCTTAATCGGATCGTTGTGATCGGTTCAGGCGATCGGGCGCCCGCTCGCGGGATCAGTGACGGAAGTGGCGCATCCCGGTGAAGACCATGGCCAGCCCCTTTTCGTCCGCCGCCGCAATCACTTCCTCGTCGCGGATCGAACCGCCCGGCTGGATGATCGCGGTCGCGCCCGCTTCCGCCGCAGCCAGCAGGCCGTCGGCGAAGGGGAAGAAGGCATCGGAGGCTACCGCGCTGCCGACAGTGCGGCTCTGGTCCCAGCCGTATTTCTCCGCCGCTTCGGCGGCCTTCATCGCGGCAATGCGCGAGGAATCGCGGCGGTTCATCTGGCCCGCGCCGATCCCGGCCGTGGCACCGTCCTTGGCATAGACGATAGCGTTGGACTTCACATGGCGCGCCACGGTCCACGCGAAGAGGCAGTCTTTCAGCTCCTGCTCACTCGGCTCGCGCTGGGTGACGACCTTGAGGTCGGCTTCGCTGATCGCGCCATTGTCGCGCGTCTGCACCAGCAGCCCGCCGGTTATCGGCTTGACGGACAGCCCGCCGCGACGCGGATCGGGCAAGTCGCCGGTAACCAGCAGACGCAGGTTCTTCTTTTTCGCAAAGGCCTCGCGCGCTTCGTCGCTGACTGACGGGGCGATGACGACTTCGGTGAAGATTTCGCAGATCGCGCGCGCGGTTTCTCCGTCGAGTTCGGTATTGACCGCCACGATCCCGCCGAAGGCCGAGACGCTGTCGCAGGCGAGCGCCTCGTTCCACGCATCGAGCAAGGTCGAAGCCTGCGCGACACCACAGGGATTGGCATGTTTGACGATCACCACCGCCGGATCGCCGCCGCTAAACTCGGCACACAGTTCGAGCGCGGCATCGGCGTCATTGTAATTGTTGTAGCTGAGTTCCTTGCCCTGCAACTGCTCGGCCTGCGCGATACCCTGCGTGTGCGGGCCGGAGGGCGTGTAGAGCGCGGCCTTCTGATGCGGGTTCTCACCATAGCGCAGCTCGACCGGCGCCTTGCCGTTGACGGCGAGGAAATCCGGGAAGAGCTGCTGCTGATCGGCAAAGGCGAACCACTGGCTGATCATCGAATCATAGGCCGCGGTGGCAGCGAAGGCCTTGGCCGCGCATTGGCGGCGGAAATCGAGCGAGGTTGCACCACCGGTTTCGAGTTCGCCGATCAGCGTATCGTAATCGGCCGGATCGGTGACGATGGTGACGAACTGGTGGTTTTTCGCCGCGCTGCGCACCATAGACGGCCCGCCGATATCGATGTTTTCGATAATCTCGTCGCGCTCCGCCCCGCGCATCACGGTCGCTTCGAAGGGGTAGAGATTGACCACCACCAGATCGATCGCGCCGATCGCGTGCTTTTCCATGGCGGCGGCGTGTTCGGGATTATCGCGCACGGCCAGAAGGCCGCCATGGACCATCGGGTGCAGCGTCTTCACGCGGCCGTCCATCATTTCGGGAAAATCCGTCAGGTCGGAGACGTCGCGTACCTCGAGCCCCGCCTCGCGCAGCGCCTTGGCCGTGCCGCCGGTCGAAACCAGCTCCACGCCTTTAGCCGCGAGCGCCTTGCCCAGATCCACCAAGCCGGTCTTGTCGGACACCGAAAGCAGTGCCCGCTTGATCGTTACATCCGTCACGTGTCGGTTATCCCATGCGTTTGAGCAGCCAGGGGAAACGCCCCCCGCTGCGCGATGTCAGTCCTTCGACGACAAGCTGTTTGGTCGCTCGCGGGCGTCCCTGCCCGTCGACCCAGAGGCTGTCCTCGACCGCGATTTGCGCCTCGCCGCTATCGCCTCCGAGCCGGAATTGCCAGTAGCTTCCGTCGGGCAGCGCCAGTCCGGCCCCGCGCTTGTCGTCCGCCAGTCCGGCTTCGATGCCATGACCGAGGTGGAAGCGGATCGCGAAGGCAATCTTGCCGCGCTTGCCCTGCCGTCCCGACGGTTCGAGCATGTCCTCGCCCGACAACCCGCCGCCATCCGCGCCGAGCAACAGCGTGCGGCGATGAATCAGGCCGTAACGCGCGGCATAGCCATTATGCGAAGCTTCGAGCCGCACCGCATCGCGGCCCTTTTGCTTGACCGCTGTGCGCGCGATATCGACTTCCTCGACACCCTTGCCGATCTGCCCCTTGATCAGCACGGCAGTGGAATTGGCATCGTCGAGCACCAGCGTCGAATGGGCTGCCGTGCCGCGCAGGCCCTGTTCGATGCGCACCGGCACCTGCCCCCCGGCCAGCTCTCCACCACCGCAATTGACGATGATGCGCTGCTCGCCATGCGACAGTTCGAAGGCGAGTGTGGACGCGCAGCCATGGCGTGCATGGCGCGCACGCGGCGGTGGGGCCGCGTCGAGCACGAGCACCGATTTGCCTGCATCGACGCGCTGATAGCCCCAATGCCTGCACTCCTTGCCCGGCCGCGCACGGACGCCGCTGGCCGCGATCAGCGCATCGAGCCGAGCGGCCGACGTCGCCCCCGCACCCTGCCAGCTACCGACCCCGCGGTCCCCCATCCGCAGGGCCAGAAGCGGGGGAACGAGCATGGCGAGCATGGTCTCGAGCGCGGGCGGCGGATCGCGATCGACCGCTTCATAGCAGGCGCGCAGATCGACCAACAGCGCGATGGCCTCCATCTGTGCAAGCGGGCTGCGCGAGAGCACGCCGCCATCCTCGCTGACCAGTTCGCCAAGGGCGCGCAGCAATCCTGCTTCCCCGAACAGGCGGCGCGGGCGGCCATCGGGCATGAGAAGACCCGCTGCCACGATCGCGCACCAGCCCGCGACCTGCCCGAGCCGATCGTCGGCACTGGCCACCTGCCGGTCGAGAAAGCGTGCCGTCGCTTCCATCGCTTCCAGCGCCTGTCCGCGCAATTTGGCATCACCGCCCAACAGCAATGGCGCATGAACCAGCCAGGCCAGCAATCGCAGCCCGGCGTGCTCGACGCTCCATGCAGGCCCCTTGGCGGGTACCGGATTGGCCTTGAGCCAGCGGGCCAGCAGCTTCTCGCCTATCGCAGCGCATTCCTCACGCGGGGCGCAGGCACCGAGATCGCGCAGCCAGGTAAAACCCTGCACTACGCGCTGTACCGGAGGGGTCAGCGATGCATTGCTGGCGAAATCGACCTTGTCGACCGGCACTTTGAGCCCATGGACGAGGAATTGCCCCGCCCGCAACGCCATCCCCGCAGCCCGCTCCCCTTCCAGGGGGCTGGTAACGGTTGCCAGCATACGCAGGGCGGAGGGCTTGCGCAGCGGCGCCGCAAGCACCGAGCCGGGCACGCCGATCCGGTAGGCCCAGCGCACCACGCTGTCGACGGGGCCTGCGCGCGGCGGACGAAAGTCGGACAGGACCAGCGCACGCGCCGGTTCCACGGCAACCGCTTCGAGTTCGGCGGGCGCCGCATTATCCACCAGCGGTTCCGCCATGCCGGTGAGCGGCAGGGCCGGCGCAGCCTCGCTTTCGGCGGCGCTGCCATCCGCGCGCAGGAGAGTGCGCGCGTCGTGGCTCACTGCTGCCCTTTCAGCGCGGCGATATTCGCCGCATAGCGCGACGGCCCACCCTTGAAGGTCGCCGATCCGGCAACCAGCACGTCGGCTCCGGCATCGACGCAAAGCCGCGCGGTTTCGGCATTCACACCGCCATCCACTTCCAGATGGATGGGCTTACCCAGCGCATCGATACGCTTGCGGATCGCCTCGATCTTGCGAAGCTGCGAATGGATGAAGCTCTGCCCGCCAAATCCGGGATTCACGCTCATCACGAGGACGAGATCGGCATCTTCCAGAATATAGTCGAGCGATTCGACCGGCGTGCCCGGATTGAGCACGACACCCGCTTTCTTGCCGAGATTGGAAATCGCCTGCAGCGTGCGGTGAATATGCGGCCCTGCTTCGGGATGCACGGTGATGATGTCGGCCCCGGCCTCGGCGAACGCCTCCAGATAGGGATCGATCGGTGCAATCATCAGGTGGACGTCGAACGGCTTGTCGGTATGCGGACGCAACGCCTTCACCACGGCCGGACCAATGGTGATGTTGGGCACATAATGGCCATCCATCACATCGACATGGATCCAGTCCGCACCAGCCGCGTCGATCGCCTGCACCTCCGCGCCCAGTGCGGAAAAATCGGCAGACAGAATGGATGGGGAAATCAACGGGGTGGTCATGCGGGGCACGGGCCTTGGGTCGCGTGGGAGCTTTGGCCAGCCCTACGCGCGCGAAAGGAGGGTTAACAAGCGAGCGGGAAGCCCTTTTCCACATGGGCTGCATCTGCTCTACGGTCGATGGCCTCATTCCGATCCATGCGGACCAGATCGTGCGCGGCGAAGTAATTCAGCCGCAATTCAGCGCAATATAGGTAAACAGCAGCCATATCTCGGGGCCGCGTGCCTCGCTTCGCCAGCGCCCATATGCTGGTCTTCTACGGATTTGATTCGGACAATGCTGATGAAACCCACGACAATCGCCGCTTCGGGCATCGCAGCGCTCTCGCTCGCGGGACTGGCCGCGCCCGCTCCCGCCGAAGCGCAATATCGCGAAAAAATCACCCATGATGCCAGCAAATGCGCCTCTGGCAGCGGCCCTGCCGTGTGGGTGACGATCAATGACATCAAAGCCAGTACCGGCACGATCCGCATTCAAAGCTATCGCGGAACCAAGCAGGACTGGCTCGAAAAGGGCCGGTGGATCTACCGTATGGAGGCGCCGGCCAAGGCAGGGTCGATGACGTTCTGCATGCCGCTCCCCGCACCCGGCAAATACGGCATCGCGGTACGCCACGATGTCAATGGCAATGGCCAGACCGATATCTTCACCGATGGCGGCGCGATGTCGAACAATCCCAGCATCAACATCTTCAATCTCGGCAAGCCGAGCTACAAGAAGACCGCCTTCGATGTCGGCACGGGCGTGAAGACGATGTCGATCCGGATGCGCTACCGCTGAGTGCGGCGCTTGCGCCATAGCTCGACCAGCGCCCCCGGCGCGGCGAGCAGCGGGTATTTCGCGCGGAACGGTGTCACTTCGAGAGCGATGCCGGTGTGCCGCTGCAGCTTCCACGCAGCATAATCGGCAGCGCCATCGAAGGTGGTGGTTGCCTTGGCCAGCCGCAGCAGGTTGAGCGGCTTGCCAAGCCGGGCGCGGCGGCGCCACCAGCCGAGAATGCGACGGCGCTGCGAAGCGGGCAGGTTGGGCCGCAGCACCCCGTCCTCACGCGTAAAACCGATCCCGGCAGCCTCCCAGGCGAGCGGTAGCAGGCCATCGAAATGCACCGCATTCACATCGAGTATCGAGTTTTCCCGGCCCGGCTTCTCAACCCGGAATTCCGCCCGATAGGTAGCGCGAAACAGCGCCCGCCAATACTCTTCGGCCGGCCCGCTTTCGGGGCCGACCGCCGCGGCCAGCCGCCCTGCGGTGACGGCCGCCGATGCCAGCGCCGCAAGCACTGCGGCGCGCGCGGTATCGTCCGCCACCCAGACCAGGGCCGAGGGCTGGACGAAGCGCGCCCAGATCGTCGTATCGCGCGATTGCCCTTCCGCGGCCCTGGCGAATTGGCCGAGCGACATGGTCGCGATCTTGGCGCGCAGGCACTCTCCCGCATGATCCCATTCGCGATAGCCGACGCGTGGCCAGACACGCTCGCGCTGGGGGCCGGGCAGCAGGACATAGAAATCGAGCACGCCCTCGAGCGAGCCGGTCCTCAGATTGGACCCGTAGAACAACACGGCAAGCGCGCCTGCCTCTTCGCCAAGCTGCCGGGCATAGGCCGCGACCTCGTCGCGCACCGGGCGATCGATTGCGACCGCGATCCGCTGCGAGAGTGCGGACTTCACGCGCTGATGAAAGTGAGTTCCGGCCCTTGCCCGACCCGGTAGCGGCCCGGAGGAAAGGCCTCGCCATCCAGAATGACCGGTTCATCGACGTCGACCGCCAGCGCCTCGGCATCGAGCTGGTGGAGCCCGGCCTTGGCGAGCCAGCCCGGACGCCACCCCATCAGAATGGCGGGCAGCGCCGCGAGCACGCGGCGACGCGGGTGATCGAGCACGGCGAGTTTGAGGCCCCGACGCGGTGCGCCGAAAAGCTCGATGCCCATCGGCATGCGCTCCAGCGTCGATGCCAGCATGACGCTGCGGCGTGCGGGATTGCCATGGGCCGACCGCGGAACGGGCGTGCCGGAGGGAAGGAAGCGCAGCTCCATCTGCGTGCCCCGCCGCCATTTGTTGCGATCGCTCCCGAACAGGCCCTGGAGCACGCCCCAGGCGCTGGTTGCGCCAACCGCCAGGCTGTTGAAGAAACCCAGCGAATGCGCGTCCTGCCCGGCCTCGATTCCCAGCGTGAACGCCCCGGCACCGAAAATGAAACCGAGCATTGCGGGAGATTGTTCGCCATCGCGGCTCACCGTGAGCGGGCGGCGAACCAGCCGCCGACCCGAAGCATAGGCGGCAATCGCCCCTTCGAGCGACCAGTCGGCCGGGGCGCCCAGATCGACGTTGAGCGCATTGGTCTTGCCCTTGGGAAGCACCGCTATTGCGGGCCAGCGATCGGCGAATACCGCCTGGCCCATGGTCAGCACGTCGCGAACCGTGCCGTCGCCACCGTTGATGACGAGAAAATCGATCCCGTCGCGGGCGAAACCGGCCAGGGCATGCGCGATCTCGTCACGCGTGCGCGGTTGCGCGACCATGACGCTGTCGGCGCCCGCACAGGCGAGATCCTGTCCCTGATTGCGATGGCTTCGCGGGTTGTAGATGATTCCGATCCGGGGCTCGGGCACGCGCCGCGCACGGTAGATCGAACGGCGCTTGGGTGCCGTCGTCGCGCTATGCCGTAGCGGCAGGCTGTCGAAATTGTAGATTACCCGTTCCATGGCCCTTGTGCCTTAATCGCCCCCGCTGGCGCCTACCTAGGATATTTTCGTCAAATTGTAATGGTGCCGCTTCGCATTCTTCGGATCGGGTGTGCCGATAAGGATACGATCGGCGCGGTATCAGCGGATCCGAACGAGGCGCCGACCCACCTTGCCCGCGCCTGGAATGCCGTATCGTGCCGAGCACAGCTGTGCTTCCATCGTCGCTGTCAATCGCCAGCATCGCGCCAGGCCCATCACATCGATTCGGCACACACCCGCAGGCGTTGGCGCGGAGCTTAGCGTTTGAGGGCCTGCACACAGGCGGCCCGGTCGACATCGAGGCCGTCGCTGGCACGCCGCGCGTCGACATAGGTCGCGCTCGGCTCGCCGCGCGGCTCCAGCGGATAAAGGTAGATGTCGAGCACGCAGGCGTCGCCCGCGAACTGGAGCTTCTTGGCATCGCCTTCCGTCACGTTCAGGCGCGGCGGACCGAACATATTGGTAAGTGCCGTCTCGTTTCTGCCGATCACACCTTCCAGGCCGGGTACGTTCATCACTCTCGGCGCGCGGAAGGATGGGGTAGTCGGTGCCACGCGCACCTCCTGCGGCGGCGGCGAAGCGGCTGGCCGCGATGCGGCGGGCGCGGATGGCACGCTTGCGGGAACGGTGGTGCAGGCACCCAGCAAGGGAAGCAGGAACAGGGCGGACTTACGCATCGATGCCTTTCTCGCGGGCACGGTGGACCAAATGGGTCGCACTGGCCGCACCTATTATCGGGGCGAGGAGGTTGACGAAAGGTATCGCGAGCAAGGCGACCACGATACCACCAAGCAAAAACCGCTTGGCACCGCCCATGGGTGCAATTTCTGCTGTATCGGCGCGGTGGCGCAGCCAGACCATGTCGCGCAGCTCGCGCCCGATGAGATAGGCATTGACCGCCCAGAACACGGCTGCCGCGCCGATACCCGTAACCAGCAGCAGGCCCGCGACCGGCAGCGCCGCAGCATTGGCGAGGGCCGTGCGCAGCAGCGAGCGAAACGCATTGCCGATTTCTTCGTGCAGGGGAATCTTGCGCACCGTATGCGCGGCCTGTGGATAGTGCTTCGCTTCGACCGCCCGCACAACGTCCTCGACAAAGAACTGGAGGACGAAAAGCGCCACGACACGGAACAGGAACCAGCCTGCCAAAATCATTCCCACTGCTGCGACCAACGCACCCATGCCGAAGGTGTCGGCGCTCGTCACATTGTCGATCGCGCGCTCCACCAGAACATACAGCCCCGCGCCTCCTGCGGCGAAAATGGCCAGGGTCGCCAGCGCGGTCTTGAACAGAACCTTCAAGATAGCCGGGTCGCCCAACTGGCGCAGCGACAGGGCGAGGGCGGCGGGCAGCGACATCATGCGCCTGCGGGGATGCGCGCGGCCCCGGACCAAGTCAACGCCGCCCTTGGCCTATGCGCGACGAACCGCTAACGGCGCCCGACAATTCGAATCCCCCCCCCGCCGGAGTACCCATGACCGAACCCCGCTACGACGTAATCGCGATCGGCAATGCCATCGTCGATGTGATGGCCCCCTGCACCGACGAGCTGATCGACGAGCTCGCGCTCGAAAAGGGCGGCATGACACTGGTCGACGAGGATGGCGCGCGGCGGCTCTACGAGGCGATGGGTCCGGCCCGGGAAATCTCGGGCGGGTCGGCAGCCAACACGCTGGCCGGGATGAGCGCGTTGGGCGCGCAATGTGCCTTTATCGGCCAGGTGGCGACCGACCAGCTCGGCGACGTTTTCAGCCACGACATCCGCGCGGTCGGCATCGATTTCGACACGCCCGCGCGCGAGGGCCAACCTTCGACCGCGCGCTGCCTCATCTTCGTGACGCCCGATGGCGAGCGTACGATGAACACCTTCCTCGGCGCGAGCCAGTTTCTGCCGCCCGCAGCGCTCGACGACGAGCTGATCGCCAGTGCGGGCATCCTTTATCTGGAAGGCTATCTGTGGGATCCCGAAGAGCCGCGCAGCGCCATGCGCCGGGCGATCGAGGTTGCGCGGGGGGCGGGGCGCAAGGTCGCGTTCACCGCTTCGGAAAGCTTCGTGATCGACCGCCACGGCGACGATTTCCGCGCACTGATCGAAGAAGGACAGATCGACATCCTTTTCATCAATGAACACGAACTCGACACGCTGACCGGGACCGACGATTTCGAAGCAGGCCTCGCCATGGTGAAGGACCAGATCCCCGTCCTCGTCGCCACCCGCAGCGCCCATGGCGCAGTCGGCATCGCCAATGGCCAGCGCGCCGAAGTGGCCGCCGAGCCGATCGACAAGGTTGTCGATACGACTGGCGCGGGCGACCTGTTCGCCGCTGGCTTCCTCACCGGCCACGCCCGCGGCGAGAGCCTCGAGACCTGCCTGCGCATGGGCGCCATCTGCGCCGCCGAAATCATCTCGCACTACGGCGCGAGGAGCGAAGCGGATTTGAAGGCGCTGGTGGCTGAGAAGTTGGGGTGATGGAACGATTTTGGAGCTACTCGCCTTCGACAAAAAGGCGAACCAGCGGTTGGTTGATGTAGTAGTTGTTCCGCCCCTCGCGATGCTTTGCGAGGAGCCCGCCATCGACAAGCTCTTCTAGGTATTTGGTTGCCGTCGGACGCGATACTCCGAGATCCTCTTGGACATAGTCTATCCGAGTGTATGGATGCCGAAACATGTTGTTCAGCAGGTCTTGCGAATAGATTTTGTGGTGATTCTGGCGCATTGCTTGTTTCGCTAGCGCCATTAAGGCTCTAATTTCACTGACTAAATGAAGCGTATCCCTCGCAGTCTGCTCGACTCCATTAATCATGTAGAGTAGCCAGTCTTCCCATTCACCCGTTTCCCTGACCGCTTGGAGAAGACGATAATACTCTCCTTTGCTTTTGGTAATGTACCTGCTCAGATAAAGAATAGGCGTGTCGAGAAGGCCGCAGCGGGTAAGGTAAAGCACATTAATTATACGACCGATCCTCCCATTCCCATCCGGAAAGGGATGAATGCTCTCGAATTGGTGATGGATGATGGCCATCTGTGTTAAGGGGTCGAGAGGGGATTCGTCGGCGCTTTGGTTAATGAAAACCTCCAACGCTGTCATCTGCTCGCGCACTTCCCGAAGGTCTTGGGGCGGGATGTACACCAACTCCCCGGTAATCTCGTTTTTCAGGGCGGTCCCCGGGGTCCCTCTAAACCCGCCTTGGGTGCGCTTCAAAATCTGGAACATGGCGATGATCATGTTGTTCGACAACACTCCGCGATATGCAGCTTGGGCTTCATAGCCATGACGCAGAGCATCGCGATAGCGCGCGACTTCCTTAGCGGCTGGTGAACCCGGCTTCTCCGGAAAGGCATTCGCTTGGAACAGTTCGTCTTGCGTTGTGACGATATTCTCGATTTCCGAACTGGCCTTGGCTTCCTGTAACGACAATGTGTCGATCAAGATGCCCTGATTGGGGATGGTGGCGGCGCGCCCCTTCAGCTCTGCCAGATAACGATGGGCCGGAACGAGGGCCTTGAGGATGGTGGGGGTTTCTCGAAGTCCTGAGGGCGGCAATGTCGGCAGTTTGTAGCTTGGAGTCAGCACCATCGGAATCTCATGTAAAGTTTCCTAGGCGCATTTAGCAGGTTTGAAAGATATATAAAGATTATTCGATTTCTTTTGCACGTTGTTGGGGTGTGCAAAGATCTTCATGCTATCAACTTCGCTCCCTTCGAACCTCCCGTTGCCCGATGTCTCTACGGCAGAAGCCGTCCGGGAAATCGATCGCATCCACCGCCGTGTAAGCGTTTTTCTGCGCCTCGGTCGCGCTTGCTCCGCGTGCCGTCACATTGAGGACACGGCCGCCGCTGCTTATCAGCGTGTCGCCCTCCAGCTTCGTGCCGGCATGGAAAACCTTCGCCCCATTCGCTTCCGCCTCGCCCAGATCGATCATGCCGCCCTTTTTCGGCGTACCGGGATAGCCCTCGGCTGCCATCACCACGGTCAGCGCGAAATCGTCCGACAATACCGGCGCAGCCACCTCGCCCAGCGTGCCGCGCGCGCAGGCCTGCATCAGGTCGACGAGATCGCTTTCGAGCCGCATCATCAGCACCTGGCATTCGGGGTCGCCGAAGCGGGCATTGTATTCGATGAGCTGCGGGCCGTCCTTCGTCAGCATCAGCCCGGCATAAAGAACGCCTGAATAGGGCATGCCTTCCTCACGCAGCGTTTGCACAGTCGGCTCGACGATCTCGCGCATCACCTGTGCCTGCAGCGCCTCGCTCAGCACCGGGGCGGGGGAATAGGCGCCCATGCCGCCGGTATTGGGTCCGGTATCGCCCTCGCCCACGCGCTTGTGATCTTGCGCGGTGCCGATGGGGAGAATCGCAGTGCCATCGGTGAGCGCGAAAAAGCTCGCCTCCTCGCCGGTCAGGAACTGTTCGATCACCACCTCGCTGCCCGCGCTGCCGAATTTGCCATCGAACATCTCGTTCAGCGCATTCTGCGCTTCCTCGCGCGTCTCGGCGATGACCACGCCCTTGCCCGCAGCCAGCCCGTCGGCCTTGAGCACGAAAGGCGGATCGAATTTCTTGAGCGCCCCCCAGGCCGCCTCCAGCGAAGTGCAGCGTTCGTAGCGCGCGGTGGGTATGTTCGCGCGCTTGCACAGCTCCTTGGTGAAGCCCTTGCTGCCTTCGAGCTGTGCAGCCTGTTTCGAAGGGCCGAACGCGTCGATGCCTGCCGCGCGCAGCGAATCGGCCAATCCGTCGACCAGCGGCGCCTCTGGCCCGATCACGACGAGGCCGATTTCCTTCTCGCGCGCGAACGCAATCACGGCGTCATGATCGGTCGCGTCGAGCGCGACGCATTCTGCGTCCTGCGCAATGCCGGGATTGCCCGGTGCCGCCCACAGCTTGTCGCACAGCGGCGATTGCGCCAGTTTCCACGCCAATGCATGCTCGCGACCGCCCGAGCCAAGCAAAAGGATATTCATGCCCACCGATTTCCCGTCAGATGCAGAAGATGCAAGCTTGGTAGCGAAGGCGCGCGCAGGCGACAACGCCGAGCCGCTGACAGTGAGCGAAATTTCGCAGGCGCTGAAGCGCACGGTGGAGGATCGCTTCGGCTTCGTGCGGCTGCGTGGTGAACTGTCGGGCGTGAAGCGCGCGGCGAGCGGGCATATGTATTGCGCGCTCAAGGATGAGAAGGCGGTGCTCGACGGGGTGATGTGGCGGGGCAATACCGGTCGCCTGCCGTTCAATCCCGAAGACGGGCTGGAGGTGGTCGCCAGTGGCAAGCTGACCACCTATCCGGGCCGTTCGAAATACCAGATCGTCATCGAGCGGATGGAGCTGGCAGGCGAAGGCGCGTTGCTCGCGCTGCTCGAGAAGACCCGCGCCCGGTTGCAGGCCGAAGGATTGTTCGCGCAGGAGCGCAAACAGCCATTGCCCTTCCTGCCGCGCACCATCGGCGTGGTCACGTCGCCCACCGGGGCGGTCATCCGCGACATTCTCCACCGGCTGGCGGATCGCTTCCCCAGCCGGGTGATCGTGTGGCCGGTGCTGGTGCAGGGGCAGGGCGCGGCGGAGCAGGTTGCCGGTGCGGTGCGCGGCTTTTCGGCCATTCCCGAAGGCCACCCCGACCGGCCGGATCTCGTCATCGTTGCGCGCGGCGGTGGCTCGATCGAGGATCTGTGGAGCTTCAACGAGGAAGTGGTGGTCCGCGCGATTGCCGACTGCCCGATCCCCACGATCAGCGCGGTCGGGCACGAGACCGACACCACTCTCGCCGACTATGCGGCCGACCGCCGCGCGCCGACCCCCACCGCCGCCGCCGAGATCGCCGTTCCCGTGCGCGCCGAACTGGCCGCGACTCTGGCCGATTTCGCAGCGCGCAAGAAACGTGCGATCCTGCGCCCTGTGCAATTGGGCCGCGAGCGGTTGCAGGCGCGCGCGGACCGGCTGCCGAAGCGCGAGGCGTTGCTCGAACCGCATGCACAGCGGTTGGACGATCTTGCCGAACGCCTGCGTCGGGGTCTGCGCGATCGGGCAGCGCAGGGGCGCGAGCAGCTCTCCAACTTGCGCCTTGCTCCGGCTGCGCTCCGCCGCAATCTGCGCGAGGCGCAGCGCGCGCTGGCGGGGCAGAAGCTTGTGCCCGCGCTG
This sequence comes from Qipengyuania sp. ABI-127-1, assembly GCA_022953095.1. Lineage (GTDB taxonomy): Bacteria > Pseudomonadota > Alphaproteobacteria > Sphingomonadales > Sphingomonadaceae > Qipengyuania. The sequence goes on along the minus strand of JALJCR010000001.1, from coordinate 137,107 downwards.
GTCGAACGGCCCCTTGCCGAGCGGCGCCAGCGGTTGGCCGCTCTGGCGCGGCTCGCCGAGCAGCTCCACCCCGACCGCCCGCTCCAGCGCGGCTATGTCCGGGTGACCGGACCCGACGGGCGCACCATCACGGACAAGGCCGCTGCGGTCAAGGAAGCCGCCCTCACCCTCAAGTTCCGCGACGGCGAGCTCGATGTCGCGACCGCAGACGCTGCATCTCCTGCAACGCCCCGCCGCAAACCGCGCAAGACCCGAACCGCGCCGAAACAGGACGATTTGTTCGGTTAAGGTCGACCTGCTAGGATTCGCACCATGTTGATGAACAAGAATTCCGGCCCGTCCAATGGCGAGGCCAAGCTGCAATACGGCCCTTCCGGCTTCCGCGTCCTGCGCGCGGGCAATCACGTCTTCTGTGCGATGAGCGGTGTGCCGATTCCGCTCGACGAGCTGCGTTACTGGTCGGTCGAACACCAGGAAGCCTATGCCAGCGCGCAACTCGCCACCGAGCGAATGGCGCCGTGAGTTTCACCCGGGTCGCACCGCTTCTCTTCCTGACTGCAGCCTGCATTCCCGCCCCCGAGCCGGAGCAGACGCCGCCGCCGCGCACGGAAGTGGTACAGCCGGTTCGCGCGGCCCCCACGCCGACTCCGACTCCGGTGCCGTCCCCGCCGCGCCCCGCAGTTTTCACTTTCGCGGGCGAGCTGGAACAGGGCGGCTGGATACGCGGAACAGTGCCGAACGGGACGGCCCAAGCGATGCTGGGCGAGGAAAAGCTTGCTTTCGATGGCGAGGGGCGGTTCTTCGCCGCCTTCGATCGCGATTCGCCGAAAACAATGCGGCTGATCGCGCGGCTGGCCGATGGGCGGACGATAGACAGCTCGCTGACCGTGGCCCCGCGCGCCTGGGATATCGCACACGTCAACGTCGCGCGCAGGCCGCGGGGGTCGAACGCGGCCTTCATGCGCCGCCGCCAGCCAGAACTCGACGCAATCTGGAATGCACGGCTGGCCGAAACCGGCGCGCGGGGCTGGCAGCAGGATTTCATCTGGCCGGTAGCGGGACGAATCTCGGGCCGCTTCGGCGCGCAGCGCATCTATCGCGGCGAGCCGGGCAGCTACCATTCGGGAATCGACATCAGCACCGGCACCAGCGGAACGCCCTATGTCGCCCCCGCCGACGGTGTGGTCGTGCTGGCGGAAGACGATTTCAGCCTGGAGGGCAAGTTGCTGATTATCGATCACGGGCAGGGGCTCAACAGCGCCTTCCTGCACTCTTCGCGGCTCTATGTGGGCAAGGGCGACAGGGTGACGCAGGGCCAGCATATCGGCGATATCGGCTCGTCCGGCCGGGCGACGGGGCCGCATCTGCACTGGAGCCTCAAATGGCGCAATGCCCGGCTCGACCCGCTGCTGTTCACCGGTCCGATGCGCTGAGCGCCTGACGCGCCCGCCCGCCCAGCCAAGGAAACGTACCGTCCATGCGCCGTACGCGTTTGCTCTCCATCATCCTGCTCACAGCGGCGCTTGCGCCGGGCCTCTGGTGGCGCGCGCCCGAACCCCCGCGCGATTTCCAGCACTCGGTGACGATCCGGCCATTGGCGATAACGCCGGAGCGGCGCGGCCCCTTTACGCTCTCCGCCGCATGGGAATTGACCGGCGACCGGCTGGAGTTCGGCGGGTTTTCCGCGCTGGTCGCACGGGACGATAGGCGTTTTCTGGCCGGGTCGGATACGGGGCGAAGGTTGCAATTCGAGCGGCCCGACCGAAGCGCGCAGCCAGGCGTACTCGCCCGGTTCGCCGATGAGGAAGCGAGCGCCAAAGTGGGGCGCGATCTGGAATCCTTGGCGGTCGATCCGGCCAGCGGCACAGTGTGGGGTGGCTACGAATATCGGAAGTCGATTGTCCGTTTCGACACACGCTTCAATCCCGATGCCGAGGTTCGTCCAGCCGGGATGCGCGATTGGGAAGACAATGCCGGAGCCGAGACGCTGGTCCGTTTGGCGGACGGCCGTTTTCTCGTGGTGGAGGAACGCGCGCGCCGCGGGCGGGGGCAGCATCATGCCCTTGTCTTCGCCACCGACCCCGTGAAGGATCGGGACCCCGCCAGAGTGATCGTGGGCATTCCGGCGGGCTACCGTCCCGTCGACGGCACGCCGATCGGCGGCGGGCAGGCACTCGTGCTTCTGCGCCGTGTGGTCTGGGGCATCCCGCCCGGCTTCGAATCGGCGATCGCTCACGTGAATATCGATCGGCGGAACCCCGATGGCAGTATCGCCGCGCGTCTGGTGACCGAATTCGGCGATGCGATTCCGCAGGAAAATTACGAGGGGCTGGCGCTGACCCGCGACGATGACGGGACGCATCTGTGGTTGATCTCGGACGACAATTTCATGTCGATCCAGCGCACGCTGCTGCTCAAACTACGCTGGGACGAACGCGAAAAGGCGCGCGATTAGCCCTCGCGCGCCCTTCGAATTTCCGCTGGTGCCAGGGCGCCCGGCGCCCCGCAGACCTCAAGCGGACGCGGCGTTCGCCTTTTTCAGCTCGCGCTTCACCTTGAGCGCATTGGCCGACAGCTTGTCGTCGCCGGTCTTGAGCAGCCAGTTGTCGAGGCCGCCATTGTGCTCGACGCTGCGCAGGCCCTGCGTCGATACGCGGAACTTGAAGCTGCGATCGAGCTTTTCGCTCATCAGCGTGACGTTCTGGAGGTTCGGCAGGAAGACCCGCTTGGTCTTGTTGTTGGCGTGGCTCACATTGTTGCCGACCTGGCGGCCCTTGCCGGTGAGTTCGCAAATGCGCGACATGATACGTCTCTCGTTCGAATGGGCGGGCGAGCTTTCCCGTTCTGCGCAAAAGCAGTGTGGGTCCGTTCTTGTCCCGGAAAGCGGCGCGCATAGCGGCGAGGGTGCGAATCGTCAAGCACGTTGCGCCCCCGGCGGGTGCGGGCTAGCGATGCGGCGATATGGCCTCCTGGACCCTTCCGCAACCCATGCAGCGCGCTCTTGCGCTCGCAGAAAAGGCCTCCGCGCGGGGCGAGGTGCCGGTGGGCGCGGTGGTAACGCGCGGCGGCGAGGTCATTGCCGAGGCGCACAACGCCCCGCGCGATACGCACGACCCCACCGCCCACGCTGAAATCCTCGCGATTCGCCGCGCCGCCGAGGCGCTGGGCGACGAACGCCTCACGGGCTGCGAACTATGGGTTACGCTCGAACCCTGCGCCATGTGTGCCGGCGCCATCGTCCACGCACGACTCGCCAAGGTCTACTACGGCGCAAGCGACCCCAAGGGCGGCGCAATTGAACACGGTGCGCGGGTGTTCGAGCAGCCCCAGTGCCTGCACCGGCCCGAGGTCTATGCCGGTATCGGCGAGGCGAGGGCGGCGGAACTGTTGCGGGCGTTTTTCCGGGAGCGCCGCTAGAGCCCCCGCCAGATTTGGGCAGGAGCCGAGTCCTTTGCCCCGAACCGCGCCTTGTCGCAGCCTGTCGGGAGAAAGCGCTTATCGTAGCACAGGCGCAGTTCTTCGAGCCATCCCCGAGCGTTGAGCTTCACGCCGACTGCTTCGCGCGGCCAGTCTGGGTTGGCATCGGTGAAGCGGGTGCGGATGGTGCCCGCGGTGAGTCTCTCCTCGCGGCTCACGCGATCGAGGTCGGGGATGCGCAGACCCCGCCACAATATGCGGGTGACTTTGAAATAGGTTGCGGGGCGCTTCGTCATGCAGGCGCCGTGCTTGGCCCATTGGCGCGCAAGGAGCGCAGCAGAAGGCGAGATACACATGTTTGCGGCCACCTCGCGCGGCAAGGGGCCGCGCGGGGCAGGGCACCATTGCGGCCAGGTTCGCCCGCTTTCCGGCCAGAGCCCATGGACGACCAGGCCGAACATCCCCTCGCGTCCGCTGCATTGGCGCGTATGGCGGCGCTGGCCCTTGCGCGGCTTGCAGAATTCCGGGCTCCAGCTCAGCGCCAGCGTATAGCCGGTGACCGGCAGGCGGCGCGGCGGTGCATCGGGAGTTACTTGCGGCAGGCGCAGGCTGGTCGGCAAATCGCACTGGTAATGCTGCGCGGCAAGCGGTGCGGAAGGAAGCAGCGCCGCGGCGAGCAGCAGGGCGGCGCCATGGCTAGGGCGCCGCATCATCGCCCTCGGCCCGGTTCATCCAGGCTCTGGCATCGGCGCGGAAAAGCAAGGCGATGGCCGCAAGCTGGAGAACCGTGACCACCAGACTCGTCAGCCTGGCCGGATTAAACATGGTTGCGGGATCGAAATTCACGAATAGCAGCCCGAAAACGGTCAGGACGACCAGCATCCCTTTCGCGAGAATGCTCGCGCGGCGAGCGATGAAGTACCACAGGATCAAGGGAATCAGCAGGCTGATCGCGATCACGCCGATGGCGAGGACGTTGCCCGGACCCATGGCGGCAAGGGCAGGCTCGCTCCGGATTTGTGCCAGGAAAGCGTCGTACTGGACCACGCTGTTGACGAGCACGAGCGCGAGGCTGAGCAGAAACAGGCGCTCGAACCATAGGATAGAAACCGGACGCATCCCCACTTCCCCCGTTTTCGACGGGAAAGAATGCCCGCAAATCACAAGGGGGTAAAGTCGAGACCGATATCGGCGGCAGGAGCGCTTTGGGTGAGGCGGCCAACCGATACGTAATCGACCCCGGTGGCGGCTTTCGCCCGGATGGTATCCAGATTGATGCCCCCGCTCGCCTCGGTCGGCACACGGCCCGCGACCAGCGCCACGGCCTCGCGCAGCACGGGCGGCTCCATATTGTCGAGCAGGAGACGGGTCGCGCCGGCCTGCAATGCGGGCTCGATCTGGTCGATCCGGTCGACCTCGCAGATGATGTCTTCGACGCCCGCCTCGACCGCGCGGCGCACCGCTTCGCCGACCGAACCGGCGACGAGGACATGGTTGTCCTTGATCATCGCGGCGTCCCACAACCCCATGCGATGATTCGACCCGCCACCCATGCGGACGGCGTATTTTTCGAGCATGCGCAGGCCGGGAATGGTTTTGCGCGTATCCAGCAGGGTGCAATCGGGATTATCCATCGCACGGACGTATTCGGCGACCATCGTGGCGATGCCCGAGAGGTGCTGGACGGTGTTGAGCGCGCTGCGTTCGGCGGTCAGCATGGCGCGGGCATTGCCTTCGAGCCGCATGAGATCGGTGCCCGCCGGCACGCTCGCGCCTTCTTCCACAAGAAGGTCGACGCTCATGTCCGGATCGAGCGCACGAAAGAAGGCTGCCGCTACCGGAAGACCAGCCACATGAATCGCATCACGCGTATCCATCACGCCCGCAAAGCGCGCCTCGGCGGGAATGACGCTTTCGCTGGTGACGTCACGCCCGCCACCCGCCAGCCCCCTGCCGAGATCCTCGTCCAGAGTGTCGCGAACGAAAGCGGAAAGGTCGAAACCGGAAAGTTGGAAAGCCATGAAGTGCTCCTTGCCGGGCCGGGAGAGGCCCGGCAAGGGCGACCGCCCGCCCGCAGCGGGTGCAGCTTGCTGCATGTCTAGCGAGGACGCACCGACGGATATCGGTGCGAAATGCAAACTAATGCACGAAACGCGCGACGACGTCGCGGTAGCTGCGGCTGACCTTCACCTCCGCGCCGGAGTCCAGCACCAGGAAGCATTCGCCATTGGTGTGCGGTTTCACCTGCCGTACCTGGTCGAGATTGACGATTGTGCTGCGGTGCACGCGCTGGAACTTGCGCGGGTCGAGCCGTCGTTCGAGGTCCTTCATCGTCTCGCGAAGGATCAGCGAATTGTCGCCGGTATAAATGCACATATAATCGCCGGCCGCCTCGATATGCTCGATCGTGTCGGTTTCGACGCGGAAGATCTGGCCGCGATCCTTGACGTTGATGAGCTTCTCATACCTGTTCGACGCTTCCGCTTCCTCACCGGCGAAGCCTTCCGCAGCTTCGGGAGCGACTTCGGAAAGGACGCTTTTGAGCTTCTCCGCCTCTTCGGTCGATTTCTTTTCGGCGAGGCGCTGGCGCACGCGTTCGACCGTGTCGGCGAGCTTGTCCTCGTCGACCGGTTTCATGAGGTAATTGACCGCATTGGCTTCGAAGGCGCGGATCGCATGTTCCTGAAAGGCGGTGACGAAAACGAACAGCGGCGGATCGATCTCCATCACGCCCTGGACGACCGAAAAGCCGTCGAAACCGGGCATCTGGATGTCGAGGAAGACGAGATCGGGCTTGAGCGTCTTGATCGCGCGGATCGCTTCGCGACCGTTCTGGCAGGTCTCGATGATTTCGACGTCTTCAAAGGGTTCGAGGCGCAGTTGGAGGCCCTGGATCGCAAGCTTCTCGTCGTCGACGAGGATGGTTCGAATAGTCATGATGCCTGGTGTGCTTTCGGGGGTGTTGGTGAGGGTGTAACGACCGGGCGAGCCGCAGGTTTCTGAACGGGTTCGACTTGGGCGCTGGGGGCTTGCTCGCGGCTTAACGCCTCGGCCTCCTCCGTTTCGAAGGGGAGTTCAATCAGCACCGAGAACCCGCCGCTTTCGGGCGACCGGATTTCGAAGCGATGTTCCTCGCCATAGGCCTGGGCCAGCCGGTCGCGAATATTGGTGAGGCCGACGCCAGTCGAATCGCGCCGCGCACGGCTGGGCCTGACGGCTGGCAGACCGTCCTCGATATTGTTCATCGTCATGCCGGGGCCGGTATCGGACACGGTGACGCGCAGGCGCGGGCCGACCACCTGCGCTGCGATCGAGATTTCTGCGCCCTCCTCTTGCGGACTGACGCCGTATTTGATTGCGTTTTCGACCAGCGGTTGCAGCAGCATGGCCGGCAGTTGAGCCTTTGCCGCCTCCGGTTCGATGCGGAAGGTGGAACGCAGGCGTTCCTCGAAACGCATTTGCTCGATGCCCAGATAGAGCTGCAGCGTCTCGACCTCCTGCTCTACCGTTACTTTCCCGCCCGGCTGGGTGACCAGCGTATGCCTCAAAAAGCTCGACAGGCGGGTGAGCATGGCATTGGCCGTCTCGCTCTGCTTGAGCAGCACCAGCGTGCTGATCGAATTGAGCGTATTGAACAGGAAATGCGGGTTGAGCTGGTAACGCAGCATGGCGAGCTGTGCGCTGGTCGCCTGCGCTTCCAGCCGTTCGAGCCGGTCGGCCTGTTCCTCCACCTGAAGGAAGAAATTGATCGCGTAATACAGCGCCGACCAGGCGCCGAGCAGGGTGAGGTTGAAGAAATAGATGCCGATGAACAACTTGGCGAAATTCTGGCTCGTCGCGCCGCCCGCCACTTCGAGAACCCAACTGTCGATGAAGGCATAGATTCCGGTCGCAATCGCAAGAACCACGGCCGTCGCACCCCATGTGACGAGCGGCTTCTGGCGGATGAGCCGGTTGTAGGTGACGGCCAGCAACAGGCTGATCGAAAATCCCGTAATGGTGGAAATCAGATTGATGACCAGCCGGTCGGGCGGAAGGTCGTTCGCCAGCGCCGACATTGCACGCAGCACCGTCGCGCCGCCCCAGCCAGCCAGCTGGAGGTTCCAGAACGCCTGGTTCTTGTTCTCGAAGAACGGCGTGGGTCGGATGGGCAACACGGCCATGTGCTGCATCCCCTAGCGCAATTGCGACGAACTGCGCCAGTCGCTAGAGTGCCGCCGACAGCCGAAGCGAGGGAGAGACGCGATGGGCGTGCAGGAAAATATCGAACATGCAGCCAGCGAACGCGCCAAGTTCCGCGAGATGAAGGAAGGCACGGCCGAAGACTGGGCGATCATTGGCGGCGAATATCGCGCCTTCGCCAAGGGGTTGCCTGACCGTGTGCTGGACCATCTCAAGCTGCTCGACGGCGATTTCGGCGGTTTTCCAGTCGATCGACTCCAGCATTCCCTGCAGACCGCGACCCGTGCACACCGCGACGGGCGCGACGAGCAATATGTCGTGATGGCGCTGCTGCACGATATCGGCGACACGCTGGGAAGCTACAATCATCCCGAAGTCGCCGCCTCGATCATCAAGCCCTTCGTGAGCGAGGAAGTGCACTGGATCTGCCAGAATCACGGTGCTTTCCAGGGCTATTACTACTTCCATTTCCTCGGCATGGACCAGAATGCGCGCGACAAGTTCGCCGACCACCCCCATTTCGAGGCCTGCCGCGAATTTTGCGAAAAATACGATCAGGCAGCGTTCGATCCCGATTACGAAAACGAACCGCTTGAGTTCTTCGAACCGATGGTGCGCCGCGTGATGGCGAAACCGATCGCCTCGGCCTATGCGAAGGCGCTGGAAGAGGAATGAGCGCCTAGGTTTCGGCGTCGAGCGCCTTGGCGAGCCGCTCGGCGGGAACCAGCCCTTCGATCACCTCGCTGCCCGCTACCCAGCTCGGCGTGCCGGTAAATTGCAATGTGCGGGCGAAGGCCATGGACTTCGCCAGTTCGGCGGTCGCTTCGTCGGACTGCGCGAAAGCCTCGGCGGCGACAATGTCGAGCCCGGCGATTTCCGCAGCGCGAGCAATCCCTGCCTCGCTCGGCGGACCCTGTTCGAACATCGCGTGATAGAAGGCGGGATACTTGCCCTGTTTCGCTGCCGCGAGCGCCATGCGCGCCGCCTGTTCGCTGCCATCGAAGATGGGCCATTCACGCACCACCACCTTGAGCTCGGGATCGGTGGCGATCAGCTTGTCGATCGCTGCGACCGACTGGCGGCAATAGGTACAGCCATAATCGGTGAACTTGACCAGCACTTTCGATCCCTGCGGATTGCCAAGCACCGCGCCAGGGAAGGGCTGCTTCACTTCATCCGCGATCTGCGCCAGTCGGTTTTGCGCATCTCCACGTTGATAGGCTTCGGCCATCTCGGGCAGGATCTGCGGGTTGGCGAGCAAATAGTCGCGAGTCTGACCGTTGCCGAGTCCGGACAGCGACCATAGCGCGGCACCGGCAAAGCCGAACACCAGCGCGATCAGCGCGGTCAGCAGATGATTTCTCATAAGGCCCCTAATCCGTCAGTCAGCGCGGTGCGCAATTGCGCCCGCGTTCCATTTCGCATTGCCGTTCCAGCAGCGCGCGCGCCTGCATGCCGATATCCTGCGCGCGAATCCAGTCGGGCGTTCCCCGCTCGAGCCCGCCCTCGGCCGCCTGGGCGCTGCGCAGCGCGAGCGCATATTGACCGCTCATCACCTGCTGCTCCGCCGTCGCGAGCCGCGCCCGGGCGGTGTCGCCACGGGCAGCATAGACCACGCCGAGCTGGTACCAGGCAAACGGGTTGCGCCGGTCGCGGCCTACCGCGGCGCGCAATACGCGTTCGGCCTCTTCGTAATTGGCCGGATCTTCGGTTGCGATCAGCGCATGGCCGAACATGCTGGCAATCAGAGGTTCGGAATTGGTCAGGGCAGTCGCGCGGCGCAGCGGATCAAGCGCTTCGCCCGGACGGCCCGATTCGAGCAGGACCTGCCCCTTAAGTTCGAGGAAATAGGGATCGTTTGGGCTCGTCGCGATCAGTGCATCCGCCGCATCGAGCGCGCGGTCCACCCGGGCGTTCTGGTGATAGGCATAGGCACGGGCATAGAGCGCGGGGATCGACTGGTCGGTTTCGGGATAGTCACGCAGGGTTGCGGAAGGCTTGGCGATGTAGCCGGTCAGCTTGGCCTTTACGCGGTCGAAATTGGCCTGGTTGCGCGCATTTGGCGGCCGATCCCAGGCCGGGTCCTTTTCATAGACTTCGCGCAGCGTGGCAATCCGATCGCCCGACAAGGGGTGGGTACGATAAAAGCCGGCCTCGTCGCTTTGGCTGTAGCCATAGCGATATTCCTGGTTGAGCAGCTTGCCGAAGAAGGTCAGCGATCCCCGGCCGGAAATTCCCGCTTTCGAAAGATATTCGGCGCCCGCGAAATCGGCCGAGGATTCCTGCGTCCGGCTGAAGGACAGGAACTGGCCTAGCGCCGCCTGCTGGCCCAGCGCCATCACGCCCATAGCCGCCTCGCCCGCTCCGGCCAGCGCGGCGCCGATCCCGGCAAGCACCGAGAGCAGCGAAATTTTGGTCGCAGACGCCGCGCCTTCGCCATAGCGCAGAATATGGCCACCGGTAATGTGGCCGAGCTCATGCGCGATCACGCCCTGAACTTCCTCGGCCGAATCTGCCGCTTCGATCAGGCCCGAATGAATATAGACTATCTGCCCGCCAGCGACGAAGGCATTGATCGAACGGTCGTTGACGAGAACGACATCCACATTCTCGGGTTCGAGCCCTGCCGCCGCGATAAGGGGGGCGGATATCTCGTCGAGAAACGCCTCGGTCTCCGCATCGCGCAGGATCGACTGGGCGGCGACCGGCTGCGCCGCGAGCATGGCGGCGGCAAGAATGGCGAGCAGGCGGGCAATCAGGCGCATTGGCGGGCAGCCTAAGGGGTTTCGGCCTGAACCGGAACTGAAACCTCGCTCACCCGACGTGCGAAATCGATCAGCGCATTATCGACACCGCGCGATCGCCGCCAGGGACTGGCCAGCGAAACCAGTGGCGCATTGTGATCGAACTCCTCGTAAAACAGCGTTTCGACCGGTGCCCCGACCTCGCGCAGGGCACGGGACAGGGCGCGCGTATTACGCGGCTTGACCAGCGTGTCGCGCTCGCCGTGAATCAGCAGCATGGGCACCGCATCGCCGCGGGCGTGGTTGACCGGCTGGCTCGCAGCTCCTGCCTCGACCGAACCGAAGCTGGCGATGGTCGATTCGCTGTCGAAGGGGAAGAAATCGTAAGGCCCGGCCAGTCCCACGACGCCGCGTATGCGGCCCGGGGCGTCTGCCAGCCACTTCCCCTCCAGCGCGGTTTGCACGACATTATAGGCACCGGCGGAATGGCCCGCGATGACCATTCTGGTCGAGTCGCCACCATAGCGAGGCGCGAGACGCGCAGCGTGCGCGATGGCGGAGGCAGTATCCTCGAGCATGACGGGGTAGCGCCCGTCCTTGCCAAGCCGATAGCCTGCGAGCACCACCAGGAAACCATCGGGCGCCAGCGAACGGGCAACGAAATTGTAGTCGTCGGGATCGCCCCAGCGCCAGCTCCCGCCATGAACGAAGACCAGCACCGGGAGCGGCTGCTTCGCGGCGGCAGGTGCGTAGATGCGCAGCTTCTGATCCGGATGCGCGCCATAGCTCGTCTTGGCGACGAGCATGACACCCCGCGTGCCCCCGGTCAGCCGGTCGATCGCGTCGAGAACCGCAGGCCCGTTATTGCGAATTGCCAGCATCAGCATGCCGCCTGCCACAGCCAGCACCGCCACGACGCCGATCAGAAGCTTCATCGGGCGCTTCACCCGGCGATCGAAGGATCGGTTCGTTCGACCGAATCGACGATCGCCCTGGCTTCCTCGTCCGCCAACAGCCCCACCGAGGCCAGAAACTTGTGCCCCGTATCGTAGCTGGCGCCCAGCCACAGCGGTATGTTCGCCGCCTTCAGCTTTGCCTTCGCGTTCAGTTCTTCCGGAGTCATCGCATCACCGACCTTGCGGATGAATATGGCGCGCACGCGATCCGGATTCTCCAGCGCCACATCGGCGAAAGCGGTGAGATCGCCCTGGCTGTCGTCGCCGATCAGGGCGAACTTCATTTCGGGATAGGCGCCAAGGATACCGTCGATCGCCGCGCGCTTATGCGCACCGTGGCTCGATGAACCGAAGGTTTCGCGGTTGAGCCCCCAGTCGCGCAGGAAGATCGGCCCCAGCGGCAGACCGCGACCGCGGATATAGGTGACGAGATAGCTGAACAGATTCCACGGACTGGACGATACGTAGAAAAAGGGCCGATGCGTGGCCGGCTGGGTTTCGCCTACATGGCCCTCGCCTTCCGCCAGCACGTCGCCTCCGCCCAGCGCATTGTAGAACACATCCGCTCCCGGCACGATGATGCGTTCTTCGGGCATCTGCATCAGAACGCGCCGCCAATTGCGCAGGACCTTGCGGAAATCGCCGGTAATCCCCGTTTCGATGATCGTATCGTCGATATCCGAAATGACCGCCAGGGCAGTATCGGTGCCGGGAGCGATCACATGCGCATCGAGGCACTGCTCCTCCCCCTCCGTCTTCCAGTGAAAGACCACGGTTTCCCAGGCCGGATGATCGCCATAAGACCATTCGGGATCGAGGCGAATGTCGAAATGGACGAAGCCTTCCTTGTCGGTCAGGCCCTGGTGGCGCTGGCTATTGGCGCCGGGGCGCGCGATTTCGAGCTCCACGGGAAATTCCGCGACCTCGTGGCTGGCGAACTGGCCCAGCATCGTTTTGGCGGCGCGCCATTTGCCGCGTTTCTCGAACCGGCCCACCCGCGATCGCAGCGCACGCGCTGTAATGCGCAATCGTTCTCGATTCCGGTAACCGAAATAAGGCTGGATACGGACGGGCGCGGTGGGCAGGAACGGCATCGCCCCGCGCTAGCCGTTGCGGCGCAGGACCGACAAGCCCTTTGTGGAAGTGCCGTTCTAGCCGAGCAGCTTGCGCGCCGCGCGTTCCACCAGCGGGATATCCTCGGGCACTTCGCCAATAATTTCCAGCGCGCCCTCGGGGGTGCGGCGAACCATCACAAGCGCGAATTCGGCGCCTTCCTCGTCCAGTTCGGCGAGCGAGAGCGGGTCCAGCGCGCGCAATTTCCCGGCGAGCGCGGGACGTACCGCTTTCTCGTCGGCGACCGGTTTGCCCTGTTCTTCCTTTCGTGCACGGCGCTCCGCCTGGACCACGCCCTTGAGGCCCCCTTCCGCCTCGCGAAGGAATGCGGTCAGCTTGCCGCGCTCCACGCCCACGCGGTGGGCATGCATCAGAACGGCGGCGTATTCGGTCAGGCGCGTCTTGTCGTAATCGGCACCGAAGACCAGCTTGACCACCGGAGTCATCGGCGCGCGGTCTTGGAAAGTCAGCCCGTTTTCATTTAAAAGCTCGTCGAAATCGTCGGGTGCCTGCTGCGCTTCGAGGCTGAAATCATAGGCTCGGCCAACAGCGGCATAAAGCGCCTTGCGGCTGCGATCTTCCGTGTTCTGCGCGGTCTGCGCCATCTCGCGCGCCGCGGCGAGGCAATCGTACAGACCTTCCGGTGATGCCTGTGCATCGGCGGGAATCTCCTCCGCCTCGGTGTTCGTTGCGATGGCCTTGCCCGCAGGTTCCGTATGCGCATCGGCCCCGACAGTCTCATTTTCTGCGGCGATGCCGGATTCGGTAGTTTCGGAAAGGGTTCCATATCGGGCGATGGGATCGGTGGGCGTTTCGAACCGCTCCGCATCGAATTCGGCGCGGCGCGGCGGCGCAGCTATTTCCTCGTCCCCATAGGCCTGCGGCAGGGTGGCTGCGGGTGCGCTGCGCGAGAGAAGAACGGTTTTCTTCGTGCGTTCACCGCGGCTGACCAGCGCGACAAGGCTGCTCGCGGTATCTTCGTCGGCCAGGGGATCGACGACCCCGTCGACATCCTCCTCGTCTTCTTCGTCCTCATCCCATTCGGGCAGTCCGTAATCGGCGGCGGTCTTCATGCCACTGTCGAAATCATCGCCCGCGCCACCGAACTCGTCGTCGGCGACATGGGTGCCGACCGGATTGCCCAGCGCATCCATGCGCGGCGCGGCGGAGGCCTGCGATGCACGGCCGGGTGCCTCATCGGCACCGCCATGTTCTTCGGCAGGTCCGAACGCCGGTCGCGGCAGCGCTCCCGATCCGTGGCTGTCCATCATCGCACGATCCCCGAGTTCGAGAATCCCGCGGTCATGGTGGCCATGCGTAGAGGCCGCAAGCGTTTCGACCGTGTCGATCGTGTCCTCGCCGTCCAAGCCGTATTCGTCCATTGTGCCGAGCGCCTGATCGAGCTCGAGCAGCAGGGCATCGGCGGTTTCCCGGTCGGCCATTTCCTTCCAGTTTATCACCCCATAGATGAAATCGATCGTCGCGTTGTCGCTCGAATAGGGCAGCAGAATTCCGCGATAGAGGACCGAGGCCCCGGTTTCGTTGACGAACTCGGCCTCGAAACCGATTGGCGCCTCATTTGCGAGGATCTGCATGTAATGATCGGTAATGCGGCTGAGCACCGATCGGCTTGGGACTTCGGAAAGCCGGACCAGATCTCCCGTGGGACCGCACTCGGCCGCCAGTTCGGCACCGACGAAGCCGATTTTCGGATCCTCGACATCGTCCGAGAGATCCAGCAGGACCGAATAGGGGCCGAAATCCTTCAGCGTGCCGGGCTCGAGGTCTGCGATCGGCGGGAAGTTGAGATCGCCCAGCAGACCCGCCCAGTGATTATAGGCGCGTACCTGCATCCGGCGCTCGTCCTGCCCAACGGGCGAGGGCGGCGGCTCGATATCGGCGTCGAACGGCTCGACATAGTCGTCGTCGCGGTCTTCCTCCGCTTCGCGCGAGCCGAAAAAACCGCCTAGCCTGTCCATCACTGCATTGGCTCCCGAGAGTTCTGCCCATTCGACATCGATATGGACGTCGCGCAGTAAAGATATGATTAAGGAAATTAACCATGGAGCTGGCCGTTTGCGGGAGATTTTCAGAGCATGTAGCGCATCCTTATAGTCAGAGCGCGATCCTCTGTGCCGATGTCGAAAGCGGCTTCGGAAAATCGGGGTGGTCCCATCCGCACCTTGGCATCGCGCGAGAAGCCGAAGCCTTCCTTGGGCATCATGCCCAGTGCGCGGTCGGCCTTTCCATTGGCGTTCTCGTCATGCAGCAAGGCAATGGCATAGCGACCGGGCTTCACGCCTGCGAAGGTAAAGGTCACACTCCCCTCGCGCGCTTGGGCCGTGGCTCCATGGGCTCCCGCGACGCCGCGGCAGCGCGGAAACTTGCCTTTGTCGGTAGTCATGCAGGCGCGCACAATCCCCTTGGCATTGCGCAGTTCGGTCACGGTCACGCTGATCGTGGCCCCGGAAAGCGCCCCGTCTTCGGGAGGCGCGGGGGGCGAGGCGGCGGCAAGCACCGCGCCGAGCGGCAGGAAGGCTACCGCGCCCAGTCGGCTCATATGTTGGGGCTGAGCCCCTTGTCGGTACCGCAAAAACGATCCCAGTGACGAAAATAGAGGCCGTAATTGCATCGATACTCTTCATGATGGCGCTGGTGATGGCTGGCCGTTATCAGCCATCCGCCTAACTTGGAATGAACCAGTCGCCGCGGGAATATCTCCCAGCCCATATGGTTGGTGACCCCCATAACCGTCATTACGATCAATACCAGGCCCAGCATGGAGACATGGATCGGGATGACAAAAACCAGAACCGGTATGACCACCGCGCCCGTGATCGCTTCCCACGGGTGAAAGCTCATCGCAGCCCATGCGGTCGGGGGGCGGCTTGCATGATGAACGGCGTGCATGGTGCGGAACAGGTTCGGGCGATGCATGAGCCGGTGCGTCCAGTAGAACCAGGCGTCATGCGCCAGCAGATAGAGCAGCGGGGCCAAGGGCAGGTACCACAACGGATAGGCACCCGGATCCATATAGATTTGCGTCCACCCACGCTCCTGCCAGCCCCACGCGACCACGCCCGCAGGAATGCCGTAAATCGCGGCCGAGACGAGCGACCAGCCGATCTCCTTGCGAATCTGGCTGCCGAGCCCAGCGTGATACCCCGGCCGCACGCGATTGGTGATCGCCGCGAAAATCCCGCTCGAGGCAAGATAGCGCCCGGCCACGATCGCGGTCATGGCAAGGGCGGAAAGAGTGATCGCGATCCACATCGTGCA
This sequence comes from Qipengyuania sp. ABI-127-1, assembly GCA_022953095.1. Taxonomy (GTDB): domain Bacteria; phylum Pseudomonadota; class Alphaproteobacteria; order Sphingomonadales; family Sphingomonadaceae; genus Qipengyuania. The sequence continues at coordinate 121,416 of JALJCR010000001.1, read as the reverse complement.
ATCGACCCTACTGCGCAATCGCCTGCCGGGGAACCGGCAAAAACTATTCGATCGTGCCCCACGGCGCGCAATGCGGGTCGAACGCCACCGTGGCGCGGCGCAGGGAGGCGCGGGCAAGCCGTTCGATTTCGACCTTGCGCCGCGCCGCGGCCAGTGGGGCGAGCGGCGCGGGCCGCACTATTTCCCCGTCATAGCCATCGGCAACGATGATTCCGCAACTGTCCGGTCGATAGCCTTCGCCGTCCAGCGGGCTGTGATCGAACCCCGGGGGCACTCCCCAGTAGAACCGGTCGCAATGATCGAGATAATCGGGCCATTTGCCATCACCCAGCAAATCGCCCCGCTGGACCTTGATTTCGACGATGATGACCCGCCCCTTGGGGTCGACACCCATGAGGTCTGCCCGCCGCCCGCTGCGCAGCGGCATTTCGGCCAGGCACCATATATCGTTGCGCGCGAACAGCCGCGCTATGCCCCGCGAGACATGGGAAGCCGTATATCCGTCCAGAAGCGATTCCGTCATGCCCGCGAAATGGAACATACCCCGAACATCGTCAAGGCTTAACCGCGCCGGAAACTATGCCGACGCCACCGCGGTGGCCATCGATTTTCCGAAACTCAAGCGGCGTCGAGGATAGCGACGATCGCTGCGCGCGCGGTGTGAAATTCGCGCCAGAGGGTAAGTGCGGCGGCAGTCGTGTCCTGTCCCTGTGCGGTCAACGACAGGAGCGCCCGCAGACCGGGTTCCATCATCGCGGCAAGATCATCGATCCCGCGCGCGACGCTATCGTAATGCCAGCCGCCCTTCACAGCCGCCCGCTCAGGCAGTCCGACGATTTCGCGGGAGAGTGGCTCGCGGCCAAGCTGGGCCAGATTGCCCACTGCCGCGGCGGCTTCATGAACCGCTTCCCATCGCTGTGCCAATATGGTGCTGTCCGGCGCTTCGTGCAGCCCGACCTGGGTGGGCGGCAGCATGGTGGCGTGAGCCAGATCGAACGGGTGGGACATCGCGTTCATGCCCGACAGGACTAGGCGGCCAGTCTTGCGAAAAGCCTAACGCCCCCATCGTCATTTCCGCCGATCCGTTTTAAGGCTGGCGGGGGCACGCTGGCTTTGCTAAGCGCCCCGCTCGCTTAACGGCACCATAGGCACCCGTAGCTCAGCTGGATAGAGCGCTGCCCTCCGAAGGCAGAGGCCACAGGTTCGAATCCTGTCGGGTGCGCCATTTTCCATGGAAGTACGCACCGGCAGGCAGTTGGCATCAGGCGAGCACAGCGCCTGGACCAAACTGACCACGGGGCCGCGCACGGTGATGCGCTCCTTGGCCGTCACGACCTCACTCACGAGAGCCTGCACGTAATTCTTGCGCGGGGCCGGATTGTCGGGCTCGGTGAGCTTCATCCTGAGACCGACGACAAAGGCCGCAATCGTGTCGTTGCCGATGCGGCTTTACAGGACGCGTGAGCGGCATCGTGGCGATCTCGCGATCTGCCCGTCCGGACGCAACGATACCGCTGTATTGAAGGCCTCTGGGTTACCGGACAGCCTTGCTCATTTTCATAACAGCATTTGTACATTTCGGCAGGTGTCGGCTTTCGGTAGCGGGAAAAGACCGAACCGAGGGGAAAATTATGACGGCTAACTCTACGATTCCGCTGGTATGTGGCGCCGCGCTGCTCGCATTTGCGCAGCCAGTCATTGCCAAGGATGTGAGCCCGAAGAAAATCATGGAGATGAGCGCGGGCTGCGCATACGTCGTTTCGATTGCCGAGGGCAGCAATGTCACCCTGAATTATGGCTCGGCCGACTGGTTGAGCCTTGTCCGGATTCTCGAGCAGCGGACCGGTCTCGACGGCGAAAAAGCGATGCAAAAGGCCAAGGCCAAGTATAATAAACGTGCGCGCGTAATGGGCGCGGACGAGGCACGCAGCCACATGCTCAAACGCGCGCGCGACTGCGACCGCGAAATGGCCGTGATCCAGTCGTGATAGCCCCGGCGCCCCCTGCACGCCGCAGCGCATTCCGGGCAGCCCCCGGAACCATCGCGCTTGGCGTGGCGGTTTGCGTGCTGGTGTCGGCAACTCCGCTACGCGCCAATACGGACGACGCCGAGCTGATCTACGAGTGCGGGCTGGCAATGGAATTCGCTGCGAAGAAAGGCCTTCAGCTCCCCGTTCCCGCCAGCCGTGCGATGAACCATTTCGCCGATGTGACGCGGAATGATCCGAGCCTTCGGAAGGAGGCGGATCGGCAAATTCGCACTGTCTGGGACGAGTTCAGGAAAAGCGATGGGCGCCCGGCGCTGGAGCGGTACATCCTTTCCGTGGCGCAGGACTGCTCCGATCTCTACATCGAGTTGGCGGAGCGCGAGGCCGCGGAGGTAGAGGGCCAGCTCAATTCGCTTGGCACCTTGTCCGCTGCAGCGCTTCGATCCTACGCCACGCGCACGGGCGATCTCGGCGAAGTCGCCAACTACCTCATCTACAATTACCCCTACGGCAAGGACCTGTTCAAGCCGAACGAGGATGGCGATCTGCTCGGCCAACTGATCGTGGAAGCCGGCGCGTCAGGGCTGCGTCGATGGAGCGACGAAGCGATCTATGCGATCGCGAACAAGCATTACTGGCAGTATAATCCGCCCGCCACGCGCCTGATCGATGCGGAGTATCGGCGCCGCATGCGGATGATGCGCCAAACCCAGTCGGAGGCGCAACGCTGGGCGCAGCGCGCGGCCGACGATCGCGCGGCGCAAGCGCGACAGGCGAATGCGCCCTATGTCGGGTCGCTCGGCGGCGGGAGTTCCACCAGACCCAAGCCGGGCAGCGGTGTTGTCGTCTGCACCACTTACAAGGGCACCGGCGGCGGGCGAGTGTGCAAGGAAGACTGATGCACCGGTGTGGCGGCACGCTTGCAATCCTGCGCTCCGGTCTGGCCCGGGGGCAAGCACTTGAGGGAATTGTGAAATGGATCTGCAGATGAAAGTCTTGGGGATGGGCGCTTTTGCGCTAGCCCTGTCGGCGGGCGTGCCTGGCCTGACGATTGTAGCCCACGCGCAGCCGCAGCAGATCGTTCAGGACGGCGCGGCTAGCGCGGCGATGCACAACGCAGCCTATGATCGAGGATTGGCGGACTCCTACACCTCGCCCCAAACAATGGGTGAAATGCTGCAATGTTCGGCGCTGTGGCAACGTTGGTCCGTCGTCGTAGGGAGTTCTCAAGACCCGGCCTTCGGCGCGGGCCTGCGCGAAGAACTGTCCGCCGCTCGCGCGGAAAACCGCCATCGTTACTGGCGGCGTCAGGCACGGCGCGACGTGCGAGAAGACAGCGATGTGCGCTATTTCGAAAAGATGCACGGCGAGGCCGAAAGCTGGGCGGACAGCAAAGCCGCCGACTATGCCACCGGTGCCGAAAGCCAAGTCAGTTCGATGATGAGCTGGTTGGCGACTTGCTAGTCGCTTCGCGCGCATTCTCCGGTCGGTGAATCTGCCGCCTCTTGCGGGTCTGCCGACATGGCTTAACCGCCTACGTTCCAAAAGCGAACCGGGCGGTTATCGGCCGTCTATCAGCACCATACTCGCCCAGCGGGCAGGATTGGCGGATCCACCATTCGCCCCGCCCTCCAGCATCGCCAATTGCGAATGGCGGAGTGCATCGGCGTGTGGGAGCCCCTCACGCAGCCGCTTCACGAATTCCACACTTAGCTGCGTCGCGGCTTCATCCTGTACGCGCCAGTGCGACAGCATGACCCGCTCGCTACCCGAAGCGAGAAACGCATTTGCAAGCCCCGTATAGGCAGGAGCCGCATGACTGCGTCCCGCCGCAGTGTTGCAAGCGGAGAGGATTGCAATCCGGGTCGAAAGGCCAAGCTCCGCAATCTCGCTGGCGTGCAGGATACCATCGTCGGAGGCGCCACCCATTTGCGATCCGGGTGTCAGGACGAGCGCCGGTTCCTTGAGACCGCCCAGTTCCCCTTCCATGAGACCATGCGTGGCGAACAGGACCACGCCGTACTGATCTTCGGCCAGCCGACGAAGCCGGGCTTCGGTTGCGTCGGCACCGACCAGAATAACCTGATCCCTTGCGCCGCTCGCCCTTCCAGCGAGCTGGACTTCTTCGCGGCTGGCGGGGAGCGCTGGCAGCGACCGCAATTCCTCAGCGGTTTCGAGTGCCCCCCGTATATCGCCCGTGGGCGCTTCGTTCAAAGTTGCAGGGCTGCCTATGCCGAGGAACCGCTGGGCATTCCCGCCCTTGTGTGTCGAGCCAAGGACCGCGGACGGCGAAAGGACCGTAGCGAATGCGTGATGACGTACCAGCCAGTCCATCGCGCCGAAGTCGCGCTTCTGGTGCCCGGGTTCCGAGGCGAGCAATGCGGAAAATGGCAGGCGCGAGAGGGCATCCCCCGTTACCAACGAGACGAGGGTCTTGCCGTTCAGGGTTGCAGCGATGTCGGCGGGCAGAACGAGGTCGTGCAACTCCTTCGCGTCGTCGACAGGGAAAGTGTCGGCGCCCTCGCCAGCGTCGAGCGCACGACGAAGCCGTTCCACCAGTGGCCGAACGGACGGCCGCCCCCACGGCCCCACTTTCATCGTGACGGTTTCAGCGGTCACAGCCATGATGAGCATGCGGTGCCTGGCGGGCATGACGATCAGCAAAGCCTCGTCCAGTCCCAATCGGGACTGGACGGCTTCGATCGATAAATCGGCTGGTCGCCGCGACATATCGAACTCGGGGAGCGCCTTTCGCAATGCCGCCTCGGCACCGGCAACGGAACGCTCGAGGTCCTGAATTTCCCCTTCCACCTGGCCGATCGCTTCGGATCGCCCGGCAGCCAACATTGCCGACCGTTCGCGCGCGAGCAGCCGAAGGCGCGCCGTCCCGCCCCGAAGCTTCTCGATATCGGCAGCTAGTTCGGGCTTGTCGAATTGGCTATGACGCAGCTTGGCCAATTGGCGAGCGCGGGCATTGACGCCCCAACTGGCCAGTTCGAATGCATCGAGGGCATCGTTGGCACGCCCGGAAACAATCGCAGCCTCAGCGATCTGCATGATCGGTTCGTAGAAATTTTCGAGATCCGCACCGAGCTCGAAGCTGCTCGCATCTTCGATCATCCGATCGACGATTTGTGCGCGGGCCTTTGCTACCATTTCCCAGCCGCCAGCCTGTCCTGCGCGAATTTGCGACAGGCCCCGCAGTGCGGCCACATCGATAGACGGCTCGATTCCCGTAATGCTGGCGCGCGTTTCGATTTCTTCGATCACGCCTAGTGCAGCATCGGTTTCTCCGTTCTCATTGTAACGCAGCGCCAGCGTAAGCAGCCCACGAAGCGCTTTCTCGTCCTCCGCCGGTAGCTCACGGGCGAGGCTTGCTCCCTTGAGCGCGAGTTGCATCGCTTCGTCGTCACGACCGGCCTCCAGGGCGGCGTTCGACGCAGAGAGCAGCGAGTTCACCGCCTCTCCGGGATCGATCTCTGTCAGTCGCTCATGTCGCGCCAGCATGAGCGCGATCGCCTCGTCATATTGACCAAGGCGCATCTGAACCACGCCCAGATTGTGAAGGGCCACGAGCGTATGGCGATGTGTCGGGCCGAGCCTTTCGGTCATGATGTCGAGCGCATTCCGGCCCGGTTGCTCGGCTTCTTCGTATCGCCCTGCCTGCAGCAGTACCTTCGCCAGCGTGGCCTGAGCAAAGCCATGGAAAGGATGGTCTGCTGGAAGCAACTCGTTCGCCTTCGCGACCCCCTGTCGCGCCAGACGCAGCGCATCGATCTGACGACCAGCATCGATGTAAATATTCGCGCCACTGGAAAGGGCCACAAAAAGCGTAGAGTCCGTCATTCCACCACGGACCAGCCCCTTGATCGCCGGATCAACATACTTCGCCGCGTCGCCAAATCGGCCTGCCTCATAAAGAGCGACCGCATAGTTCAAGTACCCCAAACCCAGAGGCTTGGCGTCGGCAGGCGGAACTCTCTCAGGATCGTAACCGTACAGGGCGTTCCGAATTTGCAATGACCGCTGTTGTAGCGGAACGTCTTTTTCGGGTTGCCCCACGCCTGTGTAGAAGGCGGCCATATTGGAGAGGGTTTCGGCCATGATCTCGCCACCGGTCGCTCCGGCGGCGACCAAGCGTCGTTCCGCTTCGAGCGAGGATGCGAGCGCGCCTGCCATTTTCTGCTGATAATAGCGGCTGTCGCCAATGCGGTTGAGTGCGCGCGCCTGTTCCTCTGCGGGTCCGTCCTGAGCTTCCAGTGCTTCCAGATAGGCAGACCACGCTCCCTCTGATTTCGCAGCCTCGGCGAGCGGGTCGATTGCCTCCGCGGCCGCTCTCAAACTCTCGAGCGTGTTCTGCCCTGCATTCTCAACCGCGTCCTGGGTTTGAGACAGGGCAGGTGGAGAAAAAGCGATAGCCTGCCCGATAATGGCAGTTGCAAGTATCCGCCGGCGCATGTCGATGTATCCCCCCTCGATATTGCAGGGATGTCGCATCGCAGGACGATCAATCGATCACAAGCTGATAACGCGTCTTTTTCGCGTTCGGGTTGCGCAGTGTGATCGTGTGCCGATGGGTATAGAGCGGGATCCAACGACAGGTGACATGGGCCGCGATTTCTCGGCAGAGCGATTCGTCTCTGCGGTTACGGACCGTGACTTCTAGGGACCTTGTTTCGAGCGAAGACAAGCTGATCGCGGCTCTGCGCCCCGACAGGAACGTCTGCTGAAGCACTCGCTCTTCCCGCGGCCCAAGTTCGCCAACCATAAAGCCCGGCCCCAAGACACGCCCGCGTGTGACGTGGGTTCGATCTGCTGCAGCGGCCCGCCAGCGGGCGAGAACATCTCTCGCTTCGTCCCCGACTGGATGCAGCCCGACAGCGTCCAATTGCGAAAGCGCGAGGGCCAAACCCGTCAGGTCGTCCTGTTCGAAAGCTACCTGCGCGCGGTACAGGACCGCTCCCGGCATTCTTTCCAAACTTGGAGGCGTTACCGATGTGCTCGCAACTGGTGCGTTTCGAGGCGCTTCGGTGGATCGGGTGCAATTGCTGGTCAGGACGCAGCACAGGGCGATCAACAATACCCTTGTCATGGTGCCTCCCTGCGCAACTGGAACATTGCACCGGTTTCGCTCGGAAGACATTCCAGGACCATTGAATGGCGCTGCGCGATTGCGGAGGCGAGGGCAAGACCCAGTCCCGCTCCCGGACGTCCTTCCCCGCCCTCTGCATCCGGTCCACGCTGGAAACGTTCGAAAATCCGCGATCGGTCGGCCTCGGCTATACCCGGGCCATCATCCGCCACGACAAGAACCGGTCCATCGTGAAGCGTCACGCGAACGGTCCCTCCGGTCGGCACGTATTTGAGGGCATTGTCTAGCAGGTTCGCCAGTAGCCGCCCGAGTTGAGCCTCTTCACCATCCATGACGATGCCCGGCTTTACATCCCATTCCAGCGACAGTCCGGCATCTTCCGCGCTATCGGCATAGAGCTCGCACATATTGGTAACGAGAGCGGACATATCGACCGGCTCGAGTGTGGATCGATCGCTGAACCGGGCCTTGCTCCACGCGATATCGAGCAACGATTCCAGCATGCCCACAAGCCGCCGGATCTCGCCCCGGGCTTCTGTCAGCCGCGCGGTGACCTGCTCGTCGGGTCGCGTTTCGAGCGCTTTGACCAGTCTTGCGTCGAGATGCGTCAGCGGAGTCCGGATTTCATGGGCGAGCCTGTCGGTCGTATCTCTGTGTGCTTCCAGCAGACCTCGTATGCGGAGAATGGCCTGCGCGCTGTTGGCTGCAAGCTCGTCGATCTCGTCGCGCCCCTGTCGTGGAAGCTCTGGCATGGAGGCGAGTTCGTCGGGGTGCGACAGGAGACGGTTGATGCGCGCGATACGGCGCTTCAACCTGTCGGCAGACAATTTGCCCAGCATCGCCACCACCAAGACGAGAATGGATCCGCCCACCAGGAACACGGTTCGCACGCCTCCTTTCAAGGCTGTAGCGGGATCGACTTCATGTGCGACCAACAGCCATGCGTCTGGCGCGAGCCGGGTTGAACGGGCGTGGGCGCGGGAACGATGTCCTATCGCAATCGTGCCCCGTTCCGAGATCGCCGCATCAAGGTCCGGCCAGACTTCCAGATCGCCAGCGAGACGGACCCCATCGGGGCGCATGAGCAGGTAGTGCGGTGCACTCCCGTCGGCGGGGCGCAATGCCAGGCGATCCTCGATCCTCTGTACCAGATCGATTTCCCCGCCGCTGGCATAGATATCCGCCAGACCGGCAAGATCGACGTCAACGGCCTCGCGCCCGCTTTCGTTCAGTGCCGCATCGATCGTTCGCTCCGTTACCAGCCAAAGCCCCAGCACGGTAACGGTCGCCAGCAGGATGGCGGCCACGACGAACCGGGAGAAGATGGAGCGGGCCGGAGACACGCCTAATTGCCGGCCAGCAAGCGAAAGCCCGTACCCCAGACCGTCTCGAGCGCGGGGGTCGCAAAACCATCTTCGAGCTTGCGCCGCAAACGCCCGATATTGACGTCGACCACATTGGTCTGCGGATCGAACGACATGTTCCATACATCGCGCAGCAGCATTTCACGGGTAACCACCTCTCCGGCGTTTTCCATGAAATAATGGAAGAGTTCGAATTCGCGTGGACTCAACGCCAGATGCCGGTTTTCGCGAAATGCAGTCCGCGCCTTCAAATGGCACTCGAAGGCCCCGTACAGGATGACCGCGCTATGCACGCTGCCCGACGCACGCCGGTGCAGGGCGTTCACGCGGGCCATCAATTCGGCGGCTTCGAACGGCTTGCCAAGGTAGTCGTCGGCACCTGCATCGAGCCCTTCGGCGCGGTCACTGGTTCGCCCCAGCGCACTAAGCATCAGAACAGGCGTATCGACGCCGCTCTCACGCAAGCGGGACAGGATCTTGAGGCCGTCGAAATCGCCCAGCATTCGATCGAGTATGATGACATCGAATTTTTCCTGCCCCGCCTTCCGCAGGCCGGACGCTCCGTCGCTTTCCCAGTGCAGATGGTCACCGCGAGACAGGGCGATATCCCTCACCTGCGTCGCGGTATGCGCATCGTCTTCGATATACAGGATATTCAGTCCATCCACGTTCCGCCCCCGTCCCCTGATACCAGGCCGCCCCCAGATAGCGCGCCCGGATGATTGGAAACACCCGCGATCGCGTCAGTTCTTCGCGGGTCGCGGTGCATTCGACCAGGCCAACCCGTCCCTGACCGCGCCCAGACCGATTTGCTGCGCGCCGCTCCCCTTGCCCGGGGCGTCGAAAAAGCGCCATTCCCCGCCCTCTTGCTTGAAGGCAACCCGGACCGAAATTTCCGGACCTTGTCTCTCAAGGACGGTCAAACCGCTTTCGCCAAGTTCGAAGGTCGATGTGCCCTCCATCCCCTCCTTTTCGCCAGCGGTCTTTTCCATAGGCAAACTGGTGCCATTGCTGAGCCGAAGTTCGACCGCCTCGATGTTCCGGTTGATGCCCGCAATCCACCTTCCACCGGTGGTGAAATACATGTGCCCTTCCACGCCGAAAAGGCCCAGGCTGGATAGCCTGGCAAAGCCCGTTTTTACGTCGCCTTTATGAGCCATGCGATAGAAGTCGACATCGGCTGTATACCCGCCCCCGGTCCATGAACGCTGCGACCGCCACAGGCCGAGGTGTCGAGAGGTGACGGTGCGTTCGGACGACCCGAGCGAAGTGAAAGCCATCGCGTCGGGAGCAGCAAAGCTGCTGGCTTCTTCCATCAGGCGGAGTTTTTCGAAAGCAGGAATCAACATAACCGTCTGCTTGACCGACCCGCAGGCCTGATCCGCGATACTCGCGAAATTGGTCCGCAATCCGTGATACATCGCCTCGAGCTGAGGGTCTTCGTACTCGACGAAATGCCCTTTCGGGACGAATTCCCATTCGCGCCGATGGAAGCGCCAGTGCGTTCCCTCAACCGCGCACTGCTGCTGGTCGGCCTTCATGATTGCCGGGGCGTCCTGCAAGGCCCTCGCGATTACCCTGCCACGCTCGATCGTGACCTTGGCATCGTCCGGCAGGGCACAGCCCTTCGCCTGCCGCGTGCCACGTTCGGTCTGGTCTATCGCTGCGACCACTTCGTCACCACCGACCCGCGCCAACTGCCTGCCGATCTGGCCCTTGAGCACCTGGAACGCGCGTAGTTCGCCCACATCGAAGAGCTGGCAGCTTTCATCGGCACCCGCCGCGAAGGTGGCAATTCCGTACACTTCCATCAGCGTTCGCGCCGACTGGTTCTTTGCCATCACCTGCAGACGCTGTTCCACCGGGATTTCAGCAAGGCTCTGAGCGTGCAAGGGGACCGCCAGGGCCATGACCCCGGACACTACTCCCCAGATCGTCGATCGGACCGCACTTTTCATCAGCTATCCTTTACGCAAGATGGCGCGTCGCCCAGTCGACACGCGCGCCGGAGGGCCTCCGTAGTGGAGATGCCCGCGACTTCGCCCTTTTCGGTTTCGCTCGCGATGCGAGCTACGGTGGCACAGGCCTTCGGACTTCCGATTTCACAGGCGTGTGCGACGAGCGATTGCGCGCGGGTTTCATCGACCCGGCCGCCAATGCCCTTCTTGTGCATCACCCCGTATGCGAAACACGCCTTGGCGACATAGAGATCGCATGCGCTGCGCATGTAGCGAAAGCCGATGCCCGGGAAGTAGGCGTCTTTCGGCCCCTGCGTATAATAGAGACCGAGGTTCGCGCAGGCTATTCCGACCCAATCGTCGCAGGCTGCTTTCAGGGCTTGCTTGAGCTGGTCGACCTCGCCTTTCGCATCCCCTGTCATCAGGGGTTCCAGCAGCGCGTCACACCCACCGGCCCAGCCCGAATTGCAAAGCAGGACGTTGCGCGCGCGCGTCTCTGCTGCATCGGGCTCCTCGCCAGGAAGCATCGCGGCACTGATACATCCTGCGAATTGTTCCTCCGCGCAGGCTTCCACAGCGTAGCGGCGAACCGCCGCGATATCCGCGCCGATCTCTTCGGTCGTTCCAAGGAGCTGTGCGGCATCGACACAGGCTTGGTCACCCCCCTCGTGACGACACTTTTCGCCCATGGCGAGGAGCGCAAGCTTCATCAGCCCATCCGGCTCCGGTGAATTTGCCCGCGAAAGCGGACCCAACGCAACGCCAGTCCGCGTGCAGGCGAGATCATCGCCCGCGCGACAGGCGGTAGCGAACATGCGCGCCGCCCTTATGTGATCCTTGTTGTCGGATGCCGTTTCGTGCTCGATCTGTCCGGCAAGGGTGCACGCTGCGGCCAGTCCCATGTCACAAGCCTGCCCGTACATCGACAGCGCGGCATAGGTGTCGCCATCACGTTCATAGGCAAGTCCGCCGCGATGGATCTCCATCATTGCCTCGTCGTCGAAAGGCCGTTCTCTCGCCTCGGCAAGTGAGCCGACTGCCGCCGTAGCGAAGATTGCCAGCGCGATAAGCCGCGCGGCACCCGCAGCCACTCTCCGGTACACCTTGTCACCCATGCTCCGCACGCTCCCGGACCTGCCCTTATGTGCATCTATGTGAACGAGATCGATTGCTTCCGGCATATGCCGTGCCTCCCGAATTGCGATTTCATGTCAGTTTTAATCGGCTGTCGAATCCACCAGGTCACAAGCTGCGGGCCGACCCAGATCGCAAGCCTTCTGCCGCAGCTCGCGAGCGGATTCTTGGTCGCTCTCGACACCGTCGCCCGTACGGCGCATTTCGGACGTAAGCAGGCAGGCCCGGGCGCTCTTCGCATCGCAGCCTCGCAAAGCGAGATCATAGGCGCGCACGGGATCCGTCGGCACACCACGACCTTCGCGCAATTGTCTCGCCGCGTTGGAGCATCCCGCACCGTCCCCGCCATCGCATGAAGCAATGAACACCAGCAGCGCCGGATCGCGCCAGCGTTCATCCCCGCTGCGATCGGCCAATTGCATCCACATGATGCCAAGATCGTTGCAGGCGCTGGCAATGCCGCCGTCGCAAGCCATCTCGAAATAGTCTCGTGCGGAAGCCCAGTCGGCGTCATGTGCCAACCCGTCACGCGCCATGATCGCGGCATTGGCACAGGCTTGCCATTGCTCCGCCCTGCAAGCGCGCTCGAGCAGGTCGTACCCCCTGGCGGGGTCCGATAGTCCGGTCGTGCCCGTCGCAAGAAGGGCGCCGGCTTGCCCGCAGGCCTCCATCGCACCCAGTTCGCAGCCCTTCAGATAGAGTTCGCGTGCGGCGATCAACTTGCCGTAGTCGATTTCCTGCCCCGCCGCTGCCTGCCGGGAAAGGATATTCGCCTGCCAGTTGCAACCCTGGCCGGACTGAGCCTCGCACAGGACTTCTGCAACCTCTGCGGCCACATCAAGCAACTGCGCGCCTCCGCGCCCTTCGATCAGCATCGGCACCAGAAGATGGCATGCGTCCGCACTGCCGAGTTCGCAGCCCCGCACGAACATTTCGCGTGCCCTGATCGCGCGCGCTTCCCCGGAAAGCTGGACGAGTATCCTGCCGGCATTCAGGCAGGCCGCGACATCCCCGGCCTCGCAATTGCGTTCGACAGCCGATTTTTCCGAGGCGGCGGTTTGGTCTCGCGTGGAAGCACTGAGGGGAGCCCACCAGGCTGCAAGGGCCAAGATGAATGCGAACCTGCAAAGATTCACGGCAAACGCTCCAGCGTGTCGCAGGCTTCCTTCGAATTGAGGCTGCATGCCTTGCCGAGATATCGGCGCGCCTCCTTTTCGTTGAAGACGCCTGTTTGAGCGGCATAGTAGCTCATACCGGTCAGCAGACATGCTTCTGCATGATCCGCATCGCACGCCTTCGAAAACGCCGCGCGCGAACTCTCGAAATTGCCGTCGGTATGATGGAGAGAGCCAAGCTGGACACAGCTGACGACAAGGGATTGGTCGCATGCCTTTCCATAGCTCTTGAGGGCACCGGCACGGTCGACGGGACCGCCTGAGCCATCCCGCATCATAATCGCCAGGGAATGGCAGCTATGCGGGCTTTTCGCAGTATCGCAGCCCTGGCCGAACGTCCGGCGCGCGGAGGGGAGATCGCGGCCGCCGAATGTACCGGAACGGAACGCATTTCCCAGTCGATGGCAGGACGCGCCATCGCTGGCTGTACAGGCGAAGGATAACGCGGCCTGCGCAAGTTCGGGCTGCGGCGCCCCTCCGATACCATCCAATGCCATGCGTCCGAACCTGGCGCAGGATTGCCATAAACCTTTGATACAAGCCCTGCGAAACGCTTCTCGAGCCAGTTTCGGGTCTTCGGCTCCCCCCTGACCCTTTTCGAACATCAGCCCAAGATTGTGGCACGCAACATCGACCTGCTCGTCCCGGCAGGATTGCGCATAGAGCCTTCTCGCAGCGATATGATCGCCCGCCTTGAAACTCGCTATCGCCTGTTTGGCAATCGCATGCTCCTGGCCTTGCGCGACAGCTTGCGTCGTGTTGAACACTAGGCCGGTCACAAGGAGCAGGATGGCGACGGCAATGTCTTTGGCAGGAACGCTCATTGTCCCAGCGCCTTCGCCATTGCGCAGCCATCCTGGATGCCCAGCTTGCACCCATTGGTGAAATAGCGCATCGCCTTGGCGTGATCGGGAGCGGCCCCGGTCCCGTCGCGGAACATCATGCCCGCGTTCATGCATCCGCCGGCAGCTCCATTGTTGCAGGCTTGCGCAAACAGATCGCGGGCTTCGACAAATTGTCCATTGTCGTAGTAGCCCACGCCGGATTCGATGCATCCCTCGGCATTGCCGTTTTCGCACGCAATGGAGAAAGCCTCGATGGCCCCCGCGGTATCGATCGCACCGCCTTGCCCGTCACGCTTCATCACGCCGAGCGCATAACAGCCATCCGCTGCATAGCCCGGGCAGGCTCCCGCGAAAGCCACTCGCGCTTCTTCGAAGCGTCGCTCACCGGCGTCGCCGAAATAGAGGATCTGTCCCAGATTGTAGCAAGCGCCTGCTTCGCCGGCCTTGCAGGCAAGCCCCAACGGCCCCAGCGCCTCGGCAGGATTGCCCGGCCCTCCAAGCCCGTCCTTGAGCAATGCACCATACTGGCCGCAGGATTTGAGCAAGCCGGCCTCGCACCCGCGACGATAGGCATCGCGCGCCTGCACCGGGTCTTTCGCACCGCCCTGTCCCCGCCACGCCATCGAACCCAGGTTATGGCACGCCTCATCCTTGCCATCCGTCATGCACGCTTTCTCGTAAAGCGCACGAGCAGCCGGGAAATCACCGGCATTGTAGCGCGCCTGCGCCTGTTCTGCGTTGCTCTGCGCGAATGCGGGAAGAGCTGAAATCGATGTCAGCGACAGGACAGCAGCCGCAACAAGAGGTCGAAGGTTCATGGCTGGACGCTCCATGTTCAATTGCAAAGGTAGCGGTTGGCATTGTTGTTCATCGTGCAGTGCGCCGCGCGATAGCGATTGCGCGTCTCGCGGGAGATTTCCGCTGCACTTTTCACGCGGGTCGGCTTGAACGAAGACGCGGGGGAAGAGGAACGCGATGTCGCTGTTCGACCCACCCCGGCCGCCCAGCGACGGCTCGACGCCCCGGGCATGTTGGTGCAGTTGTAGATCCCGCAGTCGTTACCCCGGCTGCGCCGTGCAATCTCTCCATTCACAGCGGCATTCAGCCTGCCCGATGGGAACCAATGGTCGAGCACGTAGAGGTGGTCCTTGTAGACACTGCCCAAAGCGCCCGCCTGTAGCGTCGCCTCGAGTGCCGCACGCGCATCGCCAAGCTGGCGACTGTGATAGATCGCTGCGTAGATCGCGCTGTCGTATTTGCCCTGGCGGAGGAAGGATTGGACGACTTCGGAGGCGCGCTCACGTTCGGCCTGGCGACGGCGCTGCGCTTCCTGCCGGTTGACCAAGGCCCGTTCGGTTTCCTGCCGCCGTTTGCGCAGGCTCGAGGCGAACTCGCAGATCGACTGGTGCGCCGCTTGCCCGGGATCGCATGCCTTGGCAGCCACCTGTTCCGCCGGCACGAATTCTCCGAGATTGTAATAGATGCGCGCGAGATCCTCGCACGACCGCCATCCGCCGTGGTCGCAGTTTATTCGCCGGTAGCGCAGGGCTTTCTCGGCATCGAAATGATCGGACGATGCCTCGGCGAAGACCGCCTCGGCGACTTCGCACGCCGTGCGATCGAATAGGGCGCACCCCTTGACCGCAAACCGCCCCGCCGTAGCCGGATCGGCCTCGATATCCGGAGATCCCTCAAGATAGATCAGCGCGAGGCGCCCACATGCAGCCGCATGGTCGCCGCGACAGGCCTGTTGGAGATATCTCAGGCTCAGGAAGATGTCGTAACTATCGTTTGCAGGATCGGAGTAAGCCAGACCGACCGTGCCGCAGGCGGTCGGCGACTTTTGCTCGCAAGCAGCGATCGCCTGCGAGATTTGAGGCGTGTTCTTGGCTTGAGCAGCGCCAGGATTACAAACCAGCCAACCGAACGAGGCGAGGGCGAGTACGATCGATCTCGCCCGGCGAAGCCTGTCCGATTGTCCTGGTTTTGAAACTCTTCGAAAAATCGGACCTGCCCCCGGTTCGTGATACCCGCATGGGTGGACGAATGAGGGCGCGCGGCCAATTTACAAATGCTGTTAAGTCTCAACGGGTCGAGAGCATAGCGAGGGCACGGCTCGTTCCAGGCGTCACGAGGTCGATCTTGACGCGCTTCCCTGAAATGGGGCTGGTTTTTGCAAGATTCCGACGCAAGGGGTTCGGGCGAGAATGGCGCACAGCACCTTCTTGCGGGTGGGTGTAATGCCGGATGGTCCAAACCAGCGGCGGGGGGCTCGATTTCGTCTCCGACAGCCTCCTATGCGGTCGGCGCTTGTGCATCCTGTGCGTGGTCGATGACTACAGGCGGGCGTGCCTGGACTAGACAATCAAAGCATCGGGGATGCCCTCACACCATAAAGCTCTCACCGCAGCCGCATGCACCCTTGGCATTGGGATTTTCGAACACGAAGCCGGCGGTAAAATCGTCTTCGACCCAGTCCATTGTGCTGCCGATGAGATATAGGACGCTGGCACCGTCGATGTAGAACACGCCGCCGGGCGTTTCGATCTTCTCGTCGAACTTGGCTTCCTCGGTGACGTAATCGACTGAGTAGGCGAGGCCCGAACAGCCGCGACGCGGGGTCGACAGCTTGACGCCGATCGCGTCGGCGGGCGCCTTGGCCATAAGATCGGCGACGCGCTGTTCGGCGGCGGGCGTCAGGATGACGGCAGCCTTGGGGGCGGGACGGGTCTTGGTGTCGCTCATCACAGCATTCCCAGTTCGAGGCGCGCCTCGTCGGTCATCTTGTCCGGCCCCCAGGGCGGGTCCCATACTAGGTTGACCTCGGCATCGCGGACACCCGGTACGCTGGCGGCGCGCAATTCGACCTCGCCGGGCATGGTTTCGGCGACCGGGCAATGCGGCGTAGTCAGCGTCATGGTGACGGTCACGTCGCTCTCATCGTCCACCTCGACGCCATAGATCAGGCCGAGATCGTAGATATTGACCGGAATTTCCGGATCGTAAATTTCCTTGAGCGCAGCGACCACTGCTTCATACAAGTCGCCGCCGGGTGCACCGGCGGGCACGTTCTCGGGCTTTTTCTGGAGAAAGCCTTCGAGATAGTCGCGCTTGCGCTCCATGGTTTCGCGCGGGCTCTCCTCCGGATCGACGGCGTCCTCGACCCGCGCCCGCGGCGGCTTGTCCACGACGGTATCCGCCGGGGACGGCGCCGCAATGAAATCCTTGTCCTGATCGTCGTTCATCCGAAGATCCTCTGGGTCCTTTCGATGCCGCGCAGCAGCGCAGCGATGTCGCTTTCGTCGGAATAAAGCCCGAAGCTTGCCCGGGCGGTGGCCGAAACGCCGAGGTGGTCCATCAGCGGCTGCGCGCAATGGTGGCCCGCACGGATCGCGACATTCTCTTCATCCAATATGGTGCCGAGATCGTGCGGGTGAACCCCTTCAAGCGCGAAACTCACGATGCCCGCGCTTTCCTCCGGTCCGAACAACGTGACCGAGTTCATCGAACGCAGCTCGTCGCGGAGCTGTTTCGCCAGCGCGCTTTCATGCGCGAACAGGCGGTCGGGGCCGAGCGCGTCGACATAATCGATCGCCGCATGCAGGGCGATCGCCTCGGTAATCATCGGCGTGCCCGCCTCGAAACGCTGCGGCGGCGGGGCGTAGGTGGTTTTCTCGAAGGTCACGCGATCGATCATCGCACCGCCACCCTGCCAGGGGGGCATGGCATCGAGGATATCCTCGCGTGCCCACAACACCCCGATGCCGGTGGGTCCATAGGTTTTATGGCCCGAGAAAGCGTAGAAATCGCAATCGAGCGCGGCCATGTCGAGCGCCATGCGCGGCGCGGCCTGGCAGCCGTCGAGAATGATTTTCGCGCCCACGGAATGGGCCAGATCGGCGGCTTCACGCGCATCGAGCACGCTACCCAGAACGTTCGAGACATGCGCCAGGGAAACCAGCCTGGTGCGCGGCGTCAGCAGTGCTTCGAGCGCGCCCAGATCGATCCGGTGGTCTTCGGTCAGCGGGCAGACGTCGATCTGCGCGCCGGTACGCTCGGCCACCATCTGCCAGGGCACGATGTTCGAATGATGCTCCAGCGTGGAAAGGACAATCCGGTCGCCCTCTCCGATATTGGCCATGCCCCAACTCGCGGCGACGAGATTGATCGCCTCGGTTGCGCCGCGCACGAAGACGATTTCGTTCTCGCTCCTGGCGCCCATGAACTCGGCCACCCGGCGGCGCGCGGATTCGTAGCCAAGCGTCATCTGCGCGCTGCGCGAATAGACCCCGCGATGAACCGTGGCATAGTCCTTGCCGAGCGCACGGGACATGGCGTCGATCACGGCTTGCGGCTTTTGAGCCGAAGCCGCCGTATCGAGATAGTGCCACGGCTGCCCATCGGCAGTCAGCAGGCCGGGGAAGTCCGCTTTCCGGGTCAAGGTCGCCGCTTCGCTCATAGCGCCCTGTCCACCTTGTCGAGCGCAATGCCCATCATCGATTCGCGCGTCTCGTCATCGTCGAGCGAGACCAGCGCATCGCCGAGGAAGGCCTGCACCAGCAGACGGCGGGCAAGGTCGGGCGAAAGGCCGCGTGCCGCCATGTAGAACCGCGCGGTCTCGTCCAGTTGGCCGACACTGGCACCATGCGCGCACTTCACGTCGTCGGCGAAGATTTCGAGCTGCGGCACGGCATTCACGCTCGCGCCCTTTTCGAGCAGCAACCCCTTGAAGTCCTGCGCCGCATCGGTCTTCTGCGCATGGCGCACAACGTCGATATTGCCGAGAAAGTTACCTGTCCCGTGGCCCCAGTGAACCGCACGAACGGTCTGGTTGCTGGTGCCCTCCGGTTCGGCATGGATGGTGCGGGTGACGATCTCGCGCACCGTCTCGCGGCCACCCACGGTAATGCCGCCAAGTTCGAAATGCGCACGCTTGCCGAGGGTCACCTCGATCTCCAGCCGCGCGAATTCGGCCGAGGAGAGCACGGCGAAAATCTCGCAGCGCGCGCCCTCGCCGACACTCACACGCCAGCGATGCAGTTCGGTCGGCTTCGTATCCGCCGCATCGGCGATAAGGAGCGTTTCGCGGAAGGTCTCGCCCGCCGCTATGTCGATCACGCGCCAGTCGTCCAGCGCCTCGCCCTGTAACCGCTCGACTGCGGAATAACGCCAGGCCTCTTCGCGCCGCGTGGGAAGTTCGGCTGCTTCAGGCATCTGCCATCACCGCATCATACCCTTCGCTTTCGAGCTCGATTGCCAGTTCGGGGCCGCCGGTACGCACGATCCGGCCCTGCGACAGGATCGAGACCTTGTCGGGCTTCACCACTTCGAGCAGGCGCTGGTAGTGGGTGATGAGCAGCACCCCTTTGTCGGGCGCGCGCATGATCGCGTTGATGCCTTCGCCCACGACGCGCAGTGCGTCGATATCGAGACCGCTATCGGTCTCGTCGAGCACGGCGAATTTCGGATCGAGAATGCCCATCTGGACCATTTCGGCGCGTTTCTTCTCGCCGCCGGAGAAGCCGACATTGACGTGGCGCTTGAGCATTTCGGGGTCGAGCTTGAGCAGACCCGCCTTGTCCTTGGCAAGCTTGAGAAATTCACCGCCGGTCAGCGGTTCTTCGCCGCGTGCCTTGCGCTGCGAATTGAGCGCCTCGCGCAGGAATTGCAGGTTCGATACGCCGGGAATCTCCACGGGATACTGGAAGCCGAGGAACAAGCCGGCCGCCGCGCGTTCGTGCGGTTCGAGATCGAGCAGGTCCTGCCCGTTGAATTCGACCGAACCCTGCGTAACCTCATAGCCGGGCCGTCCGCCCAATACATAGGACAGCGTCGACTTGCCCGCGCCATTGGGACCCATGATCGCATGGACCTCGCCCGCAGGCACTTCGAGCGTGAGCCCGTTCAGAATTGTCTTACCGTCGATTTGGGCATGGAGATTGTCGATTTTCAGCATGGTGCGATTTCCAGATTGTCGTCGCCCCGGACCTGATCCGGGGCCGGTGCTGCCTTGAGCGCAGCGCCAGAAAGAGAAGCACTATCCCGGATCAAGTCCGGGACGACGGGAAAAGAGGGGGCGCGCGTCATGAGCGGTCTCGCGGCCCTCGTTGCGGGCGCCCGCGCCTGGGCGTCGATCCATATTTCGACTGATGGGCGCGGCGCGAGGCTTCCTTTTCGCGGTACCGCGCATTCATCGCGGCGAAGATCGGTTTCATCGCTTCCTCGACATCTGCGAGGATGGTCGCGGCGGGGATGCGGAACACTTCGACGCCGACGCTGGCAAGGCTCTTGTCCCGGCGCTTGGCGAGGGTGTCGTTTTGATCTTCCTCATCGATTGCGATGGCAAGGCCCAGCGGGTGCGAGACGAAGTCGAGGATGGCCGAGCCGACCACCGTGTGCCGGGTGAACTTGTACTTCCCGAAATCTTCCTTGGCGAAGCGCTCGCTAAGCGCCTTGTGCGCCGGGCTCGAATGGCGGCGCAGATAGCGCGCTCGCTCGTGGATCTTGTCGAGCCGCTGCTCGGAGATTTCCCACCCGCGGCCCTTCTTCTTGAGCGCTGGGGTGTCGTCTGCGGTTTCGCCAGGGTCGCGAAGCTGGAGGGTTTTGCGGTCGGTCATCCAACACTCCCCTCGAGCGAAATCGCTAGCAGCGTCCGCACTCCAGACGCAAACCACAGCCCGTCACCCCGGACTTGATCCGGGGTCCCGCTACCTTCAAGCGCTGCGCTCGAAGAAAGCGGGACCCCGGCTCGGGGGCCGGGGTGACGACGGTAAGGGAATGGGAAGTTGGTCATCCGACCGAGCCCTCCAGACTGATCGCCAGCAGCTTCTGCGCTTCGACAGCAAATTCCATCGGCAACTCCTTCAGCACGTCCTTCGCGAAGCCGTTGACGATCAGCGCCATGGCTTCCTCATCGTCCAGCCCGCGCTGCATGGCGTAGAAGAGCTGGTCGTCGCTGATCTTGCTGGTGGTCGCCTCGTGCTCGATCTGCGCGCCGGGGTTCTTCACCTCGATATAAGGCACGGTGTGCGCGCCGCACTGGTCGCCGATCAGCAGCGAATCGCATTCGGTGCGGTTGCGCACGCCGTCTGCGTTCGCGGCCACACGCACCAGCCCGCGATAGGTGTTGTTCGATTTGCCCGCCGAGATACCCTTGGAGATGATCGTCGAGCGGCTACCGCGCCCGTTGTGGATCATCTTGGTGCCGGTATCGGCCTGCTGGTAATTGTTGGTCACCGCGACCGAGTAGAACTCGCCCACGCTGTCCTCGCCATTGAGCACGCAGGACGGATATTTCCACGTCACCGCACTGCCGGTTTCGACCTGCGTCCAGCTGATCTTGGACCGCGCTCCCTGGCACAGCCCCCGCTTGGTGACGAAATTGTAGATCCCGCCGACGCCTTCCGCATTGCCCGGATACCAGTTCTGCACGGTCGAATATTTGATCTCCGCATCTTCGAGCGCAACCAGTTCGACCACCGCGGCGTGGAGCTGGTTCTCGTCGCGCATCGGTGCAGTGCAGCCTTCGAGATAGCTGACATAGCTGCCCGGTTCGGCGATGATCAGCGTGCGTTCGAACTGGCCGGTATTCTCGGCATTGATGCGGAAATAGGTGCTGAGCTCCATCGGGCAGCGCACGCCTTTGGGCACGTAGACGAAGGTGCCGTCGGAAAAGACCGCGCAGTTCAGTGTGGCGAAGAAATTATCGTGCTGCGGCACGACCTTGCCGAGCCATTTCTTCACCAGATCGGGATATTCCTTCACCGCCTCGCTTATCGAGAGGAAGATGACGCCTGCCCTCTTCAGCTCCTCGCGGAAGGTGGTGGCAACGCTGACGCTGTCGAACACCGCATCGACCGCGACCTTGCGCGCGCCCTCGACCCCGGCGAGCACTTCCTGTTCCGCCACGGGAATGCCGAGCTTGTCGTAGACCGCCTTGATCTCCGGATCGAGCTCGTCGAGCGACTTGAGCTTCTCCTTCTTCTTGGGCGCCGCGTAATAATAGGCGTCCTGGTAATCGATTTCGGGATAGCCAAGCTTGGCCCAGTCGGGCTCTTCCATATCCTGCCATAGGCGAAAGGCCTTGAGCCGCCAGTCGAGCATCCATTCGGGCTCGCCCTTCTTGGCGGAAATGAAGCGGACCGTCTCTTCGGTCAGTCCCTTTTCGGCGAATTCGGTTTCGATCTCGGCCGACCAGCCGTGTTCGTATTCGGCCGCCTTCTCGGCAGCTTCCTTCGCTTCGGCATCCATTTCGTGGGTGGCCTGAATGTCCAGTTCTTCGCTCATGCAATCTCTCTTGTTCGGGCAAGCTGGGTCAGCGGGATCGCCGCCAGCGCACCACGAAGTGCCTCGTTCACGACCGGCCAATGCGGTTTGACCGAGCAATCATGCTCGACAAGACAATCCGCGCCCTCGACACAGGCGGTCAGCGCTATTGGCCCCTCGACCGCCTCTACGATATCGGCCACGGTGATGGCCGCCGCCGGCCGGGCCAGTTGTAACCCGCCGCCGGCACCGCGTGTCGAGCGCAGCAGGCCCGCCGCCGAGAGCTTGCTGACCAGTTTCTGCACCGTCGGCACCGGCAGTCCGGTTTCGGCAGCCAGTTCCGCTGCGCTGGTCTTTCCCCCGCCGCAATGGCGCGAGGCCGCGCACATGGCGACAACGGCATAATCGGCAAGGTTGGACAATCTCATATCGGCAACGCCAAGCTTAATCGGACCAAATCGGTCCGATTGATCAAGTAGGCTCGGAAAAGCGCCATTTCAACGAGAATCGCCGTCTTGCGAGTCGTTAGCAATTAGCTGTCGGTGAGCGGGGCCCTGCCCAGTTGTTCCGCCTCGCCCGAGCCGAACAGGTCGACCGAGCTGTAGCCATCAGGCCCCAGCATGTCGTTGATGGGAGAACCGGCATCGGGCTGCAGGCGCTTGGGCGTGCGCCCGGTGAAAAAGCGGATCTCCTTGATGAGATGTGCCTGATCGTAAAATGCCTCCCGAATTTCCGCTTCGAGTTCTTCCGGCAGCTCCGGGATGGAGAGGAGAGTGGCAGCGCGCACCGCACGGTAGCGGCGCACCAACCGAACGGGCGATTGCCCGAAGAATTGCGCCACCAGCCGCTGTGACTGCCGCTTGGAATAGGGCAATCGTTCGTAAAGGTCGTCGAGGTCCGGCTTGAACGAGCCCGACAGCCATTCGAGCGTCCGGTCGATCACCGCGAGATGCTGCTCGGGCAGCTCGGAAATGCCCCGCCTGACGATATCGCACATGGCATCGAGCAAGCCTTTGTCATCGAGCTGATTGGCTCGCCATTGCTCGCCCAGCGCCCCGAATTCATCCGCGAGACCTGCCCCGAGCACCATTCCGGGATCCAGGAAACAATCGTGGTAGTCGTGAACCGACAGGCCGGAAAGAGCCGCCCACCCCCGGAAGTTCAGCGATACGCCGAATAACGTGGCCGGACCCGAAACGCTGAAATGGCGCGCCTGACACAGGGGTGCGAGAAAGAAGGCATCGCTCGTTTCGCCAACGTCGTCACCATCGAACTGCATCCGGCCGAGACCCTGCGCGAACACCACCATCTGGCCCGAATAGGCTGGCAGCACATCGTCCAGCTGATCGTCCGGGCTGCGCCAGATGTATAGCGAGTTCAGGTATGGCGCGAGCTCGGGCGGCGCGGCTACGAATTCGAAAAGTTGTGACGCGTCGTCACCCGGAAGACCCGACAAACCCCTGCCCCGTTTTTTGCCTCACCCAGTAAATTGTATAAATACGCCAAAAGCGCTACACTCGCAATTGCAATATGAAGAAATAATTCCATTCGCTCGCCAAGCGCTACAGAAAGGCGCTCTTCACAAAAAAGGGGCGGCCTGTGAAGACCGCCCCCTGAAGTCGAGAACTCGTTGCAGAACTGCTCCGAGCCCTTCGGGTCGCAAAAGTGTGTTAGGCTGAGTCTGTGACAATTGATTGTATGCAAGCGACAGGCCTCAAAATGCGAGTTTTTCTTTGCGCTCTGCTCGCATGGTGCGCGCCTCGCCCAGCCCCGGAAACCTCGACAGCGGAAGCATGAGACGGCATGGCGCTGGCATGTTGTTCGACCTCGCCCGCCCCGCTCTTTTCGCTCTCGATCCAGAGCGTGCGCACCGTCTTACCGTAAAGGCACTGTCCGTTTCCCCTCGGGTCGGGCCGCAACGTGCAGGCCCTCTGGCCGTGGAGATTGCCGGGCTCGCTTTTCCGAACCCTGTGGGTATGGCGGCCGGCTTCGACAAGGATGCCGAGGTCCCCGATCAGCTACTCGGTCTCGGTTTCGGATTTGCCGAAGTCGGATCGATCACCCCGCGCCCACAAAAGGGCAACCCCAGGCCGCGCCTTTTCCGGCTGGTCGAGGACCGCGGTGTCATCAACCGGATGGGCTTCAACAATGGCGGAGCGCAGGACGCGCTGACTCGTCTCAAGAAGCGCGCAAGCCGCCCCGGTATCGTGGGGATCAACATCGGCGCGAATAAGGACAGCGAGGATCGGACCGCCGATTACGCGGTCATGGCCCGGCTCATGGCGCCATTTGCGTCCTATCTCGCCGTCAATATTTCCAGCCCGAACACCCCGGGCCTTCGTGCTTTGCAAGACGAAGGCGCATTGGCGGGCCTGCTCGACGCGGTCATCGACGCGCGCGGCGAAGCCGGTCCGCCCGTTTTCCTGAAAGTCGCGCCGGACCTCGAGCCAGCGGATATCGACGCGATTGCGCGTATTGCCGTCGAGCGCGAGCTGGGCGCATTGATCGTGGCCAATACCACGATCGCACGCCCCCCGCTCAAAAGCAGCTACGCATGCGAAAGCGGGGGCCTGTCGGGCGCCCCCTTGCGCGACCTTGCCCAGCAACGGTTGCGGGATTTTCGCACGGCCACTGGCGGCGCGGTACCGCTGGTTGGTGTCGGCGGTATTGCCAGTGCCGAGGATGCGTGGGCGCGTATCCGCGCGGGCGCGAGCCTCGTCCAGCTCTATAGCGCCATGGTCTATGAAGGCCCCGGCCTGCCGCGCCGCATCCTGCGGGGCGTCGAGAAGCTAATGCGCCGGGATGGGTTCGCGTCGATTGCGGAAGCGGTCGGAAGCGAATAGGCAGCGGCGGATGATCAGGATATTTTCCGGCCCGCTGATGGCAATGGCCCTTGCCGGCTGCGCCACCACCACCACCACGCAATCCATTATCGACACCGCGCCGACAGCGCTCGCCTTCGCGGGAGCGGTTTCGGCGGCCGATCCCCGTGCGCAAGCCGCCGGCGAAGACATGCTCGCTCGGGGCGGAAGCGCGACCGATGCGGCGATTGCCGTGATGCTGGCCCTGACCGTCGTCGAACCGCAGAGTTCGGGCATTGGAGGCGGCGGCTTCCTGGTGCGCGGAACGGCGGACGGGTCCGTCGGGACCTACGATGGGCGAGAAACGGCGCCCTTGGCGGCAACGCCGGAAAGGTTCCTTGATGAAGAAGGGAACGTGCTGCCCTATATGGAAGCCGTCCGCAGCGGGTTGTCGGTCGGTGTCCCGGGCAATATCGCCTTGGCGGCCAAGGCCCACGCAGCGCATGGCAAGCTTGGCTGGGCGACCCTTTTCGATCCGGCGATCCGACTTGCGCGCGAGGGGTTCAAGATGAATCCGCGCCTGCATGGCATGCTCGAACGAGCGAAGAACCGGTCCGCGCATACCGAAGAGGCGCGTGCACTATTCTTCGATGCTGCAGGCAATCCTCTTCCCGTCGGAACCCGCCTGACCAATGAACGATTGGCCAGGACGTTCGAAGCGATCGCGGCGGGAGGCCCGAGAGCTTTCTATACGGGCGGTCTTGCCCGCGAGATCGCCGAAACGGTTTCCGCGGACACGCCGCGCGATGGCGCCATGTCCTATGCGGACATCACTGGTTACAAAGCCAAAACGCGCGATGGCGTATGCGGCACCTACCGCGCCTATCGGATATGCACCATGGGTCCGCCGACCTCGGGGGGTATCGCCGTGCTGCAGATTCTCGGTCAGCTCGAGCGGTTCGATCTCACAGCCCTGGGGGTGGACAATCCGGCGACCTGGCACCTCTTCGTCGAATCGCAGCGCCTCGCTTATGCCGATCGCGAGCTTTACCTCGCGGATAGCGATTTCGTTTCGGTACCGGTCGCGGGTCTGGTCGATCCGGAATATCTCGACTCACGCAGCGCACTGATCGAGGCGGACACGGCCCTCGGCACAGTCACTGCCGGCATTCCGGAAGGTGCACCGACCGCCGTAGCGGACGGGAACGAACCAGAAGAACACGGCACCTCTCATTTCGCGGTCGTCGACGCAAACAGCACAATGGTCAGCTACACCTCGACCATCGAAGGTGCATTCGGCTCGGGCCTCATGGCAGGGGGCTTCTTCCTCAACAATGAACTGACCGATTTCAGCCGTTCGCCGGTCGTCGACGGCAAGCTCGTCGCCAATCGGGTCGAGGGCGGCAAACGACCGCGCAGCTCGATGTCGCCGACGGTCGTCTGGGACCCTGAAGGCAAGCCGTTCCTCGCCGTGGGCGCGGCCGGCGGCAGCACTATCCCCGTACAGACCGCGCGCGCCATCATCGGAGCAATCGATTTTCAGCTTTCGGCCGACGAAATCCTCGGCCTGCCCTTTGTCATGGCCTTTGGCGATCGCCTGTTGCTCGAGAAGGGGACCTGGCTCGAAGATCGGGCGGATGTGTTCCGGTCCTTGGGCCATCGGCAGGTTTTTCTCCGCGAGGCGCCGGTGAAGGGCGGCGCGGTTCTGCGCACCGCCGCAGGTTGGAAAGCGGCCCGCGATCCGAGACTCGCGGACCAAATCCACACACCGTGATCCGCATGGTCGGCCGCTTGCCGTAGCGCAGCAGGCATCCTAAGCCAGTGCCCATAAAGCGACATATATAAAAAGAACTGCTGAGGAGCCTGCCGTGCTGACGGATATCGATTCAGCCAACAATCTCGTCGAACTCTTTCTCAAGCGCGCCGACGAAAAGGCCGACCAGCCTTTTCTCGGCGCCAAGATCGATGGTGCCTGGCAAACGCTGAGCTGGCGTGAAGCGGCCGACCAAATGTGTCTTCTGGCGGAAAATTTACGCGAATTGGGCCTGAAAGACGGCGACCGGGTGTGCCTGGTATCGGAAAACCGGCCCGAATGGTGCATCTCCGATCTCGCCATTATGGCGGCGGGCTGCATCACCGTTCCGGCCTATACGACCAATACAGAACGCGACCATGTCCACATTCTCGACAATTCGGGCGCGAAAGCGGTCATAGTCTCAACCGAGAAACTACTCAGGCCGCTCCACGGCGCGCTTCAGGCTTCGGGCATCGCGGAACATGTGATCGGCATCGACGATCTGCACCGGCAGCAATCGGGCAGCTTTACCTTCCATAACTGGGATAAAATGCTCGAAGGTGACGCGTCTGGCGCGCGCGGCGCCGTGGAACAGCGGATTTCCGGCATTGGCCGCGGCGACACCGCCTGTATTATCTATACGAGCGGCACGGGCGGGGCTCCCCGCGGCGTGCTCCAGCACCACGGTGCAATCCTGTGCAACATTGCGGGGGCAGCGGAAATCCTGATCGAGGATTTCGGTATTGCCGAAGATGAAAGGTTTCTTTCCTTCCTCCCTCTCAGCCATGCCTACGAACATACTGGCGGGCAGTATCTGCCCATCAGCGTTGGCGCACAGATCTATTATGCCGAGGGACTCGAAAAGCTCGCCAGCAATATCGAGGAAGCCCGCCCCACGATCATGGTCGTCGTCCCGCGCCTGTTCGAAGTGCTGCGCACCCGGATCATGAAGCAGATCCAAAAGCAGGGCGGTCTCGCCGAAAAACTGATGAACACCGCGATCGAAGTGGGGGAACGGCGTGCAGCAGATAGCTCGAAATTCGGCGACGGACTCAAGGATTTCGCAGTCACGCGCCTGCTCAAACCGAAAATTCGTCAACGCTTCGGCGGGCGGATCAAAGCCATGGTTTCCGGCGGGGCGCCGCTCAATCCCGAAGTCGGCATTTTCTTCGACGCGATGGGTCTGACCATGCTGCAGGGCTATGGCCAGACCGAGGCCGGCCCGGTGATTAGCTGCAACCGTCCGGCGGCGGGGATTGCGATGCATTCGGTTGGCCCGGCCATGCGCGGGGTCGACATCAAGATCGCCGAGGATGGCGAGATTCTCGTGCGCGGCGAGCTGGTCATGCACGGCTACTGGCAAAACGAGAGCGAGACCGCGCGGACGATCAAGGACGGCTGGCTGCACACCGGCGATATCGGCCATCTCGATGAAAGGGGCCGGATCGTCATCACCGACCGCAAGAAGGACATGATCGTCAACGACAAGGGCGACAACATCGCCCCGCAAAAGGTCGAGGGCATGCTGACGTTACAGCCAGAGATCGGTCAGGCGATGGTGGCAGGCGACAAGAAGCCCTACATCGTCGGCCTCATCGTGCCCGATGCCGAATGGACGCTCGAATGGTGCCGTGAACAGGGCAAGCAGTTCGACTGCAAGAAGGTCCAGGAACTACCCGAGTTCCGCAACGCTATCCGCGCCGCGGTCGACCGGGTGAACAAGGATCTCTCAGTGGTCGAGAAGGTCCGCCAGTTCGCCTTCGCCGACGAGCCGTTCACCATCGAGAACGAGGAAATGACCCCCTCGATGAAAATCCGCCGCCACAAGATCAAGGAACGCTACGGCGAGCGGCTCGATGGGCTGTATCGGGGCTAAGCCGCGACTTCCTCGATAAACTCGGGATAGAAGCTCGGTGCGCGGTCGCTCCAGCCCGGCGCGGTTGCGGCGGCTTCGCTGAGCGACTGCAGCAGCATCTTGCGGCGTTCGGGGCGGATGTGCGGCAAGGCGGAGGCAGCACAGAAGGCGCTTGGCAGCCACGGACGCACATCGGCTGAAATCAGGCGTTCATAGAGGAAGCGGAAGGCAGAGAAGCTGTCGATCCTCTCCTGCGCCAGATCGAAGGCGGCAACCCGGGTGAGCTTGCCGACAAAGCCTTCGACGCTGTCGAGGCCCGATTGTTCGGGGATCGACTGGCGCAGCGCCTTCAGTTCCTGATAGGCGACATATTGGCTGCGGATCGCGGCGTTTTCGCTCGCATTGCGGCCCCAGATGCGAAAGGCATCGCAGCGGCCAAGACCTATATCGAGGCTGCGGCGGATATAGCGCTGCTCGGCGGCAGTCAGTCCGGCGAATTCGCGCATTTCGGCGATAGTGATCGATGCGGTACCCGTTGCGGCCATGATCGGCACTCCCTAGCTACAAGGCCGAGTGTCACCGAATATGGTTAACAAGCGGTAAGTCGCGTTAGCGCTGAACTGGCTGCCTGCGCTTTTTGCTGTTCGGCCTACGGGCCGATAGACGCAGTATCCCCTCGCGCTGCGTGTCTTGGCGAATGTTCGGGCGTCGCCTTCTAGGGGCTAGATCAATCCTGCCAACGGACTGCTCGGATCGGCATATTTCCGCGTTGCCATGCGACCTGCGAGATAGGCATCGCGTCCCGCCTCGACCGCCAGCCTCATCGCGCGGGCCATGCGGATCGGGTCCCGGGCCTCAGCGATGGCGGTGTTCATCAGCACCCCGTCGCAGCCGAGTTCCATCGCCACTGCCGCATCGCTGGCAGTACCGACGCCCGCATCGACCAGCACCGGGACGCTTGCGCCTTCCTTGATCAGGCGGATGGTGACGCGATTCTGGATGCCCAGACCCGAACCGATCGGCGCACCCAGCGGCATGACCGCGACCGCGCCCGCATCTTCGAGCTGCTTGGCGGCGATCGGGTCGTCGACGCAATAGACCATCGGCAGAAACCCTTCCTTGGCCAGGGTTTCGGTCGCGGTGAGCGTTTCGCGCATGTCGGGGTAGAGCGTTTTGGCTTCGCCCAGAACTTCCAGCTTGACGAGGTCCCAACCGCCGGCTTCGCGCGCCAGCCGCAGCGTACGGATTGCATCGTCCGCAGAAAAGCAGCCGGCAGTGTTGGGCAGATAGGTGACCTTCTTGGGATCGATGTAATCGGTCAGCATCGGCGCTTTCGGATCGCTGACATTGACGCGGCGCACCGCCACGGTGACGATTTCCGCACCCGATGCCTCGAGCGCGGCGGCATTCTGCTCGAAATCCTTATACTTGCCGGTGCCCACGATCAGGCGGCTTGTGAATGTGCGCCCGGCGACCGACCATGTATCATCGCCCTGGCCGCCCCCCACGAAATGAACGATTTCCAGCGTGTCGCCCTCCGCGATCGCGCGATCGGCGAGGGCGCTGCGCGGAGCGATGGTGCCATTGTGCTCCACCGCGACCTTGGCGGGATCGAGTTCCAGCTCTTGCACGAGCTGAGCGATGGTGGTGGCGGCTGTGCGGCGGCTTTCGCCGTTTACGGTCAGGGCAATCATGCCGCCCGACTTAGTCCCCGCAGCGCTCCTTGCAAGCGGAGGAATGCACATGGCGCAGATTGAGGATATGTCCGAAAGAAACCAGCGCGACGCCGATGATGGTCAGGACGGCTTCCTTGATACCGTGCGGAACCGCCAGCGCGGCGCCCATGAAAGTAAGGCCGGTCATGGCAATGACGAAGGGTGCGGCCATGCGGTGGCGCAGCGCGCCCCAGCCGATCGCCACGCCCGCGATCAAGGTTGCCAGCAGGAGCCCGATCTCGTGGATTTCGGGAGCCAGGAAAAGTTCACCCCCGATCCCCAGGCCCGACACGAGCGCGATCGACAGCAGGCAATGCAATGCACAGGCCCCGGAAAGGAAAATTCCCGCCCGGTCGAGCCTCCGACGAATCGGCAAGATGGCGCGTTGCAGCATGGTGTGGCAGTTATGTTATGTTGTATCCCGTTTCAAGGAAAACCGCTTGGGGATCGTCTCTTTTCATCGATTGCGACGGCCGGGCTGGCGCTTGTCCGTTTTGCACTTGCACTGCGCTCGCGTGGAAACCACAGAAAGAGCCATGTCTGAAACCAGCAGAAACAGGCGACCGGTCGCCTTGGCAAACTGGCTATTCGTCGTCGCGACGATGGTTGTCCTGATGGTCGCCGTGGGCGGTATCACACGTTTGACCGAAAGCGGCCTGTCGATCACCCAGTGGAAACCGATTACCGGTGCAATCCCGCCGCTGACGGAAAGCGCCTGGCAGGCCGAATTCGATCTTTATAAAGCCACCGGCGAATACAAGAATGTCACCGGGCCAGCGGGCATGGACCTCGCGGCTTTCAAGTTCATCTTTTTCTGGGAGTGGTTTCACCGCCTGTTGGGCCGCTTGATCGGGCTGGCCTTTGCATTGCCACTCGCCTGGTTCTGGATACGCGGCGCGATACCGCAGGGCTACAAATGGCGGCTGGTAGCGCTGCTGGCCCTGGGCGGGCTCCAGGGCGTGTTCGGCTGGTTCATGGTGCGCAGCGGACTTGCCGGAACGATGACCGATGTGAGTCACTTCTGGCTTTCCATCCACCTGCTCACGGCGCTTTTCACGCTTGGCGGGCTGGTCTGGACCGCGCTCGACCTCAGGCAACTGGCAAGGGGCAATTCCAGGCCGGCGCGCTGGGGTTTCACGGCAAGTTGGGCTGGTGCCATCCTTTTCTTCCAGCTCCTTCTGGGTGCGTGGGTGGCGGGCCTCAACGCCGGGCTCGCCTCGGATACATGGCCCTTGATGCAGGGTCGGCTTGTTCCCGAATATGACAATTCGCGCGGCTTCCTTTACGCGATCACACACGATCCCTTCCTGATACATTTCCTGCACCGCTGGTGGGCCTGGGTCGCGGTGGTGGCGCTGGTCGTGATGGCGAGGCAGGTGAAACCGCTCGCGCGACCGGCCTCGATCGCGATCCATTCCGCCTTCGGCACGCAGATATTGCTCGGGATCGCAACGGTCTGGACCGGCGTGGCGCTATGGGTCGCGGTGGCGCACCAAGTAGTCGGCGCGCTGCTGGTCGCCAGCTTCGCCTGGGGTGCCCACGTGCTCGGTCGCAGATCGTGACCGCGCTCATTTATTGTCCCTTCCCGGATGCGGTGAGCGCAGAGGCCATAGGCCGTGCTTTGATCGAGGAACGCCTCGTGGCCTGCATCAATATCGGCTCGCCGGTTCGATCGATCTTCGCGTGGGAGGGAACGGTGGATGAAGGCGAGGAAGCCCCCTGCCTTTTGAAGACGTCGAGCAAACTGCTCGCACGGGCCATTGCGCGTCTCGAAGACTTGCACCCCTATGATACCCCCGCAATAGTGGGCTGGAATTGCGACGCAGCCGGGCGGGCAACGCAACGCTGGCTCGGTGCGATATGACGTCGACAAACGGGGGCATTGTTGAGAACGATCGACCGCAGGGAAAGTCTGGAGCTTTTCACCGGGCTGGCCTCAGCTGCCATGCTCTTCATTTCTGGCGGTCCGGCCTTCGCTGCGCAGGGCACCGCAATCACCTTCCCGCGTGGCGAATTCATCCTCCGCCGAGAACTCGAACGGGAGATGGCGCGTGGAGCCACACTGCTGGTCGCGCGCGCATGGCGTGGACGCTTCGAAACCAATGGCGAGACGGCACTGGTCACCGGCGAACAGATATCGAGCCGGGTTGTCGCCCCCGCTCATCTCGAGCCCATCGCCGCCATCGAGCGCGCACGGCGCTCTTCCGGACCATTTCCCGCGCGTCTCGACATGGACGGCAGGATTGTGGGTGAAGCAACCGAATCCGCTGCTGGCAAGGCCGAAGCAGTGAAGGTGGCCATGACCATGCTGGAACGTGCGGGCCACACACTTGACCAATTGCACGAAAGCAGGGCCTATCTCTCTCGTCTGGCCAGCTCGGCCGACGCCATGACGAGAGAGATTCCGGCGGATCTCTTCTTTCCGGTAGTGGGGGAGGCAAGCGAACGCAGGACACTGACACTGCCCGGGGGAGAGGAAGGCCAGGTTTCTGTTGTTCTCAAGGCCAGCGCCGGTCCGGGAGGCCTGCTCGACACGTTTGAACGCCGAATTGCCACTCGGGTAAGGGACGATGCGCGCCTGGCTCGCGAAAGCTGGTCTCTGCGCCTCGAATAGGTTGTGGTTTTATTTTACCTCCTCTGACACGCGCGGAATTGCTTGACTACAGCGTCAAGGACCGTCATTTGCCGCGCGCTTTGCGGTTCCGTTTGCGCGGATTCGCCGACTGACGCCGGCACCTTAGGGACCCGGCACGAACACTAGGAACGGAAACCAGCCATGAAGGCTCTTACGAAGACCACCCGGTCGATCAAACCGGCCGAGGTCGAAAAGAAGTGGCACATCATCGACGCCGAAGGTCTCGTCGTCGGTCGTGTCGCGGCGATCATCGCCAACATCCTGCGCGGCAAGCACAAGCCGAGCTACACCCCGCACGTCGATTGCGGCGACCACGTCGTCGTCATCAATGCCGACAAGGTGAAGTTCACCGGCAAGAAGCTGAACGACAAGGTGTATTACAAGCACACCGGCCATCCGGGCGGCATCAAGGAAACCACTCCGGCCAAGGTGCTGGAAGGCAAGTTTCCCGAGCGCGTCCTGGAAAAGGCCGTGGAACGCATGATTCCGCGTGGCCCGCTTGGCCGTGCACAGATGCGCGCGCTCCACGTATTCGCCGGCACCGAGCACCCCTATGACGGCCAGAAGCCCGAAAAGCTCGACGTTGCCTCGATGAACCGCAAGAACAAGGTTGCCGCGTAATGGCCCCCGAATCGCCGAACGAAACCAAGAACGAAACCGTCTCGGATCTCGCCGATCTGAAGGACATCGCCGGTGACGCGCCCCAGGGCGATGCCGCCGACATCGCGGCAGTCGCCGAAGTTCCCCTGCGCGAGCAGGAACTCGACGCGCAGGGCCGCGCCTATGCCACCGGTCGCCGCAAGGACGCCACTGCGCGCGTGTGGCTCAAGCCCGGCAGCGGCAAGGTCACCGTCAACGGCAAGGACCAGGAAGTCTATTTCGCACGTCCGACGCTACGCCTGATCATCGACCAGCCCTTCACGATCACTGATCGCCAGGGCCAGTACGATGTCGTCGCCACCGTTCGCGGTGGCGGTCTTTCGGGCCAGGCCGGTGCGGTCAAGCACGGCATTTCGCAGGCTCTCGCCAAGTACGAGCCCGCGCTGCGCAGCACGGTCAAGGCCGCTGGCTTCCTGACCCGCGACAGCCGCGTGGTCGAGCGCAAGAAGTACGGCCGCGCCAAGGCACGCCGCAGCTTCCAGTTCTCGAAGCGCTAGGGCTTTACCCGATCATCCGATCACCAAGGGGGGCGGTTCCGCGAGGAGCCGCCCTTCTTGTTTGCGCACCTGCCTAGCGTTGCAACAGCATAATGCCCCAGGCCAGCGCGGTGCCGCCTATGAAGAGCGGCCAGGACCACCAGAAATCGAACTGGTAAAGCTCCACCCGGAAAATCGCCAACTGCCCACCCCGGGACCCCTGCGACCCGATTGTCAGCGCCACTATCAGAGTGAGAATGGCGCCCAGCGGCACCGCCTTGACGAGCTCCATCGTTTAGCCCCCTTGCACCGTTGCACCGTTGCACCGTTGCGCATCCTTTCGTGAACGCAAGCGCATTTCCAGAGCGGTGACGAACGGGATTAGTCTCAGTGGTTAATGGATCGGAGGATCCACGCGGGGGACCTGGCGCACCGGAGCGACCGGCTCACCCTCCTGTCGTGGCGGCAGCGCATTCTCCGGAACATCGTCGATCTGCATGTCTCGCGTGTCGACATCCTGCAGATTGCGCACCTGGACGCTCAGTTTCTCGCCGTCCCATTCGATTTCGTTGAAACTGGGCGGAGTCGATCGCGTGCGCTGCGACAAGGTGCCCGCACCGATCATTCGAACCGGCCCTTCGGTGGTCTTCTCCATGATATCGAACGCATCATGGACGTGACCTGACAGAACGGCTTCGACATTGCGTTTCGCCAGTTCGCGCAGCGCCTTGCCGCCATGTTTTGTAAGGGCTGTTCCCTGGGTCCCGACTTCACGCAAGGGATGGTGCACTGCCACTATCGCACGCGTCCCGCTTGGAAGAGCGTCGAGGGCGTCCAGACATCGCGCAAGCGCTCTACCGCTGACCCACCCCTTCGACCAGTTGAACCGCGGCTGCATGCGGACCGCCGTTTTGAGCGGGACAATCGCGAGTCTGCCCAGATCGAGTTCTTTTTCGACCTTTTCCGCCATTCCACGAAACCGCCTATAGGGCGCGAAGAAGCGTTCGATCGGGTTGAAGTATGGCATGTCGTGATTGCCGACTTCGACCGTGACAGGCGCCTCTAGCGAGTTGATCCAGCGAGTTGCCGCGGCAAATTCGCGATGCCTCGCTCGCATCGTCAAATCGCCTGTGATTGCGACCGCATCGGGCCGTTTTTCCGCGATTTCCTGTTTCACCCAGTCAAGCGCGCGATTGTTCTCCAGCCCGAAATGGATGTCGGAGAGGTGAAAAATCCGCCGGAAGTCAGAAGCCATGGGATGTCGCTAGCAGGTCGACGGGGCAATCAGCTACAGTGAATTCCGCCCGCGAGGGGAGAGTCGCTGGCTCTCCGTCGATCAGAACCTGCAAGGGTTCGCCGGCACAGTTTTCCATTCGCACCCTGTCGAGCAGACCCAACCGCTCGTGAGGCCCTTCGCGAAACCGTCGTCGCAGAACCGCCCAGCCTTGCTGGAGGATATCGCTAGCGCTTTCGGGACGATATCCGTCGACCTGCAGCCCGCGATGGCTTGGTGTCAATTCGATCAGCGGATAGCCATCCTTATGACCAATCACTGGTTCGATCAGACGCACGCGTGATCCTCCGGTCGTCTCGGCTATGGCTTCGCCGGCACCCTGAGCCAAACCGGCAACGTCAAAGTCACGCATTGCCTCGCGCACTTCCGCCCATGCCGTCCCGGGGCCTACCAGAAGGCCTGCGAGCGCACTGCCCGCGTCGCAACGCGCCATCATGGGACGAACCGGGCGGTAGGCACCCCGCGAAACACAATCGAGTATCTCTTCGCAAGCGACATCCTGGCCGTGAAGGCGCGCGCTCATGAGATTCATCGTGCCACCGGGCAAGACCAGGATCTCGCCGTCCCATCCCGACATAGCCTCGATCACTGCGTTCAGACTGCCATCACCGGTAAAGACGACCAGACGCGTCACTCCATCATCCCGAAGGCTGGTCGGCGTTGGCAAAGCCCGAGCAGGAAATTCCACGGTCCGATCTGGAGACAAGCCGCGCATGGCCAACGCGCCCAGCAAAGAATCGTACGCGGCGTCACTATTGCTACCGCTGCGCGAATTGACGACCAACCAGGAACGTGGGGAATCCATGACGATGAAGCGCCGAAACGCACGCCCGGTTCCCGCAGTCACATACGGCCATTCAGTATCAGCCACGCGGTTATTCCGTTGAGCAAGCTGTAAAACCCATATGCCCAGGCCGCTGCGGGCCAGCCATGACCGGCCAGAAGCATGGCCGTGAGCAAGACCACGAATTCGAACGCCAGGGCAAATCGCCCGCCACCCGATCGGAAAGATGCGGGCAGCGTATCGAGCAAGGGGTGGTTCGAATCGAGAACTGCCCTGTGAAGCGCGAAATTCACGATCCCGAGCACGAAGATGATACCGAGCGCCATAGGACGAGTGTCTTACGCTCGTCGTCCGCCGATGGCCAAATACCATTGGTCGGCAAATCTACACCTCCGGTCAAATCGCTCTGCTGCCTGTCGAACGGAAGGTGTGATTACAGATGTAGCCGTGCAATACAGTTGGTGCGGCAGGCGTTTCCCCTCATCGATAGAGCCGGCCGCAGACCCGGAGATGATACCATGAAGACACCTCTCGCTACACTCGCCGCCCTGGGCCTCGCCCTGTCCGCTACCACGGCGCAGGCCGAATCGGTAAACGTCACCTACAAAGATCTCAATCTCGACACGGCCGCAGGCCAGAAGACCCTCGAACGGCGTATCGACGCCGCAGCGCGTGAAGCATGCGGCTTCCAGCGTCAGCGCACTGGAACCAGGGTCCGAAGCCCGGGCTCGCGCGAGTGTTATGAGGCGGCCAAGATCAGCGCCAGCGAGCAGATCGCAGCGCGCATCAAGGACGAGTCCCTGGGCGGCTGAAACCCCATTCCCGCCCAACCACCGACCCCGGCCGGATGCAGTCCCCCGGCCGGGGTCACTTTTTGCCCGCTGCAATCGAGCGGACAGTCGGCAGGTCGAACACACCGCGACCCGGCATGTCTCACACGCATCTCTGACACGCTTCATAACGTCAGGTATGTAGTCGTTGGAAACCGGCGTGAGCGCCTTTAGCGCCCAGCCATCGCCTTCACCTTCGGCAGATAGGTTCGGCCGATCCGCAGCGCTTCCCCGTCGTCGAGTTCGACCGACCAGACCCCCAGACCATCATGTCGCAGGCCGGTAATGCGATCTCTGCGAAGGATGGTCGAACGGTGAATGCGGATGAATTTTGTGGGGTCCAACCGCTTTTCCAGCCCGGCAATGGTCTGCAGGAGAAGATAAGTCCTCCCGGCCTCACCTTCCCCGACATGCAGGCGGACATAGTCACGCTCTGCATCGATCCGGCCAACTTCGGACGTTGCAATGCGGATCAGTTCCGAACGGTGCGGTATCCACAATTCGTCCAACCACGTGCTGTCGGTCCTCTCGCCATCGCCTCTCCGGGCGAGCGCGCGCGACACGGCCCGTTCCAATCGCTCGGGCTTGACCGGCTTGAGCACATAATCGACGGCATCGAGATCGAAAGCTTCGACCGCGTAATTGTCATGCGCGGTCACAAAGACCACCGCCGGTCGCTCCGCTTTCTTGGCCAGCGATTTGGCCACCGACATTCCGTCCACTTCCGGCATGGTCATGTCGAGCAGGATGAGGTCGGGCGTGAGCGCGTCGACCAAGCGCAGCGCCTGCGCGCCATCGCTGGCGGTGCCGACGACCTGCAGCTCGTCGATCTTCGAACAGATCACCTGCATCCGCTCGACCGCCAGAGGCTCGTCATCGACGATCAGGGTCTTGAGTTTTTCGGTTTCTTCCTCAGCCATGCTTCACCATCGGGATCCTCAGCTCGGTTTCATAGCCGGTCAACGATGGCCCGGAAACGATCGTCGCGGCATTGCCGAACCGGGCTTCGAGGCGGTCGCGAACGTTGGCGAGACCTATGCCGAAGCCGTGGGTTCCAGACGCGCCTGGCCCGTCATCGCTAACGGTGAGCACGAGCCGCCCATATTCCTCGCGCGCGGCGATGGTGATCGTCACCGGCCTGCTCGATGCCGAGACGCCGTATTTTACCGAATTTTCCACGAGTGGTTGTAGAATCATGCCAGGGACTTTGAAACCGGCCAGTTCGGACGGGAGATCGACCTTAACCTTCAACCGCTCGGGGAAGCGGACCGATTCGATTTCCAGATAGTGTTCCTGGAGATCGATCTCGTCCTCCAGAGTCACATCGCCCGTCGGATCGTCGGCAAGGCTGTGGCGGTAAAACCGGGATATCGTTTGAATCATCTGCTCGGCGCGTTCGGCTTTGCCGGTCATGACCAGAGCTGAAAGCGAGTTGAGCGTGTTGAACAGAAAATGCGGATTCACCTGATAGCGCAAGGAGCGCAGCTCTGCCGCCTTCGCCGCGCTACGGAACCGTTCTCCCCGACGTTCCGCGGCACGCGCCTGTGCGCCGGCAAGGAGAGCCAGAAATAGCGCCGCCCAGGCAAGCAGGAGGAAATACCGCCCGATCGCAAGGTCGAATGTCATCCGCCATTGATCGAGCGAAGTGGGCGCGGGCGCGATGACCACGCTCTGCGGCACCGATTGCTCCGCCTCTTCTACCTCTTCGCCCATTTGGCTGCGCGGAAGGTCGATCAGGAGATTCCCGGCATCGTCGCGCCGCAACGCGATTCCGCGTTCCTTGCCCATCTGCTGCTCGACCTTGGCTTCGATCGAATCGAAGATCCAGCGATTGGCCTGCGCGATCATCATGGCGCCCGGCATTGCCGCGATCAGCGCAACGGCGATTTTTATACCCAGCGACCGGTTCTCAACGGCACGTAGACAAAGCCACAAAAGAGCCGTCACCCCGACGCCGATGACGCAGACCAGCGCGCGGCGCCAGAGCAGCTCGTCCTGGAATTCAAGGCCGACGACCACGCCGCGAAGCGTGATCAGAAGGAAATAGCAGAGCCACAGACCGACCATCGAGGCAAAGACAACTTTGCCGGACAGGCGCTCATCTGGCGGATTCATCTGACGTTCATCGATCGACACGCTTTGCGATGTGCCCATTCGCACGCGCAATTGCCAGCGCGGCGGTCGAATGGGTTGTGCGGTTGGTCGAGAGCCCTGCTATTCGGCGGGCTCGAGGTCCCCTTCGGCGATCCGCCGACGCCATTCGGCCGGCGCAAGCGTGTGGACGTTGTTGCCTGCGGCATCGACAGCGACGGTAACCGGCATGTCCTCCACCTCGAATTCGTAGATCGCTTCCATCCCCAAATCCTCGAAAGCGACGACCTTGGCCCCCTTGATCGCGCGGCTGACGAGATAGGCAGCACCGCCCGTCGCCATCAGATAGGCGACCTTGAACCTGGAGATGACCTCGACCGCGTTATGACCGCGTTCGGCCTTGCCGATCATGGCGAGGAGGCCGAGATCGAGCATCATCTCGGTGAACTTGTCCATGCGTGTGGCAGTGGTCGGACCGGCCGGGCCGACGACCTCGCCCATCACCGGATCGACCGGGCCGACATAATAAATGGCCCGGCCCCTGAAATCGACCGGCAGCTCTTCGCCCGCATTGAGCATGTCCTTGATGCGCTTATGCGCCGCATCGCGCCCCGTCAGCATCTTGCCGGAGAGCAGCAGGCGATCGCCATGCTTCCAGCTCGACACCTCCTCGGGAGTGAGGGCATCGAGATCGACTCGCCTGGCCGCCGCATCGGGCTTCCAGGTAACCTGTGGATATTCGTCGAGCCTGGGCGGTTCGAGATAGGCAGGCCCCGAGCCATCGAGCGTGAAATGCGCGTGGCGCGTGGCGGCGCAATTGGGAATCATTGCCACCGGCTTGCCCGCCGCGTGGCAGGGTGCGTCGAGAATTTTCACGTCGAGAACGGTCGACAAACCGCCCAGCCCCTGCGCGCCGACGCCCATGGCATTGACGGCATCGAAGATGTCGATGCGGAGCTGCTCGATATCGTTCTGCGCGCCCCGCTGTTTCAACTGGCCCATGTCGATCGGGTCCATCAGGCTCAGCTTGGCGAGCTTCATGCAATGCTCCGCCGTGCCGCCAATGCCGATGCCGAGCATGCCCGGCGGGCACCAGCCCGCACCCATCGACGGGATCTGCTCGATCACCCAGTCGACGATATTGTCCGACGGGTTCATCATCTTGAACTTGGACTTGTTCTCGCTGCCGCCGCCCTTCGCGGCCACATCGATGCTCACCGTGCTGCCTGGCACCATTTCGACCGACAGCACCGACGGCGTGTTGTCGCGCGTATTGCGGCGGGTGAAGGCCGGGTCGGCTAGGATCGAGGCACGCAGCTTATTGTCCGGATGATTATAGGCGCGGCGCACGCCCTCATCGACGACCTCTTGCAAGGACCGGTCGCTATCGAGGCGGCAATTCATGCCCCATTTGACGAAGACGTTGACGATGCCGGTGTCCTGGCAGATCGGCCGATGCCCCTCGGCGCACATCCGGCTGTTGGTGAGGATCTGCGCGATCGCGTCCTTCGCCGCCGGACCTTTTTCCGCCTCATATGCCTCACCCAGCGCGCGGATGTAGTCCATCGGATGGTAGTAGGAGATATACTGGAGTGCGTCGGCCACGCTCTCGATCAAGTCGTTTTCGCTGATGACGGTCATGTCGCTCATCGCCGCAAATTCCCATGTTGCAGATTTGCGCTCCCCGATAGGCGCGTTTGCCGCCATCGGTCAAAGCGCTTGGCCACAACGGGCCTTGCGCCTAAGGCAACCGGAGCTTGCATAAGCGTGTTATTGATGTAATACAGCTCGCGGAACGACCCATGACCCTGACCACTACCCGCCTCGATTATGCCGCCGCCCGCAAGGCGATGCTCGACAGCCAGTTGCGAACCAGCGGCGTCAACGACGATTTCGTGCTCGAACGCATGGGCACCGTGGCGCGTGAGGATTTCGTCCCCCAAGGCGCGAAGGCCACGGCCTATATGGACCGCGCGATTCGGCTCGAGAGCGGTGGATTCCTGCCCGCCCCGCTGTTTCATGGCGCGATGCTGGCCGAAGCGCGCCCCACGATGGACGACAGCGTCCTCGTGATCGACGGCGGGAGCGGTTATCTGCCCGCGCTGGTCGAGCCGCTGGTTGGGAAGCTCGACACGGTCACGCCCGACAAGGCTGCCAATGGCGCAAAGCGGGGCGCCTACACGCTCGTCCTGGTCGACGGGGCGATCGAACATGTGCCCGCCGCGCTGGCCAAGCTGGTGGCGGATGGCGGGCGGATCGTAACCGGCATGGTCGAGCGCGGCGTCACCCGTCTCGCCACCGGCCGCAAATCGGGCAAGGCGCTGGCATTGTTGCCGCTTGCCGAAATGGGGATCCCGCGGCTCGGCGCATTCGACCGGCCGCAAAGCTGGAGTTTCTGAATGCGTCGCGGAGGGTTTTCGAAAAATCTTGTTCTGGGGGTAAGCGTGGGTGCGCTGGCACTGTCCGCACCGGCCCATGCGGACACCCTCCAGGAAGCCCTGACGCAGGCCTATCGGAACAATCCGACTTTGCTTGCCGCCCGCGCCAATCAGCGCGCGGTCGACGAAGACGTGCCGATCAACGAAGCCCGGGGCATTCCAAGCATCAACACGACTGCGACCTATACCGAATTCATCAAGAATTCGCCCAACAGCTTTACGGCACCAGAAAGGGTCTTGCAGATCGGACCAAGCCTGGAAGTTCCGGTCTATGCCGGCGGGGCGATCCGCAACGCTGTCAAGGCGGCCAAGGAACGCGTAACGGCTGGGCAGGCCGATTTGCGCGCCATCGAGAGCGCGCTCTTCAACCAGGTTGTCGCCGCTTACATGGATGTTCTGCGCAGTCAGGCGCTGGTTTCGCTTTCCGCCAATCAGGTGGAAGTCTTGTCGGTCAACGTGCAGGCGACCAGCGACCGTTTCGAAATCGGAGACCTCACCCGGACCGACGTGGCCCAGTCGCAATCGCGCCTCGCTCTCGCCCAGGGCGATCTGCGCAATGCGCAGGCCACCCTTATCAATGCCCGCGAAACATATATCCGTCTCGTAGGGGAAGCCCCCACCGATCTGCAGCCGCCGCCGCCCCTCCCCAATTTACCGGCGAATGTCGAAACCGCAGTCGATACCGCGCTGGCCAGCAATCCCGATCTGATCGCCGCCAAGGAACGCGCCCAGGCCGCCGGTTTCGATAGCGAGGTCGCCGGTTCGGGGCGCCTGCCGAATGTGTCCCTGTTCGCAAACACGGCCTATACCGACTATTTCGACACTCTTGCCGGTGGCGCGGGCGGTATCGCTCAGGAGGAAACGACGGCCAATGCCGGCGTGCGGATAACCATTCCTATTTTTCAGGGTGGTCTGCCGGCGGCGCGCCAGCGCCAGGCACAGGCGCGGGAGACGGCGGCGCTGGAACAGGTGATCGCTACCGAGCGCGAGATCATAGCGCAGGTGCGGGCCGCCTGGTCGAGCTGGCAGGCCTCGCTCGCCGTGATCGAAAGCAGTCGTATCGCCGTCGATGCGGCCGCTCTCAGCCTCGAAGGCGTGCGCGCGGAAAATTCGATCGGCAGCCGCCAGATTCTCGATGTGCTCAATGCCGAGCAGGAACTGCTCAATGCGCGCGTCCAGCTCGTCACTGCTCGCCGCAATGCCTATGTCGCAGGGTTCACGCTGCTCGCGGCGATGGGCCGTGCCGAAGCCCGCGACCTCGGCTTCATCGGCGAAGGCCTGCTTTACGATCCGGCGGAAAATTACGAGCGAGTGCGCGAGCGCGTCTGGGACTGGGATCGAGATCCCGAACCGGTCGCGATCTCGACCAGCACCGTTGCGGTACCCGCCCCGAACGCCGATGTTCCGCCAGAGGATGAAACCGGAACCGAATCAGGCTATTGAGAGAATATACCGAATCGGAACGTACCGATTCGCCAGCAGGGGCTTGAGAGACGATGCAGCAACCGGGTGAACCCTCGGTCGAAGAAATTCTCGACTCAATCAAGAAGGTCATCGCACGCGACAATCGCGAAGGCGCGATCCTCGAACGGCGCAAGCGCGCAGCACCCGCTGAAAAAGCAACCGAACCGGCCGCTTCCGGCGAGACGGAAGAAGTGTTCGAGCTGCCGGAAGAAACCGCTCTCGACGATGGGGATAGCGGCGAAGACGCGCTGACCCGGGGCGATACACGCGAAGCTATGCGGCAGAACTTCGCCGCGCTCGCAATGCTGGCCGAACCGGGCAAGCAACCACAAATCGTGCGCTCGGGGGAAACCTCGCTCGAAGGCCTGGTTCGCGAGATGCTGCGTCCGATGCTTGCGCAATGGCTCGACGATAATCTTCCCGGAATGGTCGAAGAGCTGGTCAAGGCCGAGATATCCCGGATCGCCGGCAAGCGCAGCTAGGCGCGCATTCGAACACCTTGACCGTGAAGCCCAAATCGCTGCGCAAGGCCGAACAAGCGCTGGCCAAGACGGGCGGTGCGCGCGCGGAACGCCAGATATTCCTTTGCGCCCTGTCGGAAAAGCAGAAATGCTGTAACCGCGCCGATGGGAAAGAGGCCTGGAACTATCTGAAGCGGCGGCTCAAGGAACTGGGTCTGGCGGGTAGGGGAGGAACGGTTCAGCGCACCAAGGCGGATTGCCTGCAAATCTGCGATTCAGGCCCCATCGCCGTCGTCTGGCCGGATAATGTCTGGTATCATTCATGCACGCCCGAAGTGCTCGAGGCGATCATCCAGCGCCATCTGATCGGCGGCGTGCCGGTCGAGGAATACCGGCTCAGGCCGGGCGACTAATCGTTTTTCTTGAGCGGTTCCTCGATCGATTCGTCATGCCCCGTACCTGAAGACAGAAATACGAGCCCCATCAGCGCGCTGGTGAGCAACATGGTGAAGCCAACGCCGAGCGCAGTGGCGATGTAGAAGTGAATCGACACCTCTTCGTCGCCAAATTTGTAAAGCAGCGCCATCGCGATCGCCACGATCCCGACGGTCAGCAGGAACATGAAGCGCATGATGCGCCTGAAGCGAGCCCAGGCAAAGGCCGCGCTTTCCGGGTCGTCGAGGAGGGATTTGTGCGTCATCGGCAAGCCACATGGCGCGCACCGGCATGATAATCAACGCTTCCCGCAATCCGATTCGCTTTTTCGGGTCGGAGATGGCATTCTGACACCTTCATCACAGGAGGATAAGGCGTATGGAAATCCGCAGGTTGATCGAAGGGCGCACGAGTTCGGACATCATTTCCTGTGCGTTGGACATACCGGTCCGCGAAGCCATCGCTCTTCTGGCTTCGAAAAGGATCGGCGCCATTCCCGTAACCGAACACGGGAAGGTGGTCGGCATCTTTTCCGAACGCGACGTAATCTACCGCCTTGCCGAAGAAGGCGATGCATGCCTTTCCAGACCGCTTGGCGACGTGATGACCGCGCCGGCGATCACCGTGAACCGCGATACGCCGGTGCTCGAAGCGCTCGCCTTGATGACACGCCGCCGCATTCGCCACCTTCCGGTCGTCGATGGAGGCGAGATGTGCGGCTTCATTTCGATTGGCGACCTCGTCAAGGCTCGGCTCGACGAGATCCAGCACGAGGCGGAAGCGATGCGCGAATATATCCAGACCGCTTGAGACCGGCCGCAGCGCTCCCTACATCCAGCTCATGACCACCGCCCCGACACTGACCGATGCCGCTGCGGCCCGCATTGCCGCGATCGCCGAAAAGCAGGCCAAGCCCGCAATATTGCGCCTGTCGGTCGAAGGGGGCGGGTGTTCCGGTTTCCAATACAAATTCGACCTCGCGGAGTCGCCCGAAAGCGACGATTCGGTGAGCGAAAACGACGGTGTGAAACTGGTCGTCGACGCAGTCAGCATGGACCTTGTCGCCGGAAGCACGGTCGATTTCGTCGAGTCGCTCGGCGGGGCGGCTTTCAAGGTCGAAAATCC
Source organism: Qipengyuania sp. ABI-127-1 (assembly GCA_022953095.1). Classification (GTDB taxonomy): domain Bacteria; phylum Pseudomonadota; class Alphaproteobacteria; order Sphingomonadales; family Sphingomonadaceae; genus Qipengyuania. The sequence goes on along the minus strand of JALJCR010000001.1, from coordinate 76,736 downwards.
GCAAGCCGCCGCCGGTTGCGGCTGTGGGTCCAGTTTCGGGATTTAAGGTCCTGCCCGCCTGTTCGGAAGGGGTTGCACGCTTCCCCGGCGCCGCGGCGCATTCGCTTGCGCAGCCCGGCCGCCGCTTGGCGAGGGGAACGCGCGGAACGCGCGGAACCCGCGTGTCGGCCTTGATGCTAGCCAAGGCCGGGGCGACGCCATAAGACCCACGCCATGCGTATCGCCAGTTTCAATATCAATGGGATCAAGGCCCGTTTGCCGCGCCTGAAGGAATGGCTCGAGGAAACCCGCCCCACCGTCGCCTGCCTGCAGGAAATCAAGACAATGGATGAGGGCTTCCCGGCCGAAGAATTCGAAAGCATCGGCTACCGGGCGATCTGGCATGGCCAGAAGAGTTTCAATGGCGTCGCTATCCTTGCCGATGGCGAAAAGCCGGTGGAGATTCAGCGCGGCCTGGGCATTGACGGACCGAAGGATGGAGAGGGCGAACAGGCCCGCTATCTCGAAGCGGACGTGAAGGGCCTGCGCATTTGCAATCTCTACCTGCCCAATGGCAATCCGCAGCCCGGGCCGAAATTCGATTACAAGCTGGCCTGGATGGAGAAATTACGCACGAGATTGCGCGCTATCTGGGAAGAGCAGGTTCCGGCGGTGGTGCTGGGGGATTTCAACGTCATCCCCGAAGACAAGGATGTGTGGTCGGTCCGCGCGATGGCCTCGGACGCGCTGATGCAGCCTGAATCGCGCGATGCCTATGCGCGGATACTCGCCGATGGATGGACGGATGCGATCGATACGCTCAACCTGCGGGGCGGCGTGTGGACCTATTGGGACTATCAGGCGGGCGCCTGGCAGCGCGATCATGGTTTCCGGATCGACCACCTTCTGCTGTCGCCCGAATTGGCCGACCGGATGAATGCGGCGGGTGTCGACAGGGAATATCGCGGACGCGAGAAAGCCAGCGATCACGCGCCGGTATGGGTCGACTTGCGAGACTGACGCTGACGTAGCTCAAGAAGAAGGGGCCACCGCGCAAGCGGCAGCCCCTTCATCCGTAAGCGAAGCTCGCTCTCAGCGATAGAAGACGTGGGTATCGATCGTCGCCACGGCTACCTTGCGGCGGCTCCAGCCGGGGCGCACATATTTCGCATGGAAATACACTGCATCGTCCGCGCTGCTGTCCCACAGGCCGCGATGGGCGATACGCGCAATGGCCTGCGCGCGCTTCCATGCGGCTGAACCTGTCTTGATGCGCGGCATGCGGCCGTTCTTGACGAAGGAGAACTGAGACCGCTGATACACGACGGCGCAGTAGCTTGAGGGCCAACGGCGATCTTCGGCGCGGTTCATAATTACCTTGGCGACGGCGAGCTGGCCTTCAAGCGGTTCGCCGCGCGATTCGAAATAGACCGCACCGGCGAGGCAATGCAGTTCTTCGGACAACTGCCCCGCAGCGGGCATGGCATCGATAAGGGCACGCAGGCTATCGGCCTGCGGCACGTCATCGGCGGAATTCTCGGATTCGGCTTCCGCCTGGGCGGGAAGCTCCTGTACCACCTCGTTTTCAACGAATACCGGCACCACTTCCTCGGTGAGGGGGGCTTCGGTGGTAGCTGTTTCGGTTGCTTGCGCCGCAACCTGGGCGTTGGCGCCGGAACCTTCCGCTCCGGCAAACGTCGTAAGGGCAATCGCCGCGACAAGCGCGGTGAAACCAGTGAACTTGCGAATCATTATTGGCAGACAACTAAGCGGTTGGCGGTCTGTCGCAGGCTGGGACCCATGGCGCGTTGATTGCGTCCTTGATGGCGGATCCGTTAACGGGCCTGCCGGCCACCCCCCGTCTGCGTGCTAGCGTACCGACCCCATTGCCGTCCTACGCCGCCTGCGCATCGAAGTTGGCGGCCAAATAGTCGCAACTGAAATCAAGTCAAGTCAATCGACCGCGCTTGCGACGAAGCGTTCGGCATTTTCGACGTCTAGCTCGATGACCCAGCAATCCGGGTCGGAAGCTCGCCGTTTTGCTACATACTCGTCAAATTCTCTCAGATTTTCAGAACCTTGCTCACGCGTACATATGAAGCGCCGGGACCCGTCGAGCTGGGGCATGCGCTCCCACAGGCGGGTATTTTTGCCACTATGTGTGGTCAATATCAGAATGACTCCTGCATCTTTCTCGCCTTTTTGCAGCACCATTCCGAAGCCCCCTGCAGCCTCCACCGCTCTGATCAGACCGGAAACCTCGATATGGGCAGGCAGACGTTCATCCATATGGATCAGGGATTTGCCAGATAGCCAGGCAGGCTCGACAAGGGGATGTGCGAGCGCATGAATGTGCCGGTTCCTCGGCCGATTTCGTCACCTTCGGCGTCGACCAGCCGCGATTCGGCGACAAACACGCGCTTGCGCCCACTCACCCAGCGCCCCTCGGCCACGACTTCGCCCACCCGTACAGGTTTGGTAAAATGTAGGTTGAAAGAAGTCGTCAGCAGGAAACGGTCGGTAACGAAGGTGTTGGCGGCGTAGAATCCGGCATCGTCGAGCATCTTGAAATAGATCGTGCCATGCGCCGCCCCCGCCGCGTGATAGACCTCTTCCGTAACGTCGAAGGTGATCCGCGCCGTACCTTCGCCGGTTATCTCGAGCCGTGAGGAAAACAGCGCATTGACCGGCGCCGATGCATAGAGGCTTTCAAGCGCGCGATAATGGCGCTGTGCCCCGCTGGTTGCAGCCCCGGTCACGGTGATGCGGTCTCCCTCAGCGCGGCTCGACCCAGCCAATCGAGCCATCGTGGCGCCGATAGACCATATTGTGTTCGCCGCTACCCGCATTCTTGAACAGCAGGCCATTGGCGTTTTGCAGGTCCAGCATCATCACGGCATCCGCAACGCTGCATTCGGGAATGATCGCCTTGGTCTCGGCGATGACCGGCGGGCTGTCGGCGGTGATCTCTTCGTCATTGTCGGGTTCCGGCGCAGCAAGGATCGTATAGGCAGCCTCTTCTTCCCGAACCGCTTGCGCGGTCTGCTTGTGACGGTCCTGGATGCGGCGCTTATACCGGCGTAGCTGCTTTTCGATCTTGCCTGCCGCCGCGTCGAACGCCTGATGGACGTCATGCGCCTCGGCATGGCCCTTGAGAATCAGGCCCTGCATCACATGAGTCACGATATCCGACGTGAAGGAGCCTCCAGGCCCCTTGCCGAACGTGACATGCGAGGAAATCGCACGGTTGAAATATTTCTCGACGATGGAGTTCAAACGATCGCCGACATGCTCCTGCAAGGCTGCGCCGGTATCGATCTGGTGGCCGGAAACACGAATATCCATCTTGTCGTTTTCTCCTTTACCGTCCCTCGAGCGATCCCAAATCCCCGGCCCCTTCGCCGGTTCCCGATGGCCCGCGATCTAGCCCCATAAAGGGTTCTCTATCCCGGCCAGAAAGCTCCTGTGCCGCGCCAGTTCGGCCTCGCTCGGAACATGCCGACGCGGTTCGCGCCGGGGACCCGCAGGCGCCTTACGCACTGCCGAGATTTCGACCGGCCGGGAAGTATGTGCCGCAGCCGCCTCTGCCGCGAGTTCGAGACCGATCTGGCGACCGCCCCTGAGCTCGACATAAACCTGCGCCAGCAATTCGGCATCGAGCAGCGCTCCATGCTTTACCCGGTGGCTCCGATCGACTCCGTAACGCGAACACAGCGCATCGAGCGACAGCTTCGCGCCGGGGTGCCGCTTACGCGCCAGGGCCACGGTATCCACCATTCTTGTGGTGCAGACCGGCTCCTTCTCGATGAGCGTCAGTTCGGCATTGAGAAAGCCGAAGTCGAACCCGGCATTGTGGGCGACCAAAGGGGAATCCCCGATGAAGTCGAGGACTTCGTCGGCCAGATCGCCAAACAACGGCTTGTCGGACAGGAACGCCGACGACAGACCATGCACGGCCTCGGCGCCAGCAGGCATGTCACGCTCGGGATTGAAATAGGCGTGGTAGCTTTCACCGGTCGGCACGAGATTGACCAGCTCGATGCAGCCGATCTCGACCATCCGGTCCCCCGTCTTGGGATCGAGTCCGGTGGTCTCGGTATCGAACACGATTTCACGCATCGAGTCTTCTATCGGCTTCGCTGAACAAGATTACAAGAGGGTTACGGTGCTTGGCGAGCGGAGTAGGAATCGCCCAATTCGGTGATCAGGGCGATCACGGCGTCTTCGGTTTTTTCCAATGTCGTTCCGGTGTCGATCACATGATCGGCGCGGGCGCGTTTTTGCGAATCGGGGACCTGGAGTTCGAGTATGTGGGCGAACTTTTCCTCGGTCATGCCGGGGCGGGCGAGAACCCGCATGCGCTGCGTTTCAGCGGGCGCAGAAACGACGATCACCTGATCGACCGCTTCGGCACCGCCCTTTTCGAACAATAGGGGGATATCGAAAACCACCATCGGCGCGCCGACATGCTCGATCAGGAATGCTTCCCGCCTTGCCGCGACGGCAGGATGGACGATCGCCTCGAGCCGGGCGAGCTTTTCCGAATCGCCGAACACCAGTGCCCCGAGCTTGTCTCGCGCAACGCCGTTTTCGTCTGTGCTTCCGGGAAAGGCCTTTTCGATGGCCGGGACCAATGCGCCCCCCGGCCCCTGCATGGCGCGGACCTCCGCGTCGGCATCGAACACCGGAACACCCGCCGCTTCGAACATGGCGGCCACGGTGGATTTGCCCATGCCGATGGACCCGGTCAGGCCGATAATCAGCGGGCGAGTCACGTTATCAGCCTTTCGCGCAGTTCCGCATCATGATCTCGTGGCGGTTCGACACCGAAGAAATGGGTGAACGCCGCGGCGGCCTGGCCGATCAGCATGGCGAGACCGTCTATGGTTTCGAAGCCGGCCTCGCGCGCCTTGCGCAGGAACTCGGTTTCCACCGGATCGGTGACGATATCGTAAGCGATCGAACCAGGCGGAGCGTGGGACCAGTCAAAGGCGAGGGGGGGTTGCCCGCGCATGCCGAGCGGGGAGGCGTTGACGACGAGATCGCAGCATCCCTCCCGGTCATCGAAGGCGAAATCGGTGGCGTCGACAAAATGGCTTAGCGGAGCGGCATGGTGTTCCCCCCTCGGATCCAGCTCGTCGAGCAAAGCTCGCGCCTTGTCCGGGTTTCGGCCCGCAAGAACCAGTGTGAACCCCTCTCCGGCCAATCCGGCCACGATGGCCCGGGCCGCGCCGCCGGTTCCGATCACGCGAGCCATGCGGAAATAGTGCTTGGTGCGCAGGCGAACCGAGAGCGGTTCCAGAAATCCTGCGACATCGGTGTTCCGCCCGACCAGCTTGCCATCGGACGCTTTTACCACCGTGTTGACCGCTCCGACACGTTTGGCGAGCGGTTCCAGCCGGTCCATGAGCGGCATGATCGCCTGCTTGTGCGGCATGGTGACATTGCAACCGCGCCAGTCCGCATCGCCGCGTCGTTCGGCGATGAAATCCTCGAGCGCGGCGGATTCGACATGCTGCGCGCGATATTCAGCCGCGAGACCGAGCTTCTCTATCCAGAATCCATGGATCGCGGGGGATTTCGACTGACGGATCGGATCGCCGATCACTTCGGCATATCGAGTCACGACAGCAACGCACCTTGCCCCCGCAAGGCGTCCAGAACCTGCAATAAGGGCATACCCAGCACGGTGAACTGATCACCCACAATGCTATCGAAAAGCTGTACGCCCGGCCCTTCGATCCGGAATACACCGACACAATAGCTCACTACGGGCCATTCCGCATCGAGATAGGCGGCGATGAAATCGTCCGACAGGTCACGCACCCGCAAACGCGCGAAATCGGAGCCGATCCAGAGGATCTGGCCGTCACGCGCAAGCGCCGCGGCGCTGTGCAAGGTCATGACCTTGCCGGAAAAGAACCGCAAATGCTCCGCCGCACTTTCCCGGCTGGTAGGTTTATCGAACCGTCTGCCATCGACCTCGACCAGAGAATCCGACCCCAGCACCAGAGCATCGGGCTGCCCGTCGGAGACCGCCGCAGCCTTGGCCGCGGCCAGCGCCTGCGCGATTTCCCCGGGATCGGCTCCATCCATTTCGGATTCGAGGGCGCGTTCATCGACATCCGCGCCGCTTGCCGTGAAAGCGATACCCGCCGCCTCCAGCATCGCCTTGCGAGAGGCGCTGTTGGAGGCAAGGATCAAACCGCTCCCTGTAATCCGTGTCATATCGGTTTGGCTCCCTGACGCGTTCCGCGCGCCTTTCGTTCGTTATAGAGGCGGATCACGGCGGCAGCGGTCTCCTCGATCGAGCGGCGTGTCACGTCGATTACCGCCCAACCATTGTCGGCAAACATCCGCCGGGCGAATTTGAGCTCGTCCTTTACACGCTCGTTATCGACGTAATCGGTCTGACGCTCTTCATTGAGCGTCAGCAGCCGATTTCGCCGGATCTGTACGAGGCGTTCGGGCGCCGTGGTCAGACCGACCACCATCGGATGTTTGAGCTCGAACAGTTTGGAAGGTGGGGGACTTTCGACAACCAGAGGTATATTGGCCACCTTGTAGCCGCGATTGGCAAGATAGATGCTGGTCGGCGTCTTGGAACTGCGCGAAACCCCCGCGAGCAGGATATCCGCTTCTTCCCAGTCTTCCCAACCGATACCGTCGTCATGCGCAATGGTGAACTGGATTGCTTCGACCCGGTTGAAATAGGCCTGATCCATGGCGTGTTGCCGACCGGGACGCCCATGCGCTTCCTGGCCGAGCGCCTTTTCCAGCGCTTCGGTCACGCGATCGAGGATCGGTACCGCGGGAAGGCCCGACTGCGTACACGCTTGTTCCAACCGTTCGCGCGTTTCGGGATTGACCAGGGTGAACAGCACCAGACCGGGATTGGCCTTGAGTTCGGGCAATATGCGTTCGAGATGCTGGTGGCTGCGGACCATGGGCCAGAAATGCCGCACCACGTCGGCATCCTCGAACTGTGCAAGCGCTGCCTTCGCAAGCATTTCGAGCGTCTCGCCGGTGGAATCGGACAGCAGGTGGAGATGAATCCGGTTGGAGATTTCGGTACCCTGGGGCCTGTGGAGAACGCGAGGCATAAACCACGGGAGAAAGCTGGCGACAAGTTCGGGAACAAAAACCCTCCCCGAAACGAGTCCTTCGCGGGCCGATTCCCGCACAGCAAATGGAAGTTGTACGCAGGGGTGAGGACAGCGAGGATAAGTTTGACTCGACTCAAGGAGGCTGGCGAGTCGGATTTGCCGCTCCACCCTTTGCAGCGCCGGAGAAATCGGGCAGGGGCCGCTTATCCCTGAAATCCACAGGGCCAACAGACTCCTTCTACCTCTATATAAATACTATTATTTATTGGATTGGACTCATCGATGCCCGGTCTCCTTCTCGACACGTTGAATGGCAAACGGGGGGCACGCGTCCCTCTCTGGCTCATGCGCCAGGCCGGTCGCTACCTTCCCGAATATCGGGCTTTGCGCGCCGAAAAGGGCGGTTTTCTCGCCATGGCCTATGATAGCGAGGCGGCCTGCGAGATCACCTTGCAGCCCATCGACCGGTTCGGCTTCGACGGGGCGATCCTGTTTTCCGACATCCTCATCGTGCCGCATGCCATCGGCCAGCATCTGGAGTTCCTTGCTGGCGAAGGTCCCAAGCTCTCGCCGCCGCTTGTCGATGCAGCGCTGGAAGGCCTGACTCCCGATCCCTCGCGCTATGAAGCGATCTACGAGACGGTACGCCTCTGTCGTCGGCGCCTGCCCGAAGGGGTGACGATGCTGGGCTTTGCCGGCAGCCCCTGGACCGTGGCGACATATATGGTGGCCGGCGAGGGTAGCCGTGACCAGCACGAGGCGCGCGCGCTGGCCTATCGCGACCCGGCCAAGCTCGATGCGATACTCGAGCGGATCGTATCCGAAACCATCGATTATCTTTCCGGCCAGATCGAAGCCGGTGCGGAAGCGGTGCAACTGTTCGATAGCTGGGCGGGCAGCCTTGCTCCCGATGAGTTCGAGCGGTTGGTTATCGCTCCGAATGCGAAAATCGTTGCCGAACTGCGCAGGCGCCACCCGGCAACGCCAATCATCGGATTCCCGAAGGGGGCGGGCGAAAAACTGCCAGCCTATGCGCGCGAGACCGGCGTTCAGGCGGTAGGCGTCGACGAGACACTCGATCCGAAATGGGTCGCGCGCGAATTGCCTGCGGGCATGCCGGTACAGGGCAATTTCGATCCCTTGCTGCTGCTTGCGGGAAGCGCAGGCCTGGAAAGCCGCGCGCGCTTCATCCTGGAGGCATTTGCCGACCGACCGCATGTCTTCAACCTCGGGCACGGTATCGATCGCCGCACCCCGATCGAGCATGTCGAGCGATTGATTGCGGTCGTTCGCGATTTCGAGGGTGACGGAAGCGAGAGCCGTCCCTAGATGACAGTGCGATGCAAGATGTTCTCGCGATGACCTATTTCTGGCTCAAAGCCGGCCACATCATTTTCATGGTGTTCTGGATGGCGGGATTGTTCATGCTGCCACGGCAGATGATTTATCTCCACCCTGCCTCCGAGGGATCCGAAGCGTCCGCCCTGTGGGGGAAGCGGATGGGGCTGCTTCGCAAGGTCATCCTGACACCCAGCCTGATTGTGGTCTGGGTCTTGGGCCTGCTCCTGGCGATGGCGATCGGCGCCTGGGACCAGGGCTGGTTCCACGCGAAATTGCTCTTTGTCGTGCTCCTGACGGCCTTTCACGGCATCATGGTTGCGCGGGCGAAGAAAATGATCGCGGGCGAACGACCGATGACCGAGAAGCAATTGCGTATCTGGGGGGAATTTCCGGGGATCGCGCTGGCCATCATCGTGGTGCTGGTGGTCGTCAAGCCATTCTGACCCGCGTCTGTGCGATATTCCTTGCTCGTTTGGAGCCCGTGAGGGACCGCTATATCGCTTTGCCGATTGACGCCCATTCGGCGCGGGCGTAACTGCACTCCCATCTCCCGGCTACAGGTCTCGCATTCGCACGAGGCCGGGTCCGCTTTCTCCAAGCCCATACCGACCCGTCGGACACCCAAACTGAGAATACCGAGTAAAACACATGCATCTCAAGGATTTGAAAGAAAAAACTCCGGCAGACCTGGTCGCGATGGCCGAGGAGCTGGGTGTCGAAGGTGCCTCTACCATGCGCCGGCAGGACCTGATGTTCTGCATTCTGCGCGAACTGGCAGAGGACGACGATTACGAAGAAAAGATCATGGGCATCGGCACCATCGAGGTGCTGCAGGATGGCTTTGGATTTTTGCGCAGCCCGGAAGCGAACTATCTCGCCGGACCCGACGACATCTATGTCTCTCCCAATCAGGTCCGCAAATGGGGCCTGCGCACCGGCGATACGGTCGAAGGGGAAATCCGTGCCCCGCAGGAGGGCGAGCGCTATTTTGCGCTGACCGAACTGTACAAGGTCAATTTCGACGATCCCGACGCGGTTCGCCATCGCACCAATTTCGACAACCTCACGCCGCTCTATCCGGAAGAAAAGCTCACGCTCGACACGCTCGATCCGACGGTCAAGGACAAGTCGGCGCGCGTGATCGATATCATCTCGCCGCAGGGCAAGGGCCAGCGTGCGCTGATCGTCGCGCCGCCGCGCACCGGTAAGACCGTGCTGCTGCAGAACATCGCCAAAGCGATCACGGATAATCACCCGGAAGTCTTCCTGCTGGTCTTGCTCGTCGACGAGCGTCCGGAAGAAGTCACCGACATGCAGCGCAGCGTGAAGGGCGAAGTGATTTCCTCCACGTTCGACGAGCCTGCAAACCGGCACGTCCAGGTTGCCGAAATGGTCATCGAGAAGGCCAAGCGCCTCGTCGAACACAAGCACGATGTGGTTATCCTGCTCGACTCGATCACGCGTCTCGGTCGTGCCTACAACACGGTCGTGCCCAGCTCGGGCAAAGTGCTGACCGGCGGTGTCGACGCAAACGCATTGCAGCGCCCCAAGCGCTTCTTCGGCGCGGCCCGCAATATCGAAGAGGGCGGATCACTTTCGATCATCGCGACCGCGCTGATCGATACCGGCAGCCGTATGGACGAGGTCATCTTCGAAGAGTTCAAGGGCACGGGCAACAGCGAAATCGTGCTCGACCGCAAGGTTGCGGACAAGCGCATCTTCCCGGCGCTCGATGTCGGCAAGAGCGGGACGCGCAAGGAAGAGCTCCTTGTCGAGAAGGACAAGCTTTCGAAAATGTGGGTCTTGCGCCGGATTCTCATGCAGATGGGCACAATCGATGCGATGGAATTCCTGCTCGACAAGATGAAGGATTCCAAGACCAACGAAGATTTCTTCGCGACGATGAATCAGTAACGTCTCGGTCCCGCATGTTGAAAGATGCTGATATCCTTCGGCTCTTTGGGCATGCGGCTACAGCAGGTGGGACCGAAGGCAGTGCTCCCCGATCTGGATCGGAGCGGACGTGGTGCTCAACCAGCTACGCGAGGACAGGATGTAATCGTCGGTGCTCGGTGCATTGGCGATGCGGCTGAATGCAGGCAGTGGCTATCTGTCCTGGATTGCTGCCCTGCATTCCATTCGACCATGCCGCCGAGGAGAAGGCACAGGGAAGGCCAATCAGCCTTTCATCTTCTCCAACATCGCGGCCATCTGCTCCCACACTTTGTTGACTGCCTTCAGTGGGCGCACCATCACCTTAAAATCGACGATCATGCCGTCCGCGTCGAAACGGATGAGGTCGATACCGTTGACGTGAATGCCGTCCATCTCGGTCGTGAATTCGAGCATGGCGTTATCACCGTCGATGAGTTCGCGGACATATTCGAAGCTGTCATTGCCGAGTGTATTTCCGGCGGCGGAAAGATAGGCGACTACGATGGGACGGCCGACCTGAGGGGTATGCACGACGGGCGAATGGAATACGGCGTCGTCACGGATGATGGCAGAGAGCTCTTCGGCACAGCTGCCGTTTTCGATCACTTCGTGCCAGCGTTTCAAGCCTAGCTCTGCGCTCATTCTGCTCTCCGGAAAGTGTCCGCCCGGGCGGCATGCCAGTGCCGGGCATAGGGTGTCGCGTCGGCATCCTCGAGCAGCTGACCCGGCTCGAGGAAGGTGTAGATACGGTCGATGGCATCGGAGCGCGCTCCGTTCAACCGTTCGCGCATATCGTGCGGGTCGATTTCCCAAGGACTGGCGAGCCCCATGGCCACCACGATTTCGCGGAGCGAGTGGAGCGTCTGCTGCTGGAAGCGCGCGATACGTGGAGCCTTCTCCTCTACCACCAGGCCGCGTTGCCGCCATGCGTCCTGGGTGGCGATGCCGGTGGGGCAAGTTCCCTTATGGCAGTTCATCGACTGTACGCAGCCCAGGGCGAACATAAAGGGCCGGGCGGCGTTGCACCAATCGGCACCGAGCGCGAAGGCTTTGGCGAGTTGCGCGCCCGAATGCAATTTGCCCGAAGCGGCGATCTTTACCTTGTCCTTGAGCGCCAGCCCCACGAGCATGTTGCGCACCATGATTTGCCCCTCGCGCAAGGGCATGCCCACCGAGTTGGATAATTCGAGCGGTGCCGCGCCCGTTCCTCCTTCGGCGCCATCGACGGTAATGAAATCGGGATGCAAGCCGGTTTCCAACATCGCTTTGCCAAGCGCGAAGAGTTCGTGCGGCTGCCCGACACACAACTTGATGCCCACCGGCTTGCCACCCGATAGATCGCGCAGAGAGGTGAGCCATTCGAGCAATTGAACCGGTGTCGAGAAGGCCGGATGGGCCGCCGGCGAAATCACCGTCTCACCCACGGGCACGCCGCGCGCCTCTGCGATCTCTTCGGTCACCTTGGCGCCCGGCAGCACACCGCCATGCCCCGGCTTGGCACCCTGGCTCAGCTTGATTTCGATCATCTTCACCTGATCGCTGGAGGCATTGTCCCGAAACTGGTCCGGATCGAAATGCCCGTCGGACCGGCGCGCGCCGAAATAGCCGCTGCCCAGCTCCCAGATGAGATCGCCGCCGGGGGAACGGTGATAGCGGCTGATCGAGCCTTCGCCGGTATTGTGCGCAAACCCGCCAAGGGCGGCGCCCGCGTTGAGAGCTTCAATCGCGCGCGCGGAAAGCGAACCGAAGCTCATTGCCGAGATATTCAGCAGGGCGGCGGAATAGGGTTTGGCACAGGTGCCGTCGCCCACGGTGACGCGCCAATGATCGGGTGCATCCTGTTTCGGTGCGATTGAGTGGCTGAGCCATTCATATTCATCGGAATAGACATCGAGCTCGGTTCCCATCGGATGAGAATCGAGGTCGCCCTTTGCCCGGGCATAGACGAGCGCTCGCGCCTGATGGCTGAAAGGACGACCATCGAGATCGTCCTCTACGATATAGGCTTGTGCGAAGGGGCGCAGGTCCTCCATCAACCAGCGAATCCGCGCGAGGATCGGGTAATTTCTCCTAAGTGTATGTTCGTGCTGTAGAAAATCCCAGAGCGCCAGGATGACAAGCGGAATTAGGAGCCATAGCGTCCAGCGCGCCGGTTCCCACCACCAAGCGAGCCCGCCCAGCGCGAGCAGGCCGGCGGGCACGACATACCGAAAGGGGATATGCTCCACGCGTCAGCCGAGATGCCGGGCGAAAAACTCAGCGGTTCTGCTGTCTGCCAATTGCGCGGCGTCCTCGGATCGGCGCTTGCCGAATTCGGTGGCGAAACCGTGATCGAGCCCTTCATAATCGTGCAGCGTGACCTTCGGGTGGTCGTCCAGGCCTTCATGCATGGCCTTTTGCGTATTCTTGTCGACGAAACCGTCCTCTGTGGGAATGTGCAGCATGAGCGGATTCGCGATTGCATGCTTTTCACCGAGAAGGCCGTCGATACCGACGCCATAATAGCCGACACTTGCATCGATATCGGTGCGGGCGGCGGTCATGAAAGCGAGACGTCCACCCAGGCAGTAACCAACGCAACCAACCTTGGGAATGCTTTCCTCACGCCTGATGTAATGGATGGTGGCTTCGATATCCCGAATTCCCTGATCCTGATTGAAGCGGCCCATCAGATCGAGTGCGCGCTGAAATTCGGGTTCGATATCAGGATCGAGCTCGACTCCGGGTTCTAGCCGCCAGAACAGGTCGGGAGCGATCGCGAGATAACCCTCTTCCGCGAGCTTGTCGCACTTGCGCCGGATGCCCGCATTGACCCCAAAGATCTCCTGGATGACGAGAATCGCGGCCTTGGGACGCTCGGTGGGCCTTGCGACGTAAGCGGTGAATTCTTCCGTGCCAGACAGTGTGGGGATGGTGACGGTTTCGGTCATGGGATTGGTGCCTCGCTCGCTTCGAATGGTGTCTTATGCTTGCATGACGCGCATTGCAGACCCAAATAGGGTCTCGCAAGCCATAACGGAGGAAGCGCGATGAAGGTCCATATCGAAATCGATTGCACGCCCGAAGAGGCAAGGACCTTTATGGGGCTGCCCGATGTGGGCAAGGCAAATGCCGTCTATGTCGACATGATGTCGAAGGCGATGAAGGGTGTGAACAACACGGACCAATTGCAGGAATATGCGAAGCAGTTGGCACCGATGGGGCAGGCCGGTTTCAAACTTTTTCAAAGTTTCATGGAAGGCGCCAATGCAGCGCGTAGCTCATCGGCGAAGAAGACTTCCGACGAAGATTGAGGCCATTACGGCGCGATGAGCGAGACGATCTATGCCCTGTCGAGCGGTGCGCCGCCTGCGGGGATCGGTGTTATCCGCATAAGTGGGCCGGGTGCCGGGGCGGCGCTCGAACGGCTTAGCGGGGGCCTTCCTCCCGAACGTTCCCCGCGCCTGAGAACCCTGCGCGATGGCGTCGGCGATACGCTCGACCAGGCTTTGGTCCTGTGGTTTCGCGGTCCGGCGACCGTGACTGGTGAGGATCTGGCCGAGATTCACTGCCACGGGGGCAGAGCGGTAATCGCGGCCATACTTGAGGAACTCGGGACTTACTTAGGATTGCGCGAGGCCGAACCGGGAGAGTTCACGCGGCGTGCTTTTGGCAATGGCAAGATCGATCTGGCCGAGGCGGAGGGTCTCGCCGATTTGCTTTCAGCTGAAACCGAAATGCAGAGGCGGGGAGCGATGCTCTCGGTCGGAGGGGAGCTATCGCGCCGCATTGAGGGGTGGCGTGAACGCGTCCTTGGCTTCGCCGCTGCGGTCGAGGCCGTCATCGATTTCGCCGACGAGGACGATGTTGTCGGCCTGCCGGGTGACTTCTATCGCCGGTTGGAAGATCTCGCTGCGGAGATCCGCGGCATCGCCGCCCAGCCTGCCACCGAGCGCCTTCGGGATGGCATTCGGGTCGTTTTGGCGGGTCCTCCCAATGCGGGGAAATCGTCGCTTTTCAATGCATTGTTGGCGGACGATGCCGCGATCGTCACTGCCGAGGCGGGGACAACCCGCGACGTTCTCGAACGCCCCGTAGCGATTGGCGGAGTTCCATTCGTACTCGTGGATACGGCGGGAATGCGGGAGAGCGGGGCGGGCGCCATCGAGGAGATCGGGATAGAGCGAGCCCGGCGCGAGGTCTCGGCGGGGCAGATCGTCCTGTGGTTGGGTGAGGAGGCAGACGCGCCCGAAGGCGCGATTTGCGTGCACTCCAAATCGGATCTGCGCCCCTCAGAAAGTGACGGTTTACAAGTTTCAGCGGTAACTGGTGCCGGGATCGAACGATTGACCGCGCTTTTGGTTGAGCGGGGGCGCACCGCTTTGCCCCCCGTGGATAGACTGGCTTTCAATCGTCGTCAGCGGGAGTGGGCGTTGACCGCGGCCGAGGCCCTCTCCGCCGTGAGAGCGGACCACGACCTCCTGCTTGCCGCTGAACATCTTCGGACCGCGCGGCGCGCGCTCGATCGACTGGTTGGTCGCGAGTCGACCGAGGAAATGCTCGACACGCTTTTCGGCAAATTTTGTATCGGGAAATAGTTGTTTCACGTGAAACATGCGCCTTTGACGTGAATCCCGGCTTTCGGTAGAGCGCCGATCCCATGCACGATTTCGATGTTCTTGTAGTCGGCGGCGGCCATGCTGGGGTCGAAGCGGCCTGCGCAGCCGCCCGAATTGGCGCGCGTACGGCTCTGGTGACGCTCGATCTCGAGAAGATCGGCGCCATGAGCTGCAATCCGGCAATCGGGGGGCTGGGGAAGGGGCATCTCGTCCGCGAAGTCGACGCGCTCGACGGCGTAATCGCCCGTGCTGCCGACGCCGCAGCGATACACTATCGCATGCTGAACAGGTCCAAGGGCAGCGCGGTATGGGGGCCGCGCGTTCAAGCGGATCGGAAGTTGTTTCATCGGGCGGTTCAAGCGATGGTCCGCGCGCAGCCATCACTGGAACTGGTCGCGGGGGAGGTAGCTGCCCTTCGTCTCGAAGGGGGGCGGGTGTGCGGACTGGAATTGGCGGATGGAACGCAGATCACGTCGCGTGCGGTGATCTTGTGCACCGGCACCTTCCTTGGCGGTATATTGTATCGCGGTGAAGAACGCTTCGAAGGCGGGAGGATAGGGGAGGGGGCTGCCCACCGTCTGGCGACGCAATTGCGCGAGGCCGATCTTCCGATGGGAAGGCTTAAGACCGGCACGCCTCCGCGTCTGGACGGGCGCACGATCGATTGGGCTTCGCTGGAGGAGCAACCGTCTGACAGTGAATGCTGGACGATGAGTTCGCTGACGGAGGCGAGATCAAACCCTCAGCTATTCTGCGCAATCACCCGTACCAATGCACGCGCGCATGACATTATCCGCGCCAACCTCGATCGGTCACCGCTGTTTTCGGGAGCCATCGGCGCGGCAGGCCCCCGTTACTGCCCCTCTATCGAAGACAAGATCCATCGCTTCGGCGATCGCGACGGGCATCAGGTATTCCTCGAGCCGGAGGGGTTAGATACCGAGCTTGTTTATCCGAACGGGATATCGACATCGCTTCCCATTGATGTTCAATTGGCCATGCTGCGGGCGATGGATGGTTTGAGCCGGGTGGAAATGTCCGTTCCGGGTTATGCAGTCGAATATGACCATATCGACCCGCGCGCACTGGCTTCTTCGCTGGAGCTTCACGCTATTCCGGGCCTTTACTGCGCGGGGCAGATCAATGGTACGACGGGCTATGAAGAGGCGGCGGCTCAGGGGATCGTCGCTGGTATGCATGCCGCTTCGACGATCCTTGGCGTCGAAGCGCTGCCGCTGGATCGCGCGAATTCCTACATTTCCGTGATGCTCGATGATCTGACGCTTCAGGGTATCACCGAACCCTATCGCATGCTGACCTCACGGGCGGAATACCGGCTATGCCTTCGGGCGAGCAATGCCGATACGCGCCTGACGCCCCTGGGAATAAAACACGGTCTGGTCGGAAAAGAACGTGCGGAATGGTACGACAGGCGTGAAGAGCGTCGCGCGCGATTTGAACAAGCGCTCGCTACCCCTATTCATTCGAAAGTTCTGGCGGAGGCGGGGTTTCACGTGAAACGTGACACCGGACCTCGTCCGGCTTCCGAGTGGATAGCCGGCGGTCATGCCGATTTATCCGCTCTGGGGCCGTGGCTGGACGGTGTTGATCCCGACGATTCGCTTGCCACCGAGTTGGCCGAGGATGCGTTTTATGCGCCTTATCTCGCGCGGCAAAGGGCCGAGCTTGCCGATCTGCGCACAAGCGAAGCGCAGCGCCTGCCTCCCGATTTTCCCTTCGCCGAGGTTCCTGGACTGTCCAATGAAATGATAGAACGGTTGTCGGTTGCACGGCCGGAATCGCTGGCGGCAGCGGGCCGTATCAGCGGTGTCACGCCGGCGGCGCTCGCCGCTTTGCTCGTTCATGTCCGAAAGAGGGATCGCGCGGCATGATCGCCAGCGAAGACGAAGCCCGCACCTATGTTGCCCGCCTTTCCGACCGTCTCGCGCTCGATCGGCTCGATATGCTCGTCAGGGAATTATCCGCGGAGAATCAGCGGCAGAACCTGATTGCCCGAGCGACACTGCCGATGGTCTGGCAGCGGCATATCGCCGATTCGGCCCAGTTGCTCGAGCTGTGCGAGCCGTGCGACGGCCCCTGGCTCGATCTCGGAAGCGGCGCGGGATTTCCAGGCCTGATCATCGCCGCGATGCGCCCGGATCTTTCGGTGGTTCTCGTGGAGTCGAGACGCCGCCGTATAGATTGGCTCGAAGGCGCCATTGGGAATTTGGGGCTGTATAATTGTCGGGTAGAGGGGCAGCGTCTGGAGAATGTTATCCCGTTCGAGGCCCGGACCATCTCCGCTCGGGCCTTTGCTCCACTCGACCGCTTGCTGACTTTATCCGCGCCCTTCTCCACAAGCTCTACCCATTGGGTGTTGCCCAAGGGGCGATCGGCGGCGCATGAAGTGGCGGGACTGCCCAAGAATCGCCGTGCCATGTTTCACGTGGAACAATCGGTAACCGATCCGGAGGCGGGGATCGTGGTTGGTCGCGGAAAATGGAGCGCAAAAGCATGATCACCATTGCTATCGCCAATCAGAAGGGCGGAGTGGGCAAGACGACCACTGCCATCAACATCGCGACGGCCATGGCTGCGACGGGGTGGAAGACTTTGCTGATCGACCTCGATCCTCAGGGCAATGCGTCGACCGGGCTTGGCATAGCGGCTGCCGCGCGTGAAAATACGAGCTACGATCTCCTGCTGGACCAGGCGTCGCTGGCAGAATGTGCACAGCCGACGGACATACCCGGCCTCGATATCGTTCCGGCGACGCAAGATCTATCGGGAGCAGAGGTTGAACTCGTTTCCGTCGATGATCGCACAGCAAGGCTGAGGCGTGCGCTCTCGTCACAAGCTCGCGGGAGTTTTGCGGGCTATGATGTATGTTTCATCGATTGTCCGCCCTCGCTCGGGCTTCTGACTCTCAACGCCCTGTCCGCCGCAGATACGTTGCTTGTGCCGCTGCAGTGCGAGTTCTTCGCGCTTGAAGGCCTCAGCCAGCTTCTCCAGACTGTCGAGCGCGTACAACAGGGATTCAACGCCGATCTGGGCATCGTCGGGATTGTTTTGACGATGTTCGACCGCCGTAATCGGCTAACCGATCAAGTGGCCGACGATGTGCGCGATTGTCTCGGCAATCTGGTCTTCGAACATGTGATTCCGCGCAATGTGCGCCTTTCCGAAGCGCCGAGCCATGGAATGCCGGCGCTGGTCTACGACCACAATTGCCCCGGAAGCCGGGCCTATATCGGCTTGGCCCGGGAACTCATCGGGCGTCTGCCGGAAAGGAAAAAGGCGGCATGAGTGACGGCGCGGAAAAATCGGGAGCCAGGACGATCGATCGCAAGAAGAAGCTGGGGAAGGGACTTGGAGCCCTGTTGGGCGAAACCCGCCGCGAGGAACCGCTCGTCCGGTCGGGCGCGGATGGGGGCGGGGGCCAGCAGACGGGGGCATCGGGGGGTATGGGCCAGGCTCATCCGACCGATGGGCTCGCTTCCATTCCGGTGGCGGATATCGAGCCGCTTCCCGGACAGCCCCGGACGCGCTTCGACGAGGAATCGCTCGAAGCACTCGCTTCTTCCATCGAAGCGCGTGGCGTGATCCAGCCTGTCATCGTGTCGCCACTAGGGCAGGGTCGTTACCGCTTGGTTGCGGGCGAGCGCCGTTGGCGCGCGGCGCAAAAGGCGCGATTGCACGAGATACCGGCACTGGTTCGCGAGCTTGACCGGCGCGAAGTGATGGCGCTGGCGCTCATCGAAAATCTCCAGCGCGAGGATCTCAATCCGGTCGATGAGGCGCGTGCGTATCAGAAGCTCGCCGAAGATGAGGGGATGACGCAAGCGGAGATCGCAAAGCTTGTCGACAAGTCACGCAGCCACGTCGCCAATATCCAGCGCCTCCTGAGCCTCCCGGACAGCGTGCTGGCGTTACTGGCCGAGGGAGCACTTACCATGGGGCATGCGCGTGCCTTGGTCGGCCGGGATGAGGCCGAAAGCCTCGCGGAAAAAGCGGTTTCCGACGGTTTGTCCGTGCGCGAAATGGAGGCGCTGACCCGCAAGCCGCGAAAATCGCGGTCGGATACGCCTTCGGCCCACCCCCATCAAAGCGAAAACGACGCCGATATCACTGCCGTGCAGGGTCACCTCGAAGAATTTCTCGGCATGCCGGTCAAGATCACCACCGATGTCACGCCCAACACGGGTAGCGTCACCATTCGCTATCGCACGCTCGATCAACTTGACCTTATTTGTCAGAGGCTTACGGGCGGCGATATTTAGGGGCGGCTAACAGAAGCGAGGCCTGACAGCATTTGTCTACCTTGGTGATCGAGCAGAAGACCCTTTCGCGGCCGAGAGGGGCTCAGGCTATCGAGGGCGATAGGGATGGTCCGGGATTATCGGTTTCATCAGGCTGCCTGATCAGGAATCGCTTCGCTCGGCTTCGATCGTATAATCCGGCGACTGGCGGTAGAGAAGTCTCCGGCCCGGCCATGGTCCCAGCGCCATCGATGTTGCGCGGCGCGACTTGGGAGCTGCGGGCACTGCTCCCCCTCTGGCGGGGATAGTCCATTCGCATCTCGACGCGTTTCGACCGGGTGGAGCCCGCGCAAATCGCGGCTTTCGTCGCCCCTCGTGCTAGCCAAGTCCGCGGGGCGCGGCGCGGAGTAACGAACCTGCACATTCGCGGGGCGGCGCATATAGCCTGGCTAGAGACCGTTATTCCGTCCGCGCGCTATTCACCTTCGCCGGCCTTTGGTGTCCGACATGGCGGTGCGCTGCATCACCATCACCCTTGGGGCTAGTTCGCGGGTGTTCCGTCGCGATACACTGCGCGCTGGGGCACTGCCACGGTCACCGGGACCAGCATGTATTGACCCGGCTGGACATACTGTGTGGTTCCCGCACTGGCGGTGGCTTTTCGCATATAGTCGTCGAGATAGGCCTGGCATTGCCCGTAGCTGTCGGTTGGACGGCGGTTGGCATCCTCGATTGCATCCCCGACGGCCATTCCGGCAAGCGCGCCAGTGCCCGCGCCGATCAAGGTGCCCGCCGTGCGATTGCCGCGTCCGGCTATGCGATTGCCGAGCACTCCTCCTGCAACGCCTCCGACCAAGGCGCCGATGATTTCACCGCGATCGCTATCGCTCTCATAAGTGTCGAGCCGGGCACGGCATTCCTCGAGCCATGCGTTGCGATCGAATGCCACGACCTGCGCCCCGGCCGGCAGATAGGTAGGGACCCCGCCGTAACCCGGCTGATAGCCATATCCATATTGTGGCGGAGCGACCTGCGTCGGCCCTTCACGATAGATCACGCGCGCGGTTCCGGCTGGCGGCTGCGCATAGCCCACAGGCGCCTGATGCACATAGATGACCTGCGGTGGCTGCTGCACATAGACGTAGGTCGGCTGTACTCCTTGCGCCGCGTAGCCTGGTGTACGCGGCGGGATCGTGCGCCTTGCGGAAGTTGGCGTAGCGGCAACCTCTTCGTATCGGTAATGCTGAGGATCCGAGGGATCGATCGGCTGGATTGTGGGCTTGCTCACAAAGACCGGAGCTTGCGCAGCCTGCCGAGCGGAGATGACTCTGGCGGCGCCTATGGGGCCGGGCTCGACCACCGGCTGCTCGGCCACCGTTTCGGTGACCACGTCGTCATCGAGTTCGGGCAGCGGTTGGGGATATTCATACGCACCTGTTTCGTACGACATGGCCTCCTGCGCGAGGGCGGCGCCCGGCAGAACCGCGAAGGCCGACGCTGTCAGGGCGAGAGCGGAACGGGTAGGCATGGTACGAACTCCTCTTGGCGACTCGGCAGAGGGCCGCGCCGCGCGCAGGGCCGAGTTTAGCACTCTACCGGCGCATCGCAAAAAGAGTGGCGGGGCTGTGCCGCGATGGGTCAGCGACGGTCAGATTCGCTCGGCGAGAATTCTGGCGAGCGCCTCGATACCGGCTGCGTCCTTGGCGTCGAAGCGGCACCTGGCTGGGCTGTCGAGGTCGATGACCGCGATAACCCTACCATCGCGCATGACTGGCACGACCAGTTCGGAATTGGTCGTGGAATCGCAGGCGATGTGGCCCGGAAAGCTGTGAACGTCCTCGACTAGCTGTGTGGCGCCGTCGCCAGCCGCCCTACCGCATACGCCCTGGCCCACCGGAATGCGAATGCAGGCGGGCCGCCCCACGAAAGGGCCGAGCACGAGTTCCCCGTCGATGACACGGTAGAAACCCGCCCAGTTGAGCTCGGGTAGAAAGTCCCACATCAAAGCCGCGACATTGGCCATATTGGCGACTGCGTCGGGCTCACCGACGGTCAGCGCGTCGGCCGCTTCGACCAGTTGGCGATAGGTTTCGGGCTTGGGTGTTCCGGGCTCGGGACGAAAATCGAACATGGCGCGCGATGTAGCGTGTGCGTGCCGCCCTGCAAGCCCCATTGCTCCCCGCCGCACGCTCGCTTATTCCCTCCGCCATGGGCATCCTGAAAAAGCTGGGCATCGCGCTCCTCGTCATCCTTCTGGTGATTCTGGTCGCCGGATACTTCCTCACCCGGGGAGACACTGCGGACATCGCTTTCGAAGAGACGGTGGGGACCGACCCGACGCTCGACGAGCCCGCCGAAGAGAGTTTCCCGACGGTCGCAATTGCGGAGCCGGTCGGCTGGGGCGAGGGCGAGGCTCCGATCGCGGCAGAAGGCCTTTCCGTCAATCGCTTCGCCGAAGGGCTCGATCATCCACGCACGCTGCAGGCACTGCCCAATGGCGATCTCCTCGTCTCGTTGACCCAATCGCCCAAGATCGAGAGCGGTGACAGCAACTGGCTGCGCGATCTGGTCGCGGGTTTCCTCTTCCGCAAGGCGGGAGCGGGCGGCGAAAGCGCGAACCAGCTCGTCCTTTTGCGTGATGCGGATGGCGATGGTGTGGCGGAAGGCCGCTTCGTCCTGCGCGATGATTTCGATTCGCCATCCGGGATCGCATGGGGCGATGGCACCCTCTATGTCGCCAATCACGACGAAGTGCTGGCCTTCGATTATGAGCTCGGCGCGACACGGCTGACCGGCGAAGGACGCAAGATCGCTGTTCTTGCCGAGGGAACCGGCCACTGGATGCGCAACCTCGCGCTGCATCCCGAAGGAGACCGACTCTATGCCGCCGTCGGGTCGAAGTCGAATATCGGCGAAGACGGTATGGATATCGAGGAAGGCCGCGCCCTCATCTGGGAAATAGACCTGGATACCGGGCGCCAGCGCGTGTTCGGAGCGGGGCTGCGCAATGCAAATGGGTTGGACTTCAGCCCATGGTCCGGTGAACTTTGGACCACGGTAAACGAACGCGACATGCTCGGCTCGGATCTGGTGCCCGACTACCTTACCAATGTCCCTGTCGGCGTTCATTATGGCTGGCCCTGGGTGTATTTCGGGGACAATTTCGATCGCCGGGTCAAATATCCGATTCCGCAGTTCATCAGCTATGTGAGGACCCCCGAATATGCGCTCGGCCCCCATGTGGCCGCACTCGGACTGGTGTTCAGCCGGGAAGGGGCGCGAATGGGCGAGCAATTCGCAAGCGGTGCCTTTATCGCGCAGCACGGGTCCTGGAACCGCAAACCGCCCTCGGGCTACGATGTCGTCTATGTCGCCTTCGACGAGCGCGGCAATCCAACGGGCAAGCCGGTTCCCGTGCTCACCGGTTTTCTCAAGGATGACGGCACGACGCGGGGGCGTCCAACCTGGGTCGAATGGGCGGGCGACGGTTCGCTGCTGGTATCCGACGATACGGCCGGGATCATCTGGCGCGTCGTTGCGCCGGGTGCCGAACCACAGGCCGGGCTCGACCGTGTGACCGGCGATCGCCTTCCTGCCCAGCGCGAATTGCGCGGGCAGGAAGCGACCTTTGGCCAGGACGATTATGCGCGGCGTGTCACCGCCGAATAGTTCAGCCCGCCAACTGGTCGGACGAGACCGCGTATAGCGGCGCGGCCCCGGCCATGGCGGCGGCTTTCAGCCCCGACGCCTCGGGCACGATCCGATCGAGGAAAAACCGTACGCTGGCCGGTTTCGTGGCCGCCAGTCCGGGCGCTTCGCCCGCTTCAACGGCGCGCAATTGCTTCAGCAGTTGCCACCCCGCGACCGTAACGGCGAACATCGTGCAAAACGGCACCGATCCGGCAAGGCGATCGTCGAGACTGGCCTCTTCGCGCATCCAGTCCGCCACTGCTGCACAATCCGCCGCGAGCCTGGCCAGTGCGGGTTCGTCGCCCGCGTCTTTCGCGGCATCCGCAATCAACCTGGAAAGGGCATTCCCCCCATCGAGGCCAAGCTTGCGGGTGACAAGGTCGGCGGCCTGTATCCCGTTGGTCCCCTCGTAAATCGGCGCTATTCGCGAATCACGCCAATGCTGCGCCGCCCCGGTTTCTTCCACGAATCCCATGCCGCCATGGACCTGAACGCCAAGGCTGGCGACTTCGATTCCGATATCGGTACCCCACGCCTTGATCAGCGGTGTGAGCACTTCGCCGCGAGCCCGGGCATCGACATCGCCCAGCGTACCCCGATCGACCTGGCCTGCGGTAAAATAAAGCAGGGCACGCGCCCCTTCGGTCAGCGCTTTCATCCGCAGCAGCATACGGCGCACGTCCGGATGCTCGATGATCGCGACCGGAGACTTGTCAGGCGAACCGGCGCGGGCGGATTGGACGCGCTCCTGCGCGTATATCAGGGCTTGCTGAGTCGCGCGCTCGCCGATCTGGACGCCCTGATTACCGACATTGATCCGCGCATTGTTCATCATTGTGAACATGGCCATCAGCCCACGGTTTTCCTCGCCGACAAGCTCGCCGATACACTCGTCCTCGTCCCCATAGCTCATCACGCAGGTGGGGGAGGCGTGGATGCCGAGCTTATGTTCGATGCTGACGCAGCGCAGATCGTTGCGCGGTCCGAGCGACCCGTCTTGCTTCAGGTGATATTTGGGCACGATGAAGAGCGAAATCCCGCGGCTTCCTTCGGGCGCATCGGGCAGGCGCGCGAGCACGAGGTGAATGATGTTCTTCGACAGATCGTGTTCGCCCCAGGTGATGTAGATCTTCTGGCCCTTGATCCGGTATTTGCCCGCGTGCTCGCCATCGGTGATGGGTTCGGCCGTGGTGCGTAATGCGCCTACATCCGATCCCGCCTGCGGTTCTGTCAGGTTCATTGTGCCCGACCATTCCCCGCTGACCAGCTTGGGCAGGTATTTTTCCTGCAGCTCCTTCGATCCGTGATGTTCGAGCGATTCGATCGCGCCCACGCTGAGCATGGGGAGCAGGTTGAAGGCCATGTTCGCCGTGCCCAGATTCTCCAGCACATTGCACGATAGTGTGAAAGGCAGCCCCTGCCCGCCAAAGTCGACCGGCCCGGAAATCGCGTTCCACCCTTGCTCGACATATCCGGCATAGCCCTCGGCGAAACCATTGGGCAGGCGAACCGCGCCGTTTTCCAGCTTCGCTCCTTCGAGGTCGCCGACGCGGTTGAGCGGAGCCCATTCACCAGCCGCGAACTCTCCGATTCCCGCCACGATCGCTTCGACCATATCGGGCTCCGCGGCAGCGAATTTCTCACTCTGGGCAAGCTCGTCGATACCCGCATTGACGCGAATGGCGAGCAACTGGTCCTGGGTGGCGGGGGTATAGGTCACAGGTAATCCTCTTGGCTTTGCGGGGGTTCAGATATAGCGCGCATCCATGGGCGGCAAATACGCTACGGAAACGCTTGACGCGGATGAGGGTGGCATCGCTCGGGCGGTGCAGATCCTCCGTGACGGGGGCCTTGTGGCCGTGCCCACCGAGACCGTCTATGGCCTTGCTGCCCGCGCCGATAGCGACACGGCGGTGGCGCGTATATACGAAGCGAAAGGCAGGCCCAGTTTCAACCCGCTGATCGTCCATGTCGCTTCGCTGGAACAGGCAAGGGAATTTGCCGATTTCCCGCCTGCGGCCGAGCGGCTTGCGCGCGAATATTGGCCCGGCCCGCTGACGCTCGTGCTTTCGCGCCATCGCGGTGCAAGGCTCGCCCAGGCTGTTACGGCGGGTCTCGAAACGCTCGCTCTGCGGATGCCCGCGCACCCGGTCATGCACGTATTGCTTGACCGAACCGGCTTTCCTCTCGCGGCCCCTTCGGCCAACCGCAGCGGCTTCATCAGCCCCACCTCGCCAGCGCATGTCCTGGCGTCGCTGGATGGCCGTATCGATGCGGTTCTGGATGGCGGCGAATGTGAGCGCGGTCTCGAATCGACGATTGCCGCGGTTCGGTCCGATGGGTCGGTAGACGTGTTGCGCCCTGGGCCTATCGCACTTGGCGGTTTGTCCGATAGACCGGGACGGATCGAAGCCCCTGGCCAATTGGCCAGTCACTATGCGCCGGGCAAGCCGGTCCGTCTGATGGCGTCAGAAGTTGCGCCAGACGAGTTCTGGATCGGATTCGGGGAATATCCGGGAGAATGCACCTTGTCCGCGAGCGGCGATCTCGCAGAGGCAGCCGCGCGGCTCTATGCTTGCCTCCACGAGGGCGCACGTTCGGACAAGCCTCGTATCGCCGTAGCACCGATCCCGGAGGAGGGGATCGGCATCGCCATCAACGACCGGCTGCGCCGTGCGGCAGCTCCGGCCGACTAGCGTTCGGGGTCGGCCGGAATGCTCGGTATGATCTGCTGCATCTCGGCATAAGTGTCGCGTGCTTTGTTGCACGCCCGGCGATCGCCGTCCTCGCACTGATCGAGCTGTTTTTGGTAATCGCGTTCGAGCTTCGCCAGACGCTGCTCGCGCTTGCGGATTTCCCGGCCTCGTTTTTCGTCCGCCTCCGATTGGCTGGTGGTGGCGAGGTCCACGCCTTTGCTGACCACTTTGACCGGAGCTGTCGCGACGTCGACCACGGTCTTCGCCAGACAGCCGGGCAACATCACAGCCGATGGAAGGAGAACCAGAATAGCTAGGCGACGCATGCGAGTTCCTTTCACAGCGCCGCCTAGCCGATAATCGGTGTGCCGTCGATGAACTCAGGCTTCTGGTGCGCCGGGCTCCTCGGGCGCCTCAGGTGTTTCGGGTGAAACCGGCGCCTCCGCTGCTTCGGCGGCGCTGCGCGCCTCGCGACAATTGAGCTTGCCCGAACCCATCGAGCTGACGGTGCAGTCTGCCCGGCCATTCACGGTGATCGTGCCCGATCCCATAATGCTGGCGTCGACCTCGCCGTCAGACGAGAATTCGGCGTCACCCGATCCCGCGACCGAGATATCGGCCTTGCCGACCTTGAGCCCTTCCATATTGGCCTTGCCCGAACCGGCAATGGTCAGGTCGAGCGTATCCACCTGGCCCGCCCCTTCGAAATCGCCGGAGCCGGCGATTGTCAGGTCGAGTGAATCGGCGTCGAAATCCGCGACCTTGGCGGTACCCGATCCGGCAATGGTGACATCTGTCTTGCCCGTCATCGAAGCCGCTTCCAGCTCGCCCGAACCGGCCAGGACCACGGCGCGCAGGCTGGGCATGGTCACTCGAACCGTGGCTCTGCCGCGATCCTTCCAGCTATTTTTCTCGCGACTTATTGTCAGCGAATCGTCATCCAGGGCGAAGCGCATGGCGTCGACCGCTTTCTCGTCACCCGAAACGGCAATGTCGAGTTCGTCGCCCTGTGTCACGATCACTTTGTCCGGGCCGGCAAGTACCAATTCGCTGGGATTGGCACCGGCCATGTCCAGTTCGGCCAAGGGAACGCCTTCAACGTCGCCAATCTGGATATTCATCCCGTCGCACCCGGCGACGAGCGTGGCACCGGCGAGGGCGGCAATCGGGACGAGGCCCTTGAAGATTCGATGGATCATCGCGGTCGTGTTCCTTTCACTACGGCAGTCCGTATTGCTGATATAATACAGCAGGCCGAGATCATCAAGGTGGTGAAACAAGGGGTGCTCACTTCGAGCACCCCTTGTTTGGGCATGTTGGAAGGTCAGATGAAGGTCAGCGCGAACAGGTGAGGCGCCCGGAGCCCATCCGGGTCTGGGTACAATCGGTGGTGCCCGAGACGATAGCATCGCCGCTGCCGACAATGCTTGCAGATACGCTGTCGTCGGCATTGAAGCGCGCATCGCCCGATCCGGCAATCGAAACGCTAGCCCGTTCGAGGCGGAGCCGCTGGCCATCGATTTCGCCGCTACCGGCGATCGTAATGCGCCCATTGCCTGCCCGCCCGGCGATGCGCAGGTCGCCAGACCCTGCAACCGTTGCTGTCAGTTCCCTGGCGGCGATACGGTCGACCTCGATTGTGCCCGATCCGGCCACGGTGGCATCGACCTGGTCTGTATCCATCGTATCGATCGAAAGGTCGCCCGACCCGGCCAGAGTGACGCCTTCGACAGCAGGGGCGATCACTTCGATCCTCGCGCTGCCTTCAATCTTGTCGCGGTTCGAACGGCGACCGATGATCAGCTTGCGATCTTCGACCTTGAAGCGCAATTCGGCGAGCACGACGGGATTGCCGCTGGCCCTGATGCGCCAGCGATCGCCACGCGTCACGCGAACATCGTCTTTGCTGGCAAGCGTCACCTGATCGAAGCGCGCGGTGCCGGACCAGGAGGTTGAGATGCGCTCTCCATTGTCGAGGGAGGAGCGCCACTCTTTCCCGGGATGCGCTTGGGTGGCGGGTATTGCGGCGAAGGCGGTAAGGCCCAGCGAGCAGGCGGCAAGCATACGAAACATGGCGGTTCTCCCGATGGATGGCCGCATGCTTCCCATTAAGCGGAACGCGTGTCGAGCTCGTTCGTCGACAAGTGTAATCGCTTAGTGGAATTGTTCTCTGAAAAGAAAGGGGGCGCCTTGCGGCCCCCCCTTTTACCTGTCCGAATTTCGACGCGCTTACGCGTCTTCGGTATTTTCGTAATATTGCGGCGCGTGTTCGCGAAGGACGTCGAGGATCTTCTCGAGAGCGGTAGCCTCGTCGGTTTTTTCCATCGCCGCGAGCTCGCGGGCGAGGCGGCTCGAGGCCGCTTCGAAAATCTGGCGCTCCGAATAGCTCTGTTCGGGCTGGTCGTCGGGGCGAAAGAGATCGCGCGTCACTTCCGCGATCAGCACGATTTCGCCCGAATTGATCTTCGCTTCGTATTCCTGGGCGCGGCGGCTCCACATGGTGCGCTTCACCTTGGGCTTGCCCTTGAGGGTCTCCATGGCTTCCTTGAGGGTCTTGTCCGAAGACAGCTTGCGCATGCCGATCGATTCGACCTTGTTAACCGGAACGCGCAGCGTCATGCGTTCCTTTTCGAATCGCAGGACATAGAGGTCGAGCTGCATACCGGCGATTTCCTCGCTCTGGAGCTCGATGACACGGCCGACACCGTGCTTGGGGTATACAACGTAGTCGCCAACGTCGAAGGCATCAGCCTTGCTAGCCATGCAATCTATCCTTTCATCCAGGCCCGGCCCGAGTGACCAACAGCGTCACGGGAACTCGAGGCCGCAATCCCGCGACGGGGGAGTGCGGTCTGGCACCAAATATGACGGTGTTGGTTGGCCTGCCCTTCCAATTCTCACACCTGCCCGGGAGCAAACCGGTGCAGTTGTTGCATTATATAGCACACTGCCCCCAATATTGCGAGTCTGGGCGGGAGAGCGGTTATTCAGGCCATGTTCCGCGTGCTGCGAAGCGCCGCATACTCGGCCCCGAGTAACAGCAGGAAACCTGTCGCCCAGAACCATGTGATAAGCGCCAGTACCGCTCCAAGCGTGCCATAGGTCGCATTGTAATTCCCGAAATTCGCTGCGTAAAAAGCAAAACCGGCAGTGGCAACGATCCACGAGGTAGCGAACAGGGTGGCGGCAGGCCATATCGCCGACCACGCCGGGGCGGGGGCATTGGGTGCAAAGCGGTAGAGCATGCCCGCCGCAAGAGTGGCCGCGATACCGGCAAGCACCATACTCGCCAAAGCACCGACCACGCCGCCGAGATTGGCGAGCGCCGCGCTGGCGATACCCGCCGCGATCATGCCCGCAAGACTCGCGGCCGTGATCGCCACCGCGACCAGATTGCCCCTGACGAAGCCGCGTTCCTCATCTGCATGAAACACGATGTTGAAGCCGGTCATCAGCGAGCGAGCCCCGCTTCGCGCGCCGAACAGCGCGACCGCCAGCGTCACAAACAGGCCGACGCCCTGAGCGCCGGACGATCCGTCCGACACAGCTTCCAGTTGCCCGGCTATCAGATCCGCCGCAGATGCAGGAAGCCGGTTCGTCAACAGCTCGATATGGGAGCCGACGGTCTGTGGAGCGGCAAAGACGCCGTAGGCGAGCACGATTGCGCCAAGGGCAGGGATGAGAGCGAGCAAGGCATAATAGGCGACGCCAGCCGCTATAAGCCCGATATTGTCCCGCGATCCGGCTTGCCAGGCCCCTTTCAGCGCAGCGAGCATGCGCGCCTAGCGTTTAGTCGCCTTCGCCTGGTTCGGGAGAGAAGTACTGCTCGTACTTGCCTTCCTTATCCTTGAATTCATCGGCATCGGCGGGCGGCTCTTTCGACTGGGTGATGTTGGGCCATTCCGCGCTGAACTTGGTGTTGAGTTCCAGCCATTTTTCGAGCCCGTCTTCGGTATCCGGAAGAATGGCTTCGGCAGGGCATTCGGGCTCGCACACGCCGCAGTCGATACATTCGCTGGGGTTGATGACGAGCATGTTCTCGCCCTCGTAGAAACAGTCGACCGGACAGACCTCGACGCAATCGGTGTACTTGCACTTGATGCAGGCATCGGTGACGACATAGGTCATGGGTAGCGTAATCCTCGCGAAGTGGTTCCCTGATCCGCGCTGCTAGGGCGGATTATCCGTTGGGGTCAAGCTCCCGATAGCAGGCTTGTGCTTCGCGCGGCGGCCCGCGGCGTTGGGGCAGAGCCAGGATTTCCACCAGCTTGACCGAATTGCCGAGGGGAAGGGTGAGGATATCGCCCTCTGCAATGTCGCGCGAACAGCGCGTCACGCGCTCGCCATTGCGGCGAATATGCCCCTTGTCGACCAGCTTGTGCGCCGCGCTGCGGGTGTGCGCGAAGCGCAGATAGCACAGCAGCCGGTCGATTCTCACGCGGGCTCCGCCATCAACGTACCAGATCGGCAAGCGCTGCGAAGGCGTTGCCCTCGCGGGGCTGAGCGGGCCTGGAGCGTTCCTGCTTGCGGCGCGAAGGGCGCCATTCCCAGCGGTCGGGCCGGGGCGGCCCGAACTGCCCTTCGGGAAGAGGCCTGGCCTTCTGGACGCGAAAACCCGCATTGCCGAGCAACCGCGCGATATTCGCTTCTTCCAGACCGATCGAAACGGGGAGGGCATAGTCCAGCACGAATTTGCGCTTGCGGTCTTTGGCCTGAGCCTTGGCGCGCGTTTCATGCGCGGCGCGCAGGATTTTTTCCGCCAGATCGATGCGAATCGCCTGGCTGCCCGCATGGCGATAGCCCGAAGGCAGCTTCTTCGCGTCGACGATCACCGGGAGCATCGCCTCTTGCAGGGGCCGCCGGTCGAGCCCGAGCGCGTGGAGTAGTCGGCGTGGTGCCGGCTTGAGCAGCGCGGGAGCGAAGATATCCAGCGCACCGAAGGTCACGCCGATCTTGCGCAGGAAGGGCCGCATCTCCTTGGGCAGATGCTCGATCCCCGCCTTCTCGCGGGTGACGTAGCCACCCCCCGCTATCAGGTTGAGGAGCAGCGCGCGGGCTTGTGACCCGGCATCGGGATTGCTTGCCGCATGGTGCATCTTTTCCAGCGGGGCGAGCGGTTCGAGCGTCTTGGCGAGCCAGGCCTCCAGTGCTGCCAAGAGCCTGGTGCGCGCGGTCTCGGGAAGCGCAGCGACTTCCCGCACGGGCTTTACCAGCGGTGTCACCGTGCCATCGCGATGCTCGAGCATCGCGAGCTCCTGTCCGTTCCAGCGGATGGCCCCGCCTGCCAGCTCGATATTGTCCATATCCGACGATGCGAGCGCTTCGGCCTTCCCGCCGAGCAGTCTGGGCAGCGCCTTCTCGGCAGCCGCCAGCAACATGCGGCGGTCCTCGTGCCGGGCGGAGGAATCGACGGTGAAGCGGAGCCCCTCGACATGGCCCAGCACTTCGCCTTCCACGCTAACCTCGCCCGCATCACTCAATTCAATCGGCAACATGCCTGCATCCTGTCCTAGCGACTTCATCAGGATCGCCGTCCTCCGGTTTACGAATCGTTCTGTCAGCCGCGCATGCAGCGCGTCCGACAGTTTTGCCTCTACCGCCCGCGCGCGCGACGCCATCTCGTCCCGCGCCAGCACCCAATCGGGTCGCTGACAGATATAGGCCCAGCTGCGAATCGCCGCGATCCGCCCCTGCAGCGTATCGATGTCTCCGGCCATATTGTCGAGTTCGCTGATCCGCGCGGCGACATAGTCCGCACCGATATAGCCCTGCGCGAGATCCTGCCACAGGCGCGCGACGAAACGCGCATGAACGTCGGGACCGCGCTGCCGGAAATCGGGCAGCGAGCAGACTTCCCAGAACCGCCGGACCGCGCCGTGCCCGCGCACATCGGCCGCGACAGGTTCCTCTGCAAGGCGCTTGAGCGTGGCCAGGTCGATCGCCTCGGGCGCCAAGCGCAGGGCGGGATCGCCCGGTGGCGCCTCGAGATCGCCGATCAGCGTATCGAGCGTGTCGAAACGTGGTTCGGGCTCGCGCCAGTAGAGGTGAGTCAATGGCGCGAAGCGGTGCTCCTCGATCGCATAGACCTCTTCCTCGGTGAATTCCGGCGGTGCACCATGCTTGTTCGTTCCCGAGAGCGTCCCGAAGGTGCCATCGCGCTGGTGGCGGCCCGCGCGTCCGGCAATCTGCGCCATTTCCGCTGGCAGCAGCCGTCGCATTCGCATTCCGTCGAACTTGGTTAGGCCCGCAAAGGCGACATGATTGACATCGAGATTGAGCCCCATGCCGATCGCGTCGGTGGCGACGATGTAGTCGACCTCGCCATTCTGGAACAGCGCGACCTGCTTGTTGCGCGTCTCGGGACTGAGCGCGCCCATCACCACTGCCGCGCCGCCGCGAAACCGGCGGAGCATTTCGGCCACCGCATAGACTTGCTCGGCGCTGAAGGCGACGATCGCGCTCCGGGGCGGCAGGCGCGATAACTTGCGCGGACCGATATGCGTCAGCGTCGAGAACCGCGGTCGCTCGGAAATTTCCGCCTGCGGCACCAGTTGCCGAACCAGCGGTTCGAGCGTGCCGGCGCCCAGCAGCATCGTTTCCTCGCGCCCCCGCAAATTAAGCAGGCGATCGGTGAAGATGTGACCGCGCTCGCGATCGGCGGAAAGCTGGGCTTCGTCCAGCGCGACGAAAGCTGCGCCCGCCCCGTCGCGCGGCATCGCCTCGACCGTACAGCACATATAGCGCGCGCCCTTGGGCTCGATCCGTTCTTCGCCGGTTATCAGCGCCACGGCATTGTCGCCCTTGATCGCGCGGACCCGTTCGTAGACTTCGCGCGCGAGCAGGCGCAGCGGAAAGCCCATGCAGCCGCTCGAATGCGCCGCCATGCGCTCGATCGCCAGATGCGTCTTGCCGGTATTGGTTGGTCCGAGGACCGCCTTGATCGCGCTACCCTGCACGCCCCCTAAGTGGCAGTGCGCGATCACGGGTGCAACCGCGCGCCGCGCCTTCGCATCGATTCACCGCAATCCGGACTCGCATGATCGCAAGTTAAGCCCGGCTTTACTTTGTTTTGGCAGGCACGACGGGCAAAGGATTCGCAAGAAGGGGCGCGCGCCATATCCGTTCGCACCGGATCGGCCAACTGGAAGGGACACGAGACGTGTACAGGTCCCACGCGGACACATATGGAGCGGGGAGAATGACCGAATCGGGCGGTTTTGGTCAGTCCGCTGCCGCGCTCGCGCATGATCAGATCGCCCCTCCTGTCGAATCCCCATCCTTTTCTCTCAAGACTGTATACGAACAGCTTTCCGGCCGACTGGCGGCGTTCGATCTCGTGCCGGACCTCGGCAGCGATATCGGTAGCAAACGGTGGCTTCGCGGGTTCGCGACCTTTATTGGCCTGTCGGGCACGGCGCTGGCGTTCTGGCCGAGTTTCGCCCCGCTGGAAGCGGCGGCACCGACCCATATCGACGATGCGGTGCGCGACGAATATCGCAGCCAGATGATCATGCCTCTGGCGCTCGGCGCGGATAGCGGGCGGCATATGGGCGCGACTGCCCTTGTCGCTCCTTTGGCCTCCGCGCCAGAGCGACCGAGGTTGGAAATGGTCGCGACCCTGGCCAAAGGCGACAGTTTCGAACGCATGTTGCGGCGGGCAGGTGTCGGGAGAGCCGACACTGTACGGGTGACCGAACTCGTCGGCGGTGCGATTGCGCTGGACGACCTCAAGCCCGGAACGAAATTCGACATCGCGCTGGGACGCCGCCCCGCACCCGGCGAACCCCGCCCTGTCGAATCGATAGCCTTTCGCGCGCGTTTCGACCTTGCGCTCGATATCGGGCGGTTCGACAAGGGCACCGAACTGTCGCTGACGCAGAAAGTCATTCGGGTGGACGAGACACCGCTGCGTATCAGGGGTGTGGTCGGGGACAGTCTGTATCGCTCGGCGAGGGCTGCGGGCGCGCCGGCCAGCGCCGTGCAGGCCTATCTCAAAACGCTTGGCCAATATGTGAACCTGGACCGTGACGTAGGTTCGGGGGACACGTTCGACTTCATCGTCGCGCATCGCCGCGCGGCCACGGGCGAACGTCAGGCGGGCCAGTTGCTTTATGCCGGGCTCGAACGCGATCAGAAGCCGCGCGTACAGCTGATGCGCTGGGGCGAGGGAGGCGAATTCTACGAGGCGTCGGGTGTCGGCGAGCAGCGCGGTGGTCTCATGGCTCCTGTTCCCGGCCGGACAACCTCGCGCTTCGGCATGCGCCGTCATCCCATCCTGGGATATCGGCGCATGCATGCAGGCCTGGATTTCAAGGCTCGCCACGGCACCCCGATCGTCGCCGTCACCGATGGCCGCGTGACCGGTGCAGGGCGGATGGGTGGTTGCGGCAATGCCGTGCGGCTGCGCCATGGTGGCGGGCTCGACACGCGTTATTGCCATATGAGCCGCATTGCTGTCCGCCGGGGGCAAACCGTGCGGCGCGGCCAGGTGATAGGCTATGTCGGATCGACCGGCCTGTCGACGGGGCCGCATTTGCATTACGAGATGTATCGTGGTGGCCGGGCGATCAATCCTGCCTCGGTCACATATGTGACCCGCTCCCAACTCGCCGGAGCCGAGCTGCGCCGCTTCAAGGATACTCTCGACAAGATGCAAACAGTCGAACCGGG
The DNA here is from genome assembly GCA_022953095.1 of Qipengyuania sp. ABI-127-1. GTDB lineage: Bacteria > Pseudomonadota > Alphaproteobacteria > Sphingomonadales > Sphingomonadaceae > Qipengyuania. The sequence goes on along the minus strand of JALJCR010000001.1, from coordinate 42,462 downwards.
GGCCGCGCTGGCCGAATTGCAACAGACCGCAGCCGAACTCGCCGCGCAGGAGCCGGAGCGCGAAATCGACAAGCTGTCGGCGCCCAAGAACAGTTGAGATTGCACCGCGCGCGCGCTTGCGGCAGAGCGGCGCCATGACCAACGCAAGCTACCCCGCTACCCGCCTGCGTCGCACCCGTGCCACCGGCTGGAGCCGGGCGATGCACCGCGAAACGGTGCTTACGCCGACCGATCTGGTCTGGCCGCTCTTCGTGACTGACGGATCGGGCGTGGAAGAGCCGGTCACAAGCCTGCCCGGCGTCTCGCGCTGGTCGGTCGACGGGATCGCGAAGCGCGCGAAAGAGGCGGTCGATCTCGGCATTCCCTGCATCGCGCTGTTTCCCAACACGCAGCCCGAAAAGCGCAGCGACGATGGGGCCGAGGCGCTCAACCCCGACAATCTCATGTGCCAGGCGATCAAGGCGGTGCGTGATGCCTGCGGCAGCGATCTCGGCATTCTCACCGACGTGGCGCTCGATCCCTATACCAGCCATGGGCAGGACGGCCTGCTCGACGAGGCGGGTTATGTCGTCAACGATGATACGGTTGCCGTGCTGGTCGACCAGGCGGTCAACCAGGCCAATGCCGGTGCGGACATCGTCGCGCCGTCGGATATGATGGATGGGCGGGTAAAGGCGATCCGCATGGCGCTGGAAATGAACCAGCATCCCAATGTTCAGATCATGGCTTATTCGGCGAAATACGCTTCCGCCTTTTATGGTCCATTCCGCGATGCAGTGGGCTCGGGCGGACTGCTGAAAGGTGACAAGAAGAGTTACCAGATGGATCCGGCCAATGGCGACGAGGCGCTACGTGAGATCGCGATGGACATCGCCGAGGGTGCTGACAGCGTGATGGTCAAGCCGGGGCTCGCCTATCTCGACGTGATCTGGCGCGCAAAGCAGGAATTCGGGGTGCCCGTTTTCGCCTACCAGGTCAGCGGCGAATATGCGCTGATCGAGGCGGGGGCTGCAGCGGGCGTAGGCGATCGCGATGCGCTGTTGATGGAAAAACTCCTTGCCTTCAAGCGCGCCGGCTGCAGCGGGGTGCTGACCTATCATGCGCCGCGCGCCGCGGAACTCCTCAATGGGTGATTTCCGGCATGAAACCGACCGTCTGATTCTGCGCGACTGGCGCGACGAGGACTGGCCGCGTTTCTGGCAAGGCACCAACACGGTAAATGTCATGCGCTGGCTCGGCGGCGTTTGCGACGAGGCGAAGCGCAAGGGCGCGCAGGAGCGTCTGCTCTCCTACGAACGCGCGCACGGGCACACCTTCTGGTGCGTCGAGCGAAAGGAAGACGGCGAAATAATCGGCTTTTGCGGGCTCAAGCGTTCGAACCAGGCAGGCGGCCCGATCGGCATGATGGAAGCCGGTTGGCGCTTGCGCGAGGATGCCTGGGGCAAGGGCTATGCGCGTGAGGCGGCGCAGGCCTCGATCGAGCTGGCCTTCGACCGTTTCGGCGCGGAAGAGGTGATCGCGCTCACCGTTCAGCGCAACGAGGGCAGTTGGGGCCTGATGAAGCGCCTCGGCATGCGCCGACGCGAGGATCTCGATTTCGAGAATGATGAGTTCGATACGGAAAACCCGGTCATAATCGTCTATTCGATCGACAAGGCGGAGTGGGAAGCCGTTCGTGGCTGACATTATCGCCGAAACCGATCGGCTGATCCTGCGCACGATCGAAGAGAGCGACGCGGAAGAGCAGATGCGCGTGCTCAACACGCCGAGCGTGATGGCGCGGCTTGGCGGCGTCAAGGAATTGTACGAGATCGAGGCCAAGCATGCCAAATCCATGGCGCTCTACGCACGCGAAGGCTTCAGCTTTCTGTTCATGATCGAGAAGGCCACCGGCGAGATGGTCGGTCATTGCGGAATAAAGCGCGTCGACAACCCGCTCGCGCCCAATGTCGGCGATCACGAGGTGGGCTGGCTGGTGCGCGAGGATCGCTGGCGCCGCGGTTATGCCGGGGAGGCAATGCGGGCGGTGCTCGACTGGGCTTTCACCCGCGTGGGCGCACCGCATGTCGTGGCGCTGACCAGCGATGCCAATGTCGGAAGCTGGAAACTGATGGAAAAGCTCGGCATGGTCCGCCGCGAAGATCTTGATTTTTCCGACCCGGCCTTTCCGCCGGAAGACAATCCGACGATCCAGTATTCGCTCACACACGAGCAATGGGAGAACACCCGATGACCGCGAGCCGCCCCGGCGTCACCATCGTTCCGATCCACGGCCACACGCCGAAAATTCACGATAGCGCCTTCGTCGCGCCGGGCTGCACGATCATCGGCAATGTCGAGATCGGCGCCGATAGCTCGGTCTGGTACAATTGCGTGTTGCGCGCCGATGTCAGCCGCATAGTCATCGGCGAGCGCAGCAATATCCAGGACGGAAGCGTCTGCCATTGCGATCCCGAACGACCGGGCGATCCCGACGGTTCGCCGCTGATCATTGGCGACGACGTGCTGATCGGCCACATGGCGATGGTCCATGGCTGCACGATCGAGGATCGCGGATTCGTCGGTCTCGGTGCGATCGCAATGAACAAGGCGGTGATCGGCTCGGATGCGATGCTCGCCGCCGGGGCCATGCTGACCGAAGGCAAGGTGATGGGCGCACGCGAGCTGTGGGGCGGCCGCCCCGCGCGCAAGATGCGCGATCTGGATGATGCAGCCATTGCCGGGATGCGCATCGGCGTTGCGCATTATGCCGAAAACGCCAAGGCCCATGCGGTGGCGGTCGATGCCGCGACCAAAACCTGATCTTCCCGACGCGGAAGACCTCCACGCGCTCGTCCAGCAAGGGCAATTGCGTGTGCGCGTGACACCTGGCGCGCGCACCGAAAGCATCGCTATCAAGGATGGTCTGGTGCTGGTGAAGGTCCGCGCCAAGCCTACGGATGGCGAAGCGAATGCAGCCGTCGAAAAGCTGGTGTCGCGCGCTCTTGGAATGTCGGCGTCACGCTGTCGCATATTGCGCGGCGCGACTTCGCGGGAAAAAGTGCTCGCTATTTCCGCCTAGGCCGCCGGTTCGCGCAGATATTTGAACATGTGCGGCACATAGTCGGCCTTGCCGACCTCAAGCCCCGCCTGGCGCAGGATGGCGTAGGCTGCGACGGTGTGGAAATAGAACTGTGCGAGCGCCCAATCGCGCACATACTCCTGCGCGGTCAGATCGAACGTCATCCCGTTTGGCAGGTTCATTGCGAGTGGGGTGTTTTCGTCGGGGAAGTTGAACCGTGTGGCGTCTTCGACCAGCGCGCGCGCTTCGGCGATGATCGCATGCGCCTCTTCGTAAGTCTGCGGGTCGTCCTCGCGGCTGGTGAAGCTTATCAGGCCGAGCCGTTCCAGTGCCTCCCCCGGCATGTTCGAGAGGAACCGGATCTGTGTCGACAGCGGATGCATGTCGTCCGCCAGCCGCGCACCCAGCAGCTCGGCGGATTTCGCGTGGTTTTCCGCTTTGGCGACCAGCCCGTCCAGTGTCCCCAGCATGTTCGCATGGGTGGCCAGCACCAGCGTCTTCATGTCCATCCTCTGTTCCCTCCTCAATCGCGGATTAGCGCCCGCAGAGCCTCGATCCGGTCTGCTTCGTGCGGCGGCTTGTCCCAGCGGATGCGATGAATGCGGGGGAAGCGCATGGCAAGCCCGCTTTTGTGCCGCTTGCTCTCATGCACGCTGTCGAAGGCGACTTCGAAGACCAGGCTCTTGTCGGTTTCGCGCACCGGGCCGAAGCGGTTGACCGTGTTCTGGCGCACATGCCGATCGAGCTTCTTGAGCTCTTCGTCGGTAAAGCCCGAATAGGCCTTGCCCACCGGGAGCAGGTCGGCGCCGGTATCGGGATCGCCGTCCCAGCAGCCGAAAGTGTAGTCCGAGAAGAAGCTCGAGCGTTTGCCCGAACCGCGCTGTGCGTACATCAACACGCAATCGACCAGCAGCGGGTCGCGCTTCCACTTATACCAGTATCCGACGCGTCGCCCTGCGATATAGGGACTGTCCCGGCGCTTGAGCATGAGCCCCTCGATCGCGTCTTCGCGGCTTCCTGCACGGATTTCGGCGAGGTGATCGAAGTCGCGCGCCTGGACCACCGAACTGATGTCGAAATGGCTTTCGGGCAGGCGGGCCATCAGGGATACGAGCCGCGAGCGGCGCGCGGTCCAAGGCTGTTCGCGCACGTCCTCGCCCTCGATCAACAGCGCGTCGTAGAGGCGCACGAAGGCCGGAAACTCGGCCAGCATCTTCTTGCTCACCTTCTTGCGCCCCAGCCGCTGTTGCAGCGCATTGAAACTGGCAGCGCCTCCTTCCTCGCCGCCCTGCGCCGAACCGCGCACCAGCAGCTCGCCATCGAGCACCGCAGGGAAGGGCAGAACATCGAGCAGTTCCGGGAAAGTCGCCGAGATGTCGTCGCCCGAGCGGCTGTAAACCCGCGTTTCCTCGCCAGCGCGCACCAATTGGACGCGGATACCATCCCATTTCCATTCGGCTGCATAGTCGGTGAGGTCGACCACCGTGTCCTCCAGCGGGTGGGCGAGCATGAACGGCCGGAAAGTGGGAAGGTTCTCGATGTCGGGCGGGGCCTGGCCATGCGCGGCCCAGGCGAAGAGTGGACCATAGGGTGGCTCGAGGCCGTGCCAATATTCTTCCACCTGGTCGACCGACACTTCGAAAGCCTGCGCGAAGGCGGTTTTGGCCAGCCGGCTAGAGACACCGATGCGCATCCCCCCCGTCGCGAGCTTGAGCAATGCATAGCGGCCCGACGCGTCGAGCCGGTCCAACAGGTTCGGCAATCCGGTCAGAACGCTCTTGCGGGTCATCGCCGAAAGCAGTTCCACGGCTTCGGACACGCCCGGGGGATCGGGTTCGCTATCGGGCGCAGGCCATAAAAGGCTTGCCGTCTCGGCCGTATCGCCGACGAAATCGCGGCTCAGCGTCCACAGCACCGGATCGACGCGATCCTTCATCAAATTGCGGATGGCCGAGCTCTTCACGGCGGGAAAGTCGAGCCCGTCGCTCAGCGCCGCGAGCGCCCAGCCGCGGTCTGGGTCGGGTGTGGCGCGCAGGTACTCCGCGATCAGCCTCAGCTTCTCATTGCGACTGCGCGTATAGACCAGCGCATCGACCAGGGCGGCGAATTCTTCCATCAGGCGATTGCTGCGAGCCGGGTGCCAAGATCGGGCACCGCCTCTTCATAGGAGGCGAGCGCCGTGTCCGCCCAGCGCCGCACGATCTCGATGTGATTTTCCACCGCCAGTTCTACACAGATGTCTCCAGCAACCAGTGGGAACGGGGCATGGTCAGGCTGGTCCGGCCAGTCGCAATCGGCATCAGCTAGCTTGTTCAACAGAGCATATCTGTATTCTGGTTCGCGGCCCTGTCGCAGGACGGCATGGAGCCCCGCGAGATGAAGCCAAACCGATTGGCGAGCCCTCCGGTCGCCACGGTCGCCAGGGTGCTGGACTGCAAAAGCATCGACTGTGAGAAAGTGGGTCGGCATCAGGGCAGGTGTGGAATACTCGCGACCCAGAATGGCACTATAGCGCCGCCAGCATGCCGCCGACGAGATCATGTAGGTGTGGGTTGCCCCCTGCTCTGCTGACGCGACGAGGCCGCAACCAGGGCAAGTATCGCTATCAGTCATCCTCGTCCTCATAGCCCACGAGCGCGAGTGCCCGGGCGCGGCGTTGGTGAAGTTGGCACCAGCGCAGCAGAGCATCCTCGCGACCATGCGTGATCCAGTTTTCATATGCGTCGACCTCTGCAATGGTGCGCGTGAGTTCGCCCCAGTCGGCATGGTCGGAAATGACCAGGGGCAACTCGACATTCCGCTGGCGGGCGCGCTGGCGCACGCGCATCCAGCCGCTCGCCATGGCAGTGATCGGCTCGGGCAAGCGGCGGCTCCAACGGTCGTTGAGCGCGGAGGGTGGGCACATGACGATCGCGCCGCGCATGTTCTCCTTCGTATGATCCGCTACCAAGCGCAGCTCGCCCAGACCGACACCGTGTTCCTCATAAAGGCGGCACATCCTCTCCAGCGCGCCGTGTAGATAGATCGGTTCGTGATGGCCTGCACCGCGCAGCTCGGCGATTACCCGTTGCGCCTTGCCGAGCGCATAGGCCCCGACAAGCACGCAGCGTTCGGGATGCGCGGCCAGCCGGTCGAGCAGCTTGGCCATCTCTTCCTCGATCGGCGGATGGGTGAACAGCGGCAGCCCGAAGGTCGCCTCGGTGACGAATATGTCGCAGGGTGTGGCTTCGAAAGGCGGGCAGGTCGGGTCCGCGCGGCGCTTGTAATCGCCGGTCACGATCACGCGTTCGCCCGCATGTTCGAGCAGGATCTGTGCGCTGCCGAGCACGTGTCCAGCGGGGATATACGTCGCATCCACTCCGCCGGGCAATTTGATGGTTTCCCCATATCCAACCGGTGTGGCCCCGTCCGAAGTTGCATAGCGCAACTTCATGATCGCCAGAGTTTCGGGCGTTGCTACGGTCTGCCCATGCCCGCCGCGCGCATGATCGGCGTGGCCGTGGGTGACGAGCGCCTTGGCTACCGCACGGCTGGGATCGACCCAGCAATCGGCGGGGACGATATGGATGCCGTGCGGCTCGGGGCGAATCCAGGAGAAGTCTGTGCTCACTCCCGACTCAAGCGGGCAGGGGGGCAAGCGTTCCCGCGAGCGCTCCTGTCCAGCCCCGGCCGCAGGTCAGCCCTTCGTTTCGTTCTTGCCTCTTTCGGTATCGGCTTCCGGCTTCTTGGGCGCCGCGGTGCCCTTCGCAGCCTTCTTCTTCGCGGGAGGCTTGCGCTTTGTCTTCGGCGGAGCCGGGGTGAGTTCGAAGCTTGGCTTGCCGTCCTTCAGTGTCACCGACACTTCGCCCCCGTCGGCCAGCTTGCCGAACAGCAGTTCTTCGGCCAGCGGCTGTTTGATCTTTTCCTGGATCAGGCGGCCCATCGGACGGGCGCCGTAGAGGCGATCATAGCCCTTGTCGGCCAGCCAGGCACGCGCATCCTTGTCGAACTGGATATCCACATTCTGCTCGGCCAGTTGGAGTTCGAGCTGAAGAATGAACTTGTCGACTACGCGGGCGACCGTTTCCTTGCCGAGGTAGCCGAAGGGCACGATGGCATCGAGGCGGTTGCGGAATTCAGGGGTGAACATCCGCTTCACGGCTTCTTCGCTTGCGTCTTCCTTGCTCACATCGCCAAAGCCGATGCCCTGGCGCGCCATGTCGGCGGCGCCGGCATTGGTGGTCATGATAAGAACGACGTTGCGGAAATCGACTGTCTTGCCGTGATGATCGGTCAGGCGACCATTATCCATGACTTGCAAGAGGATGTTGAACAGGTCCGGATGCGCCTTCTCGATTTCGTCGAGCAGCAGGACGCAGTGGGGGTTCTGGTCGACCGCATCGGTCAAGAGGCCGCCCTGGTCGTAGCCGACATAACCCGGAGGCGCGCCGATCAGACGGCTGACGCTGTGCCGCTCCATATATTCGGACATGTCGAAGCGCTTGAGCTCAATGCCCATGATGCTCGCGAGCTGGCGCGCGACTTCGGTCTTGCCGACGCCGGTGGGGCCGGAGAACAGGAAAGAGCCGATCGGCTTGTCCGGATCGCGCAGACCCGCACGGCTGAGCTTCATCGCGGTCGACAGTTTGTGCACCGCCGGGTCCTGGCCGAAGACGACGTGTTTGAGATCGCGTTCGAGATTCTCGAGCGCCTTTTTGTCGTCCTTGCTGACCGATTTCGGCGGGATCCGCGCCATCGTGGCGATCACGGCCTCGATTTCCTTGGCGGTGATCTTCTTCTTGCGGCGGCTGGGTGGAACCAGCATTTGCATCGCACCGACCTCGTCGATCACGTCGATAGCCTTGTCGGGCAGCTTGCGGTCGTTGATGTAGCGCGCCGAAAGCTCCACTGCGGTTTTCAGCGCATCGGCCGTATAGGTGACCTGGTGGTGATCCTGAAACGCGGTTTTCAGGCCTTTGAGGATCTTGATTGTATCCTCCACCGTCGGCTCGTTCACGTCGATCTTCTGGAACCGGCGCAGCAGCGCGCGGTCTTTCTCGAAGTGGTTGCGGAATTCCTTGTAGGTGGTCGAACCGATGCAGCGGATCGCACCGCTGGAAAGCGCCGGCTTCAACAGATTAGAGGCATCCATCGCCCCGCCGCTGGTAGCGCCCGCCCCGATCACCGTGTGAATCTCGTCGATGAACAGGATGGCCTCGGGCATGCCCTCGAGCTCGTTCACCACCTGCTTCAGGCGCTCCTCGAAATCGCCGCGATAACGCGTTCCCGCCAGCAGCGCTCCCATGTCGAGCGAATAGATCACCGCGTCCTGCAGCACTTCGGGCACTTCGCCTTCGACGATCTTTCGCGCCAGACCTTCGGCAATCGCGGTCTTCCCCACGCCCGGATCGCCGACATAGAGCGGGTTGTTCTTGCTGCGGCGGCAGAGGATCTGGACGGTCCGGTCGACTTCGGGTCCGCGACCGATCAGCGGATCGATGCGCCCGTCCTCGGCCTTTTTGTTGAGGTTGACCGTGAACTGGTCGAGCGCGGTTTCCTTCTTGCCCTTTTCGCCGGGCTTGTCCTCGCTTTGCGTCTCGGTGTTCTCTGCGCCGTCGGGCGGGCGGTTCTCGATCTGCTTGCCGCCTTTGCCGATGCCGTGGCTGATGAAGCTGACCGCGTCGAGACGGCTCATATCCTGCTGCTGGAGGAAATAGACCGCATAGCTATCGCGCTCGGAGAACAGCGCCACCAGCACATTGGCTCCCGTTACCGTATCCTTGCCCGAAGATTGAACATGCAGGATGGCCCGCTGGATCACGCGCTGAAAACCCGCTGTTGGCTGCGGATCGGCGCTCTCGTCCGATTGCAGCGACTGGTATTCCTGCTCCAGATATTGTTTCACCACCGCGGTGAGTTCGGTCAGATCGACGCCGCATGCGGCCATGACCTGCGCGGCATCCTCATCGTCGATCAGCGCCAGCAACAGGTGCTCGAGCGTCGCATATTCGTGCCGACGTTCGCCTGCATCGGTCAGCGCTGCGTGGAGGGTCTTTTCGAGATTAGCGGCGAAGCTGGGCATTCAGATGTCTTTCTCATGGGACTCGCGCGGGGCGATGACAGGACAGCTTATGGGCCGAAGGTTAGCCAATGCTGTATGCGCGTTCGATATGGGCATTGAGGCCGGATTTTGCAGCCCCTTCACCGCGAACTAATCCTTGCGCCCGAACAATGCTTCGGCCGCGTCGCGGTGCGCGGCCGCGGAAAGGCGGTGCTTTTCCACCCGCACGATTTCGGCCTCGAGCAGCGCGATGCGCGCTTCCAGTTCGTCCTGCGAATAAGGGCCGAGATCTTCCGTGGCGAGCAAGCTCGCGGCATCGCCTCGCGGGCGGGGACTCTCGTCAGTATCCATTGCGAGCAGTCTCGCAATTCTGCGCGGTTGCTGTCAACGGGGTCGCGCGGTATTGCACCGTCGCGTGGCCGCGATGCCACGGGGGATGACACGACAATGGGGGCACAGGTGGCAGCAGATTTGCCCGAGACGATGACCGCAATGGGTTTCGACGAGCCGGGCGGGCCTGAAGTGCTGCGGGCGGAAACCCTCCCCGTGCCGCAACCGGGTGAAAACCAGGTGCTGATCCGTGTCGCCTATGCGGGCATAAACCGGCCCGATGTCATCCAACGACAGGGTTTCTACCCGGCGCCGCCGGGCGCGTCGCCGATCCCGGGACTGGAGGTTGCGGGGACGGTCGCTGCGCTGGGGGAAGGCGTCATGCCTGAAATGCTCGGGCGGCGGGTTTGCGCGCTCGTTTCGGGCGGGGGCTATGCGCAATACTGTCTGGCCGAAGCGGGGCATTGCCTGCAACTGCCCGAAGCGATGCCATTCGATGTCGCCGCAGCGATCCCGGAAACGCTTTTCACTGTATGGCATAACGTTTTTCAACGCGGCTGGGCAGGCGATGGCGACACGCTGCTTGTCCATGGCGGCACCAGCGGCATCGGGACGATGGCAATCCAGTTGGCCAAGGCGTTCGATATTACAGTGATCGCCACTGCGGGCAGCGAGGAAAAATGCCGGGCCATTCGGGAACTCGGCGCCGATCTCGCGATCAATTACAAAACCCAGGACTTCGTCGAGGAGGTGAAGGCCTTTACCGAAGGCGCGGGCGTCGATGTCGTGCTCGATATGGTCTCGGGCGCTTACGTTGCCCGCAACATCGAATGTCTGGCACCCGATGGACGCCATGTGACAATCGCGGTGCTTGGCGGGCTGAAGGCCGAAATCAACATGGCCACGGTCATGCGCAAACGCCTGGTTCTCACAGGCTCGACACTGCGTCCGCGTTCCGACGAATTCAAGGCGCTCCTTACCGACGAAATCGAGAAGCATGTCTGGCCGCTGTTCGAAGGCGGCACGGTGGCTCCGGTAATGGATCGGACCTTCCCGCTCGAGAAGGCGGGGGCCGCGCATGAGCATATGGAAGCGGGTGACCATATCGGGAAAATCGTCCTGGCGGTCTCCGGCTCCTGACGCGCCACGGACATTTTGTCGCCGATCCGTAATGGTACTGTGAATCGCATGTAACAATCATGCGTCATGACCATGCCGACACTGGTCGGGGGCCATGACCATGAATGATCTGCCCAGAAATTTCGACATTGCTCACAAGGTTGCGAATTTCCCGTCGATCAAGCCCAGCGTGCCCGAACGGGTCGTTGGCGAAAGGCGCAAGTTCCGCACGATCTGGATCAGCGATGTGCATCTTGGCACCAAAGGCTGCAATCACGAGCTGCTGATCGATTTCCTGGATCATACCGACAGCGAAACGATGTATCTCGTCGGCGATATCATCGATGGCTGGCGGCTGAAGAAAAAGGTCTACTGGCCTGCCGAGCATAACGACATCGTCTGGCGCATTCTCCGGCGTGCCAGGCGCGGTACGCGGATCATCTACATTCCGGGCAATCACGACGAGATGGTGCGGCCCTTCAGCGGCATGAATTTCGGCGGGGTCGAAATCATGCGCGCAGCCTTTCACACCACTGCCGATGGCAGGCGCCTGATGGTGCTGCATGGCGATGAATTCGATACCATCATGCTGGCGCACCGCTGGCTCGCCTTCATCGGCGACGCGGCGTACCATTTGATGATGAAGCTCAACAACTGGGTGGCGGCCGCGCGCAACCGGTTGGGTCTTCCCTATTGGTCTATCTCCAAGGCCGCCAAGCACAAGGTCAAGAACGCGGTCGAGTTCATCTCGAAATATGAGGAGGTTGTCGCGCGCGCAGCGGCTGAACGCGGGGTCGACGGCGTCGTCTGCGGCCATATCCACACTGCCGAGTTCCGTGATTTCGATGGCGTCGAATACTGGAACGATGGCGACTGGGTGGAGGGGTGCAATGCCCTGGTGGAGCATTTCGACGGGTCCATGGAAATCCTCAATTGGCCCGACGAAGTCGCGCGGCGCGAAACCGGGCGGACTGACGCCAAGACGAAAGTCCGGGAGGCTGCGTGACCTTGTCGATCGCGGCACCGGCCCGAACCGCGGGGATTCCGCCCACGCCTCCGCAACGGATCGCTATCGTTACCGATGCCTGGCTGCCGCAGATGAACGGCGTGGTGCGCACTCTGACCACGACATGCGAGCAACTGTCACGGCAAGGCCACCAGGTGATGGTGATCTCGCCCAACCAGTTCGCATCGGTTCCTTGCCCGACATATCCCGAGATCCGGCTTGCGCTGGCCCTGCCGGGAGCGGTCGCGACCCGCTTGCGCAAATTTGCGCCGGAGGCGATCCATATCGCGACCGAGGGACCGCTCGGCATGGCGGCACGGCGTCATTGTGCTCGCCACGGAATATGTTTCACCACTGCCTACCACACGCAATTCCCGGATTATCTGGCCAAACGCACTCGCCTGCCGGCAGAGTGGTTCTGGCACTACATTCGCTGGTTTCACCGTCCGGCCAAACGCGTGCTGGTGGCGACCGAGAGCATTTGCGAAGAACTGCGCGCTCACGGCCTCGCGCGGCTGCACCGCTGGAGCCGGGGAGTCGATCTTGCCTGCTTCACGCCGGATGCGTCGCCGCCGCCCGAATATGCGGGCCTGCCGAAACCGATCCAGCTCTATGTCGGGCGGGTCGCCGTGGAGAAGAATGTCGAGGCCTTTCTAGATAGCAGCTATCCCGGCAGCAAGGTCGTGGTCGGCGACGGGCCTTCGCTTTCTTCGCTCAAGCACAGATTTCCCGAAGCGCATTTTCTGGGTCGGCGGTCCGGCCGCGATCTCGCGGGCTGCTATGCAGGGGCCGATGTCTTCGTGTTTCCCAGCAGGACCGACACGTTCGGCCTGGTCATGATCGAAGCGCTTGCCTGCGGCATTCCGGTGGCAGCCTATCCGGTTGCCGGACCGCGCGATATCGTGACCGACGAGGTGGGGGCGCTGAGCGAAGACCTCGACCGGGCGATTGCTGCCGCCCTGTTTTGCGACCGCAGGGCTTGCGCCGAATATGGGGCCGGCTTCAGTTGGGCTGCGGCCACCGGCCAGTTTCTCGACGGGCTTGCGACCCTGGAGAGGGAAGAACTGCCCGCTGCCTAGCGAAACGCTTGCCCAATCCGCCACTCTCGCCTACATCGGCACGATAACGGCCGTCCCGCGAGGGGCGGCCCTTCTATTTTCGCATGACGAGAAAAGGCACGTTCATGGCCGACCAACCCAAACCGCTGATGCCGCATGCGACCGCCACCTGGCTGGTCGACAACACCGGTCTATCCTTCGAGCAGATCGCCGAATTCTGCGGCCTCCACCTGCTCGAAGTGCAGGCTATGGCCGACGATCTCGCGGGCAGCAAATATACCGGGCGCGACCCTGTCCACTCGGGCGAACTGACGCAGGAAGAGATCGAGCGGGGCCAGGCCGATCCCGAATACAAGCTGAAGATGCAGCGCGCACCTGTGGCAGTCAGCCGCACCAAGGGGCCGCGCTACACACCGGTTTCCAAACGTCAGGACAAGCCCGATGGCATCGCCTGGATCTTGCGCAGCCACCCGGAAATCTCCGATGCGCAGATCGGCAAATTGATCGGCACCACCCGCAATACGATCACGGCGATTCGCGAGCGTAGCCACTGGAACATCCAGAATATTCAGCCCAAGGACCCCGTCACGCTCGGCCTGTGTTCGCAACGCGAACTCGATGCGGTGGTCGCTAAGGCGGCCAAGAACCTGCCGGCTGAAGACGAGACCGCTCCGGCGACACCGACCGGCACGAGCGATCGCGACAAGCTGATCGAGGAGCTGCGCGCCGAACGCGACGCCAATGAAAAGGCTGCCGCCGAAGCGGCGCAGGAAGCCGAGGCGGCCGCCTGGCTTGAGGCCAAGCGCGCAGCGGAAGAGGCGGACGAAGCCGGGGAAACCGGCGAAGCCTGACACCAAGGGCACCCAGTATTTCACGAGGCGGGAGAGGCACGAGCTTCTCCCGCCTTTTTGCTTGCGTTTAAAGCGCAATACTCCATGCTACTGACATGGATGTAAGCAAGTTGCCGAACCACCACCCGGTCGCATGGGATACGCGTTTCGAACCGATCGCGCTTCCCGATATGTTCGCGCGGACGGCCCAGGCCTCTCCGTCGGCGCCATTGCTGCACTTCCTCGGTCGCACTTACAGCTATTCCGAACTCTATCGCGACGCGCAGGCTTTCGCTCATGCCCTCAAGGCGCGGGGTATTGCCGAAGGGGACCGTGTCGGCCTGTTCCTGCCCAATGTGCCGAGCTACGTGGTGGGGTATTACGGGGCGATGATGGCGGGGGCCGTGGTGGTCAATTTTTCCCCGCTCTATTCGGTCGAGGAACTGGAGGAGCAGGTTGCCGATTCCGGCACGCGTCTGCTCGTCACCGTCGATGTGCCCGAACTCTACGCAACGGCGGAAGAGGTGTTGCGCGGTTCCGAGCTTGAAACGCTGGTCGTCAGTTCGCTCTCGCAAATGCTCCCCAGGCTCAAGGGAATCGCCCTGCGGCTGTTCGCTCGCAGCAAAGTGGCGAAGGTCGATTATCGTGCGGATATTCTCCGCTGGGACGAGTTGCTGAAGCAGGGCGAAAGGTCAGGCGGACAGCTTCCGACGGTCGATCCGCAGTCGCTCGCGCTCCTCCAATATACGGGCGGGACGACCGGCACGCCCAAGGGCGCGATGCTTACCCATGCGAACCTTTCCATCAACGCGCAGCAAACCGCCGGTCTCAACCCGTTCGATGATCCGGCGAACGAAGTGTTCATGGGCGCGCTCCCCTTCTTTCACGTCTTCGCCAACACGGCCTTGCTCAACCACGCGGTGGTGACGGGGGCGTCGATCGCGATGGTCCCGCGGTTCGAAACCAAGCAAGTGCTCGAAACGATAGAGAAATATGGCGCGACCGGTTTTCCCGGGGTGCCCACCATGTTCCAGGCGTTGCTCGACCATCCGGATCTGGCCAAGACCGATCTTTCCAGCCTCAGAATATGCATCTCCGGCGGCGCACCGCTGCCTGGCCCCTTGCGCGAAAAATTCGAAGCGGCGACAGGGGTGCGACTGGTCGAAGGCTACGGTCTCACGGAAAGCGCGGGCGTGGTCTCGGCCAATCCCTATGAAGGGACGCGCAAGCCCGGAACCATCGGCCAGGTCTTGATGCAGACCGAGGTTCTGCTGCTCGACAAGGAGGATCCCGCGATTGTCGTAGCTGACGGGGAACCGGGAGAACTCGCGCTTCATGGCCCGCAAATCATGCAGGGGTATTGGAATCGGCCCGAAGCCGCCAAAGACGTTTTCATCGAACATCACGGCAAGACGTGGCTGCGTACCGGCGACGTTGCGACAGTGGACGAGGATGGGTTCCTCCAGATCGTCGATCGTATCAAGGACATGATCGCCGTAGGTGGGTTCAAGGTTTTTCCCAGCCAGGTCGAGGACGTGCTGGTCGAACATGAGGCAATCAAGGAGGCTTTGGTTATCGGCCGTCCGGACGAGTATCGGGGCGAAGTGCCGGTAGCCTATGTCACGCTGGAGGCAGAAGGGCAGGCAACCGCGGAAGAGCTTCGCGGCTGGCTCAACGCGCGCATCGGCAAGCATGAACGGGTCGATGAGGTCGTGATCCGTACCGAGCTTCCAAAAACGATGATCGGCAAGCTCGACCGCAAGGCCTTGCGCGCCGAGGTTCTGGACTGAACCGGCGCGTTCCCGCCGAAGGCGAGTGGCCGCGACGGAATGTAAAGAGAAGGCCGCCGGCGTCGTTGCGCAGGCGGCCCTCATCCCCTCCAAACTGAACCTGCTCAGCCGGCCACGGCGAGTTCCGGCTTGCCCGCAGACTGTGCGGGCGTCTTGGCCCGCGCGTCGCGGTGAGCGAACCGCCCTTCGACCTGTGCGCCCTGTTCGATCGTAAGCGCATCGTAAAAGACATCGCCGGTGATCTTCGCGGTCTTGAGAATGACCAGCTCGCGCGCCGCGATCGAGCCCTCGATCGTACCTGCAAGGCGTGCGCTTTCAGCCTCGATAGCGCCTTTCACGCTGCTCGTTTCGCCCTGGACCAGCGACGAACAACTGATGTCGCCCTCTACCGATCCGTCGATGTGCAGGTCTGCGGAGGCTTTGATATCGCCGGTGATCGCAGTGTCGGAACCGAAGACGGAAAATGTGGAATTGCCCTTGCTGGCCATGCGTTCGCGTCCCGGATTATTCGGCTGAGGCGAATTGGGGAGCTCGCCGGATTTCTTCGAGAACATTGGGGGCAGTCTCCAGAAAGGTGCGCGGGTTGACCGCGCGATTATTGATGCGAACCTCGAAATGGAGGTGGGGTCCGGTCGATCGGCCGGTATTGCCGATCGCGCCAATGGTGTCGCCCGCTTCCACGCGCTGACCCACCTTCGTTTCGAAGCGCGACATATGGGCGTACCGTGTCATCAGGCCATTGCCGTGCGTAATCTCGACAGTCTTGCCATAGCCACCCTTCCAACCGACGAAGCTGACCCGGCCGGTCGAAGCGGCGCGGATCGGCGTGCCGATTGCGCCCTTGAAATCGAGACCCTTATGCATGGCGCCGCGGCGGGTGAAGGGATCGCGCCGATAGCCGAACCCGCTCGAAATCATGTCCTTGCGCGCCGGGGTGATCTGCGGGACACCTGCGAGGCCCCGTTCGAGTGCCGCCATCCGCGCGATCGACAGGCCGAGCCGCTCGAAACGCCGGTCGATCGTGCCATCGGCACTGGTCACGAGCTTTTCCAGCGGACCACCCATGGCGCTGCGGTCGGCATTGCGGATCATGGTGTCGGGATTGAGGCCGAGCGACTTGAGTGCGGCGGCAGCGCGCTGGGAGCGCCAGTCGGCATAGCGGGTCAGCCCTTCGACGAAAGCAAGCTGGCGGGCTTCGATCCGCGCAAGTGCGGTAGCCTCCGGAATCGACAGGCTGACCTTGTCGACGGTGGCGGCAGCTTCACCCGCCGAATTGCTCACCTTGGCGACCGACTTCACATCATCCGGTAGCGAGGACACCATGTCCTCGATGAATTCCTGGCGCTTCACCAGGTCTGTCGCGACAGCATCGATGTCTTCGCGATACGCGTTCACGCGCTCGGTCGCGGTGGCAACCTTCGCTTCGCGGTCGAGCAAGGAAAGCCGATCGGCAGTCGCCCGATATTGAGTCCAGCCAGCTACAGCCATCGAAGCGGCCCAAACGATCAGCGCCGCCAAAGCAATGGCGGCGACGGTCATCTGGACTTTCGATGAAATGGTGATGAAGCGAACCTGCCCTTCCGATCGCATGAAGAATTCGCGATCGGGAAACCAGCTTCGCACGCGGCTCCCCCAGCCACTCGTGGCAATCTTGTTGCTCAAAACGACCCGTCCCTTATGGTCTTTAACGTCCCGTGACGAGCGCTAACAAAGGTTGCCGATGAAATCGAATCGCGGTTCCCGAAGAATCCACGAGTTGAAGCTTAAGCGGGACGAGTCGTTCGATGACGACCCGGCCTCTGAAATATGCGAGGAGCCAAAGCGTAAATCGTGGTTTACCAAAGACTTGGCTCGCGCCAACACAGGGCCTGCCAACCCATTGTATAAAAACGACAAAAAATTCCGGACTAGGTTTTGATGCACGTTCGGCGGCGAATCGGGCTGTTGGGCGGCAGTTTCAATCCGGCGCATGGCGGCCATCGGCGGATTTCGCTATTCGTCCTCCGCGCCCTCGCGCTCGATGAAATCTGGTGGATGGTTTCGCCTGGCAATCCGCTCAAGCCTAAAGCGGGCATGGCGCCGCTCGATGTCCGCGTCCGTTCGGCGATGGACCAGGCCCGACGCGCGCCGATCCGCGTGACCGCGATCGAACGAGAGCTGGGAACGCGCTATACCGTGGATACGCTCGGTGCGATGGGTCGGCGCTACCCCCGATATGACTTCGTGTGGTTGATGGGGGCGGACAATCTCGCGCAATTCCACCGCTGGAAGGACTGGCGGGGGATCGCGCGAAGGATGCCGATTGCGGTCATCGCCCGACCGGGCTATAATGCGGGTGCTATCGCGAGCCCCGCGATGGCCTGGCTGAGGCGCTTTTCCGTGCCCCTGTCCAGCTTCGTGAACAGGGGCGAATGGAGCGCACCGGCACTGGTGATATTGCGTTTCGATCCCGATGAACGATCGGCCACGGCCATTCGCCGCGCCGATCCCGATTGGGCCGCACGTTACACCGGGCCGCCTCCGAGGGACCAAGTGACACATCGTATGATTTTGTCGGGGGAGGAAACCACCGCGCCATGATGCGCGTTGTTCCTTCCATGGCCCGAGCCTCTCAATCCAGGAGTATCGCATCCGCCTATGACACAGGCGCATACAGGCCCGGCTTCATCCGGGACCGAACCCGCCCAGGTGATCAACTTGGCTGACGCTACAACCGATCCGCTGCTCAAACTCGTGCTGCAACAGCTCGATGACGATCAGGCGCAGGAAGTCGTGACCATCGATCTCGAAGGCAAAAGCTCGATTGCCGATCACATGGTGATCGCTTCGGGGCGTTCGACCCGTCAGGTCGCAGCGATGGCGCAGAAACTTGCCGAAAAGATCAAGCAGGCGGGATTCGGGCCGGTGAAGCTCGAAGGGCTCCCCGCTGCCGACTGGGTCCTGCTCGACGCCGGCGACGTGGTCGTCCACCTGTTCCGCCCGGAGGTCCGTAGCTTCTACAATCTCGAGCGCATGTGGGCCTTTGGCGACGCGCCACCCGTGGCTGGCACGGCCTAGTCCGTTTCTCGCAGCCCCCTTGTGGGGCCGCATTCTCGACGCCGCTTCTCCGCCGAGGCTTGCGGATGAACGGGTGTCCTGGCCGACCCAGAAGGGGCCGGATGATCGCCGGTCTGGAGGAGCGGAGCCATTCTTCTTCACGTCATTGCCCGAGGAAAGATCGGTCGGTCGCCCGAGGCCGACCTGGTCGCACGTTATGAAAAGCGCCTCGCATGGCCGACCAAATTTACCGAGTTGCCCGATACCGGAGGGCGTGTTCCCGAACCGCAAACACCCTGCCGGACCGTGCTTCTCGACGAGCGCGGCAGAGATCTGTCGTCCGAGAAACTCGCCGAAATACTGGGGCGCTGGCGCGATGACGGCATACGCGAATGCCGCTTCATGCTGGGCGCGGCGGACGGGCATCCGCAAGAGGAGCGCGATGCGGCCGATCTCCTGCTGGCTTTTGGCAAGGCCACCTGGCCCCACCTTCTGGCCCGCGCCATGCTTGCCGAACAACTCTATCGCGCAACGACCATAATTGTCGGCCACCCCTATCATCGCAGTGGATGATAGGGCAGAAACGCGGCCATGAGGCGCCGTTTCCCCGTCATCGCCGGACTGACCTTGGCAGGCCTGCTGGGTCTGCCTGCGATCGCTCAGGCCCCGGTCCGCTTCGAAGCGGTGGAACAGGCGCGCGAGGCGCTCGACGCCGCGCGTCAGCAGCAACGTAACGCGCGGGCGCGGGGCGAGCGGCTCGAACAGCGCGCGGCGCGCTCTCGCGAGGTGTCGGAAAAGGCCAGGACCGAGGCGGCGGCGCTGGCGGCGCGCGTGCAACAGGCCGAAGCCGGGATCGCGGCGTCCGAGGCGCGGCTGGCGCTGGCCGATCGCGAGAAGCGCGTGCTCGATCGCAAGCTGGCCCGGCGGCGGACTCCGCTCGTCCGGCTGACTGCGGCGCTGCAATCGATGTCGAGCCGCCCGCTGACGCTCTCTGCGCTGCAACCGGGCAGTTTGCGCGATCTGGTTTTTACGCGCGCGGTGCTCGACAGCACCATTCCTCTTGTGCGCGAAAAGACTTCGGCCCTGCGCGGCGATCTGGAGCGTGCGCGGGCCTTGCAGGCAGAGGCGCGCCAAGCCCTCGCCGATCGGCGTGAAAGCGAGGCGGTGCTGGTCCGGCGGCGTAAGGAACTCGTCGCGCTCGCCGAGCAGGAACGGCTGCGGGCGCGCCAGGCTGCGGGCGGCGCGGATAGAGAGGCGCAGCGCGCTCTCGTCCTTGCCGAGCAGGCGATTGATCTGGATGAGCTCGTCGGGCGGTTGGAAGCCGCGGGCTCGCTGCGCGAACGACTTGCCATGCTGCCCGGCCCGGTACCGCGCCCCGCCGATCCAGGGGCCGCGAGGGTCGCCGTCACGCCGCCCAGCCCCGAGCCCAGCGCCACCGAACCGCCAGCGCGCTACCTGCTGCCAGTCGCGGGCGAGATTACCGCAGGTTTCGGCGAGGCGAGCGCCAGCGGCCAGCGACAGGCCGGGATCGCACTCGCAGCCCGGCCACGCGCGCAAGTCGTCGCTCCGGGGGCAGGGCGCATCGGATTCGCCGGGCCGTATCGCGGCTTTGGCAGAATCGTCATTATCGAGCACGCCAATGGCTGGACCACGCTCGTCACCGGCCTCGAAATTCTCGACGTTGCTGTGGGGCAGAATGTGACGGCAGGCTCACCGCTCGGTCTCGCCCCCGCACAGCGCGGCGAAGTGACGCTCGAGCTGAGGTATGGCGGCGAGCCCGTGAACCCGCTGGACCACCTGCGATAGATCGCCGGTCGAAAATCGCTTCCCTGCGGCATACCCGCCATGCTCATATGGCATTCAGCGCCGACACGCGATAATATGGTCCGCGCAAAGGAGTTTTCATGCCGTTGAAGTTCGCCGCTCTCGCCCGCTCGGCTGCTCTCGTGACTGCGGTCGCGCTGATCCCTGCGACCACTGCCAGCCTGGCGCAGGTCGAGGGGCGCGCAGGGCCGGAATTCGCCCGCGTCCTGGCGGTCTACCAGCGGATCAAGGCAAGCTATGTCGAGCCGGTCGAGGACGACAAGCTGATCCGCGGCATGATCGATGGCATGCTGACCGCGCTCGATCCCCACTCGGGTTATCTCGACGGCAGCGATCTCCAGCGCCTGGAGACCATGATCGACGGCAATTATTCGGGGCTGGGTCTGTCGGTCGTCGCCGAAGATGGCGCGGTGAAGGTGATATCGCCTTTCCGGGGCAGTCCGGCCGACGAGGCGGGGATCAAGGCTGGCGACTTCATCACTCACCTCGACGGGCGGCTCATCGTCGGGCAGAAGCTGGACGAATCCGTTGCGCAGATGCGCGGCCGTTCGGGAACGTCGATCGGTCTGACCATTTTCCGTCCCGGCCGCGACGAACCCTTCGACCTTACCGTAACGCGGGGTGTGATCGAACTCGAGCCCGTCACCTGGGAATTGCAGGACGGCAATATCGGTCATATCATGATCAACGAATTCTCACGCGATGTCGGCAGCGATGTCTTCGCCGCGTGGGAAGGCCTGCGGAGCAAGGCCACGGGCCGTCTCAACGGTCTCGTGCTCGATCTGCGGTCCAATCCCGGCGGTTCGCTGGATGAAGCGGTGGCGCTGTCGGATCTGTTCCTGACCGACGGCCGAATCGTCTCGCAGCGTGGCCGCGCCCGGGGGGAGAACATCACCTACGATGCGGAAACGGTGTTCCGCGGCGACATTGCCGGAGGGCTCCCCATTGTCGTGCTGATCGATGCGGGTTCCGCCTCTGCATCGGAAATCGTCGCCGGTGCGTTGCAGGACCATCGCCGCGCGGTGGTCATGGGCGAGCGCAGCTTCGGCAAGGGCAGCGTTCAATCGCTGCTGCCCTTGGGCCGGGATGCAGCGCTGAAGCTGACGACGGCGCGTTACTATACGCCGTCGGGCCATTCGGTTCAGGAAGGGGGAATTACCCCGGATATTACCGTGCCGCAGCTTTCCGATCCCGACCTTGCGAAGCGCTCGCGCTTCCAGATGCGCGAATCGGATCTGCGCGGCCATCTCATCAACGAACTCGGCATCGACGATGACGCGGTGGAAAAGGACAAGCGTGACGATCCGCGCTTCCTCCAGACAGCGGAAGAGCTGAAGGAGAAGGGTATCGAGGATTTCCAGTTGCACTACGCGCTGGAAACGCTGCGCCGGACCAGCCCGAAGAGCATTGCCGCGCGTACGAAATAGGCTACATCGCGCCCCATGGACCTTTCGCAAAATGCCCGCCTTGCCCGCTTAGTGGCACTTGCAGTGCCGGCGCTGCTCTTGGGCGGGGCCTATATCTCGGAATATGGGTTCGGCCTTTACCCTTGTGAAATGTGCTGGTGGCAGCGCTGGCCGCATTTTGCCGCGGTTGGATTCGCGCTGATCGCCTTCGTCATTCCTCCGGCGCGGGTCTGGACGGCCATCGCCGCCCTGGCGATACTTGCGTCGGGCGCGATTGGCCTGTTCCATGCCGGGGTCGAATATGGCTGGTGGCCCGGGATTACCTCCTGCGCGGTGGTTTCGGGGGGCGGCAGCGGCAATGCGCTGGAAGACATCATGAACACGCCGTTGGTGCGCTGCGACGCGCCGGCCTGGACGCTGTTCGGCATCAGCCTGGCGGGCTATAATTTCCTTATCTCGACACTTGGCGGACTTGCGGTGCTGGGGCTTTTGGCAAAGGATCGCCGCGCATGACCAAGGTTCCCGACCATATCGCCCGTATGATCCGCGTCGATCAGGCGGGGGAATTCGGCGCAACGCGTATTTATGCAGGCCAGCTTGCCGTCATGGGCGACCGCGGGCCTCATTCGGCCGAGATCGCCGGCATGGCCGAGCAGGAAGTCGGGCATCGGGAGAAATTCGATGCGCTGATGGCGCGCCGCGGTGTGCGCCCGACCGCGCTTCAGCCCTTCTGGGATCGTGCGGGCTTCGCCCTGGGCGCGGTGACCGCGCTGATCGGCCCGGAAGCGGCCATGGCCTGTACCGCCGCGGTCGAAACCGAAATCGACGATCATTATTCGAAGCAGCTCGACCAATTGCATGAAACGGGCGAGGATCCCGAACTTGCCGCGATGATCGAGGAATTCCGCGAGGATGAGCGCGAACACCGCGACGCAGCGCTTGCCGCCGGTGCCGAACGCGCACCCGCCTATCCGCTGCTTTCCGGTCTCATCCGTCTCGGTTGCCGCGCCGCAATCCGCATTTCGGAACGCGTGTGAGCGGAATGACCGATTTACGAGCAGCGCTTCACCGAGAGTTCAGCCCATCGGGCGTCTATTGCCCCCGCACGAAATCCGCCAAGAGGACCGACATGTCGAAACCGTTGATTGCCATCGCCAGCCTTGCGCTCGCCTTCCCCGCAATTGGGCAGGCGCAGGAAAGCACCGTCGCAGATGACGACAGTTACAATATGGTGATCGTCTACGGAGACGACGAATGCCCGGAAAGCACGGAAGACGTCATCGTCGTCTGTGCGCGGAAATCCGAAGACGAGCGCTATCGCATCCCGCAAAACCTGCGCTTCTCGGACAGTCCGGAGAACAAGTCCTGGGCGGAACGCGTGGAAAGCTTCGAAATGGTGGGCGATTTCGGCACCATGTCGTGTTCGCCGACCGGCGCGGGCGGGTTCACCGGGTGCACCCAGGAAATGATCAACGCGGCCTATGCCGACAAGGCCAACGATGCCGGTGTGCGCTTCGGTGAGATCATCGCCGCCGAACGTGCGAAGCGTCTGGCAACGATCGACGAGGATGCCGCTGCCGAGCAGGAGCGCGTCGAAATGATCGAGCGTGAGTATATGGAGCGGCTCGAACGCGAACGCGCGGCCGAAGTGCCGGGGGAAGAGGCGTTGCCTCAGCCCGAGAGCGAAGAGAGCCCGCAGTAAGGTCTATCGCCGCTTAACCATTTGCCCTTACTAGGGCGGGCATGGCTACGCCCCGCAAGATCCTCACCGTTTTCGGGACGCGTCCCGAAGCGATCAAGCTGTTCCCGCTGGTCCACGCTCTCGCTGACGATCCGCGTTTCGAAAGTCGCGTGTGCATTTCCGCGCAGCATCGCGAGATGCTCGATCAGGTGCTCGAAATCGCCGGGATCGTGCCCGACCACGATCTCGACCTGATGACGCCGGGGCAGACGCTCGATGCGCTGACCGCGCGGGCGCTAGTCGAGATCGGCGCCGTGCTTGACGAGGAGAAGCCCGATTGGGTGGTCGTTCAGGGCGATACGACCACGGTAATGGCGGGGGCGCTCGCTGCCTATTACCGGAAAATCCCCGTCTGCCATGTCGAGGCGGGCTTGCGCAGCGGTGATATCTACCACCCCTGGCCCGAGGAAATGAATCGCCGCGTGGTCGGCGGCTTTGCCGCGCTCCATTGTGCGCCGACCGAAACCGCGCGCGAGGCTCTGCTGCGCGAAAACGTCGATCGGGAAAACGTCCATGTCACGGGCAACACGGTGATCGACGCGCTCCATTGGGTGACTGCGCGAATTGCCCAAGAGCCATCGCTTGCTTGCGGCCTCGCCGACCTCGAGGCGCGTTTCGCGGGCAAACGGATTATCGGCATGACCAGCCATCGCCGCGAGAATTTCGGCGAGGGCATGCAGAACATCGCCAATGCGGTTAAAGATATTGCTTCACGCGATGACGTTGCGGTTATTTTTCCCGTGCACCTCAATCCCAATGTGCGCGCCGTGATGAACGAGCAGCTTGCCGGGCTGGGCAATGTCGCGCTGATCGAGCCGCTCGACTACCCGCATTTCGCACGTTTGCTCGATATCAGTCACATGATGCTCACCGATAGCGGGGGCGTGCAGGAGGAAGCGCCTGCCCTGGGCAAACCCGTCCTAGTGATGCGCGAAACCACCGAGAGGCCCGAAGGCGTCGAGGCCGGAACCGCAAAGCTGGTCGGTACCGCTACGGACACTATCGTGCGCGAAACCAACCGCCTGCTCGATGACGATGCGGCCTATGCCGCTATGGCCCGCGCCCACAATCCTTTCGGCGACGGGCACTCGGCGGCCCGCATCGCGGACCTTCTCGCATCCGCCTGATCGTCGTTACTGTAAAATTTACCGACAGGCGCTAGACCCGCCTGGCAAAGGTTCAGGGAAACACATTCATGCGTGGTGACACCAAGCCCGAAGTCTGCGTCATCGGCCTCGGTTATATCGGCCTGCCCACCGCCGCGATCATCGCGCGCGCGGGCTGCCCGGTGCACGGGGTCGACGTGACCCAAACCGTGGTCGACACCATCAATCGCGGTGAAATACATATTGAGGAAGTCGATCTCGACGGATTGGTGCAGGCGGTGGTCCAGCGCGGGTTGCTCAAAGCCTCGACCGAGATCGCACCGGCCGATGTTTTCGTGATCGCGGTGCCGACACCCTTCGTGAAGGACGGGAATCACACGCCCGATACCTCCTATGTCATGGCCGCGGCCGAGAAGGTTGCCGCCGTGCTCAAGAAGGGCGACACGGTGATTCTCGAATCGACCTCGCCCGTCGGCACGACCGAGGCGATGCGCGATGCGATCGCGGCAAAGCGTCCCGATCTCGCTATGCCGGGGCTCACGCATGATCGGGCGGACATATCGCTCGCCTACTGTCCCGAGCGCGTCTTGCCGGGCAAAATCCTCGAGGAACTGACGCATAACGATCGATCGATCGGCGGCATCACGCCGCGCTGCGCGAGGAAGGCGCTCGCCTTCTACAAGCGGTTCGTGAAGGGTGAATGCGTCACCACCGATGCGCGCAGCGCGGAGATGACCAAACTGGTCGAAAACGCGTTCCGCGATGTGAATATCGCCTTCGCCAACGAACTGTCGATGATCGCCGACAAGCAGGGCCTCGACGTGTGGGAGGTTATCCGCCTCGCCAATCGGCATCCGCGCGTGAACATTCTGACGCCCGGCCCGGGCGTGGGCGGGCATTGCATCGCGGTGGATCCGTGGTTCATCGTCCACGGTGCGCCCGAAGAAGCGAAGATCATCCGCCAGGCGCGCGAGGTCAACGATGCCAAGATGCACCACGTTCTCGCCCGTGCAAAAGCGCTGATCGACGCCAATCCGGACGCCAAGGTCGCCTGCCTGGGCCTGGCATTCAAGGCCAATATCGACGACTTTCGCGAGAGCCCGGCGCGCTATGTCGCGGCAGGCCTTGCCCGGGAATTCGGGCCGCGCATTCAGGTGGTCGAGCCCTATGCGAGCGAATTGCCGAAGGAATTCGACGGCACCGGCGCCGAACTCGTCGATATCGATACGGCGCTGGAGGAATCAGGCGTACTCGTCACGCTGGTCGATCACGATGTCTTCAAGGTCATTCCGCCCGAAGAGCGGCGGGACAAGGCCGTTTATGATACGCGCGGGATCTGGCCCGACGCGGCATAGACCAGTTCACAGTCATTGCGAGGAGCCGCAGGCCACGCAGCAATCCAGAACGGTCTGGACTGGATTGCTTCGCTATGCTCGCAATGACTTGGTGAGGACAATCAGCCCTTGTCGAGCGCGATATCCGGCGCGTCCTCCTGCTTCATGCCGACAACATGATAGCCTGCATCGACATGGTGCGTCTCGCCGGTCACGCCCGATGACAGGTCGGACAGGAAATACAGGCCCGACCCACCGACATCGTCGATCGTGATATTCCGCCGCAGGGGCGAATTCAGCTCGTTCCATTTCAGAATATAGCGGAAATCGCCGATGCCGCTCGCGGCCAAGGTCTTGACCGGACCCGCGCTGAGAGCATTGACGCGGATATTCTGCGGCCCAAGGTCGTTGGCGAGATATTTCACGCTGGTTTCCAGCGCAGCCTTGGCCACACCCATGACGTTGTAATGCGGAATGACCTTTTCCGCGCCGTAATAGGTCAGGGTCAGGATCGATCCGCCATCGGGCATCATGGCCGCCGCGCGCTGCGCCACCGCGACCAGCGAATAGGCGGAGATGTTCATCGTCATCAGGAAATTGTCGAGGCTGGTATCGACATATTTCCCGCGCAGCTCGTTTTTGTCCGAAAAACCGATGGCGTGAACGACGAAATCGATCGTTTCCCAGCGCTGTCTGAGCGTGTCGAAGGCGGTATCGAGTGCCGCCATATCGGACACGTCGCATTCGATCAGGAAATCGCTCCCGAGCTTTTCCGCCAATGGCCCGACGCGCTTCTTGAGCGCTTCGCCCTGATAGGAGAACGCCAGCTCCGCCCCGTGCCGGGCAAGCTGCTGCGCGATGCCCCAGGCCAGAGACTTGTCATTGGCGAGCCCCATGATCAGCCCGCGCTTTCCTGCCATCAACCCGCTCATCCGGCGTGCTCCTCTTCTTCCATTTCCCTTGCCAGCGCTGCCCTGCGCCCTTCGTCGGTTTCCTCGGCCAGTTTCTCTTCCGGCGTTTCGGCCAGCGCGGCATTCAGTTCCGCGCCGATAACCACCCCGAGCCCGACAAGCCAGAAAAAGAACAGCGCGATCATCACACCCGCCAATCCGCCATAGGTGAGATCGTAGGCGAAGAAATTGCGCAGCACCGTGGGCATTATCGTCGTTACCGAAATCCACCAGACGGTGGTCAGCAATACACCCGGCCATTTGGGGTACCGCTTGCGCCGGTACTTCGACGGGGTGAGCGAGTAGAAGATCAGGTAGAGCGAGCCGAACAGGCCGAGCGAAGGCACAATGCGCGACAGGCGCAGCGCCACCACCCTGTCTACCAGCTGGGGGAAATAGGCTTCGATGACTTCCTGCGTGGTGCCGATGAGGAATTGCGCGATCAGGCTCAGGAGGAGAAGGAATACCGCCGCCAGAATCACGCCGGAGGACAGCAGCCGGTATTTCCAGAATGCATGCGTCGCCTGCGTGCCATAGGCGCGGCGCAGGATATCGCGGATGGTTTCCACCAGGCTGCCTACGGTCCACAACCCGATCAGCGCGCCGACCCACAGCAGCCAGCCGCTGCGCGCCTCGATCACGTCGCGCGCGACCGGCTCGATGACATTGCCGACCATGGGCGGGAGGGCGAAGAGGACCGCGTTTATCGTCGCCGCGCGTTCCGCTTCCTCCCCAAAGGCGGAAAAGATCGCCGCGCCGAGAATGAAAAAGGGGAAAATCGCGAGCATCGACAGATAAGCGAGATTCCCGGCGTGAATGAAGCCGTCATTATAGGTGCCGACAAAGGTGCGCTTTGCGACTTCCCACACGCGGGTACCGGGGCCTACACGGTTCTCGATACGTCCCCTGAGATCGCCCGCTTCTTTCCGGCGTTGCTCGGGAGACAGCGACTGGATCTCGCGCTCCTGACTTTCCGGAATTGGTTTTGGCGACAAGGGCTAGACCCCTAGCTTGCTCCGCGGATCGCTGGTGTCCTTCCACCCCTCGAGCCGCTTGGCAAGTTCGTCCAGATTATCCGGCAATTGTATCTCGAGCGTCACCAACTGGTCTCCGCGCGTGCCATTCTTGCGCGTGAACCCCTTGCCCTTGAGGCGGAGGACAGTGCCGCCATGCGTGCCGGGCTTGATTGTCATCATAACCGGACCATCGACCGTGGGTACGCGCACCTTGCCGCCGTTCACTGCTTCATCCAAGGTGATCGGCAGGTCGAACCGCACGTCGTCGCCGTCGCGCCTGTAGAGTTTGTGTCGGTCGATCGCGATCGTCACCAGCCCGTCACCCGCGCCGCCAGGGCCTTGTTCGCCCTTGCCTTTAAGGCGCATTTGCGTGCCGGTTTCGACACCCTTCGGCAATTTCAGGTCGACCGTCTTGCCATCGGACAATGTGATGCGCTGCGTCTTGAGCGTGGCGGCATCCACGAAGGGCACCCGGAGCTTATAGGCGATATCGGCCCCTTTCCGTGGCGGCGGACGGTGTTGTTGCGCTCCGCCGAAGGGGCTGCCTCCGCCGCGCGGGCCGCGGCCGCCGAACAGGCCTTCGAAAATATCGCCCAAATCGACTTGATCATTACCGAAGCCTTGAAAATCCTCCGCCCGGAAGCCGTGTTGGCCGCCGTTCGGCCGGAAGCCGCCTCCGCCCCCCATGCCGGCAAAGGGGTTGGCGGGATTGCCATCGGCATCGATTTCGCCGCGATCGAATTGCGCGCGCTTGTCCTTGTCGGACAACAGGTCGTAGGCGTTGGTGACCTGGCTGAAGCGCTCGGCCGCTTTGGGATTGTCCTTGTTGCGGTCGGGATGAAGTTCCTTGGCGAGCTTGCGATAGGCGCTCTTGATGTCCTTTTCGGACGCTCCGCGCGCAACGCCAAGTGTGGTGTAGGGATCGGATGTGTTCATGGTCATTTGGCGTGTTAGCTAGGCATCACAGCGCGGCTACGCAAGCGTGAGCGGTTTCCTGGGAGACTGTTTGGCGATAGGGGCCTTCGCATTGACGGTAAACCTTCCCCGCTCGCAGCGGATTCCGGAGCAAGAACGGGCCTCGACGTGTTTTGCTCCTGAACTGTAGTCCAAATGTTCCATTCTGTAGGATCTGTCCCGATGCAGAACGATGAAAGCGCCATCCCGCAAAGCGACCCTTTCGCCCTGTTCGAAGTCTGGTTTGCCGAAGCGAAGGAGAGCGAACCCAACGACCCGAATGCGATGGCGCTGGCAACAGCGTCTGACGATGGCTTCCCGTCGGTCCGCATGGTGCTGTTGAAGGGTCATGGTAGCGACGGGTTCGTCTTCTATACCAATACGGAAAGCCGCAAGGGAGAGCAGATCCTTGCCAATAGGCGTGCTGCTTTGCTGTTCCACTGGAAGAGCCTACGCCGCCAGGTTCGCATCGAAGGCCCGCTCGATGAAGTGACCGAAGCCGAGGCTGACGCCTATTTCCATTCGCGCCCGCGTGTTTCGCAGATCGGATCCGCAGCCAGCGACCAGTCGCGCCCACTGCCCGACCGCCAGGTCTATCTGGATCGGGTCGCAGCGATCGAGGCACGTTATCCCGAGGGCGATATTCCGCGTCCCCCGCACTGGACGGGGTTCCGCCTGAGCCCGCGCCGGATCGAATTCTGGCGGGATCGACAGTATCGCCTTCACGACCGCCGATTGTTTACCCGTGATGACGCGAATGACCTGTGGACCAACACTCTGCTGTATCCGTGAGCGATAACCGCGCCTTCCTTGCCCGATCGGCGGCCATGGCCTCGATCTCGGTCGCACTGGTTCTGGTCGCGCTGAAGACCTGGGCCAGCTGGCGCACCGGGTCGACCGCCATGCTCGGCAGTCTCGCCGATTCGGCGCTGGATCTCATCGCCAGCCTGGCGACGCTTACCGGGGTGTGGATCGCCTCCCGCCCAGCCGATGAAGATCATCGCTTCGGCCATGGCAAGGCCGAGGCGCTGGCAGCGATCTTCCAGGTCATGCTCATCGCGCTGTCGGCTTTCGGCATCGCGGTACGGGCGATCATGCAGCTTGCCGGGCAGGGCGAGACCGCCGCGGCCGGGGAAGGGATTGCCGTTTCCCTGATCGCCATCGCGCTGACCTTCGCCCTGCTCGGATGGCAGCGCTATGTGATGAACCGGACGCGAAGCCTCGCGATCCAGACCGATCACCTGCATTACAAATCGGATCTGTTCCTCAACCTGGCCGTCATCGCGGCTCTGGTACTCGACCAGTATCTTGGCTTCGGGATCGCCGATCCGCTCTTCGGCCTGGCTATTGCCGCATGGCTTGCACGGGGCGCGTGGCGTGGGATGAGCGAAGCGGTCGACGATCTGATGGACCGCGAATGGCCCGAAGAAAAGCGGTTGGCTTTCATCGAGGCGGCAGCCGCGCATCCCGAACTGTCGAAGCTTCACGATCTGCGCACACGCACCAGCGGCAACCGTGATTTCGCCCAGTTCCATGTCGATCTG
Source organism: Qipengyuania sp. ABI-127-1 (assembly GCA_022953095.1). GTDB lineage: Bacteria > Pseudomonadota > Alphaproteobacteria > Sphingomonadales > Sphingomonadaceae > Qipengyuania. Next base: position 12,317 of record JALJCR010000001.1, on the reverse strand, counting down.
CCGCCAGACATGACGATCGAGCAAGCGCACGACATAATCGAGAAGGTGGAAGCGGATCTCTGCTGCAGATTCCCCTGTATGGAGCTGCTCATTCATATCGACCCCGAAGGGCATGTCGACGAGCCCGACAATCCACTGGTCGAGGAAAACGAGTTCGCCAAGCTGGAGAAGGACGCATGATGCGCGCGCTACCATACTGGCATGTCGATGCCTTCGCCGACCGGCCTTTCGCCGGAAACCAGGCAGCGGTCATGCCGCTGGAAGATTGGCTCGATGACGCCACTTTGCTGGCCATTGCCGAGGAGAACAACTTCGCCGAAACCGCCTTTGTGGTTCGCGACAAGAGCGGTGCGGCCGATTGGGAACTGCGCTGGTTCACCCCTGCCGAGGAAGTGCGGCTGTGCGGCCATGCGACATTGGCCAGCGGGCATGTCCTGCTGACCCGCGATGGCGGTGATCGCGTGACGTTCCGCACCCGCAAGGCGGGTTTGCTCGACGTGTCGCGGGCGGATGCGGGCTATGAACTCGCCCTGCCGCTGATCCGCACCGAACCGGGCGAATGGGCCGAAGCGGTCGCGCTGATCGGCGCGCCGGCGCAGGAGGTCTGGCTCAGCCCCGATCGCTACAGCATTTACCTGTTCTACAGTGAAGATCGGGTGCGCGCGCTCGATCCCGATTTACGGGGACTGCGGGCGCTCGGGAACGATCAGTTCATCTGCACCGCGCCGGGGCGGGACACCGATGTGGTCAGCCGCGTGTTCGTTCCCGGCGGCGGCGTGGACGAGGATAGCTTCACCGGCTCTGCCCATGCTGCACTGACCTATTTCTGGACCCAGCGGCTGGGGCGCGACGATTTCACTGCCTTCCAGGCCTCGCGGCGCGGGGGGCAGGCGATCTGCCGCCGCGAAGGCGAAAAGGCGGTGCTCAGCGGATCCTGCGTGACCGTGGTCGAGGGCAGTTTCTACCTGCCCTAGGTTTCCGGATAGAGTTCGATCACGTCGGCAAGCTGCCGAAGCATCGCGATCCGTTCCTCCCGGTTCGAATGGCCAAGCCGTACCACGGTGAGCTTCTGCGTCGGCGATACGAAGACGTATTGGCCCATATGGCCGATCAACGAAAAGGCGCTGTGCGGCGCGCGGTCGGGGAACAGCGGGTGTTCTTCGCCCTCGGGCAGAGGGCGGTTGAGCCAGGTCTGAAGGCCATAATGCGGGCTTCTGGGGCTCGGCTCGATCATTTCATCGACCCATTGGCGGGGAACCAGTTGTTCGCCGCGATACGAGCCCTTGTTGCGCAACAGCTCGCCGAGCTTGGCCCAGTCGCGTGCCGTGGCGTGGATCAGGCTCCCGCCGATCAGCGTGCCCGCCCGGTCGAATTCGGGCACCGCGCTTGCCATGCCCAGCGGAGCGAAGAGGCGCGCTTCGAGATAGTCGGCCACGGCCTTGCGGCGTTCATCCCGGTCTTTGCTGTCGGTCAGCGCGCGTGCGGCAATATCGGCAAGAATAACGGTGGTGTTGGAGGAGTATTCGAACCGTTCGCCCGGCTCGGCTTCGAGCGGCTGGGCTGTGGCGTAATCGGCCATATCGTCGCGCCCGTCGAGAAACAGCATGCGCACCTCGCCGCTTTCATAGGGCGGGTCGCCCGCCTCGGTGTGTTCGAGGCCGGCGCGCATCTGGAGCAGGTGGCGCAAGGTGATTTCGGCACGCGGATCACCGGTGCGCTGCCAGCGCGGGACGGGGGCGGGCGCATCGAGCCGCAATTGGCCGTCCGCGACCAGCATGCCGATCATCACGGCGGTGACCGTTTTGGCCATCGACCAACTGACGAAGCGGGTGGTCTCGTCATAGCCCGGAGCGTAACGCTCCACCGCAAGTTTGCCGCCGTGATAGACGATCAGGGCGCGGGTCTCGCCAAGCCCGTCGAGCGTGAAGAGATCGTCCGCCGCGCGTGCCAGCGGCCGCGTAGGCGCACCCGGGCTCTGAGTGACCGCCGCCAGCGCTTCCTCGCTCAGCGGGGGTTCTTCCACCGGTCCGGGAGAACCGCATGCCGCAAGGGTTGAGGTGGCGAGGGCAAGCGCGATAAGGGGGGCGGTCCGCGTGGTCATGACCCCGCGTCACTCGCACGAAGGAATCCCGCTTGGCAACGGCGAAAACACGCTCCCGCAAGTCGCGTCTCTGGTTGTGGCTGATCCTCCTTGTGGCGGTGCTCCTCGGAGCTGCCTGGCTCGCGTGGGGTGACGGCCTTCGCAAGACCGGCGGCGTCGGCTCCGCCTATGCCGCGCGAGTCGCCTGCTCGTGCCGTTTCGTGGCCGGACGCAGCATGGACGATTGTGCGAAGGACAAGCTGGAGGGAATGGAACTCATCTCGCTAAGCGAAGATGCGGCGTCCAAGAGTGTGACCGCCTCGATTCCCTTCATCGCCTCGGACACGGCCAGCTACCGTGAAGGCTATGGGTGCGTCCTGCAGGAGTGGAAGGGTTAGGCGGCGACCCGGCTGGTCGATTCGATCCAGCCCCCACCGACAACCCGGTCGCCCGCATAGATGACAGCGGCCTGTCCCGGCGCAACGCCGAATTCGGGCGTTTCGAAGTGGATGGTCGTGGATTCGCCCAGGCCAAGCGGCCCGTCGAGCGCGATCGGGACTGGCTTCGCCAGGCTGCGGACCTTGGCGGTCAGCGGAACGTCTGGCAGCGGACCGATCCGGTTGGTTTCGATGATCCGCGCGGCGGTAACTGCCAGCATTCGCTTGGGACCGACCCGGACCTGCGCGCTTTCGGCATCGATGCCCACCACATAGAGCGGTTCGGGCTGCCCCCCGATCTCGAGCCCGCGTCGCTGGCCGACGGTATAGTGGATCACCCCCTTGTGCTGGCCGAGTGTCTCGCCGGTGGCGGCATGGACGATGGCACCGGGACGACCGCCCTCGGGACGCATCTTCTTGACGATCTTCGCATAATCGCCGTCGGGCACGAAGCAGATGTCCTGACTGTCTGGCTTCGCGGCATTGCGCAGGCCCGCCGCTTCGGCCAGTTCGCGCACCTCGTCCTTGGGCATTCCGCCGAGCGGAAAGCGCAGGAAATCGAGCTGCTCTTCGGTGGTGGCATACAGGAAATAGGACTGGTCGCGCGCCGGATCGGCGGCGCGGTGCAGTTCCGGTCCGGCCGATCCCATCACCCGGCGAACATAGTGGCCCGTCGCAAGACAGTCGGCGCCCAATTCACGCGCCATATCCAGGAGATCGGTGAATTTGGGTCCCATGTTGCAGCGGATACAGGGTACCGGTGTGCGCCCGGCAAGGTAATCGTCGGCAAAGGTCTCGACCACTTCCTCGCGGAAAGCGCTTTCGTGATCGTGCACATAGTGCGCTATACCGAGCCGTTCGGCCACTGCGCGCGCATCGCGTATGTCGTCGCCCGCGCAACAGGCGCCCTTGCGCCCCGTCGCGGCGCCGTAATCATAAAGCTGCAGGGTAATACCGATCACCTCGGCGCCCGTACGCGCGGCGAGCGCGGCGACGACCGAGCTGTCGACGCCGCCCGACATAGCGACGACGATACGGCATTCGGCTGCCGGTCTCGGCAGGTCGAACAGCGCGGCGGCCTGGTCCGGCGAAAGGCTTGTGGTTGCGGGCATGCGGCGCCCATACACCGATACGTATCGAACCGCCAGTAGGGCACCGTATCCCCCCCCATCCGACCTTTCACGGATCCTTTACCATGCAGCCTTATCCCAGCCGACATGTTCGAGGGCCGTATCAAGGACAAATCCTGCGAGGATCCGCGCGAAAGCTCGGTCTTGCACCGAATGCGCTGGACCGATCTGGTGGCCAGGCTGGCCGCGACTCGCGACCTGCGAGACGAGCTCGACAAGGCCGATGCGGGGTTCAACGCATTCGGAGAGGTACGGCGCGAAAGCCACGAAGAAAGTAAATCGGCCGTTAACCACGATGTTTTAAGCGATGGCAAAGCTGCGGGGCTAGGTCTTGGGAATGCCGCGAACGATGCGGTCCAAGGCGACAGAGAGAGAGAATGATCGAAAACCAGGACATCCGCCCTGCACAGGTTATCGGCCCCCTCGGGGAGCCGTTGACCGTTGACGACCTGCCTTCGCCCGATACGAAGCGCTGGGTTGTTCGACGCAAGGCCGAAGTCGTGGCTGCGGTCAATGGCGGCCTGCTGACGATTGACGAAGTGCTAGAGCGCTATTCGCTGAGCCTTGAGGAATTCGCATCCTGGCAGCGTGCCGTCGATCGTTCCGGCATGCAGGGCCTGCGCGTCACCCGCATCCAGCACTATCGCGACCTCTACGAACGTCAGCTAAAATACTGAGGCACTCCCGCGCGGACGCGGGAACCAAGCCCCCTTCCATACGCTCTTCCAGCATCGCCGGATCGAACCGGGGAACCGCTCGTCGCGCCCGTCCGTTAAGTGGGGTGTATTGAGACGGGTTTAGAGGAGGAATTGTAATGGCTTGGATTATCGCGATTATTGTTGGTGGTATTATTGGCTGGCTCGCAAGTCTGGTCATGAACCGCGATGCCTCGATGGGAATTTTCTGGAACATCGTCGTCGGTATCGTCGGTTCTTTTATCGGCAAGTGGATTGGATCGCTCATCGGTATCGGCGCAACGCTCACCGAATTCAGCGTCCCGGGGCTGCTGATGTCTCTGCTGGGCGCCATTGTCCTGCTGGGAATCGCCAATATGGTTCAGCGCGGACGCGTTCGTTAAACGTCTTCGCTTTACAGACCTGAAGAAACGGGGCGGGCATCGAAAGATGGCCCGCCCTTTTTTCATATCTTATCGCCCTGTTTTTGTATCTCATATGCGCGGACTTGGCTCTGCACCTGTGGTCGCAATGCGACATTCGTCCTGTCGCACAAGCCCCCGGTCGAACCCTCGATTGCCCTACTATGGTGCCAGGTCTATCGCCCAATTACGAAATTCTTGCGCTGAGTGATATAGTGATGTAACACACTTCTCGTTCGCAGCGCTTCTGGGGCAAGGTACGATATGAATTACGAATCCGGAGTGATAGCCGAAAAGGGTGAGCCCATTGCGGTCGGGATCGAACCGGAAGCCGAGGAGCAGGAAGAAAAGCGCCGTTTCGACCGGCGTAAAATCGTCATCATCGGCTCGCTTGTAGTTCTCGCCTTGGCCATCGCGGCCTATTTCGTGATGCGCGGCGGAGGAACGGCGACACCGGCGGGTGACGAGAATGCCCAAGCGCCGACCGTCACGGTCGTCACGCCGGGCAAGACCACGGTCGAAGGCCAGATCACCGCCACCGGAACCCTGGCTGCTCGCCGTGAAATGCCTGTCGGCGTGGTCGGTGAGGGCGGCCGGGTCGTGTCGGTTCCCGTCGATGCGGGCGACTGGGTGCGACAGGGTCAGGTTCTGGCCAGCATTGATCGCTCGGTTCAGTCGCAACAAGTGCAAAGCGCCGCAGCACAAATTCAGGTTGCTCAGGCCGATGCCAATCTCGCGCAGGCCAATCTCGATCGCGCCCTTCAGCTCGTCGAGCGCGGCTTCGTATCCAAAGCTGATGTCGATCGTCTTACTGCTACTCGCGACGCTGCTGCGGCGCGCGTTCGCGTGGCTCAGGCGCAATTGCGCGAACTGCGTGCCCGTACCGCGCGGCTAAACATTCTCGCACCGGCTTCTGGCTATGTCCTCGAACGCAATGTGGAAACGGGGCAAACCGTGGGCGCCGGCTCCCCCGCGCTGTTCCGGATCGCGCGCGGCGGCGAGATGGAAATGCTCGCCCGCCTCAACGAAGATTCGCTGGCCGCGATTTCGGTTGGCACCAGCGCGCAAATCAGGCCTGTCGGAACCGAGAAGCTTTTCACGGGGCAGGTCTGGCAAATATCTCCGACCATCGACCAGCAGGATCGCCAGGGTACGGCGCGCATCGCGCTTGCTTACGCGCCCGGCCTGCGCCCGGGGGGGTTCGCCACAGCGACGATCGCCAGCGGCACCGTCGTTGCCCCGATATTGCCGGAGAGCGCGGTTCTTTCCGATCGCGAAGGCGACTATGTCCTCATCGTCAACGGCGAAGACAAGGCCGAGCGTCGTCCGGTGACGACCGGGACCGTTACGGCGAAGGGCATCGTCATCGCCGAGGGACTGAGTGGTTCCGAACGGGTGGTGCTGCGCGCCGGCGGCTTCCTGACCGAAGGTGAAACGGTCAGGACGCAGTTGGCCAAGCTAGACTGAGGCGAGGTAACTCGATGAATTTCCGCAATATCTCCGCCTGGTCCATCCGCAATCCGGTCATCCCGCTGGTGGCCTTCACCGCGTTGTTATTGGCTGGTCTGATCAGCTTCGCCCGGATGGACGTGGTCAACAATCCGGACATCGAGTTCCCCGCCGTCAATGTTTCGATTTCCCAGCCGGGTGCCGCGCCGACCGAGATCGAGAACCAGATTACCCAGCGTGTCGAGTCCGCCGTGCGGTCGATCAACGGTGTCAATTCGATCAATTCGACCGCGCGCGAGGGGAATTCGAATACGTTCATCGAGTTCGAGATCGGGACCGATCCCAACGATGCCGTGGCCGAAGTCAAAAATGCGGTCGATACCATCCGCGGATCGCTGCCCGACGGGATTCTCGAACCGCGCGTGACCAAGGAGGAAATCTCCGGCGGCTTCCTGGCTATCTATGCTGTCGAAGCCGACGACATGACGATCGAGGGGCTTAGCTGGTTCATCGACGATACCGTTGCCAAGCAATTGCTCGGTATCGAAGGCATGGCCGAAGTGAACCGCTTCGGCGGCGTGGATCGCGAGATCGAGGTCATACTGGACCTGCCGCGCATGCAGGCTCTTGGCGTTACCGCCAGCCAGATCAACGGGGTTCTGCGCCAAAGCAATATCGATGCTGCCGGGGGCATGGCAGAGGTCGGCGGTACACGTCAGTCTGTCCGCGTGCTCGGCAATAGCGAAGATGCCTATGCCCTGAGCCAGCGACAGATTCAGCTTGGCGGCGGGCGCACGATCAAGCTCGCCGATGTCGCCACCGTGCGTGATGGCTTTTCCGAACGCACCTCGATCAGCAAGGTGCGCGACAAGGAAGTCGTCAACTTCGCCATGAGCCGGGCCAAAGGCGCATCGGATGTCACCGTCTACGAGGAAGCGCTGCAGAAGATCGCGCAGATCGAGGCTGAAAATCCAGGCGTGAAATTCATTCCGCTGTTCAACACGGTCAAATACACCAAGGACCAGTATGAAAGCGCGATGGCCGCCATGATCGAGGGCGCGATCCTTGCCGTGGTCGTCGTTTTCTTCTTCCTGCGCGACTGGCGCGCGACGGCAATTTCCTCCGTCGCCATCCCGCTTTCCGCGATCCCGACCTTCTGGTTCATGGATCTGCTTGGCTTCAATCTGAACCAGCTTTCGCTGCTGGCGCTGGCACTGGTCGCAGGCGTTCTGGTCGACGATGCCATCGTGGAAATCGAGAATATCGTGCGCCATATGCGCATGGGCAAGACTGCCTATCAGGCTTCCATCGATGCCGCGGATGAAATTGGCTTGCCGGTTGTCGCCACCAGCTTCTGTATCGTTGCAGTGTTCTTTCCCGTGGGCGCCATGCCCGGCATTTCCGGGCAGTTCTTCAAGAATTTCGGCTTTACCGTCGTCGTCGCCGTGCTGATGTCGCTGGCGGTGGCGCGCATGATAACGCCAATGCTTGCGGCCTATTTCCTCAAGGCGAAAGGCCAGGCGGCGCATGGCGAAGGTCCCATGATGGATCGCTATATGAATGTGCTGCGCTGGTCGCTCGATCGCGGCAAGATGCACGCTGCGCGCGAGGGTATTGAGGGCCCCCGGCATCGCTGGCTCTATATCCTGTCGATGCTCCTGGTCGTCATTGGCGTGCTTGTCATCTCGGCCATGACCACCTTCACCGTATCCAATCTGATCCAGGGGCTGGGTATTACCGACGCGATCGCCGGGCCGGATGCCAATGCTGCCGAAGCCTTTCTTGCCAAGATCATCGGCTTGCTGCAGCTCGCCCTGGCATTGGGTGTCGGGCTCGTCGCAACGCTGCTGTTTTTCCGCGTCATCGGCTTTATCGTGAAGCGCTTCGGCGCCCACATGGCGCAGGCATGGCAGTATCTCTACGCCCGCTTTCTCGACCACCGTGTGTGGATGCTCGGGGTCGGCTATTTCTCGCTGTTGCTTACGATCCTCCTGTTCGGCATCGTTCCGGCACAGTTTCAGCCGGTGATCGACGATGAGAACAGCCGTGTCGAAATCGAGATGGTTCCGGGGACTACGCTTGAGACGACCGAACGCGTCGTCGATCAGGTCGCCGACATCCTTTACGCCCAACAGGAAGTGGAACTTGCGCTGGAGCGCGTCCGCGAAGGGCAGGCGACAATATACGTAACCCTGCGCGAGGACCGCGAACGCACCTCGATCGAATTCGAGCGGGGGCTGGCGCCGACATTCGCGCAGATTGCCGATGCGCGCGTTCGCTTCGCCTCACAGTCGGGGGGCTTCGGATCGGGCCGCGATATGACCGTCATGCTCGCCGGATCCGACCCGGAACTGCTCAACCAGACTGCGGCGACGCTGGTCGAACAGATGAAGGGCATCGATTCGCTGGTCGCCCCGCGAATCAGCGCCGATATCAATCGGCCGGAATTGATCATCAAGCCGCGCGAGAATCTCGCGGCCGAGCTGGGCGTATCTACGATCGCGCTCAGCCAAACAATCCGCATCGCTACCATGGGCGAGATCGAGCAGAATGCGGCGAAATTCTCTCTGTCCGACCGCCAGATTCCGATCCGGGTCAAACTGCCTGAGCAGTCGCGCGAGGATCTGGAGACAATCAAGAACCTGCCGGTACAGACCGCAAGTGGTGGTTCGGTCCCGCTCTCGCGCGTGGCCGATGTATCGTTCGGCTCAGGCCCAACGACCATCCAGCGCTACAACCAGAACCGCCGCGTGCTGGTCGGTGCCGATCTCGCCCAGGGCGTGGTCAAGGGCGAGGCCCAGGCCGAAATCGATGCGCTGCCAATTCTGCAGGATCTCCCTCAGGGTGTTATCCGCGACGTGGTGGGCGAAGACGAATGGCAGCAGGAGCTGATGACCAGCCTACTGATCGCTATCGTTTCCGGTGTGTTGCTTGTCTTCGCAGTGCTGGTGCTACTCTACAAGCGCCTGATGAGCCCGCTGGTCAATATGACCAGCCTTGCTCTGGCACCTTTGGGCGGCATCCTGCTGGTTTGGCTTTTTGGTCAACCACAATCGATGCCGGTGTATATCGGCATTCTTCTGCTGCTGGGAATTGTGTCGAAAAATTCGATCCTGCTCATCGACTTCGCTATCGAGGAAATGGACAAGGGCACGCGTAAGCTCCACGCGATCATCGATGCGGGCCATAAGCGTGCCCAGCCGATCGTCATGACGACGGTCGCGATGACCGCAGGCATGGTGCCGACCGCACTTTCGGGTGTGCTCGGCTCGGGCGATGGTGCCTGGCGCGCTCCCATGGGTACGGTGGTTATCGGGGGGCTGATCCTCTCGACCGTTCTCACGCTGCTGATCGTGCCGGCGGGCTTTAGCCTCGCCGACGGCTTCGAAAAGCGCGCCGGGCCATGGCTGCGCAACCGGCTGCTGACCTATAAGGATGGTGACGACAGCCGTGGTGTTCTCGGCCAAGGTCCGCCGCAATCCGGGGTCGAACCGGCAGAGTGAGCAAGGCTGCGCCCGCGGGTCTGCAGTCCTCAGGCCCCCCGATCCCGCCCGACCGAGCGCGCATGATGCGGCGCACGGCAACGGGGCTCATCGTGCTGATGGCGGCGCTGTTCCTGTGGTCGGGCCGGTATCTCGACGCGCATCCGGCCTGGGGATACCTGCACGCTTTCGCCGAGGCCGCGATGGTCGGCGGGCTGGCAGACTGGTTCGCGGTGACCGCCTTGTTCCGCCACCCGCTCGGCCTGCCGATCCCGCACACGGCGATCATCCCCGAAAACAAGGATCGCATTGCCGATACGATGGCGGGTTTCTTGCGGGAAAATTTCCTGACCCCGGCGGTTGTGGGCCGCCGGATGGGTGCCATGAACCTGGCGCACGCGGTCGGCAGCTATCTGGCGGATCCCAAATCGACCAGGGACTCGCGCATTCGCGCAGGAGCAGGTGAACTGGCGATCGAGGTTCTCGAGTCGCTCGATCCGGAGCGACTCGGCACGAAGGTCCGCGGCGGGATCAAGGCTCAGCTCAGCAAACTCGAAATCGCACCGCTGCTTGGCGGCATGCTTGAGGCGATGATCGCCGACGGTCGCCACAAGCCGCTGATCGACAAGATCATCCGGTGGGCCGGTCTCGTGCTCGAAGACAATGAAACGATGGTACGCGACATGGTGCATAAGCGCGCCAATGCGGTACTGCGCTTCACCGGTCTCGACGAACGGTTGGCCAATTCGGTTCTCGATGGGCTTTACAAGCTGCTGGCCGAAGTTTTGGTCGATCCCCAGCATCCGCTGCGCGACAAGATCGAAGAAGGCCTGCAGGAGCTGGCTCGGGGTCTGCGCGAAGACCCCGAAATGCAGGAGCGGGTCGAGCGTATGAAGCGCGAGTTGCTGGAAAATCCGGCCGTCGGCGATTGGTGGCAGGGCGTGTGGGAGCGGCTGCGCGCCAATCTCATCCAGACGATCCGCACATCGGGCGGCACGGGCCATGGCTATATTGGCGAAACACTGGGTGAACTGGGCGCAGCGCTGCGCGACGACGAGCGCCTCCAACGCCAGATCAATCGCTTCGCCCGCCGTACCGCCGTTGGCGTCGCCACGCGCTATGGTGACCAGATCGTCAGGCTGGTGTCCGAAACCGTCAAGCGCTGGGATGCGCAGACGATTACCGACCGCGTGGAATCAGCGGTGGGTCGCGATCTCCAGTTCATCCGCATCAACGGCACATTGGTCGGGGGGCTGGTCGGCATGACCATCCACACGCTGGATGTCTACGTGATCTAGGCCCAGGGCTATGCCTGTCGGCTTGACCGGATCGGATCAGGGCATCCGATAGCTTATATTGGTGAAGAGGTATGACCCAACCGCATTTCCCTCGGCATCGCGGGCGGGCTCGTACTTGGCATTCGTCAGGAATTCGCGGCAAACCTGCGCGCCGAAATCCTCGTCGCTCACCACCTTCACAATATGGCAACCGACAGCGCGGCCGGCCGCCGACACCATGACCCTGACTGAAATATCGCCTTCGACTGACCACCGTTCCAGAACGCCGGGATAGTAACGGACTATCCGTCTTGCCAGTTCTTGCATACCTTTGAGGTGCGGCGGTTTAACAATGGTTTCCTGTTGGGCGGGATCGAGGCCCCAAGTGCCCACGAGGTCCGCCATGCACTGGTTCAGAGCTGTAAATACGTTCTCCAGATTTCCGGTGTCGAGCCTGATCGACTGGTCCTCATGCGAAAGTTCGATCCAGTCGATAGCCGCGCCATGCGCCTTATCGAGCTTCGGCATGCTGCCCTGCGATCGATCGGGTGACGGCTCGCTGCTGTATTTATTGCTTCTGCTGTATTGCCAGCCACGGAATCCACGCCCGTAGCCGTCCAGTTCAACGATCTGGTTGCTAGTGTGTTCGTATTTCCCGAAGCCCGGGCCGAACTGTGCGGTCACCGAGTGGCGTGCTCCAAGCTGCTTGAATGGCTTGCCTGCGATATACCAGCGGAAGCTGTCCCAGGGGCGATGCTGCTCGAACATTAGCAGCGTCCGGTCGTCTCCCCGCCGAAGCTGCGCGCCATGCGGCAGGGATCGACGCCATAATCCATCTGCCAATGCGATGAACGTTCGAGAGTGCGGTGCTCCGCATCGCGTGCGTGCGCCGCTGTCGGCAAAGCGCAGGCAAGCAGGGTTGTGACCCCGGAAAAACGACCCTTCAAGTAAAAACCCTCCATCCGAAATAACGGATGGAGGGTTAGCAAGTGATTGTCACAACGCAATCAGAGTTTGTCGGTGAGTTCGGGTACGATTTTGAAGAGGTCTCCGACGAGGCCGATGTCGGCGACCTGGAAGATCGGGGCGTCTTCGTCCTTGTTGATGGCGATGATGGTTTTGGAATCCTTCATGCCGGCCAAGTGCTGGATCGCGCCCGAGATGCCGATGGCGATATAGACTTCCGGCGCCACGATCTTGCCGGTCTGGCCGACCTGGTAGTCGTTGGGGACATAGCCCGCATCGACCGCCGCGCGGCTCGCGCCGATCCCGGCGCCGAGCTTGTCGGCGAGCGGGGTGATGACCTGTTCGAAGGTTTCCGCATCCTTCAGCGCGCGGCCGCCCGAGACGATCACCTTGGCGCTGG